>JAXGYO010000001.1:0-1168 GCA_040772225.1 Anaerolineae bacterium
CTTCCTGTGTGTGTCGTAGTTTGGTTTTGGGTTTGCAGGTGGTTTGGTTGCCCTGGGTGCGGTCCATGGCCCACAGAAGAGCCTGGTCGAGCCGATGGATGAGTTGGGCCTCCGTCTTGGCGACGAAGTCGGTGAACCACTCACTTTTGATCAGCAACCACAGACGCTCGATGGGGTTCAGGTCCGGCGAGTAAGGCGGCAGGTAGATGGGCTCGAAACGGCCCCAGTCCAGGGTACTCGCTTTGTGCCAGGATGCGTTGTCGCAGATCAGCAGGTTGCGCCTGCGCTCAAGGGTCAGGTCCCTATTGGCGTGCTCGAGGAATGCCGCGAAGACCGCCGTGTTTGTATGAGAGAACTCCAGAGCGTAGAACACTCCGGTCCGTGGACACACCATCCCCGTGACGTTCATGCGGAGATGGTCGCCGTTCTTGGTGATACGCCCTTTCTCTCCCTGGCGGATGTAACGCCGACGAGGACGCGGATCGCCTTCCACACCCATCTCGTCCAGATACCACAGGTCTATCTCTTCGTCACCCAGCCAAGTGCAGAGCCGCTCCACGAACGCCGCACGAAGCTCCTCATCCTGACGATCAGGCCATGGCTGGGGAACTTTCAGCCGGAAACCGCGCTCCCGAAGCCATCGTTGCACCGTGCTATAGCCGATCTCTATCCCGAGCGCCTCTCGCACATAGCCGTGGAACTTACGGCCTGTCCAGTGCACCTCGCCCGCCTCTTCGGGCTTCTTGACTACCTCCTCCAGACGGGCGTTCGCCTCGGGCGGAATCTTCCGAGGACGGCCACTTCGAGGCTTATCGAACAGCCCGTCAATGCCCGACTCGTTGAACCGATCGATCCAGTCGTAGACCGCGCGTTCGGTAACGGCGAACAGCTCCGCGACGACGGAGCGGGTCACACCGAGTAGCAGCGCTTTGATCGCCTGCATACGGAAAGCGTCCTGCTGACGCTTCGAGCACCGGATCGCTACATCCAGTTCCGCAAGCGTGCAGTTCTCTGCATTGGGCATCAATGGCATAGGCATGAAATGCACATTCAGGCGCTATCCAAAAGTACCTCCTCAATAACTAGAGAAAACTTCCGAGAACCGCTCTAAGCCGCGAAGGGGTCCCGCTCCCGAAGTCGGCGCAGTGCCCCGTGTGCCATGGTTCGA
>JAXGYO010000002.1:0-2137889 GCA_040772225.1 Anaerolineae bacterium
AGCATTTGGTATATACTAATTGTGAGTGTCTGACCGCTTTCACGGGGGGACTCTGCCTATGACAGACAGTGTCGCGTGAGAGGGCTTGCGGCCAGTCCGGCACCCGCAAGTGGAGCAGTTCTGCCGGGGTGACCATCATCAATTGGAGGTGTCAGTATGGGTGAGAGTTATGTCGTGAATCCGTACACGGAGCCAGTAGTGGCTCGAGCAGGCGGCAAGGCCCCCTTGTTCGAGGGCAATGCCTACTTTGAGGGCGGCTGGAAGCGGGTTAAGCTGGCTGACTATGCCGGCAAGTGGACCATGATCTGCTTCTACCCGGGTGACTTTACGTTTGTTTGACCGACGGAACTGGCAGCGGTCGCTGCCCACAAGGCGGAGCTGGACGAGCTGGGCGTAGATGTGCTGGCGATCAGCACCAACAGCCAGTTTGTGCACAAGATCTGGCAGGAAGAAGAGCTCTCCAAGATGGTGGAGGGGGGATTCCCCTGGCCGATGGTCGCCGATATGACAGGTTCCATCGGGCGCGCCTATGGCGTGTATGACGAAGTTGGCGGGGTCGACATTCGTGGGCGCTTTATCATCGATCCGGATGGCGTCATCCAGGCGATGGAAGTGCTGACCCCCTCGGTTGGCCGGAATTTCCACGAGCTGGTGCGGCAGGTCAAGGCCTACCAGCATTCGCGCGAGACTGGCGAGGTCATGCCGGCCGGCTGGCAGCCCGGCAAGCCCACACTCAAGCCCGGACCCGATCTGGTCGGTAAGGTGTGGAAGGTCTGGAAAGTGGACTTGGACAAGTAGTTCCTTGTGTCTGTGAGTGACATGGCGGGGTGCGGGGTATCGAGCTTCGCCCCCGCCGTTTGATTGCACGAATCTTTCCACGCTCAGCGGGGGAGCCGGCGAGTGACAGATGGAGATCGCGCGCGTGTCCGCTCGGCAGTCGATCCGTGGTACGTGGGCCTAATTGCACTGGCGCTGCTGGCCATAATCGTTGCTGCTCCGAGCGCCTTGGCCGGTGATAGGCTGATTGCGCTCGTGCTGCTGGCGCCGCTTCTCGCCTTTCCGGGGTCGCTGCTGCTCGTCACCTGGTATGAACTGCGCGACGAGTACCTCTACTGCCGCTCTGGCCCCTTTGTGGAACGCATCCCCTATGAGCGCATTCGCTCGCTGCGATTGTGCGAGAACCTCTGGTCGTCCATGGCCCTGTCGCGGCACAGGATCGAGATTCGGCAGCATGGCCGCGGCTGGATCACGGGAACAACGTACATCTCCCCGGTGGACCGGGAGGGGTTCCTGGAAGAACTGCAAGAGCGGTGTGCCAATCTGGTGACTCACTCCATCTGAAGCATAGCGGCGGACGACCCGATTCTGACTCCCCCTCTGGCCTGCGAGGTCCGTCCTCAGATTCGACGGTGCCTTGACGGTAGCGTCTCCTTCACCTAGATTGCCATAGAAGGAGGATAGAGTCGACCCTTAGAATCAAGCTTACTCGCGGTGGTGAAAGGAGAGCCATCGATGCATTCACGGACTCAGCATATCCCCCGGGTCCTCACTGCGGTCGCGGCGATCGTGCTCCTGCTGCTATGTGCCGGTTGCGGCGGAGCGCCCGCGCCCGAGGAGATGAGCGCACAGCTACACGTGTTTCGCCAACCGCAGAGCCTACGGCAACAGCGCGTGCTCCGATGGCTGTACCACTCACAAATACCCCTGCGGCCGCGGACGTCGAGATCGTTGCCACGGCGACGCCAACAGCTACACCCGTGGCAGCAGGCGCTGAAGGACGCCCGACCGAGGGGCCGGCGCCAGGCTGCGCCAGATTGCAGGGAGAGCTTGAGGTCCAGGTGCTGGTTGGCCCGGCCGAGGCCGTGGGCATGGAGCCCATGGCCGTCGGCCGCATCCCATTATCGGTCAGTGGGTCTGGGCCAACGTACAGCGTAGAGGGGCAGGCTACGATCGACTATGAGGTGTCTGAGGGTCACGACTGGGGCAGTTACACCGTCACGCTGGCAATGGAAGTGGCCGTCTCGGGCGCGTGCTCGGGGCCTGCAGGGAGCGAACAACTGGACCTGCAACTGATGATGGAGGGTGAACAGAACACCGTGGTAGTGGTGGAGGGGATGACCTGGGAATATCCGTGGGCCGGAAGCCACAGTCTCGATCTATCTCTGCCCCTCGTGGAGGGGGCTAGCGGGGGAGGCGAGGGCTGGTTGGTGGTGCTACACCTCGCCGAAAGCTAATCATCGGATGAGAGCAGGGGAGTGAGGCACATTGATAGAGAACATTTCCAGAGAATCTATCACTCCGGAGCCCGTCTATCTGCGCCGGCGCGAGTTTATGCGCGTCACGAGCGTCGCTGCACTGGCCGCACTGCTCAGTGCCTGCGGCGTCGCCGCGCCGCCTGAGGATGCTGCGCCGGACCCGTCGCCGCCAACGGCAGGCGCGGCCAGCGACGAACTGGGGAACCCGCTCACGCCCTATGACAGCATTGCGGGCTATACCAACTATTACGAGTTTTCGTTGAGCAAGAGCGCCCCGTCCCGGCTGGCGGCAGACCTCAAGACCGATCCCTGGTCGGTGGTGGTGGACGGCCTGGCGGCCAATCCGCGCACGTACACCCTTCAGGACCTGCGTGCCATCCCGCAGGAGGAACGCATCTACCGGATGCGCTGCGTGGAGGCCTGGTCGATGGTGATCCCGTGGATCGGCTTTCCGCTCAAGCTGATTCTGGACGACGTCCGTCCGACCCCCGAGGCACGCTTTGTGCGCTTTGAGTCGCTCGCGGATCCGGAGCAAATGCCCGGCGTGCGCGCCGGCGATCCGCAGTGGCCCTATGTAGAGGGGCTCCGGCTGGATGAGGCTCAGCACCCGCTTACTATCCTGGCCACGGGGCTTTACGGCAAGCCGCTGACGCCACAGAATGGCGCGCCGGTGCGGCTGGTGGTCCCCTGGAAGTACGGGTTCAAGAGCGCGAAATCCATCGTGCGCATCACGCTGACGGCGGAGATGCCGGAGACCTACTGGGTCAAGGCCAACCCGCGGGAGTATGGCTTTTACGCCAACGTGAACCCTGAGGTGCCGCACCCGCGCTGGTCCCAGGCCACCGAACGTGAGATCGGCGGCATCGGGCAACGCGCCACGCAAGTGTTCAATGGTTATGATGTCGGCGGTCTGTACCAGGATCTGGACCTGACGGAGAACTACTAATGCGCGCCAGGCCTGGTCTCGCGAGACTGGTTCCGCACCTGCTGGCCGCGTTGCCGTTGCTCGGGGTCGGCCTGACTGTTTCGATCTGGGGGCCCGGTCCAGACCCGGCTGGCCTGCTGGTGCGCCGCGCCGGGGACGCGGGGCTGGCGCTGCTGGTCCTTTCCCTCATCCCTGGCGCCCTACGTCGTCTCAACGGCAGCGCGGTGCTGATGCCCGCCCGCCGGTGGCTCGGACTGTATGCCTTTGGCTATGCCGTGCTGCATCTGGCGCTGTGGGTTACGCTGTACAACGGCAGCGATATCGCCCTCGTCGTCGCCGGCCTGGCCCAGAACCGCTTTGTCTGGGTCGGCCTGAGCACCCTGGTGCTGATGCTGCCGCTAGCGATCACTTCCACGACCGGCTGGCAGCGTCGCCTTGGTCCGCACTGGCGTAGACTGCACCGGCTGGCCTACCTGGCGTGCGCGCTGGACGTCTGGCATTTCGCCTGGGCGTTTAAGGAGCTGCGCGCCGGTCCTGTGATCGTGGCGATCCTTGTTGCCGGACTACTGCTGCTGCGCCTGCGCCCTCTTTCGTCGGCACCGTCGCGTTGACGCCGGCGCCGCGCGTTCAACCCGGCAGCATGCCGAGGCTCGTTAGCGCCTCGGCTTTCCTCTCTTCCGAGTTTGTTACGATTTTCACAATCCGGCTTGACAGTCTCTCGCAGCAGGCCTAGTATGCCCCCGTTTGTCGGGCGGCAATGGCCCCCGGTGGACCGCTCCCTATGGGAACGACATCATGGCTCGGGAGGGTATCGGTCATGTCATCGGAAGTGCGGACTGGACGGGACACCTTTACGACAGGTCTGGGCGTACTGGCGGCGACTTTGGGCTCTGCGGTGGGCCTGGGGAACATCTGGAAGTTCCCGTCGCTGACTGGGACGAACGGCGGCGCGGCGTTCATTTTCATCTATGTGATCGCGACGTTGCTGGTGGGTCTGCCGGTGATGATCTCAGAGCACGTCATCGGACGGACAACGCGTGCCAACGCCATCACGTCCTTCACCAAGCTCGCGCCGCGACAGCTCTGGTGGCTGATTGGCGTCGCGGGGGTCGTCTCGGCCTTTCTCATCATGGCGTTCTACACCGAGGTCGCGGCCTGGGTATTCGCCTACATCCCCAAAGCAATCAGCGGCGGGCTGAATAGCACCGATCCGGCCGTCACGGGTGATGCCTTCAACGCTCTTGTCAGCAGCCCCTGGCAGTCGCTGATCTGGCAGTGGGTGGTGCTGGCCTGGGTCGCGGCGATCATCCTCGCTGGCGTGTCGCGCGGTATCGAGGCTATGACCAAGCGCCTCTTGCCCATACTGTTCGGCATCCTCATCATCATCAACATCCGCAGCCTGACCCTGTCCGGCGTGAATGAGGGCCTGGCGTTCCTCTTCAAGCCCGACTGGAGCGCAGTGACCTGGCTCACGGTGCTCACGGCGGTGGGGCTCTCCTTCTTCAAGCTGTCCGTGGGCATGGGCACGATGATTACCTACGGCAGTTATTTTCGCGAGGACCAGAACATTCCAGCTACCGCGACCCGCGTGATGCTGGCGGACCTGCTGGTGTCTGTGCTGGCCGGGATGGCGATCTTCCCCACCGTTTTCACCTACGGTTTCGCGCCGGACGCGGGCCCCTCGCTGCTCTTTATCACCATGCCGGCCGTGTTCAGCTCGCTGCCCGGCGGGCCGGTGATTCAGAACCTGTTCATGGTGCTCTTCTTTTTGCTCGCCGCGATCGCGGCGACGGGCGCCATGTTGTCGCTGTTCGAGGTCCCTGTGGCCTATCTGGACGAGCGCCTGGGCTGGTCACGGCGCAAGAGCACGATCATTACCGCGGTCGCGCTGGCGCTGGTGGGCTCAACGGCCGCGCTGTCCAGCAGCACGCTGGCGAATTTCAAGATCGCCGGGAAGACGATGTTTGATCTCTTTGACTTTGTCTCATCGAACGTGTTATTGCCGATCGGCGGCCTGTTCATCTGCATTTTCGTCGGTTGGTTCTGGGGGGCTCCGACTGTGAAAAAGCACCTCAGCAACGATGGCACGCTGCGGAATGCTCCTGTGATCAACGCATTCTTTGCTGTAGTCAAGTTCGTGACCCCCGTTCTGCTGGTGCTGGTGCTTCTGAACGGGCTCCAGATCATCAAGTAGCCTGGCAAGTTATTGGCGCCCCTCGCCTGACAACAGGTGGGGGGCGCTCTGCGTTGTGCATGGTGCGTCGGCCGGCATTGCGGATTTCGTCGGCCGCTTCGTACCAAATGCTTCGGCGCTGGCCTCCGCCACATGGCCGATGAACAGCGATAACTTGCGTAATGACTTTATTACATAAGCGATTGCATTGTTGACTATGCTATGCGGCGCTTAGCATTGGTGATATGTCGCACATTCTCACGGAAAGCAAGTTGCGTTGACCCATTACACTTGACATCGCGCAAGTGAGCGTGTAAGATATTCGCGTTGTTAACAGGCCTGCACGATGATGAGTGTGGGAGAGAGCCCTTTGCGGTTTTCGTACATCGCCGTATACGCCCACTGAAACCAGCTTTCACAGAGAAGGCTGGTTTGTTTTGTTCAGGAATGCCCGGGCATTGGAGACTGTGGGAACTGCCTGTGGCGTGGGTCGATTCCGAGCGGCTCAGAAAGGGGAAAAACAACAAAGACGGCTGGTTAGAGTACGATGAGCGAGATTAACAAGTACCCAAGGAGTTTCCAGAATGGATCTGAAGAAGCATACCCGTCGCGATTTCCTTCGCCTGGCCGGTTTGTCCACAGCCGGTGTCATCGTTGCGGCCTGCGCGGGCGAGCCCGAGGTCGTGGAAAAGATCGTCAAAGAGACGGTCGAGGTTGTGAAGGAAGTTGAAAAGGAAGTAACGGTCATCGTCGAGGCTGAGCCCGAGGTTGAGGCTGAGGTTGAGGAAGAGGTCGAGGAAGAGGTCGCTGAGGTCGCAGGCAAGTACCAGGAATCGCCCATGCTGGCCGAGCGCGTCGCCGCTGGCGAGTTGCCCCCCGTCGATGAGCGCCTTCCCGAAGAGCCCCGTATCTGTGAGATCATGGGCGAGATCGGTGAGTACGGCGGAACCCTGACGGTGGCCACGCTGAGCCAGAACCTGTACGGCGACGACGGCAGCATGGCCATGGACCGCCCGACGATGCTGCGCATCGGCCACGACGGCGGCCACGCAACCGAGCATGTCCTCAAGGGCTGGGAGCAGTCTGACGACTTTACGTCGGTCACGATGCACATGCGCAAGGGATTAAAGTGGTCCGACGGCGAGCCCCTCACCAGCGCCGATTTCAAGTTCTACTATGAAGACATGATGTTGAACGCAGAGATCACGCCTCTGCCGGCGACGTACTTCCGCTGGGGCGGCGAGGTCATGAAGCTGGACATCATCGACGACTATAATTTCAAGCTGACCTTTGCCAAGCCGCAGCCGGCATTCGTGCTGGTGAACATGGCGCACTGGTACGGCTGGTGGGACAACAACCAGTGGGTGCCCGCGCA
Source organism: Anaerolineae bacterium (assembly GCA_040772225.1). GTDB lineage: Bacteria > Chloroflexota > Anaerolineae > UBA1429 > UBA1429 > JAAYED01. The sequence goes on from JAXGYO010000002.1 coordinate 6,729, forward strand.
CTACTTGAAGGAGTTCCACATCAAGTACAACGACAAGGCCAATGACCTGGCCACGGAAGATGGGTACGATTTCTGGTACCAGCTGCTGGGCTACAAGAACAACCGCAGCCAGAACCCGGATCGTCCGCGTCTCGAGTGCTATGTGCCCAAGACCACCTCGCCGCAGGCGACGGTCATGGAGCGCAACCCGTACTATCACGCCGTGGACCCGGAAGGCAAGCAACTGCCCTATATCGACCAGATGATTGTGGACAAGTGCGCAGACCTGTCGATCCTGGACGCCAAGACGGTGGGTGGCACGTATGACTTTGCCGCCTTCCAGCTGCGCATCCTGAACTATGCCACCTACGCAGAGGGTGCTGCGGCTTCCGGTGCGACCATGTACCTGTGGCCTTCGGGCAAGGGCGGCGAGGTCGTGTACAACTGGAACAGCAACTGGCCTGACGAAGAGATGCGGACCGTGTTCCAGGACGACCGCTGGCACCAGGCGATGTCCCTGGCCGTGAACCGGGCGGACATCAACAACGTGATCTACTTTGGCAATGCGACCGAGACCCAGTACACGGTGATCCCGGCCAGCAAGTACTACAAGCCCGAGTACTCGACGGCATATGCCGAGTTCGATATCGATCGGGCGAACGCACTGCTGGACGAGATGGGCCTGACCTGGAATGAGGCCAAGACGCACCGTCAGTGGCCCGTGAGCAAGAATGACATCGTGATCTCCTGGGACCTGGTCGAGACGGAGACACCCAAGGGCCCGATCACCGAGCTGGTGACCGAGTACTGGAAGGCCGTAGGCGTGGAGATGCAGTGGAAGTCGATCACGCGCACGCTGCTGACGCAAAAGATCGCTGCGATGGAAGAGCCGATGAGCCTGTGGCACGGCGATGAGTCGGCGGACACGCTGTTCCTGCGCCGGCCCAAGTTCTTCTCGCCGCTGGACGGTGACGAGAACACCTGGGCCCCGCTGTGGGGTCGCTGGTACAACACGGGCGGCGAGCAGGGCGAGGAGCCCCCGCAAGTGATCAAGGACCTGTACACGTGGCAGGACGAGTTCCTGATCTCGGAGAGCCCTGAGGCGGCGGACAACACGCTCAAGAGCGAGGCCGAGCATGTCTGGACCTGTGGCGTGATCGGCAATGCGCCGCATCCTCTGCTTGTCCGCGACACACTCATGAACGTATCCAAGACCGGTGGGTTCTGGACATGGGACACGGGCTGGACGTACACCGAGTTCCCTGAGCAGTGGTGGATCAAGCAGGCGTAATCGCCTGAACCCCGCCAGTTAGAGCGCGGTGCGCTGCATTTGCAGCGCACCGCGCGTTTTTGCGTTTAGCTTGTGGAACTTGCGTAGCGCGATCTTGCGGACGGCAGCACACGCGAGGGGGTGGTCTGGTGGCTGACCCTGGTGCGCTGTTTTGGGGCTTTGGGCGTCGGATTCTGTGGTTTTTCTGAGAAACAAAGTTAACGACCGCAGTCGAGGCTGCAAATAGTTGTGGTTGTTGAGTGAAAGCATAAGCCGATCCTCTGTTCCTGCATGGGAGTTATCTAATTACAGCAGTTTAGATAGCAAAGCATTGCGTTCCAGTAATTAGGGTTTCTATGTGTTGACTACGTACAGTGTACTGCTCATTTGACTAAGCTAAAGTAGGTATGTATGATGTAGGTATGATGACGTACTTGACACAGGTGACCGTGGCAGGTCTTTCCGACGAGAGCTTTGCAGGTGAGTCTATAGCGCCCACTCGAGCTGGTCCGTCCATGACGGTGGTCGGCTCGTTTTTTTTGGCGACAGTGACGGCCGTGGGTGGAGATGGATCGGTCTCCGGCGCGTTACAGATGTTTGCTCGAATTTGGGAGGTGCCTATTCAGTAGCGGTTTGATCACCTAAAGAGTTGCGCGTTTATACATCATCAAGGAGTTTCCAGAATGGATCTGAACAAGCATACCCGTCGTGATTTCCTTCGCCTGGCCGGTTTGTCCACAGCCGGTGTCATCGTTGCGGCCTGCGCGGGCGAGCCCGAGGTCGTGGAAAAGATCGTCCAAGAGACGGTCGAGGTTGTGAAGGAAGTTGAAAAGGAAGTAACGGTCATCGTCGAGGCTGAGCCCGAGGTTGAGGCTGAGGTTGAGGAAGAGGTCGAGGAAGAGGTCGCTGAGGTCGCAGGCAAGTACCAGGAATCGCCCATGCTGGCCGAGCGCGTCGCCGCTGGCGAGTTGCCCCCCGTCGATGAGCGCCTTCCCGAAGAGCCCCGTATCTGTGAGATCATGGGCGAGATCGGTGAGTACGGCGGAACCCTGACGGTGGCCACGCTGAGCCAGAACCTGTACGGCGACGACGGCAGCATGGCCATGGACCGCCCGACGATGCTGCGCATCGGCCACGACGGCGGCCACGCAACCGAGCATGTCCTCAAGGGCTGGGAGCAGTCTGACGACTTTACGTCGGTCACGATGCACATGCGCAAGGGATTAAAGTGGTCCGACGGCGAGCCCCTCACCAGCGCCGATTTCAAGTTCTACTATGAAGACATGATGTTGAACGCAGAGATCACGCCTCTGCCGGCGACGTACTTCCGCTGGGGCGGCGAGGTCATGAAGCTGGACATCATCGACGACTATAATTTCAAGCTGACCTTTGCCAAGCCGCAGCCGGCATTCGTGCTGGTGAACATGGCGCACTGGTACGGCTGGTGGGACAACAACCAGTGGGTGCCCGCGCACTACTTGAAGGAGTTCCACATCAAGTACAACGACAAGGCCAATGACCTGGCCACGGAAGATGGGTACGATTTCTGGTACCAGCTGCTGGGCTACAAGAACAACCGCAGCCAGAACCCGGATCGTCCGCGTCTCGAGTGCTATGTGCCCAAGACCACCTCGCCGCAGGCGACGGTCATGGAGCGCAACCCGTACTATCACGCCGTGGACCCGGAAGGCAAGCAACTGCCCTATATCGACCAGATGATTGTGGACAAGTGCGCAGACCTGTCGATCCTGGACGCCAAGACGGTGGGTGGCACGTATGACTTTGCCGCCTTCCAGCTGCGCATCCTGAACTATGCCACCTACGCAGAGGGTGCTGCGGCTTCCGGTGCGACCATGTACCTGTGGCCTTCGGGCAAGGGCGGCGAGGTCGTGTACAACTGGAACAGCAACTGGCCTGACGAAGAGATGCGGACCGTGTTCCAGGACGACCGCTGGCACCAGGCGATGTCCCTGGCCGTGAACCGGGCGGACATCAACAACGTGATCTACTTTGGCAATGCGACCGAGACCCAGTACACGGTGATCCCGGCCAGCAAGTACTACAAGCCCGAGTACTCGACGGCATATGCCGAGTTCGATATCGATCGGGCGAACGCACTGCTGGACGAGATGGGCCTGACCTGGAATGAGGCCAAGACGCACCGTCAGTGGCCCGTGAGCAAGAATGACATCGTGATCTCCTGGGACCTGGTCGAGACGGAGACACCCAAGGGCCCGATCACCGAGCTGGTGACCGAGTACTGGAAGGCCGTAGGCGTGGAGATGCAGTGGAAGTCGATCACGCGCACGCTGCTGACGCAAAAGATCGCTGCGATGGAAGAGCCGATGAGCCTGTGGCACGGCGATGAGTCGGCGGACACGCTGTTCCTGCGCCGGCCCAAGTTCTTCTCGCCGCTGGACGGTGACGAGATCAGCTGGGCCCCGCTGTGGGGTCGCTGGTACAACACGGGCGGCGAGCAGGGCGAGGAGCCCCCGCAAGTGATCAAGGACCTGTACACGTGGCAGGACGAGTTCCTGATCTCGGAGAGCCCTGAGGCGGCGGACAACACGCTCAAGAGCGAGGCCGAGCATGTCTGGACCTGTGGCGTGATCGGCAATGCGCCGCATCCTCTGCTTGTCCGCGACACACTCATGAACGTATCCAAGACCGGTGGGTTCTGGACATGGGACACGGGCTGGACGTACACCGAGTTCCCTGAGCAGTGGTGGATCAAGCAGGCATAGTCTGGCCTGACTGCTGACACTGACCGCGGGACGCTGCCAATGCAGCGTCCCGCGGTTTTCGTGTGGGCGCCGCTACCGATCGCTGGCAGCAGTTCCCTTTCCTCTAGTGGCCACTCCTGCTGCATTCTTCTCCAACCTCAGCGCGCGTCACCTACCGGCGAGGTTCATCCAGCATTTCGTACTCGGGTAAGCGGGCTGCGCCTCCCCATAGTCCGGGCCTTTCTGTCGTTCAGACGCGCTACGGAGGCATCTCGAGGCGCATCGGTGACCTGGCATGAGCGTGTCTATGCCAAAAGGGCGGAATGAACGCAAAAGCGCAGGTAATCGGGCCAACGCAATCTGCTAATAGCAGTACCCGAAATCGTATTTCCTTTGATGGCAGCGCAAAGGCAACATTCATCTTTGCGAGGCAGGCATCGCGACGTGATAGCAGTCGCAGCCAGATCGGGCTGTGAGTCGACAGGCTTCTGCGTAGCATGCTGCCGGACAGCACTGGTTGGCGACCATCGCGTGCTGGGCCCCACGGCTTGATGTGATGGCTATCGCGCGCTGTCGGGGGCCAGGTGTGATCGGCACAACTTGCGCCGTGCCACGGTTTCACATAGTGATCACAACTAAAAGCAGGGTATGCGCCAGGTGTTGGCAATGCTGTGCGCCGGAAAATGTACTAACCAACGCGATTCTATTTGACATCGCTTTGTATACAGCTTAGACTAAGATCATGTTCAGAGTAAAGCAATTTGTCTGTGCGGTTATGGAAACTGCAGGATTTAGCGCGAACGGCTGGATCACGGTTGATTCCCGGTTTTCGCCCCATACGGGCTCGCACCAACGGTGCGGGCTCGCCTTTGTTTATCGGATGTGCAGCGCTACGGGTCCGGCCCGCCGGCTACCTGTTAGCGCTGCGGCATGATGGTGGAAGGAGGCAGTGTAGGGTTGTAGGTTTGTCACGGAATCCTGTATGGGGAGGGCTACGTAATGTATCGGTTTGACTCTGAGTCCACGGAGGAACAATGGATCTGAAGAAGCACACGCGTCGAGATTTCTTGCGGCTGGCGGGGCTATCTACCGCCGGCGTGATCGTGGCCGCCTGCGCAGGTGAGCCCGAGGTCGTGGAAAAGATCGTCAAAGAGACGGTCGAGGTCGTGAAAGAGGTCGAGAAGGAGGTGACGGTCCTCGTCGAGGCTGAGGCCGAGGCCGAAGAGGTTGTTGAGGAAGTCGTCGAGGAGGTGACTGCGCCCGGCAAGTACGGTGAGTCACCGATGCTTGCAGAACGGGTCGCTTCCGGAGACTTGCCGCCCGTCGACGAGCGTCTCCCTGAGGAGCCTCGCGTCACCCAGGTGCTTGAGGCGATTGGACAGTACGGCGGCACGCTGACCGTCGGTGACCTGTCAACCAACCTCAAGGGTGGCGACCATGATCAGGCGAACGGTGACTGGGGCTCGAACTGGGGCCGCATCTCCCACGACCTGACCAGCGCTGAGCCCAATGTGCTGGCCGAGTTCTCCATGTCCGATGACCTGATGGTCTTTACAGGCCGTATGCGCAAGGGCATGAAGTGGTCGGATGGTGAGCCGCTCACCACGGCGGACCTGGTGTACTGGTACGAGGACATGATGCTGAACGAGGAAATCACGCCGCTGCCGCACATGGACTTTCGCTGGGGCGGCGAGGTGATGAAGCTTGACGTCATCGACGACTACAATTTCAAGCTGACGTTCGCCCAGCCGCACGCCCACTGGATCCTGGTCAACGTCGCCCACTACTATGGCTTCTGGGGCAGCAGCGCCACCTGGGTGCCGGCCCACTATATGAAGCAGTTCCACATCAAATACAACGACAAGGCAGGCGACCTGGCCAAGGAAGCCGGCTTTGACTTTTGGTACCAGTATCATGGGCAGAGAAACGACACCGGCATCAACGCCGAGCGACCTGTGCTCACGCCGTATGTCCCGGTGAAGGACTCGCCGTCTATGTCCTTCTGGGAGCGGAACCCGTACTATTACGGGGTCGATCCCGAGGGCAACCAGCTGCCGTACATCGACAAGCTGCAGATGGACAAGGCCGCTGACCTGTCGATCATGGATGCCAAGATTGTGGGCGGCACCTATGACTTTTGCGCGTTCCAGATGCGCATCCTGTTCTATGCCACGTACAACGAAGGCGCCCAGGCCGCTAATGCCCACATCAAGCTGTGGAACACGGGCAAGGGCTCTGAGGTGGTGTACAACTTTAATAGCAACTGGCCGGATGAAGAGTGGCGGAACATCTTCCAGGACGACCGCTTCCACCATGCCATGTCGCTGGCGCTGAACCGGGCGGACATCAACAACGTGGTCTACTTTGGCAACGCGTCAGAGACGCAGATGACGGTGATCCCGTCGTCCCGTCACTACCGGCCGGAGTATGCACAGGCGTACGCCGAGTTCGATCTCGACAGGGCAAACGCCCTGCTGGACGAGCTGGGCCTGGAGTGGAACGAAGCCAAGACGCACCGTCTGTGGCCCGTCAGCAAGCAGCCCATGATCGTCTCCTGGGACCTGGTGGAGACTGAGACGCCCAAGGGCCCGATCACCGAACTGGTGACCGAGTACTGGAAGGCCGTGGGGTACGAGATCCAGTGGAAGTCGATCACCCGTAACCTGCTGACGCAAAAGATCCTGGCCAACGAGGAGCCGATGTCGCTGTGGCACGGTGACGAGACGGCAGACACGCTGTTCCTGCGCCGGCCCAAGTACTTTGCGCCGATCGACGGCGATGAGAACACATGGGGCATCCTGTGGGGCCGTTGGTACAACACCAAGGGCGAGCAGGGCGAGGAGCCCCCGCAGGTGATCAAGGACCTGTACGTGTGGCTGGACGAGTACAACATCACGGACTCGGACGAGCCGGCGCGGAAGGTCCTGGAGAGCCAGGCGGAGCACGTGTGGACGCTGGGCTCGGTAGGGAACGCGCCGCACCCGATCTTTTGCCGTAACACGCTCAAGAACGTGTCGGAGACGGGCGGGTTCTGGACGTGGGACTCGCTGTGGGCATTCCCCGAGTACTCGGAGCAGTGGTACTTTGAGCAGTAGGACTCTGCCCTGGTGAGCCTTTGGGCTCCGAGGTAGATAGAGCTCTATAGCGGCGGGCCCCCATCAGGGTGCCCGCCGCTGTGTTTGGGGCTATCTCCTGGCGTCTTGCGCTCGTCGATAAAGGCTTGACAGACACCATGGCGGAATGCAATAATGGTGTATCCATGGGCGTGAGATGGAATCGCCCGGGGTTCGTAGCTGAGCGGTGTCGTCGCGTGGCGACGACGGGCGCCAGCAGGATTTTACCAGGAGGACGAATGGATCTGAAGAAGCACACACGACGCGATTTTCTGCGCCTGGCCGGCTTATCGACCGCAGGGGTCATTGTCGCGGCCTGCGCTGGCGAACCCGAGGTGGTGGAAAAGATCGTCCAAGAGACGGTCGTGGTCGAGAAGGTGGTGGAGAAAGAGGTCACGGTCGTCGTCGAGAAGGAGACCGAGGCTGTCGAGGAGGTTGAGGCTACCGCAGAGCCCGCACCCGTAGAGTCAAAGTACAAGGAATCACCTATGCTGGCAGACCTGGTCGCCAGCGGCGATCTGCCTCCCGTGGAGGAGCGCCTGCCTGAGGAGCCCCGCATTTGCGAGGTCATCGACTCCATCGGCCAGTTCGGTGGTACGTTGACGGTGGGCGTGCTGGGGACGAACCTGATGAGCGATGACGGGCTGCGTGTGAATGACGTGCCCAACCAGTTGTGCATTTCCCATGACCTGACGTACCCCATCGAGCACATGATCAAGTCGTGGGAAGTGAGCGACGATTTCAAAGAGATCACCTGCCATATGCGCAAGGGCATGAAGTGGTCAGACGGCACGCCGTTTACGACCGAGGATGTGCGCTACTGGTGGGAGGACACCCAGCTCAATACGGACATCACGCCCGTCCTGACCTCGTATTTCCGGCCGGGCAAGATCCCGATGAACGTCGAGATCATCGACGACTATACCTACAAGTTCGTCTTTGAGGTACCCAATCCGGCCTTTCCGATGGTGACGATGTGGCACCGGAACGGTTTCGGCCACAACCACTTTTTGCCGGCCCACTACTGCAAGCAGTTCCATATCAAGTACAACGACAAGGCCAATGAGGATGCCAAGGCCGAGGGTTTTGACTTTTGGTACCAGCTCCACGGCAAGAAGATCGACCGGTTCCAAAGCATCGACCGGCCCAAGATGGAGGCCTATATCCCCGTGCGCGATACGCCCACCATGGCGTTCTGCGAGCGGAACCCGTATTACCATGCGGTGGATCCTGAGGGCAATCAGCTCCCCTATATCGACAAGATGAACCAGGATCGCTGCGCAGATCTGTCCATCCTGGATGCCAAGACGGTCGGTGGGACCTATGACTTTGCCGCGCAGCAGCTGCGCATTCTGTTTTACAGCACCTATGCCGATGGCGCCGCGGTGGCAGACGCACATATGAAGCTGTGGGAGTCGGGCAAGGGTTCAGAGTGTGTCTATAACGTCAACTGCAACTGGCCGGACGAAGAGTGGCGTAACGTGTTCTTTGACGACCGGTTCCGCCAGGCGCTGTCGCTGGCGATCAACCGGGCCGACATCAACAACGTCATCTACTTTGGTAACGCGAGCGAGACGCAGATGACCGTGATTCCCACTTCCCGGCACTACAAGACCGAGTACGCGGAGGCCTTTGCCGAGTTCGACATTGACAAGGCCAACGCGCTGCTCGACGACATGGGGCTGGAGTGGAACGCGGAAAAGACCCACCGCCTGTGGCCTGTGAGCAAGCAGCCCGTAATCATCTCCTGGGATCTGGTCGAGACTGAGACGCCCAAGGGGCCGATCACCGAGCTCGTGACCGAGTACTGGAAGGTGATCGGTGTCGAGATCCAGTGGAAGTCCATCACCCGTAACCTTCTGACGCAGAAAATGGGTGCCAACGAGGAGCCGATGAGCCTGTGGCACGGCGACGAGACGGCCGATACGCTTTTCCTGCGCCGGCCCAAGTACTTTGCCCCGCTGGATGGCGATGAGTCCTGCTGGGGTGTCCTGTGGGGCCGCTGGTACAACACCGACGGCGCACAGGGCGAGGAGCCCCCGCAGGTCATCAAGGACTTGTACAACTGGATGGAGGAGTACAACCTGACGGACAAGGATGAGCCTGCCGCCAGCGTCCTCCAGAGCCAGGCCGACCATGTGTGGACCATCGGTACGGTCGGGAATGCGCCGCACCCGCTGTTTGTGCGCAACAGCCTGAAAAACGTCAGTGAGACGGGCGGCTACTGGACCTGGGACTCGCTCTGGTCGTATCCCGAGCATCCCGAGCAGTGGTATTTCGAGTCCTAATACATAGTGCCGTTCAGCGGCTCTGGTCAGCATAGTTGTCAATCGGGGGCCTGTGAGGGCCCCCGATTGCTGCTATGGCGAACCAAACTTACTTGAGGAGATGATGGCCGCGGCTGCCTGGCAGCGCTCGCCAGAGGCGCTACGCTCCAGCCCTCTATGCGTTGCGCCCGTCCAACAACTCGAGCACCCCGCTGGCGTCGGGAAAGATCGCCAGGGGCTCGTAGGAGCTAAAGTCGTCCGCCCCGGTATGGCCTGTGGTGACCGCGACAAAGGGGATGCCGGCTGCGGCCGCCGCCTGGCCGTCCACAAGGTTGTCACCGACATAGATAGCGTGCCCTCGATCGGCGCCTAGCCTCTCAAGGCAGAGCAGCAGGGCGTCCGGGGCCGGCTTGGGATCTGCCACGTCACCCGCTCCGACGATGGTATCGACGAGGCCGGTCAGCCCAAAGCGATCAAGGATCCCGCGGATGCGAAAGGCCTCCTTGTTGGAGACGATTCCAACTCGGATGTCTCTGGTCCGCAACGTGCTCAGCAGACCGGCCGTAAAGGGATACAGACTGGTCCAGGCGACCATCACCTCATCGGCGCGCTCCATGAACAGGCGGTGGAACTCGGCCGTCAGGTGAGCGTTCTCGGGTCCCGCCAGGGCTACCAGCGCTGCCGGCAGGGCCAGGCCGATGGTTCGCGCGCAGGCAGCGGGGTCACGATCGGGGAGCCCGAGGCCACGGAGGGCATACCGGAGGCAGGCCACCGCGGCGGGGGAGGAATCCCCCAGGGTGTAGTCAAAGTCAAATAGGATCGCGCGCGGCGCGCTGCCCAGAATCGGCATCGTTCGCTCCTTGGATGTGGTTTGTGGCATTGTACCACACACCCGTGACCCGGCCAGCGGAGAAACAGTGGGCGGAATGCCCACTACAATGCAGTGTCAGCGGAGCAAAGAGGGACAACATGGAGCAGGGGGGATTACAAGTCATCTCGATCCGGGGCGGAGAGGCAAGGACCGCGCGGGTGCTCAACGAATACGGGCGCGAGGGTTGGAGACTCGTCTCGGTCTGGTCGTTCTGGGACTATTTCAAGCGGCGGCTCGCCAGCGCGACGTGAACCAGGACTGACGCTACCCTCGACGGATTGATGTGCGCAGGACAGCCGAGGCGCCACACGGCATCGTGTAGCGCCTCGGCAGTGAGTCAATACTTGCCTGGAGACCCCGCGAGGGCGCGTCCCGGCGATGTGATGGACTCTACAAAGTCTCGACAATCTCGCGCAGCGCGGCGCCCTGGCGGCCCCAGTAGACGCTGTGGCTGCGCAGCTCGTCGCCCAGGCAAAAGTCCTTGACGCCCAGATCGATATAGTACTTGGCATCATCGGGCGCGTTGATCTCGCAGCGCGGGCGGACGCCGTGTTTGAGGGCCACCTTGATCATCTCGCGCTCAGCGGCCTTGAACTCGTCAAAGTGCTCGCCCGAGTTCCAGCCCCGGCTCATGGAATAGTCGGAGGGGCCGAACTGAACAATGTCCACGCCCGGCACCGCGCAGATCTCCTCGATATTGTCCATGGCCTCTTTCTTCTCGATCATGAACACCTTGACGGTGTCGCGCACCATCTTGGCATAGGTCATTTGCGGGTTACCGGGCTGGTAGCCGATCCAGCGGCGGTTGGGGTAGCCAAAGCGGCCGCCATCCTCGGGCGTGTCGGGGCTGATCACCCAGATGGACTCTTTGACCTCTTCGGCGGTCTTGTGGTCGGTGAACATGATCGCTTGGAATCCGGCGGCCATGGCCTTTTGTGCCACATAGGCGCGGTTCTGGAAATCCAGCTTGATCATGCTGGACATGCCAAAGAGCTCGGCGGCGCGCGCGACGTTCTCCAGGTCGACCTGGTTGAACGGGCCATACTCGGCGACAAACTCGACATAATCGAACTTGCCGGTGTTGCCGACGATCTCCGTGATCACGGCCCAGGTGCTCTCGATGCGGGTGCCCATGGTGGGCTTGCCCTCGTTCAGGAGTTGGCGCAAACGGTTCGTCTTCATAACCATGGTGTGCTCCTTTGCCTCTTGTCCCTTTGGACTCTGCGATAGGGTCACTGTCGTATGTGATGGTACCTTGTTTGGGTCTGGATTGCCAGCGCGTGCGAGGTCACCTTTGCTGCTGACCTGTGGTCCCGCTGACAACACACATCTTCTGCATCTCGGCCATGGCGGCGCGCAGGCCCCGCGCCATATAGTCGTACTCCCCGCCAATGGATAGCCAGTTGATCCCCCGGTCGATCCACTGCTGCACCAGCGTGGCGTCATAGTTGGCAGACACGCTGAACGGGATGCCGGCCTGTCGCGCAGTGGCAACCAATTCATCGAGCAGGGCGAGCACGTCCGGATGGCTTGTCTGCCCGATCAGGCCCATCGATGCGGCCAGGTCGCTGGTGCCGACGGTGATCGCATCCACGCCGTCGACGGCCAGAATAGACTCGAGATTCCGAACGCCGTCGATGTGCTCGATCTGCATGATCTTCCAGACCTGCCGGGCGTTCTCGATCTGCCACGTCATGTCTAGTAGCCCGTAGCCATTATCACGTATGGGTCCCACCCCGCGAATGCCGTCCGGCGGATAGCGGCAGGCGGCGACCGCCCGGGCAGCCTCATCGGCGGTACGGATCATGGGAAAGATGATGCCATCGATCCCCATGTCGAGGACAGGCTTGGCGAGGATCGGGTCGTTCCACGGTACCCGGTAAAAGGCCGCCATGCCCACCCCCTGGGCGGCCATGGTGTGGCGCTGCACGGTCTCGATATTCATGGCGGGGTGCTCGCCATCCAGCCAGACGAAATCCATGCCCGCCAGTCCAAAGAACTCGACGATCGTCGAATCTGAGGTCTTGATGTGGGTGCCGATGACGAGCGTCCCTGCCGCTAACTTGTCGAGGATACGAGCCAGACGCTTCACAACTAGTCTTTCTGCGCGTTCTCTACGTACGACGGGTTCAGGCAGCCGTAGGGAATCTGCCCAGCCTGGAACTCGCGCAGAGAGCGGATGATGCTGTCAAAGCCGGCCTGGATGCACACAGTGGTCTGCGTGGCCAGATGTGCCGTCATGAACACATTGTCCAGCTTGCGCAGCTCGCTATCGGCCGGCAGGGGCTCGATGGCGAACACGTCCAGACCCGCCCCGGCGATGGTGTTGTTCTTGAGCGCGGCAATGAGCGCCTCCTCATCCACGGTGCCGCCGCGCGAGGTGTTGATCAGGAACGCCGATGGCTTCATTTTGGCGAGGAACTCGGCGTTGACGATCTTGGCGGTAGCGGGCATGAGGGGCACGTGGACACTCACAAAGTCGCTCTCGCGGGCGATCTGATCCAACGATGCTTTTTCGATGCCCAGTTCGCGCACGGCTTGCTCATTGTAGCGCACGTCATAGGCCAGGATGCGGCAGTTGAATCCCTGCAGCAGGCGGGCCACCTTCTGGCCGATATTGCCAAATCCGATCAGCCCCACGGTCGCGCCCTCCACGCCCCGGCAGACCGGTCCGCGGTTGTAGCCGCCGGCCTTGATCTCGCGGTCGCTCCGGAAAAAGCCGCGGGAGATCTCGAGCATCAGGCCGATGGTCGTCTCGCCCACGCCGGTGGACATGGCGCCGGGGGTGTTGCAGACGCAGATGCCCACGCTCGCGGCATAGTCCACGTCGATCTTGTCATAGCCCACACCGTGGCGAATGATGAACCGCAGGCTGTCCTTGAGCGCGTCCAGCACGCGGGGCGTGAACGGCTCACCCATGGCCACCACAGCATCGATGCCGCGATAGTTTTCGATGACGGCATCCTCGGTGTTCTGGGCAAAGGGCACCTGCACGACATCAAAGCCTGCAGCGCGCAGATAGTCATAGTACTCGGGCCAACGGACACCCATTCCGACTCTAAAGCTCATTAGCGCACCCCTCCATGGTTGATTGCACACACACAGTCTATATGATCGTAAAGCCGCCGTCGACTATCTCCACGGCTCCCGTGGTAAAGCTGGAGGCGGGGCTGGCGAGGTATAGCAGCGCCGTCACCAGTTCGTGGGGCTGTCCAAAATGTCCCATCGGTGTGTTGCGCATCCAGGCCTCCCGATAGGGATGTCCAGGTTGAAGAACCGGGTTGTCAGGATGTGCGACAAAGTTGCCGGGGCAGATGCAATTGACGCGGACGTTGTACGGAGCCCACTCCACCGCGAGCGATTTGGTCAACATGATCAAAGCGGCTTTGGCAACGTTGTAGGCCGCCTGCTTGTTTGGATAGTCCACCATGATCCCTGACTTGCTGGCGATATTGACGATGCTTCCGCTGCCCTGACCGATCATCACGCGGCCGAATACCTGGCACATGTGAAAGTTGCCGTCCACATTGGTGTCCATGACCCGCCGCCAGGTGGCCCAGTCGATATCCTCAACGGCGCCATCCTGAAACACACCGGCATTGTTCACCAGGACGTCTACCCGACCATACTCGGAGAGTACCTGGCTCGCAAAGGCCTCAACCTGCGCGCGATCTGAGATATCGCAATGGTAGGCCGACGAGCGAACCCCCTTTTGAGTGACGAGTGCCGCGGTCTCTTGAGCCCCGGCGATCTGAACATCGGCGATCGCGACATCGCTGCCGGCATCGGCCAATCCCAACGCCATGGCACGGCCCAGACCGCCAGCCGCGCCGGTAACGATAGAGATCATGTTCTCCAGCGAAAAAAGATCAGTCATTGGGAGAGAGTACCTTTCATGACCGGCGGATTCACGCCCCCGGTCGCAGTGTTAATTCGTCTCGGGTTCCTCGCCGCTGTCGATCCTCAGGCGGTAACGCAGCTTTTGCCGGTCACCCCGGCCATAGAGCGAATCGTGAGGCGGTACGGTGACGGTTTCGACGTACTCGGCGCCAGCCAGTTCGCAAGTGCGCTGTGAGGCATAGTTGTCCGGATCGGTGGTGATCCAGAGCTCTTTCATGCCGTGGCGCCTGGCCAGCGGGATCAACAGGCGCGTCCCGCGCGCGGCGTAGTGGTGGCCCCGATGCTCCGCGCTGACGCCGTAGCCGATGTGCCCCACGTAGATGATGTGCTCCGTATCGCCAACACGCAGCGAGATGCCGCCCAGCCGGGCGTTATCCGGGATGCGCCGCATCTGAAACTCGTAGGAGGGCACCATGCCGCGCGCAGGGTCGCCATGGTAGCGCAGCATCAACACCAGGCGCAGGTCGCCATCCACCAGTTCGCCGGGGTCCAGGAACTCGAACTCGGGCTCTTGCTGTATCCCCATAAAGCCGTTCACCATGCAGGCCATCTCGTCGATCGCTACACCAACGAGCGAGATTGTACACGCTATCCAAAGGCTATGCCACCGCATAGTGTGCTTTTTGGGATGAGGCTGCCCGGCATCCGCACGCGAACCCTGCGCGCTGAGAGTGTCAGCGACGCCTTGTGCTGCACATTCAGTAGCTCCATATGATGGTCACACCACGGCGTTGGCCGGATGTGGGGTGAGTTCCGCGGAAGGCGCTGTTGTGCTCCCCTGTTCTTCTGAACCAGGTATATTCTCGTGGTGACCTAATCAACTTGCCGGCGGCTATGCACAGGCTTGTATTCCATCGGCAACGTACTCGTCCATACTGCACCGGGGGCGCGATGAATGATGAATACTGCGCCTGTTTATCGCCATACACAACCCGGCACCCTGATCCGCTGGGCGCTCGCACTGGCATTCGCAGGTTTCCTGTTTTTGCCTGTTTCCATGGGCCTGCCGCTGTCGGGCCCTGACGTCATCGTGGGCCTTGTTTTGGCCCTCATCGCGGCTGCGCTTGTGCTGATGCACTCGCTGACCATACTCGTCGACCAAGAGAGCCTGACTGCGCACCTGGGTCCAGGTGCCATCCGGCGCTCAGTGCTTCTCGCCGACATTCGTCACGTCCGGTTCGTGCGCAGCCCCTGGTACTCGGGTTGGGGTCTGCGTATCACCACCCGCGGGCCGCTCTGGCGCGTCTCCGGCCTCGATGCTGTGGAGCTCTCCCTGAGCAAGGGACGCTGGCTGATCGGTACCGACGACCCCGAAGGTCTGATGGCGGGGCTGCGGTTGAACCTTGAGCATAAGAGTCATTAGGCGGTCCGTTCTATGGTGCAGTCGAGAGTCAACATCCGCGGATAGCAGGAGGGAAGAGAGCTTCCTTACGAACATACACAGCCAGGAACGGCGATGCGGATCGGCATGGGTGCGGTCATCCTGGTGCTGATCGTCATGCAGTTTGTTGCCGACGACGCCCAGGTCAGCGTCTGGCTTCTGGTGGCGGGACTCGCCGTATTGCTCTATCTGCACCACGCTCTCACCGTGCGGGTGGACCTGGGCAAGCGCTATACTGGTGCGGGCTGGATGTTCCGCGTGTCGGGCGTGTCGACCGTGGACGTAACGCGCTCAAGCTCAAGTTTCCGCATCGGTACCGACGACCCTGATGGGCGCCTGGCAAGACGACGCCGGTCGCTGAGACTGATGGGCAGTCCCGGGCCGGAGCCATAGAGTTGTCGCTTTTCGTGACAGGGCGCGAGCTTTATGCTGTGTCGAGCACCGGTGTCACGTTGGGCATGTACTCGCGGAGCGATGCTACCGGTTCATCATCGATATAATCCACACGCACATACGACAAAAAGGCCTCGCCGCTGCCCAGGTCGTTATCGCAAATCAGGCGCCGCCATGCCTGGGCAGGCTTGCCGTCGAGATTGATCTCCCAGTTCCAGCTCCCCGTGTTCAGATAGATTGCCCCGCTCTTGAGCACTTCCAGTGCTGGCACGTGCGTATGTCCAAAAAGGACGATTCTGGCACCAGTCTCCTGCGCGACGCGATCCGCTGCCGACATGAGCTGAGCGTGCAAGGCGTGCTCCTCCAAAAGCCCTCGGGCGAGAATCGGATCGCGCGACAGGGTTTCCTGTGAGAGCAGTGTCTCCAATGATGCGAGACTTGGCGGCGTCTCTTTTGGAGGCGTGCCCAGCCTTGAAGCCGACGTCGCAGTTCCTTCGCCAGTGCCCGCGGCCACATCCTGCGCGAGTTGGCGGTTGCTGCGGGCCAGCGGGTGATGGATGCGCAGGAGGGTGGGAAGCGCCGGAAAGAAAAGCCAGGCCAGGCGAAGCGCCATGAGCGGACGGTAGCGCAAGAGAAACCACCCGACGGCCGTCATCGGTTTTACGCTGCTAATCCAAACGAGATCGCGCTCCAGGCGGTTGATCGCGCGGATAAAGATGCGCGCGCCGGGTGTCTCGAGCAGGCGTGAGGGATCGCGAGGATTGACCGGATCGTCAAAAGACGGATGCCGGTTGAGCGCCTCCGCGTGCTGGCTGCCGTGCTCTAGGTAGAGGCCGTCCCGCTGCAGGGCCAGTGGCACAAAGGAAAGGCAGCGTTGGCGTGATCCTCGCGCGTCGAGCGCATCGCGCAGGACGTTCTGAACCGACGGCCAGTGCAACTGGACATCGTGATTGCCTTTTATGATAGTCAGGCTGCGCCGCGGCTCAGTCTCTTGCAGAAAAGCGCCCAGGGCTTGAAACAGCTGCCGATGTCCGGCGACAATCATCGCCATGCGGCGTTCCGATTCGGAGGCTGTGGTCCCCGCGTAATAACGGTCGGGGTAACGCCTGGTCGGCACAAAGTCTTCATGCGTGTCGAGCGCAGGCACCTGCCAGAACTCAAAGGCGTCGCCGTTCAGGATCAGTTCCACCTCCTGGCCGCTGTAGTCACTCTCGTGTGCTAGATCGCCCAGCAGTTGCGCCAGCGTGGCGTCGTGGTGGAAATCCTCCAATGGGTTGCCCTGGCCGCCCGCGCCGATGTGGAGATCGCTGAGAATGATCTTGAACATGATCGCGCCTCCCGGTTGGCAGTGTAGGGCAACCCATTCGGCGCAGCAAGCGTACGGAGGCCGGCAGTCATACGCCTGCCGGCACACAAAGGTCGGTAGCAGTTGCGACTGTGGCCACGGGCCTGGGCTTGTGCAAACTGACGGCCCAAAGCCAGCAGAGTCTGGCTGAATTGAACGATGCGGGCTTGATGGTGAGCCGCCATACTGGTGCGTGAGATGACCAGATTCTGGAGGTGACCCATGGAAGCGACCGGTCTGGCGCAGTACGCCGCAGGCATCGGCCTGCAGGGATTCTTTGTGCTCTTTGTCTGGCGGATGGCGCGCCGGCTGTATCCTTTGATCGAAAGGATCAAGGAGATGGACACGGGTCCTGTTGCCGTCGAGAGCGGCACGGGCGACCCCCAATCTTCTTGATCGCCTCTTTGCTAGCTCACGATCGTTTCGATCGCCAGTTTCGCGCGGAAGGCCGGAACTGGTACGAACAGGGCGCAACAGGCCGCCCCCTCAATCAGCATCGCTGCTGAGCCTCTCATGCGCCCTCTACCGCAGCCCGGAGTGAATGCTCCGGGCCGTGGTGTGCTTTGCTCCTCGTCCTTTGCCTCGCGCCCGCTCTACGTCTATACTCCCCTCGCAGCGTTCACGGCACCCTTACGCGCAAGGAGGCGCATCGATGGCGACGTACCGCAACCCCGTCATCCCCGGCTTTTACCCCGATCCCTCTGTATGCCGGGTGGGCGAAGACTATTACCTGGTCACCAGTACCTTTGAGTACTTTCCCGGCGTCCCCGTGTTCCACTCGCGTGACCTCGTGGACTGGGATCTGATTGGCCACTGCCTGACTCGGCCGGAGCAGGTGCCGCTGGGAGGCTCCCGTGCCTCGGGGGGCATCTTTGCGCCCACGATCCGTTACCACGACGGACGGTTCTACATGGTGGTGACCAACGTCACCGGCGGCGGGCATTTCTATGTGTGGACGGAGGATCCCGCGCGTGAGTGGTCCGACCCGATCCGGGTCGACACGGGCGCCTTTGGCATCGACCCGAGCCTGTTCTTTGATGATGACGGAACCTGCTACTTTACCGCGACATCCACGAATGGTCTGGTGCAGTGCCCGATCGACATCGAAACGGGTAAAGCGCTGGAGGCGCCGCGTCCGGTCTGGCAGGGGACCGGGGGCTCTTTTCCCGAGGCGCCGCACCTGTACAAGTTCCACGGCGCCTATTACATGATGCTGGCGGAGGGGGGCACTGAGCGCGGGCACATGGTGACCATCGCCCGCGGACCGACGCCCTATGGCCCCTGGGAGGCATGCCCGCACAACCCGATCCTGACACACCGCAGCACGGGGCGCCCTATCCAGTCCACCGGTCACGCCGACCTTTTTCAGGCGCACGATGGCTCCTGGTGGATGGTGTTCCTGGCGACGCGACCCCACGGCCAGTACCCGCTTTTTCATAACCTGGGTCGCGAGACCAACATCGCGCCGGTGCACTGGACCGGCGAGGGCTGGCCGGTGGTCGGGGCAGAAGGACGTGCAGAGGTTGAGAGTGAGGCGCCAGTATTTGCGGCGGCCGTTGTACGCCGGTGGGACGCAGCTACCGAGGATACCTTCGAGGGCAACAGCATGCCCCTGTACTGGAACTGGCTGCGGAACCCGGACCTCGCCAATTACCGCCTGGGCGAGCGCTCTGGTTGGCTGCGGCTGCAGGGGACGGCCGTCACGCTGAACGAGGCAGAGTCACCGACCTTTGTGGGGCGGCGGCAGCAGCACCATCAGATGCTGGCCAGCGTGGAACTGGACTTTACCCCCTCGCGCAAAGGCGACGAGGCTGGTTTGACTGTGCTGATGAACAACCGGCACCACTATGAAGTGGCGATCACGCGTGAGGACGGATGCCGCGTGGCCATCACCCGTCGTACAATCGGGAGCCTGTCGGTGATCACGGCGACGCGGTCTTTGCCTGAATCCGGCACGGTGACGCTGTCCATCGAGGCGCAGTTGCCGCCGGGCGCGGAGCCGCGGGCGCATGCCGGCGGCGAGCCCGAGTACGTGTTGAGCGTATCGGTCCATGGGGGGCCTGAAGAGGTGCTGGACCGTCCGGAGATGCGCTATATAGCGACTGAGGTCGCCGGGGGCTTTACAGGAGCCTACCTGGGGATGTATGCTACAGGTAACGGGGCCCTGTGCTCCGTGCCGGCGGATTTCGCACGGTTCCGCTACGAGCCGTTGGGCCTCGAAAGCCCGGCGTGATGGTGTCAATTACACTGAACGAGGAGGCCCCATGAAGAACAGTGCTGGGCGCACTGCCCGCATTCTCGGGATCGCACTGATCCTGGTGCTGGCGGCCGGCCTGCTTGCGGGTTGCGACTATGTGCGGCCGCTGATCCAGGGGCTGCCTTTCCTCGCGCCTGAGCCAACTGCGACGCCGCCAGACCCGACGGCGACCCCGTTACCGTCCGTCACACCGGAGGTGGTGGCCGGCAATACGCCAGCACCCGTGACACCAGAACCCGAGGCGGAGACCGAGCCAACTGCCACGCTCATGACCGGGGTGCTGGACTCGCGCTATGTCCGCGACCTGTCCATCCCGGATGGTACAGTGATGACTCCGGGGCAGGAGTTCACCAAGTCATGGGAGATCGAGAACAGCGGCGAGGTGCCGTGGCCACAGGGCACGGAGCTGCGCCGAGTCGAGGGGTCAGCCATGGGGCCCATCGAGAGCGTGACGCTGAATGAGCGGGCGGCGGGCGAGCGGGCGGAGGTCTCTGTGGACCTTGAGGCCCCCGCTGAACCCGGCACCCACCGCTCGTACTGGCAACTGTGCCTGGGGGACACATGTTTCGGCAGCAGGTTCTTTGTGGAGATTGTGGTGCAGAGCGAATAAACTTGAGGCTGACAAAGCGCCCCGCGGACAGGTGATCTGCGGGGCGCTTGCTCTTGCTCAGATCGCATTCTAGAACAGGCCGGTCAACCAGACGAGGACCAGACCCAGGTACTCGTTGATGGCCCGTTCCGTGGTCCAGAGTGCTGCGCCGTTAGGGTATAACGACTCGGCACTAAAGGCCTCTTTGCTGAACAGACCGTACAAGCCCGTGGTGTAGTCGGTAGG
This sequence comes from Anaerolineae bacterium, assembly GCA_040772225.1. Lineage (GTDB taxonomy): Bacteria > Chloroflexota > Anaerolineae > UBA1429 > UBA1429 > JAAYED01. The sequence goes on from JAXGYO010000002.1 coordinate 27,063, forward strand.
GGCGGGTATGGCGCGCACGAGCCCCTCCTGCTGAAAGAGGGCCATTGTTCGGGGCATGTGCGCGGCAGACGTCACGATTAGAAAAGGGTCCGTGCCCAGCATCTCGGCGAGGATGCGCGCTTGATCATCGGTATCCAGCGAGGCACGCTCTATGATGATATCCTCCGGCGAAACGCCGAACTCGGTCACAAAGCGCCAGTTGGTGAGAGTCTCAACCGGCGCTTCCGGGTCGCATCCGTTGCCGCCAGAGAGTATCAGAGTGCAGTCAGGGCACGCCTTGTACAGCCGCACGCCTTCCACAAGCCGCGCCAGCGGGAATCCGCCCACCTGTCGCGTAACCGGCTGATCCTCAAAGCCTACGGTGCACCCGGCAAAGACCACAATGGTCTGTACAGTGTCCCAGTCGACGCCAGCCAACTCGCCGGAACCGAGGGCCGGATACCGGCTCTCGAGCGGCCGCATGATCGCCTGGCTAAATGCCGAACTCGAAAGGACGGCCAGCAATACCAGGCCCCCGACCAGCAGCGTGTACGCCCACTTGCGATGACGGTTGCGCCAGGCGAGGATCAGACCGCTCAGCAGGAGCAAAATGCTGAGCGGTACCGGGAACAGCAAGCGCGACACGGCCTTTTTCAGGACAAAGAGCATGAGACAACCTCGGCATGGTCAGGTGCGGAGCAAGACTGCCACAATTGTACCATCGCCGGTGTGGACGGAAAGCCCGGGGCCGAGAGGGACCACCAGGGGCTCAGCGGGCAAGGCCAGCCTCTCCTGCAGCTGGGCACCAAACGCCAACGCCTCATCGCGGGCATTGACATGCACCAGCGCCCAGCGATCGACACCGCGATCTCCCGCATCTTGAACGCATAGCTCCACCATGCGTCCCCAGGCGTGCTTGCGCGTGCGGACCCTTTCGAGGAGGTCGAGCTTGCCGTCGCGCATGGTCAGGATAGGGCGAATGTTGAGCAGCGCCGCCATGCTGGCAGTAAACTGGGGGACGCGCCCTCCCATAGCCAGGTACTTGAGCGTGCTCAGAGCGCCGTACAGGACGGCTCGCTCGCGCGTCGCGACAGCGGTCTCGATGATGGCATCGAGTGGCGCGCCCTCTGCAGCTGCCTCTGCTGCCGCAAGCGCCATGTATCCCTGCACCATGGACACGGCCAGGGTATCCACTGCCGTGACGCGCTCTGGATCTATGAGGGTGCATGCATCCTGCGCGGCCGCGTAGGTGGCGCTGATGGCGCTGCTGACGCAAAAGCAGATCACGTGGTCGGCCCCACCTGACAGCGCCTGTTCATAGGCCTGGCAAAAGGCGCCCGGCGAGGGGGCGGCGGTGGTGGGCAGACGGTTCTCAAGACGGATGCGGTCAAACAGCGCGGCATCGGCGATATCGAGATCCGCACGGAGCGACTCCTGACCGAATTGGATGCCGATGGGCACCAGATGGATACCGTGTTTGTCCGCGATCTCGGCGGGCAGGCTGGAATCAGTATCGGTGACGATGGCATAGCGGGGCATGGCACCTCCTGTGTGCGAGACTCACAAATTCGCAGGCAACCCTTCAGTGTCAAACACGCCAAGCGTCCGGGAGATACGCATACTGCCCCAGGGAACAGGGCCCGCCTACGCGGTGTGGCGCGCCCTGTGGGTGAGGAAACAACCGGCTTTACGACGGCTTGCTCCGACGCTGGACCAATTTGCGGAGTTCGTCGACGACAAACACGGAGCAGGAAACGCCGATCACCCGCCCCCAATCCGCGAGCGCTAGAGGCTGTGTCCCAAGCGCCGTCTGGAGGATCGGCAGCTGATTCGCCAGTATCTGCAGCAACAGGGACAGCGCCATGGCGCCAAGCAGCCAGCGATTGGTGAACAGCCCAATCTGGAAGACGGACTTGGTTCTTGACCGCACATTCAGTGCGTTAAAGAACTGGAACATAGCCAGTGTGGTAAAGGCCATCGTCTGCGCGTGCACCAGGCCATTGGCACGATAGTCCACGGAAAAGTTCCACAGGGTGCCGGCCGCCATCAAGATGCCTATGATGACCATGTTGCGCACCATATCGCGATCGACGATGCCCGTGTCGGGCTTGCGAGGCGCCTCGTCCATCACGTCATCTTCCTTCGGCTCCATCGCGATGGTGATATCCAGGATGCCGTCAGTGACCAGGTTGACCCACAGAATCTGAATGGCGGTGATGATAGACACGCCCTTGGGGAAGATAAGCAGCGACGTGATGATCGTCAGCGCTTCACCAACGTTGGTGGACAGCAGAAACTTGACCACTTTGCGCAAGTTCTGAAAGACAGCCCGGCCCTCTTCGATCGCGGCAACGATGCTTGAAAAGTTGTCATCGGTAAGGACCATGTCAGCGGTCTCTTTGGTGACATCGGTACCGGTGATCCCCATCGCGACACCTACCTCGGCAGCGCGCAGGGCAGGTGCGTCATTCACGCCGTCTCCAGTCATGGCGACCACATGGCCTCGGCGCTGCAGGGCGCCGACCAGGCGGTGCTTGTGAGCTGGTGACACGCGGGCAAAGACGCGTGTGGACTCCAGGGCGGCATCGAGGCTCTCATCGTCCAACTCCTCGAGTTCCTCGCCAGAGAGAACGGTTTGTCCGGCCGCCAGGATGCCGATCTCGGCACCCACGGCCCGCGCCGTGTGTACGTGGTCACCGGTGGCCATGATCACCTGAATGCCCGCGCGCTGGCACTGGGCCACCGATTCGCTGACCTCAGGCCGGGGCGGGTCCATCATGCCCACCAGTCCAAGGAACGTAAGCACCCGTTCGCCCTGTTCCAGGCGCTCCTTGAAAGACGCGATCTCGTCGCGGGGGATCTCGGCCCATGCCAGCCCCAGCACCCGCAGGGCATCGCGCGCCATCGCCTCGCTCGCCGCCAGGATGCTATCGTCGTGTCCCTCAAGCGTGGTACGGCAGTCCCGCGCCTGGATGGCGTGGCTCATCCCGAGCAAGCGCTCTGGAGCACCTTTGACGTAGACGAGAACGTTATCCGTCTCGGGCTGTGAGTGAAAGGTCGCCATGTAGCGGGTGTGCGAGTCGAATGGGATTTCGTCGATGCGACGATGGCGCTGCACCAGTCGGGAGCGCTCCAGCCCTGCTTTGGCCGCCAGCACGATGAGCGCAGCCTCGGTTGGGTCGCCGTGGACTTTGTGAGTGGTCTGCGAACCATCGTCGACACTGCCAAGCATGTCCACCTGGGCATCGTTGCAGAGCATGCCGATCTCAAGTGCGCGTCCCAGGCAAACGTCGGCTGCCGGATCGAGAATGACCTCTCCGTCAATCGCAAAGCTGCCCTGGGGGTGCCAGCCTGCGCCGCTAACATCGATGGTGCGCTCATCCAGGTACAGGCGCTGAACAGTCATCTCGTTAGTCGTAAGAGTCCCCGTCTTGTCTGAGACAATGACCGTTGCAGCACCCAGTGTGTCGACAGCGCGCAGACGTCGGATGATCGCGTTGCGCTCGGCCATGCGGTTTACGCCGACCGCCATGGTGATCGTCATCACGGCGGGAAGCCCCTCCGGGATGGCTGAGACGGCCGAGGCCAGGGCCAGCATGAACATGCTCTGGAGCTCAAAGCCGCGCAACAGGCCGACCACAAAGGTCGTTGTACTCAGGCCCAGAGCCAGATAGGCCATGTACTTGCTCAGTCGGCCCATCTGCTGCTGCAATGGGCCCTCGCCTTTCTCGGTCTCTTGGAGCAGCGTCGCGATGCGCCCAATCTCGGTGTTCGAGCCAGTGCCGATGGCCACGGCCAGGCCGCGCCCGCGTGTGATGGCGGTGGCAGCATAGACAAGGTTGGTGCGATCGGCCACGCCAGCATGCTCATCGACGATATCGAGGTCTTTGTCCGCCGAGACCGATTCGCCCGTGAGCATGGCCTCATCTATCTCCAGGTTGACTGCCTCGATCAAGCGTCCGTCCGCGGGAATCTTGCCCCCAGTGGAGAGCACCAGAATATCGCCAGGGACCACTTGTGTGGCAGGGATCTGCAGTGACTTGCTGACGCCGTCGACGATACGGCGCACGGTGGCCTCGGGCGCCGAGTGCTCCTGAAGCGCGCGCAGGGCCTGCTCCGCCTGGTTCTCCTGCACAAAGCCGATAATGGCGTTAACCAGGATGATCACGGCAATCACGATGGCGTCAGTTTCGTGGCCGCCCAGCACCGACATGAGTGCGGCAAAGACCAGGACGTAAACAAAGGGGTTACGGAATTGCTCAAGGAAAAGCGTCAGGGGACTGATCTGTTCCTCTTGCTGAATCTCGTTAGGACCGTACTCCTCGAGGCGCCGGGCGGCCTCTTCTGCGGTCAGGCCGTTGCGATGGGACCGGAGCGCCTCGAGCGCCTCATCGGGCGTGAGGGTGTGGATGGGATGCTCTTTCGTCATAGGGGCTCCTCTCTGGCTGGACGCTCCGGGGGGTTTCATCCCTTCGAAGAGAGCGTCAGGAAGGTCAAGCGGTGAGCCAATGAGCCGGAAGGTTGTGCCTCAATACCGCGGCCCTTGACCCGTAGTGTATTCGGAGGCTCAATGTAACAGTATATCATACAGACACGACCTGGCCAAGAAAGCGTAGCGCCCGCCAGACTGCCTTCCGCAAGACCTCGAGGCATCACTGAGGGCTGCTGCCAGAACCATTTCCGGAGGACATCGGTGCACTCTCAATTTCCTCGAGCACCAGTACATAACGACCGGGAAAGGGGCGGCGAGGCTCATCGGGCTGGCGCCCCGAGCAAAAGAGAACCAGAAGAGAGGTACCGGGCCTCGCGATGGGATCCATAGTCAGGCTCAGTTCCATGGCGCGATACTGGTACTCGGCGACATCGTTCGCTGACATTCGTAGGGCCTGCACGACCTCAAAGCGTGCCACTTTTCCAGCGCGCTCGAACGCAAACTCTGTCCCGAGGAGCCTGTCGAGGTTCTCTTGAATCGTGTCCAGATCGTAGGTACTGTGCAGGGGACCCTCAATAAGCTGCCGGAGAGGCTCCGCCTCCAGTTCTCTGCCCGAGCTGAGCGTGCCGTCGTGGATGCTCAGCACAAAGGTGCCCGATAGGGTCTCGGGGTAGGCGTACAGCTGGTGATCGTACTCGGTGATAAAGCGCCGGTAGTTTTCTCCCCACTGATCGGCCATCAGGACCTCGAGATCGCGAAAGCGAACCCACTGTTCAGAATCAAAGCTGACGGGGTAGGCCAGCGTCAGGGGCTCGGGCGCATCAAAAGCGATGCCTCCGCGCAAGTAGCGTGGCACAGGCGTCTCTGTGGGTACCGGTGTCGCAGTCGCTGACAGGGTAGACTGACCGGTCGGGCCTGGTGACGGCACCGGGCTGGCCGACGCGGCGTCTGGTGACGGCTCGCTCTCTGGGGAACTGGCCACTTGGTTCGGGCGTGGTGCGCCATCGATGGGAATCCATAGCGGCTCATCGACGCGAATCAGGTCAGGATTGCTCAGCCCATTGGCCTCCATGATCGCCTGCTCGGTTACGTCATACCTGGCGGCCAGGGCCCCCAGCACATCTCCAGAAGCGACAATATGCCACAATCCGGGATAGCCCACAGGCGTTGCGGTGGGTGCAGAGGTCAGGACAGGGGTAGGCGAGGGCGCGCTACTGGGCAGCGCGGTGGGCGTCGGGATCGGCGTGGCGATGAGCCTTCCGGTCGCAGGGTCGGTGCGGCCGGGCCGAGCCGCCGACGACCAGAGCGCGTCCGAGGCAAATGAAACGTCGTAAGGGACTCTTACGACGTCGGAGGCGACGGCCGGGAAGAGGAGCAGTAGCCAGAGATACAGGAGCGCACGTTCCAGGGCGAAAGCTGTGCCGCGCCGTGGTGGGCGGAGGCGAATTGTGCCGGAGAGGCGCTCGCTTCTGAGAGATGATAGCCATCGCATGTCACAGAGTATACTTGATGTATCACAGTGGACCAACGAAGACCGGCCGGATAGTCTCCCCCACCCGGCCGGTATCGCGGCAAGCGCCCTAGGCGACGTTCTTTCGGCGCAGCCAGGCGGCGGCTCCACCCGCCATCGCGAGTAGCGCAGACGTCACAGCACCGAGGCCACCGCTACCTGCTCCGGCGGCTCCCGTTTCAGGGAGTACGGGATACTCTGGCTCCGGCGTGGCGGTGGGCGGCACCTCGGTCGGAGGCACCTCTGTCGGCGGGACACCCGTGGCAGGGACTTGCGTCGGCGGAACGTCCGTGTTGGTCGGCGTCGGCTCCTCCAGCGTCGCTATTGCGGTCGGCTCCTCCAGCGTCGCTATTGCGGTAGGCTCCTCCAGGGTCGCTGTTGCGGTAGGCTCCTCGAGCGTCGCTGTTGCGGTAGGCTCCTCCATCGTCGCTGTTGGGGGCGGCTCCTCGTTGGGTGCGATATACAGATAAAGGGTGTCCGGCTTGTAGCACTGCGCTGGCGCATATTCCTGGCAATCCGTGGGGCGCCCGGTGCACAGCGGGTCGTCGCCTGGCTCCGTATCCCATGGGATGACGATGTTGGCCAGCGTGATCTCCGTGCCGCAATCCAGACTCTCTCCACCCAGTGGCAGGGCGAATCTGTAGGTACTTTCGCCCGCTGATACCGGAGATGCGAGGCATGGATAGATCTGTTCGATGTAAACGGGATCGACGGTGTCCTCGACATCCTCATCGATATAGAGGTCAGCTACGAATGAGAAAAAGTACCTTCCGGTGCCAGTCCCGTTGCTGATCGTCACCTCCACCCATGGATTCTCCAGGGTTCCATCTTCCGGGCACTGGGTGATGGGATTGCCGTCGCTGTCTACGATCTTGACACTCGTAATAGCGACATCGTTAGCCGTACAGTTCCACTGACAGCCAGGAAACGTGCCGGGAGGACCCAGAGGAATCACCTCTGAAGGCACCTCGTCTTCGGCCGAAATGGCAACCCCCGTTGCCATAACCAGCACACCAAGGACAATGAGCCAGACGCTCAGCTTGGACAAGACGGATGAAGGGCCGCGCGCTGTGAGCAGTCGATGTGTTTCTCGCATAGTTCACTCCTTCTTTACGCCACTGACATGTAAGCCTCGTTCTTAGTTTACACGCAGAGCACAGCGGATTCAATAGGCTGGCGCTCCAATTTCCACGATTTGTTCATATTGACGAGTGTCCAGGTGGACTTGAGTCCTCGAAAGGACTCTGGTGTCGCTGGACAGTCGTCTACCGAGGCGATAGCATCAGAGCCTACGAGGCACAGCCGCTCAGCATGCGGCGCCAGGCATTGATCTACACTCACTGGTCAGGAGGTCAGTCGGCATGAGCAGTGTCCCGGTTCGCGAGCTGGAGTTGAGCGCCTTTGAGCCCTATGGCACCTTTACCCGGATGATCGACAATCCGCGCATCACTGCCGCATTGCCGCGGCCGGTGGTGTTTCGCTCGGAGATGATCCGGGTACCGCTGGCGGAGGCCACGACAGCATCGTTCTCGATCTGCAGGGTGGCGCCGCGCGAGTTTGTGATCACCGGCGGCGAGTACCACAACAAGGCCAGTGAGGGGATCCTGCCGCTGGACGAGGTCATCCTCATCCACGTGGCGCCGCCGACGAACCCACGGATGGGCATCCCGGCGGATCAGTTCGAGTTGTTTCGCGTGCCCGTGGGCACGATGGTGGTGCTGCGACCCGGCGCCGGGCACGGCGCACCCTGTGCAGCAGGCGACAAGCCCGCCAACGGGGTGGTCAACACCTTTGTGGCCCTTTACGCGCAGGAACGCGGCATCCCCGATATCGGCCTGTTCTTTACGGTCAGCGCTGCGAGCATGCTCGCGATGCGCATCCTTGGCGGCCGCTTGCTGGACCGGTACGGGCTCAACAAGATACTCTACCCGGCGTATGCACTTGCGGGGATTGCGATGTTTCTAATGGCGGGCGCCTATGCCTTGCCACTGGTACTGTTCGCTTCGATGGTGCGCTCCTTTGGGCAAAGCGCCGCCCAGCCAGCGCTGCAGGCGACCTGCATTCGCAAACTGGGCCGCGACCGCAGCGGCGTGGCGACGAGCACGTATTTTGTGGGCGCAGACGTCGGCCAGGGGCTTGGCCCGATCATCGGCGGTGCGCTGTCCGAGGTCTGGGGATATGGCACGCTGTATGCGGGCACCGGCGCGATCCTGCTGATCGCCATGGGGATCTATGCTCTCTATTGACGCCTGTCGGCGAGGGCAAACTCGGAGGCAGAGGCTGAACCGGCGTGAACCGGGGCACACGCAGGGCCGCCACGTCTAGGAAACGGCCTAACGTGATTTGCGGGGCGGCTCCGGCTGGCAGACCGGGCAGTAGTAGACAGAGCCCCCAAGAAAGCTCTGCTTCTCGATAGGCGTCCCGCATTGCCTGCAGGGTTGGCCAGCGGTGCCGCTATGCATCAGCCGGCGGTACCCCCCGGGCTGCCCGTACAAATTCCGCTCAGAGTCCCTGCCTCCCTGCGCCAGCATCTGGCTGAGCGTCGCGCGCAAGGCATCGTACAGGGCATCCTGTTGCTCGAGCGATAGTTGAGCGGCGCTGACTCGCGGATGCTGCCGGGCGCGAAAGAGGATGTCCTGCAGGACACCGTTTCCAATACCGCTTACCCCCGGATCGCTCACGAGAAACGCCTTGAGGCTCCTGGTGTCGCCCTCTGACAGGCTGGCGAACTGCTCGCGAAAGTGGTCTAAAGAGAAGGCGGCGTTCAATGGGTCAGGGCGCGTTCGGCCAGCATAGGGGTGCGCTGCCAGCGTCTCGTGATCCATCAGCGCCACAAAACCCCAGCCCTGCACAGAGACGGTGAGCTGGCGGCCATCATCACAGGTCAACCCGAGCTGGTGCCTGGCCGGGAGTCTGGCGCCCGGTTCGTGAAGCAGGATCCGCTCGCCGCCCCCTCCCAGTACCAGATGCAACTCGCGGCCAACTGGCACCAGAATCAAGCTGCCATTAGCACGCGCCGCCCCCAGGGCCTGGCCCACGAGCAGCGACGGATACGCAGAGGGATCGCCGGTGAAAAAGGCGAACTTGTGCGGCGAGGCATTGGCCTGTGCCTCGGCAATACGGCGGCCAGCGAGCTCTGCCGCCATCTGGCGCGAGATGATCACTGCTTCCGGGTACTCGATCATTCGCTATCCCTCCCTGCACCCTTCACCGCCGGCGGCGGCCAGAGTCACGCCTTGGGTGCATCCTCCAGGATAGCGCTCAGCATCTCGCGCTCCTCGGGCGACAGTTTCCAGTTGGTCGCGGCGGCATTCGATACCACATGCTCGACCTTGCTAACGCCTGCGATGACGGACGAGATGAGCGGCTCGGCAAGCAACCAGGCGATAGCCAGGTGCACCAGCGGATGCCCGCGCTCTGCGGCAAAGGCCTTGAGTTGTTCGAGCCTGGCAAAGTTAGCCTGCGTCGCGTAGCGCACATAGTAGCTGCGCGTCCAGTCGGGGCCGGCGGCGCGTGTGCCCTCCGGCGGCGGCGCCTGGTAGCGGTAGTTGGGGTTGGCAAGCAAGCCGCCCGCCAGAGGAAAGTACGGAAGCACACCCAGATTGGCGTACCGGCAGTAAGGCAGGATCTCTTTCTCAACCTCGCGCTCGAACATGTGATAGTGCGGCTGCACGGTGATAAAAGGCTCCCAGCCGTGGGTCCGCGCCATATCGTTACATACGGCAAGCTGCCAGGCGGCATAGTTGGATGCGCCGATGTAGCGGGTCTTGCCTGAGCGCACCATCTCGTCCAGGGTACGCATGGTCTCGTCCATCGGTGTGCGCGGATCGAACCAGTGGATCTGGTACAGATCGACGTGATCGGTACGCAGACGGCGCAGGCTGTCCTCCAGAGCGGTCATCAGGTGGTAGCGCGAAGCCCCCCGGTCGTTGATGCCTTTTCCCATGGCGCTCTGGCCTTTGGTGGCCAGTACGATCTCATCCCGGCGGTCCTGAATGGCGCTGCCGATATAGAGCTCTGACCGCTCGCCGTTGCCATACACATCGGCCGTATCGATAAAGTTGATGCCCTCGTCCAGTGCCGCCCCGATGATGCGCGCCACGGTGGGCTCATCCACGCGCTCGCCGAACTGGTCTGTGCCTAGCCCGACAGCCGAGACCATCACACCCGAGCGGCCCAGATTACGGTATTCCATGAGTGTTCCTCCTGTATATGCCGGTCAGTACCCTGCCTGCCGCAACGTGGTGCCAGCGATCAGCGCCTCAAGATCCTGCTCCAGTGCCGGACGGTTTTGCTCATCAGTGGCCAGCTTGCGACAGAGGTCCGCAAGCTCAAAATAAAAGTCCTGGGATGCCTTGTCCACAAACAGGTGTGACAGGGCAAGCCCGGGCCGATACAGCGCCCCCTCAAAAGCCAGCAGATAGCGCGAGCGCGCCCGGGCATAGTTGCCCGCGAACAGGAACTGATTGGCATGGACCAGATGGCCATCGATCGGGCTCAGCCAGTACTGTGCGAGGTCGTGCGGCGTGCGCTCCTCGAGACCGGCGGCGAGCGCCGTGGCCGCGGAGGCCAGGTTCTGCTCAAAGCAGTGCCAGCCCACGTGCTGGATACCGCGACGATGGCATTCGGCTAACATCTTGCGGGCTACCAGCGCGCCGTGTCCCTGCCGGCGATGTCCGGGTCTCGTCGCGATGCCAAGCTCGGCTCGCTCCCCAACCACGCAGTCGGTCGTGCACCAGGCCAGCAACTCCTGCTCACGGGTCAGGCAGAGGCCAAAACCGTGCTGCAGGAATGCCTCGGTTGAGCCATAGTCGCCAGCCGCGAATCCGGCCAGCTCGGCAAGGCCCGTCAATTCACTCCGCTGCAAGAGTGCGGCATCCACCGGCAAGCACGCGAGGCCGTTCGAAGCAGGGGGGTCCTCCGACGTAGGTGCACCGGAGAAATAGCGCTGGCGCGTGTGCAAGGGCGCCATGGGCGTGGTGACGCGGTCGGAGCCAAAGAGCCAGGTGATAGCGCGGCGCCAGCCGGGCTCATAGTAGACGGTGATGTACCACCAGTCATCGCCGATCGCGTCTGGAATGAGCGTGTTGAGCATGTACTTTTTCAGGGCAGGGTAAAAGCCGGGCGTGGCAGGGTCGCCGAGCAGATAGTGCCCCTCGGGTCCCGAGGCAAAAAGCGCGTGCGGATCGAGGGGATCATCGACCATCACATAGCCGGGCGCGGTGCCCTGAATCACGGCCTCAAGCAGCAGCAGGTGGTCTTTGCCCTCCAACAAGGGTAGGGCCACCGAGGCCATGCGGGGCGCCAGCCGGTGCAGCATCGCTAGAGCACAGGCCGAGGCGGCGGCGTCTGTCGTTCAAAGATGACGCCCCCGTCATGGGTCGTAGCTACCTCGACAAAGCCATGATTGGCGTAAAAGCGCCGCGTGCGGTCGTTCCAGTTGGGTGTGTCCAGGCGCCAGCGCGTCACCATGGGATAGAGGGCCCACACCAACTCGAGGACCTGACCGCCGACGCCCTGGTTCTGCCGCTCCGGCTCGAGAAAGAGCCGCCACAGCTCATGTTGCTCCGCAGGTCCACCGGCGATGATCACGCCGCCGATCAGCCTCCCATCCTCCATAACGCAATAGTACTCTGAAGAAGCGATCGTGCGCCGCTGCCACTCGACACTGTCGTATCCTGGCGGCCCGCTTGGTCCCTGGGCCCCATAATTCACGTCATTGTCAAAGGCGCGGGCCGATACGGCAGTCAGGGCGGGCGCGTCACCGGCGTGTGCACGCACGAGGCGGATCATTCAGCCTCCCTGCCGGAGCTCATCCTCCGGCGCTGGTGGCAAGAGCGCGCGGACGGTCTCTTGCTCTTGCTCTCGGAAAAAGTTGATGTTGCTGCGGGTGCCTCCGGCATAGTACATGATCCAGCCCAGCTGGCCGTGATCGTCTCTAACGATACAACGGACATTGCCGGCCGTGTTAGGCGGCTCGATCACTACCACGGTGGCGTACGTGCCGGCGCGCAGCCTGGCACCTCTGTCGGGCAAGTCCATACCTGTCGTCTCCTGATTTACGTGCTTCACTAACCCATCGCTCCAGCGGTCAGTCGGCACTATCTGGGACACGGGTCGGCGCCATGTCGGAACCGCCTAAAGCGCTGCCGTTCGTGGATTCATCTGCCACGGGCCTGCCCTCGCGATCGTCAGGCACATCCCTTGAGACGCCAACGTCAGACGTCCCTGCGCTCGCGCCGCCTGCCAGCAGAGCCGCTGCCAATCCGGTGGTTACGGGAACCGTCACCACCAGCCCGGTGCTCGTCACCAGCATCCGGACCAGCTCTTCCGCCACAAGTTCCTGGCTCAGGACATATCCCAGAGGCAGGTTCTGGTTAGTGAGTAACAACAGGAGAGCCAGCGACGTCCCCGCATACACCAACATCAAGGTATTGACCATAGAGCTGATATGGTCCTGGCCGACCGACATGCCGCGTCTGAACAACTGCCAGCGGTCGAGCGCCCGGTTGGCGCTATGGATCTGCTCCACGGTGGCAGCCTGGGCCACGCTGATATCATCCAGCACACCAAGGACACCGATCATCATACCGGCCATGAGAAGGCCTCGCAAGTTGATGCTGCCTCCGTAGAGTGTGCTGACAAAGCCAGCCTCGTCCCCAGAGTAACCCGTCAGGCCGACCAGCCAGACCGCACCTGCGGTGAGGAGCCCCGTGAACACTAGCCCTGCCAGCGAGCCCAGCAGTGCAATGCTGGTCTTGCGGTTGAGGCCGTGAGAGAGGTAGTAGCTCACGGGCATGGACAGCCCGCAACCGACGAAAGCAGATGTCAGGGGCGTGGCTCCCTCCGCCACGCGGGGCAATACATATAGAAGTATGATGACAAAGGAGAGCCCCAGTGCCAGCAGTGCGCGGAGACCGTGTCCGCGCCCCACGAGCACCACGAGCAAGACAAACAGCAACGCCAGGAGACCCAGCGATAGCGTGCGATCGCGCGTGGCGACTTCATAGATGCGCTCCCCGGCCGGCCCCACAGTCTCCCGCAAATAAACCCGATCGCCCACGCCATAGGTCACCGCGTTTACCGACGGCGCTGCCCCCGTGACGGCGGTGACGATCTCACCGCGGCGTCCAGATACGGTCAGGGCAAGCTCCAGCGTCTGGATCGTTTGGCTCTGCCCAAACACCAGAATCTCGGACTGGTCCACGATGTAGACCACGGTGGCGGGCAACAGGACATCGACCGGCGTCTCCGGTGCCTGAGCCTGGGCGGCGCCAGGCACAAGTAGGATGAGCGCAATAAGAAGTGCAAGCATGGCAGAGCGCATCAGTGCTCCTTTGCTGTCAGCGAGTGGCTGACAATTCGAATGATACAGACAAGCGCGAATGCGGCCAAACCAAGGCCAGCGTGGCAAGCGGGGGCTTGTGATAGCAGGTATGCTGTCGTAAGATCATCCGTAGTCATGGCGACAACGCCCTGCGCAGCTCGGGAGGATGCATGCAACGACATTTCCTTTGGCGCGCGCGCCAATACTACCGGCAGGTGGCAGGCCTGCTACTATTGGGCTCTATCTTTGGCATCGTGATGAATATCACCGTCGCGTTGCCGCCGGTGTTGCTCGGGCGTGCGGTGGACGCGACGCTTGCGGCAGGTACAGGTGAGCCCGCAGCGGTACGCGCTCTGATTGTCGCCGCCGCGGCATATGCTGGCGGGATGCTCATTCACGCTATCGCACGTGTGGGCAAACGCTGGTACCTGCGTGCCGCGGTCCGCCGTACGGTGTTCTCGTTGCGAAACGATGCGCTGCGGGGCTTGCTGGCCATGCCGTTGACCTGGCTCAAGCAGCAGACGATCGGCGATCTCATGGCCCGGGTGATCGGCGATACCGATCTCTTTGGGTCGGGGTTCAACGAGTCCACGACAGAGATCTGGGACACCTGGTTGTTCTCCATCACGTTGCTGACCACGATGCTGCTCTACGATGCCCGCCTGACGCTCCTGGCGATGATCCCAGTGCCGGTGGCCTTTTGGCTCGCGTATCGCTCCCGCGAATGGGTGCGGAGGCGTACCGGAGCTGTCCGCCAGGCCAGCTCTGCGCTGACGGCAGCGCTGCAAGAGCGGCTCACGGGATTGCGCTTGCTAAAGCTGATGGGTCGGGCAGAGGCTTCGGTAGAACGCGTGGATGAACTCTCCCGCAGTTTCGCAGCGGCCAGCCTGGCGGAGACACGTCTGCAGGCAGGGCTTCAGCCCGTATACACCCTGCTCATCAGCGCCGGCATCGTGCTGATCGTCTGGCTCGGGGGCCAGCAGGTGGTGGCGGGCGAGATGACCGCCGGCAATCTGGTGGGATTCCTGCTGCTTTACCAGCGTTTTATAGGGCGCGGTTTCCGTTTGCCCTTGTTTTTTAACCGCATCCAGGCAGCCGGGGTGGCCTGGGACCGGCTTGAGGCGATGCTCCCTGAGGCCCTCCCGCTGGAGAACGAGCCGGTGCGCTCCAGCTTCCGGCCGACGCATATCCTGGGGATGAACCCGCAGCCGGTGCCTGCTGTCGTGCCCGCCGCCGGGCCCGCGGCGATTGCCCTTCGGAATGTGGCCTTTGCCTATCCGGGGAACGGCCAGCCCGCACTGGAGGCCGTGACGCTCAGCATCGCGCCCGGCGAAATGGTCGGCGTCACTGGGCCAATCGGCTCGGGCAAGAGCGCACTCTTGCGCGCTATGCTGGGCCTGTATCCTGTGCTGGAGGGCCAGGTGACCATTGATGGTCGCAACGTGGCCGACATTCCCATGGAGGAGCGAGCGCTCAGGTTGCGCTATGTACCGCAGGACCCCGGACTCTTTTCGGGAAGCGTCGCAGAGAACATCGGCATTGATGAGGGGCACGGCGGCTTTCCGGATCAGGAGGATCTCTTGAGGGCGGCGGCGCTCGACACCGACCTGAGGCTCTGGCCGGAGGGATTGCACACGGCGGTGGGCGAGAGCGGCGTCCAGGTATCGGGGGGGCAGGCGCAACGGGTGGGACTGGCGAGAGCGCTGGCGACGCCGACCGGGCACCCTCCGGGAGCACTGCTCCTCGATGATCCGTTCTCAGCGGTTGATCTCGAAACTGAAGGGCGCATCGTATCGGCGCTGAGGAGCGCTCTTGGTCCAGAGGCGCCGGCAGAGGCCCGCGCCACGATCGTGCTGTGCTCGCACAGGCTGGCTTCTTTCCCGCGGCTCGACCGAATAATCGTGCTGGACAGGGGGCGCATTGTGGCTGAAGGCACGCACTCTGAGCTACTCGCCCAAGGTGGCCTGTACGCCCGTATCTATCGCGCGCAGCACGTCATAGCAGGGATGGAGGTGGCCCCATGAGCGCGCAGACCCGGGTAACGCAGAGCGCCGTGTCGCTTCTCGGCGAGATGGTGCGGCCCTGGCGTGGCCAACTGGCTGGAGCGCTGGCCTGCGTGCTGGCCGCCGCTGCGGTCGATCTGGTGCCACCTCTGATCATGGGGCGGCTCGTGGATGATTACCTGAGAGCGGGAGTTGCCGAGGGGTTGCTGGCGCTGGCCATCTTGTACCTGGGGGCGCTTGTGGCGGTACAGCTCTTGAGAATGGTGATTACGATCCTGACGGCTGTGGTGGCTCAGGGGGCTCTACGGCTCTTACGCGTACGGCTCTTTGACCATCTGCAGCGACTCCCGCAGGCGTATCACGACGGCACACCTATCGGCGATACCATCAGCCGCTGTACCAGCGACATGGAGACGATCAACGCCCTGTTCTCACTGGGGATCGTGCATCTGTTGAGCCAGCTTGTGGCTGTGGTGGCTACCCTGGCGGCGATGATCGCGCTCAGTCCGATCCTATCGCTGATCATGGTTGTGCTGTTGCCGATCGTCTATGTGATCACGCGCGCTTTTCAGCACCGGATGCGAGATGCGGAGCGCCAGGTCAGGCGCGAGATCGGCCTGCTCAACGCGCGGCTGCAGGAATCTCTGATGGGCGTGGAGGTCATCCGGGCGCTCAATCGGGCTGACCGCGTGCTGCGCGCCTTTCGCGCGACGCTGCTGGAGGCCCTGCGTGCCTCCAACCTCTCGGTATGGTGGGGTGCGCTCTATTCACCCGTTATGGACGTGCTCGCCGCGACAGCGGTGGCGGTCCTGTTCATTGTCGGTGGCATCCCGCGCGAGACTCCTGGATGGGCCGGAGTGCTGACTGCTGGCACTTTGACCTCCTTTGTCCTGCTGGTGAACCGCTTCTTTGATCCAATCATCGCCCTGGGCGAAGACTGGGGGACCGCCCAGGCGGCCCTGGCGGGACTCGAACGCGTGTTTGAGGTGTTGAGCATTCCTCTGGAGGCACCCTCCCCTGTCGTATCAGAGCCCGGCGATGCCGCTGCGGGGTCGCAGCAAACCGGCGGCTCCCCGGTAGAGATCGACCACCTGGTCTTTGGGTACAGCGAGGGCAACCCGGTGATACGTGACGTGAGCCTGTGCGTACCGCCAGGCCGCCATGTAGCTATCGTCGGGAGGACGGGTGCGGGCAAGAGCAGTCTCTTCCACCTCCTGGGTGGCCTGTACCGGCCCTGGTCGGGTAGCATCCGTATTGCTGGAAGAGATCCTATGGCGTTGGAAGCAACCGAGCGCAGGCGGTGCCTGGGTGTTGTGCCTCAGACGGTGCAGCTTTTCACAGGCAGCCTGCGCGACAATCTGACGCTGGACGATGCAGCCTTGACCGACGACGATCTGTGGCGGGCGCTGGACGTGGCCGGAGCCGGCGATATGGTACGGGCACTCCCGGAGGGTCTTGACACACCCCTGAGCCCCCAGGGCGGGGGGAGCGGTGCGCAGCTATCAGCCGGCCAGAGACAACTCTTGGCTCTTGCACGGGCACTGGCCGGGAACCCGCTGGTGCTGTTGTTGGACGAGGCCACGGCCTCTGTGGACAGCGCCACCGAGGCTACCTTCCGTCAGGCGGTGAATGCCCATGTACGCGCACGGGGCGGCGCCGTACTGACGATCGCTCATCGTCTCGCGACAGCACTGGAGGCCGATGAGGTGATCGTTCTCGGCGACGGGCACATCCTGGAACAGGGGACGCCGCAAGAGTTGATCTCCCGTGGCGGGATGCTGGCAAACCTGTGGGAGTTGGAGCGCTCAGGCTGGGCCTGAGTTCAGCGTCACACGGCCAAAAGCGCCCGATCACCGGTGAGATGCCGGCTCGGGCGCTCTTGTTCTGCTGGAGTGAGCACTGCGTCAGCCTTTGACAGCGCCCGCCAAAAGGCCGCGCATGAACAACTTGCCCATGCTCAGGTAGACGATGACCGTTGGCAGGGCCGCGATCAGCGCTGCCGACATCTGCACGTTCCACTCCACACTCCAACTGCCCGCGATATTCTGGACAGCGACGTTTACCGGCGCCCGGGAGGGGTTGGACAACACCACCAGCCCGATCAAAAAGTCGTTCCAGATCGAGGTGAACTGCCAGAGCAGCACCACGGCAAAGCCGGGGAGCGATATCGGGAGCAGAATGTGCCGGTAGAGCTTGAAAAAGCCGCAGCCATCGATCTTGCCCGCATCCAGCAGTTCGTTCGGGATGCCGGCATAGTACCCGCGAAAGAGCAGGGCGGTGATGGGGATGCCGAACACGCAATGTGTGAGGATCAGCCCCGCCTGGGTGCCATAGAGCCCAAAGGCCTGAAGGGTCCGCACCAGCGGAATCAGGATACCCTGATAGGGCAGGAACATCCCGAACAGAAAGAGCATAAAAATCGTGTCCGAACCCTTGAAACGCCATTTGGCAAAGATATAACCGTTGATCGATCCCCACACAGAGGAGATCAGCGCCGCAGGGATCGTGATCTCGATGCTGTTCCTAAAGTTGGGAGCTACCCTCCTCCACGCTTCGAGGAAACCTTCCAGCGAGATCGTTGTGGGCAGATCCCACATGCGTGTCACGTTCAGGTCCTGGTAGGGCTTGAGTGAAGTGATGATCATCACATAAAAGGGCATCAGGTAGAACAGGCAGAACAGAATCAGAACCAGGTAGATGAGTGGCCGCGACAAACGTATCTGACGTTTCATCATGCCTCCTCAAACCGGGTTCCGCGCAGGTAAGGCACGACCAGAAACAGCGATAGCAACAGCATTAGAAAGCCGATGGTGGCGCCCAGCGACATGCGGTAGAGTCCAAAGGTGGATTGGTACATGTGAAAGGCCAGCATGTCCGTGCTAAAGGCGGGTCCTCTGAGCACTGTCACCATGTCAAACACGCGGATGGAACCCATGCCGGTGAGTACGATCGCTGAAAAGGTCACGGGCATGACGAGTGGGATGACGATATGGCGGTAGAGTTGCCAGGTGCCGGCGCCATCCACGCGCGCCGCCTCGACGACCTCATCTGAGATGCCACGGAGGCCCGCCAGGTACAGCGCCATGATGTAGCCAGTGAACTGCCAGGCCGAGGCAATGGTGATCGCCAGGGCTCCCCACGTCACGTCCGAGGCCCAGGCGAAACTAAAGTTCTCAAAGCCAATGCGCTGAAAGAGGAGGTTGATGCCCGTTGTCGGCTGCATGAGCCAGCGCCAGGCCACACCGGTGACGATGGCAGAGACGGCAAAGGGCAGCAAGATGATGCTGCGAAAGATGTTCTCGCCCTTGACGTTCTGGTTCAGCAGCACGGCCAGCAGAAAGCCGAAAAAGATGCACTGCGTCATAAAGCCGGCGGCATAGATCACCAGGTTGCGCATGTTCCAGTGAAAGCGCTCCATGCCAAAAAGGGTCTTCCAGTTCTTCAATCCCACCCAGTCATAGTTCTCTACGGCGGTCTTCCAGTCAACTAGCGAGATATAGCCAGTCCACAGGATAAAACCATAGATAAAGATCGCCACGAGGATGATGGAGGGCAAGAGAACCAGGAACGCAGTGCGCATATCGCCCTGGAACCAGGGGAAATGCCGACGGAGCCAGGAGCCCTTGGGAGGAGCGGCGGGTGCGCCGCCGCTCCTCCCTTGCGTATCGACCGCCACCGGTCTACTCACCAAATCCTTCGGTGGCTGCGGCGGCGACCAAAAGGCTCTGAGCCTTGGCGACATCGCGGTTGGTGGCCAGGTCGGCCAGGGCGATGTCATAGTCGGTCAGGAAGGCCTGCGACGTGGCTGCGCCGTGCTGGATACTCGGCGTCCCCTCGAGCGCGGCAAAGTCATCCATGGCCCCGTTCAGGTACTCGTCGTACTTGCTCCGGTCGCCATCGGTGCGGGCCGGGATGGAGCCCTTGATCGGGTTAAAGGCATCCTGCCCTTCCTTCGATCCGATGATCCTCAGGAAGGCGATTGCGTTCTCCCGGTGGGGCGCACCCTTGGGCAGACCGAACGAGTCCGAGAGCACCATGAAATAGTCATGCGTGCCCGGCGCCGCGATGAACTCATAGTCCTCGAAACCCTTGGACATGAGCACGCCGTGGGTCCAGTCGCCCATGAGCATCATGGCCGGAGCATCGTCGGTCACGAACCGGTCGTTGATGTCACCCCAGGCGGTGCTGAGATAGTCGGGGTTGGCATAGTCATAGATCTTGTTCATGATCTCGAGCGCCTCGGTGACGTCGGGATCATCCCAACCCACGCTGCCGTCAAACAGCCCCTTGTACTTGTCGCCACCCATCACGCTCAAGAGGATGTTCTCCAGCATGTGACCGGAGAATCCACCGTTGGCATCCTGCTCAGCGATAGCGATTGCAGGGATACCCGCGGCCTTGAGCTTTTCTGCCATTTCAAAGAACTCATCCCAGGTATTGGGGGGCGCTGTGATGCCGGCTTCAGCCAAACGGCTGGGGCGGTACCAGAGGCAGTTGGACCGGTGGATGTTCACGGGCACCGAGTAGGGCTCGCCCTCATAGGAGGCAATCGCCACCACGTCCGGCGGCATCACATCGTACCAGCCCTCTTCCTCATAGAGCCAGCCCAGGGGTTCCATGCGACCGGCGATCACATGGCTGTCCGTGAGTTCGTGGCCCAGGTGCACCTGGAACGAGTCGGGCGGCTCACCGCCGAGCATGCGGGTCTCGAGCAGCGCCTTCATGTTGCCACCCTGGCCCTGCCCACCGGCCAGCGCCGCGTTGTTGATGGTCACATCGGGATACGCAGCCGAGAAGATGTCGTACACAGCGTTGAGGGCTTCCACCTCGCCGCCGGATGTCCACCAGGAAAAGATCTCCAGCTCTCCGGCGACTTCTTCCTCCTTGGCACAGCCCGCCAACGAGCCTGCGAGGACCATCGATAATACCAGAAGCACAAGAATTGTACGTTTCACGTTAGTCTCTCCTCTTGGATACACGATCTGCGAAACGAAACAGCACGAACCTACAGTGCCCGATGGCCTCACCTCCCTTGCTGAGCCCACATCTGTCTCTTCTGGTTGTACGAGCTATCGCACCGCTCCTGCAACGCAGTGCAATTGCATTATAACACCCGGCTAGCGAGACTTCAACTGGTTTTCCCTGTTTTATCTGGTAAAGTATCATCCTGGCACAGGAGCGACCCGCAACACTCCCATGGGTCCTGCGATTGAGGTTGCGCGTGAGGTTCAGGTGCGCTAGGATGCGCCAAATTCGTGCTCGCGACGAGTCGCCAGGGCGGCGAGAAGGACCGTTTTCAGAGAGACCCCGGGGGGACAATGACACACCAGTTTCGAGGCATCTTTACGATTCCGGCCACCCCTTTCACCGAGGATTGGCAGGTGGACTGGGAGGGGCTGGATCGAGTAGTCGAGTTCTGCATCGGCTGCGGGGCGCACGGCCTGGTGTGGCCCGTGAACGCCAGCGGATTTGGCACGCTCTCGGATGAGGAGCGTCTGCAGGGCTTTGCGCGGGTGGTGGAGGCGACCGCCGGACGCACGCCGGTGGTGCTGGGCGTGCAGGGGCTGTCAGCCGAGCATGCGGCGATGTTCTCTCGACGGGCGCGCGAGGTCGGCGCCGACGCGGTCATCGCCATGGCCCCCTATGTCACCAAGATGCACGATCCCGACGGGCTCGTGGCGTACTTTAGCGCCGTGGCTGAGGCTGCGCGCCTGCCCGTGATCGTCCAGAACCACGCCGTTGGCACGGAGATGTCGGCCGCGCTGCTGGCGCGCATCGTGCGCGAGGCGCCCGGTGCGGACTATATCAAAGAGGAGACGCTGCCCGTCACGCACAAGATCACCGCGCTGATGGAGGCCGGGCTGCCAAACCTCAAGGGCGTCTTTGGCGGCTCGGGGGGGCGCTATATGCTGCTCGAGTACCCGCGCGGCGTGGCTGGCCAGATGCCCGGGTGTCACGTGACCGACGTCATGGTCAAGTTCTGGGATGCGCTGGAACGTGGCGACCTGCCCGAGGCAAAGCGCATCTATGGTTTGCTCGCGCCCCTGTACGCCATCGAGATTCAGTGCCCGGGGGCGATCTACAAGGAGGTGCTGCGGCGGCGGGGTGTGATTCGCAGCGCGCGCTCGCGCAACGCGCCCCCCGGCGTGATGGACGAGCACGATCATCGCGCCCTGGACGACATCCTGCGCGACCTGGAGCCCGAGTTCACCTGGCGGGGCAATGGCCCGTTGGCCTACGGCGTGGACCACCCCGAGGACATGGCGCCGGCATCGAGCGCGCGGGCATCGACATCCTCCACTGCGACGTCCGCCGTCGCGCCATTCGACCGGCAGTAGGAGCAGGCGATGAAGATCACTGAGATGCGCACGGTTGTGGTGGGCAATCCCTGGAAGAACTGGATCTTTGTCATCCTGGAGACGGACGAGGGTCTGCGCGGGCTGGGTGAGGCGACCGGCGGGCTCGCGACCAGGCCCAACCTGGGGGACGTGGAGGAGTTGCGCCCGCACGTGATCGGCGAGGACCCGCTGCAGCCCGAGCGGGTATGGCTCAAGCTCATCAAGGCGCGCTTTCACGGGCGCTCCACGGGCATCGCGGCGGTGGAGCAGGCCTGCTGGGACATCCTGGCGCGCAGCCTGGACGTGCCCATGTGGCGGCTGTTTGGCGGCAAGCAGCACGAGCGCCTGCGCGCCTATGCCAATGGCTGGTACCAGGGCCCGCGCGACCCCTTTTTCTTTGCCGACGCTGCCGCCCACATGGTGGAGCGGGGCTACACGGCGCTCAAGTTCGATCCCTTTGGGGGCGCCTACAAGCAGATCGAGCGTGAGAGCGAGGCTCTGGCCGTGCAGATCGTGCGCGCCGTGCGCGAGGCGGTAGGGGATGACGTGGACCTGCTGATCGAGGCCCACGACCGCTTCACGGTCTCGACCGCCATTCGCGTGGGGCGCGCGCTGGAGCCCTTCCGGCCGTTCTGGATCGAGACGCCCGTGCGCTCCTACGATCTGCGGGGCTCGATCGAGGTCCAGCGGGCGCTGGGCTATCCCGTGGTGCTGGGCGAGGCGTTCCACGAGCTGCGCCAGTTCGCCGATCTGCTGCACGAGCGGGTGATCGACATCGTGCAGCCGGAGCCGATGCACCTGGGGCCTTCTACGGCGCGCAAGGCTTTTGCCGTGGCGGAGGCTTACGACGCGCTGGTGGCCTGCCACCAGGCACAGAGCCCGTTTTGCACGGCGATGAACGCCCACCTGCACTGCTCGATCCCGAACTTTCTGATCCAGGAGAACTTTGATGATTCCTGCGAGCCCTGGGTGTGGGACCTGCTGCGGGGCGTCCCGCGGGTGATGGGCGGTTACCTCACGCCCTCGGACGCGCCGGGCTGGGGCGTGGAGCTGGACGAATCGGTGGCCGCCGCGCACCCCTACGGCGAGCGGAACTTTTTGCGGCTGTTCGAGGAGGGCTGGGAGACGAGGAGGCCGGGATAGCGGGCGCGTCCGGGGTAGGAGCGCAGCGGAGGGAGAGGCCAGCGGCGTGCTCGGGGGTGGTCAAGTCGGCACATCCTTGACACCTGTGTCTCCAAGCGCTATCATCTTCTGGTTGCCTGCATCGCCCACATCACCATCGGTGAGGCTCGAAAACTATGTCCCAAGTCGTCATCGAGAATCCAGTCATCAACTCCCCGTACCTAGAGCCAAGCCGTTACTTTCGCTTTGGCGATGATGGCATCACCAACGACATCGAAGTGGGCCGCCGCACCAGTTCCCACTTTGTGCCGATCGCCAAGGTGTAGAATGAGACCTGCGAGCGGGTGGTAGCCCGACCGACGATGGCCTGGGCCTGAGCAGAAGGGGAGCACGCAATGGCAATGTTGACCGAGCAAGAAGGCAAGAGGTCCAGCGGTATCTGGATGCGGAACAAGCCGCTGCCGGACCGCTACCGGTTCCTGTTGTTTGAGGACAAACGCCAGGTAGAACTGGTGTGGAACGGAAAGACTAATGAAGTCCGCGGCATCGTGCTGCCCTTTCAGGTGATCGAGCAGGTGGATGAGCCTCGCGCGGAAAAGCCGGCGGACGCCGTCCTGCAGCGCAGCCTGTTCGACCTGGACGACCGGGGGCGACAGCTCAAGGGCTGGACCAACAAGCTGATCTGGGGCGATAACCGTCTGGTGCTGTCCAGCCTGAAGAATGGGCCGCTGCGTGATGAAATCGAGGCTCAAGGCGGATTCAACTGATCTATATCGACCCCCCGTTTGATGTAGGGGCAGATTTCAGCATGGACATTGAAGTTGGAGATGGAACCCTCGCGAAACGCCCCAACATCCTGGAAGAGATAGCGTATCGTGATACTTGGGGCAAGGCACCAACTCCTTCGTTAGCATGATGTACGAGCGATTGTCCCTAATGAAGACCGCACTTGCCGATGACGGCAGCATCTATGTCCATGTCGACTGGCGAGTAAACGCACTTGTCAGGTTCATCCTAGACGAGCTGTTTTCTTCATCTGGTTCCGGAACCATATCGTGTGGTGCTACACTGGGTCGAGGCCGGCGGGTAGACGATTCGCAGAGGCTACACGAGGGCATCTTCTTCTGCACAAAAGGCGATCAGTACGATTTCAACATGCCGCGTGTACCTAAGTCTGGCATACGTCGCCACCGAAGCGGATTGTGCGTCCGCGACGGATAGGTCTGGGGGAGTGCCTCGTATGATAAGGATTGCCCAGACTGGTGGGACATCACGTTCCATCATCATCGCTCGCAGAGCGACAAGAAATCGGCTATCCAACCCAGAAGCCTGAAGCGCTGCTGGACAAGATCGTCGGCATCATCACATGAAGGCGATCTGGTTGCCGACTTCTTCTGTGGGTCCGGCGTGCGCGTAGCCAGAGAAGCTCGGGCGTCGCTGGATTGGCTGCGACCTGGGCAAGTTCGCCATCCACCACACGCAAGCGCATGATCGGCGTGCAGCGCCAACTCAAGGCGGAGGGCAAGGACTATCCAGACTGAGATCGAACTGAGCAAGTACGAGCGGCAGCACTATGTCGGCGTGAACCCGAACCTGCGCGAGGCGGAGCGCGAGCGCTCAGCAGAAGGATAAAGAGGCGGCCGCTGTGGACCTGATCCTGCGCGCCTACCGCGCGGAAGGCGTCACAGGCTACCACACCTTCCAGGGCAAAGGCCGGTCGGCTGGTCGCCGTAGGTCGGTCAACCTGCCCGTGTCGCGGCTGTTCGCCGAGGAGGTCATCCTGGAGTGTCGCGAAGCACATCACGCGCGTCGACATCCTCGGATTCGAGTTCGAGGAATGGGCTGACCCCAGGCGCCGTGTGGATAAAGGCGAAGAGCAGGGGATCGATATCACCTCCAAGTACATTCCGGCTGAGGTCTTTGACAAGCGGGCGGTGGAAAAGAGGCGGTCGTGTTCCACGATGTGGCGTACATCAGTGGCGCCGCACGTCAAGGGCAACCGCGTGTCGGTTGAGCTGACAACTTTCTCCATTATTTCTGCAGCCAGGACTCTGTAACAGAGGCCGGACTACCGCTCAAGGCCAAGGCAGCAAGGTGGTTGTCGAAAAGGGCCAGATCGTGCGGGTGAGCAAGGACATATGAATGGTCACGCGCGAGGTGCTCACCGAAGACCTGGTCCGACTGGATCGACTACTGGGCGGTGGATTTCAACTGCGAGTCAAGCGCGAGTTGAGTTGCGGGTGCCCATCGAGCCCGCGCAGGTCAAATGCCAGGTATGGAACGCCAGCAGTTGCAGATACCGGACTATGAGGAGGTCTGGACGGGCGACTATGTCTTCGAGGGCGAGTGGCCAGATGTACCGAACGAAAAAAGGACCGCACGCTGGAGTTGCGCAGCATCGAGCGCGAGTGCGTGCCGGCCGACGCAAAATCGCCGTCAAGGTAGTCGACATCTTTGGCAATGACACCACCGATGCATCGTCGAAGTCACGGTGGGAGGAGGCGCTGGTGGCGGTCCATCCGTTCGACCTCGCCTCACGCCATCCTGGATCCCCGCCGCGCTGGTTCCCGGCGGACGAGCGCTGCGCACCACCACGATGGACAAGCTTATGCCGCCGCTGGTGTACAAACTGCGCCGTGAGGTGCAGGCGTTTCGGTCGAGCAGGTACAGGCGCGCGACGAGTTCGGCAGGGCACTGCTGGACGGGTAGTTCCAGCGCAGCACCTGGTGTCGTCCGGTCCGAGCAGGGCGATGACCGAGTTCAGGCCTTCTTCGCTGGCGCAGGGCGTCGAGGCGATCGTGTACCTGGTGGACGTGGCGCGCGTCAGGACGAGCCTGACCGTGCGCTGGGCAGCTCGGCGTGCTCGCGACAGGCATGTTCGACGAGACCTGGCGGCGCTATGTGGTCAAGATGGCGCACCGGCACCAACCGTCAAGGTCTTGAGCCTCATCCTGGCGTGGAGCTACTTGCCGCCTTTACGAGCCCGACTCGGAGATGGCCACCAACTTGGTCATCGCCCCCAATATCATCGTGCTGGACCGCCTTAAGCGAGACTTTGAGGGGCTCAGCATCTTTTTTGAAGACCCGGTGCTTCTGATGACGGGGTCGGCGGCCGCAACTGGCACGAGGATTTCCAGCTGACGGTGCACCTTCAAGATCAGGTCAGCATTGTCCGCCCCATCGGGAACATCTTTCTGGCGAACGTCACCGCGTGTACGCTGGCAACGACACAATCCCCAGCCCCGATGATGAGGACACCCGAGACTGTTTCCTGGTGCGCAGCTCTCCCGGGGCCGCCAATGATCGAAGGTGGATTTGAGGATGATCGTGCAGGACATTGACGAGCTGGCGATCCTGAACGATGAGGCACACCATCCGACCCGGATATGGCTGGTTCAAGTCGCATCGAGGATAATACGGCGGATGCTGCGAAGGGATCGGGGGCTGTCGCTGCAGGTCGATGTCACCGGCGACGCCGAAACACAACAACGAGGCGATCTTTGTTCAGACGTGCCGGCTATCACGCTGGTCGAAGACGCCAGCAGAACATTGATCCGGCACACCCCGTGTTGCCCGATGCCGCCGGCCGCTCAAAGCTGGTTGAGCGTCAGAGCTCGCGCTTTACCGAAAATGCCTGGACTATCGGCCTGGGCGTGGAGGAGTGGCTGCAGGCATCCGCCGAACACCGAGCGTGTCGGCAAGAAGGCCATTCTGTGCATCATGACGGATGATGCAGCTGCGACGGAAGTGGCGGAGTTCCTGAAGCCATATCTCGACCTCAAGGGTGCCCGTGCTCTGCATCCACAAATAATAACGGTGAGATCAATGAGAAGGCAAAAGGCAAGTCAGGAAGGCTTGACCTGCTGAAAGCAGGCGAACGCCATAGATGGTTGGGACAGCCCTACAAAGCGATCATGTCCAGTGATGATGCTGAAAGAGGGCTGGGACGTGCTGCAATGTGACCACCATCGTTGGTTTGCGCGCCTGCTATTAAGAGCAACATCCTGCCGGAGCAGACACTGGGCCGAGGCCTGCAGCGCATGTACCTGGACGACGTCGCGGAACAGGTCAGCGTCGTGGGCACGGATGCGTTCATGGAGTTTGTCGAGTCGGTGCAGGAGGAAGGCGTCGCTCTCGAGTACAAGCCGATGGGTGAAGGGACAGGCAAAGGCGCCGCTGGTCATTTCGACGACGAATGTGAACAAGGACATTGATGCGCTGGACATCGCGCTGCCGGTTCTCACCCGCGGATGTATCGCAGTACAAAAACCTCGCAGACCTGGATGTCTCTCGGATGGGTCACCAACGTCTGCTGTATCGCCAGTTCAGCGAAGAGGAGCAGCGCAACATTTTCCACGGCGTGACATGCCCAACGGCGAGATCGACCACGTAACGCCTTTCGACAGCGCTGGCGTGGCGGATTATCGCAGCGTGGTCGGCTACTGCGCAGACGATCGCATGCGCGACATGCGCCTGGTGGTGATCCGCAATGCTCTATGGCAAGGTCAAGGCGTTCATCCAGGACGAGCTATTCGAGCGACCCGTGCTGCTCGACGACTTCAACGTTGCGGAACCTGTCTGAGTTGGCGGCCACCAAGACGGTGCTGGAGACGTTCAAACATGCAATCAACGACGCAACCGTTCGCGACAAAGGGGACATGAAGTCATGATGATCCGGTTGCGCAAAGTGCGCGCGTTTGTGGTCAAAGATCAGGCGTATGTCGTGCCAAAGAAGAGCGTGTTCAACAAGATCGTTGGCGGCAGCCGCGCGAGCTAGAGTTCGCAGCGTTCCTGGACAACACCACCTGACGTTCTTTCGCAAGAACTACCTGGCCGTGCAGTTTAGGATCGACTATATCGATGCAGATAGCGCGCCCCGGAGTATGTGCCCGACTTTTTCGTCAAGGTTGGGCCCAAGCTGGTGATCGTGGAGACCAAAGGCCAGGAGGACCTTGACGATGCCCTGAAAGCTGAACGCCTGGCTCAGTGGTCAAGACGTAAATCGAGTCAGAGTAGAAGTACTATGACTACTGCTACGTGGATCAAGGCTTCCTAAAGTACAGGCCCTCCGTTCTCGCAACTCATGGCTCCTTCACCGAGCACAAGGCAGATTAGCAGCGTGACATAGTCCCGATACGGCATGAAAGGTGCGAACGCGGCAGCCTGCGAGGCAGGCGGCAGTGCAGAACACCAAGCAGGAGAACGGTGAAGTTCGCCCGTCTGGGCCTACGCGGAGCGCCTGGCTGCAGGCGGCGGGCGATGCACCGACGCCAGGCGGGCAGGTGCGGCGCATGGCGGTCTCGATCGGGCCGGAGCAGGGCACCGTGGGGCCGCAGCAGGTCAAGGAGGCCGCCGGGAGGCGGTCCGGGGCCTGGGGTACGATCTCCTGCTGGTGTGCGGCTTTGCCTTTGACCCGCACGTCGCGGAAGATCCACCCGCTACGGCAATTGACCGTTCTGCCCGTGCGCATGAACCCCGACCTGGCGATGGGCGACGAACTCCTCAAAGACCGGCGCGGGCAACCTGTTCATGGTCTTTGGCGAGCCCGACGACCAGCGTCCGCGCCCCTGGACGACGGCCGGATCACCATCGAGATCCCGGGCGTGGACGTGTACAACCTACACGGGCGAGATTGCGCTCGTCCTCAACCGACGACATCGCCTGCTGGTTCATCGACACGGACTATGACGGCGAGTCGTTCTTTACGGCGGCGCCTGCGCACCAGCGCCGACGAGGCCGTATGAGCGTCTGAAGCGTGCCCTGCAGGCCGTGTCGACGAGGAGGCCTGGGCCAGCCTGTACAGCACCACCGGCCGGCCGTTTGCGAGGCCCAGGTCAGGCAAGTTCGCCGTCAGGACATCAACCACTATGGCGACGAGGTGCTCAAGGTCCTGCAGTGTAGCACATTCGGGGAAGGTCGGCGTGTGGCCCACCCTCACCCCTCCCCGTTAACGGGGGAGGGACGAGGAGAGGGCTTGAGCGCGCCTCGAATGCGGGCAGCGCGGCGGACTTTCGAGCCGGCCGGGGGCTCCGGCCCCGGTGCAGGCGGCGCAGGGTACTGCGCTCCGATCCCGCTCTGCTGTACTGGTTGGGCGTGGTAACCGGGACAAGGGGAATGGTAATGACGTTGAGACGTTGAGACGTTGGGCCGCAGACGGCCTTGACGTGAATATGCTCCGTAAACCTGCGCAAAACATTGGGCCGCATAGCGCAATTCGACCGAAACCATTGTTCTGGCGCAGGCCACTCTGTATAATGTATGCGAAATCCAGGCCGGGAGCCAGGCCCGCGTGGGGGAGGGCGGCTGCCAGCAGGGCAATCGCGGCACGAGTCTATAGCGCATAAGGAGACGTATGGTCACGAGTCGTGCGTTGCGCGCGCGTTCATCTTACTGGCCTTGTTGGCCATGGCTCTCTCCGGCTGCGGCGGCCAGGAGCCAGTACCCACCCACCGGTGGTGCTGGTGGTGACGGCAACGCCGGAGGCAACGGCCAGGCCCACGGCGACACTGGAGGCCACTGACACTCAGCCTGTCGGGTCCAAGGTGGGTCCATCGGGGGCACCACCTCTGAGGCGACGGACGAGCAGGCCGAAGGCGCTCTGGTCAGCGGCGCGGTCGATACGCTGCAGGCGTGCTGGCGCAGGCCAGATTGAGGCGCAGGAAGATGTTGTCGACCCCGAGTTTGGCTACCAGGCGAACTCCGCCGGTCGCAGCTCGGGCTTTTTCGTCAACGCTCAGGCCTGGCGATCACCAACAACCATCTTGGCCACCGGCGCCGCGTTTCTCAAGGTGTTTGTATGGGTGAGACCAAAGCGCGTAACGCACGCGTGCTGGGCGTCTCGGAGTGCTCCGACCTGGCCGTGATCCGGTGGAGGGGGACCTCCACCGCCGGTGGTACGAGGGCGCGTCGACCGGGCCTGGAAGTGTACGTGGCGGGCGCCGCGCTGGGCGATCCTGGAGTACACCCTGACCCGTGGCATCGTCTCAAGGAAAAGGCCGACGGCGACACGGGCTGGGCCTCTATCGACTATGCCATCGAGCACGACGCGGCCCAGCACCCGGGCAGCTCGGGCGGGCCGCTGGTCAGCAAGGATGGCGCCGTCGTGGGCGTCGCGCCTGCAACGACTCAGGCCAGGGGTTTGCGTCGGGCGTGAAGGAGTGGAGAAGAGTCTTTGACCAGTTGGCCACGAGAACAAAGATGTCAACTCTATCGGCGTGAACGGGCAGATCGTCGGTGACGGCGCCTATTCCGGCATGGGTGGCGTCGGTCGAGTCTGGCTCCCACCCGAACAAGGCTGGCATCAAGGGCGGAGACCTGATCCTGGAGTTGGAAGGGCTGACCATGGGCATGGACGGCACTATGGCGGACTATTGCAGCGTGCTCAAGAGCCACACAGCAGGTGACACGTTGTCGGTACGGAGTTCTGCGCTGGGTTTCGGGTGGAAATCCGCCGAGGGCCAGATCAACGGTCGCGAACTCGCGGTAACCGAGGTGCTCCAGGAAGAGGAGTACGCCGGCGGCAGCGGCTCTACCGGCAGCACCATGACCATCCAGGGCGACGCCGGCACTGGAGATGGACGTGCCTTCAGCTGGGACGAAGTGGCCAGCGATATCTGGTACGCCGATGACGGCGCCATGATCGGCCCGCGGCTCATCGCAGCACCGAGCGTCGATGCCTTCCTCAACTCGTACGACGCGGACGGCGTGGTGTACATCGGGTCCGTCTCGCTGCTGGATGGTATGACCCGGAGTCGTTCTTGAACGAGACGAACTCGGAGATCCGCACCAACAATGCGTGCGAGACGATCTATGACCGGCAAAGACCTACTCGGACCCTTCGCCGGCGGCGTGATCGACCTGTACGACAGTTGCGGCTCGAGCGGAAGCATCGCCATCGTTGCGGCGCTGCCCGGACGAGATCGCGCCTATGCTGGTCGTGTGGATTCAGTACCACGGCACGGGGGCAAGGCGGCGTCGAGACCATTCTCGACTCCTTCTGGGTGCGGGCATCATCGAGTAGAGCGGGCCCTGGACCGGGCTAACCATAAAGACCCGCCCCAGGTGGCGTCCACCGGATCGATGAACGCTGCCACGGAGGGCGGAGTTTTCCTCCCCCACATTGAGCATATCTGCTGTCCCCGAATCCGCGGACAAGTCCTGTGGGCGCGCCAGACACGCGGTTTCGCGTCCAGGAGTCGCGCCGGTATAGTCTTCGGTTATGTCCGATCCTCCAAACGCAAAGGCCCTGATGGCTCGAATTATCAACACCGCCAACCCCGGCAAGCTGCGAAACCAGGCGCGCCGCACCATCGCCGAGATGCTGCGCCATCTGATGACCAAGGGAACTCTGGACGACGAGGCGCGCGACATGGTGGCGACCATCGTCTATGCACTGCGCGAGATCGACGCCACCATTGAGGTGACCACTGAGGCCTGGGAAAAGCGTGACTATTACCTGAAGGCGGACAAGTTCCGGCTGGAATGGGAGTGGGCGGCGCCCGCCGCCGACCGGCTGGAGGCCATCGTGCGCTGGAACAAGTGGGATCGGCTGCCCCAGGAGATCACTGGGGCTGGCGCAGCGCTTTGCGGACGTCAAGATCGTCAAGTTCACCGCCCGTGCTGAGGACACCTGGCAGGGCAATTACCGGCAGTTGCTGGCAGAGCGGGAATAGCGGCGGGCCACCCGGAATCGGGGTGGCCCGCTGTGTGCGTACCGTTAACGTCGGACGCTAGACGATGAACTGCTCCAGGTACTTTTTCGCCATCAGCAGGCCCTTTTTGTTGAGATCGACGCTGCCGTAATAGATCTCGTCCTCGTGCTCAATGGCCAGGACGTCATCGTACCCGACCTCGTTCAGCGTCGCGATAAAGTGCGCCCAGTTGATCGAGCCGGCGCCAGGCAGGCGGTAACGCCACCAACCTGCGAACGGCCGATTGTTGGCCAGCGCCTTGCCAAAGATGCCGTACTCGTACAGCTTGTCGGCAAGGCCTCGGTGTCCTTGGCGTGAGCGTAGTAGATCCGGTCGCCAAGCTCCTTGGTCGCCCGGATATAGTCGATGCCCTGCACCACCAGGTGCGAGGATCGAGGCAGATGCCCAGGCTGCGCGAGGGCACGGCGGCAAAGACCGCGCGGATCAGCTCCAGCGTGATGCGCCAGCCACTGGCCGTGCGCGTGATGAATCTCCATTACCAGCTTGAAATGCTTTTTCTCCGGCGGCGTATTCCGCAATGGGGCCGTAGCCCTTGGCGAAAACGTCGATGCTCTCCTCGGTGGTCATGCCGGGCTGGCGCCGAATGCGGGATCATCGCCCTGGTGACACCCTTGTTGACTGCCTCGTCGATGATCGCAAAGGCCTCCTGCTGGGCCGCAACCCGCGCATCCTCATCCAGCGTCAGTACCCGGGGTCGCAGATGCGTGGCCCCCACCTCGATCCCGATCTCTGCGCAGGTGTCGATGTGCTCCACCTGTGCGTCCACGGCCTCGAATCCGTTGTCCGCCCCCCACTGAGCGACCTCCTCAAAGGGCAGGGCGCGCATATCCTTCACCGTCATAAATCCCAGTCGCATGAGTTCTCTCCTACTAGAAATGTGAGTAGAAATGTACTACGTTGGTTTCAGGCGGGGATGGGAGATCGGAGGATGGCATGGCTTGTGGGCCATCGAGCCCGTAAAGGAGGGTATCCCCGATCTTCCAACCCTGGATTAGTTGGTTGGGCCTTGAGCCCGTGTTATGAAGGAGGCCAGGGGGAAGATCCTCTTCCGGCTTCCATCCCCGCCTGAGAACCACAAAGAAAGGATTTGCCATGGACACGGACACCTCTCGAACACCTGTCGGTATCGATCTCGCCAAGGACAGTATCGCCGTGGCCGTCGGTGACGGCGATACTGAGGTCGTGCGAGCCTTTCCCCTTTCCCGAGACGGGCTCGCCGACCTGATCCGCTTCCTGGAGCCCTATGGGCCTTTCCCTGAGACCTTTGTCTTTGGTCTCGAGGCGTCTGGCCCTTACACAGAACCTCTTCTGTCCTGGCTCCTTCAGCGGAACGCCCGGGTCTTGCAGCTCAATCCCCTACTGATCTCCCGTTTCCGCCGTGCACAGTCCCTGCGCCGCACCAAGACTGATGCCATCGATGCGCGCACCATTCTTCACTTTATCGGGCAGTTGCCCCCTTCCAGCGTGCAGCCCTGCGAGTTAGGGGATGATCTCCAGACACTCGCCGCCGAGTACGAGCAGATCACTCAGCAAGTGGCGCGTCTCAAGACCCAGATCCGCCAACAAGTACACACGCTCTTCCCTGAGTTAGCCGACTCCAGTAGCCTCTTCTCACAGCGCATCTTGGGCCTTCTGCTGGCTCTCCCCTCCGCACACGCTATTGCCAAGGCCACGCCGACTCAATTGGAGGCCGCCTGCACAGACCTGCCTTCCGGGCGACGATCTCGGATTACGGCTCAGTCTCTTTACGATTCGGCCTGCGTCTCCATCGGTATCTCTACCCCCCAGCGCGAGGCCGTGCTGCAAAGCAAGATCCGTCAACTCCAGCACCTGGTCCAGGAGAGCAGCATCATCCGAAATGCTTTGATCCGGGCCGTTCGCGCCGCTCATCCCGTAGCCTGGCGCCTCCTGCTGAGCATCCCGGGCGTGGGCCCCATTTCCGCTGCGCTCTTCCTGGCTCAGGTTCGCTCACTCTCGCGCTTCGCGTCCCACCGCCAGTTGTCCGCCTTTATCGGCATAGATCCCACAACCTACGAGTCCGGACAATTCAAGGGCCAGGGGCATATCAGCAAACGCGGCAGTCCCCATCTACGTCGCACCCTGTACCTCATGGCCCAGTCTGTAGTCCGGTACAGCAATACCTTCCGTCTCTATATGACCCAGCTCCGCGCTCGCGGAAAAGCCTATCGTGTCGCCGTGATTGCCTGTGCCAACAAACTCCTACGCGTGATCATGGCCCTAAATCGCTCGCGAAACCTATTTGTCGACAGCCCAGTCCAGGAGGTTTCTCATAGTTGACTCCTTTCCGCATGACCGCTGCCCTCCTCGGTCAGACGGCTCAAAACACCGGCTATTGCCAGCGTCTTGTGTCACTCGGGCTTCCTTTGGCGCAGATCCAGCGAAAGCACAACAGCCCGACAGAGCAAACCATCAGGCTGCGTTCTTTCCACACACTATCTCCTCCCATCTTGCGCCCGAGAAACACATGGGTGAGACGTTTCTGTCGTCACGCTCACCCTTGAGCCGATCATCAGAATAATGGTAACACACAGCGTTCCAGGTGTCAATGGATTTCCGCGAAAACGGCAACTTTATGAGAAATACCGAAGGGGCGCAGTACGATCAGGGACAGAAAGAACTAGAACGTGTGCTCATGACCATCTCGTCGAGGACAGGATAGAGCAGGGCACACAGTGCGAATTGTTCCCGGCTCGCCGCTGGTCTGGGGCGCCCAGGTGCTAACCCGCGCTCTCCCCATGCTCGTCCATCAGCCCCTCCCTGCACGCGTTCCCTGCAGGATATCGCGGGTATCGCCGGATCGCGCCGGACGGGCAGGCCAGCTCGCACAGCCCGCACACCGCGCAGCGATCGTGGTAGACGCGCATGCGCCAGCCATCCTCGCGATTGCCAAGCAACTCCAGTGCGTTGGCGGGGCAGGCTCGCACACACAGGCCGCACCCGCGGCACAGTTGCATATCTACAATCACAACGCCCTGATAGTTGGGAGAAATGACCGCCTCGCTCCTCGGGAAATCCACCGTGTCTGCGCCCCGGCGCAGACCGCGAAGGAGATGCTTTAGAAAGTAGCTGCTAGAGCTCGAGCCGGCTTCTCTATGAGGCATCTGTTATGCTCCTATGAGCAAGGCGACGAGCAGCTGTGCCAGGCCCAGGGGCACAAGCGTGCGCCAGCTCAGTTCCGCGACCTGATCCACCCTGAGCCGGGCATACAGCACAGCCACTAGCGCAAGCCCCGCCATGTACAAGGCGATCTTGACCGCATAGACCCAAAAGCCCCAGTATGTCCAGACCTGGTCGGCTCCACCCAGATAGACAGCAGCCATGAGGTTTATGCACACGACTGTCTGGACCCAGGTGCCGAGGCGCCAGAGAGCCAACTTGCGGCCGCTGTATTCGGTTAGCGGTCCTGCACCGATCTCGGCCTTGGCATGAGGTGCGTCCAGAGGCACGCGCTCCAGTTTACCGATGAGGCCCAGGGTTGCTACTACAAAACCCAGAGGCATCGCCAGGATGTGCCAGCGGTAACCGTTCTGTAACTGCATCAGTGTGCTCATCTCCCAGCTGCGTGCGTAGGCAGCCGGAGCGGCAAGGCCAAGGAGCAACGGGACCTCATAGTTCAGGTACTGAAGCAGTACCCGGTTGCCCCCGAGCACGTTGTATACGCTCGGGACAATGAGGCCAGCGAGAAATAGGGCCAGTGTGGGCAAGCTGAGCAGGAACAGCGCCACAACCAGGTCTCCTTCGAACGATACGATGGCATGATTGCCCACCGGAACCATCAGGCCGGCAGTCAGGCTGCATGCGAGCGACATGACAGGGAGAAACGCGGCCAGCCGACTGTCCGCTCCGACGGTCGTGATATCCTCTTTGGCCAGCAGCTTGATCAAGTCCGCCAGGGGCTGGTAGATCGGCGGTCCGATGCGACCCTGAAATACGGCGATAACCTTTCGATCCACCCAGGCCAGCAGGAGACCCACCACCACCAGGTACGTCGCACCGGGAAAGAGCAGCATCTCAGCCAGCGTTCGGATCTCCGTCACGTAATGCCCTTTCTATCTGTCAGCGCAAGCCATGCACAGGTCGCTTCCCGCCACCACGGCCGCCACATCTCCGGTTTGGAGGCCCGGTAGCAGCACCTCCATCACCAGCAGGGTTGGTAGAGTTGGCGTCCGTACATGCACTCTGGCAGGGCTATCGGTGCCATCAGACCGAACATAATAGAATAGCTCGCCTCGCGGAGCCTCTACGCGAGTGATTGCCTCACCGGCCGGCACACGCCGGGGCATGCGGACGCTGAGGGGACCGTCAGGGACGTCTACCAACAACTGCTCGCACAGCGCGACGCTGTGCCTGATCTCCTCCACCCGCGTCCAGGCTCTGGCCAGCACATCGCCACCGCCTGTGGTCGCCACGGGGACATTGAGCCATTTGTATGCGGCGTAGGGGGCATCGCGACGTATATCCATGGTAGATCCTGAGGCTCTGGCGATGGGACCCACCACGCCATAGGCACGGGCTGTATCCAGCGTCAGGTGACCGATGCCCTGCGTGCGTTGATGAAACGACCGGTCGCGTTCGACCAGGTCGACAAAGATACTGAGATGCGCTCGCAGCCCCTGGAGACGCTCGCGAGCAGCATCGATCTGGTCTGGAGAGAGATCTTCACGAACCCCGCCGATGACATTGGCGCCGTGTGCGATTCGTCCGCCAGAGATCATCTCCATCAGATCGAGGACGTGTTCGCGTTCCCGCCAGGCGTACATAAAGATCGTGCTAAAGCCTATTGCCTCCGCCAGAACGCCTAACCAGAGCAGATGGCTGTGCAATCGCTCCAGCTCGCACAAAAGCGTCCGAATGGTCAGCGCGCGAGACGGCACCTCAAGACCCAGCAAGGTCTCTACACACTGGCAGTAGGCAGTCGTGTGGGCATGGGAGCAGATCCCGCAGATGCGCTCGACAACGGCCACGCCCTGCGCATAGCTGCGCCTCTGCAACAGCTGTTCGAGACCGCGATGCACATATCCGATCTCAACTTGCGCCGACGTCACATATTCTCCCTGCAAGTCGAGCACGATCGATATGGGCTCCTTGATCAGAGGATGCTGCGGCCCTACTGGCAGCGTCACTTCAGGCATCGGTTTTCTCCTGGCGGGCTAGCGGCGGAGGCCCGGTCCACTCCGCTGCGAGCAGTAGAGGCTTCAAACCGGGGTGGCCTACGAACCGTATTCCTAGCATGTCGTGGGCTTCGCGTTCGTACCAGCTGGCCGCAGGCAAAATGGGCGTGATCGAGGGGGCCTCGTTGCCGGGGCAGTGGACACGCAGCGTCAAACCAGCGTCCAGCCAGAGATGGTACAGCAGCAGGGTGCCGCTATCCGCCGGCAGGGCAGTGATGGCGCTGAGATGCACCGGCAGCCCACTGTCAGCCAGCGCACCAAAAGCAGCGAGCAGACACTCCGGCGGCCAGTCCAGCACGGTTTCCCCACCAGCAATACTCTCCCGGTCCGGAACGGCTTCAGGCAGAACAACTGCCAGCGCAGTAAGCAGCGTGTCAATCACTCTTAGATCCTCTCCAGCAGGTCGGCGAGGGCTGAGATAATCGCTTCAGGCCGGCAAGGACAACCTGGGACATACATGGAGACGGGCAGCGTCTGGTCGACTCCTCCCAGTACGTGATAGCTGCCGGCGAATATACTCCCGCTGCAGGCGCAAGAGCCGAGTGCTACCACCCATCTCGGCTCGGGTATCTGCTCATAGATGCGCAACAGCGGGCCACGCGACTTGAGTGTGACTGGGCCGGTGCAAATCAAGATATCCGCGTGCCGCGGTGAGGCTTCCTTTAGAATGCCCAGGCGCTCTACGTCATAGCGCGGCGTGAGTACATCGAGGAGCTCGATGTCGCACCCATTGCACCCCCCGCTGTTGTAATGCAATATCCAGGGTGACTTTTTGCGTGCCCAACGCACGATGCGATCAATCATGTTCGTCCGTCTCCGCCGTAAGAATCTGCACACACACACCAACGCCTGACAGGTAGACGACCGCCAGCAACCAGCCGGTGCCGGCAATCGAAAGCAGCATGGAAATCAGCGCGGCGATGTGAGCTACGATAAAGAGCAGGGCAAGCCGAAAAAAGCGCCCGTACGAAAGCTGCTCTCCGCCCGGCACCAAATCCTGGCCACAGGCATAAGGTTGGCGTTTAGCTCCCTCATCGCGGGCGCCGGGAGCGAGTCGCCCGCCCAGCCGGTATAACACCAATCCAACTACGATAAAGACCATCAGCCCTGCTAGTACGGTGCTCATGCCATGCTCCTATAAAGGCCCCAGGGCCAGCATCTGCCGTGCGCCATCCAGGGCCGCATGCCAGAGAGGGGTGGACCACAGCCCGGCGACTACCGCGAGCAAGCCGAGGGCCAAAATAGGTACCTGAATCCAGTGGGCATGCGTCTGTACCTGAACGGGCTCGGCCGGCTGCCGCAGCAAACGCCACACGATGGGCAGATAGTATCCCAGGCCGATCAGGCTCCCCAGGACAATCAGTGCGATCATCACGATGACGCCACCACCGGCCAACCCCGGCAGTGCCCAGAACAGGCCAAGCTTGGCGACAAAGAGCGGTGCTGGCGGCAGCCCGGCGAGCCCGAGGACTGCGAGTATGAGCAGCCCGGAGGCAAGCGGCGCTCGGTGGGCCAATCCATCCAGATCGACCAACAACGTAGCATCATAGTAATAGTGCAATGCGCCCTTGGCCAGAAAGGCCAGGCTCTTGAGGATCGCATGGCTCACGAGAAGGAGTAGGCCTGCGGCAAAGGTCTCTGGCGAGTCAAACGCCATACCCAGACCAAAGGCGACCAGCATGTAGCCAAGGTGTGCCACAGTCGAGTAGCCGAGCAGACGTTTGCCGTAGATCTGTCTGAGCGCCAGCAAATTGCCGGCCAGCATGGAGACTGCGCCCATCGATGCGAGCATCCAACCAAAGCTGGCACGATGTACGCCGAGCCCAAGGCCCAATCGGACCAGTGTGTATAGCTGC
Organism: Anaerolineae bacterium; assembly: GCA_040772225.1. Taxonomy (GTDB): domain Bacteria; phylum Chloroflexota; class Anaerolineae; order UBA1429; family UBA1429; genus JAAYED01. Next base: position 65,533 of record JAXGYO010000002.1, read on the forward strand.
ACGGGGACTACGATGCCAGAGAGGAGTGCACTCACGCTGCTCGGGGCTCTGCCGTGAGCATCCGGAAGCCAGGTGTGCGACGGGAAAACCGCCGATTTGACCAACAGCCCGAAAGTAAGCAGAGCCATGCCCAGTAGTTGCCAGCTGTCGGCAGGATCAAGCGCCATCGGTATGGTGATACGACCTGTGCCTCGCCACAGCAACGCAATCCCCGACAGCATCAGCAAAGAGCCCATGCTGCCCATAATGGCATACTTGAATCCGGCCTCGATGGCCGTATCGGTATCGCGTCGAAAGGCAACAAGTACGTAAGAGGCGCTCGTGGACAGGGCGATGTACAGATACAGCGTAAACAGATCCTGTTCGAGAATCGTTCCTATGGTGCCCGCCAGCATTAGCAACAGCAAGGGGTAGTATCTATCGATTCGCCTGTCGCGTGACATATAGATGCCGCCGTAGATGCACACCATGACTCCCAGCAGCAGTGCTACCGACACCAGCAGCGAACCCGCGCTGCCTGACAGGCGCGTCGGCGATGCGCCCAGAGAATCCTGAAGCCGCAGCGCCACCATCACATCTCCCGAGGTCAGCCCTTGCACTAGTGGCATGGCCAGGCAAAGGGCAGAGAAACTCGCGAGAAGGGTGTTTCGATTGGGAAACAGCCGTGCCAGGGTGTACACGCCGACAGCGCCGGCCAGCAGCACGGCCACAGGCCCCGGGAGATTCAGACTGGTCATAGGGCGACTCTCAGTGCTTCACCGATGATTGAACCTATCCACCCATCCAGCGCGCTACTGGCAAGGCCTAGCACGACAACGAGGACCACTGCCACCGTTGTACTCGCACGCATCGTGCGCGGCACTGGGGAGATGTCCAGTGGGGCTGGCAGCGGCGCCAGGGCAAGGCGCCCGACCAGCGCAATACCATAGGCGGCTGTCAGCAGGGGCGTAAACAGCGCAACGTAGCCAGCAGCAGGATAGGCGGTTACGAGGCCGGCAGACAGGATCCGCCACTCGCCGAGATAGGCTGCCAGCGGGGGGATGCCCGCCAGGGCTGCCGCACCCACGGCGAGGGCAATCATGGCACCCCGCTGGTGGTGCCACAGGTCGCCCAGGGCCTCGATGGATCGCCTTCCTGTACTGTGAATCACCAACCCAATGGCCATAAACAAGAGTGACTTGATGACGCCGTGAGCCACGACGTGATAGAGCGCACCCTGGGCCCCAAGGGCTGACAGTGTCCCCAGACCGAAAAGAATGTAGCCCATCTGGCTCACGCTGCTATAGGCCACGATGCGTTTGACATCGCGACTGGCCAGGCTCATGAGTGCGCCGTGCACCTGCGAGACGATGCCAAGCACGAGAATGGTGAGTTGAAGCGGCTGAAGGGCCACTGGCCCCAGCACCATGAGCATGTAACGCATCATGCCATAGGCGCCCATCGGCAGCATGGCCGAAGCCAGCATGATCGTGACGGGCATCGGGGCTACGGAGTGTGCGTCGGGCAGCCAGCCGTGGATCGGGACGATCGCCATCTTGACGCCAAAGCCAATCAGCAGCGCAAAGGCAACGGCGGTGAGAGCCCCAGGGGTCGCGAGACTGACGCCTGCCGCGATTTCAGCGGGATGCGTGCTTCCGGTTATTGAAACCAGGTAGGCCAGTGCGCCCAACAGCAAGAGCGAGCCTGTCTGTGAGTATACAAAGTAGCGTAAGGTCACAACGGCAACATCGTTGCCATCACCCCAGCCGAGGAGGAGGCCCGCTGACACGATGAGCATCACCTCCCAGAAGACCAGAAACAGAAAGACATCGTTGGCCAGCAGTGCGCAGAGCATCGATCCGGCAAAGAGCAACAACAGTGCATAGCAGAGGGCCGGATTACGCGCGTGGCGCAGATACCCTTGCGCGTACCATACCGCGAGCAGTGTTACCAGAATCAGGTTGGCCGCGTATGCCAGCGCGAGGCCGTCCAGTGCAAAGTGCCAGCTCAGCGCAGGTATACGCTTTTGCGGGACGCAAACGAGCGTCCCGGGGCTATGCTGTTGTGCAAGCCAGGCCCATGCCAGAGCTACTCCCGTGGCCAGCACAACGGCCAACGCAGCGCGGGCCATCTGCGCGTACGGACGGGAGCGCAGCAGGAGGACTGCAAAGGCGCCCAGCCAGGGGAGGAGTAAAGTGAGCAGCAGAGGCGTCGTCAGGGGCAGGTGACAGGTCACGTTACCCCTCCCACGATGCTAGAAACAACACGAGCAGAACAGGGATCAGTGCAGACAGCGTCCAAAGCAGGCTCCTCCGTAACTTGCCCGCATGATGCCCGGACAGCCATCCCCCCACGCGAGAAACACTGTAGACTGCCTTCTCCAGGGCATGGTGCCCGCGTTCGTCCACCTTCAGGGCAAATGCCCTGGCGCGGGATAGTACTGCGCGCGTGCCGCCCACCAGGGCGCTTGTCAATAACCCGTCATAGCTGGCCGCCAGTGCGGCCAGGCGCCGCAAGATTGCAGGGGCATCTTCGGAGAGCGACATCTGTTGCTGTTCCGGTTGGCGGGCATTCCGCAGCGCGATGCACAGCGCCAGGCGGACCGGCACAAATGAGAGCAAATACGCTGGATAGAGTGGGAAAAAGAAGAGTATCGTGCCGAGCAGTGCGTGGCTGCCGAGCGCCGTGGCCCAGGCGTCTCGATCCCTGATCCAGTGCCACAGCAACACGATGCTCGAGACGGTGATGGCTCCTACCAGCAGGGCGGTCGCGGGCCAGCCCGTTGCCTGTGCCAGAGGGCGCAACCTGTAGAGCAGATACGCTCCCAGCAGAGGAGGGCCAGCGCTTGCCACCAGGGTTGGCGCAAGCCCTTGCCGGTGTTCAAATGCACGGAGCCATTTTCCCAGAGGCGGCAGGGCAAGCTTGACCCAGGCTGCCAGCAGGCCCGTCCACCAGACGGCCCAGCGGATCCCTGGTGCGGCAACGTTGGCCAGAGTGAGGGCAGCATCAATGTTCCAGGTGCCGGCACTGCTATGCAGCACGAGCGCCATGGCGAGAAAGGCGAGATCGCCCAGCATCAGCAGTGCATAGTTCCAGAGAGCGGTGACACGGGCGGAGGAGGGGACTGAAAGTAGCAGCAGGGCGATAACAGTTAGCGAGCCAAGATCGAGAGAGATAACCCGGACGAGCAGATCATCCACCATAAGCGCAGAGAGGACTGTACTGAGAAAGATGAGCGCCATAGCTGGACGCGCAGGAGGGCCGTCATCCAGCGGGCGGCCAAAAGGCGCCAGCCCGATCACCACAAGCCAGCCCGCTGCCAGAGCCAGCAGCGCACTGGTTCCGCCGAGTGTCCAGCTCAGCGCAGAGCCCATGGGGCCGGGCAAGGGCCCGAGCGCAGGAGTTGCCTCCGCTACCACAGCAACGGTCGCCCACGCCGTGCTGAGCACGAGCGTGACCCACACCGCGAGTCGCACCGATCTCCGATAGCCACGCCAGAAAAGCGCACCTGCTCCGAGCAGCGGCACGAGCATAAAGGCACCCAGCGCCAGGCTCAGCATCTAGCCCCTGAGACGGTTAACATCATCGATAAGCCCCTCCGGGTAGTGTCGGTGAATGTTCAGTAGCAGTGCCAGTGTAATTGCCATAACCACAGTCTCGACCAGCAGGGCAGCGATGACCATCCCCTGTGCCATGGCCATTTGACCGTTTTTCAGGCCTGCCGCCACGATCAGTAACAGGGCGCCCTGTAGCATCAGGTTCAAACCAAACACAACCTTTAGTGCACGCCGGCGTGTGAGCAGGCAAAGTATCCCAATACCCTGCAATCCAAGCCCCAGGCCCAAAAGCAGCAGTTCTCCCAATACACTGTTCATTGCCCCTGACCCCTCTGTTCTGTCTCCTCATCGGAAGGCAACAGAGTGCGTATGCCCAGAGCTGCGACCAGCATCAGGGCCAGTTGCAGGACAAGATCTGCCGGGCGAAGCAGGAGTATGGCGGGTTCGGGCAGGGGAAGAGGCTCATAGCGGGGAGCCATCCACACCCAGGAGAGAACCGCACCCAGCGGCAAGAGCGCCATGAGGATCAGTATGCGGCGCAGGCCCTCACGCTTCATAAAGAGTCCTCATCGGGCCCCTGGCCCATGCGTTCCGTCAGGCTGATGGCCACGAGGAACAGAGCACTGAGCACGCCCACGCCCACGCTCAACTGCACAACGCCAGCGAGCGACGCACCGGCGCTGATCAAAAGCACGGCGAGCGCGGTGTTCCCTGCAGCCAGGGCCACGGCGCTCGCCACGAGACGTTCTGAATACACGGCAACCAAAGCTGCCGCTATAACAATCAATCCGAGCACTGCTTGCACCAACGTAGCCACCTGTCACCATTGACCGAGGAAATTCACCCTGGCTGTCCCATTACAGCCCTGGCGGTTGCGTCGGAAGATGCCCACCGGCACCTGCGATCATCCTACCACAAGATTACGGATCTGCCAACCGAAAACGCCTCCCGGCCCGTACTCCGCTTCGCGTCGCCCGATGGACTATCATGTGCAGACACGAGCAGCATTGCTCCTTGATCACTCTACACTGAGTTCGACCACCGTATTGGTCAGCGTGCCCAGCCCGGCAAAGGTGATACTCACCACGTCGCCGTCCAGCAGCGTAAAGGTATCGGGAGGCACCACGCCCGTGCCGGTCATGACCCAGGCGCCCGCCGGGAAGGTGTTGCAGCGCCCGAGATAGGCGACGAGTTCCTCAAGCGACCGGTGAATCTGGCGCGTGTGGGTTTCGCCTGAAAAGACGGTAGCGCCGTCCCGCTCGACGACGCAGCTCACAGCCAGATTGAGGGGATCGACGTCCCCCGCGAGACAGACAAAGGGACCCAACGCACAGCTCTTGTCGTAAACCTTGGCCTGGGGCAGGTACAGAGGGTTCTCGCCCTCGATGGAGCGCGAGCTCATGTCGTTCCCGACCGTATAGCCGACGATCTCCAGGGCCGGCGTGATCAACAGCGTCAGCTCCGCCTCGGGCACATCCCAGCTCGAGTCGCCGCGGATGCCTACCGGCTCGCCGGGACCCACCACACGCTGCGGTGTGGCCTTGAAAAAGATCTCCGGGCGCTCGGCGTCATAGACCTTCTCGTAGATGGTGGGCTCGCGCGATTCGCGCATGCGCGCCGAGCGGCTCATCTCATAGGTCACGCCACAGGCCCAGACCTCCTGTTGATCGATGGGTGCCAGCAAGCGGCAGTCGCCGGCCAGCAAGGTCTCGATATCACCCAGCGGCGTCTGGACGGCGACTACCTCGTCCAGAGCGGCCAGCGCCTCGGTGGCGCGCCCGCTGGCCGCCGTCAGCCACGCGGACAGGCTGGCAAAGGCGGGATCGGCGAGCGCTGAGAGATCGTAGAGCTTGCCGTCGCGGATATAGCCCAGGCGGGCGGCTGCACCACCGACAGAAAAACGGCACAGTGCGCGGTTGGGATCCATGCTCACTCCTTTGTAGAGTCGTATTGGCTTCAGTATACCAACGCACAGCGAGCCGTCCAGCCGCTGTGAAAGGGCCATTTGCCCCTCTTGTGGGTTGTGCCGGAGCGTTGACACCGGCAGTCTCGCTGGCGATACTCTGCGATGTGAGGAATCTATCCGGGGCGGTCCGCAGGGCCAGGAACAGCTTCACACGAAGGGGGCACCGTGACTCTACCCAACATCATCTTTATTTTGATCGACGACATGGGCTGGCGTGACCTGGGCTGCTATGGCAGCTCCTTCTACGAGACGCCGAATATCGACGCGCTGGCGTCGCAGGGCGTGCGCTTTACCAACGCCTATGCCGCCTGCCCGGTGTGCTCGCCAACGCGGGCCAGCATCCTGACGGGCAAGTATCCCGCCAGGTTGGGCGTCACCGACTGGATCGATTGGGGCGGCACGACGCACCCCTGCCGGGGGAGGCTGGTGGATGTGCCGTATCTCAAGGAACTGCCCGCTGGCGAATACACGCTGGCGGATGCGCTGGGCCATGCGGGCTATGCCACCTGGCATGTGGGCAAGTGGCACCTGGGCGGCCCCGGCGATTTGCCTACTGGCCATGGCTTTCAGGTCAATGTCGGCGGCTGCGAGTGGGGCTCACCGGGGCACGAAGGGTACTTTGCGCCCTGGGGCATCCCGGCGCTGCGCGACGCCGACGTGCCCGAGGGGACCTATCTGACCGACTACCTGACAGATCGGGCGATCGAACTGATCGAGGCGCGCGACCAGCGGCCGTTCTTTCTCAACCTCTGGTACTATACCGTGCACACTCCGATCGAGGCCAAGGCCGAGACCATCGCCAAGTATAGAGAAAAGGCCAGGCATCTCGGCCTGGACCAGATCGAGCCCTTTGAGGATGGCGGGCCTTTCCCCACCGAGCACAAGCGCCACCTGCACATCCAGCGCCGAAGGCTGCAATCCGATCCTGTGTACGCCGCGATGGTAGAACATCTCGATGAGAATGTCGGGCGGCTGATGGCGACGCTGGAACGTGAGAGACTGACAGAGAACACCATCGTCGTGTTCCTCTCGGACAATGGCGGACTCGCCACGGCCGAGGGCTCGCCGACGTGCAACGCGCCGCTGGCGGAGGGCAAGGGCTGGATGTACGAGGGCGGCACGCGCGAACCCCAGTTTGCGGCGTGGCCTGGCGTAATCCCCCCCGGCCAGGTCTGCGAGGCCGTGACAACGTCCACGGACTGGTACCCCACACTGCTCGACCTGGCAGGCCTTCCGACCGAGCCGGAGCAGCACGTCGACGGCGTCTCTCTTGCGCCTGTGCTGCGCGGCGAGGCCGAGACGCTGCAGCGGGAGGCGATCTACTGGCACTATCCCCACTATGGCAACCAGGGCGGCACGCCCGGCTGCTCCCTGCGCGCCGGCGATTACAAGCTGATCGAGTTCTTTGAGGACGGGCGGCTGGAGTTGTACAACCTCAGAGAGGACATCGGTGAGGAACGCAACCTGGCGGCGGAGATGCCGGCACTGACAGCGGAGTTGCACGCGCGCCTGGTCGCCTGGCGCGAGGCGATCGAGGCGCGCATCCCGCAGCCCAACCCCGGCTGGCGTGACCAGGCTGGGCAGGGGATTGAGTCGCCCTGATAGGCTGTGTGGGGCCTGGCCAAATCATTGACGGGTTATCGCTGCCGCTGTATAAGGATATTGTAGCCTAGCGGTTTCAGTCTCATTGCTTTGTTGTGCATGAGGTGAGACATGTTCAGATCTTCCGTCTCCCTGGTGCTGGCTCTCGCCCTGGTACTGATCCCCGCCGCCTCCTTGTGTGCGCCCGCGCGCGCCGCCGACCCCCCCTACAATTGTGGGAACGCTCGTTTACCGGGAGAACGGTCTGGGTGCGGCTCCCCCCTCCGGCATGCTCCTCGGCGTGCTTGCACCCACGGTCGGCGGCGTGGCCATGGAGAGAGTGCTCAACGGCCTGGAACTCGTCGCAACGTTGACCGGCGGCGAGGATGTGGGTCTGGGCGCGCTGATGGACGCGGTGAACCAGACGGTGGCCGTGGATCTGAACGGGATTCTGCCCTACTCGGCCAGCAGGGAGACGGTGATCGGGTTTACGCTCATAGAGCGTGGGCGCGGGGCCTTTGAGCTGAAAGACGGCCGCGTGGATTGGACAACCTCCAGCCTTGGCGAGATCTGAGCGGGCGGGTTCTCTCTCAGCGACAGCTCTCAGGGGAGCGGTGTTTACAACCTGGACCCCCGCACCGACCGATTCGATCTGACCATCGACGTGGACGATCCAGAGCTGAGCTTTAGCCTCGAGGTGGACATCTCCTACCCGCTGCCGGTGAACGGCCTGTCGAGGGCGTCCTGGCCGCATGAGATCGTCACTCTGGAGGTGAGGGAGCAAGACGGCAGGACAACCTTTGCAGGGACGTCTTTCGGCCAGAGCATTCCGACCGAGCCGATGGGCAGTGAGCCATTTGAGGCGGGGCTGTACTATAGATATACGGGCAGTATAGACGAGCTGACCGGATACACAGAGACCTTTCGTGACCTGACGGATACGCAGATCCTGGTCTCGTATCGCCTGGGCGATGACTGCGAGACAGAGGTTTTGGAGCCCCCAAAAAACGACCGCTGGACGCTCTCGGACAGTGAGGGCGTGATTCTGGAGAGAGATCTGAAGGCCGAGTCGCTGCCGCGCGTGTGGGCCGATGATCTCACCTGGGAGCTGGATGATCTGGGCGAGTTGGAGGCGGAGTTCGAACCCGATCCCCCTCGCGGTTCGGAGGCGCGCGTCTGGTACGAGGGTACACTGCCCGAGCACAACTGCGACCTGGATCGCGGCTTTATCCCCGACGACCGCGAGGCGGAACTTGGGTTCGACCCCAACAGCAGGGACACATATGGCATGGGTCGGCGAGACGGCGACTGCGACTACTGGGATGACAGCGAGATCACAGCCTACCAGGCACAAGAGTCCTGGCCGGTTGGTTCCGCCGATAAGGAGGACTGGGCGGACCCTGGCAAGCAGAGCGGCGGATAGCGAAAAGGCGTGACTGGACCGTTCACCAGACAAAGACCGCCTCGAAGGCCCTTACAGGCCTCGGGGCGGTCTTGTGCTCGCCAGGAGATGCGCGTTAGCGCTGGATACGCGCCGAGCCGCCCTGGCTCAGGGCGCGCACCTGGTCCAGGGTCGCCATCGTCGTGTCGCCGGGGTAGGTGGTGATGAGCGCGCCGTGAGCCCAACCCAGGTTCACGGCCGTCTGCTCGGGCTCGCCGGTCATCAGACCGTAGAATAGCCCGGCGGCAAAGCCGTCCCCGCCGCCCACGCGGTCGTACACGTCCAGCTCCATCGTGGGCGCCTGGTAGGTCTGGCCATTGATCCAGGCTACCGCGCTCCAGGAGTGGCGGTTTGTGGAGTGGACCTCGCGCAGGGTGGTCGCCACGATCTTCACATTCGGGAACAGATCGGTGACCTTGCTGATCATGCCAACAAAAGCCTGCGGGTCGAGCTTGTTTTTGGCCGCCACTTCGGGCCCGGGGATCCCCAGCCCCATCTGCAGGTCCTCCTCGTTGCCCACGAGGACGTCGACGTTCTCGACGATGCGCCGCACGATGCCCGCAGCCGCGTCGGCGCCGCCCCACAGGCTCCAGAGTTTGCCGCGATAGTTGAGGTCAAAGGAGACCACGGCGCCGTGCGCTTTGGCGGCCTTCATCCCCTCGATGATCACTTCGCCCGTGGTGCTGGAGAGCGCCGCAAAGATGCCGCCGCTGTGGAACCAGCGCACGCCGCCGGCCATGATCGCGTCCCAGTCAAAGTCGCCCGGCTTGAGCAGGCCCGCGGCCTCGTTGCAGCGGTTGTAGAACACCACCGGCGCGCGCACGCCCTGGCCCCGGTCACTGTAGACCGTCGCCATGTTGGGCCCGGTGACGCCATTGTGCTCGAAATGCTTGTAGAACGGCCGTACGCCCATGGCCTTGACGCGCTCAGCGATCAGGTCACCGATGGGATAATCCGCCATGGCCGTGGCGATACCGGTCTTGAGGCCAAAGCAGTCCGCCAGGTTCGCGGCGACGTTGAACTCGCCGCCGCTGACATGGATCTGGCACTCGGTGGCCTTGCGGAACGGGATCACGCCCGGGTCCAGGCGATGCACCAGGGCGCCCAGCGAGAGCAGGTCCAGCGCGCCTTCGGAACGTAGATTCAGCCCGTAGCTCATGCTTGCCTCCTGATTTTGTACAGCATCTCACCGGCTCGTGGGATCACGAGCACGCCCTCATCCGCACGCGCCTGCCAGGCGGCGATATCCACCGTGGCAGGGTCGAGATACCCCAAATTGATGCGCTCGCAGCGCTCCCGCGGAATGCCAGTGGCCAGCGTCACTGTGACGCGCGGCGTCTCGATGCCCGTGGACGGGTCGTAGGCGCCCAACCCCTTGCAGTGCGTCGAGTGCGCCAGCACGCCCCCGGGATAGTCTTTGAAACGGTCCCACTGCTTGAGGAAATAGTCACGGCAGTGGTATCCGATCTCGTCCAGCAGGCGGCCGTGGGTGTAGCTCACCTCGGTGATGTGCGGGGCGTAGATCACCACCTCGCCGCCGTCGGCCACCGCCGGCTCCATCTTGTACATCCCCTTGGCCGCGGTCCACAGGTCGTCGTAGAGGGTCGGCATCACCGAGAGCACGCGCTGCACCGGCTCATCGAGCCAGACAATGTGCACCTGCGACGACAACTCCGAGGCCGCTTCCCAGGCCATGGTCGGGGAGCCAAAGTACAGGCCGTGCAGCCCGCTGTGGGTGTTCACCAGACAGAAACAGGCCACCGGCTTGTCGATGAACGCCGCGGCCCTGTCGATCACGGCGCGCACAGGGGTATATCCGGCGCCGATGATGGCATAGTTGGTCATCACGGCGCCCAGCCAGTGGGTGAAATCGATGATCTCGGCGCCGGCGATCCCCGGGAAAAAGTACTTGTTCCCGCCCGAAAAACCTACCACCTCGTGAGGAAACACGGGCCCGCAGATGATGATCTGATCATAGTCGTAGATGCGCCTGTTCAGACGGACGGGCACCTCCTGGCTGAACAGCCCGTTGGTCAGGGCGCCGATCTCCGTCGCGGGAATGGTCCCCAGATGCGCCAGCGCCGCGGGATCGTCCCAGGCGTGGTTGTAGATGTGACTCGGTCCTGCCATTCCATTGACCACCGGGTGTCCGACCAGTGACGACAGCGCGGCGTCGTCCATAGGCATGTGGGTGCCCAGGGCAATCAGATAGTCCAGCGCCGCGACCCGCGGTCCCAAGAACTCGGCGAAAAGCTCGAAAAAGCGCGGCATGGGCATGGTCCGCGTGCCATCGGGGATGATCACCAGCACACGACGGCCGTCCACATCCAGCCTCACCAGTCCCTCGCTGACGATGGTACGGACCTCATCGGCCGTAAGGTGACCCTCGGCGCGGCCTAATCCGATCACGGCATCACAGGATGGCATCTGCTAGACTCCTCCAAAGACACTGAACCCGCCATCCACCGGCACGGTGATGCCCGTGACAAAGGCGGAAGCGGGAGACAGGAGCCACAGGATCGTGCCGGTCAGGTCCGACGGCACGCCAAAGCGCCCCATGGGCGTGTGGTCGATGATCGTCTGCCCGCGCGCCGTCAGATCGCCTGTCTTCTCGTCAGTCAGAAGGTAGCGGTTCTGATCGCCGAGGAAAAAGCCCGGCGCGACGGCGTTGACGCGGATGCCCGGCGCATAGTTCTTGGCCATGTGCACCGCCAGCCACTGGGTGAGGTTGCTGACGCCCGCCTTCGCAATGGAATAGGCCGGCACGCGGGTGAGCGGCCGGTAATAGTTCATCGATGAAAAGTTCAGGATGACGCCCTCGCCTCGCTCCGCCATGCCGCGGCCGAACACCTGGCAGGGCAGGATGGTGCCCACCAGGTTCAGGTCCAGGACGGTCCGCAGGGCGTCCTCTGGCAGATCGAAAAAGCTCAGGTCGGCGGTGGTGGTGGCGGACGGGTGGTTGCCCCCCGCGGCGTTCACCAGGCCGTAGACGGGACCGAAGCGGGCCTCTACCGCCGACACGGCCTCCTCCAGGCTGGCACGGTCCAGCACATCGGCCGCCACCGCCATCAGATGCTCGGTGCCCAGCTCATCCAGCAGTGGCTGTGCGCGAGCCACGCTGCGGCCAAGGACCGCCACGTCGGCTCCCACACCGACGAGTGCTCGCACCAGCTCAGAGCCCAGTGCCCCAGAGCCACCTGTAACCACGAATACCTTGCCCTCGAAATCATACCAGTCGCGAACTGTGCTATCCATTACCACTCCTCAATATCCATGCCAGGTTGTGCAAAAGAACGGGCACGAGATGCTACTCTCTCCCTGCCCAGAGCTCGCGCAGCACGTGAGCCACCAGCTTGGGCTGCCGGGCTCGGGTAAAGACGCCCTTCAAGTTCATGCCACCCACGCGGTTGGTGCCCTGCACCGCGGCGAAATCGGCGAAATTCCAGACCTGCATGCCGACGACGAACTCTTTGCGGGCCGCAACCTCGATATACCCGCGCACCATCTCCGCCTGATACTCTTCGGTCCACATCACGCCCGGGTGCCCGTGCAGGCCGGCAACGGTGTCCGCCCCAAACTCGGTGACGATGATTGGGCGGTGGAAAGTGGCCCACTTTTCGTCCAGCTCGGCGTCGATCTTGCTGATGCCCAGGTCGAGTTGTCCCGATTCGGTGTACCAGCCCCAGTAGCGGTTCATGCAGATCACGTCCGCCTCGGCGTGCCAGGCATCGGGCGAGCCCATGACGCCCACGATGGTCGCGGGGCGGGTGGGGTCCAACTCTTTCGCGTGGCGCAGCAGGCGCGTGAGAAACACCCGTCCGCGCTCATCGGCGGCGACGGCGTCGGTCTCGATGCCCGCACGGCGAAACATAAAGCTCGCCGGTAACGGCTCGTTGGCTACGCTCCACATGATTACCGAAGGGTGGTTCTTGTCGCGGGCAACCAGCTCGTCGATGTCCTTCAGACACTGGCTCAGCAGGCCGGGCACCAGTTCGGCCTGGTGGAACTGCAGCGACACCGCGGGGATTTCGTCGATGATGAGCATCCCCATGCGATCCGCCAGCAGCATCTCCTCCTCCGAGTACGGATAGTGCGAGGTGCGGTAGCTGGTTGCGCCGACCCAGCGCATGAGTTGATAGTCCTTCACCAGCAGAGGCAGGTTGAGACCCTTGCCGCTGGCGATGAAATCCTCGTGGCGGCCGAAACCGTCGAGACGCACCGGTTTGCCGTTGAGCAGGAACTGCGTGTCCGTGACCTTGATCGTGCGGATGCCCACCGGCAGCGTGTAGGTGTCTGCTTCGGTGCTGATGGTGAGGTCGTACAGGAAGGGATCGGATGGGCACCAGAGCCGCGCCGCGGGAACGATCAGGACGGCCTCGGCGTTACCCTCGCGGAAAGTAAGGTCGGCGACAATGCGCTGGCCGTTCCCCACGAGCGTGGCGTGGCCCGAACCGGTGTCGCCGCAGGCCCTGACAGTCAGACGTATGGTACCCGACTCGCCGGCGATCTCCGTGACCACGCGGATGTCCTCGATGGCGGAGCCGGGCACCGAGTAAAGCACCACGGGGCGGTGGATGCCGGAGAAAGGAAAAAAGTCATAGGTCGTGGGCGGATACCCCGAAAGCCCCAGCCCGCTGGCGCCACCCGCGGGCACGCGCGAGGGCAGGAGTTCGTTCTCCACGCTGATGGCGATGGTGTTCTCCGCGCCCCAGCGCACCTGTTCGGTGATGTCGCAGGAAAAGGGCAGATGGCCGCCCTCATGGGAGCCGACCACCACGCCATTGACATAAACCGTGGCCAGGTAGCAGGCTGAGCCCACTCGCAGATAGATGCGCTGCCCGCGCCAGGCAGAGGGGACGAACGTGCGCCGTACATACCACGCCAGCCCAAAGTAGTTGAACAGGTCCTCGTACTGCTCGTTCCAGGAGGCGGGCACGGCAATGGGGCGGGCATCGGGCAGGCCGCTCATCCAGCCCCGGTCGGCGCCAACTCCGTCCGGGTCGGTGCGGAAGTCCCACATGCCGGAGATGTCCAGCGTGTTGCGGATGGCGTTCTGTTGGGGGTAGAGCATGGGTCTCCTCTCTGAGGCCTGCACCGAATGCTGAAGGTCTGTTTCGCTACCGGTCGCCGTCACTACGGCTGCTTGATGGTGCGCGAAACGGGGGAGGGTGTCAAGTTGCTGCCCGGCTCGACTGCTTGCGCAGTGTGTAGACACTGACGGGCGGCCTTGATGCCACCCGTCAGTGAGCAGCCAGCAGAGACTAGAGCGCCAACCCGGACCCGAACGGGTACAGCGGCTCCTCCGAGTCGTGCGGCAGGTCCTCGGCCTGACGCTCGACGGCCTCCATGGAGGAGGGCAACTCGAACGGCAGTCGGCCGCCGGGTAGTGCGCGACCAAAGATCACGTCCAGGACGGCCGCATCGCTGGCGCCATAGTCGGCCAGCAGCGCGGCGCTGGCCTCTGCGATCTCCGGGATCACCGCGGGACGATCGAGATTGATGCAGACGACCGTGGGAGCCTGTGCCATCAGAGCCAGCAGGCGCTCGCGCGCGGCGGCGCCCAGGTCCAGGCGGCCGGCGTGGATGCGGCTCTCCAAAAAGCCCTCGCGCGGCTCGTAGGGCGTGCCCATGCGCAACAGAATGACGTCGGCATCGGCTGGATCGGCGACGACCTCGCCGTAGGTATGGGCAACCTCGGGCGCAATGCCCTCCAGATACACGCGTGTCCGCCCGGTCAGCGGCAGCAGAGCCGCATCGGCCAGTGCGCCGTTCTTGAGCAGTGTGATCGCCTGCCGTTGCGCAGCCTCGCCGGCGGCCACAAAGTCGGCGCGGCCCACAGTCGCCTCCGCCGCGCCCGGATCGACATACGGGTTGTCGAAAAGGCCGAGCACGAACTTTTCGCGGAGGATACGCCGCACTGAGACGTCGATGCGCGCCTCGCTGATCATCCCAGACCGCACGGCCTCGACGACCAACTCGGGGCACTGCTCGCCGCCGAACTGGTCGACGCCGGCCTCGAGGCACTTGACCGCGCGCTCGACCGGGCTGAGAGCCTCGACGCCCCAGGCACGCGCCTCCATCACGCCGCCGCCCACCTCGCGGGTATTGATGAGCATCCAGTCGGTGCAGACAATCCCGTCAAAGCCATAGCGCTCGCGCAGCAGGCCGGTGATCACGTCCTTGTTGAACCCAAAGCCTACCTCCTCGATGCCGGGAAGACCGATGGGCTGCCCATAGTAGGGCATGATCTGGCTGGCGCCCGCAGCAAAGGCGGCTTCAAAGGGGATCAGGTGGTAGTCAAAGGCCCCGCCGGGATAGACCTGCTCCTTGCCCCAGGGGAAATGGGCGTCGAGGCCGTCCATCTGCGGGCCTCCGCCCGGAAAGTGCTTGGTCATGCAGGCCACGCTGGTGGGACCCAGCTTCTCGCCCTGGAATCCGCGGATGTAGGCGGCAGTCAGTTTGGCGGACAACCCGGCATCCTCGCCGAATGTGCCGCTGATGCGCCCCCAGCGCGGTTCGGTGGCGAGGTCGGCCATGGGGTGCAGGGCGACGCGGATGCCCAGCGCCAAGTACTCTTGCCGGGCTATGTCGGCAAAGCGCTGCACCAACTCCGGATCGCCGATGGCAGCCAGGCCGATGGGCTCCGGCCACTGGGAATTGCCCGAGGCCCGCGCAGCGGTGAGCACGTCGTTGGAAAAGGCATGACGCGGGTCGGACGACAGCGTGACGGGAATCCCCAGCCGCGTGCTCTCCGCCAACTCCTGGAGCCGGTTCTGCCACTCGGCGGCGACGCGCGGCGCAGGCAGGGCATGCACGTTAAAGTGGCTCATGCGGCGGTCGACGACCATCTCGCGCGTGCCCATGCCTCCCACGGGATCCGGCCCCTCAGCCAGCGTCCCATCGGGATTGGTGCCGAGCATGGTGTGGAACATGAGCCCGGCCTTTTCCTCGAGCGTCATCTGCGCGAGCAGATCAGCGACGCGCTCGTCCACGGGCAGCCGGGGGTCCTCGTAAGGGTCGAGGCTGCCGTTCTTGTTCAGATCACGATAGGTCAGGTCGCCCTCACGTCGGGTCACTCTGCCTGGCATCCGGTCCTCCCTTGGTACTCAGAATCCCGGGTCCGCTCTGGTCGCTGACACGGGATGATTCATCGGCAACGCTCAGCCCTCGGCGAAAAAGGCTGTCACCGCGGCGATAAAAGCCGGGAAATTCTCCCGGCGGATATTGTGCCCCGCGCCGGGAATGTACACCGACTTGACCAGGGGAAAGAGGCGCTCCGCCTCGGCGGCATTCTCCGGCGTCACGCCGGAGCCCTTGTCATTGTCCGAGCGCAGGATAAGCATCGGGCAGGTGACCCGCTTGAATACCTCGCGCCAGGGCTCGGGCTGGCCCCCGATCTGCTCAGCGGCAGCGAGGTTCATCTGCATCTTGCTCTCCGCCCAGGGTCCCAGCTCCTCTTCGCTCCACATCGGGGACTGTTTGCGCCCGATGGCCATGATCTCTTCTTTGCTCATGCCCTTGAGTTCGGCAGCCCAGCCGGTGCGCTGCCGGCGCTCTTCGGGTGTCGGGGCGGGACGCGGGTCGTTGGGCCCCGAGTCCTCGAGGATCGCGCGCTTGATAAGTCCGGGATGGTTGGCCACGGCGTTAAGCACAGCGCCTCCGCCCATAGAGTGCCCCATGGCCATCGGGTCCTTCAGGCCCAACGCCACAATCAGGCCGGCCAGGTCATCGCCCTGGGCGCGGGAACCTCCCTGCGTGGATGGGGCCTCGGACTTGCCGTGGTTACGGGCGTCGATCATGATCACATCATAGTCGGCCTGCAGCACGCACGCAACGGGGGTCCAGCACAGGCCATTATCGGAAAAGCCGTGCGCCAGCACCACCGGGGGCTTGTCGCCGCCGGTGCGGTAATAGTGCATACGGATGCCATTGGTGAGGACATCGCCTTCGGTCCAGTGCTCGGTCATGCTGGGTCTCCTTGTTCAGAAACGATTTGGATCAGGCAGTCTTCTTCAGAAACTCTGTCACCGCAGCCATAAAGCCATCATAGTTCTCGCGGCGCACGTTGTGGCCGGCGCCGGGGACGTAGGCAATTTCCACGTTGGGGAACAGCCGAGCCGCCTCGGCGGCGCCCTCAGGCGTCACCATCGAGCCCTTGTCATTATCGGCGCGGATGATCAGCACGGGGCACTGGACACGAGCAAAGAGATCGCGCCAGGTGCCCGCCTGCGGGCTGTACCGTCCCATACCATCGGGATTGACCTGGAGCTTGGAGTCTGCCCAGGGGCCAAGCTCGTCTTCGTGCCACGTAGGGGACTGCTGCCGGCACAAGGCGATGAGCTGCTCGCGCGTGAGCTCTTGCATAGCCTTCATGTTCTCGCGCATCTGCGCCATGAAATCGGGTGCAAAGCGAGCGGGATTGAACTCGTAGGGGCCCGAGTCCTCAAGGATGGCGCGGCTGATGCAATCGGGATGGTTGGCGGCCAGGGAGAGGGTGGCGCCGCCGCCCATCGAGTGGCCCATCACAGCGGGCTTGCCGAGATCGAGCGCCTTGATGAGCCCGGCCAGGTCGTCGCCCTGATCGTTCGGCCCGCTCTCGCCAGCAGTCGCCTCCGAGAGGCCGTGGTTGCGGGCGTCGATCATGATGATGTCATAGTCCGTTTCCAGCGCACGCGCCACGCGGGTCCAGCACAGACCGTTATCCGAGCCGCCGTGGCAAAGCACGAGCGGGGGCTTGCTTCCGTCGCCGGTGCGGTAATAGTGCATCCGAATGCCATTGGTGATCACATCACCCTGCGTCCACGTTGACATGCTCAGCTCCTTTGCGTGTAGATCTCTTACGACGCGGAGGATATGCGAGCGTCGACGGAGCGTCAAGGCCAGCAAAAAGCCTCAGGGCAGGGACGTCACCGATATCACCGCCGAGCAGACAACCGGACGATCGCCGCCGCTACTGCCCGGGCTGGCACTCGCCTCGATAGTAGGCCCACTCTTCGCACTCGCTGCCGTCCTCGAACAGGCAGTAACCGACCTGGCCGCCATCGGCGTTGGTGCGAATCTCGAGCCTGCCGCCCTGTTCCTCGCAATACACCGAGGCGGGGTTGGCGATCTTTTGCTCCTCGCCGTTGGTGCCGCCGCATGCGGCAAGGAAAATGGTCAGAGACACCAGGACAAGAGCTGTCAGTGTGCGCATCGCACTATCCCCCCACGCTTGCCAGATACGATCCTCCACCTCACCGTGGCATCAGGGACGTTGAGGTGCGGCAAGATGTTCCACTTGGTCCGCCGAATACCTACGAACAACAGGAACCATACGCTTGCGGGTCGCGGTGTCTCGGCTAGAATCGACACGAACACAACAGGCGCGGGAGGATGCGTTACATGGATGATCAGATGGAACAGATCTCGCAGCATCTCGAGTATCTAGGCTATACGATCTCACCGGCCGAGGAGCGGTCGTTCCATGCACGGCATCCCAGCAAAGCCAATATCCTGGTGCGGTCCTTTGCGGGAGGATGTCTTATCACCGCCTGGTACGGGACGACAGCCGATTCTCTGGTGAACAGGGAAGGCTTCCTGGAGGCGCTCAATTCCCTCAACGCGCAGGCAATAGTCTCCCGGTACTATGTGGACAAGGAATACGACTTTGCGGTGGAGACCTTTTTCCATCCACCCTACGACCGCAGCAGTTTTGCGCAGTTCATGGATCTATGGGATAGGGATTTCGCCCGAATGCTCGAATCCGATGTCGATCAGTACTTGACCTGACACCCTCAGGAAGCGGGCAGGCGCATCGAGCCCCGGTTCTCGCCGCGGGACGACACCAGGCCGCGTCCTTACGAACGCGGCCTCGTTCGATGATCGCTACTCCGCGAGAAAGCAGCGCACCGCGGCGATAAAGGGGCGGAACTGGTCGCGGCGTACATTGTGCCCGGCCCCAGGGATGTGAACGACGCGCACGCGCGGGTTGATCTTCACGGCCTCGTCGGCGCTCTCGGGCGTCACGATGGACCCCAGGGCGTTGTCCGCCCTGATCAGCAGCAGCGGACACTGCACGCGAGCGAACGCCTCGCGCCAGGGCGGGCGGGGTTTGGCATTGACCCGCATCGCCAGCGGACGCAGATCAAGTTTTGCCTGCGCCCAGGGCGCGACTTCCTCCTCGGACCAGCCGGGCGACTGCTCCCGTCCCATGGCGATGACCTCTTCCAGGGTTTTGCCCTCCCACACAGATACGGGATCCGGAACTGGCGTTCCTCCGGCCCGGTCGCGCACTGCCGTGATGTCGTAGGCACCGCCATCCTCGAGCACCGCTTTGGTGACCAGTTCGGGAAAGTGCACGCAAAAGTTCAGCGTCGTGGCCCCGCCCATGGAATGGCCCATAACATAGGGCCGTCCGAGGCCCAACGCCTGGATCAAGCCGGCCAGGTCGGTCGCCATGGTCACCGGGTCATAGTCGCCGTCCGGCGCCTCTGACTTGCCATGCCCGCGGGCGTCGATCATGACCACATCATAATCGGCCTCCAGCGCGCGGGCGGTGGGGGTCCAGCAGAGGCCGCTATCAGAGAATCCGTGGCAGAGCACCAGCGGGGGTTTGCTGCCATCGCCTGTCCGATAGTAATGCATGCGCATGCCGTTGGTAATGACATCGCCTTCAGTCCAGTTGTTCATCGGACACTCCTACAGACGTTCTTTTCACTGCGTTCCGACTCGGCCGTTCCCAGCATGGGGGCGACGGCGCTACCCCTTGCTCAGGATCCCCTCTTGAGCCTGTCCCGCCAACTGGTTGCGCCCTCGCGCCAGGGATGCCACTACACCCAGCCCGCACAGGACAGCGGATATCGCAAACGCCGTACGGGTGGCGATCATGAACTGTGGATAGACCTCGGGGGTGATCGAGGCCTGGCCCATGTTGATGGAGAACAGGATCATGACCATCGCCATGCTGAGCATCTGGCCAAAGGTGCGCATGGTACCCACCAGGCCGGACGCTACTCCATAGTGGCGTCTTTCGACGGCGCCCATGAGAGCAGAGACGTTGGGCGAAGAAAAGAGCGCAAAGCCGAACCCGAGCACGATGAGGGAGACGATGATGTAGACGAGCGAACTCTCCGGGGAGAGCACTGTGAGCATGACGATGCCAGCGACGGTAAAGCCCATGCCGAGACTGGCCACGTAGCGGGCCTCGATCCTGTCTGAGATTCGCCCTGCCATGGGAGAAAAGATCGTCTGCACGATCGGCTGCGCTACCAGGATCAGGCCGGCCTCGCGAGGCGTGAGCGCCTTGATATACTGCAGGTACAGGCTCATCAGGAAGGTCACCGAGGCGGTGGCGGCATAGTTCACCAGGGCCGCCAGGCTGGACATGGTAAACACGCGGTTTCCGCGAAAGATGCCCAGATCGAGGAGCGGGCTGGCCGTGCGCTGCTGATGTCGCACAAAGAGCGCGCCAAAGACCAGCCCGGCGATGATGATCCAGACGCCGCGCAGGGCGGGCAACTGGCCAAAGCCCACGATGAGTCCGACCAGGGCCAGCCCGTAGACCAGCGAACCCCGCAGGTCAAACCGATCCTCCGGCGAGTCGGCCCACTCGCCCTGGACGCGCGTCAGCGTGTAGGCCAGGGCCAATGCGGCGAGCGGCACGTTGATCCAGAACACGGCCCGCCAACCGAGCGACTCGACGATCATCCCGCCGAGAAAAGGCCCGGCCGAGAGACCCAAGTACACCGCGGCTGTATTGATGCCCAGCACGCGCCCGCGTTCGTTGGCGGGATAGATGGAAGTCAGGATGGCGGTGCTGGTGGCCAAGATCATGGCCGAGCCAAAGCCCTGGATGATGCGGAAGGCAATCAGCACCGGCGCCGAGGGCGCCAGGGCGCAGAGCACCGAGGCCAGGGTGTAGACGGCGACGCCGGTGACAAAGAGACGCTTGCGCCCATGGATATCCGCCAGTTTGCCGCTGGGCAGGAGAAACACCGCGGTGGCCAGGCTGTAGGCCGTCGACATCCAGGTGAGGAGCACGGCGCTGGCGGCGAACTCGGTCCCGATGGCGGGCAGGCCGATGTTCACGCCCGAGAGCATGAAGGGCGAGGCGAAGGACATCATGGTCACGGCGATCAGCGCGGCGCGGCGCGAGGCGGGCGTTTCCACAGGCATGCTCCATGTTCAGGATCAAGATTGTGGAGACTCTAGTCGAAGGTGCGTGGGGGGTCAAGCACTTGACTATGGGCGCCCATCCGGGCGCAGCGAGACTGCCAGCATGCGCAGGGCTCGCATGGCTCGCAGGGCAGAGTATTAGCGACGGCGGCATGGGACCCGCGGACCACTAGGGTGCTGCTTCACCCTGCGTAGGACCTGTGAGTGCCAGCGCCCCGGATTCCTTCAGCAGAGGGTAGCCAGCGGCGTAACCAGCTACCGCCAAAACAAGTGTAACGACCAAGGCCAGAACCGCGACGGCGATACGAGTTTTCATAGCAGTACTCCGCTGACGGCGTGCGTTGTGAACCGCTCTGCTGACTATAACACCGTTCCGATGGCCAGGTAGCGCCCTGCCCCGGCATTTAGGCCGGATTCATGTCTGGCACGACACGGCGCGACCGGATGTCACGAGTCACAGGCCCTGGACATTGGCGGACGCGGCATTGAACGCGGCGCCTGTGCTCGCCATATTGCTCAGACCGCGGCCATTACAGGATCCGAGCCCGCCTTGAGTTGACGACAAGCAGCGTCAGGCGCTACAGTGGCTGTAATCACCGATTCGCCATGCTGCAGATGAAGGGACCAGCCTATGCCCCGCAGACTGCTGAGCGACGGCGTACTCGATCTCACCCGGACCACAGTGGGAGAGGTGCTTGCCAGGTATGAGGGACGCCGGCACCTGTACGCTCAGGCCACGCCGCGCCCGCCGAACCCGGATCTGGACCATGGCTACATCCGCCGCAAGTGGCTGAACGTCCACTATGCCGAGGGATGCCCCCGCGCGACGATGGACATCTACCTGCCCAACGACGGCGACGGCCCATTTCCCGTGATCCTCTTTGCCCATGGCGGCGGGTACTTTACCGGCCGCAAGGACGACTATGAGACCTACCCGCCGCTGGAGGGATTAAAGCGCGCCTATGCCGTGTGCGCCATCGACTATCCCCTCAGCGGCAAGGCGATCTTTCCCCGACAGATTCAGGGGGGCAAGGCGGCGATCCGGTTCATCCACGAGTATGCCGAGCACTATCATCTGGACCCGTCGTGCATTATCGCCTGGGGGATGAGCGCGGGGCCAACCTGGCGGCTATGCTGGCGCTCACCAGTGACCGGCGCTGGCCCGAACTGGAGGATTTCCGCATGGGGCGGGCCGGCCAGCCCTGCCTCGTCGACGCCTGCATGGTGTGCGCCGGCCAGCCCTGCCACGTCGACGCCTGTATGGTCTGGTCCTGCCCCACGACCTTTGCGATGGTGGATGAGCAACTGGCAGAGTCAGGCCTCTCCACCGAGATGGTCACTACCGGCGACGACTATGTGTCCACCTGGTACTATGGCATGCCCCTTGAGGAGGCCCCCGACCTGGCGGCGCTCTCCAACCCCGAGACCTACATCACGCCCGCCGCGCCGCCCTTTGTGATCATGCACGGACGGCAGGATGTCATCGTGCCCTACCAGCAGGGGGTCCGGCTCGCACAGCGGCTCGAGCAGGTCATCGGCCCGGAGAAAGTGCGCTTTACCCTGTACGACGACTATGTCCACGCCGACCGGCGCTTTGAGACCATGCACAACTGCTCGATCGTGCTGGATCAGTTGGAGAAGGTGATGGGGAGGGGGTAGGAGCGCGCCAGCCGCGCCCTGCCGTCCGCACTCTGATAGGGATTACGACCGCCATCGCCGGCACGTGGATACTTAGTTGCTCGCGGCCAAGTCGTGCTCTTCATCGGTCTTGTGTGAGGTGGCTGACTGGCGGTGAGGCGAAGCAGGTACTTTCCGCATCCCGTCCACCAGATGCCCCAGCGCCAGCAGCGGGTGGCTCAGCAACATCCGCGGGCCGGCGTAGCGCATGACGGTGCGGATTCGCGCGCGCATCTCCGGGGCATAGCAGTGGATCGGGCACTTGGCGCAGGTGGGCTTGGTCCCGCCGTAGGGACAGCGCTCCAGGCGCCCCAGCGCATAGTCCTGCAGCGCCTGGCAGTCCGCGCAGAGCCCCTCGGGCGTTCCATGGTTCCCGCGGCAATACATCCCGATCATGACCTGGATCGTGCGCGCCTCTCTGGCCAGGCGCCGGGCGTTGTCGCGCTCTCTTCTGCCGGTCACGATGCGCTACTCCGACTGCTCGTCGGGCAGCTCGAGAATCTGGGGATCTCTCAGCCGCCGGTAGTATGACTGGCTGGTGTAGACAGCCGCTACGGGATTGTGGCCTGTCACGCGATCCTTGGCGACCAGCACCGTCACGGGGGCGTCCGAGTGCCTGAAAAAGATGCTGTCGTGCCCGACACACAGCCCCACCACCACGTTCAGTTCCGTGCCCGCGGCGTTCAGCAGCATGGCCTGGCCCACGGGGTTGCAGAGGGCCTCAAAGCCGCCGGGACGGACCTTTTCCGCATCGGTCAGGCCAATCTCCTCCTTGGGGATGCTGCCCGTCTTGCAGATGACGCCTGAGACCTGAAACCCGTTCGCCTCCAGGATCTCCTGCAGCAGGCGCGCCTCGCGGACAAGGCCGGCGCAATGCGCGATGCCCAGATGGTGCGCGCCCAGACGACGGGCAAAGGCCATGACCTCCTGCACGCGGGGCCAGCGGCAGTATCCCTCGGCCTCGACGCGTGCCGACGCTGCCGCCAGCACCTCGGGGTTCGTCACGGCAGGGCAAAAGGGCGGTGCCGACGCCGCCACGCCGAGCAGGAACGTCTGAACGCCCTGGCCAGGCTCGGCCGCCGCCACGGTCAAGGCGCCGGGGCGCAGCCCGCCCAGGATGCGGTCGAGATCGCGGAAGCCGGTTTCCAGGTTGTCCAGCATGCGTGCCCACCCGGGGGGCAGGGAGATGATTGCTTGCGACGTTGCGGACGGTGTCGCCATCATAGCCGGTGAGGCTGAACCCGGCGGGAAGGTACCAGGTGCGCACGTTGACGCCCGAGCGCCCATTGATGTAGTCGATCACATCGACCATGTCCCCGGGATACGTGGCGCCGCTGTCGTTGAAGGGGTTGCAGAAGGTGTCCACGTCTTGGCGGATCTCTTCGATCATGTTCTTGACGCCCTCGCCCTGGTCGAGTGTCGTCCCACCAGCGGGGCGCAACCACGCTCGGATCGCCGCGCCCTCCGCCGTCGCGGTAGAGGCCGGTGCGGCCGGCCCAGACGGTGTTGGTGCCCGCGTCGGCCTGCCGGTCGCCCCAGGCGATGAACATGGCCCAGGCGGTGGGCCCGCAACCGGACTTGCAGCCGGTCGAGTCGAACTGCTTGTACCAGGCCTGCTGCGCGT
The DNA here is from genome assembly GCA_040772225.1 of Anaerolineae bacterium. Classification (GTDB taxonomy): domain Bacteria; phylum Chloroflexota; class Anaerolineae; order UBA1429; family UBA1429; genus JAAYED01. Next base: position 89,511 of record JAXGYO010000002.1, read on the forward strand.
CGGCCTCGGCCTGGGTGCCGCCCACGAACCAGTAGGTGTAGCCGTCGGCCCCCAGCGTGCCCGGGACGTAGGTCTGGGGCTCAACGGCGTCAGCGCTGCTGTCGGACGGCGCGGCTGGGGCGCTCTCGGCCAGAGCGGCGCTGCCGGCGCTCACGCCGCCCTTGACGACCAGGGGCAGATAGACCCAGTGCTCGGGTTCGCTCACCACCATCACCCTGATCACCTCGACCGCGCCGCCGGCATAGGTGACGGTGGCGCTCATGGGGACGCCCTGGTTAAAGACGTCGTCCACCGCGGTAAAGACCAGGGCTTTGTGCGGATCGCCTTCGGCCGGCTCCTGGACGGTGACGAGGTTCTGGGTATAGGCATCGCCCTCGTAGACTACGTTAGTGACCGTCAGCAGCAGGGGGTACGAGACGCTCTCGCCTTTGCGCAGGACGTAACCGTACTCGGCCTGCGTCTGGAGCGCTTGCCACTCGGGGGCGGCACTCTGTGCCAGGGCCTGGATGAGCGGGGCATAGTTGGTGGTGTAGCCCCCCTTGAGCGCGCCCCACGAGTCCCAGCCCACCAGCATGTCCGCAGGGATCTCGACGGTCGGCGTGATAACCTGGGTAGTCGTAAGGATCCCGCTGCCGTCAACGGGATCGACCAGTCCGGCCATGAGCATCGGCACCGAGTTGGTGGTGACCATGGGCGGCGGGTTATCCGCCCAGCCGGCGGGCCAGTTCACCTTGGGCGGCAGGGTGCCGCGCGAGGCGACCGGCGTGCCACCGGGCACGGCGTTGATGTCCTCGGCCAGGTAAGACAATGTGTCCAGCTTGTAGAACTTGTCCGCGGTCCAGCCGGACTCGAGTCGCATGCGACGCGTGGGCGACCAGCCCACATAGTCCTCGAGGGGAGGACCATTCGCCACATAGTCCCAGCCGGTAGACCAGTTGGTGATGGGGTGGTCGTAGTCGCCGGTGGAGACGATGATGAACCCGCGCTGAGTGTTGGGGTCAGTAGGGCCAAAGACCTGGAACTCATAGTAGGCCGGACCGGTGATGCCCGGGCGGTAAAGCGGAGTCACCTCCCCGTCCACTCCTTCGCCCCACGGAGCGAAAAAGGAGGCATCGGCCCAGTTCGGCGCGACCGCGCGCTGCTCCTCGAGGAGTTGCGCGGCGAGGCGATAGGACGCCAGGGGCACATCGGAGAGCGGCAGGGGGGAGATGGTGATGGTGCGTTACTCGCTGATGGCGTGACAAGTTCCGTCCATGACAGATGCCCTGACCAGAATTGTCTTTGTGCCTCCGCTCGCCCAGGAGAACTCCTGGCTCGACACACTGGTCGTAACCACGATCGGGTCTTTGTCGGTCACGACCCACTGGACCTGGAGCGACGGACCGCTGTTCGAGGGTTCCACGGTGGCAGAAAAGCCATAGTACTGCTCCAGCGAGCCATCGCTGGGGCCCGTCAGGGTAATCCTCGTGGGGCAGGGCGCATTGGGGACCACCTGCGCGTTGGCGGTGGGCTGGGGCGCCAGCGGGAGCGCCAGAGCAACGATGGCCAGAATGCGAACGATGATGTGCAGCAGGGATGAGCGGCGGGCGTGCACGCGCATGGGCAATTACCTCCAGAGCAGACGATTCAAACAAATCGGACGGGGACGATGAGCAATGTCGACCCTGAGGCTGAGTTATGCGCGCGGGCTCCTTTCCCTGGAGGGGGGCTGTGCGACGGCGCTGTCGGCGGCCCGTCCCCCGCTTGCGAGCGGATTCTACAAAAGGGGCGCCGGGCTGTCAAGCGGTTTTGGGGCCAATTCGGGTAGATTTGCTGGAAGCGACTGCGGGTGGCGCCTGGGAGCGCGGAGATAGGCGGCGCAGAGTGCAGCGCCGGCGTGGCAAGATAGACCAGCAGACCGCCAGCGTAGCCCGGGTGCCTGACCCACGCATACGGCCCGGTGAATATGACCTGCTGATCGCGATCGGTCTGGATGCGCACGACGGCCGAAAAGTAGCGGTTCCCGATCAAGGCGTAAGAGCTGAGCGCATAACCAGCCAGCATCGCCAGCAAAGCCACGGTCTTGATCGCCACGCTGAGGCCCGGAGTCCAGTCCAGCCGCGCATCCGGACCTGCCAGAAGCAGGACCGCGACATTCGCTAGCAAGAGCCAGAGGCTCAGAGCACGATCCCAGGCCTTGGTGTCCTCGTGGTTCTGGAATCGAGCACGCTCGGCGACAGTGTCCGGGTGGCGCTGTGCCGCCAGAACCCGGCTGACGGCAAATCCAACGACAGACACGATCCCATAGATCCACGCGGCACGTCAGTCCCAGCGTCCCGAGATCAGCAGAGGCAAAAAGGGCAGCACGACCACGACAACCAGCGCTTGTACAATGGCACGTGGCGATAACGGCTGTTTCTTATTCATGTGACCTTCTTGCCGGCCAGAACATGAAGACATCTGGTTCTGACGCGATCGATCGGGTGGTTTACCATGCGACTATGGCCTCCACCTTTCGCGGCACTGCTAGCCGCGTGGCTTGCAGATGATCTCCAAAATGCGCAGGTCGAAAAAGGTGTGCGTATTCGTTGCCCTCACGACAATGGCGGTGTCCGCGCCGCGCCCGGTGCCGCCGATGGCGATCACCTCGCTGCCCGGCTTGACCAGACCGGCATCGCAGGCCATGCAACTCACCTCACACCCGACTTTGACCCCCGCGGAGAACAGGCGCAACACATGGGCGATAATCTCGTCCACCTGGATGGCATTGAACTTGCGATTGACCGCCCGACCCAGCATGCCAAAGGCGTGGCCCGCATGTACCACTGCGCCCCCGGCGGACACGATGGCTGCCTCGGTCTCTGCGCTCATCGTGGGTCGCGTGGGGTCGCTGTAGCCGAACACGCTGCCGACGACGATCACCCGTCGGCCGGGCAAGGTCTGAGCCGCCAGGAGTCCGGTTTCGCCGGCGTTGGAGGCCACGACGATGTCTCGAATGCCGAGCTCGCGAGCTCGCGCCGAGGCCAGTGCGAGCGTCTCCGCTGTGTTGGCGCGGCCGGGTGGGTCAAAGTAGACCGTGGATGCTTCCTGCGACATGGATGTACCTCTCTTCGCATACAGTATCGCCCAGTTCATGCTCAGTGACCGATTGTACACGACAACGCACGCCCTGTCAGCAGCACGGCCGGTCAATCGATGCCAGCTGAATTGCACTCTGCCAGAGTGCGACGAAAGGGCACTTGTCGCGTACAATAGAGCGCACAGCAGAAAACCAGCCGGACCCTGTGCCGGAGAAGAAGGGAGATCATAGGTGCGCGTCGTGGCTGTTCTGGGCAGCCCGCACAAGGAGGGGCCGTCGTCCACGCTGGCACGCGAGGTGCTGCGCGGGGCGCGGGATGCCGGGCACGAGGTCGTGGTATACGAGATCAACGAGATGAACGTGCGCGGCTGCCAGGGCTGTCGCTACTGCAAAGAGCACAACGTGGACTGCATCACCGAGGATGATCTGCAGCCCTACTGGAAGGAACTGCATGCGGCCGACGCGCTGGTGGTCAGTGCCCCCAACTATGCCTCGCAGGTGTGCGGCCCGATGATCACGTACATGAACCGGCACTATTGCCTGCTTGACAAGGACTGGAAAGTGCGCATCCACCCGGGGATCAAACTCGTCGGCGTGTTCTCGCAGGGCAATGCCGACGCGTCAGCATACCTGGACCGGTACAACTGGTTTCTGGGTGACTTTCAGAACCGGGACATGGTGCTGGTGGACACCATCGTGCACACGCGGGCGCTGTCGTACGAGCCTGGCAGCGAATTGATGGAGCGGGCGTATCGGGTGGGCAAGAGCCTGTAGACGCACCGCGACGTTAGGATGGCCTCGGCAGTTGCGCATTTCTGGTGGCGACACGATCCTGGACAGAGCGGTGCACAAGGGCTGGGCTCTATGCACCCGGCAGCGTGCCGTGCGCCTCGCGGTAAGCGTACGAGTCCTCAACGAGGCAACGATTGATGATGATCGTCTCGTCGATCGGGGCGCCCATCGTCCAGTAGACGCGACCCCGATCGTCGTAGTAGGTAATCGGTGTAGTGTAGAAACTACCCACATAGCCGTGGGCACGGATGTGCTCCACGAGACGAACGAACAGCGCCTCGTCCACGCGGTCGCGCACGATGTATTCGTGGGGCCATTCGGGCATTGTGCTGGCGTAGGTCCACGCGCATGCGTCGACAAAGTCACGCAGATCATCCGGAAGCGCTGGCGGCTCCGGGTCGTCGACTAGGTCGGATGAGGGATCCAGAACCTGCAGCAAGGGAGCGATTGCCCGCAGGCGATCTACAATGCTCCGGACGACTTGGTCCTTCTCCTCTCCGGGAGGTATGTCCAGCGCGATCACCAGTTCACCCTTCTCAAGCACGCAGCAAACGCCTTCCCTGGCAGCCCAGGGATCGAGGATGGGCTTGACGTCGTAGGCCTGTCCGAATGGGGTTGTGGTGAACACCATCCACAGTGGCGTACCGCCGAATTTGCGCCATAGCCTGAAATGCAGGCCAATCCAGATGCCCACACCGGTCGGCCCCGAGAATTGTGCATATCGGCCGATCCGCTCCGGCGAAGCCGAGGGCATAAGCTTGCCTACATGGAGCACGCCTTTCGTGATGGCCACCTCTACAACGGCTTGCCAGACGGCGTTCAAGTCGAGAATGAGCGCCGGTGTCCGTTGGTCGCTCAGCTCCTCGGGCGACATGGGCACAAAGGCGTCGGTGTCAGCAGTATCGCAGAGGGCGCGCAACTGGGAGAGGTCGCTTTTCGCAGCAGGATCGTCACCAAGATGGTCTGACAGGTTCGAGAGGACGCTGCTCCAGGTAGCCAACGCTAAGGTGGGCCCCAGGTCTGTGGCGACGGCGTGCGCAACCGCGCCACAGGCGATCTCGCCATCTCCTACCGGGATCCCGGCGTCCTGAAGCCGATGGCCGAGTTCCCGCCACACCGTCTCCTTTCGGGCATCGGGCACGATCATCAGCAGCACGGTCGACGGCCCGTATGTGGCTAACTGCCTAAGATAGCTCACGGGTTGATTGTCCGTCAGTCCTGCCCAAAACTTGCTCTCTACGTACACACGCGGCACGGAGTGGTCATCATAGCCCCACATATCTGGGCGAATAGCGCCTTCGCTCTGTTGCGTGACGAATCGAAGATCAGGCATTTCCGCAACGAGGCCACGGAGCAGTCCGGTCATACCGGCGCGCGCCGCTTCGCTCGATTCCAGGATGTACGCCAATGCGTCTGTGGCGATGTTCTCGTACTCTTGCGAGTAGCGCTTGCGGATCACGTGACTGAAAACAGTTTGCATCGCTGTCCTCCTAGCGCATACAGCCCGGTTCATCTACTCGATGGTACCACTGGCCCCAATTGAGAAAGGGCCTAGCTCTACATAATCGACGCCCCCGCTCTCACCCGGAACGACCCGTGCGCCGGTGGCAGGCAGATAAAGCCCAACTCTCAGCGTCAAGGGGACGCCCAGCGCCTCCGCGGGCACTGCCATAGCGTGAGGGTCTCGGATCCGGTCGCCCGGCCACCAGTAGTTGGTATCGTAACTGCCCGATAACGGCGGCGAATCGGCCTGCGCGAGCAGATTGCCCGCCCCGTCGACCAGGTGCACAAAGACCGTATAGGCCTCCGCGACAGGACTGACGCATTCCCAGTAGAGTGCACGTTCAGAGTGGCGCCGCCGGCAGCAGGTTGGATGTCCAGGTCGTAGCCGTAAAGTCTCATCCCGCCAAAATCATTTACCACAGGCCGTTGCGGCACGGGCAGGTCCAGATCGTCCGGGACCATGCGTAACCGTCCGATCTCCGCGAGGGTCCCCAAAGCACGCCCTTCGCCGTCGTAGGCGGGCAGAGGCTCGTCTGGCGAGTCGCGGTACACGGCCAGGCGCACGGCCGCAGCTACGGGCGCGCCGGCAGAGCGTTCCACGGGCAGGATCGCGTTGTCGATGGTGATCTCGCTCGGGTCCCAGGCGTTGGTGGGGTAGCGCCCCATGGCGTGCGGGGTGTCCAGTCCGCCCAGACGCTCGCCCGATGCACCCACGAGTTGGACTGCCTCGATGTAGGTATCGTCGAGCTCGCGATCGGCCTGCCAGTACATCCGCACCCAGACATAGTCGCCCTCCACTGCCTCCGGCGACAGCACCTCGGCCGCGAGCAGGGTGAGATCGTCGCCGAAACGGACGTTCACGGGACTCAAGTGTGCCGGGAGCTCGGTGTAAGGCATCGTGACGTCCAGGTGGTAGGCGGGAGCGATCACGCGCCAGGGCATGACTGCCGCGACGACCAGCATGGCAGATCCAACCAGGGCAACGAGAGCGCGCCGCCAACGGTCAGGAACCAGGCCGGTCAGTCCGGTCACAATGAACAGCGCAAAGACGCCGGCTGCCGGAAAGGCCAACCGCCCCTGGGTGCGCGTGATGGTCTGCGTCCAGCGTACAAGCAGGGCCAGCACAACCAACGCCCAAAGGCCAGCGATGAGGGCAGCCCGCACACCGGCCGGGTTGAGCGTCTTGCGCCGGATCCACAGCCGCACGCCCTGTACAGCAAGACCGGCGATGATGACCAGCGTGGCATCGTACACGACCTGATAGAAGCGAAAAGGCGCCAGGACATTCAGCCAGCCAAAGACCCCCCAGTACGACGGTAGTGCCTCGCGCATGATCCGTAGGGCCGTGCCCAGTGACAGAGACTGCTCATGCACGGCAAAGACCGCTGCGTAACTGCTCATGCCCAGCGGGTCCCTGTAGAGCAGTGCGTTGCGCAGGAACCATCCGCCAGACACGAGGAGAGCGACGGCTCCCGTCAGCAGAAGCGGCCGGACAAGACCACGCCACCAGTCGCGGGTGCGCTGGTGCAGGAGGTATAGCAAATACGCGGACGCAGGTAACACGAGCGTGGCGATTCCGCTGAGCTTGGCAAGTGCAGCCAGGCCGACGAGCAGCCCGATGGCGAGAGGCGTGCGCCATGACGGGTCTCCCTCGCGTGCGACGTGGGTGGAGAGATACAGCACGGCCGCAGACAGCGCCGTCACCAGTACGTCGTTATTGACGCTCGCGCCGATGAACAGGAACTGCGGGTTGAAGGCGACAACAGCCGCAGCCCCGGAAGCGAACCAGAGGTTGTCCGGGACAATCAGGAGCGCCAGGCGGTAGGTCAGCCAGACGGTGACCGCTGACAGGAGCAGCGAAAAGCCGCGCAACAGGCGCAAGGCCGTCGCGGTACGGGTCGTCGCCGCGGTAGGCACGCCGGGGTGCAGTACCGCGTTCTTGTGCACCGGCGTCTCGGGATCGCCCAGGCGGGCCAGCGGGTTACGCGGGTAGGCAGTCTGCCACTCTGGCGTGTCCAGCATGCCCACGAGCGCCGCGCCGAGGGCATAGTAGAGCGGTGGCTGGTGCATTTGCCCCTGTATCCACTCGTGGTCAGAGATGATCAGCGGGGGCAGGCGGCGCTCCTCGGCCAAATAGCGCACGTACGCATAGTGGCCATACTCATCAGGGGTCTCAAAGGGCGGTGTGTTGGCAATATAGGTGGTGCCAACGCCTAAGAACACTATCAGCAGCCAGATGATGGGTGCGCGCAATAACGCCCAAAGAGATGCCTTTGTCACTCCAGGCACTGGCAGTTTCCTGGTATATCGCCCTGACGCAACGGACTAGTCACCAGAGTGTCACCTCTAAGCCAGTCTACGCCTCGTATACTCACCGGTCAAGGCGAAAAGCCTACGGTGCTGCCTGGCAGCGCAACCACGCTTCGGTGTGCCGGTCGCCAGCGACAAGATCGACCTGGCACCGTCGCTCATCCTTGGTCCAGACGAGCCGTACACCGTCTATGATAGCGGTCTCGCCCGCCAGAGCCCAGCCCTGAATGTCCATGCCGTCCAAAAGATGGGAGCGGACCGCATCAACGCTTTCGGGCACCTCCTGGTAGACCGTCACCTGGGAATCGCTGACACTAACTGCCTCCGAAAGGGGATGTTGATATAACACGATATCGTTGGGCACCAGGTCGCGATCGTTGCCGCCCTGGATGCGATCGCCGTCTCGGCCCTCGGTGGCCGTATCTCCCGCGAGCCAGCCGCGAGCACCGGTATAGTCCAATAGAGGCGTGAGAAGAGGCTGCTGTGTCTCCCAGCGCGTCAGTTGTCCTGCCAGCCATGGCCGGCCAAAGATGACCAGAGCCGCCATCGCGATGATTGACATAACCGCGAGAATGAGGAGGGCAAGTGTACAACCCTTCAGACAGCCACAGCCTGGTGGCCCGGGCTCAACCTGAGGTTCTGGCCCGGATCGAGCGCTCATCTACTGGCCCTCCACGACAAAGGTATCATCTGCATGCCGTGTGACCGTGACGCCCAGCCTGCCCAGCGCAACGGCCGCTTGCTCACGCACCGGATAGATCGTGTACGCGCCTCTGCTGTCCGCCGCTTCCACACGTAGAGGGTCCTGGAGCGCCAGCGTAAGCGCGGGAATCGCCTGCCGGTCGCCAGCGGCACCAACCGCGCGTGCGGCGTTCATGCGCACAACCACGTCCGGTGAGCTATTGACCAGTTGGCAAACCTCAGGCAAAGAGGCAGAATCGCCGAGATGAGTCGCAGCCACCGCCAGGCAATCATGCAGCGCACCCACGGCATCGCCAAGAGCGTCCTTCACTGGCATGAGCGCCTCCGGGCCCAGATCCACGATGCTGTGGATGATCAGGTTGCGGGCCATCTCATTGCGCATCAGATACGCATTGGGCACCGGCTGAGCGGAAGCAGAAGGGGCGTCGATTTCGGCTGCGAGCGCCCGGACGAGCAACTCGACGCGGCGAGGCACCGGCATATCGTCGCGGTTCGCGAGGGTCCGCACCGCTGCGATGCGTACCTCGTAGGTATCGTGTCCGAGCAGGTACGCCATGCCATCGGCATTGGGAGTGGCCGTTGGGCGCAGTGTCCGCTCGGGGGTTGGCTCTCTATGCGACGAAGAGGCTGCCAGAGCAGCATACGCATCGGGTGCAGCGGGGACGATCAGTGAATAAAGCGCGAGCGCAGCAACAACCAGCACGATGAGGGCAGAAGTCCTGCCGAATCACCGGCGTCAGCGGAGGAAAAGCTGCGCTACATCCTGTGCGGCGTCAGCAACACGCTGTATGAGGTGAGCCGCGGCGAGCGATTTGTGTGGCCGCTGCGCTTGACTGCTGTCGTTGTGCGCGATGGCCGTGACTGGCGTATTGCGCAGATGTCCTTTTCGTTTCCCACGACATACTTTACGGACGAGCGCATCGAGGAGCCAACCTGAGCTTCGCCATGAGGAGATGGCACGATGAGTGAATGCGCGTTCTGTCAGATCGCCGCTGGCACTGGTCCGGCCAGCATGTTCTTCGCAGATGATCTCGTGCTGGGGATCATGGACATCAGTGCTAGGAAGCACATACCGCGAGTTGTACAAGCCCCTGGATTGAGCATGACCGGGCGTGCGATGCGTTAGCCGCGCCAGACACCCCTCGCACCACGGTATTCTGTGCAACTTGCATAAATCGCGCGATTGTTCTATTTTCTGGTCAGTGTCCGGTTGCAGAGCAGCTCCGGCTGCCTCGCAGCCGGACGTTTTTTATCTGAGGGGGAACCGATGGGAGAGAAACTGAATTCCTTTGAGATCGCACAACGCCAGCTTGATACCGCAGCAGCAGTGATGGGCCTGGATCCGACCGTTCACGAGTTGCTCAAGTGGCCCATGCGGGAGCTGCACGTCTCCATTCCCGTTCGGATGGACGACGGATCCGTGCGTGTCTTTCAGGGATTTCGCGTGCAGCATAACGACGCATTGGGCCCGGCCAAGGGCGGCATCCGCTTCCACCCGGCAGAGACCGTCGATACCATCCGTGCGCTGGCGGCCTGGATGACCTGGAAAACCTCCGTGCTGGGCCTGCCCCTGGGAGGCGGTAAGGGCGGTATCATCTGCAACCCCAAGTCGATGTCGCAGAGCGAGCTGCAGCGGTTGAGCCGCGAGTATGTGCGTGCCATCGGTGATTTCATCGGACCCGATGTGGACGTGCCCGCGCCCGATGTGTACACCACCCCGCAGATCATGGCCTGGATGATGGACGAGTATTCAGTAATGCATGGCCGCAACGTACCCGGCATGATCACCGGCAAGCCGCTGGTGCTGGGCGGATCGGCGGGCCGGCACGATGCCACGGCCCGCGGCGCGCTCTATTGCGTGCGCGAGGCGGCCAGGCACCTGGGGATGGACCTGGAAGGGCGCACCATGGCCATTCAGGGTTGCGGCAACGGTGGCCAGTATGCAGCGCTGCTCGGCCAGGAGCTGCTGGGACTCAAGACGGTGGCCATCTCAGACTCCTCCGGGTGCATCTATAACGAGGATGGCCTCGACGTCGCGGCAGTCGCTGACCACAAAAAGCACACCGGCTCAGTGCTGGATTGCCCTGAGAGCGAGTGCATTCCCGCCGACGATCTGCTCACGCTGGATGTGGACGTCCTGATGCCTGCCGCGATTGAGAACCAGCTACGGGCAGACAACGCCGGGCAGGTCCGGGCCAAAATCGTCGCCGAGTTGGCCAACGGACCCACGACACCCGAGGCCGATGACATTCTGCACGAGAACGGTGTGTATGTGATCCCCGATTTCCTCTGCAACGCAGGCGGCGTGACCGTGTCATACTTTGAGCAGGTGCAGAACGCCTACCGGTTCTACTGGCGCGAGGAAGAGGTCTATGAACTGCTGGATGAGCGCATGACGACTGCCTTCCAAACGGTGGCCGCCGCCGCCGAGCGCTACCAGGTGCCTAACCGGGTGGCGGCCTATACCGTGGCCGTGGGGCGCGTGGCCGAGGCCTGCAAGCTGCGCGGCTGGGTCTAGTGCGCAAGCGCGCCGAGTAGCGGACACCAGGGCGCAGAAAGAGGGTGGGAGTTGCCTCCTGCCCTCTTTCCTGTGTCGGGGAACACACCGAAACGGCTATAACAGCCACATGGTATGTCGTGCTTTCCCCACGGGGCAACATCGGCTGGGTTCACAGTAGCCGCCTCATTCCCCGGGAGATAAGGATTCGCACGGGCGAAACGGGAAGCGGCAGTTCGAGAGGTGAGGCCGAGATCGGTGGACGCGCCTGAGTGGCCACAGCATAGGCGTGAGGTTGGGCAGACGCCCATCTCCCACCCGGTTGACGACGACTCGACGATGTCACTCCCGCGCCACTGCTGCGATAGCCTTCAGGTTCTCTGTCGGCGTGATCAGCGGAATAGCGCACTCGGGGCCGATGATGCGCACGCCTGCGTCCCGCGCGTAACGTGCCTGTGCGGCAGCCTGCTCCGCCGTCCCGTTGAGCAGCACCTCGGGGTTATTGACATTCCCCATGAGAGATATCCTGCCGGCGGCGAGAGCCACAGCCTCCCGAGCGTCCACTTTCGACTCAAAGTGAAAGCAGTCGAACCCCGCCGTACATATCGCGTCCAGCCGGTCCAGCGTGTTGCCGCAGATGTGCAGCACCGTGGGGCAGCCCAGGCGCTGCGTCAGCTCGCGGTGATAGGGGAGCAAGAACTGACTGTACATGCGTGCGCTGATCAGATCACCCGTGGCATGGTCGGCGATGCAGAGCACATCCGCGCCGGCGGCGATCTGCGCCCGACCAAAGAGCACGGTCACCTCCTTGAGCCCATCCAGAAAGGCTCGCACACGCCCGGGATCAGTCAGAGTCTCCATCAAGAACGGCTGCACGCCGTGCATGTGGTACGCCAGCGTCCAGGGGCCCATGACCTTGCCGATGATGGTCACCTGATCGCCGTACTCGGCACGCAGGATGCGCAGAGCGTCCAGGACGGCGCGCACAGGCGCGCGCTCCAGAAAGTCGGCAGGGATGGCCACCTGCTCTGGATCGGCCCACGGAGCGTCCCGGACCGCCGGCATGTTCTCGCGGTCGCCCCAGTCCACGTCACACCCCAGGGCGGCGGCCTCCGCGGCCACGGAAAAGTAGGGCATGATGGCGTCATAGCCAAGGATGGTATGGGCGCCGGCGGCCAGACGGGCCATCGCCACCCCATCCAGATGCACGTCGGGAAAGTACGCCCCGGTGATTTCCATCTGCTCCACGTTGGCGACCGAGGTCACCACGCCCACGGGCGTGCGGTCCACGCGGCCGCCCAGAAGTGCGGAGAGGTAACGGCGTTTCGGGGTCATCGGGTAGGGGGTGGACATGAGGTCGTTGTCCTTTCAGCGTAATGATATGGTCGCGGTCGGGCTGAAGACGTCGCCCTCACTGAGCGGCAGGGTTTCCCAGGATGCGGTCAAGGCCCACTGCGAGCGCAGGCAGGTCACGTGCGACGACACCCCAAACAGCATCGACGTCCACGGTAAAGTACGCATGAACAAGAACGTTGCGCATCCCGATCATCTCGCGCCAGGGCAGTTCAGGATGATTGGCGCGAAAGCCGTCGGACACTCTTGAGGCCGCCTCGCCCAGAATTACCAGTTGGTGAGCAATGAATACCTGGACCAGTTCGTCGCTCTCAAAACGCTCCCGCCCGAAAACAGCGTACTTGTTGATGCGGCGAACCGCCTCCTGCATGTCCTTCAGGCGCACCCGGTCATCCATCATGCCGCCACCTGGTCGAGGGGAACGGCATCACGAAGCACGTACTCACGGAAACGCCCCTGAAGCCCTCCTTCGGTGACGACATCCACAGGGCACCCCAGGAGCTCTTCCAGGTCGTATGCCAAAGCTCCCACGTCGAGCAGCGTCCGGCCGGGCTCGAGTTGCACGAGTAGGTCGACATCGCTCAACTCATGTGCCTCGCCGCGCGCCACCGAGCCAAACACCCTGACGTTCCGAGCGCCATGCCGGGCCGCCGTAGCGACGATCTCATCTCGGTGCCGGGCCAGCGTTTCCCGGATATTCATACGTTGCCTCCTCCACGAGTCGAACAAGCATAGCGCAGAGGCGCTGGTGGTGTCAATGGGAGAGTGCTCGCCTCGGCCCGTCAGCGCGGCGGGATCAGGTACACCCGCCGTGCGATCTCCTCGAATCCCAGTTTCGCGGCCACCCGCTGCGAGGCCCAGTTCGTCTCGCCCGTGCTCCAGATCGGCATGCGGCCCGTGGCACGGATCCGGTCGCCCACCAGCCAGGCGGCGGCGGTGGCATAGCCGCGACGGCGGTGGGGCTCCAGACAGTTCACGCCGATCTCGCCATAGAGCGGCGATAGGGCGCTGGTGTGAGCCAGGGCGACGAGAGACCCGTCAATCACGGCTCCCGCGGCGAGGCCCTGCTGCAGCAATGCGGCGGGGCTGCCAAAGCCCATACCCTGCATGCCGTCCGGGGCGTCGTCAAAGAGGGGCAGGTCGGCAGGGGTCAGCATGCGGACATCGGGATGCGCGTGGGGGACCAGGCCGGACGCGGGAGCGACGTAGGCGACGTCGCCATAGGTGCGGGGGCGGCGCCCCGTGCGAGCCTCCAGGATCGCCCCCAGGGGACCGGCCAGTTCGGAGGCCACCAGGACGCAGTCCCAGCCTGTCACCTGTGTCAGAAGGCATGCGAGTTCTTCCGCATCCGGGCCGTAGCCATCGAGCTCGCGCGGATTGTTGTCCAGTTGGAGGACCGCCGCGGCGAAACCGGGGAGCTTGCCGGCGACATACACGCGGCACAGGCCGCGTAGAACGCTGTGCACGTCCATGGCCGTGAGAGGGGTGTCGCCCAGCGCGCGTGCGAACTCGGGATAACGGGAGGACGGCAGCAGCGCCGTGCCCATAGCGGAAGCGGCATCCTCGGTGTTCGTCATACCGGACTACTCCTTGCACGGCGATCATCACGCTCGTCGCCGACTATACGGCATCGATGACGCGATGTCACGCGGACGAGCCGGTCTCATTGGTCCTGACGCTATCTGACGTTACCAACGAACAAGCCCTCTCCGCGTTGGAGAGGGCTTGCTTGTGGCGACGACTAGATCGGATCTCGTGACCAACGGCTTATGAGTCCCTCTCTTCGGTGCCGACCTGGAGCGCATAGAACGAACTGCAGGCATGATAATCGGTGTATCTCTACTTACTACCGAGTTAGTTAACCAGGCTGTGGCGGAGTATACTGCTAGTACCTGCTTGGTTCAGAATCCAAGAAGCTACCCTCAAGATCATATCGGACAAAGTCCGGAAACAACTCGTCGGCGAGCTCGACATAGGTATTCAGCACCCGTCAGCTCGACTCGAGGTGCAGGATGAGATTGCCTGGGGTGTCCGTCAGAGCTGGCTCGGTAACAACACTCCCGTAGACTGATGACTTGGAGCTTGCCTGCGTCTTGATCAATCCAATCCGACCCTTGGGTTGATCGTCTAGCTGAATCTCGTAATGGGCTGTCCACTTGCTCTGGCCGTCCTCGGGCCTGATTTCCCCTATGCCTTTCCAGTAGTACTCAGGTGGACGTTGCATCAACATCTGTACCTCCAAGAGGGTCAGCAACACTATCAGCTATAGACAAAGAGAAACCATCGGGCAAGCGCCCCTTCGGGGAACGGCGGTTGATCGCTAGGAGTACGGAGTCCGTCCAAACGGTCTATCGATATCCTGGACAGTTGCTTCGATCTGAATGATGGAAGACGTGGCGAAGGCAACAGCAAACTCAGCATCCTCGAGGTCGACCTCAGACTGGTTGCCATGAATGAATGGCGTACCATTGATTGAGAATGTGATCGCGCCAGCCATGGCGTGCAAACGCAGATACGCAGCAAAGTCAATGCCCAATGTTAGAAACAGAAGGCTGTCGTACATGCGTGTGAAGGTCAGGTATGCTTCTCGTCCGTCAGACTCGTTACTTGCCCTGCCAAAGCTGTCCACCAAGAGCATTGCTTTCGGCCACATTGATGGCCTGGGCCCCACGACGGCATGCTCGGACTTCATCAGCGCATATTCCAGGCCGATTGCGGCGGAGTTAACCGCCGATCGAAACTCGCCCTGGCTAATGGATGCCTCAGCATCTGCCAAGTACTGCTTGGCTTGAGTATTCGCTATCAGGTCAGTCAAGGTAACAGCATCGACATCCAGATCCCACACGCTCGCAATTACCTTCCTCAGAAAGTCGCGGGCGTAAACACGACAGTCATTTAGCTCGTCCTCGTTGGGATATCTGCCCCTGTGCTGCGCATCGTTGCGTATGGCGTGAACGTGGATGATGTTGGCCCGGTCGGGGAGGGCATCAAGGTCTGCGGAAATGAGAAGAGTGTCGCACTGCTGAAGCAGGCTCTGGAATCCATCAGCGAGTGTCTTTGACGGATCTATCGAGGTGATGACAGTCTTGAGAGCGGTCTCCACGGACAGATCAAAGCCGAGAACGGCAATGATGCGTTTGACCATCGACTGTCCTGCGTAGGATTCCCTAATCGCTTCAGTGTAGATCTGCTTGACCAGCATGATCTTCCTGAGTGTGATCTGGTCTGGTTCCATAGAGCTCCTTAATGGCTTGAGGGTGCAGATTCCAGCCTGATCGCCGCCTCGGTAATGTGGCCATATCAGCACGCGGCCGACCCCTGCGCTGCTACAGCAGCTCCCCTTGTGTTCCTTGCGGGGCCGTCTCGCGCCCCGCTTTGGCGAACGTGATGTTTGCGGGCGGGTAGTCGAAACCCCTGCCATCCAGCAGCTCTTCGATGGTCCTGATCTGCACCCGCTGGTAGTGGCGGCCCCAGCCTGGCGAATCATTATAGCCCGCGGCAACAACTTCCAGCTGCATAGGCTTGGATGCGGACGTCCGCCGTGCACGGACAAAAGCAGTTGGCCTTATCTCGACGATCAAGGGTACCGAACCGCGTGCGCTATCTAGCGTTGGGCGTCCTCGACGGACAACCACTACAGCCTATGCGTATCGTTATGTGTTGTCAACCGGAATGCAGAAAGCCCTCTTCCTTCAGAGAAGAGGGCCTGTGTGGCGACGACTAGATTTGAACTAGTGACCAAGGGCTTATGAGTCCCCTGCTCTACCACTGAGCTACGTCGCCGAAGGAACGAGGCCTATTCTACGGGTTTCGAGCCCGGCGTCAAGTTCGGCCCGTAAACCCCACAGGAAAGCAAAAGGGTCAGAGCGCCATTGCTCTGACCCTTGCAGTAGCGGGGCTAGGATTCGAACCTAGGACCTTTGGGTTATGAGCCCAACGAGCTGCCACTGCTCCACCCCGCATCAACAACTAGTATTATAGCCGTGCGGGGCGATGTGTCAAATCGCTGCCGGCGCGTCCGGACGCGTCGGGCTCGCCGTCGGGACTAGTAGTTCTCCAGCAGCTCCAGGATACACCCCAGCCATCCGTCGGATTCGACATAAGCATAGCGCCCGCCGGTATAGTCGCCGCGCTGGATGGTGGGCATGTTGTGCGCCTCGAGCACCGCCAGCGCCTCGTCCATTCCCTTCAGGTTGAAGGCGATGTGGTGCAGCGCCGTGCCATGGGCGTCCAGGAACTCACGCCAGGTGGAGGGCTCGTGATCGGGCTCGATCAGCTCCAGCTGCACCTGCGGCCCGAGATGGAAAAAGGCGAGGCGCGAGCGCCCCTCGGTGGGCTGCCCGCGGAAGGTGGTGTGTGCCAGCTCGCGGGTGTCGGTCCAGCGCGGCTCTGGCACCGGCACGCCCAGCAGCTCGGCCCAGCGCGCGGCCAGCGTCTCGATGTCGTCGGTAACGATGGCGACCTGTGTGATGATACTATTGGGTAGCAGCCCTTCAGCCATACTTCTCCTCTCACCTGTGCGAATTGCGCGCAGTGTAGCGCCTCAGGCAATCCAGTGCAAGCGACTCAGCGCGAGGCCTTGTTACATGCCTTGCCACGGACTATAATGGACCATAGGAACAACACGATACAGGGGGATCTATGGAGGGCCATAACGGCGAGGCGCTGCTGCAGGTGCAGGAGCTGCACATCGCGCGCGAAGGTCATGAAATCCTGCGAGGTGTCGATCTGGAGATTGCACCTGCCAGCGTCCACGTGGTGCTCGGGCTGAATGGCTCGGGCAAGTCGACGCTGGCCTATGCCCTGATGGGGGCGGGCGGCTATACCACCCTCGGCGGATCCATCCGCTTTGCGGGACAGGACATCACTGCCGAGCCGATCGACGCCCGGGCGCGGCTGGGTATGACGCTCGCCTGGCAGGAGCCCGCCCGTTTCGAGGGCCTGACCATCGAGCAATATCTGGAGCTCGGCCAGGCCACGCCGGACCACGAGCGGTTGCTGGCCGCTATGGAGGCGGTCAACCTCGAACCTGAGTACTTGCCGCGATATGTGGATGAGGGGCTCTCCGGCGGCGAGCGCAAGCGGGTGGAGCTTGCTGCCGTGTATGCCATGCGGCCCAGGCTGGCGATCCTGGACGAGCCGGATTCTGGCATCGACCGCTTTACGCTGGATGACATCGCCGGCCTGATGCGGCGCATGGCCGGTGAGGGCACGGCTGTGCTGCTGATCAGCCACCGCGATGAGGTGGTGCAGATCGCCGACCGCGCCTCGCTTATCTGCAGCGGGCGCATTATGCAAACGGGTGCGCCGGACGCGATCTGCGACCGGTACACGCACCTGTGCAGGCCGTGCGAGTTCCCGATCATCGTCGAGCCCGAGGATAGCTATGAGTGATTTTGATCTGATCATGCTGGCCTACGAGGCTTCGGGCGGCGACGCCAGCCTCCTGGCTCAAGATGATGTGGCGCGGTTGGTCGTCTCGGGCAACGCGGTGATCGGCGCAAATGAGGTTCCCGGCGTATCCATGACCGCCGAGTCGCTGGAGGATGGCGTACAGGTGGCGCTCAAGGTGGCTCCCGGCGCACGTATACTGCAGCCGATCCATCTCTGCTTTGGCGTGCTGCCTGCCGAAGGGGTGCAGCGCATCGTGTCCGATTTCGACATCGGCGACGGCGCAGAGGTCTCCTTCACGACCCATTGCACCTTTCCCAATGCGGTGCACGTACAGCACCTGATGGAGAGCAGCATTCGGGTGGGCAAAGGCGCGACGATGCGCTACCACGAGACCCACTACCACGGCGAGACCGGCGGCACCGAGGTGCGGCCCGTGGCCAGCGTCTCTGTGGACAGGGGCGGTCGCTACTATTCCACTTTTAGCCTCAGCCACGGCAGAGCGGGGCAGGTGGCCTTTGAGTACGACGTGGACGTGGCCAGCGATGGCGTTGCGGAGCTCGATGCCCGCGTGATGGGCTATGGTGATGATGAGATCACCGT
Source organism: Anaerolineae bacterium (assembly GCA_040772225.1). Lineage (GTDB taxonomy): Bacteria > Chloroflexota > Anaerolineae > UBA1429 > UBA1429 > JAAYED01. Next base: position 107,720 of record JAXGYO010000002.1, read on the forward strand.
CCGGGAGACGATCCGCCTGAACGGTGACGGCGCCCGGGGCCTGGCCAAGTCGCGCATCGCGGTGCGCGAGCGGGCGCGCAGCGAGGTGTACGGCACCACGGAGGGCAACGCACCTCGGACCCGCGGGCATATCGATTGCGTGGAGATCGTCAGGGATCAGGCGATCGCCAACGCCGTGCCCGTGGTGCGGGTCACCGACCCGCAGGCCCAGGTCACCCACGAGGCGGCGATCGGCACGGTTGACAAGAAAGAGTTGGAGACGCTCCTCTCCCGTGGCCTCACAGAGGAGCGCGCTGTAGACGTGATCGTCCGCGGCATGCTGGGCGACTGACAAAAGGAGATCGAAGATGGCACGAGTTGGTATGGCCGAGTTCCTGATTGTGGCAGCGGTCTGTCTGCTTCCGCTTGTTCTGGCAGCGATCGCGGTCATCATCGCACTGGTGGTGCGTTCCAGCCGCATCGCCTGTCCCTATTGCGGCGAGCGGATCGCCAAAGAGGCGACAATCTGCCGTTACTGCGGGCGGGAGCTGCCGCGCTCGGCGTCGCAACCGGGCGAGGCGGAGGTGCCGGCTGCCGGGCCCGAAGAGATCGCGCCCGACGAGCCGGTCGTGTTCGACGAGACAACGGAGCAGGATGAACCCCAGCCATCTGAGTGATATCATCGACGGTCTCTCACCGGCGCGCCTCAGCGACGTGATCAAACAAGTCGCTGGTGGTCGTCCAGCCACTTCCGTCGATCATGTAGAGGTGGCGGACGTGATCGTGGCGCTGCTGGGCGACATGACGCTGCCGCAGGGTGCCGAGGGCTGGCGCGCACAGCTCGCATTGAAGCGTGCGATCGCGCAGGCAGCCGCGCTCGCGGACGGCCTCAGATACGTCGAAGGGGACTCTTGATGAACGCCTGACATCATCTTCCTGGAGGGAGGATGCGGGCAGCGAAACGAGCCGGGGTGATCCATGGATCCACTTGCACGGCTGAGGGATGAACTCGAGCCTGCGTGGCTCCTGGCAGTGGTACGGTCGCTCGCGCCGGAGCCGACACGTGGCCGTTCCGGCGTGCCTGTGGGACGGGTCGCTGGTGAGATGCTCGGCCCGCTTGGGCTTGAAGGGCCCGAGCGGGCGCGGGTGTACCTGGTGCTGCGCACGGCGCTGGAACAGGCCGTCGGGAGAATAGATGGGCTGGTCTATGTGACCGGTCTCTCTTGATGAGAGGATGACTATATCCTCCTGGAAGGGGGATCCCGGTAACATCTGGCAGGATACGGGCGCAATGCATAGTGCGCGACCGCAAGCAGCCAGCACCATGGCCAATGCATTGCGTGAGCAGTGGCAGATACCCACTCGCGCAGAGCCATCAAAGGTCAAATCCGCATGAAAGCGGACTTGACCTTTTTGGCGACAGGGGTAGAATAGTTAGGAACCTAACGACTGCTGTTCGAGGTATCAGGGGTGCCAACACCCACAGAGCTTTCAGAATCTATTGTCCGTCGTCTGCTCAGCCTGGTGCGTTATTCGCACCGCTTCGGACACCGGCTACAACGAGAGTACGGTGTGTCCGGGCGCAGGCTGAGCGTGTTGCGTTACTTGCTCGAACAGGGACAAAAGTCCCTGGGCGACATCAGCCGCTATCTCAATCTGCGTGACGGAACCACGTCCCCACTGCTCGATAGTATGGCACAGGCGGGCCTTGTGTCAAGGGAGCGCTGTACTCGAGATAGTCGCCGGGTTCTGTTTTCCATCACGGAAGAGGGTCGCGCCCTCGTCGAGAATGCACCGTTGACGGTGTTCGCCCGGTTGCGACGGGACTTGCCCGGGCTAACCGCCGATGAGCTGGCGGAAATCGATCGCGCTCTGATGCGCATTATGGCAATCGCAGACCTGGATGAATCTTTGCTGGAGTGAATAGGGACATATGAAGGTCTTTTGGCGTGTACTGAGCTATCTCAAGCCTTACTGGTTCAGCCAGACGGTGGCGTACATCTGTATGCTCGCCGTGACCGGTGTGGCGCTGGCGATCCCCAAGATCACGCAAACCGTGATCGACCAGGGTATCCTGGCTGGAGACATGCAAGTGATCGGACAGCAAGTGCTCTATCTGGTGGTCCTGACAGCGGCTCGCGGGGTGTTCCGCTTTGGGCAGGGGTACCTGAGCGAGCGCGTCGCGCAGACGATCTCTTACGACATGCGTAACGAGATGTACCAAAAGTTGGAGGAGTTGTCCTTTAGCTACCACGACCAGGCTCAGACCGGTGAGCTCTTGTCTCGCGCCACGAGCGACGTAGAGCGCATCCGCCGGTTGACAGGCGGCGGCGTCCTGGGCTTGCTGAACTCGGGCGTGATGATGATCGGCACGATTATCATACTTGTCGGCATGCAGCCTCTGCTGGCCGCGCTCTCGCTTTTGGTGATGCCCGTCATCGTCTGGGTCATGAACAACCACGTGCGTTTTCAGATGCCACGCTGGCGCATCCGCCAGGAGACCATGGCCCGCATCACTGCACGCGTCAACCAGACCCTCTACGGCGTCTCTGTGGTGCGCGGTTTTGCCCAGGAGCAGGCCGAGATCGACCGCTTTGACAAGGAAGTTGATTATCTCTACGACACCTCCATGCTTCTGGCTCGCCGCGGCAGCCGCACGATGCCCCTGATTATCCTGCTTGCCAGCGCCTCCACCGTCATCATCTTGCTCCTGGGTGGCCGCATGGTCATCCAGGGCGTGCTCACGCTGGGGGCCCTGGTCGCCTTTAACAGCTATGTGCTGCAACTTGTGGGGCCCATGCGGCGCATCGGCTTTCTGATCAACCTGATCGGCGAGTCTGAGGCTTCGGCAGAGCGAGTCTTTGAGGTTCTCGATACCCACTCCGACGTCCAGGACAAGCCAGGCGCTGTAGAACTGAAGCAGATCCAGGGTGCAGTCACATTCGATGACGTCACCTTTAGCTACTTCCGCGGGAGCCCGGTGCTCAAGAACGTCTCCTTTGAGGTCAAGCCGGGGCAGGTGGTCGCCCTCCTGGGCCCCACCGGCTCGGGCAAGAGCACAATCACCAACCTGATCGCCCGCTTTTACGACGTGCAGTCGGGTGCGGTGCGCATCGACGGAAACGACGTGCGTGACGTCACGCTTGACTCGCTGCGCAGCCAGATCGGCATGGTTCTTCAGGAGACGATGCTCTTTGGCAAAACGGTCCGGGAGAACATCGCTTTTGGGCGCCCTGACGCTACGCAGGAGCAGATCGAAGAAGCTGCTCGGGCTGCAGCCGCCCATGACTTTATCATGGAGTTCCCCGATGGCTATGACACCGAGGTTGGCGAGCGCGGCACCACCCTCTCCGGGGGGCAGAGACAGCGCGTGGCCATCGCCAGGGCGCTTCTGCTGGATCCGCGCATCCTGATACTGGACGACGCGACGTCCAGTGTCGACACTGAAACAGAACAGCAGATTCAGGATGCCCTCAAGCGCCTGATGCGCGGGCGCACGTCCTTTGTGATCGCGCAGCGTGTCTCGACCGTGCGCGAGGCGGACATGATTCTCGTGATCGACAAGGGCGAGCTCGTGGCTCAGGGACGGCACCAGGACCTGATCCGCGAATCCGGCATCTATGCAGACATCTATTACCGGCAACTGCGCCAGGAGGACGTGGAACTGGCCGAAGCCGTTATGGGGAGGAGTGCATGAGCGTCAACTTTAGTGGAGGGGGCGGATTTGGAGGCCCTCACGTCCATCTCCACAACTACCGCGATGCAGAGGGGCAGGGCTTTGACATGCGCATCATGCGCCGGCTACTGCAGTTCCTCAAGCCGCACAAGCGTCGGATGGCCGAGTCGCTTGTCTGGATGCTAACCAGCGCAGGACTGGCGCTGTTGGCGCCGTACCTGGTCAAGGTGCTGATCGATACCTACATCGCCGCGGGTGACATGGCGGGCCTGACCCGGATGGCACTGGCGACGCTGGCAGTCTATACACTTGACTTTTTTTTGGACTGGCGTCGCCGTTTGCAGATGGAGACCGTGGCCAATAACGTCCTTCGTACCATGCGTGGGGACCTTTTCCGGCAGTACCAGCGCCTCACCATGAGCTACTTTGACACCTTTGGTACAGGCAGCCTCATCGCCACCATCACCAGTGATGTGGGTGTGGTAAACGAGTTGCTGGCCAGCGGCCTGGTCACCATGTTTAGCGATGTGTTTGTGCTGCTCAGCGTCATCACGGTCATGTTGGTCATGGACTGGCGTCTGGCCCTCCTCAGCCTGTCCGTGCTGCCGATCATGGTGGTCGCGACGCTGATCTTTAGTCGCTATGCGCGCAAAGTCTATCGCAAGACCCGTGAAAAGAACAGCATCATGGTCGGCCGGCTCGCGGAGGACATTGCAGCCATGCGTGTCATCCAGGCATTTAATGAAGAAGATCGGATGGGTCAGGAGTTCGATGCCATCAACGCAGCGAACCGAGACGCCAACATCGAGGCGGTTCGGCTGACATCCTCGTTCACGCCCGTAATGGAGCTGCTGAGTACCGCCGTAACGGCCATTATCCTCTGGTATGGCGGTCGCGGGGTTATTGACAATACCCTGACACTGGGTGTTATCGTGGCCTTTTTGAGCTACACTGCTCGCCTCTTCCAGCCGGTGCTGGAGCTAAGTATGGTGTTCACCACCTGGCAGGCGGCCATGGCTGGCGGTGAGCGCGTCCTGCGCATTCTCAACATCGACCCGGCTATCAAGGATCGCGAGGATGCCGTCGAGCTGGCTGACGTCGAGGGACGAGTCGAGTTCAAGGATGTGGATTTCCACTACCTTGAGGGCACAGAGGTCCTGAAAGATGTCAATTTCGCCATCGAACCCGGTGCCACGATCGCCCTGGTCGGACCTACCGGCGCCGGCAAGACGACCATCGCCAGCCTCATGACCCGCTTTTACGACATCAGCGATGGTGAGATCCTCATTGACGGCCAGGACATACAAAGTGTCACGCTGGCATCTCTGCGCCGGCAGCTCGGCATGGTGCCGCAGGAGCCCTTCCTGTTCACTGGTACCATCGCCTACAACATCCGTTTTGGGCGGCCCGAGGCGACCGATGAAGAGGTCATCGCGGCAGCCAAAGCAGCGAATGCCCATGACTTTATCATGGCGCTGCCCGATGGCTACGAGACCGAAATCCTGGAAGGTTCTGCAAACCTGTCGCTTGGGCAGCGGCAGCTGATCTGTCTGGCCCGTGTGATCCTGGCCGAGCCCAAGATCCTGGTCCTCGACGAGGCGACGTCGAGCGTCGACCTGCGTACCGAGGGACTGATTCAGGATGCCATGGACAAGCTGATGGAAGGCCGGACCTCGTTGGTGATTGCGCACCGGCTGGCTACGGTCCAGCGCGCCGACGAGATTCTGGTCATCGATCACGGCCAGATCGTAGAGCGTGGCACCCACGAAGAGCTGCTGGAACAGGGCGGCCTGTATGCCCACCTGTACGAGACGCAATTCCTGTCGGTGGAACGTGCCCTGCCAGTGGAAGGCTAGACCCCATCGACAAGACTCCGAGGCCTGCTTGCGTCCCGGTCTGTCTCCAGGCCGGCACGCTTTCCTATGCTATGGGATCGCTCATCCGGTGCGCTGTGAACCCTGTGCCAGCGGGCCGGGTGACACCAGCCCCAGCGTGATTCGCGCGGTTGGCGCATCGCACCGGCGACCTCAGGGTTACAATAGCAGCGCTTGCTGTACGGATATCACCAGCACGCGCCGAATTAGTTATACCAAGGAGCGCATGTCTCACAACAGATTGCCAATTCAGGAAGCAGCGGACCTGCCCGCACTCATTCAGGGTGGCATGGGCGTCGCTGTGTCCGGGTGGCGGTTGGCACGAGCCGTTGCACAGGCAGGTCAGATGGGCGTTGTTTCCGGAACCGCGCTGGATGCTGTCCTGTCACGGCGTCTGCAGTCGGGGGACGCTGACGGCGCGATGCGGCGCGCGCTGACCAGGCACCCCTGGCCAGAGATGGCCGAACGGGTGTTGCGGCGGTGGTGGCGCAGTCAGAAAGACGCAGGGGATCGCCCCTTTTCGCCGGCACCGATGCCCGAGATCCCGCTGAGCCCCGATCAAACGGATCTCCTGGTGACTGCGGCCTTTTGCGAGGTATCGCTGGCGCGCGAGGGACACGACGGCCCAATCGGAATCAACCTACTGGAAAAGATTCAATTGCCCACGCTGCCGCTGCTGCTGGGCGCGATGCTGGCCGGGGTAACCGCAGTGCTGATGGGTGGCGGTATCCCTCTGTCCATACCCGGGATCCTCGACGGCCTTTCTCGCGGTGAAGCGGTAGAGCTGCGCGTGGACGTTGCCGGCGCAGGGCAGGGCCAACAGTGGTACCAGCGTCTGGACCCCGCTGCCCTCGCGCAGGGTCCGCTTCCGCCACTGGAAAGGCCTATCTTTCTTGCCATCGTATCGACTGACGCGGCAGCTCGCGCACTGTTGCGGCGCGCCAGCGGAGATATAGACGGTTTCATCGTAGAACACCACACCGCCGGCGGCCACAACGCGCCGCCCAGGCGCGCCAAGTCGGTGGAAGGGATGGGCGAACCAACTTACGGGCCCAAGGACGAGGCGGATATGGAGGTGCTCCGTGGTCTCGGCCGTCCCTTTTGGCTGGCCGGTGGCATCTCCTCGCCCGGAGCCGTACGCGACGCACTGGCTGCAGGCGCGCACGGCGTGCAGGTGGGCACCGCGTTCACCGGGTGCCGTGAGTCCGGCTTTACCGGTGAGATCAAAGCGGCACTGAACGCCCACGCGGTGGCCGGAGACCTGCAGGTCTGCACTGACTTTCGCGCCTCTCCTACGGGTTATCCCTTCAAGATCAGCAATCTTCCGGAGGGCGTAGCTGGATACGCCGATATTGAAGGCCGGCAGCGCGTGTGCGATCTAGGCTACCTCCGCACCGTCTACCTCCGCGACGATGGCACGCCCGGGTATCGCTGCCCCGCGGGTCCCGTGAATGCGTTTCTGGCGGCCGGTGGCGCACCAGAGGACATACCGGGGCGCCGCTGCCTGTGCAATGGCCTCCTGGCCGCGATCGGGCTTGGTCAACAGCGCGGTGCAAACTCGCGTGAACTTTCCATTGTCACGCTGGGTGATGATTGGTCTGCGTTGGCGGCTTTGGCCGAGATACACGGCCCCGATTACGGCGCCAGCGACGTGATCGCCTATCTATTGTCTGCATAGGCAGAGCCCTCAGGCCACATCTATCCGCGAATCGCGCATTTAGCACGGTTTGCAGCCTCGCTGAATGCCGCTAAAATGGGCCGGACCGCTCTGGAGTGCGGTCTCCCGGCTGCGAGCGGCATATCTCGCGCGGGCTTGTCGCGGTTCTCTGTTTCCGGAAGGATGGACGATGCCAAAGAGAGACGACATTCGGCGGGTGATGATCATCGGCTCTGGACCGATCGTGATCGGTCAGGCATGTGAGTTTGACTACTCGGGAACGCAGGCCTGCAAAGCGCTCAGGTCATTGGGGTATGAGGTCGTCCTGGTGAACAGTAACCCGGCAACCATCATGACTGATCCCGGGATGGCTGACGTCACCTACATCGAACCGCTCAATGTCGAGCGTATGCGGCAAATCATTGAGAAAGAGCGCCCGGACGCCCTGCTGCCCAATCTTGGAGGTCAGACGGGCCTGAACCTGGCCTCAGAGCTGGCCAAAGCCGGGGTACTGGACCAGTACGGCGTCAAAGTCATCGGCGTGCAGATCGACGCGATCGAGCGCGGCGAGGATCGGATCGTCTTCAAGCAGCTGATGGAGCGACTCGGTATCGAGGTACCCCTCAGCGAGCCTGCCTACACGATCGAGGAGGCCGAGACAATCGCTGCCGAGCTCGGGTTCCCCGTGGTGGTGCGCCCGGCGTACACTCTGGGCGGCACGGGCGGCGGCCTGGTATACAACGTCAACGAGCTGCGTGAGGTTGCCGGTCGAGGACTTGCCGCCAGCATGATCGGTCAGGTCCTGATCGAAGAGTCGGTCCTCGGCTGGGAGGAGCTCGAGCTAGAGATCGTTCGCGATGCCAGGAACCAGATGATCACCGTGTGCTATATCGAAAACATCGACCCCATGGGGGTCCACACCGGTGACTCGTTCTGCTCAGCGCCGATGCTCACGATTGCGCCCGAGTTGCAGGCACGACTGCAAGAGTACTCTTACCGAATCGCCGAGGCCATCGAGGTCGTCGGCGGCACCAACATCCAATTTGCGCATGACCCGCGCACGGGCCGCGTCGTCATCATTGAGATCAATCCGCGCACATCACGGTCCTCAGCCCTTGCCTCCAAGGCCACCGGCTTTCCCATCGCCCGAGTCTCTGCACTCCTGGCGGCAGGGCTCACGCTGGACGAGATCCCGTACTGGCGCGATGGCACCCTGGACAAGTACACCCCCTCAGGCGATTACGTCGTCATCAAATTCGCACGCTGGGCTTTTGAAAAGTTCCCTGGGGCCGTGGACAAACTGGGCACCCAGATGCGCGCCGTGGGCGAGGTCATGAGCATCGGCAAGACCTACAAAGAAGCGTTGCAGAAAGCGATTCGCTCGCTCGAGATCGGCCGCTACGGGCTGGGTTGGGCGAAGGATTTCCACGAGCGTACGCTCGCTGAACTGCTGGACATGTTGCGCGAGCCCACGAGTGAGCGTCAGTTCATCCTGTATGAGGCGCTGCGCAAGGGTGCGGACATCGACGCCCTGTACGCGCGTACGGCGATCAAGCCCTGGTTCCTGCAGGAGATGAAGGAACTCGTGGAGGAAGAGGAGCAACTGCTGGCCTACCGTGGTACGCTGCCGCCTGATGAGATGCTCGCTCAGGCCAAGCGCGACGGTTTTGCTGACCGGTATCTGGCCCGAATACTCGAGATTCCCGAGCAGCGTATCCGCGAGCGACGCGTACAGCTCGGCGTTGTTGAAGGCTGGGACATGGTGCCCGTCAGTGGCGCCGAGGACGCAGTCTACTACTACTCGACCTATAACGCGCCGAACAAGGTGACCACAGACCAGCGGCGCAAGGTCATGATCCTGGGCGGGGGGCCAAACCGCATCGGCCAGGGCATCGAGTTTGACTATTGCTGCGTGCACGCGGCCTTTGCCCTGCGCGACGAGGGTATCGAGACCATCATGGTGAACTGCAATCCCGAGACGGTCTCCACCGACTATGACACCAGCGACCGGCTGTATTTCGAGCCGCTGACACTGGAGGATGTGCTCAGCATCTATGAGGCCGAGCAGCCGGAGGGGGTCATCGTGCAGTTTGGCGGCCAGACACCGCTCAATCTGGCCGAGGAACTGGAGGCTGCTGGCGTGCGCATCCTGGGCACGTCGCCGGCGTCGATCGCCATGGCGGAGGATCGCGATCTGTTCCGCAAACGGATGGAAGAACTCGATATCCCCATGCCCGAGTCCGGTATGGCGAGCACCTTTGAGGAAGCCGTCGCCATCGCTAACAGGGTCGGTTACCCGGTGATGGTGCGTCCCTCCTTTGTACTGGGGGGGCGCGGCATGGAAGTTGTCCACAACGAGGAAATGCTGGAGCAGTATGTCGCCTCCGCCGTCGAGATCTCGCCGGAACGGCCGATTCTGGTGGATCGGTTCCTGCAGAACGCGACCGAGGCCGAGGCAGATGCCCTGGCCGACAGCAGCGATGCCTTCGTGCCCTCGGTGATGGAGCACATCGAGCTCGCCGGGGTTCACTCCGGCGACTCGGCTTGCGTCATCCCGCCTGTGACGCTTTCGGATGAGCATCTGGAGACGATCGCAGAGTACACCCGGCGGATCGCCCGTGAGCTGGATGTCGTGGGGTTGATCAACGTGCAACTGGCCATCGAGAACGGCAAGGTCTATGTGTTGGAAGCCAACCCGCGCGCGTCGCGTACGGTTCCTCTCGTAAGCAAGGTCTGCGGCCTGTCGATGGCGCGTCTGGCGACCCGTTTGATGCTGGGAGCGCCGCTGCGCGATCTCCACCTCCGGCCTATGCACATCCCGCACTATGGCGTCAAAGAAGCCGTATTCCCGTTCAGCATGTTTCCGGAGGTGGATCCCCTCCTGGGACCAGAGATGCGCTCTACGGGGGAGGTACTGGGCCTGGCGGAGAGCTATGGACTCGCCTTTTACAAGGCCGAGGAAGCCGCCAAGCCAGCGCTTCCGACGGCGGGAACGGTGCTCATTAGCGTATCCGAGAAGGATGACCTGTTGGTACAGGTAGCCCGGGGCTTTCATGAGCTGGGCTTTTCCATTCGCGCCACGGAGGGCACACAGCGTTTCCTGGCCGAACATGGAATCGCATCCACCTTTATTCTCAAGCTGGCGGAGGGCCGGCCGAATATCGTCGATGAGATCGTCAACCGGCGCATCCAGATCGTGGTGAATACGCCCATCGGCCAACGCAGCCACATGGATGACTCGTATTTGCGCAAGGCAGCGATTCAGTACAAGGTACCTTACATAACAACGCTACCTGCGGCTCTGGCCTCGGTGGAAGGTATCGCCGCGGGTCTGCAGGGGCAAGGGAGCGTCCGGTCGCTGCAGAGCTATCACGCAGATATCACCTTCGACTGAGCGCGCTTGCACCAGTCTAATCGCGAACGCAGGTGAATACATGAAGCCCGGCTCGTTGACCTATCTGCTTCTCTTGATACCCGCCGTACTGGGCTGGTATGCACAGAGGCGCGTACGCTTGACGTATAACCGTTACGCAACCGTCCGCACGAGCCAGGGCCTGATGGGTGCCGACGTAGCAGAGCGGCTGATCGCACATCTGGGCCTCGATGGTGTGTCGATAGCGCTCATGTTGGGGCGTAACGGAGACCATTATGACCCAAGCGATGGCACGCTGGTGCTAACCGAGAGCATCGCTGCGTCCGACTCGGTCACGGCGATGGGCATCGTAGCGCACGAGGTGCTGCACGCGCAGCAGGACGCCGAGGACTATCCGCTCATGCGTCTGCGAACCTGGCTGGGCGAACGCCTTGGGCATCTGCCCTCAGTGGCCATGGCCGTGGTACTCGTCGGGTTGGCACTGGAAGCGACGACCGTGACGATCATCGGCGGCGTGATCATCGCAGCCTCTGTGATCCTTGGCATCATTTCGCTGCCTGTGGAGCGTAACGCGAGCCAGCGCGCGCTCGAGGCACTGCAAAACTCCGGCCTGGCGGATGCAGAGGATCTCCGGGGTGCGCAGGCTGTCCTCGGTGCTGCCGCGCTCACCTACCTGGCCGGACTGGCCCAATACCTCGGCTGGCTTGCGTTTCTCGCACTCCTCATCGGGGTCGGGCGAGGGGTCGGGTAGGGCATCGGTCCATCGAGGGACGCGCCCGCAGGCACGGCTCAACGGGCAACCCACGTAAAGAACGCATAGGTGGCATACACACCGGACGCAGCTCCCAGCAGGACCAGCGCGGTATAGGCAGGACGGTAGCCCTGATCCTCGCAAGGTTTGGCCCGGTGGCCATACCAGAGCAAGCCCTGGACTAGCCCGGACTCGCCGCCGCTCCCCAGGCTGACGAGCAGTCCCGCGAGTCCCATGGGGATAGAGACGATGCTGCACACGATCCAGCCCCAGGCGACGCCGATTTCGCCCGGTGGATCGAGGCCCATGATCGCAAACTGGACGCCCAGCGAGACGGACAGCACGGCCTATGCCGGCGGGAGCAGCGAAACTCCACCGGCGCGGTGCGACAGGTAAGCAGACCATCCCCCGCAAGCAAAGCCGATAGACAGAGACACAGGTACGATGCCGATCCAGTCGGGCGCAGGTTGGACGATAGCATAGGGTCCACCGCTGGTCACAAAGCCTCCGAGTTCCATCACCACCCGTCCTGCCAGATTCAGCATGGCAACAAAAATCGCCAGGCCGGCGGCGCAGACCGCTGTCCCCAGCAGCGTGAAAGCCGTACGCGGCGCCCAGACGGCGGTGTCATCCATGGTCTCCTCCAGCGCTGCGTGAAAGGTACCATACATGCGAGTATCGTTTGGCAAATCGAAGCGTGTCAGGTGAAAGCGCACGCTTGTGGGCAGCCCGGGTTGACACATGCGCACACGGCGTGATACCGTAGGCTCGCCGTCATCGCCGAATATCGTCAACAAGGAGCGTGTATGCCGCACCAGCCCTTTCACTATCGGACGATCGAGAGCCTGGAGAGCGATATGAGCGAGCTGGGCATCGCGCTGCCCCATCAGACGGACCTTGCACCTCTGGCGAGGCCGGTGCGCATCGGCGATCGAACGGCGCCCAACAGGTTGGCGGTTCAACCCATGGAGGGTTGCGACGGCACGCTGGATGGGAGGCCGGACACACTGACTCTGCGGCGCTACCTGCGCTTTGCGGCGGGCGGGGCGGGTCTGCTCTGGTTCGAAGCCACCGCCATTGCACCGGAGGCACGGGCGAACCCGCGCCAGCTGCTCCTCACAGACAAGACGGCAGCGTCATTCGAGCGCCTCCGAGAGACGGCGCTGGCCGAGGGACGTCGCGTCAATGGCTCGGACTATCGCCCCTTTACGGTCCTACAGCTTGCCCATTCGGGGCGCTACAGCCGGCCAGTCGACCGGCCTGCGCCGATCATCGCGCACCACGATGGCCTGCTGGACGGGACCATGGGCATACCGAATGACCACGCGCTCATCAGCGATACAGAGCTGGACCGGCTTCAAGACACCTATGTGGCGGCAGCCCGTCTCGCCACCCAGGCAGGCTACGATGGCGTCGATATCAAGGCCTGCCACCGCTACCTGATCTCTGAGCTACTCGCGGCGCATACGCGAGAAGGACGCTACGGCGGCTCCTTTGAAAATCGCACACGCTTCCTGCTGGAGACCGTCCGCCGGGTCAAATCAGAGGTGCCCGGTGTCCGCATCACGTTGCGGCTGAATGTCTACGATGGTCACCCTTATCCCTGGGGGTGGGGCGTCAGCCGCGATGATCCTGCCGTCCCCGATTTGAGCGAACCCCTGCGATTGATCGGGTTGCTGCAAGAGGCCGGAGTGACGCTGGTGAACGTGACCGCCGGCAACCCCTACTTTACACCGCACATCAACCGCCCCTTTGACCAGAACGTCATTGGGGGCTATACGCCGGAGGAGCACCCGCTGGCCGGGGTTGTGCGCATCATCGATCTGGCCCGTCAGGTCAAGGAGGCCGCTCCGGATCTCGTGGTGCTGGGCTCGGGATACTCCTGGCTGCGGCAATATGTGGGCCAGGTGGCGGCGGCCGTGCTTGCCCGTGGTGGTGCAGACATGATCGGTTTGGGGAGGCTGTCCTTTGCCTATCCCGATTTTGCTCGTGACCTGCTCGCGCGGGGAGAACTCGATACCAGCAGGGTTTGCATCACGTGCTCGCGTTGCACCCAGATCATGCGAGACCACGGGCGCGCAGGCTGCGTGCCTTTCGATCGGGAGGTATACGGGCCGATCTACCGTGACGGGCGCCAGGCAGCCCGTCAACAGAACGGAGCATAGTCATGGATCGCTGGCGCAGCCAGGAGGATCTGCGGCACGAGGTGGCGGTGATCGTGCCGGTGTACTTTTCTCCCAGGGTTGACGACGAGACAGTGGCCAGGCTCTTGTACCTGACCGTAGCCGATCTGCCACAGGTGGTGCCGCCCGAACAGGTCTGGCTGGTCGTGGACGGCGACCCGCGCAGCGCGCGACTTTTGCATCAGGTCCTGGATCGCCTGCCGGAGGGCACCGGGGACATGCGACTGATCGATAACGAGCACAATCGTGGCAAGCTCGCTGTGATCAGGCAGGGGATATGTGAGGCACTGTGCGCGGTATCACAGGTGCGCTATCTGGCGATCATCGATGGAGACGCGGACCATCTGCCTGCAGCACTACCGGGGCTCGTCCGCGCCGCTGATAGCATCGCAGTCGCGTACGGCCACGAAAAGGTCATCACCATCGGTGCACGTTCCAGCCGCATCCGCCCGATGGGCTGGGTGCGAGGCGAGCTGGAGACCCTGCTCGATCAACTCACTGCCGACGCATTAACCTATGCCCTGGCGCGGCAGGAGCGCGCGTTGGATCTCTCACAGTGCCTGTCCGGACATGTGCCGGACCTCTCGAGCGGGTACAAAGTATACCTGCGGGAGATGGCAGAGCTCGTCTTTGAGAACTCCAAGCCGGACACGGGGACATTGAGCGATTCGGATTACTGGCACTATGGCCCGGAGACTGTTACTATCGTCGAGGCCCTGCTGGCGGGTGGGGTGATCGGTGAGATGCTTCGCCCCACCTGGGACGGTCAGCCGGTCACCTCCTTTGGCGAATTCAGTCCGGTGCGCATGTATGGCGAGTTACTAACATGGGTCTGGAACAGGCTGAATGTACCCCTTGAGGTGGCTGCCGCACACCTTGCCAATCGAAGACAGATTGCCCTAGGAACAGCGCGCGAAGGTGCAGAGCTGCTGGAGCAATTGCGCTCCCACGCCCTGGGTCGTCTGGCGGCGCAGACTGGAGAGACGGTCCCTGAGGTCCGTCCGACACTACCATTTGTCTAGGTCCAATCCAAGAGGCAGGAGGAGTCAGTGGCAGACCTGGATAACAACGAGAACCCGTGGCACAGTTGATGAGTGACGCCCCCCAACCAGACCTGGAACTAGATGGCACCGGCAAGGGTAGGCTGAAAGGCTGGGACGCCGTCGCGCTGGCACTGCCCCTTGCCGTGACGCTGTGGTTGTATGGCCGTTCGCTCGGGTATGGCTTCTTCAACGATGATCCGACGGGTCATTTTGCCTGGATGGAGCGGTATGACATCGGGCGTTTGTACGTCATCTCAGCGGGTTATGGCTTTTTCCGGCCACTCGTGTTCACCGCGTGGAAACTGCTGTGGAGTTTGTTTCAGGGTTACCAGGCTGCTGCATTCCATGGGCTGTCTCTGACGTTTCATGTCGGCAATGTGCTGCTGGTGTATCTGCTGAGCCGGCGCCTCGGCGGACGGCTGTACGCGACGGTGGCCAGCCTCGCCTTTTCGTGCTTCCCGTTCAACTATGAAGCCGTTGCCTACGTGGCTGCGCTGTTTCATCCTATGCTCACATGCTTGGCACTCTTGGCTCTGCTCGCCTACGACCAGTACCTCTCGACCAAGCGCCGGCGATTTCTTGCCGCTGTCGTTCTGCTACACCTGCTGGCGCTCCTAACACACGAGAACGGTGTCATCATTCCGGCGTTGCTTCTGGGTTGGGATTTTTGCCTTCGACCACCGGCTCGCTGGCGAGACATCCTGCAGCGCTGGTCAATCCGGCTGGGCGCGGTTTCCCTCGC
Organism: Anaerolineae bacterium; assembly: GCA_040772225.1. Taxonomy (GTDB): domain Bacteria; phylum Chloroflexota; class Anaerolineae; order UBA1429; family UBA1429; genus JAAYED01. The sequence continues at coordinate 122,998 of JAXGYO010000002.1, forward strand.
CTATCTTTTCTTGTGGCGCAGCATCCCAAAGTCAGCCGAGCAGGGGTTGCAGCCGCCGGACAATGTGATTCGCAATGCGCTGGCGCTTTGGTCGCAATTGGCGAGCTATCCTTTGATGCCGCTAGTGAGGCCCTCCAGCGGTGAGGTACTGCTGATCGTCACGTTGCTGTTTGCGGCCTTGGCGTTGCTCCTCGCGCTCGTATGGCGGCGACGGGAACGCCGAATCTACTTCTTTGGCCTGGTCTGGTTGGCCGCCGCGACGCTACCTTCAGCGATATCCCTCGAGCCGGCCTATCTCTATGGCAGTCCGCGATTGTACTACCTGGGCTCCATCGGTGCGGCACTGCTCTGGGCGTTGCCCGCGCGGCTTGCTTCACGGCGCCCGGGCGGTGGCCAGGACTGCGCATCAGATGATGGAGCTCAATACCGGTCGCGGCGGCTGCTGAGCGGCGCGACGCTTGTAGCTCTGATCGTACTGCTGAGCCTGCAGCCGTTGCGTTATGTGACTTGCCAGATGCACTTTATGCAGGAGGTGACCGGCCTGGTACGAGAGATGGGGGTATTGGCCGCCCAGGAAAAGCCCCAGACGGCGATCACCTGGGTCAACCTGCCATACTACTTTAGCTCTTGCCAGCACTATCCACAGGGATGCGATAACCCCTATCCCTACGCGCCTGTCGGCGCCGTGGTCCTTCCCCCCTACGCTTCCCCTTCAGATCTGGCGCGGGTCAACGGAGACGGTGTCGATCGACCCATGCGCAGCGTCACCGTACACGAGTATGCGCCTGGGTGGGCTCTTCACAGCACCGAGACTCTGACCCTCGATGCCCTGCGAGAAGAACTGAGGGGCGCACGCGTCTATGTCATGGACCTGCTCACCCTCTCATGGGTTCCGTTGCACGCCGTATGGCACACCGGCGCCGACCCCATGGCGTATGCAGCGCTCTTTGGCGAACGCGTCGGGCTGGCGGGCTGGCGCGTCACACGGGAGGGAGATACCCTCGCTGTCACGCTAGAGTGGCAGGCAGTCCGCAATGGCGCTGCGCCGCTCACCGTGTTCGTTCATCTCTATCGAGAGGATGGGAGTTTGGCCGCACAACATGACGGCCCTCCAGCCGGTGGCTTTGTTCCGCCGAACGCCTGGCACGCGGGTGACATTATCACGGACACGCACCGCCTTGTTTTGGACCCGGACACGGCAGCGGAGAACTGCACGCTGGTCACAGGCATCTACGACCCGCAGACTGGTATCCGCCTGAATGCTGTCTCAGACGCGGGGGAGACCATCCCCAACAATGCTGCGGTACTGCTGACAGGCCCACTGCCCTGATCGCGAATGCCCGCGCGGCATAACCGCGCATGCAAGAACAGGCCATTGCCGCCGCGAGGCGATGCGTTGACACCCCTCCTGGAGATGCTATACTCGCCGGGCGCCATGAAAAGCACAGATAGCCTTGCTCGACGCGCTGCCAGAGGCCAGATCTACACGGCATTCGCCATCGTGGCGCTGACCGTGCTCGCCGCAGGGCTGCGCCTGTGGGCATTGGATCTGGCGCCCCAGGCACTCTACCGTGACGAGGCACAGAACGGCCTGGACGCTCTGCAAGTGCTCAACGGCGCTCGGCCGATCTACTTTGAGGCCAACAACGGCCGCGAGCCGCTCTTTATCTATTTGGCCGCGCTCTCCATCGCTCTGCTGGGGCGCACGCCCAGCGCGCTGCGGATCGTCTCTGTTCTGTGCGGCACCCTGACCGTCCCAGCGCTTTACTGGTTGGGGTCCGAGGTACGGGATCGCTGCACCGGATTGTGGGCCGCCGCCCTGGCCGTCAGCACAGTTTGGTTGCTGAACCTGAGCCGCGTGGCATTTCGGGCGGGCCTTCTGCCGCTTCTGGGGGCCCTGGCACTGGCCAGTCTCCTGCGCGCCCAAAGGCTGCGCTCCACAGCCTGGGCCATCGGGGCGGGAGCACTCCTGGGCGCCTGTGCGTATACGTACCTCGCTGCCCGTGCAATTCCGCTGGTGCTTGCACTATATCTGCTCTGGTGCCTGCTGGACCGCCGTGTGCGCGCAGCCACCTGGTGGCGGGGTTGGGCCCTGATTCTGCTCCTCGCTGTGCTCACAAGTGCCCCGCTGGTAACGCATCTCTGGCGAACGGACGCCCTTCTCAGCCGGAGTGATCAGGTCTCCATCCTGAACCCCGCCATCAACGGCGGCGATCTTTCTGGCACGCTGGCGCGCAACCTGTTCCGCACGCTGCGCGCGCTCGTCTACGGGGGCGATTTCATACCGCGGCACAATGTCCCCTGGCGTGCCGTGTTCACCCCTGCCATCGCCCTGGCAGCCTACGGCGGGCTGGGGATCCTCGCCTGGCGAAGCCGGAAGGACGCGGCTCCCCGGTTGATTCTCCTCTGGTTGGTCTGCCTCGCGCTGCCGACTATACTGGCCGAAGGGGCGCCTCACTTTTTGCGCGGCGCTGGCGTTCTGCCCGCCGTCATGCTTCTGCCCGCGGTTGGCCTGCAGGCGACGCTGGACCACGTGCGCCTTCCCTGGCGACGCGGAATGCTGGCACTTGTCCTGGCGGCTGTTTTGTGGGGCTCCTGGGCGGACTGGAGTGCGTATCGCGAACACCTGAGCAGCGCACCGGTCTATTTCGAGTTCGAGACTGGCGCCGCGGAACTGGCTGCGGAGATCAACCGGCAACTCGGGTCAGGCTGGCAGGGGGCCCAGCTTATGATGGAGGACAACGCGCCAGGTCCGACGACGGAGGTGTGGATTGCGCGACGCCTATGGGATGGATTCCCCTCGATTCAGTTCCTGGTCTCAGAGACGGAGAGGGTGACCCTGCTGGAGGAGGGTGAAGCGGCACCGCACACTGAAGGCAACGATGTTCTGGCGGCGTTATGGCCATATGCAGACCACGCGGCCCTGTGGGCTGCGCTTCCCTTCGATTGGGAGTGGGAAGTGGCTCCCGGCGCATGGGAGCAAGGCGATCTAGACCCTGAGCCGCGGCTGCTTTACATCACCTTGCGTGGCCGGCCCACCGGCGTGGTTACCTCGGATAGGCCAGCACGATTCGAGGGCGGCATATCGCTCGTCGATGCCGGAATCAGCGCCAGCACAGAGCTTACGAACATCGACGTGACGTTTCGCTGGCGCGCAGACGAGCGCCCAACCGAGGAACTGAGCGTCTTTGTACACGCGGTTTGTGACAGTGAGCTTGTGGGGCAGGCCGACGGAGCGCCAGCAGGGGAATGGTTCCCTACGACTGTCTGGCGTCCCGGGGATGTCATCATGGATCGGCGTACGCTGGCCCTTGAGGTGCCCTGGGACCCTATGAGGTGCGAGATCCGCGCCGGGCTCTATCGCTGGCAGGACGGCACGCGCCTGCCTATTGTTGAGAGCGGAGACTGGACTACTGAGGACGATGCGGCCATCCTCGGTAGTGAGCGTCTGAAGGAAGACTAACTGGTGGGAGGAGCGTGAAGGTGAGTGTATCTCGTTTGTCTCTGAGATTGATTGGCAGGTACGGAGCGATTGTGCTGGGCCTCCTGGCCCTGACACTGGTGCTGGGCAGTGCGCTGACCCCCGTGAGTGCGCAGTGCCCGGGCACACTGATGGTGAACGGCGGCCTGGAGGACGGCTACAGCACGCGTGGCGCAGGCGAGGTGGAAGTAGCCAACGGATGGTTCCCCTGGTATCAGGACGGGCCGCGTGTCGAGGAAGGTTTCTTCAAGCGACCAGAGTGGAAACCTGAAAACGCCATGATCTTTGGCATGCGCCGGGTACATAGCGGCAATTTTGCGCAAAAGTGGTTCACCACCTACGGCACGCACAACGCCGGTATCTACCAGCAGGTCAATGTGCCCGCGGGCAGCACTTTCACGGCCAGCGCCTGGGTGCAGAGCTGGTCGTCAGATACGGGCGACCTGGACGTATCTCAGGGTAATTATCTCACCTACATCGGCATAGACCCCACGGGGGGCACCAATGCGCTGGCCGGCACTGTCATCTGGTCACCGGCTAACTGGATCACGGACCGGTGGGTCCAGATCAGCGTGCAGGCACAGGCCCAGGGCGGCGTCGTCACGGTGTTCTTGCGGGGTCAACCCGAGTTCCGCAACAAGCATAACGATGCCTACGTAGACGATATCTGCCTGGTAGTGAATGCTCCGCCGCCGACGGCAACGCCAGTGCCGCGCCCGACGAACACGCCCATGCCCACCAACACGCCGGGGCCGTCACCAACGCCTCTACCTACAGAGACACCCCTGCCGACTGCAACCCCGGAGGCAACGCTGTCGCCGACACCCGGCCCGGAGGTCAGCATCGTTGTCGCTGCCTACAATGATCGAGACGAGGACGGCAGCCGCAGCTATGACGAGGAACTCCTGGCGGGTGTGCTTGTAGAATTGCTGGATGATACCGGCAAAGAGCTTGCCTCTCGATTGACTACCACAGAGCCTTATGCGTTTTCGGATCTGGAGCCGGGCACGTACAGACTGGTCGTCACCGATGCGGAGGGATATCGCTCTACAGGTGCCACAGAGATAGAGGTCACCCTGATTCCGCGCGCTCTGCGGGAGGTGATGATCGGGCAGGCCATGTTGCCTCCGCCGACCATCACCCCTGAGCCAACTGCCACGGCGTCACCTCTGCCCACCAACACAACGGAGCCGGTGGCGACCGACGAGGCCGCGGTGCGGCCAACCGATCCTCCCGCGAGTGCTGCGCCAGCAGCCCCTGGCTTTTTCCAGCGTTATGGCGGGCTGGTGGTCGCCGCGGCCGGACTAGCCATCGGCGTTCCAGCCGCGCTGGCGCTGACCCGCCGGAAAGACTGAGCGGACGCCATGGAAGATCACCAGGACAACAGCGCATCGACAGGCGCCCGGCACTGGCCCTACGGGCTGGCCATCGCGCTGGCGCTGGCAGTCCTGGTGGCACTCCCCGCCGTCGTCGGCCCGGGGATTGTCAATACCCGCGGCGGAGGTGACTCGCCTTTTCTCGTCCAGCGCACGCACCAGATGGCCCAGGCGCTACGGGCCGGCGCCTTTCCCGTGCGCTGGATGCCTGACGCGGCGCTCGGCCTGGGATATCCCGGGTTCAACTACTATGCGGCGCTGCCCTACTATGTGAGCGCGCTGGGGTACCTGGGCGGTCTTGGCATCCTGGGCGGGATCAAGCTGGCGCAGTTGCTGGGGTTTATGCTGGCTGGAGGCGCGGCCTACGGCCTGGCTCGTACGCTGGGGCGGAGCCGGCCAGCCGCGGTGCTGGTGTCAGCTGCCTATAGCTACGCGCCCTTTCACCTGGTAAACGCCTATGTGCGCGGCGACGCCCTGTCCGAGTTCTACGCAATGGGGCTACTCCCCCTGGCTCTCCTGCTCGCGATCAGGCTTGTGCGCCAGCCGGGGTTGCCAAGGGCACTTGCGCTCGCCGTCGCCTACGGCGCGCTTGCGGTAACCCACAACATCTCCGCCATGCTGGCCTCCCCGATCCTGGTCGTATGGCTGGCCGTTTGTGCCATGACGGCCCCCCGCGCGCAGCGCCGGTGCGCTCTCCTGTGGGGCGCGGCAGCGCTCGGACTTGGTCTGGCCCTCAGCGCCTGGTTCTGGTTACCCGCCCTGGCTGAGCGCGATCTGGTGCAACTGATCGACCAGACCACGGGCTACTTTCACTTTGCCGGACACTTTCGCGGCCTGGATCTGGTGCAGCAGCGTCTGCTTTTTGACTATACGCTGGACAGTACGCAGAACCCGTTTCGCATGGGACTGGTGCAGTTGCTTGTGACGACACTGGGTACGGGCGTGCTGCTGGCACGATGGAGAACGCTCCGCCGAGGCGAGCGCTGGATCGCCACGCTCACCTGGGGCTCCTGGCTGATCACCACCTACCTTATGACGCCTCTCTCCCGTCCGGTCTGGGATCACGTACCGCTGCTGGACTATACGCAGTTTCCATGGCGCCTGCTGGCCTTCCAGGCGCTGTTTGGTGCCCTCTTGTCGGGTTACCTGCCGGATCTGGTGCTTCCACTCAGGCGGGCGCTTCCCGGATCCCCTCGGACCGCGCGAGTTGCGATCGCAGCGTTCCTTACGTTGTTGCTGATCGTCACGGCAACAGCAGGGCTGCGTGTAGACCGGTTGACGCTGGAGGAAGCCGACATAACACCTTACCGCCTGATGCTCTATGAAGCCTATTCGGGCAACCTGGGCGGCACGGTGCGCTACGAGTTTTTGCCTGCAGAGATGCAACCCAGGCCCTACGTCTCTGCCACACTGCTCAATCAGGGTCGCCAGGCCCCGCCGATTGCGCTGACTGGCAGACTCCAGAGCGCCACGCTTGTCTCAGCCACTGCTCAAAGCCAGACATGGGACGTATCGATGTTTGAGGGTGGGTGGCTCGCCTTTCATCTGGCGGCCTGGCCCGGATGGGCGGGCACGCTCGATGGGCAAGTGCAGGGCGTGATCGGGGTGCCAGGTCTGGGATTGCTGCAGATGGAGATGCCGGCCGGCGAGCATAGAATCTCATTATCGCTTGAGCGCACCCGTGTGGAACGCTGGGCAGAGCGCATGTCTTTGGCAGCAGCACTGGTTTTGTTGGCTGGCCTCGCACTGGCGTTGTCCAGGGACGAGCAATTACGATGGAGCGCTCTGCGGGTAGTCACCGTCGTGCTGCTCCTGGGGAGCTGGCTGCTGCTCACGCGGCCTCGCGACGTGCCGGCTCGCATGTCGGGGCCACTGGTCATGGACTTTTGGCGGGCCCCGTATCTCCACCGGTTGCAGGGTGGGGTGCGTATGGGTGAGGCCCTCCTGCTGGACTATGCGCTGGAATCTAGCGAAATCGCACCGGGTGAGGCACTGACGATAACCAGTTCCTGGCGGGACTTGCCGGAGGGCGCCGCATTGAGGCTAGAACTGGTGGCACTCACGGCCCATCTGTTTCCCAACACGCCGGCCTGGGCGGTCGCCGAAGGGCCACTGTCGGGCGACTCGGGGGTCACGACACTGGCACTCCCTGACGGCATCTCGCCCGGGCTGTATGCGTTGCGACCGACGCTACTGGTGGGGGGTGTCCCTCAGCCGAGCGCCACCGCCGCCGGTCAATCGCTGGGCTTGCTCTCGTTGCAGCCGGTCCAAGTCCGTGACATCGCGCCGCAGGGCACGCCCCCTGGCGTCCTGGGGACTTTTGGCCCAACTGAAGGCTCGCCCGAGATCACCTTACGACAGGCATCAGCGCTGCGCACCGAGGAGCGCGTCTACCAGGTGGACATGCTGTGGCAGAGCGAACGGCAGGCCACTCGCAACTACCAGCTCTCGGTCAGGCTGATGCACGCGGATGGAACGCAGATTGTCGCTCGGGATCTGCCGCCGTTGACGGGGAACTATCCCACCAGCCTGTGGATCCCGGGGCATCAGTACTCCGATAGCCTGCGCATCGCACTCCAAGAGGATATAGATCCAACCGGCGTCACCGATGTCGAGATCGTGCTGTATGATTTGAGCACGCTGGCAGCCATCGGCTCGGTAGCCGTTCCAATCGACTGAACGATGCTCACTTCCAACGATTCTCGACCAGATACACACCCCTCTCATGGTCGAGGAAGCAGAGCACGGGCCGGATCGTGGGGGCCGATCCGTCTGCATCGTGAGGCAAGAGCTGCCGGCATGCATACAGGTAGCGCGCCACTTGCGGCACATAGTCTTCCTTGCTCAGAAGCTCTTCCCGTTGCTCGGGGCTGCGCACGTGGTCGGTCTTGAACTCTACCAGTGTCCAGCCAGAGTCGCCCCGGTACAGTGCATCGATAATCCCCGAATCTAGCGTGCCATCGGCGCCTATGACGCTGTACGGGACTTCGCCCAGCCGCACGGCGGCCGCATTCATCTCCCGATACAGCAACGAGCCCTGAAACCGTGTCAACAACCGGCGGGCCCGGCTGAGGGCTTCTCTCTGCTCTCCAGCATCAGTGACGCCGTAGCTCTGGGTCTCAGCCAGCGCCCATGTCTGAAAGTCCGGGTCGCGATCTGGAAACGACCAGCGAGACAGCGCCCGGTGGACCACCTGTCCCACCACCCAGGCGGGCGCGTGCGGCCGGACGGTCCTGGGGACCACCCGCCACACGCGGGGCGGCGGATCGCGGTCGATCTGCTGGAGACGAATATCGCGGTAGGCGCCATGGCCCGGCAGAGGTTCCAGCATCCGCCGGTCAGGCTCTGAGAACGGCGGAGGGATCTCGCGTGACTTTTCCATCATGCCGGGGGGCGCCTGCTCAGCGCCGGGTTCAAGCAGCGTACAGCGCACCGCAACCGCCTCACCTGTGGTCTCGTCTATGAGATCCCAGTCGCTGGTATACGTCCGTGCCCCTTCGTCGGAGCCGGGCGGCAGATGAGACTCCAGGTGCAGAGCGGTGTTCAAGCGATCGAGCATACCCCTGGGCTGCAGTACGCCTCTCGTGCTTTGGCCCACGGCGCCGTTGACGAACAACAACTCCTGAGCCCGTGTCGCGGCGACGTAGAGCAGGCGGTCCGCCTCGGCCTCCTCACGTTCTCTCTGGCTGCGCCGCGCCAGGTGATAGGCCATCGAGAAAGCAAAGTCGGCCTGATCGTCATCCTGGACTGCAACATCCGCGGCGTTCGAGCTGGGAGGCGGCAGGACGAGGCCCAGGTCCGGATCGACCAGTGCGTCATAGCGCGCCCGAGTCGTCTTGCAGACATCGCCCAGCACGACAATCGGGAATTCCAGACCCTTGGCCTGGTGGATGGACATGAGTTGCACCGCACCGCTCGCCAGGCCACGGCCCTCTCCCTCGCGGGAGGACACATCGCGCAGCGCCCGCACATAGTCCACCAGCTCTCCCACGCTGCGCAGGCTGCCGCGCTGTCCCCGGCCAAGAGCGTCCACCAGAAGTTTATCCACGTTCCGCACGGCTCGTTCCTGATTCCGTGACAGCAGGATTGCCCGATAGTTGCTGGCATCAACAAAGGCCTTGAGCACATCCGCTGCGGGCCTGCGCCCGATCAGCGGTGCCAGCCCGTTCACCAGGCCACGGCACCGGTCCAGGCCGGCGTGCGAGTCGCTCAGGGCTACGATGCTATCCAGATCCAGCCCCGTAACTGATGCGCCCAGGCTGGCGGCGGACGCTGGACCGAGCGCCTGAATGACCGCCCACAGGGACGGGAGTGTCAGCCGGCGCTGCTGCTGCCGCAGGTTGTAGATCGTCATATCGTCGACGGCCACCGCCGGAGAGCGCAGTAAGCCCACCATCGCCAGATCGTCAGTCGGATCAGCGAGCGCCTGCAGGGCGTTCAGTAGATCCCGCACCTCGGGACGGCCGTAAAAACCGCGTCCAGAAATGGTAAGGTAGGGGATGTCAGCCTCCTCCAGAGCATCCTCATAGGGGCCAAAGGATGACGAGGCGCGGCAGAGGATGGCGATGTCGCCATAGTTCAATGGACCAGTCTGGCGCTCGCCGGTTTCGGGGTCGCTGCGCTCGAGAGTAATGCCTCCGGAGACAAGGCGCTCAAGCCGGGCCACCAGAGCGCGGGCGGCCACCTCGGAGGCACCTCCCTGACGCGTGCCTGCCGCCAGAATGAGTTCCACGTGCGGGGGCTGGACACCCCGGGCGGGCGCCACGCGCCCAGAGATGACAGGGGCAAATGGCTCGATGTAGGGGCGTGTCTCGTCGGGCTCACTCCCCAAAATCGGCCGGAGCAGGGCGCCGTGCGCAGCGACCAGGCCGTCATGTGCCCTGTACGTCTTGGACAGCTCGAGGGCCAGACCCGCCTGGCCAATGCACTCCCGCTCCCTGCGAAACACGGTCACATCGGCGCCGCGGAATCCATAGATCGACTGCTTGGCATCACCGACGATGAACAGGCAGCCGCGGCCGCCGTTAAGGAGTTGCACCAGATCGCGCTGGCGGGCGTTGGTATCCTGAAACTCATCGACCAGTATGGCCTGTACCTCGGAGCGCCATTCCGCCAGGACCGCCGGATGATCACGGAGCAGCGCAAGCGCTCGCGACTCCAGGTCGTCATAATCGAGAGCTGTGGCCTGGGCTTTGGCGTTGTCATAGACTTGCAGCGCCCGGTTGACCAGCCGCGCAAAGGCCGGCAGGACCTCCTGCGCCAGCGCCCTATCGAGGGCCACATCGCCTGCGACTACCAGCTCCTTGAGCCGCTCATCGAATAACTCGCGCAGGACCTTGGCCTCTTCTCGGGCTCCAGGGTTTCCCCAGACTTTGGCTAAACCCCTGCCTCCCCTCAGAGCCTGTCGCCAGACCGATAGGTGCACGAGAAGCTGTTCCAGGTCACCCGCAACCAGTGCTCGCTGAGCCTCTTGCCAGGAGGCGAGGGCCTGCTGCACACCGTCAGCGAACTTGTCACCCACAGCGAGGGCATGGGCGAGGGTGCCGTTCTGTCCTGCGCGCTGCAGCACCCCCATGGCCTGAAGCACGTCCGGGTGCGCAGCAAACGCCTTGAACGGCGCCAGGAGTACAGGTTCCCAGGCCGCCCAGGGATCGGATGGCAGCTTTTCCAGGGCAGGGCGCAGGTCGAGGCTATTCGCCACGGCGCCAGATAGCAGCGCTCGCAGCCGCGCCTCGTCGTACCAGTCAAAGAGCACCGCGGCGGAGGGATCATCGGCGGCCCAACCCAGGGCTTGCGTTACGGCGTGTTCGCGCTCCAACGCCATCTCAGCATCATCCAGCAGGCCAAAGCCAGGATCCAGTCCCGCTTCTACAGGATGGCGGCGCAGGATCTCGGCGCAAAGACTGTGGATGGTGCCGATGTGAGCCGCGTTCAGCCCTTCGTAGATGTCCGTCCAGAAAGGATCGTCCCCGTGATCCTCGATGTGGAGGCGCACCTCCTCTCGCACGCGGTTGCGCATCTCACGAGCGGCCCGCAGCGTAAAGGTGATCGCGACGATATGGCTCAAGCCCATGCCCTCTTCAAGCAGACTCAAGTATCGCCCTACCAGCGTCCGCGTCTTGCCGGTGCCCGCCCCCGCGGTGACCACAATGTCGCGCTTCCGCACGCTGATGGCCTGCGCCTGCTCTGGCCCGGGATTGAGGCGGTCAACGATAGAGCCCGCTACCATCGCGCCTCCTGATACCGCCAGCAATACGCTGACGCCGGACAGTAGGACGGACACCCGTCCGCTGGAGGCGATGGCACAAATAGACCCGCGCGTGCGGCACGGACCGCCTCCCAGGCGCGAGTTACGGCCACTTGCGAGGCGGCCTGCGGGCCGGCCGTCTCCTCGAGGGCAAACTTGCTCAACTGCAGAGGGCTGGCCTTGGCCTGGGCCACGCTCCAGTAAAAGCCCTCGACAACCTGGCCCTCCGCCAGCAAACCCTCCGCCGCGAGCGCGTACAGCGCGATCTGCAGATCGTCTCCTCTCATCAACGCGGCAGCGCTGTGCGCCGTTACGTTGCCGCTCTTGTAGTCTACGATGCGCAGCGACCCGTCTGTGGCAGCATCGACGCGGTCGATGACGCCCGTCAACAAGAAGGTGTCCGACGCTCCATCCTCCACCACAAGGGGATCGCTGGCATCCTGGCGACGTCCAAAGCCCTGCTCAGCCAGGCGGAACTGGAAGCGTGCATCGAAAGTCTCAAGAGCGACCAGCGTGCGGCGCAGACTGCGCAGCATTGCGACCCGTGTGCGTTCCCACCAGGGCGTAACCCTAAAGCCCTCGCGACGGGGGGCCTCGTCCAGAATCGGTCCGGCGATCTCCTCCAGGCAGTTCAAGAGGTCATCGAGACTGGCGCCGGCTCCCGCTTGATGATAGACCGTGGCAAGGATGCGGTGATACAGCGTGCCCCGCTGACGCGCATCCAGTCCTTCCGCAGGTGCTCGCCGCGGCTCAAGACGGAGCACCTTCTCAGCCAGGTAGCTGTACGGGCAACGCCGGTAGGCCTCCAGCTGGCTTACGCTCCAGCGGTATCTTGCCCCAAGCCTCGCGGTCCAGGCCGGTGCCCACCGGGACAAATCACCATCCAGCCCGGGGGTGGTATCCCGGTGCGTCAATCGAGCCTGCAGCACCGCGGATCCGGCACCAATCGCGCGCGCCTCAGCTGATCGCTGTGTGGCCGCCCAGGCGCGCAGATCGACCGCGGTGGCACTCGAATGCGGCGTAAGCGCCTGCCACAGCTCTGGCCAGGAGCCAGCCTGATCCGCAGCAGGCCGATCGCGCGTGGTCAGCCGCAACGGCTCGATCTCCACATGGCGCAAGACCTGCTCCCAGAACGGGGAAGGCTTCCAGAGGGCCCCATCGTCGGCGATCCGCGGTCTGGTGAGGAGCAGCGCAGTCTGCGCTCGCGTAACGGCCTGGTAGAACAGCTCGCTCTCTTCGCTCTCTGTGCGCAACCGCAAATCGGAGGCCAGATTCTCGTTGAGCGCCCTGCGCTCTCCATCTCTCAGAAGCGTATCTTCGCGCAGCGTGGCCGGGAATTCTCCCTCCGCCAGGCCGAGCAGAGCCACCGCCTCAAAGGTCAGCCCCCGAGCCTGCGATACCGTTCCCACGAATATCCCGCTTTCACCCTCGGGCAGCGGCTCGGTATAGGTCGCAGCTTCCACAGCGCCAAGCAAGTCGTCCACGAACTGAGCGGCGGTCTGAGGCGGGAGGTGCAGCGCCTGTTCGGCCCACACGAGCCCGCGCAACACGTCCTTGAATGCGTTCAGCGCGGCGATGTCGCGGCTCGCGATACGCGCCTGTTCCCGTGCGAGCCGCGCGTCCGCGGCGGCACCTGGCATCGCGGCGCGCCTGGCAATCCCCAGGCACACGACACCGCCGCTACTAGCACGCTCCACTGTGGCATCGTCATCAGGCGGTTCGTCGGCAACGTCGGCTCCAGGCAGCAGCCCCTCGGTATCACCGACAAGTTCCTCTAGCCAGCGCACATACTCCTGGCACCGCAGCGGCTCATGATCGGCCGTGCCTGGTGGTGTGATAAGCGCGACAAAGCGTTCAAAAGCACGTTGCAGTTGCTCCGCTGCATCGCCGCAGGGCAGAGCCGAGGGCAAATTCACCGGTTCGCCATCCTCGGTGGTGCCCTCTGGATCGATGGTGATGAGAGCTGCAAACGCTTCCTGCCACTGATCGCGTCCCGCCACCACGTTGCCCCAGCGCGCGGCCCACTCCAAGCCGTCTGCGTCTTGCGGTTCGATCCCGCAGGCAGCCCAATCAAAATAGGGGTTTCGCCAGGCATCAACGGTGCCGCGCCACGGAAAGGCACTGCCGGGCTCCCCATCGACCGGAAAGACCAGGCGCAGCAGATCGACCAGGGAGGCGACTGCGGGGTTCTCCCGCAAAGGGGTACGGCTCGCCCAGGACAGCGGCAGGCCATACTCTGACGCGACCTGTGCCAGCGAGGCGTGATACGGCTGCATATTCCGCGCCAACAAAGCAGCCTGGCCAGGAGACAGATCACCGATCACAAGACGGCGCTTGAGCCAGCGCAGCGCAGTACGCACCTCGGCCTCGCGGTCGGGCACGGCAATCATGCTGACCGCATCGCCCGGCGCGCACGTATCCCGCTCCCCCCGGTGTAGCGTACGCTCCAGATGCCGCAGGGCCAGGGCACGGCACCCGTCACCTTCTCGCTCGGGCAGCGCCTCCGCACGAACGGCAAGAGCTCTCTCCAAACAGTCCCTTGTAACAGATGCCCTGCGGTGGCTGCTGGCGCGTTTCTCCCCCTCAGCGTCTCCGGTGAGAAAGACGCTGATCCGCTCAACCCGCGCAGCCAGGAGCGCCAGCACCTGAAGCTCAACTGTCGTCAGATCATCAATACCGTCCAGCAGCAGTAGCGGCCAGTCCGAACCGATGGTTGTATGGGCCTGCAGAGCACGGACTGCCAAAGTCCCCAGAGTGGCTCTGTCGACCCAATTCTCATCCTCCATGCGCATGCGGTAGGCCGCGTACAATTGGGCCAAATCCTGCATCCGCTCTGGCTGCCGTGCGCAGTATGCCGTGAATGAATCGGGATCAATGCCCGCTGCCGACAGCTCGGTCCAGAGATCGCGCAACATGCCGGGAAGCGAGGGGGAAAGTCGCAACGCGGCAAAATAGACCAGGGGAGTTGCATCGAGGAGAGCTCGCATCAGGCGCACCTGTACGGGATCGGGCAGGCGCACGGGGTGCTCTCCCGCAGCCTGCAGAATCTCGACATGGAGGTCGTCAAACGTCAGCAACTGCAGCCCAAGTGCGCCGCCCTGCGCCGCCACGCGCTGGCGCCATTGGCGAATCTGCGCACGATTGGCGAGCACGACGCGGGGCGGGCGAGCCGGATCCGCCGATGCTCGGCGTGCCTCACCGATGGCCCACATGGTCTTTCCGGATCCCGCAGGCGCAACGTATAGCCTGGCCGTCACGGCAAGACACCCGCAGGGAATGCAGGCCAGGCACGCGGTGTTTCTGCTACGGTAATAAAGTGCCGTTTCGTCAACATACATTCATCATACTAGTAACGCCGCGGACGGGGCAAGTGCCGCCTTTGAGATGATGCCTGGCGCTGAGAGGACCGCTCGTTATCTCCGGCGCCCGTGTTTTCGACAGGGCCCTTGCGCATGAGTAGAATGATGGCATCAACTTGGAAAGGACGAATTGTACATGCCAGCCATTCAAGGAAAGTTAGTCTATACCGGCCGCGAGGTCCTGGAAGATGCCGCTGTTGCCTGGGAGGGCCAGAAGCTGACCTCTGTGGGCGCAGCGCAGGCCGATGTTCTGGGCGAGTACCCCGTCATCACACCGGCTATCGTCGATGGCCACTGTCATATCGGTCTGTTCCGCGCGGGAGAGCCCAGCGCAGAGGCTGAGGGCAACGATCAAATGGACACGATCCTCGCACACGCTGACGTTCTTGATTCTATCCAGATGGATGATGAGAGTTTCGTGGACTCGATCGAATCAGGTGTTCTATACTCGTGTGTGTTGCCGGGTAGCGGCAACATCATTGGCGGCGACTCGGTGGTGATACGCAACTATGGCGTCCAGACCAACGCGGCGCTGATTCGCCGCTCAGGCATCAAAGCGGCCTTTGGCTACAACCCGATGCATGTTCGCGATTGGAAGGGTGTTCGTCCCACAACCAGGATGGGTGCCGCGGCGATCCTGCGCAGCAAGCTGCATGACGTGCGGCAAAAGATCGCCAAGGAGGACAGCGGCGACGAGTCGGTGTCCTACAACGCCGAGGAGACCATCCTGCGCCAGATCCTCAAGCGCGAGCAGCGTCTGCGCGTCCATGTGCACAAAGAGGACGATGTCGCCGCGGTCTTGCGTTTTGTGGACGAGTTCAACCTGGACATCACTGTTGAGCACACAGGAGACGTTCACACCGAGGCGATCTATGCCGAGCTCCGAGACCGCAACATCCCGGTGATCTACGGCCCCCTGGATAATCTGCCGTCCAAGATCGAGCTCAAGCATGAGCACTGGCGAAACATCGAACCGCTGATCGCATCCGGCGTCAAGTTCGGCCTGATGACCGATCACCCCATCATTCTGCAGCGCACCCTGCTGTTGACCTTGAGGTGGTTCCTTCGCGCCGGCCTCAGCAAACAGCAAGCGCTGGAGATCATTACCCGGAGCAATGCCGAAATCCTCGGCGTGGACGACGTAATAGGTACGCTCGAACCTGACAAGTGGGCTTCGGTGGTGTGCTGGAACGGCGATCCCTTTAGTCTGGAAAGCTATCCCGTGGCCGTCTATGCAGAGGGCCAGCTCATCTATCAAGATCAGCGATAGTCCTCAACGGAAGCCTCTTGGAGGCATTGAAGCACCGACGGTGTTCTTAACGTAGGGAGAGGGCTGTGTCCCTCTCCCTGGAGGCGCATAGCCATGCCGCTGTTTTCTGATCCGGCCGGTCCGATAGAGGAATTATCATGGGGCCTCTTTAGCATCAGTGGGACCCTCCACGGGAGCTCTGGCGACCAGGACCGAGGAGCGGGTAAAGACATCCGCATTGTCGACGGGTCTGTCTCGCCCTGGAGCGAGCGGGAGGGGCACCTGCTCAAGAAGAAGATGATCACGGGCATCGATCCGACGCGGGTAGATGTCCTGGTGATCGGCACGGGCATCTATGGACGTATCCGTTGCCCCAAAAAGCTCATCCGCGCGCTCCAGGCCTCTGGTCTGCAGGATATTATCACACAACCCACCATTGAAGCCTGCGCTACCTTTAACCGGCTGTATCGCGCCGGTCGGCGTGTGGCGCTCCTCGCGCACGGCACCTGCTGACGCTCCAGGATGCGGTTCGCAAAGATTGCTACTGCTCGAGTACCTCGACTGAATCGATTACGATATACGTACCCTGCCCCTCACGCACAAGTCGCTCGTCAAGCACCGCCAGCGGAGTGAGCGTGAAGGCATCGTAGGCCTCCAGGCGCACAATGGCTGAACCGGGAGTGGCGTCATCCGGGATGAGCGGCATGTACAGGGACTGCACCTTCCATCCGGTCAGCCACTTGAGAGTCGGAATGGCACCCAGTCCAGGTGTTCCGTCGGCCTTGCTTTGCCACGCGCCGTCACTTCCGGTTACCCCAACCGAGAGGGTAATATCATGGGTCAGGCGACGGAGCGAAAGCAAGACCGGTCTCGTTTTCAGGGGTTGCCCGCCTTCTACCGTCGACTGCCGCCACCCCTGATCGACATAAACCATCTTTCCGCCCAGAGGCACATAACGTCTATCGCCGCCAGGAATGCTCAAGTTAAGCGTTTCCGCGCCCGGCAGGCGAAACACGGTCAGTGGACGCAGGGCGTTCCCTTCGGCATTCTGCAGCCCGAGTTCTACCCGTGCGGGACTACCTTCCAGGTCAATGACCACCGTTGCCGTCTGGCCATTTCTCAGTGCCGGAAGCGTAGCGCTCCCCAGGGGCTGTCCTTCTACATCCAGAGCAACTACCCGCAGAGGGACACCCAGTGTGGTGTCGTTGCGCGACCAGTGCAGGTATAGTCGCGTCCATCCCGTGACAGAGCGATCTATGTCCATCCCATCCAGGGTGCACCCACCATCGAAAACGGTGTTCCGCGGAAACAACGTGGCTGCAGGGTGGGAGCCCGGACGTACCGTGATCTGTCCAAGCGTGACATAATCCTGGCCTGCGCCGCTGGAAAGTCGCTCCCAGCCTGTCGGCGTCTGTGTATAGAATCCCGCGATTAGCTCGTAGGTGCCCGGCCTGGTCTGAAGTAGTAGAGGCAGTTCGTACGAGTCTGAGCGCATCTGGCCCGGCGCATAGCTGCTGGTCGGTTGCATACGATCCGCCTGTCCCACGACACCATCGGGCCCGAGAAGCTGAACGAACACCGCGTAATCCCGATCCAGCCGCACGATGGGGCGCCAGTAGAGGTCAACCAAAATCGTTTCGCCAGGGACGCCCGTCTCCGGTGCGAGAACAGCCTCGATACGGATGCGCTCCCCCAGGGTACTCGCTACCCGGGTGGCCGTGTCGGGCGGCACTGCCGAGGGACGCAGCCGCACGGCCCAGGCATCGGCCAGCGGCTCGAACAGGAGCCCACTGTTTTCATACTCGTAGAACCAGTTGGTGACGATCACTGACCGATGGACCACGGCATTTGTGATCCGCCGCACCCAGGTCTCAGCGTTGCTTTGCGCGCCCTCCGGGTAGACGTAGACAACCTCTACATCGGGCCGTTGCCCTTCAACCAACTGCAGATACCAGAGAGACGTGGCATAGTGCCAGTTGCTCAACAGCAGGGCATCGGGCGGCGCCTGGCGGAGCAGGCGCTCGCACGCAACGCGGGTAGTCGTATCCTGATGCTGTGAGCGCATGTCCGGCCAAAGCGGTACTACTTGTTGTACCAGAAGAACCGTCACCAGGGACATGATCAGTCCCGTCCGCCGGCGCTGTGGCATTCTCTCGACGACCAGGCGCAGGCCGCAACCCAGCGAGGCGGCCATGGCAACATATGAAGGTATGAGATACTCTACCGTCTGCGGCGCGCGATACGTGATCGCCGAAAGTGCGTTCACCACCCAGATACCGCCCAGCATCACCCCCAGGCGCCAATTGTGCCAAAAAACACCCAGCAGGCTGAGAAACATGGCCCACGACAGCCAGACTCCAAACTGCAGCCTGAGAATCTGAAAATAGACGAGCAAGCGCTCCAGCAGGTCGGACCAGGACTCGAGATAGAACATGTCCCCGGAAAAGCCCAGAGCGAGCACGTGATCGAGAAAGCGAGCGACGCTGTCGATAGGAACCGGATCAAAGGCGGGCCCCATTCGGCTGCGCAATGGCAGATAGGCAAGCACAAGCAGGGAGGCAAGCAAGGCCCCGGCACCGGCCAGCCAATAGGAGGAGCGCTTCAGGAGATCGCTGTCAGATAGGAGCACATACAGGGCGAGCGGCACGCCCAACAGCAGCAGTGAACTGTGGTGGCCCGCCGCCAGTCCAAACACAAAGAGCAGCGCTGCCAGTCGGCCTTTGGAGGGACGCTGCACATAGCGCAGGGCGAGCACCAGGAGCGCAGCAGTGAACAAGCCTGTAAGACTGCGAATATTGGCGGTGGTGGCCTGAACCCAGTAGGTCGGGCTGGACACCAGCGCTGCCACAGCCAAAGCAGCAGACCAGGAGACACCACGCGACGCACCCTGTACCGGAGAGACACGCCGCACCAGTCGCACCAGGAGCACCAGAGTCACCGAGGCGAACAGGACACTGAGCAAGTTCACTCGAAAGGCCTTATCGCCAATGGGGACCAACGTCGCCAGCCTGGCCAGCAGCGTGTACAGGGCATAGCCCGGGGGATGCGCTATACCGAGCGTGCTGCCCACCACCTGAAACTCACCGGCATCGGCCGGGAGCACAGTGGGAGCCACGGTGGCGCCGTATAACCACAGTCCGAACACGCCTGCCAGAGCTTCAGGCAACCAGCTACTCGCGAAAGAGAGCCGCGGGTTACTGAGTGGCCGTATGCGCCAAATCCAGATACCCGCCGTCAGGATCCCCACGGACCAGCCCACAGTCGTATTGAGCGCGGGCCACAGCACATAGATGAACAGCAGCCCGAGCTCGGCACGGCGCAGCTGCATACGAACCAGTAAGCGCGACAGGAACCAGCTCAGGACGACGCAAGCCAGGGCGAGAAAGGCAATCTGAGCGCCGGTCCGCACCCCCGGCAGTGCTTCCGAGGCCATGCGAGCCAGATAGAGGCCTGTCCCCAGGACGGCGCCGGCCTCCAGCCAGGGATTCTCATCGCGCTGGTCCACCGCTGTGCCCCGCACTCCAGCTTCAGCCATCGAGCACCTCCCGGTATGCCAGGGCTGTTTGGCTGGCGGTAGACTCCCAGCTGAACTGGCCGGCATGCACCAGGCCTGCCCCCGCTAGCGACTCGCGCAGGCTGTCATCCAGAACAAGCCGTCGCATCGCGTCAGCAAGCGCCTCGGAGTCGGTGGCATCTACGAGCAAGCCGCCCGGTCCGGCGATCTCCTCCAGCGACGAACCGTGGCAGGCGATCACTGGCGTGCCACTGGCCAACGCTTCGAGAACGGGCAAGCCAAAACCCTCGTAGACGGAGGGAAACACAAAGGCACGCGCGCCGCGATAGAGAGCAGGCTTGTCGGCCTCGTCGACCCAGCCTGTGAACTGCACTGCGTCCTGTATGCCAAGTTCGCGGGCGATGGGACGGGGGTCAGGGCTAAAGGCCGAATCACTGGAAGGCAGGCGTCCCGCCACCACCAGTGGCATTTGCGTCGCCAGCCCCGAATGAGCATAGGCTGCCAGAAGTTCAGGCACCTGCTTTCGACGGTCAAAGCCCCCCAAATAGAGCAAATACTCCTCGGGCAGGTGCAGCCGCTGGCGGACGGCTGCCAACTCGTCGTCCGTTTCCCGGGAGACGGGGCGGAAAGTGGCATCCGCAGCAAGGTAGATCACCTGAACGCGATCCTCGGCGATGCCCAGGTGCGAAATAATGTCTCGTGCTGCTGCCCGAGAGTCCGTCAGCACACGATCAGCCCTACGGGTAGCTGCCGATACCCAGGCCGTATAAGCTCGCACCAGCGGCCCGCCGCGGTACCCCCGTAACAGCAAAGGGATCAGATCATGGACGGTGACGACAGTCGGTAGCGCGGTCCAGCGTGGTGGTGCAAAGTAAGGCACATGCAACAGATCTGCAGACCAATCGGTCGCAGATCGGACATACGAGCGTTGCTCATAGAGCAATTTGCTCAGGCCGTTCCGAGCAGTAGCCTCAGTGGATACAACCTCCGCGTGTTGGGGTGCGTGATGTATGCTGTGCCCGCGCGGCGCGACCAACAGCACCTCCAGATCCGGAAACAGCGGAGCCAGATGCGCGACCAGCCGGCGGACGTACTGTCCGCTGCCTGTCGCTGGCTGGTTCCAGAATAGAGCGTTGATGGCGACGCGCACAGTCCCCCCATGCGTTCCTGCGGTGCTCCTGCCGACCTGCCCGATGGTAAAGCATCCTGCGTCCCGTGGCAAGTGAGCGCTCGCTCGAGATCCTCACATGCCGCGGGACTCGCACTCGTCAGAGTTGAAGCGTAATCGTCACACAGGAAAAACAGTGATGGCGATCATTACGGTCGAGCAAGAGAACACAAGCCGTGAGTATGACGTCCGCACCCTGATGCAAATGGTCCAGACACATCAGCAGCAAGGATGGCGGTTTTTCCTTCCCAGCGCAGTTCTCGCGAGTATCACACAGGTGGCGCAGGAACCACAGTCAGGGCAACCAGAGTCATTTGACCGCATTGCCCTTCGCCGCTACTATTCTCGCGGGGGTGGACGAGTCCCGGTGGGCTCCGCAGTCTTCAAAATTGTTGAGGGGCGTTGAGCAGACGTCCTAGGTGGGTTCGACTCCCATCCACTCCCGCCTGATTACAGCGAGAGCCTGGTCCGCAATCGGCAGACTCTCGCTGTTTCTTCCCTATGGGTGGGGCGTTGCGGCTCTGCCTTGGGCCGGGTCCCAGCGTCCGAAAAGGCTACAAGCCCCAGTGCTCCCGAATGCTCGCCTCGTATACCGCTGTCTGCTCCTGCTCGATCTCCGCCAGGGTCACCGGCCGGTGCAATGTCGCCGATTCCAGCGCCGCATGGCACACAGCCAGGCTGGCACGGCTGACAGCGGCGTCCACCTCAGGCTGCCTGCCCTTCAGGATGCACTCACCCAGTTCGTGGTACTCTACCGCCACCAGCTTGCGGTCCGCCTCGGGAAAACTACAGTCATAGGAGGCGAGCCGATCGGCTCCAAAGAGCGCCGCCGTGATCTCGTCCAGATGGAATTCGGGCACGAGGCTCAACAACGCGTCCGTGGGAATCGGGCCACCTTCGTCCAAAGTGAGCGCAACAGGCCGGCCGTTACGAGCCCCGGCCAGCTCCAGCGATCCCGAGTCGCCATAGATTGTAGCGTGGTTATGACTCTTCCCATGCGCAGCCTGGAAGGAGGTCCACTGGCCGATTGTTCCGCCTTCGAACTGCAGTGTGGCGATGACCGTATCCTCCGCGTTCGCCGCCATCGATTCGGGCATCTCGCCGAACCAGTGCTGGTAAAAGCCCGACACCGTCGTGTTGCCCTGGGCCCGATAGCGTACGGGCTCGGTAACCTGCGCCAGCGCATACACCTCTCGCACCCGTCCAAGGTAGTACTGCATCAAGTCGGCGGTGTGCACGCCCGCATCCACGAAAATGCCGCCTATCTCTTTGCGGTGGCGCCAGGGGAAGATGATGATCTCGTTCCCGCCGCTGGCGCTGACCTCGGTGAGCAGCCGCGGCTTGCCGATCACCCCGGCATCCAGCAACGCTCTGGTCAGGCGGCAGATCGGATCGCGCCGGAACTGTTCAGCCACGCTCAGCACACGATTGCTGCCGGCATGCCTCTCTATCAGGATGTTGCAGCCGCGAATGGTGTTAGCCAGGGGCTTTTCGCACTGAACATGCCATCCGAGGTCGAGTGCGGCAGCAACGACCCGGTGATGTGAGCCTGTGTCCGTGGTGATGTCAACAGCCTGAAGGTCCGGAATGTCTTGAGCCATCGCCTCCAGATCCGTATAGACCCGCGGGCGCCGACCGAACATCGCCTCTGCCAAATCCGCGAGATAGCCAGCGTTATCCGCGCGCAGATCGCAGACCGCCGTGAGTTCGATATTCCCGAGACCTGAATCATGCAGTTCTTTCAGCCCGCGCAGGTGCCGGCCGCCCATCCCGCCACAACCGACAATGGCCAGGGGTATCCGTTCCACGCTGATCTCCTTTGTCCGTACACAGGCAGCGGCCCTGGGTACTGGCCCTGCCCAGTGGTGCAGATGGCGCTGGTTTGTGATATCGCAGGCCGAGTCAGCGGTCAAGTCGATGAACCGGATGCCACCAGAGATGGCAATACACCCGGATTCCCAGCCGCAACGCCGCTCTGGTTCGAGCGAAGCGTCCCAGGAACAGAGTCGCGAGGCTGCACGGTGCTCCGTATTGCGCTTTGATGTAGCGCATATTATACTAGCAGTGACTTCCGGAGGTAAGCTGGTCGTATTCCACAGCACGACCGCATCCAGGGTGGGGCAGACAAGGGCACTCTCATTGCTTGGTGCACCGAATAGAGCTTATCTGGCGTTCAGCAGACCAGCCTTTCGTCACGTTCCATTGCCAAGTACCATACTCGCAGGCGGAGCATAAGCCGAGTCGTATACCTCTTTGGTGTTTGCGGTGTGCCTGACGCTTGCGTCTGTAGCGGAGTCTGATCTGACTTGGACAAGAGGCCAAATCGTTGTAGGGAGGGTAACGAAGATGGACAAGGTGAGTGAGCAGTTACGCGTTGGAGAAAAGGTGATCGTCACGGCCAAGTCACACGCTGGCGCGCTGATTGTGCCAGTGTTGGTTTTGGTGCTCGGAATCGTCGGCATTGCACTTGATAGCCTGGTGCCTGCTGCATGGTTCCGGATTCTATCGATACTGCTTACGGCGCTGGGGCTGTGGAAAACCATCAACGCGGTGTCACACTTGATCAGCACGCGCTTGACGATCACGGATCAGCGCATCTTTGGTGAGTCAGGGCTGATGCCACACAAGACCATGATACTGGAACTTGACGATATGGATGCCGTCGATTCGAAACGGGACCTGTTTGGCAGTTTGCTGGGCTATGGCACCGTCGTCGTGAACGCAGCGGGCAAAGGGAATCTGCGCGTAGAGTACAGGCAGATCGTGAATGCACCTGAGGTAGCCGACAAGATTCGTGCGCAAATGGCGCTGCCCAGGGTCATGCCGACGGCCGAGAGGGCTGGGCGCTGAGGCGGTCCTTTGAGGAAGACAGGGGGCAATGCTTGAGCGACCCGACGGCTCCAAGGCCGTATGTGCACGCCCCTGTCAGGTGAGTGACCCAGGCGTCGCCTGGAGCAGGTTCGCCCCAGTGAGTTGCTCCTGGTCCAAGCGACCGAGGGTCCAGGTCGATCGCAGCGTGAACAAACAGAGAGCGGGTATATGAGCCCGCTCTCTCCATGACATGGCGAGCCCTTCCAAGCGAGGTCAGGTAGCCGGCTGGTCCCTGCGAATCTCGTGCCTTCCAGCGGACAGGTGAGTCTCGACACCATCGTCCAGATCGAGGATGGCAGGCACGGGCGTCTCTAGCACAAGCCAGTGTGCGTCCAGTTCGACGCTGATCATGCCTTGAGGCGTCGGCACTCGCCCTCTCGCCCAGGCCAGGCTGCCCAGCCGAGGTGCGATGCGCGCTGTCGCAAACCCCGGCTCGGCGGGGGTGACGCCCAGCGTGTAAAAGACCAGGTCGCGCGCCGGGGTCGAGCTCCAGCCGTGCACATGCGTGCCATAGTCCCAGCACTCGCCAAGCGTGTCATAGCCATCCACCAGGAACTGAGACCAGCGGCGCACCAGGTCGGGCAAGCGATCGGCGGCGCCGGCCAGGGCGACGGCGTCGTGAACCACATAGGACATAAAGGGCTGGGCGAGCACGACCTGGTTTTCCACATCCCAGTCGACCTCGTAATAGCCCTCGCGCACCTGGCGCATCCACTTTTCCATGGACTGCCCCCCGTGCCCATCGCCTGTCCAGGCACGCATGACAAGCCTGTCCGGGTCCGTGATCGTATCCACGATCCGTGCCCAGCGCTCCTCTGGAGCCAGGCCGGAGACGATGGCCAGCGCGCCTGCCAGTTGCGACATCTCGGGCCTCGGGACACCATCGACGATATGGTCGACATACGACCCCCGCGCCTCATCCCAGAATGCCTCAAAACCCGCCTGAGCCCTCGCGTAGAGTCCCTGCGCCCAGCGCTCGCTGGCGCGCTCCTCCAGCCAGCCCGCCATCTCTGCGAATTCCCGTAGGCCGCGCGCCCAGAGCGCGGCTAGCAGCGCGGAGGTGTCCTCGGTACTCACGCTGGACCAGTCCACAAGGTTCCACTCTGGCACATCCTTTAGCACACCATCCTCATTCTGATAGGGTGCATACCAGCGCAGCACCCGCTCGACGGACGGCATGTAGGCCTTGATCTCCTCGGCATCGCCCAGGTACCGGTAGAGGTTGTAGACGCCGTGTACCCAGTGCAGCGACCAGTCGGGGATCGTGTACATGTTGCTCAATTCAATGTCTCCAGCCACGCTCATGGGCATGATGCCATCGGAACGCGGGGAGTTACCCAGCGTGCAGAAATGCCGGGCCAGCCGCCAATCCGTATTGGTGGCCAGATGAACCATCTGGTGCACCACGCCGTCGCCGACCCAGGCGCGCTGCTCTCGGGTGGGGCAATCGGTAAAGGCGTCGTGGGAGTTGAGGTGCACGGTGCGCCTGCCTGCGGCGTATATGCTGTTGATCTCGTCATCGCTGCACACAAACGTGGCATCACCCTGCCAGGGGTAGAGCAACTCGCGCACGCCGATCGTACGCAGCGTCACCGGCCCTTCAAGGCCGTGCACCAGTACGTAGATATAGCGCAGCCCGATCGCATGGGTGAACTGAAAGTGATCGTCGTCACCGCGAGCGATATAGCGCGCACCGGCGCTCATCCGGTCCATGGTGAACGAGGCCTGAAGGGGATCCTCGGTGTAGGACAGATCGAACTCGGTTCCCGCCGGCGCATCCACCGCCAGTTCCACCAGTCCCGACACGATGCGCCCCATGTCGATCGCCAGCCGGAGCGCGCCGCCGGCCGGCACGTCCAGCGTCACGGGCAGCGTCACGCTACCCGCACTGGAGGTGTCGAGCTCCAGCGTGGATTGCACGCGAGCCATCGGGCTGCCTTTGGAAGTGTCTGCCGTGCCCACGAGCGTCTCTGCGATGATAGAGGCCGGAGAGACCCACTCGCCGTCGAGTTGCGCGATCGGCCGTGGGTACAGCGGGCCATATGGATCCGTGGGAGGCTGGGTGCGCCGAAAGCCTCCGATGTGCATAGCCGGGACCAGGACGGCTCGGCCCCACGATGCGTCATCATAGCCGGGCAAGGCCCAGCCAGGATCCAGGCGCCGCGCGTCGACCACCTCCAGCGGCACACCATAGTGATGCGCGCCTTCCTCCAGCCAGTCCGAGCGCCAGGCGTCGGTCTTGAGCGTGCTCCACGAGTCATCGCTCACCAACCAGCCGTCACCCAGGTCGGCCTCAAACACGAGAACGCCGCGCAGGCCGAGCGAGTTGTTGGGGACCGGAGGCATCCAGAACGAGTTTGCCCGGCTAAAGCACTCTACATGCACCGCGACCACGTTCTCCCCAACCTGAAGGTAGGGAGCCAGATCGTACAGGTCATAGTGCAAGCGCCGTGGCTGTGATCGGATGGGGCCGCGGCCCAACTCTACGCCGTTCACATACAGGATGTAGCGGGAGTCGGCTGTGATGCGCGCCGGCATCCGCTCGGGGACCGCCTCCAACATGAGGCGCTTGCGAAACAGACCATGGGTCTCATGGGGCTCACGCTCCTGCGTCGCCGTCCAGAAACCAGAGGGCTGGACCTCCTCTTCCGGCAGCCAAACCCAGTGACCATGCCAACGAACACCGGGAAAGTCGTCTCGAGAAACCGGAGCTAACATTCGTGTCCTCCCAATACCGAGGCACACCCTCGTGCCTGCGAATACATTCCGAGTCGCCAGCATTGTCGCGGCGCAGCGATCACCTGTCAAACAGCCATGATATCAGGCCATCGCCTGAATGACAGCGCCACGAGGATGTTGTACGATGTGCCGGTGTCTGTGGCAAGGGGGCAGTGTGAACAGGGCCATCGGGAACACCCTATCCGATCTAAAGACGTCCCGGCAAGCACCGGAACACAGGAGCGGCCTCTGGCGCTATACGGACGCCGCATGGTCGTGCTGGTGCCATCGTATGTCTTTTTGGAGGCTGCGCTGGCCTATCTGCGCATCAGCGATCCCTCCATGCCCACCTGGGGAAGCCTCGTGCGCGAGGCCTTTGCCGGTGATGTCCATGGCGGCACATACCATCTCGTGCTCGTGCCCGCCATTCTGCTGCTGCTGATGGCGCTGAGCTTTGGCCTGCTCGGACGCGCGCTGGACCAGTCGTTGAATCCACGCATGCGCAATCGCTGATATCATGAGGAGGACGCGGTGACCGAATCGACTCGAGACAGCTCTGCGGCACCCCGGGGCGCGCAATGGCTGGCCATCGCCATCACGTTAGGTGCTCTCTGGATAATCCTCGCGCCTACCATGGCTGACCCCGACCTGTGGGGACATCTGCGGTACGGCCTGGACAACCTGGAGGCGGGCCAGATTCTGCGCACGGACATCTACTCGTACCTGAGCAAACCGGGGACGTGGGTCAACCATGAATGGCTGGCAGAAATATCGATCGCTCTGGCTTACCGGGCGGGAGGCGCAGGCGGGTTGGTGCTGCTCAAGCTGGCGCTGGCGCTCACAGCCCTCGCCGCTGTGTACGCTGCTGCCCGCCTGCGGGGAGCGGGAGTGATAGCGTCATGTGGCGCGCTGACCGGCGCCGCCCTCGGTCTGCGGCCGGTGCTATCACCTGTGCGACCGCAGATGTTCACCGTACTGGGCTTTGCACTACTGCTGTTCATCCTCGTTCGGCGCGAGACGCGGCCGGGGGTGGTGTGGTGGCTGGTGCCCGTGTACATCGTCTGGACAAATGCCCATGGTGGCTTTTTGGCGGGCGTCGCGTTTCTCGGCCTGGCGGTGCTAATAGAGGGCTATCGCACCCTATCTACTGCAGGATGGCGTGCGTTGTTGGCGGACCCTTTTGTGACGCTGGCGCAGGCCTCGCTGGCTGCCCTGGCCGCCACCCTGATCAACCCATACGGTCTGGGCCTCTGGCGCTTTTTGCTCCGGACGGCTACCGTCGCGCGGCCAGAGATCGTGGAGTGGCAGCCGCTGGCGACCTTTCCTGCCTTTATGTTCTTTGTGGGCGCGCTCGCCGTGCTGGGCCTATGGGCGCTGATCCGCAGCGGCCGCCCGCGATCACCCCTTCTGGGGGCCCTGTACATTGTCTCCCTCATCATGACCACCATAGCAGTGAGGCACATGCTGTTCTTTGCGCTGGCCTGGGCTGTATTCCATGCCGAGCATCTGCAGGCCGCAGGTGCCTGGCTCCTACGCCCGCTGAAGCCTGCGCCGGTGGTGCGGCGCGCTCTGTGGGCCGTATCCCTGCTGCTGGCCGTCGCGCTCGGGCTCAACGCGCTGGCCATCCCTGTTGCCATTCAGGTGAGAGAGGCGACGTATCCCGCCCGGGCCATAGCACTGATCGCCGAACACCTCCAGGAGGGCAGGCTGGTTGTTTATTTCGACTGGGGTCAGTATGCCCTGTGGCATCTGGGCCCTGAGGTTCAGGTATCCATGGACGGCCGGCGGGAGACCGTGTACGACGACAGGATCTACGAGCAGAGCCTGGAACTCACCTTCGGCCATGGCGACTGGGACGAGCTCCTGCGGCAGGATGCGCCGGACCTGGTGCTGGTGAGCAAGGCGCACGCGGCCCACAACCTCATGCTGTTGCACCCCGACTGGACGCAGGTGTATGAGGATCCGCTCTGCAGTCTCCACGCCCGATCAGGCAGTGCACTGGCAGAGGAACTGGCGGTGGCCGTCCCGCCAGCGATCCCATATGACGGGTACACCTGGCGCTTTCCCTGAGTCGCAGACCATAGACGACGGACCATGGACCATATGACAGGTGGGAATGATGAGACGTCAAGATCGTGAGATTGGTGAGCGCGCACGCATCGATGACATTATCGGGCGATGTCCGGTGTGCCATCTCGGCGTGATCTCGCAGGGAGAGCCATATGTCGTGCCGCTGTCCTTTGGCTATGACGGAACGGCGGTGGTGCTGCACATGGCACGGGAGGGCCGAAAGCTGGAGGCGCTGCGGAAGGCTGACCGTGTCTGCTTGCAGTGGGATCTCCCGGGCGCCCTCGTCACGGCAGCGTCTGCCTGCGGTTGGGGCACACGCTACGAGAGTGTCATCGCCTGGGGAAAGCCCCAGATTCTCGCCGATCCCGGCGAAAAGCGAGCTGGCCTCGACCTGATCATGGCACACTATACCGAACCTGAACCTGCGACGCAGTGGGCATATGATGACGCTACACTCGCGCGCACGGTCGTCGTGAGAATCGTACTTGAGGACGCCCGCGGCAAAGCGAGGGAGTGACCGGCTCAGCCGGTGCCCGCAGCGACAGTCGGCGTCCAGGGACCGATGACATCCAATGCCTCACCTGGGCCAGGCCAGGGCGGCATGGTCACCGCGATAGCCACGAGCGGCTCGTCGCCGAAGGAGCGAAACTGGAAGCGGGTGCCTACCGGGAGCGTGATGCATACGCCCGAGGCCACAGCGACGATCTCCTCTTGATCGCCGAGCCGGCGCCACATCTCGCCGCGCCCGCCGGTAAAGAACCAGATCTCCTCCACGGTTTTATGCACCGCCGGAACCGAGACCTGGCCGGCTGGCAGCGTAAACTGCGCCATCGAGCCGCCTGACAGGCGAAGCAGGGTCCGGACCTCCGACCCGTCGGGGGCAATGGTGTCCGGAGCGCATGCGATCAGACAGGTCTCAAAGTGCGTCCGGACGCCCTCAGTTGCGAAGGGGTGCCAGTTTCTGTATGAGCCGCACGTAGCGTTACTCATTCTATTAGTCTCCCAACGAAGCGGAGTGTGTGCGCACGATCGCAGCCAACTGCCTCAATACATCCAGCACCATCGCACTATGAGATCCATCTGAAGCAGATGCGATGTGGTATTTGACACTTATGCCTCTTCCGGCAGGAACAAAAAGCCCGGAATCTAGGCAGCGAATTCTAAGCAACTGGAGCTCCTCCAACGCCTCAGGCAAGTCTCGAGCCAGTTCCGCGAGAACCAACAACAGTGACTGCTTGGCCTGTAGTGGTCTCTGTGGCGTCGGATGGCCGATGCAGATAGTCCGCTGGTTTCCATCAGGCAGTTCCACTCGGAGTGAGAATCCTCGTGAGCCCCACACCACGGCGAAACCAGACTGCGTCCCCAGCGAGAGGATTGGTTCAAACAGCGTTCTGCCCGAATCGTCACAAGCAGCAATAAAGGTTTCCTCATCAGTTCGGGGTCCCGCTGCAGTGTTGAAACGCTTGGATTGCGATGAAATCTGATCGACGACGATGTCAGTCGATAGCAGCTCCTCACCGGTCTCCGAACCAAAGTATCCAAACTCAAGACAGGTAACCCGCAGGCCGCGCCTGTTGAGGTACTCTGAGGTGGATCGTATTGCCGGGACGATGTCGCTTGCCACCAAGACTATCCGCTGATCCTTGCCAAATGCCACGGCGGCATCTTCGACCAAGTTAAAGAACTCGCGGTGAGCTTCCGCCAAGGTTTGGCCCTCATCTCCTGTATAGTCCCGATAAAGGGACTCTAGGTCGTTGGCCGTCAGGCTGTCAGCAAATGCCACATATTCGAGCGCCTGGGCCAGTGTATCGCGTGGAGTACGGTCGCGCTTGAGCTCGACAACGGCAACATTGCCTTCGATATCTAGTCCGAGCAGATCAATGTATGCTCCCAGATCGGTCGTGACCTCTTTGCCTAGGATGAGCAAGCCACCATCGTCGGCTAGAGCCTGTGGGTTAAGTTCCATCCAATGTTGGATAGCCTTCTCCAGGTGTGTCTCCGAGAAGGAACGCTCATCATATTCCACAAAACCTTCAGATTTCACTGCAAACAGCCGCACCAGGGACTCCTCCTTTGCACGTGAATCATGCCAGCCGCTCCCTCGCCTCCGTCGCAAGCCGCGCCTGCACCTCCGCCGATGGCGCCACGCCGGCCGCCTCCATGGCCAGAAGCACGCCTCCCACGACGGGCGGCGCGTGCAGGGGCCGCGGGTGTGCGTGCGGGGCCACGGCGCGCACGGGCTCCATGATGGCCGCCACCAACTCTGCGCTGCGGGAGCGGAACACCCCGCCGGCCAACACCACAGGAAAAGCCAGCGCCTCCATTCCTAGCCGGCGGACGATGGCAACGGCGTTCAGCCCTTGTTCATGTCCCACGTGGCGGATGATCTCCGCCGCAACAGTGTCGCCGCCCTCGGCTGCGGCAAACACGAGCGGCGCCATGTCCGCGCCGGGGCGGGGCACGCGCTGTCGCACAAAGGACTCGAGCATGGCGATCACGCTTTCGGCACCATAGTGCTCGACAAGGATGGCGCTCAGAGCCGTCTCCGGGCCGGCCCCCGTGTAGGCGCGGGCGACCGCGCGCAGCGCCAGCCGCGCGATGCCACTGGCGCCCCCCGTGTCGCCCAGGTCCTCGCCCTCGCCAAAGGTGCGCCAGCGCTCTCCCTTCGGATTCCGGCCGGCCACCGTGGTGCCCGTGCCGGAAACGATCACCACGCCGACGCCGTCCTCGGTGCCGGCACGCAGTGCTACCGCCGTGTCATTCACCAGCGCGAACGGCCCCGGCACGCCCAGGCGCGCCAGGATCGGGCGTAGCCGCTGATCGTCGCTGGGCCAATCGTAGCCGGCCAGCCCATAACCCGCGGCAGCCAGTTGCCCAACGGCCAAACTCGCATCAGCAAGGGCCGCCTTGAGCGCCTCCCGGTAAGCGGACAGCGCGCCCTCCAGGCCCACACCTTCCCAGTTTCCCGAACCGGCGACGCCCACCCCGCGCACATGGCCACGCTCATCGGCGATAAGGGCGTGCGTCTTTGTGCCGCCAGCATCGATACCTAAATAGAGACTAGCGGGCATTTCGGCCTCCAAACGCTGGTAGATACTGCGCGTGCGTCAGCAACAGATCATCCCAAAAGGCGGGGGCGCGGTCGGCTCCGGGCCCCAGCGGGTGCGCCACCAGCGCTTGCAGCGCTGCCTCCACGCTGCCCGTGACCGCTGCCTCGGCGGTGAGCAGTTCGTAGGCCTTGACCATCCGCACCAGCCCGTCTGCGAGAGGCGGCAGGGGCCGCGCCGGCAAGGGGTAGACGCCGGCGGCGCTCACACGGCAGGGCAACTCCGCCACCCAGTCTCCGGGCCAGCCAGGTACTGCATCGCCGATTCGGGTGTTCACGATATGGACCTCGCTGCGCTTCCGCTGGAGCGCCAGCATGAGGTTCACCGCTGCTGTGGAATAGTACGCACCGCCGCGTTCCATCAGCTCAGGCGGGAGCGAGGTCAGATCGGGATCGGCGTAACGCGCCAGCAGCTGTTGTTCGATCTCCATGACGCGCGCGGCACGGGGCTGGCGCGTCTCCTGCGCCTCGACCACTGCGGCGGTGCGGTAGTAGTAGCGCAAATACGAGGAGGGCATCGCACCCAGAGCGTGAGCCAGCCAGGGCGGCAGCGTCGCGTCCTCTGACCTCTCCAGCCTTGCGAGATACTCTTCAAAGAACTCGGGCCACACATCCTGTCCATGCAGGTAAGCGCCGCGCACCCAGGAGAGGTGATTCAGGCCCAGATAGTCGAGCAAGACCTCGTAGGGGCTCACGCCCCGCGATTGCGCCAGGCGCATCTGTATCCCGATCGGGCCATTGCACAGACCGATCGAACGCACGTCGGGCGCATAGCGCTGAATGGCCTCCGTCACCAGGCCGCTTGGGTTGGCAAAGTTGATCAGCCACGCACCGGGGCAAAGAGCCAGCATATCCTGTGCCACTGAGAGAATCACAGGGACCGTTCGGAGCGCCTTGGCCATGCCCCCGACGCCCGTGGTCTCCTGACCTACGAGACCCCAGCGGGCGCCCAGTTCCTCGTCACGCAGGCGCGCTCGCATCCCCCCCACGCGAATCTGCGTCTCGACAAAGGCCGCGTCGCGCAGCGCATCGTCGCGCACCGTCGTGAGATGTAGCTCAAAGGGCTTGCCTGCCGCCTCGACCATGCGCCAGGCGTAGCCACCCACGATATCCAGGCGTGCGCGATCGATATCCATCAGCCAGACCTCTTGCAGGTCCAACTCGCGTGCGCCGGCGATAAATCCGTTCACCAGTTCCGGCGTATAGGTCGATCCACCCCCAATGACCGCAACTTTCATGGCCCATTGCCTCCCGTGATCAGCACAAGTGCTGCTACTCGACAGCACTCTTTTACCACAGGGTGACCTTGCAGCGCAAGATGATGCGCACGCCGAGCATGGCATCGAGCACACGTACTTGCAGCCCCTGGGCGTACCGGTCTCTCTGCGGACCGAGAGACACGGCCCTGGAATGCTTGACGGATTCATGGGCTGCCGCTAGCCTTTCGGAGGGCTGATAGACACACGTTTCAGGACAGCGAGGCTGTCATGGACATCGCATCACGCATCTGGGACCACATGGAGTACCTCTCGGAGACCATCGGGCCGCGACCGGCGGGATCGCCCAACCACAGGGCGGCAGCGGCCTACATCGAGGAACAGATGGCGCGAGCCGGCCTCACGGTACGCCGGCACGTCTGGGATTGGCCCGACTGGCGCTGCGAGGAAATCAGCCTGGTGCAGGGCAGTGTAGCTCTTGTGGCAGCTGCTAACTGGTACTCGCCATCGTGCAATGTTAGCGGGAGTCTCCTCACCGCGGAGACCCTCGACGAGCGGGCGGCGTCCGATACGACGGACCGAATCGTGCTTTTGCACGGCGCCCTCACACAGGGCGATGTCGCGGCGCGCGGCAGCATCGTCTACTATCCTGAGGAGTCCCGCCGCCTGAATGAGCTGCTGGACGCCCACCCGCCGGCGGCGGTGATCGCCGTAGCGATGCGCACTGGCTCGCTGCGCCACGTGTTCTCTGATGTGCAGATGTCCATCCCTTCAGTCACGGTCCCGGACGAGGTCGGCGGGCAACTGCTGCGGCACCGTGACGTGCTCGTGGCGCTGCGCATCCGCAGCAAGGCGACACCCGGGCAGGGATGGAATGTGATCGGAGAACGGGCGGGGAGGCGGTCCGAGCGCGTGGTGGTGTCTGCACACTATGACACGGTGCTGGACACGCCGGGCGCTATCGACAACGCCAGCGCGCGGCCGCCTTGCAGTCGAGGATCTGCGCCGGCCACATCGCGTGCTGGCTGAGGCGGTAGTTGAGTGAGGCGATGGCGAATCCCTTGTTCAGGTACTCGGCCGGTAGGGGGCCCTCTTTGCTGCCCGAACGAAAAGCCCCGCCATGCACCCATACGATCAGCGGCCAGGGGCCAGAACCTGCCGGAAGATAGAGGTCCAGCACCTACCTCTCGTGGTCGCAGCCATAGTGCAGATCCTTGAGCACTCGCACACCTACAGGGATGTCGCTATTCAGCGTCAAAGCCTGTCCTCCTCTCTGCTATCAGTGGGATCCTAGCACGGTACCGGCTGCCGCACCAGAGGGTTGCACCCCCGGGGCGACGCGGTTAGAATCGGAGGCGTCCTGGAGTGAACGATCATAGGAGGATTTGCCGTGAAACTGGGTATGCTGACCGGTGAATTGCGCCGACCGACACCGGCGGAGTTGTTTGAGGCCATAGGCACGCTGGGGTTCAGCGAGGTGCAGCTGGAGCTGGGCTCGGTGCTGCCCGGGCCACTGCCCGAGAACATCGAGACGAGCACGCTGGAGCAGGTATATGAGCAGGCGCAACGCCACGGCGTAGAGATCGCCGCCGTGGGCGGCACCTACAACATGATCGATCCAGACCCGCGGGCGCGCGCCGCAGGGCTCAAACGGTTCGAATCGATCGCCGCAGCCTGCGCGCCGCTGCACTGCCGGTTCGTGACGCTCTGCACAGGCACGCGCCACCCTGAGAACATGTGGCGCTGGCACGATGGCAATCTGAAACCCGATGCCTGGGAGGATCTGCTGGTTTCCATGGAGCAGGTGCTGGCCGTGGCTGACCGTTTCGACCTGCTGCTGGGAATCGAGACCGAAGCCAGCAATGTGGTAAACACACCCGAGAAAGCGCGCAAACTGCTCGACACCTTTGATTCGCCGAGGCTCAAGATCATCATGGACGTCGCCAACCTGTTCCAGCACGGCGATGCCCGCCAGGAGAATGTGCGCCCGATCATGGACAACGCCTTTGCGCTCCTGGGCCCGTACATCCAGATGGCGCACGGCAAGGACATCCAGGCCGGCGAGGGACTCGCATTTACCCATGCTGGCAACGGGATCATCGACTTTGGGTACTTTATCGACAAACTGCAACAGTGCGGCTATACCGGGGGCATGCTCGTGCACGGCATCAAGGACGAGCGCTACTTCCCCGGGGTGGTGTCCTTCATGCGCGGCGTCCTGGCGCAGTCCAGAGCCTGAAACGGAGGATTTAGAGCTATGTATCATGTGCTCGACACCAATCTATTGAGCATCCCGGGCTCGCTGGCCGACCTGGCGCCATTGGCCCATAAGTATGGTTTCGAGGGCATCAGCCTTCCACGCGAGGTACTGCTGGACCCGGCCAGGGCCGACGAGGCGGCGACGATCGTCGCCGAGCACGGCCTGCGGTGGGGACTGTTACAGACACCGGTGGACTTTTTCTCGGATGATGTGGAGGGTGAGGTCCTCGAGGAGGGGCTCAAGACGTTGGATGCCTGGGCCGCCACCGGGGCGCGTATTGGCGTTCAATATACCTACAACCATGTCTGGCCCAGCAACGCTCAGCGCCCGTTCGAGGCCAACTTTCGCTGGCACGTGGAACGATTGAAGCGCATCCAGGACGTGTGCCAGCGCCACGGCATCCGCTACGGCCTCGAGTTCCTCGGCCCTCACGAGTTGCGCACTCGCGCACATCATCCGTTTGTGCACACCATCGCCGGCGTGCTGGCCATCGCCGATGCGGCCGGCGGCTACACCGGTTTTCTGTTCGACACCTATCACTGGTTCTGCGGCAGCCGCCGCTTGGATGACCTGTACTACGCAGCGCAGCACTGCGACCGCATGGTGAATATGCACCTGAACGATGGCGTGGCGGGCAGGGCGCCGGACGAGCAACGGGATATGGAGCGAGAGATGCCCATGACCACCGGCATCATCGACACCGCAATGCTGTACCGGGTTTTCCGGGAGCATGGCTACGCCGGACCTGTCATGTGCGAGCCCATGCGCCCAACGACGAGTCGCTTTGCCGCACAACCGGCAGAGCAGTCGGTGGCCGAGGTCGCCGAGGCCTTTCGTCGCGTAGAGCTAGGTTAACATAACCCATTGTCAGATTGACCATTACACACACCACGACAGACATACTCTGAAGGGAGAGGCGAGAAATGAGCGTTGTGGACCTGTACAAATACCTGCGAGTGGTGGACGTGGCGGATGCCATGGATGGCATCGGCTACTTTGACCGCGGATTGATGGACCCGGAGGTGCGCCCGCTCTGGCTGGGGATGCGGTTCTGGGGGCCAGCCGTGACGCTGCGCTGCGTACCATCCAATCGGCCCATGTGGAAACTGGACACGACCGAGGACATTGTCGCTGATCACGCCCGCTGGTACGCCAGATACCCAAATCCCGTGCGTCTGCGTGATTACATCACGCCCGGCTGCGTGGTAGTCACCGACACGGGTGGCGCCAAAGAGACGGGTTACTGGGGCTCGAATAACTCGATGGGCATGATCGTCGCCGGAGCGGTGGGGATCGTCACCGACGGCCAGTGCCGCGACACGTACGAGGTCGCGCTGCAAAGGACGCCAATCTGCTGCAAAGGCCGCGGCAGGACCATCATTCCGGGACGCATCATGGAAGTTGAAGCCAACGTGCCGATCGGCTGCGGCGGCGTGCAGGTCTGCGCCGGCGACATGGTGGGATGCGACGACGACGGCGTGATCGTGGTCCCGGCGGACATCGCCGATGAGGTCGCCGGGCATGCTCGTGCCATCCTCCTGGCGGATATGCGGGGCCGCCGGAAGCTCTACGAGCGGCTAGGCTTGCCCATGGATGAGACCGTGGATGTCGAGACCGTCGAAGCATACTATGCGCAGTTCGAGTAGATAAAGAACATAGGACGACAGGAGAAAACGATGCAGATTCACAAGGCTGAGGGCCCAACGCATGCCTACCTGCTGGTGCTGGAGCGGGGCGATGACGTCATTGCCTGTATCCGCGACGTAATCGCCCGCGATGGTGCCAAAACCGGCATGGTCACCGCCGGCCTGGGCTCGTTCTCGGTGCTCAAAATGCACACCATCACCAGGGCGGAGGAGCCGTCCAGGGACCTCTACATGGATGCAGCGGGCCCGATCGAAGTGGGCTCGATGCTGGGCAGCATCATCAACGGTGAGCCGCACATTCACTTTGTGGCGCACCACACGGCCGATGACCAGACGTATATCGGCCACCTGGAGCCAGGCACGCTCGTCGCCTTTCGCGCTGAGGTGGGTCTGGTGCTCTTTGACACTATGGCCTAGAACGCCACAACGTCTCGCCAATCGCACACTGGAGGTGCAGCATGAGTGACAGGACAGCGCTGCCGCTGCCCGCTGAAGAGCGTCTTCCCTGGGGGATCATGGGCACGGGCAACATCGCGCGCCAATTCGCGCGCGGCGTGCTGGGCTCGCTGACAGGCAAGCTGGTCGCGGTCGGCAGCCGCACGCAGGAGAGCGCCGATCGCTTTGCAGATGCTTTTGATATTCCGCACCGCCATGCCTCCTACGAGGCACTGCTGGCCGACCCTGCGGTGCAGGCCGTGTACATCGCGTTACCCAACCACCTGCACGCGCGCTGGACCATCCGCGCTGCGGAGGCGGGCAAGCACATCCTCTGTGAAAAACCTCTGGCCACTAATCATGCCGAGGCGATGGTCGCTATCGATGCTGCCAGGGAGCACGATGTGTTCTTGATGGAAGCATTCATGTACCGGTGCCACCCGCAGACCGCCAAACTGGTGGAGTTGATCCGCTCGGGCGCGATCGGGCAGGTACGCCTGATCCAGGCTCATTTCAGTTACGACATGAAGGGCCCGCGGGAGAACGTGCGCCAACAGAACCCAGCCTCAGGCGGCGGTATCATGGACGTTGGCTGCTACTGTGCGTCCATCGCGCGGCTGGTGGCTGGAGCGTCTATCGGACAGCCGTTCGCAGATCCGATCATCGCCCGCGATGGCTACCGCAGCACAATGGCGCTGAAGGCCGAGGGCTATATCAATCCGGAGAACCGTATCGACGAGTGGTCGATGGCAGTCGTGCGATTCCCCGGCGATATCCTGGCTACACTGACCACCGGCATCCAGGTGCAGGTCGACAACGCCCTGCGCGTGTGGGGCTCGAATGGTCACATCATCGTCCCCAATCCCTGGAAGCCAAGCGATCCTCCCGCTCTGGGGGAGGGCAGTATCCTGCTGTACCGTGACGGCGAAAACAAGCCTGAGGAGATCCCCATTGACGCCGGCGGGGTTCCGCTTTATGGCATCGAGGCCGACACGGTAGCGGGGCATATCTCCGACCGGCAGGCGCCGAACCCCTGCATGTCCTGGGACGATACATTGGGCAACATGCTGACGCTGGATGCCTGGCGCCGCGAGATCGGGTTGGTGTTCGATAGTGAGCTGCCGCCGGCGCTTGGCCTGCCGATCTCTGGCCATGCCCTGGTGCGCCGGACGGATCATCCTATGCGCTACGGTAAGGTGACGGGCGTCGACAAGCCCATCTCCCGGCTGGTGATGGGCACGATGATTTTCAAGCCAGGGACTGTGCCGCTGGCACGGGCACTGCTGGATCGCTTTTTCGAGCTGGGTGGGACAACCATCGACACCGCGCATGTGTACAACTGCGAGGAGACCGTCGGGCAGTGGGTCCGCCTGAGCAACGTGCGCGAGCAGTTGGTGCTGATCGGCAAGGGAATGCGCCAGTTGGGGGACGGAATCGCGGGGCTTGACAGCCAGCTCTATGAGACGCTGGACAAATTGCAGACGGACTATCTCGACCTCTATCTGATGCACGCGGACGATCCTGCGATCCCCGCAGGCGAGCTGGTCGAATGCCTCAACGAGCACCTGCAGGCGGGGCGCATTCGCGCCTACGGGGGCTCCAACTGGTCGATCGCCCGCATCGAGGAGGCCAACGCTTACGCTCAGGCACACGGGCTGGTCGGATTCGCGGCTAGCAGCCCGAACCTGTCGCTGGCCGCCTGGAACGAGCCCATGTGGGAGGGTTGCATCTCGGCTTCAGATGCCGAGTCGCGCGCCTGGTACGCCCGAACCGGCATGCCCCTGTTTGCCTGGAGCAGCCAGGCAACTGGCTTTTTCACCGGCCGTTACGGGCCTCACGACCGCGACCAGCCTGCGCTGGCAAGCATCGTGCGCACCTGGTTCAACAAGCCTAACTTTGTGCGGCTCGAGCGCGTACGCGAGTTGGCCGCGAAAAAGCGCGCCACGCCGGCTCAGCTGGCGCTCGCCTGGGTACTGAATCAGCCGCTGAACGTCTACGCGCTGATTGGACCGCAGACCATCAATGAACTAAACGAGGCGCTGCCCGCGCTGGCGGTGACGCTGTCTCCAGAGGAGTTGGCCTGGCTCAACCTGGAGACAGGCACCCGGCCCTTCTGACAAAAGCTTCCATCAAGCACGCAGGGACGCCAACGGCCCGCCTCTCGAGGGAGAGGCGGGCCGTCGATCGTCACATCATGTTGTCAGCGTGCCGGGCGTTGTTCCAGCTCGACGCTGATCTCGATCTCGCGCCCATCGCGGTACACCGTCAGTGCGACCTCGTCTCCAGGCTTGCCGAACGCCACATGCTCGAGCAGGTCCGCAAAGTCGTAGACGGGGTCGCCGTCGATGCCTATGATGACGTCACCTCCCACGGGAACCGACATACTGCCAAACTGTCGCGCTCCGGTAGAGCCACGCAGACCAGCAACAGCCGCGGGGCTGCCGGGCGTAACCTCAGCCACATAGGCTCCACGCTGCACATCCAGACTCCCAGCCTCGGCGATAAGCAGATTCAGGTCCGTGCCACTGATGCCGATCCAGGGCCAGGGATACTCTCTGCCCTCTGAGAGATAGGGCACGACCATGCGCACGATATTCACCGGGATGGCAAAGCCAACGCCTGCATTGGCCGCGGTGCCGCCGCCCGAGACAATCTGCGCATTGACGCCGACGACCTCGCCATTGATATTGATCAAGGGACCTCCCGAGTTGCCCGGGTTGATCGCCGCGTCAGTCTGGATCGCCTGCGGGATGGAGAATGCACCGATCCGGGCCGGAATCATGCGTCCCACGGCGGACACGATTCCCGATGTGATGGTGTTCTGCAGGCCAAAGGGGTTGCCGATGGCGACCACGGGCTGACCCGGTACCACCTCGTCAGAATCGCCCAGCGGCAGAACCGCGACGTTGTCCGGCAGTTCGTCGACCTTGATCACGGCCAGGTCGCTGTCCACGTCGCTGCCAAGAATGGTGGCCTCGGCAGCGGTACCATCAAAGTAGACTACCTCGACACGCACCGCGTCCGCGACCACATGCTCGTTCGTGACGATGAGGCCGCTCTCGTCGATGATGAAACCTGAACCAGCCCCCGAACCCAGCTGACCCATTTGCTGAACATACGTCAGGATTGCCACGACGGCCGGCTCAACCTGTTTGTAGAGCGCGGTATAGTCGCTGAACTCGACGCTTTGCGCCCAGCCATCCGTCAAGAGCCCTTGCTCTGCGCTGGGAAGCGTAGGCAGCAAGGCCTGCTTCAGGGTGGGCGTAGGAACTGCGGTCTCAAGCACAGTCTCGGGAGAAGGCACTATAGTCGAAATGACCGGTGCTGCGTCCGAAAACAGAGGCCCGCGCAGGAACAACACAGCTGCGACGCCTGCCAGCCCGCAGATTGTGATGGAACCCAGCAATAGAACAACCAGGGCGATAACAATAGCTTTATTCATGCTCTTCCTTCCATTCTGTTCTGTCCGTCAACCAGGATCTCTGTACTTGCCACTGACACTCAACAATCCT
This sequence comes from Anaerolineae bacterium, assembly GCA_040772225.1. Lineage (GTDB taxonomy): Bacteria > Chloroflexota > Anaerolineae > UBA1429 > UBA1429 > JAAYED01. Next base: position 163,227 of record JAXGYO010000002.1, read on the forward strand.
GCCGATATTATAGACCAATTCCGTCCGGATTGTGAGCGTCACAGGCCCTCATATCGGCGTGTTAACAGGTTTCCCACACAAATGCTATCTCGGGGTAACGACTCGCGACCAGCCAGCCCCGAGATTGGGCTATATCGAATAGTTTCCTGCATCGCAGAGCAGGCTCCCATCCAGTGTGATCGTCGGAGACAGCAACCCGACATCGATGTGTATCGCGCTGGCATTGCAGCCCCCGAGCGTCCGGTTTTCCCCAAAGCCGACGTGAGCCGTACCCCGCGCCATCTCCGCTTCCATAATACCGGCACAGGCACGGGCACAGGGGTTGATCCCTAGACCGATCTCGGCAACCACTGCGGCCCCTTGATCGCGACCAAGATCCTGGCGAAGCATCACGCTCAGCTCGCCTGCCGCGTCGACAGATGCCCTCCCGGTCACCGCGCGTCCGTCCTCTATCTCCAGAGAGATGGGCTTGCCTAACGGCCTGTCGTAGAGTGCCCCATCGATCACCAGCCTGCCGCGAGTCGTACCGGCTGCCGGTGCCATGCAGACTTCCCCATCGAGACCGAGCCAGGTTTTACACTGGCACAGCAGGTCGGTGCCAGCTCGCGTACTGATGTGCAGTTGGCGTGCCGATGAGAGCCTCTCCAGCAATCCCCGCCGGAAACGCGATAGCTCCCTATAATCGGCCTGCAAGATTCGCAAGAGTCCGTCATAGGAGAGGAGCCAGTCGCAGTACAGATGCTCGTCGGGGACCAGCAGGCCGGTATCCGGCCTGCCAGCGGCGGCAAAGAGCCAATCCGCGTGTAGCGGATCGATCAGCAGTACGAGTGTACCGCTCGGCGACACAGAACGGACCACCCCGGAAGCATGCTGCAGCGCTACTACGTTGGCGCCTGTCTCCAGTACGACCAGCACAGGCTGCAAGCCCTCAGTGCCAAGAGCAGAGGCCAGTGACAGGGCCAGGGCCTGCTTGCCCTGAGAGCATATGATCGCTACCGGCTGACGTACAGGATCACCCAGCCTGGCGCGCAAGTTGCGGGTGGCGCATGCCAGCCTGTGCTCGCTCACGGACGCGCCACGCTCTGGTCAGCCGAATCAGAGAGAGCGGTTGGAAGGTGTCGCACAAACCAGTCTCCAGCCAGATTCGCGACGCACTGCAGGGCACCCGGCTCCTCAAAGAGATGCGTCGCTCCCGGGATGACGGCCACCCGCGCCGCGCCGAGCATCCTCGCTGCCTGCCGGTTCAGCTCGAGCACAAGCGTATCATGCCCGCCTACGATCAGCAGTGTAGGAACGAGCACCCGAGGGATCGCATCAGCGGCAAGATCGGGTCGTCCGCCTCGCGACACGATTGCGCGAACCGCTGAACCGGGTTCCGCCGCCGCTGCGAGGGCCGCGGCGGCCCCCGTGCTCGAACCGAAAAGCCCGATGGGAAGCCCTGCGACGGGACCGTCGCTCTGCGCCCAGCGTACGACAGCAGCAACCCGGCGCGCGAGGAGGGCGATGTCGAATCGCCAGCGCCCGCTGGCCAGATCGCTTTGCTCCTCGTTGGGAGTTAGCAAGTCGAGAAGAAGCGTTGCCAGGCCAAGGGACTGCAGGTGGGAGGCAACCCGCCGGTTCCTGGGGCTGTGCCGCGAACTGCCGCTGCCGTGGCAAAAAACAACGAGTCCCACAGCATTTCCGGGAGCATCCAGATCAGCCTGCAACGTGACACCATCGGCGACGATGGCAACTGACTCCACGAGCGGTGTGGGACGGTCGGGGTTACCCATGGCAGGCCTCAGACTGCAGCGTGACTCCAGGTGCGGGCCTCGCGCAGACAATCCCGCACCTCATCATCAGTGACCTGATCGAATCGCGCATACCAAGCACCGACGCTGTAGAAGGGATCCGGGGTCGCGATACAGACCACCTGATCAACCATTCTGCGAATCGCGGCAAGCGTCTCGGGCGGGGCTACCGGGATGGCGGCAATGACACGGGCGGGATTGCCATCAAGGAGCGCGGTGAGTCCGGCACGCATTGAGGCTCCCGTGGCCAAACCGTCATCGACCATGATCACCGTAGCGCCCTCCAGTCGCAATGGCGGCAGGTTGCCACGGTACGCTTGCTCGCGCTTGATGAGCTCCTCACGTTCGCGAACGATAATCTGATCGAGTACATCCGGCTCGACCCCAAGAAACCCGATCAGTTCCTGATTGACCACGTGGATGCCGCCGGTGGCGATCGCGCCCAGGGCCAACTCGGGCTGCGTTGGCGCTCCCAGTTTGCGCACGACAAAGACATCCAGAGGAGCACGCAAAACACGCGCCAGCTCCAGGGCTACGGGCACGCCTCCGCGGGGTAGTCCCAGCACGAGCACAGAATCATCTGCATCCAGAGGGGGAAGTATCGCCGCAAGTTTGCGTCCAGCATCGACTCGATCACGGAACAGAGACATGATGGCTCCTCGTTTCTCGCTACTCGATGCAGCCAACGCGACCCCTGGAAAACTACAGACAACAGGCTCCAGACAGAAACACACCGCAGACAAGCTGTGGCAAGAAGAGCGAGGCCACACTTGACCTCATCAGGCGGAGACTGGACGCTGTAATCTCATCCAGCCTCCGCCCGGTCAGCATGACCCTGCACTCGCCGCCAGAAACCCGTACCGCCAGGCCATTCTAGTGCCTGCTCAGGTAGAGGCCTCACTCACGGTGGCTGGGCGAGCTGGCACCATATCGAGAGCCCGCCGGATCAGCACCATCGCCCCGTCGATCCCCACCTTGCTGGTGTTGACCACAAGATGATATAGAGTGGCATCATTAGGATCGACATTAAAGAACACGCGCAGGTACTCGTCCTTGGACTCGTCACTCTCCTGGATGTAGCGCCGTGCCTGTCCAGGCGTCATGTTCTGCTCCTGCTGCAGGCGAGCCACACGGTCCTCAAAGGTCGCCACGACGCGCACATGCAGCACATCCGGCTTGCTCTCAAGGATGGCCTGACCACCGCGCCCCATGATCAGGATATTATCCCGCTCATAGGCCGCAGTCACCGTAGCGCGGATGAGATCGATTGCCCCGTGCTCATCCAGGATCCTGGCACGCCTCTCGTACCCGATGGAGGGGCTGCCCACCCACATGGAGAACTCGGCCACCGGCCTTGAGCGCCTGAATAGCTGGTCGAAAAAGCCCCGACGCTCATACTCGACCTCGGAATAGTCCACGATCTCGCTGGTTGAGATCCCAACCTCCGATGCAACTCGGGCCATCAACCGCTTGTCGAAAGCGATCAGCCTAAGTTCCTCGCAGAGCCGCTGCGCCAGTTCGTCGCTACCAGAACCAACCTGTCGAGACATGGTGATGACTGCCATAGTCGACCTCCTTGATGTCATTGCTGCCCAGAACCCTTGATCCGAGCAAGCGCTTCACACCGGCGGTGAGGGTAACCTAGCGACCCACACCGTAGGGCAGCAGGTACCATACACTGCCCTCTAGAAACATTATAACATAATCGACGCCCCCCGAACAGGGGTAGTGAGATCCTCGCGGCACGGATGCTCGTGCCTGTACTGCTTGTTGCACGTATTTACGGCGTGTTTCTTGACATCGTGCGTGTTCGAGCATAGTCTAGCAGCGTGTCCACAGACAGAGTTGACATCAGATGCGCAGACCAGAGAGACATAGGAGGGTCGCATGGATTTTGCACAGGCGGAGCAGGAGTTTCGCCTTCTTGAGGCCAGCCGTCAGGCAGGCACGCTGGACGACGAGACCTATCGCACCAGAATCAATGCGCTGCAGGTCACCGATGAGCGGGGGCGCGTGTGGATGCTGCAGGAGCGCACCGGACAGTGGTACGTATGGGAGAATGGCGCCTGGCAGATAGGGGAGCCGCATAGGCCAGCAGCAACTGCGACTGCCGTGCCACCGCCGCCACCGGTCGCCCCGGCTCCCATGCCCACACAAACGCAGGCACCGGCGAGCGCCATGCCGCCGCCACGCGCCGCGGCCGATCCGTCAGTGCCTGCAGGAAACACCCCTCCCGAAGCGCCGACCAGGGACCTTGGCACCAACGGCCTGGGATTTGTGTTTCCTTTGATTCTCTGGGCCTTACTGCTGGGGGCTGTCCTCTTTATCAACCAGAACTATGGTGCCTCCCAACAGGACGCCTTGCCGTATATTGCAGGTGCGGCTGTCCTGGCGCTGGTGTGGATTCTCTGGCGGCTCACGCGCAGCTACGAAGGCATCATTGAGCGCGTTCGGGTGGAGGAGGTTGTGGACACCGACGACGATGGCAGTTCCACAACGCGGCGCATCACCTATGCCTTTGTCAAGACGCCAAGCGGTAAAGTGAAAAAGATACAGGCCAAGAAGAGCTATGCCAAGGGCGACCATATCATCAAGCGCAAGGGTGACTGGAGCCCACGCAAGGCCAAAGCCTGATATGGAAGACCTCGTTCAAGACAGAGGAGGAGAGCCGCGTCGTCTGCCGGCCCCCAAGGCCTGGCAGCAAGCCAACCCGGAGCGAGCGCTGGATGTTTGATGCGGTGCGCCGGGCAATTCTGGAGGTCCTTTGTGCAGAACCGCCCGGCATCGCCTTCATGAGTACCTTGCCGCGGCTGGTAGAGACTGCCCTAACACAGGAGGAACGCGCTTCACTTGGTTCCGTTGGGTGGTACACCACGACTGTAAACCTAGAGGTGGAAGTACGGGGCGGGATTGCACGCGTGCCGGGCATCTCGCCCCAGCACCTGGTGCGCGTTAACGTTTGATCTGGCCAGGTCTTGTTGCGATGGATCCCGTGCGGTGTCGCAACGCGGCTCATGGGCACGGCGAACTCGGCGCGCCACAGCGGACGCGCCCCGGGGCATACAGCTGCAACACCTCACACCTCGATGCCGAAAACCTCGCGCACCACATACCCAATGACAAAGCTCAGCACGGCCACCCCCAGGCTGATACTCGCCATCTGCACAAAGCGTTTGCGGAAGGGCACATCCATCGCCACGCTGACGTAATAGGTAAACCCCAGGACAATCAGCATGGCCACAACGAGCGTCATGGCCAGAGCGATCAGGTAGTTGCCCGAGACAAGGTAGGGCAGGATGAGCAGCACCACGGTCATGACATACGCTGCGCCGGTGTAGAGACTCGCGCGTTTGGGATCCCGACCATCCTCTTCAGACTGGGTGGAGAGATACTCCGACGCGGCCATGGATAGCGAGGCACTCAGGCCCACGATCAGCCCCGTGGTTGCGATCAGCCGTGTGTTGCGCAGAGCCAATGTCAATCCGGCCAGGGTTCCGGTCAGCTCAACCAGGGCATCGCTCAGTCCCAGGACGACGGACCCCACATAGCGCAGGCCCTCTTCATCGAGCATTCCGAGCAGCACCTGCTCATGCTCATCCTCGGCGTCCACCAGGTGACGAGCCTCTGGCAGCTCCTGTGAGACGGCATCGTACAGATCCTGCGCCGAGCGCTCACCATTCTCCATCAACTTGATGGCAAAGGTGAGCCCCAGAACACGGCTGAGCATCACATAGCCCCAGGCCTTGAAGCGGTCCGGTTCCAAGTCCATCCCCGTATGCTGTTTCCAAAAGATGTTGTGATTCAGCTCATCGAGTGCGATCTGTTCCAGTACGCGACCGTTGTCGGTGTCACCCAGCCTCTTGGCCAGGCGATGATAGATCAGGTACTCTGTTCGTTCATTGCGTTGCGCCTCCATGATCAGGCTGCGCGTGCGATCTGACAGCTCATTGGTCACAGCTACTCCACTCCTCTCTTGAGAGACTCTGGTTCTCGTAAGCGAGCCGCGGGCACATCGTCGGATAGCTCGCGGGGCACCCCTCAGACTGGCGCCTGCGTGTGCCGAATCGTGGCCCCGTACGCAGCCGCTACCAGGCCCGTTCCGGTCCAGCCGCATAACCGACGGCTATCTGCGCGGCCCGGATAACCCAATTACGATACGGGAGGCCACCAGAGCGCGAACCAGAGAAGCTCGCCATCAGTATCGTTGCGGACAGTGTGCCAGGTGTTGCTGGGAATCTCTACCACCAGCCCGGGAGATGCCGGGGCCTCCTCTTCGCCCACGATCACTGTCCCGGTGCCACTATGAAAGAAGTAAATCTCGGCATTCTCGTGGCTGTGGCCTTCCATCGTGCAGCCGGGCTGCAGGTGTCCCCAGGCATGCTGGAAAGGCGCCTTCATTCCGGGTGGCAACACATCCATTGCGAGAATAGTGCCGTTGTGGCTTGGATAGGCGCTGGCCGGGTCAAAACGACTAACGTTCACGGTTCCTCCTGCGTACTATAACGATTGTCCCTGGTCGGATTATCGGCAGCGAGAATGGGACGTCAAACGCTCCGCCGCCCACCGTTAGTCGCTGCCCTCTTTGACCTTCTATTGATGTGCTAGTAACTTGATATCAGCTTTGCACCGGGCCATCTATGGCAAGGGGGCTATGAATTGCGTGCAGCCCGGCACTTGGACAGCGCCGTCGCGACCGCCAGCCTGATGGTGGTGTGTGTGAGCGACGGAATTTCGCAATTTCGGCCGAATATGGTCATTTTGCATTGACATTCCATTCTACAGCGCATACACTGTAGCCAGGGTGAGCGGCCGAAAGGCGCTTGCCGGTGATAACCGGAAAAAGGGGTGCACTGTCGTGCCCCGCCAGCGACCATTGAAGGGAGGTGTGCGGATTTCGAGACCGATGGTGTTCAAAGGATCTGCCCCACGGGAGGACGGTTTTGGCTTGATGCCCGGGAGCCAGTAAAGGTTACTGGCAAACGACCGCAAAGTTCTGCCTCCGTGGAGAGCACACCAGCGTTTCTGAGATATAAGGAGCTGCAATGGCCGGTGTAACGTACGATCATGTATACAAACAGTTCGGCGATGTCATCGCGGTTAACGACATGTCGATTGAGGTCGCGGACAAAGAGTTTCTCATCTTTGTCGGCCCCTCCGGATGCGGCAAGACGACCTCATTGCGCCTGCTCGCAGGCCTGGAAGAGATCACGTCAGGGAACATCTACATCGGGGACAACCTGGTAAACGATGTGGCACCCAAGGACAGGAACATCGCCATGGTGTTCCAGAGCTATGCGCTGTACCCTCACATGAGCGTCTATGACAACATGGCCTTTGGCCTGAAACTGCGCAAGACGCCCAAGGCAGAGATCGATAATCGCGTCAACGAGGCCGCACGCATTCTGGGCATCCAGGAACTGCTCGACCGCAAGCCCAAGGCGCTGTCCGGCGGCCAGAGGCAGCGTGTCGCGCTGGGACGTGCCATCGTCCGCGACCCGGCTGTCTTCCTGATGGATGAGCCTCTCTCCAACCTCGACGCCAAGTTGCGCGTCGCGACCCGCGCCGAGCTGAGCAAGCTGCACCAGCGGCTGGAGACCACGTTCATTTATGTGACCCACGATCAGATGGAGGCCATGACCATGGGTACGCGCATCGTCGTGATGCGCGATGGCATCCTGCAGCAGGTCGATACGCCGCAGAGTCTCTACAACTTTCCTGGTAACGTGTTCGTGGCTGGCTTTATTGGCAGCCCTGCCATGAACTTTTTCGACGCCACAGTGACGGGCGATGCCGACAAGATGTATCTCGACACCGGCGCCTTCCGCGTCGAGGTGCCGTCGGAGCGCAAGGATCCGCTTCGGGCGTATCTCGGCAGAGAGGTCGTCTTTGGCATCCGCCCCGAGGATGTGCACGACCCGCAGTATTCCCCTCCGGGCATCACCGGTGCGCCGGTAGAGTGCCGCGTGGACGTAACAGAGCTGATGGGTAACGAGGTGTTCCTGTACCTGCTGGCCGGCGCCAAGAGCTTTATCGCCCGTGTAGACCCGCGCACCTCGATCCGCGTAGGGCACGAAGTGCAGGCCCTGTTCAACATGGACAACATGCACGTCTTTGACCGCGACACGGAGAAAGCGATCCGCTGATCTAGCCGCACCACGTAGAGCGCGTCCGGTGCCAAGAGGCACCGGACGCGTGTCGTATCTCCGCGATAGCGCCTTTACCGGCGGCGGATGTAGAACAGCAGCTCGAGCAACACCACAATCGCCAGCAGGACGATTCCGCGTTCCGGCGGCAGCATCCGCATGAGATGTAACGCCATCATCACACCGCTCACCAGTCCCAGCAGCATGCCCTGACGCAGAGAGCGATTCATGTCGCCGCCGCTACCCAGGGACGGAGCGAACCGCGCATTAAGCGCATAGGAGAGCGGCACCGACGTGCAGACGATGCCGCAGGCAAACATTACTACAAAGACCAACTGATTCATGAGCACAGGCGGCTGTCGCTGCATAAAGGTCAGCAGGGCCGCCCATGTCAGGATGGCAAGAACTGTGAGAACCATGATCAGTACTCGGTTACGCACTGCGCGGATTCCTTGCTCGCCAGACTCTGGTAAGGCAGCCTAGATCGCGGACCAGGCAGCGCGCCAGGTGCGCTTGGTCTGAGCCCAGACCAGCTCCGACTGCTCGGGCGCCTGAGGCTTGACCTCGATGCCAACCCAGGGCTTGGCCCCCTCGTTCTTCTTGTCCAGGTACCCGATCTTGAACAGCACCTGCAGGAATTCAATCAGCTCGGGCACATCGTTGGCGCTGTTGGGATAGCCAAACCGCGGGTGAAGATCGCCGTAGCCAGGCATACCAGGAATCGTGACTGCGTTGCCGACGTGGATGTGCACCAGATAGGGCTGCAGCGTGGTCAGCGCTTCACGAGCACTCTCTCGAAGCAGGGGCATATGGCTCAGGTCGTAGAGAAGACCAAAGCTCGGAAACTCCTCACGCATGCGCCTGGCAAATTCAGCGGAGAGATCCGACGGACCGAGCAGTGACTTTTTGTCCACGTCGCGATCAAAGGTCTCGACGGCCAGTGCCAGGCCTTTGTCATCGGCATAGGCGCAGAGCGTCCGCAGAGAGGCGGCCAGAGCGTCCAGGGCGCGAGGACGGTCCGCATCGCCGGGGTCGGGACCCGTGAGGAAGGACATCCGGGCGCAGCCCATCTCGGCGGCCTCGTCCACGCAGGCCTTGATCAGATCCACGGCCTTGAGACGGCCCGTCTCATCGAGATCATTAAGGCTGAGTCCTGTGGACAGGAGTGCCGGCTGCGCACCAAATCCGATCTTTAGGCCACTCTGAGCGGCAATACTGCGCACCGTGGCGCGATCTTCCGGGCTGGTGATACGTGTGATCTCGACGCCGCCGAGAAAGTCGTCGAGAGCTAGCTTCTCGATCGTCTCTGCGATGGGCCCGCTACCCGCCTGTGTCTCGGGAAACAGCATAAAGTGAACCACACTCAGGGTGAGAATGGACTCCCACGATCGCTTCATTGGATTGCCTCCTGTAAGGTCTGATGGTGAGAGTCTACCACAACGAGGATAGCGTGTCTACCGCCTGCGGTTGCTGCGCAAGCAACCGTCGGCATCGCTCTAGCTGTAGACCCTGGCCTCCGTTTGAAGGGGATCGTGCATGACACCCATGAATAGGAACGCCCCCGTGTAATCGTCATGAATGGCGTAGAAAAAGGGACGATCTGCCACAAAGCTGAAAGGCTTACGGGGAGCTGCCGACAGAGCGCGCACCTCTGCGGAGGTCACGGCCGCCGCCTCGGTGCCCTGCTCATTGACCTCCACAAAGCTCTTGTGCCGTACCTCGCTGATCCAGGTGGGCTGGTTTAGTTCGTGGATACGGTCGAACCTCGCTGTTGCCGCACTCATGGCGACACCCATGCCCATGGCATCGAGCGGTTCATTGAGCGAGCTCTCAAAGGACAGCGTAAACCGGGGCAGGACAACGGTGCCTTCCGCCCTACGCAGTGAGCCAACGAGATCGGACCAGTCCGAGCCATCTAGCTGCGCTACCCACTCGTCGGCATCCCCATCCGGCAGCACGACGATCATGCTGAGGCGATCGCCACTTTATGGCAGCCGCACCGCCTGATACTCACGGCTATCGGCGTACCGGTAGGAACCGTAGCGGCTCATCATCGGCACGGTGACGTGCGTGGCGTCCGAACGCGTAAAGGGCAGGTCGCGCGTGGCAGACTCGCCAAAGGGGTCCTGCCAATCTCCCCTAAAGTAGACGGCATTGATCAGAAACAGGATCGCCTGCGGGTCGATGGGTGGAGTACCAATGCTCAATCGCTGCACAAGATCCGGCCCCATGTCATTCGTAGCAAGCACGAGATGGGTATTCGCCTTTTCCTCCTTACCAGCCGCTGGCTCACCCGTCGCGTGCACTGGCAGCACAGCGACACCGATAACGCTCGCTGGCGCGCGCTCCTGCGCACCGGACGTCCTCTCCACAGGTAGAGACCGTGGCGCAAAGCCCGAGAGCACAGCGCACAGAACAAGTATAACGCATCCCAGTCGCCGCTCCACCTTGCCCCCCTGAGGATATCCGATGAACCACAAACGCAGCCTCACGCTCCAGCACTCTGCGCGACCTGTTGTGGAAAGGCCGATTGCCTGCCACCGCTGACATTGACACAGCCTCATGCGCGCCCTATACTCGCCTCGATTCCGAGGCGGTCTACCAGGAGGTCAATAGCATGACGGTGACTGTTCGTGTGATTCCAGACGGATCGATCACGTCCGTCCAGGGCTTTGAGGCTGCCGGTGTTGCCGCGGGCATCAAGGAATCGGGCAAACTTGATCTCGCCCTGGTTCGCTCGATCAAGCCCTGTGTGGGCGCGGCCGTTTTCACGACCAACCTCTTCAAGGCTGCCCCGGTGGTCTATGATCAGCAAGCCATCCTGAGCAACCCGACGACCCAGCGGGGCGTGGTGATTAACAGCGGTTGCGCCAACGCGTGCACGGGCGAGGCCGGCCTGCGAGACGCAGAGGGAATGGCCGCTGCCATGGCCCAGTTGCTTGGGGGCGCCCCCCAGGACTATCTGGTCATGTCCACCGGCGTTATCGGCCAGATGTTGCCGATGGACCGCGTGCTGGAAGGGATTGCCCGTGGTGTAGACGCTCTGTCGAAAGACGTCGAGCAAGGCCACCGGGCAGCCCAGGCGATCATGACCACGGACACCGTCCCCAAGGAAATAGCCGTGACTGTCCAGGCCGACGGCGTCGAGTTCGTCATCGCCGGAATGGCCAAGGGCGCCGGCATGATCAGTCCCAACATGGCCACGCTGCTTGTGACCATCACCACGGATGCACGCATCTCTGCGCTGCCTGCCCACGCCGCTCTCGTTGAGGCGGTGGGCGAGAGCCTGAACATGATCACCATCGATGGCGATATGAGCACCAACGATACCGCCGTCCTTCTGGCCAATGGGCTCGCCCGCATGCCCGAGATCTCGGACGCAGCGTCGCCTCTCTATGACGCGTTCCTCGAGGGGCTCAAGCAGGTGACCGTGTCTCTGGCCAAGGGACTGGTGATGGATGGCGAAGGGGCGACACGCTTTATCGAGATCGCCGTGACCGGCGCGAGAAACAGGCCCGAGGCGCGCCAGGTGGCCATGTCGGTCGCGAAATCGGTCCTGTTCAAGACCGCCATCTATGGCCAGGATGCCAACTGGGGCAGAATCGTCTGTGCGGTGGGCTACGCCGGTGTACCGCTGGATCCGAACGCCGTCCGGGTTTGGATGGGCGATCTGGAATTGGTTCGAGATGGCGGGCCATACCAGGTTGACGAGGAGCGCGCCAGTGCGATCCTCTCACGCCGGGAGATTCCCATCCGAATCGACCTGGGGCAGGGAGAGGCGAGCGCGACGGTGTGGACCAGCGATCTCTCCCACGCCTATGTGGACATCAACGCCCACTACCGCACCTGAGGTATTGCTGGGATAAGTGAAAGGGGCCCGGCACTGCGGGCCCCTTTCCGCTGCCTTGCGAGGCTAATGTGCCGCGAGCCAGTCGCGCAGCCGCCGCATAAAGATGTCCCACTGATCCCGCTGCAGGTTGTGTCCCGCCTCCGGAATGTGCAGGAGGGTTCCCTGTTGCCAGATGCCGGTGGCCTGCACGGCTGCCTCCCACTGCGTATGCGATCCCAGGTGCGGCTCTGCTACCATCAAAAGCACTGGGCAGTCGATCGCGGCAAAGATCGACTGCCAGGGCCGCTTGTCCTGCGCGAAAAAGCGCCCAAAGTCTGGAGAGACCTGGAGCTTGCTCTCGGCCCAGGGGCCGCGCTCTTCGTCATGCCAGTTCGGGCTCTCGCGATCCAACTGGGCGAGCAGTCCATCCATGCCCAACTCCTGCATGTGTAGCACACCCTCGCGAGAGCGCGCGATCCGCTCCTCTGCGTTCTCTGACGACCCGCTGAAGGCACCACCGTTGGAGATAAAGCCCGAGTCCAACACCACCAGACTGCGGGCCAGTCCCGGGTGATCCGCGACGCAGTTGGCCGAAATCTCGCCCCCCATCGAGTGGCCCACCAGATGCGGACGATCCAGCCCCAACGCTGTAATCAGCCCGGCGAGGTCATCGCCCGATTGGCGCGGCCCATAGTCACTCTCGGGCTTGTCTGAGAGGCCGTGGCCCCGCGCGTCCACCATGATCACATCATACTCGGCTTCCAAGGCGCGCGCCGTGCGAGACCAGCACAACCCGTTGTCCGTGGCGCCATGGGAGAGCACCACCGGCGTCAGGTCTGGCGTGCCTGTGCGCCAGTAATGCATGCGAATTCCGTTCGTGAACACATAGCCAGATTGCCATTCACTCATTGTTTTGCCTCTGCAGTCCTATAAATGATAGTGCGCTAAATGGACTTGACGCTAGTGCGCCGCAAGCCACTCGGTGAGACGCGCCATGAACAGGTCATAGCGGTCGCGCTGCAGATTGTGGCCAGCGCCGGGGATGTGTACCAGACTGCCCTCGCGCCAGATACCAGTTGCCTGGACCGCGGCCTCCCACTGGGTGTGTGAGCCGAGCTCGGGCTCTGCCACCATGAGCAGGATGGGACATGTGATGGCACCGATGATCTCCTGCCAGGGCCGCTTTGCCTGCGAGAAAAAGGCGCCTACCTCGGGCGAGGCCTGTAACTTGCTTTGCGCCCATGGTATCCGCTCATCGGGATGCCAGTGAGGGTTCTCCGACTCGACCAGTCTCAGCAGGCCCTCCATGCCGAGGTTGCGCATCTGCTCTGCACGCTCCCGAAACGCTGCCAGACGCTCACCGGTTTCGTCGGCGCGGCTTGCCCAGGGCCCGCTGTTACCGATAAAGGCCGAGTCCAGAATGACCAGACTGCGGGGCAGGTCCGGGTAATTGGCAGCGCAGTTGGAAGAGATCTCGCCACCCATCGAATGTCCCACCAGATGGGGATGGTCGAGGCCGAGACCACGGATCAGCCCGGCCAGGTCAGCCGCCGACTGGAGCGGGCCATAGTCGGTCCCCGTCTGGTCGGACAGGCCATGCCCGCGCGCATCGACCATGATCACGTCATAGTCGGCCTCCAGCGCCCGTGCCGCACGCGTCCAGCAGAGGCCGTTGTCAGACCCACCGTGAGAGAATACAACAGGCGTCTTTTCTCCCGCACCTGTTCGCCAGTAGTGCATACGAATGCCGTTGGTGTCGACAAATCCATCGTGCCAGTCAGACATGGGATGTACCTCCTCGCCCCCAGTGTAGACAGGGCCGCAGCTACCGTCAACAAAAAAAAGCGCCAGCCCTTGCGGCGCCGTGCCGCAGGTGCTGACCGTTTGTGTTGACCGGCTACCGCGCCGGTCGATTTGGTTGTATGCAAGAACTACCAGGGCATATGGAACAGGTCTTCGTACTCGGTCGAGTTCAGTTCCCTATCCACGAGCAGAACACCGACGACGACTTGCAGCGCGCGTCGGGCTGCGTTCGCTGCGGTGCCTGCAAAGCCACCGCGCTCCGAGCCACTGTGTGTGAGCTCCACGTTCGTCTCCTTTCAGATACGGGTTCGGAATATCCCGAACGCCATCGATTAGCATACCCCGCATCTGCTGTGTAGCCAAACCAGCGAAATGTGCGCTCGACACATTGTCTTAGCGGCGGGCCACGGCACCGAGCTGTTCTTCTTGGGCAGCGGGTGACAGCAGATGATCGGTATCATTGTATGCCAGGATTTCAGCATGCTGGCGATGGAGCAGCACTCTCGATACAGACGCCGTATCGACGACGTGGCGAGGATGCTGATTGGCAGATTCCGGCTCAATGAGAGAAAAAAGCGTCCGCAGCGTGCGACCATGCGACACCAGGAGGACAGCGCCGTTCGCCGGATGTGTTCGTAGCTCCTCCAAAAGATCACAGATGCGCTCTCTCACCTTGTCCGGACTATCGGCGCCGCGGGGCACATACGCCGGCGGATCCTCGTGCCAGGCCTGCATGGCCTCCGGATACAAGTGCGCAAGGTCCGACATGCGGCGCCCCTCCCACTCGCCGTAGCTGAACTCTCGCAATCGAGGTTCAGGGCTAACTCGCACATCGTGATATGCTGCGATCGCCTGGGCAGTAGACATCGCCCTCTGGAGATCGCTGGCATAGATAGCATCCAGGTGAACCGTGGCCAGACGTTGAGCAACAGCCGCAGCCTGAGCACGGCCTGTCTCGTTAAGAGGTCGGTCCGCGTGGCCTTGCAGGCGGCCCTCTACGTTCCAGTCGGTCTGGCCATGTCGAACAAGATACAGCGTAAGCAAGATGGCAATCCCTTCCAGTCGAGTAGCTAGGTTGAGAACGATAACAACAACTGGCTCCGGCACGGTGTGCCGGAGTCAACGACCAGTCTACCACAGGAACAGGCAGCTGTCGTCCCAGGGAGACGTGCAGTAACTGAGGCGCTCATCAACATATGAGCCGACTGCCTCGAGCATGCGCACCAAGCCATGATCCAATCGCTGTAGAAGATTCCCAGCCCTGCTGTCTTCCGTTCGTCTCCCCACTGTCTCGACTCCTCCATCCCTGGATAATCTGGACCTCTCCTGGCCTGCGTTCTGCGTCGACCTGTACCCAGGTCGTAATCAGCATAGACGATGACTGTCAACACTGTGTTAAGCAGATGTTAGGATTACGAAATGCCGCCCATGAGCCGCTCGAACGAACAAAAGGCGCCGCGAGTGCGGCGCCAGGGCGGCGGCGTCGGGGAGTGGCAGTTCGGGCGCTAGCGAGATCCTCGCAGGATGGTGATCATCTCCGCGAGCGCATTAGGCCCGCCAACATTGCCGGGAAACACGACATAATCCAGATCTGGCCACCGCGACTCGGAGCCCGTCCGCCACACGGGAACGCCGGGAATCGCCTGACCGCGCACCAGAGCCCGTCGGATGTTGAGGGCACCGGTCGCGATATCAGAGGAGGTAATACCTCCCTTGGCGATCACCCAGGCCGGGCGTATTGTGAGCCCTGCCACGAGCGCCACGAGCCCGGCGGAGATCTTTTGACCCGCGTCCAGCGAGCCCGCCGTTCCCGCCACGCCGATATGCTCGCGGCTGGTGTAGACCAGCGCGTCGAAACCGCGTGCCATCGCACTGACTGCCTCTTTCGACGCGCGAGCCACGACCTCACTGGCATCGGCCCCAAGCAGCGCCGCCGCATCAACCTCGATGGGCGCCACAGATGGCAGGCGAGCAGCTTCCTCAATCTGAGCAGTGGTCCGGCCCACGAACGACCCGGCCACGATGAGTCCCCCCCGCTGCTGGCTAAAATCGGACGCTGACAACAATGGGGCGGGTTCAAGACCCGCTCGAACCCTCACAAAGGAAGCCGCAGTGCGGTAGAGATAGCAGTGCCCCTGCAGCTCGCTGGCCAGAATCCCCGCGACGAGCACCTCCAGATCCCGGTAGGAAACGGCGTTCACCACACAGGGCTGGGCGTCAGCAAGCTGGCTGAGAAGAATCTCAACCTTCCGCGGACCTCCCTCCCGCAGGTCGGCCAAAGAAATCGAGGCTACATCGTCGGGAGACCAGGCACCGCCGGATCTTGCCGACACCCACTCCCTGAGATCGCTCTCCTGGTAGCCAAACACCGGGTCACGAGCGAACTCGGTCTCTGCCGCCGGGACCAACCAGCCACCCTCGTCGACATAATGCACGTCATCGATAGTGTAACGACCGCCCTCCAGGAAAAACGGCACGACCAGGAGGCCATCCACCGGCGACTCTAGCCCCTCGATCAGCGCCCGGGTCTCTGTGGCAAAGTGCCCGCGCAGCGTAGAGTCGCTGCGACTTACGATCGCCACCTCCCGGCCAGTGATCGCCGAAGCGGCTCGCAGCGCCGCGGCAATCTCCAGATTGATCTCGCGCGCCCGCTCAGCAGGGTAGGCCCGAGAGTTGGTCAGGATATAGACGACGGAATCCGGGTGCTGCAACTCCTCCACCAGCGCATCCACAGGCCAATGGGTGAGCACCGCCACATCATGCACCGTCTGGGTCCCCGTGGGGTCATCGTCCAGGACGACAACTTTGGCGCCATCGCGGACATGGCGCTGAATCAGCGGCAACAAGCTGACGCGCCACTCGGCAGGCAATTCTGGAAAGAGCGCATCCCGACGAACAGGCATAGTGAATTCGCTCCGTAGCAGGCTAAAAGGCGATAAAGGTGTCCACCGCGTCCGCCTCCACGAGGTGGTGCCGGTCATTGATGCCCATCACGACACTGCGAGTGGGCTGAAGGTCGACGACGGAGAGCGATGCGGTGTCAACGCGTACCCGGCGGGAATAGCCCTGCGGCACGTGCAGCGCCAGGCATAGCAGGGCGCGCACTGAGCCGCCGTGCCCCACGACAACGATCTGTTCCTCCGAGCATAGCCGCAGATCCTCCAGCAACGCACCCACGCGCGCCGCAACCTGATCCACGGACTCTCCTCCTGTGGGCGCCACTCCGACAGGCTCTGTCATCCACTGTGTGACTGTGTCGGGATAGAGCACCTTGAGTTCCTCCATCGTGCGCCCTTCCCAGGCGCCATAGTCCGCCTCTCGCAGACGGGCATCGGGCTGGACCGTCAGATTGTGGCGTCGGGCGATCGCTCTTGCAGTATCCATGGCACGGTCCAGATCGGAGGAATAAATGGCATCGATGTGCTCGGCAGAAAGGCGCTCAGCGATGGCCTCGGCTTGCTTTAGGCCTACATCAGTCAGATGCGATTGCGCGTGCCCCTGGATGCGGCCCAGGGAATTCCAGTCGGTAATCCCATGTCGAACGACAAAAAGACGTGGCAATGTCGCCATCCTTTCGAGCCATGATGCGACCCATTATACGTACGCGAGCAAAAAACCTACAGATGAGCTCGAGGCATGTGCGTGGCAGCGCAAACAGACATGAGAGCTTCGCTGCACGTTGAACGCGCCGCGGCGCTAGAACTCGATACCGCGGCGCGCTCGAACACCTCTGTTGAAGGGATGCTTGATCTCCCGCATCTCTGTAACCAGATCCGCATAGGCGATCAACTCTGGTGCAGCGTCTCGTCCGGTGATCACGACATCGAGGCCGGCCGGGCGGTACTCCCTCAGCCAGTCAATGACCTCAGTCACCGGCAACCAGCCGTAGGTGACAGGATAGGTAAACTCGTCCAGGACGATCAGATCATATTCGCCGCCGGATATGATCTCCTGAGCCAGGTGCCACCCGGCGATAGCCCGGGCACGATCGATCTCCAGATCTTTGGACCGGAAAGTGAATCCTGCGCCCATGGCGTGCCAGGCAATCCCAAGGCGCTCAGCGGCGATGGTCTCGCCCCAGCGCTCGCGCTCAGTCTTGATGAACTGAATCACGCAAGGACGCAGGCCGTGGCCCCAGGCCCGCAGCACCAAACCCAGCGCCGCCGTGGTCTTGCCCTTGCCATTGCCTGTATACAGGATCACCAGCCCCCCCGAGGACCCAGCATTCTGGGTCTTTGGGTCCGCCCCGCGATCCACTGGATTCTGCGAACCGCCTGACTCAGTCAAACTCGCGCACCGCATTAATGGCGCTGCCCATGGCAGCATCGGTCTCACGCTCGACGACAATGTCAATAACAGCAGGCCGGTTGGCAGCTACGGCGCGCTCCAGTGCGCCACGAATCTCTCCTGGCTCTGTCACACGCTCGGCCCAGGCGCCAAAGCCTTCGGCCACCTTGCAGAAATCGATGCCGCGCTCCCCATACGAAAGATCGACGCCGTACTCGTATTCATAGGCGTACCGCTGGTTCTGCCGGATGAGGCTCAGGTAACCGTTGTTCACAATAACAACGACCACCGGGATGTTGTATTGGCAGGCCATCCCGAGCTCCTCGATCGTAAACCCAAAGCCGCCATCGCCCACCACCGCGACGGCCGTGCAGTCGGGGCGCGCCACCCGGGCGCCAAGCGCCGCCGGCAGATCATAACCCAGCGTCCCCGCCCCGCCAGAGGGCAGGTACTGGGCCGGCCGGTCGATCTGCTGAAACTGGCCCGACCAGATCTGCGTGAGGCCGCAGCCAGTGGTAAACATCGTGTCAGGTCCAAAAAACGCGTTCAGCTCGTGGTACACCCGCTGGGGCTTGATAGGCACCGAGTCAAAGTCAGTGCGCCGCTCGAGTATCTTGCGATCCTCAGGAATACGCTGTACCCGCTCAGAGGGCGGAAGCGGGGCAGTGCGGCGGCGAGCAGCCTCCAGCAAGGCCTCCAACGCCAGACGCGCATCCGCCACAATCCCCAGCTCCGTGGGCACGATGCGTCCGATGTGCTCCGGTTCAACATTGATGTGTATGAACCGCCGGCCCGCAACATAGGGCCCAAGTGCGCCCGTATGGCGGTCGTTGAAGCGATTGCCGACGGCCAGCACCAGGTCTGACCCCAGGAAGAACCGGTTGCCAAAGGGCTGTCCCACCTGAATGCCGATATGGCCCACATGCAGCGGATGCTGTGCCGGGATCCCACCGGTGGCCATATACGTGGTGACCACGGGGAGCGAGAGGTGCTCCGCCAGGGCCACGCAGGCCTCGGTGGCGTGGGCGATAAGCACGCCACCACCCATGATCATGATCGGGTTCTCTGCCTCGAGAAGCATGTCCAGGGCGCGCTCGATGAGCGCCGGATCGGGTGGCTGCTTGACGACCGGTATCGGTCCATCCAGGTCCGGGTCGTATGGAACATCAGCCATCTGTACATCAAGGGGCAAGTCGACCAGCACTGGACCCGGGCGACCTTCGCGCGCCGTCCAGAAGGCCTTGCGCATGATGCTGGCCGCCTGTGTAGGCTCGGTGATACACCAGGCCCCCTTGCAGACCGGTTTGGCGATGCTCACGATGTCAACCGCCTGAAACGCCTCTTTGCCCAGCTGATCGCGTGCGTTCTGACCGGTGATCGCAATCAAGGGGATCGAATCGATCTGAGCGGTGTAGAGCCCGGTAACGAAATTCGTCGCTGCCGGACCCGACGTGCATATCGCCATGCCCATCTGCTCACAGCCGGTGGCACGGGAATAGCCGTCGGCAGCATGCAGCGCACCCTCCTCATGCCGCGCGGTATAGTGCTTGATGAGCCTGGATGTGCCCAGATACTCGTACACCGGATTTATGGCAGCGCCGGGGATGCCAAAAGCGGCGCGGATGCCCTCGTCCTCCAGGATGCGAACGACTAATTCTGCAACACGCATGGCTCATACCCTCCAAAGCTTAGGTGGCAGCGTCAGTAGGCCTGACGATAGATCTCCCGCGCCGCCTCAAGGGTCATCACGCGCGGGTTGTTGTTCAGCAGGCGCGTGACCTGCATAGCAGCCTGCGCCATGGGCTCGACTGCGCTTTCGGGCACTCCCAGCTCACGCATTCTCGATACGATACCGATGTCGCGACAGAGCCGCTCTACAGCCGCTATGGCCTGCTCGGCTGCCTCTCGGCTAGAGAGCGCCCCTGTCCTCACACCCAGGGCCCTGGCGATATTTGCGTATCTTGCCTCGCTGCTCAGCAGGTTATAGCGCATCACATAGGGCAAAAGCAACGAGTTGGCAACGCCATGTGGGACATTGTATAGACCTCCCAGGGGGTAGGCCAGCGCGTGGACGGCGCCAGTGTTGACAGGTCCGAGGCACATGCCCCCGAGCATACTGGCCATTGACATAAAGTATCGCGCCTCAGCATCATCCCCGCGTGCCACGGCCCTGGGAAGATACTGGCCAATGAGCTCGATGGCTTTCATGGCCAACGTATCGATCAGAGGGTGCGCAAAGCGGTTGGTGTAGGCTTCGATCGCATGGGTGAGCGCGTCCACCCCCGTGTACGCGGTAATGTGTGGCGGCAGGCTCAGCGCAAGATCAGGATCGACGATCGCCACGTCGGCATACAGCCACCGGCTAACGATGCCTTTTTTCAGGTGGGCCTCTGTGTCGGACAGAATTGCGATAGGGGAGACCTCACTGCCCGTGCCCGCCGTTGTTGGTATCAGCACCTTTGGCAATCCGGCCTGTCGGATCAGGTCTGTGCCGACATAGTCGACGATGCATCCCTGATTCGTGAGCATGACGCTTGCCGCTTTGGCGATATCGAGCGCGCTGCCGCCCCCAATGCCGATCAACCCGTCACACTGACCGGCCCGTGCCGCCGCTACGCACGCATGGACGATCTCCACGCGCGGGTCGGGCTCAACCCCGTCAAACAGGCTGTGCGAGAGCTGCGCGTCGTCAAGCAGGCGCTCTATCCGTGAGGGAATGCCAGTATTTACCAGCCCGCGATCCGTGACGATCAGCGGACGCCGCAGGCCAAGCTGTGTGAGCGCCGCTGGCAGCTGCATAACAGCGCCACGGCCAAACACCAGGCGCCCACTCATCTGCATTTCCAGCATTCTGTCCATAGACGATCCCCCTTCGATAGGCCTGTCAGGTGCCATCACGATCCGTCGATGCAAAGCTCAGTCTAGCGCACACCGCAATTTGCGTCCAGCATTCTGACCACGGATACGAGCAATCGCGCGATCGCGCAGCGCCCGTGCTCAGACTCTGGTCCAAAGGAACCTGTTCTCTCTCCTTGCTGGTCTGGCTCACATCGAATTTACCAGCAAACGTTGCGCATTTTGAGAAAATATGCTACATATATTGCATAGCAGAACGCTCTGCTGTCCTCAACTGGAATGAGACCGGTGAGGCGTATCCAATCGTGCGAGGAGGCATAGGATGAAGTGGTCTGTTCGGCTGGCATTGGTGCTCGCGATTGCAGCAGTCTGTATGACAGCGGTCGGGTGTGGTGAGCAAGACACCACCGGTCTGGTTGCCGGCCAGCGAATATCTGCACGAGAGGCCTGGGACATCATTGAGCCCGTCGCGCTCCAGTGGAAGGCCGAATCGCTGATCATCGAGTGTCGGCCGCCCTCACGACCTGGCAAGGAGGACGTTGGCGTTGATGGGCTTTCCTCTGCATGGCGCTTTATTGTCGCTCCCGAGGGGGACGGCAACCAGGCGTTCTTTAGCATTGACACGACAGCATCCCCAATCAAGCCCAATAGGTCCGATCAGGTCCGCCCCGCGGCCAAGGCCAGTCTGGATCCCGCAGATTGGAAGATCGATAGCCCTGAGGCCATGGAAATCGCCCTGGCAAACGGCCTGCAGGATTTTATCGATGGACACCCTGGCTTTCAGGTCAAGACCATGGGCTTTGAGATCGACGTGACGCCTGAGGAAGGGGCCTACTGGATTCTCAGCGCCAAGGATGGCGCTGATACGCTCACCCTCAAGATCAGCGTCGTCGACGGATCGATCCTTCCCTAGGCTGTTGCAGACGTCAATACAGGCGCTGTGTGGTAACGCTCACGACCAGCCGCACAGCGCCTCTACGTATGCCGCGGAACCGTCACGGTACCAGCCATCCAGTTGCTCCCGCTCTTTGAGCTGCTGGCCTCGCATGCTCGGAACGGCCAGGTAGACGCCGTTCCACTCGGGCAGCGCTGTCATATCACCCCAGAGCTTTTCGTACTGCGCCACGGGGTACACGTCTTCTTGCCCGTGGCCCCAGCGCTTTTTGACGTCTTTGAGCGTGATATAGGTCGGCATACGATGCGCCATATCCCCGATCGCCTTCTCCACCGCTTGTGCGTCGTCGAGAGCGTCTCGTTCCAGCCCAAACAGCCCAAGCAGTGCGTCAATTTGCAGCCAGAAGGTGTTTGAATTGTAGTAGGTAAGGTCAAATTCCTGCTCTTCCCGCGGGATCGCCAGACCTTCCACGAGCCGCAGCCTGCCATCTACCCGGGCCAGCCCACCGCCGCGATCATGAACGCGACGCGGCACGACCTCCACGGCAAAAGGGGCCTGCCGGGCGAGCAAGTAGCCGACGATTGCTGGGTCCAGCGAGGCTCCCAGGGTGTCGACGTTGTGTACCATCAGGTACTGCAGTCCAGGATCGTCACGGAGTAACTGCCGCAAGACGCCGCTACGAAAGAGATTGGGCACCTCATACCAGTGGCCTACGGGGTTGATGCACTGCACGGGTATATTGTCGGTATAGTCACTGCCCTCGCCCATGCCCTCTGCCCAGGCGATCAGCGCGGCGTTCAAGCTCTCGCGCACCTTTTGCGCCTGCTCGTCCAAGAGTTGCTGCGAAAGTTCCTCCCAGGCAAAGCGCAGATCTCGCGCCATTGGCACCATACGCAGACCGATCGCACGTCCCTGACTGAGGTAGAGTGGACCGGAGTAACCATAGTTGCGCTGCTCAGCCATCGTCGCGGCGATAGGCTGGTGTGTCAGATAGCTCGTCGTGATGACGTGGGGCACTGGCGTACCACAGCTAAGAGCCGTCTGAGCACTCTTGGCGAGGTGCACCTGGAGAAAGGTCCGGTGTCGCCCCCCGAGCCGTGCGAACGGGTTAATCGCCTTGACGACTCCGGCTCCCTGGGTCCAGCGGCTGCCCACACCGCCGGCCAAAGTGACCACAGCAACAGCGCCGTCAGCGAGTGCCTCCAGACCCCGTGCCAGCAACTCTCCATCCTCCAGCGGGACTACCGCCACGTCACCGGCGCCCACATCTCGAATCTCGCTGGTAGGCGGCAAGCGATTCTGTGCCAGCCCGATCTGGCCTGCGCGAAGGTCGCGCCGAATCTGCTCGTGCTCTTGCCGCTGAAAGCCATGATCCCGCAGCAGTTGCTCCAGATCCTCCTCGCCCGCGCCGGCCGTCTCGCCTTGCGGGAGCAATGCATCCAGCAGCAGGCCCACCGTTGGCAAGAGATCCGATCGCGTGCGCACGGCCCGCGAGAACAGATCGAGTTCCGCCCTCCTTGCGTCTGAAAGAGCGTGTCTGCTCTGTCTGACCAGAGCAGGAACCGCAAGGGCATAGTACGGACCAGGCAAGAGGGCTCCCTCGCCCTGCAAGAACACCGCACAGCTTCCTTTTTCGTTGATGGCAAAATCGTAGACTACCGGATCCATAGCGAAAGGCAGCGCACTCTCAAGGCGGCGCTTTTCTGAGCACATGACCTCTAGCAACTGGTCCTGGGCATTCTCGCGCGCCTCCGGGGCCACCATGAATCCCATTCCGCCGCCGGACATGCCGCCGAGCATCCAAAAGCCCCAGTAGGCGTCGCCCAGCGTCTTTCGCGCTCGTTCTATGATGGACTCGACGAACAGGTTCGTCGCCCACGGGATGATGGTCGTGAGCGGGCCGAAGAAATTGCGGGTCGTGGCCCGGCTAAGGTCCGCTACCGATCCGCCCTGCAATATTGCCAGTACCTGGTCCAGAATCTGGCCCGCCTCCTGGCGGGCGTGCCACTCGGCAGGCGAACGCAAGAGATAGCGCTCTGTCACCATCTCGAGAATGGGGCCCACGTTCTGGGCCATACCGCCGTGAACCAACACCAGGCTTTCCTGCAAGGCCCGGCGCATCTCCGGACGCACCTGATCCGGCCCCAGCAGCACGTGCTCCGGCAACAGCCGTCCCCGGCTGGAGCCCCATTCTGGGTCCCCCGGGGCAGCCACTACGCCGTGAATGAGCTTTACTCCCGGCCAGACGCCACCCGAATCCTGCCATCCGCCACCGGATCCGGCCAACCACTCGCCCAGTATGGCCCTCGCTGCCACCTGCCGGCGCTCAGCCTCTTTGAGAGGACCCGACAGGCTGGATATCTGCCCGGTGGCACGCATCAGCGCAGCGATTAGCGCCGCCAGGAGCGTGGTACTGACAGCCAGGCGTGACCCTTTCGGTATCCCGCGAACATAACTTACGACTTCCAAACCACAGCCGGGGCCGACAACGCGTGCCAGCAGCTCCGAGAGCGCCTGACCGCCTCCTTCAATTCCAGGCGGCACGATACCAGCAGCGATCACCGCCGCCTTGAGGAGCCCGAGATAGTCCCGGGCGTAATCGAACACCTCGCTGATCGTATCGATCTCCGCCTGTGCACCGAGATCGATACTGGCCAGCCGCAGCACGGGCTCATCGATCACGCGCACATAAGCGGAGACCGGAGGCTGCGGCGCGGGATCTCGGCCCCGCACGGCGAGGTCGATGGAAACATTGATCACTCGGGCACCCTCGGGATAATCCATACCAAGGAAAAAGATGTCACTCCAGCCGCTGTGCGTCAGGTCCATGCGTACTGGCGTTGACTCTACGAGGAGAGGGAACATCCCGGTGGCAGGATCTTGCTTTAGCAGAGGCTGAACGATCCTGAGAGGGTGATCGGCCGGATGTCCCATGCGAAACATCCAGCGGTTGCCAGCAAAGGACCGCACGCTGTGGCGCACCTGGTCGGCCAGCGTCTGAAATGCCAGTTGGTGATAGGCCAGGCTCAGGGCGCTGCAGAGGCCCTCGGACAGGCCCTGCGCCCGCGACGCAAACAGGAACGCGTCGATGGCCTCCTCAAAGCGGCGTTCTAGCAGGTGCGCATAGCCGGCATATGGAATCCGTCCCGGCCCGGCACCCGCCAGCAAGGGCGGCAGGTAGAAACGATGAATCGCATAGAGAAAGGTGGTCGCGCGCACTCGCTCAAAGAGGTTCGGGCAGGCGCGGCGAAAGCGATCCAACTCTGCACAGGCACGGACGAGGTCGCTCAGTGTGCATTCCGAACAGAGTGCGTCCAGCGACCGATCCCGGATTGCGGGATCCGCGGAGATGATGGTCTGAACAAAGGCATCACTGGACATCGTCACCACGGTCCGCCTCTCGAGTTGCGAGCAGCTCAAGTAACTGGCTTAGCACCCACTCACGATCTCTTCCCGCCAGCGCCAAAGCCATTTGAGCAATCAGGGTACCGTAGCGTGCCCCAACATCGTAGCGGCGCCCGTTGCTCTCTAGCGCCAGATACCGTTCGCGGCGCGGCAACTCATTGAGGGCATCAGACAAAGTGACCCCTTCGGGCTGCTGTTGCAGGCGCTCAGCCAGGATGTCCATCACGCCAGGGGTAAGCACGTGCATGCCGAAAAAGCACAGGTAGTGCCCGGCACGGAGCCCCGGGACGACGAGCCACTGCTCTGCATCGGTCGGCGTGGGTTTCTCCATGACGCGATCCACCAGGTATAGACGGGTGCTGCCAGCGACACGTTTTGCGCCCACGCAGCCAAAGTACGGCAGCAGGCTCTCGCGCGAAGCTTGCACAGCGGACACGGCGCAGTCGTTACGCTCTGCGGTCTGCACCAGGTCCTGAGCACAGCCCACAGTCCCTCGCGCGATGGGCAGGTGGTCGCTGACCAGGTGGAGAAACGACTCGCCGGCGACGAAATCGTGCGCGCAGTAGACGGCGTGGCCATAGCCTTGCGGCTCGGCCTGCGGTATAAACGTGATCCGGCTGCGATAGGCGTCCACCGCCCGCCCATAGGAGACCTCATCACCGGGGCTGACCACGATGCCTACCTGTTCCACACCAGCACGCAACGCCTCCTCAACCAGAATAGTGAGGATGGACTTTTCCTGGCCATCAGTGTCGATCAGAGTCTGCAGCGGCAGCGCACGTTGCCGCCGCCCCGCCGCCGTGATGACTGCCTTGATCACCCGCATGACTGACTCCTTCCCCTATCGTTATGCCCTCGGCCCCATTGTACTGGCGCCACCACCGTGGCACAAGCCGCCCACAGCCGCCAGCAGCTGCCATAGCGCATGACTCAACCGACGAGCAGGCTCGCGCGCGCCAACCACCCCAGACTGGCATCCAGCTCCCTGTGGACGCGATCCAAGGTCTCTGTGGCATCGGCCTCCCCGGAAGGGTCATCAGTGACGTTGAGTCTGCCTGCCCGCCGCGACAAGTTCGTCCAGAATCCGAGCGAGATCGTCCCGGGTCCGCGTACCATCGAGCAACGGCAGCAAAAAGCGAGCCAGGGCGTCCAGGTGAACGCGCTCATGCCGCAGATTGGCGACACGGTCACTGCTGCGAGCCTGATGGCGGGCATAGAGACTTGCCACCGGCAGCACAGACACTGCGCTCACAAAGGGTGGTATCCACGCATACAGCTCGATCACGGACACGCTGTAGGAGAATGCTTTGAGCAGGTTGGCCGCCAGCCTGCTCCCGTCCTCCGCCGCAGGCTCGGGCAGATCCTGAGCAGGGCCTCCCGGACCTCGGGCGGCACCCAGGAATAGACGCCGTGTGCGATGATATAGTCAAATGTCCCCAGAGCGGGGGTGATCTCGCGGATATCCATCGCGAGAAAGGCTATGTTGGTGAGACCCAGGGCCGCCACCGATGCAGTCGCATCCTCGATCTGGCGCGGCGACAGATCGATACCTGCAAAGGTGCTCTCAGGCAGGCTGGCGGCCATCAGCAGGAGGTTGCCGCCGGACGCACAGCCCGACTCGAGCACTCGGCAGCGCTCAACAGGCGCAGTCTCCACGCCGAGCAAGCGAGCGCAGGTGGCCAGACGGTCCGGATGGGTCTGTGTATAGCACACAGGCGGGTAAGGAACGTCATCGTAACTGGTGGCAGGCGCATGATGGGGCATCGGCGGGCTCTTCCTTATGGCGACCTGATTCTGCAGATTATAGAGGGCATCTGTGCCACCGGCCACCTCGCGAGGCCGCAGGACTGAACCACACGCTGTAACAGCAATGCTCACGAGCCAGTTGCACTGCGGAGGCGATATGCTATGCTGGCGAAAACGACGAGTAGGAGGATGCCACCCATGTCCGATGCTCAGAACCGTTGGATGCCGCCCTCGCCACACCGCGAAAGAATCCTGCATGAGATCGCCATCGGCGCGGCGCACATCGTCGAGCGCGGTCACAACGTACCACCGCTCCTGGCCTTTGAGGACGGGGGCGTGTTTGAACTGCCGAGGGTACGTCTTGAAGAGACGCGACGAGGACTCCAGCTTACCGTCAGTGACGAGGCCGCAGGGGCCGGAGAGACGCGCTTTTACGATGTCTGCAGCACCGTCGATGAGATCCTGGGACAGGTCGGTGAGCAGCACGCCCTGGATCCAGCCGAGATGACGGCGTTGCTGGACGACATCCGCTACATGATCGGGCGTATGGCACGGCGCAGCCAGCAGTATGTGGCGTTCTTTGAGACGATCCGCGCGACGGCAGAGCAAGCTCTGGCGCTGCCACGACCAGACCATGCCTCGGCCCCGATCCGACTGGAGAGGTTGAGAGCCGACCTCGACGCCTGGTCTACTGTGGATGGCGAGGACTCCCAGGAGCGCGTCGTAGCGAGCGCCGAGCACGCCAGGACCCTGGCTCAGGAACTGGAGGACTATCTGGCGCAGTGCAGGCAATTGGCGATCGACATCCACAACACCTATGCCGAGATCAAGGGCGGTCGGCAGTGGCAGGAGAAGCCGGCCGCAGAGTAGCGCCCCGCGAGCAATCGCGGGACCATGCGCACAGGTTAGGGCAGGGTACACATGGACGACGTCAACGACATTGCGGCATTCTACAACAGCGCCTCTAAAGTCGAAGAGGAGCGGCTGGTCCGGCACCAGCTCGAGTTCGATCTCACCTGGCGAATTCTAGAGAGGTTCGTCCCGCCAACGGCCAGCATCCTCGAGATTGGCTGTGGGGCCGGGGCCTACACTGTGCCCCTGACCCGTTGGGGCCACCGCATCACCACTGTGGACATGTCCGAGAGATTGCTGGAGCCTCGCCACGCCCGCCTTCAGGAGTCAGGGTTGGAAGGGAAGGTGCGCCTGGTGCAGGCAGACGCGCGCAACCTGCAAGCAGGCGGCGCGGACAGATATGAGACCGTGCTACTGATGGGCCTGTTGTACCATCTGGTGTGCCTGCAGGACCGCCAGCAGGCACTGTCTCAGGCCGTGAGGCGCCTGATGCCCGGGGGTGTGATGCTTAGCGCCCACATCAGCCGCTTTGGTATCATGGGCGACCTCATGAAAAACGTACCCGCGTAGATCGAGGATCGTGTAGAGGTGCGCAGCATCCTCGAGCAGGGCCGTGATCCTGAGCACTGCCCGGCGGGCAGCTTTCGCGGCTAATTTGCTACTGCCGAAGAGATCGCACCTCTACACGAAAGCGCGGCCCTCGAGACACTACTCCTGGCCGGCGTAGAACCAGCGATATCGGCGGACGACGAGAGCTACAACAGCCCGAACGGAGAGCGCCGGCGACTCTGGCTGGATCTCCTCGAGGAGCTCTGCGACCAACCATCCATCGTCGGCGCTTCGCGGCACCTTCTCTATGTCGGCAAGTTGAGAGACTAGCGCTCAGCGGCGCCTGTGATCTCGGCCACGCGCTCGAAAAACGCCCGCTTGAACGGCGTGTTGATGCCCCAGTTCACAGGTGGTGTCTGGAAGCCGCTGAGTCTTTCCCAGGGGGCGTCATCGCGCCAGCGGGGGCGAGGGTTATAGTCCTCCCAAGGATCCTCACCCTGGCCGTGCCACCCCTGATCATAGTAGCCCCACGACACGCCCTTGCGCCAGGCGACCTCAAAGTTGGGCATCGCTGGGGAGTCTTCATTTATGATGATCGGCTTGGGTGCAAGCCTGTAAGCGTCCATTCCCTGGACCACATCGATGGCAGCGGCCAGCTCCGGTGGTCGCAAACCGTTGCCATGCAACAGCACATAGTCGGCGGCGCGGACCAGCGAGGCAGGGGGCATACCGCGACCTGTCGTAACCTCGGCACCACCGCCACTCGTAGAGAACAGCAGCTCTGGGAATTCTGCCTTGAGGGTGCTGAGCATCTCGTGCTGCCGTTCGGGGCGGAATATGGCGTACGGTGTGTGATCCACCACCACGTCGATCTCATTCGCCAGCTCAACAAGCACGTGCCGATAGCCGTGCTCCATCAGAAAAGTGCAGGTCTCGCGCGCGGCGCGCCAGATGGCTGCCTCGTCCTCCATCCGCAAGAGCATCATCCAGTAGAACATGCCAACGATTGGCACCATACCCAACGCATCGGCACGATCAAGCACCCGGGTCAGACGAGCGGCATAAGCCGCCTTTAGCTTGCCCTCCGGCGTGAACCCGTTGTTGTCATAACTATGGTACACGTCGCGAACATACAAGGGGCCTCCGCCCTGCAGGTTGACTCCAAAAGCGCGAATGCCATGCGCGTACCAGGCCGGCAGCGCGGCGCAGAACTCTTCCGTGTTGCGGTCGGGATCCCACTCGTCTGTGTCTGGATAAGCCCAGTGACCACGCGTCTCCGGGTTGGCGTCATCGAAAATCGCCTGCACAGCCCTGACATTGAACAGCATTCCCTCAACGCGGTGCCCGTCGTACCAGCGTCCCGGGTACACGAGACTGCCGTCTATGCAGACATCCTTTCCCTGAAAGCTCACCGTCGTCATCGATTCACCTCTCTGCGGATGATACTTACCTCTCGACAGCTGTTGCCACGTCCAGTATATCCGGTCTCAGGCGCGGTGTCAGACGCACTCTGCCGAGGTGGTTGACTTTAGGCCTGCAGAGGATAGAATCTCTGCGAATGTCCGGGCGCACCAGCTAAACGACTGGTCCGAGCAGGGAGGATTGACGATACGCGTGATCGCCGCAGATATCTTTGATGTGGATGTACAGCCCTGGAAGCCGCCAATTGTGCTCCGTCTGATCACAGATGAGGGATTGTATGGCCTGGGCGAGTTCCCGCTCTGCTACGGTACTGGCCGTCGCGCCGCGCTCAGCATGCTGCAGGCGATGGTGGAGCAGTTTGTCATCGGCGCCGACCCGCTGCGGGTCGAGCAAATGTGGAAGACGATCTTTTTCCGGACGTTCTGGGGGCACGGTGGCGGCCCACTCCATTATAAGGCGGGATGAGCACCATCGATCAGGCGCTGTGGGACATCAAAGGCAAGGCCGCCGGACTCCCGATATACGATCTCCTGGGAGCCAAGTTCACGAGAACCTTCACGTCTACTGTAACGGATGGATCGGCGACGAGTACGCCCCGGCGGGGAACGCCTACCTCGCCAGCCCGGAAGAGTACGCCGATCGGGCCGCAGAGGTCGTGGGCATGGGATATGACGCGCTCAAGTTCGATCCCTTTAGAGCACCCCGGGGCAGTGGATGGGGCCCGGGTGAGCGACTGCTGGAGCCCGCGCGGGGCGAGCTGGCCTATCAGCGAGTGCGGGCGGTGCGCGAAGCTGTGGGCCCTGATATCGAGGTGCTCGTCGAGGTACACGGGTATCTCAGCGTCATGGACGCCATCGCCTGGGGTCGCCGGATCGTGCCATTGCGCCCCTTTTTCTATGAAGAGCCAGTTGACGCGATGAATGTCGACGCCATGCGCAGGGTGGCAGAAAACGTGCCGATCCCGCTCGCCGCAGGGGAACGGATCTATACCTGTTACGGGTTCCGCGAATACATCGAAAAGCAGGTGCTCGATGTTCTCCAACCCGATATCGGCCTCGCGGGAGGCATCACCGAGTTGAGAAAGATCGCCGCATATGCCGAGACCTATGATCTGTTCATGCAGCCACACAACTGCCATGGGCCCATCGCCACTGCCGCGGCCGTGCAGGTAGATGCCTGTATCCCAAACTTTATCATTCAAGAGACCATTCCGCTTCGATCGCCGAGCGCTTACGAGTTGGTCAACGAGCCACTGGAGCCACTCATCCGCGACAGCCGCATGCCTATACCAACCACACCAGGGCTCGGAGTCACCCTCAACGAGGCTTATGTTGCCAGATGCCCGGTGGTCCACCTTTCTCTCCAGCCAACGGACAAGATGCGGTTGACCCATCCAGGATGCGGCCTAGAATACACCAGCCACGGCAAGCCAGACATCAAGGAGAACGTGAGATGCACGTGATCGCCGCAGAGATCTATGATGTAAACCTCCATCCCTTCAAGCCGCCGATCGTGCTGCGGCTGATCACCGATGAGGGTATCTATGGCATCGGTGAGTTTCCACTGTGCTATGGCATTGGCCGCCGGTCGGCGATGACCATGCTGGAGGAGATGGTAGAGCAATACGTCATCGGAGCAGATCCTCTGCGCATCGAGCAGGTCTGGAAGGACCTCTTTTTTCGTACGTTCTGGGCGCAGGGTGGGGGACCAGTAGTCTATGGCGGCATGAGCACCATCGACGAGGCCCTTTGGGACATCAAGGGTAAGGCCGCCAATCTGCCAGTCTACGATTTACTGGGTGGGCGTGTCCATGACGATATCCACGTTTACTGCAACGGCTGGCTGGGCAGCGAGTACGCGCCAGCGCCGGAGCACATCGAGAGCCCCGAGGCTTATGGGGAACGTGCTGCACAGGTCGTTGCCATGGGCTATGACGCGCTCAAGTTCGATCCCTTTAGTGCACCGCGAAACAGCAACTGGGGCCCGCGCGAGCGTCTGTTGGAGCCAGAGCGCGGCGAGCTCGCCTATCAGCGCGTCAAGGCGGTTCGTGAGGCCGTGGGCCCTGATGTTGAGGTGCTCGTGGAGGTACACGGCTATCTCGGAGTGAGCGACGCGATCGCCTGGGGACGGCGTATTGTTGAACTGCGCCCGTTCTTCTATGAGGAGCCCGTGGACGCCATGAACGTCGAGGTTATGGCCAGGGTAGGCAGAGAGGTGCCCATCCCGTTGGCGGCCGGTGAGCGTCTCTATACGCGCTATCAGTTCAGGGAGTACATCGAAAAGCAGGTGCTGGACATCCTGCAGCCCGACATCGGACTGGCGGGCGGCATCACCGAGCTGAAAAAGATCGGGGCGTATGCCGAGACCTATAACCTGTACATGCAGCCGCACAACTGTCACGGGCCCATCGCGACCGCCGCGGCAGTCCAACTGGACGCCTGCCTGACGAACTTTATCATCCAGGAGACCGTGCCCAACCGCCCGATGATCACCTATGAGGTCGTGAACGAGCCGCTGGAGCCGCAGATCCGCAATGGGCGCATGCCGATTCCCACCGGCCCCGGCCTGGGCGTGACGCTCAACGAGGATTATGTTGCCCGCTGCCCTGTTAAGCGCATCAACGAGCGAAAACGACAGGTGTTCTAGGCAACGTCACGGTTCCCGCCACCCATGCGCAGCTCGCCAGGGACAGACCGCCGCGTGCCATACAACGCTTTGGTCGATGCGGGCGCGCATGCTATCATTGGTCTCGCGTCTCCAATCGGTCATAGCACAATAAAGGGAGCATTCATGCCGCTAGCTGCGCCCACGTCGCTGGC
Organism: Anaerolineae bacterium; assembly: GCA_040772225.1. GTDB lineage: Bacteria > Chloroflexota > Anaerolineae > UBA1429 > UBA1429 > JAAYED01. The sequence goes on from JAXGYO010000002.1 coordinate 195,623, forward strand.
TGTTCGTCTGGAACAGAGAATCCGGGAGCGCAAGGCACGTGTCTGTGTCATGGGTCTTGGGTACGTCGGCCTGCCTCTTGCGGTCTTACTGGCTGAGGAGGGCTTTAGCGTCACCGGCATCGATCCGGATAGGGGCAAGTGTGCGGCGCTCGCTGCAGGTGAGAGCTATATTGCAGACATCGCTCCGGATCGCATCCGCGCCGTCTCCGAAGCAGGCACGCTGCGCGCATCCTGGTCGCCGGATCCGCTGGCTGACGCCGATGTGGCCATCATCTGTGTCCCTACACCGCTTAGCAAGTCCAAGGATCCTGATATATCGTACATCGTGGCCGCTGTCGACGATCTCGCGCGCTTTAGGCATCAGGGCATGCTGGTGATCCTGGAGAGCACAACCTATCCGGGCACCACCGAGGAGATTCTGCTTCCGCGTATTCAGCAGAATGGCTACATCGTCGGCAAGGATGTTTTTGTGGCTTTTTCCCCGGAACGTGTCGATCCAGGCAACAAGCAATACACGATCAGCAACACACCCAAAGTGGTGGGAGGCGTCACCCCGAATTGCCTGCGCCTGGCACAGGCGCTCTACGACACCATTGTTGAGCGCACGGTACCCGTCTCAAGCCCTGCAACCGCTGAGATGGTCAAGATCCTTGAGAACACCTATCGCGCCGTCAATATTGGGCTCGTGAACGAGATGGCCCAGATCTGCCATCGCATCGGCCTGGACATATGGGAAGTGATCGCGGCCGCCAGCACAAAGCCTTTTGGCTTTAGCCCTTTTTATCCGGGACCGGGGTTGGGCGGCCATTGCATCCCCATCGACCCGCTCTATCTGACATGGAAGATGCGCAGTCTGAGTGTGCAGACGCGCTTCATCGAGCTGGCCGATGAGGTAAACACAGACATGCCACGGTACGTGGTGCGCGGTATTCAGGATGCGCTCAATGATCTGGAAAAGCCATTACGCGGTTGTCTTGTGCTGGTTCTCGGCGTCGCCTACAAGCCAGACGTGGCGGACTTGCGCGAGAGTCCGGCACTCACGATCATCGAGTTGCTGCAGGAGCGGGGGGCCACAGTGCGGTACCACGACCCGTATGTGCACAAATTGGAGCTGCCGGGTGGCGAGGTGCTGGAGGGACTCGCGTCGCTGACCGATGAGGACCTGGCTGTGGCGGATTGCGTCCTGGTGCACACGGCACACAGCTGCTATGACCTGGCCCGTGTCGCGCGCACGGCGACGCTGGTGTACGACACGCGCGGGGTCGTCCCTCGGGACACGTCCACCGACAGTGCCGTACTCTACAGGCTCTAGTACGGTGCCGAGGTCGGAGGGCAGGATCACGGGCGGTCTCAGCCTGTACATACAGCGCCAGGCTGGCACGGTTGCATGGTATCTCCTTGAGCAGACCTTGCAGTGCCTGTTTGGATGGATACCCACGATAGCTGGAATCGGCATCAGGGCGATCGCGTATCGCCTGATGATGCGCCTGGAGGGCTGGCCGGCGATCGAGCGCGGTGTGCGTCTGCGCTTTGCTCACCTCATCAGCCTTGGACCGGGATCGTATCTTGATGAGAATGTGTACATCCACGCCTGCCCGGGTGGGGTAAAAATAGGTGCCGGTACGCTCGTGATGCATGGCGCGATTCTACACGTGTACAACTTTCGTGATCTGCCACACGCTGGCATATCCATCGGGCGTGACAGCCTCATCGGCGAGTACACTGTCATTCGGGGTCAGGGTGGTGTCTCCATCGGCGATCGGGTGTACACGTCGCCCATGGTACAGATTATGGCCGTCAACCATGTCTACGACGATCCGAACCAGCCCTTTGTCAAGCAGGGCCTCACTGCGGAGGGCATTGTGATCGATGACGACGTCTGGATCGGCGCGCACGCGGTTATTACTGACGGCATCCACATCGGCAAGGGTGCCGTGATTGCGGCTGGCGCCGTCGTGACTCGCGACGTAGCGCCGCATACCCTCGTTGGAGGGGTGCCCGCTCGCGTGTTACGAGAGATAGACGGCACCAGGTACAGCGCGGACAGGAAGATATTCTAGCCGGCTACAACTCATCCGTATATAGCCTGGCTCACAGGGAGACAGAGGCACCAATGAGTGTCGACATTGCCACCGGGATGGAAGGGGCTCCGATCAACGACCACACGCTGTCCGTGATCATCCCGGCTCTTAACGAAGAGCAGGGCATCGCCTCGATTATTGAGCGTGTTTTGGCAGTACGCCCCCTGCTCACGGCACAAGGCGTGTCTCTGGAGTTGCTTGTGGTCGACGACGGCTCTGCAGACGCCACCGCTGAGATCGTAACCCGTTACCCGGAGGTCAGACTCGTCCAGCACAGTCAGAATCGAGGCTACGGGGCAGCACTCAAGACGGGTTTTGCTGCCGCGTGCGGCGACTGGCTGGGCTTTATGGATGCCGATGGGACCTACCCGCCCGAGCACTTTCCGGCGCTCTGTAGCGCCCTCGACCATGGAAAGGGCGCGGACCTGGTTGTAGGGTCAAGGCGATCGGGGGCAGATAGCCAGATGCCCCTTGTTCGACGGGTTGGGAACTGGGTGTGGAGCAGTCTGGTCACCGCTCTGGGCGGGCAGCGGGTGATCGATCCGGCCAGCGGCATGCGCGTATTTCGCAGGGAGGCGCTCGAACGTCTGTACCCGCTCCCGAACGGGCTGAACCTCACACCGGTGATGAGCACGCGTGCAATCCATGAGGGCGTGCGGCTTCTGGAGGTGCCCATCCCCTATACCGAGCGTCAGGGGCGCTCCAAACTCAACGTGGTTGAGGACGGCATGCGGTTCCTGGGCACCATCGTCTGGACGGTGCTCATGTACAACCCCGCGCGGCCGCTGGGCGGCGTAGGGGCGGGTCTGTTTGCGGTTGGTGCCCTTGCAGCACTGGGTCTGATCATCGCGCGCCTTGCAGGCGTAACACAGCTCGGCCCCTGGGGTGTCTTTGTAGCCTTTGTCGCCGCGCTGTTTCCCATTGTTGGGTTCGACCTCTTTGCGCTGGGCGCGACCTTTAACTATCTTGTGTCGCTGTTTCACGAGCGGACGGTGCGGCACGGTCTTTTCGGCAAGCCCATTTTCGACCCACCTTTGGACCGCCATTTCTGGTGGATGGGATTGCTCACCGGGCTCACAGGGGTCATCCTGGGCGTCATCAGTCTGGCGCTGGGCGTGGCCCACGGATGGGGCATCGACCGGTTATGGCTCTATCTGCTGGGGGGAACCGTTCTCTCCATGCTTGGCCTCAATCTGCTCATCTTTTGGCTAATCATGCGCGTACTTGAGGAGTTGAGTTCCCGGCGCAGCGATATCGATGCTGATCTATCGTGTTTTCCATGAGTGATCAATCTCAGCGCAACCGGGGCACGCGTCTGGAGCAACGGATTGTTTCCGAGGCGCCGCCACGAGCGGATGCATTCACCCTGGAGCACGAGCCGCAACAGGATCAGGAACGCGTCGATCTGCTCCTGGTGAATCCGCCGGCACCCGATGGTGCGATCTGGATTCGCAGCCAACATCGGGTCGGACGCAGATCCCGAGAGGGCATGATCTGGCCGCAGGCCGACCTCGCGCAGCTGGCTGCGCTCTTCCCGGACAAGGCCGTCAGCATCATCGACGCCGTCCCAGGGCGCATGTCGTGGCAGAGCTTTGAGGCAGAGCTGGATCGGCTGCGACCACGCTTCTACCTCACGCAGGTCACCGCCCCCACACTCCAGAATGACATGTACGGTGTCTTTCTGGCGCGGGCGAGGGGGGCGGTCACCATTGCCATGGGCACCCACGTGACCCCCATGCCCGTATCTACCATGGAGGCCTTCCCTGCGCTTGACTATGTTCTGGTCGGCGAGCCAGAGCTGACCCTCCGGGAGTTGCTCGATACACTCGACCCGGACGCGGCGGTTAATCTGAGTACGGCAGATCCGCATCTGGCTGAGGCGCTCGCGGGACTGTACGATGACGAGAGTGCGGCACTCGGCCCAGTGCGAGATCAGGACTTGACAATTGAGGACCGCCTCGGCGGGATCGCCGGGCTCGCATGGCGACGATCAGGCCAGATCGTGGTGAATCCGCCACGCCCCTTGATCAAAGACCTCGATGCCTTGCCCATCCCGCGGCACGACTTGCTCCCGCTGAACCAATACCGGGCCCCCCTGGTTGACGGCCCCTATTCCTTTGTCGTCACCAGCCGGGGTTGCCCTGGCGACTGCCGCTTTTGCATCAAGCACGTCTCTTACGGCCGCTCTGTGCGCTACCGCTCTCCCGAACATGTCCTGGCGGAGATCGAGATGCTGGCGGAGTTGGGCTTGCACAGTGTGCACATGTACGCAGATCTGTTCACGGTGAACCGTCAACACGTGATGGGCATCTGTCAAGGGCTGCTCGATCGCGGCCTCAAGATCCGCTGGACCTGTAACAGCAGAGTGGACTTTGTGGACCCCGAGATGCTGGAGCTCATGCACCGCAGTGGGTGCTGGATGATCTCGTGGGGCATCGAGTCAGGTGATCCGGATATGCTCCGGCGCATGCACAAGGGGATCACGCTGGACGCTGTCGAGCGCGCGCTGGAATGGTCACACCAGGCAGGCATCAAGAACTGGGGCTATTTCATCATCGGACTACCCGGCGAGACAGTAGCTTCCATCCGCCGGACCATCGACTTTTCCAAGTCGCTGCCGCTAGACCTGGCCCTGTTTCACATCGCAGCACCACACCCCGGGACGCCTTTCTTCTTTGAAGTTGTCGAGAAGGGCTGGTTCAGGCCGGGCACGCGCTGGGAGGAGGTGGACATGGACCGCTCCACGGTCCTGGACTATCCCGGTTTGAGCGCAGAGGAACTGGAGGCCTGGTCCCGCCGCGCGCTACGTGAGTGGGCCTTTCGGCCCGGCCCTCTCAAGACCTATCTCAAGATGCTCATCACCGAGCCCAGCCTTTGGCGCGCAGCGATCAACATCGGTCTCGAGAGCATCGGGTGGGCCGGCGGAGCGAGGCGCTGATGACCGACGGCAGACCGGCAGCAGAGTGGCGCGAGATATTGCCCATGGCAGAGCTGGGCCTGGCGCTGCTTGCCGGCGGTCTGTGGTATACCACCGGCGGCGCAGTATGGTACCGCGACACAAGTATTGGTCTTTGGCCGGCCCTCTTGCTCTTACCACTGTGGCCACTGCAGGTCCTCGCTCGACGGGGCCAGGTCAGACCTTCCGTAGCAGATCTCTGGTTGCTTGTGTTTATACTGACCGGATGCGTGAGCGTATGGATCGCCTACGACAGGTCGATCGCGCTGGCGAAACTCGGGCTGCTGCTCGGTGCTGCCGGGCTGGGGACAGCGCTCTCTCACCAGATGACACGCAGGCAGCTTTACATCGCCCTCGCCATTCTTCTCCTGGGAGGCGTCGGATTGGGCCTGTACTCTGTAATGAGCAGCGACTGGTCGGTGCAACAGCTCAAGTACCCGAGCCTGGCCGCGCTGGGCGCAAAGGTCAGCGGCATCCTGCCAAGAGTCCAGGGCCACCGGATCACTCCCAACGTTGCTGGTGGCATGCTGGCGATGCTGATCCCCCTGGCAGTTCCGCTGGTCTTTATCAGGGCAGGTGCGTGGACAGGCTGGCGCATGCTGGCGCGTGGCACGGTCGTGCGAGTGTTGGCGTGCCTCGGTCTGCTCATCATGTTTCTAGCACTGGTGCTTACCGCCTCAAGAGGCGCGTGGATCGGCGCGGGTGGGGCTTTGATCGGGTGGTTCGTCTGGAGCTGGCTGGGAAGATTGGCCGGCACTGGGCCCAACGCGTGGACGCGACGCATCATCGGCTTTGCGCTGTTGGCCCTGGCGGCGATCGTAGCGGCTTTGCTCGCGGGGTATAGCATCCTGCTGCTTGATCTGCCTGGCGCGCAATCGCTGGCAAACCGCCTAAAGCTGATCGAGCAGGGGATGGCCCTGTCCAGGGACTATCCTTACACAGGCGTGGGACTGGGCCTGTTCACGCTTCCTTTTTCTGTGTACACACTATGGATCCACGTTGGGTACATCGTCTACAGTCACAACGTCTTTGTGGATCTGCTTGCAGAGCAGGGCGGCATGGCCCTGGTGGCCCTGCTGATGCTTTGGGGGTACAGTGTGGCGCAATTTGTGCGCTGGCGACAGGTCGCCAGTCGCGGGCTTGGACTGGTCATGGAGGCCAGCATTGCGGCGCTGGGATCCCTGATCATCCACGGCCTCGTTGACAATGTCCTGTATGGCAGCCGGGGCGTTCTGCTCTTTTTCGTGCCGACAGGGATTCTGCTCGCTGCGACGGCGAGAACGCGGCGAGAGTTCGCCGCGCGCGTCGCCGAAGAGAAGGGCGAGGCGTCGCTGGCAGAGATTCGCGTCCCCAGAGCAGCCACGGCCTGGCACTGGTTGGCCGCGTTTGGCCTCGGCCTGGGCCTGTTGTTGGCCCTCACCGAGGGACACCCGGTGGCCGCCTGGTATGCGAACCAGGGAGCGATCGCGCAGACTCGTGCAGAGCTGAATCTGTATGATCCCGAGCGCTTTGCAGAACTGGAGATGGACGAGGTGCGCCGCCGGGCAGACCTGGGGACTGCAGAAGCGAGCCTGCTCAAAGCACTGGAGACGCCCGAGCATGCCACAGCGCCGCGACGACTGGCATCTATCCGGCTCGCAAGAGGCGATTATTCTGACGCGTACCGAATCATGCATAGCTCCTGGGCAGCAGGCAATCGCGACGATGCAACGCGATTGTTGTACGGCGATGCGCTGGTGGCCAACGGGCAACCAGCAGCAGCGGCGGAGATTATCCGTGGAGTGCCGTTTGCCCTGGAGAGGCTCGAAGGACAGGCCTGGTCTCGTTACCGGCAGAACCAGGAGTGGGAAGAGCTGTCCTACGCTTACCAAGCCATTGCGCATCTAGCGGGGGAATCGGAGCAAGCTCTTGAGCGCATCAATGACGCGCGCGTAAAGGCTGGCCTGGCGCCGCTCGACGTGTTGCCGTAGCACACAAGTTACTATCGAGAGGGGAGCGTATCCTTGAGAATCACTGTAATCAAGTCGGCCACCTTGCTACTTGTAGTGCTGCTATTCGCAGGTCTCTGGCGCCCTGGGGCCCTGTCTGCGCAAGAGCCTCTGTGGTCGCGGCCGGCCAACCTGTCGCGATCGGGCGCCGCCTCGGGCCCTGCACTCGTTACGGGCGAGGATGGGCAACTCTATGCGTTCTGGTGGGACCGATATGATGGGCTCACGGTGTCGGCTCGCTCTGGTAACGCCTGGGGAGACCCCTTGCCAGCGCCGGTTGTGGACTATACCTTTGATGCGGCGGGAGACCTGAGGCTCAACACCCAGACGGGCGCATACCTGCGGGCCAATATCCGTGAGAACGGCACCATCCTCGGGGACGGCGGCAACGGTGTCAATGTCTTTTTCCTGGCTCAGAGCGAGGGCTCGGACGCGCCCGCCCTGCGGCAGGTTAGGGCCAACCTGACAGATCTGGCGTGGACAGACGCGGTCAGCATCGTTTCATCGGTCACCGGTTGGCGTGCCGCGCTGGGCGCCGATGGAACCATCCACATGCTCGTCTTTTATGCCGGGCGCTCTGAGACTCTGAATCCCGGAATCTACTATATGCAGTCGGTTGACGGTGGTGCGACATGGGGTGATATGTCCCTGATCGCAGAGTCACTCTACGTCCGGCGTGCGAGTCCTGAGACCAACCACATCCGGCTCGTCGAGGGACAGGGTGGCAGTCTCTATGCGACCTGGAACGAGCCTGCGACCAATCGGGCCCTATGGAGCTGGAGCCGCGACAACGGGCAGACCTGGACGCAGCCTCAGCTGGTCGACTCGGGCGATGCGAACGCAAGCTATGCCCATGTTGGCAGCACCGCTGACGGTCAGATCGTCATGCTCTGGCAGGGGACTGGATCTGGTACCGCACCCACGCTCCATTACAGCATCTCACCCGATGGCGGCCACAACTGGGCTCTCGCGGAGAGCGCCCTCAGCCGCCTCGATAGCTCTGCGAACCTGGAGCTGACAACGGGTCCCGAGGGTCAGATTCTGCTTGTCTCTGGCGGGATAGAGGACGGCCCCGCCCTGGCTGTTTTTGACATCGGGCTTGACGACTCGGCCAGAGTAAGCTGGTCAGACGTCGCAACGCTCTCGTACCCGTCCGGGACCGCAGCGAGTCTCACAGCCTCTGGCGTGAATACCTGGCAAGCCTCTTACATTGGGAATCTCCTGGTCCTCGCGGGTCAGGACGAGTCCAACGATATCTGGTCGCTCGAGACCGACGTTACAAGTCTCGTATGGAAAGATTCCGGCCCCGCCACGTGGGTCGATGCGCCGCCTGATCTCTCGGATGCAACGCACATGCTGACCGAGTCGGGAGCGCTTTCTGCACCTGTTCTAGTGAGCGGACCCGGTGCAGCGCGACAGGCCTACTGGTGGGATGCGGTCGAGGGACTCTACAGTGCCTATGGTGACGGCGAGATCTGGTACCAGGCAGAGCGTGCGCAAACGTATGCACCTGTCTCTGGCGATCCCGGAGGCATTCCCCCGTTCGGCGCCGAGCTGCAGACGAACGGCACGCTCACGGGAGCATTCTGGATCGATACCGGGCCGGAGGGTCAGGGACCTGTCCTCTATTCCAGCCAAATCCCGGGACAGCACGCCTGGACGGCAGCGGTTACCGTGGCGGAGAACGCCGCTGACATGAGGGCTGTGCCCGGTCCTGGCGCAAGTTGGCACGTCTTGTTTACCCGGATCGTGGCTACAGAAGAGCAGCCGGCTGGTCTCTATCACACCTATCTCGCCGCGGAAACGGGCGAGTGGACACCTCCTGTACTGTTGGCTGAGTTCACAACTTTGCCGGGAATGCCCGATTCTCGCGGTGCTCTCGATCTGGTCGTCACCGACCGGGGCATCGCCGCAGCCTGGGCAGATCCGGTGGCAGGGATCGAGGCAAGCGTATCGCAAGACGCGGGAGCCAGCTGGTCAGAGCCGGCTTCGATTTCGCTGGGTATCTCCAGTGCACGGCGTCCGCGCCTGGCCTCCCGCGACGATGGCTACATCGTGATCTTTGAGTCCCCAACCGGTGACGGTGTCCAGATCTATCAGTGCGAGTTGACGGAGCAGGGCGTTCTCGTGGACCCTCCAGCGACGTTGAGGCACGTATCTGAGGGCTCGGTCATGGATGATGCCTGGAATCTTGTGGGCGTGCAGACAGACCAGCTTCTCCTTTCAGTCGTGGAGAATCCAGGTGAACTGAGCGTCGCACGCTGGCTCAGTAACAGCATTACAGGCGGATGGGAGTCCGCGCAATCCATCCCCCTTTCCGGGAGCCCCGGCGCGCCAGTACCTTACGAACCGGTATCAGTTGATGTGAGATATGCGGGGCAGTCTTTGCTCATCGCCCTCAGCGGCCATCTCGGCCAGGCGAGTGTCGTGGAGATCCCGGCCAGTGACCAGGGATGGGATGTCGACGAGGACAGGGGTTGGTCGTGGCCCCAACGCGTTGCCACACCGTCGGATGGGGTAGGCACACCCCTGGCGCAAATTGATCGCGAGGGCAGGGTGCATGTGCTGTGGAGCGCCAGCGAGCCAGGAGGGGCAGCCCTGTGGTACACGCGGCTCGCCGAAGGCAGCTGGACAGAGCCTGCGCCAGTGGTGCAGCCACAAGATGGCACAGTGCTCGATCCCAGCCTGGTGGTACTGGGACAGCGTGTTTATGCCGCATGGGCGGCCGGGGACAACGGCCGCATCGATACAGCCAATGCCTTTGCGTCCGATGCCTATGCGGGGTCAAGCTGGACGCGTGCCGAGACGCTTCCCGGACCCGTGTCACCCCGAAACGCGATCGGCTCTGCGCCAGATCTCGCCAGAGACCTCGGTGGCACGGTGCATGCGATCTATGCGATCCCCATCAACCAGTATCGGGGCATCTACTATACGCGTTCACAGGACGAGGGCGCGACATGGGAGACCGCCACAGTCGTGTTCGACGCCGCGGCGACCGGCTGGCCCATGGTGGACGAACCAACGCTAGCCGTTGACCACAATGGCACGATCTACGCAGCCTGGCTGCGCATGGACGTCGCCGGATTGCCGCAGCCGCGGGCCCTGTATCTTTCCCGTTCGCGCGATTATGGAAGAACCTGGAGCGATGCACGGCTGGTTGCTGAGGGAGCCTTTGCCTCCCCAGAGTTCTTTATCGGTGCCACCGGAGAGCCGCACCTGCTGTGGCAGGATGCGCAAGGCGGAAAGGGCGTCTGGCACAGCTGGAGCGCTGACGGCGGAGACGCCTGGAGCCTGCCCATGCGTGTGCGTGGCTTTGCCAATGTCGCTGGGGCGGCTGCCGCCGTGACGGATGAGGCTGGCACTGTGTACCTCGGGGCAGTGCTAAGCGAAAATGACAGTAGTCCCGCGATGCAGACTGCCATCTGGGATGGTGTAGCCCAGCAATGGGCATTGGAGCCTGCCTGGTTACTGCCCGAAGCGGTCCTGAGCGCAGAAGATGTCACGCTGGCCCTCGATCCTGACACCGGTGAGCTGATCAGCCTGCTGACAGCAGTCGTGACCACAACAGATGGTGAGATGCGCACTCTGCTGTTCAGCGCACGAGCGGTCCCGCCGCGCAGCGTGACCCCAGAGTGGGCTGGTGAGGTTCAGCCGGAGCCTGCGGCTGAGACAGAGCCGACGCCCGACCCTACGCCGACAATGCGCCCCCCAGTGGATCTGGATGCTCCGCCGCCAGGCGACGGAAGTGTGGATGTGGGCCCGCTCACGGTTCCCATTCTGTCCATCGGAGGGCTTGTCCTCGTCGCCCTGATCGTGGCAGGCGTGATGATCACCAGAGGTCGCGCAAAACACTAGTTACTGGCGTTGACGGAGCGGGGTCAAGTTCCCATGGCGCTCCGCCGGTTCATCCTTGCAGAGTAGTGCGATTGGCTGCCCGGACGTACGACACGCCGAGTACCCATGAGCGGTAGACGCAAGGCGTCAGTCAGACTTGAGCGTGGCAATGAGGGGCAGGTTCCGGAAATAGGACGCATCATCCAGGCCGTAGCCGACCACGTACTCGTCGGGCAACTCCAGCCCTTGATAGTCCAGCGGAACGTCGATCAGCCTGCGATAGGGGCGGTCAAAGAGCACCGCAACCTTGAGCGATGCTGGCTGTCGTGTGCGCAGGGTGCGCAGGAGGTAATCGAGCGTCAGCCCCGTGTCGATAACGTCCTCCACAAAGAGCACGTGCCGGTCAGTAATGGAGAGGTCGAGGTCCTTGACAATCCGCACAGTGCCTGAGGACGAGCGGGAGCCATATTGCGAGATGGCCATAAAGTCGACGGCAACGGGAATCGTAATGGCCCGCAGGAGGTCTGCCATGAACATCACAACGCCGGTCAGCACCCCCACCAGCAGAGGATGTTGCCCGGCATAGTCCTGACTGATCCTGGCGCCCATAGCGCTTACCGCAGCTTGAATGTCTTGACTGGTCACAACGACACGGTCGATAGACTCGTACAGCCCAGCGGGCCGCGACTCAGTGGTCGGCATGGTTCAGCGCTTCTTTTCCCACCAAGTCCTGAGATTGCTCTTCCATCCCGTACCGGCGCAGCATCCACTCAAAGTCCTTGCGGTTCCAGAGCTTGATCCTGACCTCAGGATAGAGCGCCAAAAGCTGACGGATCTTGCGACGCTTGATGCGGATCAGCTTTTGGCGGAGCGTGGTGAGCTCGACGTAGACCTTTTGGTCCACGAGGTAAAAATCGGGGGAGAAGGCCTCGACGATATTGCCATGATCATCCCAGGCCAGCGGAAACGTGTAGGGCTCATATTCCCAGCGTATGCCGTAAAAGTCCAGTACCCGTGCAAACTCCTCCTCGCTTGGATGGGCAAACTCTAACGCTTTGCGCGGCTTGGATGGGTTGCGAATGGGGCGAGGGGAGGCATCCGGTTGTTCTTGCATACAGGTCGTCAGGCTCCTCCTGAGGCTTGCTATACCTCCAGAGCATTATAGACTGCCTCCTGTAGCTGTCAATGGCCCGAGGCAAAGAAAAGAGGGGCTGCGCCCTGTTCAAACAGGCTCGTAGCCCCCTCATAGGCAGCGCAAGACCCCAAGTGACCGTCTTCATCGCTCCACATTCTTCTTCGTTGTTAACGGAGTGTCTTCTCCACTAGCCCGAGTGAATCAAACCTTCCCGAAACCGGTACTGAATGATGGCTTACCAATAGCAACTCACGCCGCCATCTCTAGACCACGAACGGCCCTCTGGGCTTCCACCCAGGAACTCCCGCTCACTCGTTGGCTATTCAGTTGTTTGTGAACTGATGCTTTCGACCTCTCAGGGTCTTGCACCACTATAGTAGCATATACCTGTCAATGTGTCAAGCGTGGATATCCGCCAAAATGCCTATTTTGGGGACTATTCACAGCGTCGCAATCTGAACCGACGCCACTGCCCCGGCACCGCTGGCAGATACCGTCACGAGCCCTCGTTCACCTGAGCTACGGACCACAGCCATCAAACGCCCCTCGTAGGCCCGGCGCGTCTTTGAGATATACAGCTCCTCGGAGGTCGGGTTGGCCGTGCCCAGTGCGAGGAGTTCCGCCGGGCCAGAGACCGTAACCTCCACAGAATCCTCTGCCCAGGGCACACGCCGGCCGGCCGCATCGACGATCTCGACGGTGACATACGCCAGATCGCCCCATACGGCAGCCAGCTGCGGTTGGTCGGGTGTGAGGCGCAAGCCCGCTGGCTCGCCGGTGGTCTCCAGACGCGACCGGCTCACCGCTATGTCTTGACGATACCCCACTGCCTCCAACACCCCTGGCTCGTACGCCAGTTCAAACGACGCTAGATACTGGGCTTTCTCGCCGGCGGCCTTGCGTCCCAGGGATCTGCCATTCACCAGCAGTTCGACCTCGTCGTCAACCGAGTAAACATCCACTCGCGTCGCCGCCCCCTCCTGACCGGGGAAACTCCAGCTCTCAGTGACCGGCTCCCAGCCCCAGGGGTTATAGAACACCCCGCTGCTAAAGTGGCGCGGGTCCAGGACGCCGATATACGGCGTATCGCGCACACCCCACAGCACGTCGCGGTAATATGACTGGGCACGCTTGAAACCGCAGATGTCGATATCACCGCAGTTGGCCAGGTGATAGGGATATTGTGCCCCGAACCACTGGCCCGTCTCTGTGGTCACCTTGCCGATGCCTGACTCACCCAGGTAGTCGATGGAGGTCCAGACAAAATCGCCGATCACCTGCGGCAACGCCTCGGTGGCTTTCCAGGTGGCATACGCCATACTCGGAAAAGTCTCGGTGCCAGCCATCACGCGTCCCGGGAAGCGTTGCGCGTCCCAGCCATAGCGCGGGTATAGATAATTGTATCCGACGACGTCCAGCGACTCGCAGTACTCGCGCGTGAGATTGCCCCAGCGGTCGGTCTCTTCACTTGCGGGCACCAGCCGGCTGGGATCGAACATGCTTTGCGCATCGGTCACCGAGCCCGTGTTCAGCTCAGAATCCTGGAACACTTGCTCAAAGAGAAACGGCAGTGCAGCGGTCACCGGACGCGTGTCGTCCAGCGAGCGCACGAGGTCGGCCTGGCGACGCGCCCAGGCCGCTCCATCGGAGATGCCTGCGCGCTCGGAGACCTCGTTGCCGATGGACCACATGATCACCGAGGGATGGTTGCGGTCGCGCCGCACCATGGAGGCGGTATCACGCTCCCACCAATCCTCAAAGAACAGGTGATAGTCGTTCGGGTTCTTGCCCGTGCGCCAGCAGTCAAAGGTCTCATCGATGACCAGCATGCCCAGGCGATCACAGGCGTCGAGCATCGCGGGCGCCGGCGGATTGTGTGCGCAGCGGATTGCATTGTAGCCGGCAGCCTTCATCAGCTCGATCTTGCGCTCCTCGGCGCGATCATAGCTGGCTGCCCCCAGCAGGCCATTGTCGTGATGCACACAGCCGCCCTTGAGCTTGAGCGGGACGCCATTCAGTCTGAACCCACGCTCGCTATCCACAGAAAAAGTGCGCACGCCAAATAAAGTCCTCGCCGAATCGACGACCTGATCGTCGATCAGAACCTCGCTTTGCAGCTCGTAGAGGTACGGGGCGTCGACAGACCAGAGGTGGGCCGACGGAAGATCCAGCGACTCTTCGAGCGTTACGCGCCCACCGTCGCCCAGCCGGATGGGAAGCTCCGCCACTGCGAGTGCCTGCCCCTGAGCGTCCCGCACCGTTGAGCGGAGTATGGCACGACCTCCCCGCGCGCCGGCTAGCTCGGTAGTGACATCCACCGTCGCCCGTCCATCGTGCACGTGTGGAGTGCGCACGAAAACACCCCAGGGCACGATATGCGTCTCGCCCCCTCGACGGAGCCAGACATGGCGGTAGATCCCCGTGCCCGAGTACCAGCGCGAGTTGGGCTGGGCGCTGTTGTTCACCGAGACAGTGATCATGTTGTCGCTGCCGTACTCCAGCCAGGGCGCGATATCCACCAGGAAGCTGGTATAGCCATAGGGGTGCAGGCAGACGATGTCCCGGTTGACCGAGACCGTCGCATTCATGTACACCCCTTCAAACTCGAGCTGGATACTGTTACCGCGCCAGTCTTCCGGCACAAAGAGCGTCCGGCGGTACGTGACGAGCCCGCTCCAAGCATACCCACCGCCGCCGGCTGTGGGAAAAGCTGCATCTCTCTCGCGCGTGATCGAGACATCATGCGGGAGTGACACGGGCTCCCACGTAGCGTCACGCGGCGGCTGCAAACCAGTATGGGTGACGTACTCCCAGTCCCGATCCATACTCTGTTTTAGCATTTGGGGATCTCCTCGTACGAACGAGGCGGGACAGATGAGGAACATCGATCCCGCCCAGATAATGTCATGCTGCCAGCGGCTAATCGCCCGTAGCTGCCTTGTATAGAGGCACGATGTAGTAGATGTAGCTGGCCATGCCTTCAGCGACCCACTCGTCACCCCTCAGGCGCAGCGCACCCGAAAAGTAGGCCGATTCCCCGCTGATCTTGCCACTGAACAGCCGGTCGAGTACATCCTGCTTGAGCGTGATGGTGATCGTCGCCGACGACGCTCCGGCAGGCGTGCCGGTCACCTCGCCATTCTTAAAGGCGATGACGTACTCCGCGTTTTCCAGGTCGGACACGACCAGGCCCATGGAGACGTTCGAGCTCTTGATGCGCGACTTGAGCTGCTCGTTCTCGTTGAGTCCGGCGACCACCTTGTCCAATACGGCAATGAGTTCCTCTCGGCTGGCGTAGGTTGCCATTGCGACCTCCCTGTCACAACTAATAGCGGACCGCTCGACAGGGTGATTGTACGAGGGACCCAACGGTTTGACAAGCCCAGCGGCGCGCGATGTGGCGTGTGCATCGGCCTGTGCGTATAATCCGTACGGGGAGGTGGTCAAGGATGCCAAATCAACAACACATGCTGGTACCGAACGCCTTTGAGCCGCTGAGGCTGGGTGAACTGACCCCGGAGGGCTGGTTGCGGCGCCAGCTGGAGATTCAGGCGGCGGGACTGAGCGGCCACCTGGACGAGTTCTGGCCCGACATTGCTGATAGCGGCTGGATCGGCGGTAAGGCGGAGGGCTGGGAGCGCGGCCCCTACTGGCTGGACGGCGTCGTGCCGTTGGCTTTTCTGCTGCGCGACGAGAGTCTGATGGCCAAAGTGCGGCGCTGGGTGGACGAGATACTCGCGCGCCAGAGCCCCGATGGCTGGCTGGGGCCGCGCCAGGATACGGCCACCGGCCGCTACAAGCCGCTCGATCCCTGGCCAGTCTCGGTCTTTGCCAAGGCTGCCCTGCAGTACCACGACGCCACTGGCGATGAGCGCGTGCTCCCCGCACTACTGGCCTATTACCGCCGGCTGGAGACACTGCTGCAACGCACCCCGCTCTTTGACTGGGGACGCATGCGCTGGCCCGAACTGGTGCTGGGCATCCAGGAGACCTTCAGGCGCACCGGCGCGGTCTGGCTGCTCGATCTGGCGGAGACAATCCGGCAGCAGGGCTATGACTGGGAGGCTCTCTTTGCGGCGTATCCGTACACCGGCCGCACGGCGCGCGCCGATATCTCCATGCCCACTCACGTGGTCAACAACGCTATGGCCATCAAGGGTGGTGCCCTGCGCTACCGTCAAAGCGGCGACCCTGCCCACCTGGCGGCCACATGGCGCATGATCGATCTGCTGGAGGCATATCACGGGCAGGTGACCGGGGTGTTCACCGGCGATGAGCATCTGGCAGGCAAGCATCCCTCCCAGGGCACCGAACTGTGCGCTGTGGTTGAGTTGATGTATTCGCTGGAGATCCTGCAGAGCATCGTCGCCAGTCCGGACCTGGGCGACCGGCTGGAGCGCATTGCCTTTAGCGCTTTGCCGGCCACGTTCAAGCCCGACATGTGGGCCCACCAGTACGACCAGCAGGTGAACCAGCCGGTCTGCCAGATCGTGCCCGACCCGATCTATACCAACAATGCACCCGAGAGCAACCTCTATGGGCTGGAGCCTAACTATGGGTGCTGCACAGCCAATATGCACCAGGGCTGGCCCAAGTTCGCCGCCCACGCCTGGATGCGCATACCGGCTCGCGGCTCGACACCTGAGGGGCTGGCGGCACTCTCCCATGTCCCTTGCCGCATCGATACGCAGGTCTCTGGAGTCCCCATCACCATTCAGGTCGCTTCCGAGTATCCCTTCGACGGGAGTATCCGCGTCACCGTGCGGACGCCGCGCCCGGTTTCGTTTCCGCTGTGGCTCCGGATACCGCGCTGGGTAACTGGCGCCGAGCTGACGATGGGTGAAAGAGAAAGCTACTCGCCCACTCCGGCAACCTACTTTCAGATGGATCGCATCTGGGATGGGATCACGGCGCTGAGCCTGGAGCTCCCGATGGCCCTCCGGGTAGAGACGCGCTATCATGACGCTGCGTCGATCCTTTACGGACCGCTGGTGATGGCGCTGGAGATCGGGGAGGACTGGCGCCTTGTCGGTGGTACGCCGCCCCATGGGGACTGGGAGGTGTACCCGACCACGCCGTGGAACCTGGCGCTGCAGCTGGATCGGAGCGAACCGTCAGAAACCGTCACGATTCGCCGGCGGCCCATGGGGGACACTCCCTTCTCTCCAGAGGGGACGCCTCTTATCGCCACGGTCTTCGGGGCACAGATACCCGAATGGACGCTGCAGCAGGGCACTGCGGGCCCGGCGCCGGTCAGCCCCGTTCACTGCTCTGGTGTGCTTCAGCAAGTGCGGCTTGTTCCCTTTGGCGCGACCAACCTGCGCATCGCCGAGTTCCCGACGCTTGCCATCGAACAGGACGCGAAAACCGAGGACCATGATGCGATGCCCTGAGCTCACGCCCGTGAGAGGAGTCTTATGACAGGAAACTACAGGAGGTCTGTGTCCCTGGACGGGGTCACGATCGACGGAGGATTCTGGGGTGCCCGGCAAGAGGTTAACCGCACGGTCAGCCTGCCGGTGGAATACCAGCGTTGCGAGGAAACAGGGCGCTTTGCCGTATTCGACCTGGACTGGAAGCCAGGGGACTCGTATCACCCCCACCACTTTTACGATTCGGACGTCGCCAAGTGGATTGAGGCCTCCGCGTATGCGTTGGCCCGCCATCCGGATCCAGAGCTTGAGGCGCAGGTCGATGCGATCATTGAACGCATCGCTGCCGCGCAGCAGGCTGACGGCTATCTCAATACCTATTACACCATCATCGCGCCCGACAAGCGCTGGAGCAACCTGCGGGACATGCACGAGCTCTATTGCGCCGGACACCTCATCGAGGCCGCCGTGGCCTACGCCGAGGCCACCGGCAAGACGCTTCTTTTGGAGACCATGTGTCGCTACGCGGACTATATCGCCACGGTGTTTGGCCCCGGAGAGGGGCAGCTCCCGGGCTACCCGGGGCATGAGGAGATTGAGCTTGCACTGGTCAAGCTATACCGGGCTACCGGCAAGCAGCGCTACCTGGATCTGGCTCGGTTCTTTATCGACGAACGGGGCAGGCAGCCGCACTATTTCGATATCGAGGCCAGGCGTCGCGGCGAGGAGCCCGGCCAGGCCCACTATGGTCACGATCACCGCTACAATCAGTCGCACCAGCCGGTGCGTCGCCAATCAACGGCCGAAGGCCACGCAGTGCGCGCCATGTACCTGTACAGCGGGATGGCAGACGTGGCTTACGAGACTGGAGATGAGGAGCTCGCCGCCGCCTGCCGGCGACTGTGGGACAACATGACCGGACGACGCATGTACATCACGGGCGGGATCGGATCCAGCGCGCGCGGCGAACGCTTTACCGTGGACTATGATCTGCCCAACGACATCGCCTACGCCGAGACGTGCGCCGCTATCGGCGTGGTGCTCTTTGCGCAGCGCATGTTCTTGTTGGACGGTGACGCCCGCTACGTCGATGTCCTGGAGCGAGCCCTCTACAATGGCGTGCTAAGCGGTGTGTCGCTGGCCGGTGACACCTTCTTTTACGCCAACCCGCTCAGCGTCGATCCTGCACAGTATGCAGCCCGGCCGGACCTCTTCCGCGGCGGGGTAGTCGCGCCGCGCCGGCAGGCCTGGTTCGACTGCTCGTGCTGCCCGATGAACGAGGCGCGGATCCTCGCGTCCTTGGGTAACTATGTCTATGCGGCCGAAGGCGACACGCTGTACGTGAACCTCTACGCCGAAGGCCACGTAACGGCACATCTGGACTCTGTAACGGCGCATCTCAGTCAGGAGACAGAGTATCCCTGGGATGGCCGGGTCCGGCTGACCTGGCAGTCCAGTGATACGAACGCTGCACGGCTGGCACTGCGCATACCTGGCTGGTGCCGCCGGTTTGAGGTCACGCTTAATGGGAAATCCTGGAACGGACCGCGTTTGTTGAACAGGGGCTACCTGGAGATTGAGCGGGCCTGGACAGCCGGCGATGCGGTCACGCTGGACCTCGCCATGCCCGTAGAACGCATGTACGCGCGCCCCGAGGTGCGCGCCAATGCCGGACGGGTGGCGCTGCAACGCGGCCCGCTGGTGTATGCCCTGGAGTCCTGCGACAATGGGCCGAACCTCGATGCCCTAATGCTCCCGCGCGATGCTGCGCTGGCAGCACACCGTGAGCCCGACCTGCTGGGCGGCGTGGTAATCATCGAGGCGGACGGGCTCCGGGCAACGGTGGAAGGCGGTCCCGGTGACCTCTACGGCAGGCGCGCTACGCGGACGCGCGCGGCACGGCTGATCGCTGTGCCCTACTATGCCTGGGCAAACCGTACTCCAGGCGAGATGCAGGTCTGGCTGCGCGAAGCGTAGAGCCGCGAGCAAGCAGAGGGCGGGGGCCAGTGCGCCCGCGTTATCTATTCCGCTCAGGGCAGCCGGAGCTCACCCGATAGCAGCACCACGGCCTGGCCGGTGATCCCCACGCGATCGCGGGGCAGCAGATCGATCAGCAGATCCCCACCACGGGCCGAAAGCTGGCGCGCGCGCATCCTGGTCTTGCTCAAGCGCTGGCCCCAGTAGGGGCCCAGGACTGTATGCGAAGATCCGGTCACCGGGTCTTCATCGATGCCCAGCCCCGGCGCGAAAAAGCGAGAGACAAAGTCCGTTGGCGCCACCCCAGGTGCTGTGACAATGACCCCCATCCCGTCAGACCTGGCACTGGCCGCCGCCAGCACCCGCATATCGGGCTTTAGGCTTTCCACGACGGTGGCATTGGCCACCAGAACCAGCACCATCCCCAGACTGCGCGAGCGGTGTACAGTAACGGGCTCAGGCAACCCGAGCGCTGAAGCCACCAATGGGGGCAGTGAATACGGCTCGAGCGTGTCAGCGGGAAAGTCGAGCTGGATCCCATCCGGTCGGCGCCGCGCCACGAGGACGCCACTTCTTGTGTCGAATTCTACATAATCCACCTTCAGGCCGATCTCTCTAAAGAGCACCGCGGCGGTGGCGAGGGTGGCGTGTCCACAGAGCTTGACCTCAGCCTGCGGGGTGAACCAGCGGAGTCCATAGCGTGCCGGGGCCCGTGACGCCCCGGTGTCTACCCTTTGCACAAAGGCTGTCTCGGACAGGTTCATCTCCGCGGCTATAGACTGCATCGTCGCGGCATCCAGCGGGGCATCGAGGACGCACACTGCGGCAGGATTCCCCGCAAAGGGGCGCTCGGTAAAGGCATCCACCTGATAAATCGGAATCGTTCGCATGAGTGTGTGGCTCCGTGTTAGGGCTTGTGTTATGGCAGGAGGCTGAACAGGTAACTCAACGAGCGGGCAGGATTGCGTTCAGCGGTCAGGCTGTCGATCGTGGCGCGGTCCAGCCGGCCAGCCAGCGCCTCTAGCTTGCGGGTGATCGCGAGGGACGCGCCAAAGGTCTCAACCGGGTCATGCTCTTTGGCCAGCACGTCATAGCCATACCAATCGTCGGTGTAGCCCAACTCGTGCAGATAGTAAAAGAACTCGACAAACTCCCACAGGTGATAGGCGCCGGGGATCATGTCCCAGTCCCAGCGGGCATCGTTGTCGTTCACGTGCACGTAGAACAGGCGCCCGGCGCGCGCCAGCATCACGGCAGATTGGGCAGGGCGCTCGCCAGCTTGAATAGCGTGCCCGAAATCGAGCGTGACCCCCAGGTTGGGGGCGCCCACGCTCTGACAAAACGCCAGCGTCTCGCCGGCGCCCCCAAAGAGGCTGCGGGCACGGGGATCGTTCCACTTGAATTCGATGCTGATGCGCGTGGCCGGACTGTAAGCGCAGATGGCGGCAAAGGTCTCCTCCGCGCCGGCATACTGCACCCTATAGTCGGCTTCAAAGGGATAGTCGTGACCGTCGTTCAGGGGGCAGGTCGTGATGCGCAGGCACCCCAGTTCGCCCGCCAGGTCAATAGCGCGCTTGCAGTCGTCCACCACCGCCTGGCGCTCAGCAGCGTGCGCTGAAGAAAAGCTGCCCCGCATCCACTGGCCAGTACGGCGCGACCGAAAGTTGACTGCGGCGATGCCCAGACCCGTGTCCGCGAGCAGCCGGCGGAGCAACGCAGGCTCGGCGAAATCGGCCGGGTAGCACAGCTCCAGCCCGTCAAGGCCCTCAATCCCGCGCGCGGCCCCAAATCGCGCTTCCAGCGAACGCTCTGGCTGGTACGAGATGTAGCGGTTATGCGAAGCGCCCAGAAAACTGCTGATGACCGCGAGTTTGTTCATGGCTGCTCCTCGATCCCCAGCATCTCCCGCGCCCGATCGATGCTCCGGGCAATCCACTGCTCTTCCTGCAACAACGTTTCCTCCCACCCCGACGCGGGGTCCATCCATGCCTCCAGATACACATCCAGATCGCGCTCGACCGGCTGGATCAGACGCAACGTCTCGGAGATATCCAGGGCGCCCTCGCCCAGTTGCCGCCCGGTGATGCGGTAGCCGACGGGCGCGCGCTCCACAGCGAAATCCTTTAGGTGTAGCTGCCGCGCGCGAGGCGCCAGCGGTGCCATCGTCTCCAGCGGACGCTCCAGCAGGATCAGGTTGTTGGCCGTATCGACGCAGAAACCCAGCAGCGGGTGGCCGATACGCTCGACGATCGCCGCCAGCGCAGCCGCGGGCATCTCGCCATGGTTCTCGATAGCCAGCGGCAGGTCGGCCTGCTCCAGACGAGGCGCCAGCCAGCGCAACTCCTCCTCAGCTCGCGCCACGTCGGGTTCATCCAGCACGAGACGTAGCGCTCGGCTCCCAAAGAACAACGCCATAGAGACATAATCATGGAGCAGATCGCGATCCAGCCCTTTGGTACCGACCTCGATGCCCAGACACAGCTCGCTCCCAAGGTCCCGCAGCGCACCCAGTTCTTCGCGCGAGAGGAGGTGCAGCGGCATGTTGTCCGCGAACTGCACCGCATCCAGGCCGTAGGCATAGGCCCGCTTGAGTACCGTGGCGTGGTCCATGGGGGCCTCGTTGCGAGGGTCGCGCGACGTCGCATAGCGATAGATAAAGCTCGAGAGACCCAGTCTCATCCTGTCTGCTCCCTTCTCAGGCGATAAATCTGCTCGTACATCCAGCGCACGCCGGGATCCTCCGACTTGCCCGTGCCACCCAGGTCGAAATGCACCGGGACAAGCTGCTGCCAGCGTGTGAACAGAAACCAGTGCTCGCCCGCTGCGGACATCTCTGCCGCGTCACGCATGAATATAGCCTTTTGCTCCTCGCTCAACACGCCGATCGCGTCATAGCGGTCGAGGCAACCCGGCATGTTTCCCGACTCGTTCTCTACTTGCGCGAGATGTGGTTAGTGCCGCATGACCTGTTTCTTGATCGCCGCGGGCAGGCCATCGATCAGGATCAAGTTGTTGGCGTCGCCCACGCCGCGGTACAGGGGCCACAGGTCAAAGACGCTGGCGCTCATCAGCAGGGCCGGGTAGGTGCGCCGGACGAGCAGGATCAGGTCGCGCATCGCGTCGGGCCGGGTGATGTCATAGACGGGCTTGGTCAGGCGGTAGCGCTCATCGTTGCACTCGTTGGCCACGTCCACGAACACATTGGCGTAGCCACGATCGCGCCGCCAGGCCGCGGCATTGACGATGCCCGCCTAAAGCGCCGCTGCATCCCAAAACACATCCGCGGGCCACTCGGCGGACTGATTCGTGAGTTCATCCAGGCCCACACCCTGGGCCAGCGACGGAAGCGCGGCAGGCCTCGATTGGTACAGGAACCCGACGTTGACGACCATCCTCAGCGCATCAGCCGCCTGGATAATCCGGGCCAGGCGCTGCATCGTCGCGGGGTCCAGGGCACCATCGGCACGAAACGCATTGGCAGACCCGGTCAGCGCCCCCTGCAGAAACACCGAAAAGCCTGAGATGCCAAAAGCGGCATACTCCTCCAGATGGGCGATCAGCGACCCGGCGTGAGCGTCATTCTCCAGCGCGTTGGCGAGGCGCGCGCCGCAGAGGGGGAAGGGCTCGCCGTCCAGCGTAAAGCGCGCTCCTTCGGCCCGCAAGGCGCTGTTCGCCCCATCTCCGTCCCTCTCCTTCAGCGGCTAGCCTCACATATGCCAGACTCGCGCTTCTCCGGCACTCGCAGCCACACGGCATATGTCATTGGGCAGCCCGGGCAGTATATCATAGGACGAGGTAATGGTCTCCCCGAGAACAGCGCACGCACGCGCCTCTGACAGCTCGGCATTCCCCAGTGCTGCTTTGACAGTCTGCGCACCGCGGCCTACCATCCTCGCCATGTATAATGACAAGACCGATCTGATTCGCGGAACGATCACGGACATCCAGCGTTTCTCCGTCCATGACGGCCCCGGTATTCGCACGACGGTGTTCTTTAAAGGGTGCAACCTGCGATGCTTCTGGTGCCACAATCCCGAGACGCACGCGCCGGGGCCCGAGCTGCAGCTCCACCCGGAGCGCTGTATCGCCTGCGGCGCCTGCCTGGAGGCCTGCGAGCGCGGCTGCCATGAGCTGACCCCCGAGGGCAAGGTGTTTCACCGCGAGAACTGCATCGCCTGCGGCAAGTGCGCGGCCGAGTGCTTTGCTGAGGCCCTGGTGCTCGTGGGCAGAGTCGTGACCGTGCCAGAGGTCATGCGCGACGTGCTGGCGGACCAGCCGTTCTATGCCAACTCTGGCGGGGGCGTCACACTGTCGGGCGGTGAGCCGCTCCTGCAGGCCGAGTTCGCTGCGGCATTGCTGGCTGCGTGCAAGGCTGAAGGGATTCACACGGCCATCGAGACGGCTGCCCAGTTCCCCTGGGACACGATCGCAGCTTTACTCCCACTGCTGGACCTGGTGATGATGGATATCAAGGTGATGGACGAGGCCGTCCACCGTCGCGTGACCGGCGCGGGCAACGCGCGCATCCTGGCCAATGCGCGGCGTATCGCTGAGAGCGGCATGCCGATGATCGTGCGAACGCCTGTCGTGCCGGGCGTAAACGATACACCCGCCGCGATCACCGAGATAGCACGCTTTGTTCGTGAGTTGCCGACGCTCCAGTACCTGGATCTGCTGCCCTTTCACCCCATGGCCGCCGGCAAATACGACAGCCTTGGACGCGAGTATGCAGCGCGCGACCTCGCGCGCCCGACGCCCGAACACATGGCGCAACTGAACGCCGCCGCTGCCGCCGAAGGGGTCGCCGTGCACACGGGGCGCAGCTAGTTCATACAGTGTAAAACAGCCTCCGCAGGGCCGTGGCCCTTGCGGAGGCTGTGCGATTTACGGCGGTCAGGCTAAAGGCGCCATCACCACTCGCACGACCTGTACGTCAGGCTCTACCCAGATACCGTTATCGGTCTCGTCGCCATTGCGGCGCCGGTCGACGACGAACTGGCCAGAATCATCAAAGTGCCCCTCGTCCACCGACACAAAGGGAGCCTGCCGCTCGCGGAACCAGTCGCTATTCTGGGTCAGATCGAGCGTGGCGCTGGCCGGGCCCTTGCGCCGCAGCCCCAGCCGGTAGGCCCCGCCGACCAGGTAGAAGGTATCCTCACTGGCCTGAAACACCAGGCCTCGCCCGCGGGGCGCCTGCGGCTGCTGCAAGAGCGCCCGTTCGCCGCCCGTGTGACGCCAGTCCATGCCTGCATACTCGATGCCACCATAGCCAAAGCGCACCACGCCCATCCAGCCGTCCAGATCAAGATACTGGTCGCGGGTCCCCTCATACTGCATCACGGCGTGGATCCGATCCGTGCCCTGATACTTGAGCAGGAGCGGTATCGCAGCCGCTGTGGCGTGAAAACTGCCCACGATGTCCTGCGCGATGGGATTGACGCCCCCGTCCGGCCCCACGATGTGCTCGATGGCGAAAAAGTGATAGCCCACCGCCGAGCAGTTGGCCAGCGCATAGAACATGTTCCACGCATTCGAGCCCCAGGGCGCCGACTCGGGCACAAAGAGGGGATTGTCGTCCCGTGCGTAAGCATCGCACACCTCGCGGTAGCCGTCCGCATCGGCGATATAGATGTCCGGCGCGATCAGGTCGATGTGGGGCGTGGCCCACTTCCAGATATCGAGCGTGCGCGTGACAGCGCCGCCCGAGGGGTAGGTGCCGCCAGGCTGGCGCCAGCCGGCCTCGCGCAGCCAGACGTTGACATACATAGGGATATCATAGATGGCGCGGCCCGCCACCGCCAGGCGATCGATATACTCCGCGATGCTGGCGGCCGTCATGAACTCGCCCGCAGCGGCCCCAAAGACCTCGGGCCAGGTTCCATCCGTCCTGCCGCCCGCCATCTTCCAGGCCTCGTAAACGGGACCCTTACCAAGTCCGGCAACGATCTCCAACAATTCCGCGGGCACAGGGCTGTCGAAGATCGCCTCGCCACCAGCACCATAATCGCGGTCGCTGCCCAGGATGCCGGGCTCGTTCTCGATCTGCACGGCAATGACCGTCCCCCGGTCGCCATCTTGCGCCTTGAGATGGGCCATGAGCCCCGTGAAAGCGCGCAGATCGGCCTGATAGTTGGCGTCACAATGGGAGGAAAGCACCCACACGGGGTTGCCATAGGGATTGATCACCCTCTGGAAGCGCTCGGGCGCGCATTTGACCCAGGCAGGCACGTACTCCATGTTGCCGTTCTTCCAGGTGCCGAACCAGAGCAGCACCAGCCGAACGCCATTCTCCCGCGCCATGGCCAGCAGCGTGTCCACACTGGACCAGTCGAAAACGCCCTCCTCGGGCTCGACCTGCTCCCAGTAGACGGGGATCTCGAGTGTGTTGCCATGCAAAAGCTTGAGCGCATGAAAGGCGCGCTCCGCCTCGCTGCGGTTGTAGCCGCTCGAGTTACGGGACTGGCCTCCCAGGCTAAAGAACGGCTTGCCGTCAACGGTGAATGGTCTGCGAACCGTGGTCATTGGTCTCCCTCCGGGGTGTGGTTAAGCGTCGGAGCAGTGCCCTGGCGCGGCTTACCGGTTCATTCTAGCGCACGGTGCGGCAGCGTCAAGGCCCGCCCATGACACCGTGCGCGGTACGTGCGGACAGGTGCCCTAGGCTCGGGGCTTTCGGCGTGGCCACTATGATGTGCAGGTCAGGCGCCGCAGTGGACGTGTGGGTGGTGCGTCCGCAGTGCATTCGAGTGACACGACAGGTGCGTCCGAATGTGTCACGGGTGCCTGGCAAAAAGCGCAAGCGGCGGCACCTGGTGGCAGCGGCTGCCCGCAAAAGCGGCAATAGCGCGGCTGCCGGTCCGCACCCGACGTAAGTAAAGGCTGAGCGGATTCCTGTCTCGCGTCGTGCACGGCACGCTCGCGGCGGGATCTCGCTCCTTTCCGCGGCAGCCGCGCGATCAGTTCGCGCGCAACGCCCTTGCCAGTCTCCACCGCCTGCCGGTAGACGGCCTTGAGTTGGTCCCCCGACAGATGTCTCCCTGTGAGGTACCAGTGCCAGATGACGTTGCCAACCACAAAGGTTCCCGAGTAGGCGACGACGACCTTGGGCACGATGCCCAGCCAGGGGATGAAACCCACCAGCGTGCGGGCCAACTGCCGCCACATAAAGCCGCCGCCGATCACGCTCCCGAACTCGCGGATATAATCCTGCCAGCGGGTTGAGAGCCCCAGTGCCAATCCCAGCCGGTAGACCATAAAGGCTTGTGCCTTGGTCAGCACCACCATGTCTGTCGCATTGAGCGGTATATTCAGTACAGGGATGATCCCGGCCAGCCCCGTAGTCAACGAGTAGGTGGCGTTGGAGAGGCTGACCTCTTCAATCAGGCGGCGGGCGACGGTGGCGCGAAAGAGGGGCAACTGGCGTGCCAGCGCCACATGGCGCTCGGGGAGCGCCTCCAGTATCGCCGGGACCAGCTCGCGCTCCAAGAAGGCCGTATCCGATACCGATCCATCGAGAAAGGGGCCCTTGAGCCAGAACAAAGTGGCTGGCACGGCGCCGCTGAGAGCCGGATCGTCGCTGATAACTGTCAGCACCGGCACACCGCTCCGTTGCCAGCGGGCAGCAAACTCCTGCTCTTGGCTCGCATCCCGCACATTGGATGGGATCACAACGATGATAAGCTCAGCGCCCTTGAGATCCTCCTGTGCATCCGGCGCTGCGACCACAAGGGGCGTGGCCGTCACCTGGCCCGCACGATAGGGATCGGTGCGCAACTCGGTGGCGAGCGTCTGCACGCCCGCGTCGGGTCGGCCCACCAGGGCGATGCGCAGCGGCTCGACAGCGGACCGCAGGATGGGGCGCAGATCCACTTCTTTCAGATTCTTCCAGACGTCGGCTACATCGCCCAGGCCCGCCATGACTCATCCTTTTCAGCGCAGTCGCAGCGACTCACCAACTCCCTGACCACATGATACTCCCCTCACGCCCGCAGCAAAAGCCGGCGCCGCTGGGGCTTGATCCTCGCACGCTCTGTGGCACAATACGGCAAGAACGGCATCGCGTTGCGGAGGGAGTATGAACAAGGTCAGAATTGGCATTGTAGGAATGGGAATCGGCCGCGACAATGGGCGTGCGTTGCACACCAACCCGCGCGGCGAGGTGGTGGCACTCTGCGATCTGGTGCCCGAACGCATGCAAGAGTTCGCAACCGAACTGCAAGCCCCGATGCGCATGTACACGGATACGGCCGCGCTCTGCGCCGACCCGGAGGTGGACGCGATCTTTGTGGGGACGCCCAACCGCTGGCATGTGCCGGTGGCGTTGCAGGCCGTCCGCGCCGGCAAGCACGTCATGGTGACGAAACCGCTGGCCGACTCGGTGGGCGCCGCCCAGGAGCTGGTGGCAACGGCCGAGGCTGCGGGCGTCGTGAACATGATGTCGCTCTCCACGCGATTCTCAGCCGATGTCCGCTATCTAGGCGCGCTCTGCCGCGAGGGACGCCTGGGCGACATCTATTACGCGCGAGCGCGCAGCATCCGCCGCAGCGGCATCCCGGACTGGAACACGGGCTTTGTGGAGGCCGGCGGTGGCGCCTTTCGAGACATGGGAGTGCACGTGCTGGACGCCGTCTGGTGGCTGCTGGGTATGCCGGAGCCGGTAACAGTGACGGGCGTGGCCGGGGCGCGCTTTGGTCCGCGGGGGTTGGGCTACTGGGACTATCGCCGGCCGCCCAAGTCGTTCTACAGCCGATTCTCGGCCGATGACTATGGCGGGGGCATGATCCGCTTTGCCGATGGCAGCGGACTGCAGATCGAGAGCTTTTGGGCCAGTCATCAGGCCCCCGAGCTCAACATCGAACTGTTCGGCAGCGAGGCTGGCGCTGTGCTGCGCCCACTGACGCTCTTTGAGACGGTCAATGATGCGCCTCTGGACACGCGCATCACCGTTCCGTCCACGGGCAACGCGTTTGATGCTGTCGCCGACCACTTTATCGCCTGTATCCTCGACGGCGTTCGGTGCGAGGCGCCGCTGCGACACGGCCTGGTCGTGCAACGCATGATGGAGGGCCTGCTGGAGAGCGCCGCATTGGGTCGCGAGATCCGTCTAGACTAGATCTCAAAGGGAGCAAGTCATGGCAAGAACATATCGTGTGGGTGTGATCGGATTCGCCCACATGCACGTCAACCATTTGCTGGACACCTTTGCCGCGCTGCCCAACGTGGAGTGGGTCGCATGTGCGGACACCGTTCCAGCGGTCGCGCCGCTCTCCGACAAGCCCAGCACACGGCGGGCGAATCTCCGCCGGGCCATCGAGGTCACTGGCATCCCCCGCGCCTATGACGACTGGCACGAACTGCTGGAGCGCGAGCGCTGCGACATCATCGTCATGTGCCCGGAGAATGCCCGGCACGGCGAGGTCGCCGAGGCGGTCGCCGCGACCGGCACGCACATCCTGACCGAAAAGCCCATGTCAGCCACGCTGGCCGATGCGCTGCGTATGGCCCGCGCGGTACGTACCCACGGCGTCGAGTTGATGGTCAACTGGCCTACGACCTGGAGCCCGGCCATTCGCCGCATGAAGGAACTGCTGGACGCCGGGTCCATCGGCGACGTCCTGGAGGTCAAGTGGCGCAACGGCGCCTCGATGGGGCCGCTCGCCTACAACACGGGCCCGGACACGATCATGCCAGAGGAAAAAGGCTCCGAATGGTGGCATCAGAGCGCCACAGGCGGGGGCGTGTTGCTGGATTATTGCTGCTATGGCGCCTGTCTCTCGCGCTGGTTCCTGGGCGAGCCCGCCATCGCGGCCTATGGCATCAAAGCCAATCTCGACTCGCATTATGGCGACGCCGAGGATAACGCCATCATCAGCGTGCGCTTTCCCCGGGCGCTGGCGCTGCTCGAGGCGACCTGGACAACCTGGGCGACCGGCGTGCCCACGGGGCCGATTGTCTACGGTACTCGCGGCACGCTGGTGGCCGACGCAGCGCCCGACGCGCTGGGCCAAATGCGTCCCGCCGTGAAGGTCTACACCACTCGCGGACAGGGCCCCAACGTGCCTGACGCTATCGACTTTGGTGAGCCTCTGCCGTCCGGGCGGAGCACAGAGGCGGAAGAGTTCATCCATCACCTGGAGACGGGAGAGCCGCTGCACCCCACACTGCAGCTCGACCTGAACCTCGATGCCATGGCCATCCTGGATGCGGGGAGCCGCTCGGCCGCTAGCGGCAAGCTGGAGCTGGTGAATGATGTGCGCTGGTCAATCGGGGCGCTCTAGCATGGGATCGGCCGGCTGTCCCTTTTGCGCGGGCGAGATCGTCAACGCCACGTTTGCCGAGACGGAACACATGCGCGCGGTGTACAACCTGGCACCGATGCTGCCAGGCCACTGCCTGATCGTGCCCAGACGACACGTCACCCGCCTGTCGGACCTGAGCGGAGGCGAGGGTGCTGAGATGCTGGCCTTTGCCGCGCAGATCGCGGCACTCGTCATGACTACCTATGGCTGTACGGGCTACGACCTCTCGTTGCAGGAAGGCGAGGCTGCCGGACAGACGGTTGACCACCTGCATCTCCACATCATCCCGCGCCACCCCGGTGATCTGCGCACACGGGACTGGCACAGCATCCTGCTCGACAGCGCGTCGCGCCCGCGGCTGACTGCTGAGGAGATGGCAGTAGAGGTCACGCGGTTGAGGCGGGCTCTGGGCAGCGTGCGCTAATCAAAAATGGCAAAACGCCCCGGAGTGCCGCTGCACGCCGGGGCGTCAGAACGTGATCGGTCAGTCCTCTGAGGGCGGGAACTCGGTGTTGCTGAGCATGGCGATCACCTTGACCACAGCGGAGTGGTCCAGGTTGCCCCAGCCGTTAGCCATCATCGATGAGAACAGCTCGTGTGCCAGCGCAGAGGCGGGCAGAGAAGCCTGGTAGGCACGCGCCGCCTCGCGAATGATGTTGAGGTCCTTGTAATGGAAGCTGGCGCGGAAGCCCGGCTCAAAGTCGCCCTTGATCATGCGCGGACCGCGCACATCCATGACACGCGTCTGCGCATAGCCTGCACTGAGCACCTTGATGATGATCTCGGGATCGACACCGGCCTTGGTGCCCAGCACCAACGCCTCCGCGAGCCCGATAAAGTTCATCGCCACCTGGATCTGGTTGCAGGCCTTGACCGTCTGCCCTGAACCGGATGGTCCGCAATAAGTGGGCTTGCCCATGATCTCAAAGATCGGACGGGCCTTTTCAAACACCGCCTCGTCACCGCCCACCATGATGGAGAGCGTCGCCTGCTGCGCACCCACCTCGCCGCCGGACACGGGGGCGTCCAGCATAGGGCATCCCTTCTCAGCGGCGACCTTGGCCACCTTGATCGCCATCACTGGCGAGATGCTGGACATGTCCAGGAGCAGCGTGCCGGGTTTCGCACCCTCCAGGACGCCGTTCTCGCCCAGATACACCGCCTCCACGTGGGGCGAGTCCGGCACCATCGAAATGACGACGTCCGCCTGGGCGGCCGCCTCTTTCGAGGAACTCGCGGCCTTGCCCCCCAGTTCCACCAGCTCAGCCACAGCCGCCGGCACGAGATCGAAACCGATGATCTCATGGCCCGCTTTCATCAGGTGGCCCGCCATGGGAGTTCCCATGATCCCCAAACCGATAAAGGCAATCTTGTGTCCCATCTGTCGCTCCCTCTCTTTATGTGTTGCTAACCTGTCTGGATTCTACCCGAACGCGGCCTGATCATGCAACCCGATGGCAGCACTACCACTCGAGCTTGATCGCCTCGAACATGTCCAGCCTGGGTATCGCCAGCGTAAGCAGACCATCGCGGTGCTCGCAAGCACACGACTCTCCCGTCACCAGACAGGTGGCCCGCACCGGGGCCCGCTCACAGGGCATGGTGACCGCAAGATCGTGCATCGGGACAGGCTGGAAAAATGAGACGCCAAAGTGTCCTGAGGTATTCACCAGATGGATCAGCTCGAATCCGTCGCGGTTGCGCATTCGCGTGACCTCAACCTGCTCGGGCAGGTTGCCGCCCAGCGGCGCGACGCCGGCGACACGCTCCAGCAGATCGGCCATGAACCAGGACGTATTGACATAACCCTGCCGCTGGAAGAGGCTGCCGGGCAGCCAGGGGACGTGGATCGCCAGTCCCTGGCCAGAGCGCCGCACCGTGTAGCCCGGGCGGTCCACGACCGTGTCACCGTAGCAGCGCTCGGGCGGGCCAAAGGGCTGCGGTGCGAGCAGCTTGAGCCGGGACGCTACGTCCTCAGCATAAGCACAGTACAGATAAGGGCCATCCAGATATACCAGGTCGGTATCGGCCAGCCGCGGCAATTCACGGTGATCCGACGCCTGCAGTTGCAGATACGACGAGCGCATGTCGTCGCGCAACTGCTGCACGCGCTCGATCCCCAGGGAGTCCAGCGCCGGAGCGGGGCGCTCCTCGTACTGTTCGTCGCAGAAGGCACTGCGGTAGACGGAGATCAGCGCGCCGCCGCCGGCGACGTACTCGTCCAGTTTGTGTGCCAGGGCATCGCTGATATAGCGCACGTCGGGCAGGAGGATGGCTTTGTAGCCAGACCAGTCGCGCTCGAGGGCCGTCTCCAGCAGGGGAGCGTCGAACAGCCAGTGCCCTTCAGTGAGCACGCGATACCAGCCGCGAGACTCGTCATCGCCCGTGCGCGTATCGTTGAGCAGCAGTACATCCGCGAGCGGCTGGTTGTGCTGGTACTCGCGCTCGTGGTCCGCATGGTAGTGGAACACCTGGCGGATAGGCTCGTATCCTGAGCGATCGGCGTGGTTGTCGAGCCGGCCGATGAGATACCAATCCAGTTGCCCGCCGTTGGCCAGGCTCTGCACCAGTCGCAGTTTCTGCTGTTGCGGCGAGACGGTGACATGCCGGTAGGGAAAGTCGATAAAGTCCACCGTCGTACTTGTCGATATCAGCTCGGGATAGGTGCCCACCGCCCATTTGGTGTTGGAGGACGCCTGGTAGGGCCAGTGGGGCAGGGCGCGGTCCAGAGCCGTGTTGGCCTCCTGGCGGATGAAGCCGGCGCGCCGGCCATAGTCGCGATCGATGGCGATGTCGGGCCGCAGGCGGTGGATCAGCTCATGCACTCGCGCCGTCAGTTCCTGGACCGCCTGCGCCGTGAACAGCCGGTATTTCCGGTAGACAGGGGCAGACATGTCGACGCGGGCGGGCAAGGCAAGGCCATAGCTGTCGCGGAAGCCCCGCTGGCAAGCCTGGCAGTGGCAGAGCCCATGGTCGACTCCGGAATAGTCCCGGGTCTGGAAACCACCCATATTGAAGAAAATGCCGTCTACCTCGTAATGCGTCAACAGCTCCTCGATGATCTCCAGGGCATAGCGCTGCTGATAGTCGCCCAGCAGACAGGC
Organism: Anaerolineae bacterium; assembly: GCA_040772225.1. Lineage (GTDB taxonomy): Bacteria > Chloroflexota > Anaerolineae > UBA1429 > UBA1429 > JAAYED01. The sequence goes on from JAXGYO010000002.1 coordinate 228,365, forward strand.
ATGCACATCGCCGTTATAGTCGACGATGTCGTCCGCCGCGGTGCGAAAAGCCCACTCGGGGTGCGCCTCATAAAGCGCGCGTCGCACCTTGGAAAAGTCGGTCCGCGCCAGCAGGCGAATGTCCGCGGCGTGGCAGGCGGCGATGATGCGCTCCAGGCTGTCCCCCTGGAGAAAGGGGCTCTGGAAATGGTACGGGTGCGCCGTAGGATAGCTGGCGATGATCCCCGCGCAGTTAAAGAGCACGTTGGTGGCCTTGAACGACCGCAGATCGGCCACAAAACGGTCTGCGTCGATATCGACCATGTCAATCTGACGCAGATTCGTCTGGATCATGCGCCAGGGCCGATCATCCCACCAGTATGTCATCCTGCACCTCCTGTGTGTTGCCTGAGCGGACCACGGATACCAATCTCACGTTGCAGTGGGCGGCAGGAAGGGGCTGCTCTCCACACCCGCGACGCGCGGATCGGTCACGGAAAAGCCCAGTAAGGCTACCCCTGCCAGCGAACAGACCCCAGCCACGGCAAAGAGCCATCGAAATCCAAAGGCTGCCGCGAGTGCCCCGCCGATAATCGGCGCCAATGTGCGCGCCGGGGCCAGCAGCGTGGCCGTGAGGCCGATATAGGTGGGCCTGTCACTCGGACGCGCGAACTCTAGCGTTATATTCGAACCCGAGATCACCTCGCCGCCATGGGCCGCCCCTACCAGCCCGAGTGCCAGATACAGCCCCCAGAGGCCCGGCGCCCAGCCCGCGAGGGTGACCGCCAGCGCCATAGCCCCGGCGCATGCGCTCAGCACCGCCTTGTGTCCGTAGCGATCGGCAACCAGGCCCCACACCAGGAACATCACCACTTGAACCACTGCAATGGTCGCGGTCAGACCGCCCACCTGCGTGCCGGTTAGCGTAAAACGCTGCGCACCATACACAATGACAAAGCTCATCGCCATGGTACCCAGGACGGCGATCGTGCGGGCAATCAGGAAACGGGCATAGTTGCGGTCGCGCCGCACCAGCGCCGGCAGTTGCCGGAGGTAGGTTGCGAGTGTCGTGTGCGGCTTGATCTCCAGGTCGGGGGGTTCTCGCGTCATCGCCAGGCCTCCCCAGGACATAAACATCGCCGCAGATCCCAGCATCAAGCAATAAGAGAATCCGGCCGGAAAGCCCTGTGTCTCCAGCAGATGGCCAGCCAGCAAGGCGCCTCCCACACCCAGTACCGCGCCCAGGCTTCGGCCGATGCCAAAGAACTGCCCGCGGCGACGGGTGGGGATCACCTTGCCGATCATGGCCGACCAGGCAGGCAGGATCATGCCCAGCGAAATCGAACCCACCGTGCGTAATATCAGATAGAGCACCAGCACAAGCTGCGGCGCGCGCGCCCCCCACAGCAGCAGCGCCAGACCGATCAAGAAGAAGGATGCGCGCTCCACAGCGCCAGAGACAAGGCTAATTGGCTTCTTAAAGCGCAGGCCTTCCGTCAGGCCCGCCATCAGCAGTTGGGGCACGAGCAGGCCAAGGCTCACCAGCGCTGTGGCCAGGCCGATCACAACCGTGGAGGCTCCCAGTTGCGTCAGGAGCAGAGGGATGACTGTCTCGTTGGACATGATCTGCTGAGCGAGCTGGAAGAACATGGCATCGATGATGCCTGCGCCCATATTCCAGCGCAGGTGCTGCCGGACATATGCCTCGACGGCCGCCGGGGTTTCAAGCAGCCGCGCATCTCGCCAGGTGCAGAATCGTTCCATAGGCGGCTTACTCCGGTGAGGCCGACGACGGCATGACACGGGGCTCGCGCACGCCCAAACTCATCAGGCTCACGCCCACCACTGATACCACCGCCGCCACCGCGAAAAGCACCCCATACCCCAGCACGCCTGCCAGCGCGCCACCAATAATGGGGGCCAGGATGCGAAAAGGCGCCACCAACGTATTCGACAGGCCAACATAAGTGGGTCGATCTGCCTCAGGCGCGAACTCGAGCAGAATGCTTGTGCCCGAGATCATCTCGGCCGCAAGCGCCGCTCCCATGAGCGCAAAGGCCACATACACTCCTGCGAGCGCGCCTGACAGCAACACGCTGAGAGCCGCCAGGCCCATTGATGCGGCGCCGAGGCACAGCACTATCTTGTGGCCGAATCGATCCGCGATCAGCCCCCACGCCAGGTACATGAGACCCTGGCTGAGCGCGCTCGTTGCGGTCAAGCCGCCCACCGAGGCACCAGAGAGGCCAAAGCGGCTGGCGGCGTAGACGATGTAAAAGCTTATTGCCATGGTGCCCAGAGCAGTGACAGGCCGGGCGATGAGAAAGGCCCGGAAATTGGCGTCGCGCCGCAACAACACCGGTAGTCGCGCGAAATAGGCGCGCAAGGGCAAGCGTGGCTTGACATCCAGGTCGGGCGGCTCCCGGGTGATCGTCAGGCCCATCCATGAAAATACAAAGGCGCCACAGGCCAGGAAAAAGCAGAGTGCAAAACTTCTCGGAAAGGGCTGTGTGTCGAGCAAGTTCCCGGCCAGCAGCGCCCCGCCCGCGCCCAGGACGGAGCCAATGCCGCGGCCAATTCCGAGCAAGATCCCTCTGCGGCGCGTCGGAATCGTCTTACCGACCAGCGTAAGCCAGGCCGGCACTGAGAAACCGAGCGCCGAGCCGCCCAGAGTCCGAATAAAGATGAACGCAGCCAGCGCGAGATGCGGTGCCGAGGCTCCCCACAGCAAGACGGAGACGCCGACTGCGAGGTAGCAGAGCCGGTCCATACCGCTACAGACAACGCTGACAGGCTTCTTAAAGGTGCGCTCCCGGATGAGACCAGCCGCAAACAACTGCGGCAGAAAAGTCACGACACTGTTCATGGCCATTACCGCACCAAGCACGATGGTCGACGCCCCGAGCCGAGTGAGCGATAGGGGGATGACCGTCTCAGCGGAGACAATCTGCATAGCCAACATAACAAAGATCGCATCCACGATACCGGCGCCCATGTTCCAGCGCAGGTTTCGCTGCACATGATCGCGGACGGCGTAGGGGGTACGCAACTGGACTGCGACCGGATCGTTACTAAAGCTCAAGACTGTTCCTCTGGTAAGGGTATGAGAGCACTGTCATGAAATCAGGGCCTGGTGCGTCCGCGGCTCGCGGACGCCCAGGGCCATGGCAGCCGCACCCGCGGTCGAGACCAGCGCAGCGATCAGGAACAACCCGCCATAGCCGAGCCCGCTCGCCAGCGCACCGCCGAGGATCGGGGCAAGCGTCCGGAAGGGGGCCACCAGCGTGTTGGACAGACCGACATAGGTGGGCTGCTCATCGGCAGGTGCAAACTCCAGCACGATACTCGAGCTTGAGATCATCTCGGCAGAGACCGCTGCGCCCATCAACGCGAACGCGGCGTACAACCCTGCGACGCCCGGTGTCCAGTGGGCGACCAGACCGGCAACCGCCATGCAGGCCGCGCCAATGCAGAGCACGCGCTTGTGCCCAAAGCGATCGGCGATGAGCCCCCACACCAGATAGAGCACCGCCTGCGTGGTCGAGATGGTGGCGGTCAGGCCGCCCACCTGCGCACCGGTGAGTGCAAAACGCCCCGAGCCATAGACGATGAAAAAGCTCAAAGCCATCGTGCCCAACACGGTAATGCAGCGCGCCGCGACAAACCGGGCATAGTTCCGGTTGGCGCGAAGGATGGCGGGCAGCTGCCTAAAGTAGGCCGCCATGGGCGTACGCGCCTTGACAATCAGGTCGGGTGGCTCGCGCGTTATCGCCAGGCCCAGCCAGGAGCCCATCATGGAGATCCAGGCCAACAGAAAGCACAGAGCATAGCCCCGGGGAAAGCCCTGACTATCCAATAGGTAACCCGCAAGCAGTGCCCCGCCAACGCCCAGCAGTGCGCCAGTCCCTCTCCCTAGCCCGAAAAAGAGCCCTCGGCGCCGGGTGGGGATCGTCTTGCCGATCAGCGTGTACCAGGCTGGGATGATCGTTCCGACCGATACCGAGGAGAGCACGCGCAGCACGACATAGGCCCCCAGCGCGATGGCAGGAGCAGAGTCGCCCCATAGCCAGACGGCCACGCCGATGAGCAGAAAAGGCAGCCGCTCACCCAGACCAAAGAGCATGGTAATGGGCTTTTTGTACGGGCGCTCCTGGGAAATGCCCGCGCCGATGAGCTGCGGAAGCAGAATTCCCAGGTTTACCAGAGCAGTGATCACTCCCAGGATGACCGAGTTTGCGCCGAGCCGTGTGAGAAGCAGCGGGATGACCGTTTCGTTCGAGATAATGGCCATCGCCAGCGCAAAGAACACGGCGTCGATGATCCCGGCGCCCATATTCCAGCGCAGGTTTTGCTGTACATAACTCTCGATCGCCTCAGGCGTGCGCAGTTCGGGCTCCTGACGAAAGGCCTGCAGCATCAGTTCGTGCCCCGGCTGTAGCGCTGCTGGTACAAATCGGCGTCGTAAGGAGCGCGCCGCCCCGGGCATTCGGGCATGGGGCAGAGCTGGCAGGACTCAAAACGTCCCTCCACCGCAAAGCGTATCCCGGTGACGGACTTGTTCGGAGTCATGAGACAGCTGTCGCTCAAAGTAACGCTCAACGCTTCAGCAGCCTCCGCCATCAGGCGGAAAAACGGACGCTGCTGCGCCAGGGGCCAGTCCGCCAGCGACCCCGGATTCATTATCGAGGTCTTGCCAGGCGCATAGACACGATCGATGTCCGCAGTGAGCGCCTGTACGGCCGCGCGCAACGCGCGCACCTTGATCTCCTCCGCCCAGAACTGGTGCACCATATCGGTCAGCTCGTGCGCCCAGTCATTCAGTTCCGTGCCGCAGGTGGCCATGTACAGGAACACACGGTGGGTGTCCTTCAGGTTGACGGCCAGCACGCGACTGGTGAGGGTGACTTTATCGATGCGAACGTGGTCATCGTCTAGTTCCTGTAGATAGACCGCGCGGTAGGCGGCCTTGGGGCGCGCGATCTGACGCGCCTCACCTGCCAGGCGCGTCAGATCAGACAGATCGCGAGCGTTCTTGACGCGCAACTGGCCAGACAGGGCCTGAACGTCGGGCTCGTAGACGACATCTGTGAGCAATGTGGTTTTCATGTCTGCTCCTGTAATGATGCGGCCCCATTATCGGTCGCACGACAGCGTTGTCAAGACCTGCGCAGGCCCTGGACGGTCAGGCACACTGCGATATAATGACCTTGAGACCAACCAGAAAATCAGGAGGCCCCATGAAGGTCACCGAGGTCACCTCAACACTGCACCGCGTAACGCGGCAACGTGCTATCCGTAACGGGCGGTATACTTATGCACAGAGTGGTACGGTCATCACCCGCGTCCGCACCGATGATGGCATTGAGGGTGTCGGCTGGGCAGGGGGACAGCCCGGAGCAGATGAGGTTGTGTTCCACGCGGCGCTGGCCCTGGGTGACTACGCTGTCGGCCTGGACGTCTCTGACGTCGAGCGTCTCTGGGAGCGTATGTTCCAGCCCAAGCTCTACGGCCGGCGAGGTCTCACCAATCGCGCCATGGCGGCGATAGACATCGCCATGTGGGACGCACTGGGAAAAACGGTGGGCTTGCCGGTAACCAAGCTGCTGGGCGGCTATGCCGAGCGGGTGCCCACCTATCTGGCCGGTGGCTACTACCTGGAGGGCAAGGGGCTGCCCGAGCTGCAGCAGGAGATGCGCGAGAAGGTCGCCGCGGGTGCGCACTATATCAAGATGAAGATCGGCGGCGCGCCGCTGGCAGAGGACGTGGCGCGCGTGCAGGCCGTGCGAGAGGCTGTGGGCCCGGACGTCGAGATCATGGTAGATGCCAATAACGCCTACTCGCCGTTGGAGGCGATCCGCATCGCCCGCCGTATAGAGGATCTGGACATCTACTGGTTCGAGGAGCCGGTGCACGCCGAGGACTATGAGGGGCTGCGGCGCGTGCACGACAGTACGGCAATCCCCATTGCCACCGGCGAGAACGAATATACCCGTTACGGGTTTCGCGATCTGATCGCCTGTGGCGGCGCAGACATCCTCCAACCCGATGCGAACGTGCTCGGCGGGATCACCGAGTTCCGTCACATCGCTTCGCTGGCCAGCGCCCACAATCTGCCGGTGGCGCCGCATGGCTCTGCGCTGCTGCACGTGCACCTGGTCGCCGGCGTGTCCAACGGGCTGATTGTGGAACACGTGGTGACCGAGGGGGGCGAGCGCGGACTGATGCACGGGAACCTCACGTTGGACGAAGATGGCATGCTGGCGCCGCCATCTGCCCCGGGACTGGGCGTCACGCTCGATGAGGCGTACCTGGCAGAGACGCGCATCGGATAGCAGTGAGCTTGCCCGCGCCACCAGAAAAGGGGCGACTGATGCCGCCCCTTCCAGCTGCGATACAGGCCGAGGCACTAGACCAGGCCGGCAATCTCCTTGCGAATCTCTTCGATAAAGGCACAGGTTTGGGGACTGGCGCCATCTTGAGCCCACACCTCGGCGAGATGGCGCGTCTCTTTTTCCACACTCGGGTCGTCGGTGTGGGTCATATAGTGCACGACAACGTCGATCCCCGTGTGATCAGGCCGCTCGGCAAACACATCGAGTTCGTTGCTCAGCCAGGAAAAGTGGCGCAAAAGCCGATCGATTCGCTGGTCGCCGAGCTCGCGGCCCGCCGCAGTCAGCAATCGAGGCACAAAGTCCTTTCGCTTGCCTTGGGCCCACTGAGGCAGATTCTCGCGGATGTAAGGCGCCAGGTACTCTAGCGGCCGCTCATGCAGGACCGTGGCAATAGATGGTGCGTCAGGCGTGCGCCGCTGGTCATAGTAGTGATGATGAATATAGATATTGCGCACAAAGGCCGGCAGGCCGATGTTAGCGTCGATCGTATCCGCATCGTACAGGCAAGCACTCTCCACGGGCGCATCCTCGGGTGGCTTGAGGTGGTGCAGGATGGTCTCTGCCACGCGCTCGCAGGTGGCGGGCTCTACCCCGTACTCTAGCAGCAATTCCCGCGCCAGCGCCGCGCCGGACTCGTTGTGGAGCTTGCCCTCCAGGCCGAGCCGGTCATACAGCTCGGTCACATGGTTGGAGCGGGCGGGGCGGCGCACCTGGTTGTACCAAAAGCCCCGCTCGTCCAGCAGGCGTTTGCCATCTGGCCCCACCACATACTCGCCATCATAGGGCTTGGTAATGTCATGCAAGAGTGCAGCCAGCCGCGTCACCTGGCAGTCACCGCCCTCGCGCCCGCACAGCGTCACCGCTAACCCGGTCACCCGCTGGGTGTGATCGTAGGTGTAGGCCCGCCAGCTAAAGGTCACCCAACCCGGATCCCACAGGTCAAACGTCTCACGCAGCAACTGGTCCAACTCACTCAAAAGGCCCTCGTATTCCACCCTGCCTCACATTGTTATAGATTGATCGTGCCGTCACGCCGATTGAATGAGCCCCGGAATGAGCCGTAAGCGGTCCAGGTCAGCATCAGCCGGCCACTGTCCTGAGACCCCCAGCACAACCCCTCTGTGGCCCGAGGCATCGTCGGCTGCCCTCTTGACAGCGTGTTCAAAGTCTGCGATGTCTAGCGAACGCGACAAGAGCCGCGCGTCGATTCCTCCCCAGAGTACAAGCCTTTCGCCGAGACGCGCGGACAGGCTCCCAAGGGAAACATCGGCAGAGACGGCCTGAACGTTGTACAGGCCTCTGACACCCACGCTATACAGTGGCTGAGCCAGTTCGGACATGTCACCTTGCGTTTGCACAAGCAGCACCTTCAGGTATTCGTCAAGCTCGCCCACAGTGGTACGGTAACTGGCCGCGAGGTAATCATGGAAAAAGGCAGGTGTTACAGTCGCGGCCCCCAGGCCGTCGGGGCTGACTTGAACGGTGCCCGACAGCTGTGCCAGCGCAGTCACCAGTTCCTGCAGGTGCAGGTCAAGGGATTCGAGGATGATCGCGACGGCGGGCTCTCCCATCAACTCGTGGACCTGGCGCCATCCCACAAGGCTGCCACCCAGCTGGACGGCCGGACGCGGCGGTAGGGCGACAGCCAATACACCATCGGAACCGATTGAGGCCTCCAGCTCCGTTAGGCCAGCGGTGTCGATCTCATAGGTGAGTGCACGTGCCCACAGCACGGCAGATGGCATGTCCGCGGGGCCAGCGATCGGAAAGCGCACCTGCCTCCAGGCATCGTCATCGCCCAGCTCCCAGCGCCAGGAAAGCGGACCCGAAGCAGTCTGAATCGTGCGCGTCCGTACCGAGTCCTTGATCTCATCCTCGACGCGCAGGCCCGGCACCTGCTCGCGCCAGAGATGGGCGACATCCCAGATGGGTAGCCCCAGCTTGCGGTACATATCGTGAAGCGAGACGCCTTGCCATTGTGCCGGAATCGCGTTACGTCGCAGACTGTGCCGGTACCAGGCTGTCAGGTCTGCGAAAAACAGCGGCTCTGAGCCGCCCGCGCCAGCGAGACGTGCCCTAAACTCGCTATGCAGGCTCATATTGTTAACCCTTTCTGCAGGATGGACGCGCCAATCGTCTGACCGCCACCCGTGCCGTATTTTACCCTGCGATGACCCCTCCGTCAATCAGCCGCAGATCAGTGATTACGAGTTGCCCATTGACACGCCTTCTGACGTCCGTGTCGCTTCCGTGCTCAGGATCGGGGCGAATTAGCACCCGGCCGCAGCGCGGCCTTCGATTGATCGCATTAAAGAACGCTGCGGCGATTTGACCCGCCGGGCAGTTCCCTCTATACTTATCATTCGGTTGTGCGGTCATTGGCAGAGGCCGAGCATACGGAAGACTGTTGTATGTGCGCCGCATAGCCTTCGGTGAGTGTAGTTGCGGGGTGGCAATGTCGTGGCGGACTGCCCAACTGCGGGCATAGGCCAACACGCGGCCACCCTTTTATATGCCATCGGCAAGATGGTACTCGATTCGTCCGGGGTGAGACATGACGACTGAACGTCTACAAAAGATCAGAAACATCGGCATCATCGCGCACATCGATGCGGGCAAGACGACCACGACAGAGCGCATCCTCTTTCACACGGGGACGATACATCGCTCGGGGAACGTGGACGACGGTAACACGGTGACGGACTTTATGCCGCAGGAGCGTGAGCGGGGCATCACTATTCAGAGTGCCGCAATCACGAGCCAGTGGCGCGGTTACCAGATCAACCTGATCGATACGCCAGGGCATATTGACTTTACTTCAGAGGTGCAGCGCGCGCTGCGTGTGCTCGACGGCGGCGTGGTCGCCTTTGACGGCGTCGCAGGCGTCGAGCCGCAGTCTGAAACGGTGTGGCGCCAGGCAGACAGGTATGGCGTCCCGCGAATCGCCTTTGTCAACAAATTGGACAGGCCGGGGGCAAGCGTCGATCACACGGCCGGGATGATCCGTGACCGCTTAAAGGCCCATCCTGTTGTCGTGCAGATGCCAATTGGACGCGAGGATAACCTTCGCGGCGTCATCGATCTCGTACGCATGCAGGCGCTCACCGGCGACGCCGAGGGAAACGCGGAGACCAGCGCCATCCCTGATGGGCTTCTCGCAGAGGCCAACGAGCGGCGGGATCAGATGGTCGCAGCTCTTGCCGATGTCGACGATGAGATCGCTCTTCTATATATCGAAAACGAGCCCGTGGATGCCGAGACCTTTGATCGCGCGCTGCGCCAGGCGACGATTGCCGGTCGCGCGATCCCCGTGCTTTGTGGTTCGTCGCTCAAACATGTCGGTGTTGTGCCGCTGCTGGATGCCGTGCTCGCCTATCTGCCATCTCCGCTGGACGTTCCCGCGATTACCGGACAGTCCGCGATCGATGGGGATCCGATGGTGTGTGAGGCTGACGAGCACGAACCTTTGGCGGCTCTAGTCTTTAAGGTATCCACCGACCCCTATGTCGGCAAACTTTCCTTCTTCCGCGTCTATTCGGGCGTCATCACCCGCGGCGCCGAGGTGACCAACGCCAATACGGGCGAAACCGCGCGCGTGGGGCGGTTGGTGCGCATGCATGCGGACCGCCGTGAGGAAGTCGAGGAGATCAAGGCGGGGGATATCGGGGCTGTGCTGGGACTCAAGATCGCCAAGACCGGTGAGACTCTAGCGACCGCCGATCGACCGGTAGTCCTGGAGGAGATCTCCTTCCCGACTCCCGTTATCGAGCTTTCGATCAAGGCTGCCAACAAGACAGCCGACGAGCGGCTGGGGAACGCGCTTGCGCGGTTGCTGGAAGAGGATCCCACGCTGACGATCAAGTATAATGAACAGACCAGCGAATCTACTCTCGCCGGTATGGGCGAACTGCATCTCGATGTCATCGTAGATCGCCTGCGGCGTGAGTTCAACGTCGACGTGGTGGTGGGCAAGCCCAAGGTTGCGTACTGTGAAACGATCACGCGGCCGGTCAACGTCACCGGACGATTGGTGAAACAATCGGGCGGACACGGCCAGTATGCCGTCGTAGAGATCGAAGTGGAACCCCTGGAGCAGGGCGGTGGCTTTGTCTTTGAGAACGCCATCACGGCCGGTGCGATCCCTCGAGAGTATATCCCCTCGGTGGAAAAGGGTGTCCGCGAGGCCATGCGTGAAGGCCCATACGCAAAGCAGCCCGTGGTCGATATCAAGGTCAAACTGGTCGATGGCAAGTACCATGAAGTGGACTCGTCGGACCGCGCCTTCCAGGCTGCCGGATCCGTCGCGTTGAAGGAAGCGATCGAGCGCGGGCGGCCAATCCTGCTGGAGCCCATGATGAAGGTCGAGGTGATTGCCCCTCAGGACTATACCGGGGATCTCATCGGCGATTTGAGCGGGCGAGCTGCCATCATCAACGGGATCGACCCTCGCAGCGCAGGAGGTCAGGCGATTCAGGCGCAGGTCCCACTGGCCAATATGTTTGGTTACGCCACAACGCTGCGGTCGCTGACTCAGGGACGCGGCAGTTTTACGATGGAATTCTCGCATTACCAGAGAGCCAGCGACGAAGCCGTCAAGGAGCTACAGTCGCGTGTAGCCTGAGCTGACATAGTCTACAGCATCCGCATCGTAAAGGGCATGCCGGCTCACGGCGTGCCCTTTTTTGGTCTCCACCCAGGCTGGCATCTGGAACAGCGATTGGAGCGGTGCATTTCCTATGGTATAGTCGAAACTACCTATGGAATACACGCATGAGGCAGTAAGCGTCATCGGAGGTGGGCTCGCGGGTTGCGAGGCTGCCTGGCAGATCGCACGCCGTGGAATCATGGTGACGCTGTACGAAATGCGTCCGGCGGTAACCACGCCAGCGCATCAGACAGGGCGCCTCGCAGAACTCGTCTGCAGCAACTCGCTTGGCTCGACGCTTACAGGTCGAGCGCCGGGGCTACTCAAGGAGGAGCTGCGCAGACTCGGAAGCCTGATTCTGCACTGTGCTGAAAAGGCAGCCGTGCCAGCCGGACGCGCACTGGCGGTAGACAGGGATGTCTTTAGCGCCAGCGTGACCGAGGCCATCACAACGCATCCTCGGATCCGGGTCGAGCGGCAGCAGATCACAGACATACCGTCCGAGCCGGTGACTGTCGTGGCCAGCGGTCCACTGACTTCAGAGGCGCTGGCAGAGTCGATAGCAGCATTGGCGGGCGAGAGCCAGTTGTACTTTTACGATGCCATGGCGCCCATCGTCACGGCGGACTCGATCGACATGCGGGTAGCCTTTCGCGCCTCGCGCTATGAAGAGGGCGAGGCGGACTATATCAACTGCCCGATGAGTAAAGACGAGTACGAGACCTTTGTCGCCGCGCTGGTATCAGCGGAGCGAGCGCCGTTGCGCTCTTTTGAACGCGAGGATGCAAGGTTTTTCGAGGCATGCCTTCCGGTCGAGGTTCTGGCTGGCCGAGGGACGGATGCGCTGGCGTACGGTCCGCTGCGTCCGGTGGGACTGACGGATCCGCGCACGGGACGGCGGCCATATGCGGTCGTACAGCTGCGCCAGGACAACCTCGCGGGAACACTGTATAATCTGGTGGGATTCCAGACGAATCTAAAGTGGGATGAGCAGAAACGTGTCTTTGGGCTCATCCCGGGCCTTGAACGCGCAGAGTGGGTGAGGTACGGCCAGATGCATCGCAACACGTATATCAACTCGCCCGGCCTGCTGGACGCCAGCATGGCATGGCGAGCAAATGCGAGGCTGTTCTTTGCCGGACAGATCGTTGGGACCGAGGGATACATGGGCTCGACGGCCAGTGGGCTGGTCGCCGGGATCAACGCTGCACGCGTGACTAGAGGCACACCTCCGGTCACGCTTCCGTCAACGACAATGCTTGGCGCGCTGTTGCGGTACGTAACCACCTCGCAGGAGACACAGTTCCAGCCGATGAAGCCAAACCTGGGCCTGCTGCCAGAGCTCGCAGAGCCCCCGCGGGGCAAGCGCCAGCGCGGTGAGGCCTACGGCCAGCGCGCGTTGGCTGATCTCGATACCTTTGTCAGCGTGAGCCAAGTCCTGGCTGACATCGTAGGAAAAGTCTCATGCTAAGGCGCTGCCTCGCCTGGGTGACCATTGGAACACTTCTGATTTCGCTTGGAGCTTGCGCGAACAGCGCCGACGGCTTTTCAGGAAGCAGAGCTCTGCAGCACGTGCGGCGGATGATACGCATGGGTTCACGTGCGGTGGGCACAGAAGGCAATCTTCAAGCCGCCGACTACATCGTATCTCACGTGGAACGCTACGGATGGGAGATCGAAAAGGACTGCTTCGCCTATGGAGGGGAAACCCTCTGCAATATTATCGCCAAAAAGGGCGAGGGGCCGATTGTTCTGGTCGGTACCCACTTTGACACCCGGCCAGTCGCTGACAGAGACCCTGTAGATCGGACGCAGCCAGTACCGGGTGCCAACGACGGGGCGAGCGGGACATCCGTGTTGCTTGAACTGGCACGCACGCTGGAGCAGGACAAGATCGCCGGCTCGCAGGTCTGGCTGGTGTTCTTTGACGGGGAGGATAGCGGTGACATCGGCGGCTGGGACTGGGCGGTAGGATCAAACCACCTCGCGCAACGCCTCACCAACGAGCCCCAAAACAGAGTAGAATATGCCATCATCGTGGACATGGTGGGCGATGCAGATCAGCAGCTATTCTATGAGTGGTCATCGTCGCTCTGGCTGAAGGAAGAGCTGTGGGGTCTCGCGGCAGAATTGGGCTATAGCAACGTCTTTCAAGCGACCCACAAACATCACATCATCGACGATCACACGCCCTTTCTCAAAATTGGGATACCAGCGGCACTCATTATAGACTTTGACTACCCGTACTGGCATACGCTTGATGACACGCCCGACAAACTGGATGCCAGAAGCCTCCAGCGTGTCGGCCACGTGCTCAAGACCTGGCTCGAAGATGAGCCCCTTGCGGCGCGCGCAATTGCACGTTAGCTGACACCCTTGACAGTCGCCAGCCACGCCCGCATACGAGCCGATCTAGTGAGGAGACCAGGATGAGAATCGCCAAGCGCATCGAAAACCTACCGCCGTACGTGTTTGCCACCGTGGAAAAGAGGATCGCCGCCGAACGAGCTCGAGGGGTAGACGTCATCAGTCTGGGAATAGGCAGCCCGGACCTCGCGCCCCCCAAAGAGATCATCGACGCCATGTATCAGAGCGCATTGCGCAGCGACACTCATGGCTACGCAGGATACTACGGGACGCCGGCGCTCAGGCAGGCAGCCGCCAACTATTACGGGCGACGCTTTGGCGTCGAGCTCGATCCGGGTTCTGAGATCTTGCCGCTGATCGGATCCAAAGAGGGGCTTGCCAATGTTGCGCTCGCCTTTGTCGACCCCGGAAACATCGCGCTCGCCACTGATCCGGGCTATCCCACCTATCGGATGGGCGCGCTCCTGGCAGGCGGAGACTCGTACCCGATGCCTCTGCACAGGGAGAACGACTGGCTGCCGGACCTGGAGGCCATCCCGGGCGATATCCTCTCACGGGCCACGATCATGTGGCTCAACTATCCCAACAATCCCACCGGAGCGGGCGCGCCACTCGAGTTTCTGAGTCATGCGGTAGATTTCGCGGCAGAGCACGACCTTTTGATCTGCTACGACAATCCATACTGCGACGTGACTTTTGACGGGTATCAGGCTCCCAGCATCCTGCAGATTCCCGGAGCGAAACAGGTCGCTATCGAGTTCAACTCCCATAGCAAGACCTACAATATGGCCGGCTGGCGGGTGGGCGTTGCAGTGGGCAACGAGAAGGCGATCGAGGCCCTGACCACGGTCAAGACGAATATCGACTCGGGCATCTTTCGGCCGATACAGGATGCTGCCACTGTAGCCTACAACAGCGACCAGAGCTGGCTGCAAGATCGAAATGCAATTTATCAGCGCAGACGCGACATCATCCTCAACTGGTTGCCTGGCATCGGGATGTCCGCTGACAAGCCGGTGGGCGGTCTTTATGTTTGGGCCCGGGTTCCGGAAGGGACCAACTGCGAAGAGTTTGCCCTGGAAATGCTGGAGAAAGCGGGTGTCTGGATGACTCCAGGCACCGCCTTTGGCCAGTATGGTGAGGGCTATATGCGTCTATCTGTCTGCATTTCAGAAGAACGCTTGATCGAGGCGGGGGAGCGATTGTCACGGGTATCGGGCTAGACACAAACACCATTACCGGATCAGGGCGCCGTCGCGCTCAGCGCGCCTTTCTGATGGGCGTAAATGTGCGGGGAGAGGACACCCTGTTCGACCTCGACTCGTCACTGGACGAGCTTGCACAACTCGCGGACACTGCGGGATTGGCGGTCGTTGGCCGCGACAGACAGAATGTCGATCGCGTGCAACCCGCCACTTACATCGGTTCCGGCAAAGTCGTTGAAATCAAAGAACAATGCCGCGAGCTCGGTGCAGAGGTCGTCATCTTCGACGATGAACTCTCCCCGGCACAGCTGCGGACGTTGGAGCGAGATCTCGAGCTCTCCGTGCTGGATCGCACGGCCTTGATTCTGGACATCTTTGCCCTGCATGCGCGGACAAAAGAGGGCGCACTGCAAGTCGAGCTAGCTCAATACACGTATCGCTTGCCGCGGCTCACGCGTCAGTGGACACACCTGTCGCGCCAGACGGTGGGCGGGGTGGGTCTGCGCGGTCCTGGCGAGACGCAGCTCGAGTCGGACCGCCGAGAGATTGGCCGACGGATGGCCCAACTGCGTCGTGAGATCGAACAGGTCCGTCTGCTGCGCAGCCAGCGCAGACGCCAGCGCCGCAGACAGGGGCTTCCCACCGTTTCGATCGTGGGCTACACGAACGCCGGCAAGTCCACGCTGCTAAATCGCCTGACAAGCGCGGGTGTCATTGTCGAGGACCGGCTCTTTGCCACCCTGGATCCGACGACCAGACGCCTGGAGTTGCCCGGTGGAAAGCACGTGCTTTTTACCGACACCGTCGGGTTCATCCAGAAACTGCCAACGCAGCTCGTGGCCGCCTTCCGGGCGACCCTGGAGGAAGTCAACGAATCGGATATCCTGGTCCATCTGGTGGACATCAGCGACCCGCTTGTGACGCTCAAAGTGCAAGCGGTCGAGCAAGTCCTGAAGGACATTGGTGCCGATGCCAAACCGGTGATCCTGGCGCTGAACAAGATTGACCTTGTGGATCCGGAGGATCTGGAGCACGTTGACGAGACCAGATTCGGCCGCCACGACGGCCCGGTGGGCCAACTCGCTGCGCAGTATGAGCATATAGTCTATCTGTCCGCTGAACAGGGCGTCGGGATAGAGGAGTTCCTGGCTGAAATCGAAGCGCTCCTGGTGGCAGAGATGTTGCCCTTTGATGTGCTCGTCCCCTACAGCGCAGGCGAGGTGGTAAGCAGCTGGCGTGAGCACGGGATCATCGATGACATCGATTATGGGACAACCGGTATCCGCGTGATCGGCAGGCTACCGCGGTGGGCGACGGGGATTCTCGACGATATCCTCGAATAACGCGCTAGGCATTACTCAGAGCATCCCGCGGTTGAATCAGCCGCGGGATGCCTGCATCAGGCTGCGAAATCAGGATGAGGATCCACCACAACCGTCAGTGGTGGAACAAACGCAGCCCTGTTCTCGCCATGACCATACCGTACTCGTCGCATGCCGCAACAACATCAGCATCTCTCATCGAGCCGCCGGGCTGCGCGACGTACCGCACCCCGCTGCGACTGGCGCGATCGATGGAATCGCGGAATGGAAAGTAGGCGTCACTGCTCAGCGCCACGCCCGTCACCTTGTCGAGCCACTCCCGGCGCGCCTCTGACGAGAGTCTCGGAGGCACATTCTCAAAGGCGGCTTCCCAGGCGCGCTCCTCAGCGGGCGAGAGATCCTCGCCAAAATACAGGTCGATGGCGTTGTTGCGATCCGCGCGGCTCAGGCCCCGTGCAAACTTGAACTCCTCGATGACGGGATGTTGCCTGAGAAACCACAGATCGGATTTGGACGCGGCGAGTCGCGTGCAGTGCACGCGCGACTGCTGGCCGGCACCATTTCCAGTGACCTGACCGTTATGAGCCAGGCACACCGAATTAGACTGGGTGTACTTGAGCGTGATGGTCGCCACCGTCAGATCACGTATCGCGTCCGCCGACAACGTTTTCTCAAGCGTGACGATATCCTGAAAAGTCTCCGGCCCAATCACCGCGTCATTGCGCCGCTGCTCCAGGTGTATCCCGTAGACAATTCGGCTTTCCAGCTCGGCTGGCGTATAGGCCGGATCGATCTCAAGAATGCAGTAGTTACCGCCCCGCTTGCGGCTCAGGACTTGAAGAGCCCCCTCCTCATACCCCGGAGCGATGATGCCATCGGAGACCTCGCGGCGCAGCAACTCTGCGGTGGCCAGGTCGCACGGCTCACTGAGTGCCACCCAATCGCCGAAAGAAGACATACGATCGGCCCCGCGTGCTCGTGCATAAGCAGTGGCGAGTGCCGAAAGTGCCATGTCGTCTACCGCGCAGGCCATACGCTCCGCCTCTGCCAGGGGCGTCGCCACGGCCGCCCCGGCAGGGCTGACGTGCTTGAAGGAGGCTGCAGCCGGCATCTGCAACGCCTGGGCGAGCTCGCGCACCAGTTGCCAGGAATTGAGCGCGTCCAGCAAATTGATGTACCCGGGGCGGCCGTTGCGCACGGTGAAAGGAAGGTCGCCCTGCGCCATAAAGACGCGCGCGGGCTGCTGGTGCGGATTCACGCCATATCGTAGAGCCAGTTCAGAGGGCATCCATCACTCCTTCTCGCGTGAGTTGCGGACCTGGAACACCAGTCGCTAGTCAAGATCGATAGAATTCAAGCCCGGACGAAGGGGCAGCGACGCGCCCCGCCAGAGCAGTTCGCCCTCCAGAGAGTCAGGCAAGACAATGCTGCCGCGAATTCCCTGCTCAAAAACAAGATCAAAGGACACATAGCCATCTCTGGCGTCAGGGAAGCGTCCGCGCATCCGGCGAAACGGTCCGGGTTGCGGAGCGATGCGGATGCGCGAAAAACCAGGCTCAGCAGGACGCGCCCCCAGGAAGGACGCGTAGGCATGGAAGAGCGGGTGAGCCCCCCAGGCATGGCAGTCAGAGCGTGAAGGCTCAGGCTGCTCCAGCACGGTCTTGAGCCCCATCTCAGGGAGTGAGCGCCAAAAGGCCAGCCTCGCGTCCGATTCCGCCAGCGCCCCGGCATGGTATAGCGCCTCAAAGAGATAGTGGCTAAAGTAGACCGTCGTCCGGGCAAGCGCCGGCGCGTGCAATAGCCCCTGAATGAGCTTGTTCCGATCAGCGCCCTGTAGCAGGTTGCAGAGCAGAGCCAGACACTGCGCGTGCTCAGAAAAGCGAGAACGCTCCAGGTCATCGGCCATCAGGCCGGAACCAGCCACCCAATAGTTGCGCACGATCGCCTCGGCAACGCGCCGCCGCACAGAGCTCCAGTGGCGCGCGAGATCGTCCTGCGCCAGGTGCCTGAATAGATAGATGGCGCGATCCATCGCGTAGACATATTGCAGATTGAGAATCGCACTGTAGCCAAACCGGCCCGAAGGCGGCCAGCCGGCCGTCCACTCGGGAACCCAGTCCACAAAGTTCCAGCCCGCCGGTGCCACAACCAGATCGCACTCGCCCATGCCCTGGCCAAAGGCGGACAGCACTGCATGCACTCCTGGCAACATCTTGCGCACACGCTCGGCATGCCCGCGCCACATGTAGAGATCATAGACCATCGACACCCACCAGAGCGAAAACGGCGGGATCACCTGCGGCACCGCGGAGGGGTAGCGACTGCGCGTCAGGCCATCGTATCCCCGCGACTGATCAAACAGTGTCGCGGCACGGAGCGGCAACCGGTCATCGTGGGTAGAGACATAGGTGGCGAGAATCTCCAGCCGGGTGTCACCGGCGTACTGCAGCTGCTCATAGTACGGGCAATCCATGTAGGTCTCGTGAGCGCACATCTGCAGGGTTCTGAACATGAGCGGCCTAACGCTGTCAAAGGCAGCATCGCTCGTCTCAAGCGTGGCCTCCATCTCCAGCGGGTAGCGCGTCTCTCGCCACGACAGGCCTTCAATAGTGACCGGCTCATCGCCCGTCTCGACGATCAGGTCCACGTACCGGCCCGCCCGCCACCACAGTGTCGAGTAGGTGCGCCCCGAGCCGCCTTCGAGCAGAAAGGCATCATAGACGCAGCGCACGTACTTGGCCTCGACGTCGTCACGATTGCCCTTGGCCTCATCTCGCGGATTAGAGCCCTGATAGAGGCTCTCAGACCAGCCCAGGCGAATGGAGGCGCCATCACCGCCAGTCGTACACAGCTCAGGATAGGCGCAGTAATAGTTGTCCAGATCGATCAACACACGCAGAACCTGGTGTGCGGGAATAGTGACCGGCAAACCCTCAAGCAGCAGGCGCTGCCATTGAGAGGCGAGAGCAACATGATGCTCCTCCGCCAGGATGGGGCGGCTGGTCGCTGAGCATGGATCGCCCTGTAACCCTGGCCCCAGCAGTCCTGCAAAGCGCACAGTGCCTGCCTTGCGCTCGCTCGCGATCATGTTCGGGATCGGTGCCGGCGTCAGATGATGCTGCGGACGGCGTTCCCGCGTCTCATAGTCCGCGTTGTAATGGAACCCATCTCCCACAGGAACTGCGACAGAAAGAGCATCATGCCAAGCTGCGTGCGCAGCTGGGTCACGCTCCCAACCCCACGGGTATTTGTGCCCGTCCAAGGTGAACGACCAGCCGACGACAAAGTACCAGCTCACTGTGTCTGCGCGCCCCTCATAGGCAGACACCTCAGCCACTTGCCAGGGCGCCGCGCCGGTTGAGATACTATCGGTCAAGGGACCTTCTGCGAGCAGGATAAAGCCTGGATCGCCATACATCTGAGCCATCGGCGCGCCATCCGCGGGGAGCCACCAGACACAGGCGGAGAGGAGGTGACTGCCAGCCCTCAGTTCCAACGAGTAGGTCTCATAGCACCAGTGACCGAGATCGCCCCGCGTCGGGCCGCGGCCAACCGGGTCGCCATCCAGATACAGCGCATAGCGCTGATCCGCAGAAACATGCACTGGCACGACGCAGTCCGAAAGTACCTCAAAGGGTAGCCGAAAGACCATCACAGCGGGGGCGCCTGCCGTCGCCTCCGGGTGCCAAATCCACCGGCAGTGGTAGCCGGGAGGCGGTTGGCGATAGCCGGGCAGGGCAGCGGGCGGGAATGGATTCATCAGTACGGATGCTGTCTCCATGTGGCTCCTTTCGCCCAAACCTCTAGCGCCCTTAGCATAGGGACCAGACCTCCCGATGTCAAAGACCCTGGCTTGGCTCGGAGTCGCAGCTGTCGTATGATGCTGTCCAATTAGCGACGAGGGAGGGCAACGTGACGGATCAGCGCGCTCCCGTGAACGAGTTCGGGGTGATACTTGTGCCCAGCACATCGGCGGCACTGCGCGGCGAAAAAGTGCTGCAGCGTGCCGGGCTGCAGGTCAAGTTGATTCCAGTGCCGCGCGAGATCTCGAGCAACTGCGGCATATCGATTAGATTCGCCTGGCTAGAGCGAGACCGGGTAGAGACTGCTATGGCGGAGAGCAAGGTTCCTATCGACTCCATCCATCCGCTATAGCTGCCGGTTGCGGCCCAGTGCGCTTGTAGCAGATAGCCTCCGGTCTAGTCCAGATCAAATGGGGACGCTAGCCAAACCACTTGAGCACCCATTCTAGTGACACCGAACCAACCTGCGCCACCAGGATGGACTTGACGGTCTTGCCCAGCCAGCACGGCACCAGAAACCGGGCCACCGGATACTTGGCCATACCGGCGGCTACCCCGGCGAGATCGAACAGCGGATTGGGGATTGCAGACAGCACAAAGAGGGTCAGGAAACCCCGACGCTCCACCAGATGCGCTACCTTTCGAAAGCGTTCGCTATCCTCAATCACCGCACTGCCCGCGTATCCGGCCAGGTATCCAGTAAGTTCGCCCAGAGGCTCACCCAGGCCTGCCACAAGGCCCACCACTAACGGGTTCAGTACACCACCGCCAGCAAAGACGACCGCGATGCCGGGCACGGGAAGGACCACAGTGGCATTGCTGAGTACACTGACCAGAAACACACCCAGATAGCCAAGTTCTTTCAGCTCGACGAGCTTGTCCCGAAACACCAGCACCGCGACCGTGATTGCCAGGGACGCCACCAACGCCAGGATGCGCGTCCAGCGGCCCGATCGGGCGGGCGATGTGGCCTGAGTGGCGTCCGGTGTGGTCACTTGCTTTCCAGGATCTCGATGCTCAGAATGCGATCGCCCGGAGGCGGCGTCGGCCGGGCACCCGGATCTCGTGGCGTGATAGACCTCACGACATCCATCCCCTCGACGACGCGCCCGAACACGGTATGGCGACCATCCAGGTGCGGTGTGGGCACATAGGTGATAAAGAACTGGCTGCCGTTGGTAGCCGGGCCACGATTGGCCATCGAGAGAATCCCCTCGCCGCGATGCCTCAAAGCCGGGGTAAACTCATCCTTAAAGGTATAGCCCGGGCCGCCTGCCCCTGTGCCTGTCGGGTCGCCGGTTTGCGCCATAAAGCCCGGGATCACGCGATGAAACGTGACGCCATCGTAATAGCCCTTGCGCGCCAAAAAGATCCAGTTGTTCACAGTGACAGGCGCCTGATCCTGAAACAACTCGATCTGGATGTCTCCCTTGTCGGTATGAATGATGGCACCATAGCTCACACCAGGCTCCAGTGCCATGGCGGGCGCCTGACGCCACTGCATCGCTTTCGGCTGGGAAGACATTCCTCCGCTGCGCTCATCGGGACTGTAGTACGGCATGACTGCTCCTTTACTCAGATTCACGGACGTATAGATCCACGGCACGGCATTACCTGTGCCATCTACCCACGGACCCGGTTTTGTTCCTCTGTTCCTGAAATCCGCTCTTGCCTGATGAACCATCTTTCCAGTCTATAGATCGCATAGCCTGCGCCAAGCAGCACAGCGATCCCAATTGCGATCGTAAGCCTGGGAGAAGCCTGCATGAGAAACATCCCCAACACGCCAAACGCACCGCAGACCAGATAGAGTGCCAGTACTGCCTCGCGCGGCGACATGCCCCAGGCCACCAAACGGTGGGACAGGTGGTCCTTTCCTGGCGTGGTCAACGGATTCAGGCGCCGGCGCAAGCGAGAGACCGTAACCAGGGTGGTGTCGAACACTGGCAGCCCCAGGACGACGATAGGGATGATCCAGGACACGTTCGTGGAGAGCGTCGGAAAACGCAACTTGATGGCAAGCGCGGACAGCACAAAACCAAGAAAGAGCGCGCCGCTATCGCCCATAAAGATGCTCGCCGGATTGATATTGTACACGAGAAATCCCACACAAGCGCCGAGCACAGCCGCAGCCAGCGCACCCACGAGGTATTGCCCATTCATGGCCGCGAGCAGCAGGAAGAAGGTGGACGCGATCATCGCAACCCCGCCGCAAAGCCCGTCCATGTTATCGAGCAGGTTCATCGCGTTGGTGATCCCGACGACCCATACCAGTGTAACTGCCACGTTCCAGACACCGAGCCAGGGCAGCTGGATGGACACGCCCGAAAGTACCAGTATGCCTGCAGCCAGCAACTGCACGAGCAGCTTGGCTCGCGGTCTGAGCGAAGAACGATCGTCGATCAATCCGACCAGGGAGCAAATTGTGGCTCCGAGGAGGATGCCGACCACCTCACGCACATAGGCACGGTCGCCGAGCAGCACAAGGGAGACGATAAAGGCCACAAAAATGGCGATCCCTCCCATCAAGGGCATGGGCTTGCTGTGGAGCTTGCGCGCCGCTGGCATATCCACCACGCCAAGCCTGAACGCGACGCGACGCATCAGCGGCGTCGTTCCGGCGGCCAGCACAAATGCGGACAGGACGATCAACAGGTACTGAGCCAAACGAATGCCTCCTTGATCCTATCTGCGCCCAACGCTAGCGGTCGAGCTGCTCGCGCAACGCCCAAAGAGCCCCGGCTTCAGCCTCCGGAGCGACAGCCAGCGCCCGATCCAGGTACGCCAGCGCAGACGCTGCGTCTTGCTGCGTGTAGAAAATGTACACCAGATTCCGCAGCGTGATATAGTCCTCCGGCACCTGCTCGAGCACGGCCAGATTCGCAGCAATTGCCTGGTCCCAGTTCTCGGCCTGAGCATGCGCGTACGCCAGGCGGCTCAGGGCGGAAACGGAATTGGGGGTGAGCGCCACAGCTTTATTGTAGAAAGTGATCGCGTCAGCCCACTCATCGGCGTCAAGGTGCAGATCGCCCAGCAGAAGATACGTGGGCGCGTAGCGATCGTCGAGCTCTAGCGACTGGATAAAGTATCCCCGCGCTCCCTCGACATCCCCAAGGGCCGAGAGTGTCATGCCCGCTTCATTATACAGCTGGGCGTTCTGAGGACTCAGCGCGATGGCCTCCGTATAGTGCTGCAACGCTCTCTCGAGATGCTCCCTCGCCTGGCCGCCGTTCGCCTCCGCCTCGGCCCAGGTACGGTACGCTCTCGCCAGATTGGCAGCGTGATCGGTGTTCAGGGGCGAAAGTCTGCGAGCCCTCTGTAAATGGTCGATCGCAGCCCCGAACAGGGGGTCGCGCTCGGCCTCGGCCGCCTCACGGGCCTGCTCGAGCCGGGCTCGGCCCGCAAAGAGCAGATAATAGTCCTGCGATGGCGCCATCTCACTGGCCAGCTCGTACCTGGCGGCCGCCTGGCCCCAGTTCTGGGCGCCATCATACTGCAACCCCTGCTTATACACCATATCCGCCCTGATGGGGACAATGTTCGCAAACCAGGCAAGCACCACTACGCCAAGGAACATCGCCAGCGCAGCGGATGCCATGCGCCGGCTCAGCCTGACCGGACTCGGCGCCGCATCCTTTGCCAGCGCCCAGGCTTGTCCCAGCAGGCCCAGAGCCAGGGTGACCAGATAGCCATTGAGCAAAGCCAGAGGCTCGACTGGCCGCGCGAGGCTAACGGCGAGAAGAACCGAGTACAGGACCGTCGCCAGGATAGGAATCGCAGCAGCGAAGGCCTTCAGGCGCCAGCGCCCTGAAAAGGAACTATTGCCCTGCTGTGAGCTCTCACACGCCAGCGTCACGACAATCACCAGTATCGTGGTCATTATCAGCCACAGCAGGCCAGTCGATGAGGGCTCTCCGGACCGATCAAGAACGGGAACAAGCATCGCGAGCAGTGTGGCCTGCCTCTCTGCACTCCCGATCAAGTCCCAGGCCAGCGTCACTGGAATCATGGCAAGCACGGGCGCGACGCGGGTGAGAGGTAGCCATGGCTTGGGCGACGATTCTCGCGCAGCGACAGCGGTTTCGCGCACCGCCTGACTGCGGCGCGATCTCGTCGCCTGGCCACTGCCGCCGGTTGGCCGCCTTGGAGTTTTGTTGGAGGAGGCGAGAGTTAATGGGATACTATCATCTGGACGCCATCGCGCAACACTGACCAGCAGGGCTGCGTACGTCCAAAAGTAGACCCGGGTCGAGGCGATCGCGATACCCACCGATATCTCTATCCAGTGCGCCACGACCGCAGCCAGGAGCGCAGTTACCAGAGTCTGCTGCCAGGGTTGCATATCGTTAGGTACGCTTCGCCCCAACATGGCCGCGATCGACACATAAATCATGATCCCTGCGACGATGCCTATGGGCAGGCCAACACCTGACAGGCGCAGAGACCCGTCTAGCACGACGGGAAGGACTATCCCTAGAAGCCCACCGACACCGGCGGCAGACAGCAGACGCGCCCGTGAGCGCCGATCGGATGCCAGTCCGAGCCTGTCCAGCCCGTACACGATCACGCCAACAAAAAGCGTGAGATGGGCAATGAGCCCGGGCAGTCCGGTAGTGATCAGCGCATCAAAGATCTCGTTATGAGCCCGGTCGGGTGAGGCTGTGCGCGCCTCATAGTGCGCAAGCTCTGCCGGATAGTAACGGTTATAGACCACGTACATGGATTCAGGACCGTAGCCAATTGTCGCCCGCCACGGGTCGGCCTGCAGCAAATCAACCGCGCCCTCCCAGATCAGAGTGCGCACCCTGCCGGTGCCTTGATCCAGTTCCAAAAGACGTCCAAGGCGGCCGATATACGGGACCTCTCGCACCGGCGCGAGCGGCGAATTGGGCAGGTTCATGACCAGGAGGAGCACGAGCAGGGTAGCACCCGCTATGACCACGCCGAAAGCCACGCGCCGGCGTCGTGCGACTGCCACCGTCAGCAACGCCATCAAGGCTAGACCACCCAGCAAGCCCACCTGGGGACCTCGACTGCCACTAAAGAGCAACGCCACCAATTGAACGGCCAGTACCAGGCCGCTGATCAGGGTATCGCCCACGATGGAAAGCGTGGCTTTTGTCACCACCGCCACGAGCAGGCCCGCGAAAAGCAGCAGCATCGCCACCAGGATAGCGACCGAGAATGGGAGCATCGCCCACGCCAACACCTGGGCGATCACCGAGAAAGCTGCCAACACCGGAAACAGTCGGGCCGCGCCGTCGCGTCGCCCGGCCACCAGCGCTTTCGCGCCAGAGAGCCACCGGCTGAGGGTGAGGGGGATCACCATGATCAAATAGGCGCCCACGAAGATGGCATTTCCCATCGTCGACGCGACACGCTCCGTGACATCGCCCTGCCAGGGAAGAGGGTCCATGCCATGATGCTGCAGCACGCCGTACAATGCTACGGGCAGGCTGGTCAGCACGATGACGGTCAGCACACGTTTCACCTGGTGCTTTTGCCGCAGATACGCCAGGACACAGCCAAAGAGGATCAGGTAGCAGAGCGTCGTATAGGTGCCCTGCAGACGCTGATAGGAGCCCATCAAACTCGCGCGGGGGAAAACAGACCAGGCTGTCGTCAACAGAGATACAATACCGGTCAAGAGGGCAGGCAATACCAGCGGCGCAGCAATCCACGATCGCACCGCATCCCATGACAGACTCCCATTTTCGGCCCGCTTCCACCGGAGGACAACCAACAGCCCAGCGAGCACACCCATCAGGGTGGCCAGGAAGCGGAACAGGCCCAGTTTGTCGGGCTCAAAGACGCGGTAGGAGTAGACGTTGAAAAAGAGCGGCACGACCACAAGGCTCAGCAGCCAGCCAGATTCGATCAGTTTCTCCAGATATGCTGTCAGCCTTGGCATTCACACTCCCCGACGGGTGCGCATAACATCCCACGATGATATCCGACCGACGCTCTCAGGCCAATTCGATCTCATCTGGCGCGGCGCCGCCCTTCATGATGCCTTCGTTGATCCAGGACATCTTCATAGACAGCCCGCATCTCGGTCAGCATTTTCGTGGCCGTGAACAACTGAGCCCGCTGGAGAGCGCCGTCGGCCAGGCGCTGGCGTAACGCATCGTCATTGAGCAATCTCAGGATAGCCGCGGTGAGAACCGACGCATCCCGCGGGGCAACAACCAGGCCGGATACCCCGTCCTTATTGACATAACTTGTCCCTGTGCCCAGCTCAGTGCAGACTATGGGCAGTCCGGAGGCCAGCGCCTCCACCTGCACAAGGCCAAAAGCCTCGCTTCGCTCGCTTGCCGGCAAGCAAAAGAGTCTGGCCAGCCGGTAATAGGCCGGCAGGTCCGCGTCGGACACAGCGCCTGCAAAGATGACCTTATCCTGCAGTCCGAGTTGAGCGACCTGCTCGCGCAGCCTGGGTTCTTCCGGCCCCTGACCGACGATCAGCAGTCTGGCGGGGATCTGCTGCATCGCCTCGATCAGATACCTCAGCCCCTTGTAATATCTCAACACCCCAACAAAGAGCACCCAGGGCCCATCGCCGTAACGCCGCTCAAGGTCCGCGACCGCCTCCGGAGGCACCTGCCGAAAGGGGGTCTGGTCGATACCGAGCGGAACGACCTTGCAGCGATCAGCGACCAGACGCAGCACCTCAGAGCTCGCGAGGTAGCTTGGCGAGGTCACAATGATGCGGTCGATGCGCTTCAGGATCCGTAACATGGCGGGCCGGTAGTACCTCAGCAAGCGCTGCTGCCGCACCACGTCGCTGTGATACGTAAGCACGGTTGCGCGCCGGCGGAGCAGGGGCCACTGGCTGACCTCACCGGGTGGGTAGGGGAAATGCAGGTGGGTAATATCAGGACGTTGACCATACAGATACCAGGACAAACGAGCGCTCAGCGGCGTGGAGGCGGTCTCGATCAATCGACCCGCTTTCACGATCGTGACGCCGTTACGATCCTCCACTTGCGTGCGCCACGAGTCCCCTGTCACGAGCACTGTCACATCATCGCCGTACCTGGCCTGGCTCTCCGCCAGTAACCTGATGTGATTCTCGATGCCCCCGAGCACCGGGTAATAGTCCTTGTAGACGTGCAGAATACGCATCCGCTCTCTCCCCAATCTGCGTGGAGCTGTCGTGCCCACGCACCAGAGTGTACCACATCTTGCGACATTGGCATGTGAGACCCGGAATGGGCGGTCTGCATCATGGGGGAGCTCCAAGATTGCCCATCGCCACAGGGAAAGGTATACTCCGGCGGTGGTGTCGAGCTCCGTATGGGCTAACAGCGGGAGGGATTCATGCATCGTAGCTTTGTGACCAGCCGAACCAGGGTGCTGATTGATCTCTCTGGATCGTGGGACTTTATAACGGATCCCGACGACCGTGGCCTGTCTGAAGAATGGTACAGCAACTTTCCACAGCCTGCGGCCCAGCTGTGGGTCCCCGGGGTCTGGAACACCAGCAGAACCTATCTCAACTACCAGGGGCCAGCCTGGTATCGTTACCGCTTTGATCTGCCCACGTGCCTGGCAGCCAAGCTGTGCTTTGCAGCCGTCAGCCATCAGGCGAATGTCTGGTTGGACGGCGAACCGCTCGGCGACCACTATGGCGGTTACACTCCCTTTGCGATGCTCGTCCAGGCTCCGGGACCAGACAGGCACGAGCTCGTCATACGCGTTGACAACACCCACGACAGCCACTCTACGATACCCTCCGATCGTCTCGACTGGTTCCGGTACGGCGGGATTCCGCGCCCCGTGTGGGTCGAGGTATTGCAATCCTGCGTGTATGTCGACTCTTTTCGCGTGACGCCGGTACTGTCCGGCAGGCACGCTGCCATTAACGTTCGAGCAGAGATCGGATCGCTGGCAGCAGACACCCGTGAGGCCGAGTGGACGCTCACGATCGACGGAAAGACGCTCCGTTCAGACAAGATCACCGTCGAACACGGCAGCACCGCGGTCCTGATGTTTGGTCAGGAGATCGATAATGTTGAGATCTGGTCGCCCGACAATCCCCGGCTCTACGAGATCAGGCTATCGGTGGATTCGGATGACCTTATCGAGCGGACCGGCTTTCGTGACATCACAGTAAAAGGCCAGACCATCCTGTTGAATGGCAAGCCACTCCAGATACGCGGCGTCAACCGGCACGAGGATCATCCTGACTGGGGGCCGGCGATCCCGGATCACCTGATGCTGCGCGACCTGGACATTCTAAAGGACTGGGGAGGCAACGCGATCCGGGGCTCACACTATCCCAATGATCAGAGATTCCTCGATTACTGCGACGAAAAGGGTGTGCTGTTTATCGAAGAGATCCCTCTGTGGGGCTTTCGCGGCGAGCAACTCGCGAGCGACGTCATCAGCGATCGCGCCGCCGCTATGTTGTGGGCGATGGTTGAACGAGACACCAGCCATCCCAGCATCTGGGCATGGAGCATCCTGAATGAGTGCGCGACGGATACGCTGATTGGTCGGACACTGGTGGAGCGCCTGGTGGACACGGTTCGCGAGATCGACAGGACGCGGCCCGTGACCTATGCCACCGACCGCGGCCCACGGGACAGATGCACTGACCTCGTCGACTTTGTGTGCATCAACGCCTACCCTGGCTGGTATACCCACGACAGCACATGGCCGGAGATGTTATCCAGGATGCGATCGCTGGTAGGAGACAAGCCTCTGATCGTCAGCGAGTTTGGGGCCGGGGCCCTCTATGGGTGTCGCTCCCTGGAGGCCGACGCGCTCTGGAGCGAAGAGTACCAGGCTGAGGTGCTCACCGAGGCGCTCGAATGTTTTGGCGGTCGCGCAGACATCAGTGGCTTTTTCGTCTGGCAGTTCTTTGACACGCGCACCGATCGTGGTATCGATGGGACGAGGGTATTGACGCGCCCCCGAGGATACAATAACAAAGGCCTGCTCAACGAATACCGCCAGCCCAAGCTCGCATTTTACCGCACGCGCGATCTGCTGAGCCAAACTGTCAGAAAGCAAGGTGAACACTAGGGCTCTAGCCGGAATACACCGATCAGCCGAGCCCCGGCGGGAAAAGGGCTATACCCGTGATTGGGCCTTGTGCATCCAGATGATCGGCGATCGTGCGCCCGGTGAGAGGATGGCGCACACGCGGCGCAATCGCAGCCAGCGGAACCAAAACCGTCACTCGGTCTAGCATCCCTCGATGTGGAATGCTTAGCCTCTCGGTGTTGATCTCGATGGCATCGTACAGCAGGATGTCCAGATCGATAACACGGGGGCCGTTTCGCACCACTGTCCGACGCCCCATATCCCTCTCGATACCCTTCAGTAGCGCAAGCAAGGTATGGGGTGGCTGCAGCGTCTCGATCGCACAGGCTGCGTTCAGGAACCGCGGCTGGTCCAGCAGGCCCCACGGCTCGGTCTCGTACAGTGGCGAAGCGGCGAGCAATCGCTGCCCCGCGGACGCCAGGCGCGCATACGCCTCATCCACAGCGCCTGTACGGTCCCCCAGGTTCGTCCCCACACCGAGATAGACGGTAGACACTGTCTCGTCGCCCTTCAGCTGCCGGCGAAAGATGCTGCGGCCATAATCGCGTCAGCGGTCCTGACCGTCTCGACTGCTGCCTGTACATCATGAACACGAACGACATCTGCTGCGCCGCGGGCGATGGCAATCGCGATAGAAGCCATCGTGCCCTGCAGCCGCTGGTCAGGCGGCGTTCTGAGCGTGTAGCCCAGAAATGACTTGCGCGATGGCCCAAACAGGATTGGCTGGCCAAGACTTCGCAGGGCATCGCACTGTGAGGCAAGATACAGGCTTTGTTCTACCGTTTTTCCAAACCCCAGCCCAGGGTCTAGCAAGATACTGGAGCGCTCTATGCCGAGCCCAAGCGCCTCGTCGAGAAGCGCTCCGGTTTCCTCCACAACGTCCAGCAATAGATCGTCATAAGTGCTCTCGAGATAGCGCCCTCCCAGCGCGCCATCAGTTGTCGCCCGGGCTCCGATTCGATTGTGCATGAGCACCACTGGCACCGACGCTTGAGAGATGGCGGTGCCCATGCCTGCATCACCCCTGAGCCCCTGCACATCATTGATCAGGTCGGCACCTGCAGCCAGCGCTTCCCGTGCCACCTGCGCCTTGTAGGTATCCACGGAGAGCGGTAGGCTCGTCGCCTGACGGATAGCCGCCACGGCCGGAATCAGCCGTGCCATCTCCTCTTCGGCCGTGATTCCTGAGGCACCGGGCCGGGTCGATTCTGCCCCAATGTCCAGCAGATCGGCACCTGATTGCTCAAACTCCAGCGCCCGCTCCACGGCGACATCGATTGCCCGGCCCAGGTCCGCCGAGCCCGCAAGCAGACCATCGCCAGAGAAAGAATCAGGTGTGAGGTTGATGATGCCCATTACGTAGGTGCGTTGCCCCCACGCAAAGCGCCTGCGACCGATCGTCGTGCCAAAGCGCAGCGGTTCAAAGACGTTACGCAGCGACGCCTCTAGTTCACATCCCAGATGCCGCTCACTCTCACTATTGGACGCCAGGAGTTTGGCCACGACGTCCAACACCTCGCCCCGCGAGCAGCAGATCACATAGCCGCCATCAACCCGCGCCAGGGGTGCCATCAAAGCCGGCACTCGCCCGGCAAGGTCGCTCAATGCGTGCCTCGCAGCATCGCTCCGAGCTCTAATCCGCACAGTTAGTCCCTGAGAGCGCATGTTTCGCGCCAACCCCCGGGCAGGCAGACCGAGCGCAACGAGCAGTGCCGGCAGATGTACCATGCGTCCGGCATCGGCGACATGGACGGCATAGGCTCGCCGCAATGAGGAGGCGTCACACGGGTCCACGGTCATCTCCGTGGCGTCAGGATGCACACGCGGGTATCCTCACCCAATTGGGATGCCGTGATCTTGAGGGACTCCTCCGGAGCGACGTCCGCCGCTTCCATCTCGGTCAGAAAGCGCGTGAGTGTTCCCATCTCGCGATCCATGTCGGCGATGCGATAACGCATCGGAACGACTACCTTGGGCTCTAGCAGATTGACGACCTCTGCCGCCCTCGGTCCGGTGAGTACGTCGCGTCCACCCACAGGAATCATCAGAATATCGATTCCATCGAACTCTTCGATCTGCTCCTGAGTGGGAACATGGCCCAGATCGCCCAGGTGACAGACCGTCATATCCTCAAGTTCGATGAGATAGGCCGTGTTGGGACCAGAGACGGCCCCCTGCTTATCGTCGTGATAGCAGGCCACACCAATGACGAACACACCGGCAACCTCGTATTCGCCTGGCCCGGTGATGACATACGGGTTATCACGCACGCCGCGCGCATAGTTGTTCGCGGGATCGTCATGACTGATCGTGACCAGATTGGCGCCCATGCGAGGCAGCCTGTAACCTGATTCGGGCGAAAAGGGATCGGTGATCACCGCTGCACCACGTCCGCGCAGACGAAAGCAACCACCACCATACCAGATGATCTCCATGCAAACTCCGTTTCCTCTGTACTCTAGAACCGCGTTCTCTACATGCTGCGCCAGTGCTCATAGAACGGAAAGCCCTTGATGCGCTCCTCCGGCCAGCCGAGCATGTGGCACTTTTCCCAGATATAGTAGCAGTAGGTATCAAAGGGCACCAAAGCGGGGCAGCGATGGTCGACATGCGGGATGAATCCGCCGCCGGCCACAGTGGACTCGATCCGACGTAGCTCCTCCAGCACCGCCTCCCGTCCCTGCCAGAGGGCGAACTTGTCAAAGCCCCCCCGGATCAACAGGTCACGGCCGTACTCTTTCTTGAGGGCAACGGGGTCATTACCAGGGTGCACTTCGAGGGGGAACATGCAGTTGACGCCTATACCCATCCAGAGCGGGATGAGCTTTAGAATCTTGCCATCGCAATCTGTCCAGATCACATCGATGCCGTGCTGCCGCAACAGGCGGGTGACGGGTTCCATGTGGGGCAAGATACGCTCCACAAAGAATCGCGGGCTGAGAAGGGGACCGCTGTTAAAGGCGATATCCTCCCAGCCTCCCGCGGCATCGATGAAACCTCTCTCCAACACCGGGGGCATCTGTGTCAAGGCCAGCGTCGCCTGATGCACCACCATCTCCTCGATAAGATCGGGATCATCGGCGGAGAGGTACGCCAACTGCTCAAAACCGACCCAGTCTCGGACCTTGCCGATGTACGATCCCAATTCCGTGACAATCGGGTTGGTGCTGGCTCGCGTCATGCGCTCGAGGGCATCCAGCTCTTGGGCGCTATACCTGCGCTCCACCGATCCGGGATCAAGAAACTCGTCACGAAACGCCTCCCAGCTTGGCCGATCCCTGATTGGGAATTCGAGGAAATGTGGGATCGTCTCCGTTCCGGAGGTCTTGTCCTGCCTGAGGACGCCGATGCCATCGCGATAAGTGACTGTGGTTTCCGTGCGCTCCAGGACCTGCACCGGGCGCAGTGGCATCGCCGACAGGCGGGCATCAAAGCGCTCAAACTGCTCTATGCCAAAATACTCCTCGACCAGGCGATCGGGAATGGAGCCGTCAGGTTGGCGCAGTGCTGGCGGCAGGTGTCCTTCGCGCATCCAGTCCTCTTTGCACTCGGTCCAGTAGCCAAACTCCAGATGCGAAACATAGTCCACCTGCTGGTAGTGCATTGTACGGTTAAAGCGCTCGCGCGCCGACAGGCTCGGCGAGTAACGATCCGGTCCACCACGGATATCCTTCATCTGGCTCCTTGTCCTCGCTCAGATCGTGTACCTAATGCATCGAGACGAATAGGCGCGCCGCATCCACCCGATGCGTAGGCCGCCAGCGCCACTTTGAGCGCCCAGAGACCATCCTCACCGGTACTCATCGGCCTGTGGCTACAAGTAACGGCAGCGATAAAGTCGTCGATCATGAGTGCGTCCAGGTCGCTTCCCCAGCTGATCCACCGGGCGGGAGCGGACTGTGCCGGGTAGTACGCGATATGCTGGTCGAACAGTCTGGCCTCGGCAGTGGCTTTCGTTCCGATGACCTTCAGGTTGACATCGCCCCACGTCGGATAACTGCTCGGTCTGCTCCAGCTGCAGTCCAGCGTGGCCACACTTCCATCGCCCATGGCGATCGTGAGGAGGCCGCTATCATCCCAGGATTCGTGATACAGCCCGTGACCAATCTCGGCATAGACGCTCACCGGATCCGCCCCGGTGAGGCGCCGCAAAAGATCGGCGACGTGGACCGTGTGATCGATCACAGCGCCCCCGCCTGAGCGATCCAGCTCGATGAAGAAACCTCCCGGCATAGAGCCGCGATTTGTGGCCCGGATGGCCAAGAGCCGTCCAAGTTCACCCTGAGAGTACCGTTCGCACAGAGCACGGAAAGCCGGGCTAAAGGGGCAGGGGAAGGCTGTCGCAAGAACCACGCCGGCGTTGTTGCACGCGGCAATCATCGCCTCTGCATCCGCCACGCTCGTCGCCAGCGGCTTTTCAGCGAGCACGTGCACACCGGCCTGGGCGGCCTCGATTGTCATCCGGCGATGGTCGGCATTGGCCGAGGTGATGATCACCGCGTCGACACGGTCCAGCAGCTCCGCCGCCGTCATTACCGTCTCGATACCCAGTTGGGACCCAACCTCACTCGCCAGAGCAGGCCGCGACTCGTCCAGTAGCAAGACCTCATGCACGTCATCCCGCGCACGCAGCGCCCGTAGATAGCTGCGACTATGCATGTGATCCAGGCTCCACACGCCGATGCTGATCTTTCCAGAGGGCCTCATAGCGTCACCGCCTGACCACACTCTGCCGAATCGCATGCTGCCAGCGCCACCCGGAGCGCCGCACACGCCTGATCTATACCTACCTCCGGCTCCTCCTGCCCGCGAATGCAGCGTACCCAGTGGTCCATTTGCTGCACATAGGCGCTGCGGCCGGCGTAGGACGTCGGGAGACCCTGCCAGACAGCGCGTCCCGGGGCGTCAGTATCAACGCTGAGGGCCTGATCGCGTTCGCTGTCGTAGCTGAGCAGACCCTGATCGCCGGCAATCTCGCCATACGTGCGGAATCCGCGCGCACGCAGAGCCGAACTCTCCACCTCAGCGATGGCGCCGCTCTGGAACCGTAACGTCGTCAGCGCATAGTCCTCAGCGCCGTGTCCTGAGCGCGATAGGGCACGGCTATAGACCCGGGAAACCGGGCCCAGGGTCCACAGCAGCCAGTCAAACTCATGAATACCCAGATCGAGAATGACGCCGCCTCCCTCCGCCAGGTCGGCTCGCCACCCTGTCAGCGGGGTAGCCGTCTCGCGTGACATGTGGATCACGGCAGGCTGCCCGATGGTACCTGACACAACCTGATCGTGCAGGGTTCGGAACACAGGAAAAAAGCGCACAACATGGCCAGTCAGCAGGAGCACGCCGGCGCGCTCAGCCTCGCGCAGAAGCATGTCAGCATCTGCCATCGAGTGCGCCAGAGGCTTTTCGACGATGGCGTGCTTGCCGGCGCGGATGGCCGCCAGCGCCGGCTCGGCGTGATGCCCCGTCGGGGTAGCGACAATGACGGCGTCCAGATCCGGATCACGAACCATCTCATGCAGGGTTGGATAGACCTGTGCGGCGTTGTCCGCTGCCAGCACAGCAGCATGCTCTACGGTCCTGCTCCACACGCCGGCGAGCGTCGCGTGAGGTGATGCCCGCAGGCAAGCCGCATGCCGAGCGCCCATGTGACCGGCTCCAGCGATGCCAAAGCGTACCGGTCGATCAGCCATTCTCTGTCCTCCCCAGGGCCGGGTCCGCTGATTTATCCACCAAATAGGCCAGTTCAGAGTCAAACAGGTGTTCCTGCACTTGCCATGGATGCGCCTCACAGATCTGCGCCATCCGCACACGGTAGGTGGCCAGCATCCCACGATCGCGCCGCCCCCCCAGGCTGGCAGTGGGGAAGGAAACGATCACCAGAGAGGCTGGCACACGAACGAGCAATCGCTCACCGGCGTCACGGTCGATCTGCTCCAGACAGGGGATGGACTTGAGCAGGAGCGCGAGCTGTGCCGGAGGCCCAGGTGCATCGAGCAGCACGTCCGCGGTGATCGCATCGCCCTGTACACCCAGCATAGGCAGCACCTGTTGGAGAAACGCCATCAGGTCGCCGAAAATGTCCCGTGCATAGTACTGAGCCCCGGGAGCCAATGGCATCCATGGAATCGCCAGCGGATTCAGCCCGCAGGCCAGGTCCAGAACGGAGCGCACCGGGCCGATCCCCTGCAACAGGTCTCGGTAGAAATCGGCCAGGACCGGCAGACGCTCTCGACTGGATTGGTGCCCCGCCATAACGGCCAGACACGTGTCCTGGACCAGCGTGGGGTCTCCTGTGGCGTAAGCCTGCCGAAGCATCTCCAACCAGCGTTCATACCGCGGCGCGCTCGAAAAGTAAACAGCGCCTGCCTGGTGCAGCCTGCGGCGAGTTGACTTGACCGCTTCCTTCACCGAGCGCCCTATCGCCAGCTCCTGGACGGCGACGCGCGCCACGAAACCCGGATGGATCGTACGGTATCTCGCGCCAGAGCACACACGAGTTACCAGCTCCGCCACGCGGGGGTCGTCGCTCATTCAGCCTTTTCTCCCGAGACAACCAGCACGTACTCGCCCCGCGCGCCCCGGGCCTCTACATGCGCGATCAGCTCAGACAGGGTGCCTCGCACCACCTCTTCGTACAACTTGGTCAGATCATTGGCAAGGGCCGCCTGGCGATCACCCAGGACGGACAAAGCATCCTGAAGGGATGCCAGAAGGCGGTGTGGGCTCTCATAGTAAACCAATGTGTACGGCAGATCGGCGTCTGCCTCAAAAAAGCGCCGCCGAGCGCCGGCTTTGCGCGGCGTAAAACCGCGAAAGGTGTAGCTGTGCACTGCCAGTCCTGATAGCACCAGCGCCACGATCGCCGCACAGGCTCCAGGAATCATCGTTACGGGCAAAGCCTCTTCAATGGCGCGTCGAACAACTGTGAAACCGGGATCGGCGATACCCGGTGTCCCTGCCGTTGTCACCAGCGCGACAGAGTCTCCCGCTCGCAGCCGGCCGATGACCTCTTCGGTGGCACGCGCCTGATTGTGCTCAAAGAACGCCATGAGCGGCTTTTTGATGCCATAGTGCTTGAGCAGGCGGCCGGTAACGCGCGTGTCCTCCGCCGCCACCAGGTCCACCTGCTTGAGCGTTTCGATCGCTCGGACCGTCATGTCGCCCAGGTTGCCGATCGGCGTGGCGATCAGGTACAGCATCGGCTCCAATTCGCCACACCGGGCGGCCTCGCCATCAGGGCCCATCGTTCTGCCTTGCCGGCTGCCAGCTCAGCACCAGATCCCTGGCAGCCTTCACCTCGTCCAACCGGCGTAACGGCGCGCTGGTCGGGGCCTGATGGAGCAGCTCGGGCTGATCGATTGCTTCGCGCGCGATCTGGGTCAACGCCTGAGCAAAGCGCTCCAGCTCCTGTCGGCTCTCCGTCTCGGTGGGCTCGATCATGAGCGCTTCGCGCACAATCAGGGGGAAATAGTTGGTCGGCGGGTGGTATCCATAGTCGATGAGCCGCTTGGCGATGTCCAGCGCGCGGATGTCTGGTGCATCGGCCAAGTGCCCCTCAAGCACAAACTCATGCATGCAGGTGCGATCATAGGGCAAAGGATAGACTTGCTTCAGCAGCTGCTGCAGATAGTTGGCATTCAGCACGGCTGACTCGCTCGTTTCCTTCAGGCCCGCTGCGCCAAGCATTCGGATGTAGGTGTATGCCCGAATCAGTATGCCGAAATGTCCATGGAAAGACTTGACCCTGCCAATGGAATGGAGCGGCGTGTAGAATGCAAACCGGACGTCACCCTCTGCCGTAGTGTCCTCTCGACCTCCCTCCCGGATCACTACGGGGCCAGGGAGATACGCCACCAGCGAGTCAGCGGCCCCGACCGGACCCGACCCCGGTCCGCCCCCGCCATGCGGCGTCGAAAAGGTCTTGTGCAGGTTAAAGTGCATCACGTCAAAGCCCAGCTCGCCGGGCTTGACGATGCCCATGAGCGCATTAAAGTTGGCGCCATCCCCGTAGACGAGACCGCCGGCCTCATGCACGCGCCGGCACACCTCGACCACGTGCTCGTCAAACAGACCCAGGGTGTTGGGATTGGTGAACATAATCCCCGCGAGCTTGTTGTTCAAGTGTGGCTCGAGGGCGGCCAGGTCCACATTCCCCCGTGAATCAGATCGGATCTGGACGGTCTGCATACCGACCATGCTCGTGGAGGCCGGATTGGTGCCGTGAGCCGAGTCGGGGATCAACATGACCGTCCGCGAGTCATCGCCCCGATCATGATGGTACGCTCTGATCATCAGTATGCCCGTCAGCTCGCCATGCGCCCCTGCCGCTGGCTGCAAACTGACCCCGGCGAACCCGCCAAGCTCCTGCAAGGCGGTCTGCAGACCAAACATCAGCGCCAGATTCCCCTGAACTGTCTCCTCAGGCTGCAAGGGATGTACGTTCGCAAGACCGGGGATACGGGCAGCATCCTCATTCACCTTGGGGTTGTACTTCATCGTACATGACCCTAACGGATACATCCCCTTGTCAATGCCATAGTTGAGCTGTGAGAGCCGGACAAAGTGGCGAACAAGATCGATTTCGCTCACCTCGGGCAGGTCCAGATCATCACGCAAGAGGTGTGCCGGTGGCAACGGGCTGAGTGGCACGTCCAGAGCAGGGAGGTGTGCGGCGCAGCGCCCAGAGGCACCAAGTTCGTAGATGACCGGCTCGCTCATGTTGTCACCTCCGCCAGGGCCATAACCAGCTGATCGATCTGCGCGACCGGGTTCATCTCGGTGACGCACATCAGCATCTGGTGCGCCCGGGCCGGTGCGATTTCACCGAGATCGTAGCCGCCGACGATGCCGTAGCGCTTTAAAAGGCGCTGGTTGATCTCCTTCGCTGGCGCAGGGCAATGCACGACAAACTCCTTAAAGAAGGGCTGTGCAGTGTCCACACGATACGCAGAGAGCGAATCAATAGCATTGGCGGCATAGTGGGCGCGGTGATAGCACAGCGCAGCGACCTGAGCGAGCCCGCAGCGCCCGAGTGCACTGAGATAGATCGCTGCAGCCAGGACGTTCAAGCCCTGATTGGTGCAGATGTTGGACGTGGCCTTTTCGCGGCGGATATGCTGCTCGCGCGTAGCGAGCGTCAGCACATAGCCGCGCTGCCCCTCTACGTCCACGGTCTCACCGACGACACGTCCCGCCATACGCCGCACATGCTCCATCCGACAGGCAAAGAACCCCAGGTACGGTCCGCCAAACTGCAGCCCAATGCCCAGAGGTTGCCCTTCGCCAACAACGATATCGGCGCCCATCGCTCCCGGGGGCGCCAGCATCCCGAGGGAGATGGGATCCGCAACGACGATCAGCAGAGCCCCGCTGGCATGCACCGCATCAGCAACCCCTGTAAGGTCCACGATACGACCGTAGAAATCGGGCGTCTGAATGACCACACAGGCGGTACTGTCATCAACCGACGCCAGCAGCGCGTCATTCGACTGGTCCTGGTTGTTGTCGCCAACGATATCCAGCTCCATGCCCTGCACATAGGTGCGCGCAACAGCTCGGTACTGTGGGTGGACGTTGGGGGAGACAAGTGCCTTGCGGCGTCGCCCGCGAGAGATACCCGCCGCCATGATGATCGCCTCCGCCATGGCCGTGGCTCCATCATAATGGGAGGCGTTACTGACCTCCATCCCGGTCAGACGGCAGATCATGGTCTGGTATTCAAAGATGGCTTGCAGTGTGCCCTGGCTGATCTCTGGCTGGTAGGGGGTATAGGCCGTGTAGAACTCGGAGCGGCTGGTGAGGTGCCCAACGACGCTGGGCACAAAGTGATTGTACGCGCCCGCACCGAGAAAGCAGGGACGACCGGTGACGTCCACATTCCGGGCAGCCAACGTGCGTAACTCAGCCAGGACCTCTGGCTCTGACAGCGGCGCGGGAAGCCGAACTTCCGGGAAGCGATACTCGACCGGTACCGCATCAAACAGCGCCTCGCTTGATGGCGCGCCGATCGCTGCCAGCATCAACTGGCGATCCTGTTCTGTGTGCGGCACATAGGTCATGATGTGGCGCCCAGTGATTCCAGGTAGGCCGCATACGCCTGCGGATCCATCAAACTGCCCATCTGCTCGGGGTCTGCGATCTTGATCTTGACGAACCAGCCTTCGCCAAACGGGTCGTCGTTGACCGCCTCGGGAGTCTCCTCCAGCGCGGCGTTGATCTCGACCACCTCGCCGGCCACGGGCATAAACACGTCGGACGCAGCCTTGACCGATTCGACCACCGCAAAAGGCGCGCCCTGGTCAAACGCCTTGCCTACTTCGGGCAGCTCAACATAAACGACATCGGTCAGCTCATCCTGCGCATAATCGCTGATACCTACAGTGGCGACATCATCCTGAAGGCGAATCCACTCATGGTTCTCGGCGTACAGGCAATCGTCAGCGATCTTGTAAGCCATGGCTCACTCTCCTCTCTACTTGTTCTGGTAAGACGGCGTATAGAATGGCCGCTTGACAATGCGCGCGCGGCGCAACTGGCCTCTCAGGTCGATGGCGATCTCGGTGTCCTGCGCCGCAGAATCCGCTGACACATAGGCCAGACCGAGAAAGCGGTCTAGCGTCGGCGCATAGAGCCCGCTGGTGACCCAGCCGACAGGATCTCCACCCAGCAGTACAGGCAGCCCATGGCGAGGGACACCTCTATCGATCATCTCAAATCCAACCAGCCTGCGGGGGACGCCCTCCAGGCGCTCCTTGAGGAGGGCATCACGCCCGACAAAAGGACCTTTCTTGAAGGCTACGGCCCAGGAGAGCCCGGCCTGAAGGGGGGTGATGCTTGCGTCAATCTCGTGTCCATAGAGGGCAAAGCAAGGTTCGAATCGCAAGGAATCGCGCGCTGCCAGGCCTATCGGCAGGATACCGTCCACCTGGCCTTCCGACAACAGGCCACGCCAGAGACTGACGGCGCTATCAGCAGGAAGGTAGAGCTCAAAACCGTCCTCGCCAGTGTAACCCGTCCGTGCAACCAGGATCTCTGCATCCAGCACCCTGGCACCTCTAATCTGGTTCCTCTGCAGAGCACTCAGGTCGATGTCACAGACACGCTGGAGTATGGATTCCGCCAGGGGACCCTGCAGGGCCAGCATGCACGTCTCGGGAGAGCGATCCACGATCTGCACGTCTCGCCCGGTAGCCTGATACTGCAGCCAGCTCACATCCTTGGCGGTATTGGAGGCATTGACCACGATCAGATACGCTTCAGCCAGGCGGTATACGAAGGCATCATCCACCAGGCCTCCGTCAGCGTAGCACATGGGGGCGTAGATGGCATCGCCCACCTTGAGCCGGGCGACGTTCGACGTGGCGACATACTGCAGGAATGACCGCGCATCGGGCCCTGACACATACACACGACCCATATGCGACAGATCAAACAGACCGGCCGCCTTGCGCACGCAACGGTGCTCAGCCACAGGCCCTGCAGGATAGCTCACCGGCATCTCCCAGCCAGCAAAGAGGGTGGTCTTTGCGTCCAGCGCCAGATGTTCGGCATAGAGTGGTGTGCGCTTATCCATAGGCTCCTTCCTAGGCATATATGGCGTCAGATATCCAATGACTGAACAAGGCTCGACAGCTCATACTCGGCCTCAGCCCGGGTAAGAGGCCGGGGATAGTTATACAAGCGGCTGCCCGGTCGCTCGTTATAGTAGGGGCGGTTGCAGTCGGGACATCCTGCCGTACGAAAGGCGTCCCCATCGCCGAGAGCCTCGATCAGTGCGCTCCGATCGATGGACATCCCGTCCAAACGACCATCGGTGTCGAACCGCAGATCCGCGGCCTGCACATTGCCTTGCTTGAGCAGCCAAAAAGCCGCCTGTATCCGGCGGTAGCTCTCGATCGCGGGTGGCGCCGCGTGCTCCAGCCGCGTCCCTCGGACCGGGGTGAATGCAAACACCCCGATCGTGATGCCGCGCTCCAGGAGCGAGGCTGCTCTGGCGAGAAACTCATCCTCACGTTCGCCCAATCCGACGATCAGGTGCGTCCCAATGTGACCGGGGAATGCGCGCGCCGCTTGCGTCAAGAGCGACCAGGCACCCTGCCAGTCGCGCCCCTTGAGCCGGGCGTAGAGATCGGGGGTCACTGCATCCAGGGCCAGCGTCACCCGTTCCGCGCCAGCAGCCAGGAGCGCCTCAATCTGCGCCATGGACGACACCGCGATGGAAACACATATAGGAACAGCGCAACTTTCTGCTATACGATTCACCGCGATTTTTGCGGATTGCATATCATCGGGACTGCCCGTCACCTGGAAGCAGACCCTTCTGATTGCGCCCTGCGCATAGCCCTGCGCAATGGCGTCAGCCGCCCGTGCGGGATCGACCTGTGGCCAGGCCACCCGGGCCAGGGCATCCGCGTGGGCATGGCTGCTCCGCGCCTGTGTGCAGAACGCGCAGTCGTTTATACACCTCTCGCCCAACATCAGGTAGGCCGTCGTCGGCGCGGCATCCATCACCATGGGCCGGATACCCAGAGCCGCGGCGCTCCCGCTGGAAATCCTCCAGGTTGTCTCCTGAGCCGTCAGTACAGCGCGCAACACTCGTCTCCCCGTATGACCGACAGACCCGCCGCCTGTACTGCCTGTTCGCCGGCACGAGTAGGATTCACAATAGCGTTGACCCCGGCCCGCACGGCGAGCACATCCAGTTGCTGGCGATAGCGTCCGTGGGGCCGCATGCATCCCAGGTAGATTCTACACTCGGGGAGTACACACCTCGCATAGGCGAGCACATCGGCGACCTCCTCCAGGGGCGGCGGGTCGCAGGCAGCGTAGCGAGTGCCTGGCGTCGGGATCAGTACGATAAAGACGAGTCGATCCGTAGGCCGCTCCTTGAGTGCGTCGATAGCAGCATATTCACCGCGGATCTGTCCCGCGTGCAATCCTATCGTAATATGCGGCACAACGGGCGCGACCTGACGCAGCGCATCCAGTTGCGCCATGTACCGGTCCAATGTCACGTCCAGGCCATAGACCTCCAGCGCCGTCTCCCTGTCACCGACGATATCCATCGAAATGACATCGACAGGAATCTGTAGCTGTGCGAGTTGGCTCGCGTCCATCAATCCGACATGCAGGTTCAGCCGGTGATCTTTCGCCAAGCCAGCAATCTCCCGCGCGTGGGCGCCGAGCGGCACCACGCCATGCCTATCGCACCCTCCGGAGATGAGGCAGCTTTTGGCCGATCGAAGATCAGGACTTTGAATGGGCTGCATATGCTGGAGATAGCGGCCACCGCAATGAGCACAATTGAGCCCACACTCGGCGCCAGTGACGCTGATGGAGGCGGTAGCCGACGGCCGAATCAGCAACATCGAGGACGGATGGTGGGCGACACGCACGGCCCAGGCACGGTCAAGACCCGCTTCCCTGGTAGGGATTGGCGCTTTGGTATCTGTAAACATGGCACAGGTATTGGGAGTTTTCATGGCGCGCGCAGTATAGCATCCCGCAGGTGCGGTTGCCAACCCTGGCGTGCCATGATCTATGCTAGCAAAGGGCAAGAACTGCACTCAGCCGTAGAGATACGGGCTTCCAGCCGGTCTGGTGGAAAGCGCAAGGGCACTAGTGATCGTCACGACCTGAAGCGTCGGCCTGTCGCTGGCGGCGCAGCAAGTAGACATAACCAGAGAGCGCCAGAAGAACCAGCGCGAGCACAGCAAAGCCGATATACGACCGGTCCGATGGCACAGTGTCAACCTCTCCTATGGCTTGCGACGTCTTTTCCAGAGCAACTGCTGTCGAAATCAAGATCGCGGCCCGATCGGGTGTCAAAGTAGCGCTCGCGATGCCCTGCGCGGGATCGGGTAACCCCGGTGACGCAGCGACCGTGACAGCCGGTGTTTGAGCGGGGTCTGCCACGCCTGTAGCCTCATCTGCCGGGAGCTGTGGCGTGCCACTGGTACCCGTATACGTGGGTCTCAATGCCGTCGTTACAGGCGTCAGCGTGCCCGTCTGTGCTACCAGGACAGATGGCGAAGGGGTAGGGGTCGTTGGCAGGGTCTCTTCTTCGCCGGGCCCGGGGTACGGCTCAAGCAGGACAGGCGCTGTCTCCTCGGGGGGCGGATAAGCATCAACGGGCGCTGCCGGGTCGAGCACGACGGGCGTCTCCGGTGCGGGGTAGGCCTGTAGCGCGGAAACGCCCCCCGCTGACGCGGACCCTGCTGCACTATTCTCGAGTTCCTCAAAGGTATACACCGGCGGAGGATCGCCAGAGCCCCATCGCCACCCCTCGACATCGCCATCCTGAGCCCGTCGACCTGCAGCGCCCACCGGTGAATAGACCCAGGCGCCGCCTTCGAGATACCAATAGGTCCAGTTGTTAGGCGGTGAATCACAGAAGCAGTTGGACGCCGGGCAGCCCGTATCCGCGATCGCGCAGATCGCCACCCCCATGCCCGACTGCTGAGCAACCAGTTCAAGCCCCGAAGCCTGCAAGATCTCATAGCCTGTAGGAGCTGCTTTCGCAACGGTCACGACCTGTGTAATCACAGTTCCGTCGCCCAGGTCGACGACCAGGCCGACACGGCTACTAACCTGGGCGTGCCCCTCGGGCGCAGAGGCCAGGATCAGCGCCAGGAGCGCCAGGGCGGCCATCAGATGCTTTGCGACACCGATCACCGGCCAACGTGCCTTCATCTGTTCTCCGTGCTCCTACGGTAACCAAAAGTCTAGTGCATAGGGCATCTGAATACCAGGCGCCACGAAAGCGTCAAGCCAGCGCGACGGCGGCACTCGGACGCCCAGAATCGCCAGGCTACCGCTTGCCGCGAGCCCACTGACGCCGTCGGGGTCACTCAAACGCCAGCGCACGAGGCTCGGGCTGGCGGTATCTCCGGGCACGGTAATCGAAAAGGGGCCGGCAGTGGCGACCACGTCAACCGTACTCCAGACATCCTGGCCCGGAGCGATCCAATCAGCGAGCACGGAAGCATCTCGATCGAGGTCGCCACTGAACGCGAGATCCACGATGGTGGCACCGTCATCGCCAGCAGATAAGCGTGGGCTTCCAACGATAAGCCGGTCAGGATCGGGGCCCACGGGCCGGGGCACAAAGGGTTGAGACTGCGCAACCGCCTGTACAAGACGTTTTCTGGCCAGGGCGGGCACCGCTTGTGCAGTCGCCAGAAAGTTGTCTTCAGGAGTCCCGAAAGGAGACTCCCACATCCACACAAAAGCCCCGTCCATTTTGCCATAGCCGGCCAGTGCCAGATAGGGCGATGCGCCGCCCGACGTCGTCCAGGCATCCAGATCCTGGCCAGAGGCCAGCAAAGCCTGGATCGCCAGCGCGGTAGCATTGGCGTTTCCCCATCCTCCGGCCGTATCCTGGCTGGCTCTCAGATATGAGAGCGCATCCTGAACGGCAGTGTGCTCTGCCGTGAGCCCGGCGGCCAACAGAGCCTGGATCGCCAGGCCCGTGTTGTCCGGAGTTGTGGTGTTCCACTCTGCGTCCGTGAGATCGTACTTCCACCCGCC
The DNA here is from genome assembly GCA_040772225.1 of Anaerolineae bacterium. GTDB lineage: Bacteria > Chloroflexota > Anaerolineae > UBA1429 > UBA1429 > JAAYED01. Next base: position 272,657 of record JAXGYO010000002.1, read on the forward strand.
ATCAGGCTGCTGCAGCGCAACCAGGCCCACATGAGCCTCCTCAGGGATCTCCTCCCGGAGTGCCGCCAGCCCAAGTAAACCATAGGCCTGATGATACGTGTTGGTAATCACGCCAAAGGCACCGATCTCAGGGTCATACTCTGAGTATAGTGCCGCGGCCAGGTCCAGCCCAGGCACGATAGGCTCCATCCCCGCCGCCCCTTGAAGCAGCGCCAGTTTACCGGCCTGATCCACTGAGCCAGCCGCGTACTCTTCTGCGACAGCCGAGATACGGTCCATGAGCGATCCGCTCCCAGCGGCGACAGTGGCCGGATCGTACCCCGCGGACAAGAACGCCAGCGCAGCATCGATCAGCGTGCCCGGGCTGACCCCGGGCTCAGCGGACTGTCCTGCGATCCAGGTCAGGCCCCGCTCAATGCGCAGCGCCGGCGTCAGGAAGAGGGGCGTTTCAGCAAGCCCAAAGAGCGCCTCAGCCGTGCTGTACGCGCTCGCATAGACCCCACCGATTCGTCCGTCAGCCTGCTGAGCGGCCGCCAGAGAGTCCTCAGGTGGTGTTGTCTGTTGCCAGGTCGTCAAGGGGAAAGTATAGCCACAGGAGAGCAGTGCCTGTATGGCCCATGCCGTGCTATCGACGTTGAGCGGCTCGGTGTCCCAGCCAGGTCGCCATCCTCCGTTGGGGAGCTGTGTCGCTCGGAAAAAGCCCAGCGCGCGCGCCACAGTTGGATCGGAAACTGACACCTGTCCTGTGGACATGAGCGCCACGACGGCTAGCCCAGTCGTATCAGGATCGCTTTCGAGCCAGCTCCCATCGGCGCTCTGGAGCCCCTTCAAGTAGTCGATGGCTTCTGGCGGAATGGCGCGTCCGGTCATCGCCAGGCCCAGGATCGACCAGGCCTGATTGGGCGCCAGCGCCTCGCCCGTGGTAAAACCTGCCCGTGCGGTGGTGCTATAGGCCCCTGTGGCAGTGATCGTCTGCTCCAACTGGGCAACCAGATCAATATCCCCCGTGGTCGCGGGCGCAACGCCTGCCGCAGCCAGAGCCGCGATGACCAGCCCCGCGTTGCCTGGGAACAGGTGGTCCGCATCGACAAAGCCCGGCTCATGGGTGTAGTCGAGCGCAGTATGCTGCAGATACGCCAGGGGCGTCTCTCCGGTCTCAGGATGGGCGAGCATGTCTTGATCCAGACCCAGCGTGGCCAGCGCCAGTACCGCACGAGCGGTAGTGGAGGGGTCCGCTCCGCTGCCGAAGGCATCCAGCCCACCCTCTGCCGTCACCTGCGTGCGAAGGTAGGGCACCGCTGCGCGGATTGCCTGGTCGTGCTGACCATCGGCGCGCACGACGGAGGTCATGTATCGAGCCACGAGAAGAACGGCCATGAGGGTCAGGAGAGGACAAAGAGCTCTGCGGCCAGCAAGAGAAATACGAGGGAGGCGCCAGTACCTATTCAGACGGGCGGCCTGCATCTGCGTTCCGTATTGACGCCCAACGTTCCGCCGGCAGATCGGGGATGGTACCCCTCTCGCGGCAACGTTGCAGAGCACTCGCCCAGGCGCGCCCGACCGTCTTGCATGCAGCTTCATGATGCCATACACCCTTTCCGCGAAGGTAATTTGGGCAACGATCGAGGCGGGTAATCTGGCTCTGGTGACGCGTGCACCATTACAGTTGCGGGACAGCGCCGGTCTCGCACCGGCTTCCCCCATTGTGCCCCTGGCTTCCGGGCGTCAGGGCACCTCGATCACACCAGTTAGTAAGGATCAGAGCGATTATAGACTCGGGGCCTCAAGCGTCAAACATCGCTGTCAGCGCCTGGATTATCGTCGGTATCGGACTCGGGCGCACCGCGGGAGGGCCGAAAGCCCCCTGAGTCGAGAGGGTTGCACCGCCCGTCAAAGGCCGGCTTGAGTTGGCTAAAGCACTCTTGCAGCCCCTCGACAATCACGTTTGTCTCACCAATGACGGCCATAAAGTTGGTGTCGCCAACCCAGCGCGGCACAACATGAAAGTGCAGGTGGTCCCGTATCCCCGCACCGGCAGAGGCCCCCAGGTTCAAGCCGACGTTGAATCCCTGGGGATCCATCACCTCGCGCAGCACCTCTAGCGACATGTTAATCTCTTGCAGCATCTCGATCTGGGCCTCTGACGGTACCTCCGTGAGCATGGCGATATGGGCGTAAGGGATCACCATCAGATGCCCGTTAGTGTACGGATACCGGTTCATCATGATATACGAGTGCTGCCCGCGGAACAGCACAAGGTTCTCGGGTGAGGCAGGCTCCCGCGGCGCAGCACAGAACACACAACCCGGAGCCTTTTCACCACGGATATAGTCGATGCGCCAGGGTGACCAGAGCTGCTTCATGATTCTGTGTCCTCCTCATCCCTAGACGCGCAGATCAGCCGGGTTCTCGTGATGCGCGAGTGAACACATACTATGCCCAGCTCCTGCAGCATCTCCTCCGGACGGCCAGAGCCCTGAGATCCGCATCGCGCGGTCACAGATAGCACATGCCGCGACGCGCCTTCAACTGCAGCATCATCACTTGATGAGCTGAGATACCTGACCTCGCTAAAAAGCGCACGGAGATCATAGTGCTGTGTGCGGCCCTTTCGTTCTCGCTCTCTGGGAATCGCGTCACGAGAGAGAAAGGCATTCAAAGCATCTGCGACCTCGGCTGCGGTCGCCGGGCTCCACAGCTCAACCGTGTACTCTGCCTGACGCAACACCGACTGCAGTACGGGGGCGTCAAGAGACACTGGATAGGCTTGCACGATCTCGAGCCCCCGCGGACTCTGACGCCTGAGCGTCTCCTGTACGCTGGCGGCGTCCAGGTAGCGGGTCAAGTACAGATCCAGCATCTCACTGGTTGCGCGATACCCCACGGGCAGCGGCGCCGCAAAATGAAACTGTGGGTGCGGATGAAAGCCGTGACTGTAGGCCAACGGAAGTTCCGCCCGGCGAACCATCCTCTCCACATGGCGCCCCATGTCCAGTACCGAGGTATAACACAGGGGCTCAGCCACACCGAATTCGAGCCTTACCCGGAAGAGTGTGGGCTCAATCGTCATGCCGGGCACCCCCAAACCGATGGATCGATCATACTACGCTCCGCTGCAAATGCGACAGTGATGCCACAGCCGTGACACTGCTCGCGGCAGTCAGGCGAAAGCCGGCCGGAGAGCGCGCGCTCCCATTCGTTCCACAGGAAAGCATCAGAGATTCCGGCGTCGATAATACTCCAGGGATGGATCTCGTCCCGATGGCGCGTACGCGAGAGATAGAACGCCGCATCGAGCCCACAGGCATCAAGAGCTCCCTGCCACCGGCGTACATCGAATAGCTCGGTCCAGGCGTCAAAGCGCGCGCCGTCCGCCCAGGCGCGCTCGATGACATCTGCCAGCCGGCGATCGCCACGGCTGAGCAGCGCCTCAAGCCAGGTGGTATCCCAATCCGAATAACTGAGTTTCTGGCGTCCCGGCCCCGCGTGCCTGACAAGATCGTGCTGGCGACGCTCCACAGCCTCACGACCGACAAGGGGCAACCATTGAAAGGGGGTATGCGGCTTGGGGACAAACGTGGCGACACTGGCGCTGATGTCCACGCGCCGCCCGCGGATCTTGCGACCGAGATCACGCACCTCACGAATCAGGCGCGCGATCTCAAGAGCGTCTTCATCCGTCTCGGTTGGCAATCCGAGCATAAAGTACAGCTTGATGCGATCCCAGCCGCTCTGGAAAGCCGCTTCAGCCGTGCGGAGCAAGTCTTCTTCGGTAACGCCCTTGTTGACCACATCGCGCAATCGCTGGCTGCCAGCCTCAGGGGCAAAAGTAAATCCCGTCTTGCGCTGCTGCTGGATCATCTCCGCGAGCTCGATGGAGAAGGAATCAATGCGCAACGAGGGCAAAGAGATCGCCAGATGATCCTCCCGGTACATATCGACCAGCCCGCGCACGATCCCATCGATGCCGCTATGGTCGCTGCTACTCAAAGAGACAAGGCCCACCTCATCGTAGCCCGTATTAGCGATCACGGACTCGACATCATCCAGAACTTCTTGCATGGGGCGCTCACGAATAGGGCGGTAGATCATACCGGCCTGGCAAAAGCGGCACCCACGACTGCAACCACGCTGGATCTCCACGGCAGCGCGATCGTGGACGACGCCAAGATTGGGGACAACAGGCGCACGCGGCGTCGGAGGGAGGGTCGGCACAATACGCTTACGCACCCGTGCCGGCGCCCCCGGCGCAGGTTCAAATGCAGCGACTACGCCGGCCGCATCATATGTTACCGCGTACAGGGAAGGTACATACACGCCTGACAGCAGCGCCATCGCCGCCAGCAGCGCGGCACGGCCTCCAGCCCTTCCGTTGCGCTTCCAGTCCGCGACAACCTGCAGAACCTCTACGATGACCTCCTCGCCCTCGCCAAGCACAAACAGGTCAAAAAAGGGCGCCATCGGCTCGGGATTGTAGCAGCAGCTTCCACCCGCAATGACCAGGGGGACATCCGCCGATCTGTCAGATGCTCGCAAGGGTATGAGGGCGAGATCAAGCATGTTGAGCACGTTCGTGTAGGTCAGCTCTGTCTGCAAGGTAAAGCCGAGGACGTCGAACGCTTCAAGCGGACGTCTCGACTCGAGGGAATACAGGGGCACACCGGCGCCCCGCATCGCACGTTCCATGTCATCCCAGGGTGCATAGACTCTTTCGGCAGCCATCCTCTCCTGCCGGTTGACCACATCGTAAAGAATGGCCAAACCGAGATTCGACATCCCAATCTCGTAAACGTCAGGATAGGCCAGGGCGATAGACACGTCGACGGTGGACCAGTCTTTTTCGATGGCGTTCCACTCGCCACCCACGTAACGCGCCGGTTTCTGGACGGACGCCAACACTTGCTCAAGCAGGAAACTATCGATTCGCACAATACTCCAAAATGCTCAAGGTTACATGGACAGGCTAGAGAGCCCAAAAAGGCTCTCCAGAAATGATAAGTCATTTGGTCAAGAAAGGCAAGGCTCCTGCCGATGGCCCCGGTGCTTGCTCACGTGGCAACACACAGGAGACGCGTATGCGCCGTTTTGACAGCTTTGCCATTTTCGCTAAACTCTTGCGAGTAACAGTAGCGCCGCATTCGTCTAGTGGCCTAGGACACCGCCCTCTCAAGGCGGAGATCGAGGGTTCGAATCCCTCATGCGGTACCTTGTGAGTGGAGCCGGGCCAGAAATGGTCCGGCTCCTTGCCATTCCTGCTCAGGAGCACCAAGCGCACGGACCAGTTGACCAGGTGAATAGCCTGAGGTTATCCTATCTATCCTGAGACATACAGGCCGCCATGCGGGAAGCCGCACAATGATTGGAGGACGAGATGCCAGAACTCACAGTCACGAATCTGTTTGCCAGGCGGAGTATCCGCAAGTTTGCCGACGACCCGGTCACAGACGATCAGGTGACCCTGCTACTGCAGGCGGCGATGGCTGCGCCATCAGCCGGAAACCGCAAGCCCTGGCACTTTATCGTGGTCCGCGATCCCGAGGCTCGCCGCAAGATCGCACAGTCACATCCCTTTGCTAAGATGGCCACCGAGGCGCCGGTCGTCATCGTTCCCTGCGGCGATCCCGGGCTTTCCTTTGCCGATCGACCGGCCTTCTGGGTCCAGGATGTTTCGGCAGCCACCGAGAATCTGCTGCTGGCCGCAACGGCGTTGGGACTGGGCGCCGTATGGTGTGGCGTCTATCCCAATGAAGAACGGGTGAGCGATGCCCGGGCTATCCTGGGCATTCCAGATGGCGTCATTCCATTGTGCTATGTACCAGTCGGCGTCCCGGCTGAAGCAAAGGAACCGCGCACGCAATACGACGCGGAGCGCGTCCACAACGAAACGTGGTGAGACTCGGGAGAGCGTTCCGTCTGCAGATGTATACAGTCAGAGAGGATCAGACGTGGGGCACCTCAAAAGGGCGCCCCACGTACTCCAATTACAGTTCTTCGTAGCCGGGAAGGGGCGGCAACTCCACGGCCCGTACCGTGTGGATGTTCGGCAACTCCAGAATGAGCGGAATCACTCTCGCTGGCAAGGCCTCATCCACACCCAGAATCATGATGGCCTCACCCCCACGGCTTGCGCGACCCATCTGCGCAAAGGATATGTTGATGCCGTTGTTCCCCAGCAACTGGCCCAGGTTACCGACGATTCCCGGGACATCGTGATGCACGTCGACAAGCATGTGCCCCTGAGCGACGCAATCCAGCCGGTGGCCATCCAGGCCCGTCAGATGTGGGTGGCCATTGATGATTGTCCCGGAGATATCTCTTGGCTCCGGGCCATTGAGCATACGGGCTGTAACACGGCTACCCAAACGGTCCGGACGAGAGAGAGACTTTTCTGAAACCTCTAAACCGGCCCGCGAGGCAACGTGCCTGGCATTTACAATATTGACGGGTTCCGCCGTTGCGGATCTCAATAGGCCGGCCAGGAAAGCGGCAGTCAACACGCGCGTGTCGTACTCGCACACATCTCCCTCAAACACCAGCTCGAGCGGCCCGGAGATGCGGGCGCGCCACTGGATGAAAAAGGTCCCCAGACGATCCGCAAGATCGATATAGGGCTGCAGGTATTCGGCCTCCTGGGGGGCCACGTACGGGACGTTCACAGGGTTGGACGGGAAACGACCCTGCAGATAATCGACCACAGCCTGAGCCACGTCAAGCGCCACGTTCTCCTGCGCCTCAGCAGTGGACCCGCCCAAGTGAGGTGTTGCGATGAGGCGCTCCTGCGCGATCAGCGACTCGTCCTGCACCGGCTCAGCTTCAAAGACGTCGAGCGCAGCACCTGCGATTGTGCCTGCATCGAGCGCATCACGGAGAGCAGCCTCGTCAATCAAGCCGCCTCGGGCCGCATTCACCAGAAACGCGTCGGGCTTGAGCAGGGCCAGCTCGCGGGCACCGATCATGCCATGGGTTGCCGGTGTCAGCGGGGTATGAACGGAGATAAAATCCGCGGTGCGGAGCACATCCTCCAGCGGCAACAGGTCGACGCCGATCGATGCAGCCCCTCCCGCCGAGATGAACGGGTCGCAAGCCACGACCCGCATCTCCAGCCCCTTGGCCTTGGCTGCCACCAGACGCCCGATTCGTCCAAGACCCACCAGGCCAAGGACCTTGTTACGCACCTCGATACCCTGCAGTCTGCTCTTTTCCCAGCGTCCTTCCTTGAGTGAGCACACCGCGGGCACCAACTGACGAGCCATGGCTAGAATCAACGCAATAGTGTGTTCAGCAACGGCGTTGCTGTTGCCCGCCGGCGCATTGACCACGAGGATGCCAAGCCTGGTTGCGGCATCGACGTCGATGTTATCGACACCTGTTCCCGCTCGGCCGACGACGCGCAGACGCGTGCCCGCTTGCAGCAGTGACTCATCCACGCGAGTGGAACTGCGCACGATGAGCGCCTCATAGTCCGGTAGAATGGCACACAGCTCCTCATGGGACAGGCGCAGTCTTTGATCCACGTCTGCATGCTGACGCAGAAACGCCATGCCAGAATCGCCCAGTGTCTCTGTAACAAGTATGCGCATCACGCCTCCAGACGATGCTATCGCTCACCAGGAATTCAGGGGATTGATGACTAGCCCGGTCAGCAGTTTGGGATAAAAGTAGGTGCTCTTTTGCGGCATTGCGGCGCCTGCGGTCGCCGCCTGCCACACCTGGTCGGTAGTTGTGGCATTCAGGAGAAAAGACAGTTGCGCTTTTCCAAGGCGAACCGCCTGTAGCGCCTGTTCAGCGTCGATCGTGTAGCTGACACTCGCAGAGGCAGCCAGAGCCTCCCGAGAGATGCCAAGAAGCGGCTCTAGAACTCTCTCCTGCAGAACCATGACATCAAGTCCGGCAAGCATGTCGTCGGCCATGCGCGTCTCAGTTTCCCGGATATGAGCATCTGGCCTCATGCGAAGCAGAAAAGTGCCCATATCTTGAGTCGCCATAGCCATCGCCACGGATCCTTCAGCCGCCGCTGCCAATCGCGTTCCCAGCTCCGCCTGATCCCAAACAGGATAGATGTCGAACGTACGCGCCAGATCGTGGAGCAACTTTTCCTGATCGACGTCGGGGACACTGACGATGCGATGGGTAGGCAGAATCACAAGCCCTGGTGAGCATGCGTTGGTGAGATACATCATGACATAATCATACGGCACGGCGCCATCGGTGGCCTGCGCGCTGGCCTCACACTCCTTCTGATACGCGAGGGCCGTCTCGTACCTGTGATGACCATCAGCGATGACAATATCCTGCGATGCCATCAGTTCCCGCAGCCTTTGGATTTGTCCTGGGTCATCGATTCGCCAGAACGTGTGCGAGACACCGTCCAGGCTGACATCCTCCAACAGGAGCGAACTCGGAGGACGGAGGTGCGCATCGATGAGGCCATCAGAATCGCGATAGAGCCCAAAGACCGGGCTAAGATTGGCGCGCATAGCGCGCGTGAGATTCAGTCGATCGGTGCGGTCGCCCGTGCGTGTCTTCTCATGAGGGAAAATGCCTGCGCCCCAGGGCGCCAACCGTACGGCTGCCACAAATCCGGTCCGAACGTGGGTACTACCAGCTACCTCAAATCGCTGGCGGTAACCGTAGAAAGCGGGTTGGTTGTCCCTTTGCAGAACACCCTCGGCGAGCCACTGATCCTTCCGGACAGCCGCCTCATCATACCATGTAGCGTCATGCCCAGCAGGCCCTTTGTCCAGCAGTACGATGTTACGGGGCGAACGCGCCGCCAGCTCGCGGCGATCCTCGTCGCTGATAACATCAAAGGGAGGCGCCAGGACATCTCCGGACAGAACGCCTTCACTGTACCTTATTCCGGCAAATGGACGAATCTCAGGCACGGGGAGCCTCGCTGTATGGGAAAAATAAAAGCCGACACGGACGATTAGCGTTAGCGAGAGTCTCTACGCAACGCCCCTTCGTTAGTGTCGGCGCTCTTGCCCGACTGGCCTTCCTGGCCAGCTACCTTTTGAATTCTAGCCTGACCGTATCACAGTGTCAAAAGGCGGACGGCAGGAGACTAGCTGTGAGCCTCATCGCCCGCTATATACCAGAGCCCGACTCCTGATCCAGCGCTGCCACACGGGCCACGTAGGACTGGACGTCGAACTTGCGTTCCAGCCCCCGCGCGTTCATGTAGCGCACCTTGCCAAAGATCGGTCGCTCTGCCCAGGCCTGATCGTGCTTACCCAGACACCAGGCTGCACCTGCGTACCCGTTGGGATCCCGGCCGTCTAGCTCGTAGCCATCATTGAGGTATAGGATGCGCTCCAGTGCCGAGGCTGGCGTAGGACTCCACTCGAGGATCTTTTTGCCCCAGTACATCCGCATATAACCGTGCATGGTTCCCGTCAGTAGCAGCTCACGCTGAGCAGCATTCCAGTATGGATCATGAGTGTCCCCTGCCTCCAGATCCGAGAGCGAATACAATACTGGTCTGGGGTCTGAGGCATGGGTCATTAGCGTTTGCACCGCCCAGGCGGGCAGGATACCCAGAGAGTCGTAGCCGGGGGCATGGTGCACCATATTGATGGCCAGCTCGCGCCGAACGATGAGCTGTTCGAGGAAGGCATCTGCGGAGGGGCCTCCCGCTTCTCGCACCCTTAGCGCCACCTCAACGGGTGAGATCTGCCCAAAGTGCAGATAGGGACTAAGGCCTGATTGCCCCGAGCAGGCGGGATCACTACTCTTTTCATCGTACTGGTCGAGGCCCTCTTCAACAAAGGCCGCGAGCCGTGCGTGAGCCGCCGATTCGCCACCCCTGGGCAGAAGAGAAGCAGTTGTGTTCGGTGCCAGGCCGATGGACGTCATGAGGAGGGAAGCCGAAGCAGTCTCCAACCCAGAAAACTCCAGCCGATCCGCCCTCATCTTGAGGTCAGACAGAACAGGCTGCACCAGGTACCGGTCCACAAGCTTGTTCACCCGGGGACGGAACGTTCGCGCAGCATACTCATCCTTGCCCGATGCGCTTTCCACCGGCACCACCACGTTGGTCTCTACCTGCCAGGCAGCACAGGGTAGTCGGGCCGCAAGCCAGCGGTACCAGCGGGTGTGTGTCCTAAGATATCCTCGATCCAGAACGACGCACCGGGCGTCTCGGGCCAGGTCTAGAACTAGGGCCTCTGGGGATTGTGCACGCACCACAAAGCCAATTCCCCGATCAGCGAGCGCCCGAGATACCTCTGTGAGGCCGGAACACATGAATGTGTATTGCCGCGCACTTGCCCCGAGATATCGCCCCACCAGGCCAAAGCACACAACAAGCGGGCAGTTGAGGTCATTGGCCTTCTCAACCGCCAGACATAGCGCCTCATTGTTCTCCACACGTTGAGCCGACTGCATCCAGTAGAGCACATAGCCCCCCGGCTGAACCGAATTAGTCCCCAGCCGGCGAACGCGCGCTGAATCCACCTGGGCGACTCCAAAAGCTATGGCATCACCCCCGTAGAAAAGTCTATGACACAATCATACGTGATGCTAGAGATCCCCTCATGAAGAGAAAGCTCACCAACGCCATCGGCTGCTAGCAGCGCAGCACCCAGGGCCGCAGCCTCCGTCGTCGCACAGACGTGTACCGGCAGCTCAAACCGGCGAGACACAATCTCTGCCAGCACAGGGTTGCGCGTCAGGCCGTTACCCGCGCCAACAAGGTGGGTGCGGTGGCCAAGTGCGCTCCGCATGGCATCGTACTGCTCGTAAAAGCCCTCCGTAATCCCCTCAAGAACTGCTCGCGCCAGATAGCCAGGTGAGAGATTCGTCGGTCCGATCCCTGTAAAGCTCGCCCTGAGATTCGGATCCTCTCGCGTGCCAGTAAAGAGGGGGAGACATCGGAGCCCATCGCAACCGGGAGGCACCGCAGCCGCCAGAGTATTCATGGCCCCAAAGAGCTCTTCGTCTCCCGAGGCACCAAAAAACGAACGGCCGACATCCTGAAAGAGAGACTGGAGATACGCGTAGGCCCGACCGCCATACAGCCCGGCGCCGACCAGAAGGTATCTGCCTCCAAAAAACGCCCGAGTCTCCACGCCCGGCACGCGTTGGAACGAGTTGATACTCGCGGATATTTGCCCTCCCGTGCCCACGTTGATCAGCAGGCCTTGCGATGGGTCACTCATTGACCCCACAAAGCTGGCCTGATTGTCGCCGGCGGCCACACATACGGGGATCTGCTCGAGACCAGTAGCCTCTGCGATCCCGGCAAGGAGCGAGCCACGCGCCGTCCCTGCTGCCTGTATCGGGGGAAAGACATCGCGTGGCAGCGCCAGCCTTTCAATGAGCTCCCATGCCCAGTCACCAGAGCCAATATCCAACAGCCCGGAACTCGCCCCATCGGTCACATCCGTCACTGGCGGCAACCCGGTGAGGAAGGAGACCGCGACGTCAGGAATCAGGCAGGCCAAGGCCCCGTCGGGAAAGCCAGACATCTCATGGTACAACCAATAGAGAGAAGGGCCCATAAAGCCAGGTGCCGGCGCACAGCCTGTACCGAGAAAAGCGTTGAGGCCTCCGGCCTGCTCCACAAATGCTTGCAGCCAGGTGCTTGCGCCACCGGGCATGGTCAATAGCGTTCTCTGGTCCTGCCAGGTGATCGCGTTGCCAATGGGCTCCAGACTGCGATTAAGGAGCGCCACACCGTGCTGCTGACCCGTCACCCCCAGCGCAACCACGTTCGCAGCGCCCGGCAGCTTGCGAACCAGACCGCCCAGTGCATCAACCAGTTGCCCGCGCAGGCAGTGCAAATCTAGTTCGGCAGCCTGCAGACCTCCAGGTAGCGCACCGTATCGTGCCGCCAGGTTCTCCAGCGTTGTCTGAGCCACAATCTCGCGGCGATCACAGTCATATCCCACGCAGCTCAGGCTGGTGGTGCCCACATCCAGACCCAGCACAATCCTCATCATCAAGCTCCATGGTACAGTCTATACATTGGCGGCATTATAGAGGCTGGAGGTAAGGGCGACAACCCGTGTCTGCATCTGGCTCCTTGTACGATGCCCATAGCGGGGCTATAATCGCGCAGGTAATCTTTCATATACGGAGTATGTTGCCATGGCAGACAGCACGATCCTTGTGAGTTTTGTGGTGCCATCCTACAACGAAGAGGAGGCCATCGAGACGGTGCTGTCTCAGATCAATGACACCATGCGCACGCTCCGGGTGAGCTTCGAAGTCATCGTTGTCGACGATGGCTCCAGCGATGATACAGCGCGGCGGGCCGCGCTGGTCCCCGGCGTGAAGGTGATCTCGCACACGCATAACCGCGGTACAGGCGCGGCCCGCACGACCGGTGTCCGCGCTGCGCAAGGCTCATACATCGTGATGACAGACGCCGACGGCACATATCCTCTTGACGCGGTCCCTGAGATGCTGCAGTTGTTGGATGAGGGGGCAGCAATGGTCATCGGCGCGCGCAACCGAGAAGCCGGTACTGTGCCGTGGTTGCGTCGCCCTGCCAAGAGCTTTATCAAGGCGCTGGCATCGTACATGGTTGAGTACAAGATCCCTGATCTCAACTCGGGCTTGAGAGCGATGCGCAAAGACCTCATTGAGGAATTCTACGGTATCCTGCCAAACTCTCATTCCTGGGTGAGCACGATAACGATGGCGGCGATCAGCCGCGGATACACTGTGCGATGGATTCCGATCGAATATCATGAACGGATCGGCCGGTCAACGTTTCATCCCGTTCGGGATACATACAACTACCTAACCCTGGTAGTGCGCACCATTATGTACTTTAACCCCTTGAGGCTATTCATACCGGGCACAGCGATCTTGTTTCTGATTGGCGCGATCAAATTCATCGTAGACCTGGTACGCTTTGACTTTACCGGGCACATTCCAGCATCGACGGTGATCATTCTCCTAGGGGCTGTTCAGGTTGCGGCGATTGGCCTGCTGGCTGACCTGATCGTCAAGGTTGGTCGCCTACGAAACTGAGTACCAGCGGCTGCCTATGGATACAGGGTATTTGCACGGCGAGTGTGTTACACCTATACTGATGTGGTCATCGGGGCGTAGCGCAGTCCGGAAGCGCGCACGGTTCGGGTCCGTGAGGTCGGAGGTTCAAGTCCTCTCGCCCCGACAGACGAAACCGAGGAAGAGACCCTACATGCCGGCCATAACCTGCATATGGGGTCTCTTCTCGTGTACGGTCGCTTCTCGACTGACCGAGGGTTGCCACCAGGTCGCGCGCAGCGCACGGGGAGACATGCATTGGCCCGAGTCTCTTCTGCCTGCTGCTGGCATGGGGGTCTCTGCAGGCAGCTGCGATCAGTAAACACGCACACTGGGCATATCTCATCACTATGGCTGTGTGGTCGGGTGTTCTCCTTCTGCTGGATGCTGAGCCTTGGTTCACCAGGGTCATTGCCAGTGTCGGGTCGATGAACGTAAGCCCACTCCATACCGAGCTTGTGTCTGACGACGATGCTGCCGCCTGACTAGCGATGGCGGACGGCTCACAGCGAGAGGTCGCGAGAACATGGGGCTGACGCACATGGACTGTGCCGGTCTCATAGATTGCACTCACCGCAAACCAGTCCGTGAGCTGAAATCGGCTCCGGAACAACGAGAGAACGTGTCAACAGGGCTACTCAGAGACAGACGGTGCTACACATTGCACTCTAGTCCGCCAGTAATGTCACATCGTATATGTCGACAGTGAACTGCATGTCCAGAACCCGCGACAGCGCTGGAGGTGGCGTACTTACCTGCTTTAGGCGCGGGACTCGAATGTCGTAGGATCCTATGCTTGTGAGAGAAAACCGAGCAGGATCAAGACTCACCCGACCATCGATTTTGTTGAACAGGACGCGGCCACCAGTGGACAGAATCTCTGCAATCGCTTCCTGTTGCTGTATCATGCTGCCAGCATAATCCTTATCCCAGAAGGAGATGACGTCACGGTCATACACAAGCTCCATCACCTGTGGTAGGCGCGTGCCCAATGGACCAGTATCAAAGGCGAGGACAGCATCATCTGGATATGATTCCTCAAGTTCGGTCAATTGCTGCCAAAGCCCTGCAGTCTCCTGATAGTATACAAAAGGTGACGTTATGCGAAGCATCGGGTACACAGCAAACGCGAAGCAAACAGCAATACCTACTTGTAGCAGAATCGTCACGAGCTTCCCGCGCCTGGCACCATGGATCACCTTGTCCCAGACCGCTCGGAGCACGTTGGCGGCGCCACACGCATAGATGGGCAAGATGAATGGCACCGACCGGCGCATAGCCCATGGGTGTACCGGATTAACGAGAGGTAGTATCGAGTACTGCAGACACATGATCATTGCCAGAGCGAGAATAGCATAGAGCTCTGGGGTAGGGCTGTCCCATGCCATGTATGCGATGCCTACCAACCCCAGCACCACCAGAGGGACACCCCAATAGGCAACTATCCAGGATGCGAGATACTTTGACGCCACTCCGACCTCAAGGAGGGCAAGCACAAAGAAGGCTGTTTGGGCAGCAATTACCAGCGTGATGAGCGCAGGTGCAATCCAGTGCCTGCGAGTTGTTACGGATAGTGTCTGTCTGATCCGCTCGCGCCGAAGGAGCAGCAGGAAGAAGCACCCCACCACGGCTGTCGCTACAGCATATCGAAGTGTATTTCGATTCATTAGGTGGACTAGTTGCGCCAGATAGTAGTACGGAGTCGAAGCCACGCTCAGACCGAATCCTATCGCACTCACGGCAGTTAGCCGCAGCATCCACCGTCTGATCGGGTGATCACCGAACCTTTCGCTGTCCACGTTTGAGGCAGACCACTGAGATAAGAGTAAGGCGGAGCCAAGGATACCCAGCAGTGGCAACGCTTCGAACCTAATCATACTGAGTAAGCCAAGAAGCAGAGCTGCCAGGGTACCTAGACCATACGGATGGTCAATATCAGCGTTCTGACGTGCCAGTGACAAGAGAAACAGACCACTGAAAAGGGCAATCATCGAGAACGTCTCTGACATCAGCATGCGTGAAAACCAAATCTGTGGGAAAGAAACGACAACCAGTGTCGTGGCAACGAGTGCCACTGTGGAGCCAATGACTCTGCGCAGGAACAAGAGTAGTGCGAGAATCCCCAGAATACCCGAGAACGGCGCTATCCAAACCGCGCCACCGTCCCCAAACAGCCAGGCGGCGATTGCTGTCCATACCTTTGGAAGGGGCGCAAACCCAACTGCGAGTGCACCCGAGCATCCGTCCCACCACCGATAAGGGCCCCAATATCGAATCGCCTGACTCGGACTGCATGCGTACGGTGCCACTTTAGGAATTAGCGTGCCATGTCGAGCCAGGTGGATTCCCGCAGTAGTATAAACGGCTGAGTCGTCGAACAGAAGAAACGTCTCCGCTGGACGAGCGAACAACCACGTCGCAACAAGCACTAAAAGGAGGACGCCCACACCACTTGTAAACGAGTACTGAATCACACGGGTGTGCGCTTGAATATGTAAGAAACTGCGGAACAGGAACAGCAGGACCAGCGAGGCGAGCACAAGAGCCCAGGGATTGAACAGACTGGCCAATGCCAACATACACCCTAGCCATGACAACGCGCCGAAACCAACGAGCGTTGACAGACCAAGTTGTTCTGCGAAATCACCGACGATGTGCCGCGCCGATCGGCCTACGAGCAGATAGCCCCACCCGGCACATAGACATAAGAGGAGAGCGATACCAAACAGCCCGCCCCGAATATCTCCAGCTGAGACTTGTAGCACTTTTCACAGCTCCTAACCGCGGCGCGTCCCTTGACCTATTCCGCACTATTCGAGAGTTACGCCAACAAGGCGCTTCGCCTGCAGCCTGTAACGATGCCTTGTCTATAGTCAAAGACGGGCCAGTATCAGCGTCAGCCCAGCACCCGCTCATACACTGCCAGCGTCTCTCGGGCGGTCCGCTCCCACGAGAACAGCGCGGCCCGCTCCAGGCCGGCACTAACCATCCTTTGACGCAGCGTATCGTCGGCGGCCACCTCCGCCAATACCGCGCTCATCTCTTCCACACTGGTCGGGTCGAAATAACGCGCTGCCAAGCCGCCCACCTCTGGAAGGCTCGATGCAGAGCTAGAACACACAGGGCTGCCGCAGGCCATCGCCTCCAGAACCGGCAGGCCAAACCCCTCATACAGGCTGGGCTGCGCCGTGATAAGGGCACCGGCATAGACAGCAGGCAGATCCGCCTCCTGCACAAAGCCAGGCAGGATCACGCGATCGCGCCAGGGTGACGCCGCAAGGTGGGCATCGAACTCATCCACCAGCCATCCCCGAGATCCCACCAACACCAAACCGTCCGCCAGATCCCGATCGAACAGAGGTCCGCAGGCATCGACGAGCCGTGACAGGTTCTTGCGAGGCTCGATGGTACCCACTGCAAGGATATAGCGGGTCGGGAGGTGGTATCGCGCCCGAACCTCTGCGACACGCTGAGGCGATTGGGGACCAAAGCCCGGGGCGGCTGCCTCGGCGATCACATGAATGCGCTCGTCCGGGACATGGTACAGACTGACCAGGTCATCCCTGGTGCTGTCAGAGATGGTGATAATGGCGGAAGCGCGCCGAACGTATAGCGGCATGGCTGCACGCAGATACATATAGTTGGCGCGTTTGTGATATTGAGGATAGTGCTCAAAGATGAGATCGTGCACTGTCAGCACTGTGGGGAGATCGCCCAGCGGTGGCAGGAGGTGCTCAGTAGCGTGAAAGAGCTCAGCATCGGGCAACAGCCCCTTCATCGGCCACCGCAGCGTCTGCCGAGCCAGCACCAGCGCGCGCCACGGCTTGTAGCCAAGCTGCACACCAGCAAGCCGGTTTCCCACAAAGCCCTCCAACGGCCCATACGAGCCGAGGCTATTCTGAAAGAGCCCCAGCCGCTCACCAAGTAAGGGCGCCAGGCCGTACACCAGGCTCTCGGCGTACCGACTCAGACCCGCCTTGCCGTGCACCGCCGCAGAGACATCCACGTATATGGTCACAGGGCACAACCTGCCGGAACCTGGCTAGCGCTCATCGTCGCCAACCAGATCGTCTTCGGTAAAGGACGCCTCCATATCCAAAGAAAGGTTGCCGACCTTGGATCCTCTCAAAACAAACCGCTCGGACGCACGCTGTTGACCTGAACGATAGGCATCCACCAAACGGGCGAGATCGTGCTCAAGAACCTGCTGGCGAAGATCAGGGTCAACCAGCCTGGAAGCCATCGCCATGACGGCCTCTTCCGTGTTCTCAAGCCAGGTATCTGTCAATGGATATCCCGGAAGCAGAGTAACCCCCAGATTCTCAAAGCCGATTGAAGTAAGCGTTTCCGCAGTCGCTTTCAGATTGGCGTAAAGAGCAACGGGGCGTTTCAGCGCTTCTGCAACCCTGGCTATCAGAACATTCCGCTGTCGCCATGCGCTGTTGTAGGGCGCGTCGCTCGGCTCGATGATGTCCGCAATGCGGAGCTGGCCCCCGGGCACAAGCACGCGCCAGACATCCTCAAAGAGAGGGTAGAGCGCGGCGGAGGGCACCTGGCGGAGCGAGCCGTTCATCACCAACAGATCGACGGTGGCATCACGAAGCGGAATAAGGCGCAGCCTTGCATTGACATAACTGATTGGCAGCTCGCCCATGCGACCTCGCAGATCGTGCAGTTCATCCTGGCGATATCCCAGAACGATGATCTGACCGCCGCCCGAAGCACGTGCCTGACTGGCCAGTGACTCGATCAGATGCCCTTCACCCTGACCAATGACGACAGTATTGCCAGAGAGATCGATTCCTCGCCAGAGAGTTTCGTGTTCAGCGTCCGGTGACGGCCTATCACTGCTCACTGTTCACCCCAGATGCAAGACTGACCAGAGTCTAGATAACGGGGTGGGGCGTGTCAAGCAGCATCGTATCGACATTGACATTGGCACTCACGGCCGCTAGGATACTGTCGGCTCAATGAATCTGACCAGACAGAGGAGGCACATGAAAGGCGTCAAGGCACATCACATCGCACTCAGGACACCCGATTTCGCGAGGGCAAAGGCCTTTTACACAGAGATACTGGGGCTCACCATAGCAGCGGAAATGCCCGGACGGGACTGCGTGTTCATCGATATCGGGGGGACGACGATCGAACTGACCGGAGCCGCAGACCAGGAGCCGGGCGCTCCGGGGGCATTCGCACATCTCGCGTTTGAAGTAGACGATATCGACGCCACGTATCAAGAGCTCAAGGCCAAGGGCGTGGAGTTCTTTGTCGAACCACGGGACGCAGGGGTCATGCGCATCGCGTTTTTTAGAGATCCCGATGGAAACCCGCTGGAGTTGTTCAAGAGCGCCGTCTATCGCTGGTCATAGTCGCGATATTTCCTGGCCGAATCGGGAGGCGCGCCTCGAGCACCTCCCGCCGGCAGTCCAAGCTCCCACCTGCAGGCAGTTTACTTGAGGTACGCGCTGAAATCCTCGGCGGGCTCGCCGCTAATCTTCTGAGCCCAGAACACGTTGGAGCGAAAGAGGCTGGCAAAGGTGCCGGCATCGGACCAGAACCCCTTGAGCTCCGCCCATGCCAGTTGCCCCAGGCGGATGTAGGCATTGTTTACATCAGTAATCTCTAGTTCGCCGCGAGCAGAGGGCTTGAGCGTCTTGATGAACTCAAAGACCTTGTGATCGTACAGATACAGCCCGGTCACAGCATAGTTGCTCTTGGGCTCTCGCGGCTTTTCCTCAATCGCGATAATCCGTGAGCTGTTTTCCGGATCGAACACCGGCACGCCGAATCGCTCGGGATCCGGTACCTCTCGCAAGAACACCATTGCCCCGCCGGAGAAACCCCGCACTGCCTCGCTGATGTCTGCATCTGTAGTGTTATCGCCAAGAATCACTGCGATATCGCCACCATCGGCAAAATCCTCGCAGAGGCTAAGGGCATCGGCGATGCCCCCCTCGGTGGCCTGAAACGCGTACTCCAGGTGGCGCACACCCAGGTCCTTGCCATTCCGCAGCACGCCCATAAAATCACCCGCGTGTGGCCCGCCTGTGACAATCAGCACCTCATCAATCCCCGCCTGCACCAGCGTACCGATGGGATAGTAGACCATAGGCTTGTCATAGACAGGCAACAGGTGCTTGTTGGTCGCGTGAGTCAACGGATACAGCCTTGACCCCAGCCCGCCAGCAAGAACGATCCCCTTCATATAGCCCCTCCTATTTATGGCCACGTCCCCTGGCCAGAAACTGCCGCAACAACCACTGCAGTAACCTGGCGGGACCTACCAGCTGGTATAACCGCCATCTACGAGAATCAGCTGCCCTGTGATCAGGTCGGCAGCCGGGGAGAGCAAGAAACGGACAGTGCCCAGGACATCATCCGGTGTACCGAACCGTCCTGCCGGGATTCGGGGCAGATTCTCCTCGATAAAGGCCGGATCTGTGAACATATCTGTGGTCAGAGGCGTTGAGACAAAGGTTGGCCCGATGGCGTTAACGGCCACACCCAGCGGCCCCAACTCGACGGCAAAGGCCTTGGCCATGTGAGCGACGCCAGCCTTGGTGATCGCATAGATGGACCGGTCCGGCATCGCGACAGTAGCCAACTGTGAAGCGATGTTTACGATACGCCCTCGGCCTTGCTTCACCATCTGCCTGGCAACGATCTGTGTGCAGAAAAACGTGCCCTTGAGGTTGATGTCAACCATCAGATCCCACTCGCGCTCTGTATAGTCCAGCACCGACTTGCGCACATTGACGCCTGCGCAATCAACCATCCAGTCAATCGCGCCGAAAGCAGCCAGGACCTTCTGAGCCACATCCTCGATGGAACTCACGCTGGTGACGTCGATCGGCAGGGCCAGGGCGCGACAACCCGCCTCACGAACGGCCGCTGCCACCGCCTCCGCATCAGCTTGCTTGGTCGCAAGGTCCGCAATGACGACGTTCGACCCCGCCTGACCGAGACCAACCGCGATAGCCTGACCGATCCCGCCAGCACCGCCCACAACAATGCCCGTCTGCCCGTCCAGCCTGTAGCTTTTGTCGTCCATGCGATCTATCACCTCCGCAGTAGCCTTCACACTGTGGAATTGATATTAGAGCAATAACGCTATCACGTCCAGCCCCGGGGACTATTGCCAGAGATGTCTTTGCCTCTGCAGAAATCAAGATTGACCCGCTGCGCCATCGCGCGTATCATTAGTGTGTGGTAAAACGCTACTGCTCTGAGGAGCCTGCGCTCAGCATCTCGCGGAGTCCTATCGTGCCGCCCATCGAACGGCCCTCTCCCACAATCGAAGATTATCTCGGCGCAATCTACACACTGGCACGCGACCAGCAGCCTGTGTATGGCCGGCGCCTGGCAGAGTGGATGGAAGTGTCGCCGCCAACTGTCACGGTTACGATACAGCGAATGGTACGTGATGGCTGGGTGATCATGGAACCGGACAAGACCATCCATCTCACAGATGCGGGCCGCGTCGCTGCGGCATCGCTGGTCCGCAGACATATGCTTACCGAGCTGTTGCTGGCACGCGTGCTCAATGTGCCGTGGTCGCAGGTGCATGCTGAGGCGGACCGCCTCGAGCACGGGTTGTCAGCAGAGACCGCTGCTCGAGTCGCGGCGCTTCTTGATGGCACCTTTGAGGATGGTACGGTTGCGTGCCCGCATGGCAACCCGCTTCCGGGTCAGGAGGACGAGATCGGACAATCCTTCCCTCTCACAGATGTGCCCCTGGACAGCGAATATGTACTCTGCCGTGTCCACGAGGAGGCAGAGCGAGACAGTGTAGCGATGGCGCTTCTCGAAGAGCACGGGCTGTTGCCGGGCACCAGGCTGTGGCTCAGGCCAAACACGACTGAGGATACAGATGGTGCCATTCTACTGGCCGCAAATGGTGTCGACATTTCACTGACGCACAATATCGCGCGGTGTCTGTGGGTCCGCGAGGCCTGACCCTGGGCTTGGCCCTTGGGCAGGGTAGGAGACATACCAGATGAAAGAACAGCAGAATCTGACGGTTGGCGTAGATCTGGGAGCAACCAGCCTGTATGCGGCAGTCGTGGACGTAGCGTCAGGTGAGCGACTGGGCGAAGTCAAGGCCAAGTCACGAGCTGAGCTGGGCGCAGATGCCGTCAGTGACCGCGTCGTACGAACAATCAAAAAGGCCCTTCTGGCCGCGAACGTTACGCGACAGCACATCATAGGCGTGGGCATCGGTGTACCCGGACCAGTCCTGGCTGACCAGGGTTTGGTGCTGAGTCTGACCAATATGGGCCCCAGCTGGAGGCATTACCCACTGGCAGCACGGCTCACAGAGAGCCTGGGCATGCGGGTCATCATTGACAATGACGTCAACGTAGGAGCCGTGGGCGAGCATCGTTTTGGGGCCGGTCGCGGAACGCAGGACATGATCGCCATGTTCGTGGGCACAGGTCTGGGCGGCGGGGTGATCCTGAACGGGAAACTCCACACCGGCTTTCGAGGCTCTGCCGGCGAAGTAGGGCACATGATCCTGCACGCCGGCGGTGTGCTGTGCGGTTGTGGTGAGAGGGGACACGCTGAAGCCTACGCCAGCCGGACAGGGATTGAAAAGGCCATCTTTGCAGCGATTGAGGCCGGTGAAGCATCGGTCATTCCGGATCTGCTCAAGGAACGGGGCCGCACCAGCCTGGTTTCTGCTATTCTCGAGGAGGCCTATGAGCAAGGCGACCCGGTCACCGTGCGCGCGATCGAACAGGCTCAAACATACCTCGGGCTCCTGATCGCCAGCTGTGTGAACTTGCTGGACCCTGAGGCGGTGGTTATCGGCGGAGGCGTCGTAGAGCGAATGGGCGAAGCCTACCTCAGCCTCGCGCGCGAGATCGCCTATCAGCATTTCCTGAACAAGAACGACATGGAGCGCGTGCGGATCGTAACCGCTGAGCTGGGCGATGCCTCGGGCGCAGTTGGCGCCGCTGTCCTGGCCCACCAGCGGCTGAGCTGACCGCGTTCAGCGTCGCTACGCCTCCAGCCCTGAATCGCTATCGGGTGATGTCAGCGCCGCATCATCGTCATCGGAGGGATGCCGCCGGTGGGCCTTGCTTGGCGCCAGTCCGTAGGTACCGACCATATCCTCAAGCATCTTTTCATCGGTCTCAAAGGCATAGACAATGCGTGTCGTGTCGGGATGCTGATGCCCAAGCAGGGTAGCAACCCATTCCAGCGGCATACCCTCGTCCAGCAAATCTTGAGCGCGGCGGTGCCGCAGCGAGTGTGGCGACGTATTGTCATAAAGTCCTTCTGCTCGCGCCGCCTGCTTGACCAGGTGCCAGGCGTGTGCCGGCGTGATCGAGGTTCCGGCATCTCGACCGTGTGATGCAAAGAGCGGCGCGTACACAGAGTCCGTTCGCTCCGCCACATAGTCGCGTATTAACCTGCGCGACTCGTCAGACAGGAACACGGTACGCGGCTTGCCGTTCTTTGTGGCGGTCAGTCGCAAACGGCTGAGGCGGCCATCCAGCACATCCTCCCTCGTCAGGGCCAGAGCCTCGCTGATGCGCATCCCGGTGTCATAGAGCGTCGCCATGAGAGCCCTGTTTCTCAACAACGCCAGGCGGCGCGATCCCTGCTTTTCAGGCAGCGGCTGCCTCATGTAGTGTGTCAAGACACGCGTTGCCTGTGGATCGGTACGGCGTTG
Source organism: Anaerolineae bacterium (assembly GCA_040772225.1). Classification (GTDB taxonomy): domain Bacteria; phylum Chloroflexota; class Anaerolineae; order UBA1429; family UBA1429; genus JAAYED01. The sequence continues at coordinate 295,338 of JAXGYO010000002.1, forward strand.
CCGGTAGCCCTGGCGTCGCTGTCCGCGTCCCTGATCGATACGCCTGCGCATCCGGTCATAGGAGACGCCCTCGGGGAGGAGCTCGTGCAGGTCGAGCCAGTTCATTAGCCGGCGAGCAGCGACCAGGTAGGTGCGGGAGGTACGCGTGCTTTCGGAGGCTGCCGTCTGTGCGGGCTGTCGAGGATCTGGATATGCCTCCCGCAGCCAACGGTCCAGTCCATAGAGTGTGTCCTCGCGGATGCTCTCCAGAGGGCAGGGGGAGAGCGCATCGGCGGCCACGTCATCGCCCACAACGAGATGCAGGTATCGTATCAGCGCATTCAGTCCGTGGCGGTAGGTCTCTTTGGTGAGTTCCGACAGATCCAAATCATCGAGCATCCGCTCTGCAGCGTCGTTGACCGTGCGAATCCTGGAGAGGTCCCTGTCTGAGTAGGGGGAGTGATCCTGGCTGTCCACAGTGAGACTCCTTTGGCAGATGGAGAATATATGATTTAATTTTGAATAAATCATATATTATTGGGGTGTACTTGTCAAGCCCTCCAGGCCTGTAATGTGCCGCGAATCCCCCCCACCGGGAGCTTTCCGCGGACCGGCGCCAGGTTCCCGTCCGTTACGCGATGCGCACCAGTGGTTGTGTCCGCTGAAGGAATGATGCCCAGCTATCGCGATGAGCAACGACGAGATGATGGCGCGAACGTTTCGCGTCGCGCCGAACGCGTCGAATGCTCCCGGCACTCAGGCCGATTCGCACCCCACCGGTGCGCCGCTTCCGACATGACGTCGTGGCCCGCGGTGCCGCGGTTGCTTTGGCCGTCTATCTCTGTCAATCGCGAGAGCGGCGACACGGCGCGCGCCCCCAACGGCCATTTCACCCGCTGCTGAGATGGCGTACACCTGCCGCACGTCAGAGCGGCAAATACAAGGACGCAGACCCCGCAGGAACGCAGGATCTGCGGCCGTAAAGTTATGTCGATACACCTGCGCCCCGAGCCCACAGCCCAGAAAGCGCCACTCTATTCTATTGGCCCGCTTCAAACGTCAGCACAATCGCTTGAGCGATCTCTTTCATCGACTTGCGCGTATTCATCGACATCTTCTGGATGCGACGAAACGCCGCCGCCTCTGTAAGCCCTTGCGCGTCCATCAGAATCCCCTTGGCACGGTCGACGAGCTTGCGCGTCTCGAGCTGGTCTTCGAGGTTGTCGACATCCTTCTCGAGCTCACGGAACTCGAGGAAACGGGCCATGGCAATCTCTATGGCAGGCGCCAGATTGGCCTCCTGAACCGGCTTGACCAGGTAGCCCACCACCCCCGCCTCCCGGGCATGTTGGATCAAGTCGCGGTCACTGTAAGCCGTCAGCAGCACCACCGGAGCGATACGCTCCTCGGTCAGTAACTTGGCAGCATCGATACCATTCATGTCAGGCATCTTGATGTCCATCAACACCACGTCCGGACGCAGCTCTCTCGCCAGATTGACAGCGCTCTTGCCGTCACCGGCCTCCCCCACCACAAGATAGCCCAGATTCTGGAGCATCTCGCGAAGGTCCATGCAAAATACCGACGAGTCGTCAGCGATCACTACCCTAGTGCGTTCCAAAGTACACCCCCGCTTTACTTGTCAAAGGTGACGGTGGCACAGGTGCCATCACCGTCGCTCATAAGCGCAAACTGACCGCGCAGGTCCCGCTGGACCATATTTCGTACCAATTGTAGCCCAAGATGGGCATCCCTGGCTAGTTCGAAATCGTCACCCAACCCGCTACCGTTGTCCTTGACCACCATATTGACACTGGCTCCCGTATCTACCAACTCGACTGCGATGTGTCCCTCGGGCCGACCTTCCATCCCATGTTCGATGGCATTCTGGACCAACTCATTGATGATCAAGGCGCTCTGGGTGGCCCGTTCGGCCCGCAGCCAGATATCAGGGCCGGTCAGGCTCAGTGTGATACCTCTGTCTCTGGGAAGGAGGCTCTGCTGCACCTGTGTGACAATACGCCCTGCGACGTCCCTCAGATTAATGGTCGTCCCCTGCCCCTGTTGTGACAGGAATTCGTGCACCACGGCAACACTGAGAACGCGCTGAATACTGTCGTCAAGTGCCTGCCGCGTCTCGGCCTGCGTCGCCCTCCGCGATTCCATGCGCATGATGCTGGCGACCACCTGAAGGTTGTTCTTGACCCGGTGATGCACCTCGCGCACGATGCTCATCTGGCTCTCCAACTCCTGTTGGGCTCTTACGGCCTCGGTGGCATCGTGGATCAGGATGAACACGCCGCGCTGCCTGGCCGCGTCAGCCGCACCCGGCTTGTGCATGATGAGCGCCCGCAACGGCTGGGCCGGCGCAGTAATGGGCACTACTTTGCGAATGTAAAGTCGTCCATCCTGCTCTACAGAACGCTCAAAAGCGCGATTCTCAGCGATTGCCTTCTGCGCCATCTGATAGTCGATCGTGTCGATATCACTGATCGACCGGTTTATCAGGCTATCGCGGTAGCCGAGACGACGATAGAGTTCGGCGCATATACCACTCATGTAACGGATATACGCCTCAGCATCCACATACATGATACCATCATGCTCACGAAATGGCGTAAGATCCTCCGCACCAGCCATTCGGCCGTGCAATACCATCCACATGAACTCGAGCTGAGCTCGCTGATACGCGCGTGCACGCCTCTTGTGACGCTCATAGGCCAACCAGTAGGCGTCTGACGCCAACATCGCGATAAGCTGCCCCTCACGGTTGTGCACAGGAAGGATCACTCGAGCCACGTTGGCACCGCGCACCTGCAAAGACTTTAGTCTGTGCGTGCGCAATCGCATGTCGCTAAACCCGTCGAGAACCGAGACATGCTCGACCTGGCCCAAAAGGTCCTCCGGGTACAGCGTGGCGGATGACCTTGGCCTGGCCTGCGCCTCCACCGTGACCAAACCGGTACTGTTCAGCGTATAGAGAAGCAGATCGGCACGCGCCACATCGGCCGCTATCGGAAGATCGAGATTGATCTTGTGCAGCAGTGCCCTGTCGTCTGCCTGCAATCGTTCCCTGGTGAGAATTCGACTCTTTTCCATAACTTCACAATTATAGCACAGTCCATCAGGCGGGATACATTTTGTCTCGCGTATAGATTCAGTATGTGCCGTAAGAGACGGACTGCCCGCCCCCGCCCCCACGCTTCTCACTTGCCGGCAGACTACTATGGTAACACTACGGACAAACGTTATGTCTAGTCTGCAGTTAAGCATTCGGTCGATGTCCCGAGGCCTCCCCAAATTGCGGTTCTGCTCGCCGCGCGTATAATGGCCCGAGGGGTCTGCCTGATCTCGGCAATTCCTGTGTAACCGACTGGCCATTGTACGGTATGAGTGAGGTGGTATGCGCTATATTGTTCTCGTTCTCAAGGGGATGGTTTACGGTACAACGCACGTCCTGCCAGGCATCGGCGGGGGAATCGTCATGCTCCTGCTTGGCGTGTATGAAGAGTTTGTCGAAGCCGTCGGAAACTTGTTCGTTCGGCGTGACCGCTGGCGCCAGTATCTGAGCTTTCTGGTACCGCTGGGCATCGGCATGGTACTGGGTATCGTTGTGGCGGCGGTGCTGGTAGAAGGCCTTCTGGAGCGACACCCCACCGCTAGCATGCTTTTCTTTATGGGACTGCTGCTCGGCACCATACCCACTGTTCTCCGTCTGCATCAAGACATGCGGGCCACCCCCGGGCGCATCGGCGCGCTGCTTATTGGGGGCGCGCTGGTCGTCGCAATTCGCGCGCTCGGCCCGCTCCTCACCGGGAAGAGCACTGCCTATACGCTCAACACAGTGCCCGAGGTCGCCCACAACGCCCTGATGAGCTTTCTCGCCGGGGGGGCCAGCGTGACCCCCGGATTGGATGGCTCCTACGTGCTGATGCTCGGGGGAACGTACCCCGCTGTACTGGAGGCCGTGGCCAACTTGAGGCATATGCAATTCCACTGGCCGGCCCTCCTCTCTACGGTGATCTTTGCCCCCCTGGGCATTCTCATCTTTGCCAAGCTGATTGACTCGCTCATCAAGAAGCGGCCCTCCGCTGCCTACTATGCCGTTCTCGGCATGGTTCTGGGATCCATCTATGGTCTGTGGCCTCAGCCGCCCATTGAAGGCTCACCCATCCTGTTGATCCTGAGTTTTGTGGCCGGTGCAGCGGTGGCCGTTATGCTGGGACGCGTGTCAACAGACCCCGGATTTGATAGCCAGGCTATCTAGATCTGCCGCAGGCGCCTTAGTCGAAACGGATGGACAACATCCCAAACGCGAAACACTCTCTACCGAGGAGGTGATCTATGAAACACAACTATGAGTACGATCGCAAGTTGCAGGTGGCCTACATCGGAGCCGGCGAGCACTCCTACCGTAATATCCTGCCCACCTTTCAGTACGCGCCTATCGATCTCGTGGCAATCACCGACCACAAGACGGACCGCGGACTGGCGGTCGCCCGCCAGTTCGGAGCCAGACGCTTCTACCCCAACCACAAGGCGCTCCTGGCCAAAGAGACTGCCCTTGACGCTGTGATGATCGCAGTAGGGCCCGATGCAGAGGGGCGGCCTCGCTATCCACAGTTGGCCGCAGAGGCCCTGACGGCAGGATTTCACGTGTGGATCGACGAGCCACCTTGCCTGAGCGCCGCCGATATCTCCACCTTTACCAATGCCTGTATCAAGAAGCACAAGTACCTGGCGGTAGGCTTTGCCAGGCGTTTCGCCCCTGGCTATGTTCAGGCCAGTGACATCATGGCTGACAAGGCTTTCGGCCCGGTCGGCTCCTATGCGTTCCGCTTCCCGCTGGCCCTGCCGGACACAGCCCGACGGCGCACAGACAAAGGCGCGGCGGCCTTCCTGCCGGTCACTGGCGTGCTGGCCCTGCTTGCCGGCATGTTCGGCGAGATACAAGCCTTTAGTCTGGTACGTAGCACGTCCGGCTCAGCCGTGATCAGCCTGGTTCACGCCGGGGGCGTGCCCGGCGCGCTGCATCTCACCGCGGGCCAGTCTCTCTCTGCCCCTCGCGAGCGCCTTGAGGTCATCGGCCGGCGTGCGAGTCTGGTCGTCGACGACGGCGTGCGGGTAACCTACTACCGGCGCATGGCCCCTCTGAGCGCAGAACTGGAGGGCCGCCAGGAGAGCGCGCTGATTGGCGACGTCAACTCCGCACCCGTGATCTGGGAGCCTCGCATCGATCCCAGAGAACCCGCAACACAGCACATGGCGCAGATGGGTTATCTCGGAAGCATCCGCTCATTCGCGGAACAGCTACTCGCAAATCAGCCTCCGAACAAGGGCACCCTGGTGGAGGCTCTGCACGTTATGACCGTGTTCGACCGAGTGCGGAACGCCAAAGAGATGGATTGGGTTCAGGTCCAGAGCTGAAAGGGCGGGATAGTATGAGCAAGTCGATTGCGCTGGGAATCTGTGCCGAACCGAGTCAGGCCAATGACATCGCGGCCAACTATGACTATATCGAACTCTCCTTCTCGACGGTGCTGAGCCCGCTGGTGGACGACGGCGCCTTTGTGGAGCAGATGGCCTCGCTCAAGGATCTGCCTTTGCCCGCCCGGGCCTGCAACAACTTTGTGGCAGCGAACGTCAAGGTAGTCGGGCCCGATGTTGATCAGGATCTGCTCATACGCTATGTCGAGACCGGTTTCGCCCGGGCGGAGGCCCTGGGCGTTGAGCGGGTTGTCTTTGGGAGCGGCGGGGCAAGGCGCGTGCCTGAGGGCTTTTCGCGGCAGGTCGCCTGGGAGCAACTGATAGCCTTCTGCCGGCTTTGTTCCGAGCGGGCCTACCCGGGGCTGGTGATCGCGATCGAGCCGCTCAATCGTGGCGAGTGCAACATCATCACCAGTTTTGGCGAGGGCCTGAGACTCGCACGGGACGTCGCAGAGCACAACGTGGGCATCCTCGCCGACATCTATCACCTGGAAATGGAATCTGAGCCGGTGTCGGTCATTAGCGAGGGCGCGGACATTCTGTCACACGTTCACCTCGCCGACTCGGGCCGGCTCTATCCAGGAAGCGGGAGCTATCCGCTACGAGAGTTGTTCGCGCTGCTGCATCGGCACGAATACACCGGCCGCGCCTCGGTCGAATGCCGCTGGGGCGACAATTTCGCGCACGAGGCCAGCCTGGCAGCCACGTTCCTGCGGACGCTACTCTAGAGGATCACGATGGTTCGGGGCGGATCCGCCCCGAACCTTACTTTTTCCAGGGATCCACAGGCGCATCGGGATCGGCAGGCTCCTCAAAGGGACTGCTAGCCCCCTTTGACTTGACGCTGAACAGGCTGTTCAGAAAGCCTTCGATACCATCAGACACGGCCTGGCCAATCATACCCCAGTCAGCCTGCTCATCTGCACCGACGATCCTGGCGATCTCGCGACGCGTCGATCTCTCAAGGTGCTCGCCGATGTCCTCCCAGTCGGCCTCCTGTTCGGCACCGACCGCCCTGGCCGTTTTCTGGCGCACCGCCTCATCGGTCTGGTTGCCGATATCCTTCCACGTCGCATCTTCGCTAGCACCGACCATGCGTGCCATATCCCGGCGAACCTGATTGCCGATATCGGCAAACAGCTCGCGCCACTCGTCCGTACTCGGGTTCTTTTTCGGTTCTTGCTCGTTCATTTCTGTCCTTTCCTCGGTAGCAGCGATCTCAGCCTGAGATAACGATCGCGGAGACGTGCACTCTTGCCTGGATCACCACCTCAGCACGAGAATCCAGTCCTGTGGGTGCCCCGCATGCAGCCCGCCTGGCGAGCGGTACATATCCCCACTCACTGAGGCTTCCTGAATCGAGCCCGTGACCGGGTCAAACCACTCCGCAGCATACATGTTGCTGGGTTCAACCAACTGCAGGGTGCCGCCGGCTGGCAGATAGGCTGCAATGATGTCCCGTGAGGGCGTTGCCATCACCAGCGGTCTGTAGCCGTCCCTATAGCCTTCCGGCGGGGTCACCAGCAGATCGGCAGCCGGGCGCATATCCGCAAAGGGTATCTGCTCCAATAGAAAACGGCGGACGATGAGCAGATACTCCACACCCGGTTGGTCGTGTTCTAGATCCAGAAACGGGCCCCAGCTGTTCTCAAAGCCATGGATGATGCCCAGGCACGAGAACACCCCGCGCCACGCACCGCGGCGCGTATGCTCCGCATCGCAATAGGCGTGTCCTGGAATGAGCAGCGGAAACTCCTCGTTCCGCTCATAGCCCCACTCGGCAAACAGAGCAGCGCCGGTCCACCCCTCGAGGCTCTCTGCGATCCGCTCTTCGATGCCGGCAGCAAGCCAGCCGTTCTCACGGTCTCGCGTGCCCCATTCCTGGTACATGATCAGGTCTATCGCGCCAGGATCGCGCGCAAACCGCCGTGAAAAGGCCGGCATCCGCGGCCCGTTGTGCACGGCCACGATATGCCCATGCGGCGCGTTGGCCTTTAGCCATCGCCCCATACGCATAGCCCAGCGATCAGCAACGGGATTGTAGCGCCAGTCTCCATCCGGATAGTACTCATACTCGTTCATCAGCGTCCAGACATACACGCTAGTGTAAGCGTCGTAACGCGCCAGCAGGTACCGCATCCACAACTGCTCATATTCTGGCAGAAAAACATCCCGCTGATTGAACGGATACTCGAACCCCCAGGCCTCCATGATCATCTCAAGCCCCAGACCGAGCTGTTCTGCCTGGGCGACCACACGATCTACCGTGCGGAAATAGTCAAGGTCAAAACGATCGAACTGCGGCGCTTGCTCACTGCCGCCCCACGGCCAGGTGCGACGCGTCTGCCAGGAGGAGTAGCCATCCGGCGGATGAAACGGACTGACCGGCAGCCTCACGCGCAACAGATTGAATCCCTGCTCGGCGCGGCGACGCATGAACGTGCCAACGTCTGCGCCACAGTGCGCCATGCCAAACAGATTGTACGTCGTATCGCCTAGAATCAGTACAGGCGCTCCCGATTCGTAGGCAAGCCCCCACCCCTGCCCCGGCGTCGCCCGCAGGTACCCATGGGAATCTGCTGGCACAGAAGTAAAGTTGCCCTCCCAGGTCAGTTCCGGATCAGCAGGGCTCGACCGGAGGCACACGGACCAATCTCCTGGCGTCCCCGGGCTAAAGCGCACGCGCCAGATGCCGTCTCCGTCATAGAAAGCGGGCACGGCCAAAGACTCGCCCTCCGGACCGGAGAACAGGGCTGTCACGTCCACATCCCAAAAGGGATTCTGATAGGCAGTGCTACTGCTAAAGGCCCATTCGACAACTGAGCGTGTCGCGCAGCGGTCGGGTACAGAACTTGTAAGCACCATCGGTTCCGCCTTCCAGGGTTCAGTCGTATGTGGCAACCATACTGGACAAGGTCTGTCGCAATCAGGCCGGCTTGATAGCCCATTCCATACATTATAGCCAAGCAACGGCGTACTCTTCAAGCAAGCGTGTCCCTGTGCCTCGGATCGGGCATACGATTCCACTGGATCATTGACAGGGCCCACGCCGCAGAATAACATCGGCACAACGTATTCCGGCGGATGATCCTGACATCACTATGTTTCGAGGAGCAGAACAGTGCCACTTTATGACAAGCCCATCGAGGAACTCGTCGTCTACAAGCCTCCGCTCACGCGAGAGGCTGACTTTGCTGATTTCTGGCAGGCTACCCTGCAGGAAGCGTCCCAGGCACCGCTAAACGCAGAGCTCGAAACGCTGGATTATCCGGCGCTGGGCTGTACGGTCCAGAAACTGACCTACGATGGATGGCAGGGAGCGCGTATCGCGGCATGGTACCTCAGGCCGCTCGGAGAGGGACCTTTCCCCGGGCTGGTGCAGTATCACGGGTACAGCGGGAGCAAATCCGATGTCTTTAGCTACCTGCCCTGGGCCCTGCAGGGCTATGCCATCCTGGCCGTCGACGTGCGAGGGCAATCTGGCGAGAGCACAGACCCGGCACCGTATCCCGGCGGGCATGTCAAGGGCTGGATGACACAGGGCATCACGGACCCTGAGGCCTACTACTATCGGGGCGCTTACGTCGACTGCGTGCGGGCGCTGGATTGGATATGTGCCCAACCCGATGTCGATGCCTCCCGGGTGGGTGTCATGGGGATGAGTCAGGGTGGCGGGCTCACGTTGGCGGTAGCCGCGCTCGATGAGCGACCGGTCCTGGCGATGCCCGAAATGCCCTACCTCTGCCACTTTAGGCGGGCCGTCGCTATGGCTATGCGCCAACCTTACCTCGAGATCCCCGATTACCTCAAGCGATGGCCAGAACGCGAGGCAACGGTCTGGCAGACCCTATCCTACTTTGACAATATGAACCTGGCGCCCTGGATCAAGTGCCCTGTGCTCATGACTGTGGGGCTGCAGGACGACATCTGCCCGCCGTCCAGCGTATATGCAGCCTTCAACTGGCTGGAAGCGCACAAGGAGATGCGCGTGTATCCCTACCACAATCACGAGATGGTGCAGGCGCACTGGGAGACGAAACTGCGCTGGGCCCACCATTACCTGAAGGGCATGGACACGATATAGAACACCGGGACGGTGCGCAGAAGCACCGATCAGGGCACGATAACTGTTTTGATGTGCTCCCCGGGACCTGCCGCAAGCAGCTCGGGGAGCGCCTCTAGAGGCGCCTGGTGTGTGATCAGCGGTGCGACAGCCAGCCTGCCAGACCCCAGCAATGCGATCGCGCGAGAATGGGTAAAGGGATTGATCCGCGCACCTCGAATGGTGAGTTCCTTCTCAAAGATCATGTTGGGGTTTAGCATCACGCTCTGATCGGGAGGAGTCACACCGAACCAGAGAACCATTCCACCGGGCGCTGCCCACTGGAGGGCCTGAGCACTGGTACTTGCAGAGCCAACTGCCTCGATCACAACGTGGGCTCCATCCTCGAGCAATCCGCCGGGCGCTGAGGGATCCTCCCCGCGAGGATCGATGACCGCATCCGCCCCGAGATCGAGAGCCATCTGACGGCGAGAGGCAGAGAGATCGCTGACGATCACGCGTCCTGCGCCCTGCAATCTGGCCAGCTGTGCCATGATCTGCCCGATACCTCCTCCGCCGATCACCGCTACGGTATCGCCTGAACGCACGCCCGCCAGATCCATCCCATGGATACAGCACGCGACCGGTTCTGCCAACGCCCCCTCGAGGTACGTCAGTGAGTCGGGAATCGGAAAGCACTGTGCCTCAGGGACAAGACTGTACTCGGCAAAACCGCCATCGATATCGACCCCAAGGGCCGTGAGATGGCGACACATGTGCACCTGCCCCCGGCGGCAAGGGCCGCACTCCCCGCAAGGGATGTTAGGGTCAATCGCCACACGGTCACCCACTGCGAGCCCGGTCACGCCCCTGCCGATTGCCGTTATCTCGCCGGAATACTCGTGCCCGATGATCACGGGAGGGCGCGTCGAAAACTCACCGTGAAAGATATGCCGGTCAGTCCCGCAAATGCCACAGGCCGCGACACGCACCACAACTTCTTGCGGTCCGGGCTCCGGCTGGCGCACATCGGTTACCGCGATATCGCCTTTACCATGGAATACAGCTGCTTTCATGGCGACCCCTCTCAATTGCGACGGACAGCGGCCACTTGGCATCGTGTCCACCGTCTGCTACCATCTGGCCAAAATCCCGGGCTGGAGGAATGATGCCAACCTACGAGTACCGCTGCCAAGATTGCGGCCACCATTTCGATGTGCTCTATCGCAGCATCTCTGCGGCCGAGGAGGCTGCTCAGCCGCGCTGTCCTAAGTGTGGCTCTGCAGACTCTCAACGCGTACTCTCGGCGTTCACTGTCGCCAGCGGCGTCTCGACCGTCGACAGCAGAGCCACTGGCGATCCAGCGCCGGGTTCCGCACCGGCCGGCATCACCTCAAGAACCCAGATCGACAGCTGGCGAGCCAGCAAAGCACGATCACAGCAGACGTAGCGGACATACAGCGACCTGCTGCTGGCTGTCGACCCGCGTCAGCATCCAGCCTGGTGTCTAGTAGACCGCCAGATACCGGTCCAACTCCCACTGCGTCACCGCCAGACGGTAGCTGTCCCACTCGCGTAGCTTGGCGTCGATATACCTTTCCCACACATGAGGCCCCAGCGCGTCCTGTACCACCTCGTCCTCGCAAGCGGCGTCTATCGCCTCCTTGAGCGAGCCGGGCAGAACTGGCAGGCTATGGCGTGCCCAGGCCGATTCGTACAGGTCCTCTTCACTTGGCTCCGGCAGAGGAAGCTCGTGCTTGACACCGTCCAGTCCGCATTTGAGCATCACCGCAAAGGCCAGGTAAGGATTACATGCAGGATCGGGGAACCGCAGCTCCAATCGCACTGCCTCCGGGGTCCGTGCCTTGGGAATGCGGATCAGCGACGAACGGTTGATGCGTGCCCAGCTCACATAGACGGGAGCCTCGTAACCCGGCACCAGACGCTTGTAAGAGTTCACCAGGGGAGCCAGCACGACAGACATGGCACGTGCATGCTTCAATTGTCCGGCCAGATAGTGACGCGCCAGCTTGGATAGTCCATACTGGTCCGAAGGATCCGCAAAGGCATTCTCTCCGGTGCTACGGACCCACAGGCTCTGGTGCACATGCATTCCAGATCCCGCGATCCCCGCCACTGGTTTGGGCATAAAAGTAGCGTACAAGCCACTCTCCTGCGCGATCGCCTTGAGCACATAGCGAAAGGTCAAAGCCGCGTCCGCAGACTTGAGGGCATGATCGTAGCGAAAGTCGATCTCGTGCTGGCTGGGTGCGCCCTCGTGATGACCGGCCTGCACCTCGATGCCAAAGGCCTCCAGCGCTGCAGACATCTCCTGCCGTACCAGCATTCCCCGATCTGAACTGGCGTCAAAGTATCCGGCCTGGTCATGCGTCGCGCGTGGGATCGGCGCCCCCCGATCATCAGTCTCGAACAAAAAGAACTCGAGTTCAGGGCCGACCTGAAAGTCAAAGCCCAGCGCTTCTGCATCCTTGAGCGCGGACTTGAGCACCGTTCGCGGCGAGCCCATAAAGTCGATACCATCCGGCGTATACACGTCACAGATGAGACGGCCCGTCTTGTGCACGCCATTGTGCCAGGGGATGACGGCAAATGTGTCCAGATCCGGAAAGAGAAACATGTCGCTCTCACTGATGCGCGCGAACCCATGGATCGAAGAACCATCGAACCAGAGTCCCTCATCGAGAATGCGATCGAGCTGGCTGATCGGCACGGTGATGTTCTTGATCATCCCCAGGATGTCGCTAAATTGCAGATGCAAAAAGCGCACATCCTCAGCACGACATGTTTTAACAATATCCTCTCGCGTCGCCTTGCTCATCACCACACCTCTCAGCTTGCATAGTCGATCGTCATACACGAGCCCAAACTGCTACACAGGGTGTCCGTCTGTCGATTAATACCCACAGCCGCCAGCGCAGGCAGCCCGTCAGGCGACCACCCTATCGTGAGTGGACTGCCATACCGTGTTCAGCATGGCAGGCATCACGCGCTTGAATCCTGTTTTCCTGTACGTACGCTGGACCGCCTGCACGAGACGTACGTCAAAGCCGCGGCCAGCAACGGCTTCCACATCGAGCCCCAGCTCGGTGAGCAGGAAGAGAATCTGATCTGCATCGTCATAGCTGAACCCAAGGTCCGCCTCATCGGTCTGGCCTTCCCACAGATCGGCGCTGGGCGCCTTGTATACGATCTCATCCGGGATCCCCAGATGTGAGGAGAGCGCTCGAACCTGGCACTTGTACAGATGCGAGATCGGCTTGAGCGCCGAGGCACCATCACCGTACAGGGTAAAATAGCCAAGCAGCCACTCTGTCCGGTTACCCGTGCCCATGACCAGGCCGTCGAAGGCTACTGACTGGTCATACAGCGTCAGCATGCGCAAGCGGGACATGATGTTGCCCAACCGCAGGCTGCCCATGTCCGGGGCGTGCGCCAGCAAAGGACGATACATCGGCGTAATATCCAGGAACGCAGAGGGCATCCCCAGCATGTCGATGATCTGCCGTCCATGCGCTGTGCTCGAAGGGTTGCTGTTCTCGCAGGGGAGCAACATGCCGAACACGTTCTCTGCGCCCAGAGCGCGCACACAGAGTGCAGCCACGAGCGCAGAGTCGATGCCTCCTGATACTCCGAGTACCGCGCGGCGGAAGCCGGCTGTTGCCAGAGAGTCACGAATAAAACCAGCGATACGGTTGGCCTCGCGTTCGACGTCCACACTCAACTCAGCGAGCACAGTAACCTCCCCGGCGCGCGGATTAGCTCCCTATCGATCACGCCCAGCACTCCGCAGCCGGGCGCAAACCGCCAGATATTAGTCGTAACGATGCGATATGTCCACTTTGTGGTGCAGGCGCTAACCTTCAATGGCGATCAAGCCGCCAGAGATATCGATCAACCGCACCCGGGGACCGGGCCCGTTCCATTGTCCCCGTGGCGTCGTAGCGCCTCGACTACCAGTTGGAGGCTCTCCCTGCCCTGCCAGCGGTTGAGCGAGGGCCGGTAGAGCACGTCGACACAGTCACCAGTCCGCAGCCACTCTGCAACCGCGCCCTGCCTGAAGGCGACACAGGTGCGGGGCGTGCCGTTCTGGGCGATGCTGAGGCGCAGATGCTTGCCCTCGGATCCCATCCTGCGCAAATCCATGACGCTTGCTCCCAGTGTGGCCAAGAGCGGCTCTGGATTGCCCTTGCCAAAAGGCCCCAGAGCAGAGATCGCCACAGGCGTGCGGTCTGACACCTCGTCCAGATCGACGATCGCATCCACCTGAACCCGAGGCACGAGCAACGACTCGTCGAGATGCTCCTCTGCATAGGTGAGCAAACGAGCCTCGAACTCGGCAATACGCGAGCTCTCCAGGGTAAACCCGGCCGCCTGGGCGTGCCCGCCAAAGCGCATGAGGATATCTCGGCAACTCTCCAGCGCCTGCGTAATGTGGAAACCTTCGATGCTTCGAGCAGAGCCCCTCGATGTGTCGGCATCGCTCCTCAGGACGAGCGCCGGGCGATAGAACTGCTCTCGCAACCGGCTGGCGACCAGTCCAACGATGCCCTCATGGTAGTCCGGTCCATGCACAAACAGCAACCGGGGCAAACACGCCGCGTCAATCTGGCTCGTCGCTTGTGAAAGCTGTTCTTCCAGCAAGTCCTGTCGCTCCCTGTTGCGATCGTTCAGGGTCTGTGCCGTCACAGCTGCCTGCTGCCCATCTCTGGACAGGAGCAACTGATAGGCGATCCTGGCGTTCTCGATGCGACCGGCCGCATTCAGCCTTGGGGCAATCCGGTACGCCACATCGGTACTGCTGACTGCCGCTAGCTCTATCCCCGCGACCCGCGCCAGCTCCTGAAGGCCGGGCCTCGCAGCCGAACGCATCCGGTTGAGCCCCCAGCGCGCCAGAGTGCGATTCTCGCCCTCGAGAGGGACAACGTCCGCGATTGTGCCGAGACCGACGAGATCCAGGTACTCATCCAGGAGAGCGTCATTCTGCTGCGGTCCTTTATTCGAAAGCGCGTTGGTCAGTGCCCGCGCCACCTGATAAGCGACGCCTACGCCTGCCAACTCGCGGAAGGCATAGGTGCTGTCCTCCCGCTTGGGGTCGATAACGGCGATCGCATCGGGGAGTACATCTGGCACAGAGTGGTGATCCGTAATGATCATGTCCATCCCGCGAGCGCGCGCATGTGCGACCTCGTCGGTGGAACGGACACCGCAGTCCACGGTGATGCACAGAGTTACACCGCCGTCTCCCAGCCTATCGATCGCATCAATGTTGAGCCCGTAGCCATCTTCAAACCGGTCAGGGATAAAGGCCTGCACCCGCGCGCCCAGCGCACGCAGCGCGGATGTCATCAAAACCGTCGCAGTCACCCCATCGACATCAAAGTCGCCATAGACAGCGATGGATTCTTGACGGTCTATGGCCTGCGCAACGCGCTCTATAGCGGCAGCCATCCCGGCGAGCTCCATTGCGTCGCCGAGCGCACCATCGGTGGCAAGAAATGAGCGAATCTTCTCCGGGGTGTCGATATGCCGTGCATACAGAATGCGCGCCACAATCGGGTCGAGATCGGCGTGAGCCTCCACAAAAGCGTCAGGTGTCCTCCGTCTCAGAACCCATTCCTGTTCACTCGGCATCCGCCTGCCCCCTTACCGCTTGCCTCAGACCCTCGAACCAAACTGTTGCATTATAGGGCGTGACGCCGGTGTGCTCAAGCACGCGGTGTCGGTGGCAAGGAACGCCCGTGTTGCCACGAGCCGGGCTAGGCCTGCGGCCCGGTATGTGCTAGAATCGCCACAGCGAACCCACAGACCAGGAGGTATGGTGGCGCGAATCGTCTTTCTGGGGACACCGGAATACGCTGTCCCCAGCCTGCAGGCCTGTTTGCAGCATCACGAGGTCCTGTACGCGGTGACACAGCCCGACCGGTACGGTGGACGCGGACGCCGCCAGCTGATCGAATCACCGGTCAAGAGGACTGCTGCAGACGCTGGTGTGCCCGTTCTGCAGCCCTTCCGTCTGTCGAGAGACACGGAGGCCTTGTCAGTGCTGAGCGAGGCCCAGGCGGACGTCTTTGTTCTGGCCGCTTACGGCCAGATCTTGCGTCCGAACGTGCTTGCCCTGCCCCGCCACGGCGTGATCGGTGTGCACGCCTCGCTACTGCCCCGCTGGCGTGGCGCATCTCCCGTTGCCGCGGCGATTCGCGCTGGAGATTCCGAGTCTGGGGTCAGCCTGATGCTCACCGAAGCCGGCCTGGACACGGGGCCAGTCATCGCACGAAGAGCGACGCCCGTGGCGCCTGAGGACACCACCGGCAGCCTCACGGCATGCCTTGCAGACCTGGGCGCCAACCTCCTGATCGACACCTTGCCAGCCTGGCTGGCGGGTGAGATCGATCCACAGCAGCAGGATGAGACTCTGGTTACCTATGCGCCTGAGATCGACAAGGCGGACGGCCTGATCGACTGGAGCCAGCCCGCCGTGGCCATCGAGCGCCACATCCGCGCCATGTCGCCCTGGCCCGGGGCATTCACGTTCACTGCAGCGGGAAACCGGCTGACGCTATGGCAAGCACACGTCCGGGAGCAGGTGACCTCCGGCGTGCCGGGGACCCTCATGCTGATCGACGGAGCGCCCGCTGTCGCCACCGGCGATGGTTTGCTGTGCGTGGATCTGCTGCAACCGGCTGGGCGTCGCGCCATGCCTGGCGACGCCTACCTCCGCGGACAGCCCGACCTCGCCGGGACAGTGTTGCACTGACATGACCACGCCGCCGAACCCCACCCGCGTCGTCCACGTCCTGGATCTAGGCCAGCGCAGCTATGCTCCCGTGCACAACCTTCAGAGACAGGCCGTGGAGCGCGTTCGCACCAAAGCGGCTTCTGAACTACTGATTCTCGTTGAGCATCGCCCCACCATCACGCTTGGCAGACGGGCAGACGCATCCAACATCATCCTTGACAGCCCTGCGCTCGAGCGCCTGGGTATCGAGGTCCATCGCATCGAACGCGGCGGCGATGTCACGTACCACGGGCCGGGTCAACTAGTTGCCTATCCCATCCTGCGCCTGCACGAACACTTATTGGGTGCGTCCGACTATATGCACCGCCTCGAGGATGTCGTGATCGCCACGCTCGCCGACCTAGGCATTGAGGCTGGTCGACGGGCGGGATACATTGGCGTCTGGGTTGGCCAGGACAAGGTATGCGCCCTGGGTGTGCGGATCATGCGGGGCGTGACCATGCACGGCCTGGCGCTCAACGTCGACCCGGACATGTCGCACTGGGCCACCATCGTGCCCTGCGGCATCCGCGATGGCGGCGTGACCAGCCTGCGCGCGCTTCTCGGCCAGGCCCCGGATATGACGCTGGTCAAAGAACGCCTGCTGGTACGGTTCGCAGGCTTTTTTGGCACCACGCTGGTGACGGCAGAGGATCACTCTCCCTGGCTACTGCCCGCTACAGAGGGCGCCCGGCTCGCTCCATAAAGTGAGAGACCTCAGACCGGGTCGGGGCCCCCTCCATGGGACCTTGCTTCGTCGTCGCCAACGCGCCCGCTGCGTTAGCAAAGCGCCCGATGCGCGCCAAGTCCCAGCCCTCGGACAGGCCGACGAGGAAGGCGGCGTCAAAGCAGTCTCCGGCTCCCGTCGGATCGACCTCAGTGACGGCATAGGGCGCCACGGCGAGGGCTCCATCACGCGTATAGATGGTCGATCCTTGATCTCCTTGCTTGAGAGCCACGATCTCTATGCCACGATCGAGCAGCTGAGCAACTGCGGCGTCGGCAGTCGACTCACCCGTAAGCGTCGCCAGTTCCGGCCCGCTCGGGAAAACCACCTTTGCGCGCGCCACAACCGGTTCGCACACCGCCCGGATCCGCTCGGGCGCAATGAGCTCAGGCCGCAGATTGGGATCCAGGCTCACGGTGCCGCCCCTGTCCGAGACATGCTTTGCCACGGCATAACACGTCTCGCGCATCGCCTCTCCGGCACTGAGCGACGAGCCCATGATGTGTACGTGGCGCACCTCGTCCAGCCAACCGGACGGTATCTGCTCAAGGCACATCTCAGCCGCAGCCGAATCGGCGAGGTGAAACAAAAAGCTGCGGCTGCCATCTGAACGGTAGGAAACAAAGGCGATGCCTGTGATACGATGGGAGACCCGGCGCAGCGCAGCACAGTCGACGCCGTCGGAACTCAGGCGCCGGGCAACGCAGTCGCCAAAGGCATCCTCACCCACGGTACCAATGAACCCGGCACTGCCCCCCAGCCGAGCGACCGCATCGGCGAGAATGGCCGGAGCGCCGCTGGGATAGGGCCCAACGAAAGGCCCGGGCCGGTCGAGCGGCTGATCTACGCCTGTACGCATGACTTCGACCAGGGCTTCTCCGACAGCAACTATCGTAACCATAGCTTCGCCTCCGCGGTGCTGAATGGAGTGTACCTTAGCCGCAGATAGTCGCCAACCAACAGAAGCGCCGTCTTTGTGTGCTTGGAGGATAGCGGCCTCACGCGGTGTATGTTACACTCACGCCGTCGTGCAAAAGGAGGCGTTTCTATGCGTGCACTGGTTGTGTCCGACATCCATTCTAACCTGGAGGCCTTGACGGCCGTGCTCGACGATGCAGGTTCCTTTGATGTGCTATGGTGCCTGGGAGACATCGTCGGTTACGGCCCTGATCCCAATGCCTGCATCGATCTGATCCGCTCTTTTGAGCACACCGCCATCCCCGGCAACCATGACTGGGGGGTCCTGGGGAAACTGGATCTCGCCGACTTTAACAGCGACGCCCGTCAGGCCAACCTCTGGACCCGGCAGCAGCTCACACCTGATGCCAGACAGTATCTCGAAAGCCTCCCCGAGACGCAAGTTCTCTCGGATATCACCCTGGCACACGGCAGCCCGCGCTATCCGATCTGGGAGTACCTTCTCTATGCCAGCACCGCAGCCCTGAACATGTCCCACTTTTCCACGCGCGTCTGCCTGGTGGGGCATACGCACGTGCCCGTGCTCTTTTCCGCCGAGGATGAAAACGCTCATGTGGAAGCCTATGCGCTGGAGGAGCGGCACGTCCTGACCCTGAGCTCGGGCAGACATATCCTAAACCCGGGGAGCGTGGGACAGCCGCGCGACGGCGACCCCCGTGCGTCTTACATGCTGGTGGACCTGGAATCAATGTCCTTTGAGTTGCGCCGGGTCGAGTATCCGATAGCCCGGACTCAGGCACGCATGCGTGAGAGCGCATTGCCCAACAGATTAATCACGCGGCTCGAACTGGGCTGGTAGAGCAGCGGAACAAGTCGCCCCGCCGCAGCGTCCATCAGGTGAAGATCCCGCACCCATTGCATACGCAGGAGGAGAAGGTACAAATGAGAAACGTGTACAGGAGCATGTTGATTGTCGGACTCACGCTGGCGCTGCTGGTTGCTGGTTGTGCCGGCGCGAAACAGGAGGCGATGGACTATGCAGAGTCCGAGGTATCGGTGATTCGCGAAGAGATGGCCGTCGAAGCGCCCATGGCCGCAACGGCAGCCGCAATGCCTCGCGAACAGAGCTTTGAGAAGGATGAGGCCGGATTCGGAGCGGCTGCCTCGGCGGTGGCGAACGTCGACGAGCGCATGATCATCCGGACCGTCAGTATGTCCGTGGTCGTCGAGGACACGGACGTCATGCTGGTCGAGATTCAGAATCTGGTCAAGGCAAACGGCGGCTATGTGGCCGCATCGAATCGCTGGCTCTCTGGGGAGCAGGCCTACGCCTCTGTCACGCTGCGCGTCCCCGCCGACAAGCTCGAAGCGGTGCTCGGAGTGTTGCGGGACAACGCCATCACAGTAGAGAACGAGAGTTCCTCAGGGGATGACGTTACCGAAGAGTATGTGGACATCTCGGCCCGGCTCCGGAACCTTGAGGCAACCGAGGAAGAACTGCTTGCGTTGCTCACCGAGGTCCGCAAGAATCGTGGGTCCGCCGAGGACATTCTGGCTATTCACAACCGAATCACACAACTCCGCTCAGAGATCGAATCGCTCAAGGGGCGCCAGCAGTATCTTGAGCGCAGCGCCGCACTGGCTACAGTCAACATCGAGATCCGGCCCAAGCGGCAGCCCGGCACGATCGTCGAGCCCGCCAGATGGAATCCCGCCGTGACCGTGAATAACGCCCTGCGCGGCCTGGTGGAGGCTGGGCAAGTGGCAATCGACGTCCTGATCTGGCTGGTCTTTTTGTCGCCGATCTTCCTGATCCCGATTCTGGTGCTCTGGCTGATCATCCGCGCCATCAAGCGAGCCCGCGCCCGGCGCAAGGCGAAACATGCCGCTGAGCCAACAGAGCCTAGCAACGACACGCCAGCCAGCTGACCAACAGTTCTCCTGACGCCGCGAGCCCACTATAGGCTCGCGGCGTCTCGTATTACCAGACCTGCCGCAACAGCGCCTCGAATTCGCTCAGGATCATGGCCGTGGCACCCCAGATCACCCCGTCCTGGTAGCGGTAGAACGGCACCCGCGCGCGTCGCCCGGACAGATCCCACTCCTCGACGTACTTGGTTTCGTCATCCAGCAGTGCGGCGAGGGGCAGATGCAGGAGGCCCACCACTTCTGATTGCTGCAGACGGAAACAGGGGCGCTGGTCCACGTATCCCACGTACGGGTGGACCAGGTTGCTACTGACCGCGATCACGAGCTCGGTCAATGCCCCCAGATACCGTATGTCACGCGGGTCCACACCGATTTCCTCGGCGGTCTCGCGTACCGCGGTCGCCCACAGCGACGCGTCGCCCGCTTCGCGCCTACCGCCTGGCAGCGCAAGTTGCCCGCCGTGTTGGCGCAGTGTTGCGCTGCGGCGGACCAGAGGCAGCCACAGATCCCCGTCGTGTCGGTAGATCAACACCAGCACAGCACTCTGGTGCAGATCACCGGTTAGCGTGCCATCTGGAAGCTCTGTCCTGGGCTGTACAGACATGGCCCGTTGAGCTGCCGCTCCCGGCAGAGGTCCTGCCAGTGCAGCAGCGACGCGCTGGACGAACCCCTCCAGCGGCGGTGTCTGCCCGTGGTCAGACGCACGGGATCCTTGGCGGCGGCGGTCGTTATGTGGTAACATCGGGCTGTCTACAATACCACCCTGGGGAGAAATTCAATGCGCAAACCCATTATGGCCGGGAACTGGAAGATGAACAAGACAGCCGCCGAGGGCGTCGAACTCGTACAGGCGATGCGAGCCGATCTCCTTGCCGTGCCGGCGGTTGAAAAGGTCTTTTGCCCTTCGTTTCTAGCGGTGCCCGATGTATCACGCCTGGTCGAGGGAACCGACCTGCACGTGGGTGCCCAGGACCTGTACTGGGAGCCCAGCGGTGCCTTTACGGGCGAAGTGGCACCGGCCATGGTGCGCGAGTTCTGTGATTATGTCATTATCGGTCACTCTGAAAGACGCGAGTTCTTTGGCGAGACCGACGAGACCGTAAGCCTCAAGATCGTTGCCGCTCTGGCCGCAGGCCTCACCCCGATCGTCTGCGTCGGCGAGACGCTCCAGCTGCGCGAGGCCGGCAAGACGCAGGATTGGGTGCGCGGTCAGGTGGAAGGTGCCCTCACCGGGTTGACGGGCGAGCAAGTTGCAGGCATGGTGATCGCCTATGAGCCAATCTGGGCCATCGGCACGGGCCTGGCAGCGACCCCGGCGGACGCCGAGGACGTATGCGGTGGCGTGGTACGCGCTACGGTGCGAGCGCTCTACGGCGATGCTGTTGCCGAAGCGGTCCGCATTCAGTACGGCGGGAGTGTCAACGCCGGCAACGCCTTTGAGATCATGTCGCAGCCCAACGTGGACGGCGGACTGGTGGGAGGGGCCAGCCTCAAGGCTAAAGACTTTAGCCAGATCGTCCGCGAGACGGCGCGAGCCAAGGGCCTCTAGAGCGCCCCTGTGGACCACAGCGGCCAGCAGGGCGCAAACACCCATGTATCCATCACCACCGGCGGACCCTACCCCGATGAGTGAGGAGATTTGGATCGCGCCGCTGCTGGCCTTGACCACTCTGGCACTGGCAGTGCCTGTTACGCGCTGGTTCAGCCTGACACTCCAGCGACTTGTGGTCCTCCTGACTCATAGCCCTGCTGCCGCGCTTTACGTCTATCACGCGCTGGTTCTACCCGGAACGATATTGCACGAACTCAGTCATCTGGTGGCCGCGTGGATCCTGCGCGTGCCGGCCGGTAAGCTGACGCTGCTACCCGGGATTGAGAGCTCCGGGTCTGCTCGCCTGGGATCTGTGCAGATTGCGCAGGTTGATCCCGTGCGGGAGAGCCTCATTGGGCTGGCGCCGCTGGTGAGCGGCCTCGCAGCTATCGTTCTGATCACATCACGCGTGCTACGGCTGCCCGCGGCTCGCGCGCTGTTCGCCGAGCCGCGGGCAGCGATCGGCACGCTGGCTGGCTTACCCGATGCCGCGCTCTGGCTCTATCCGGTCCTGGCCATTGGCAACACGATGTTGCCCAGCGCCACCGACAGGCGCGCCTGGCTGGCAGGAGCAGCGGTCATGGCTCTACTGGCAGGCACACTCTATCTACTGGGCGTGACAAGCATCCCGCAAGTTGCGTCCACGGCCCTCTACCGTGGCGCCGACGACGCCGCCACCGCACTGGCACTGGTTGTTATGATCGATCTAGTCGCAGGCGTAGTGATATGGCTGGTCATGCGCCCCTGGCAGCGATGATGCAGCCTAACTTCGTGATAAGGAGCAGCCTCAGGTGACAAACTATTACCTGATTCGCGTGGGTGACACCGATCCTCTGCAGTCCACGGATCCCTACAATATGCCGCTCACGTCCGAGGGCGCCGCCGAGGTACGCCGCTGGGCGGTCGCCAGCAGCAAGTGGAACCTGCAGATGCTGTGCACAAGCACGCAGAGGGCGGCGCTGGATACGGCCGATCTTGTCGAGGATAAATCCCCCGTGCGGGCGCGTTGGGACCTGACCGAGATGGAGGATCTGGTGCTCGACGACCTGAATTACGATCCCAGGGCAACCCACCTCGTATCCACGTGGACGCCAGAGCAGATGGAACAGGGCTTGATCTCGCTTTGGACACGTCTGACCGCCGCCTCTGCCCGAATCGCCCTGTACGCCAGCACCTACGGGATGCAGAACGTGGCAATCGTTGCGTCAGAGCGTGTGTTGAATCTTCTCCTGGCTCACTGGCTCCAGCTAGACTGGCGCCTGCTGCGGCAGGCCTCCTTTTCCTTTGAGCTGGCACCGGTTTGCCGGGTCGCTGTGGCCGATGACGGCCAGGCGCGAATCGAGTGGATGACCTGCCCTGATCATGACACGCCACAGGAGGATTTGATATGAACGCTGACACGGTGCGAGTCGGAATCGTGGGCTGCGGCGGCATTGCGCGGCACTATCACGTGCCCAGCTATCTGACCAACCCTCGTTATAGGATTGTCGCCGCCTGTGATGTGAGTGCGGACGCGATCGAGGCCATGAAACTGCTGGTTGAAACGATCGACTATACCCATACAGACTATCGCACGTTTCTGCGCGAGGCGGACGTCGACCTGATCAGCGTCTGTACCAGCAACGACATGCACCATGATGTCGCTATGGCTGCCATCGAGCAAGGGATCGACGTTTATTGTGAAAAGCCCATGGCGCTCACCTACGCGGAGGCGCGCGAGATGGCCGATGCCGCGGAGGCGCGCGGCATCCGCACCGGTGTCAACTTTAGCCACCGGCGCACCCCGGCGGCGCAGCTCGTCAAAGAGATCCTGGATTCGGGAGCGCTGGGCGATCTCTACCACGTCTCGGCGCTCTACGCTGCAGGTTCGCCCACCTACGCTCAGGCACCCGGCACCTGGCGCAACATTCGGGAAAAGGCAGGCTTTGGCGGCCTGGGTGACATGGGCAGCCACATGCTGGACATGGTCAACTGGTGGCTGGGCTCCGACGTAACACGTGTCTCTGCCACCATGAAGACCTTTGTTCCGACGCGCATCGACCGCACGACCGGCGAGCCGATGCAGGTGACCACCGAGGACGAGGGCCTCGTGCTCATGGAATACGCCAATGGAGCCCTGGGGCACCTGTGCGGCGGCTATACCTTTACCGGCCGCGGCTATGATCAGCGGGCTGAGATCTATGGCACACAGGGCGGGCTGATGTACGACCAGCAACATGCCTTCGAGCTCAAGGTCTTTATGTCCGAGGAGGCGCTGGCGCATTACACGGTGATCGAGCGCGGCGGAACGCCCGACAATCCCTATACGACGATCCTCGTGCCGGAGCGGCTGCAGGGTGCCCGCCCCGGCCAATTGCCCGCGCGTCGCACCGTGCTGATGGATTTCCTCGACGCCTATCTGGCAGAGGGTGATTTTGCCTTTGCGCCCGGCTTTCGCGAGGGCCTCGCCGTGCAGGAGATACTGGAGGCCGTGCGGATCGGCGACGAGTCCCGCTGCTGGGTGGATCTGCCTCTAGCAAGCTAAGACACATTGGAGAACACTTGACGGATACCGGGGGGTATAATGGCTTACGGACACTGGGGCAAGGGCCTGCGCGTCAATCTGACCACCGGCAGTATCGCTGTCGAGACACTGGATGAACTCTGGCTCCGTCGCTACGTCGGAGGCTGGGGCTTTATCGCCTACTACCTGCTCAAGGAACTGCCCGCGGGCGTCGATCCGCTGGGCCCGGACAATCTGCTCATCTACGCCACTGGCCCCCTCACCGGCCAGAACGTCGCGGGCGGTGGACGGCACATGATGGGCGCCCGCTCACCCGTGACCGGCGGCTTTAGCGGGTCCGAGTGCGGGGGCTTTTTCGGTGCCGAGCTGAAACGGGCTGGGTGGGACCTGATCTTGTTTGAGGGTGTCTCGCCCCGCCCCGTCTACCTCTGGATCGAAGATGCTCACGTCGAGCTGCGTTCGGCCGAGCACCTGTGGGGGTTGGAGACCGGTGTGGTGCAGGCGCGCATCCGGGAGGAGCACGGAGACAAGGCCATCCGCGTGAGCCAGTGCGGCCCCGCCGGTGAGCGGCTGGTGCGCATCTCGAACGTCATTCACGACGCCACCCGCGCCGCAGGACGCACCGGACTGGGCGCGGTCATGGGATCCAAGCGCCTGAGGGCCGTCGCTGTGCGCGGCCATCAGCGGCCTACCGCCAGTGACCCGGAGCGCGTGCGCGAGATGGCCCGCTGGTTCCGTGAGCACTATATGGAGACCAGCTCCGCGGCCTATGCCACCGGCGGGACCCCGCGCATGGTGCGCGTTAACCAGCAACTCGGAGGCTTGCCCACGCGCAATTTCCAGGAGGGCGTCTTTGAAGGCTGGGAGTCGCTGGCCGTGGAGAACATGGAGGAAAAGATCATCGTCGGGCGCGACACCTGCTACGGCTGCCCGATCCGCTGCAAGTGGATCGCCAGGGTCGACAACGAGCGTTTTTCTGTCGACCCCGGCTATGGCGGGCCCGAGTACGAGACCGTCGGCGCCTTTGGATCGGTGTGCGGCTGCGACGACATCGAGGCCGTGGCCATGGCCAACCAGCTCTGCAACGCCAACGGGCTGGACACCATCGGGACGGGGATGACCATCGCCTTTGCTATGGAGTGCTATGAGCGAGGTCTGATCGGTCCCGAGGAGACCGGAGGCGTCGAGCTTCGCTTTGGCAATGTCGAGGCCATGCTGACAATGGTGCGTCAGATTGCCGCGCGAGAGGGCCTGGGCAACCTGCTTGCCGAGGGCTCGCGTCGAGCGGCCGAAGCAATCGGTGGCAACGCCCTGGATTATGCCATCCAGATCAAGGGCCAGGAACTGGCGATGCACGATCCCAGGGTCAAGTACGGGCACGGCATCGGCATCTCGGTATCGCCCACTGGCGCCGACCACATGAACTCGGTACATGACAACGGATTCCAGACCGATGGCGGCATTCACGACCTCAAGCCGCTCGGCGTGCTGGAGCCGCTCCCCTTTGACGACCTCAGCACGAAAAAGATGGAGATGCTGCGCCGCGCCATCGTGTGGCGCGCCCAGTATAACATCACTGGTATCTGCATGTTCCAGGCCTGGACGCCGCAGCAGATCGCCGAACTGATAACGGCCGTGACAGGCTGGAATACCTCGGTGATGGAGATATGGCTCGCTGCGGAGCGTGCGACTGACATGGCCCGGGCGTTCAACGCGCGTGAGGGCTTTGGCCCCGATGACGACCTGATCCATCCGCGTCTGACACAGCCCCTGCCGGAAGGCCCTGTGGCCGGCAAGGCCTTTTCCATGGACGAGTTCAAGACGGCCCTCGCGACCTACTACAGCCTGATGGGTTGGGATCCCGAGACCGCCGCTCCGACCCGGGCCAAGCTCGAGGAGCTGGGTGTCGGCTGGGTGGCAGACCTGCTAGAAGCGTAGGGACGCGTGATCAACAAGGGCCACCGCGTATAACGGTGGTCCTTGGTCTGTTTAGCCTTGATCAGCTCCGTGGCCCCAGCTTGCGCCCTGTGGCGAGCTGCTGCCGCAGCCAGGGTTTGGCCACGATGTCGTCCCGCTGTTCTGTCAACAGCGCCAGAAGCCGTGTACGCATCGTGGCCAGACACTCATGATGGTCAGGTTGCCCCACCAGATTCTCCAGCTCCCAGGGGTCGCGCTCCAGGTCATAGAGCTCATCCACGTCGGTCGGGTTCCAGACATACTTGAAGCGGTGGTCCCGCAGCATGCGCTGCACGTACAGCCCAAACTGGGCGCCGTTGTAGGTAGACAGCACCTCGGTGGGCCAGTCGGGCGGGGTCTCTCCACGCAGCAAGGGGAGAAGCGAGCGGCCCTGATAGGTGTCGGGTACCGGCAGCCCGGCCGCCTCGCTGAGCGTGGTGGCCAGATCCAGCGCATGCGTCACCATCGCGTTGCACACAGCGCCCGGCTCGGTTACGCCCGGCCAGTGCATAATTAAGGGCACGTGCACCACGTCCTCATACATCACATAGTGCTTGTCGATCATCCGGTGCCCGCCGCAGGCATCTCCGTGGTCCGTGGTGTAGATGACCAGTGTCGAATCCGACAGTCCCAGGCGCTCTAGCGCCCCAAGCACACGCCCCACCGCGTCATCGATCTGGCTTACCACCGCGAGGTACCGTGATAGATACTGCGACCAGGCGGCCCAGTCGAGATGGGCGATGCCCCAGGTCCAGAGCTGCTGCTCCTGAATGTAGGGCTTGTTCGCGAAGGTATCCGCAAAACTGCCCCAGGGTTCCAGCGTCTCTGCGGGATAGAGCAAAGCGAACCTATCGGTCGGGAAGCAGGGCAGATGGGGCTCTTCGAAATCCAGGCGCACGTGCCAGGGCTGCCCCTCGCGCTGATAGCGCTCGATCAGGTCGATGACCCGATCCGCCTGCCAGTGGGTTCGCGCCCCGTCCAGAGGTCCGGGATCGCGGCCACCGAACCAGTGCGACACGACAGGGTCCAGCCCCAGGGCATCGGCGTCGATGGGTTCATAGTCGGGCAAACCTACCGCTCGGCGCCACGCGGCATAGTCCTGCAGCGACACATAGTCCTGAAACCCATAGTCCAACGGCGTCCGGTCCGGGTGAACATGCCACTTGCCCACGTATCCCAGGCTGTAGCCGCTGGCTGCCAGGGTCTCGGTCCAGGTTGGCGAGTCAAAGAGGCGCACCGGCAGCGTGATGTCATAGTTCCAGAGCCCACCGTGCTGCTCCGGGCGCAAGCCGCTCAAGAGTGACTGCCGTGCCGGGCAGCAGGTCGGCACCGGCGTAAAGGCGTGCGTAAAGCGCACCCCCTCCGCCGCCAGTCGATCCAGATGTGGCGTCTGGCATCGCCTGCCCCCCGACGAACCCAGGCAGTCGTAACGGTGTTGGTCGCTCTGGATCAAGAGGATATTAGAGGGCGAGCCCGAGCCCGCCCCCTCTCCTGCTGTCACGCCAGCACCAGCCTCAGTGTCAGCACCTCAAAGGGCCGAAGGTCCAGAGCGATCTTGCCGTTCACCACCTCGAGGGGAGCGGCGTTCTCTTCCAGCATGCTCGTCCGATGCGCCTGCGCCACCGGCAGGATGCTCGAGAGCGTGCAGCGGGTGGCCGTGCGGCGCCATTCATAGAGCCGCACGATCAGATCGCCCGATGCGTCCTCCGCAGGCTTGACCGTATCGATAATCACGCCCGGGTGATTGATCTGGAACAGCGACCGCGAGCCTGCATCGCCGGAAATCGCTGTCACCGGAACGTTCAGCTCGTAGGCCTCGCGCTGCAGTGCGCTCTCCGTCAGCGGGCCCTCCCAGGCATAGAACGCGTACGTGAACACCTGCTTGCCCAGATCGGCCGTCATATCGGGCGCAAGTGCGGCCTTGAGCAGCGTCAGGCGGATCTCTTGCCCTTCGACACTCACTCCGTACTTGCAGTCGTTAAGCACGGCGCAGCCCCGCCCGGGCTCGGCCAGAGCTGTCCACTTGTGGTTGGCCACCTCAAAGCGGTCGGCATCGTACTGCCGGGAGCGATGGTTAGGCCGTGCCAGATGCCCGAACTGGATCTCGTGCAACGCCTCGTTGGCGTGGATGTCAACCGGGAAGATGACCTTGAGCATTTTGTGACGCTCGTGCCAGTCGATCTCGGTCTCAAAGGTAAGCAGCCGGCTGCCGGCACGCAGACTGATGACCTGCGTCATGCTCGAGTCATGCAGTTTGCGCGTGACGCGCACGGCGCCATACAGCGCCCCATTGGTCACCGGTTCCATGGTCGCTACATCATCCAGGGCAACTGGGAGTTCTGCGTACATGCTGTCCAAATCCCAGGCATCCCAGCCAGTGGGCACGTCCTTGTACAGGCTGAGACGGTTGCCAATCCCCGAGAGCAACTCTCGCTCCTGCGCCTTGTCATAGATACTGCTGATCTCACCCTTGTCGTTCAGGCAGACTTTGAGGAGATCGTTCTCAAGACTGCTGGCCGTCGCGCTGACGCCGCCTGTGACACTCGCTGCTGAACCCGGTTTGCTCGCTGCTGAACCCGGTTTGAGCGTAGTCCACCCCACGGAGGGGATCTGGACTCGCGCATACGCCTGGCCATCAACCTGCTGCACAGGCAGCGCCTGGCCCGCGCTATCGCTGGCGCCGGTCCACCCCTCTGGCAAGCCTACAAGTGCGCTGCGATCCCAGCTCAGTGAGTTGAACACCGTAAGGGCCTCCGCACCTGTGGCAAGAGCCCGCTGAGCGTCCTCTCGCACCTGCGCCGCCGTCGCTAGAACATGCGCGTAGGCGGCCTCCGCTTCCTCATAGACACGGTGTATCGAAGATCCGGGAATGATGTCGTGAAACTGGTTCAGCAACACGGCACGCCAGGCCTCGACAAGCGTCTGACGCGGTACTGCGTGGCCAGACAGCGCCTGTGCCGCTGACGCCCAGATCTCTGCCTCGCGCAGCGCAAACTCGGACTTGCGGTTGCCGCGTTTGGTGCGGGCCTGCGAGGTCAGCGTGCCCCGGTGGCACTGGAAATACAGCTCGCCGACGTACCGCGCGGCGGGCACGCCGCGCTCGAGCAGATCGTCAAAATAGGTCTGTGGCGGCGCCATGCGCGTCAGAGGCATCCCTTCCAGATCCGCGCTGCGGGCCAGGTACTCGAGATGGTCGCGCGTCGGGCCGCCGCCGCCGTCACCCCACCCAAAAGGCACCAGGCGCGTGGAGATGTCGTCCTTTTGGACGCGCTGCGTCCAGCGCAGCACCAGCGTCGCCGGATCGGCCTCTGAGTTGTACTCATTGGTCAGGTGCACCAGCACCGACGAGCCGTCGATGCCCTCCCAGGTAAAAGTGTTGTACGGGAAAGGATCGCCCCCGTTATATGCCCAAAAGATCTTGGCGGTAGAGAAATACTTTATGCCGCAGCCCTGCATGATCTGAGGCATATTCCCCGAGTAGCCAAAGACATCGGGTAACCAGAGCAACTGCGACTCGACGCCGAACTCGTCCCGGAAGAACTGCTTGCCATAGAGGAACTGCCGGATCAGACTCTCCCCGCCGGACAGGTTCGTATCAGCCTCGACCCACATCCCGCCATCCACAACCCACTGGCCCCGCGCCACTGCATCCTTGATGCGGGCATAGATCTCGGGATGGCGCTCCTTCATCCACCAGTAGAGATGGGGCTGGCTCTGCAGGAATTTATACTCGGGGTATTCGTCCATGAGCGCCAGCTGCGTGCCAAAGGTCCGCACGCACTTGCGCTCAGTTTCGGCCAAATGCCAGAGCCAGGCCACGTCGATGTGCGAGTGCCCGATCATGAACAATTCGGGTGCTGTATCACCATTGTGGGCCTTGAGCAAGGGCGCCAGGCGGCGCCGTGCCTGCCGGCCTGATTCGATCATTTCGCCGTAAGGCAACTCGGGGTCGTAGATCAGGGTATAGTCCTTGAGCCCGCGGTCGATCTCTGCCACCCGCAACGACTCGGCGTCGATGCTGTCTCGCAATCGAGTGAGTGCCTCTACGTCCACCCAGAGCTGGTAGAGTTCCTCCTCCCAGATCCCGTAGGTCGTGTGGCCCACCACAGCCTGGGTATCGGGCGGCTCTGGAACCGACTCTACGCCCAGGGGATAGGGCCCAGGCCACGAGACGCGCGGACCGTGCCCAGCGTATGCTTCGACCCAGATGTCGTAGGTCTCCCCCGGAACTGCCTCACGTGCCAATGTGATGTGCGAGTGATGCCGGTCGATGCCGCCCGCCGCCACGCCGTTCACGTACACCGCGCTCTCAGCGCCCACATCGACGCCGAGCACAAAGCGCCGGCCGGCGGCCTCGGGCGGCACCGTCACACGACCGGAGAACCAGCCGCACTCCCACTTGGCACCCCAGCGCGTGCCCTCCGGGAGCGGCCACACGCCTCGAGCCTGCGCTTCAGCCAGGCTCAGCGACTCGTCGGTAATGAACCCGCTCCACTCGACAGCGCCCAGCGGCGTGTAGAGCTGTCTCGGCAACACCCTGCGCCAGTTGTCCAACCGGTGACGCCATTCCAGATTCAGTGTCATTTCAGCTACCTCCTCGTACATGAATGCCGGCTGGCCGCCCCAAGCGGCTAGTAGGCACGCGCAAAAATAGCGATGCGATCTGTCTTTTTACCGGTCAGGAAGCACGTCCCCTCGCCCTCGGGCGTTTCGAGCGGCAGGCAGCGCAAGCTCGCACGGGTCTCTTCCTGGATGCGCTCCTCATCCTCTGTAGTGCCCGCCCAGTGGACCCTCAGGAACCCACCTTCTCCGTCCAGAACCGCCTTGAACTGGTCATAGTTGGCGACATAGTGCGTGTTGGTGTCGCGCATGATAGTGGCCTGAGCCAGCAGACCCGCCTGGATTTCGTCCAAGAGCCCCCGCACCCGGGGCGCGATCTCGGTCACAGGGACGCCAAAGGTCTTGCCCTCCTTGCCCGGCCGGTCGCGCCGGGCGAGCACCACGGCGTCCTGGGCCACGTCTCGCGGCCCGATCTCGATCCTTGCGGGCACGCCGCGCATCTCCCAGTCGTTGAACTTGAACCCGGGTGTCTGGTCGGCACGCAAGTCCAGGTGGGTGCGTATGCCTGCATCCTTGAGCGCCGCCTCCACCCGGGAGGCATACTCCAGGACACTGCTCTGCTGATCATCGCTGCGCCAGATCGGCACAATGACGGCCTGGATCGGTGCCAGCCTGGGTGGGAGGCGCAACCCTTGATCGTCGCCATGGGTCATGATCACGGCGCCCACCATGCGGGTGCTCACGCCCCAACTCGTCGTGTGGCAGTAGCGCACCTCGTTGTTCTCATCGAGAAACTTGATGTCAAAGGCGCGGGCAAAGTTGTCACCCAGATAGTGGCTGGTGCCCGCCTGTAACGCCCAACCATTGGCCATCATGGCCTCAATGGCATAACTGGCCACGGCGCCCGCGAACTTTTCCCGGTCACTCTTGATCCCCTTGATGACGGGGATGGCCGCATCGTTGATGGCAAAGTCGGCGTACACATCGAGCATCCGGCGCGTGTGCTCCTGAGCTTCCTCTGGCGTGGCATGCGCGGTGTGGCCCTCTTGCCAGAGGAACTCCATCGTCCGCAGGAAGGGCCGTGTGCGCATCTCCCAGCGCACGACGTTGGCCCACTGGTTGATGAGTAGCGGCAAGTCCCGATAGGAGTGGATCCATCGCGAGTACATATGGCCGATGATGGTCTCTGACGTGGGGCGCACGACCAGGGGCTCTTCCAGCTCCTTGCCACCCCCGATAGTGACGACGGCCAGCTCAGGGGCAAAGCCCTCCACATGCTCCGCCTCTCTCTGCAAAAAGCTCATCGGGATAAAGAGCGGAAAGTAGGCGTTCTTGTGCCCCGTGGCCTTGAACCGGCGGTCAAGACCGTCGCGGATATGCTCCCACACCTCGTACCCGTAGGGTCTGATGACCATTGAGCCGCGAACGGGCGAGTTCTCCGCCAGCTCTGCCTCTCGTATGACGTCCAGGTACCAGCGCGAAAAATCCTCGTGCTGCGGGGTGATGCTCTCTGCCAAAAGAATCCTCCAGTCTGTAGTCGGGCCCTAGTCGTACCGGCCGAGTTCCAGCCCACGCTCGATAAAGTAGCGGTAGCTGTCATAGTCGACCGTGTTGGGAATCGAATGGTCGCTGTGGAGCACATAGCCATAGTGCCCCTTGACGATCGGAATCTTGGTCTCCAACTCGGCGTTGATGATCTCCCGATCGTTGCTGTACAGGGTGCGCACGTCGATGCCCCCCATAAAGGACAATCGCTCGCCATACTCTGCATACAGCTTGAGCAGGTCCATGCCGGCCTTGACCTCGATGACCTGCAGGCAGTCGATGCCCGCCTCCACCATGCCAGGAAGCAGCTTTTCAACGTTCCCACAGGAATGCATGATTACCGGCAGGCCGTGGCATTGAGCAAAGCCAATCGTGTGGATATGCCCGGGCTGCACTATCTCGCGGTACATGGCCGGGGACATAAAAGGCCGCCCCTTAAAACCCATATCCTCATAATACCAGATCCCGTCGGGGTATCCTTCGCGCTCAAAGAGGATCTCCTGCAGGTGCACGGTCAGCCGCGAATACACCGTGACCATGTCCTTGACCCAGTCCGGATCCAACGCCATGCCCATCAGCATGTACTGGTGGCCGCAGACGGGATGCATCAGCTCAAAGACGTTGACACCCGACCAGGCAAAGAACCGGTCGTGCTCTCTGGCGTAGGCTTTGGCCTGGCGGTAGCCCTGGAAGTCGATCCGACGCTCATCGGGCTCAAGCAGGTGCGGACGCACCAACTCTTCCCAGGTGGCGCGATCGCGCACACGGAAATCCACATGCTCCGGCGTGGCTTCATGCAGCTTGTGCCGGCGCAACAGCGCTCCGTTGCCATCCCGTGTCAGAATCGTCTCCTCGGTCTCCTCAATGACCTCGGGAACGGCATCTAGATCGGCTGTCATGGTAAAGGCCCAGTGCAGCGCCATATCAAAGCCAAAGTGATCCGCAAGGTTCTCCCCTGCCGTGATATGCCCCTGGTCGGTCCAGGCGCGCTGCGTGTCGTTCCAGAAATGCTCAAACAGGCCGATTCGATCTACGGGCCGACGTTGCAGGATATTGGTGATGCGCTCAATGCCGGTCAAGGGTTGCATAGGCTTCCTTCTAGTGGTGACGATCGTCGATACTGCCTGCTATGGTACGCTGTACGGGTCTGACGATCAAATGGCCGCGGCTGAGGGGAGCGGTAACCGGCTTTGCCCAACAGTTGCAGATAAGGGCGTGCGGGCTGGTTGCGCAGTCTGCATCGGCTCACTAGAATCAGGTCAAGAGACAGCCTCCGGGAGGCCACGCCGAGATTCTAGAGAAGGAGAACGAAACCATGCGCATCGACGCAGACTGCCACCTGGCCGCACCATCTAACGGCACGGGTATCGGCGCAGACGAACTCATCAGACGGCTGGACGAGGTCGGAGTCGACCGGGCCATCACCTGGCCGATGGTCTCGTACACCCGTGACATCGCACCGGATAATGCGGCCATCTACCAGGCGCGCAAGGCACATCCCGACCGCATCATTCCCTTTGGTGGGGTCAATCCCATGCTGGGAATAGACGTTGCTAGGGACGAGCTGAGACGGTGCATCGAGGAATACGGCGTTCAGGGGGTCAAGCTCAATGGCGCACGGGACGGCTATTATATCGATGATCCCGCCCTCTCCCTCCCGCTGATTGAGATGATCGCGGTGGCTGGCCTGGTGCTGGCCTTTCACTGTGGCGCCAATGACTTTGAAAAGACACACCCTTTCCGCGTAGCCAGAATTTCGGCCCAGTACCCCGACCTGCGCATCATGCTGGTTCATATGGGCGGCTCGGGCCTGCCCGACATCGCTGACGCCGTGGCGGATCTGGCAGCAGAGCACCCGAACTGGTACCTGATCGACTCTGAGGTCGAATACCGCAAGATCCACAAAGCACTGGCGAAACTGGGACCCGATCGCATCTGCTATGGTAGCGATACGCCCTTCTGCCCCATGCGCTTTGAGTGGGGGCTGCGTCAGGTTGTGTATCAGGATCTGACGCCAGCAGAGCAGGATCTGGTATTCGGTGGTAACATCGCCCGCATGCTTGGCATGGCGGGGTAAGCACGGCTTTGATGTTCAAACACATCCAGCACAGCCCGGCGGGGATGAGATATGACTAGAGAGATCTACCTGCTCGCAGGCGATATCGGGGGCACCAAGACGGACATGGCGGTATACTCCTCCCGCGGAGGGCCCCACATACCGATTGCCAAGACCACGGTCCGCAGCGCGGACTATCCCAATCTCGAGTCTGCGGCAAACGAGTTTCTTGAGGATGTGGGTATGGAGGTCCAGGCCGCGGCCTTTGGCGTCGCCGGGCCCGTGGTCGACGGCAAGGTGGTGGGAACAAACTTGCCGTGGTCGCTGGACGAAGCTGTGCTCCGCCCTGCGCTGCGCTGCGAGCAACTGACGCTGCTCAACGACCTTCAGGCCATCGCGAATGCGGTGCCTTTTTTCGAGGGGGACGATCTCCTCACTCTGAGCGCCGGCGATCCGGCACCCGGCGGCGTGCTGGCGGTTGTCGCGCCCGGCACCGGCCTGGGCGAGGCGTTTCTCACCTTTGAGCAGGGGCGCTATCGCGCCTACCCTTCCGAGGGTGGCCATGCCAGTTTCAGCCCCAACTCGGATCTCGAACTCGGGCTGCTAGCCTATCTGCGGCGGAGATATCCCCACGTCAGTGCCGAGCGGGTTTGTTCGGGTCGCTGGATGATCAACCTGTACGAGTTCCTGCGTGATGAGGGCCACGCTATCCCGCCCGACTGGCTCGTCGCTCAATTGGCGACGGCAGATGACCCCACGCCGGTGCTGGTGACTGCCGCCCTGGATGAGGAGCGGCCCTGTGAGATCGCCCGCGGCGTACTGGACCTGTTTGTGCGCATCCTAGGGGGTGAGGCGGGGAACTTGGCGCTCACCGTGCTCGCAACCGGCGGCGTGTACCTGGGCGGAGGTATGCCACCACGCATTCTGCCCGCGATCGCGTCGGGCGCGCTCATGGAAGCCTTTCGCGCCAAGGGACGCCTCTCCTACATTGTCGAGCAGATCCCCGTCCACGTGATCCTGCAGCCCCAGGCGGGCCTGCTGGGCGCGGCCGCCTACGGTCTGGAGATGCTGCGCTCATGACCCTATCCGGTCAGCAACCCGGACACATGTCTTCCCGCGAGGTCGTAAGCCGCGCCGTGCACTTTCAGGGGCCGGATCGGCTCCCTCTGCGCTTTCGCAGCCTGGGGCTGGACGATACGCATCACGTGGCTACCAACGCGCGGGGCACGGGCGATCATGCGCTGCGGCAAACGATGGATGAGTGGGGCTGCGTGTGGTCGCGCAGTGAGATCGCCAACATGGGCCAGGTGCGCGGCCACCCGCTCGAGGACTGGTCCCGTGAGGCGGTCTATCGCTGGCCAGACCCGAATGACGCCGTCTACTATGCCGGCATGGAAGCGCGCTTCACCGGTAGCGAGAACAAGTACGTCACGACCTCGATCTTTATGCTGCTATTTGAGCGGATGCACGCCCTGAGGGGCATGAGCAACGTACTCTTGGAGCTGCGAGCAGATCCCGGGCGTATGGCCTATCTGGCCGACCGCATCATGGATTTCGACCTGCAGGTCATCGACAACATCGGCGGGATGTTCCCCGGGCGGATCGACGGGTTCACCTTTACCGACGACTGGGGCACCGAGACCGCGACCTTTGTGAGCCCGCGCCTGTGGTGCGCCTTTTTCCAGCCGCGCTATGCCCGCATCTTTGAGGCAGCGCACGCCCAGGGCTGGGACGTGTGGATGCACTCCTGCGGCAAGGTCAACGCCATCATCGAGCCGTTGATCGAGATCGGTCTGGACGTGATCAATCTGCAGCAGCCCAGAGCACTCGGGATCGACGAGATCGGCCGCCGGTTCGCCGGGCGCATCTGCTTTGAGTCGCTGTGCGACATCCAGCGCACGCTGCCCTTTGAGGGACGCGAAGCCATCGAGGCCGAAGCGGCACTGCTCCTGGCCAGGTGGGCCACGCCTGAGGGGGGCTTTGTGCTCTCAGACTATGGCGACGGCGAGGCCATCGGCGTGCCGCTGTGGAAAAAGCAGGCGATGCTCGATGCCTTTGTCAATCAAGATCCCTACCGCCGCTGAGAGATCCGAGGACCGGCAAGGGCTGGCCACAGGCCAGCCCTTCCTTTACTGCGCCAGCGTCCGGCCGATCCGCCAGGCTTTGCCCAGGTGTTCGCCGAGCGCATAGTACTCGCCGTCGGGCGTAAAGATCAGCGGATCTGCGGCCCGGGCGTCAAGATGCCCGCGCTCGTCGAGGGCGCCCTCGTCGACATGGGTCTCGATGATCTCCGCCACATAGAACCAACCTTTGCCCGCCGCGAGTTTGTCCACCACGCGGCACTCTAGATTTACCGGACACTCCGCCACTAACGGTGCCGAGATATGGCGTGCAGGGACCAGTGTCCATCCACAGGTGGCCGCCTTGTCGGGATCCTGCTGACCGCTGACACTGCCACAATAGTCCACCCCGACAGCCATGTCAGCCGTTGGGATGTTCACTGTAAAGCATCCTTGATGCTCGAGATAGGGCGTTGTATAGTGGCGCGCGCCGATCTCAAGGGTAAGCATGGGAGGCTGCCCACCGATGACGCCAATCCATGCTACCGTCATCAGGTTGGCGCCAACATCGGTCTTGACCGCTAACAGGATCGCCGGCATGGGCAGCAGGTTTGTCGTGGGGCCGAGTTGTCTCTTGCCCATCGCCGCAGACTCCCTACTCCAGTTCGATGATGTCCATCGGATTGTTGATCAGCAGATCCTCGGCAAACAGCATCGCCTCGTCGAAGGAGAACGGCTCCATGTTGGGATGGATCAGGCTGCGTTCCATCCGCTCTGCCAGCGCTGCCGCGAGCTCAAACTTGAACATGCGGAACTTGGGCAGGATAAAGTCCAGGTAGTAGGCATCAGAAAAGTACCCGATCGTCTTGTTCCCGGGCACCGCGTCGATGCGCCGGCGGATCTCCCGCGCTATATCAGTGGGTTGATTCGAGTACCACCAGTGGCCACTGGGATAGACGTTATGTCGAATCCATGCTGCTGCGGTTAGCTCCAGCCCCGAGGTATCTGACAGCACCGCCGTTGGGAATCGCACATCGGCGTATGTGTTAAAGATATAGTCATAGCCGGACATGGAGTTGACCGAGTCAAACAGATCCTGTCCCATGGGGACGCCCTGCTGGTAGACATCGCGGCTCACCCCGATCATCAGGTGATAGGGTCTTTTGAACGTGCGGCAGGCGTCGCAGATGCGATTGATGGCGAACTTGCCCCAGGCCTCGCGATCGGTGGCGTCCCAGGCAGTGCCCGCGATGGCCTTGTCCAGAAGCCGCTGGCCATCCTCGTCGCTCACAAAACCCGTACGAAAGTTGCTCGGGATCGACATGGCCGCATAGCCCATACCATGGCTGACAAACTTTTCAAATGTGCGCGCGATGACGGCCCGGAAATCATCCACGGTGCGGATCTCGCGCCCGAGAAAGCGGCTGAGCCCATCCCGATCGTTCGGACGATCCATCCACAGCACAAAGGGCTCTGTGCGCAGGCACGGGGCATAAAAACTTCTGTCCAGACCTTCAAGGTCTTCGTCATACTGGTTCGTCAAGAACACGCGGATGATGTCCGCCTGGGCGATGAGTTCCTCGGCCCACTCGTCTCTGCCCATCACATCAACGGAGCGATCAAAGATCGCCTCCCAGTTGTCATCGATCTCCCACTCCTGGGCATCAATCCCGAGTAACTCGCGCGAAATGGTCATCAGCCAGTCATACTGCACCGTGTTGCGGATAAACTCTAGCTTTGGGTACACCAGCCGCGTCAACTCGCGCGGATCGTCAAATGGCAAAGTGGTGCCATCAAAGGCGGCCGAGTTCGTCAGCTCTGTATAGTAGTGGTAGCTGAGAATCTCACCGATATTCCGCGCCGTGCCGGCCTTCCAGTTCACATGGGTATGGACATCCAGAATCGGCAGCGTGTTTATCTCTTCGTACAGCTCTTTGACGAGTGTCACATTCATCGTGATCTCCTTTCATCGAAATCGAGGCACCGGGCGAGTCGTCCGGCTGCGATAGGATGATTATGCCTCGATACCGCCCAGTTGCGCAACCAAGAAAGCGCCAGGGCATACCGGTTCAGGATGTCTCCCCTAACTCGTGAGTCAGCAGATCATAATAGCGCGCCAGAGAGGCCTCGGCGGCCAGCCTATCCCGGTCGCGCAGCCCCTCCTGCAACTCTACATGCACAGCATAGCGAGGCCGCCGATCCTCCGATGGCGAGACTCCCGCGAGTTGCTGATACGCAAGCCAACAGTAGCGAAAGAGCCCCTCTAGCAAAGGGTTGTCGAGACATCCCACTAGAAGACTGTGAAAACGATACTCGGCCGCCAGCGCCGTATCAGCGGATTGCATCTCCGACAACGTCTGCTCAAGCACGTCCAGATCGTCTGTCGTGAGGCGGTTCACGGCAAAGCCGACCGCACCAGTCTCCAGCGCCTGACGCGTCTGCAGCACATGCTCGGCCATGCGATCGTCAAAGAGGGCGCTAAAGCTCAGATTTCGCAGTATCGGCCCAAAGTCATAGGCTTGAAGGAACATGCCGACACCGTGGCGGATAGTCAACACGCCGCTGGCCTCCAGCGAACGCACCGCCTCTCGCATAGAGGCAACGCTGATGCCGAACTCGGAGGCCAGATCGGACAGCGGCGGCAGAGCATCACCGGCGCGCAGGCCGTGCTCCAGAATGTAGCGGTACAACAGATCGAGCGACGTCTCGTGAACCGACTGCGTCAGCATGAACCACCGTTCAAGTCATCCGATATCTGATGTCTACTCCCGATGAATATGATATCCGATCAGGATCACGTGTCAATACCCCTGGCTAGGTCCGGCCGGCCAAGAGGTGTCTGTGCTGCAGTGTGCACACGCTCAGAGCGCCCCAGGTATCCCAGATCTCCCTTGCAGCCTGTCGCCGGGGCATCTATACTCTGGCGCAAGATTGTGCGAGGAGTGAGTGAGCGCTTGGACCTGCGGTCAGTCTACGGTGACGATCATGCCCTTTTGGATGGCCAGTTTCGGCGATACTATGCGGCACTTGAGGCCTTTGCTGAGCATTACGGCCGCGGCCCAGTAAATATCTTCCGGGCACCCGGACGGGTGAATCTGATTGGGGAGCACACGGACTATTCCCAGGGCTATGTGCTTCCCGTCGCGCTCGATCGTGACGTGCTCCTCTTGGCCAGAGCACGCCCGGATGGCCAGGTGCGTCTGTGCAATATAGAACCCGAATTCGGGCCATCTGCATTCTCCCTTGCCGCGTCGATCCCCTCGGCCCCACCTGGTGATTGGTCCAACTATGTGCGCGGTGCTGCGCAATTGATGGCGACTGAATTTGGCGCGACCACCGGGATGGATGCCCTCGTGTGCGGTGCCGAGCCGCTCGGGATTCCCCGCGGGGCAGGATTGTCGTCATCGTCCGCGCTCACGGTGGCAGCCGGGCTCGCACTGGCGGAGCTCAACGGACTGAACCTGGCTCAGGCCACCCTGGCTGAGGCCTGCGGCAGGGCCGAATGGTACGTTGGCACCCGGGGCGGGATTATGGATCAGTTTGCCTCACTCGTATCCAGGACTGATTCGGCGCTATTGCTGGACTGCCGTCCCGATGCCATTTCGGGTCGTTACACTTACCGCCACGTACCCCTCCCCCGGGATTGTGCCATCATGGTGGTCGACAGCGGGACCCGGCACAACAACACGGGGCCGCTCTTTAACACCCGGGTGGCAGAGGTACGCACAGCCGTTGCGCTGCTGCGCCAAGTCTATCCGGAGATCAAGTACCTCCGTGACATGGAGGGCATCCCATGGGAAGAGTACGCGGACCTGCTCCCCGAGAGGATCTCGACTACCGAACTGGAAAACCGCGGCCTATCGCTGGGCCGACTGCTCGATAGCGGTACTCAACCACCTACGTCGGATCTTTATGTCCAAGCCCGTTGCAGACATGTCATTACTGAGAATGCCCGGGTACTCAAAGCGGTCAGCGCCCTGGAGAGAGGGGACGTGCCGCAATTCGGCCAGCTCATGAGCCAGGCACACAGAAGCGTCCGCGACGACTTTGAGGTCAGCACGCAAGAGCTAGAGATCCTCACTAAAATCGCGCTGCGACTGCCCGGGGTCTACGGAGCACGCCTCACGGGCGCCGGCTGGGGAGGGTGTATCGTGGCTCTGGTCGAGCGGACCTGTGCGGATAGCTTTGCCGATAGCATACAGCGCGACTACTATAGCGCTACGGGCATCGCGGCACGAGCCTTTGTCTGTCAGGCGAGCGCTGGCGCCTGCCGGGTGAGCGATATCAACTAACAGGAGCAGAGATGCAAAAGACCGTTCAGGACATTGTGGACGAAGCCGCACGACTCTTTGACTTGAGACACCATTGCTCAGAGGCTATCGTGATGGCCACCGGACGCTATTACATCTCGCCCTACTCCGAGATGCTCACGCGCGTCAGTTGTCCCTTTGGGGGCGGCGTTGGTGGATGCAGAGACGAGATCTGTGGCCTCTTTGGCGGAGCAACAATCGTCCTGGGAGCAGTGTGGGGACGCGAGTCCTATACAGAGGATGACACCTGGCTCTATGAGATCGTGTGTGAATATCGCGATCGCTTTATAGCCGACAACGGCACGACCGTCTGCCGCCCGCTGCGAGACTATTACGCTGTTGACGGTGGACGCTGTGGCCCGCTGGTAGAGTACGCAACACGTGAACTCGTACAGCTCATCGAGCGCGTCGCAGATGAACGCCCCGAGGCGGCAGCGCGACTCGCGCGCAGAGCTACACGTTGATCTCAACTGACCCAGACGATGAACCTTGGAGGACACCAATGAACACTCGCGTGGAGCGACTGGTAGCCGAGCTTGAGAAACGCGGCATCCCCGGGATGCTGGTATCTACGCCTGAGAACCGAAGGTACTTGAGCGGATTCACCGGCTCCGCCGGTGTGCTCATCATCACGCCTTCCACCGCCAAGTTGGCCACGGACTTTCGCTATTACGAACAGGTGCGCGAACAGGCGCCAGACTTTGCGCTTGTGGAGGTCCCACAGCAGATGCCCCGCGTGCTTGCCGCTGAGCTAAGGACACTTGGCCTGACGAGTGTCGCCTTTGAGAGCCAGGACCTGACCGTGGAGACCTACAACCAGTGGTCAGCGGCCATGG
Source organism: Anaerolineae bacterium (assembly GCA_040772225.1). GTDB lineage: Bacteria > Chloroflexota > Anaerolineae > UBA1429 > UBA1429 > JAAYED01. Next base: position 336,633 of record JAXGYO010000002.1, read on the forward strand.
AAGGTGTCGACCTGATACCCACCAGTGGCATCGTCGAGGGACTCCGTGCAGTTAAGGAACCCGCAGAATTGGAAGCGATTGAGCGTGCAGTCAGCGTGTCCGATGCCGCGATCACCTATATCATGGACACCATTCGTCCGGGGATGACCGAGCGCGAAGTTTCCTGGGCGTTGGAGGTTCACATGCGCACCCACGGTGCCGAGGCGCTGGCCTTTGCGACCATCGCCGCCGCCGGCCCGCGTTCCGCGATGTCACACGCTGTGCCCACGGACCGACCCATACAGGCCGGTGAGCCGATGGTCATCGATATGGGCGCCCGGGTAGATGGCTATCTATCAGACATTACACGATCCTTCTGCGTTGAGCATGCCTCGGACAAGTATCTGGAGATTTGGGACATTGTTCTGCAGGCACAGCTCACAGCAGAGCGGGGCATCCACGCGAACATGACAGGTATCGAAGCCGATGCGCTTGCGCGAAACCTGATCTATGGTGCCGGCTACGAGGGCAAATTCGGGCACGGTCTCGGACACGGCGTTGGCCTGGCGATTCACGAGGACCCGCGGGCAAGCTTTACATCGACCACCCCGCTGCCGGAAGGCATGGTTATCACGGTAGAGCCGGGAATCTATCTGCCCGATTGGGGCGGAATACGCATTGAGGATATGATTGTTGTCGGGGCCGAGTCCAGCCGCGTACTAACCAAGGCTCCCAAGATGCCTATCGTACCTGGCAAGTAACCTCACACTACCGAAGACGTGTGATGCTTGCTGTGTGCCGTGCATCGTGATAAGATGCGTTCAGGATTCTGGCGCTGGTGGCTGTCAGTCTACGAACCCATATGAGGTGTAGGAATGCAAAGAAGGAATTTCATCGCTGAGGGCCTCCCCTCCAGGTTGTGGATCGCGCTCGCCCTCATTGCAGGGCTCCTGATTGGCCTGCTATTGGCATGGCAGGTGTTCCCCGTTCGCGTTGTGGACACAGATCCCTCGGATCTGCGCGCGCGACACCAGGCCGACTATGTAGCCATGGTTGCTGATTCCTGGACTGTGACCGGTAACGCCGACGTGGCCCGGGAGAGGCTATACGAGTTGGTGGACAAGGACACCACCTGGGCGGACGTCGACGCGCTACTGGACCAGGTCGCGAGTGACCTGGCGGCTGAAGGCAACGGCCCCGCTGCCCTCCGTTTGAACAGGATGCAGGAGACGGTACCGCTACCGGTGGTCGAAGAGCGCGAGGAAAGAGAGTCTGCTCCTGAGCAGAGCCCAGAGTCCGTTGCCCCTTCTCAGGAGGCGGCACTGCCGGCTGAGGAAGAAGCGGAGGATTCCGAAGGTAGCCTCGGCTGGTTGCCCATTGCCGGATTGGTGGTGGTGCTGGCTGCCGCAGGAGCGATCGGATATGTCGTGGTGCGTGATCGCCGCCGCCTGGAAAACCCTGATGCAGGGGATCTGGACTTGAGCCCGATTGAGCCAACGATGGATGATCGGCGACACGGGTCCGCGGTGTCGCTCAATCCCATTCCCGCGCCCGGTGGCTTTGACGATCAGGTGATCGCGTCCGATTCCGATATCCCTGAGGTCTCGGTCGATCTTCAGGGTGAGGCGGAAGACGGGTCCGATATCGCACTCGACACATATGCAAAGGACGCCACTGCCGAGGCAGCCAGTGACGCGGTCTACGAAGACGATGCCTACGCCGACGTCGACGCAGACAGTGAAGAGACACCTCTGACGCAGAGGCCCGCGCTGGAGGCCGAGGACGCCTGGCACATTGAGACCCCGGCTGCCGAGCCTGTAGAACCAAAGGCGAGCGCCAGGCCCAAACCCGTTGAAATCGCAGAGCTGGACGATGACGATATGGAGATCGATCAAGAGCCGCCGACCGGCGAGATCCTGACGTCTCGTACGTGGCCGCGGCGCGCCCCTGCGGTAGAACCTGCTTTGGCGCCCGGCCAACTCGGGGTCTTTGAGACGAGTTACTCCTTTGGTGACGACGACTTTTACCACGCATTTACCATCGAGTCGGCAGCCCACGAGTTCCTTGGCCAGTGCGGGATCGTGATCAGCGATACGGTGGGGATCGAAGACGCCCAGATGGTGGATGCTTTTGACATCTGGCTCTTTGAGACGCAGGGGACACGCACACTCTCCAAGGTGCTCGTGAGTGAGCAGGCATATGACGACGAAAGCATCAGCACCAAGCTCGTCCGCAAGGGCGAGCTGGTTGTGGCGCAGCCAGGCCTGGTGATCGAACTCGAGACAGAGTCGATCCGCCTGACGGCGACTGTGGAGGATATCGCCTACCGCGACGATACCGCAGACGCCAGAAGTGTCTTTGATCGCCTCAAGGTCCGCATGGTGGTCGAACAGCTGCCCTGATTCCTGTCTAGACAGGGGCCCCTGCAAGCATCTCCACGGATGCATGCTCGCAGGGGCCCGCCCAGCCCGAACCCTTCAACCCCCTTGGCCTCTAACCCCCACTCACGGCAAGTAACGCTATGAACCGCCAAATCGTCCACGTCGATCTGGATGCTTTTTTTGCGGCAGTCGAATGCCTTCTGGATCCGGCCATCGCCGGCAAACCGGTTGTCGTCGGTGGGGACCCGGCAAGCCGAGGCGTCGTCGCCTCTGCCTCCTATGAAGCGCGAGCGAGTGGCGTACGCTCGGCTATGCCCATGGCCCTGGCCATGCGACTCTGTCCCGATGCCATCCGCGTGCCACCCAGACACGGGGTGTACTCGAAACACTCCCGTGCCGTGATGGCGCTTCTCAGCGAATATACGCCGATCGTCGAGCAGATCTCGATCGACGAGGCATTCCTCGATCTCACAGGAACGGAGGCGTTGCACGGTCCTGCCCCGCGTGTCGCCCGCCTTATCCAGCAGCGCGTACTGGAGGAACTGGGGTTACCGTGCTCCCTCGGCGTGGCAACCAACAAACTGGTGGCCAAGATAGCCTGTGGGCAGGGAAAACCGCGAGGACTGATTGTCGTGCCACCCGGTGAAGAGGCCGCTTACCTCGCACCCTTGAGCATCCAGACCCTCTGGGGCGTCGGGGAGGCCACAGGAAATCGATTGAGAGCGATGGGTATCCGGACGATCGGAGATCTCGCGCGATGGCCGGAGAAAGCATTGCGTGACATGCTGGGTGAGTCTGGGATCTCCCTGCAACGCGCTGCCAACGGCATCGATGAGAGTCCGGTGAACACAGAGCGCGAGCGCAAGTCATACAGTCACGAGCAGACCTTTGCGTCGGATGAGACCGATGAGACGCGTATCAAGCGCACCTTGCTCAGAATGGCCGATCGACTGACTGAACAGATGAGACATGACGGCGTTCTAGCCGGGACGGTAAGACTCAAGCTGCGTAACCGCCAGTTTGACACCTTTACGCGGCAGATGCGCCTGAAGCGGCCCACAGATCAGACGAACGATATCTTTCAGGCGGCTGCCACCCTGCTAGCGTCCAGCTGGGACCACAGTGCCCTGCGGCTTGTTGGCATCGCCGTTACCGAGTTGCTCAGCCAGGGCGGTATTCAACTCGATCTCTTTGAGCACGCTGATCAACGGCAGGCACGCCTCAATCGTGCCGTTGATGAGATTCGTGATCGTTATGGCTCGGACGCGATCACCCGTGCCTCGCTGGCCAGACTCGCAGACGCCAAAGACCCCGTCGAATCCGGCCACGACCGCTAGGCGGCGTCCTCGGTCTGTTGGCGAGCCCCCGCTCCTGGCCTATAATCCCGCAAGACTAGTCAGCACAGCAACTCTCGGAGAAACATGAACCCGATCACAGTTACCCTTGATCGCTTCTCTCAACGCCATGGATGGGCCAATCGCCTGTTGCGCATTGACCTTACAACCGGCAGGATCAGCGCTACGCCAATCGACTCGTATATTCCCGAGTTCATCGGAGGCCGCGGAGTCGCCGTGCGGCTGGCGTGGGACGAGTATCCAGAGCCTGTGGATCCATTCGACGCGGCAAGTCCCATCATCATCATGACCGGCGCCCTCACTGGCACGCGCTCCCCCTATTCCGGCCGCACCTCGATCACCGGCTTTAGTCCGCAAGCCTACCCTTTCAACTGGTACACGCGCGCCAACATCGGGCACCACTGGGGCGCCGAGTTAAAGCGCGCCGGGTATGACGGCGTACTCATCACGGGCGCCGCCGAATCTCCGGTCCAGATCATCGTGCGTGACGACCAGGTGACGATCGCCCCTGCGGATGACCTCTGGGGACTGGACACATTTGATACGCAGGAGGCGCTAGGGGCACGGCTCGGTAAGCAGGTCCGCGCGCTGTGCATCGGGCCAGCCGGAGAGCGTCTTTCCCGCATCGCCACGATTCACACCGGTACCTCCTCCACCGCCGGACAGGGCGGTTTTGGGGCAGTCATGGGTTCGAAAAAGCTCAAGGCCATCTCGGTAATGGGGTCCGGGGAGGTTTCCGTCCACGATCCCGAGTTGCTTGACGGATTGCTCAAGTCCGTAGCGGCAGACATTCGTGCCTACCGCGCGATTCCCAACCTGTCGGAGCAGAACAAGGCGCTGGCCTGCGACCGGGGCGGCCGAGTGCGCCCCTATGCCTGCACTGCCGCCTGCCCCACCCCGTGTAACCGGTACTACTCAGACATGCCGGGAGTCGCCTACCCCGAGCGCCGCTGGGAGGGGCACTGGGCATGCGTGGGTAGCATGTTTCGTGGGATCCCGGAGGGGGGTCGCATCTCCTACGACGGGCTCTTTGACTGGCAACTCGGCACCTATGCCGGCCTGGAGATGAACGTTCTGAGCAATCGCTACGGCTTGAACCAATGGGACATCATCATGAGCATGGTCCCCTGGCTCGAGCGCTGCCAGCGAGCCGGTCTTATCGATGAGATGAACGGCATGGCCATGAACTGGCAGAGCCCGGAATTCTGGGCCATGTTCCTGCACGCCATCGCTTATCGAGAGGGCCTGGGCGACGCACTGGCCGAAGGCGGGCTGCGCGCCTCTCTCCAACTTGATATGGGCCAGGATCTGGCACGACGCTACTACAATGGCTGGGGCTTTGGCGGCCACTGGGACGGGCATGCCTGTTGGTCCAACTACCTTGTGTACCCGTACTGGCTCGTTTCTGCTCTCCAGTGGAGCACCGACACCCGCGACCCCTATAGCAGCAGCCATGGGTATGTTCAGAACATCATGCGTTGGAGCCCGCTGGCCGACCATCCCGGCGAGCCCCCCATCAGTTGGGAGCAGATTAGGGGCATCAGTGCGCGAGTCTATGGCACCCCGGACGCTCTGGACCCCTACTCTGGCTACAGCGCCAAGGCCTTTCCTGCCTTTTACCATGACCGGCGCTCGGTGATGAAAGACAGCCTGCCCACAGACGACCAGGTCTTTCCGCTGATCTACAGCGTGACCACAGATGACCGTTTCTTCCGCGTACAGGCCCCCGCCCCGCTGGGTGAGATCGAAGGCCCGTCGGTGGACTTGCATCTTTTCCGCGCCGGCACAGGTATAGCCTGGGACGAGACCGAGTTCGACCGGGCAGCAGAGCGCATCTATACCACGGAACGCGCGCTCTGCGTGCGGCACTTTGGCCGCGATAGACGCATGGACGAAAGCGTTTATGCCAACTATGAGTATCTGGAGAACTGGCCCAATCCGTTGTTGAACGAGCGTCAGGCGCTGGATCTCGCCCAGTTTGCGCCAGTGACGGACGAGTACTATCGCCATCTCGGCTGGGATCAGGAGACTGGCTGGCCAACCCGGGAGCGCATGGAGAGCCTCGGCATCGGCGAACTGCACGAGCCCATGGTCGATGGTGCGACAGCTGCCGGTGACCCGATTGCTGTTGGCAAAGGGGCGCGTATTGAAGACTAGAGCGAACAACCGTCTGGACGGGCGAGCGATCAGAGAGCGCCGTGTCAGCGGCCAATCTGCGCTGCTGCTCGGCCTCCTGGTACTGCTTCTGACTGGGTGTGCCTCTGTCAAGGACTCGCAGATGGTCAGGCTGTTTGCGCCGGACACGCCGACGCCAACAGCAACAGCCACCGCGCTGCCGACCGCTACCCCGACAGCAACAGCGACGACGACACCGACCGCGACGCCTACGGCGACGCCAAGTCCAACACCGCTGCCGCTCGAGGTGCAGCTGCAGATTGACCCAGCGGTGGTGTCCGAGGGACACACAGCGTCCTTAACAGTACGTGTGAACCAGGGGGTAGCTGTCCGTGCCACTGTAGGTGACACAGAAGTGATGATGGTGACAGTGAGCGACGGCCTATACGCAGGCCTGCTGGGCGTTGGCGCGATCGCCGGCGAGGCAAGCTATCCCGTACGCGTAACTGTGATCGCGCCCGATGGGCGCACTGCGAGGATCGACTCCACCCTCACAACTATCGCGGGCGATTTCGAGACCGAGGTGCTGGTATTCCAACCCAGCACAGAAGCTCTGCTGGCCCCGGACATCGCCCAGCCCGAGTTCGAGCGCGTATCGGCGATCTTTGCCTCGAGCACACCTGCGGTTCTGTGGGATGCACCCTTTACCTGGCCCCGCGAGGACCGCATCACCTCCCTCTTTGGAACCAGGCGCACCTACGGCACGGTGTCAAGTTCGTATCACGCTGGCCTCGACATCGCCGGTCTGGTCGGTGAGCCTGTCCTTGCTCCGGCGAGCGGTGTAGTTGCCCTCGCCGAAGAGCTGCAGGTCCGCGGCAACGCTGTGATCATCGATCACGGCGCCGGCGTGATGAGCGGGTATTTCCACCTGAGCGAGATCGCAGTACAGCCAGGCGACCACATCGCTGCAGGACAGTCCATCGGTAAGGTTGGAGCAACCGGGCTGGTCACCGGATCGCATTTGCACTGGGAGATGCGCGTCGGCGGCGTGGCGGTGGACCCGGTAGAGTGGCTGGGCCGCCTGTTCCCGTGGCAGAACGATGCAGCCGGTGAGATCACACCGGCACCCTGACGAGCGGAGAAACCCCATGGCACCCTACTATCTGGATCGTCCTCTGGTGATGGCACACCGCGGCGCCAAGGACATCGCGCCGGAGAACACTATCGCGGCATTTCGCACGGCAATCGACCTGGGCGCAGACGCTGTGGAGATGGACATCGTCCGCTGTGGATCGGGCCAAATCGTGGTAATGCACGATGACACCGTCGATCGCACAACCAACGGATCGGGGCGCGTCGACTCGCTACCTCTGGATGCGTTGCGCGAGCTGGATGCCGGGAGTTGGTTCGACGCCTGTTACGCCAAAGAGCCGGTCCCACTGCTGGACGATGTGCTAGACGCCATCGGCGGACGCATTCGCCTCAACATCGAGATCAAGCACCAGCGCGCTGGCGCAGGGCCCATGGAAGCCGAACTCGCGGGCAAGCTAAGACAGAGAGGCCTGATCGCGGACACCATCGTGTCATCCTTTGACGCGCGGGCGCTCTGGCGAATCAAAAGGTTAGCCCCCTCCATCCCCCGCGCTCTGCTATACGCGGTTGATATGCCGCTGCCCTTGCGCCATGCCTGGCCTCGCATCTGGCTGTCGCCCCAGGCGCTGCACCCTCACTTTTCCATGGTCAGCGAGAGCTATATCAGACGTGCACGCCTGGCAGAGTATCGTGTCAACGTCTGGACAGTGAACGAGGCGGACGACATGGCACGGATGGCCAGCCTGGGGGTGGATGCTATCATCACCGATCATGTCACTCTGGCCAGGACAGTCCTGGGGATCGAGAAATCCTAAAACGTCTGTGCCCGCGACTCATGAGCCGCGGGCACGTGTGCACTATCAAAGCGGGACTACTCCAATGGAAAGGCCCGGCAAAGTGCCCGTGTCTCCTGTCGGACACTCTTGCGCTCGGCGGGATCATCCAAATGTTCCAGCACACGGCCGATCCAGCGTGCCACTTGCTTCATCTGTGCATCCCGGAAACCCCGCGTGGTCACGGCTGGCGTACCCAGCCGAATGCCGCTGCTGACCAGTGGCGGCTTTTGGTCAAAGGGAATCTGGTTCTTGTTGCAGGCGATCCCCGCCTCCTCAAGCGCCTCCTGAGCATCCTTGCCCGTGACATCATAGCTCGTCACGGTGTCCACCATCATCAGATGGTTGTCTGTGCCGCCGGAAACGAGCCGCATCCCGAGGCGCTGCAACTCCGACGCGAGGATCTGAGCATTGTCTACAATCGCCTGTTGATAGACCTTGAACTCCGGCGTCAGCGCCTCGCCAAAGGCCACTGCCTTGGCAGCGATGATGTGCTCCAGAGGCCCGCCCTGAATGCCAGGGAACACCGCTCGATCCAGCGCCTTGGCGTGGTTCTTCTTGCAGAGGATCAGCCCCCCGCGAGGGCCCCGCAGCGTTTTGTGTGTCGTCGTCGTGACGATGTCCGCATAGGGAATGGGGCTCGGGTGTAACCCCGCGACGACAAGTCCCGCAATGTGGGCAATGTCCGCCACCAGATAGCAGCCCGCCCTGTCAGCGATCTCGCGCAGCCGCGCAAAATCGATGATGCGCGAATACGTCGAAGCCCCTGCCAGAATCATCTTTGGCTTGACGTCCAGCGCTTGCGCCTCGAGGGCATCATAGTCGATGGTCTCTGTGTCCTGGGTGACACCGTAATGGACAAAGTTGTACTGAATCCCCGAAAAACTGAGCTTGTGCCCGTGTGTCAGGTGCCCGCCCTCGGCCAGGCTCATGGAGAGGACGGTGTCGCCGTGCTCGAGCAACGCCAGATAGGCCGCGGCGTTGGCCTGCGAACCAGAGTGAGGCTGCACGTTCGCGTGATCCGCACCAAACATCGCCTTGGCACGCTCAATGGCCAGTGATTCCACCTGATCGATGAATTCGCATCCGCCATAGTAGCGGCGACCGGGATATCCCTCGGCGTACTTGTTCGTCAACACGCTGCCCTGAGCGTCCAGGACAGCCTGGCTGACATAGTTCTCCGATGCGATCAGCTCGATCGTTTCCTGTTGCCGCACGATCTCCGCCTCAATGGCGGCGGCGGCCTCAGGATCCCTCGACGCCAAACGCGCAGTGCTCCCTGTGTGATATCCCAGTGGGACAAACGTACCTTCGCTCATCCGATTCTGGCCTCCCATCATAATGCCCGATAACACCAGCAAAGTCGTTAGTGCAACCGGCTCGATAATCCCGTGTTGCGCGCTCCTCAGCAACGAGGTCACCGGCGATGGCGCAGGGCGTGCGGTACGGGTGAACGACGCGCGGATTATAGACGCGTCAGTACTGCCAGGCAAACCTCACGTTTGAGGCCCGTGACGCCATGCCAAAGGGATCAGCGGCGATTCGACAAGAGCCACACCAGGCATCCAGCCGGGCCAGCGCCCAAGTGTGCAGATCAATGGCGCACACGCCTCTGACCAACCCAGACGAGCGCGCCGAGGAGCACAACAAGCAGGCTCGCAAACCCTGTCGCCAGGATGCGCGGTATGGTCCAGGTAACCCGCTCACCACTCTGGCCGGGTGATTCGCCGGCGCCACCCCCTAGCAGTAGCTCTTCCGCTGCCGCTGGCACATCTGTCTCCAGCGCAGAGCCTGACTGCGCGTCGCGAGGTTCCTCGCGGTCGAGAAGAGACGGCGCCACACTATCTGCACTCTCAGAAACGTCTCCCGGCCCAGCCTCATCATCAGCGGAAGACTCCTCCGATTTGGCTGGCTCAACATCGGATTCCTCCGGGAGTGCCATGGCCGAGACACCCTGTTGATCATCGGTTGGCGGCGCCTCCGCTGCAGCCACAGTGGCGTCCTCTTGCTGAGGGGCTGCCTCTCTCTGGCTGGGCGCCGCCGCCTCGGCAACCATCTCTGCTTCGGCCGCATCTATCTCCTCGGCCGGCTCGCTACCTGCCGCCAACGCCCGAGCTTTTGAAGACACCTCTCGCTCCGCTTCCTCGAGAGCTTCTGCCTCCGGAGCGCTTGCCATCATCGTGGCCGGCGCCTGCTCTTCCAGTGCGTATTCAACCATCGTGGAATCTGACCGACCAAAAAACGCAAACGCGTTCCAGGAAAGAGTCAGCACAAGCGCTGCACTCACGGCAACCACGCTCGTGCGCAATGCGTAAAAAGCGCTGTCCAGGCGCCGCGTCTGGCGTTGCGCGGCTATCAACGACTCTGGAATGACGACGGGCCGAGGCATACGAGGAGAAGGGACCGACCGCAACAACTCTACGGTACGGCAGAGTGTCGCTAACTGCTCGGCGCACGTTTCGCACTCGGCCAGGTGTTTTTCCAGGCGTGCTGCCTCCTCAGAGGAGAGCTGTCCATCCAGATAGAGGGATAGCCTCTCCTGTTGATTACGGCAATGTAGCCACCTGCGGATGCTCTTCATGAAACGGACTTTCTAGATAGATCCATTATCGAGGCAACTGATCCTTGCGCTAACTTTGTGTACGGTCAACACCTAGACGAAAGCTGGCGGGCAAAAGTTCCTCTCGCTCCAGCAAATAGTCACGCAGCTTGCCACGCGCGCGGCTCAACCGAGACTTGACCGTCCCAACCGAGATCTGCATAACCTCTGATATCTCATTGTAGGAGAGGCCATGGATGTCGGACAGCACCAGTACGGCGCGTTGATCGCTGGGCAGCACTCCGAGGGCCCGCTGAATGGCCATGCCGAGCTCCTGGCGCTCAGCATACGCCTCCGGCTCTTCCTCCTCGGCCAGGAGGATGCTGCTGTGCTCATCGTCCTCTACGAGGTCATCGATCGGCGTGCTTGGGCGTCGCTGCTTGTAGCGCAGCTGATCGTAGCTGCAGTTGGTGGTGATACGGAGAATCCAGCCCTTGAAGGAGCCCCCGCGATAGCGCGAGAGTCCCTGAAAGGCACGAATGAAGGCCTCCTGGGTCGCATCCATCGCAGTGTCCGCATTTCCAAGGATGCGGTACGCTACCGAATACGCCAGCTCCTGGTAGGCGGAGACGAGCTCATCAAAAGCCCGCAGATCGCCCTGCTGCGCCGCAGCGATGATCGCGGGTTCCCTTTCAGTTCTACCAGCCTGGCTCCCAGAATTCATCGGCTCTGCGCTCGACCCTTCTGTGCTCTGGCCCTTCGTGCAGCTCGCCACGATATTTCGCAAGCGGTTTGACGAAGCCAAACCGATGCTCTATACTGCTGTCGCCCTGTGGGCAAGCCGAAGTGGCGGAATGGTATACGCGGTGGTCTCAAAAACCATTGGAGGTTGCTCCTTGTGGGTTCGAATCCCACCTTCGGCATTCATGATAACCGATATAGCCTGCTTTCGCAAGCATTTCGCGCGTCATCCCTGCAGTCGCTGGGCGCGACACGGATGGCGTTCTTTATGAGTCGTATACGGTTCAGAACGGTCCGCTGGTTTCACTGCCGCCCCTTAAAATAGAGAAGGAGATCAGTCAATGCCACTCGTCACCAGTAAAGCAATGTTGGAGGCCGCCCTTGAGGGCCATTTCGCCGTGGGCGCCTTTAACGCCAACAACATGGAGCAGATCCAGGGGATCATCGACGCAGCAAACGAGGAAAAGTCGCCAGTGATCCTGCAGGTTAGTCAGGGCGCCATCGACTATGCTGGACTGGGCTTTGCCACGGCCATGGTCAAGGTCGCCGCAGAAGAGGCGTCCGTACCGGTGGCATTGCACCTGGACCACGGCGCTAGCTTTGAGCAGAACGTCATCTGCCTCCGCGCAGGGTTCACCTCGCTGATGTTCGACGGCTCCAAGCTCCCCTACGAGGAGAACGTTGCCATCACAGCCAAGATCGTGGAGATGGCCAGTGTCGTGGGCATCCCCGTCGAGGCCGAGCTGGGCAAGGTGCTCCAGTCGCGCGACAAGGTCACCGAGGAGCAGGTGCGCGCGGCCATGACCGATCCCGATCAGGCCGCCGAGTTCATCGCCCGCACCGGCATCAGCTCCCTGGCCGTGGCCATTGGGTCCGTACATGCGATGGAGGCTGCTGAGGCGGAACTGGATATCGACCGCCTCAAGGCCATCCGCGCCAAGGTGAACATCCCGCTCGTGCTCCATGGGTCTTCCGGCGTCAAAGAATCGAGCGAAGTTGAGGCCATCCAGTACGGTATCTGCAAGATCAACGTCGCCACGATGCTGAACCAGGCATTTATCAAGGGCATCCTCGACGGCTATGCCGCCAACCCGAAGAATATCGATCCGCGCAAGTGGCTCGTGCTTTCTCGCGACGGTGTCAAAGAAGTCGTCCGCAGCAAGATGCGGCTCTTTGGCAGCAGCGGCACCGTAACCTCCTCCGGGTTTGTGAGCCCGCCGACTAGCCATCGCAAGGCAGAGCTCGGGCATCTCGAATAGTCGCTCGCTATGGACGGCCCCGATCAGATTGATCGGGGCCGTCTCGCTTTCGGCTCTTGCCCGGTCCTCCCACTGGTCCTATACTGTTCGCGATTCCAGCCTGGTAAACCTCGAGGACATGCTATGCCGCGTTCAGCTCATCTGATACTATCGCTCGCACTGCTGGCGCTATGCTTGGCTGCACCACTGCACCCATCGGCTGCCAAAGGGCCGACGGAACTGACTGTGTTTAGCTCGCCCATCTGCAGCAGCTGCCAGGAATTCGCAGCCAAGCATCTACCTTCACTCCAAGCCGGATACGGCGAGTCTCTTGTTGTGCGCACTGTGGACATCTCCACCGCAGAAGGACTGCTTGAGCTGGAGCAGGCAGAGTCAGCCGCAAACTCATTCAGCAACCCTTTGCCCGTGCTCTTGATCAACGGCGTGTTGCTGGCTGACGAGGACCTGGCTGCCTTGACCGCGCGTTTGAGCGAAGAGCTACAGGCGAGCCTTGGGCCGCCCTCAGAGGCTGTCTCTGTGATAGAACCATTGCTCGCTGACACGCCAGAAGCAGCTGCCGGCGAGCAAGAGGCTGTCTGCCTCACTGACTGTGTCCCCACCCGCCCCATCCACATCGCCTACGTGTCCAAGGCCTACTGCGATGTCTGCGACCGCACGAAACTGCTGCTGGACGTGCTCAGAAAAGAATACCCACAGATCATCGTCCACGAGTTTGACCAGTCACAGGATGCCAAGGTTCTGGAGGCAATCGGGCAGCATCTCCAGATCCCCTCCGACAGACGGCTCATCGCTCCGTCCATCTATGTGGGAGAGTCGGCGCTTGTCGGCGGCGACCAGATCACGAGCGATGCCCTGCGTGCGATTCTGGATGATTATGTCGAGCCTGGCGCCCCGGCATTCTGGACCAGCATTGACACCTCACTGGCTACCGGCAGCATCCTGAGCCGGTTCCGGGGGCTGGATGTAGCCGCCGTCGCCCTGGCCGGACTGATCGATGGCGTAAATCCGTGTGCCTTTGCCACGATCCTGTTCTTTGTCTCCTATCTGGCTATCAGCCACCGCAGCCGCAAAGAAATGCTGCTGGTCGGCGGTACCTTCACAGTCGGTGTGCTCATCACATACTTTGCCGTGGGCGTCGGCGCGATGCGGCTGCTCTCTCTCGTCGAGGCCGTCCGCGGCGTGGGCCTGGTGCTCTACGGTCTCATGGCTCTCGCTTGCCTGGTGCTAAGCGCGCTCAGCCTGCGGGACTATGTTCTTGCCCGGCAGGGCAGACTCTCGGACATGAGCCTCAACCTGCCGCAGAAGCTGCGCGATCGGATCCATCGTCGGATTCGGGCGGGCCGGGGCGCTTCGGTGGGCGCAGCGTTGATCACCGGAATCGTCATCTCCTTGCTCGAGCTGGCGTGCACAGGCCAAGTGTATCTCCCCACCATTTCCTACGTGATGGGCGTGCCCGATATGCGTGCCTCTGCACTCGGCTATCTGGCGCTGTACAATCTGGCGTTTATCCTTCCCCTACTCGTCGTGCTGACGCTTGCGGCTTATGGCGTAAGCACCCGTACGTTTCAGAATCTGTTCACGCGCCACGCCGCCAAGAGCAAACTGGCAATGGCCGCGTTGTTTCTTGTGCTGGGAGCTCTGCTCACCGTCCGCGTTATCAACCTGTAACAGCGCGGAATCGCCGCAGCGGAGCGCTCGAAGGAGCCTTTCACAGCACAAAGAAAGAACGGGCCAAAGACCTGCAGTGGTCTCTGGCCCGCTCTGCGGCTCGAACCAATTACGACCCGTCGCGAGCGGCCTCTGCCAGGTCCTGCCACTCGGTGTGGTAGGTCCCCTCGCGATCGGTGCGCCGGTACGTGTGCGCACCGAAATAGTCGCGTTGCGCCTGCGTCAGGTTGGCCGGCAACCGCTCCGTGCGATAGGCATCAAAGTACGCCAGCGATGCGCTCATTGCCAGGCAGGGGATCCCCAGCTGTACCGCGGTGGTGACGACACGGCGCAGGGCGGCCTGGCGGGATAGCACAGCCTCTCGGAAATAAGGGTCCAGCAGCAGGTTTTGGAGCGCAGGGTTGCGGTCATAAGCCGCACTGATGTCATTGAGGAAACGGGCTCTGATAATGCACCCTCCCCGCCACAGCTTGGCCACGGGGCCCAGGTTGAGCCCATAGTCATACTCGTCCGACGCGGCCCGCAGCAACCCCATCCCCTGCGCATAGGAGCAGATCTTGGCCGCGAACAGCGCCTGGCCCACATCGTCGATCAGCGACGCCACATCCCCGTTGTAGCACAGAGGCGGTCCCTCGAGCACCTGGCTCGCCGCCACGCGTTCCGATTTCAGCGCGGAGGTGATGCGCGACTCGACCGCTGCGTTGATGGTCTGCAGCGGCATGCCGATATCCATGGCATCCTGTGAGGTCCACTTGCCCGTACCTTTTTGCTGGGCCTCGTCCAGCACCAGATCCACGAGAGGCTGGCCGGTCTCTTCGTCGGTCACATAAAAGATGTCCCGCGTAATCTCGATCAGGTACGACTCAAGCTCGGCCTGGTTCCAGGCGCCAAAGATCTCGCCCAGTTCTGCCGCGGAGAGGCCCAGAGCCCGGTGCAGGATGTCATAGGCCTCGGCGATGAGTTGCATATCGCCGTACTCGATGCCATTGTGCACCATCTTCACATAGTGGCCGGCGCCGCGTGGCCCGAGGTAGGCCACACAGGGCTCCCCCTCGGCAACCGCAGCGATAGCCTGGAAGATCGGCGCCACCATCGCGTAGGCATCCTCCTGCCCGCCGGGCATGATCGCCGGCCCGTGCAACGCGCCATATTCACCGCCAGATACGCCGGTTCCGATATAGTTAATGTCCTTTGCCGCCAGGTCCACCGCCCTGCGCTCGGTGTCCTTGTAGAACGAGTTGCCCCCATCAATGATCAGATCGCCCTTGTCGATCAGGGGCACCAACTGCTCGATGACCGCGTCGACGGCGCGGCCTGCCTGCACCATGAGCATGATCTTGCGCGGCTTGGCCAGTGACGCCACCAGTTCCTCCAGCGTCTCGCAGCCCTTGATGCGCTTGCCTTTGGCCTCACCCTCAATGAACTCCCGCATCCGTTCCACCGTCCGGTTATAGACGGCAACAGAGAACCCATTGCGCTCCATGTTCAGCACCAGGTTCTGGCCCATCACGGCCAGGCCCACCAGTCCGATCGTATAGTCGCTCATCATCTCCTCCTGCTATAAGGACCACTCTGCCTGTTCGCTCTTGAGCCTGTGGAGCATCTCGCCTGCGCGCGGCACCAGCAGGATGCCCTCATCCTCACGATCCACCCATTCTGACAACTCGAGACCGTCGGGGTCGAGATAGCCGAGATTCACCCGCTCACAACGCTCGCGGGGGATGCCCGTCGCCAAAACCACGTTAATGCGGGCGCGCTCGACCCCACCCTCGTACGTACCCGCCCCCTTGACCAGCGTCGCATGGGTCATAATGCCGCGCGACACGCCGGCGAAACGGCCCATCTGCGCCAGGTAATAGTCCCGGACATGATACCCGATCCGATCCAGCACTGCGCCATGGGTGTACGAGATCTCGTCGATGTGCGGTGCATAGATGATCACGGTGCCGCCGTCCGAGACGACCGGCTCAAGCTTGTACATCCCCTTGCTGGCGGTCCAGATATCGTCATAGAGATCGGGCATCACCGAGATCACAGTGTGGAACGGGTGGTCCATCCAACGGATGTTCACGCGTGCTGAGATCTCCGCCGCCGCCGCCTGAGACAACTCGGGCGTCCCCCAGAACAGGCCAGCAAGGTCGTGATGGCCAACGACTACCATACTGAAACAGGACTTTTCCACAGGGATCAGGGCGGCGGCGCGGTTGAGCATCTCGCGCACCGGTGTGTCCTGGCGCCCGATGGTCCACAGGTTGGTCAGCAGCGCGCCCAGCCAGTGGCTGACATCGATCACACCCGGTCCGCTGATGCCAGGGTAAAAGTACTTGTTGCCGCCCGAGAACCCGACGATCTCATGCGGAAAGACAGGGCCGCAGATCATGAGATGGTCATAGTCCAAGACACGCGCGTTGATCTCGACAGGCAGATCCTCCCGGAGCATGCCATTGCTGAGCTCGGCGATCTCCCGCTCCGGTATCATGCCCAGGAGGGTGAGTCCCGAGGTATACTCATGGTTATAGAGTCCTACGGCAGCATAGCGCGTCGCCCGCTCATCACGGGTAATGCCCAGGTGCTGGCAGATGCGCTCCTCATCCATGGCTGGATGGGTGCCCAGTGCGATCACGACGTCCAGCCTGGTCACCTGCCCGAGCATCAGGTCGGCCAGGGTACGAAAACAGAGCGGAATGGGCCCGCTGCGCGTGGTGTCGGGCAGGATCAGCAGCACACGCTTGCCGCGCACGCCCGCCTGCTCCACGCCCTGCCGGAGGATCTCGCGGGCCTCATCCTCGGTGAGAAAGCGGTCAGAGAATCCTTTGCCAACAAGCATGGTCAGTCCATCCTTTGCCAGGGCGGTATCTCGGGCAGAGCCCGGAGAAACGTCGCAATCAGATCGTTCTGGTAGCTTTCGTCAAAAGAGCCGTCAAGGAACCGCGGCAACCCGTCTAACCCAAACCGCTCCCAACTAGCATCTTCTTCGCCCGGCACGATCGGGAAGAACAGGAAGCCCGTCTCCTGCGCTGCCGCGAGGTCACCCGGCGCATCGCCAATCATCAGCCGGCAGCCGGCGGCATACCTGCCTCGGGAGGCCTCAGCCAGCTGGTAGGCCTTGCTGCCAAACTCCTGGCCAGCGATCGCCCGCACATACCGATCAATCCCGTGCTCGCGCCACTCCCGGGCGAGAGCCTCTGTGGGTGTTTGTGAGACCACCACGAGGTCCGCCCCTGCAGCCATCGCGTCAAGACTCTTGCGTGCCGGGATAAATGGCGCGATACCATTCACGATGTCGGCGATGGACGCATTGACTGCCTTGCTCCAGTCCAGGGCCCGTTCCAGCTCAGGGTCACCGGTCTGTTCTATGCGCTGCGCCAGCGTCTCGTTGCTGAGCGTCACCTCTGCAGCGACAAAGGCACGCACACTGGCCAGTTCGGGCACCGATACGCCACGCTGCTGTACCTCCGCCCGCTCGCGCAGCAGGTCCAGCGTCTTGATCAGTGCTGGCCAGCGGTTTGTTCCTCGCCAGACGCTGTACAGGTTCACAAACTCGGCGGTCTCCCGCGCGTAACGCGAGACGGACTGCAAGCCCCAGTGCTTTATCGTAGCGGGAATAAAGCACTCCTTGTGCTTGCACTCCATGGTGTCAAACACACAGCCGTCCGAGTCGATCCCGATCAAGAAACGGTGCGCTGGACGCAGCTCGCGCAGCAGATCGCCCGCCGAGTCCGCCATCGCTCAGTCTTATATGCCCGAGTACGCGGTGAGTCCGCCATCCACGACGATCGTCGCCCCGTGCACGTAGCTTGAGGCCGGCGAGAGCAGCCACAGCGCCGCACCGACCAACTCCTGTGGCTGGCCATACCGTCCCAGCGGTGTATGTGACACAATCGATTGGCCGCGAGGCGTCGGGGCACCTGTTTCCCTGTCCAGCAGCAGATACCGGTTCTGCTCCGTCAGCACAAACCCCGGTGCGATTGCGTTCACCCTGATTCCCGGGCCAACCTCTTGCGAAAAGTAAACCGCGAGCCACTGGGTCAGGTTGATCACCGCTGCCTTGGCGGCGTTGTAGGCCGGCACCCGGGTCATCGGGCGCTGCCCCGAGATGGAGGCAATATTGACAATCGAGCCCGTCCCGTTGGCGGCCATCTCGCGCCCGAAGACCTGGCTCGGCAGCCAGGTGGCGAGGCAGTTCAGATCCATGACGCTACGAAAGGCCTCCGTGGGCAGGTCGAAAAAGGAGAGATCTGCCCCGGTGGTGGCGGCCGGACGATTGCCCCCCGCGCCGTTGACCAGTCCGTATACAGTGCCAAAGCGCTCCTTGACCTGCTCCAACGCGCGCTCGACCGAATCCCTGTCCAGTGCATCGCACGCTACGCCGAGCGCCTCGCCCCCTTCCGCCACGATCGCCGCTGCGGTCCGTTCGGCTGCCTCGGGGCGAATATCCAGGATCGCAATGTTAGCACCGGCGCGCCCCAGGCCCGTGGCGATAGCCGTTCCCAGCATACCTCCGCCACCGGTGATGGCAATTACCTTGCCGGACACGTCGTACAACTGGCTGATATAGTTGCTGATCACCATTCCCTCCCCTACCCACTGAACGGCAACACGTGCCGCGCCAGGTGCGTCTCGAGCGCCTCATAGTGTGCCTCTTCGTGTGCGTCTAGAAACGCATAGATGCGCTCGCGAAAACGAGTACGTCCGTTCGTATCGCAGATGCTGAGCACCAACCCAAAGGTCACGTGCAGCACCTGGCGCGCATCGAAAGCATCAAGCAGATCGGGCAGATCCTCATCTGCGATACTCTCTATAGCAGGCACCCTGGAGAGATCCCCCGAGACGTGATAGCTGCGCCGCTCGAACTCATAGTTCTCGATGGCAAAAGCCAGGATCTCGCGGAACAGGGCGGGCTCCAGTCGTGCGATGGCCCGCAGCGCCTCCAGATAGCTGGTGCCAGCCGTCTTGAGGTGGATCAAGTCGCCGGCATGGCGCGCGGCGATGGGATAGATTGAGAACTTGTCAGACCCTGAATGCAGGCTGAGCTTGTAGGGACCCAGCGCCCGGGCGATGGCCACGTGCCAGGCCCAATCGTGCTCAAAGGCGCCCAGGTCCCCGATATAATCCACGCCCTTTTCAAAGCGCCCTATGTATCGTGGGGCCAGGCTCACCCACTCCACGCCCAGCCGGCGCAACTCGCGGGCGATGAACCAGTGTTCCGCGGGCCGCGTGGGCGTGTCGGTCTCATCCACCGACACCTCAACTTCCCATGGTCGTTCGCCAATGGTTGCCCGAAGATGCTGGTACAGGTCACGGATATGTGCCAGCGCTGCGCCGTACTTGCAGGCCGCCCGCAGCAGGTCGACTTGCTCCATCACCAGCAGGTGCCGCCCACCGAGTTCCCAGCTCTGGCCCACATATCTGTCGAACAGCGTCTGCGGATCAATGTCGAGACGCTCCCAGGGCAGCGCCTCGTACTTGCTCCGGAGCGTTGCCAGATCGGCCGACTCCGCCTCGTTGTCCACCTGGTCGCGCGGGTCAAAGGTGTACATCACGTACCCGGCTTGCACACAGCTGTCGATATCGTCTGTAGTCTTCAAGTGATCGGCGTCAGCGCCATAGCCATCACGCCAGCCTTCTTGCAGCACGCCCCAGGTGGCATCGTCCAGGACCTCTTCCGGCGTGCGCACGGTGCGCTCCATCTCGCGGATCGACTGCTGGGCATAGACCGGCACAATCCCGGCGCTGTGCCGCATGGCGCGTACATGCCCGGGCGTAGCCAGTCCCAGCCGGTCGCCCAGGCCGGCACTCTTGCGTACCCCTATCCTTATCGGTGCGGTGAACGGCAGCAACTCACGGATCCGGCAGGCGTTGCCGTGATCCAGCGGGCCGGTGCCCAGCCAGGCAGTCTGCCCCCGCCAGGTTACGGGCTGCAACGCCAGGTTCAGGCCAAGTGCATCGCAATCCGCGTTGAGCAGCCCCAGTCGACGCCCGGAGGCACCGCGGAACAGGAACAACAGGCTGTCCCCCAGGTGATTGATCGAGCGCGGATAGACGCTCGCAGCGGCCAGCGCGCCCAGTTCACTGGCGACTGCGCTTGAATGCTCCGTTCCCGAAAGCGATTGCTCCATAGTGCCTCGCGCTCCTGGTGGTCGATATGTCACGTCTGCCGCAAGGGTATCCCGAACGCCCCGGACTGTCAACGCGTGCCGGTTCCGGAATCGCACCCGCTCGGCCGGCAATCCGCTTGAGCAACGCGGCGCTCCGCACTATCATACCGCAAATGCTCCCGATCAGGAGGCTCTTGAGATGAGCAACGCCACTCCTTGTTCTGTTCGTGCCGTACGCTGTGACCACACGGCCGACGACGAGACGGTCTATCGCTCGCTGGTGCGCGCCACCGACCCTCTAGACCGGGTCTGGGCGCGCCTGAGCCGGGCGAAACGGATCACCATCAAGTTCAACCAGGCCTGGGACCCGGCCAGACTGGTGATGTTCCAGGGGCGCTATCAGGAACACGTGGATCCCGCCGTCGCGCGGGCCGTTCTGCGCCTGCTGCGCGAGCGCACCAGCGCCGAGCTGCGCTGCGTCGAGATCGCCACCATGATTCGCGGACGCGAGGACCTGAGCTTCCAACGGGCAATGACCCTGTCACACGTACTGGCCGAGTTTGGCATCGAGACCATCAACGGGAACACCGCCCCGCACCGCATCTGCCCCGTGCCGGGCGGCGGCAGCATGTTCTCGCAGTACCAGCTGCCCGAGTGCGTGGTAGACACCGACGCCTTTGTCACGGTACAAAAGATAAAGAACCACAAGTTCATGGGGGTTACGCTGGGTCTCAAGAACCTCTTTGGCCTGCCGCCCTATGATCCCTACGGCCGCCCGCGGCAGTACTTTCACCACCTGGTGCGCCTCCCCTACGTGCTGGTCGACCTGGGTCGCATCATCGACCCCGCTCTGACGATCCTCGACGGCCTGACGTGCCAGTCCGGCGCCGAGTGGGGCGGGCGCGGCCTGGTGGGCGACACGCTGGTGGCCGGAGACCAGGTCATTGCCACGGACGCCGTGGCGACGCACCTGATGGGCCACGACCCACTCGGTGACTGGCCCGCGCAGCCCTTTATCCGCGATCGCAACGCTCTGCGGCTGGCGCACGAGTCCGGCTTTGGTACGGCCTCTCTCGATGAAATCGATTGGCAGTCCGAAGTGACAGCCCCTATTGGCACCTTTCTCACCGATGTGACCGATCCGCCCGAGCGTGTGCGCGCCTGGCGCCGCTCGACCTGCGAGCAGGCCCTGCACTACCGCGATCATCGCGACGCGTTCCTGGAACGCTACGCGGGCCTGTGGGTGTTGATCCAGAACGGCGCGGTCGTCTGGAGCAGCGACACTCCGGCCCTGCCCGCCAGCCGCCGCATCCTGGCGGCCGGTGAGGAGGATGCTGCCCTCTGGTTCAAGTTCGTGGATCCGGAGGAGGCCGAAGGCGAGCACTTTAAAGTCTACGAGCGCGAACTGGCCCGGCTCGGATAAGATCCCGATGTTGCCAGGGGAGGCGAAGCAGTGACCACCGAACAGAGGCCGAACATCCTCATCTTTCAGAACGATCAGGAACAGGGGCTGGTGACGGCGCCCGGGCATCCTTGCCGCACGCCAAACGCTGACCGGTTGGCGCGTGAGGGCGTGCGCTTTTCGCGAGCCTACACCATCACGGCGCACTGCTGTCCCTCACGGGCCTCGTTCATGTCAGGCCTCGATCCCAGCGGGCACGGCATCTACAACAACGTGCTCAACACAGCCGCCATCCATACATCGCTGAACGAGGGGGTGACGCTATGGAGCCAGGTCCTGGCCGAGGCGGGCTACGCGCTGGCCTACTCCGGCAAGTGGCACGTCTGTGCCGATGAGAGTCCGGCCGACCGCGGCTGGATCGACTATGGCGCCACCTCCATCGGCGGGCGCGACTATAACGGCGTAACCTGGGAGGGCTGGCGCAAGCGCGCACAGACGCCAGAGCCCGACACGCCGCGGGGCCGGGGCGAGGTACTGCGGCCCGGCTGGGGACGCCTGCAGCTGTACGGCACGGGGGAGACCACGCCAGAGGCCGATCCCTTTACCCCGGGCGATTACAGGATCGTCCAGAACGGGCTGCGAGCGTTACACGACCTGGCCTCGGGACAAAGACCCTGGTGCCTCTATATTGGCCCCAACGGTCCGCATGATCCCTTTATCATCCCCGAGCACTATGCCACGATGTATGACCCGGATGAGGTGGACCTCCCGCCAAACTGGCACGATAACCTGGCCGACAAACCCCGCATCTATCAGCGCCAGCGCAGACTGTGGGATCAGCTAACCGAGCAGGAATACCGCGAGGCGATCGCCCATTACTGGGGCTATTGCACCATGCAGGACGACCTGCTGGGCCTGGTACTGGATGCCCTCGAAGCGACAGGACAGGCCGAAAACACGCTGGTGCTATTCTGCTCCGACCATGGCGACTATGTCGGGGCCCATGGCCTCTTTGCCAAGGGCGTCGCTGCCTTTGACGAGTGCTATCGCATT
The DNA here is from genome assembly GCA_040772225.1 of Anaerolineae bacterium. Classification (GTDB taxonomy): domain Bacteria; phylum Chloroflexota; class Anaerolineae; order UBA1429; family UBA1429; genus JAAYED01. Next base: position 359,148 of record JAXGYO010000002.1, read on the forward strand.
CCCTACATCATGCGCTGGCCCGCAGGGATTGTGAACCCCGGTCGCGAGGTCAGCGCACTGATCACTCACACAGATATGGCACCCACCGTGACCGAACTGACCGGCACGGCCATGCCCGGCCACTGTAGCGGGCACAGCCTGTTGCCCTTCCTGAAGGATGAGGCACCGAGGGACTGGCCGGACACAGTCTATACGCAGTTCAACGGTGTCGAGCTGTACTACTCCCAGCGCGTCGTGCGCACCCATCGCTGGCAGTATGTCTACAACGGGTTCGATTTCGATGAGCTCTATGACCTGGCGGTCGATCCCTGGTGCCTGGTGAATCGCGCCGCCGACCCGGCCTATGACGGGATCATCCGCGACCTGTGCGCCCGCATGTGGTGCCACGCCTGCCGCGAGGATGATATCGCCAGCAACCCCTATATGACGGTGGGCCTGGCGCCCTACGGGCCCATGACCGGGCTGAGCGACATGAGCGACTAGACGCAGGCGAGCCGGGGAGCGTCGCTGGGGCGCTCCCCACCTCATGGTTGAAGCCTAGATGTCCGCCACGCCGCCGTCGGGCCAGAAGGAGCCCCGGTAGTCGCGCGGCTGGTAGGGCAGCGCCGCCATAGCCTCCTCGTTCAGCTCGATGCCCAGGCCTGGCGCCTCGGGCAGCGCCACATAGCCGCCGACGATCTCCAGCGGCTTGACCATGATCTGATCACGCCAGGGCTGGTTCTCGGCGTACTCCAGGATCGTGAACCCGGGAAGACAGGCCGCCAGTTGCAGCGAGGCCGCCGTCGCCACAGGGCCATTGGGGTTGTGGGGCGCCACACGCACATAGTACGTCTCCGCCATGGCCGCAATCTTGAGCGTCTCCAGGATGCCGCCGTCATGGCAGACGTCGGGCTGCACAAACTCGACGTACTGGTTCTGGAGTAACTCGCGAAAGCCCCACTTTGTAAATAGGCGCTCGCCCGTGGCCAACGGGACCCCCGTCTCCGCCCGGGCGACGCGCTGCAGAGCATCCACATTCTCCGGGGGGACGGGCTCCTCGAGGAATGTCATGTCCCAGGGAGCGAGCACGCCCATCAGGCGGATGGCCTGCCCCGGTGTCAGGCGTCCGTGGGCATCCATCATGATCTGCACATCCGGCCCTACCGCTGCCCGCAGCGCACCCATGCGCTCCGTGATCGCGTCCAGCCAGCGCCGCTCTGATGGGTACATCTCGGGCCCGGGACAGCCGATTTTGAGCCCGCCCCAGCCCTGCGACACCAGATCCGAGGCCCGCATAGCCAGATCCTCCGGCGTCGCCCCGCCGCAGTGCGTGTAGAGCTGGATCCGGTCCCGGCAGGCCCCGCCGAGAAGGCGGTAGATAGGCACGCCCAGGTCTTTGCCGGCGATGTCCCACAGCGCTTGCTCGATGCCGCTGAGAGCGCTGTTGAGCACGATGCCCCCGCGCCAGAATCCGTGCCGGTACAGGATCTGCCAGTTCTGCTCGACACGGCGCGGGTCACGGCCGATCAGCTGCCGCGCAAGATCATCCACCGCGGCACACACGGCCTGCTCCTTGCCCTCGACGCTGGCCTCCCCGACACCGGTGATCCCCGCGTCGGTCTGAACTTTGACAAACACCCAGGTCTGACGGCCCCCGTAAGCCATCAACGTTGATACACCTGTGATCTTCATGCTGCCTCCCTCCTGGCCATCGTGGCATACTGTATACCCCGACGGGCAGGAGCGTCAACCCCGCGGCAGGCCCGGGAAGGGCGCCGGTTGGCGCATTCGGCCTGCTCGCCTACAATCAAAGCCATCGTCGATCACAGTGAGGTGCTCTATGCCTGACAATCCGACCATTGACCAGGATTATCTGCTCGCTAACCTGCAGACGCTGCTGAACATACCCAGCCCGACCGGGTACCACGAGCGGGCAATCGCCTGGCTGATCGAGCAGATCGAGGCGCTGGGCATAGAGGGCCTCCAGACCGAGGTGACGAATAAAGGCGCTCTGCTCGCCACACTGGCCGGTCAGGCATCACTGGGAAAGCGGGCCCTGTCGGGTCACATCGACACCCTGGGCGCCATGGTGCGCGAGGTCAAGACCAACGGCCGGCTCCTGCTCACCCAGCTCGGCGGCTATGCCTGGAATGCTATCGAGAATGAGAACGTGAGCGTGTACTCGGTCCGACAGGGCACTACGACACGCGGTACGGTCCAGACGGTCAGCCCGAGCGTGCATACCAGTGACGAGGCGCGCGATGGCAAGCGCGTCGAGGACCGCATGGAGGTCCGCCTGGATGCTCGCACCTCCAGCGCAGCGGAGACGCGGGCTCTGGGCATCGAGGTGGGCGATTTCGTATTTCTGGACCCGCGCGTGGAATTCACTGAAACGGGCTACATCAAAAGCCGTCACCTGGACGACAAGGCCGGCGTAGCGATCATGCTGGCCGTCCTGCAGGCGCTCGCGGCCAGCGGTCAACGCCCGGCGCTCACAACCTCTTTCTTCTTCAGCAACTATGAAGAAGTGGGCCATGGTGCCTCCGCGGGGATGCCCACCGACCTGGACGAGCTGGTGGTGATCGACATGGCCGCAAGCACCACCGGCGAGCACCAGAACTCGGACGAGTATTCCGTAGGCATCTGTGCGAAAGATAGCTCGGGGCCCTACGACCTCGCCCTGCGCCGTACGCTCACCGGGCTGGCGGAGGAGCACACGATTCCTTACCGCATTGATACGTATCCGCACTATGGGTCGGACGGGAGCGCCCTTCTGCGGGCCGGTGCCGACGTCCGGGTGGGCCTGATCGGCCCTGGCGTGGACGCCAGCCACGCCTACGAGCGCACACATGTTGACAGCCTCATGGCCACGGCGCATCTCGCGCTGGCCTACGTCCTGAGCCCCTTTTCTCCTGCAGGGAGCATCTGAAAGGATCCTGGCACCATGACAAAGATTGCCTATTTCGATTGTTTCTCCGGCGCCGCCGGCGATATGCTGCTGGGAGCGTTGCTGGACTCTGGTTACCCGCTGGAGGAGCTGCGCGCGGGCCTGGATACGCTGGGCGTGACGGGCTACGACCTCACGCTGCGCCGTGTGCAGCAGCACGGGATCACCGGCAGCAAGTTCGACGTCATCGACCAGGCGGGCGAGCGGCCCGTGCGCAACCTGTCGCTCATCCGTGAGATCCTTACCAAGGCAGCTCTTCCCGAGGGCGTCGCCGAGCAGAGCCTGCGCGTGTTTACGCGGCTGGGCGAGGCCGAGGCGCGCATCCACGGGGTTGACCTGGATGAGGTACATTTTCACGAGGTGGGCGCCATCGACGCCCTGGTAGACATCGTGGGCACCTGCCTGGTGCTGCACAATCTTGGCGTCGAGGCGGTGTACGCCTCCCCGCTGCCGCTGGGCAGCGGCACGGTGCGCACCGAGCATGGCCTGCTGCCGGTGCCTGCGCCGGCCACCCTCGCGCTGCTGGCCGAGGCAGGGACCCCGACGGTGCCACTCGACGCCCGGGGCGAGATGGTCACCCCCACCGGAGCCGCGCTGCTGACGACGCTGGCTACTTTCGAGCGCCCGGCCATGCGCGTAAAGCGCGTCGGTTACGGCTTTGGCACCAAAACCTTCCCCTGGGCCAATATGGTTCGGGTCTGGATCGGCGAGGCCGTGGACGAAACAGCGCAGCCGCACGCTCACGCCCACGGACACGATCACCCGCATCCGCACGATCACGTTCATGCCCACACGCATGAGCACGCTCACGAGCACGAGGGGCACGAACATGCCCACCCACACGAACATCCCCACGTGCCTGGAGAAGAAGGGCATACACACCCGCACACCCATGATGGAGAGCATGTGCACCCGCACACTCACGAGCACGATGCTTCTGATGCCTGAGCCTCGGGATCGCCACGGCGGGGGATGCTGACGGCATGCGCATCGTGGCCCTCGAGCCCTACGAGACCGGATCTCACCGCAACTGGCTGCGGGGCTTTGCGCGCGCCAGCCAGCACGAGGTCGTGCCTCTGACCCTGGAGGGCCAATTCTGGCGGTGGCGCATGCATGGCGGCGCGGTGACCCTGGCGCGGCGCTACTTGCAGGATCATCTCGAAGCGGACCTTTTACTGGCGACGGACATGCTCGATCTGAGCACGTTTCTGGCGCTCACGCGCGAGGTGACGCACAACTTGCCGGTCGCGCTGTACATGCACGAAAACCAGCTTACCTACCCCATGCGCCCCGGCGAAAAGCGCGATCTACACTATGGGTTTATCAACTATGCGTCGATGCTCTGTGCCGACGCGGTGCTGTTCAACTCCTCGTATCATCTCGAGTTGTGGTTCGACGAATTGCCGCGGCTGCTCAAACACTTCCCGGACCATAACGAGCTCGACACAATCGCCAGGCTGCGCCAGCGGGCATCGGTGCTACCTCTGGGACTCGAGCTATTAGCTCTGGAAACCGCAAAACCTGCTGAGCCGCGCCAGGGACCGCTGTTGATCCTTTGGAACCACCGATGGGAATATGACAAGAACCCGAGGGCATTCCTCAACGCGCTCTACGCGCTGGCTGGCTCCGGAGCGGTCTTCGAGGTCGCGCTGCTGGGCGAACACTTTGTCAGTGAGCCCCCCGAATTCGAGGAGGCACGGGAGCGGCTGGGCAGCCGAATCGTGCATCAGGGGTATGCCCCTTCGCGGGAGGAATACGCGCGTTGGCTGTGGGAAGCGGACATTGTGGTAAGCACGGCGCTGCACGACTTTTTCGGCGCCGCCATTGTGGAGGCGATATACTGCGACTGCCTGCCTCTCTTACCGAATAGGCTGGCTTATCCGCAGTTCATACCGCCAGAGGACCGCAACTGGTGCCTGTACGACAGGAGCAGACAGCTGATACAGCGCTTGCGGTGGGCAGCCGATCATGTACAGGAGACGAGAGCCCGTTCGTTACAGCACATGGTCGCGGCCTACGACTGGTCCCAAATAGCACCCGTCTATGATGCGGTGCTCGCAGAGTTGGTGGAGCGACCAACCCGGGTAACGCTCTAGTCCACGAACTGCAGCACCCCAAAGCGTGAGGGCGTGTGGTAGTTGATCCGGCGTGGCGGTGACCAGGCCGTGTACTCGTCCCCGTCTACGCCCCGATCAATGCGGTACAGATTGACGCGCCAGGTATCCCCCGGCCAGGGCGGCAGGTTCGGCGCCATCTCGAAATCTGACATGGGGATCGCCATCTCCACCGTCCAGGACCGGTCGCAGGTCCCGCGATGCCAGGGATCCCCGCCCACAACGACGGCTGTCTGCAAACCGGCGCTGTCCCAGTCCCAAAGTCCGCGCTGGCGATCGTCCCGCCAGAGCATGAACAGGTCGAGCACAGCGTTCAGCGGGCTCACCTCGATCTCGACATAGGCCGAGCCGCAAGAGGCCGCGTCGATAAACACCTCGACCACCTCCTGGTTGTAGATATCCTGGTCGCGCTCGGTCGTCGTGCCCCAGATGTCATTGTCCTTGCAGGAAAAGGCCACATAGAGATAGTCGTCGTCCCACAGCAGACGCGCCTGGGTGGGCTGGCGCGGAGCAGCGCCGGTATCAGCGAGCACCAGCGACACGGGGGCGGCGCTCGCCCAAGCGGGCTCATCCAGACAGCCGTCGATCACAATCGGGCCAGTCGCCCGGCGACAAATATACACAGGCAGTTCGCTCACCGAGGCCCTCCTTATGCAGTCCTGGCCGCCATCATACTAGAGTGCCTGTATGCCGCAACTGGAACCCGGAATGGGTTGACGGCGCGGGCCTCTCTGTCGTAAGGTAGGCGCGCATGCATTTCCCTGGAGGTAGCACCATGGTCACCCTTCCCATGCGACAGGTGCATCTGGATTTCCACACCGCGGGGCAGATTCCCGAGGTCGGTGCGGATTGGGACGCCCAGGCCTTTGTCGACACGCTGCGTCGCGCTCACGTCAACTCGATCAACCTGTTTGCCCGCTGCCATCACGGTTATGTCTACTACACGCCGACACGCTTCACTCTCCACCCTGCCCTGACCTTTGACCTGCTGGGGGCACAGGTGGCCGCTTGCCGTTCGGCCGGCATCGCCGCGCCCATCTACATCACCGTCGGCTGGGACGAGCTATCAGCTGCGCGCCACCCCGAGTGGCTGGAGGTGACGCCGGAGGGCGTCCTAGGACAGCACAGCCCGCTGGTGCCAGCCTGGAAAAAGCTCTGTCTCAACTCGCCCTACCTCGACTATGTGCTGGACCAGTCACAGGAGGTGATCGACCACTTCGGAGGCGACGTCGATGGCCTCTGGTATGATATCATCCACCAGGGAGAGTGCGTCTGCTCCCACTGTGTGCGCGACATGCAACGTCTCGGTCTGAATCCCGCCTCAAGCCCCGACCGTCAAGCCTTTGCAGCACAGGTGCGCGACACCGTCCGCAGGCGCCTGTTCGAGGCCGGCCGCGCCCGCGTTCCCGGAGCGATGGTGTTCTTCAACTCTGGACACGTGGGATACGAGCAAACCATAAACAGTCTGGAGCATTTCACGCACTTTGAGCTCGAATCACTTCCGAGCACAGGCCAATGGGGCTACAGCCACTATCCTATCAGCGTGCGCTATGTCCGCACGCTCGGCAAGCCCCATCTCGGTATGACCGGCAAGTTCCACACCTCCTGGGGCGACTTTTCGTCGTTCAAGAACCAGGCTGCCCTCGAGTTCGAGTGCTTTCAGATGCTGGCCAACGGTGCTGCCTGCTGTATCGGCGACCAGCTCCACCCGCGGGGACAGTTGAGCGCTCCAGTCTATGACCTGATCGGGCGTGTGTATGCGCAGGTGGAGGAAAAAGAGCCCTGGTGCGCGGGCGCGATGCCCGTCACCGAGATCGCCGTGCTCAACGTCGAGGCGGTGGGCACGGCCGACGGCCGGGTGGATCCCAGCAACGCCGGCGCGCTGCGGATGCTGCTCGAGAGCCACCAGCAGTTCGACTTTGTGGACGAGCGCGCCGACTGGAGCCGGTACCGCGTGCTGGTCCTGCCCGACAAAGTCCCTCTCGACACCGTTCTGGCCGAGCGCGTGCGAGGCTATCTGGCGCAAGGAGGCAAGGTCATCGCCAGCTACCGCTCAGGGCTCACCCCGGGGGGCGATGCCTTTGCTTTGCCGACCTTTGGCCTGCGTGCACTCGGCGAGGCTCCTAACGCCCCGGACTATGTGCGAGCCAGCCTGGAGCTTGACGCCGCAATCCCCGATACCGAGCATGTGATCTATGAGCGCGGCATGTCCGTAGAGCCCGGTGCCGGCACGAGCGTGCTGGCCAGTGTAACCGGACCGTATTTCAACCGGACGTGGGACCACTTTTGCTCGCACCGGCAGACGCCGATGGACCCGGCGAATGCCGCCAGCTATCCGGCCATCACTCGCAACGCGGCAGGCAATGTCATCTACTTTGCCCACCCGATCTTTGAGGGCTACCGCCAGCAGGCGCCGCTCTGGTACAAGCGGCTGTTCCAGGCCGCCCTGCGTCTGCTGCTCCCCGAGCCCCTGGTGACCACCGATGCGCCGAGCAGCGCGCAGGTGACAGTCACGCAACAGACTGACCCTGCGCGCACCATCGTGCATCTCCTGCACTATATTCCCGAGCGGCGGGGGCTCGACTTCGACACTATCGAAGACGTGATCCCACTGCACGATGTGCAGGTGTCCATACGCTGCGAAACCCGGCCCGAGCACGTCTACCTGGCGCCCTCGGGCGAGACGCTGGCCGGAGAGTATCGTGAGGGAAGGCTCTGGTTCACAGTACCACACGTGGTTGGGCACCAGATGGTGGTGCTGGAGTGACCACGCAATCAGTACGCATCCTGGAACGGATGAAGGAGTTCAAGTGAAGATCACGTCGGCCGAGATCTATGATGCCAGACCTGCCAACAATGCCCAGGGCCTGAGCCTGGTGCTGCTTCGCCTGTGGACCGACCAGGGCATCTATGGCCTGGGCGAAGTTGCCCTGGCGTACGGTACCGGCAGCGCCGCGGGTCTTGCCATGCTCAAGCAGCTGGTCGAGCGCTATGTGATCGGTGCAGATCCCTTCCGCATCGAGCATCTCTGGCATACCATGTTCCGCGAATCATTCTGGGGGCTTGGGGGCGGCCCCGTGATCTATGGCGGCATGAGCGCCATCGATGTGGCCCTGTGGGACATCAAAGGCAAGGCTCTGGGCGCACCGGTGTACGAACTGCTGGGGGGCAAGGTCCGCGACCGCATCAGGGTATATGCCAACGGCTGGTCCAACCTGACCGGCGAGGATGGCCGCCCTCTCATCTGCCTCCCGGAGGAGTACGCCCGCGCTGTCCAGCGGGTGATCGACGACGGCTATGACGCGCTCAAGTTTGATCCGTTCTATATCAATGCCGAGCGGCGGCGCTGGCACCCGCCACTCGTGCTGGACAAGGAGATGATGGACCTCGCCGCAGGCCGCGTGCGCGCCGTGCGCGAGGCCGTGGGCGCGGACATCGATATCTGCGTGGAGGTGCACGGGGTCCTGGGCGTCACCTCCGCCATCGAGATGGGGCGCAGGCTTGTACCCTACCGTCCCTTCTTCTATGAGGAGCCAGTGCATGCGCTCAACGTCGATGCCATGAGAAAGGTATCGCTCAACGTCCCGCTGCCGATCGCGGCGGGCGAGCGTCTCTATACGCGCTTTGGTTTTCGCCAGTACATCGAGAAACAGGTCGTGGACATCATCCAGCCAGACATCAGCCTGGCCGGCGGCCTCACAGAGACGAAAAAGATCGCGGACTATGCCGATACCTACGGTATCCACGTGCAGCCCCATCTCTGTGCGGGCCCCATCCACACCGCGGCCTGCATCCAGCTCGACGCCTGCATGCCCAATTTCGTCATTCAAGAGTGGCGCCCCTATGCCGGCGACTCGGTACTGGACCTGGTAAATGAACCGCTGGATGACAAAGCGATCAACGGCTACGTAGAGGTCCCGGACCGGCCCGGGCTGGGCGTCACACTCAACGAGGATGCCGTCAAACGTTACCCTTGCCTGAGCATCACAGCAGATTAGCGCACACCGACCACGAGGAGAGGAAAACGGCATGAAGATCACCGCAGCCAACATCTACGACTGCAAACTGTATCCCTATACCAACTCATACAACCTGGTGTTCCTGCTGCTGGAGACGGATGAGGGCCTGGAGGGCCTGGGGGAGGTGTCCCTCGCCTACGGCGCCGGCGCTACCGCCGCGGTGGGCATGCTGCGACAGCTGGCGGAGCGCTTTTTGCTAGGCGCCGATCCCATGCGTATCGAGGAGATGTGGAATCGCCTCTTTCGCGGCACCTTCTGGGGCCAGGGCGGCGGGCCGGTCCTCTACGGCGCCATGAGCGCCATCGATGCCGCGCTGTGGGACATCAAGGGCAAATCCTTTGGCGTGCCCGCGTACGAACTGCTGGGCGGCCAGGTCAACGAACGGCTGCGGGTCTATGCCAACGGTTGGTACTCTCGCGAGACCGATGCCGGCCGGGTGTCGCTGGTGGCCCCGGAGGAGTACGCCGAGCGCGCGCTCGAGGTTGTCGCAGACGGCTTTACCGCGCTCAAGTTCGATCCCTTTGTCGTGCAGCCGGATGGCCAGCGTATCTCGCCCGCGCGCCATCTGCCCAAAGCGCAGGCAGATCTGGCCTACGCCCGGGTGGCCGCCGTGCGGGACGCGGTGGGTCCGGACGTCGACATCCTGGTCGAGGTGCACGGGAATCTGGGCACCACTTCGGCGATCGCCTTTGGCCAGCGAATTGAAGAGCTCAGACCCTTTTTCTATGAAGAGCCCGTCGACGCGATGAATGTCGACGCCATGCTCAAGGTCTCCCAGAACGTCCATATCCCCATCGCCGCCGGCGAGCGACTGTACACCCGCTACGGTTTTCGTGAGTATATCGAAAAGCAGGCGCTGGACGTCCTGCAGCCCGACATGGGCCTGGCGGGCGGGCTCACGGAGGTGAAAAAGATCGCAGCCTATGCTGAGACCTATGATATGCACGTGCAGCCACACAACTGCGCGGGGCCAGTCTCCACCGCCATGGCTGTACAGCTGGATACCTGCATCACCAATTTCATCATCCAGGAGTGGTTCCCCTACCGCGACCGGCGCTTTTACGATCTCGTCGATCAGGCGCTGGATACACAGGCCATCGACGGGTACTATAGCCCAACGCGGGCGCCCGGTCTGGGAGTAGTGCTGAATCGCACCGAAGCAGATCGGTACACGCGCATTCGTGTCAGCTAGAGCAAAGGAGATCAGGGATGAAGATCACGTCAGTAGACGTTTACGACTGCCCATTCGACTTTGGATGGAACCCGATCATTGTGCGCCTGATGACCGATGAGGGGATTGAGGGAATCGGCGAAGTCTCTCTCGCCTACGGCGCCGGCTCCATCGCAGCGATCGGCATGCTCAAGCAACTGGGCGAGCGCTTTTTGCTGGGCGCCGATCCCATGCGCATCGAAGATATATGGAACCGCCTGTTTCGTGGCACTTTCTGGGGGCAGGGCGGAGGACCGGTCATTTACGGCGCCATGAGCGGCATCGATGCAGCGCTGTGGGACATCAAAGGCAAGTTTTTTGGTGTGCCCGCCTATGAACTCCTGGGAGGCAAGGTCAATGACAAGCTCCGCGTCTATGCCAATGGGTGGTATATCAACATGGACCCCCAAAACCGGCACGCGTACGACTCACCCGCGGAATACGCGGAAGGTGCGCAGCGGGTAGTCGCTGACGGCTTTGATGCGCTCAAGTTTGACCCGTTCATGTGTCTGGATGGGAGCAGCACGCGCATGCCGGGGCGTGTGCTACCAAAGCACATGGTTGACCTTGCCTATGCCCGGGTGGCTGCCGTTCGGGAGGCGGTGGGCCCGGATGTAGACATTCTGGTAGAGGTGCACGGCAATCTGGGTACGACCTCGGCGATCGAGATCGGACGACGCCTGGAGGAGCTCCGTCCCTTCTTCTTTGAGGAGCCGGTCGACGCGATGAACGTTGACGCCATGCTCAAAGTCTCGCAGAACGTCAGGATCCCAATCGCCGCCGGGGAACGGCTCTACACCCGTTACGGCTTCCGCCAGTACATCGAGAAGCAGGTCTTGGACATCCTGCAGCCAGATATGGGATTGGCGGGCGGCCTGACAGAGATCAAAAAGATCGCTGCCTACGCCGAGACCTATGACATGCACATGCAGCCCCACAACTGCGCGGGCCCGATCTCCACGGCTATGGCCGTGCAGCTGGATACGTGCATCACGAACTTTATCATTCAAGAATGGTTCCCGTACCAGCCGGTCGGGATCTACGAACTGGTCGAAGAGGCCATGGAACCCCAGACAAAGGATAGCTACTTTGTACCGACGGACAAGCCCGGGCTTGGGGTAACACTCAACCACGAGCGTGTGTCGCCTCTGCTCGCAGTGCACCTATCCTGACAGCGCACAGTAGAGCGGCCGCAGATCCAAGGGCGATCTGCGGCCGCCTATATGCTCACGGCGACGCTACTTGTCCAGGTCGAGCTCCTGCATGTCGCCAGTCACAGTGAAAACCGCCCGCTCGCAAATATTGGTCACACGGTCTGCTGAGCGCTCCAGGTTATGGGCCGCCCACGTGATATAGTTCGCCTGCTCCATCTTGGTCGGATCGGCGATAATCATCTCGATCATGGCGGCATTCACCTGATTGTACAATTCGTCTACCTGGTCATCCTCGTGCGGGATCGAGCGCGCCATGGCAATATCCTGCCGCAAAAAGGCCTCCAGCGCCCGGTTGAGCATGTCCTGCGCCTTCGCCGCCATGACGGGCAGTTGCGGTACCGGTGGAAGGGGCTCATCGGTCCCTACCAGCCGCGTGACCTTGGCAATCCCCTTGGCATAGTCGCCGATTCGCTCCAGTTCGCTCGCGATCTCCAGGATAGCCGCGAGCGTGCGCAGATCGGTCGCCATGGGCTGCTGCCGTGCAATGAGCACCAGCACATCGGACTCGATGGCGTATCGCTGGCGATCGATGGCTTCATCTGCATCCGTCAGCCTGGCGGCGGCGTCAAGATCCTGCCGCCTCAGTGCATCCACAGCCTCACCGATGGCCCTGGAGACGACACTCGCCATGAGAACCATCTCATCCTGCAAGCGCTGCAATTCCCGATCGAGGGTCGTTCGCGTCATGACGTGCCGTCCTCTCAGAACTTGTACACCTTGAAAAGGCCGTCTGGGCGGCCCTCCATGCGTGCGAGCACCTCAACATGAGGCGCCAGCGTGCTGTTCCTCAGCTTGCGCTGCAGCAACTCATCCACCTGAAAGATGCCTGCGCTGCTGGTCAGATCAATGGCGATGCGAATAGGTCGCTCCTGGCCCCGCTCGATGTGCACTTCCTGTATCTCCATGGCCGAGACCGAGTGGATGTTGACCGAGCCGGCCTCAAAGGGAATCCGCGACCTCCCCTGCTTCATATCGAGCGCATCAGCCACCTTGACAACGCCTGCTTCCAGCGTCAGGCACTTTTCGGCCCAGTTGTGCGCGATGATGGCATGGAGCACCTCACTCACCATGGTCGTGAGCTGCGGCTCGGCGTAGATACCCGTCAGCAACTGGCGCGCTTTGGGATACGCAATCACCAGACTGTGATGCTCGTGATTCTCGCGATGAATGGCGATACCAACATCATGCAGGCACGATGCAAGGACAACAATGACCTCAGCGTCGTCCACCGTCAGCCCATAATCTGTGACGATGTTGGGCGTGATATCCGCCTCCACCAGCAGGCGCAGCAGCCGGAGCGCCGCGTTGGCGACGATTCGGATGTGCACCTCCCCGTGATCGCTCATCTGAGAACGATCGACGGCGTTCATGTTGGCACACACGTAAAGCTGCGCCAGCTCGGCATCAGCGTTGACCGCGGCCAGCACCTGCTGTAAGGTTGTATTATGTCTGGTCGGAACAGTGATACTCATGCCAGTGTTGCCAGATACCCCTCAAGGCGACTTTTCAGCTCATCGCGGATTTCACGAAAGACCTGCAGCCTCTCCGCTTCAGTTCCGATGGCCAGCGCGGGATCAGGCACCCCGATGTGTTCGATGTGCATAGCCGGGCCAAGCCATACCGGGCAGGTCTTGCGAGCATTGTCGCACACGGTAATGACACTGTCAAACGTCTCGCTTGCCAGCGTACGGATGTGCTTGGGCTGTTGATAGGAGATGTCGATACCGAGCTCGGCCATAGCTGCGACCGCCAACGGATGTATGACCGCCGCAGGCTCAGTTCCCGCCGAAAAAGCCACCCACTGGCCCGCCAGATCGTGATTGATCAGGCCCTCGCCCATCTGGCTGCGCGCCGAGTTTCCGGTGCAGAGAATGAGAACGCGGCGGTGATTCATCCGAACCTCCCCGTGATATAGTCTTCAGTTCGCTTGTCCCTGGGGTTCGTAAAGAGCTCGTCGGTGGGACCCTGCTCAATCAGACGGCCGGCGCGGTCATCGCCCATCATCAGAAACGCTGTGCGATCTGACACACGTGCCGCCTGCTGCATATTGTGCGTCACAATGACGATTGTATAGTTCTTGACGAGCTCTCGCATGAGCTCCTCGATCCGCAGCGTCGCCACAGGATCGAGGGCAGAGGCCGGTTCGTCCATCAGCAGTATCTCCGGCTCGACTGCAAGCGCGCGCGCTATGCAAAGCCGTTGCTGTTGCCCCCCAGAGAGGGCTGCTCCGGACTGAAACAGCTTGTCCTTGACCTCATCCCACAGCGCGGCCAGCTCCAGCGCATGCTGCACCTTGGCATCCAGATCTGGCACTCTGCCCCACTGGTTCAGGCGGAGGCCGGCCGCCACGTTTTCGTATATGGACATGGTTGGAAACGGATTCGGTTTCTGAAAGACCATGCCGACATGGCGGCGCACCTGCACAGGGTCAACCCCTGGAGCGTAGATGTTCTGTCCGCCCAGCAGCACCGTGCCTCTTGCCCAGGATCCGCGCACCTCTTCATGCATCCGGTTCAGGCAGCGCAAGAAAGTAGACTTGCCTGAGCCCGAGGGCCCAATGATCGCCGTGATCGTACGCGGCATGATATTTAGTGTGATGTCATCCACGGCCGTAAAGCCACCAAAGCCTGCGCCCAGTCGCTCCACGCGCATGGCATAGTCGCCAGCGCCTGCAGCGATCCCCTCGTCAGCTGCGACCTCGGCGGCGAGGACGTGCTTTTCCTGGCCGGTCACTTCTCTTCGCGTGGCGGTACGCGGCGACGGCCGAGCAGGCGCAGACACCGAACCCGCGGACAATTGTGTTTCCCAGGTAGTCATCGAAAGTGAATCTCCTTTGTCTAGGCAGCAGCGTGCCGGCGACCTCTGCGAGCGAGCACACTGGCCAACAGCATCATGCTGGTTAGAATGATCGCGGTCCCCCAGGCCTTTGTTTGCCAATCGGTATACGGTGAGATCGCATAGGTAAACAGGGTATGTGGCAACGTCGCAATCGGCTGGTTGATGTCAAAACTCCAGAAGGGATTACCAAAGGCGGTGAAAAGCAGCGGCGCCGTCTCACCAGCTACGCGCGCAACGGCGAGCAGGATTCCCGTTGTGACACCTGATCTGGCAGATGGTAACACCACGCTGAGGATGGTACGCCATCGCGGCAGTCCGAGTGCCAGCGACGCCTCTCGCTGTGTGGCCGGCACCATGCGCATCATCTCTTCAGTTGTGCGCACGATCGACGGAAGCATCATGACGCCAAGCGCCACACCTCCGGAAAGCGCAGAAAAGTGCCCCTGCTTTGCCACAATGAGGTTGTACGCGAAAATCCCAATGACGATGGACGGTACACCGGAAAGCACATCTGCAAGATAGCGTACCACATCCGCGAACCGGTTGTTGCCGAACTCACTGAGGTATATGCCTGCGCCCAGACCTACCGGCACAGCGAAAGCCGACGCCAGGCCGATCACAATAAGCGAACCCACAATCGCATTTGCCACACCTCCGCCAGGGACGCCCACCGGTGTCGGTAGCCGGATGAGGAGGTCGACGTTCAGGGCAGCAACACCGTTCTTGACCACAAAGGCCAGCACCGCCAAGAGTGCCGCGACGCCCAGCGCCGCGGAAAAGGCGGTAAGGAAAACCATCAAGCGGTTGACTATTTTGCGCCACATCGACTTGTCCATGTCAGCGCCCCACCGGGTTTCCGCGGGTTATCCGCCACACGAGCAAGCGAGCAGCCCCGTTAAGCAGCAACGTAATCACAAACAGCACAAGCCCCAGCTCCATGAGCGCCGATATGTGCATCGGTGAAACCGCCTCCGCGAATTCGTTGGCGATCTGACTTGAGAGGGTATAGGCCGGGCTAAAGAGGCAGCCTGACACCTGCGCACGATTGCCGATCAGCATCGTCACAGCCATGGTCTCGCCCACAGCTCTGCCCAGCGCCAGTAGCAGTCCACCGATGATACCGGATCGCGCAAAAGGCACCACCACACGCCAGATGGTCTCCCAACGCGTAGCGCCCAGTGCAAGCATTGCCTCACGCTGTTCGTTGGGCACGGCTCGGAGCACATCGCGCGCTACAGAGATGCCATAAGGGAGGATCATGATGGACAGAATCGCAACCGCGGACATCATCCCTATACCAAGCGGCTGGCACGCAAAAACAGGGAGAGTGCCTAGATGGGTGCTCAGCCAGGTCTGTATCGGATCGCGCATCACCGGCACCATCACGTAGAGTCCCCAGAGCCCATACACGACGCTGGGCACCGACGCCAAAAGCTCGATCAGGAACGACAGGGGCGACTCGAGCCACCGCGGCGAAAGCTCCGCCAGGAATATAGCCGCCATCAGTCCCACTGGCCCTGCCACCGCGAGCGCCAGCAGAGACGACACGATGGTGCCAAATATAGCTGGCCAGGCCCCATATCGATCAGCGACGGGATCCCAGCTCGAACCTGACAGAAAGCCCGTGCCGAACTCACTTAGCGACAGCTTCGCCCCGATGACCAACTCGTAGACCAACAACAGCATGATGACCACCAGTAGCGCTGCCATCAACCAGGTCCACCACCGAAAGACGGAATCACCCACTCTCGCTCTGGATCGCGCCAGAACAGGCGGGTTTTGTTCTATCACCGTCATCTCTTGAACTCCACGATCTTCACAGACTCGAGACCCTCCTGAGACGTTCTCTTTCTCCCAATGGCATTCAGACAAACCTCCGGGGAGCACGTTGCCGTGCTCCCCACAAGTCATCAATTGGATCCTGCGTCAGGGAACGATGGGCTGACCGCCATTGCAGGTCATGCCGTTCACGCGCTCCATCACCAACGCTTTGACATCGTCGCCGAGGGGGGCATAAAGCAGCTCCTCTGCATAGACATCGGCGTCGTCGGACATGGCCCAGGTGATGAGCTCTTGAAGTTGGCGCGCCTTGTCGCAATCAGGCGTGTCCTCATAGACCAGCAGGAAGGTGTAACCCGCGATGGGGTAGGAGTCAGCGCCGGGAGCATTGACCAGAACCTGCCCCAGATCCTCAGGCATATCGGCGATGGCCTCGTTGGAGGCTGCGGTCGTGCTGTCCAGTCCGGGCTCTATGACGTTACCCGACTGGTTCTCAACGTACGCATACGCCAGCTTGTTCTGCTCTGCGTAAGCGAGTTCCACATAACCGATGCTGCCGGGCTGTTCCTTGACGATACCGGCCACACCCTCATTGCCTTTGCCGCCCAGGCCCACGGGCCACTCTACAGCGGTACCAGCGCCGACGCGCGACAGCCACTCCTCGCTAACAGCACTCAGATAGCTGGTAAAGATGAACGTGGTACCCGAGCCGTCCGAGCGATGCCCAACGATAATCTCGGTGTCAGGCAAATCCACGTCAGGATTATCTGCCACCAGAAGCGGATCGTTCCAGCGGGTGATCTGCCCAAGAAAGATACCGGCTACTGTATCGGCAGTTAGAACCAACCCCGTTGGGATGGCTTCGCCCGCCGCATCCTGGACGTTATAGGCCAGCACGACTGCGCCAGCCACAGTGGGAAGCATCATCAAACCCGGCGCCGCCGCCTTTTGCTCCGCATTCAGTACCGCGTCGGAGCCGGCAAAGTCAACGTTCTTTTCTGTGATCTGGCGGATTCCGCCGCCGGAGCCAATGCTCTGGTAGTTGATGCGGGGAACCGGATTCACAAAGGCGTACTCGTAGAACCAGCGCGAATACAGGGGATAAGGAAAACTGGCACCTGCTCCCGTCAACTGAACAGACCCGGCCGCCGCCACTGCTTTCTCGACCTCGACAACCTTCTCTACAACAACGGTAACCTGCTTCTCAACCTCAACAACAGTCTCTGCCGGAGTCTCTGTAGAACCGCAGCCGACCAGGCCCAGCAATACGGCCGCCAGAACCATCACCATTACGATCGTACGACGCATCTTTCCTCCTCGTTCTGTTTCTCTTTTCCAGTAACGAGGATACCATGCGCAGGTTAAGGGGTCTTTCCAGCCATGTTAACAGCCGGTAAAGGATTTGGGGTAATTGGGTGCCGCACTTGAGTAGAACGGGCACCGCCCTGGCTGCGCTACTGCGAGATTGCGTCCTCGACAGAGGCTTCCGCCGCCAGAACAGTAAAGGTAAAGACGCTCCCCTGGCCCTCCGTGCTCTTGGCACTGATCTCGCCTCCGTGGGCCTGCACAATGTGACGCGCGATGGCGAGCCCAAGGCCAGTGCCACGAGAGGCGCGGGACCGGTCGGCCTTGTAAAAGCGCTCAAAGACACGCGGGAGCAGATCGGCGGGGATACCGATGCCCGTGTCACTGACGGAAATGCTTACCGCATCCCCTGCTCTTGTAGCCTCGACCCTGATTTGCCCTCCGGCAGGCGTAAACTTGATCGCGTTCTGGATCAAGTTCGTGACGACGACATGCAGCTGCTCCGGGTCGGCAAGGATCGGCGGCAGGCCTGCGGGTATGTTTGCCAGAAGTGTGAGCTGACCGCGCTCTGCTTGCGGGCGCAGGCGCTCGATAGCCGGATCAAGAACCTCCGAGACGCTGACTGGCATCAATCGAATGGGTACCTGCCCCGACTCTGCACGCGAGAGCTCGAGCAGCGCCTCAACCATCAGAGTCAGGTCCTCAATCTCCACGTCCATTCGCTCGACAAAGTGGGCAGCCGCCGGAGGATCCTCGATGGCGCCACCGCGCAGGGTATCGACAATGGCGCGCAGCGACGCCAGGGGAGTCCTAAGTTCGTGCGAAATGTTGCTGACAAAATCGCGCCGCACGGTCTCAAGGCGCCGTATCTGACCCAAATCCTGCAACACGATCAGGCATCGCGCCTCATCCTCCCCGGCTGAGATCGGTGTGGCGATTAATTGCACAAATTGGTTGTTGCGAGATAGCTCCACCAGTTCGCTCTGCTCTCGCCTATCGGATAGGCAAGCCCGCAACGTGAGGATGATCTCCTCTTCCCGCGCAATCTGAGGCAGTGACCGGCCAAGCGCGGTTTCCTCTGTCGTACCCAGGATCCGCAGTGCTGCCTTATTGATCAGCTGGATACGCCCGGAAGCGTCCGTGATGACAATACCATCGGCCATGTGCTCCAGAATGGCGGAGGCCTCAGATCGTTCTCGCGATAGCTCTTCGATCGTTGATCTGAGCCTTTCAGCCATTGTAGAAAAGTCGCCAGTCAGGACGCCAACCTCATCCTGTGACCGGGGTACCAGACGCACAGACAGATCGCCCTTCGCTGCACGTTGCACGGCAACCGTGAGTTCGCGGATTGGCCGCGCAGTCTTTTCAGCCAGAACGATGCCCAGTACCAGCGCCACCAGGAGCATCGTCCCGGCCGCGCCCAGTATTCGACGGCGCAACATACCCACGGTCTCATCGATCGCCCGCAAGGGGACCGCAAGCCGTACATATGCCGGATCTCCCGACGCCAGTTGCACGGGGGTGGCGACATAGAGAGCGTCGTACTGCACCGTATCGCTGTATCGCCGCTCAACGCCCAGACCCAGACGGCGCGCATCCACAATCTCTGGCCGCTGCAGATGGTTGAGCATCGAAGCAAAATCGGCTTCAGAGTCACCGACGACCCTGCCCGCGCTGTCGATCAACGTGACGCGTGCGTTCAAAATGCCAGCGTAGCGATCGGCAATAGCATCTGCCTCCGATTCGCCGGCAGATTGAAAGAGGGGTGGCGCGACCTCTGCAATGACCCGCGCCTCAGCCGTCAGCTGGCTCGCCAGCTGGTCGATGTAGGTGCTGCGCACAAAGCCCAGGATGTACCAGGCCAGCGCACCCATGGCGCAGGCGATGAGGAGCATGTAGCTGAAAGCAACGCGGCCCCGAATGGTTTTGAATATCATGGCCTAGCCCTCAAATCGATAGCCTACGCCGCGCACCGTCTGAATGCGCACCGGGGCCGATGGGTCAATCTCGATCTTTTCACGCAACCAGCGAATGTGCACATCAACCGTTCGGCTACCGCCACCATAGCTCCAGCCCCAGACCCGCTCCAGTATGAGGTCGCGGGAGACAACCATCCTGCGATGCTGCACCAGGAACAGAAGCAAATCATACTCTCTGGGCTTGAGCTCTAGCGGGATGCCATCCAGAGACGCTTCATGACGAGTTGTGTCAAGTACGAGATTGCCGCTCACGAGGCGCGCCGCACGGCGCGGCCCGCTCACCTCGTCCTGCTGCGCACCATCCAAAGAATCTGAACCGTGACGGACACGCCGAAGCAGAGCCCTGATACGCGCCTGCAACTCGCGCATACCAAAAGGCTTGGTGACATAGTCATCGGCCCCCACCTCCAGGCCAACGACCTTGTCAATCTCCTCCGTCCGCGCTGTGAGCATCAGGATGGGCAGGTCGCTCTCTCTGCGGAGCCTTCGGCACACTTCCAACCCGTCCAGGCCTGGCAGCATAACATCCAAGAGCACCAGATCCGGAGAAAACGTACGCGCCGCGTCCAGGGCGGCCATCCCATCAGCGGCGGTCGCCACCTCATAACCCTCTTGGCGAAGGCTGTACTCAAGCGACTCACGCAAGCTCAGTTCGTCTTCCACGACAAGGATACGAGCCCCCATCCAGCCTGCCTGTGTGTTGTCGGAGGCCATCAGGAGCTCGCCGTCTTGTCGAGGGCTTCAGCCACCGCGCGACGCACGTCCTCCTGTCCAAAGGGTTTGGCGAGCAGTGCCACTGCACACATCTCCCGCATCTCCTCCGGCGTTACTGTCTCGCCCCACCCAGTGGTAACGATAATCGGCATCGCGGGATCCATCGCGTGGGCGCGCTGCATCACCACCGATCCTGAAAGTCCGGGCATTCCAAGATCGCAGATCAGGAGATCATAACGGTGCTCCTGCAAAGCAGCGAGGCCCTCAGCACCGCCGTCCGCCGTCTTGACCTGATGCCCCTGTCGCTGGAGAACACGTTCCAGCACGGCACGGACGCGCGGCTCATCGTCCACAACCAGCGCATTCAGCTTTACACTCACTGTTTCCGGGGTAACCTCAGAGATCCGCCGGCGAACCCCCTCCCCGGCGTCATAGCAAGGGAAACTGATCGTCACACTCGTACCCTTGCCGGGGGCGCTGTCCAATACCATCTTGCCACCGTGACGCTTTACAATATTGTCGGTCACGGTCAGGCCGAGGCCACTGCCTCTCTTGGTTGTGAAAAACGGCTCGGTGATCCTGGGCAGGATCTCTGGAGCAATTCCATAGCCAGTGTCTCGGATCAAAATGAACGTGTCCGATCCCTGGTGCCAGCTCTCAAACGTTACGGTGCCGCCCTCCGGCATCGCCTCAATTGCATTGATCAGCACGTTACTGAGCGCACGGCGCAGCTCACCCGGGTTGCCCAGCACCTGGGGAGGCCCAGACAGGCGCGTGAGGATCTCATAGGTGACACCCTGAAACTGCGGAATGTCCTTCCAGCGCGGCTTGTGCAACGCCAGGGCATCCATCACCACATCATCCAGCTGGACCGGCACGAGATCGCTCACATCATCGGTCTCGCGGTAAAGTGCCTGCAAACGGCTTACGGCTTCCGCGGCATCTCGCGCACCTGCTTCGATCTGGGCCAGATCCTCCAAGAGTCGCCTGGCGTTGGTTGGAGCATCATCGGCGGCCATTTGGACATAGCCCAGAATACTGACGAGGATATTGTTAAAGTCATGGGCGATCCCGCCAGCCATTTGTCCCAGCGCGCTCAAACGCTCGGACTGGATCAACGCTTCCTGAGCACGTATGCGCTCCGAAATATCCGTGATCAGCACCATCAGGTGAGTCTCACCATCGAAAAGGATGTAGGACCCACGCAGTTCCACCGGAAAAGCCTCTCCTCTGTCCGGAAACGCCTGAGCCAGAACGGTACCACTGTCGTCGTCTCGCATCCCGGTCTGGCAGCAGGAGGCGATCTCCTGCAAAGATACAGAGAACAGCGTCTCCACGTTCCTGCCGACCATCGCGTTCTGGCCGGTGGCGAGAAGCTGACATGTCGTCAAGCTCGCGGCTACGACGCGTCCAGCAGTATCCATGACAAAAAGACCATCGCGCGCAGCCTCAAATATGGCCCGATACTGCATTTCACTCTCAGCCAGCAGACCGATCAGCCGGCTGTTCTGAATGGCAATCGCCGTCTGGTTCGCGTAGGCTTGAATGGCTGGCAAGCTGCCCTCATCGAGCCACGATGCGGCGACGACCAGATATCCGAGATCATGCGCTTCCGCTCGTAATGGCACCACAATGCCCGTCATAGGCCCCAGCAACTGCGCAATTTGGCGGGCCAGCAGCGGATCCTGTGTGATCCCTGTGATTGTGGGTGCATCCATGTGCACGACAGCCGGGTATCCCTCTCCAAGACGTTCCCACAGGAGCTCCATGTCCTGCAGGCTGGTTGGTACGGATTGCCCCCGCAGCATCTCGACCGTCTGGAGAAAGCGCGCATCGCCGCAGAATCGAACCCATTCGATTTCGCTGCGATCCGACGTGTACAGACCGACTCCCGAATTGAGCCCCAGATCGCATAATAGCCCTGTCGCGGCCTCTATGACGTCATCCAGAGAAAACGAGGCCTTTTGCACCGCAGCTGCGGCCTGATTCAAGGCATGCATCATCTGCTCGGCGCGAACTCGGTCGCTCACATCGCGGAGGATCAACTGCACGCCTGTCAGCTGCTGTTCCGCCTCATCGTAGAGCGGCACCAGGGTGCACTCTACCCAACGCCCCTCACCGGCACGGTCCACGATGCGGACCTGACGCACGCTGCCCTGCGGGTGAAGCGGTGCCTGCGCAAACTGCTCGCGCACGACCCCGCGATGATCTGCATCAAAGAACTGAAGCACATCCACCTGCACCCCAGGGCCGTGCAGCTCGCTGGCGGCATAGCCAAGAAGCCCCATGCAGTTGCCAGCAACATCGGTGATCAGACGATCCGCATCGAGTACGAGGATCAGTTCCTGCAGATTTCCCAGGAGCGTTCGTAGACGGTCGTCGGATCCGGGCGGAGACTCCTCAGTCTCGGATGCTGCGCCCGTGACACGGCATTCGAGCGCACGGATTCTCTCCCTGGCGACCGCAAGCTCGTCTAGCAGCGAGGGTATGCTCTCACCTGAAAGTGGCTGGTCGTGATCTCGAGATGTACTGTCGAAAATCGTCACGGCAGCTCCATCAACTAGCGTAATCCGAGGCTTCTGCCGACTTGTCCGGCGGAACGCAATGGTACGTCGACTTTTGCCATGCGGGCAGGCGAATTACGATGGATCGCGATTTGCGTTCCAGACACGCGCTACGGTGCCATCAGCCGGAAGCCTTAGCTCTTGCCAGGAGTCAATTGGAAGATCGATTCTGGCCACAGTGCCAGTGGCCATCTGCACAGCGCGATCGCCCAGGAAAAAGACAAGCTCCTCAAGACATGGGTTGTGCCCGACGATCATCACGCTCTCCACAGACTCGTCCAGAGCTCTGAGCAAGCTGACGCAGCTCTGGCGAGTGGCGTCGTACAGCCGCGGTTCTTTGGTTGTCCTGGCACTATAGCCCCAGGCCTTGGCCACCCGCTTGGCGGTCGCCCGGGCTCGCCGGGCCGTAGACGTGACAATCAAGTCAGGCGGAGGAGCGTCCAGCGCCAACTGCCTGCCGACGTCTTGTGCGTCACGCTTGCCGCGAGCGCTCAGTTTGCGATCGATGTCCTGCACATTACCCTGGTCCCAGCGGGACTTGCAGTGACGCATAACGAAAAGGGTCCGCATCCGACCCACCCCCTGATTCAGGTTCTACTCACTTTAGGGCACGCTCAAGCAGATCGACGACATGGTCAAGTCCAGCAGCAACGTCAGGCCCTACACGCAGGCGAATCACCCGGCGCCCGTTTTGCTTGAGCGAGGCCATATCGCCGGCCGCTTGCGCGCTCTTGAGCACTCCAAAGGTGTATCCCCGGCCGGGGATATCCAGATCTGTGCCATCTATCTGGGTGATCTGAATGAACAGGCCGTTGTTCTTGCCGCCCTTGTGCAACTGACCCGTGCTGTGCAGAAAGCGCGGTCCGAAACCCATAGTACTGGCCACATGCAGGTGTTCCGTCACCAGGGCGCGCATCCGCTGCAACAGTGCCCAGTGCTCATCGTTCCGGTCGATGTACGCCATGATCGCGACATAGTCCCCAGGCTGCGCCTGCCTGAGAAACTGCCGGACATATGCTGTCGCGTCGGCCACATCGGCAACCTCGCCATAGACCGCGATCTGACCCTCTGTGAGTACAGGCTCGGTATCGTCAAGAGCGCCAGTTTCCTCATAGCGCGACAACGCCTGCCTCGCCCCGTCCTTGGCCTCCTCCACATTGGGCTGGTCAAAGGGGTTGATACCTAGCACGAGCCCTGCCACAGCCGTGGCCATCTCCCACCGGAAGAACTCGGCCCCCAGGTCATATACGTCGTCAAGTTGCGTTACGAGCAGCGGCTGGCCGTGCTCCGCCAGCGCCTGTGCCAGTGCATCAGCCTGATCGTTTTCGTCTCCCCTGAGGCGCACGTAAACAAAAGCCCGGTCATCCCCGTATGCTGCCGCAGGTTGCGGTGGCTCACCCTCCACGGGCAGAATGCCGGTGCCGTTCTTGCCGGTGCTCTCGGCAATGAGCTGCTCGGTCCACCACCCGAACGAGGCCATACGAGGACTGGTGATAAAGGTAAGCTTGTCTCGTCCAGACCGTGCCAGCGCACCGATGGCAGCCCCGAGACGAAAAGCAGGATTCTCGGCCTCCGGGACCGCAGCACGGCACCGCTGGGCCATATCACGCGCGCTGCGCAACAGGCGATCGCAGTCTACACCCAGTAACGCCGCAGGCACGAGCCCAAAGAGCGTCAAAGCAGAGTATCGCCCACCTACGTCAGGGGCAGCAGTGTAACGCGCCAGGAAGCCTTCCTCCTCAGCAAGCGCAAGAAGCGGCGTGCCTGGATCGGTGATCACGATGATGTGCTCTGTCCATCGCTCACCGACCAGGCTCTGCAGTTGTGAGCCAAAGTACTCCAGCAAGGCCCGCGTCTCGGCCGTTGTACCCGACTTGCTTGAAGCGATGAACACCGTCCGGGAGAGATCCCCGACTTCTTCGACACGCAGGATCTGTGCCGGGTCCGTCGCATCCAGGACGATCAACTCCAGGCCGCCTGGCGCCACACCAAACACCTCGCTGAGCACCTCAGGGGCCAGACTGCTTCCGCCCATCCCGACCAGAACGGCTCGTTCCATCCGCCGCTCAGCCAGTTCCAGCGCCAGCGCTTTGAGGCGAGGAACGTCTACGCGCATCGTGTCCGGCAGATCCAGCCAACCCAGCCGGTCCTCAATCTCCGCGATGACGGCAGGCTCACTGCTCCACAGACTGCCCTTCCTTGCCCAGAACATCCGAGACGCGGCTTTTTCCGACAGCTCTTTGAGGGTCTGTGTCGCCTCTTGCGTCGAATCCCCAAGGAGTTCGATATAGTCTTTATCCAGGGCATCCATCTGCAGAACAGAGCACATTCTCCGCCTCCTTATTTGAGTCCGCCGGGCTGTTTCGATCTGAAAAGTAGCATAGGCCAGGGGTTGCGTCAACACAGCATCTGACACAGCCGCACCTCGTGGGTGCACGCGCAGTGCGCCGTACACTTGCGGTCACGACAAATACAGCGCTGCCAGTACGTGCGGCAGAGTATTCACAAGGACGATCCCGACGATCAGTGACGAGGAGACCAGGGCGGCCGCCAGACCCGTGTCCAGCCCCTCCGCCCCGGCCAGCACAAGCGAAGTCGTCCCAGCAGGGAGTGACGAACCCACGCTGGCCACGATCAGATCCAGGCCTTCCAGTCCCAGGAGCCTGGCAAGGGCCCAGCCCAAAAGCCCACCGAGAATCATTCGAATGCCGATGAACTGCAGCACCAGGCCGCCCTGCGCCCGATTGGGCCGCAGGAACATCCCCACCGCCATCATCGCCAGGGGCGTGTTGGCACCCGCCAGGCGATCAAGCAGCGACCCCAGAACGCCTGTGAGCGGAACGTCCAACAAGGAAAGCACTACCCCGCACAGCGCCGCCAGCAGCAGCGGCGATGATAGCACACGCCGGAGACTTGGTCGGGTGGATCCGTGGCCAAAGTGCGTGGCAAAGTAGGTCGCAAGCAGCCCCGCGTAAAAGGCGTTTCCCAGATCATAGAGCGCGATACGCGCCAGTCCATCCGCTCCGAAAAACAGCTCCATGAAGGGAAACGCGAATACCCCCAGATTCACCATGGCCACCAATAGCACGCCGCGCTGTTGCGGCTGGTCTGCCAACCGTCTCGTGGTCAGGTACATGACTCCGGCCAGGATAGCGGGTAGCACCGCAGCGATCAGAGGCAGCAAGAAAAGCTCTGGAACCAGATCGACCCGCGCTATCGAGACCGCGATCGCCGATGGAATGGTGACATGATACGCCAGACGGGTCAGCGTGAGTGCGCCCTTTTCATCCACCAGACCAGTCTGCCGGACCAGAAAACCCACGCCGATTAGAAGGAGGATCGGCGCAGCATCGATCACCGCATTCATAGTCATGCTCACCTGCCTGGTAGTAGAATGGTGCGCATTCTACAGACGAATCGGCCCAGCCCAAAAGAACCATGCCGGCCTCATCGGTGTCCAGCCAGGCCCGGCGCCAACCCGCAACAATAGACCCGGGTGAGGCTAGAGCCACCTTGCCCGGAATCCTAAGGAAACGCGTAAACAGAGCAGCCGGTACGTCTACTGCCGCGGGGGCACAATCACGCACTTGCCGTGCTCGCCGATCCAGTACGCGAGGTGCGGATACTTGACGCGCATATAGTCAGCAAAACGCTGAGGATCTTCGGCATTGTTGCTGAACATCTCATAGTGCCCCGGCACCGTCAGCCTGGGCTCTAACTCGCCGGCCAGATCGACGCTCTCCTGGAATGTCATGTTGCCGATGCAGTTACGCGAGAGCCGTTCAGCATCACGCCCGTTGATGGGCAGAAACACCACGTCCAGCGACCAGTTCTTTAGCTTGAGCACGAGACCCTCATAGCGCGTGGTATCGCCCGCATGATAAAGAGCCACGCCATCCTGTTCTATAACAAAACCCAGATAAGGATAGCCGAGCTCCGGATCATGATCCAGAAACTCGTGGGCTGACGCGACCGGCGTGATCGTCGTGTGATCTTCCTGAACGATGAGGCCCTCATCGAGTCCGATCACTCGCTCGGGCGAAATCCCCAGGCTCAGCAGATGGGGTTTTGCCACACGCGAGCACACGAATCGGGCCTGCGGCGACGCCTCCGCAATGCGGGGAAAAGCCCAGGGGTCGATGTGATCTCCGTGATCGTGGGTGCCCAGCACCCAGTCAGCATTGGTCACTTCCGAGGCGTCCAACAGCGGGGGAACGTTCCGGAAACTCCCGGGCGCCAGGAACGGATCGATGTAGAACACCGTATCCTGAATCTTGACCGCATACCCCATCTGGCCCAGCCACCAAAAGGCTAACGAGCCCGGCTGCAATACGGTTGCATTGATCTCTTCCACCAGAGCACGGCCAGTAGTCATTCCTACCTCCCCTGGGTATCCATGATGCCAGAATGTTGGACACACACCTTGCCGGCGTCTAGAATACGGCAGGAGTAGAGGATGATCAAGTGAGCATAGACAAGGCGGCAGAGATGACAGAGCCCTGCATCATAAACAGTGTGGCCCCCATCCGTGTGTGCGACAATGGCGGGTGGACCGATACCTGGTTCGCCGAGCGCGGTAACATATTCAATATCGGGGTCTATCCCTTTGTTGAGGTTCAGATCGAGGCACGTCCTCGCGACACCGACCATGATCGCGTCGTGCTGCACGCCGAAAACTTTGGTGACCGTTACGCCCTGTTCCCTCGCTCAGAAAAGCACGAGTGGATCCATCACCCCCTGCTTGAGGCGGCGATCGACTCGGTCGGCGTGCCCGAAGACCTTGCGGTAAAGATCTCGATCTTTTCCGAGGCACCCGCGGGATGCTCCACTGGGACATCCGCGGCGGTGACCGTGGCGCTGATTGGCGCGCTGGACCAGCTCTCACCCGGCAGAATGACACCCCTCGAGATAGCCTACGCCGCCCACCGGGTTGAAACCGACATGCTGCACCAGCAGAGCGGCATTCAGGACCAGTTGTGCGCCGCCTACGGAGGGATCAATTACATCGAGATGTTTCAGTACCCGTATGCGGCGGTGTCCCAGATCCTGGTCCCCAACCCGGTGTGGTGGGAGCTAGAGCGTCGCCTGTGCCTCGTCTTTCTCGGCCGATCGCACAGCTCCTCTGCCGTTCACGAGATGGTGATCCACAACATCCGTGAAGGTGGCCCAGAGTACCAGGAGCTCGAGCACTTGAGAGCCTGCGCCAGAGCATCCAGGGATGCGGTCTACGACGGTGATTTCGTGGCCCTGGGCCAGGCCATGATTCGCAACACTGAAGCGCAGCGGGGGCTGCACCCCTCTCTGGTCAGTCGAGAGGCGGAGCAGATCATGGATGTTGCACGATCGCACGGTGCACTGGGCTGGAAGGTCAACGGAGCCGGGGGTGAGGGCGGATCGGTGACGCTGCTGTGCGGACCCAGCATGGGTGCCAAGCGTGCGATGATCCGGGACATTGAGGCTACAAATCCGTTGTACCAGAACATCCCGCTATACCTGAGCCGCTACGGCCTGCGCGTCTGGCAGAGGCCGCTGGATGGCGAGCCGGCCAGCATCTAGCCGGACCAAGGAAGGAGGACGCAGCGCTCGCGCTGTGCCCTCCCCGTGCCTGCGCGATCCTAGTGGTGCACGTTGTCCGTAATGCGCTTGTCCGGACCGGTGGTCTTTTTGCCAAAGTTCGACGTTGCCTGAAGCTTGGCTAGAAAAGCGTCATACGCGGGCCGATCTACGGGAACGTCAACCGGCTTGCCTGTTTGGCCAGACAGGATCGTAGCATTGATCATCTCGACCGTGTTGCGCCCCTCAACGCCTGGCGCGATCAGAGGCTCACCATAGAGCAGGTGTCGCGCCATATTGCGAATGATCGCGATGTGGCCCGATTCTCGCTCCGGCAGCTCCACGGGCACCTCGATCGCCTGCGGCCGGGTCCACATCTCGGTCGACGCGTCGGAGAACCCCTTCACGCCGTCCGGTATCTCCCAGAACCGCAGATCTCTGCCGATCACCTGCAACTTGCCCTTTTCACCCGAGAGCTCGAGGATTTCAGTCCCCGGCGCCTCTGTGGTGGAGCAGTACATATAACCCATGGCGCCGTTTGGATACTCCAACAAGGCCGAGGCCACATCCTCCACCTCAATGACGTGGGAGCGCGTAGCCGTCACCGCCGTGACCCTACTGGGCAGCCCCCCGAGCCAGGTGAAGAGATCGATCGAGTGCGGCGACTGGTTGATCAGCACGCCACCCCCCTCGCCGGCCCACGTTGCCCGCCATCCGGCTGAATTGTAGTAGGCTTGACTGCGAAAATCCGCATACACCAGCATCGTGCGATACAACTCACCCAACTTGCCCTCGGACACGAGCTTGAAGGCTGCCTGCCAAACGGGCTCGCTGCGCCTCTGGTGCATGACGGCAAAAGGCGTTCCCGTCCGCTGAGCGACCTCCACCATCGCATCAGCGCCCGACACCGTCACCGCGATGGGTTTTTCCGAGATCACCGGCTTGCCGTGCTCCATGGCATAGATCGCGATCTCCGGATGAAAATAGTGCGGCGTCGCAACGATGATCGCATCGACTGCGTCGAGGTCGACAAGCTCGCGATAGTCGGTAAAGTACGGAACGCTGTACTCTTCTCCTACCTCCTCTGCTACATCCGGCTGAATGTCGCAGACGGCAGCAAGCTGGCACTCGTCTACACCCTGCATCGTACGCGCATGGCCTGATCCCATCCCTCCGGTACCGACGATTCCGTAGCGTATTCGCTCCATCGTACTCCCTCCCGATAGTGACAATTGACGGGCTCGCGACACCCTCCAGCGCTCACCGGTGCCATGTATTGCAGACTGCCCGGCTTACAGATACAATGTGCGAGAATTGACTCCAGGCTATGTTAGCCAGTGAGTCTCGACTCTGCAAGCGAGACAGATACGGATAGAAGCCGGTTCCCCGAATAAGGAGTTAGCCATGCTGAGACACCGATTGCCCCTCTTGTTGGTCCTCCTGTTGCTGGTTGCCTGTGGCAGAGCGCCGGAGGCCGTCGATACTGATACCGATTCGGCGGCGCCTGCCAGTACGGTGACTACCGTTGTGGAAAAGGCCACGGTAGATGCTCCGGCAAGCCCGGCTGCCACCACCGCAGTGCCGTCGGACGGCGCTTCAGCGCCAGAGACTGAAGCTTATCCGGCTCCTTCAAGCGGGGTTTCTGACGCAGCCGCCGTCGACGCGTACCCCGCCCCCGAAGTGGCAGTGCCCGGTGATACGGCGACCGAAGCCTACCCGGAGAGTGCCACTGGAGGCGCCAGCGATGATGTCATTCGTGCGGCGGATGCCGTCATCGCCGCCGGCGAGTATGCACATGAGACAGTGATCGGGAAGGTGACCGTCTATTGGAGCAATGACGACCAGTACCTGTACCTCGCTGCAGAGGCAGAGACAGCCGGTTGGCTTGGCATAGGGCTCGACCCCGAGAACCGCATGCAGGGCGCCAACTATATCATCGCTGCGGACCGCGACGGTGCCCCTGCGGTCTACGATGCCTACGGCCAGGGTGCAGTCGGGGCGACGCACCCTGAAGACGTCGAGATAGGTGGTAGCGATGACCTCGTCGCCTCGGCCGTATCGGTTCAGGGGGGCGTGGTAAGGCTGGAAGCGCAGATCCCTCTGGATTCGGGCGACCAATACGACAAGGTCCTGCAGCCTGGAGAGACCTACCCTATTATTGTGGCCACAGGGACTTTTTTGCAGTTCAGCGCGCCTCATGATTTTCGTGCCCTGGGCGAGATGACACTGGACTAGACAGAGGGTGACACCTGACGCTCGAGATGAGAGGGCAGATACACAGCCCGCAGGGCGCTCCGCGACTGTGGAGCGCCTTTCGCGCTGGCCCTTTTTCCGCGAGTTGGCCCCCGATACCTTTCGTGCCCTCACTCCCCTGCTACGGATGGAAGGCCATCCCGCTGGTGAGATCCTTCTTCTGGATGGCCAGCACTACCGCTCGCTTTACCTTGTGGCGCGCGGCGTGACAAGTCACAGCCAGATATCCGCAGAGGGACGCGAACATGTACTGAGCTACCCGGGGCCTGGCCGGTTTCTGAACCTGCTACAAACCATTGACGGCGGCCCGCAGCCCGGGAGCATCCTGAGTGTCACTGACGTCGACCTCTACAGCCTCCCGGAGGCAGCGTTCTGCGATTTGCTGGCGCGCCGCCCCGATCTTGGCGTCGCCGTCGCCCTGGTGCTGGCGAGTGAAAACAGGCGCCTGAGCGAGACCGCCCGGGGCCTGGCGCTCGATCCCGTCCGCAAACGTCTCGCGGCTTTTCTCCTCGAGTCCGCAGAGAGCACCCCGCCGCAGCAGCGCTGGACTCAGGACATGATCGCGGCACACATCGGAACAGTGCGAGATGTGGTCGGGCGCATCCTACGGGACCTGATTCGCGATGGACTGATCAACAAGGATCACGGTCAGCTGGTGATCATCGACCGGGAGGCCCTTATGCAGGAGGCAGGTCTCGATGAACCGTGATCGTGCTCTCAAGCCCCGCATCGGACTGCCGATGTATACAGCGGGAGCGCAACCGCATCGCTGGATGACTTCTCCCGCCTACGTTCGCGCGGTAGCTCTCGGCGGGGGCATTCCGGTACCCATCCCGTTGCTCATCGATTGGGCTCTCCTCGATGACTATCTGGACACCATAGATGGGCTCTTACTATGCGGCGGGGGTGACATAGATCCCGCGGCATATGGGGCGCCAGCGGTGGGCCTGAGCCACGGGATCGATCCCGATCGCGATGCCGTGGAGTTGTACCTGGCCCGCGGCGCAGCCACGCGGCATCTGCCCACACTGGGGATCTGTCGTGGGCTTCAGCTGATGAATGTCGCTGCCGGAGGAACTCTGGTACAGGATATCGCCACAGCATATCCGGACGCCCTGGCACACGCCACGCCCGCGGACCTGCCGCGCGATACGCACGCCCATGAGGTAGCCATCCTTTCCGAGGTAGCCAGCAGAATGCCGGATCCGCTGCTGCGCGAGTCTTTCGTGACGACGCCATCTCTGCCAGTGAACAGCACACATCATCAGGCGGTGGCTCGAGTTGGGCACCCGTTTTTGGTTGCCGCCACCGCTGAGGATGGTATTATAGAGGCGCTAGTCGGGATCGATGGTTGGTACCGAGTGGGTGTCCAGTGGCACCCGGAGGAAATGCTTAACGGTGGCCATGATGGCCTGCATCGGACGCTGTTCAGCGCCCTGGTGCGCGCGGCCACCCAGCGTGGGGAGGCATAGCATCGCGTGAGCACTCGAGATCTGTCTGCACCCATAGGTATCTATGACTCTGGCGTCGGCGGATTATCAATTCTCGCGGCGCTCAAGGCGCTTTTGCCCGCTGAGCAGTTTTACTACGTCGCCGATAGCTACCACTGCCCCTACGGTGATCGCAGTGCCACAGAGATTCAGGGGCTGGCCCTTGGCGTTGCCCATCACATGGTTGACGCGGGCTGCAAACTCATTGTGGTAGCCTGCAACACCATCTCTGCCACATCCCTGCCCATTCTACGCAGGCGCCTGCCTGACATCCCCATCGTTGGCATGGTGCCGGCGGTCAAGCCGGCGATAGAGATCACGCGTGCCGGCGTCGTCGGTGTGCTCGCTACGCAGGCCACCGTCCGTGGCGCACTGTATCTTGAGGTGCTGCAGCAGTACGGCGGCGATACCAAGGTTATTTCGCAGCCTTGCCCTGGACTGGTGGAGCTCATTGAGGCAGGAAAGCTCGATTGCGAGGAGACGGTCGCGTTGATCAGCCACTGCCTGACGCCTATCATCAAAGCTGGCGCAGATGTCATTGTCCTGGGTTGCAGCCACTATCCCTTTGTCCGCCCGCTCATCGAACGCCTGGCTGGGCCTCTGGTTCGCATTATTGAGCCGAGCGACGCGATCGCATTGCAGACGCGCCGGGTGCTGGAACGTGAAGGGCTGCTGACCGACGCGGCACCGCATAGCGCCGGCCGCACACTTTTTGCCACCTCGGGAGCCGCGTCAGTCTTTGACGAAAGTGTGTTGAGGCTGACGGGTATAAAGTCTGACGCCGAGTCGTTGATCTGGGTGAGCGGCAGCCTGCGGGCGCTGAGTGCCTTACCCGTTGCAAGCAGGTGCAGCTGAGAGGCGGCACTCGAGGGGAGACCGTCTCCAGATATATCGTATGACTGGCTTATAGCAGGAAAGGATCAGACCTATGGCCGTGTGGTACAAACAGGATGTGGCTGCCACGCTGGAAGAGCTCAAGACCAGCCATGACGGTCTGAGTAGTGGCGAGGCTGCGCGCCGGCTGGCTGAGGTGGGCCCGAACCAGCTCGATGAGCGGGCAGGCCGTACCAAGCTCGAGGTTTTCCTGGGCCAGTTCAAGGACACGATGGTCATCGTGCTCCTGGTGGCCGCAGCAATCTCCTTCGTCCTCGCACTCACGTCTCATGAGAGTGGCGAGTTCACGGACGCCATCATGATCATGATTATCGTGATCTTGAACGCCATTCTGGGTTACACCCAGGAGTTCAAGGCCGAACGTGCCATGGCTGCCCTCAAGCAGATGGCTGTGTCCGTGGTCCGCGTCCGACGTGATGGTCAGATTCGCGAAATGCCGGCGACCGAGCTCGTGCCGGGAGATGTGGTACTGCTCGAGGCGGGTGTACGCATCCCAGCCGATGGTCGCCTGATTGAGTCGGCCAACTTGCGCGTCGACGAGGCTGCGCTCACAGGTGAGTCCGTTCCGGTTGAAAAGATCACGGATGCGCTCACAACTGACTCTGCTTCTGTGGGCGATCGCACCAATATGGTATTCATGGGCACCACCGCGGTCTACGGCCGGGCAGTCGCAGTCGTGACAGAGACCGGCATGGCCACAGAGCTGGGCAAGATCGCCGACCTGCTCCAGGACGTCGGCGAAGATCGCACGCCACTGCAGCAGCGAATGGAGCAGTTGAGCAAGGTGCTGGCCGTTGCAGCCTTTGTGATCGTGGCCGTGGTCTTTGCAGTCGGCCTGCTGCGGGGCCAGGATGTCAAGCTGATGTTTATGACGGCCGTCAGCCTCGCGGTCGCTGCAGTCCCCGAAGGGCTGCCGGCTGTCGTGACCATCTCGTTGGCCCTGGGCGCACAGCGTATGGTAAGGCGGAACGCCCTGATACGACGTCTTCCCGCGGTAGAGACGCTCGGCTCCGTGACCACCATTTGCTCAGACAAGACCGGGACGCTGACCGAGAACCGCATGACGGTGATGGCCCTGGATGTGGCCGGTACCGAGCTCAACCTCACAACGTACCTGCAGAACGCGGGCGCGCTGATGGGACCCAAAGACACACCTCTGCTGGACGTCGACAGCGACATCG
Source organism: Anaerolineae bacterium (assembly GCA_040772225.1). Lineage (GTDB taxonomy): Bacteria > Chloroflexota > Anaerolineae > UBA1429 > UBA1429 > JAAYED01. The sequence goes on from JAXGYO010000002.1 coordinate 393,181, forward strand.
GTCTCCTCTTGCTCGGCTCGGCACTGTGCAACGACGCTGTTCTTGAGCGCAACGACGAAGGCGAGGGTTACCACACCGTCGGAGACCCTACCGAGGGCGCCCTGGTTGTCGCTGCGGCACGGATGGGCCTCTGGAAGTCGCATCTCGATGAGCGAATGCCGCGCGTGCAGGAGGTGCCCTTTACCTCCGAACGGAAACGGATGACGACCGTTCATGCATGCAACAAGCTCTCGCAGGGCGATCCTCTGGAGGAGCTGTACCGCACTATGCCAGATACGCCGTACATAGCCTTTTGCAAAGGGGCTGCGGACGCGCTCCTCTCCGTTTCGGACCGCGTCTGGAACGAAGGCACCATCGAGCCTATGACGGAAGAATGGCGGCGTCGCATCATGGCCGCCAATGATCGCATGGCGCTCGATGGGATACGCGTTCTCGGGCTCTCCATCCGCCCCATGGATGAACTGCCGCAAAAGGCCACAGAGGACACGATCGAGCAGCAGCTCATATTCGTCGGTCTCACGGGCATGATCGATCCACCGCGCCAGGAGGTCCGGCAGGCGGTCGACCAGTGCCGGACGGCCGGGATTCGTCCCGTCATGATCACCGGCGACCACCCCTACACCGCACTGCACATCGCCAGGGATCTGGGCATCGTTGACTCCTCAGTCGAGGATGCACGCGTCCTGATCGGGACAGACCTCGAAAAGATGTCGGTCGAGGACCTAGAAGGCGTGGTGGAGAGCACCTCCGTGTACGCCCGTGTGAGCCCGGAACACAAGTTCAAGATCGTCGAGGCGCTTCAAGCCAAGGGCCACTTTGTCGCGATGACCGGTGATGGAGTTAATGACGCCCCGGCCCTCAAGCGAGCCAACATTGGCGTCGCGATGGGTATCACCGGGACAGATGTGAGCAAAGAAGCCGCCGATATGGTGCTCCTGGATGACAACTTTGCCACGATTGTGCATGCCATCGAAGAGGGGCGCACGATCTATGAGAACATCCGCAAGTTTGTGCGCTATATCGTCTCGTGTAACGTGGGCGAGATCCTGCTGATGCTCGTCTCGCCGCTACTGGGGCTATCCCTGCCCCTGACGCCGGTACAGCTTCTCTGGATCAACCTGGTGACGGACGGGCTGCCGGCGCTGGCGTTGGGTGTGGAGCCTGCCAGCAAAGATATCATGGAGGAGCCGCCTCATGCTCCCGACGAGGGCGTGTTAGCGCGGGGCACCGGCACGTATATCCTGTGGATTGGTCTTCTTCTGGGCGCTGTGTGTGTCATCACACAGTACCTCGCAGAAAAGGGAGGACTGGGTGGCACCGATCCGCGCATCTGGCAGACTATGGTCTTTACGACACTCGGTCTCTCTCAGATGGGCAACGCGCTCGCAGTCCGCTCAGACAAAATGACACTCTTGCAGCTGGGCATCTTTAGCAACCGGCTCCTGATAGGCGCCGTTCTACTCACGCTCTTGCTGCAGTTGGCGGTAGTATACGTTCCGTTCCTCCAGAGTATCTTTAACACCGCGGCGTTGGATCTGCAGCACCTTCTGATCTGCCTGGGCCTCTCTGCCGTCGTCTTTGTCGTGGTAGAAGTGTCCAAAGTCATCCGCGCCAGAATTGCGCAGCGCTAGTCCCTTACGTTTCATAGACCACAGACGCCCGAGAAACTCGGGCGTCTGTTCTATTCAGGCCAGCAGGCTCGGCACGAACTAGACGCGTATGGTCTTCCACCTGCCCTGAGCAAAGCGCCAGGTCATGACGAGTGCATGGGCAGTATCGCCCAGCACCATGCCAATCCAGATGCCCACGGGCCCCAGCCAACCGCTCAGCAGCCAGGATGCCGGGATCTGCACGATCCATAAGGCACCTACGCTGGCGAGCATCGGCGACACGGCATCTCCCGCTCCAGCCAGCGACCGGCCCAACACCTGTCCCCAGCCGCGTACCGCCGATCCCACCACGGTCACCCGAATGGCCAGGGCGGCCGCGCCGACAACCACAAGATCGTCACTGAACAGCCCCAGGATCGGCCGGGGCAACAGGGCAATCATTCCGTAGAATACTGCCGAGATAATGGCAGAGGCCAGTCCCCCTGTCCTCCCTGCGTGTTCCGAGCGCTCGGGCTTACCGGCACCCAGGTTCTGCCCGACCATGGTGGCCGCAGCATTGCCAACCCCCATGGTGACTGCCTGGAAAAAGTTGAACAGCTGGTGAAAGATAGAATACGCGGTCAGCACCTGGTCTCCAAAGGATGAGACGATCCGCATAAAAGTCGCCATCCCCAGATTCGGCGACAGGCGCTCGACAGATGCCGGGAAACTGATCCTGAGCACCGTCTTCATCATACTGAAATCGGGTGTGAGATCCCTCAAGTGGAGCCGCAGCCCTGCTCCACCGGTAAGCAGCACGCCGAAAATACCCAGAACACCAGCAACCGCACCCGTCACAGATGCAAGGGCCGCCCCCCGGATACCCATGGCCGGAAATGGGCCCAACCCCAGTACTAGCACCGGCTCCAATACCGCCACCAAAACGAGGTTGACCAGATTGATGCGCAGCGTGTACTCCGGCCGGCCTGCACCCTTGATTACGCCGCTCATCGTGGGCAGACACTCCATGAAGAACAGGCCCCACCAGATGATCCGCAGAAAAGCGGTGGCGCTCTCCTCAACCTGAGGGCTGGCGCCCATCACGCGCAGGATCGCCGGCGTCAGTGTCTGGCCGATGATCATGATCGGAATCGTGAGCAGCGCGATCAGAAGGATCACTTGCATCACCGCACGATCGGCCATGCGCTGATCGCGCTGGCCGATATAGCGCGCAATCACAGCCATGCCGCCCATCGAGAGGCCCATCATGGGTGAGATCAGGACCATGCGCAGGGTGGTGCCCATGGCCACCGACGCGACAGCCATTCCGCCAACGCGTCCCATCCAATACATGTCGGCAAGCCGCACAATGTTCAGCATCGCTTGCTCGACGGCTGACGGGACCGCCAGCATCAGTGTCTGGCGTGCTACGGGACCATCTGTCAGTACCCGTGCTTGCCCCTTGCCTCCGGCTTGAAAAAAGCCCATCTCCCCTCCCCACGTACGCTGTGCCGATTGTACGCACTGGAGAGTCCGGTGCAAGCCCCTGCGTGCCACAGGCTTTGCGTGAGGGCACTCTCGGGTATAATCGGGAACAGGACATGCGCTTCACGGGCGGGGGACAACGCGGATGAGTGTCGGCTACGTCTACCATCCCATATATCTGCAGCACATCACGGGAAACCATCCAGAGAGTCCCGCACGCCTGATGGCGATCATGTCGCACCTGCGTAAGGCGGGCCTGCTTGACCATCTGGTCGAAATCCCTGCGATCCCCGCCACCATCGAGGACGTGGCCCGTGTCCATTCGGAGCAGATGATCGCCCTGGTGGAGAACCTGTCCGCACGAGGGGGCGGGCGAATTGATCTGGACACCCTCGTCAGTCGCCGGTCCTTTGAGGCAGCGCTATTCGCCGCCGGCGGAACGATCAACGCGGTGCAGGCCTGTCTGGAGGGGCGCGTGGAATCCTGTTTTGCCCTGGTACGACCACCGGGGCACCATGCGACGCCCAGGCAGTCCATGGGTTTCTGTCTCTTTAACAACGTCGCGATCGCAGCCCGCTGGGCCCGAGAGGTTGCGGGACTACAGAGAGTGTGTATCGTTGACTTTGACGTGCATCATGGCAACGGTACCGACGACGTATTCGACACAGACCAAAGCGTCTTTTATGTGTCGCTGCACCAGTATCCGCTCTATCCCGGAACCGGTGACTGGCGCAGGCCAACACATGTGCGAGGACCGTACAACAACCTGAACATACCTCTTCCCTCTGACACGGGCGACGAAGGCTACAGACGTGTGTTTTCGGAACTTGTGGAGCCAGCGATCCGCCGCTTTCGCCCCGATCTGATCCTGGTCTCCGCCGGCTATGACGCACACTGGAGTGATCCCCTCGCTACCCTGCAGGTGACCCTGGGAACGTATCGCTATATCAGCGAGTCACTGCTGAGCCTCAGTCGTGAGCTCTGCCCCGGACGACTCGTGTTCACACTCGAAGGGGGATACGACCTGGATGTGCTCGCGCACGGGGTGGGCACGACCTTTGCAGCGCTGCTCGGCCTGGAATCCGACGATCCCTTTGGGTCAGCCCGTCACCCTGAAGCACAGGTAGACATGCTTATCGGTCGCCTTGCCGCCTGGCACATGATCGGTACCACGGCCTAAAACATGCAAAGATCTTTATGGGACACAACGAACAGCAAAGGAGCCGATATGAGAAGGATATCGATCGAGGAGCTGCAGCCGGGCCTGGCCGTCAACAAGCAGGCCTTTTTGCTCCGTGACAAGTCGTTGACGGCGACCCGTTCGGGGTCGTCGCTGTTGCGCGTCATGCTTGGCGATCGATCAGGATCTATCCCCGGTATCATGTTCGACGCGCCCACACGGCTCTTTCAGGACCTGGTCATCGGCAAGGGCGTCGAAGTCACAGGCCGGGTCGAGGAGTATCGCGACGCGCTGCAGATCCGGCTCGATCGTATCCTGGCCATAGAGTTACCGGATCTCGCAGAGTTCCTGCCCAGTTCTCGGCGCCCGATCGGAGAGATGCAGCAGCAGCTGGATGCGCTCATTGACTCGGTGCAGCAGACCGACCTGAACCGGCTGCTTCTCGCGCTGCTGGGGCCTGGGGCCCGCGACCGGATGGCCTTTCGCGAAGCACCCGCCGCCAAACGGATGCACCACGCTAGTAGAGGCGGACTGCTGGAGCACACGCTGAGCGTTGTCTCACTGGTAGAGGCCGCCTGTGCCGCGCATCCCGAACTGGATCGGGATCTTGCGTTGAGCATCGCGATCCTGCATGATCTCGGCAAGATCCGCGCCTACGACCCCACAACCTTTGATCTCACCGACGAGGGTGCCCTCTGGGGCCACCTGTACATCAGCGCATCGGCGGTCGAGGCTGCGATTGGTGAGTTGGCGGGGTTTGATCCTCAGCTGCGCCTCAAACTTGTCCACGGCATTCTGGCGCATCACGGCGCACTGGTGCATGGCTCGCCCGTGGTGCCCATGACCGCAGAGGCCATGGCTGTGCACCATGCTGACACCATGGACGCCGATCTTCAGGGCGCAGCGGAGGCGTTCAGCCGGCCGGACGGCCAGAGCGGCCCCTACACCGGCTGGAGCCAGATGCACGAAACACGGCTCTACCGCGGCGTAGGGGAAGACGTCGATGAGTATGGGTGGCGCAGCTCGGACTAGAGCGTCTTTCCACCGTACACCGGTATGGCAGCGCCATTGAGCGCATCACCACCCGGCCCGCAGAGAAAGACCATCATCTCTGCCAACATTTCGGGCGCCACCCATCCTGGCCGGTCCCCATCAGCGCTACCCTGGGCCTGGCGGGGAGTGGCAATTGTCCCTGGTAGGATCATATTGGCACGGATACCCTGTGCACCATAGTCTGCTGCGACGGACCGCGTGAGTGCGAGCAGCGCTGCCTTGGACACGTTGTAGGGCGCCTGCCCGCTACCGGGTCGCTCTATTGCCCGCGAGCCTACCGTAACGATTCGCCCCCCTCCGTGATCAAGCATGGCGGGCAGAGCAGCCCTGATGATGTTGAATGCTGCGTGTAGATTCGTCTCCAACATGGCATACCAGTCGTCATCGGCCAGGTCCGCCACAGCAACGTTGCCGTGCCACGTACCAACGAGATGTAGCAAACAGTCGATACGCCCAAAGCGGTCGAGCACCGCTCGCACCGCCTGCTCTGCCTCCATCCTCTTGCTCAGATCGGCGGCAGAGCACAGGACCCGCTCTTGTGTAAGCGCCAGCGCCCTAACGAGGTCCTCCAGCGGCTCTATGCGGCGTGAGACTAGAGCAAGCAAGACATCCTCGCGTGCAAAGCCCTGTACCACAGCCTGTCCCAACCCGCCACTGGCGCCGGTGATCACGATGACCCGTCTATCCATCAATGAGTAACCTCCACTTGCTCATCAGACACTAACTCGACACTGGCCTCCAGCCATGCAACGATCTTGTCGTGCGAACGGTTTGGCGTGCCATGCCAGGCACGCTCTTCCTCTAGCCACGCCTTTGGCTCTGACGCTGCACGATAGAGCGCTTCAGAGGCCTTGCGTGGGATAAGCGTGTCACGCCCGCAATGGACGATGAGTATCGAACAGGGTGCAACGCTGCCTACCGCGTCCAGCGGCCAGTGACGGAACTGCAGCGTATCCGCCACCCGGATGCCCAGCGATCGGTAAAAGTACCTGAGGACTCCGGGCCGCCAGGGTTTGTCGCGGTGCCAGGCAGGGCCTACCGGGCTCGAGATGCTAACGATCGACTCCAAAGCTGCTCCAGAAGCTGCTGCGTGGATGGTAGCCGCCGCTCCCAGGGAGACTCCCACTGCGGAGACATGTCTGTAACCGAGCCGGCGGGCCTCTGCGACCACCGCAGCCAGACAGGCGCCCGCACGCTTGAAATCCAAATCGGCCGTGCCCGAGGAGGCACCATGACCTGGCTGGTCGTACAAGAGCACATCAAAGCGCTCCAGCAGGTGAGAGGCCAGACGTACAATGCGCAGGTCATCCTTGCGCTTGAGGAACCCGTGCGCGACGATGACGACGTGCTCTCTCCCGCGGTCCACATGGGCGACTGCGATCTCGGTCCCGTCTGACATGGTGAGTACTGTGGCCCCAGCATCATCCGGAAGAGCGCTGCGCGCAAACCAGACATATCGCGCCAACACCCACAAAACTAACAGGGCACCAGAGACAATCAGAAACGGCATACCCTCCCCCGATGTCCGCGATCCTGGGGCCATTCTAGCGCCAGCCCCCTGGCTGCGCAAGGCGGCGAGAGATGTGCTGGAGCGCGGACCGAGGCGAGCACGCGGGTGAAGCACGTAAGGTGCTGCTTTGACGCCCCCAATCAGCAGCGTAGAATTCAGCGCAGACACGGACGAATTCTTCAGCCCGTAACACGAAAGGGCGATTCGGATGACTACACGAGCGCGCGTTGCGGTACTCAAGACCCAGCCGGAGAGCGTTCTGGCTGACTATGACCGGCTCCTCGGCCTGGCGCAGGTTGAGCGATACCTGCCCGCAGGAGACACGGTGATTCTCAAAGACAATATCTCGTGGCACTTTCCCTTTCCCAGCGCCAACACCACACCGTGGCAGCTGGAGGGGACGATCCTTGCGCTGCAGCGCCGCGGCTATGAGCAACAGGTCTGCGTCCAAAACAAGACAGTCGTCACCAACGCCTTCAAGGGTGAGGACCTCAACAACTATGTACCGATCTTTCGCCGGTACAATATCCCCGTACTGTATAACTTTAAGGACTCGGACATAAAGTGGAAGGTGTACGAGCCCAGAGCACGGATGAATGCGCTCGACCGTGTATATCCCAAGGGCATTCCCATGCCCGAGTATTTCAAAGGCAAGAGCATCGTGCACCTGCCCACGGTCAAGTGCCACATTTACACGACGACAACGGGGGCCATGAAGAACGCTTTCGGCGGCCTGCTCAATACCAACCGACACTATACCCACACGTGGATTCACGAGACGCTTGTGGATCTGCTGGCGATTCAGCAAGAGATCCACTCGGGCATTTTTGCGGTCATGGACGGCACCACTGCGGGAAATGGCACGGGGCCGCGCGTTATGAAGCCCGAGGTAAAGAATGTGATCCTCGCCAGTGGAGATCAGGTAGCGATCGATGCGATCGCCGCACGGCTGATGGGCTTTGATCCGCTAAGCATCGGCTACATCCGGATGGCCCATGAGCAAGGGCTTGGCGTTGGCGATCCTCGCGAGATCGAGGTCCTCGGTGATGACATCGAGGGTGAGAGCTGGAACTTTAGTGTAGGCCTGAACCTGCATCGTGCTCTTGGCTGGCTATCCTGGTACGGCCCCACCAAAGTGCTGCAAAAGTTGCTCTTTCACACGCCGCTGGTGCACGCGATGAGCTTTGTCTCTGAGGCTTATCACGACTATTACCGATGGCCGCTCAAGGAGCGGCACGTCTATGACCACTGGCGCGAGACAACGTCGTGGGGCCAGCTGTTCGACCGCTATCTGCGAGAAGGTTCTTTGCGCTAGCCGGCCGCCGATTCAGCAAAACTGCAAAGTGGCTCACGCACCCTATCGGCATGCGAAGCGGGCCTCTGGTTAGTCCAGAGGCCCGCCCTTTTTCTCTAGTGACGCGACTGTTTGATCGCGGCACCGATAAAGCCGCGAAACAGTGGATGTGGCCGATCCGGGCGCGTCTTGAACTCTGGGTGGAACTGGCTGCCCACCATCCAGGGGTGATCGCGAATCTCTCCCATCTCGACCAGCTGACCATCCGGCGAGGTGCCGCTCCAGGTCAGCCCGGCATCCTGTAGCGCATCGCGGAAATCGTTATTGATCTCCCAACGGTGGCGATGCCGCTCGGAGATCTCATCGATCCCGTAGGCATCCCTGGCCCGCGTGCCGGCGCGCAGCACACAGGGATAGCGACCAAGCCGCATCGTCCCGCCTTTATCGGCGATGCCCCTCTGCGCAAGCATCAGATCGACGACCGGATACGGCGTCTCAGGATCGAATTCCGTGCTGTTTGCAGACTTCCAGCCGAGCACGTTCCTGGCAAACTCGATGGTCATCACCTGCAAGCCCAAACAGAGCCCCATATAAGGAACCCCATTCTCACGAGCATACTGAGCCGCAGCGATCTTGCCCTCGATGCCCCTTGGTCCAAATCCCCCGGGCACGATAATGCCGTCAGCCTGCTTTACCGCATCCGGAATACCATCCCGTTCAATGTCCTCAGCGTCCACCCATTCCACAACGACCCGGCGATTGTGTGCCGCAGCGGCATGTATCAGAGACTCGGTCACACTCTTGTACGCATCATGCAGCGCCACGTACTTGCCCACCAGAGCAATCCGAACCTCGCCCTGAGGGTTGAGGAGATTGGCCACAACCTCACGCCACCCGTTCAGCTCTGGCTCAATCGCAGGTAACTTGAGACGCTTGACCAGATAGTCGCCGAGGCCATATTCCTCCAGAGTGATCGGGACCTGGTAGATTGTCTCGGTGGTCTGGAGTGGGATCACAGCCTGCCGATCGACGGCCCCAAAGAGCGCAATCTTGTCCAACAAATCGTCGGCGATCGGATAGTCTGCACGGCAGAGCAACACATCGGGGCTGATACCGATACTGCGCAGCTCCGCGACGCTGTGCTGAGTCGGCTTGGTTTTGAGCTCGTCCGTCGCACCAATGTGCGGCAACAGCGTTATGTGAACATAGCAGCAATTGTCCGCCCCGACATCCCTGCGCATCTGACGAATAGCCTCAAGAAACGGTAGGCTTTCGATATCGCCCACCGTGCCGCCGATCTCTACGATCGCGACGTCGATGCCAGCCTCCTCGGGCGCGGTCCGAATGTGACGCTTGATCTCATCGGTGATGTGCGGGATGACCTGTACCGTCCCGCCCAGGAAATCGCCGCGACGCTCTCTGGCGATGACTTCAGCATAGATGCGCCCGCTGGTGACGTTGGCATACTGCCCGAGTTGCACATCGGTAAAGCGCTCATAGTGGCCCAGATCGAGATCGGTCTCTGTACCATCCTCGAGCACAAAGACTTCACCGTGCTGGAGCGGAGACATGGTGCCGGGGTCCACGTTGATGTAGGGGTCGAGCTTTTGGAGCGTGACGCTCACGCCACGAGACTTTAGTATACGACCGATGGAGGCCGCAGCCACGCCCTTACCAACTGAGGAAACAACGCCACCGGTTACAAAAACAAAACGGGTCATGCATGCCCTCCATCTGAGTGTGGGGCCTGCTGCCCGGGACTGAATAATAGCACCGGGCGCCCCCTGTACAAAATCACCGCCACGATGGTCAGGATCCGAGCCCATATTGCGTTCTGCGCCAAGGCCAGCTAACCATCACCGCCTATCATTGAGAGCCGCAACCTCACACGTATACTCGCCCCACCTGTGAGGAGCACACGAGCCCATGGCTGAATCCCATCCCTGGCTACGACGCAATCTGCTGCTGCTCCTTGTCGATTTTGTCGCCTTTTCGATCGGGTTTGCGTTCTTCGATCCCCTGGTTATTGTGCCCACCTTTGCCCAGGCCTTGACGGGATCAGAACTGGCTGTCGGCGCCCTCTCCACCCTGCGCTTTGTATTTGTCACCGTGCCGCAGATCTGGGCAGCAGGCGTCCTTACCGCAAGCGCCCGCAAGAAACCCCTTCTATTGTGGTCCAGTATTGGAGGACGACTCCCTGTCGCCCTGATGGCACCGGTCATCCTGCTTCTGGCCCCGACCGCGCCATTGCTGGTACTGGGCATGTTGGCTATCGCAATTGCCCTGTTCTATACCTCCGAGGGGCTAAACGGTATCGCCTGGCCCGACATCGTAGGCAAGCTTCTCCCGGCCGGCATTCGCGGACGTTTTCTCGGATTGGGCCAATTGCTCTCCTCCTTAGGAGCCCTGGCTGGAGGCTACTTGATCCAGCGGATCCTCTCTGGTGCGGGCCCTGGCTTTCCCAGCAACTGGGCCTTGATTTTCCTCTGCGCCACCATCGGTTTCTTTGGATCGGCGCTCGCCATCAGCCTTCTGCGGGAGCGGCCCGACCATCCACCGAAGGAGACGGGCAATGTCCGCGAGAGCGTTGCACTGCTGGGCCACGCTGTGAGAGAGGACCCCCGCTTGCGTCGCATCGTGGTCGTCGAGCTAATGCTGGGAACCGCTACCTCCGTCTTTCCGTTTTCGTCATTCGGGCAGGCGATCTCGTAGCCCGGGGCCAATCGGTTCTCGGCAGTTACATCATTGCGCAGAATCTGGGCGGGATGGCGGTCGCCCTCATATGCGGATACGTCGTTGACCGCCTGGGAAGCTGGGCAACAGTACGCCTGGGAACGGCGTTCGAGACCGTCACGCTCGCGCTCGTGACACTGGCTCCCTTTCTCGGACTGCCGTACGTAATCTACCTCATCGCGTTCGCGCTGCTGGGCTTTGTCACTGCAAGCTCATGGTGGACCTTTACCGCTTATCTTATGGACATGGCCGAAACCGATCGGCGCCCCGCCTACCTCGCAGCCAGCGGCGTGCTCAAGAGCACTGTGTTTGTCGCATCAGTCGCGGTAGGGGCGCCCTACAGCCGCACAAGCCCCGAGGTCATCTTTGGCATCGCGCTGACCTTTGCTCTCGGCGCGTTCATCACAAGCCTGACCCTGGCACGCGTCAGGGCTGGCGTCACGCTCGATGCCCGCTGAACAGACTGATTTGGCCCACCGCCAATCAGCATAACACAGCCAGCGGCGGCATAGCAACCCATTCATGCAAACCGATCAGCAACCCGGGGCCCAGGCTATTCTACTATGTAGAGCGCGACGAGCGAGGACCCAGGGCTGCGGCGATTCAGATCAGCCTATAGAAACCCACGGTCATCTCCAATCCGCCGTTGGCCTCAGGCGTACGCGATGCTATAATCAACAGAGAGGGGTTCGTGATGGAGCGGACCCGCAATCAGACCCTGAGGCGCAGTATGTGGATCAAGCCGTCTGGCTATGTCATAGGCGCTCTTCTGGCGGGCGCCCTTTCGGCTGCCGGGCCGCAGCGGTTTTCTGCGGCCGCCCTACCGTTATTGGCGCTCTGGGTCATCCTGGACCTGTGTGCTGGCACACTTGCGCGTGTGATACGCGTATTGGGTCGTTCTGGACTCGGGCGCGTTCACACACGGTCACGGCGGCATCTGACGCTGCAGGCGCTGATCTGCCTCCTGTCGGCCACCGCAGTGGCGATGCTGTTACCGGCATCGGCACGACTGCTCGCGGGCATCACGCTGGCGCTGTGCGCCCTGGAGGCGATCGCCACCAGAAGCCAGGCAGTGACTACAGCGACGGCACTGGTACAGGGGACGCAGGTAGTCGGGGCATGGGGAGCGGCCTATCTCCTTGTGACCGGGCAGGCCCATCCCGTGGCAGCCCTCGGCGTCCTGGCCGGAGCAGGGACGTATGGGAGATTGTCGCACGCGGTCATCCAGCATCAATGGAGCCTGTGGGTCACGCGCTTGTCCTGGATAGGCATGTTTGCCGTATTGGTGGTGTCTCGGCAGCCATTGTTGGCTGGACTGGTGGCCCTGACCGGCTGCGCCGACGACTTGTATCGAACGCAACCCTTTCGCAGGGGCGATTCAGGACCGCTTGCGGCGATCTCATGGGTCGGCGGATGGGTACTCATCGCCATCGCATCCACCTACTGGAGCCTTGCGACGTGACATGGCTGTGGTATCTAGTGGCCGCGATCGCGGCCGTCGTGCTGCTCTACTGGACGATCATCGTGACCGAGGGCACGTACCTCGGCACCAGGGCAGTGGTCATGATGTACGATTGGACCGCGCGGCGCTACAACGCCATCAAGAAAGTGCGGCCAGTCTACGAGATGTATTTTCTGGGCGCACCGCTCGGCGAGAGACTGCCTGTCCGGGAGCCACGGGTACTTGACGTCGCCACCGGGACGGGCCGGCTGCCTGCGACACTGCTCGATGGTGCACTATATGGGGGCATCGTGATCGGAGTTGATCATTCGCTCCCCATGCTGGAGGAGGCAGTTTCCGCGCTGGGATCGTACGATGGAAAGGCTACGTTCATCCAGGGTGACGCCCACAGACTGATGTTTGGGGACAATGCCTTTGACGCCGTCAGTTGTCTGGAAGCTCTCGAGTTCATGCGCGATCCACGCGCTGTTGTTCGTGAGATGATACGCGTGCTCAAGCCCGGCGGCTCGATGCTGGTCACCAATCGCGTCGGATGGGAAGCCTGGCTGTTCCCCGGACGGTACTGCCGGCGAGGCAAGCTTGAGACGCTGTTGGACAAGCTGGGAATGCAGAACATCGATACGCACCGTTGGCAGGTCTATTACGATTTGATCTGGGCCGTCAAGCCCGAATCCGTCCAAACTGAGGATGAGAGGAAAGTCAATGAAGCGTGACTTTATCGCGTTGGAACATGTCAAACCGGCGGAGCTGCAGGGTCTGCTGGACCTGGCGATTGCCCTCAAGGCCGACTGGAAGGCCGGACACCGTGATCCGCTCCTTCCGGGCTGCACACTGGCCATGGTATTTCAAAAGCCCTCGCTGCGCACGCGCACGTCGTTCGACATTGGCATGTACCAACTCGGAGGTCACGCGGTCTATCTATCCCCGGATGAGATTCAGCTGGGGCACCGAGAGAGCATCGCCGACGCAGCGCGTGTTCTCAGTCGTTACTCGGACGCCATCATGGCACGCGTTTTTGCCCATTCCGACGTCGTCGACCTGGCACGGTATGCCAGCGTGCCTGTGATCAACGGCCTCTCCGATTACGATCACCCCTGCCAGGGCGTCGCCGATCTGCTGACAATCCTCGAAAAGCTCGGCCAGCTCAAGGAGGTGCACCTCACATACCTCGGCGATGGCAACAATGTGCTGCACTCACTCATGATCGGAGGGGCAATGCTGGGCATGCACGTGACAGCTGCCACTCCCGCTGGCTATGGGCCTTTGCCCAGCGTCGTTCAGATCGCCACCGCTCTTGCACAGGATTCCGGCGGCAGCATCCGCCTCATAGCAAATCCCGTGGAAGCAGTTGCCCAGGCCGATGTGCTGTATACTGATACCTGGACCAGTATGGGCCAGGAGGATGAGGCTGCCATGCGCCGGCAGGTATTTCCGCCGTACCAGATCAATGAAGAGCTTCTGTCTCAGGCGCCCGCGGTGCAGGGCATATTGCACTGTCTGCCAGCGCACCGGGGAGAGGAGATCACGGACGCCGTAGCGGACGGTGAGTGCTCGTGGCTCTTTGATCAGGCAGAGAACCGGCTGCACGGTCAGAAGGCTATCCTGGTGCACCTACTGAAGGAGTGATCCGTGGCCAACGTTCTGTGGCTGCTATCCAAGCTGGACGCCCGCAATCTGATCGATATTCTGCTTGTCGCCAGCATCATCTACGGCATACTCGTGATGGTGCAGGGCACGCAGGCTGTTCAGCTCTTGCGCGGCATCATTCTGCTTGCGCTGGCGGTGTCTCTGTTCGGCAGTATTGCGGACCTGACGGCCTTCAATTGGCTGCTTCGGAGCACAGGACAGGCGCTCCTGGTCGTCGTGGCCATCGTTCTACAGCCGGAACTGCGACGCGCACTGGACCGACTGGGCCGCGCCGGCGGTATCTCACTATGGACGGGCGGGCGCGAGATTCAGATCGATCGTGTAATCAGCGAGATCGCCTCAGCCTGCCGGCGGCTCTCGGAACGAAAACATGGCGCCCTGATCGTCATCGAGCGCGATACCGGTCTGCAGGACTATGTCGATACGGGCGTGCCCATTGACGCGGCAGTCGCCGACCAACTCCTCCAGACGATCTTTTTCCCGAATACGGCGCTCCACGATGGAGCAGTCGTGATCCGTGGAGACCGCATCGTGGCCGCCAGCTGCGTGCTACCCCTTGCCGAGACGATCGTCTCGGACTCGCATCTTGGAACACGTCACCGCGCGGCAGTCGGGATCACGGAGCAGACGGACGCGATCGCTGTGGTCGTCTCTGAGGAGACTGGCATCATCTCCATGACGCGCAACGGCCGTATCGTGCGGCACCTGGATGAACGTCGGCTAACAACGCTGCTTCGTGCGCTGCTCAAACCCCAGCGAGACGGGGCAGGCCTTCTAAATCGCGCCGTGCCTGGCAGACAGAGCTCCAAAGACGATCGGACCGAGGCCGAATGAGGCATGACACTGAGGTGGCGCCTTGAGTAAGCAGATGCTGGACCGCGTCGGCACAGCCATGCTGGCCCTTGCGCTGTCGCTCATCATCTGGGTGAATGCAGTGTACCAGATGGATCGACCGCGCGAGGATGTGTTTCCCTCCGCGATCCCCATCGAAGTGCTCGGCAAGCCGGAGGATCTGGCCGTGCAGAACGGATCCACCGAGACTGTGCAGGTACGCATTCGCGCCTTTGCATCAAGCTGGGACATGCTTACCGCAGAAGATTTCGTCGCAACGGTCGATTTTTCCGAGCTCACCACGGGCGTTCACGTAGTACCCATCAGCGTGGTGGTCTCTGATCCCACGGTCACCATCACCAGCATCCACCCGCAAGCGCTGAACGTCCGCGTAGAAAGACTGGCCACCAGCCTGCGACCGGTAGAGATCACGTTGGTGGGCCAGGATGATATCCCCCTGGGTTACCGTGCCTCTGAGCCGGTGATCAATCCCGACGAAGTGACCGTGTCGGGGCCAGCATCTGCGCTGGTAGATGTAATCAGCGTCGTGGGAGAGGTTGTGGTATCCGGACAGCGGGCCGATATTGACCGCGTCATCTCACTCAAACCAGTGGGCCAGGACGGCCAGATCGTCGAATCGGTCGACGTCAGTCCCAGCACGGTGCGCGTGCAGGTCGCGATCGAAAAGCGCGAAGACTATCGTGAGGTAGCGGTGCGGGTGCGGACGGCAGGACAACCTGCCCGCGGGTACTATGTCAGCAGCATCAACGTGCTGCCTTCGACAGTAACCCTTGTCGGGCCGCCAGCGGCCATTGAGGAACTGGGCAGCCTCGTAGAAACCATGGAGGCACTCGACGTCACCGGCGCAGATCGCATGCTGGCCGCGCGCATGCAACTCGATCTGCCAGAAGGTGTTTCGGTGATGGGAGCGCCCGTCGGCGAGCCCTACGAGGTGCTCGTCACTGTCGGCATCGACGCCGTCACCGGAGGGACGACCGTGGAGTTGCCGCTACGCGCGCAGCGACTCCAGGAAGGCCTGCAGGTCAGCGAGTTTGTCCCGGTGATCGATGTCATCCTCACCGGCCCGTCCGTACTTCTTGACGAGCTCCAGACGGACCGGCTGAGTGCCGTCCTGGATCTCAACGGATTGGGACCCGGCACGCATCAGGTACGTCCAACGGTCAACATCAATACCGAAGGAGCACCGGCTTTGGCCGAGCTGCAGGTTAAAGACATTCTGCCGCAATACGTCGAGATCACTATCACGCTGGCGCCGACACCTGAACCGACACCCAACCCGGAGCCGACCCCAAGGCCCTGATAAAGATACGGAGACTCATGGCTGCAAAACCAGTATTGGCCCTCGTCGGCCGGCCCAATGTAGGCAAGTCTACGCTGTTTAACCGGCTCGTCGGAGGCCGGCGGGCGATCGTGGAGGATACGCCCGGAACGACACGCGACAGGCACTATGCCGACGCCGAGTGGGGAGGCAGGGTATTCTCCGTTATTGACACGGGCGGCCTCGTGCTCGAGGACGGCGACAACATGTCTGAGCAGATTCGTCTGCAGGCCGAGATCGCCATGCAGGAAGCGGATGCAATCGTATTTCTCACCGATGTCCTGGACGGGGTCTCCCCGGCCGATTATCAGATCGCGGAGATGCTCCGTCGCACCAACAAGCCGGTTCTGCTGGTGGTCAACAAGGTAGACAGCACCAAGCGGGACATGGCGGTACTAGAATTCTACGCTCTCGGCATGGGTGATCCGCTGGCCATCTCTGCCGAGCGCGGCCTTAACACGGGCGACCTCCTGGATGCCATCGTCGCGGTACTGCCAGACATGCCGTTCCAAGAGGAGTTGCCCGACGCAGTGCATGTGGCCCTCGTCGGCCGGACCAACGTGGGCAAATCTTCGCTACTGAACCGTCTGATGGGCGAGGAGCGCGTCATCGTCACCGACATCCCGGGCACAACCCGTGACACGATTGACACCCAGTTGACGTACGATGGGCAGCCCGTCGTGCTGATCGATACGGCAGGGATACGGCGCCGCGGGCGAATTGAGCAAGGTGTGGAAAAGTACAGCGTCATTCGCTCGATGCGTGCCATCTCGCGCGCTGACGTGACTCTGCTGGTCATCGATGCCACCGAAGGTGTGACCGCACAGGATGCACATGTCGCGGGCTATGTCCTGGAGGAACGCAAGAGCGTCGTCGTTGTCGTGAACAAGTGGGACCTGGTGGAAAAGGACACGCATACGCTTGCCGCCTATCAAAAGTACGTTCTAGATGAGCTCAAGTTCATGCCGTGGGTGCCTGTCGCCTTTGTGTCCGCACTCACCGGTCAGCGCGTGCACCGCTTGATGCCGCTGATCATGCAGGTCTACAACGAGCGGCACGCCCGGCTCAAAACCGCGCAGATCAACCAGCTCATCCGTGACGCCGTAGCGCAAAGCTCACCCCCCACAGTCGCTGGCAGAAAGCTGCGATTCTATTATGGCACCCAGGCAAGCGGCGATCCCCCGAATTTCGTGTTCTTTGTAAACGATCCCGCGCTCGTGCACTTTGGCTACCAGCGCTATCTGGAGAATCGAATCCGGGAGAGCTATCCGTTCGAGGGCACGCCCATTGAGTTGACCTTCCGGGGCCACACAGAGCGCAACTAGGCAAAGCGCCCGCCCTCCGGTGAGGAGGGCGGGCGCAGCAGGCTCTACCAGCCTTCTCTAGATCTTTTCCACGATGAGCACTTCCCTGGGGGCAAGCGCCACGCGTCCTGCCAACTCCCGACCCGTGAGCAGATCTCGGCAGGCATAGGGAAGCACTGCTGTCGCCGCCTCCACCCCGTGGTTCAGAATAAACATGAAATCCCGCCCGTCTGTGGAGCGCTGTGTCACCTCAACGCCCTCGGACGCAGAAAGCGGCGCGTGGATCCCTTTCTCATCGCAAAGCGTCAGCAAGAGATCACGCATCAGTGCTGCATCGACGTCAGCCGCCAGGTACAGGGCCTTGCCCTCTCCGTAACGATTCTCGGTAATGACAGGCCGGCCGGCGTAGAACTCGCTCGCATACGAGGCGCGCGCCTCTGCACCCTCCAGGTGCAGCAGGTCACACAGGACGCCAGCCGTATAGCTGCCCTGCACGCGGCCCCACCGTTCCGCCTGTACCGTAACAGTCTGGCCTTGAAGCATGGGATCGTGCTCTTCAACCCAGATACCGAGCACCTCCCGCAATTCCCCGGGGTAGCCGTCCAGCGTAGCGAGATCGTTCTCGTCGACGATTCCCGAAAAATAGCTGACCAGCAGGGTACCGCCTTCTCGCACATAGCGGGTGAGCTGCGCCGCGACACCCGGTCGGAGCATGTATAGCATGGGGGCAATGACCAGGTCGTACTTGCTCAGATCAGCTTCGGGGCGCACCACATCCACTGCGATGTTGGCATCCCAGAGCGCTGCATAGTGCTTCTTGCAGGTAGCGACATAGTCCAGATCCTTTGTCGGTCCCACAGAGTAGTCGATCGCCCACCAGTTTTCCCAGTCAAACAACAGGCCCACCCGGGCATCCTGCCGTGCATCCAACAGCGTGTCCCCCAATGCATCGAGTTCCTCGCCCAGGGTCTCCACCTCCCCGAACACCCGTGTATGCTCGTGCCCCACGTGGTCGACAATCGCCCCGTGCATCTTCTCAGGGCCGCCCCGTGCCCGGCGGAACTGGAAGAACATCACCGTGTCAGCGCCATGGGCCACGGCCTGGTAACTCCAGAGCCGCATCACCCCGGGACGGCGCAGCTGGTTGCGCGGCATCCAATTCACCTGGCTGGGTGTCTGCTCCATCAGCATAAATGGCTGCCCGTCACGCAGACCGCGCATCAGTTCATGCTTGAAAGCTACGCTGCTGGCAGTCTCATCGGGAAATGGGTAGCTGTCCCAGGAGACCACGTCGAGATAGGGCGCCCACGCGTGATAATTGAGCGGCTTGAAATGTCCCATCAGATTGGTGGTCACGTACACGTCCGGGGTTACGGACTTGAGCACGTCGTATTCATTGCGATAGCACGCCAGGATTGCGTCGTTCTGGAAACGGTCATAGTCAAGCAACATCGGCATGTTGTTGCGCTCGCCGTGGGTGGTGGGCGTCTCGATCTCCTCCCAGGCAGTCAACCCGTGGCTCCAAAACGCCGTATTCCAGGCCACATTTACCGCGTCGAGGCTCCCGTAGCGCGTCTTGAGCCACTCGCGAAAGGCGTCGGCACAGAGGTCGCAGTAGCAGTGAGTGCCATATTCGTTGGCCACATGCCAGGCTACGAGGGCGGGATGATCCTTATAGCGCTCTGCAAGGCGCAATGCGAGCTCGCGCGAATAGCGGCGGTAATTAGGGCTGTTTGGGCAAAAGTTCGTCCGCCCGCCATGCTTGTGCGTGACGCCATCGATATCCGTTCGCAGTACATCTGGGAAACGGTGCGACATCCAGGCGGGCTGTGCCGCCGTCGATGTGGCGATGCAGGCATAGATATCATTGGCAGCAAGCTTGTCCAGGATGCGATCCAGCCACTCGAAGGTATACCGATCCTCCGCCGGCTGCAGACGGGTCCAGCTGAACACGGGGAGAGTCGCAACATTCACGTGGGCGAGCTTCATCAGGCGCACATCTTCATCCCAGACCTCCTCAGGCCACTGATCCGGGTTATAGTCGGCGCCGTACCAGATCTTTTGCAGTTTCGGACTCAGCATGGCAGTACCTTTCTACAAAGGGCGTTACGCCCTATGAGATGACGATTGTCATCGCCTGTTCAGGAGACCACTGTGCCAATCATCGACCACGGCCCCGTCCACGTTAGGCGCACCTGAGCCAGGCGGCCTCGCCAGTCCCCGGGGTGCTCGAAAAAGACCAGCTTGTTCGTGCGCGTACGGCCGCGCCAGCGCCCGCGCTGTCTCGTCTCGACCAGCACCTCCACGGTTTCACCCAGCAGAGCCGCGTTAATCTCGGTAGCTATCTCAGTCTGCAATCGCTCAACGATCAGCCGCCGGCGTTCCTTCTCTTCCTCTGGCACGTCGTCAGGCCAGCGTGCGGCAACTGTGCCCTGCCTCACCGAATAGGACGCCAGATGAACCTGATCAAACCGCAACTCGCGTATGAGTTCTACCGTATTCTCGAACTCTGCCTCGGTCTCGCCACAAAAACCAACGATGACATCGGTGTTGATCGCCGCGTCGGGCACAGCGAGTCGGATGCGCGCCACAAGGTCACGATAGTGAGCCACAGTGTATCCTCGTGCCATGCGACGCAGGACCGCATCGCCTCCGGACTGCACAGGAAGCTCCCATGAAGGGCACACCCTGGGCAGCGTTGCCGCCGTATCGATGATACGCTGGCTCATCTCCCGGGGATGCGAGGTCAGAAACCGCAGTCGTTCGAGGCCCGGAATTGCGTGGACCGCGGCAAGCACGTCTGCCAGGTCAATGCCTTGATCAAGATCTGAACCGTAGGCATCCACGTTCTGGCCCAGCAAGGTGATCTCTTTGGCACCACGGGACACCAGGTCGCTAGCTTCCGTCACAATATCGATCAGAGGCCGGCTGTTCTGCGGTCCTCTGCGGTCGGTGACGATGCAATAGGTGCAGTGGTGATCGCACCCATAGCTGATCGGCACCATCTCAGTGACATGAACGGGACTGTCAACGGTGGGCGACGCCGGTGCGCCAGGCCCGATCCACCTGTCCACAAAACTCAGCACACCCGACAGGTCCGACGGCGCGAAAAAGGCATCCACGTAGGGATACCGCAGGCGGAGATCGACCAGGTCGTCTACGAAACAACCCATTACTACCAGCGAGCGCGTCCGCTCCTGGTCACGGGCCAGGGGTTGCAGAGACGCCAGCCGGCCCACAACCTTGTCCTCCGCACTCTGGCGCACGACACAGGTGTTGAGAATCATGAGGTCAGCCTGTTCAGGTGTTCGAGAAGGCGCGAGGCCGCGCGCATCCAGTGCCTCGGCGATGCGGCGGGCATCCGCCTGATTCATCTGGCACCCGATGCTCCAGAGATAATAGCGCCTCTCACTCATGCCTGAGCACTCGGCCCGGGGGAGAGCGTTGCGCCAACGCGACACCATCGCATGCCGCTAGGATGCATGTACGGCCTCCGCTGCGGTCACTTGCGACGCCTGTTCACTGCCGGGCAGTTTGAGCAACGGCCGCAGAAACTGTCCGGTGAACGACGCCGGTGACTGAGCCACCTCCTCCGGCGTGCCCACGGTGACGACCTGCCCGCCCCGTTCACCGCCATCGGGTCCGAGGTCGATGATCCAGTCTGCGCTCTTGATGACGTCCAGATTGTGCTCGATGATCACGACCGTATTGCCCGCATCGACCAGACGCCCCAACACCATCAGCAACCGGTCGACGTCCGCCATGTGGAGTCCCACCGTCGGTTCATCCAGGATATAGAACGTCTGACCCGTCGCCCGACGCGAGAGTTCCCGCGCCAGCTTGACGCGCTGCGCCTCACCGCCCGACAGTGTGGTGGCCGGCTGGCCCAGCCGAATGTAACCCAGCCCAACCTCGTGCAGAGTCTGGAGGCGCGGCCGCAACCTGGGCTGGTTCTCAAAGAAAGCCAGAGCCTCATCCACGGTCATATCCAGGGCATCGGCAATGCTGGCGCCCTTGTAGCGTATCTCCAGCGCCTCCCGATTGTAGCGTTTGCCATGACAGACTTCGCATGGGACATACACGTCTGGCAGAAACTGCATCTCGATCCGTATGATGCCTGCACCCTGGCACGCCTCGCAGCGTCCCCCGCGGACATTGAACGAGAAGCGGCCGGCCTTGTAGCCACGCATCTTGGCCTCTGGCAAAGTAGCATAGAGCTCGCGCAACGGCGCAAACATCCCGGTATACGTCGCCGGGTTCGAGCGCGGGGTGCGGCCGATGGGAGACTGGTCGATGTTGATCACCTTATCCAGATACTCGAGTCCCAACATCTGATCATGTTCCGCGGGATGCTCCATCGCCCGATTCAGATCGCGCGCCAGCCGCTTTTCGACGATCTCCATGAGTAGACTGCTCTTGCCCGAGCCGGACACGCCGGTGATGGCTACGAAACAGCCAAGGGGGATCTCGACGTCAACATTCTTCAGATTGTTAGCCCGGGCACCCACCACACGCAGCGCCTTGCCATTCCCTTTGCGGCGGCGCGGGGGTACCGGGACGGCGCGAGCCCCGGTCATGTATTGGCCGGTAGCCGAGTCCGGGCAAGCCAGCACGTCCTCAATTGTCCCCTGGCACACCACATAGCCCCCGTGCTCGCCCGCTCCGGGCCCCAGGTCGACAACCCAGTCCGCTGCGCGGATGGTTGCCTCATCGTGCTCGACAACCAGTACGGTGTTGCCCAGATCGCGCAATCGCAGCAGCGTCTCGATGAGCTTCTCATTATCTCTCTGGTGGAGTCCGATACTCGGCTCGTCAAGCACGTACAACACACCAACAAGCTGCGAACCGATCTGCGTCGCCAGGCGGATGCGCTGTGCCTCGCCACCAGACAGGCTCGCTGCCCCCCGTGCGAGCGTCAGATAGTGGAGCCCCACATCCTGCAGAAACCCCAGCCGCGATACGAGCTCCTTGATGATCTGCCGGGCGATCAACTCGTCGCGTTCAGAGAACTGACCGCTCAACCCCTCGACAAATGCCAAGCAGTCACCGATGGGCAGCTGCGTCAGCTCGTAGATATTCATCCCCCCGACGGTGACCGCCAGACTCTCAGGCTTGAGCCGCTTGCCGTGACAGGTCGGGCAGGGCCGTTCAGTCATATAGCCCTCAATCCAGCGCTTGATACCCTCCGAGTTGGTATCGTGGTAACGACGCGTGAGATTGGGTATGACGCCCTCCACCACCGTGCGATGGGTTCGCTCCTCACCTTGATGGTTCAGGTAGCGTACCGTGACCGACTCCCCCCGGCTGCCATAGAGCACAACGCGCCGAAACTCGGCCGGAAGTTGCGACCAGGGCGTATCCATCGATTCGCCATAGTGCTCAGCGACTGCCGCCAGCAGTCGCCGGTAGTACCCATCCGACTTGACAGCCTTGGCCCATGGCACGATTGCCCCATCGTCCAGTGACAGCGAGTGATCGGGGACAACCAGGGCAGGATCCAGCTCGGCCTTGAAGCCGAGCCCCGTGCAGTCAGGGCAGGCGCCGTGCGGGCTGTTGAAGGAAAAGGTCCTCGGTTCAATCTCCGGCATGGTAGAGCCATGCTCGGGGCACGAATAGTTCTGCGAGTACAAGAGCTCCTCGCCGCCCACCACGACGACTCGCAATACACCATCGCCCAGATCGAGCGCCGTCTCCACAGAGTCATTGAGCCTGGCCCGATCGGAATCCGCCGTCTCCTGATCATCAGCGGCATATTCTCTGATCACCAGCCGGTCGACCACCACCTCAATCGTGTGCATCTTGTACCGGTCCAGAATGATCTCGTGGTCCAGCTCTATGATTTCGCCATTGATGCGAGCGCGCACGTAACCAGCCTTGACCAGATCGTCCAACAGGCGCTTGTGCTCGCCCTTACGATCCTTGATCACCGGCGCCAGGAGCATGATGCGGGTGCCGTCCGGCAACTCGCGGATGCTGTCCACGATCTGCTGTACCGTCTGGCGCGTGATCACGCGACCGCAGATCGGGCAGTGTGGAACCCCCACCCTGGCATACAGGAGCCGCAAATAATCATAGATCTCTGTGACGGTTCCCACGGTGGACCGAGGGCTGCGGCTGGTGCTGCGCTGGTCGATACTGATCGCGGGCGAGAGCCCCTCAATATGATCGAGATCGGGCTTGTCCATCCGTCCAAGGAACTGCCGCGCGTAGGCCGATAGAGACTCGACGTACCGGCGCTGCCCCTCGGCATAGATCGTGTCAAAGGCCAGAGACGACTTGCCCGAACCAGACAGCCCTGTGATCACAACCAGCTGATCACGAGGGATGTCGATATCGATGTTCTTGAGGTTGTGCTCTCTAGCGCCACGAATCCGTATGTCGTTATGTAACATATCTGCTCCTGCAGATGCTATGCTGCGAACACCTATTATACCGCACTCGCCCGGGTCGCTCAACCGGTCCGTGCCAGCAAAGAAGCAGGTGTCATGAACAGGTGTACTCAGTACACGCGGTCCAGTTCCTGCTGCCAGCCATTCTCCAAACCCAGTGCCTCCACAGCCGCAAGCACCTCTCGGTACTCCCGATGATAGATGCGACGCTTGAGCTGTGGATGTTCCACGGCCTTGTACGCAGCAAAGTACTGAGACATCAAACTGATGTGCACGTCTGTGCCG
This sequence comes from Anaerolineae bacterium, assembly GCA_040772225.1. Taxonomy (GTDB): domain Bacteria; phylum Chloroflexota; class Anaerolineae; order UBA1429; family UBA1429; genus JAAYED01. The sequence goes on from JAXGYO010000002.1 coordinate 417,282, forward strand.
ATCTCGCCAGCAATCCAGCGCAGCACCTCAACACTCTGCGACAGATTGTCAGGCAGTACCAGATGCCGGATGATCATGCCTCGCCGCGCGATCCCCTCCTCATCGAGGAGCAGGTCGACTCCCACCTGGCGGCGCATCTCGAGCAGGGCCGCGCGATTGGCTTGCACATACCCCACAAAGCCCGAGAGCTCTCGCGCCACGGCGTCATCGGCATACTTGGCATCGGGCAAGTAGATGTCCACAACGCCATCGAGCATGGCGAGGGTCTCAAGGCTGTCGTAACCGCTGGTGTTATACAGAATGGGGATGCGCAATCCCTGGTCGCAGGCAATCGCCACTGCTTCCACGATGCTCGCGGCATAGTGTGTGGGGGTCACCAGATTGATATTGTGACATCCCCTGGCCTGTAGCGACAACATCGCATCGCTTAGCCGGTTCACGGTCCAGTCGTTTCCTGTACCGAGCTGGCTGATGGGATAGTTCTGGCAAAAGATGCACCTGGCCGTGCAGTGCGAGAAAAAGATGGTGCCCGAGCCGCGTGTACCACTGATCGGTGGCTCCTCCCATTGGTGGGGGCCATGGCTCGCCACACGCAGCGTAGAACCTGCCCGACAGTAGCCCAATTCGCCGGCGAGTCTATTGACGCCGCAACGGCGCGGACACAGACAGCAGGACTCTAGAAGCGCCCGACCCTGCTCAACGCGGCGTGCCAGCTCTCCGCTATTGGCAAGCTCCAGATAACCCGGGAACGGCCCGGCCGCACCATCGCTCATCTAGCCTGCTGCCGCTTTCTGTCGATCTCCCGGTAACGCTCCCACTCCGGCCGATCGTCCCGACTGCGCAGTTCACGCTGCAATTCGAGAATCTGATCGCGAAGCAGAGCTGCCTTCTCAAACTCGAGATTGCGGGCGGCGTTCTTCATCTCCTCTTCGAGGGCAGTCAGCAGGTGCTCGGCCTCATCCGCGGGGATCTGGGCCCCGGCATCGTACGTCGCCTTGCCCTCCGCTGCCATGTGCAGCGAGTTGGTCAGGGCATAGATCTCTTTGATGATACTTGCGGGCGTAATGTTGTGCTGGCGGTTGTATTCGACCTGGATCTCACGTCTGCGGTTGGTCTCATCGATCGCGCGGCGCATCGAGTCGGTGATCTGATCGGCATACATCACGACGCGGCCGTTGACATTGCGAGCCGCCCGGCCAATCGTCTGAATAAGCGAGTTATCCGAACGCAGAAAGCCTTCCTTGTCGGCATCGAGAATGGCCACCAGGGATACCTCTGGCAAATCCAGACCTTCGCGCAGCAGATTCACGCCCACGATCACATCATAGACGCCGCCGCGCAGGTCGCGCAGGATATCCACGCGCTCAATGGTTGCGACCTCCGAGTGCAGATAGTGCACGCTAAAACCTGCCTCGGCCAAATAGTCCGCGAGATCTTCCGCCATCCTCTTGGTCAGCGTTGTGATCAGAGCGCGCTCGCCCCGCAGCGTAACCGCCCTCAGCTCGCGAATCAGATCGTCGATCTGTCCCTCTATCGGGCGCACGATGACCTCAGGATCGATCAGACCCGTCGGGCGAATGACCTGTTCCACCACGCGGGCACTCACCTGTTCTTCGTATTCACGCGGCGTAGCGGAGACAAAGACGCACTGGTGTACATGATCCTCAAACTCGGCAAAGGTCAGCGGGCGATTGTCCATGGCGGAGGGCAGTCGGAAGCCATACTCGACCAGGACTTGCTTCCGAGCACGGTCCCCGTTGTACATACCCCGAATCTGAGGGATGGTCATGTGAGACTCGTCGATGAACATCAAATAGTCGGAGGGAAAATAGTCCAGCAGCGTCCAGGGGGGCTCACCCGCCTGTCGCTGGGACAGGTGCCGCGAGTAGTTCTCGATCCCCGAGCAGTACCCCATCTCACGCAGCATCTCCAGGTCATAGCGGGTCCGCTGCTCCAGCCGCTGCGCCTCCAGCAGTTTTTCCTGGGCTCTCAGGCGAACCAGTTCCTCTTCCAGCTCTGCCTCAATCTCCGTCAGCGCCTCACCGAGACGCTCCTCCGGTGTGATAAAGTGCTTGGCAGGATAGATGCTTAGCTGCTGATGTTCAGCCAGCAGCTCCCCCGTCAGGGCATCGACCTCGGTGATCCTGTCGAGCGTGTCGCCCCAGAACTCGAGCCGGTAAACGGTCTCACCATAAGCAGGCATTACATCGAGCGTATCCCCTCGTACCCGAAACCTGCCGGGCGAGAGCACAGCGTCATTGCGCTCGTAAAAGATGCTGACAAGGTGGCGTAGCAGCTTATTCCGCTGAATCACCTCACCCCGCGCCATCTCGATGACCACCTGACCATAAGCCTCAGGGTCGCCGAGACCATAGATGCACGATACTGACGCCACAATGATCACATCTTTGCGGCTGAACAGGGCCGAGGTCGCCGCCAGACGCATGCGATCGATCTCGTCGTTGATCTGGGCGTCCTTCTCGATATACGTGTCCGAGCGCGGGATATAGGCCTCGGGCTGGTAATAGTCATAGTAGCTGACGAAATAGGCCACAGCGTTATGCGGAAAGAACTCGCGAAACTCTGAATAGAGCTGGGCCGCCAGCGTCTTGTTGTGGGCGATCACCAGAGTCGGTCGCTGCACCGCCTGGACGATGTTCGCCATGACGAACGTTTTCCCGGATCCAGTGACGCCCTTTAGCGTCTGATATCGGTCGCCCGCTTCAACGCCACGAACGAGCGCATCGATGGCATCGGGCTGATCGCCCGTGGGCGCAAAGTCACTCACAAGCTGGAACTCGGGCATGGCTGCTCACCTTTGCTGTGGATGTCTGGCGACGTAGGAGTTTAGCACATCTGTTCGGATATGTGCAAACTTCGAGCAGCTTTGTTGTCAAGAGTGCGGATCAGCGCGCCGGCAGAGTGCGCAGGAGCAGGCCAAACCCCGAGGGGACGTCGGGCACTGCCGTTGGGAGCAGCCGTAGTTGCAGCGTAACCGCACCAGCAGGGCAGGCGCTCACACACAGCCCGCACCCCAGACACTGCGCTTCTAGGACATGTGCACGTCCCTCAGAAAGAGTCATCGCCGCAACGTGGCACCGGCCCTCGCAGGTCCCGCATCCTTCGCAGAGCCCCGGATCGACAATCGCAACATAACGGCTTGAGGCCACAACATGTTCCTTGCCATGCGCACTCATGGCGCGAAGAAAGACACAACAACATGAACAGCAGTTACAGATAACCCTGGGATGCTCACTATTCTCAGTAAGGTGCATCAGACCCAACTCCTCGCACTCGCGCAGGATATCGAGCGCCTGAGCAGCACTGATCTCCCGGCCGATCCCCCGAGCGATAATATAGTCTGCCACCTCGTCTAGCCCAAGACACGTTTCAGTCGGATTGTCACAAAGCCGCTCCCGCGTCCGGCAAGGGCAGTGCTCTACTGAGATGCGACGTGCGCTCTGGATCGCGGCGACGATCTCGTCGTGTGGAAGCGCCGTGCGCCCGTCCTGTACCTCTTCCAGTACAGGAACAACGCGAAACGGGCGCGACGCAGGCTCCGGATAGTCATGCTCATGCACCAGCTCCCGGTTGTAAAAAGCGCGCCAGGCATCCAGAAACTCGGGGCCATAGCGAAGGTACCTGCGGTCGAAGAGCACCAGATCCATCAGTACGCCCGCATTCGTGATTCCCGTATAACAGACCTCTGCCCCTTGAGGTTCTGCGAGGACGAGCCCCCGGTTGTATAGATCGCGCAGACCGCGCGAGACGGCATCCACGCATTGTCCAGTACTTGCAGCAACTTGCGCAGGCGTCGCAGGCAGACTGGCGATCCAGATCGCCTCCTGTTCAGTAACCATCACCTCCCAGATGCTGGATAGGGTCTCTGATTGCGGATAACCCAGATTCGCAACTATCTGGCCGATAGCGTGCTCCTTGTTGTCCATTTTGCCTCGCTTTGCGTCACTCCCAGTTGCTGGCATCCTAGTCTCAAGAACCCCGACCGTCAATGGCGACACATCAAAGAAGGCAGGTCATCTCGTGACCTTCGTTGACAGAAACGGCCGATGCCGCTAACATTGGCATTCGGAGCCGTCCACTGCCGCGCGTCTCCTCTCGCACCGCTGCGTCTCTGCTGCCTGCCGATTGTCGCCTACTACCATGTCACCCTGAAAGGACGGACTATGAGCCAGACACTGGCGGCCAAGATTATCGCCGATCACCTCGTTGCTGGTGACATGTCGCCCGGCAATGAGATCGGCCTGCGGATCGATCAGACACTGACGCAGGATGCCACCGGGACCATGACCTACCTGCAGTTCGAGGCGATCGGCATGGACCGCGTGCGCACTGACCTGTCAGTCAGTTATGTCGATCACAACATGCTGCAGACCGATTTTCGCAATGCGGACGATCACCGTTACCTGCAAACGGTCGCGGCACGCCACGGGATTGTTTTCTCGCGGCCCGGCAACGGCATCTGCCATCAGGTCCATCTGGAGCGATTCGCCGTCCCGGGCAAGACGCTGCTTGGCAGTGACAGTCACACACCGACCTGTGGTGGGCTCGGCATGCTGGCGATGGGCGCAGGAGGTCTGGATGTCGCCGTGGCGATGGCAGGGCATCCCTACTACATCCCCATGCCAGAAGTTGTGCTGGTACGCCTGACGGGCGAGATGCCCCCCTGGGTATCGGCCAAAGACATCATTCTGGAGCTCTTGCGCCGACTGAGTGTCAAGGGCGGAGTCGGCCGCATCTTTGAGTACGGCGGGCCAGGCACCGCTAACCTGACGGTGCCCCAGCGGGCGACCATCACGAACATGGGCGCTGAACTCGGAGCAACGTCTTCCCTCTTCCCCAGCGATGAGCAGGCCAGACGCTATCTGGCTGCACAGGGACGCGAACAGGACTGGCGCCCGCTGGCCGCAGATGCGGACACGACCTATGACGCCGTCGTGGAGATCGACCTGTCCTCACTCGAGCCCCTGGTGGCGCTGCCTCACATGCCCGATCGTGTCGTTCCCGTGCGCGAGGTCGTTGGCACGCCGATCGATCAGGTCTGCATCGGCAGTTGCACCAACTCGTCGGTCGTGGATCTCGAAACGGTGGCGGCACTGCTCAAAGACAAGATCGTGGCCCCGGGAGTGTCTCTAACCGTCAGCCCGGGCAGTCGCCAGGCGCTGGCGATGATTGCGGAGAGCGGAGCTTTGCACGCGCTGATCGCCGCCGGGGCGCGCATCCTGGATGCGGGCTGCGGACCATGCATCGGCATGGGCCAGTCTCCCGCCAGCGGTGCTGCCTCTCTTCGCTCGTTCAACCGTAACTTTAAGGGTCGCAGTGGCACGGCTGATGCGGGGATCTACCTCGCCGGCGTGGAGGTCTGTGCTGCCTCCGCCCTCACCGGTGTGCTCACCGATCCGCGCACGCTGGGCGCTGCACCCGCAGTCACCATGCCAGCCCGTTTTGCAGTGGATGACCGCATGTTCGTGGCGCCACCCGCCGACGGGCATACCGTCGAGGTCGTGCGCGGTCCGAACATCAAGCCGCTGCCCACACGGGACGTGCTTGATGACACCCAGCAAGGCGAGGTCTTGCTGGTAGCCGGTGACAATATCACCACCGATGACATCATGCCCGCAGGCTCGCAGGTGCTGCCCTTCCGCTCCAACATTCCCGCCATGTCGCAGTATGTGTTTGCGACCATCGACACGTCCTTCGCCGAGCGAGCCAGGGCGGCCGGCGGGGGATTTGTCATCGGCGGCGAGAACTATGGGCAGGGATCCAGCCGGGAGCATGCGGCCCTGGTGCCGATGTACCTGGGCGTCCAGGGCGTCATCGCCAAGAGCTTTGCGCGCATCCACCACGCGAACCTGGCCAACGTCGGCATCCTGCCGCTCACCTTTATCGATGCGGACGACGCCAGGCGCATAGAGCAAGGAGACCTGCTGCGCATCGCCGGACTGGGCTATGCGCTCCGCTCAGGGCACTCGCTTACGATCGAGAACGTGACGAAAGGCTGGACTTTTGAGGTCTCAGCAGATCTCTCAGCCCGCCAGGTGGACGTCCTATTGGCGGGCGGCATGCTCAACTATATCAAGATCAACAGCTAAGGAGCACACTCATGGGCTATCCCGTTACGCTGATTCCGGGGGACGGCATCGGCGCTGAAGTCACAACCGCGATGCGTCGAGTTGTGGACGCGACTGGCGTCAGTATCGACTGGGAGATACAAGAAGCGGGCGAGGCCGTCATTGAAAAGTACGGCACGCCGCTGCCAGAACATGTTCTAGAGTCGATCCGCCGAAATCGCGTCGGCATCAAAGGTCCTGTGACCACACCCATTGGCACAGGCTTTCGCAGCGTCAACGTCGCGCTGCGCAAGGCGCTGGATCTATACGCTAACCTGCGTCCGGCGCGCACCGTGCCGGGAGTGGCCTCTCGCTACGAGGACATCGATCTCGTGATCGTGCGCGAGAACACCGAGGGGCTCTATGCGGGCATCGAGCACGACGTCATACCCGACATGGCCGCCGAGTCCATCCGCATCATCACCCGCCCTGCAACCGAACGCATCGTCCGGTTTGCCTTTGAGTACGCACGGGCCAATGGACGCAAGCTGGTCACGGCTGTGCACAAGGCGAACATCCTCAAAGCCACCGACGGTCTGTTCCTGCGTGTTGCACAGCAGGTTGCCGCTCAATATCCAGATATCGCCTTTAACGACCGCATCGTGGACAACGCCTGCATGCAACTTGTGCAGCGCCCTCACGAGTACGATGTGCTGGTCCTGCCCAACCTTTTTGGTGACATCGTCAGCGATCTGTGCTCTGGACTGGTCGGGGGCCTCGGAGTGGCGCCGGGGGCCAATATCGGCGATGGGATTGCGGTCTTTGAGCCCGTTCACGGGTCGGCACCCAAGTATGCGGGGCTGGACAAGGTGAACCCGACGGCGACAATCCTGTCTGGAGCGCTGATGCTGCGTCATCTTGGGGAGCGTGAGGCCGGCGAGCGGATCGAGAGCGCCGTGGCCACAGTGATCGGCGAGGGCAAGCATGTTACCTATGACCTCAAGGCCGACCGGGACGATCCCACCGCCGTCGGCACGAGCAAGATGACGGACGCCATAATCGCCGCGCTGTAGCGTTAGGCGAAGCGCCACGCGCCCGCCCGCCGGTCACACGATCGGCAGGGCGGGCCTTTCGCATACTGTTCAGACAGCACCCAGCCAATTGCTCAGGAGGGCGCCTCGGAGGCCACCTTGACCGAGAGCGCCGTGGACCGCGGCCCCAGGGTGGTGGCCAGCAAAGCCAGCAGCGCGTTAGCCAGCACAATGATCGGAAGCAGGCTCAGGGTGCTCGCCAGCCCCGTGTTATCCGCTAGCAGACCGAACAGCCAGGTACCCACGGCCCCGCTGACAAATCCGAATCCCAGGAAGATGCCCGATACCATGGCCATCCGCTCTGGAAAACGCCGTTGGCCCGAGACCAGCAGCAGCGTATGCGAGGGTCCCAGGAAAAAGCCCGCGACCGCGAGCGCCGCGTAGCTGGCGACACCCTCCAGTGCCACAAACCCCCACATCCCGAGCGCGGTAATCAGGAGGCTCAGCACCAGGATGCGACCGATGCCCAGGCGGTCTGACAGGTATGAGCCGACCACACCCCCCACCGCCACGGCGGCCAGGAAGAGAGACATCACCCCTCCATAGACCGCCGGCGAGACGCCGAGATCGTCCTGGAACTTGGGCACATAGGTCACGATCGCCTGCTGGCTGAACGCCCGCAAAGCGATCGCGCCCAACAACACGGCCAGCACGACGGCCACGGCCCTGCCGGCTTGAGCTTGCCGTTCGGGCACTGCTGCCTCTGTACGTTCCGGAACATTCAGCTCTGAGGGCACCAGACGTCTCACAAATATCAGGGCCAGCGCGATATTGAGTATTGAGATTGCCACCAGAGACTGGCGGCCGAACTGAGCGATCAAGAATCCGCCAAGCGCCGCGCCCAACAGGGCAGTCCCGATGGTGCCGCCAAAGAAAAAGAGCGAAGTAGCAGTTGCTCCCAGGCGTTTGCCGCCTGCCAGGGTCGAGTTCGCCGTCCCCTGTGGGTGAAAGGCGCCCGATCCCAATCCCGCCAGGCCAATCAACAGGGTGAGCAGTAACTTGCTCTGCGCAAACAGCGTCCCTGTGAACAGGAGCGCCGTCCAGATGATGGAGCCGACGGCAAAGTTCCGGCCGCCATACCGCTCAGCCAGACGCCCGAAAAAGGGCTGAGTCACTGACGACACGGCCTGATAGACCAGCAACATGAGGCCGATGTCTGCGTTGCCCAGCCCCAGCGGTTCGCTTACTGAAGCCAAGAGAATAGGCGCGACACCATACCAGGTGTCGTGAAGCGCATGCGCCAACGCCTCACCGATCAGCGTATTCCGGGCGGTCTGCTCCATGTCTCGTCACCTTCCTGTCGGATAGCCCTGGCCGCAGCGGTCTCTAGCAAATGCGCGGCAGTTGCTCGCCGCTCAGCATATCCAAAAGTCGTCGGGTGCCCAAAGGCGTCCTCAGGACCACGCGACCCGGGTTACTGGACACAACGCGGCCGATCTCGGCCGCTTCAGTGCCATACATGTGGGCATGCATCGCCTCGAGAACAGCGCTGGCCTCACGCTCTGGCACGATCGCCAACAACTTGCCCTCATTGGCCACATAGAGCGGATCAAGCCCCAGCAGCTCTGCGGCCGCTTGCACGGGCGCATGCACCGGCACCTGAGCCTCAACGATCTCTATGCCTACCCCCGAGCGCTGAGCCACTTCATTGAGCGCGGTAGCGACCCCGCCCCGCGTGGGGTCTCGCAGGACATGGATCTCGAGACACACCTCTAGCATGGCGGCCACCAGATCGTTCAGCGGGGCACAGTCGCTCGCGAGCGGCGAGGAGAATTGCAGGCCCTCCCGACGCGTCATGATGGCCAGACCATGGTCGCCTATCGCGCCGCTCAACAGCACCACATCGCCGGGCCGCGCATTCGCTGCCGACACGTGTACACCTTCGGGCACCACTCCGACGCCCGCGGTATTGATAAACACGCCGTCACCGCTCCCGCGTTCCACCACCTTGGTATCACCTGCGACGATGCGTACCCCGGCGGCGCGCGCGGTCGCCGCCTGCGAGACGACGATCCGCTCCAGCTCCGCGAGTGAAAAGCCCTCCTCTATGATATAGGCACTCGTCAAATACAGAGGACGCGCACCCCGCATGGCCAGGTCGTTGACCGTGCCGCACACAGAAAGCTTACCGATGTCGCCTCCGGGAAAGAACAGAGGCTGCACGACAAAAGAGTCCGTGGTGATAGCCAGACGAGCGTCGGATTGATCTTCCAGCGAGACCAGCGCCGCGTCCTCCATGCCGGATAGGACATCGTTGGCATGGTGGCGAACGAAAATACTCTCGATCAACTCCTGGCTCAGGATGCCCCCACTGCCGTGCGCGAGAAGTATCACCCCATCCGTCATCACGCGATCACCCCCCGGTAGCGATAATGGGCTGCGCACGAGCCCTCTGCCGAGACCATGCACGGTCCCACAGGGTGAGCCGGTGTGCAGGCGGTACCGAACAACGGGCATTCTGCGGGCTCCACGACGCCCCGTAGCACCTCGCCGCACCGGCATCCCAGCGCCGCCTCGGCATCCAGGGGCCCCTCGGCCAGTCCCGGAAGACCGAATCGCGAACGCGCATCGAACGCTGCATACTCAGGAGCGATACCCAACCCGCTATCAGGGATGATCCCCAGGCCACGCCACGCCGCATTCACCGTGCTAAATACCTGCGCCATCAGGCCTTGCGCAACCAGGTTGCCCTCAGCGCTGACACCCCGCCCATAGCTGTTTGTCACCCGAGGCTGGCCAGCAGCCTTGTCCTCGGCACACGCCAAGAGGGCCTGCAGGATATCGGTCGGCTCAAATCCCGCCACGGCGCAAGAAACGCCATATTCTGTCGCCAGAAACGACCAGGCCTCCCAGCCGGTGATGGCCGCGACATGTCCGGGCCCGAGGACCGCGTCGACGGCAACCTCCCCCGCGTCCAGAATCGCGCGCATCGCAGGCGTGGTGAGTTTATGCATCGAATACACGGTCCAGTTCTTGAGACCCTCGGCCCGCGCCTGCGCGAGCGCAGCCGCGATGGTCGGCGCCGTGGTCTCAAATCCTATACCGAGCATGACAATCTCTCGCTCGGGTAACTCACGCGCCAGTTGCAGAGCGTCCAGCGCCGAGTAGACCACGCGGATGTCGCTGCCCCCGGCCCGCGCTCCCTGCAGGCTTGTTTTCGTGCCCGGGACACGGATCATGTCACCAAAGGTGGCGAGAGTGATCCCCTGCCGCTGACTCAGCGCGATGGCCTGATCGATATCGGCGCTGGCGGTGACGCAGACAGGGCAGCCCGGCCCAGACAAAAGCGTCACCCGGGGAGCCAGCGCGTCACGCAGGCCATAGCGCATGATGGCATGGGTGTGCCCGCCGCAGAACTCGATCACCCGGAGCGAGCCGGACACCCGTCGCAGTATCGCGTCGATGAGCCGCCGCGCAGTCGCCGGGTCGCGAAAGTTCTCCATGTGCGTCACGATGGCGCCGCATCCTCGGCTGACGGATGCTCACGCGCCAGAGCCTCCTCGGCCTCCACCTCGCGCGATGCCTCCTCCAACTCGGCAAACAGCCGCAAGGTCTCCTGCGCTTCAGCCTCATCGATGACGCTAATCGCATAGCCGGTGTGGATCAGCACATAATCGCCAGGCTGCGCCTCCGGCGTGAGAACCAGGCTCACCTCGCGACTGACGCCGCCAAGCTCCACCCGTGCCATCTGGCCTATGATCTCCTCAATACGGACTGGAATCGCTAGACACATCGTTACTTGCCTTTCAGACCGGAGACTCGCGATGAGCACCGGTGTGCACAAAATGCGCCACATAGGCCTGTCCCAGGGACACGCCACCGTCATTCGTCGGCACCAGCCGATGAACCAGAGGGCGTAGCCCGGCAGCCTCTAGCCTCGGAATCACCATCTCCAGCAGGAGTCGGTTCTGAAACACGCCCCCGCTCAGGGCTACGCGATCGAGACCGGTCTCGGCTTGAAGATCCGAGCAGACAGATACGAGCACCTCTGCCATGGTCAGGTGAAAGCGGTAGGAGATGTCTTCTCGACGCACCCCGGCCGACCTCTCGCTCAGGATGTCCTCCAGGAGCGGAGCCATTACAATGCTGATGGTTGACTCGACCTTGCAGTCTGTCTTGCCCCACCCGCCAACGCCCGCTCGTCTGCGCGTGTCCCAGGCATATGGTCTCGACGCAGACCCGGCACGCGCCACCGCCTCGAGCTCCATGGCCGCCTGGCCCTCGTAGGTCACCTCTCGTCTGATGCCGAGCATCGCGGAGACTGCATCGAAAAGCCTGCCAACCGAACTGGTGCGCGTCACACGCACTCCCGCTGCGAGCATGCTGCTGAGCATGGCACGCTCGTCTGCGCTCATTGGGATTGCGCTTGAGGCGGACTCGCCGAGTGTAGCCGCAAGATAGGCCCAGGCGATGCGATAGGGGCGCTGCGTGGCAGCATCGCCGCCTGGCAGCGGCAGATACTCCAGGTGTGCGGCACGCTGAAAGCCCCGGCCATCGCCCACCAGGAACTCGCCGCCCCAAATCTGGCCGTCGAGACCGTAGCCCGTGCCATCCCAGATCACACCGATTGCAGGCTCATTCAGGCCGTGTTCTGCCAACACCGACGCCAGGTGTGCATGATGATGCTGAACCCTGACCACGGGCAGCCCCATCGTCGCGGCCAGCCGCGTCGTGTGATAGTCTGGGTGCATATCGCAGGCGACCACCTCGGGCTGCACATCAAAAAGCTTCTTGTAGAGCGCCAGCGTATCGTCGTAATGCTCCACGGTCTCGATGTTCTCCATGTCGCCGATGTGCTGGCTCACAAAAGCGTAGCGATCCCGCGTCAGAGTAAAGGTCGCCTTGAGCTCAGGTCCCACTGCGAGCATCGGGCGCGTCACGACAGGTAGGGTCACCGGAGAGGGCGCATCGCCTCGCGCGCGGCGCACTGGCTGCGCTTGGCCTGCAGGTGCGAACCAAACGCTGTCATCATACCGGGAATGGATGGGCCGGTCGTGAGCCAGGAAACAGTCGGCCAGAGCCGTCAGTCGCTCCAGTGCCTCTTGATTATCCCGTGCGATGGGCTCCTCCGTAAGGTTGCCGCTGGTCATCACCAGAGGCCGGTCGAAATCGTGCAGCAGGATGTGATGCAACGGCGTGTACGGCAACATCACTCCTAGGGTATCTACGCCGGGCGCCACACCTGGAGCTACTGGCGCGCCAGTTTGCACTGGACACAGAACGATGGGCGCCGAGGTCCGCTGCAGCAGGGCACGCTCGGCCTCTGTCAGGACACAGAGCGACTCGGCCATGGTAAGGTCCCGCACCATGACGGCAAAGGCCTTGTGAGGACGCCCCTTGCGCTCGCGCAGCAAGGCCACCGCACCCGCGTTGTTCGCATCGCAGGCGAGCTGGTACCCGCCCAGCCCCTTGATGGCGACGATCTGGCCTGCGGCGAGCCGGCGAACGGCCTCACGCACGGCCAGGTCCTCGGACGCCAGAAGCATGCCGTTCGCGTCCAGGAGCGTCAGTCGGGGACCACAGACCGGGCAGGCGTTGGGCTGCGCATGAAAGCGTCGATCTCGCGGATCATCATACTCACGCTGGCACTCGGGACACATGCGGAAACCGCTCATCGTCGTCGCAGGCCGGTCGTATGGGATCGCGCGGATAATGGTGAATCGCGGTCCGCAGTTCGTGCAGTTGGTGAAAGGGTACCGGTAGCGCCGATCATGAGGATCAAAGAGCTCGCGGAGGCAATCGGGGCAGGTGGCAATATCCGGCGAGATCAGCTGGTACGCATTCGCCTCGTAATGGCTGCTGAGGATCTCAAAGCTTTGGCCGGAGACGACATCATCCACAGACTCAACGGATAGCGTCTCGATCTGCGCGAGTGGGGGCGCCTCGTCTCGAATTGCCTGTGCGAAACTGCTCAGGTCAGCTACCGTGCCTTCAGCCCGGATCTCCACACCCGACGACGTATTGCGCACCCAGCCCGCCAGATGGTAGCGCTCGGCCAGGCGAAAGATGAACGGGCGAAAACCCACCCCCTGCACCACACCGGTGACCTTGATCGCCTGCACGGCAGCGTCAGCGTCTACTTTTCCTGCACCAGGCCGCGCAGCCACGTGGTCCACGCATCCATCCCCTCTCCGCTGACACAGGAGACCGCAAAGACATCAATCTCTGGGTTGATACCTCGCACCAGTTCCGTGTAGGCCTCGATGTCAAAGGGCAGATAGGGTATCAGGTCGATCTTGTTGATCACCAGCGCATCGACATTGGCGAACATCTTGGGATACTTGTAGGGCTTGTCATCACCCTCTGGCACGCTGGAAATCACCAGCCTGGTATGCTCGCCCAGAGCGAACCCGGCCGGACAGACGAGATTGCCTACGTTCTCGATAAAGACCAGGTCCAGGTCGTCCATCGGAAGGTCGCTCAGCGATTTGGCCACCTGGTTGGCGTCCAAATGGCACCCGCCACCGGTATTGATCTGCACAGCGGGCACGCCGCCCGCCTTGACCTTGTCCGTGTCGACCGTAGAGGCCAGATCGCCCTCGATGGCAGCGATCCTGATCTCATCCTTCAGGCGCTTGACTGTCTCCAGAATGAGGCTGGTCTTGCCGGCCCCCGGAGAGGCCATAATGTTGATCACATGGATGCCATGACGATCAAAGGCCTGGCGGTTGTCCGCCGCTTGCGTGTCGTTGGCCCCCATGATTCGCTCGATTACGGGCACCTTTCGTGTGGTCATCCATCCTCCACTTCGATACTCTCCACGTAGAATTCGCGGCCCTGAACAGCCTGCGCGCGGGCCGCACCGCATACGGGGCAGCGCCAGTCAGCGCCTGTTGGTTCCCAGCGATGACCGCATGCCTGACACATCAACGCAACATCGAGTCGGCTAAAGACAAGCCGAGCCCCCTCTGCGCTGGTACCTTCGCTCAGATAGTCAAAATAGAACTGCACACTGTCATCGACAATGCTCGACAGCTCGCCTATCACCAGGTTGATGGCGAGCACGCGACTTGCGCCGGCCTGTGCCGCGTGACGCGTCGCAATCTCTACAATGCTCTCGGTCACTGCTAACTCGTGCATATAGCGGATAGTATAGTCGCCGGCGGCCATTGGCCCAAAAGGCTGCGGCGTGAGCCTTGCCAACACGATGCTGCCTCAAAAGGTCTTGATTGGCCGCGCCTGCCTTGACCAGAGTGTGTCGGCAGGTTAACATCGCAGCGTGCACTTCCCACAGCAATCAGGAGGTAATCCCTATGGTCTTGCCCGAGCATATGCGATGGTGGCTTGATGCCCGGTACGGCATGTTCATCCACTGGGGCCTTTACGCCATTCCAGCGAGAGGCGAGTGGGTCATGCATCAGGAGCATATTCCGCACGAGGAATATGCCCCCCTGGCGACGCAGTTCAACCCGAGACGTTACGACCCGGATACCTGGGTCCGCCTGGCCAAAGAGGCCGGGATGCGCTACATGGTGCTCACCAGCCGGCACCATGATGGCTTTTCACTGTTCGACAGCGCATACTCTGACTTTACCGCGCCCAAGACCGCTGTTGGCCGGGACTTGCTGCGTGAGTTCGTCGAGGCATGTCACCGAGGGGGGATGCCTATCGGTTTTTACTACTCGCTCCTGGATTGGCGCTATCCGGCTTACTTTCGCGGTCCGCAAAAGGACGCCGCAGGCTGGGCCACGCTGGTCGACTATGTGCATGCTCAGGTGCGCGAGCTCTGTACGAACTATGGCCAGCTCGACATCCTCTGGTACGACGGGGGCTGGCCCTACACGGCCGAGGATTGGCGCTCCGAGGAACTGAACGCCATGGTCCGCCAACTGCAGCCCGGAATCATCATCAACAACCGCGCACAGCTGCCCGCGGATTTTGACACACCGGAACAACATGTCGCCGCCTCAGCACCGGGTCGTCCCTGGGAGGCGTGCATGACACTCAATGGAAGCTGGGGCTATAACGAGGCGGACACAGACTGGAAGAGCCCCCGACAGGTGATCGAGACGCTGGTGCGCTGTGCCTCCGGCGGTGGCAATCTATTACTGAATATAGGTCCGAAGGCGGATGGCACGGTGCCTCCCGAATCCGAGCGCATCCTCCGCCAGGTCGGTGACTGGCTCAAGAACAACGGTGCGTCAATCTATGGCACTGACCGCTCGCCGTTCTTTAGCTCTACCGGCATGACCACCCTCAAGGGCAACACGGTGTTTGCGCACGTGCTCCGCTGGCCAGGCAGGCAGCTGACGATTCCACGCATCCTCAATCAAGTCCGTTCAGTACACATGCTCCATAGTGGCGAGTCCGTGGTGTTTGAGCAGCGTGGCGACAGAGTCATGCTGGACAAGCTTCCCGCGCGAGCCCCAGACGCTCTGGATACCGTCATTGTCCTGGAACTGGACGGTGCGCCGCGCGCTCTGGATTACTTCGAGGATGGTTGGGATGCATCGCAATCACCCGGCAGCGGCCCGCAGCCGTCGTGATGATTGCATACCGAGAACTGCCGGCGAGTGTAACCCTGGTGACTGATTGTCTCTCAATCCTGGCGTACAGTGTGAGATAATCGGATAAAGACCGCAGCATGCGGCAGGAGAGATGAGACAATGGACGACACTAGGTCCGAACGCAAAGAGATGCTCAAGCAACTGATCACCGACCTGCATCGCGGTGCCGAGGTGGAGGACATCCAGGCGCGCTTTCTGGCACTCGTGGGTGATGTGAGCGCCGTAGAGATAGCTCAGATCGAACAGCAGCTCATCTCGGAGGGCCTCCCCGCTGAAGACGTACAGGCGATGTGCGATGTCCACGTGGCCGTGTTTGAAAAGGGACTGCAGACCCCTGAGCATCCTGAGCTGACCCCGGGGCATCCAGTCCACACGTTCAAGTACGAGAACTTTGCGCTGGCAGAGATGCTGCTCCTGATCGAGGAGACGATCAAGCAACTCCCGTCGGACCAGGCGGTTGCGGCGCTGCGCAGTTATGTCGAGCAGATGATGAAGTTTGACCGGATCTATCTTCGGAAAGAGAACCTGCTATTCCCGTTCCTGGAAAAGACAGGCGTAAGCGGCCCGACTGCCGTTATGTGGGGCATTCACGACGAGATTCGCCAGCAGGCGCGTGCATTCCAGGCCGCTGTTCAGGCCGGCGATGCAGCAGCAATCGCGGCAACCTTTGCCCGCATGGCCGAGAACATGCGCTCGATGATGTACAAAGAGGAAAACATTCTCTATCCCACGGCGCTCAAGGTCCTCTCCGACGCCGAGTGGCTCGCCATCCGTGACCAGAGCGATGAGATCGGCTATTGCCTGATTCGGCCCGGCGATCAGTGGCAGCCCGATGTGCCCGAGTCCGAACGCGTGGCTGCAACGGTCAGGCCGGCCACGAACTACGCCGAAGGTATCGCGTTGGAGGTGGGTACCCTCACGTTAAAGCAGTTGACCCGGCTGTTTCGCCATCTGCCTGTGGATCTCACCTTTGTCGACGAGACTGACTCCGTTCGGTTCTACTCCGAGTCGATCCTTGGCCGCATCTTTACGCGAACGCCCTCAGTCATCGGTCGCAAGGTACAGAACTGCCATCCGCCTGCCAGTGTGCACGTTGTGAATGCGATTCTGGAGGGTTTTAGGGCGGGAACGCGGGACAGCGCCGAGTTTTGGATCACGTTGAACGACAAATTCGTCCACATCCGTTACTTTGCTGTGCGTGATTCTGACGGGACCTACATGGGCGCGCTGGAGATGGTGCAGGATGTGACCGGGATACGCGCTCTGGAGGGACAGAAACGGCTCCTGGATGAGGAAACCATCGCGTAGCCCTCTGCCATTGTCCAGGCTATGGGCGACCCATCAGGAGAGCAAACAAACGGGGCAGCCGCCTGCGGCTGCCCCTCTTGCATTGTCTATAGCCTAGACTGACTTGATCTGATCGTAGACCCAGGCGATGTCCAGCTCTTGCAGCTTGGCCAGGGTCGGCTTGCCCGTCTCGGGATCCCAACCCATCATGGCATAGAAGGTCTCTTTGGCCTCTTCCAGCACCTCAGGGTCGACGGGCTCCTCGTTCACCTGCCCGCTCACGTGGTAGGTCTGCATCCGCGTGGGGAGTCGATCATCATCTCGAGTCATCCCCTCGCGCATATTAAACGCGCGCATCATGGTCACGGCACGCTCGCCGGCACGCATCAGCTCCCACACGTTGGTCTGCCACCCGGTGATCGCCGAAACGATATCGGCCATCTGCTGGCGGGTCCATCTCAGGAACATGCAGCAGCCGAGGTGGTTAAAGACCCACTGCCAGTTGCTGCTGTACATGTAGGCACGCACCTTCTCCGGGCCGAGATTGTGCCGAGAGACAGGCTCATACAGCCCCAGTTCCTGCAGCTGCTGGCCTGGCGGGTCCATCGTTAGGCCCTCGTCCCAGAAGTTGTGCATGTGGTCAGCACCCGTTGGAGAAACGGCGTAGCCCAGCGCCTGACCATGGCGCGTACGGCACTCGTGCATCGGAAAGGGCTGGCCCTTGACCGTGATGGAATAATCCATCGCGTTCCCGCCGATCTTTTTCGCCGCAATGTCCGTACCCTCGGCGAGCAGATCGCCAAGACCTTCGCGACGGCAGATCATTTCCACCAGTGTCAGCATGGACTGGGCGTTACCAAAGGAGAGATCCAGACCACCCGTGTCCTCTTTGGTCAGCAGCCCGTTCTCATAGCACTCCATAGCAAAAGAGACCGACATGCCGCAGGAGATGCTGTCGAGGCCGTAGGCGTTGCAGAGCTCATGGGCCTTGCTGATCGCCTTTAGATCGTTAATCCCGCAGTTGGAGCCAAAGGCGCCAATTGTCTCGTACTCGGGGCCACCATAGATCGGATTGATGTCCATACCGGGCTCGTGCACTTCAACGACGCGCTTGCACCGAATCGGGCAGGCGTAGCAGCCCTCGCGCCCGATCATGATCGTATCGCGCAGGGTCGTTCCCGTGATCATCTCGGCGTCCTCAAACTGGCCGTCCTGGAAGTTGCGCGTCGGCAGTGCCCCGACTTCGCTCAGGTGGATCAGGCCGCCAGGGGTACCCACGTCGTGATCGCCCCAGCTAAGCTCCTTCCAGTTGTCGACCATAAAGCGCGCCAACTCGCGGAATTTCTCCTGATTTGCCACAGGTATCCGGCCCTTGCCACGCGCCGCAACTGCCTTCAGGTTTTTAGAACCCATGACAGCGCCCGTTCCCGTCCGACCCGCGGCATGGCGCAGGTCGTTGATCACGCACGCGTAACGCACCATATTCTCGCCAGCCGGTCCGATCATCGCCAGGCGAATGCGAGCGTCGCCGCCCAGTTCGGCCTGAATGGTCTCTTGGGTCTCCAGGGTGTTCATGCCCCAGATATGCGACGCGTCACGAATCTCCACCTCGCCGCCGTCGATCCAGAGGTACACCGGCTTCTCAGCCTGACCATGAATAACGATGGCATCGTAGCCCGCCTGTTTAAGCTCGGCGCCGAAAAAGCCGCCAACATCGGCCGTACCGAACCCTCCCGTGAGCGGCGCCTTGCAGCCCACTTCGCTTCTGCCGGCCCCGGCGATGGGCAGACCCGTATACGTGCCGGCAGCAAAGATCAACAGGTTGTCCGGGCCGAGCGGATCGACGCCCGCGGGCATCTCATGCAACAGATAGTATGCGATAAAACCGTTACCGCCCAGATACCGCCGGTAAAAGCTCTCCGGCATCTCATCCACCCAGGTCTTGCCATCCGTCAGATTGACGTGCAAGATGCGATTCTGAAACCCGTCGACCATGTAATTCTCCTTTGCATATGCGATCTATGTGATCCCCCCACACGGACGTGACGATGGTAACGCAGCAAACCAACCCTGTCAAGCCTAAATGACACATATTGACAGTCGCTTTCACGGGTGTTATAGTCCCGGCGCCTGCGAGCAATCCATCAACAGGATCGTTGCCCAGTGCTCGCAGCGATGCAGCCACTCAAGGCCCAACGCGGCCTCTCGCGATCGCTCCTGTAATGCAGAAAACCAGAAACAGGAGCAAGAGGTAGTAACATGTCTAGCACAACAAGCGGGCGGCAGCAAGTCGTCGCCTTTGCAGGCACTCAGGGTCTCGCGATGCTCGTATCTGCGTATCGCGACGCTCCCTGGGATATCACCGGGGTGGTGCCCCCAGCCAACGCTGGCGCCGCCTTTGCGCAGCTACACTCGACAATTGGCGCCACAGCGGACGAAGTACTCATCCCCACACTGGACCGTGTCGAAGTCTGCGCCGAGTTAAGCGACGACTCACAGCTCCTCGGAGAGGCGGCCATCACTGCCGGGAAAGAAGGCGCCTCGATCAAACGGGTGTTTCTCATCTCGGATAGCCCAGGGAGACCAACGACCGACTTTCGACCGACTCCGGAGCTACTTGCAGCATTGCGCTCTGCGGACGCGATCGTGATCGGTCCTGGCTCGCTGTTCACGAATCTTATCCCTTCACTCCTGATCAAAGAGATCAACGACACTGTCCGTGCCAGCCCAGCGCGCAAGATCTTTGTGTGCAATCTGATGACGCAACCGAACCAGACCGAGGGGTTCTCGGTTGCCGATCATGTGCGCACCATTCAGCAACACTGCGGGCTGCGCTTTGATTATGTCCTCGCACATCACGGGGGAGAGATCAGCCCCGAGGTGATGCAGCGCTATCTGGACAGCGACGCAGAGCTCGTGGTTCCCCAGCTGGTGGTGAGCGATGGCTCACAGGTCGCAATCTTTCCCGATACGCCTCAGGAGATCGTACTCGTAGAGGGCGCGATCCTCATGCTCCGGGATCTCACGATGGAAGTGCTGCAGAATGATCCTCTCACTGGCGAGCCCCATCTGGTCGTCCGGCACGACCCCGTCAAGCTGGGCGAGGCACTCCGCTCTGTGCTACACGACTATGCCCTGGAGAAAAAGCTATCCGTCAGCCGCGCGATTTTCCGCGAGTACGATATCCGCGGTGTCGTGGGCGCGGAGCTGACCAACTCGGCACTGGAGGCCATGGGGCGCGCTTTTGGCACCTATATTTTGCGCCGGACGGGCCGGGGCCAGATCGTCATCGGGCACGATGCACGCCCCAGCTCGCTCCCCTTTAGCCAGGCTGCCATTCGCGGCCTGCTGGATGCCGGCTGCGAAGTGCTCGACATCGGCCAGGTGCCGACTCCTTTAACATCCTTTGCCGTGAACCACTTTTGGGTGGACGGGGCCATACAGGTCACCGCGAGCCACAACCCCGCCGAATTTAACGGCCTCAAACTTCAGGTCGGCATGGAGCCCCTGGCCGGGGCGGAACTGCAAAAGGTGGAAAGGTTGATCGCCAGCGGATCGTTTGCCAGCGGACACGGACACCGTCTGGTGCGCGATGTCGAGTATCCCTATCTGAACTGCCTCCTGCACAAGGTCTCACTGAGGCGCTCGTGCAAGGTTGCCATCGATGCAGGGCACGGCGTCAACGGGCCGCTCGCCCTCCGGCTGTTCCGCGAACTGGGCTGCCAGGTGATCCCGCTGTACTGCGAACCGGACGGCACCTTCCCCGCCCATGCCCCGGACCCTTCCGAGGCCGAGAATCTTGTCGACCTGGCGCAAGCCGTCGTCGAAAACGAGTGTGACCTGGGCATCGCCTTTGACGGGGACGGGGACCGCATCGGCATCGTGGACGAAAAGGGACAGATCGTGCCCCCGGATGTCTATTTGCTGCTCTTCACCAGAGAAGCTTTGCGAAACGGTCCGGGCAAAGCCGTCTTTGAGGTCCGCTGCTCGGAGATGCTGTTCGATGGCGTGCAAAAGTACGGCGGCATCCCAATTATGTCACGCTGCGGCAACACATCCATCCTCCCGCGGATGCTTCAGGAGCGGGCGTTGATCGGCGGGGAGCTCAGCGGGCACATCTTTTTCAACGATCCGCCCATCGAGTTCGACGACGGGCTCTTTGCCGCGGCGCGGTTGCTCGAGTATATCGACCGTGCCGGCATGCCCCTCAGCCAGATGGTAACCCAGCTGCTTGATGGGCTACCTCAATATGTGAGCTCGCCGGAGATTCGTGTCGATTGCCCGGACTATATGAAGGAACAGGTCGTGGATGCCGTCCGAGATACCTACGCGAAGCAGTACCGCGTCATCGACATCGATGGTGCCCGCATCTACTACGGGGATAAGGATTGGGCATTGATCCGCGCCTCGAACACTTCTCCCAAACTGTCACTGCGCTTTGAGGCGCTGGATGCCGTGCGTCTCTCCGCGATGAAGGCCTCGATGCGCGAGGAACTGGCCAAGTATCTGCCGGACCTCCGACCGTTCTAAGTCGTGCTGCCAGCAAAAGGGCCCTCTCACATGAGAGGGCCCTTTTACAGTCATTCTACCGTGACGCTCTTGGCCAGGTTCCTGGGTTGGTCAACATCACAGCCTCGCAATACGGCCATGTGGTAAGCAAAGAGCTGCAGTGGAATCGCCGCGAGGATCGATGTGACATACGCCCCACCCCTGGGTATCCACAGGACATCGTCTGCCTTGTCTGCGACCTCCCGATCGCCTTCAGTGGCGAGAGCGATAACCCGCCCGCCCCGAGCCTTGACCTGCTCGATATTGCTCAGCATTTTGGAGCGCACGCGATCGTCGGGACAAATGGCCATAACGGGCATGTTCTCATCGATCAATGCGATGGGACCATGTTTCATCTCTCCGGCCGGATAGCCTTCGGCGTGAATATACGATATCTCCTTGAGTTTGAGGGCGCCCTCAAGCGCGATGGGATAGTTCATGCCCCTGCCAAGGTACAGAAAATTGTCACAATGCATATAGCGCCGCGCAATCGACTCATAGTCGGTCCCATCGTCCAGCAGTTCACCCACCAGACTGGGGAGCCGGCTCGCCTCTGCGAGCAAGGCCGCACGCCGTTCGCGATCCAGAGTACCGCGCTTGCTGCCCAGATAGATCGCCAGAAGCAGGCCCGCTACCACCTGTGAAGTAAAGGCCTTGGTCGAAGCCACGCCGATCTCCGGTCCCGCATTCAGGGGGATGATGCCATCGGCCAAACGGGCCGCCTGGCTCCCAGGCACGTTCACCAGCGCGATGGACTGCATCCCTCGCTCACGAGCCGTCTCCATCGCCGCCAGCGTATCCACCGTCTCGCCAGATTGGCTGATCACGAGAACCACCGATCCTGGCTCCAGGAGAGGGTTTCGATAGCGGAACTCTGACCCATAGTCCACCTCGACCGGGAGGCGTGCAATATCCTCAATCATAAACTTGGCCATGAGACAGGCATGCCACGCTGTACCACAGGCCACTGCATGCAGCCGGCGCAGATGTGGCAGCACAGGCTCGACACCCGCGAGATCCGATAGCGTCACCTGATCCTGGCTCAGGTCCACGCGGCCACGCAGGGCGTCAGTCAGAGACTGCGGTTGCTCATAGATCTCCTTGAGCATAAAGTGCCGGTACCCTTGCTTGGCGGCAAGGACAGGATCACCGGATAGTGTCGCCACCGGCCGCTCAATCGGTTGCCCATCACGATCAACGATCGTAACCGATTCAGCAGTGACCGTGGCTACATCGCCATCCTCCAGGTACATCACCCTGCGCGTGTGGGCCAGCAGCGCCAATGTATCGGATGCGATAAAGTTCTCACCCTCCCCCAGGCCGATCACAACTGCACCGGCATGGCCCAGTCTCGCTGCGACCAGTTGGCCAGGTTCATTCTTGCTCATCACCACAATCGCGCTGGGGCCCTCCAGATCCGCGAGGGCCAGCCGCACAGCGCCAGCCACCGAATCGGCACCGCTGCCATAGTACCTGGAGACAAGATGTGCGATCACCTCAGTGTCCGTCTGCGACCGGAACACAACGCCATCTGCCTCCAACGCATTCTTGAGTGGCCGGTAGTTCTCGACAATCCCGTTTTGTACCAGCGCGATCGTGCCAGCGCTGTCCGTGTGAGGATGGCAGTTATCCTCCGTCACGGCCCCGTGCGTCGCCCAGCGTGTGTGACCCATGCCCAGTCCTCCAGGCATGTCCACCGTGTCCACCTTTGCTGCCAGTTCCCGTATTCGCCCAACACTGCGACACCGGCGAATCTCCTGGTCGGCCAATACGGCGATACCCGCCGAGTCATAGCCGCGATATTCCAGGCGTTCCAATCCCTCCAGCACAATCTGTGCCGCGGGGCGCATGCCGACATACCCGACAATACCACACATGGATCATCCTCCCACACGATGCATGGCACACGGTAACGGTCAAGGGACCGCCACTGAATGCCTGACTCGGTAAATGCCACTGGACCCCCTCTTGTTCCACCGGTTGCCCGGTGTGTTTGCAGCGGTCCTTGTCTTGGGGAGGGACGTGACGGGGTGTGGCGCACCCCGGGGGCTTCCGCTGATCCTTCGATTTTCCCCGGCCGGTAGCCGGGTTAAGCTCGTTGCGACACGAGCAACCCCATCCTCGTCAACTGCCTGACGGCAGCCCTTGCGCTAAATCCCTCTCAAGTCTCCAGGCGTGCTTGGTCTCCTTTCTTCAGGCACCCAGGCCATATAGCAGATCAATGACGTCGCCCATCGTGGCGACAGGCTCCACAGGCACACCCAGGGCTTGAGCGAGCGCCTCAGTGGTCATGTCATCCAGCGTACGCTCCCCCATTTCGTCCAACATCGCCCTCGGAATGCAGACCACATCGCTCAACGCCATGGTCTTGAGCTCAGAAAGCACATCCGCTCCGGTCAAGAGCCCCGAAACCGTCACCGTGTCGCCAAAGTAACTGTTGCGAACCGGGCGAACCATCAGCCTGGCGCCGGTGATCTGGCTTGCTTCAGCAGCGAGCTTTGCCAGCGTCGGGGCGATCAGTGTCCCGCAGACCAGCGTCGCGCTCACTCCGGAGAACAGCCTGGGAGGGAGAGCCTCACGGGTATAGGACCAATCATCCAGCAAAGCCCGTACGAGACCCACACCGTTTTCTTTCTGTGCAGAGTCATCATAGTAGCCGGCGGGCGGCACCTCTCGATCAGCGAGCAGGTAGAGCTCATCGGATGGATACAGCCACGTCCGACCGGTTTCTTCAGCGACCCTTGGACGCACCGCCTCCGCCAGCTTTAGCACATCGCTCGCCTCATCCGCTGTCAATCCCCGTACTTGCGGTGCACAATTTCGCGTCACGCCAACGGGCACCAATGCCAGCGTCTGCACAGTGGGCCATTTGTTCAGCAGGGAGGCGACAGTCTGCTCGAGTACCAGACCATCGTTCATACCCGGCACGATGACGACCTGCGCGTGCACGCTGATATTCATGCGCCCCAGGCGATCTAGCTGCCTGAGTATGTCGGAAGCCCGAGGGTTGCCCAGCATCTTTCGCCGCTCCTGGAGATCGGTAGCATGCACGGAGACATACAGCGGGCTCAGGTGCTGTTCTCCGATGCGCTGCCAATCATCCTCCTGCAGGTTTGTGAGGGTTACATAGCTGCCGTGCAGGAAGGAGAGACGGTAGTCATCATCTCGCACATAGAGTGAGCGGCGCATTCCTCGGGGCATCTGAGCGACGAAACAAAAGGGGCAGTTGTTGACGCACTCTTGTATGCCGTCAAAGAGCGGCTCGGCAAAAGTAAAGCCGAGTTCCTCATCATAGTCGCGCTGAACCTCGATCCGGTGGACGCGGTGACCGCGCCTGATGTGAAGGACAAGCTCTTCCTCAGCGCTGTAGAACTGATAGTCGATCACATCCCGGAGAGGATGGCCATTGATCGACACGAGCAGATCGTCCGGTTCAATTCCGATCTCATCGGCAATGCTGCCCGGGCTGACCTGTGCGACGCGCCCACCAAGCGTCATGCGCCGGCTAAGCCTTGGCATATTCCCCCCTGGAAGTACGGTCTGCAACCAGGTCTAGAATCGCACCCACGACCTGGTCGACATCGAGCCGCGTTGTGTCCAGATAGACGGCCCCTTTTGCCTGGCTGAGCGGGGCCACCTCGCGGGAACTGTCGATCTCATCCCGCCGCGCCAAATCTGCTACCACATCCTCAAACCGCACCTCCGTGCCGCGCCCCACGGACTCGACAAAGCGACGCCGAGCGCGCTCGTGCAGTGATGCATCCAGAAACACCTTGAGCTCGGCCTCTGGCAGGACCACGCTCCCAATATCTCGCCCGACCATTACCACGGCGCCACGCAGGCCAATCCGCCGCTGCTGTGCTGTGAGTGCTGCGCGCACTCCACGATAGGCCGAGACGGGAGAGACTTTACGATTCACCGCGGCATCCCTGATGCTCCACGTGATGTCCACGCCATCGGCCCGCACGGTATATTGCCTGCCATCATCAACCGAGGGGGGTTCAACCTGGATATCGAGGCGCTCAGCCAGATCTGTTATCGCAGGCTCGTCGGCAATCGCGATGCCACGATCGAGCGCAGCCCAGGTCACCGCACGGTACATAACGCCCGTATCAAAATACAGATAACCCAGCGCGTTGGCGATGCGCTCGCCGATCGTGCTCTTGCCCGACGCCGCAGGCCCATCAATCGCGATCGTGATCTGTGTCAATCTTGCTCTCTTTTCGATCCAGCCCAACTTGGTCAAGCAGCCGTAAAATCTCGTTCCGGTTCAGGCGTCGATGCTGGCCTGGCTCCAATGCCCCCAGTTCGAGCCCTGCAATCCTCACCCTGATGAGCCTTATCACCGGCAATCCCAGACTCCCCAACATCTCGCGTATCTCGCGCTTGTGACCCTCTGAGAGCAGGACACCGATCCACTCACAGCCCTCGGGTACGGGTTCGCCGCGCCAGCGCCAACCAGGGCCGAGGTCTAATACGCGGGCTTGCGCCGGCCGAGCCTTGCCTGGTAGCGCGATACCCTGCTCAAGAGCAGCAATTTCCTCGGTCCTTATCCTGCCCTGGACAAGCACACGATACTCCTTCTCCTGCCCGTAGCGGGGATGAGTCAGCCGCAGTGCCAGCTCGCCATCATTTGTCAAGAGAATCAAGCCCTCGCTATCGCGATCGAGGCGCCCGACAGGATACAGGCGCGGCCCCGGGGGCAGGAGTTCGACCAGCATGTGTCCGCCATGCGGGTCCTGGTTGGATGACAGATACCCGGCGGGCTTGTAGAGCGCAACGTAGGTGAGCGCCTCAGCCTGGCCAAGCAACCTGCCATCCACAGTAACCCGATCGATAGTCGGATCGACGCGAGTGCCGAGCTCAGTCACGATCCGTCCATTGACAGCCACTCTACCCTGTATGATCATGGCCTCACTGGCGCGTCGGGAAGCCACTCCGGCCTGTGCCATCACCTTCTGCAGCCGTTCACCCTCATTGGGCATAGAGCGGAGCCTCAACCAGCGGCCGCCCGGCCAGGTAGATCTCGAGTGTCCCGATCGGCTCGTCCTCGCCGGGTTGTGCCACCGGATTGGTGATGCGGCGTACCATTGTAACTGAGCCCATCTGCCAGGATCGAACGAGCATCGTTAGCGGCTCACGCAAACCGAAAGAATGGACCTGCCCCTCGGTATCCACATAGCGGTTGAGCGGCGTTTTGGGTAGATCGAAATGCAGCTCTGCATAGTGCGCGTAAAAGTGATCCAGCAGCGCAGTCGAATCCATGTACCGATCTGTCGATCCAAGCACAACCGACAACGCGCTACCCTGCGGGCGTTCCACCAGCGTAATAAGACATTCGCCCGCCAGTTCCTCCGTACCCGTCTTGACGCCAATGGCACCGGGGTACCGGGTGAGCATCTCGTTTGTGTTGACCAGCCTGCGATCGGCGGCGATCGTTTCGGACGTCCCAAGAATCTCTCGCAACAGCGGGATGCTCTCTGCATACAGCGCAATCTGTGCCATGTCCCAGGCAGACGTATAGTTCTCTTCGGCATCCAACCCGTGGGGATTGGCAAAGTGCGTATTGCGCAGCCCCCAGCGCTCTACCCACTCATTCATCCAGCCAACGAACACGCCTTCGGTTCCCCCCAGGCTCCTGGCGATGGTCACGCCAGCCGTATTGTCAGAGGGCACCAGGAGCACGTATAACATGTCGTACAGTGACAGGCTCTCTTGTTCCTGAAGACCGATCATCGTCCAGATAGCCAGGTCCTCTTTCGTGACGGTCATCATCTGGTCCAGGTCGCCCTGCTCCAGCGCCACAAGCGCCGTGACGAGTTTCGTCAGGCTGGCGGGAGCACGCCGCGCATGTTCATTATGTGCTAGAATGACCTGGCCTGTTGTGGGGTTCACAAGCAGAGCCGCAGCAGCAGTAACGCTCGGGACAGGGTCATCCCGCATAAGAGCGACCTGCTGTGGAGTCAGCCACTTGACCGCCACATCAGAATCGGTCAGGCGCGGCGGACCAAATCCGACAGACGAAGCAGCCAGAATGATCAGCAGTAGAATGAGCAGTCGACGTGGCACGTTGCCTCCACCCTTTCACACTGCGGATCATTCTATACAGTGAGCAAGACAGCGTCAAAAGGCCTGGCGGGGCAGCCACTGACTGGAGACCTCAAGGTGCATGACCCCAAAGGAAAGAGCATCAGCCGTTTCTTGACAAGTATACCCCCCTATGGTATATTGTGCAAAGTTTCACAGGTTCTGTCACCTTGGGAGGATGAATGAGCACCATCGTCATCGTGGGCGGAGTGGCCGGAGGGGCAACGGCAGCCACGCGGCTGCGCAGGTTGGATGAATCGGCCAACATCGTGCTGATCGAACGCGGAGAACACGTCTCGTTTGCCAACTGCGGACTTCCCTACCATGTAGGAGGAGTTATCAGCCGGCGTGATAGCCTTCTGATGGCAACGCCAGAGATCCTTGAGGGCAACTTTAACATTGACGTGCGCGTGCGTCAGGAGGTCACCTCCATCGATCCCGGGGCGCACCGGGTCACTGTGCGCGTGCTCTCTACGGATACCGAGTACCAACTTGAATACGACAAGCTCCTCCTCTCGCCGGGGGCCAGCCCGGTGGTGCCACCGCTTCCTGGCCTGGACCTTGAAGGCGTCTATACGCTGCGGAACATCCCGGATATGGATGCGATCATCGCGCGGATAGACGAGCACGGTGCCAAAGACGCTCTGGTGGTTGGAGGCGGGTTCATCGGGCTCGAGATGGCGGAGAACCTGCATGCCCGAGGCCTGAACGTTGCGCTCGTGGAGATGCTGCCTCAGGTGATGGCCACAATTGACCCGGATATGGCAGCGATGGTCCATCGCGAACTGAGGCGGCAGAACGTCCGGCTTGCGCTGGGCGACGGCCTGGAGTCCATCACGCGCGCTGATAGCGGCCGCCTGAAGGTGAATCTTGCCAGCGGCCGTGCGGCGGAGGCCGACCTGGTCATTCTTTCCATCGGCGTGCGTCCCGAGAGCAAGCTGGCCCGCGATGCCGGCCTTGAGCTGGGGCCGCGCGGACACATCGTTGTGGACGACCAGATGCGCACTTCCAATCCCGACATCCTCGCGGTGGGTGACGCGATCCAGGTCAGGGACCCCGTCACCGGGCGCCTGACTGCCGTCGCGCTGGCCGGACCGGCCAACCGCCAGGCGCGCATCGCCGCGGATGTAATCGCAGGCCGAGCATCGGCCTACCGAGGGACCATTGGCACCTCTATCGCCAAGGTCTTTGACCTCGTGGTTACCGGAACCGGCGCCAGCAGCCTCACGCTCGACCAGGCGGGTATCCCCTACGTCACCAGCGTCACGCAAAGCTACGACCACGCCAGCTATTACCCGGGCGGCACTTACCAGACGATCAAGCTGATCTACTCTCCCGAGGACGGACGCGTGCTCGGAGCACAGGCGGTGGGCATCAATGCCATTGACCGCACGATCGACGTGATCGCTACAGCCATCACCAATCGCGCTACGGTTTACGACCTCGAACACCTCGAGCTCGCATATGCCCCGCCATATGGCGCCGCCAAGGATCCGGTGAACGTAGCAGGCTATGTCGCCGCTGGCCGGCTCAGGGGAGACTCCACGGCGGTAACTTATCGCCAGGTCATGGACCGCGACCCCGAGCGCACAGGCCTGCTCGATGTGCGCACCGACCTGGAATGGGATCTGGGCCATTTCCAGGACGCGATACACATTCCTCAGGACCAGCTCAGAAGACGGTTGAGCGAACTGGATCCCAAGCGCGAATGGATCCTCTATTGCTCAGTAGGTCAGCGTTCCTATGCAGCAGAGCGCATCCTAAAGCAGCACGGGTTCATGGCCGCGACCCTTAGCGGCGGGTACTCGCTGTACCACACGGTCACCGAGCAGCAGGACAACTGGGACTCGTGGAACCCTTCGCCCAAGGCCGTTGGGGCATTGCTCGAATCCGAGCCGACCATCCAGGCCGCCGCTCCTGTCCTCAAGCCAGCACCCGGCGTTGCACTGCCCATGCTCGAGCTCGATGCCTGCGGGCTGCAGTGCCCCGGACCGATCATGGCTGTCTACAAGCGCATGCAGGAAATGCCCGAGGGACAGCATATCCAGGTCCAAGCCACTGACCCTGGCTTTGCCCGTGACATCGCCACCTGGGCAGAACACACCGGTAACTCGCTACTGGATCTTCGCCAGGAGAAGGGTACCATCACGGCTGTACTGGCTAAAGGCAAGGCAACCCCTGAGCTGCATCTCAGTGAGTCTGGAGCGTTGCCGCGCGCCAAGACGATGATTGTCTTTTCCGGAAACCTTGACAACGCCATGGCCGCCATGATCATCGCCAATGGCGCAGCAGCGATGGGCCAGCCTGTGAGTATGTTCTTTACCTTCTGGGGCCTGAATATCCTGCGCAAGCCTGAGGCGGTTCGCGTAGAAAAGACCTTTATCGAGAAGATGTTCGGTTGGATGATGCCCAGAGGGGCGCGAAAACTGGAGCTCTCCAACCTCAACATGGCGGGCATGGGCACCGCGCTGATGAAGCGCGTCATGAAGGCCAAGAACATCGACTCGCTCGAATCCCTGATCGCCTCCGCCCAGCAGGCGGGGGTCAAGCTGATCGCCTGTCAGATGACCATGGATATGATGGGCATCAAGGAAGAGGAACTGATCGACGGCGTGGAGATCGGCGGCGTGGCCACCATGCTGGGAGAGACCGACAAGAGCAACGCCACCTGGTTCATCTAAGCAAAACTCCCTGCGAAAAACGAGGCCACCAGTACCGGTGGCCTCGTTCGCGTTTCCTGTCTGCGGCTCAGCCGACGATATCCGGCCGGTACAGCTTGCGGTACCAGCTATAGTTCTCATAGATGAGCCGGACATAGTCCTGTGCCTGTTTTGACGGAAGTGTCTCGTAGAACAGATCGTGGTCCTGTATAGGTTCTCCACCCGTCCATGCCTTCAGGTTGCCGGGTCCGGCGTTATAGGCCACCAGTGCCGCGATCCAGTCACGATCATAGAGGTTCACCAGAAGCTCAAAAAACCACGCGCTATAGCGCAGGTTCAGATACGGTCGAAGCAATAAGCTCTCACGATAGTCTTCGGGCCCGATCTGCGAGGCGATCCACTCTCCGGTGGCCGGCATGATCTGCGCGAGGCCCAGAGCGCCGGCAGAGGAGCGGGCTTGAGGATCGAACAGGCTCTCCTGACGGATGAGAGACAGCATCAACAGGGGGTCGAGGTCATAGTGGCCCGCATATTCGGCCACAAGCCCTGTATAGAGGTTCGGATAGGAAAGTCGCCGCAAGGCTAGCGGGGGATCGCCGGCTCCGGCCTCGCGCCCCAGTCGCACAAGCCGCTGTGCACACCAGACCGATGTAGCGTACTCCCCCCAACCCGACGCCGCCCGCGCCAGATCGACGATAGCCAGCGGGTCATCCTTCAGCGCAGACCGCAGGCCCTGCAAGCTTTGCCTGGTCTCCACATACCAACCCAGACTATGGAGAGCAGCAGCTTCGAGAAAGTGCGGATCGGTCGCAAGATCCACGGAGGCCGTGCCGGTCATCCAGGAGGAGGCCCACGCGATGAGGCCAGCCCAGTCCGCATCTGCGAGTTCACCGCCAACGATCTCGGGTTGCAGGCCAGAAGCCAGGCGAGGCGCTGTGTGCTTGAGCAGATCCGCTGCCCGCAAGCCATAGTACGAATCGGGTGCAACCCGCACAGCCTCCTGCCAGTAGATGTCGGCCTGCTCCATCTGCCCAGCCTGTTTCGCCGCCAATCCCATCCAGGTGATGAGGCGTGCTCGTAGCTCCACATCCGCGGTCGCATCGAGAAAAGTCCGCCAGGTGGTGCTCGCCGCATAGGGATCACCCTGCGCATAGTGAGCAAGCCCCTGCCGGAAAGCCGCATCAGCGGCCCGTTCATCGGCCGGATACTTGGTTGCCAGCAGGCCATAGTAATCAGAGGCCAGCGACCAGCTGCCTGCTTTCTCCGAAGCAATCGCCGCCTCCCAGAGCGCCTCCGCGGCACGCGGATGGTCCGGATGATTGACATAGAACTCGTGGTAGAACCCCGAGGCATCGCTGCCGCTGGCGCTAATTGTCCATGCCTTGGCCAGCCAGGCATTGCCTAGCAATTCCTGATCGCCGGCATTATCAATAGCGACATCATAGTGCGCCAGAGCATCCTCATAGTCGCCCTGTTTGGCCAGAGTCATGCCCAGATAGTAATGTGCCTCGGCCTCGCCTCGCTCAGGTTCTGCGTCGATATAGTAGTTCAGGTACTCGCGAGCGAGATTGTACTCTTGTGCGTTATAGTGGATCTTGCCCCGCGTGAGGTCCGTGAGCACCCGGGCTGCGGTCGTATCGGTCAGCGTGCCCGCCGCGCCGATCTCACCCGTTGCCAAATCTGGCAGAGCGACCAACTCCTGCAGCGCGAGATACGCGGCGAACGAGTCCGGCTCGGTGTTGGCTACCTCGAAAAAGGCCGCAACCGCCTCATCCTCATGGCTGGCCTCGCGCAGCGTCTCCCCCTTGTAGTGGGTCACGAGCGCACGATACTCCGGTAGCTCGGCAAACGAGAGAATCTGGTCATACACCGCCAGCGCGCTGTTTGGGTCGCTGTTGGCACGGTAGGCGCTGGCAAGTTTGGCCAGCACCTCGGCGCGGAAAGATGGCTCCAAACGGGTCGTATCGATGCGTTGCAACGCTTGAAGCTGTCCAGTCAAGTCACCGATCGCCTCACGGTCCCGTGCAACACGCCACCAGACATAGGGGGCGGCCCTGTCATCCAGTTCGAGATACCGGGTGAGCGACTCGGCCGCACCGCTGTAATCTCCCGACGCCTCCTGCGCTGTCCCAAGCAAGCCCAACGCCTGTGCCCGGTACTCCGGTCTGGTCTGCAGTGCAGCGACCCAGGAAGCCTGGGCAATGGCCATGTCCGCCTGATCTGCCTGCAGATACACGCGCCCAAGCTCGAGCACTGCCGGTATCCGGACCTCTTCGGGGCTGTCCTCTGTGACCTGCCTCCACAGTGAGATCGCGAGCTCCAGATCACCCTCAAAACGCGCCAGCTCTGCACGGTCTATCAGTTCCTGTAGCCCTGGATCGATGGCAGGCTCTGTAGCAGGAGTCGCGGAAGGGGCAATAGAGGGAACCTCCATCTGACGCGTTGCCGTCTCAACCGGTGTGCTCTCGGTGGGGGCAAGAGGGACGGTGTCCACCGTTTCCGGAACGTTGGGAGATGCCTGCTCGGGCGCGTCGCACCCGGCCGGCAGGATTGCCAGCAGAACGGTCAACGCTATCACGCAGATTCGCATGAGTCTGTTCACGCTTGCGCTTGCCCTCGTGACATCATTGCACCCCCGGGTCTGCGAGCTACCCAAAAGACCCGCGGTGTGAACTCGTCCGGCGCCTCTGTGCTGAAACAAGCATAGCTCGCTTCAACCTTTAGCCCGGCGTCAGTGAGCAGCGTGGAAACGTGTTCAGAGGGATAAGCCTGCTCCACGTGTGTCTCTTGAATCTTGCGATAGAGCTCTCCTGCCCGCTCAAAGCAGGTCACCTGGACTGTGGATCGGTGCCGCACATAGTCGTGCCGGCTGGCCATAATGACAGTGATCTCCGGCGTATCTGTCACATAGGTACCCTCGTCCCAGTAGGTCTCCAGGGCATAGGCCGTATTCATGTCGCAAAGAAACAGCCCCCCGGGCCGAAGAGCGGCGTGAACTCTGCGGAACACGGCCAGCAGGTCGTCGCTTGTCAGCATATAGTTGAGACTATCATAGAGGCAGGTCGCCAGATCCACGGGCGTCTGCAGTTCAAAGCGGCGCATGTCCGCCTGCTGCCATTCGATCTGCCCGGCTGGAATGCTGTCACCCAAGAGCTGCATCTTCTGCCTGGCCTCCGCGAGCATCGCCTCGGAGCCGTCCACGCCGACCACTGTCCAACCCTGCAAAGCCATGGCGATTGCCACGGTCCCGGTCCCGCAGGCCAGGTCGAGCATTGCCCCCTTGGGGACGGGATGGCGCTCCAGAATGCGTGCGAGGTACGGGATCATCTGCTCACTGAACGCGATCTGCCCGGAGGCATCGTACACCGTGGCATAGTCTCGGTAGATAGTCAACGGTCGCGTGCTCCTCATATGCGAGCGATAGGCGGCAGACTGGCAAGATGTCGCGATTATAAGGGCGCGGGGCTTTCGGCGTCAACCAGCGCAACCGCGTGTGCTGTGTTGACAGCGCCTTGCACCAGAATATACTGGCGCCCATGGTTGAATACCGTATTCGGCGTGCTCTCGCCTCAATGGCAGATGCCCAGGCTATCGCCCGACTGGAAGCAGCGACTCTGGGCGACAGCGACTTGACCCCTGCTGAGATGTTGTCCGTGCTAAGGCTTCCCGGCCAGTTCGTGTATCTCGCATATGCAAAAGAGGACTGTGTCGGAATGCTGGCCACCTTCGACGCGCCTGCCCCGGGCGGCACCCGTTTGGAACTGGACATGCTGGGTGTCGTGCAGGACTGGCGAGGGCGAGGCGTCGCAAAGGAACTGGTCAAGCGTGCCATCGCAGAAGGTCGCGTGCGCGGCTGCACGCAAATGCGCGCCATTGTGGCCACAGACAATCTAGCCAGCCGTTGCGTCTTTGAGCACTGTGGTCTAAAGGTCCACGGAAAGCCCCGCCATCTCTTGACGCGCGCCCTTGCGGGATTCAGCAGGACATCCTATCTGCCCCCCGGGTGGTCCCTGGACGTCATCGGTGACCTGGCCCGCTCGGCGCCATCCATGGACGAGTCGTGGGAACTACAGGGGCATCGAGGGCTATTGGTGCGCGACGCCCGCCGGAATCTCGTTGCAGCAGTCGCGTTGCTGCGTGTGCAGACGATGGCCTATTCTGGCTATTGGATTGAAAAGATCACGGCCGTGGACGGCACCGCGGCAGGAGTCGTTCTTGCCGCCGCTGCTGAAGACGCCAAAGAGGCCAGGCTCGATGAGGTGGGCGTGCTACTGGGTGTTGACGATCCCCTGGCGCACGTCGCCCAGACGACTGGCTATGAGTCGGCCGGTACGTACTATTGTCTACTCTCCGGGTAACGGGATGAAGAAACGCGAACTCCTGCCGTTGGTTCTTGGCGCATCGCTGCTGATTCTGGCTGCGATCTGGCTCACGTCGTCGGGCGTGCTGGACAGGCTCGGAGACTGGCAAGCGCTGAACATACTACTGAGCAAGATCGGGAATTGGAGCCTGCTGTTCTTGCTGGCTGCACAGGCCGTGCAGGTTCTCATCCCGATCATCCCGAGCCAGCTACTGGGCATGGCCTCGGGCTTTCTCTATGGGGTCTTTTGGGGCACGGTGTTGTCAGGAGCTGGAGTGGCTATTGGATCGCTCGTTGCTACCAGCCTCGCCAGGCATTACGGAAGACCTTATGTCGAACGGCACGCTACCCCTGAGACCATCGACAGGATCGATGCGGTATCCCGACGCTTTGGCTCCTGGGGGTTCTTTTTTGTTGCTTTGATACCGTTTCTGCCGACCGACATCGGCTGTTTCGTCGCTGGCCTCACATCTCTGCGGACCCGCTCGGTGATCCTTCCCATTATGCTGGGGCGGTTGCCGGGCGTTCTGGCCCTGAACTACCTGGGCGCAACGTCGAAAGAGATCAGCCTGGAGACCATGGTCATCATCACCACCTTTACGCTGGTGGTCGCCGGGATACTCTGGGTCTTTCGCCAGCCTCTGGAAGCCATGGGGCACAGGCTTCTCAACAAACTGGGAATCCACTAGCTCGGGCGGGTGCCCTGCCCTTGAGCGCAACGCCTCTTGCGCGCGTTCTCTTCACGTAACTGGATCCGTGCCAGCCGCCTGGCCAGGTCACGGAGCGCCTGCTGTGGGTGGGGGTGCTCGATAGCGCCCGTCGCGACTCCCTGCAGTGCGCGTTTCACCAACTGCTCGGCCTCGCCGTAGGCGTGGAGCCGGTGCTCATAGTACTTGGCCAGCTCAACATACGGATACAGCAACCCGTCCTCGAGCGCCTCCAGCCAGAGTGCCGTAGCCTGCGCAAAACACCGTTGGCGCTTCAAGAGATCCGCCAGCCTTTGGCGAGCCTCACGCCGCACAAGAGCATCGCCAGAGATGATACCATCCCGGTAAGCATCCGCCGCCAGCGCGACTGACGCATCAGCTTCGCGAAGGCGCCCGACCGCCACAGGATCAGCATAGGCAGCCTGCTTCCCTACTTGCGCCCGCGCGAATATGTCTCCCAGTTCGCTGACGAGGCTCACCATGCTCAGCACGTCATAGCGGTTGTGATAAAAGACGCGAGCGATCTCATCGGCGGCACCGCTCAGCAGGTAGGCCTTGTAGATCTCCGGAATGAGGTATCCAGGAATATCGTCCTCGCCACGTTCCACATTCAGAACGTTCGTCTCCAGCGACCCCAGTGCGCAGGAGGGCAGCGACCGCCTCCAGAGCCTGCGGGCTGCAATCAGGAGATCGAGGTGCCCAAGGAGCTGCAAAGGCGAACGAGCATACCCGTTGAGGATATAGCGCGTCTCGAGCAGCGGAAGATCAAAGCTGCGCCCGTTAAAGGTCACCAGCCCTGAAGCCAGCGCGGCCTGCTCTTCGACCAGTCTGAGCAAAAGGGGCTCGTCGCCATAATCCGGGGCCAGGTATTGGCGGAGGATCAACTCATCGTCCACCACGCGGCCGGTGCCGACCATGAAACAGAACGTGCCCGGTCCCCTGCCCAGGCCTGTCGTTTCAGTGTCCAGGAACAGAGCGTTGGCAAGGTCGAACATGGCCTGTGACAAGAACAGCACAGAGGGCCACTGTGCGACATTCACTTGACACAGCTCACGCACGACACGCGCGCCATGCCGGTGGTCGAGCCGGAAACGCGCCTCGCCCACAAACACGCGACCGGAACGCGTCGTGACCCAATAACCAGGGACCAGCGCCTCTATCGGCGCTGCGACATCCGCTGCCCGAACGGCAGGCTCGTCTTGCTTTCCGCCACCCAGAACGCGTTCGATGCGGCCCTGCAAATCCACTGGTCCTCCGAATCAGAATCGATAAATCGGGACGAGGTAGACGTTGCCGGCTCTAAACACTACCATCGTCAACAGGCCCCAACGTCATGTTCCCTGCCGCATCCTGTCTAGCAGAGAGATAACCCGCTGCTTGCGTTCGGGCTGCGGCGAAATGGCGGGCCCGATGCACGAGGGGCAACCGGCCTCACAATCGCACCGAAGGACACGCTCCCGCGCAGCATCCAGCAGCGCATAGGTGAGCGGGGGCAAAGCTTCCGCAATGCCGGACCCCCCCGGCGCACGATCATAGATGAACAACAAGGCATCGCCTGCTCCCTGGCGCCCCTGCTCGACATGCGTGCCAATATCGCCGGGATCGCACAACACCCAAAGTGGAATCAGGTAACGCAACACATAGGCAAGATCCGTGAGTGTGCCGGCTATTGCCACCTGCTGCTCAGCCCTGTGGTGGCACGCGCTGCACAGTGTGACCAGGTTATCCAGCCGGTTCGCTAATAGATAAGCGTCGTTCTCGCCCGGCACCCAGCCAAAGGTCTGAAAAGGCACAATGTGGTGAACATCGTGTGATCGGCCAGGCAGTTCGGCGGCGCCGCAGTGCCGGCAGCGATACTCATCTCGAGCCAAAGCCAGTGCGCGCTGCTGCTGCCAGTTGGGGCCTCGTCCACCCGGCTGATCACCCGCCCAAAGCCCCTCGAGATCCAGGCTTTCGACGAGCTCGCGACCGACGCCAAGCCAGCATGCGTCGGTAAAGGACTCCTGTTCCGGCATGTCCAGACGCTCCCTGGACAGAACTTGATGGGTGTCCACATGCTCTCGCCGGTACGATGTCACGCGGCTGACTACGCGGATGCTGCCAAAGCATGTGGCAAGCGCCCCGTCCTGCTCCTCGCTCACGGTGTGCTCGATTGTGATCTCTGTTCGCTCCGAAGCAACGGTAATATATGGCAATGTCACCGGTTCAACCTGCGCCACCCCGGCCTCCAGATCGAGCGAGCGCACCAGATACTGCGTTCCCTCATGCAGATAGATCGCACTGGGGTGCACCCAGCGCGGCGCATCGCCGGCTTCCACCTGCCCGATCACCACGCCACGATCGCCATTCTGCGCCGCCGCGATGATCTCGACCCGCGACGAATCGGCCGTTCGCAACGAGAGCTCTCCCGCCGGGAACGTGCCCGCCGACCAGTGCCAGCGCCCGCCGCTTGGCCTGGCTTCCCCTTGAGAAACCAGAGCTTGCAGGATCGGCTCGTCGAGGGGGTGCTCAGATACCTCTCCGGCCTGCAATGGCAGCTCATATAGCGCACACCGCAACTGTCCCACACGGACATGCAGGTTATGGGTGTTGACGCGCGCCGCCTCGGGAGCGGCTCCCAGCAGCAGATGCTGATGCGCCAGCAGATACTGATCGAGCGGCGAGGCGTCTGCAACCAGTATGGAGATGCCCCCGGCTGCGCCGCGGCCAACGCGCCCAATACGCTGCCAGAAGCTCGAGGTGCTGCCAGGATAGCCAACCAGTACGCAAGCCGAGAGCCCACCGATGTCGATCCCCAGCTCCAGCGCGCTGGTTGCGATGACACACTGCACGCGGCCATCTCTCAAGCCCGCCTCAATTGCTCGCCGTTCCTCCCCCCGGTAACCTGCTCTGTACCCCCTGATCATGTCCGGAGCAACGCCCAATCGCTCTGCATCCTGGCGCAAGGCCATGACGAGTTGTTCCACAGCCAGGCGGGACCGGCAGAAACAGACCGTCTGCAGCCCGTGCGCGATCAAGTGACGAACGAGAAGCCGTGCATCTTCGGCTGGCGCCCGCCGGATGCCAAGGGCTTTGTTGGTGATCGGGGGGTTATACAGCACAATCGTGCGGTCAGGCTCCAAAGCTCCGCTGTGATTCACGAGAACGACAGAGTCACCCAGGAGCGCGCCCGCCAGCTCACCGGGATTGGACACTGTCGCCGACGTACAGATGAAACGGGGATCACTGCCATAGAACCGGCACAGACGTCGCAATCTCCAGATCACGCCCGCTACCTGACTGCCAAAGACGCCCCGGTAGGTGTGCATCTCATCCATCACAACATAGGCAAGATCCCCGATCAACTCGCGCCAGCGCGTATGATTGGGGAGAATGCCCGCGTGGAGCATATCGGGGTTGGTGACGAGGATGCGCGCCCTGTTCCTGGCTGCCGCCCGCGCGGCAGGCCCCGTGTCTCCGTCGTATGCCGCCACCAAACCGCGGTCCAGCCCGAGGCTCTCTAGATCATCGCCTATGCGCTGCAGCTGATCGTGTGCCAGTGCCTTGGTCGGGAAGAGTAGCAATGAGGTCTGTCCGCTCTCTATCAGCTTCTCCAGTACGGGAAGAAGGTAACAGAGCGTCTTTCCTGAAGCGGTGGGGCTCACGACCACCGTGTGTTCTCCGTCGAGCGCATGCCGGATCGCCTCAGCCTGGTGCGCATACAGACCCACGATGCCGCGCCCTGTAAGCATGTCATGCAGCGCAGGCGCGAGAATCCCAGGTACGGGCTCCATAGTAGCCGGCCGTGCGTGCTGTTCGCTCCAGCCAACGATCTGCGGCGCCAGATCGGGGTTCCCTTTCAGGGCAGTTCGCGCAGACAGCAGTCGCTCTTGCAGCGTCATCCCTCTGGCTCGCCTGCCTGTCCGGACAGCAGCGCACGCAGTCCATTCTCATCCAGCGTGGGAACGCCATACTTTGCTGCTTGTTGCACCTTGCTGGCACCGGGCGCGTCGCCCATCACCAGATAGTCCGTCTTGCTCGACACGCTGCCAACCACCCTGCCCCCTGCTGCAGTGATGAGCTCCGTGGCCTGTTGTCTGCTCAGACCGGGCAACGTTCCGGTGATCACCAGGCTCAGCCCCTGGAGCGGCTGTTTCGCGGGCTCTTCAGACGGTGACGGTTCCTCCGCATGCATCTGCACTCCGCGCTGTCTGAGCCGTGCAATCAACTCACGGTTGCCCGACCTTTCAAAGTACGCAACGATGTCTCTGGCGATGACCGGTCCAATGCCGTCGATCTCTGTCAGCTCTGCGATATCGGAGGCCATCAGGTCGTCGATGGAAGGATAGTGGGCCGAAAGGATCTGAGCCACCTGCGTGCCGACGCCCCGGATGCCAAGCGCAGCGAGAACCCGCCAGAAAGGACGCGAGCGCGACGCATCAAGCGCCTGCAACAGATTGTCGGCGCGTTTCTCGCCAAAGCCTTCCAGTGCGATCAGTGACTCTCGATCGATCGCATACAGATCAGCGACATCACGTACAAGGCCGTTCTCCACGAGCAACTCTGTGACGCGCACGCCCAGCCCCTCGATGTCCATGGTCCCCCGCGAGGCCCAGTGCTCGATATGCCGGATGCGCTGGGCCGGGCATTGAGCATTCACGCAGTAGATCGCCACCTGGCCCTCTCGCCGCTCCACTGGCTGTCCACAGGACGGGCACACCTCTGGCAAGGGAACCACGCGCTCCTCGCCGGTTCGAACCGCCACCACAGGCTTGACAACCTGCGGGATCACATCGCCCGCGCGCTGCACAACAACCAGATCGCCCTCGCGAATATCCTTCTTCGCCAAATCATCAAAGTTATGTAACGTCGCCTGGCGAATCTCTACACCCCCCAACCGGACGGGCTCCAGTACGGCGTAGGGCGTTAGCACACCGGTACGACCAACATTCACGCGCACCTCGCGCAATCGCGTCGTCGCCTCACGGGAAGGGAACTTGAACGCCACGGCCCACCGCGGCGCATTCCCCACAATGCCCAGGCGACGCTGGAGATTCAGGTCGTCTATCTTGACTACAACGCCGTCCGCCTCATAGTTCAGCGCGTCACGCCTGTCCATCCACTCGCGGCAGAAGCGTATCACAGCCTCCAGATCGTCCATCTTCTGGATGTCAGCATT
Source organism: Anaerolineae bacterium (assembly GCA_040772225.1). Classification (GTDB taxonomy): domain Bacteria; phylum Chloroflexota; class Anaerolineae; order UBA1429; family UBA1429; genus JAAYED01. The sequence goes on from JAXGYO010000002.1 coordinate 457,755, forward strand.
GACCGCAAACCCGAGCCCGGCCAAATACTGCAGGGCATCCCACTGGCTATCTACCGTAACCCCGTCCGCATAGCCGATGCTGTAGACAAACAAGCGCAACGGCCGGGAAGCCGTGACCTGAGGATCCAGCTGCCGCACAGACCCGGCAGCGGCGTTGCGCGGATTGGCAAAGGGCTCCAGGCCCTCCGCATGGCGGCGCTCGTTCATTTGATCAAACAGGTCACGGGGCATATAGATCTCACCGCGCACCTCGATCCGCGGCGGAGCTGATAGCTGGGAAGAGGGATCCACAGGGATGCGCAAAGGTACGTTGCGAATCGTGCGAACGTTAGCCGTGATGTTCTCACCAACACGACCATCCCCTCGCGTGGCTCCCCTTACCAGCAGTCCATTCTCATAGGTCAACGCCACCGCCAGCCCGTCTATCTTGGGCTCGGCCACAAAACAAGGCTGGACATCCTCATCCAAGAGCCGCTCCGCGCGCCGATACCATGCGCGCACCTCGTCTTCGTCAAAGGCGTCCTCAAGGCTGGTCATTGGCACCGGGTGCACCACACGCTCGAACTCTGGGAGTGGCTCCGACCCCACGCGCTGGGTCGGCGAGTCCGGCGTGATCGCCTCGGGATAACGCGCCTCCAGCGTCTCGAGCTCACGCATCAAAGCATCGTACTCGGCGTCAGAGATCTCAGGAGCGTCGAGCGTATAGTATCGATAGCCATGGTGTGCGATCAGCGATCTCAGCTCTGCGATCCGCTGCATATCATCGTTGGACATCGTTCGCCATTTCTCCTGCTGGTGCACAAAGCGCCCGGATGCGCCAGAGGGGACGCATTCCGGGCGCCAACAATCATCTCAGATCGCGCCTGAAAGCCAGGGGCTGCTACTGCTGCTTGATCAAAAAGTCCTCAGCCGCCCAGCCCGAGGTGCCGACGTCATCGCGCAGCTGCCACCAGGTGTAGCCGCTGGCTTCGCTCGGGCCTCCAATGATCTCTACAATCTTGCCCTCTGCCAGCATCTTGACGACTGGATGCTCTGTCCCGGCGTCTGCGCGCATACGCAGACCGCTTCCATCGGTACAACAGACCTCTGCCGTGTCACCTATCGTCAGGGGTTCCCTTGGCGCGGCTTCCTCCGTCTCTCGAGCGGCCGCCTCAGTCGTTTCCTCCGTCTCTGCCTCCGCCTCCACTTCTCCAGCCACAGCGGTTGCGGGCGGAAGCGTGGGCAGCACCGTGGTCGCCGTCGGCGCAAATGCCTCCAGAGTAGCCTGCTCCGTTGGAGACTGTGTGGGCTGTCCGATGACACCTACCGGTCGCGTAGGTGTTGAAACCGCAGTGGCATCCTCCTCAGGCGGTGGCGAGAACAGTGCCCACCAGAGCCCAATCACCACAAATACAACCAGCGCAGGCACTGCCACATACATCCACCTGGGCCACGCTTCCTGCACGGAGCGCGTGCCCCCGGTACGACTGCTGTTTTTCCCGGGCATGGACCCCTCCTCCTTTGTTGCGGACTGCTCGATCGCCCATGATTATAGATGCGAATGAATGCCTGTCAACGCCAAACGTCTGCCCGTTGGCCCGTTCTGCCCGGAATTACAGGAGACGAGCGTGCCAGCCCCCCGGACCGCGATGAGCCAGCACGCACGCCTATTGATCGCTCTGCGCCTCGACAAACCTGGGAAGCGCCCGGATGAATGCCGCCTGAGCATCACTCAGCGCCGGATACAGGGACAGGTCAGCGTGCATCTCCTCATGCTCCGTCAGCCAGCGCAAAACATCTTCGGCCTGAGCTGATTTCACATTCCGATGCTCGAGATAGCGCACAGCCCAGGCCACCAGATCCGCGCCCCAGGGAACACCATAGTCCATGCCGTTAGACTCTCGCACCTGTGCGGGCTCTGGTCGGCGTCCGTCCGTCGCGCCCTGGGCACCCCTGCCACTCGGCGTCGCTCTCGTTCGCGTTGTTGCGCGCTCTCTGCGATCATCGCGCTCATCGCTAACTGGTCCCCCTCCACTGCCCTGCCGGCGTCGGACGCGCACGTGTCCCTCATCGTCGATGTAGGGCTCATCGATAAACTCGTGCCTGCGGCGGTCATAGGAACACCAGATCGCCTCGAGCCAATAGAGATACCGGCCAACACCAAAGTGCACCGCAGCCCGTTTAAGCGCATCGGACACCGCGCTCTTCCAGGGGTCAGCCTGATCGCGGTCGGAAAGGACGTACTCGCCAACATCCTCCCGGGTGACGCCCATCACGGTCAGGCTCGACTTGACCACCAGGCGGTCGCCCTGCACCCCCAGTGGCTCCCAATGAAAGGACCATTCACCGCCCGCCGCCTGGTCCAACCTCTCGGAGACCACACGCGGATCCACATAGGCCACCGCCAGCGCCTTGCCCGAATCGGACATCACCTGCGGCTTCCAGCGCACCTGATCTGCACGGAACGGCTCGGCGAGCTTGCTTAGAACATCGCGATCAAGTTTGTCACCCATCATGCTCCTTATTGAAGCCACAACGCCAATGGGCCATCAAATCGATCCCAGTATAGAACGAATGTTCTAACATGTCAACAGGTTGGGAGCAAATTCACCACGGAATTGTCTATGCGCAAAACGTGCCTAGAGCGAGGCCCGCCAGCCGCCATCCACATGAATTGTTCGACCGGTGACGTAGCCGGACGCGTCGGAAGCCAGATACACAGCGGCACCAATCAGGTCCTTTGGATCCCCCCAGCGCCCCAAAGGCACATTGCCTCGAACCCAACGATCAAACTCGGGATCCTCTACCAGGGGCCGTGTCATATCGGTGATAAAGTAGCCAGGCGCTATGGCGTTCACCCTGATGCCATGCGGTCCCCACTCCGTCGCCATGGCCCTTGTCAGGGCATCCAGCCCCCCCTTGGCTGCCACATAGTTACCGATTGAGGGTCTCGCAGCCTCTGCATTGATCGACGTTATGTTAATGATGACCCCGTGATGACGCGCACTCATGGCTCGAGCGACCGCACGTCCGACCGTAAATGCAGAACTCAGATTCGTGCTGATGACCGCATCCCACTGCTCGGCGGTCATGTCCATCAGCGGCGAGCGCCTGTGTATCCCTGCGTTGTTGATCAGGATATCGATGGGCCCCTGCTCCGACTCGATGCGGGCCACCTGGGCCTCAACGCTGACCGGGTCCGTGACATCAAAGGCGTAGCCGACCGCATCATGACCGGACGCAGACAAGAGCTCCACGGCTGGCGCGACTGTCTCGTCACGGGTTCCGTTGACGACGATACGCGCCCCATGCTCCGCCAGACCCGTGGCAAAGGCCAGGCCCAGCCCACGAGTAGAGCCTGTCACAAGAGCTCTCAATCCGGTGATATCGAACAGATTCGCTGCCATCAGCTACCTCCATTTGACGCGTGGCAATGCCAGCACTGGACAGACGCAGAACCCCTGAATCTGCCCCGGCAAGCCAGAGACTAGCCGTATATCGCCCGGTTATTCTCAAACAGCAACTTGCGGGCGAGCACGCCGACATCATTGGCGCGCACGCGTCCGTCTTCAAAACGTTCTGTCAGCACCTTTGCCACGATGTGTCGCCAGGCCAACTGCGCCCCAAGGCTCTCTTCGGGCACCCAGCAGTCACTGCCCCAGGTAATACGGTTGATGGAGCAAGAGACGTCGATCAGATCGTGCAGCGCTCGAATCGCCGCCGTCGTGCAGATCGTGGCCGTCCAGGTGAGGGACGGCAGTACATTGGCATAGTTATGCGCGAGTCCGGCAGCCTCGGCTGTCCACGGATAGCCAGTGTGGAATAGCACAAAACGCGCCTGCGGATAGCGCTCGAGAATCGGGATCAGCTGCATCGGGTTGGACCCCTTCAGATCCGCCAGGCCAGTGTGAATCTGGAAAGGCACATCCAACTCAACAGCCAGCTCGCAGCAGCGATGGAAGATATAGTTACTGAACAGGCGTTTGGCCTCGGCCGAGACGAGCGAAGGGCTCCTGCCAAATACCGCTTCGGCGGCCTCCCTGTCGTCCTCAGCGAGATCAAGACCCCGGTTATAGGCCTCGGCGCACTTGAGCGCCGCCACCAACCCCGCAGCGTGGCGCTCGCGCACCGTGTCACGCATCATGGCCACATAGTCAGCCAGCGTTCCGCCCGCAAAGCCATAGTGATGCCAGGGGTAGATATCGTCGGGGGCAATCTGTTCCGGGTGAAAGCCATAGAGAAACTTGTCGATCCGAAAGGTGGGGACAAAGGCTTCAGGATGGCCCATATTGTCGCCCGGATTCCAGTAGGCATCCTGGATCAGCCGCTCGTAACCCTTTTGCAGCAGGACCTTCCAATGCAAATCAGAGTCCTCGGCATAGTGGCGCGCGAGCAGATGCGAGAGGTCATCCCAGTTCTGCAGCGTAATGGCCTCCGTGACGCCATGCATCTGCTGAAAGCCGCGCTCGTACCAGAAAAAGTACGAATTGAACCGCACATTGTCCAGCAACGCGGCACGCGATGCTTCCGTGCCATCGGGCACGAATCCAGTCCAGGCTACATAAGACCGCTCCAATGAGCGATCCAGCGTCATCCCCTCTGCAAAGAACGCATCGGGTAAATGATGTTCATGATCAGAATACACTGGCAAAGCGTCAATCTCGTCCGAAATGAATCCCAGGTTGGTCACTGGCACGCTGAACGTCCTCCTGCCCTGTCACCGATCAAAGCCTCTCCTGGCAATCATAGCAACGGTGGGCACCTCCTGCAACCGCATTGCCTCCCCGGACGCAGGCGCTATTCGCCGCCGCGCCGCTTCGCCAGCAGCGAAATGTATCCACGGCTACAAGAAGAAAGGACCCGCTCCCCTATCGAAAAGCGGGTCCCCAGCTACGTGTACACTGGCCACACTCAGCGCCAGCGAAATGCGCGCTGCTTGCTGATAATGCTCAGCTCATGCGTCCCCGGCTGGCTTTCCGGCACGTGTACGACGACGACCTCCCAAAGAAACCGGTCATCGCGCCGGCTTTCGGGATAGAGGTCCGCATCCAGTCGCAGCGAGGTCGCGCGCGTTCGATAGACCACAGGCTCAGTTCCGCCATCCGGCGTCCAGAGACGTACCTGGTACCACTCGTCCGCTTTGAGAATACCCACAGACGTCCACTGCAGTACCGGCACGGTTTCATCGCCCGCTATCACAGCACCATTAATGGGCAGCAGCAACCGCGGCTGGCGATAGCTCATGGTTACAGGGCGTGTGCGGTACGGGAAAGGCGTCGGCGTAGCGACGGCCTGCAAGGTGGCTGTTGCCTCAGGTGCGGTCGGTGTTGCTTCTGGACCTGGCTCCGCCGTTACTCCGGGAATCACCAGCTCCTGGCCAATGCTCAAGACCGCATTCAGGGAGAGTCCATTGACCTGCGCGATGTCTGCCGAGCTGACCTGGTACCGAACAGCGATGCCCCCCAGTGTGTCACCCTGCTGTACCACATGGATCTCCGGGGAAGGTGTGGCCGAGCCTCCAGGCTCGGGGGTCACGACCACGGCAGTCACCGGCGCGTTCGTGGGAACGGCGGTTGCTGGCTCTGCCGTCGCGGGGGCCACGGAGCCCTCCGGTCCCGGAATGATCAGCTGCTGTCCCACCTGCAGGATCGCGCTTATCGAGATCCCGTTAGCACTCGCGATATCGTCCATACTGAGATCATATATCGCCGCGATGACGCCGATGTGTTGGCCCGATTGAACGGTGTGCACCCGTAACGTCGGTGCCGGCGTTGGTGATGGCAGCGGTGTCGCCGTCGCCACCGGGGTAGCAGTGGGCCCCCCTGTAACCGTGGGTCTCGCGGTGGACGCTGACGTCGGTTGCGACAGCAGGCCGGCTCCCACGGCACCACCAGCCCCCGGGGCCGAGTCCAAAGGAGCGATTCGCTCTGCGACCGTTCCACTATCAACCGGCAACGTGCGCGGTGAACTAACACCAACTGTGGGCGTCGCAATGGGTGTGGTCGTAGGAAGGGCCGTCAGCGTTGCCGTCGCGGCAGGGGTTGCCGTTGCCGATGGCGTCGCGGTCGGCTCCATCGTCGGCGTCGCGGCTGACGCCACGATGGCACCGGGCACGATCAATTCCTGTCCGATCCTCAAGACAGAATTAGTCGATATGCCATTCTCGGCCGCAATGTCCTCAGAATCAACCTGGTAGCGCACAGCCAGAGCCCCCAGGGTGTCGCCGGCTGCCACCACGTGCAAGAGCGGCCCCGCGGAAGCCACCGCTGCTGCGGTGGGCGTTGCGGTTGGGGCCGCAGTCGCCGCGGCTGGAACTTGCTCAGTTGTGGCATCGGGCGTCGCCACTGGCGTGGGGATGACAATCACATCGCCGATACTGAGCACAGACTGCTCGCTGAGACCATTGGCATCGATAAGCGCTGACAGCGAAACATCATACTGAACCGCAATCCTGCCCAGCACATCCCCTTGCTGCACAATGTGTACCGATGGCCCTTGCGTGGGGACCAGGGTCGCAGTGGCGACTTCCGTCGCCGTCCCCGTGGGTAGCAGCGATTCGCCCTGGTTCGCAGCAGGGGTTGTGGTTTCCGCCGTGTCCGTGGGCAGCGCTGCCAGTACAGATGAACCGGTAGGCATGGCCTCTTGCAGCATGGGTGTCAAATCAGCCGGGGCATGTTCGTCTGGAGACGAACCCTCACCCACGGGTTCGTCCGGAGTGACCACTGGTGACATCATCTCGAGCGATGACGCAACCACGTGACCTGCAGGCGTAACAGACGATTCTGCTCCCTGGGCGATCTCCATGCCGATGGAGCTAGCCCCCGGCGTTTCATCGCGACCCATGCCGAACGGCAGGATCCACCAGACCAGCGCAGCCCCCAGGGCCAGGATCGCAAGGCTGGAGAACACCCTTACGATGATTGGCAGGGAGCTATGCAGAGGAGCAGCCCGTGACGCTCCACAGTAGGGGCAAACGCGCTGCGATGCCTTCAAGCTCGCGCCGCATACTGCGCAGATCTCTTCAGATCTGCGATCGGCCTCCTGATGACCACACACCGGGCAAAGCCCAAGGTTATGGGCGTATCTGGCACCACACTTTGTGCAGCGCTTGGCGCTCAACATGGCTCGCAACTCGATCTACGCCAGCGTCCCGACAAGATCGAGATCACTGGCGACTTGTCGCAAGGCTGCAATGACCTTGGTGATATGCTCGTTACGCTCAACACCGAGCTCTTGCATCCCGAGCTCGATATCGGCCCGATTCACGCCCCGAGCAAAGGCCTTGTCCTTCCACTTTTTCGTCACTGACTTGGCCTCGAGATCCAGAATGCTCTTGCTCGGACGCACCAACGCCGCAGCGGTCACAAGCCCGGTAAGCTCATCGACGGCAAACAGGGTCTTGGCCATCAAGGACGTGCGCGGCACATTCAGATAGGTCGCATGTCCCTTGACAGCTTCAATGATCTCCTCGGGCCAACCGAGCTGTTCCAGAATCGCCGCACCAGCCAGCGGGTGTTCATCGGCGGTTGGGTGTTCCTCATAGTCAAAGTCATGGATGAGGCCTGTCACCGCCCACAGCTCTTCATCCTGACCATATTCCCTGGCATAGTAACGCATGGCGGCCTCCACGGCCAAAGCATGCTTGATCAAACTATCGGTAGTCACATGCTCATTGAGCAACTTCCAGGCATCCTCACGCGTCGGTCTCACGACCAACCTCCTTGTGTCCAGATATTCCGAATCTATCCGCTAGCGCACGCCAGCGCCTCTCGCTGAGCCACAAACAACTCGGCGATCCCGGCCTCAGCAAGCTCCAGCATATCATTCAGTTGGGTGCGCGCAAAAGGAGCCCCCTCGCCGGTGCCCTGCACCTCGACCAGTGATCCTTCTGCGGTCATGACCACATTCAGATCGACATCGGCACGCGAATCCTCGCGGTAATCGAGGTCCAGCAGGGGCACCCCACCAACCAGACCGACACTGACCGCTGCGATCATGTGACGCAGAGGACTCTGAGACAGGGTACCGGCATCCACGAGTGCACTCAAGGCCTGCGCGACCGCCAGGTACCCTCCGGTGATCGATGCGGTTCGGGTGCCTCCATCGGCCCGCAACACATCGCAGTCTAACGTAAGCGTGCGCTCGCCCAGAGTCCTTCTATCCACAGCCATCCGAAGACTCCGGCCAATAAGCCGGCGTATCTCCTGGGTGCGCCCGGAACTCTGCCCCCGCTCCCGATCCGCCCGCGGCACGGTAGCATAGGGCAGCATCGTGTACTCTGCAGTCAACCATCCCTCGCCGCGACCGGCCAGCCAGGCTGGCACACCTTCGCTGATACTCGCAACGCAGATCACCTGCGTATTGCCAACGGTGATCAGCGCCGAGCCCGCTGCCTGCGCAACATAGCCAGTCTGTATGGTCACAGGACGCAGTTCATCGTCGCGGCGCCCCGAGCGCACCAGCACAGGATCAGACATCATTAGCACCATCGCCTGACAAATCAGGAGGAGAATAGCTCCGGAGGGTATACCCCAGCTCTGCCAGCAACTCATCTTGCAGTTGCCACATAGCCTGCTGCTCCGCGTCGGTGCCGTGATCCATCCCGACCAGATGCAGACATCCGTGTATGGTCAGCAGAGCCAACTCCTCCGCACAAGCATGTCCCATCAGCCGGGCCTGCCCCGCCGCGGTATCGCAGGAGATCACAATGTCACCCAGCTCGAACTGCCCTTCCTCAGGTAAGATGAAGCCTTCCCCTCCCTGGGTGGAAAACGACAGCACGTCGGTAACCGAATCAACGCCCCGGTACTGCTCATTCAGATGCCTGATGGTCGCGTCGTCGACCAGCGTGATGGCAACGCTCGAGCCGTCGGGCTGGTTCATGCGCTCCAGAGCAACACGCGCTGCATTCTGCAGAGCATCAGGATCACAATCCGGGCCCATAAAAGAACCTGCATCTATCGTGATGAAATACGGCATGCAGCTATCCCCCGGCAGGCACAGCGTCTTGCTGCGCCAGATTCGGGTCTTGCGCCCAGTCGAGCCCCGCATAGTAGCCACGATAGCTCTCAGGCAGCAGCTCCGCAATCCGAATCATCACCTGGTCGGCATACTGCTGGAGTTGCTGCGAACTCACCTTACCCGAAAAAGACATCTGAAACGGCGCTCCGATTGCCACGGTGCAGCTCGGCTTTTTCAGACGCCTCCAGTCACGCACCTTTTCTATGCCCCAGCAGGCGACCGGCACGATCACTGCATTAGTCCGAGTCGCCAAGTAAGCGACTCCAGGCTTGGCGCGCTGCAGTGCCCCGGTTCGGCTACGGGTGCCCTCTGGCGCGAGAGCGAGCGCCCCGCCAGCGTTCAGTACCTCCAGGCACGCCTTGAGCGCGACTCGGTCCACCTCTCCGCGCCGGACATAGATGGTCCCGGCAGCCTTGAGGAACAGCCGTACAAACCAGTGGTCTGCCCACTTGTCTGCAGCCATGACGACCACCTGGCGCGGGATCGCCGCGCCGGCTGCTCCGGGATCAAAGAGGTGCAGATGGTTCATAGCAAAGATCGTGGCCCCCTCAGCGGGCACATTCTCCAGGCCAGTAACGCGGTAGCGATACACAATACGCATCAGCACTGAGATAATGAACCGCAAGGTCCGGTACGCGATCGGATGCGAACTGTGCGGGATGCGCTCTGCGCCTGACGCCATATGTACCCTTACCCCTCTAGAGCCGAATCGGTGACCACCGGCCACCCCTTCTTGACCAGTTTAGCATGGAAAGCCCTGTTGACAAGTCGACAAAGCCAGTGCCTTGTTGACAGCTACGTCCGCAACAGACTATGCTCACGGCAGGATCGCGATTATTCAGGAGGCAGTGATGGTCGCATTTGGCAGCCGAGAGGAAATCATCGAGATCACGTCCGAATGGAAAGGGGATCGCTTCCCCGATGGCCGGCCCCGTGTCCCCGACGAGATCATCCACCGTCTGCGCGCGCTACAAATCGTAACAGAGGAAGCCTGGTCTGTGCTCTGGCACCATGGATATGAGCGCCAGTTTGAGGGCAACTGGATCAATCTGCACCCGGAAAAGATCATGGTGGGACGGGCCGTCACTGCGACCTTTGTCCCTCACCGGCCTGACCTGCATGACTATCTGATGGACTATGGCCACGAGCAGGAAGGCCGCATCGGCGCTATGAACTCCTGGGTCATTGAGACACTCCAGAAAGACGATGTTCCCGTCATAGATCTCTTTGGCAAGATCTACAAGGGCACATTTTCTGGCGCCAACCTGTCCACGGCGATCGCCACGCGTACAGGCGTGGGACAGGTGATCTATGGCGGCATCCGGGATGCACAGCAAATCCTGGAGATCCCCGACTTTTGCACGTTCTGCAAGGGTATGGATCCCACTGGCATTCGTGACGTCACGCTGGTGGGGCTCAATACCCCCTGCCGCATCGGTGACGCGATCTGCCTGCCGGGGGATATCGTCATCGGGACCTACACTGGCGTGCTTTTTGTTCCGCCGCACCTTGCAGAAGAGGTACTTGAGCATGCCGAGCGCACGCACCTGCGCGAGGTCTTTTCCCACACACGCCTGCGCGAGGGGATCTACACATCTAGCCAGATGGACACGCAGTGGACACCCGAGATCATCGCGGATTTCAACCAGTGGCGCGAAACACAGCAGATCGCGGGTGCCGACGCCATCGATTGGGACAAGCGCACCCATGCCGAAGAGGCAGGGGCCGGCGAGGAGACAACGCTCTAGGGCGATAGAGCAGAGTACAGAACGGCGGGGGCCATCGTGTCCCCGCCTGCTTGCTATGTCGGCATGCCGGTGTGCTCGGTACGCACTCAAGGCCAGGTTCACTCCTCAGTGTGAGAACGTATCCCGCGATATATAAGGAATAGCCCGGCTGCCACCATCACGATGGCGATTACGATGTTCGACCAGGTGGCGGCCTCCAGCAGGATCACGACCCCGAGCACACCCAGAATACCTGCAGGAATGAGCGCCCAGCGGAACCCTTGCTGACCCGTATCGAGGAGCGCCACCAGCCCAAATGTTGCAGCCATCCCGAACATCATGACAGCTCCGCTCAGTTCGCCCGCGTCTGAGGGCAGTCCCGCGACGATCGCCGTCGTGAGCAGCACTCCTCCAGGGATGAGCGCCCACCAAAGGTCACGGTGAGTCGCGAAAACGACGAGGAAACTGGCAGCCAGGCACGCCAAAAAGATAGACCCACCCCAACGGCCACCAGCGGAAGGAGACAGGCCTGTCAGGCCAATGAGGAAGCCGATGCCGAGTAGTGCGCCGGACGGTATAATCCACCACCACTGATCGCGATTGCTGATGTACAGCCACCCAAAGACCGCTCCACCGACGATGAACAGGACCGCAGGCAAGAACTCACCGGTATCAGGGATAACATCGAGATTGCGCAACAGAAGCAGTGCCCCCACAACCAGCAAGCCAATACCCCAGATAAGGCTTGTTTGCCTTCTCTCCATTACACATCCTCCCCTTGGCCGCTCTACATTTCTCATGGGCCGCCTGATATACCGACACAGAATATCGCCTGCCGGACAAGCTGCGCGCGCGTGCGGATGCAGTCCCCAGATTATTGTATACGATACGGCGCTGGCCGCCTGGTGCCAATACTTTGCCAGGGCATTGTCATTTGTCAGCGAAAACGGCATGGCGAACTAACCAGTCTTGGTCTCACCCTGACGAACCAGAAGAATGGTAACGGAGCGACCCCTCTCTTGGCTCGGTAGCCCGGCTGTGTTACCATCGTGCCGTTGACCTACGTTGACAGGCTACCGGACGCGCTCGCGGCGCGTGGAGGAAACATGACTGTGCTTTGCAGGCCATGACCTGGACCAGGGTTCTCGAAACGATGGCGCGCGCCAAAAGGCGACTGGTCCCCACAGGCGCACTCGCTCTTGCCGCGCTACTGCTGCCAGCCGGCTACGCTGCCCAGGCACCTGCCTCGTCGGTCGCCCTCATACCCGGTGCCCCGACCCGATTTGTGGAACTGTCTGCGTTCACACTCGATGCAGACCTCGAGTGTACCCCCGACGGCTGTTCCCTGCTCGTGACACAGGGCTACCGGTTCGCTAACTCAGACCAGATCAAGCCAACAGAGCTCGTCCTCAGCCTCGCTAACGCTGGCGGACAGACCGCTTCACCCGACGTCAGCTTTGACCAGGCGGCCGATACTGTCGATGCATCAACATGGTCCCTGCGACTCGAGCCATCTGCCACAGCCAGCGCCACGCTGTCCTATCAGATCGCGATGGATGGAACGATGCTGCTCCACTGGGTGTGGGATCCGGCATCGATCGCTGCCTGGGGAACCCCTGGCAGCACACGTATCACTCTCTCTCTGCCGATTGCGCTCTCGGACGACGTCTTTGTCGAACGGCAGCCCGCCGGGTACGCCTTTGACGGTCAGGCGCTCGAATGGTCGTACGAGGCTACCCTTCCGGTGGAGCCCCACGCCGTCTGGATGCTGTCCCCCGATGTCTGGTCTCGCCTTCAGGAGCTCGAGCGAGAGGGCGCCGCCAGCGACCAGGCGACACTGCTGATGGCGCTTCGTTCGGAGGCCGTGGAGCGGCAGGTACCCCTTGCCGACCTCTACCCGCGAGCCCTTGGCGTTCTGCTTCAAGAGCTTGAGAGAGCACCATCCGCGGACACCTATTTGGCACTTGCAGACCTGTATCTCTCAAGGGCTCAAGAGGTCGCTGACGACAACTACCGCCTTCTGGCGGCAGAGACTCTTCAGTCAGCGGTTGACAGCGGGTATGGGAATTCTCAGGTACTCTCACGCCTGTCAGACATCTACCGCAATCTGGCAGATATCGCGCACCAGGCCGGAGATTCGACCCGGGCACTGGAATATTTGGAAGCTGCCGCAGCCTACAGCCCGACGGCGCAGGTCGACGCGGCAACGAGGGAGCTGTTGACTCTGAGCAGGGCCGTGGGGCTTGCCGAGCGCGGCCAGGTAAGCGATAGTCTCGTTCAGATGGGGGCGGCGCTCTCGCCGCGCGTCCAGGACGCCCTGTATCGCTATGCTCCGCCGCTGCGCTCCGCTCGCACCGACATTACGCTGGAGGCAGACTACCGCACAGCGACCTATTACCTGCTGCTGTACCCCCCTGTCCAGGATGCAAGCCGCGCTGCGCTCGGCAACCTGGCTATGCAAATAAGGTCCCTGGAGGGCTTTGCGGCAGATCTACAGGACGTACAGGGGCAACCCTACGAGGTCGTGTTGCAGGTCACCGCCACCTTTGAGGACATCGATCAAGAACGCGCGCGACGCACAGCGATCTACTCCCTCGCCGGTCAAGAGCCGTCCTTTATCGCGGCCTTTGTCCTGGCGCCGTGGGCGCCCGCCGATCTGGACCTCAACGTAATCAGGAATCCGTTCTTTGACCACTTTATCTACCACGAGGAGCCCGATCTGAGCCTGGTGTCCTCCGTGCGGGACGAGCAACTGGAGTACACGGTGTGGCGATTGCTTGAGGTCGCCGGCACGACACCGGCGGATGAGGCCAGCCGTCTCGAGCAGCAACTGACCGGTCTTGCACTTCGTGAGGAGCGCCAGGTATGGGAAGATCTGTCGGCCTCGACCTACTGGACCTACAGGGTTGTATTTCCTGCGCCGTCGCCGCTCGACCCCCTTACCTGGCTGGTAGGCTGGGGACAAGAGCGCCCGCTGGCGATAGCACACCGGACCTTTCACTGGGATGCCATCCTGCAGGCGCTGCTCCTTCTAGCAGGCGTATTCCTGATTCTCGGCGCGCTCAGCAGCCTCTGGCGGCACAGCCGGCGGCAGCGACGCTAGCTCGGGTCCCTCTCCGCAAACCGAGGGTATCCCGTCATCCATCCATTCGCAGAGAGATGCCGTAGCTGACGAGAGCAAAGATCCCCGCGATCACAAACAGCAACGGGTAGCCAGCGCTTTGCACCAGCAGGCCGCCCAGCGTGGGCAGAAACTGCAGCGGGCCCAGAATGGTGTTGCTGAGGCCAATGTAGGTTGGACGATCCTCATCCGGAGCAATATCGTAGAGATACGAGGTGCGCGAGATATTGTCCGCCGAGATAGCCAGGCCCTGAAGGGCAAAAGGCACAGCGAAGAGTATCCCCGCATAGGCCGGCATGTTTTGTCCCCAGATGAGTGACTTGAGCAGGGCAAAGGCCAGCACCGCGACTGGCTCGAGACCACCCATCAGTCTGGCCACCCGAAAGGTCCAGAGATTGCCCTTCAGGCGACAGGTGCGCGCCCACAGAAGGTTCGAGAACATGCGCACCACCATGCGCGCGGAAAGGTACAGGCCGGACATCGCCGGGGATACCTGGAGCACCTCAGTGGCAAAGAGGATGTAGAAGGGATCGGCGATGCTCACCGTGGCTGATGCTGCGCGCGCTGCAATATAGCGCCGGAACCGACCGTCATTCCGCAACAGCGAAGGTGTGCGCGCGAGCTGTTGCTTGAGATCGATCTGGTTACCACGAGGCGCCCCTTGCGGCTCGACCACCACGCTTAGAGCACTGATCGCCAGCAGAAACGACAGCCCCGATATCCCCAGCAGCCAGGCATAGTTCGTCGGGAATGCCAGCCGATCAAGGGACAGCACATAGCCAATCAGCAGCCCGGCCGCGAACCCGCCGATATCGCCGGTAAAGCTACGCACCGAAACAACGCTGGAGCGCTGGTCGCGGGGGACCATCCGGGCGACAAGCTCTGCTCGGGCCACTGCAGAGCTGCCAGCAGCGAGGCGGCCCAGGACGAATAACGTAAAGAACAGCGGCAGCGTGTAGCCAGGCCGGGAGGCATCATACTGAGCGAGCAGTACCGCCAGCAACAGATAGACGATGGTCCGAACAGCCTCGAGCATGCGCACCGTGGGCAAGAAACGGCGCAGGCGCTGCAAGGGCGCTGCCACAAAGAACTGGGGGAGAAGCCAGCCGAACAGGCGGACAGAGGGCACCAAACCCGCCACCGCGAGCGATCCGCCCATCTCGCGAATGAGCAGAGGGAGCACAGTGGCCGGATCCGAGAGGGTCATACCACCCTCGACAAAGAAATGGTTAACGGCGCTCCACGTGATGTTGCGCCGAATCATCCGGGGCGAGTGTGATGCTTTGGCGTCAGGCATGTCGATATCTGAATTCATGATCACGCATTATAGCAGTGATGACTGCCCGGCTAAAGCCGGGCTGGCAGATCATGTTTGACATCAAGAGTCGCCTGTGATAGCATAGCCGCGGTGTGCAATGCACACTGGTCATGCTCATCAAGAGGGGTGGAGGGACCTGGCCCTGCGAAGCCCCGGCAACCTGACGGCCCACTACAAGGCCAGCTCATGGTGCCAAGTCCGGCAGGCGGTGGGAGCGCCTGGAAGATGAGTGGTGGCCAAATCGCGTCTCCCCTGTGGGAGACCTCTTTTTTTGCCCGGAGATCGGATACAGATGACGACGATCGAAAAGCTTGCGCCCTTTTGCCCTCGCTGGTTGCCCCTGATCACAGGGGGGCTTCCGCACACAGACGCGACCTCAGCATGGGAGGCTCTTGCTTCACGTTTTCCCGAGATCCCCAGCTGGCCGCGCCTGCCCCGCCGCAGCAGTCTAGAGAACATGTACACCCAGTACAGCGAGCGTTTCCCGGGTATCACTGTTGAAAATGGCGGCATTCTGGTCAATCGAAGCCGGGATCTGGACAGCGGACTCGAAGCCCTGTACCTCGCCTATCTTGAGGATGACCTGTCCTACGGGGAGATCGGGGCAGACTATGCTGCGGCTCTGGATATGCTCCTGCAGGGCCAGGTCTCACTCTCCACTTCACTGGCTGCCATCAAGGGCGAGATCACGGGCCCGATCAGCTGGGGGCTGACGATCGTGGATCAGGACCGCCGCCCGATCCTTTACGACGAGGTCCTCGAGGATGCGGTCGCCAAGCATCTAAGGCTCAAGGCGGCGTGGCAAGAACATGTGCTGGCCGCAATCTGCCCGCAGACGCTGATGATCGTCAATGAGCCCTATATGGCATCGTATGGAACGGCCTCTCTAGCGCTCGAGGCGCCCCAAATCACAGCACTGCTCGAGGAAGTCTTTGCCGGCCTGAAAGGTGTCAAGGGAATCCAGTGCTCAGGGACCACAGACTGGGCCTTGCTCATGCGCACTTCGGCGGACCTCATCTGCTTCGACGCCTATGATTATGTCGACTCACTCGCAACAGCGGCCGAGGAACTCAGCCGGTTCATGGACCGCGGCGGTATCCTCGCCTGGGGTATCGTGCCAGCAGGCGGCGCGGCGCGCAGCGAGTCGGTCGATTCACTGGTCACCCGACTGGAGAGCGGCATCGATCTTCTGGTGGAGGCTGGCATTTCGCGCGATCGACTGGTCTCGCAGGGCATGATTGCGCCCTCCGCCAGCCTGGCCGCTCTGAGCGTACCCCTCACAGAGATCATACTGGACCTTACCCTTGGCGTTAGCCACGACATGCAGGCGCGCTATGGGCAGGAGATACCGGCGTCTTCTGATTCTGAATCGGATTCGCCGCCAAAGGAGCAGTAGCATGGCCATCATGGTTGTGGGCTCCGTCGCCCTCGACACCGTGGAGACGCCACATGGCTCGCGCACTGGCGCTTTGGGTGGCGCCTGCACTTATTTCTCTACGGCGGCGAGCCTGTTTGATCGTGTGCGCATGGTCGGCGTTGTAGGCACGGATTTTCCGGCCGAGTACCTCGAGTTCCTCCAGGGACGCAATATCGACCTGGAAGGGCTCCAGATCGAGCAGGGCGGGACTTTTTCGTGGTGCGGTCGCTACGGCCACGACATGGGAGATGTCGAGACGCTGGAGACTTGTCTCAACCTTTTTGCGGATTTCCACCCCGTTGTGCCCGAGTCATATCGCGCAAGCCCCTATCTCTTTCTGGCGAACATCGATCCGGACCTGCAACTGGAGGTGCTGGCTCAGGTAGACAATCCCCGGCTAACGGCGCTGGATTCGATGGATTATTGGATCTCGGGCAAGCGCGGATCGCTAACGCGCGCCATGGCGCAGGTTGATCTGGTGGTTCTGAACGAGACCGAGGTGCTTAGGTACGCTGGTTGCGAGAGCCTGATGGATGCCGCTCAGACGATCCTGGATCTCGGCCCCACGGCAGTGGTGATCAAACGTGGGAGCGAAGGCTCCATGCTCGTGACACAGGGCGACTCGATCGGCCAGCGCTTTTTCGTCACGCCTGCCTACCTGCTACCCACCATCACGGATCCCACGGGCGCGGGCGACACCTTTGCCGGCGGCATGATGGGATACCTGGCACAGTCTGGGGACCTGACGGTGGGAGGACTGCGCCGCGCACTCGTGTATGGCACGATTGTTGCATCGTTCACCGTGCAGGGATTCTCTGTCGATGCACTGTGCAACCTCACAATGGACGATCTGGTCCAACGCTATAACGACTATCGATGTATGACGCTCTATGATGATTCCACCTGCTCCGTCGCCGAGTGGATCACTCGGCCGCTGGGCCGCAACCGATAATAGACGAATGCAGGACCGGGCAACCGCCGGCCCCATCTTCACCAAACGGATCACGCGAGAAAGGACCATCAAGTGAGCAACTCCTATGACGTTCGAGACCTGGGCCTTGCGGCCGAAGGGGTTCAGCGCATCACCTGGGCGGAGCGTGAAATGCCCGTCCTCCGACTCATCCGCGAGCGCTTTGAGAAGGAGCGCCCCCTGGCGGGCATTCGCATCTCTGCGTGTCTTCACGTAACTACCGAAACTGCCAACCTGATGCGCACGCTTCAGGCGGCCGGCGCGGAGTGCGTGCTCTGCGCCTCCAATCCGCTCTCAACCCAGGATGACGTCGCAGCGGCCCTCGTGTCGCATTACGAGATGCCCGTCTACGCCGTCAAGGGCGAAGATAACGCCAGCTACTACCGGCACATCGCCGCTGCGATCGATCACCGTCCGCAGATCACCATGGACGACGGCGCCGATGTGGTTTCGACACTCCACAGCACGCGGCGCGAGGCGCTGACGGACGTGCTCGGCGGGACAGAGGAGACCACCACGGGCGTTATCCGTCTGAGAGCGCTGCAGCAAGACGGCAAGCTCGCCTACCCGATCATTGCGGTGAACGACGCCAACACCAAGCACTTTTTTGATAACCGGTACGGCACAGGGCAGAGCACGATCGACGGCATCATCCGGGCGACCAATACGCTGCTGGCAGGCAAGACGATCGTGGTCGCGGGCTATGGCTGGTGCAGTCGAGGCATCGCCTCCAGAGCGCACGGCATGGGCGGCAACATCATCGTCACCGAGGTCGACCCGTTGCGGGCACTGGAAGCTGTCATGGACGGATATCGCGTGATGCCAATGATCGAGGCCGCGCCGCTGGGCGACATCTTTGTAACCTCCACCGGCGACAAGAATGTCATCGACATCCAGCATATGGAGTTGATGAAAGATGGGGCCATGCTGGCCAACTCGGGGCACTTTAACGTCGAGATCAACCTCGATGCCCTGGCCGAGCGCGCCGTAGAGATCAGACATCCGCGCACGTTCGTGCACCAGTATGTCTTGGCGGACGGGCGCATCATCAACGTGCTGGGGGAGGGCCGCCTGATCAACCTGGCCGCTGCCGAGGGTCACCCCTCCGCGGTCATGGACATGTCCTTCGCCAACCAGGCTCTGTCTGCCGAGTACATGATACGCAACCACACTGCTCTCTCTAATGAGGTCTATTCGGTCCCTGCCGAGATCGACGCTAGCATCGCCCGGCTCAAGCTCCATGCCATGGGTGTGAGAATCGACGTGCTTACACCTGAACAGGAAGAGTACCTGAACTCATGGACGGTTGGCACCTGATCAAAACATCGGCTTAGTTACCACTGATGGCCGCTTATCTGGCAGAAAGACACGATTTATGAACAACTTTATCCAGTCGCCACGGTTTCTTTTCACATCCGAGTCAGTCGCTGAGGGACACCCGGATAAGGTGTGCGATCTCGTCTCGGACTCTATTCTCGATGCCATCCTCGACCAGGACCCCTACGGCCGTGTCGCGTGTGAGACAGCCGTCACGACAGGCCTGGTGCTGAATACAGGCGAGATCACGACCAAGTGCTATATCGACATACCCAAGATCGTGCGTCAGACGATCAGCGAGATCGGCTATGATAGTGCCTCCACGGGCTTTGACTGCCTTACCTGTGGCGTGATCACGTCCATCAAGGAGCAGTCGCCGGACATCGCCATGGGCGTGGACGAAGCCGCTGAGGCCAAACAGGGTGAGATGTCCGATGCAGAGATCGAGGCTGTAGGTGCCGGAGATCAGGGGATGATGTTCGGCTATGCCTGCACAGAGACACCCGAGCTCATGCCGATGCCGATCCAGCTCGCGCATGCCATCGTCAAGCGCCTTGCGCAGGTTCGCAAGGATGGCACGCTGCCGTACTTGCGTCCCGACGGCAAGAGCCAGGTCACGGTAGAGTACCGCTACGGAAAACCTGTGCGACTCCACACGGTCGTTGTCGCCGCCCAGCACGAGGCCGACGCCACACACGAGCAGATAGAGCGCGACATCATCCAGCAGGTCGTTCGCCAGGTGGTGCCCGCAGCTATGCTGGACGACCAGACCCGTTACTTTATCAATAGCACCGGACGATTTGTTATCGGCGGCCCCATGGGCGACGCCGGGCTCACCGGCCGGAAGATCATTGTGGACACGTACGGGGGAATGGTCCCTCACGGCGGCGGCGCCTTTTCTGGCAAGGATCCCACCAAAGTCGATCGCTCAGGCTCCTATGCCGTGCGCTGGATCGCCAAGAATGTCGTTGCCGCTGGACTCGCGGACCGTTGCCAGATACAGATCGCCTATACCATTGGCGTGGCGCGACCTGTGGCCCTCAACATCGAAACGTTTGGCACTGGCCGGATACCCGATGCGGCCATCGAGGAGCTGGTCAATGCACACTTTGATCTGCGCCCGGGCGCCATCATCCGTGACCTGCGGTTGAGGAGACCCATTTACAAGCCCACCGCGGCCTACGGCCACTTTGGGCGCACCGATATCGACGCACCCTGGGAGAATACAGATCGCGCTGCGGCTCTCCGATCAGACGCTGGTCTATAGTCTCTCCCATTGATCATCAAAGGGGGGCGATGCTACGCATCGCCCCTCTTTGTCAATCTCGCGGCGTCCCGCGCCTGCTGTCGCCCTGCTCGGTGACGCTTTCGGACTTGATGCGCCAGCATGCTTTGCTATAATCGAGCCATGGTTAGGCGGTAGCCTGACAGAGTCTCGCGCGAGGCGCTCAGGATCCCGGTAACAGGGAATCAGCCTGGCACAGGACACAACGGCCAAAGGGGGCTGCAACTCTGCGCGCACTCATCACCGGCATCGGAGGGTTTGCTGGTAGCCACCTCGCCGAGCATCTGCTGGATGCCGGCCTTGAGGTCTATGGGCTGCTCTCCCCTCGAGGAGCACTCACCAATCTTGCTGGCATCGCACAGGATTGCACCCTCAAACGTGTGGACCTGGTTGACTATGACCAGGTCAGGCGCGCCATCGAGGATATCGCCCCGGAATGCATCTACCATCTTGCGGCCCGTGCGTCGGTGCCTGCAGCCTGGCGTGATCCCGCATCAAGCCTGCAGAACAACATTCTGGCGCAGCTGAATGTTCTTCGCGCAGTGACCGATGCTGGCGCATCACCCCGTGTCCTCATTGTGGCCTCTGCTGACGAATACGGTCGCGTACAGCCCGAGGATCTCCCTGTCGATGAGGATACGCCCCTTCGCCCCGTAAACCCCTATGCGGTGAGCAAGATCACCCAGGACTATATGGGACTACAGTATCATCTGAGCCATGGATTGCCGGTTGTCCGCGTACGCCCCTTTAATCACGCGGGGCCCCGCCAGGAGACCGGGTTTGTCATCTCCGACTTTGCGTCGCAGGTTGCGGCGATCGAGCGGGGTAAGCAGGCGCCCGTTCTGAGTGTCGGGAACCTGAGTGCCGAGCGAGACTTTAGCGACGTTCGCGACGTGGTGCGCGCATATCATCTGGCTCTCACGCAGGGCGAACCTGGCGCAGTGTACAACATTGGTGCAGCAAAGGCCGTCGCAGTCAGCGACATTCTGGCATCTCTGCTCCAGCAGAGCAGTACCGACATCGCTGTCACTCAGGATCCAGAGCGCATGCGTCCCAGCGATATCCCGCGTATCGTCGCCGATTGCTCGCTGCTGCGCGCCACCACCGGTTGGGAACCGAGAATCCCGCTGGAGCGTACGTTGTCAGACACGCTAGACTATTGGCGCACACGCCCTTGACTCGTCCGACAATGGCATACGGAACAAAGGAGCGCTTTATGGGTAAACGAGCCTTTATCACGGGTATAACCGGACAGGACGGTTCCTATCTGGCCGAGCTGCTGCTGGAAAAGGGCTACGAGGTGATCGGCATGGTGCGGCGCAGCAGCATGCCCAACCTGGGCCGTATCAGCCCGATCATGGATAGGATCACACTCGTCAACGGCGATCTACTGGACCAGGTGTCGCTGTTGCACCTTCTCCAGGAGTACAAACCTGATGAGGTCTACAACCTGGCCGCCCAGTCATTTGTGCCTACGTCCTGGGACCAGCCTGTCCTGACGGCCGAGTTTACAGCGGTGGGCGTCACTCGCGTGCTCGATGCCATGCGGATGGCGGTTCCCAACGCTCGCTTTTACCAGGCTTCCAGCAGCGAGATGTTCGGCAAGGTGCAGGAGGTCCCGCAGAAAGAGACCACACCCTTCTATCCACGCAGCCCCTATGGCGTCGCCAAAGTATATGGACACTGGATCACGGTAAACTACCGCGAGAGCTATGACCTCTTTGCCGTGTCGGGCATCCTCTTTAACCATGAGTCTCCCCGGCGCGGCATGGAGTTCGTAACGCGCAAAGTGACCCATGCTGCCGCCCAGATCAAGCTCGGTCTGGCATCAAGGCTGCCCATGGGGAATCTGGACGCGCGCCGCGACTGGGGGTTTGCCGGAGATTATGTGCAGGCGATGTGGCTGATGCTGCAGCAGGATGAGCCCGATGACTATGTTGTGGCCACCGGAACGCAGCACTCGGTACGGGATCTGCTCCGCATCGCCTTCGAGGCGGTGGATCTGAACTATGAGGACTATGTAGAGATCGACCCACGTTTTCTCCGGCCGGCGGATGTCTATGAGCTAATCGGCGATGCCACCAAGGCCAAGAACAAGCTGGGCTGGGTACCCGGGGTCACCTTTGAGGATTTGGTGCAGATGATGGTCGAAAACGACCTACGTCTGCTGAGAGATCAACGTTAGCGACGCATACTATGGGGGCCGCTAGACACTGGATAGGGGGTAAGATGGCCAGGACACAGATCAGATTCGGGACCGACGGCTGGCGAGCGGGCATCGGCGAGGACTATACCTTTGAGAACGTGCGTTACTGCGCCCAGGGCACAGCAGATGAGCTTATCGCCGACGGGACTGCAAGCAAAGGCATGGTTGTTGGATATGACACGCGCTATCGCTCGGAGGATTTTGCCCGCGCTGTAGCCGAGGTTTTGGCCGGCAACGGCATCACGACCTACCTGTCTACCCGCTTTATGCCTACGCCGGTGCTCTCTTATGCGATTCTGCCATACGAGACGGCCGGTGGTATCTGGATTACCGCGAGCCACAATCCGCCCACCGACAACGGGTTCAAGCTGCGGTCATCCTATGCAGGAGCCGCCGCACCGGAGACCCTTGCCTCAGTGGAGAAGCGCATCAGTGCGGCGCAGGATGCTGAGCGCGTGCAGACCATGGACTATGACGCTGCGGTCAAGAACGGGTTGATCCA
This sequence comes from Anaerolineae bacterium, assembly GCA_040772225.1. Taxonomy (GTDB): domain Bacteria; phylum Chloroflexota; class Anaerolineae; order UBA1429; family UBA1429; genus JAAYED01. Next base: position 480,618 of record JAXGYO010000002.1, read on the forward strand.
ACTCATCGACCCGGCGGTGCCGTACCTCGAGCAGATCGCCAAGCTCGTTGACCTGGATGTGCTCAAGGGCGCAGGTCTGGATGTTGTCGTTGATCCCATGTGGGGCGTTGGGCAGGGATGGTTCCCCAACATTTTCGATGGGGGCAAAACCAGAATTCACGAGATACACAATATCCGTCACCCGCTGTTCCCAGAGATGGCTCGCCCGGAGCCGATTGCAGACAACCTGACTACGCTCTTGCGCACCATTCCGGAACTCGGAGCGGATGCCGGGGTCGCCTTCGACGGAGATGCCGACCGGGTGGGATTCGCCTCGGAAACGGGCGAGTTTGTAAACCAGCTCCAGGTGTACGCCCTCCTGGCTCTGTACCTGCTCGAGTGCAAGCAGCAGCGCGGACCACTGGTGCGAACGATCAGCACCACGTCCATGGCGAACAAGCTTGCAGCACGCTATGGTGTCCCTGTCTACGAGACGGGTGTTGGCTTCAAGTACGTCGCCCCCAAGATGCTTGAGGTCGACGCTATCCTCGGCGGCGAGGAGAGCGGAGGCTTTGCCTTTGCTCATCACATCCCCGAGCGCGACGGCATCCTGGCAGGTCTGTACCTGCTCGACCTCATGATCCGCCTGGACAAAAAACCCAGCGAGCTGATCGACTATCTCTACTCCCTGGTTGGCCCGCACTACTACAATCGGATCGACGGCCGCATGGAGCCCGAGGACCGCCCTGCCGTTATTGCGCGGGTCCAGGCAGCGCGCCCGGAGACCGTCGCAGGCCTCAAGGTGGAGGAGATAGACACGCGGGATGGGTTCCGGTATGTCCTGGAGGGTGGCGACTGGTTGTTGATCCGCTTCTCCGGCACTGAGCCGGTGATCCGGGTCTATTGCGAGACCACGCATGAGGACCGTCTCGACGATATATTGCAGGCCGGTCTCGAGATCGCGGGACTCTAGGGATAGGGCATGCTCTTTGACACTCACGCCCACCTGGAATCGCCGCGCTTTGAGGGCGACATCGGGGGTGCGATCGAAAGAGCCAGGGCCGTTGGAGTCACGCGTATCATCACCTGTGGATCCGACGCGCAGACCAGCGCTGCATGCGTGAATATTGCGCAGGAGTATACGGGGGTGTATGCCGCCGCTGGCGTACATCCCCATGAGGCACGAACGCTCTGTGACGAGAGCGGAGGGCTGGACGTCCATCTTTGCGACAGCTTCTTCAAGCAGACACGTGAATGGGCACGCGACCACGCCATCGTCGCCATTGGCGAGATAGGCCTGGACTACCACTATGACTTTTCACCGAGAGCAGTGCAGCGCGACGTCCTGGCGGCACAGCTTATGCTCGCCTGTGAGCTCGGATTGCCAGTGATTATGCACAACCGCGAATCGGATAATGACTTTCAGAGCTTGCTGGAACAGGCCCCGAGCGAGCTCCGCGGTGTCTTGCACTGCTTTATGGGCGGGCCCGAACTCGCCGGCTGGGCGCTCTCGCGCGGCTTTTATCTTGGACTCGCGGGCCCTATCACCTTCAAGAACATGGAGGCGCTGGCCGCGATAGCGAGACTGGCCCCCCTGGACCGCCTCTTGATCGAGACGGACTCGCCCTACATGGCGCCGCACCCGCATCGCGGTACCCGCAACGAGCCTGCCCTGGTACGTTTTGTCGCTCAGCGTCTGGCCGACATCCGCGGCATGGAACTGCAAGAGTTGGCACGGCACACAACCGAGAACGCAAGACGGCTGTTCGGTGTGGCCTGATATGGCTGATATCGATATCCTGATCGTCAGCTGGAATGTCAGCGAACTGCTGGCGCGCTGTCTTCAGTCCATACTCGATCAGGAAGGTGCAGAGCCTCCTCTCGAAGGCATGATCAGGCTCGGCGATCACCGGTTACGCGTCCACGTCGTTGACAATGCGTCATCGGATGACACCGTATCCGTTCTCCGTGCCAGGTTTCCATGGGTACATCTGCTCATTAGCGATAGAAATCTGGGGTTCACGGGCGGCAACAACCTGGGTCTGCCCTATGCGCGCGGCGACTATGTCCTGTTGCTGAACCCTGACACAGAGCTGGCACCGAATGCGATCGCGGCCATGCTAAACCCCATGTTGCGTGACCCGCGTACGGGGATCGTGGGACCGCGCCTGACATACGGGGACGGCACGCCTCAGCCGTCGCGGCGTCGCTTTCCCACGTTGCCGATGGCACTATGCGAGAGCACGCTGCTGGAGCTATGGTTTCCTGGCAACCGCTGGGCGCGCGCCTACCGGATGGAAGACAGACCGGACGATCTGGAGCAGCGCGTAGACTGGCTGACGGGAGCATGTCTTTTCACCAGGCGCCTCGTATGGGATCAGATCGGCCTGCTGGACGATCGGTTCTTTATGTATTCCGAAGAGCTGGATTGGTGCAAGCGTGCAGCCGATGCGGGCTGGACGTGCCTGTACGCCCCTGACGCACATGTCGTGCATCACGAGGGGCAAAGCAGCGGGCAAATCGTGGCACGCCGCCACTATCTCTTTAACACAAGCAAGGTGCTATACTGGGAAAAGCACCACGGCAGCGCCCAGGCGCGCATGCTGCGGTGGTTCTTGCTGGCAACGTTTGCGATCCAACTGGTGATTGAGAGCATCAAGTGGTTGCTTGGGCACAAGCGCGAGCTGCGTCGCGAGCGCATAGGCGCCTACCGGTGGCTGCTTGCGACCGGATTGCGTCGCCCGACAGACGGTATGGATGAGGTGAGGGCATGAGCAGATCACTGCGCGTTCTGATGATCTCTGGCGAGTATCCCCCCATGGAGGGCGGCGTCGCCGACTTTACTGCCATAGTCAGCGAGAGGCTGGTGGCCCGTGGAGCACAGGTGCATGTCCTGACCTCCACAAAAGCCAGCGGTGGCTCCACGAACCACGCCCCCGTCACAGTTCACGCGCATATGGATGATTGGGGATTCAGGCCCCTCTATCGGCAGGTCCGCGAGCTCGTCACCGAACTTGAACCGGATGTGATCAACATCCAGTATCAGACGGCGGCCTATGGCATGCACCCCGCAATCAACCTGCTGCCTCGCTTTTCACCGGATGTGCCGGTTGTGGTCACGTTCCACGACCTGCGCGTACCCTATCTGATGCCCAAAGCCGCCAGGTTGCGGCGCTGGGTGAACGTCGATCTGGCCCGCATGGCCGATGCCGTGATTGCGACCAATGCACAGGACAGAGCCGAACTGCAGCAACTCTCGGGCATCAAGCGCCTGGAGACGATTCCGATTGGGAGCAACATCACCTACCACCTGCCGGAAGGGTACGATCGCGCCGTTTGGCGCGGTCAGTGGGGTGTTAGCCAGCGCGGCGTGCTGCTGTGCTTCTTCGGCTTTTTGAACGAGAGCAAGGGCGCGGTGGAGTTGATTCAGGCCCTCAAGCAGGTACGCGATGATCAGATCCCGGCCTGCTTGATGATGATCGGCGGCGCCGTAAGTTCCAGTAATGCCTCGAACCAGCAATACTATGATCTGGTGCAGCACACGATACAGGAACTCGGGCTGCAGGACGATGTGTTCTGGACGGGCTATCTGCCCAATGATCAGGTCTCAGCCTCGTTCAAGAGCTCTGATATCTGCGTGTTGCCCTTTGCCGATGGAGCGTCCTTTCGTCGTGGCTCCCTGATGGCTGCGCTCACACACGGCGTTGCGATCGTGAGCACCCATCCGCAGGTTCCTATACCTGAGATCGTCGATCGCGTCAACATGTATCTGGTGGCGCCTGCGAATGTCGATGCCCTGGCGCAGGCGATACGTGACATCATCGCGCATCCCGAACTGCGTGAGAGACTGGAAGCCGGTGCGCGGGAACTGTCGCGTCTCTTTGACTGGGATGGCATCGCCGACCGAACCCTCCAGCTCTATAGCAGCGTGGTGGCCGCACGTCGAGGCGGCCGGGGCACCTCTTGAGCGTTGAGAAAACGCCGATGCACGTCCATCAGATGGTTTTGCCCTCACGTGAGACACGGGCTGCACAGGGCTGGTGGCTCCTGGCGCTTTTCGCCGCAGGGCTAATTCTCCGGCTATACCATCTTGGCAGCCAGTGTTTCTGGTTTGACGAGGCCCAGACGCTCCTTATTGCCCGGCTCCCATGGAGCGAGATCGTTCAGCGCGCCTACCGCCCTCCCCTCTATCACTATCTGCTGCACGTCTGGAGCTCTGTCGTGCCCGACGCAGAGCTCTGGCTCAGACTGCCCTCCGCCATCTTTGGTGCGCTGATGCCTCCACTTGTGTACATGCTCGGAACGCGTCTCTACAGTCATCACACGGGCATCCTGGCTGGCCTTTTCACAGCGTTGTCGCCCGCGCTGGTGGCCTACGCCCAGGAGCTGCGGATGTACAGCCTGATGGCACTCGAGTTTACTCTGCTCTGCTGGTTTGCTTCACGGCTGCTGCCCGCCAGCGCCCCACGACTCGGCTCCTGGGTGGGCTATGTCCTCACGACAATTGCTGCACTGTACACCCACTACTTTGCGCTGCCCTTCCTCCTGGCACTGGGCCTATCCGGAGTCCTGCTGACCGTGTGGTGGCGACGATACGATACCCTGCGACGCTGGATTCTTGCCCACCTGCTTGCTGGACTCGCCTATCTCCCCTGGATCGCCGTCGTACTATCAGGCCGCGGCGGGACAGAGGACTATATCGAGGCCGAAGTGAGCCCGATACTGGCCGAGGTGCCCGGCGTACCGGCTTTTCTCCACCGGCTGTGGCTCTTTTTCACAACGGGTCCCACGACCAGCGACTCGCAGATTGTGCGCATCGGGGCCATCATTGCAGGCTCTCTCTTTCTCCTTGCCCTTGCGTTCATCTCTACCAGGGCCCTTGTGCATCTCTGGAAGGAACGCCGGTCGCGGACGCTGTCAAATGGATCGCTGGCTGACCTTTTTCTGTCACTTGTTCTCGCGATACCTGTCGTGTTCGCCGCGGTGATGTATTTCCTGCGGCCCGGGACGGTACACCCGCGCCATCTGATGATGCTGGCAGCCCCGCTTAGCCTCTTTCTGGCACGTGTGGCGAATCTGCTTTGGCGTCGGGGCAAACAAGCCCGCCCGCCCGCCTTCGGCGGCGCCATCCGTATGGCGTCCCTCCTTTGGACCGGCGGTTTTCTGGTCCTGTTTCTCTTTTCCGTCGTACTATATTTCACCGATCCGGCGATGCAGCGTGCAAATATCCGAGAGCTGGCCGATGAGATCGAGACACGAACTGGCAGAGGTGATGTGGTGTTGCTCCCCTACCAGGATTATGCCTTTGACTATTACTTTCAAGGGCCCGCCACGAGCCTATATCTCGAGACACGCGTCGGAGATCGCGATCTGTTGAACTGGGTACTGCCACAGATGCAGGACGCCCGGCGGGCCGTGTTGTTGCGCTGGGTTCACACCCTCTCCGACCCGCGAGATGCCCTGGACTGGTTTCTGGAGGCCAACGGGACGCTGGAAGAGCGCTTTTGGTCCGCCGAGCGATGGGCCAGCGTCTATGCGCTCGACGGCGAGCTTTTTTTGCCAGAGCTTGACGAAAGCAAGCTCTCCTTTGGGCCGGTACAGCTCACGGGCACATGGATCCCTCAAGAGTTGTCTGCGGATGAGATACTCGCCATAGCGCTCTCGTGGAAACTTGTCGAGGAGACGGAGAGTGATCTCAAGGTCTCAGTGCGCCTCATAGACGCGGGCGGACATGTCGTTGTGGCCGACGATAGAGTCATTCTGGGTGAACGGTCACCGGTTGGCACGAGTCAGTGGAAGCCCGGAAGCCAGGCACACAACTATTATCTCCTCGAGATTCCGCCTGGCACCCCGCCTGTGGACTATCGTGTGACGGTCACTGTCTATGACGAGTCGGGACCGCTGCCTGCCCGCGAGGAGGCCCTGTCTGTGGGGATGCAGGTAGACCTGGCCAATGTTGTGCTGCTGCCGCGGGCCCTATCAAGTGCGACCCTTCCCGCGGGGGAGAGCCTCACTGTCCTCGATCAAGAACTGGCAAGGGGTCTGCAAGTGGCGGCGATTGGGCCCTTGCCGCCGTCGCTCGAACCGGCCCAACCGCTGAGTTTCACGATATACTGGCGCTCAACCCGCAACCTGGCAGTGTTGGAGCCCGCCATCGTGCTGGTGGACGAGACCGGGAATCTTGTGGCAGAGACCAATGGCACCCCGGTCTACGGTCAGTACCCCACAGACCGATGGGCAGCCGGAGAGCTGGTGACGGATCGCCGCACGCTGCGCACCGGTCCGGAGGCCGCTCCCGGGTTGGTGAACCTGTATGCACGGTTGGATGACCAGCAGGTCCTCCTCGGGCAGCTGGAAATCACGCCCAGCGAACGCAGTTTCGCGTCGCCAATGCCCCAGCAGACCGTGCAGGCGACGCTGGACCAGTGGGCTCAGCTGTCCGGCTACAGCCTTGCCCCGGAGGTGGTCCGTGCCGGCGGCCCACTGACCGTTACGCTCTTCTGGCAGGCACTGAAACCATCGAGCGGGGCCGACTATACAGTGTTTGTTCAGCTACTTTCACCAGAAGATCGTGTCATTGCCCAACACGACGGTATGCCTGCACTGGGCCGTTGGCCGACAGGGACCTGGGTGCAGGGCCAGACGATCGAGGACCGGCACGAGTTGACCTTTGGCGACAGCACGTTCGCTGGCGAGGCACGTCTGATTGCCGGTCTCTACGATGCGTCCACACTCATCCGCGTGCTCACCGCCGACGGTGCCGACCACGTCGAACTGGGACGCGTGACCATCCAGTGATGGGTACGCCCTGCCTTGCCACACCAGGACGGGGTTTTCGTCCCATGCCCTGCAGCGGTCTATAATAACCCCTCGAAAACCCCATCGTGAGGCGCTCACATATATGCTAGACCAGGCGCAGGAAAAGCGCACAGCCTTTGGATTCTGCACCAGACGAGATCATCTGATCGTTGCCGTCACATTGCTGGCCTTTGTTATACTGGCTGGGCGGTTCGCTTTGGTCACCCCGATCTTTGAGATGCCTGAAGAGCCCTGGCATCTGCGTCGCATCGCCCAGACGGCCGGTAAGGCTTTGCCGCCTGGCCACGCAAGCTGGGCGCAAGCCCCCGAAGTGTCCTCGGTACTGGTGCAACCGCCGCTCTACTACTGGCTCGGTGCGACGCTCGTGCAGTTCTTCGACTGGGATTCAGACCCCTCGGTCTATGAGCTCAACCCCCACGCCCGCCTGGCCAACCTCTATGGAGTTACCAATCGAAACGTCATGCTTGCCAGGGTTCCCAGTGCGCCAGGTGGATCTCTGAGCATGTCGGTGATGGTCCTGCGCATGCTCTCTGTGCTTGCGGCAGCCGTGGGGCTCCTGTTTGTCTATCGGCTGATGCTGGGTTTTACCATGGGGCGCCGCTGGCTTGCCTGGACAAGTATGCTGATGACCGGCTTTCTGCCGGGCTATGCTTTCCTCCAGAGCGGCATCAGCCCCTTTGCTCTGGGGTCATGCCTTGGTCTCGTGGCTGTATTTCTCGCCTTGCGCACGGCCTACGGCTCTGAACACCAGACCCGCGACAAGCGGCTCGCTTTTCTGTTCGCTGGACTCACCGCGATGACAATATGGTGGGGTTGGACGGCAGTGATCCTCGTGCTTGTCGTCCACGCCCGTCAGCCGCGCGGGGCAGAACTTCGAGACGCACCAGATGCCCGCGGGATGTCCCTGATTCGCGCGTTGATGGTGGCAATGGCTCTGGTTTGGCCTGCTCAGTTGTTGTTATCCAGCGCCTTGCGCACGAGCGCCACTATCTGGCAGACCGTCAACGCTATGGGCCTTGCTGAACGACTGGACATGGCACTGCGTGCCTATTGGGGCTTGTTCGGGTGGCTGAACATTCCGATCGACAATGCCTACTATACTGCTGTCGGCGTTGCGTTCATTCTCGGTGCCAGCGGACTCATCCTGAGGCTCGTTCAGTGGTACTGGAACATGCCATCGCGCACCGGTCTCTCGGACGCAATCGGCGAGCACCTGCGTCCGTGGCAGATCGCCGCTATCCTCTGGGCACTGCTGGGCACTGCGGTAGCCGTGATTCATCTACTAAGCCCTTCTCGGCTCTTTCTTGGCACAACATTCCTGCCCCTTGCGCCCTTTGTGGCCCTCTTTCTGGTGCTGGGGATGGATACATGGGTCCGCACCTACGGGGCCGCGCTGACCGGCATCGTGGCCTTCATGTCCATCGCCATGACCGTGGTGTCACCTGGACTCTATGTGCAGGAGGCGTACAAACCGCCGCTCCGCCTGGCACTTCCGCAAGTCCCCGTGGACGTTCGCCCCCTCGACGTATCTTATGGCGATAGCCTGTACCTCGTCGGCTATCGACTGAAGGAGGAGACCGTGGCTCCGGGCGGGTACCTTCCGCTGACGCTGTATTGGCTTGCCCGCACACCGTTAGCCAGCGACTATACCGTCAACGTCACCGTGCTCGGTGAACAGGATGACATGCTTTCAAGTGTCTTTACCCGGGCCGGATCTAGCCTGTTTCCGACGTCGATGTGGACACCCGGCGATGTCATAGTGCAGGATATCATCCTCGCGATCGATGCCGATGCAGAGATACCTGTAGCGGGAACGATTGGACTCACGGTGACGGACGACGCCACGGGAGAGGTGCAGCAAGCCACAGATCCGTCGGGTGAACCGTTACCGTCAGTCTTGCCAGTGACCAGGGTCCGCATTGGGGCCGACAAGTTGATGGCATTTCGGCCCGCTCATCCGCTGGATGTAAGCTTTGATGGCCAGATGACTTTGACGGGCTACAGCATCTTTCCAGCGACAATACACGCAGGCTGCAAAATGGACATCACGCTCTACTGGCGTGCCGAAGGCCCTCTTCTCTACGACTATACCGTTTTTGTGCACATGGTCGACAGCGCCGGTGTGATCGTCGCTCAGGGCGACAGCCAGCCCAGGTCGGGGAGCTACCCGACGGGACTATGGTTGATGGGCGAGCAAGTCAGTGACACGCACGCCATAGAGGTCCCGCTAGACGCCGAGGCCAAAGATCACTGGATTGAGGTTGGTATCTATCGGCTGGATACAGGTGAACGCCTCTTGATCAGCGGTCAAGAGGCTGATCAGGACCACTATCGACTGGGCCCCTTTTCTCTTTCGGCGTCCGAATAATCTTACGTGCCGCTTGACAATACCGTATTGTGGGCTAAGATTATTTCAGGTGTCCTTTGATCCTCTAGTGCCACATCATAAAGGCGGTGATGGTGTATCCCATTACGAGCCGGTGTCCGATGTGCGGCGGTGCGCTGTATGTATCCACCCTGCACTGTCCAGCCTGCGATGCAACGATCACCGGCAACTTTGATCTGGGGGCCTTTGGCAGGCTGTCGCCGGATCAACTCGCGTTCGCTGCGTTGTTTATTCGATGCGAAGGCAAGATCACACGCGTTCAGCAGGAGCTGGGCCTCTCCTATCCAACAGTCAGGAACAAGCTGCAGGACCTGATACAGGCACTGGGCTACCCGCTTGGATATTCTGTATCCCAGACGGCAGAGGAGCGTAAGAGAATACTGGGTCGGCTGAGCGCCGGTGAACTCACCGCCGATGAGGCGATCGCGCTACTTTCGAACAGGTAGAGCCATGGCCGTCATTCTCGCACGTCAGGCGCGCAACAAGGCCCCCATCCGGCCATTTCGTTTGGCCCATGATCTGCCTGCGCTCGCCGATCTGGTCGAGAGCAGTTTTGGCGAGGACTTGCGTCGGACCAACAGCCAGATCGTCGTCGAGATGCGCGATATGGCCAACTGGGGGTTGACACTGCGCCTCCTCGAGATGCTTGGCCCCCCATACAGGGGTCTCGTATGGGAAGAGGACGGTCGCATACTGGGAAACATCACCATGGTGCGCGAACGCAAGGGGATCTGGTCACTGAGCAATGTCGCGGTCGCGCCCGAGGCACGCGGGCGGGGTATCGCCTCGGCACTCCTCGATGGCGCCATCACCGGACTGCGAAACTCGGGAGCGCAGCACCTCACCCTGCAGGTTAGGCCAGAGAACCAGATCGCAGTAGGCATGTATCAACGACGTGGTTTTGTGTCCTATGATCGGGTCGAAGAGCTGCTAGTCCACGCTGATCGTTGGCCGGTAACTATCGGGCATCCCTCGGACACCGTGCTCATCCGCCGTCCGCTGCGCGAAGACGTGCCTGGCATCATGACGCTGATCAAAGAGTCAAGGTCCGAGCTGTCGCTTCGCTTGGGTGACAGCAGGGAGGAGCAGTGGCAACGGGGCACCTTACGCGCCGCTCTGCGATCTCTCGCAGCCAGCCTAAAGGGACAACAGCGCATAGACCTGCTTGCCTTGTCTGATGGCGTGCCCGCGGGCGTAGCCTGGGCCACGGTACGCCTGTTCAGCCTGGCGCACGAGATCGGGCTCCTGGTGGTCCCCGGCGCCCATGGGCATGTCGCCCAAGCTCTCCTGGATCGGTTATTTTCTGAACTGGACCCGCTGCCACGCCGCGATATATTTGCATCGATCTCTACGTCGCAGCCAGAAGCGCTGGAGGCGCTCCGGCGGGTGGGATTCGAGACAGTTCGGGCGTTGGATCGCATGGTACTCACGCTGGGCTAGCCCGCTCGAGTGCCGCATTCGCCGCTGGAGGCAACATGAGCATGGATGCAGAACGACTGCAGATTCTCAAGATGGTAGAAAAAGGCCAGATCACAGCACAGGAAGGTGCCCGGCTGTTGGAGGCCCTGGCCGGGAACAGCACTGATCGTACGACAGCCTCCCGACCAACCTGGTTCCGGGTGCGCGTTACGGACACACGCACAGGCAGGCGCAAAGTCGACGTCAACATCCCGCTGAGCCTTGTTTCGGTTGGGATGCGGCTGGGGGCACGCTTTGCTCCCAAAGTCGCCGATGTTGACCTTCCAAACCTGCTCCGCCAGATTGAGCAAGAGGGAATGCAGGGCAGAGTCATCGATGTGATGGATGAGGAAGACGGCGAGCACGTCGAGATCTTTGTTGAGTGAGCAACGGCGGGTTGTCCCAAAGACAGCGCTCCCAGCGCTCCTCGGGAGATCGCTTTTTCAGTAAACTACAATAGCGGTTTTGCTATCCCACCTGAAATAGGGGATGGCAGGCAGCATCGCTACCATCGCAAGATACCACTGTCTGCCTAACGCCTGATCCGGCGCGCGCCGCTCACCCACTCTCTAATTGCGGCGCTGCGCATGATGCTCTTGACCGCGAAAGCGATTACGCCTAACCCCACCAGGATAAAGAGCAGACCCCGGACAGGGCGCGGGATAAACTGCAGCGTCAGATAGTAAACAAACTCCGGAAACGGCTGCACACGATACAGATGCGTAAGTAGGTAGGCAATCCCGAGGCTGAGTCCTAACGCTCCGAAAGTGAGAAAGAACAGCCAGCGCGCGATATCCGTGCGTTGCACGCGAGTACGTCCGGTCTGCTCAGCCAGTTCCCGAGCGAGCGGCGATAACAGCGTCATCGATGCCAGCCGGTCGATGTTCGCCGGCAACAGCAGATCGGAGGGTACAGCAACCGGCTCCTCACGACTCGAGCCTATCTGCCGGGCGATATCCTCCTCTACCTGTATATATTGTACTGCCGTAATCAAATCTGCGGCCACCGGAAAATCGCGCTCCAGGTCAGCGCGACCAAATACCTGTTCGATGGACCGGTCGCCCAGGATCACGATCGGGCGCACGCCTGCCTCTCTCGCCGTGAAAACATCATCCAGCGTGTCAGCAAGCAGATAGCAGCTCTCAGGTTGCAGGCCCAACCGCGCCACAGCCGACCAGACCAGGCCCGGATACGTGTCACGATGCGGGCCATCGGCCGGGGTACCTTTGCATCGGATAGCTGCATCCACGCGACCACCACCCGCCTGCAACTGCTTGGCGGTTTCCATCAGCACTTGATACGCCGGCTGGTCCTCCTCCTGGCCCTGACGCTCATTCACAGCGCAGAAAAGCAGGATCAGCACTTCATCACTGCCCAGCAGCCGTACCGCCTCGATGGTCGCCGGCATAAGCTTCCAGTCAGGTGCCGGATCTGCCAGGTCGATATCACTGTCACGCAGCAGGCTGGCCTGATGGATGAATACTGCCTTCATGGTGCGCCTCTAGACCCGGTCGGCCATGGGATCTGACTGGTCGGATACCTGATCGCCCTCTTCGGCAGTTCCCTCATCCGGGCTCTCGCCGGCATCTGGGTTCCGCTCGGCGTCATCGCCGCCATTGCCCTCACGAGTGCGCGATGAGGTACCATCCACGATCTCGCCCTCGTTGCCCGGCGCGAGGAGCCGTGGCTCACCGGCCAGGAGCAACTCGTCTACGTCCTGACCATCCATAAAGCACTGGCCGCGAAAGAGTCCGCCCTCGTCGATCATGAGCGATCCTACGGTCACCTCACCAAAGACCCGGCCGCTGGAGAGAATCTCCAGGCGCCCGACCGTCTGTATGTTACCCTGTATTTGCCCCCATACCTGCACCGCGTTGGCGCGAATGTCCGCAACCACCCTCGCTGACGGGCCCACGACGAGGTTTCCCGCTGTCTCGATAGTCCCTTGAAGAACACCATCTACCCGGATATTACCATCGGACTTGAGCACGCCCTTAAGGTTGGTCGTGCTTCCAAGAACAGTCTCCAGACCCCCAACAGCTGTGGTGGCACTCTCTTCACGCCTGAACAGTGGCATCTTGGCTCTCTCCTCTACGACTCTGTAGGTCACCCTTGATACGGAGCCCGGCCTCTCGTTACCGTGGTCAGTCGGCCGACGGCGCCGGTCTTTGGTCTTGCTGCGCGATCCGCACTGCCTCTTGCTCTTCTGCGCTTAACGGACTCGATGAGACCCAGTCATTCAGCGAGCGCATGTATAGCCGGGTAGCTGTGCGCCCGTGCAGGCTGCTCATGATCACCCCTCTGCCCTGATCATCAGCCAGCGCCAGGGCTACGGAATAGTCTCCTCCCATGTCATCAAAGGGATTGTACCTTACCAATCCGATGTGTCTGACAGTACTGGCGCTCTCTGTGAGCAGGCGTTCGTACTCGAGGCGCAGCCGCTGGATTTGCTCTGTGTTCTCATGAATGCGGTCTACATGCCTTAAGAGAACGTCGCCTATCCCTGTCTCGTCTGTGCCTTCCAGGAGCCGCGCATAGCGAGCCTCAAGCTCCCGGCAGCGCCTGCGCTCACCGACCAACGCCACAGCTAGACCAATCAGTCCTAGATAGGCAACACCGAACCCAATGGCAAAGACAACTTCAATCTGACTCAAGACTCCCCCGTACGTGCCAAGATGCGGACTAGCCGGGTGCCTGTGCGGTGACGAATAGGACGGTACGGCTCCAGGCAACCGTCTTGCCCGCGATGGCGCTCACCAGCGCCAACTCTACCTCACGCATCTCGTCATCGCTGAGTGAACGCCGCAGCATATCCCCGTAACCGGGTCGACCATCGCGGCCGGCGCCAAACCAGCGCTCTATCTGTGACCGCGTCACCAGCATCTCAGAGATGAGCGTGCGCTCTTCAACCCGGCAATCAGCGAGATGCGGGGACCGGAGCGCCTGCAGCAGCTCCCCTGGGCCCCAGTTTACCACAGGATCGTCAGGGCTGCTATACATCCCCTCCTCTGCCTCTTGCCACTGTGCGGCCAGCCTTGCGGACAGCGCACCGGGCTCTACCAGCCGGTAGAGTCTCTGGCTCGCCCTCGGCAGGCGCTCCGCCAAGCTAACCGTGCCATGCGGAGCCAGCGCATGCTGCAGAACAGTCAGATGCTCAGCCCACTGATCTGAGCGCGACAGCACATTTCGGCCAACAATCACGTCAAACTTGAGGCCCGCCACCGCCTGGTCCGCCAACAGCGCATCGAGATCGAGCAGCGTTCCGACCAGGACCGCGGGGCGCTGCAGTTCCTCCAGTTTGTCGGCCTGATCACGCAACGCTTGCGCAAGGGATGCATCGGCCTCCAGAGACCAAACCCCGCCCTCTGGCGTTCTGCGAAGCGCCTCCCAGGTCAACAGTCCGCTCCCAGCGTTGACATCCAACACCGTGTGGAACCGGCGCACATCCAACCCAGCAAAGATCCCCTGTCTGATCTCCTCCAGGCCTCGAGCCGAGCTGTCGATGGTGCGGGCCAGCCATCGTTCCTGACCGGCACTCTCTGGCGTATAGGTGAGTAACTCGTGGGCAGGGCTATCCTCCTCCAGCGCCGCCGCCAGCTGTGCTTCGCGCCGGCCCACGACCCGGTCCTTGATGTTCTTCTCATAGCCCTGATCGCTCGGACGGTAATAGACCTTGCCCCGCAGCGAATCAGGCAGGTACTGCTGCTCTACCCAGTGGTCACGATAGGCGTGCGGGTACAGGTACCCCTCACCGTGTCCAAAGCCCTGCTTGTCACGGCTGGCATCACGGAGATGTGTAGGAACGGCATCATCGCGCTCCGATCGCACAGACTCGAGCGCATCATAATAACCCAGCGTTGTGTTCGACTTGGCAGTCGTTGCGAGATACAGGGCAGCATGCGCAAGATGAAATTGCCCCTCCGGCAGTCCGACCCGCTCAAAGGCTGCTGCGGCCGCCTGGACCACGACAAGAGCGTTGGGATCGGCCATGCCGATATCCTCGCTCGCCGAGATGAGCATGCGCCGAAAGAGAAACCGGGGATCTTCCCCGGCGTGGACCATCCTGGCCAACCAGTAGAGCGCGGCATCGGGATCCGACCCTCTCAGCGACTTTATAAAGGCACTGATGATGTCAAAGTGATAGTCCCCGTCCCGATCGTACAGCACGGCACGCTGTTGGATAGACTCTTCGGCCACGGACATGTCCACAACAATCCTGCCCTCTGCGTCCGGCGTCGTTGTCTCGATCGCCAGCTCCAGAGCATTCAGTAGCGAGCGAGCATCCCCACCCGCCACATGCACAAGATGGTCCAGGGCATCCTGCTGAATCAGCACACGGCGACTTCCATACCCGCGTTCGACATCGTCAAGTGCAGCGCGAGCGACCTGGCGCAACTCGTCTTCCGTCAGCGGAACCAGCTGGAACACACGGCTGCGGCTCAGCAGTGCCGAATTGACAGAGAACCAGGGGTTCTCTGTCGTTGCACCGATCATGATCACCGTGCCGTTTTCCACCCACGGAAGCATGGCATCTTGCTGGGCCTTGTTCCAGCGATGAACCTCGTCGACGAACAGGATCGTGCGCCGGTTGTAGAGCGCGCGCTGCTCACGTGCCTCGGCGACCACTTCCCTCAGCTGGGCCACACCGGCCAGCACGGCGTTCAGGGTCACAAAACGCGAGTTGGTCGAGTTCGCAATAACCCGCGCCAGGGTTGTCTTGCCAGTGCCCGGCGGGCCGCAGAAAATCAGCGACGAGATCTGGTCCGCCTGAATGGCCCGCCGCAGTAAGCGTCCTGGACCGACAACGTGCTCCTGCCCGACGAACTCGTCCATGGTGCGCGGCCGCATACGCGCGGCCAACGGCGCCTCTCGCTCGATCTGCTCCTGCCGGCCATGCTCAAACAGGTCCATACGGTCCTTCCTCGGGGCACCAGATAATCAGCAACCAGGTTTCGGTTAGCCTCAACATCATGATTCTACCCTTAACAGTGATGCTGTGAAATGTCCGGTTTGTGCTCGGAATGCCCCTTGCCAGCCATTTCCGGTGACATATAATGCCCTGGTGCGCAACGATTGGAGGCCAGATAGCGTATGGTATATGTGGCAAGAGACGAGGGGCAAGGGCATGCCATCGGCGGCTGAGTTCATCCTGAACGGCATCTGCCACCGGTACCCGGCGCACGCACTCGTGCACGGCGGACAGACATCACTGCTATGCGCCCGCTGCACAGGGATGTTCTGCGGCGCGTTCTTGATCCTGTGCTTGTTCGCGGCAGCAGGGGAACATCACCGGGCGGGGAGCCCGCCCTGGTACGCGCACTCTGTTTGTCTGGGCCTAGCTGCCTGGTGGGCGATCGATGGCCTTAATGCGACAGCCTATGCGTACCTTGGAAATGCGCTGCTCTATGAGCCCACCAACGAACTGCGCCTGTTCACCGGGGTTGGCATGGGATTTGCGCTCGCCATCGAGCTTTGGCCTGTCGCCGTACAGACATGGGCAGCACGACCGGAGCCGTTGCCGGCTATCGAGACGCCCGGGCATCTGCTCGGGCTCGTGGCGATCGCGGTGCTGACGGGGCTCTTGCTGTTGAACCATCGACCTCCCTGGGAGATGGTAGCGGTCTGGACAGGGCTGGGGATCACGACGCTGCTGGTTGGTGCCAACAGCCTGCTGCTGGCACTCATGACGGAAGTTACAGGCAGTCGCCTACGCGGCCACAGGCTACTGATGATCCTCGCCGGAGGGCTGGCGCTTGCCCTGCTCGAGACGGGCGGCCTCTCATTGCTCCGGCAACTGGTGGGAGCCTGAGGCTCCTCCAGCGGAACAGGACGCGGTGCTGCTTGAGCTGTGCCGCCGGTACAGATATACTTGAGGCAGGATTCAACCCTGCCTGGCTAAGCACACGCGATGGGTAGTGTGCAACCACAGGTGCATCAGAAGGAGGTCCGATGGATATTGGAAAAGCGTTCTCCTATGTAGTCAGTGACAAGGATTGGGTCAAAAAAGTCGTCATCGGTGGCATTCTGGGCATCATCCCGATCGCCAACTTGATTGTCATGGGCTATGGCCTGCGTGTCCTGAAGAACGTGGCCCAGGACGATCCTCAGCCGCTGCCGGAGTGGGATGACTGGGGCGGCGACTTTGTGAAGGGCCTCATAGTCACGCTCGCAAGCCTCATCTACTCCTCGCCAGCGATCGTGCTCTCTGCCATTTTTGCGCTGATAGGTGTGGTTGCAGGATTTGCAGGAAATGCTCCCGGCGAAGCACAGGGCGTATTCGCAGTCCTCATGGTCTGCTTCACCTGGCTGATGATGCTGTGGGGTCTGGCTGTTGGCCTGTGGATGCCGGCAGCCATGGTAAACTATACCGACAAGTGGTCGTTCGGTGCCATGTTCGCGTTCGAAAAGATCTGGACGTTGATCTCGGATAACATCGGCAACTATGTCACCGTACTGGCAGTCATGGTGCTCGCAGGGATTGCCGCCATTTTCGGCATCATCGGCTGCGTGATCGGTGTGCTCTTCACGCAGTTCTACGCCCAGCTGGTAAGCATGCATGCCCTCGGTCAGTTTGCCCGTGAGGCCGGCAGGCCCACGGTGGTCTGAGCGAGCCAGCAAGAGCCACGCCAAAGGCGCCCAATGAGGGCGGATCGCGAACATGCGCGGTCATCAGGAGAGAGGGGCGCCCCTCTCTCCTGTCTTTTCCTCACACCTCCCTCAGATACTCACAGCACGGGCTTTCTGATAGCATTCCGATGCCCTGTGACAGTTTCTGACAGTAAGCCCGGCCTACACTATGCCCATGCAGATGAATGCCGATATGCCGTCCCCCACGCCTTTTGGGGAAACCAGACCATACACCTCTCGCCTGAGCGGCCTGCATCGCATGCCACTTGAGGAGCGCATTGCTCTCGTGGCCTCACTGGCTGGCCTGGACGCGGCCGACATTGCCGCTATGACTGGTCAGGGCGCTGATGCGCTCGACAGGGCAAACGCATCGATCGAGAACGCGCTTGGGGTTGTTGGGCTACCTCTGGGCATTGGCACAAACCTCATCGTGAATGGTCGCGACGTCCTGGTACCCATGGCCATAGAGGAACCGTCGGTAGTTGCGGCGCTCTCCAACGGCGCACTGTTGGTTCGTGAAGCCGGTGGCGTTCAGGCCAGCGCGGATGCCTCGGAAATGATCGGGCAGATCCAGATCTATGATCTGGATGATCCTGTGGCAGCCCGCGCGCGCCTTCTGGATCACCAGGATGCGCTGCTGGCGCTGGCCAACGGGACGATGCCAGGCATGGTTTCACGGGGCGGAGGGGCGCGAGACCTTCAGGTGCGGCTGATCGACACGGCCATGGGCACCACGCTCGTGGTCCATTTGACGGTAGATGTATGCGATGCCATGGGTGCAAATGTGGTCAACAGCGTCGCCGAAGCACTGGCACCAGCCTGTGAGCGTCTTACAGGAGGCCATGTTGGCCTGCGGGTGCTGAGCAATCTGGCGACACAGCGTCTGGCACGGGCGACATGCCGGGTGCCCGCTGCGCGACTCGCTTCAGATAGCCTGGAAGCAGAGCAGGCCATACGCGCTTTTCTGGCGGCACAGGCGCTGGCCGATGCCGACCCATACCGCGCTGCGACCCACAACAAGGGCATAATGAACGGCATCGACGCTGTGGCCCTCGCCACCGGCAACGACTGGCGCGCGATCGAGGCAGGAGCCCACGCCTGGGCAGCGCGCAGCGGTGTCTACAAGCCGCTGTCCACCTGGGTTCGCGATCCCGATGGAGATCTGTTGGGCAGTATCGAGTTGCCTCTGACGGTTGGCACACAGGGCGGCGCCACCCGTGCTCACGCCGTGGCGCCAGTGGCCCTCAAGATCATGCGCGTGCAGCGTGCTCAAGAGCTTGCCGAGATCATGGCTGCGGTGGGCCTGGTCCAGAACCTGGCCGCCCTCAGGGCGCTCACTACGGAGGGCATCCAACGGGGACATATGCGTCTGCATGCGCGTCAGGTCGCCCTGGCAGCGGGCGCCGAGGGCCCAGAGGCAAACGACCTAGTAGAGCGCCTGATCGCAGGCGGTGCTATATCGCTCTCCAGAGCGCAGGCACTGTTAAAGGAGCTGCGCGGAGAATGACTGGTTGTTTGCAACAATCACCAGATAGATACGCCATGTACTGGGAGGCACCATGCTGATGCGGCCTCACCTGCAAGTCGGTATTGCCGGCTATGGCGCCTATGTGCCGCGATACCGCCTCCCTGCCTCAGAGGTCAACCGCGTCTGGCACGATGGTCAGGACGCAACGCCGATCACAGAGAAATCGGTTCCTGGGCCAGATGAGGATACGGTCACCATGTCCATCGAGGCCGCACGCAATGCTCTTGCGCGAGCCGCCATCGATCCCGAATTGATTGGCGCCGTCTGGGTTGGCAGCGAATCACATCCCTATGCCGTCAAACCCACCTCGACCATCGTCGCGCAAGCCATCGGGGCGGTACCCAACACGCTGGGCGCGGACTGGCAGTTTGCCTGCAAAGCGGGCACGGAGGCGCTGCAGGCCGCCGTGGCGCTGGTGGGTTCCGGGATGGCGCCCTACGCGCTCGCCATTGGCATGGACACAGCCCAGGGACGTCCGGGTGATGCCCTGGAGTACACCGCCGCTGCCGGCGGGGCTGCCTGTATTCTCGCCCCGGCGAACTGCTGCATCGCCATCCTGGAGGGATCTACCTCTTACGTGAGCGAGACGCCCGACTTTTGGCGCCGACCCGGGGCGCAGTATCCGGAGCACGCCGGACGGTTTACCGGCGAGCCGGCCTACTTTGAGCATGTTGAGGCTTCGACCCGCGCGCTGCTCAATTCGCTGGGATACGAAGCGTCGGATTTCGCCCATGCTGTTTTCCATCAGCCCAACACGCGATTCCCCGCCCGTGCGGCTCGCGAGCTGGGCTTTGACAGCGAGCAGATACGCGCAGGGATGCTGGTTGATCGCATTGGCAACGCCTATGCAGGATCGTCCATGCTCGGCCTGAGCGCCGTCCTGGATGTTGCCGCTGCCGGCGAGCGCATCCTGCAGGTGTCGTTCGGATCCGGAGCGGGCAGTGATGCATTTGTGTGGCGAGTTACACACAGGATTGATGAGCGCAGGTGCCAGGCACCCACCACTGAAGCATACATTCAGCGGCGCAAAGAGATCGACTATGCCACCTATGTTCGCTACCGTGGCAAGCTCAGTGGATAGGGGAAGGCATCTGTGAGAGAAGTGGCGATCCTGGGCATCGGGCAGACTCCCGTTAATGAGCACTGGGAGTCCAGCCTGCGCGATCTTGGGTACCAGGCCCTGCAGGCGGCGCTGGACGATGCCCGCGTAGCGGCGCCACAGATGCTCATCGTCGGGAACATGCTCTCGGGCGCCCTGGCGAGTCAGGAGAACCTCGGTGCCCTGATAGCGGACTATGCCGGCCATCGCGGTATTGAAGCCCTCAAGGTTGAAGCCGCCTGCGCCAGCGGAGCAGCCGCCGTACGCCTGGCGACTATGGCGGTTGCCGGTGGGGCCTGTGACATCGCAGTAGCGCTGGGCGTCGAGAAGATGACCGATGGCCGCGCTGAGCAGGCGACAGCGGCACTGGCCTATGCCGCCGATGCCGAGTACGAGGCCGAGCAGGGGCTATCCTTTGTCGCGCTTAACGCCCTCATCATGCGGCGCTACATGCACGCGTACGGTTACCAGCACAACGATTTTGCCGGTTTCGCCATCAACTCGCACCACAATGCGAGCACCAACCCTTTCGCGATGTACCCGCATGAGATCACCCTGCGGCAGTTTGAGAATGCCCGACCCGTTGCAGATCCGATTACGCTGCTGGACTCGTCCGGCATCGGCGACGGCGCTGCGGCTGTGGTCCTGGTGCCCCTTGACCTCGCCCGGCGAGTGACTACCCACCCGGTCGTGCGCATTGCGGCATCAGCCTCGGCGACGGACTCTGTTGCGCTGCACGATCGCCGTGACCCTCTGTTTCTCCAGGCCGCCTTTGAGTCGTCTCAGCGGGCGTTCGCTCAGTCGGGGACGAGTCCTGACGACATTGACTTTTTTGAGTTGCACGACGCCTTTACGATTATGTCGACACTGTCGCTGGAGGCCTGTGGATTTGCCCCTCGCGGGCGCGGCGTCACGCTGGCGATGGAGGGCTGTATCACGCGCCAGGGGCGCCTGCCCATTTGCACCCTGGGTGGCCTCAAAGCACGCGGGCATCCCGTGGGAGCTACCGGTGTCTATCAGATCGTCGAGGCGGTACAGCAGCTTCGTGGAACCGCCGGCGCTAATCAGCTCCCCGGCGCCCGCCTGGGAATGACCCAGAACATTGGCGGCAGCGGCGCCAATGTCATCACGCACATACTTGAGCGAATGAACTGAGCACAGGAGGTATCCGATATGACTAGCCCATCACAGTGGCGCAGACGACAGCAGCGACTTGCCTTGGTCGGAGAGGTGTGCCCCCACTGCGGGGCGAAGCTGTTCCCGCCCAGGGATGTCTGCCCGCATTGCGGCGGACCTGCCAAGATCAACTATGCCATGGGTGGTCGCGGGACGGTCTACTCCTACTCACGCGTGATGGCGGCTCCGGAGGGCTTTGACAATTGCGCCCCGTATTATGTCGCGCTGGTGGCACTGGATGAGGGGCCACTGATTACCGCTCAACTCACCGACATAGATCCGGACGATATCCGCATCGGGCTTCCCGTAGAGATGGTTACGCGCGTCATGCGTCAGGACGGCGACCGCGGGCTGATTGACTACAGCTTCAAGTTCCGCCCGATCCTGGAGCGTGTGGCAGGTTAGCCCCCACGCACAGCCAGTCCCGAAGCCATCTGACGGCGGCGGTATCCATTGCGCGCGTTCCCACGAAAAGTATAATGGGGACGCGCGTGATCATAGAAGGAGCCTGCCATGTCTCAACAGAACGATCAGCGGACCAACCTGCCCTATGCCTTGCAGACGATCCCGGGCTACTATAGCTCGCAGCCCGGCATTCAGATGGGCAGCCAGTTCTCTTCGAGCGCGACCGACGACGACCTTACCTTTGCACGACAGCTGGGCATCGAATGGGCGATGGTCAATGTCGATGATCCCGAGTTGCACAGTGCAGAGGGCTATCGCGCCATCAAATCCCGCTTCGAGGCTGCGGGCCTGCGCATATACCGGCTCGCCAACCATCGCTGTCACAACATGACGTCGGTCACGCTTGGGCTGCCCGATAGGGATGAGCGGATCGCCGAATATCTGCAATACATTCGGAACCTGGGCGCCGCCGGGATCCACTACGCGACCTATGCTCACATGGCCAATGGCATCTGGAGCTCGGCGCGAGAGCACATAAGGGGTGGCGCAGAGTCCCGTAGCTTTCACATCGATCAGCCCCACACAGGCCACTGGATTGACGAGACCTTTGAGGGACCGCTTACGCATGGCCGTGAGTACTCGGAGGACGAACTCTGGGAGAACTATGCATACTTTATCCGGCAGGTGGTGCCGGTGGCTGAAGAGGCGGGCGTGCGCATCGGTATCCACCCTGACGATCCGCCGGTATACCCCCTGGGCGGCATCCCCCGTACGATCTTTGGCTCTTTCGAGGGCTACCGGCGCGCGATTGAGATGGCCGCCAGCCCGAATATCGGCGTGTGCCTCTGTGTCGGGTGCTGGCTGGAAGGCGGAGCCGCCATGGGCAAGGACGTGATCGAAACAATTCACTATTTTGGATCGCGCCGCAAACTATTCAAGATACACCTTCGTAACGTCACTGCCCCGATGCCGGAGGGCTTTGCAGAGACCTATATGGACGCTGGCTACATGGACCTCGCGGAGGTCATCTCGGCGCTCCACGCGGTCAAATTCGATGGCGCGATTATCTCGGATCATTTGCCCACCATGGTGGGCGGCCGGCGTGCCGCAGAGGCGTACCACATCGGCTACATGCGCGGGCTGGTGAACGCAATTCAGCGCGGCTGACGGCAGGGCTGCGATAGGGCACAAGTGGCGGTGCGTCGCCAGTGAGGACACTTGCCGCTGCCCGGTGGCACCGCTATAATGGGCCGGTATGAGAGGATCGATCCAGTAACCTGAGGGATACCATACGCCAATGCCCACCCCTGGTACCGCCCGCTCGACGATTGTGGTACTCGACTATGGCTCCCAGTACGCCCAGCTTATCGTGCGGCGGGTGCGTGAGTGCCACGTCTATGCTGAGATGCTGCCCTGGGACGCGAGCGAGAGCGACATCGATCGCCTCAACCCGGCCGGGATCATCCTGTCGGGGGGGCCGAACAGCGTCTATGACGCCGGTGCGCCCCATCTGTGCGAGCATGTTCTCAAGCGCGACATCCCGGTTCTGGGACTCTGCTACGGCATGCAGTTGATGGCGCATCAGATGCAAGGGCGTGTCGCACTCGCAGAGCACCGCGAATATGGCCTGGCCCAAGTCCAGATAACTGACCCGTCGAGCGCCCTGTTCCACGGCCTGGACGCTGTTCAGCAGGTCTGGATGAGCCACGGTGATCGCATCGATGCGCTGCCAGTGGGCTTTGTAGCGTCCGCTCGTTCAGACAATTCACCCTATGCAGCAATCGAGCACCGCGAGCGCAGGCTCTATGGCGTGCAGTTCCATCCCGAGGTCGTGCACACCGAGCATGGCGCTGTGATCCTCAGCAACTTTGCGTTGCGGATCTGCGGCTGCACGCCCAGTTGGACCGCCAGCTCAATCATACACGACTCTGTACGCAGCATTCGTGAGACGGTGGGCGGGGGCCGCGTCATTTGTGGCCTCTCCGGAGGTGTCGATTCCACCGTGGTCGCCACGCTGGTCCACCGGGCTATCGGTGACCAACTGACCGCAGTTTTCGTAAACACCGGGCTCCTGCGCCAGAACGAGGCGGAGGAGACCGTAGTGCGTTTTGGGCAGCTTCTCGGCGACAGGCTGCAGTACGTCGACGCCTCTGAGGTGTTTCTCCACGCACTGGCCGGTGTCACTGACCCGGAACGCAAACGCGTCATCATCGGGAATGCCTTTATCGACATCTTTGAACAAGAGGCAGCGCGGCTGGGAAAGGTCGACTACCTCGCGCAGGGAACGCTATACCCGGACGTCATAGAGAGTGCAGGGGGTACCGGCAATGCTGCCGCGACGATCAAGACCCACCACAATGTTGGCGGGTTGCCTGAGCGGATGCGCATGCAATTAATCGAGCCCCTACGTTACCTTTTCAAGGACGAAGTGCGTGCCGTTGGCCTCGAACTGGGCCTGCCGCCCGATCTGATCTACCGGCCGCCCTTCCCAGGCCCGGGCCTCGCCGTGCGTATCGTGGGCGAGATCAACTATGAGCGCGTCGCCACGTTGCAGGCGGCAGATGCGATTGTGCGCCAGGAGATCGAATCGGCTGGTCTGGGTCGCGATGTCTGGCAATACTTTGCGGTCCTGACGCCTCTGCAGACTGTGGGCGTCATGGGCGATAATCGGACCTATGCCAATGTTGTGGCAGTGCGTGCCGTGACCAGTGTGGATGGCATGACCGCTGACTGGGCGCGCTTGCCCTATGAGGTGCTCGCCCGCATCTCCAGCAGAATCGTCAACCAGGTACCCGGGGTCAACCGTGTCGTGTACGACATCAGCAGCAAGCCTCCCGCCACCATCGAATGGGAATAGTGCGCGGTTCTTTCGGAGGGAAAACAGCATGCCCTTGAATCTCGTTGGTAGAGCCGGTGGTGAGTTGGATGTGCCACGTGTCGAGCGCGTGTCAGTGCATCAGGGGGCGCTTCAGGTAGATCCCGCTGCAGTGCGTGCGTTCACGCCACCCTCCCGGCGAGTCGCCGAATCGCGGGGTTACCTGTACATCCTGTTAGCCACGGCAACCTCCGACTATCTACCGCCGGCAGTCACCAGCGAGCTGATGGCGCTAATCGGAGAGACTTATTATCAGCTGTCTGGCAGCATCACCCGCGGTCTGCGCGGTGCCCTTTTGGCAGCCAACGAGCATCTCGTCGAGCGTAACCTGCGAGCAGATCCATCGCACCGATCTCTGGCGGGCGCTGTGTGCGTCGTGGTACGCCAGGCGGACATGTATATCTCACAGATGGGTCCTGCTGTCGCCATTGTCGGTCGTGGCATGGACGCCCGCCGCTACCCGGAGCGCTCCGTTTGGGTGACCATGGAGCAACCGGTCGGTGTCGACCTGGACCGCGAGCCGCCGCTCGGGCTTCGCAAAGAGGCCGAACCAAGCCTATTCCACGCCAGCTATCGCGCCGATGACGTGCTTGTCCTGGCTTCGTCAGGCATCGTGCGCGAGGCCAGCGAAGGAGAGATCGCGGCCGCCAGCATGCGTACGGCCTATGACGATCTCACCGGTGCAATGCAGGATTTGGCAAACGGGCGCGATTTCTCGCTGCTTGTACTGCGCCCGGCGCGGCAAACGGCGGTCTCGGAGCCGCAGACTCCTGTCGTCACCACGCCCGGGCCCAGCGCATCAGAGATGGCAAGCCGGCAATCTGCATCGCCCGATATTGATCAGGGCAGCGGATTTGGCCGCACGCCGAACCGCGAGCTCCCCCAGGATCCCTTCGAGACGCCAGAAGTAATCCGCCTGGATCGCCAGACAGCCGCGCCATCGCAGGCGCAGGCAGCCCCGGTTAGCCGCTCCCCAATCGATGACACCGAGCAAAGCGATGATGCTTATGCCGACACGCTGTACGCGGACGAACCAGGGTCGCCCGTCTCCGGCCTCGAGCTTTCGGATGACGACCTGGAGCCGGTCGAGGCATGGGTCGACGATGATGTGGAGATCATTCACACCACTCGCCCCGCCCTCGATGTCAGCCAGATAACGGACGCTGTCGCAGAGCGTGCACGCAAATTGCGAGACGGCACCGAGAACGTCCTCCTCGGCGTCCTCCCCAAGGAGATACCGCCGCGCCCGATGGAGCGAGAGCGCACGGGTATCTCCGTGGGTGGCAAGGCGCTTGTGGCGGTCGCCATGATCATTCCGCTGATCGTGCTCTTTACCGTAGTCATGACGCGCGTACAGTACGATCGCGCCAGATCGGCTCAGTATTCAAACGCGATCAGCCAGGCGCAGTATCTCTATGACCTGGCCGTCCGGCAGGAAGATCTTCAGCTCAGGCGGGATGACCTCTATCGCGCCCTGACGGTGATCGACCAGGGTCTAGCACTCACGCCTGAGAATGTCGATTTGCAGGATCTGCGACGGCGCGCACAGCACCAGATCGACCAGGTGGAAGGTGTGGAGCCGATCTATAACTTTGCCCGGTTGTACTATTTCGAGGATGGCCCGGCATCGCCCACAGACTCGTCACGCATCGCTGTTCACGGCAAAGACGTGATGGTCCTGAACCGCGGCAGCGATCGCGTCTACCGTTTCTTTCTTAACGATGTAGGCGATGCTCTGCAACCAGTCGAGGCCAACCCGGTGATCGTCAGAAAGGGTGACGTCCTCGATGGGGAAACCGTGACCGATCTGATTGATCTCAACTATATGGCGAGTGAAGGCAGCCAGTCGCTGCCGCGGTTCATCATCCTGGACCGTTCTGGCCGGCTGCTCAGTTATGACGCGCACAGGGGCCTGCGATCGCAGCCTGTTGGCAATGCGGACCTCTGGCTCAGCCCGCAGGCCATCGGCAGCTTTTTCGGCAATCTGTACGTCCTCGATCCCCTCCTGGGGCGTCTGTTCAAGTATCTGCCCTCCAACAACGAATACGTCAAAACACCTCTGGACTATTTCGATGCTGCGTTGGGCGTCGATCTCACGGGCGCCGTCGACATGGCCATAGACTCGAGCGTGTACATCCTCTTTGCAGATGGAACGATCAAGAAATACAACAATGGCCAGCAGGTGGACTTTGGCATGCGCGGTTTTTACGGCACCATGCGCAGCCCCGTCGCCATCTATGTCAGCGGGGGTCCATCGGAGGACGCAGTTGGGTATGTCTATGTGGCTGACGCTGGGAACGATCGTATTCTCCAGTTCACCAAAGACGGCGATTTCATCCGGCAGTTCCGGGCGATCGAGAGCGAACCCTATATGGACAACCTGCGAGGCTTGTACGTGGACGAAACGGAGCGGCGCATGTATCTGGTCAGCGGTCAGCACTTTGTGCTCTGCACACTCCCCGCGATGAGCCAATGAGAGGCAGCGACGCATGACCTACATCCTCGCGATTGAGACCTCCTGCGACGAAACCTCGGCAGCTGTGGTTCAAGATGGCCGCCATGTGCTGTCCTGCGCCGTGGCGTCGCAGGTCAAACTGCACCGTCAATACGGCGGCGTGTTTCCAGAGATGGCCTCACGCGAGCACATATTGGCAATTACACCCACTGTCCGCGAGACGATGGTACAGGCCGGCCTGGAGTGGCCCGACCTGGCGGCCATCGCGACGGTCAATGGACCGGGGTTGGCGGGTTCCTTGCTCGTGGGGGTGAACTTTGCCAAGGC
This sequence comes from Anaerolineae bacterium, assembly GCA_040772225.1. Lineage (GTDB taxonomy): Bacteria > Chloroflexota > Anaerolineae > UBA1429 > UBA1429 > JAAYED01. Next base: position 507,752 of record JAXGYO010000002.1, read on the forward strand.
CCTCTCTGCCGCCACAGGAGTCCCCCTCCTCGGCATCAACCATATGGAGGGCCACATCTATGCCAACTGGCTGCGCTATGACGGCGGGCCCGAGACCGACCCGCCTTTTCCCCTGATCTGCCTGATCGTGTCAGGGGGGCATACCGAATTGGTCTTGATGCGCGATCATCTGCAGTATGAACGCCTGGGCGGCACGATCGATGATGCGGCCGGTGAGGCTTTTGACAAGGTAGCCCGGCTGCTTGGGCTCGCGTACCCCGGGGGCCCGGCCATCGAGCGCGTGGCAAAGGACGGCGATCGCGCGGCCTTTGATTTTCCGCGTGCCCTCAGCGTAGGCGCCTATGATTTTTCCTTTAGCGGCCTCAAAACCGCGGTGCTTCGCGTGGTGCAGGATCTGCAACGACAGCAGGGCGTTGAGGTACCGGAGCGCGGAGTGAAGCTGGCCGATGCAGGTATCGCCGAGACAGAGGGCGTGCTGCCGGTCCCCGATCTGGCCGCCAGCTTTCAGGAGGCGCTCGTCGACGCACTGGTCAGCAAGACCCTCCGCGCATTGAGCGATCACCATGCGGTGCAATTGCTCGTCGCTGGAGGTGTTGCCGCGAACGGACGACTCCGCCAGGAGCTAGAGTCGCGGGTCCAGGTTCCTGTCAGGTATCCGCCTATCCGCTACTGTACTGACAACGCCGCCATGATGGGTGCCGCCGCCTACTATCGCTATCTCGCTGGCGAACGCGCGACGCTGGCACTGGATGTTCAGCCAGGCCTCGCCCTGATTTAGAGGGCCCCATGGAAGAAGGTGTGTTCGCTCGCATCTACGCGCTTCTGGCCACAGTGCCTCCCGGGCGCGTGGTGTCTTACGGTGAGCTCGCACGGGCTGTCGGAATGCGTCAGGGGGCGCGTGTCGTGGGTTGGGCGATGCGCTCCTGTCCCGAGGACTTGCCATGGCATCGGGTTGTAAACGCCCGCGGAGAGATCAGCAGGCGAGCCACAGAAGAGCACGAGGAACTGCAGCGCGCTATGCTGGAGGATGAACGGGTGGCCTTCGGAGCACACGACAGGATAGACATGCGTACCTTCGGCTGGCGTTTCGACACCATCGAAAACGGGAACACCTCGTGACCACGAAGCAGATCCCGTTCACCTGCACACTCGATTGCGGAAGCCGCTGTGAGCTGGTCGCCTGCGTCGAGGATGGCCAAGTGGTACGGATCGACACACCTTCTGGCCGGGAAGACTCGGTCCAGTTCCCGCGACTGATCCCCTGCGTTCGCGGCCGAGCGCACCGCCGCATCCTGGAGGCGCGCGATAGGGTGCTCTCTCCCCTGGTTCGCAGCGGGGCGCGAGGCGCCGGCGAGTGGCGCCACGTATCCTGGGACACGGCTCTGGACCTGGTGGCGGAGCGTCTTTCAGACGCCCTGACGACGCATGGGCCAGCTTCCATACTGCACGCCACTGGAGCCGGTTCAATCTCGGGACGCGGCCTCAGCGGCGAAGCAGCGTCACAGCGCTTTTTTTCGTACTGGGCACCGGTGACCGAGATCTCAGGCAATATGTCGGTGCACAACACGATCATGGTGCAGCGCTGGATGCTGGGCCGGCATCTTCCAGGGAGCGATCGTGCCACGCTTCTGAACAGCCGCCTCATTCTCCTGTGGGGCCACAACCCTGCCGAGACACACATGGGCCCCAACACGGCGCATTTCGTGGCCGAAGCGAGAGACCGCGGGGCACGCGTCATTCTCATCGACCCACGGCTCACCGATTCAAGCGTGCTGGCAGACGAGTGGATCCCATTGCGACCCGGGACGGATGCGGCCCTGGCGGCAGGCATGGCCTGGGTCATCATCAGCGAAGAACTGCAAGATACGGACTTTATCGAGCGCTGCGTCGCAGGATACGACATGTATCAGCGCTACATCCTGGGCACGAGCGATGGCCAGGCCAAGACACCAGCATGGGCGGAACCGATCACTGGCGTTCCGTCCGAGACCATCATCCGCCTGGCACGCTGCTATGCTACCGAGCGCCCTGCTGCCCTGCTCGCGGGATGGGGCCCACAGCGCGCCCGCTACGGCGAGCAGTCCGCGCGCGCGCTGATCGCACTGGCCTGTGTCAGCGGGAACGTCGGACTCCCTGGCGGCGGTGTCGGTGGTTACGGTACGCGAGGCGGCGATGCCTTTGGTGTCCCTTCCCTCCCCAGGGGCTCCCACGCGCCTGGCAAACGGCTTCCGCCCGGTTCATGGGCGCCCTACATTTTGGAGGACCGGCTCCATCCGCGGCCTCAGATGTTGTACGTCGTGGCCAGCAACCTGGTCAATCGCAGCCAGGCCAGTACCACGTGCCTGAGCGCCCTGGAACGAATACCTTTCGTCGTGGTGCAGGACCCCTTTATGACACCCACAGCGCGCCACGCCGACGTGGTTCTCCCTGTTACCATAGAACTCGAGCGCGCCGACATTGTCTCGTCCTGGGGACACGACAGCCACATCTTTCTCAGCCAGGCTGCGGTGGAGCCCGCGGGCGAGTCGCACAGCGATTACTGGGTGATGGCGCAACTGGCCAGGCGACTGGGCATTTATGACAAGTACACCGAGGGGCGTGACGAAGAGCAATGGCTCGACGCCATCAAGAGCGCCATGCCGCTCCCGTGGGATGAGGCAGCCCGAGAGGGCCTGCTGCGCTGTGATCCCCCTCCCCGCGAGGAGTTACAGGCCTTCCGCGCTGATCCGCCGGGGCATCCTCTGGCCACCCGTTCCGGCCGGATCGAGTTGGCCAATGTCGACGCGCTTTCCTGTGGACTGCCGCTGGTTCCAGAGTATGTCCCTGCCCATCCCCCGGTCGATGGGTATCCGCTCCAACTGGTAACACCCCACTTCAAGACGCGGTCGAATTCGTGTCTGGCGGCCAATCCCTGGTTGCAGCGCATGGCTCCCCACGCGGTGTCGGTCAGCACGGCGGACGCCCAGTCCTGTGGCATTATCGATGGAGACCTGGTACTTGTTTCCTCTCCTCATGGCACGATCAGGATTCGGGCGCGTGTCACGGAGGGCATCATGCCCGGCGTGGTCTCTGTCCCCCAGGGCACATGGATTGAACTGGATGACACAGGGATAGACATCGGCGGCTGTGCCAACACACTCACCGATCCGGTGCTGTCGCCGGCCGGCGGCCCGTCCACACACACCGCCTGGGTGCGGCTGGAGCGAGTCAATGACTGATCACCCTGCACAGCGCGTGTTTTATGTCGACCTGTCTCGATGTACGGGCTGTGACACCTGCGTTATCGCCTGCAAGGATCGTGCCAACCTTGCCGACGAGATGGACTGGATCCGCGTCGAACGACAGGAGACGGGCGTATTCCCAGGCGTGCACCTTACCTTTCGCGTCGTCCACTGCTTTCACTGCGCCCGTCCTGCCTGTCTGAAAGCCTGCCCGGTTTCGGCAATCGGACGAGACAATGCCGGGTGGGTTCAGATCGACGCGACGCGTTGTACCGGCTGCGGAGCCTGTATTGCCGCATGTCCCTTTGACGCCGTGACGCTCGGCGCCGATGGGCTTGCGACCAAGTGCGATGGTTGCGCCGATCAAGTGGCTGGCGGGCTGGAGCCGACCTGTGTCCGGGCCTGTCCCATGCGTGCGCTTTTTTTCTGCGATCCGGCAACCATTACTCGCCCGCGCATCGCCGATCCCAGCTGGAACGATCATGGCATAGGCCCGTGCGTGCGGTACGGGATACGACCCGGACTGTGAGGAACAGTGATATGGCTGATGTTCAGGATAGACTGAGATCTCTGCCGAGCGTGGACGCGCTACTAAAGACGGAAACGTCCGCCAGCATGGTAGAGACACACGGCCGCGCGGCCAGCGTGCAGGCGTTACGTGCCGCTCTCGAGGAGGCCCGCAGCACGATTCTGGAAGGCGCGGACGTGCCATCCGATGCCGCGATCCTCGAGCGCGCCAGGGCACTGGCAGCGGTGGCTCAAGCGCCCACGCTCAAACCCGTGATCAATGCCACCGGCGTCATCTTGCACACCAACCTGGGTAGGGCCCCCTTGAGTGCGGATGTCATCTCCGCGATGAGAGAGGTGGCCGAAGGCTACAGCAACCTGGAATATGATCTGGAGGCCGGGCACAGAGGCTCGCGCTACGTCCATGCCGAGGGATTGCTGTGCCAGCTCACCGGCGCCGAGGCAGCGCTCGTGGTGAACAACAACGCGGGCGCGGTCCTGCTGGCGCTATCGGCGCTGGCGCGCGACGCCGAGGTCATCATCTCTCGCGGACAACTGGTAGAGATCGGCGGTGGTTTCCGTATCCCGGATGTAATGGCGCAGAGCGGTGCCCGCCTGGTGGAGATCGGCACCACCAACCGCACCTACCTGCGTGACTATGCGTCAGCCATTGGCGATCGTACCGCAGCGCTGATGCGCGTCCATACCAGCAACTTTCGCCTTCAGGGTTTCGTCCATCAGCCGGAGGCCTCCCAGCTCGCCGAGTTGGCCCACAGCCGCGGCCTGCTGCTCCTGGACGACCTGGGGAGCGGCACGCTCCTCGATACCTCGCGGTATGGCTTGCCGCACGAGCCTACGGTCCAGGAGAGCCTGACGGCAGGCGCCGACCTGGTGTCCTTCAGCGGAGACAAGTTGCTAGGCGGCCCTCAGGCTGGCCTCCTGGTGGGGCGCACCGAGATCATTGCACGACTGCGAGAGTACCCCCTGACGAGAGCGCTGCGGGTAGACAAGGGTACCTTGGCCGGTGTTCAGGCCAACCTGATGCACTATGTGCGCCAGGAGGCTGAAACCGCGATCCCGATCTGGCGGATGATGTCGCTTACCCAGGAACAAGTTCAGGCTGAGGCGCAGAGTCTACTTGAAGCGATGGGCCGGTGTAGCCACAGTTGCGAGTTGATCCCGGGGCGGTCCATGGTTGGTGGTGGCTCGTTGCCGGAGGAATCGCTGCCCACCATGCTCCTGGCCTTGCCGCCCTGCGATGCAGACGCTATGGCGATGCAACTACGGCTGGGTACGCCTGCGGTGGTGGCTCGCATTCAGGATGGTCGTGTCGTCCTCGATCTACGCACTGTGTCTCCAGGGGAGGTGCCGCACCTGGCGCACCGCCTTGAGCAGGTACTCGCACCCTAGCCAGACTCAGTGCGCCTGTTGTAGCGTCAGGGTGATCGGAATTTCCTCTGTTGTCAGAGGTCCGCTGGCGTCGGTGATCGGACTGATCACCAGGATCGCGCGATCGAGGGCCTGAGCATCATTGCCAGGCGCCCACTCGGCATGGCCATCCGGCATGGCGATGTCCTGGATGCTGACGTTGTCCCCGGAGAACAGCAGAGCGCGCACGATATAGTCTACCGGCACCAGAGCGCCGGTGCGCACAAAGCCGTCCGCCGACCAGCCGGTTGAATCGTCGTCCTCATCAAGCCAGTCGATCGCCTCCACGGCGATATTATCCAGGCACAGTCCCGGTTCTGTCTGCGCATCGTCCGTGAACATATCGAAACGCAACAGGATTTGCGTGCCGGCGTAGGGGGAGAGATCGATCTGTTCCGCCACCCATTGTGCCTTGTCTCCATCGGTTCCCGAGCGACCCGTATAAAGAGGCTGCGGCTCTTGCCCCGTCGCGAAACTCTGCACAGTGTGCCTTCCAGAGAGCCAGTTCCAGGTTGCGCCTCCGTCTGGCGACACCCGCACCCCGCCCCAGTCCCAGCCCGCCTCAATATCGTGCCACAGGTCAAAGGTCAGGGTTGCTGCGGTCGTGGCCCGCAAATCGATGGCACGCTCAAGCCACGCGTGCCCCGCGTCCCCACGGTTGGACCACCACATGGTAGGCCCGTCGAGCACCTCAGCTGCCACGAGCCGGGTTGTCGCGGAGGCGTCCAACTGGACGGATAGATTAGCCAGGTCGGCAGTCGCACCCTGCTCCAGTGCCACGTAATGCGCCGAGTAGGGCCGGCTGGCAAGCTCTCGTTGGGCGGGATACTCGTCGATGCTTTCCTCAACAGAGACGGAGACATCGATGTCGCGGTAGCCGTATGCGCCCCCGGCCAGCTCCGGGCGGTCCAGCAGGTTTGCCACGGTCCAATCGGCGAACAGCGCGCGAAAACTGCTGCCATCAAGGGCACCCAGGACGCGATCGAAAGCAGCAGTGCCGTCCTCGGGCGCAGTGAGCAGCAAGCCGAGTGCGTCGAGCCCATAGCGCTCATAGTAATAGTGCAGGACAAGGAACGACGCGCCATAGTGCCGGTAGACGTCCCCGCGCTCAGTGGACCAGGTATTGAGCTGTATATCTGGCGCATCCGCAAACGCCGTCACCACATGCGAAGGGGGCGGATAGCCTGCCAGCGTCTCGAGCAACTGCGAGGCACCCTCACTGACCCACGCTGCCTCGTTTGGATCGATCTGCGCCAGCCACAGGTGCTGCATCTCGTGTGCGAGCACGGATTCGTACTGCTCGGTACCGGGCACCACTGCCGAGATATTCATCACAAAGAGAGGTGGTACTGCCTCACCCGCTTCCGATGCATCCACGGCCGCATAGTAACCCGACGCTCCGCTCGTGCGCACATTGAGCACCGCACAGTGGGGGACTGCTTCTCTGCCTCTTTCACCGTAGATCGCCTCAAGCGCGGGCAAGATACGCTCCTCAATCGCGCGCATAGAGGCCAAGAGCGCTCCAGAATCAAGACTTACGCCCTGCTCCACCCACATCTCGACGTACGAACTGCTCTGTTCCAGCGTCGCATCGACGAGCTGATAGCTGGCGTCGGAAAGGCTCGGGACGCGAAAAGCTCGTACCGCGCCCTGAGAGGGGGGGCTGTAGGTCGTGCTATCCACCCGAGAATCGTAGGTGCGTCTCGCTGGCATGGCCGGTATGGCGTCAGATGGGTCCAGCAAAGCAGCCGGCAGGATCCCAGCGGAAGGAAATGGCTCAGAGTCAGTCTCAGCGGCTACAGGTGAAGCTCGCAGCGACGCTGCCCTCGTCGAATCAGCGGCGGCAAGACCAACGCTCTCCGTCTGTGGCGCGCGACAGCCCATGCCCAGGAGCAAACTTGCTCCAGCAATCAGGGTCCAGCGGGCCAGGCGCATCGATGTGCTCAGGTCTTGGTGATCTCGAGCTGGGCGCCGCAGTTGGGGCACTTGCGCAGCGCCTCGCGCACGGGTAGCTCGGTGCCACAGTATGGGCAGAGCTTTTTCGCCATCGCTGGCAGCAAACCGGTAAAGATGTACACGACCCTGTCCTCACGCGGCTCGGGGACGGCCGTACCCTCGCTGGTCAGTTCGTCCATGACCTTTTGCGCTAGAGACTGGGAGATGTTGTACTCGGCCTGCAGCTGAGCCACGGTGAGTTCGCCACCCATCCTGCTGGCCATCTCAACCGCACCGCTCTTGAGTGCTGGTTCACTGATCGCGGCCAGGCGCATCAGCCTTCGTATACCCGCTACGAGCAAAATCACGCCAACAGCCAGCAGGGCCAGCGCTGTGAGCAGCCGCGAGGTTGAGTTAGCCGCGATCAAAAAGACCAGGCCAAGTGTAATGAACGGAATCGACAACAGGGCGATGATCGTCGCGCCGACCTTCTTCATGCGTTACTCCTCTCCAGAGCGTGCTGATGATCTAGTGCCAGGCTTCAGTAGCTTTGTTCAGGGCCTCGCCCATCGTCTCGAAAAATCGTTGGATCACCTCAGGCGTCAGCCGGTCGATGACATACCGTCGAGCGATGGCCGCAAACTCCAGGGGAGCGCGCAGTACCGCTTCCTCATCTCGTGCTTCCTTTGCCAGAGCAGCCCAGGTCTGGTTGACAGAGGTAACCTGGCGCGGCACACGGACCGTGATCTGCCGCAGCCCATACCGCTTTTGCTCCCCGAGGACCTGACTTACGCTGTCGCCGAACTTGTCCATCCCCGTGTTGATCCCTCTCAGCAGGCCAAGGCTCTCGGACACCGCGGCCAGTGACTCTTCATACCGCGCGCGGATGATATTATGTTCAGCGAGCTCCTTGAGTTTGGCACCGAGCTCGTCACTCATGGGCGGCGCCTCGGTCATTTCTTCGAGCGCGCGCTGGATGCCGTTCTGCCTTGCCAGTTCGGTCAGGTTGTTGCGCACATAATCATAGCGTGCCTGCCGCTCCGCAGTCTCGATGGTCGCCTGCTGCCACTGTTCCCGCAGCCTCGCTTGCGTCTCGCTTGTCTCCTGGACCGCTGTGAGCCAGTTCTCGCGCACCTGACGCAACTCCTCAATAGCCTTGACCTGCTCCTGCTTGATGCTTGCCTGGCGGCGCCTGGCGCGCCTGATCTGGCCCGCACGCGTTATAAAGCTCAGCAGTGGCTGACGCGCCGCTTGCAGTTCCTGGTAGGCCTCAGTGTACTCATCTTGGAGATCCACTATTTTGCGCTTGAGGGCCTCCTCGCGCGCATCAAGCCCCGGATTGGCGTCCTTGAGCGCCTGTACCGCCTGCTGTCCGGTAGCCATCCCCGCGTCGATGGCCTCTCGGCCGGACTCTAGCTGAGCGGTGAGCTCGGCCATCTCAGCTTCCAGCCGGGCCCTTTCCTCCTGTTCGATACGATCAAGATACTCTTGAAAGACCGCTGGCAGTTCGGCCCGGCGCACGGTCACTTGCGGGTAGCAGATACCGAACAGCCCCTGCCAGATCGTCAGCTCCCGCTGGAATTCCTCACGCAGACGCTCCTGAACTTCCGCTACCTCCGTGATGCACCGATCCAGCTCTTTGTTCTTGTCGCGCAGATATCGGTCGAACTCACCGAGATTCATGTCATAGCTTGACGAATTTCGTAGAGCCATAGTACTCATCCCTCCCGCGCACGGGGCCCAAGGCCGACGCCAAACGTCCCCGAGAACAACGTGCGTTTCACCCGCCAGACCACCTTCTCTTTGAGCGAGCCGCCCGGCGCGATACCCTCCAGTTCGTCAAAGTTGCCTCTCTGCGCCCAGTACAGAGGGCAGGCGCCGCAACAGATATGCCGGATTTCGCAGCGCTCGCACACGGGGGGAATGAACTCTTTATTCCGCCAGTAGCGAGCTGTCCGGCTGTTCCAGACAGTTTCGAAAGGCTGGTGCAAGAGATCTCCAATACCTTTCTCGAAACTGGAGCACGGCAGCAGCTCACCCGCCGGATTCACAGAGATGAGGCCGTCAACGCAGGCACAGGACTTGCTGCCCAGCCCCGCCTGCACAGGATTGAACATACAATAGGGCACGGGCGAGTACCAGACAAACTCGATCCCCCGTTCGCGCGAATAGGCCTGCACCTGCTCAATGATCGGGCCCACCTCAGCGTAGGACATGTCATCCTCATCGTGGGCGAGGGCCGTCCCCGTGCGGATGACCATGTTCATGGAAAAGTACTCGCTGTGCAGATCCTCGCTCAGGAAATCGACGAGCTCCCGCCAGTGCTCCCGATTCCCTCCACAGAGTGTCGTATTGGTATGCGTGTGTACATTCAGTGACCGCAGGTTGCGTACGCCCTGCGTGGCTGCAACCCATGACCCCGGATGCTGCGTGATCGCATCGTGAACGGCGCTGCTCCCGCCCTCGATACTCACCTGTGCAGAATCGAGTCCAGCCTCCGCAAGCGACCGTGCATACGCCAGATCGCCGCAACGAATCCCGTTGGTGATCAGATTCACCCGCAGGCCCTTGGAGGCGCCGTATCGCACCAACTCCGGCAGGTCCGCACGCATGGTCGGCTCACCGCCGGTGAAAGAGAGTGTCGGACATCGGGCTTCATCGGCGATACGGTCGATGATGACCTGCACCTCGGCGGTACTCATCTCCTTGACGTCGTCACCCCGGTTCGGTGCGTTCGCATAACAAAAGGTGCAGCGATTGTTGCACCTGTAAGTCAGCGCGATCTCCGACAGCACCGGCAGCGTGCGCTTGTGAGATCCAAATCGCATCACCTTGACACCGGGGACATCCATGATGCGGTCATTCAGCACAGCCAGGAGGCCCTCCAGCAGGGTGCTGAGGTCTGAACGCACCCGTGCCGGCTCGATTCCATGGCGTTGCGATACCTCGGCGACGAGTTCTTCAACGTCTGGCCCACCCTCCCGGCCGTAGAGACGATCCAGCATAAAGGCCGCAGTTGCATTGAGATGATGCATGCTGGTTGGCCGCACGATCATCAATCCGTCCTCGGGGCGGATGTAGATATACTCTCGTGTTGATGCGATCACCTGCTCCGCAAAGCTCTGCAGATCAGGCGGTCCATCCGTGTAGCCTTTGTACGTGCCCTGAACTTGATCTGTCATCCGGATCACACCCGGCTCACGCAGGCGCTGTGGCAGGCACTGTGACAGGCACTGTGGACACAGGCACTGTGGCAGGCACTGTGACAGGCGTCGTGAACACACGCACTGTGACAGGCATCGTGTACGCAGGCGCTGTGGCAGGCACTGTGACAGGCGCTGTGGCTGGGGGCAGACACCTCGTCACCGAGCAGCCCGCCAGCGGCCCGCTCGATGCGGTCAACCGTGCGTCCCATGACCTCCTCAACGCCCCGGGTGAGCTGATCCGCCATATTCTCCAGAGGGCGCACCGTCTCGTCGGCCATCGTAAAGATCGGACCGGGCGTGCTGGTGCTTGTCGCAGGGCGCGGTACCCCAGCAGGGCTGTAGGTGTTGTCGCTGAGGATCACCCAGGGCATGTACGTGGGCATGTGCACGGGCGTCCCCATCTGGGTCTCGTGCTCGTACTCTCGCCAAGCATCCTCGATACGCCGGCGATACTCTTCTCGGGTCTTGTCCGGGTCAGCATTCCACATCTTGGGCTGAACCACATCTGCCACGGCCTGAAGGATCGTCGGAATCTGGTCTTTGTCGATTGTACCGTCCTCGAGGATAGCCCTGAGCAGCGCCTGCTCGTACAAAGGCAGCGTAGCGATCTCCTGTTCTGTGCGACGCAGAAACTCGAGCTGCAGCGGCTGGCGATTGACGATATTGACGAAACCCTTTTGCTCCAGCGACACAACGATGAGGGCCACTGTCTTGGTGGAGTTACCCATGTAGAATGCTGTCTCTATTGCTGTCAGATCAGGGACCACACCCTCAGTCTGGAACGTCTCGACCTCGATCTCGGGAGGCATATAGGTGCCAGTGGGCTTGCGCTTGCGCAGGGCCCAGATCACCAATCCGACAACGGCCGCTGCAACTGGCCCACCGATGCAGCACGTGAGCTCGTTAAAGAGCGATTCGACCAATTCGCCAATGGTCAACGGTTCTTCTTCTACAGCCGGCGTCGGTCTGTCCAGAGGAATAGGCGTCTCACGCGTCACCGTGATCGAACCGCCTGGCAGGAAAAAGGCAGGGATCATCTGAGCCATCGCGGGCTGGTTCGTCTCGGCTACCAGGATGGAAAGATAGTTCTTGCCGCTGGCCTCGTCGGGGGTCGAAAAGTACACCCACCGGTCAAAAGAGTCGGCGTTGTTCACTACGAGACCGGCCTCATTGACCAGCGCATCCGTCACCTGCTCCGCAGCGGTCACATCGGCGGGCAGCTCCACAGGGAGGATATAGCGGATCTCCTGATAGGCGATGGGCAAGGACCACTGGAAGGGAGCCCAGCCTATGGCCCGGTACGGCTGTCCGCCGATGCTCGTTTCGTCAAAGACGGAACGGTCGACGGTGTACCGGATGTGAACCTCATACTGGCTGTTGCGCTCCGTCTTGATGCCAAAGTTCACCGCGTATGCGGTAGGCCCACCGGACAGGCTGACAGGAAATCGCCCATCCGGGCCCATACCGTAAGCATCCGTGACCGTGTGCGGTTGCGGGAACTGGCCCAATTCGCGGAACCGCTCGCGTCCTGCTGCTTCGAGCTCCGTGAAGGTGATCGTATAGCGCACGTCGAGCCGCCCATCGCTCAGCACGACGACATAGTTCTCGATGCCATCGAGAGATATGGGGTCACCCTGTGCCTGCGTGGCAAGACCGCTGAACAAGAGCACGAGCATCAGAGCCAGCGAAATCCAGGTCACCCTGCCCAAGCGTCGCATACCTATTTCCCCCCTGATTGCAGCCTCACCTTTATTACGCGCCATACGAATAAAGGTAGCGCGAGCATCCGGCGCCAGCGCGACGGCTGTCTGATAAGCCGGTAAAGCCACTCCAGACCATGCTCTCGCATCCAAACCGGCGCCCGTCGTTGCACACCGGCGATAAAGTCCAGACTGCCGCCGACCCCGATCGCGACTGGTACTTGGAGTCGGACCTGGTTTCGGGCGATCCACAGGTCCTGCGCAGGCGCCCCATAGGCGACGAGAAGCACATCTGGCCTGGCTTGAGTGATCTGCGCAACGCTCAGGTCATCATCTTCTGGGCGCGGCGAACCGGGGTGCGTCCCAACGATCTGTGTCCCGGGATATCGCTCGCGCAGGCGCTCTGCTGCGATTTCCGCCACGCCCGGAGCAGCGCCCAACAGGAACAGCGAATAGCCTTCCCTCGCACTGCGTTCCGCCAGCAGCGGCACCATGTCTGAGCCCGCCACGCGAGCGCGCAGCGGCCTGCCCAGGAACCGCGCCGCCCACAAAAGACCCTGGCCGTCCGGAATAGCCAGATCGGCGCGCTCCAGCACGCCAGCAAAGAAAGGATCGCCCGCTGCCCTGATGACGAACTCGGGGTTTACCGTCACAATCTGGTGCGCACCGCCCTGTGCGACCATCTCAGACACCATCGACAGGGCCTCATCCATGGTGACGTCATCGATACGCACGCCCAGGATTCGGATCGACTCCAAGCGATTCTACTCCTTTCGAGCGGCGGCTTCCAGTGCAGCCATCACTGTCTCCGCGCATGCCTCCCAGGTAAAACGCCTTGCCTGCACAAGGCCCCGGGCCGAAAACTCCTGACGCAGTGACGGGCGCTGCCACAAGCGGCGCATGGCATCCTCGAGCTCGCTCTGGCTGCCGGGGTCGAATAGCAGAGCAGCATCCCCTGCAACCTCCGGTAACGATGAGACCCGAGAACAAATCACGGGCGTACCGCATGCCATCGCCTCCTGAACGGGCAACCCGAATCCTTCGTACCAGCTGGGTAGAACGAACGCGAATGCCCCGCTCAGGAGCGCCGCCAGATCCTCCGGATCCACAAAGCCCGGGAGCACGATGCGGCCGGCAACCCCTGATGCAGCCACGGCGGCCTGAAGGCGATCATAGTACCATCCGGGACGCCCCGCGAGAACGAGTCGCATCTCGCCTGGCAAGCCCGCCCGCGCAAGCGATGAAAAAGCACTGATCAGCGTCTCTAGATTCTTCCGTGGCTGCAACGTGCCCACATACAGCCAGTACAGCTCGCCGGTCGCGTATCGTTCCCGGACATCGCGTAGCTTTGCCGGATCCGTGATGGGCGCCATTCCAGGTGTACCCGCCGGGTAGGCTACCACGACCTTGTCAGGCTCGCACAATCCCTCGGCCAGGATGTCGTTCCGGGTCGCGCAGGAATCGGCGAGGACGCGTTGGGCGCTCTTGCAGTTCCACGCCGTTCCCAGTTTGAGATAGGCACGATCCAACGGGCGGTGCGCCTGAGCAAAGTGCAGATATCCCAGATCATGGACGGTGGCTACAGCAGGGCAGCGCCGCACCCAGGGCAATACGTGCGCCGGCACAAACAGCACGTCCGGCGGGTGAAAGGTAACCTCGCGAGCCAGACTCAGATGCGTCCACAGCCGCTTTCCGGGCAGCACGCGCCAGGAGACATTAGCCCCCTCCACGAGCCCCTTTGGAGGCTCCCGGTCAACATACAGAACGAAATGATCTGATTCGTTCAGAGCGGCGAGCGCCCGGGTCAGATACAGAGAATAGTTCTCCGTACCGGTCCTTTCGCTGCGCAGTGCGCGGCTCGCGTCGATACCGATCCGCATATCAGTGGTTCTGTACGAGAGACTGCACGATGTATCCCAGACCCAGTACCACCAGGATCACAGGCCACAGATTGAGGATCTGGCGCCCGACATCGGCACCCAGGCGTCCGGTCACATAGGCATAGCCCAGAACAGCTGCCGTACCGGCGACCAGAGCCATCACCAGCGAAGCGATCTCGTCTTTACGGACGATCCAGGCTGCCAACCAGCCCATGCCGGCAGCCGCGGGAAACACGGGCCAAAGCGTGACCATGTCCGGCCACTCGCCTGATCCGAGTGTGACGTACAGGAATACGGCCGCAGATAACAGTGCGGTCACTCCGAACCAGACACCGCCGCTGTCGCGTGGATCCTGATTCAGGGATTGTACAAGGCTCGAGATACCTGCCCCCGCTAACAAGAGAGGCCAGAGCGTTCCCCAGCCGGGCAATGGCACCCCGACGGCTCGCGCCAGCAGATAGGCGCCTACCAGGATCAGCCCGCCGCCGAGCACCAGCGAACCCTGCTTATCTCGCATCGTACCCTCCCTATCCGGCCCCAGAACCGGAGTGTTCGGCATTAACGCCCACCTCCGACAGGATCACCTGTGCGGCTCCGCTGGAAAGCAGCGCAGCGCGCACCATGTCCGCAGAGCGGCCATCCACCAGCGCGATCATGCAGCCTCCCATACCGCCCCCCGACAGCTTGGCGCCGAGTGCGCCAGCATCTCGCGCAGCCTGCACCAGCCGGTCTAGTTCCGGGCTGGAAACACCGATCGCCGAAAGAAGCGCGTGGTTGTGATCCATCAGCGGGCCGAGGTTCTCCAGGGCGCCACGGGTGAGCGCCTCTCGCGCCTGATAGACAACCTCGCCGATAGCATCAAAGCTGCCCTCCAGTGCCTCAGGCGTCTCCTGGTGCCGGCGACGGACCATCGCCACAGACTCACGCGTCCTGGCGGGCACGCCCGTGTCACCGATGAGCAACGTGACACGACTGGCAAGGCTGAGCGGCATGGGCGACTGGCCGGAGACGAACCAGACGGGTTGCTCGTACACAACGGTCGTATTGTCTATGCCGCTCGGAGTGCCGTGCAGCAGCTTTTCTGTGGTGAACACGAGCTCTGAGAGGCGCTGAGGTTCGAGGGCCGCACCGAGATGTTCTGCCACCGCGCGCATCAGAGCGGCTGACACAGCCGCACCGCTTCCCATCCCCCGGGCGATGGGGATATCGGATTCAACCGTTACCTCGAGGTCCAGTGCCGCACCGTCAATGCCCAGCTCACGGAGCACCAGCAACAGTGCGGCTTGCAGAAACCGTCCATCGTCATCTACAGCGCCGCCGGTACCGGCGTAGCGTTTACCCAGATCACTCGCAACCAATCGAATCCCGGTACCTGACTCCAAATCGGTTACGGTCACGCGGGCCCGGCGTCCACTGACGGGCACCGCGATGGCAGGCCTTCCGTAAACTACCGCATGCTCACCAAAGAGGATGGTCTTCCCGGGAGCAGTAACGCGCGTCACATGTGGCTTGCTGCTGCTGCTGCGCATGTGTGCCTACGCTTCTTTCAGCGATCTGGTGTCATAGCCTGATCAGGGCAGTATGATAGCACAATAGCAGCCCTTGAGGCAGACGTCTAGCCCTCGTTGCGCTGCGATCCAGCGCCCAGCAACAACCGAGGGTGCGGGAAGACCCACACCCTCGGTTAGGTTAGGCAACGCCGGGATCACTGGACCATAATAGAGCCTTCGACCATACTGTCAGATTCCGAGAGCACAATCATCGCAGTCCGTCCATCCTTGGAGTAATTGAGCATCCCCTCAAACTCCGAGTCCAGGGTCCAGCCCGCAGTCTCCATCTGCTCCCTGTAAAAGGCGGTGACATCCGCCAGTTCAGCCTCGACTTCAAACCCGACCATCCCAGCCATAGCCATCGTCATCGTGGCGCCAGGGTAGAGAGGCACATCTTCCGGCAATCCAGGCGCCTCGATCCCCGCCGGGGCCTCGATCGTGATCGGCTCGTTTATGTCCGTGATGACCGCCTCACTGCGATATTCGTGCCGGATGCCGTCATCATCTTCGCCGATCCACTCGGAGATACTGCGCAGCGCAACGTCGTACTCGTCGGACACCCAGGTCTGCACAGAGCCCTCGATGAGCTTGCCGGTTGCACCCCAGATACTGCTAAAGGCCCCAAAGACACCGGCGTCACAGACATACAGGGTCGCATCCTGGCCGTCAACGTCTTCGCTGCCTTGTCGCTTGCAGCTTGGATCATCGAGATAGTTTCCGGCGCTCACCCAATTGGTGATGTCTGCGGCCGCCTCAGGATCCTCGGCGTCCTCTGTGGTATAGGAGATCCATTCGGCCTGACCTTCATCGTCCTCGTCTCCACGCATGTAGGTCGTGGTGCCGATCTGGATGGTCTCCCAGCTCTCTTCCTCACCCTCCTCGTCTGCGCTACTCCAGACCATCCGCGTCGCCGCCGGGTCTCGCACATACTCCATGACAAGCGTCCACTCTGTAACCTCGCCATCGGAGACCGTTCGCGTCGTCATGGTCTGCCGGTAGCTATCGAGCGTATCCAGGGAGCGGATGTCGGGTGAATCGTCCGAATCAGCATCATCCGCCTCGTCCTCATCCTGAGTATCCGCCTGCTCGCCTGACGATTCTGCCTTCGCAGCATCATCACCTTCCTCGCCGAGCTCGGGCGCCTCGTCCGCGTCGTCATCCTCCACATCTCGAGGTGCAGCGTCCTGCAGTTCTTCGACGACGACAGCCTCCTGTGAAGAGCCCTCTTGACCCGAGCACCCAGCGAGGGGAACCAGCATCAGGGCGAGCACTATCACTGCAACGAGTAAACGCAATCTCATGTGAACACTTCCTCCCATTACGCACCTATAGCATCAGCCAAGTGTATCATGCTCTCTGGCCAAGTCAATAGGCAGCTGCGTAAATCATGGCATGGCCGGATTGCGCCGTCCGCCAACACGGATACAATGACAGGGTATGTTTCATCGAGCAATACAGTGGAGGGAAGACATGACCCGTGGCGTACTGAACAAGATCCTCAGAGTGGACCTGACGACAGGATCCCTGACCGTGGACGAGAAGAACGATCACTATTATCGCCGCTATCTCGGAGGCTGGAACATCGTCGCTGACACGCTCCTGCGCGAGGTTCCGAAGGGTGCCGACCCTCTCGGACCCGACAATCGGCTGGTTTTTAGCGCCGGCATCCTGGCGGGGATGGCTCTTTCCGGGGCTTCCCGCAGCGTGGCAGGCGCCAAGTCACCGCTGACCGGTGGCTTTGGTGTGGGCGAGTCGGGTGGCAACTTTGGTGCCGAGCTCAAGCGGGCCGGCTTTGACGCGATCATCGTCCAGGGGGCATCTACCACGCCGGTCTACCTGTGGATCAAGGACGGCGTCGCCGAGTTGCGCGATGCGACGGCCGTCTGGGGAAAACAGACCAAGGAAACGCATCAGGCCCTCATCGCTGAGGTCGGCGAGCGTCGCGCCCAGTGCGCCATGATCGGGCCAGCCGGCGAGAACCTGGTCAAGTATGCCTGCATTATGCATGGCCTCTATGATGCCGCGGGCCGCACAGGGCTTGGAGCCGTGATGGGATCGAAAAAGCTCAAGGCGATCGTGGTCCGCGGGACCACCAACATCACGGGTGCCGATGCTGACAAGATCCGCGCCATGGCACGCGGCATGGCCGAGGACGTTCGCGAAGGTCGCAAAGCCGCTCACATGGCGGCCTGGGGAACGGGTGCCGATCAGGTAGGTATGATTGCGACAGGGAACCTACCCACGCGGAACTTTCGCGATGGCGATTTTGACCCTGAAGGGGCGCGTGAGATCAGCTCCATGGATTTCATGCCCAAGTATGGTCTGGGCATGGAGGGATGCTGGGGCTGCGCGGTTCGCTGCAAGAAGATCGTCAAGTTCGAGGGCAAGTACAACGTAGACCCGGACTATGGCGGACCAGAATACGAGACGATCGGGATGATCGGCTCGAACTGCGGCGTGAGCGATATCGCCGCCGTCTCCATGGGCAGCGAGCTGTGCAATGCCTACGGCCTGGACGTCATCGGTACAGGCGCCTGTATCTCCCTCGCGATGGAAGCCTTTGAGAACGGGCTGCTGGATACCGACAAGACAGGCGGGCTTGAGATTCGCTTTGGCGACGGCGACGTGATGGTGGAGCTCATCAAGAAGATTGCATTGCGTGAGGGGATCGGGGACCTGCTTTCGGATGGACCTGCCAGGGTCGCCGAGAAGATCGGCGGGGATGCGTGGCGATATGCGATGGCCGTCAAGAACCAGGCGTTCCCCGCGCACGAGCCCCGCTTCAAGCGGGCACTGGCGATTGGCTATGCCGTTTCCCCGACCGGTGCGGATCACATGCACTCGCTGCACGATGCGGGGCTCCAGAACGCAGATGCGAACGGCTTTCTGCCGAACGGGACACTGCGCGCCCTGGGGCTGATCGACCCGGTTCCGCTCGAGTCTCTGGGACCTGACAAGGTGCGCCTGCATACGGTGAACCAGATCGACCGGGGCACCCAGAACTGTATGATCCTGTGCAACTTTGTTCCGTGGACCCTCGTCGAGCGGGCGGAGCTGATCAACGCGGCTACGGGTTGGGATGTGAGTCCCGTTGAGCTCTACAAGATCGGCGAGCGTGCCATGACCCTCGCTCGTGTCTTTAACCTGCGCGAAGGCCTGACGGCAGCGGATGACAGACTGCCTGAGCGATCCTACGGCCCGACCCGCAACGGTGCGCTAGCGGACGGCGGTATCGACCGCGAGGAACTTCAGGAAGCGGTCCATATGTACTATGGCATGATGGGCTGGGACGAGGAGACCGGTGTGCCAACACGGGGCACTCTGGAGCGACTCGACATCGGATGGGCTGCGCAGTACCTGCCCTGATACACCCGAATCCTATGATACATGTCGGGCCCCGTCACAACCACAGCTGTGACGGGGCCCTTGCTCTTTGATCATGCCACTAACTGCGCGTCCTTGTGGGGCGACACATGCAAATCATTGCGCGCCTAGCCCAGGATGCCAACGACATGTGTCCCATCCCCGAGATCCTTCTGATTGATGCGCCGCACCAGTTCGCTCAATGGAAGGATCTCCGCGATGAGGTCACGCAGCGCCAGACGCCCGCTGCCCCACGTGCGCGCGGCGATCTCCCAATCGTTTCGAGACCAGCTGACGCAAGGGCATCGAATCTCAGATGGATCTGGCACTCCAGGCGGCGCGTTGTCCGAATCTTCCGCCCCTGGAAAAGCAACGACGGGCGTCTCCAGCACGAGTATCCGTCCATCTACTGCGATGGTCTTTCGCGCCATCTTCAAGCCCTGCGTGTCACCTGCTTTCACAATCGCGAGGTCAACACCCTGCCCCGCTCGCAAGGCCAGAATCTGTTCCGATCCCTGTCCGCGCGAACCGTCGATGCGCTCGCCCAGCCACAGCTTGCGCGCCAGCGCCAGTCCGGCGGGGTCATCTCCCACGATATAGACGTCATAGGCTCCTGCCACTCTGACCCACTGCGACGCCAATACCATTTGAAGGCCCGTGCCAAAGACCGCGACGGACTCGCCGATACAGACCCTCGCCTGGCGCACAGCCCTCAGCACGCCGGCTGCAGTTCCCACCAGAGTGGCCTCCTCCAATCGCCGGCCCGGCACAAGTGTCACGAGGTTACTCGCTGGCACAACCAGCGTCTCCGCCAGCACGCAAGGGGGCCGAAACCCGGCCCTTGTCGGACTCTGGCACGCCAACGCCTCGCCGCGCACGCATGCGGCACAGGTGCCGCACGCGACGGCCGGCATGATCGCCACCGCCTGGCCTACCAGACTGCTCTGTTCGCCACTTGGGTCTTGAACGATGCCGACCAGCAACGGCGATGGATATTCACCAAGCGCGCGATTGGGCAGCGCCTCGCCATCCGCCAGCTCGCGCCAGGCACCACCTTGTAGCCCGGCAGCGACGACCCGCACGATCGCGTGGTCGTTTCCGCAAGCGGGGGATGCAGTGCTAGACTGCGATAGCTGGCCATGAACACCGCACTTGAGCGTCCACATACGCGCCATCAGGCGTGAGGCTCCTTGCTCCGCGCTTGCTCCCACTGACCATCCTCTGGGAGTAGATTCCGCCAGTAGCGCGCCGAGGCCACATTGTGAGGGATGACTTCGGACTCTTGCTCGTAGCGCTCGCGATGCATGACCTCGAATCCCAGCCAGATATCCTCCCTGCCCTTTTCCGCCAGGATCTCTAGCACGCGCCGGGCATCGACAATGCCCTGGGCATTGTACTCGGGCGTAAAGGGCCAATGCCGTGAGTGGCCTGCCTCCGTCTGCTGCAAGTGCACCAGCGGCGCATAGGCGCCAAGCGCCTCAAGCCAGGCGTACGGATCGCGCTCAAGAGGATGCGGAGCATGGCCAACGTCAAGGCACATGTAGACGGGCACCCCGGCGTGCGCGTTGACGCGATCATACAACGCCTTGGCCTGTGAGATGGTGTAGCCCATCTCCCGAGGCACAGACATCGGCTCAAAGTACAAATAGTCCAGCCCGCGTTCACGCGCATAGAATGACAGCTCTTGCCAGAGACGGATAGCCTCATCTACCCGTGCACGATAGCGATCCACATGGCTGACATCGTGCATAGACAGCACGCCAAAGTGACTGCCCACGCTGTGCGCCCCAAGGGCTACGCCGAGATCGACAAACCGCCGGAAAAAGCCCATCCAGAGCGCCCGCAGTTCATCCTGTGGAAACATCAGGTGATTGGTGCGCGAGAACGTGCCCGTCATCAGGCTGTGCACGTGGATATCGTACCGGGCGGTCGCCTCGCGCACAGCAGAGGTCTGCCTGGCCAGCACATCGTCCGGCCAGAAAGGATGCAACAAGTCGGAGACGAGTTGCACAGAATGCAGACCCATCTGCTCTCCGACAAGTTGTGCCCAGACCTCCGGCTCGGGGAAGCGATTGATCGCAAAGCAAAGATTGGTCCCCAGCGTGAAACGTGTCATGCATTCACCTGTTCGGTGGTAGTGTGTTCCTGCCGTCTACTATACACAAAGGCAGGGCACCGACAAGCGTGAAAAACGCCGCCGCCGGGCAAGCCAGGTCGGCCAGTTGGTCAGCCGCCGCTCTTGATTTATACTCCGGGCCAGGAATCAGCTCTAGTGATGGATCCGGAGGATGATATGTCTGGCAAAGCAAACCTGGTGGTTGGACAGTCGGGAGGCCCGACCGCGGTCATAAACAACAGCCTCGTTGGCGTGGTCCAACAGGCCCTAAAGGAAGACAGCATCGGCGGCATCTACGGTATGCTGCACGGCATCGCCGGCGTCCTCAATGAGGAGTTTATCGATCTTCGGCAGGAATCACCCGAGACGCTCGAACTACTGCGCTGCACCCCTGCCTCGGCCCTCGGCACCGTTCGCCGCAAGCTCAAGCCCGATGATTATGACAAGCTCGTCGATGTGTTTGTCAAGTACGACATCGGCTATTTCCTCTACATCGGCGGGAACGACTCTATGGACACCGTGTATCAGGTCAGCCAGATGGCCAGGCGGCGAGGGGTTGACCTGCACGTGATCGGCGTGCCCAAGACGATCGACAATGATCTCGCCCAGACGGACCATAGCCCCGGCTTTGGTAGCGCCGCCCGCTTTGTGGCATCCTCCGTACGCAACTCGGGTATCGATACCGAGTCCATGGGCCCCGACGGTCCAATCAAGCTCCTGGAGATCATGGGACGCAACGCCGGGTGGTTGACGGCTGCGGCAGCGCTGGCCAAAGAGACCGAGTCAGATCCTCCGCACCTGATCTATCTGCCCGAACGCAAGATATCGCGAGAGCAGATCACCGGAGACGTGCGGGCGACGCTGGATCGCTTTGGATATTGTGTCGCTGCCGTGAGCGAGGGCATTGTGGATGAGAATGGGGAGCCCTATGCCATGCCGAGCGGCAAGGTCGATCCCTTCGGCCACGAGGTCAAACTGGGCGTCATCGAGACCGTTGCGGGTGTCATCGAGGATACCGTCAGGGTCCGCCCGCGCTTTGACAAACCAAGCTATCTGCAGCGCTCCTTTGCCGAACTCATGTCCCCGGTGGATAAAGAGGAGGCCTATCGCGCGGGCGTCGAAGGCGTCAAGGCGGCGGTCGCGGGAGCAACCGGCCAGATGATCGCTTTCGAGCGTCTCGCCGGCCCAGAGTACGCGATTGCTTACCGCCTGCAGGATCTGGATCAGATCGCTAACCAGGAAAAGATCGTCCCGGACGAATACATAAACGAGGCGGGGAACGGTGTAACCGATGCGTTTCTTGCGTACGCCCGCCCACTGATCGGCGGCCCCCTGCCGCCATATGCACGGCTGGCCAAGCATCCTGTTCCACGCCGCTAACTGGCATCGCTGACAACGCAGGGCGCACCCCCCTCATCAGGGAGATGCGCCTCTTTTCTTCTACAGTGGGCAATCTGATCTGGAGACAGGTTGCAGCGAACAGATAGAGATGCTACCATAGGGATGTTATCTGAATGCGTCGCGCATGGCGATCACTCGCTACGGGGACATAGCCTGCCCCGCAGAAAGGAAGGCATGCGAATGGATGATGTCAAGTATCTTATCGTCGGCGGCGGCCTCGCGGCGGCGCGAGCCTGTGAAGGCATTCGCGAGTTGGATGCCGGCGGCTCGATCGCAATTGTCACCGCCGAACCACATTTTCCCTATCACCGCCCCCCCCTGTCCAAGGCTTACTTACGCGGCGAACGGCCGCTCTCCAAAGTCTTTGTTCATCCAGAAGCCTTCTACCGGGATCACAAAATCACCGTGTACACAGATGCGGAAGCGACCAAGATCACCCGTCGCAGCAGGCGGGTGACGCTCGCGAATGGCGAGAGCATCGGCTATGAGGAGATGCTGCTGGCCACCGGCGGCCGAGCCTGGCGCCTGCCCCTTGCCGGCGTTGATCTGCCTGGCGTTTTCACGCTGCGCACCCTCGATGACTCTGACGCCATCCGGAAGGCTGCGCGTTCAGCCAAACAGGTACTGGTCATCGGCGGCAGCTTTATCGGCTGCGAGGTGGCCGCATCGCTATCTCAAATGGGTGTGCAGGTGGCGATGTGCTTCCTTGAGGATTACCCACTACAGGCCGTCGTTCCTGAGGACCTGGGCAGGCACGTGCAGGCCCTGCTCGAGGGCCGCGGGGTTACGGTGATACCCAGGACGCGCCCCGAACGGATCGAGGGGACAGAGCGCGCAGAGCAGGTGCAGCTTGAGAATGACCAGGTCATCGAGGCGGATCTCGTCATTATGGGAGTGGGGATCCGTCTCAACACGCAGGTCGCCCGGGACGCGGAACTGGACCTCACCGATCTCAGCGGCGTGGTCGTCGATGAGCATCTTCGCACCAGCGATCCCCATATCTACGCCGCGGGAGACATCGCCGCGTGGCCAGATCTAGAGAGCGGTGAGCGCACCCGTGTAGAACACTGGGATGTCGCGTACAACCAGGGTTACTGTGCCGGTCGCAACATGGCGGGCGCCAGAGAGACCTATGATACCCTGCCCTACTTTTTCTCCGACATCCTGGAGCTCAGCTTTGAAGCCTGGGGCAATCTCAACCGGCCCGACCGTGTAATCGCCCGTGGGTCGCTAGAGGACGGTACTGTGACCTACTGGTACGTACGCGCAGACAGGATCGCGGGAGCGTTGGCCATTGGGCTGCCGGACGCCGAGCGGGAGCCGACGCAAGCATTGATCTCCGGCCGTGCTGAATTGCAGAACATCGAAGGTGCGCTGGCGGACGCCAGCACCGACCTCGTAACGCTCCTGTAGGAAATCATGCGAGAGTGAGCAGCGCCATGAACGCACGCCTGGCAATCGATGGCGGTACACCAGTGCGCACGCGGCCCTGGCCCGCATGGCCCGTGTGGGATCAGCGCGAGGAAAGGGCTCTGGCGGAGACACTCCGGTCAGGTGCCTGGTGGGCTCCACCCGGCACGCAGGTACACGCGCTCGAGCACGAATTCGCTGACTACCATGAGGCGCACCACGGCATTGCCTGCACCAACGGCAGTGCGGCGCTAGAGATAGCCCTGCGAGCCGCAGGCGTCGACTGGGGCGACGAGGTCATCACCACACCCTATACGTTCATCGCAACGGCCAGCGCCTGCCTGCTACTGGGGGCGATACCGCGCTTTGCCGACGTCCTGCCAAAGACCTGGAACATCGATCCTACTCAAGTGGAGCGTCTGATCACCCCCCGCACGCGTGCCATCCTGCCGGTGCATATCGCCGGTGAGCCCGCTGACATGGATGCGCTGCGCGCTATCGCCGCCAGGCATGGGCTGATCTTGATCGAAGACGCGGCTCAGGCACATGGGGCGAGCTGGCGAGGGGCCAAAGTCGGTGCACTGGGCGATATGGGAACGTTTTCCTTCCAGGCCAGCAAGAACATGAATGCCGGCGAGGGCGGCATGATCCTCACCAACAGCGACGATCTGGCCGAACGTTGCTGGTCGGTGGTAAACGTCGGTCGCCAGCGCGAGGGGGCTTTCTACCAGCACACGGGACTGGCGAGCAACTATCGTATGGCCGAGTGGATCGGTGCCGTGCTCCGTGTTCAACTTGCAAGGCTGGAGGAGCAATCCGAGCGCCGCGCTGCGAATGCGGCATACCTGTTTGAAGTACTCAACAATGTACCGGGGCTGGCTCCCATCACCGGAGATCCCCGCGTCACCCGGTGTGCCCACCACCTTGTGCGCCTGTGGTACGATCCCGACGCGTTTGGCGGTCGCACGCCGGGCGAGTTTATGCGGGCCATGGAAGCTGAGGGTGTGCCGGTGCGTGAGGGCTACCCGGTGCCCCTGAGCAGGCAACCGGTCGTTCTGGACCGCATCGCATACATCCGCGACCGCCTGGGAATCGCGCCGGAGCCTGCCGATGTCTGCCCGGTGTGCGAAGAGATCTGCCAGCGAGGCATCTGGCTGGCCCAGTCTCTGTTGCTCGGTGACCGCGCGGATATGGACGACATCGTCAAGGCCGCGGCGCGAATCCAGGCAGCCTGGTCGTGAACGACAAAACGGGGAAGCCACGAGACTTCCCCGTTCGATCGCCGTGGTTGTCTGCTCGCCCTAACGGGTCACTCGGCAACACTCTCACCGCAGCGAGGACAGAACCTGGCCCCCGACCGCAAACTTGCCCCGCAGTTGGCACAGAACCGCGGCTCTTCCGGAGGTGGTTGTGGCGCCGGTGCACCGCAGTAAGGACAAAAGGTGCCATTTGGCGGTATCGGCCGGCCACACTGCGCACAGTTACGCGCCTCGCCCTCTGCACTCTGATCCTGTGTCGCCTCCAGGCGAGCCAACTCCTCGCGCTGCTGCGCCACGGCGGATTCCAGCTCGATGATGTGCTCGCATAGCGGCATCAACTCCGGAGCAGTCATCCGACCCGTTCGATGCAAGCCCACAGCCTGAACGCCCACTGCGGTGATCATCTCGTTGATCTGCGCATCCAACTGCTTTAGATCGGAGCGCGCCTTGTGGATGGCCCTCCGCCGGTCAGACTCGGCCATCTGCTTGCGCAGCCCCTCGACGGTGGACCGCAATCCCCCAGCGCTGTTGATGCTGTCGATCAGGTCCTGAGCGCGTCTACGAAAAGATCCCAGAATATCGCTCATGGGTTATGCTCCTGTTTTCCTGTCCATTCACACCTCATATACGCAGGAGCGCCTATCCGGTAGCGACATCAACCCGCAAATATCTGCTTGCCGCCGTCGACTCTCAAGACCTGCCCCGTGATGTACGATGCCGCATCCGAGACCAGAAAGGCCACCGCGCGCGCGATCTCGAGTGGGGCGCCATAGCGCACCAACGTCCCGTCGCTCACCAGCATCTCGTCGTCAATCTCGCGACTGGCGGAGAACCGGCGCGTGATCGTGTCGCCGGGGGCGATGGCGTTGACATGCACATTGTCGGGACGCAGTTGGGCAGCCAGGCAACGTGTGTATTCGTGCACTCCGGCCTTGGCCGTGGAGTAGATCGCCGACTGGGTATTGCCGAACATTCCCGCGATGCTGCCGATATTGACGATCCAGCCTTGCCTGCGCGCCTGCATCTCGGGGGCAACCTCTCGACACACCAGCAGACAGGTCATCAAGTTACGGTCGAGGACCGCCTTGAGATCTGCCAGCGAGATGTTGAGCGCGTCGTTGCCCTCGGGCTTGCCACCCCACGGCGCAGAGGTACCCTGGGCCCCCACATCGCCCCCGGCGCAGTTGACCAGGATATCGATGCGACCGAATCGATCGCGAATCTCGCCCACGATCCTGGTGACCTCATCAGGGTCGGCGAGGTTCCCCGCCACAGGCATGACCTGTGCACCCGTAGTATCGCCAATCTGCTCGGCCACCTGATAGAGGCTCTCCGCCTCCCCAAACGCCCGAGCTGACGTAAACGACGTCCCATGAACCGCCACGCTCGCTCCCAGCGAAGCCAAATGCTCGGCGATAACGCGGCCAATCCCACGCGACGACCCGGTCACAAATGCGATCCGGCCCTTTAGTGTCGCTGTTTCACTCATTTCTCACCCCTTATTTAGCTCGGACAGTATGCCGGCATGTGCCATGGCCGGTCCACGAAGCCAATTTACCGACAGATCGTTCAAGATCGCTCCGCGACTCGCCAGACGTGCTATTAGACGATCCCACTCCCACGGATCCCAGCGGAACAGGCGCTCACAGGCGGAAACACTCTCAACAGCCACGTTCTGCAGGTGCCGCAGCAAGAGCGTCTCCATGGCCTGATCGGTAGGAACTGCGCGTGCCAAACCAGGCACATCTGGGAACTGCCGTGTAAAGAGATCATAGACATAGGCATAGCCCCATCGACTCGCGTCAGAGATGCCCACTTTGGCAATCTTGAGCTGCATCTGCAGTTCGGTCAAGGCCGCGTCAAACCGGCGGGCCACCGCCCCGCCCCCCGCCAGACCAGCTTCCTTCCTCAGGAAAGACGTCGCCAGGGCGCCCTGATTCAGCAGCACCTCATAGACTCTGCGCGCCTCGACCGACAAGAGCCCGGCCTCGTACTGCTCGATATAGTCGAGTGGATCTCCATAATTCGGTGACAGCGCATAGAAGGCCGGTAATAGATCCAGCGAGACCAGCGTCGGCATACCGCGAAGTAGCTTGCCATAGTAGATCTCTTTGCGAGCCGGAAGGGTATCCTTCCAGCTCCAGACGCGTCCCAGATCATCGTCGTTGTGATGCTCGGGCACCGGACGCGTCGATCCGGCGACAGCGCCCCACAGGGTAGGCATCTCGACGCCCCTGGCTCCAAACAAAAAAGCCAGCCCCACTTGATCGACGAACTCACGCGCCTCGGCTTCCGTATGTACCCGGCGTTGCGGTGTCCGGCGATAACGCCAGTCACGCCAGATCCGGACCTGCTGCTTCGACGGCAGATGCAGGCCAGGGGTGTTCGCAGCCTCAACAGCACACATACTCGACTCAGCGCCCCAGCCTGGCTCTCAACGCACGGGTTAGCGCAGGCACCACCTGCAGGCAGTCGCCCACGATACCGTAATCGGCAATTCCAAAAATCGGCGCGTGCGGGTCGCTGTTGATCGCAACGATCACGCGTGACGTGGACATGCCTGCACGATGCTGTATCGCACCGGAGATGCCGCAGGCGATGTAGAGCTCAGGGCGAACGGTGCGTCCCGTCTGGCCAACCTGGTGCGCATAGGGTATCCAGCCCGCGTCCACAGCGGCGCGCGATGCCCCCACGGCGCCTCCCAGTGCATCCGCCAACTCACGCAGGGGGGCAAATCCATCGGGACCACCCACACCAGCGCCCCCGGAAACGATGATGCGTGCATCCGCGAGATTCACCTGTTCCCCGACCCGCACAAAGGATAACACTGTCGACGTCAGCGAATCGGCGGCAAGCGGGACCTCTACGGACACAGTGTCACCGCGTCTGGATGGATCCGGCTCAGGCACGTCAAAAACCCGATGTCGCACCGTAGCCATTTGCGGCCGGTGTGCCGGCGTCGTGATCGTGGCCATGATGTTGCCGCCGTAGGCGGGTCTCGTCTGCAATAGCAGTCTTGTTTGCGGATCGATCTCCAGTCCCGTGCAGTCAGCGGTGAGCCCCGTATGTAGCGACGTAGCCACCGAGCCCGCAAGGTCACGCCCGCGCGAGCTCGCGCCCAAAAGGAGTATCTCGGGGCGCTCCTTTTCGATCAGTTGCCTGAGAGCCAGAGCATAGGCCTCGGTGCGAAACATGGCCAGTTCCGGGTGATCGACGAGGAGGACACGGTCGGCGCCGTAGGCGATCGCTTCGGGAGCGATCTCGCCAATGCCGGCCCCCAAAACGCACGCCGTGAGAGGCACTTGGAGCGCGTCGGCAAGGAGACGGCCCTGGCCCATCATCTCCCACGATATGCTGTGAGCCTTGCCCTCAGCCTGCTCCACCCACACCCAGACTCCACGCGCATCACTGGGCGCAGCCACAACGGGTGAGGCGGGCAGGGACAGCGCCTCCACCGGACAGACATCGAGGCATGCGCTGCAGGCTGTGCATCGCTCGTCGACGACGGCCACGCCCGCCTCCATACGCAGCGCCCCAAAGGGACAGGTTGCCACGCAGGCTGCGCAACCAACACAGAGATCCGTGTCGATAGTCAGCAATCCGCTGGTCATATCTACACAACCTTGTCTGCAATGAGCTGGTCGGCCAGCGCCGCGGCAGCGTCATCCAGTTCCTCGGCTTCGAACAAATGCACGCCTTCTGCTCGCACCTGCGGAGTAAAGATGCGCACGACCCTGGTGGGCGAACCATTGAGGCCAACCAGTGCCGGATCCAAGTCCGGCAGTTCATCGGGGCCCCAGACCTCGAGTTCGGTCAGACGGGCGCGCCGCAAGCCTCGCCTGGTTGGATAGCGCGGCGTGTTGATGCCTTTGAGCACCGTCACCACAGCGGGCATCGGAGCGGAGATAATCTCGGTGCCCTCCTCCAGCAGCCGTTCGACGACGATGCGAGCGGCCGCAAGATCGATTTCGCGGATTCGCCAGACATAGGTGAGAGGGGCCATGCCTAGCTGGTTCGCGATCCCGGGGCCCACCTGCCCAGTATCGCCATCCATGGCCTGTTTGCCGCACAGCACAAGATCGGCGCCGCCGAGCGCGCGAATCGCTGCGGACAGCGTGTAGGCCGTGGCCCAGGTGTCTGCTCCGGCAAACGCCCTGGCGCTGAGCAAGATGGCCCGTCCGCAACCCATGCCCAGTGCTTCACGCAGCTCCCTTTCAGCCTGCGGGGGTCCCATGCTCAAAACGGTGACTGACCCACCATGAGCCTCTACGAGGCGAAGCCCCTCTTCGATCGCGTACATATCAAAGGGGTTGATGATCGTCCCGAGCCCCTCACGGAGCATGGTTCCAGTGGTAGGATCAAACTGAACCGCTGTCGTCTCCGGTACGGACTTTATGCAAACGATAATGCGCACGAGAGCCCCTCTCCAGCACGTGTATCTGGCTGGCGAGGGTATACCATAAAGGCGGCCTGCTCACAAACGCCGCCGCGCCTCAGAGGCTGGCTCGCGCAGGCATTTGACAGCGTTCGGGTGGGCGGCTATCTTTCTAGTTGGTCAATAGAGATCTCGGCGGATCAAGGGATCTTGCTTTTTGGTTGTGGGCCCACCCACGGCCGCTGTGAGCGTTCCAAGCAGAATAGTAGCGCCCGAGATCCAGAGTACGCGATGGCGCTGAGGGCGATGCTGCCCCAAAAACAGTAAGGGATATAGAGCAGGAGGAGCCGAAAGACATGTGGATTGAACAAGTCCAAACTTATCTCGTAAATGCGAACATACTGCAGCGGGCCGACCGTCCACGCGGGCGCAACTGGTTGTTCACCAAGATCAGCACCTATGAGGGTGTCGAGGGGATTGGCGAGGGCAGCGGATGGCCCGAGGTGGTGCAAAAGGGCATCGAGGAGTTGTCAGGTGCCCTTTATCGCGAGGAGCCCTACCATACCGAACGTGTATGGCAAAAGCTCTATCGCGCGCTTCATGCGCACGGCCTGACGGGCGCTGTGCGAGGCGGCGTCATCAGTGCCATCGACATCGCGCTGTGGGACATCAAAGCAAAGAACATGGGCGTCCCAATCTATGATCTGCTGGGCGGCCCCATCAACCGCAAGATTCGCATCTATGGCCACGCGGACACCGTCAAAGAGGCCCGCGCTCTGGTGGAAAAGGGCTACACGGCCTTCAAGTGCAAGCCGGATGTCGCACTGCTCGCCGAGCTTCGGGAGGCACTTGGCCCAAGCATCGAGATCGGTGTGCACTGCCATGGTGAGTTTTCGCCCGCAGAGGCGCTCACGCTGTCTGAGGACATCCGCCCATACAAGCCGATGTTCCTGGAAGAGCCGACCAACCCGGACGACCTCCAGGCAATAAAGTGGCTGGGAGAGCGTACGCGCGTGCCGCTGGCTGCGGGCGAGCGCCTGTTCTCCAAGTGGGGATTCCGCGAGCTATTGGAGACGCGCGCAATCGCCATCGCCCAACCGGAGATCACGCGGATTGGCGGGATCACCGAAGCGAAAAAGATCGCGACTCTGTGCGAGGCTTTCAATGTGATGCTCGCCCCTCACGATGGGTCCACGGGCCCCATTGCCGAAATGGCCAATCTGCACGTCCTGGCCACCACTCCCAGCTGTCTCTTTCTGGAGCACCGCGCGCGCGACGTCTTCTGGCGGCGTGAGGTTGTCAAGGGCGTCCTGCTCGACCGCGATGGATATATCACCCTGGGAAACAAGCCAGGTCTTGGCCTGGAACTGGATGAGGAAGCCCTGACCAAGTACCCGACCAAGCTCTATGGCGACTTTATCTATGAGTATGAGGACGAGATCGCCATCAACCGGCGCCGCAAGGGCACAGACTAGGCATTGCGGATTCAGAGTGCGGGCGGCTTGAAGGCCGCCCGCTTTTCCTTTCAGGGTTGCTGGCTCTGAACCGTTCGAATGAACGCGACGATGTTCTCCGGCGGCACATCTCTCGGGATCGCATGGGTCGGAGCCACGATATAGCCGCCGCTACGGCCGATGCGTGCAATCATCTCTCGAATGTGCCCTGGCAGTTCATGCGCCGCGATGCGAGGAAGCACTTGCTGCGTACTGATACCGCCATAGAAGGTAAGATAGTTCCCATACTCCTGTTTGCACCAGTCTACATCCATGACCTCGGGTTGGAAGGTGTTAAAGATATCGAGGCCCATCTCGATAAGGTCGGGGAATAGAGACTGCACATCGCCGCACGAATGCTGCATGACGTACTTGCCGGCTGCCTTCACCCGGCTGTACATGATCGCTACGCGGGGCCCAATGAAGCGCCGCCACAGCCTGGGGCCCATGATCAGCCCTCGCTGTTGCCCCCAGTCGTCGCCAAAGTAGATGCAGTCCACTGGGAACGTCAGCATGTGGTCCAGCACCTCCAGGTTGTACTCGAGAATGCGGTCCAGTAGAGCGTCCACAAAAGAGGGGT
Organism: Anaerolineae bacterium; assembly: GCA_040772225.1. Taxonomy (GTDB): domain Bacteria; phylum Chloroflexota; class Anaerolineae; order UBA1429; family UBA1429; genus JAAYED01. The sequence continues at coordinate 539,176 of JAXGYO010000002.1, forward strand.
TCTCGAGCATATCCATGAGAAGAGCTTCCATGCCTCTCAGTGTCCAGGCACGCTCAAACAACGAGAATCCGATTTCGCCAACCGTAAAGAGACTGGGATTCTCGCTCAGGAGCGCACTCAGGCCCGCAGCGTTGCGCTTGAGATCGGGCGCTGGAAAGCTGTACCGTGACAAGTTCGGCTCAGCCAGATGGTAGGCATCAACATTGCCGATGTCGCGGTCGATAGTGCGGTTCCAGACGATGCCAAACTGATCTCGCCAAAAGCCGGGTCGAACCTCCTCAAACCAGCCGTCGCCATAGGCGGCCAGATGATTGCCCATTTTGCTGGCGAAATTCGGGTCTCTGAGATATGCTGCTGTCTGGTCGTGGGCGTCAGCTGTCAGATTGATCTGCCACGGAGTGACATCGGGTTGTTCGTGGCGCAGTGCTGCCAGCACACGATCTCTCGGGGTAACGCTCACCTTGTGACTCCTTGTATATATATGTGTGTATGATCGCTGCCCGGATATTGTAACCGATGAGTGCGGCAGATGCACCAGTACACCCGGAATTCCTGGAAACTGGTCCAATCTGGGCCAAAAAACCTATTGACATTCCAGGATTTCTTGTTACACTTATCTTTTGGTACCCTATGGCGGTATATCCACGGCTACCTGGCACAGCACACGACCGGTCCGGTCAACCGGCCTTCGGAGCTGTTCTTTTTTGGCCCGAGGCCAGTGCTCAATACCTGTTGACATATAACGGCGCATATGCTATTCTATAGTCACAGCCGGGTGATAGGGATTCAGCGCGATCCCCGTGGATACGTGCCGCGAGTCTTACACGCAAGCCTCGGCTCGCTGCTATAGCGCCGGTGGCTTGAGCTCGGCGTTTTTTGTTTGTATCACCGTGAGTCAGGTGGGGGCCTGCGGAGCGGTGTTAAGGTTGATGTCTGGATGGGGGGATTTGTAATTCAATGTCTACAGAGATGGATGAGAAGGCCCTGGCGACGATCGAGCCGCTCATGGCCAAGGCAGAGAAGCAGGGTTTTGTGACCCTGGACGATATCATGGAGGTGTTCCCTGAGGCCGAGGACAATCTTGAGGGCCTCGAGGAGCTGTTTATCAGCCTGAGCGAAGAGGGCATTCAGGTCGTCTACAAGGACGATCCCGAGGATCCCGAGGATGAGGAGACTGAGGCTGAGAGTGAGCCCGACGTCGCCCTCAAGCCACGGAACGGCTCCAACAGCGAAGAGGCGCCGGACTTGCTCGCCGAGGAGCGTGAGGAGGAAGAGGAGGAGCCTGCTCCGTCGCCGCTCAGCGAGATCGCAAGTGATGACACGATCAGCCTCTACCTCAAGGAGATGGCTCGCGTGCCACTGCTCACCGCGGAGCAGGAAGTGAGTCTGTCCCGCGATTACGAGATTGGCCGTGAAGCCAAGGAGCGCATGGATAGTGACGAGGGTGAGCTCTCCGAGGACGAAAAGGATGAGCTGTATCGCCTTGTCCAGCGCGGTGAGGCAGCGCGATCGCACATGATTCGCGCCAACACACGTCTTGTGGTGAGTATCGCGAAGCGGTATCTCGGGCAGGGTGTGCCTTTTCTGGATCTGATCCAGGAGGGAAATCTGGGCCTGATCAAGGCTGTGGAAAAGTTTGATTATCATCGCGGCCACCGCTTTAGCACGTATGCGACATGGTGGATTCGCCAGTCGATCACGCGCGCGCTGGCGGATCAAGGCCGCGTGATTCGCTTGCCAGTGCATCTAAGCGATCGCATCCGCAAGGTCTATCAGGTTGCGCAGCAACTCGAACAGGATTGGGGGCGCCAGCCCACCCCGGAAGAGATCGCGGAGGAACTGGGCTTGCCTGCACAAAAGGTGCAGTGGATGCTCAAGGTCTCCCAGCGGCCCTTGTCCCTGGAAAAGCCAGTGGGCGAGGAAGAGGACAGCGAACTGGGTAGCTTTATCCCCGATCGGGAGGCACCAACGCCCTCGGATACCGCATATCACTCGATGCTGCAAGACAAACTGGAGGACGTCCTGACGACGCTCTCTCCGCGCGAAGCGCGCATTCTTCAGCTTCGCTTTGGACTGCAGGATGGGCGCAGTTATACGCTTGAGGAGGTCGGTCGCAAGTTCGGCCTGACGCGAGAGCGCATCCGGCAGATCGAACACGAGGCCTTGGACCGGTTGCGCCATCCGAGCCGCAGCCGCCAACTCCGCGACTATATGGTGTAGCTAACAGTTGCGCCCGCACGGTCTCCTTGAGGGACTGTGCGGGCGTGTCTGTGTGGGGCAAACTCTGCACGCGATGTTGTCACCCGGCAGTGCATATGTTATACTTCGCTCGTCGTAGACAATAGATCGCGCGCAAGACAGCGGCGTCTCCTGCCGGCACCAGATCAGCATCTGGTGCTGAGTGTACGGGGCGCCTTTCGCCTATTGTCGGGCGCTCACCGCGGCACCACATCATATGTAGAACCCGAGTTCGTCCTTCGTTTTTCCATAAGGAGGCAAGATGCCGGTAACCATCGTGCTTGGCGCGCAGTGGGGTGATGAGGGAAAAGGCAAGATCACCGATCACCTGGCTGAGCGTGCAGCGATGGTGGTACGCTACCAGGGCGGCACCAATGCCGGCCACACCATCGTTTCGGGCGAGACGGTGCTCAAGCTGCATCAGGTGCCATCGGGCATCACCCGACCCAACGTCGCGGCCGTGATGGCTCACGGCATGGTAATCACCCCCCCTGCTCTGCTTGAAGAACTCGCCATGCTGCACGACCAGGGAATCAGTACCGAAAACCTGCACATCAGTGGCAATGCGCACCTTGTCATGCCGTATCACCTGGCCTTTGATGCGCTAGAGGAAGAGCAACGGGGAGAGCACGCTCTGGGGACCACCAGACGCGGGATCGGACCGGCCTACGCAGACAAGTACCGGCGGCGCGGCCTTCGGATGCAGGACTTGATCGATCGCGACAGGTTTGCGAGGCGCGTGGCCGAGGCCCTTGTCAGCGTCAATGCAGAGCTTCAAGGGCTTTACCATCATCCGGGGTTTACCGTCGACGAGATCGTCAGTGCCTATGACCCGTGTCGGGAGGCGCTGGCCCCTTATGTTACAGACACAGCGCAACTCATCCACAGCTATCTCGCCGAGGGCAAGCCCGTACTGCTGGAAGGCGCCCAGGCAACGATGCTGGACATCGACTTTGGGACCTACCCCTTTGTGACGTCATCCTCGCCCACGGCGGGAGGCGCCTGCCAGGGATCCGGGATCAGCCCGTTAGACGTCGACGAGATCGTGGGTGTGGTCAAGGCCTACACATCGCGCGTCGGCACGGGCCCCTTCCCCACCGAACTCTTTGACGAGGTCGGCGACTGGATCGTCACGCAAGGAAACGAGTATGGTACAACCACGGGCCGCCGCCGGCGTTGCGGTTGGATCGATGTGGTCAGCCTGAGATATGCCGCGCAGGTCAATGGCTTTTCTGGTCTGGCGCTCACGCGGCTGGATGTACTGACCGGCCTGAATGAGCTGCGCATCTGCACCGGCTATCGCCTGCCAGACGGCACGCTGACCGATGTCTATCCGACGGATCCCGAGCTTCTGGCACATGTGCAAGCCGAGTACGAGACGCTCCCAGGATGGGAAGAAGATATCAGTCACTTGCGCACGATAAAAGAGCTGCCCGAAACCGCTCGAGCATACTGCGAAAGGGTGTCTGAGTTGGTCGGGGTGCCAATCTCCTTGATCTCCGTAGGCGCAGAGCGCCAGGATCTGATCGCTCTGCGCTGGCCGATATAGCGACCCCACTGCTGCCTGCTCACCTGAGCAGGCGGCGCTCCTTACTGCGTTGGAGGATGGATGAGCGGAATAGACGACAGGTTTCCAGAAGCACTTACTTTTGACGATGTTCTTCTCGTGCCGGGCTTTTCGGAGGTATTACCGGACGCCGTCGACGTGTCCACGATATTGACACCTCAGATACGCCTCGCCATCCCCATCCTGTCCGCAGCCATGGATACGGTGACAGAGGCTAGACTCGCCATCGCTCTGGCGCGCGAGGGCGGACTGGGCATCATCCACCGCAATTGCTCGATCGAGGAGCAGGTCGCCGAAGTGGACAAGGTCAAGCGGAGTGAATCGGGGATGATCGTGGACCCGATCACCCTGCCACCGACAGCCACCCTCGGCGACGCCAAGGGCCTCATGGCGTACTATCACATCTCGGGTGTGCCCATCACTGAGGGTACGCGCCTCGTAGGTATCCTTACCAACCGCGATATTCGCTTCGCCACCGATGACTCCCGTCCGGTAACCGAGTTGATGACCTCCAAAGGCCTGGTTACGGCGCCGATCGGCACCACCCTGGACGAGGCACAGGAGATCTTGCAGGAGCATCGTATCGAAAAACTGCCTCTGGTCGATGACCACTTTAACCTCAAGGGGTTGATCACCGTCAAGGACATCCAGAAGAAGCGCGACTATCCGAGCGCATCCTCCGACTCTGGCGGACGTCTCCTCGTGGGAGCAGCTATCGGCGTCGGGGCGGACTATATGGAGCGCGCGACTGCACTGGTCAAGGCAGGCGTCGATATGCTGGCACTGGACACAGCTCACGGCCATTCGGCCATGGTGCTCCGTGCAACCACTCAAATCCGAGAAGCGTTTCCTGGCATCTCTATCTCTGCAGGAAACGTGGTTACCGCCGAAGGCACGCGGGACCTGATCCGGGCCGGCGCGGACGTGATCAAGGTCGGCGTTGGCGCTGGCTCCATCTGCACGACGCGAGTGGTCGCGGGCTGCGGTATGCCGCAGCTCACGGCGATCGCTGATTGTGCAGAAGCCGCGGCGGAATTTGATATACCCGTGGTCGCTGACGGCGGGATCCGCTATTCTGGCGACATCGTCAAAGCTCTGGCCGCTGGCGCCCGTGCAGTCATGCTGGGCGGCATGCTTGCGGGCGTGGACGAGAGCCCGGGCGAACTGGTTATCTACGAGGGTCGCCGCTTTAAAGAGTACCGGGGTATGGGTTCGGTTGGGGCCATGCGCGGTGGGTACGGGCGTGATCGCTATGCCACCGAGCAGGCGCGCACTTCTGTCCGGTCTTCGGGCAAGATCATCCCGGAGGGGATCGAGGCGCGGGTGGCCTACCGGGGTAGCCTGGGCGAAAGCGTGTATCAGCTTGTCGGCGGGCTGCGTTCGGGTATGGGCTATGTCGGTGCCTCCAGCCTGGACGAACTGCAGAAACGTGCCCGATTCGTGCGCATCAGCACCGCGGGCTATGTAGAGAGCCATCCCCATAGCGTGCTGATCACCAAGGAAGCACCCAACTATCAGCTCCAGCCCTAGGCACAGTCAAGGAAAATGCCCAATAGCGTTGGCAAGGTTCTGGCTAAAGAGGATCTCGTGGAACAAATCGTGCGTGTTGAAGTGATCTCGCGACCGGGTGAGATGCCAGCCGGTTATCTGCTGGACGACGTCTCTGCTCTCGGCATTCAGGGTGTCCAGCGGGTCAAGCGCTCGTCGCTCTACTTTATCGCGGGCACGCTGACAGAGGCGGAGATCGCGCAGATATGCTCAGCCCTACTGGTGGACCCGATCGTTCAGACAGCCCACTGGGGAGACGCCACTGCCCCGGTCGACACGCCGGACGGAGCCGTGCGCATCGAGGTGGGTTTGCTCCCCGGCGTTACAGATACCGTGGCAGCCAATGTCCTGTCGAGAGCACGGATGCTGGGCATCACGGGCATCGATGCGGTTGCCACAGGTGAGAGCTACCTGCTATGGGGACAGCTTGGGACGGATGAACAGCGCACCATCGCCGAGCGCCTATTGTACAATGCCGTAATCCAGTACTACCACCTGGGCCAATTGGAGCCGCACGTCGGCGTCCCGCTGCAGCACACCGAGCCCGTCGCACAGCAGGTCCCCCTGCGCGATCTCGATGACACCAGCCTGCTGGCGCTGTCTCGTGACCGTTTGCTGTCGCTGGACCTCGCAGAGATGCAGGCTATCCAGCGTTACTTCTGCAGCGAGGAGCGCGAACCGACCGACGTCGAACTGGAGAGTCTGGCACAAACCTGGTCGGAGCACTGTGTCCACAAGACCTTCAAGGCGCAGGTAACCTACCGGGAGACGACTGAAGAAGGCACGGTCGTGGAAGAGATCGATAGCCTGATCAAGACCTATCTTCAGGCGGCGACAAACGAGATTGCCGCGCCCTTTGTGCGATCCGCCTTTGTCGACAACGCCGGGATCATCGCCTTTGGCGACCATGAACTCTCGTTCAAGGTCGAGACCCACAACCACCCCTCGGCGCTCGAGCCCTTTGGCGGCGCCAATACCGGCGTCGGTGGCGTTGTGCGTGACATCATGGGCGTCAGCGCCAGACCGATCGCCAACACCGATGTGCTCTGCTTTGGCCCACTCGATGCTGATCCGGGTAATCTCGCCAACGGCGTTTTGCACCCGCGCCGTATCTACAATGGCGTGGTGCACGGTGTCGAGGATTATGGCAACAAGATGGGCATTCCCACAGTGAATGGCGCCATCTATTTCCACCCGGGGTACACGGCCAACCCTCTCGTGTATTGTGGGTGCGCCGGCATCGCCCCGTCCGGTGCCCATCCCAGGGGCGCGAATCCGGGCGACCTGGTGGTCGTCCTGGGCGGACGCACCGGACGCGACGGGCTGCACGGTGCCACATTCTCTTCGATTGAGCTGACCGACGAGACGGGGGTCACCTCTGGCGGCGCTGTGCAGATTGGCAATCCCATCGTAGAAAAGATGACGCTGGATGCTCTGCTGGTCGCTCGTGATGAGCACCTCTATACGGCGATCACGGACTGCGGCGCCGGTGGCCTTTCCTCCGCTGTCAGCGAGATGGGCGAAGAGATAGGGGTATCGGTGCAACTGGACCGAGTCCCGCTCAAGTACCAGGGTCTGGCGCCCTGGGAGATCTGGCTCTCGGAGGCACAGGAGCGCATGGTGATCGCGGCGCCTCCGGAGAACGAGGCGCGCCTGCGCGAGATCTGCGATGCTCACTCCGTTGAGATGACCGTCATTGGCACCTTCTCAGGCGATGGGCGCCTGCACTTGCGTTACGGCGAGAACGTCGTGGCCGACCTGTCTATGGCGTTCCTGCATGGCGGTTTGCCGCGCCGGCACCTGGCAGCCGAGTGGTCAGCCCCCGCTACCAGCCGGGCAAAGACAGACGGACTCGCCGGGGACGAACTGGCGACCTGCCTGCTGGCCATGTTGGCTGATCCCAATGTGCGCAGCAAAGAGGATGTCATCCGCCGGTATGACCATGAGGTGCAAGGGGGCACAGTGGTCAAGCCGATGGTCGGGACACGGGCGCAGGGCCCCGGCGATGCGGCTGTGATCCGTCCGCTGGACACGTCGGACTCGTGGCAAGGGTTCGCGCTCGGGGCAGCCTTTAACCCCGCCTACGGTGATCTCGATCCATACGCGATGGCCATCTCAGCGATCGACGAGGCTGTGCGCAACGTGGTGTGCGTGGGCGCAGATCCCGACCGCACGGCGATTCTGGACAACTTTTGCTGGGGCAATCCGGGCTATCCGGACCGGCTGGGCACACTGGTAAGGGCACTAAAGGGATGCTACGACGGCGCGATGGCCTATCGCACACCCTTTATTTCGGGCAAGGATAGCCTCAACAACGAATACATGGACACAGTGACCGGTCATCAGGTCTCCATACCGCCCTCGCTTCTGATTTCCTCCATTGGCTTGATGGACGACGTGCGCTGTGCGTGCACCTCCGATCTCAAAACTCCAGGCGATGCCATCTATCTGCTCGGCGAGACCCGAGCGGAGTTGGGCGGCAGCCTGTACGCCGCGCTGGGACATGCAGAAGGGTTTGACCCTCCGGGACAGGCACGCCATGGTCCCGCTATCGCCAGAGTATTGCACCGTGCCATAGTGGAGAGCCTCGTGGCCGCTTGCCACGACTGCTCCGAGGGAGGTCTGGGCGTCGCTCTCGCGGAGATGGCTATGGCGGGCGACCTGGGCGCGGAGGTACATGTGGCGTCGATGCCATGGTTGACCGACCAGGCCGGCTCCACGGACATGCTGCTGTTCTCCGAATCCAACGGCCGCTATCTGGTCGAGGTGCGCGAGGCCGATCGATCGGCCTTTGAGTCACTGATTGACGGCCTGCCAAGCGCCTGTATAGGTCACGTCACCGCTGGACGAAACGTCACCGTCTATGGGGCTGAAACTCAAGCCCCCGAGTTCACACTCGCGTTAGAAACCATCGAGTCGGCCTGGCGAGGGCACATAGCACCTGTGCCTGCCGCGGAGGCGTTGTCATGACCAGCCCACGCATCCTGATTATGCACGCACCCGGTACCAACCGTGACCGCGAGGCAGCAATGGCGTGTACTGCTGCAGGAGGCGCGCCTGAGATCATACATATGAACCGCCTTGCAAGGGGCGAGGTCAGGCTTGGCGACTATCAGATGATCGTCATTCCCGGGGGATTCTCCTTTGGCGATGACCTGGGCGCCGGGCGGCTCTGGGCAAACGACTTGACCCTCCACCTCCGTCATGACCTGGACGCCTTTGTCGCCAGCGGCAAGCCCGTGATGGGTATATGCAACGGCTTCCAGGTACTGGTCAAAGCGGGGTACCTGCCAGGACCGGCGCCACTTCAGACAGCCAGCCTGACGTATAATCGCAGAGGTCACTTTGAGTGTCGCTGGGTGCGACTCCGCGCTCTGCCCAACAGCCCCAGCCTATTCACGCAGGATCTGGATGAGGATATCCTTTGCCCCGTTGCCCATGGCGAGGGGAGGCTGGCGCTGAGAGAGCCCGGACAGTCCCAGAGTCTGCTCCAGAGCGGGCTGGTGCCTCTCCAGTACGTGGCAGCGCTAGACCCCGGAGACCAGGACAATGCATCGATTGACATACGGGTGGAACCGATCGCAGCCTACCCTGCCAACCCTAATGGCTCACCGGCTGACATCGCGGCACTCTGCAATGCAGCAGGCAATGTTCTCGGGCTGATGCCCCACCCTGAGGATCATATCCATGCCTTCCAGCATCCACGCTGGTCGCGCGGCGCGGCTGGAGGGTTGGGATTGGCGCTCTTTGCCAATGGCGTGCGAGCCGCCAGGGCCTTTGTCTAGGAGAATCGCGGTACCATGACAGAGTACAGTCACGAGACGTATATCTCGCCCTTTACCTGGCGCTATGGCGGTGATGCCATGCGGCAGATATGGTCACAGCTGCATCAGCGCCGGTTGTGGCGCCGAGTATGGGTGGCCCTCGCCAGCGCCCAGGCTGAGGCAGGCCTGGTAACAGAGGCGCAGGTAGCAGACCTGCGTGCCCATCAGGATGACATTGACTGGGAGCGTGCCCAGGAGCTCGAACGTACGCTGCGCCATGATCTCATGGCAGAAGTACGCGCCTACGCCGAGCAGTGCCCCGTTGGTGGCGGCATTATTCACCTGGGCGCGACAAGCATGGATATTGAAGACAACGCGGAAGCGATGCGCATCGTCCAGGCGCTGAGACTGGTCCGAGAAGGACTGGTGTCGCTTGTGCTGGCACTGACCGATCGCATGGAGGCCGAGGCGAACACGACGGCTATGGCGTATACCCATATCCAGCCCGCTGAGCCGACCACCATAGGCTACCGGCTGGCACAGTATGCCTATGACCTGCTGTGTGACCTGCAGAGCCTGGATGCCCTCGAGGTGCACGGCAAGGGCCTCAAGGGGGCGGTGGGCACCTCTGCTTCCTATGCGCACCTGCTGGAAGGTTCGAGCATGAGTTCCGCCGAGATGGAGGAACGGGTCATGCAGCGCCTGGGGCTCACCCCTGTACCCGTGAGCACCCAGACGTACCCGCGCAAGATGGATTACACCGTACTAACACTGCTGGCAGGCATCGCCGCATCGGCGCACAAACTGGCATTGGACCTGAGATTGCTGCAATCGCCGGTGTTCGGTGAGATGTCCGAACCCTTTGGCCGGCAGCAGGTCGGCTCCTCCGCGATGCCATTCAAGCGGAACCCGATCAACGCGGAGAGCGTCTGCTCGCTGGCACGGTATGTATCGACCCTGCCACAGGTCGCATGGAGCAACGCGGCCCTGTCTATGCTCGAGCGCACCCTCGACGACTCGGCCAACAGACGAGCGATTCTCCCGGACGCTTTTCTGGCCATCGACGAGATACTCACCAGGTTGACTCGCATCATCCAGGGGCTGCAGGTCGGGCGTGAGGCGATCGCGCGGAACCTGGCGATCTATGGGCCGTTTTCGGCAACCGAGCCGCTGCTCATGGAACTCGTCAAAGCGGGCGCCGACCGGCAGGCGATGCATGAGACGATTCGGGGTTGCAGCATGACAGCGTGGGCCGCCATTCAGGCAGGACAACCGAACCCCCTGGTCGAACTATTGGCTGCAGACAACGACGTGCTGCGATGGCTGCCAGCCGAGACCGTTCGCAGCGTGCTGGCACGCGGAGCTGACACCGGCGATGCTGCCTCGCGCTGCCTCGCGCTGAGCGATCGAATTCGAGACTATACGCGGGAGCGTCCGCCGGCGTGAGCCGTCAGGACCAAAGGAGTCATAACATGAGCTACAAAACGGCTTTCGGAGAGCGCCTCGCGGAGGGCAAGACCAAGATCGTCTATGCGCATCCCACGCGCCATGACATGGTCTACCTGGTGCACAAGGACCGAATCTCCGCCGGTGATGGCGCCAGAGTCAACGAGGTGCCAGGCAAAGGCGAGCTGGCCTGCCGCACGACCTCGAACGTCTTTTACGCACTTGAGCAGGAAGGCGTCGATACCCACTATGTGGGGCTTGTCGAGCCTGCCGTGAACCTCGTGGTGCGCTGTGAGATGGTGCCGCTGGAGGTGGTGATGCGCCGCATCGCCACCGGATCCTACCTGAAGCGACATCCCGAAGTGAAGGAGGGACACCGCTTCAATCCGCCTCTGGTAGAGTTCTTTTTCAAGAGCGACGAGCTGCACGACCCCTTGGTGGATGACGACGAGATCAAGCAGATGGGCCTCGCAGAGCAGCGCGAGATCGATGAGATGCGCCAGACTGGCCGCCAGGTGTTTGCGATTCTGGAAAAGGCCTGGGCAGGACAGGGCGTGACCCTGGTAGATCTCAAGATAGAGTTTGGGCGCGACGGTGAGGGGACGCTGATGGTCGCTGACGTTATCGATAATGATTCATGGCGGCTATGGCCTGGCGGGGACAAGAATCGCATGCTGGACAAGCAGGTCTACCGCGACATGCCCGATGTCACGGACGAAGGGCTGCGAGCGCTCATGAGCAAGTACGCTCAGGTAGCCGCGCTCACCGAGAAATTCATCGAGGAAGAGTAGCGTACGGGCACCGTAATGTTGCGAGAGGTGGCAATGTCTGCTAAGGTCATCATTATCATGGGTTCGCTGGCCGACCGGGATCATGTCAACAAGATCGCTGACGCCTGCGCTTCCTTTGGACTGGCCGTTGAGCAACACGTAGCTTCGGCGCACAAGAGCGCCCGCTATTTGCTCGATCTCCTGCAAGCGCAAGAGGCCAGGGGCGAAAAAGTGGTCTATATCACTGTGGCCGGCCGCTCCAATGCTTTGAGCGGCATGGTCGACGCGAACGTTTGCGCCCCGGTGATTGCCTGCCCTCCCATGTCTAGCGCCTTTGGCGGCGCAGATATCTACTCTTCGCTGCGGATGCCAACCGGAGTTGCCCCCCTGTTGGTGCTCGAACCCACAGCCGCTGCGCTTGCCGCAGCAAAGATTCTGTCGCAGAGTGACGATGCTCTCCGACAGAGGGTGCAGGAGTATCAGACCTCGCTGACCGAGCAAATCATCAATGACGATAGCGCCCTTGGTCTGGAGCAGCGTGGATCGACGGGTGAAAGGACGACATGACGATTTGCGATCTTGAGCATACGGATCATCCACACGAAGAGTGCGGCGTTTTCGGCATCTATGCCCCCGGAGAGGCCGTGGCTCGAATCACCTTTTTCGGGCTGTTCGCCCTGCAGCATCGCGGCCAGGAGAGCGCCGGTATCGCTGTCACGGACGGCTACACAGCGCGACTCCACAAGGATATGGGCCTGGTAACACAGGTGTTTAATGAGACAAACCTCGCGCCGCTCCAGGGGCACATCGCGGTGGGACATACCCGCTACTCCACGGCCGACTCGTCGCGCCCGGTGGCCGCGGGTCCGTTCCTGCTCGAATCGATGGTGGGACCGATTGCGCTGGCGCACAACGGCAATCTGGTAAACACGGGCGAGTTGCGACGCAAGCTCTTTGAGCGCGGCGTTGGATTGGCGTCGAGCTGCGATTCCGAGGTGATCATCCAGATGCTCGCCGGAGCGCAGGGCGACAACATGCTGGATCGCATCAAAGATATGATGAGCATGGCTCTGGGTGCCTATTCCCTCACGGTACTGACTCGGGACGCCCTCTATGCCGTGCGAGATCCCTGGGGATTCAGGCCGTTGAGCATGGGGCGGCTGAACGGCGGTTGGGTAGTGGCATCAGAGAGTTGCGCGCTGGAGACCGTGGGCGCATACGACATCACAGAGATCGCCCCCGGGTCGATTGTGATGATGGATGCCAACGGCGCGCGCATCGTTCAGGGTCGCGAACCAGAGCAGTCCAGCCTGTGCATCTTTGAGTACATCTACTTTGCACGACCGGACAGCATCATTGACGGCCAGCTAATCCACGAAGTGCGCCAGGAACTCGGGCGCCAGCTGGCGCGGGAGCATCCCGTCGACGCCGACCTGGTGATGGGAGTTCCGGACTCGGCCACAGCGGCGGCGATCGGCTATGCCCAGGAGGCGGGCATCCCGTTCGGCGAAGGACTCATCAAGAACCGTTACATCGGGCGCACGTTCATCCAGCCCGATGATCGCCTCCGCAAGGCCGGCGTCGCACTAAAGTTCAACCCGCTTGCGCTCGGTCTCCAGGGTAAGCGTCTGATCGTGGTCGATGACTCGATCGTCCGCGGCAATACGAGCGCGCCCACTGTGGAACTGCTCAGGCGGGCAGGCGCGCGCGAAGTACACATGCGCATCTCGTCGCCCCCCATCAAGCACCCTTGCTTTATGGGGGTAGACATGGCCACCTACGGCGAGTTGATCGCGCATCGCATGACTGTTCCAGAGATCAGGCAGCACGTTGGCGCCGACACGCTGGGCTTTCTCAGCCTGGAGGGGATGATCAAGGCACTGAACCGTCCGAGAGAACGCTTTTGTACGGCTTGCTTCTCCGGGGAGTATCCGTTCGAACAACGAGCGGGTGGCTTTCTGGACAGGGACATGCAACCCTGTGGCATTATGGGGAACGCGTCATGCCTGTAAAGGTACTTGTCGTCGGATCGGGAGGCAGGGAACACGCCCTGGTGTGGGCACTGAGTCGCTCGCCCCAGAAGACGGAGCTGTACGCAGCCCCGGGCAACGGCGGAACAGCAGCCATTGCCACCAATGTACCCATCAAGGCGGAGGACATAGCAGGGATCGTGTCCTTTGCCAGCGACAAAGAGATCGATCTGGTGGTCGTTGGCCCGGAAGGCCCGCTTGCGCTGGGCCTTGTAGACCGGCTCCAGGCAGCGGGTATCCGCGCCTTTGGGCCAAGCGCAGCCGCCGCGCGTATCGAAGCCTCCAAGGCCTTTAGCAAGACCTTTATGCGCGAGCATAGCATCCCAACAGCAGGCTTTGGGAATTTCACCGACTATGGCTCCGCCCTGTCGTATCTGGACGCCCACCCGGCTCCGATCGTGCTCAAAGCCGATGGACTCGCCGCGGGCAAGGGTGTCCTGGTCTGCGAGACCGATGATGAGGCGCGCGATGCTCTGCGAGCAATCATGCTCGATCACCGCTTTGGCGCCGCCGGAGATCGGGTCGTCATCGAGGAATTCCTCACTGGTCAGGAAGTCTCGGTGCTCGCCTTTGCGGACGGGAAACATATCGAGCCGATGCTGCTCTCGCAGGATCATAAAGCGGCCTACGACGGCGATCGCGGCCCCAACACCGGCGGCATGGGGTGCTATGCGCCAGCCAACATACTGAGCCCCGCCATGTTGCAGCGTGTCATCGCGGAGGTCCTGCAGCCGACGGTCGACGGACTCTCCGCAGCCGGAACGCCCTATGTAGGGGTCCTGTACGCCGGCCTCATGATCCAGGGCGACGACTTTCAGGTGCTCGAGTTCAACTGCCGCTTTGGAGACCCCGAGGCGCAGGTGATCCTGCCGTTGCTTGAGACCGACCTGCTCAGCGTCTTTGAAGCGTGCGTCGCTCAGGAGCTCGATCAGATCGCACTGCGTTGGACAGACAAGAGCGCCGCCTGCGTCGTCCTCGCATCGGGCGGTTACCCGGGAGACTATGAGCGGGGGTTGGTCATCGAAGGACTGGAGAGCGTGACGCAAGGAGACGATCTGATCGTGTTCCATGCAGGAACGCGCCAGGATGGCAAGCGCCTGATCACCGACGGCGGGCGCGTGCTTGGCGTCACCGGCATCGCAGACGACCTGCGGGGCGCTCTCTCAGGGGCCTATGCCGCCGCGGACAAGATCCACTGGCCGGGAGTGTTCTACAGGCACGACATCGGAGCCAGAGGGCTGGCGCAGGAGGACCGATGACCGAGAGCGCATATGCACGGTCAGGAGTGGACATTTCCGCCGGAAACCGGGCTGTCGAGTTGATGAGCGCCTCGGTGCGCTCCACCTATGGCCCCGAAGTCTTGCTTGGAATCGGCGCCTTTGGCGGGCTGTTTGACGCATCCCGGCTTCAGTCCATGTCCCATCCGGTGCTGGTGGCATCCACCGACGGCGTAGGCACCAAAACGGTGGTCTCGGGCAGCCTGGGGTACTATGAACACCTCGGACGGGATATTGTTAACCACTGCATCAATGACATTCTGGTGCAGGGAGCTGATCCGCTCTTTTTCCTTGATTATGTCGCCTCCCCTCGCCTGGACCCGCAGATGATCGCAAACGTGGTCTCTGGAGTTTCGGCGGCGTGCCGGGAAGCGGGCTGTGCCCTGCTGGGCGGCGAGACGGCAGAGATGCCGGGCGTCTATGCCCCGGATCAGATGGATATTGCCGGTACCATCGTGGGCGTTGTCGAGCGCGACGAGATCATCGATGGAACCCGGATCGTTGCCGGTGACATCCTCATCGGCCTGGCGTCACACGGACTGCATACCAACGGCTTTTCTCTTGTCCGAAGCATATTCTCCCCTGACGCATATGGCGAGTTCAGCGATGTGCTCGGCTGCTCGCTGGGAGAAGCGCTGGCCAGACCGCACCGCTCGTACCTTGCGCTGGTGCGCGCCATCCGCGGGGTGGCAGACATCAAAGGGCTGGCACACCTCACCGGCGGTGGCTTTATCGAGAACATCCCCCGCATCCTGCCGCAGGGTCTCGGTGCCCGCGTCGACCGTTCCGCCTGGAAGGTACCGCCGCTCTTTCAACTGATTCAACAGCACGGCGAGGTGGATGCACTGGAGATGTACCGCGTCTTTAACATGGGGATTGGGATGGTTGTAGTCGTGGCCCCGGAGGACGTGGAAAAAGTGCAGGCTCTCGTCGCCGTCGAATCAGGCGAGGACGCGCCCGTCATCGGCGAAATCGTCACCTCTGGCGAGGGGCCGCACGTCACGCTATGAACCACCTGGCGGTATTCATCTCCGGAACGGGCACCAACCTGCAGGCCATCATCGACGCGACAGAGTCGGGGAGGCTGCCAGACACGCGCGTGTCTGTGGTCGTTTCCAACAGGAAGGCCGCACAGGGCCTGGAGCGTGCCCGCAGACACAACATCCCGACCATCTACCTGCCCTTTTTGCCCTACCGTCAGCAGGGGCTTTCCAGAGAGGATTATGACCGGGATCTCGTTGCGAGACTTGGCGAATACCCCGTAGATCTGGTTGTTCTGGCTGGATGGATGCACATCTTTAGCATGGTGTTTCTGCAGCGGTACCCGCGGGTGCTGAACATACACCCCGCTCTGCCTGGCACCTTTCCGGGGATGCATGCCATCGAGGAGGCCCTGCGGGCCTTTCAACGCGGCGAGATCACCGAGACTGGTGTGATGGTTCACTGGGCGCCGGACGAGTCTGTCGATAGCGGTCCTGTGGTCATGTCAGAGGTAGTGCCGATTTACCCGCAGGATACGCTGGAGACTCTTGAGGAACGGATCCACGCTGTGGAGCACGATCTCTACGTGCGTGCGATCGCCAGTGTCCTGGGCGTCACGCTAGACGAAAGCTCCCGGTAATACGAACAACGAGCATCCGCGGAGATGCTACGCTCCAGCCGGGGGACCGAAGGGTCAATTCAGATTCACTGTGCGGCGCAGGATCGCCGAGTGCAAATCCGAGGTACACCGTTCACAGAACCCCCAGTCCCCCGCGCCTTCCTCCAGCGCAAAGGCCACCAGTTGATCCAGCGTCTCCGCATGGCGCATGACGCAGCGGTTGGTGCAGTGCATCTCAAGCCCCCGGCGCAGCACGTGTACACGTTCATCGAACCGCGGCACCGCGAGGAGATGGCCGAGATGATGCTGCACCAGGCGCGTCAGCGCCAACGCCTTGAGTTCCGAGGACTCGAGCGCGCGCAAGCGATACACAGACATGACCGCCGCACGCTCAGGATAGCTCGTTCCCAGGCTGTAATAGTCAGCGCGCTTGCGCGCCAGCGGGGCCGGCATGTCCGTAAGATCCTCGTCGATGAGGGCCAGATCGAGATGAGGATCAGCCTTCTGCCAGGGCTCGTTGCTCACCAGCTCCAGGAATTCCGGGGCCACAACGCGATCACTCTCCCCATCGTAGGCGTTGTCGATATACCACTGCGTTCCCCAGTAGGGATGCTGATCCACCAGCGAAGGGATCAGCCAGTTGCCATAGACCTGCACGCGCAGCGGCGGATCGAAAAAGGCATCCGAACGCCTAAAGTACAGCCAGTTCAGGGTTTGATGTACCGCCTGAACAAAGACCTCCGCCTCGAGGTCGCTCACACCTTCAGACCATGCCAGGGTTAAGGATGAATCCATGTCCATCTTTTCGACTGCAACTGCAGCGTAACGGGCAACAACTCGGCGAGCGAGAGCATCGAGGCCATTATGCCACGCGCAAGAGGCTAGGCCAAATGGCGGATATCTCAGATTTGGTGTAACCTGTGGCGCACGGTAACATATATTGGTACGTCAAGCTATCTCAATACAGATCAAGGAGGCAACGTGGCACTCTTTGGCCCTCCCAACATTGACCGTCTGGTAGCCAATCAAGACATCCCGGGCCTGATCAAGGCCTCCGAGTATGAGCGCGACGCCGACATTCGACGCCAGGCATGCGAGGCGCTCGGTCTCATGCCCGACGAACAATCCCTCGCCCCACTGATTCGTCGCTTGATCGACAGCGAGTTCGAGGTTCGCGAAGCAGCAGCTCATGCCCTGGGACAGATGGGCGATCCGCGTGCGATCGACTCACTTGCGGCCGTTATCGAGGGCGAGCAAGAAGACCTTTCACCGGCAGCGATCGAGGCCCTCGGCTACATCGGCACCGCCGAGGCCGTCCCGACCTTGCTGCTGTGCCTCATGGATGAGCCCCTGGTTGACGTTGCGGTAGAGGCATTGTCCCGCACCGGTGCACCCGCGGTGGTGCCGCTGATGGAGATCATCAGGAGCAAGGACAGGGACGAGACACTGAAGGCGGCTGCCTCCAGGGCGCTGCACGGTATGGCACCGCAGGTCGCCTATGATCTTGCGCCTCTGGTGGGCGACCGCAGAAGCATGGAACGCTTTATCGCGGCGCGAGCGCTCGGTGAGTTTGGCACCGAGGAGGCCATCTCCGTGCTCGTCACCATGCTCGGCTCCACTGACCTGCAGCTGCAGCCCCATGTGCAGGCTGCGCTGGCACAAATTGGCACCAATGCGACACCTGCGCTGGTAGAGGCGCTCGAATCAGAAAGCCGTCTGCAGCAGCGGTCTGCTATCGATGCGCTCGGGCGCATCGCCGACCCCATGGCGGCCGGGCCCCTTGCGAAGATCATAGCCGGGAACAATCCTGTCTTGCGCGACCTGGCGCTGCAGGCCCTGGCGCGCATCCCTGACGACGCGGCGTTGGAGTCAATCACCGCCGTTCTGGACGACAAGAACTGGTCCGCCCGCCGGCAGGTGGCAACAGCGCTGGGACTGGCAGGCCGGCGCGACGGCATCCCCGCCCTGCTCCAGCTATTGACGGACGAAAACCAGGCCGTACGTCGTTCGGCAGCGGCTTCACTTAGCCAGCTCGGTTGGCGTCCCAATGAAGAAACGGATTCGGTTGCAGCCGCGAGCTATGCCGTCGCCATGGGCTACTGGAACAGGATCGAGCAGTATGGCGCCGACGCTGTCACACCGATTCTCGCCTTCCTGGCGGAGAATGCCTGGGAGCAACGGCGTCAGCCCACCGAAATGCTCGTTAAGATCGGCGAGCCTGCGGTAGAACCCTGTATCGAGGCCCTCTCAAACCCCGATCGCGGCGTGCGTCACTCGGCAGCGTATGCGCTCGGCAAGATCGGTGACACCCGGGCCGTGCAGCCGCTGATCGGCCTGATGACCGACGGCATCGAGGAAGTGCGCGCCACGGCCGCGCGCAGCCTGGGCCAGATCGGTGACCCCGCCGCGATCCCCGTCCTGGGGGAGCACCTGACTGACGTCCAGGCCGTCCGTGGCCCCGCTGCCGATGCGCTCGTCCGTATTGGTGATGAAGGCACACCCGTGCTCCTGGAGGCGCTCAAGTCCGAGGATGCGGGCGTTCGGGCGATCGTCGCCGATGCCCTGGGAAACACCCACTCGCTGGCCGCCGCAAACGCGCTCATCGATCATCTCACCGATGACGTCGAGCCGGTGCGTCAGGCGGCCGTACGCGGCCTGGTACACCTCGACGAGGTGGCGATCGAACCGCTCTATGATCAGATCGACGCAGAGGACGCTCTGGTGCGGGTCTCCGTCGCCGCTATCTTTGGACAGATCGCCCGTCCGGAATGTATCCCTGCGCTTTATACTCTGGTGCGGTCACCGGATGAACCCGTTCACATCGCTGCTGCAGCGGCGCTGGAAAAAATCTGGCTCAAGAACGCCGCCAGCACTGAACCCCTTGAGAACGTCGCCGAAATGTACGTAATGACCTTTACCGACGCCCCTGAGGACGACGAACTGCAGAGCTGGCTGATCTCAGAGGCATTCGGTGATCTGACGACCGCGCGTCCGGATTTGCAGAGAGTCCATACGCGCATCATGGTAGATCAGAGCCGGTTGCACGAGTCACACGAGTTAACAGCAGATTACGAATATGCCTACGGTCCCATGTACAACCGGTTTGTGTCATGGATCGAGGCCGAAGGCGGTCTCATCGAGGAATGGGATAGCCGCTTTTACCACCGCGAGATCTCCACGGCAGACGAGCCGCCCGCGACGCACGTGGTGTTCCTGTACTATGCGGCCGGCCCCGAGGAAGAGGTGGAAGAGGATCTCGAGCAGGAGACTGACGACAACGGCGGTGAGGCCGAAGAGGCTGAGGCTGGAGAGGCCAGTGCAGAAACCCTGCGTGACGAGGACGAGGTTGTCGACGAGGCGATAGAAGACGCTGATGCGGATGAGACACCGGAGGACTAGCGTCACTCGCTAGAGTGTCAGAGGGCCGCCCCCTGTTTGGGAGGCGGCCCTTTTTCGTTACCCTGTCAGTGCACCAGTTCCCAGATCGGCACAAGCCTCTCTGTCGCCTCGGGTCCGAGGATGACTGGCGTAATGCCGCTCATCTCGCAGAGATAGGTCAGCGCCCGCACCTTATCGCCCACAGTACCGTGAACGTGGTTGGCGGGGAACAGCGACAGAAACTGCGCAAAGGAGGCGTGCAGCCGTGCGTGCACATGAGGCCACGTCGGGTCTGTCTGTGCGTTGACAGCTCTGGCCTGATCCGGATCCAATTCGAGACTTTCACCCTTGAGGATGGCCATAAAGGGTTTGTCATCCCACAGGCCGATCCTTGCATAGGTCATTGGGCTGGCCTTGGCGTTGAACTCGACCGAAGCCCCACCTGCCTTGAAGTAGAATTCGAGCGCGGGGTGCAGGGTTATCCGCCTAAAGTTCACCGCCGGATCCATACTCTGCTCAGCGTACCAGCTGGCGTGGTTTCCCGAGTTGCACCAGTCCCAGAGGTCCAGGTCCGGCCGATAGAGCCGCACATCCATGAACAGCGAGGGTAGCCCGCCCGAAATGTACTTGAGCAGCTGCATGGTGATCGCCGCGTTCGAGTCGGCCTCTGTGGCGCAGACTGTGGGCTCCTTGGGCCCATACCAGTCATAGGGATCGTTCAGGAGCATCTCAGGGACGTCACCCAGACAAACGTACTCGGTGAGCTCCCGCTGGCCCTTGAGCCCACAAAAGTCGAACCCGTGCTCCTTGTTGACAATGTTCATCGCCAGATAGAGGCGCAGCTGTGTCTTGAAGGTCTCTGGTGTGAGCATCTTGCCATCGTAACGGATGCGGTCTCCCAGCAGGCTCTCAAACCAGCGCAAGCCCTTTTCGACCTCCCCCTCATCCACCTGCTGTTCCATCACCTTGGTCAGCAGTAACTGGTCTACCTGCTCCGTGGTGCATCCCAGCGCCTTGAGTGTTGGCACCAGGTGGAAAAAGCCCGTATCCATGCCCATGGACGCCCCACCGTAGAGCCCATAGACCTCATTTCTGATCGTTGTGTAGGCTTCGGCCGCACGAATCCAGTCAAAGACATTC
Source organism: Anaerolineae bacterium (assembly GCA_040772225.1). GTDB lineage: Bacteria > Chloroflexota > Anaerolineae > UBA1429 > UBA1429 > JAAYED01. Next base: position 559,934 of record JAXGYO010000002.1, read on the forward strand.
TCGTGAACGGCGGCATCGTCGATATCACCCACGATACGGTGCGTGCGGACACCCGCCTGACGTAGCGCACCGTCGGTCGCCAGCAGACCGACATTGCCGGGGAACTGCCCATTGTTGTTGGACAGGCTGAGCACCGGCACATCGCGCCCCACAGAGTTGTAAAAGGGCCAAACGAGATACGGAAAGTTCCAGACGTTGTAGCACATGATGACAATCCGGCAGCCGGCTCGACGGAGTTGCTCGCCGACTGCCTGAGCCGTCCGGACCGATTTGATCGTCTCAGAGCCCACCACGACTTCAGGCGCGGTACCGTCCACGTTACGCACGCCCTTGCGGATGATATCAGCCCAGCGGTTCAGAACCTGCATGTTCAGCTCTTCGTTTTGCGCGATCACATGGGGACGAGCATCGTTCATCATCGCGATGCCGATCGGCACAGTACGCATCGTATCACCTCCGGTAGCAATGTCGTCGAATTGTGAGTCAAACCAATTCTAGAGTCGGCTGCACCGGGTGTCAACCCAAATCAGACCCTGGAGGAACTACTTGCGGAGGCCTGTCACGTGTGGTATAACACCACGGACTTGGATCGACATGGAGCGCAAGGAGCATCTCGACGGCATGGATAACCAAGAGAATACCTGGCTGCGGAATAATTTGCGCATATTTGGGGGCGCCTCGCACCCGGAGCTTGCTCAAGATATCGCTGAATACCTTCAGGTCCCGCTGTGCGAACACACGACTTCGCGCTTTAGCAACGACAACATGTACGTGCAGTTGTTGGAGAGCGTGCGCAGCAAAGACGTTGTCATCATCCAGTCCTTTTCGCCGCCTAACGTCAGCGACAACATCATCGAGTTGCTGATGATGATGAATGCCGCCGCCAGCGCTTCTGCGCGATCCATCCATGCGGTTATTCCCTACTACAGTTATGCCCGTTCCGACAAAAAGGACGAGCCCCGCATATCCATCGCAGGGCGCCTGATGGCCGATCTCATCGCAACGGCCGGAGCCACGCACGTCATGACGATGACGCTGCACTCGCCGCAGGTGCACGGGTTTTTCAGCGTGCCCACAGATCACCTGACGTCGCGCCCAGCCTTTGTGCAGCATTTCAGGAAACAGGACCTCAGCAATACTGTCGTTGTTTCTCCGGACATCGGCCATGCCAAGCGCGCTACTTCACTGGCTCGCAATCTGGGTGTCGGCGTTGCCGCTGGCGACAAGACACGTGTGTCGGACACCGAGGTGGTCCTCAACACCATCATCGGCGATATCAAGGGCAAGGACGTGATCGTATTTGACGACGAGATCGCCACAGGAGGATCGATCATTGCGCTGGTGCAGGCGCTGCGCCACGAGGGGGTGAGGCGTATCACCCTTTCCTGCACGCACGGTGTGTTCTCCGGCAACGCGATCAATTTGCTTAGTGAGCTGGATGTTGCCGAGATTGTGACCACCAACACGGTGCCCATTCCCGAGCACAAAAGGCTCCCCAACATGACGGTTCTCTCAGTGGGCAGCATATTCGGGCAGGCGATACACTGTAACCTCATGGGCCGCTCCGTGGGCCAGCTCTTTGCCTTCTGGCACGAACAGTAACAACCCCACACAGTCGTTCCGTCGCCAGTTGACCGTGATGCCGACGACCCTATAATGTCTCCCTGTGGCTCGAATCCGCAGGGAGACATTTTCATGCAAATCGCCCTCATTGGACTGGCTCAATCCGGCAAATCAACGCTGACCACAGCGATGACAAAGGGGCACGCCGAAACATCCGGCGGCCGTCGTGGTCGCGTGGAGATCAAGAGCGCGATGGTCGATGTTCCTGATGCGCGGGTCGACCGCCTGACAAAGATGTTTCAGCCTCGCCGTACGGTTTACGCACAGGTGCGCATCGATGACATCACCGGCGTGAACCGTGGCACGGCGGCGCAGACAGGCTTTGATGCCCAGGTGCTCGATGCTCTGAGCCGGGCCGATGCGCTCATGCTGGTGGCGCGCGCCTTTGAGGACGATACCGTCCCCCACCCCGATGTAACCGTCGATCCAGTACGGGATATCGAGACGATCAATCTCGAGTTGATCATGAGCGATCTCACGATTATCGAGCACCGTATCGAGAGAATCGAGGCGCAAATGCCCAAGGCAAGGGCAGACGCGCGGGACCGGTTGTCTGAGGAGTTGGATCTCATGCGACGCCTCGCAGATGCGTTGAGCCGCGGACATCCCGTTCGGACTATTGACCAGAGCCCCGATGAGGAGGTCTTTCTCCGCAGTTTTCAGTTTTTGACGGCCAAACCTGCTCTGGTGGTGCTCAACCTGGGAGAAGACGCTCCGCCCTTTGACCTGAACCACTGGCCCGGCCTTCCTGAGGGTGATCCGGTGTTGGGCATTCGCGCTGCCGTCGAGAAAGAGATCTCTGAGCTGCCTGAGGACGAGCAATCGATCTTTCTGGAAAGCTACGGCATAGACGAGCCGGGCCTGCATCTGCTGCTGCGAGAGAGCTACCGTTTGCTCGGCCTCATGTCCTTTTTCACCGTAGGCGAAGATGAAGTGCGAGCCTGGACCGTGCGCCGCGGCGCAAACGCCGTGGAGGCCGCGGGCGCTATCCATACAGATCTCGCCCGCGGGTTTATCCGTGCCGAAGTGATCAGCTACGAGGACATGCTTGCCTGTGAGACCATGGCTGAAGCACGCAAACGGGGCAAACTCCGCCTTGAGGGCAAGGACTATATCGTACAAGACGGCGACATCCTGAATATACGGTTCAACATCTAGTCCCCCATTACCTCAGGGTCGGATACACGCTATCCCGACGCTGATGGTCCCTATCGCCGATCGCTATCGAACGCGCTGTCAAAGACCGCCGGTGTCTGCCGCAGCCCACGGTGCTTGCCACGCCTCAGGCCACGTGCTAGACTGCCGCCACGATACCCTCTAGCGAACCTGGAGGCTGCCATGCCTGATACGATGATGGCTTCGGTTTGGACAGGAACGCGCCAGGTAGAATACCGCCAGGTGCAGCGCCCTGAGGTCGGCCCCGGGCAGGTACTTGTCCGCGTGGCCTATGCCGGCATCTGCGGTACCGACCAGATGATCTACCTGGGTCTGCACCCGCGTGCGCGTGCGCCCCTGATCATGTCACACGAGTTCGTCGGCACTGTCGTCGAGTCCGACGATCCGCGATTCATCCCCGGGGCACCGGTCGCCATCAATCCATTGCTCTACTGCGGCGCGTGTCCCGCATGTGCCCGGGGCCTGGAGTACATTTGCGAGCATCTCGGATTGGTTGGCATCGACCGCGACGGCGGTTTCGCCGAGTACTGCGTCGTACCCCAGCACACAGTGCGCCTGCTACCTGAAGGCCTTCCCCTGGTACAGGCCGCACTCATTGAACCCCTCGCCGTTGCCGTACACGCCGTCCATGTGTCTGACCTCAAGGTCGGGGACGTGACCGCCGTCTTGGGTGCTGGCCCCGTGGGAATCTTGACCGCACAGGTAGCACGCCTGGCGGGCGCCAGACGCGTTCTGGTAGCTGAGGTGAGCCCTCGGCGCCTGCAGATCGCCCGCGACCTCGCATTTGAGACGATCGATGCCACTCAACAGGACACTGTGGAGACGATCATGTCTGCGACCGCCGGCGAGGGCGTGCCCGTCGTCTTTGAGACCGCAGGAGTGCAGGCCACGCTGGATCAGGCTTCCCGGGTGGCGCGCGTACAGGGCCAAATCCTGCAGGTAGGCATGCCCAAGACCGTGCCACACATCGACATCACAGGGCTCCAGTTCCGTGAGGTGAGCCGAAAACCGATCCGCGTCTACCGCGAGTCGGACTTTGACCTGGCTATTGCGCTGGCAGCCGACGGTAGCCTGGACCTCGTCAAGCCGGTGAGCCATGTCCTGCCACTGAACCAACTCGACCGGGGCATTCAGCTATCGCATGAAGCTTCCGATGCCTGCAAGGTCTTGATCACACCGGAGGCACAGTAATGGCTATTCCGAACAGTGGGTACATCAAAGAGGCTTTGCGCACCCGCCTGGCAGCCCTCACGGCCCTGGACGGGGTGGCAGGTCACGAACAGGCGGTCGTGGCCTATCTGAGAGATGCATTCACACCGCTTGCAGATGAGGTCCGGGTCGATCACATGGGAAACGTCTATGCGACGGTGCACGGACAGGGCCGCGCACCTCACTTGATGCTCGAGGCACACTCGGATGAGATCGGTGCGATGGTCAAGAGCATAGAACCGGATGGATATCTCCGCATCCTGGGCGTTGGCGGGATATCCCCGGCGATGCTCGCCGGCCGTAACGTGCGCGTGCGTGGCCACCATGGGGTGATCGGCGTCAAGTCGGGGCACCTGCAGACGCCGGAGGAACGCAAGCGTGTGGCTGAGGTGCAGGAGCTTTACGTGGACGTCGGCGTCGATACTGCAGAACAGGTTGCGGCGATGGGGATCCGCGTTGGCGACGCAGTCGCCTACGACAGCCCGCTCATTAGCTACTCGCAGTCTGATCGCGTTTCCGGCAAGGCCATCGACAACCGTATCGGCTGTTCGGTGCTGCTGCAACTGCTGGAACAGATGGACCACAGGGCACCAACCGGCACCCTCACCATCGTTATCTCTGTGCAAGAGGAGATTGGTCTGAGGGGTGCTCAGGTAGCGGCCTACAGGGTCCATCCCGACTATGCCATCGCCGTCGATACTTTTATGTCCGGTGACACGCCCGATGTGGATTATCACCGGGAGTTGTCGGCAGCCATTGGGCGGGGTCCTGTGCTGCTGTTGGCCAACAGCGCCCACGTCGGACATCCGGCGGTGAACGGGTTCCTGCGGCAGGCTGCCCAGGCGGCTGGCGTCACGCTTCAGGAGAGCATGGTCGGACAGGGGATGGCGGCGACAGACGCGGGGGCGATCCATCTCGTGCGCTCGGGCGTGCCCACAGCGGGGCTCAGTCTGGCACGCAGGTACTCGCACACCCCGATCTGCACCCTCGATCTGAACGATGCCGCGGAGGCCGTGTTGGTCTTGCACAGATTTGTTGACAGCATGGAGCACCACGCAAACCTCAGCTTTTTCGCGGACGAGCGGTGAACACGCCCGTTCCTGGCCAGCGTGAGACATGGCAGGTGCGCCTCCTGCTGGGCCTGGGCTTGACGCTGGCGACCCTGCTCATGTTGGCCGGGCTCGCCCTGCTGGGCTATGGCTACTATTACAGCGACCGTATCCTGCCCGGCCTGAGCGTCCAGTACGTGCCCGTGGGTGGTCTGACGCGACAGCAAGCCCTTCGGAGATTGGAGGAGGCGCTGGTCGTCCAGGAATTGCCCTACGTGCGACTGGAGGGCGAGGATCAGGCCTGGATCTACTCGACGGCCACGCTGGGCGGATCCCTCGATCTCAAGAGCGCAGTGGAACGGGCGTGGCTCATCGGACGGGGAGAGATCTTTAGGCAGGACCTGGTCACACGCGCCCGGTTGCTCTGGCGTGGCTACAACATCGTACCAGACTTTCAGCTCGAACCCGGCTTGAGCCTGGAGCCGCTCCGCCAGATTGCCCTGCAGACCGGCACGCCACCTCGGCGCGCACAGGTACGGGTGGCCGGTCTGGACGTGAACAACATCGACGCGCGCACAGGGCGCGATCTCGACATCGATGCAGCACAGGCTGCCATCGTTGCCTCAGTGCGTGAGGCACTGGGCGTATCGGCCTGGAACGACGAGTTGCGCTGGCGTCTCTTGCTGGGAAACAGCGCCCCACGCACCGGCCATTTCCCCGTGGACCCGATCCCTGTAACCCTCTCCTTTATTGACCTGAACCCCGGAATGGCCGAGGTCAGCGCAGCCTACGGCCGTGCAGCGACGATCCTCAGCGCTCCCATCACCCTGTGGTATGAGGAACCGGCGGCCGCCGGCGCATCGGAGATGATACGGAGAACCTGGGCAGTTGATCGCTCTATGCTGGCAGATTGGTTGATTATGTCGGGTGACTCCAGTGGGGGAGTCAGTCCTGAGGTGAGCGTAGATCGCGACGCACTCGACAGCTTTGTCACGAGCCTGGCTGCGGAGATCGATCGCCCTGCCCGCCAGGGCCGCTTTCACTATGAGCCAGAAGCCGCTCTGCTGACTCTGGCAGCGCCCGAGCAGACAGGGCGCAGCCTCGATGTGCAGCAGACGGTCGATCTCCTCGAGCAGGCCAGCCTGAGTGACTCCCAGCGTAACATCAAACTACCAGTGACCATCAGCGATCCTCCGGTCACGCTGGCTCAGATGGAGGCCATGCTTCCGCTCGATCTGATCAGCACGGGAGAGACCAGTTTCGCAGGATCGGATGAGGCGCGCCTGCACAATATCTCGGTGGCTACAGCGCAACTGCATGGTGTTGCCGTTGGCGCCAGCAGCCGCTTTTCTTTCGTCGAGCACGTGGGACAGGTCACCATCGCAAGCGGCTACACTGAGGGGTGGGTCATTGTCGGAGAGGAGACTGTACTGGGTCCCGGAGGCGGCGTATGCCAGGTGGGGACGACGTTCTTCAGGGCAGCTTTCTGGGGCGGCTATCCAATCGTCGAGCGCACACCGCACGCCTACCGCGTCTCATGGTATGAGCCTCCTGTAGGGCTGGACGCTGCCGTCTATACACCCTATGTAGACATCAAATTCGACAACGATCAGGACACCCCGATTCTGATCCAGACCCAGGTGGATCGAGCAGCCGGCAAGCTCTACTTTCGATTCTATGGCCGGTCACCCAATCGCAAGGTGACCCTTGAAGGTCCCATCCTGGGTCCCACGAAGCCTGCCGGGGACCCGGTGATCGAGGTCGATCCCTCGCTGGCGCCAGGCCAGCGGGTGCAGGTGGAGACGGCACGTGACGGCATCACGGTGACAGTGTACAGGGTCATCGAGGTTAACGGCGCTGTCGTATCTCGGGAAGAGTTCTTGAGCGAATACGAGCCGTGGCCCGCCCGCTACCGAGAGGGGCCACCCCAGTAGAGGTGGCCCTCTGTCGCACAAGAGCAGAGAGGAGCAAGTGCCATGGCACTGCAACTGGGACTGGTGGGACTGCCCAATGTCGGCAAGTCTACCCTGTTCAACGCTCTGACACGCGCCGGCGCAATGGTTGCCAGCTATCCCTTTACCACCATCGACCCCAATGTGGGTGTTGTACCTGTCCCTGACCCCCGCCTCGACCGCATTGCAGAGATCATCGCTCCCGACGAGGTCGTGCCGGCAAGCATGCGCGTGGTGGACATTGCCGGACTGGTGCGTGGCGCCAGTACTGGAGAAGGCCTTGGTAACCAGTTCCTCTCGCACATTCGGGCTGTCGACGCGATCGCCATGGTCGTGCGGTGCTTTGAGAGCAGCGAGGTGGCACATGTAACCGAGTCCCTGGATCCGATAGATGACATCGAGACTGTACAGTTGGAGTTGATCTTATCTGACCTGTCGTTGCTCGAAAGACATCGAGAGCGCGTTCAGACAAGGGCCAAGTCCGCACCCCGCGAGTACGCCCACGAGATCGCTGCGCTGGACAGCATCGCCCATCGCCTCCAGAGTGGACAGTGGCTTGAGCAGGAGACGCTGGATGAACACGAAATTCAGGCAATCGCCGGACTGGACCTGCTAACAATCAAGCCGCTGATCTATGTTGCCAACGTCGACGAGCATAACCTGCCCGACGGCGGTGCACTGGCCGCCAAAGTCAGCAGTTACGCCGCTGATCACGGCGTCCCCGCTGTCGTCGTCTGCGCCCAGGTGGAGGCAGATCTGGCCGAGTTCCCGCCCGATGAGGCAGCGCTCCTGGCAGCGGAGATGCAGATCGGCGTTGGCGGTCTGCGGCAGCTGATTGGCGTGGGTTATCGCACGCTCGACTATATCACCTTCTTTACCACCACCGGAGAAAAGCAGGTACGCGCCTGGGAACTCCAGCGGGGCAAGACCGCCCTCGATGCTGCCGCCCGTGTGCACTCTGACCTGGCTCGCGGATTCATCCGGGCCGAAGTAATCAGCTTCGCTGCGCTGGATCGGGTGGCCTCAATCGCACATGCCCGAGAACAGGGGCTGCTCCGTCTTGAGGGTCGCGACTATGTTGTCGAGGATGGCGACGTCATCCACGTCCGGTTTGCTGTCTAGTTTTCAGCCGCGCTCCAGTGAAACGATACCTGCTCTGCCCGCGGGCTGAGCGCGACTGGCGATGCCGTGTCTGCGATATCGACGATCCGAACGGACCAGGAGTACCAGCCCTCTGTCCCGAACGCTACAACGTGTTGGTGCTCCCTCGTCATGGTCCTGGCCTCAGGTTCGCCAGCGGGCGGCTGAAGCAGCACCTCAAAGCGTTCGTCCGGCCCGAGCTCAGCCGCCCAATCCCAGACCAGCGCTACCTCGGCACCTTTGATGCGCGCCCCGTGGTAAGGCGTCACCAGCTCAGGGGGTGAATAGACGAGGAACTGCTCCGAGCCCTCCGCCTCGCTCACGACTGGCGTCAATCCGGCAGTGGGCGTTGGCTCTGGGAAAAAGTACATCTCCAGATAGCCCGGCAGTTCTGCCAGGTTCAGGCGGGTGCCGGTCGCCCAGACTGAGACCAGCACCGCCACCAGCGCAATGAGACCGGTCACAAGTACAGGTGACACACCCTCCCGTCGCACGCGCGGCTTGATAACGGGCGCGGGTTCACTCTCTGAGCGCGCTGGCTCCGGGACCTCTGGGACAGGGGAAATCTGGGCATAGCGAATAACCATCAGCGGCGTCTCAGCGTCAACGCGGCCGGTCCGCCCCAACGAACGTGCCGCCGCTCCTGCCGTTCTGGCCTGCCGCGCAACTCTCGAGAGGGCGCCTGCGCTGATCCTGTCAGCTGCGGACCTGTGCACCAGCAGCATCAGATCTCCCTTGACCACGCGCCAGACGGTAGAGTACAGCGCGGGTATCTGTCCAGAACCCGGGTGCTCTGTGAGGGCAACGCGAAATCCCCTGTGACTGGCCAGCGGATCAAACAAGTCGCGCACGACGTTGTAGCGCGCCAGGCGCACGACGGCCTCGGAGTTTCCGACCATGTACACATCGAGCCCCCGCTGTACTGCGAGAAGGAGAACCCTGTGCTCCAACTCCGCATGATCGCGGTAGGCTTGTGACAGGCTGTGCAGTAGCGTCGGTATGGCATCAAAGGAACGACTGCCGTAATAGTCGCGGCAGATCCAGGCGAGCGCCTGCGGATCGGCATTCTCCGTTGCCAGGATAATCAGTTTACCCTTGCGCTGTACCAGCAGCGGGTCGAGATCCTGGCACAGATCGTTTACCGTGACCTGCAGGGTATGGGCGCCATACCCTATGTCTGTAGATTGGATCTCCACTATCGTCCTTTCAGCATCACATCACCCGCTTGCGCTCCGATGCTGTCATTCCTGCACGGCGGTCAGGACGCTGACAGGCACGCGATACAGCCCTGCACCGGTGCTCACCCAAAGGCTATTGTTGCCATCGTGCAGCACATGTTCCGCCCCGGGTAGATCGACATAGGACCAGTCTGCCTCCGCTGGTTGCCTTCGGGACAAGCCAGCACGCGTGGCCATCCAGAGATCGCCGCTGGGCCCAACGGATAGATCGCGCATATCCATGTCGCGCAGGCCGCCGCCCGTGCTCTCCACAGTGAACCGCGTCCAACGCCCGTCCGGCCTGTGCCGCGCCAGGCCACTGGCCGTAGCAACCCAGATGTTACCATCACCATCCAGACTCAAGCCGCGCACGTCATCACTGAGCAGCCCGTTGTCCCTGGTGAACAGTGTTTGTGCCCCGTCCGGTTCCAGGTGCAGCAGCCCTGCGGCGGTCGCCACCCAGGTGCCTCCCAGGGGATCTACCACCACGGCACGTGGCAGCGACCCGGTTTCTGTCAGAATGTCGCTCTGCTCCTGTATTGCCTGTCCATCGTACAACAGAAGTTTGCCATCGGTGGTCAGCAAACGGACGCAACCGTCCGCGCCAAAGGCGGCCGAGGCAACATTCGAGATCTCAAGCAGGGTGGCGCCCAGACCTGCTCTGTCAATCGGCTGCAGACCTTCAGAGGTTGCAGCCCACACTTGCCCGGCTGCGTCTACTCCCAACCATGCCACGGCGGCGTCAGTAGCGAGTTCCGTGACCCCCTCGTCATCGATCCAGGAGACACCTCTCGGCGTTGCTACAAATACCGCGCCGCTCGTATCCACGGCCAGTCCTGTGATACGGTTGTCTGGCAGAGGCGAAGGAACCTCCCAGGGTCCCTCGAGAGACTCAGACTCCAGATCCAGGCGCCAGAGGCCGGTCTGGCTGCCCATCCATAGGAGGCCCTCGTCATCTCTGGCAAAGCACAGCACGGTAACGCCATCCAGACCGAGAGCCTGAAACCTGCGTTGGGGCACATGATAGCTGAGCATGTCACGCCCGGTCACCCAGAGCGTGCCATCCGCGAGAATCTCCAGACCATGTGAGCGCGATGGTATCGCCGGATTTATGTCTGGCAGGTGGCCCTCCCAGCGCTGGTCGACGGGATCAAACCGGATCAGCCCGCCGCGCTCCTGGCCCGCGAAGGTCATCCAGAGCGTGCCTTCGGCATCGACCGCGATGTCGGTCACATCCTCAGACGTCTCGATCTCTGAGAAGAAAGTATGATCCTGCCACCAGAGCTCGCCCTCTTGCGCATAGGCAATGCCATCGCCAACCGCCCAGACACGCCCGGCACTGGAGATACCCACGAACCGGTTGTTTGGCGTCAATCCGTTGTCGGTGCCATAGACGCGCCAGCGCGTCCCATCGTAGGCCTCCACGCGTCCATCCAGCCTTGGTTGCCAAAGCCAACCGCTCTCCGGCCGGTTGACCCACATCCGGGGATGGATCCGCTTCGAGTTGAGTAGAGCGCTGTACTCGGTACTGACTGCCTCGCGCCGACTGGCATAGTGGACCCATCCGCCGTCGAGACGCACCGTATACCCGTCCACGTCAGCATAGCTCAGCCACAATCTGCCAAGGTTGTCTACAGCCAGCGCCTGCACCGCTTGCGACGGCAGTCCGTCCTGCATCCCATAGATGTGATAGTCACCGCTCGGCGTCCAGGCCACCAGGCCGCCGTAGGTCGCCGCCCAGAGAGTGCCGCCATTCATGACCACATCATGAATGCTATTGGGATTGGACCAGTACTGAACGCTATTGGCGACAAGGTCCAGGCGATTAGCTGGTGTCTCCGTCTCTTGCGGCAGCGCGGCCAACGTTGGGACGGGTGTCGTGGTCGGAGGCGCAAGAAGTGTAGCCGTTCTCACGACCCGAGTCGCAGACGGCACGGTCGGCGTTGGCTGCTCGATCCAATATGCGTCACATCCTGTGCCGCACAGAGAGATCGCGAGCAAAAGAGTAGTGAGTAACAACCGATGGGGGTGACAAGCTGATCCTTTCACCCCAACATCGTAGCCAAGACACATGCCACCTGCAACTCGGGCAACTGAGGCGTTAGGGTGCCGCCAGTACACGGGCGGGATTTTCGATCAACAGCTTTTCCATGATCCGGCTGTTCACACCCGCCGCGCGCAGCGCGGGCAACAAGTCGTCGATCAAGGCGGTCATGGGTCGGATCTGTCCGCCAGCAGGCTCGCCGACGTGGTACCAGCCCGCATCCTGCGAGATGAGCAACTGGTTCTCAAAGCCGCGGTCCAGCATCTCGACCAGGAGCGCCACGTGTCGCTCTACCGGCGACCAGCCAATGCTGTCGTATTCGAGCCAGGCGCCGCGCTCCAGCAATGCCTGGTGTGTGTCCAGCATCTGATGCCACTCTGGATTCGCGGGATCCACGTCTGCGCCGATCTGATCCGCATGTGCGATGATATACTTGTTCGGGTTCATCCCGTGCGCTTCGATGAGGTCCAGACTCTCGTGTGCCGCCTGGGAATTGCCGGTGTGCGCCATCACCGCGAGTCCCGTTTCGCGATGCGTGATGGCGGCCGCCTGCACGACAGTCTCTTGCACTGGTAACAGCGCGCCGGGATTGACAGCGATCTTGATGAATCCCGGCCGAATACCTGTGCCATCTATACCGTCCCAGAACTCGGGCAGCCATCGATCTGCGAGCGCCGCAGGGTCCATGCCAAACACCCACTCGGGCAGGTAGGGCTCCCTGTAAAACCCGGTATTGGTGATAATCTGCAGGCCGGCCGCCGTGCTGAGTGCTCGCAACAGCTCGGGATCTCGACCTAGATATGCAGGGGTGCACTCCACCAGTGTGCTGACACCCTGCCGGACGACCGCTCGCAAATAGGGGAGCATCACGCCGGCGACCTCGGCACGATTCCAGCGGTGCGGCCCTGTAACGGCCGCACCACCGAAATCCACCATCACGTGCTCGTGCATCAATGTGGTCCCCAGACGCTCTGGCGCAACCGGGCCAGTGACCGAGTAGATGTTGCTCATGTCTCTATTCCCGTCGTGATAGGATCAGCCCGTGACAGTGAAATGCCCTGTGACAAAAGGCGCCCCGCCGGATCGCGGTTGCCCCCCACCCACAGAGACCGTGAAGGATCCAGGCTCCACTACAGCATTCCCCTCATCATCGTATGCGGCTAGCTGCCGGCGACCGATGGTAAACCCTACCCTGCGAGACTCACCGGCCCCCAGATGGACACGATCGAACCCCACGAGGGTGCGCAGCGGCACCGGATAAGTAGACTCATCGTCGGTCAGATAGACCTGGACAACCTCATCACCAGGCATCGTTCCCGTATTGCGCACGCGAACACTGACATTCACCGATTGCCCGGCGCCGACGGTGGAGCTCACCTCCAGATCGCTGTAGGCAAAAGTCGTATAAGACAGTCCGTGGCCAAAGGGATAGAGCGGCTCCTCCTTTAAGAACCTGTAAGTGCGCCCCTGCATGGCATAGTCTTCCAGTGGCGGGAGTTGCTCCACACCAGTGTAAAAAGTCACCGGAAGACGACCGGCCGGATTGTACTCGCCAAAGAGCACTTCTCCGATTGCCGTGCCGCCCTCCTCGCCCGGATACCAGGCCTCCAGAATGGCTTGAGCGTTCTCCTTGGCCCAGTTCACCGCCAGCGCGCTGCCGTTCAGCAGGACCACGACGAGCGGCTTGCCCGTCGCCGCGACAGCCTTGAGCAGAGACTCTTGCACAGCCGGCAGGTCGATATCCGGACGATCCGCCCAGGCCTTTTGAGGATTCTCCTCTCCCTCCACCGCCTGGGAGATCCCGACACAGGCCACGATGACGTCGGCATCGCTGGCCGCCGCAACCGCCGCCTCAAAACCACTCTCATCGGGGTCCAGCAGCGCGCTGCCCTGCGCGTACTCTACGGATGCGCTGTGACGCATCGCCGCGGCACGAATGCCCTGCAGCGGCGTCACCGAACGAGAGGGTGTTCCGGAATAGTTCCCAACGAGCACCTCAGCATCATCGGCATTGGGGCCGATCACTGCGATCTTGAGCCCGGCCTGAAGCGGAAGCGCCCCTCGATCGTTCTTGAGAAGCACCATCGATTCGCGGGCAACCTCCAGAGCCAGCGCCCGGTGTTCTTCCGAGTCGTTCACGCTGTAAGGTATCTGGGTGTAGGGCACCATCTCGGGTGGGTCGAACATCCCCAGGCGCATGCGCGTGAGCATCAACCTGCGGACGGACTGGTCGATCGTGGCTTCGTCGATATAGCCCTGTCCAACCGCGCTGAGCAGGTATAAATAGGCCTCGCCGCAGTTGAGATCGCAGCCAGCCTTGACGGCCATGGCGACACCCTCTTCAGGCCCGCTGGCGACCTTGTGATGCAGCCAGATGTCGCGGATAGCCCAGCAGTCGGACGTCACATGCCCATCAAAGTCCCACTCATCGCGCAGAATATCTACGAGTAGCGTCTCACTGGCACAGCAAGGCTCACCATTGGTTCTGTTGTAAGCACCCATCACGGCTTCCACTTTGGCCTCGCGTACCAGCGCCTCAAAGGCGGGGAGATAAGTTTCGCGCATGTCGCGGGGGCTGGCGATGGCGTCAAAATGGTGCCTGTCGGCCTCGGGCCCGCTGTGCACTGCATAGTGTTTAGCCGTGGCAGCCACTTTGAGATACTTGGCATGATCTCCCTGGAGACCCTCGACGAGCGCCACGCCCATGCGGCTGGTCAGGAACGGATCCTCACCGTAGGTCTCCTGCCCGCGACCCCAGCGCGGATCGCGGAATATGTTGATATTGGGGGTCCAAAAGGTCAATCCTTTGTATATCCCGCGGTCCCCCTGACGCACGAATTCGTGGTGCTTTGCCCGGGCCTCATCGGATGTGGCAACCGCCATCCGGTGAATCAGGCTGGTGTTCCATGTCGCAGCCATGCCGATCGCCTGGGGGAATACCGTCGCCACGCCGGCCCTGGCGACGCCGTGCAGGCACTCGTTCCACCAGTTGTACGAAGGGATGCTCAGTCGCTCAATTTCTGGTGCGTCGTGCACCATCTGCGACACTTTTTCCTGAAGCGTCATGCGAGATACGAGATCGTCTGCTCGCTCCTCAAAGGAACGCTTGGGATCGAGATACAGCGGCGTGTCTTCCCTGGAACTGCTTGCCATGATGCGCCTCCTTGAGCATATCTGAGTGAACGTGATACTGCAGAGAGTATAGCGCGGGTAGGCAACCCTGACCAGTGGCTCGAGCGCCTCCACCAAGCGGTCGGGGGCATCACTTTCTGCTGGCAAGACCCAACCTCTCACCTTTTCGCCTGATTTTCTGGCACTTGACGCCCCCGGGCTTTTCGTTATGATGCATGTGGTGTAGGTTGCGGCTGGGCGCCTGCGCACGCGCTTGTGCGGTGCGTACGCGTCACACAGCGAACGGGTAACCCCGTTTCCTCGAGGCCCACAGCCTTGCCGTGAGCGTTGTGTGACGCAGGGGCAATGAACCCTGCCAGCGTATCGAGATCCGTTAAGACCGCAGAGGAGGAAGCAACAGATGTCCTACGTCGTACAGCATGAAGGCCTGAAAAAATGGGTACAACAAGTGGCTGACATGACCCAGCCAGATGATATCTACTGGTGCGACGGCACCAAGGAGGAATACGACCGGCTTATGGCCGAGGCTGTGGCCGGCGGTGCGGCTATTCCTCTCGCCAAACGGCCCAACAGCTTCCTCTTCCGCTCAGATCCCAGCGATGTGGCCCGCGTCGAGGACCGGACCTACATCAGCACCACACTCAAAGAAGATGCTGGCCCGACCAATAACTGGATCGCGCCTGACGAGCTCAAGGCAACACTCACCGAGCTATCTACGGGCTGCATGAAGGGCCGCACGATGTACGTGATTCCCTTCTCCATGAGCCCGCTGGACTCTCCCATGGCCAAGATCGGCATCGAGATCACCGATAGCCGTTACGTTGTGTGCAACATGCACATCATGACGCGCGTCGGCACCAAAGTGATCGAGGCCCTTGGCGCCGATGGCGAGTATACACCCTGCATTCATTCAGTGGGCGCGCCTCTCGCTGAGGGTGAGAAAGACGTCCCGTGGCCGTGCGCGCCGATGGAGAAAAAGTACATCTGTCACTTTCCTGAAGAGAACCTGATCTGGTCCTTCGGCTCGGGCTATGGCGGAAACGCTCTGCTGGGGAAAAAGTGCTTTGCGCTGCGTATCGCTTCGGCACAGGCCAAGCGCGAGGGCTGGATGGCCGAGCACATGCTCATCCTTCGCTTCATCAGCCCCGAAGGAAAGCAGTACCACATCGCAGCCGCCTTCCCGTCGGCCTGCGGCAAGACCAACCTGGCAATGATCATCCCCACCATCGAAGGATGGACAGCCGAGTGCCTGGGCGATGACATCGCCTGGATGAAGATCGGTCCTGATGGCCGGCTCTACGCCATCAACCCCGAGTCCGGCTTTTTCGGCGTAGCACCTGGCACTTCCCACGATTCTAACCCGGCCGCAATGGATACGCTGGATGAGAACATCATCTATACTAACTGCGCACTGACCGATGATGGCGACATATGGTGGGAAGGGTTCGACGGACCGACGCCTGAGCACCTGATCGACTGGAAGGGCAACGATTGGACCCCCGAGAGCAAGGTTCCAGCCGCGAACCCGAACGCCCGCTTCACCGCTCCGGCGGCACAGTGCCCGGTGATCTCCCCCGATTGGGAGGCCCCTCAGGGCGTGCCCATCGACATCCTGGTCTTTGGCGGTCGCCGCACCACGCTCGTGCCCCTTCTGATAGAGTCCTTCAACTGGGATCATGGTGTGCTCCTGGGCGCCACGGCCAGCTCTGAGACCACGGCTGCCAACATTGGCGCTGTGGGCAACGTCCGTCGTGACCCGTTCGCCATGACCCCCTTCTGTGGCTACAACATGGGCGACTATTTCGAGCACTGGCTCGAGATGGGGGATCGTCTGGGCGACAAGGCACCGCACATCTTTTATGTCAACTGGTTCCGCAAGGATGCCGAGGGACACTGGATGTGGCCAGGCTTTGGTGACAACAGCCGGGCCCTGGAGTGGATGTGTGACCGCCTCGAGGGCAAGGTAGAAGCCCGCGAGACGCCCATCGGTCTGCTGCCCTACAAAGAGGACCTCGATCTCAAGGGCATCGAAGAGTATGAGCAGTACCTGGACGAGCTTCTCAGCGTAGACGTCGAAGGCTGGAAGGCCGAGATGCCCGGGATCGTGGCTTACATGGATCGCTTTGGCGACCGGTTGCCGCCGCGCATCAAGGAACAACTCGAGAAACTGCAGGAACGTCTTGGCTAACTGATCGCCAGTTTGCTGGCAACCAGGGAGGCTACCGGCTGCTCTACTGCCGGTAGCCTCCTGATTCATTGGACGGGAGCACTATGGAAGAACAACCTCACATCCGCCTTGATCAGTTCCTCAAGGTCGTTGGCCTGGTCAAATCAGGGGGCGAGGCCAAACACCTGATCCAGCATGGAGAGGTCCTGCTGAACGGTGAGATCGAAACACACCGCTCAAAGAAGCTGCATGCCGGAGACGTGGTGGTACTCGGTGACTACGAGGTCACTGTAGAGCTCGATTCCGACGCCTGATCGCAGACAGCGTCGCTCCCACCGGGCTCGGTTGCCAGCTCGCGCCCCATGTACAGCCGGTCGCCCATATCCCGCTTGACCACAAACCCGCAGTTGGCGTACAGCTGCATCGCGCGGGTATTAGATTTGGTTACATTCAGCGTGATCTCACGCCTCTGCCTGGCTCGGGCCATCGCGAGCGCGTCCTCGACGAGATGACGGCCGTGTCCCTGACCCCAGTAAGGCTCGGCGATCTGCAGATGGCGGATGTGAGCGCGCTCGCGCCCCACGCGCCAATCCAGCCAGAGCCAGCCGACAAGGTCGCCGTCTTGTTCATAGACAAAGACATTCCGGCCTGGGGCTGATCGCTCCAGGGCATGTCGAAAAGCACTTTCCACGAAAGGCTCACCGGGAAAGTTGATTACCCAGCTATGCCGCTGCATCGCGAGCAGCGCCGGATAGTCTCGCCTGAGATCGACAACACGTCTTTCCATCGACTGCCCTAGGCAAACAGCCTGGTTCCTGGCTTGAGATAGCGCTCAGCGGCCTCCATGTTGAGCTCGACCCCCAGTCCTGGACGGTCCGTCAGTGTGATCGCGCCATTCTGAATGAGCGGCGGATCGGCGAGCACCAACTCGTGCCAGTGAGGGCGCTCCAGCCAGTGCCACTCAAGCACCAGGAAATTGGGCACAGAGGCGCAGCAGTGGGCAGAGGCCACAGTCCCCAGTGGACCGCAAACATTGTGAGGCGCCATCGGAATATAGTAGACCTCGGCCATGGACGCGATTTTCTTGCCCTCGGAGAGCCCGCAACACTTGGGCAGATCAGGCATGATGATATCTACAGCCTGCTTCTCAAGTAGATCACGAAATCCCCAGCGCAGGAAGAGATTCTCGCCCGCGCAGATCGGCGTACGCGTGGCGTTCTTGACCTCACGCATCGCGTCCACGTTCTCGGGCGGTACGGGTTCCTCGAGCCACATCAAGTCATAGGGTTCCAGGGCCTGCGCGATGCGCGCGCCAGAGCTGGCGTCGTAACGCCCGTGCAGATCCATCGCCAGATCGATATGCGGCCCCAGAGCCTCACGCACTGCTGCGACCTTCTCAACCATCGCGTCCAACTCCCGGCGGCTTACAGTGTGATTAAAGACATCCTTCTTGGCCGGGCTCTGCAGATCGTCGAGATCGAACTTGAGAGCATCAAAGCCCATCTCTGCCACTTCGCGCGCCTTGGCCGCGTTGGCCGCAGGCGAGTCGTCGCCACCAGCGTGGCAATCGGCATAGAGCCTGACAGAGTCCCTGAACTTGCCTCCGAGCAACGCATAGACTGGCAGACCGACGGCGCGCCCTGCAAGGTCCCAGAGAGCGATCTCGATACCCGTCAGGGCCGTCACAAAGTTACCCGCCAGGGCCCCATCGAACACGCGAGCGCGGCGCATCTTTTCATAGAGCCGGTCCACATTCATTGGGTCCTCGCCGATGATCAGGCTTCCCAATGCGCCGATGATCTGCTGGATGCCAGCACCCCCGTGGATACATTCACCAGTGCCCGTAATACCGGTGTCCGTCGTAATGCGCACAAAGCAGGTCCAACCGTGGCCCCGCACCTCACCCGTTCGGATCTCTGTGATCTTCATCCAACCTCCCGGAACAAGGTTCAACACCGGATGCTACGCGCCCTTGGGGCGACTGTCAAACTCAATCGCCGGTCTCTCCAACAAGCCAGCGTTCCTCAAGTCGTGACAGAGTCCCATCTGCGGAGAGAGTACTGAGCGCCGCATCGATCTCCCTGGCCAGCGTTGGCGAATCTGCGCGCACGGCGATCACGTAGGGATCCACTGTCAGCGAGTCGCCAGCGATGCGCAGTTTGCCTGCTGCGGTCAAAGCGAGGGCGTCAATGCGATCACAGACCAGAGCCGACGCGCGCCCGTCCTCCAGGGCAGCGGCCGCAGCGCTGAGATCATTCAGCGCCAGGATGTCGATCGCCAGCCCACTATCGCGATTCAGCCGGCTGAGCAGTGCGTGCCCCTCTGCGCCGAGCTCCACGGCAACAGATTTTCCCGAGAGATCGGAGGCGGTCACGATGCTGTCATTGGCAGTTGGCACCACAATCACCTGCCCGCCGGCAACATAGGGCCGCGAATAGAGGACATCGCGCGTCAGCAACGTGTCATAGGGAAGAGCCGAGAGAATCAGATCGGCCTTGTGTGCAAAGAGCGCGTCGTACAGCCCATCAAAAGAGACGTTGATAAAGACGACCTCAACCCCCCAGCGGCTGGCGATGGCACGGGCCAGATCGGCGTCCAGACCATGGTAAAACCCCTGGTCGTCCACCCACTCAAAGGGCGGATATGCCGCATCCATCGCCACGCGCACGAGGCCGGTTGTGCTGATCTGCCGCCAGGCATCCTCCCGCGAGGCCCGTTGCCGATCGAGCAGAACGGTAACAGAGAGCGCAGCCAACAAGAGGCCGGCGATAGCCATAAGCCGCGTCATCCTGGCGGACATTATGGCGCCCCCAGGAGAAACTCAAAGGGCTCGCCACGGGCATAGCGTGCCAGTTCGGTATAGATGGGCCTCGGGATAAAGTCGGGTGTCACAAAGGTGAACTGATCCTGATAGGTGCGCTGCGCCACAGGAAACCGAAAAGCCCACAGGCAGACGGCATCGCACCATTCCCAGTCCTCAAGAGCCATCTCGTAGGCATCCACCGTGTACTGGATGCGAAGATAAGGACTCACCGCTTTCGTCCAGCGCGGGTGATCGTTCCAGCCCCCCTCGGTAACATATGCCGACTTGTCCGCGTCGCCATGTGCAACCATGATCCCTCGCAGCAACTCGGCCCGCCGGAAGTTGATGCGATCCAGCGCTGGCGGATCATCGGCGGGAAAAGTAAAGCCGTAGGCATGCAGCGCGAGACCGTCAAAATACGGGGCAGCCCCTGCATCATACATCGCTTGCAGATAGAGCAAGTCATCCATGCCCCACTCGCTTCCCGCGGGAGCCATCGTAGGTGCGAGGCCAGCGGCAAGCACGTGGGTGTCTGGAGCGACGGCTTTGATCGCACTGTAGCTCTGGCGCAGCAACTCGGTGTAACCGGCGGGATCCGGGATCCGATAGCCCCATTCAAAGGCCAGATTGGGCTCATTCCAGATAATGATATGGTTCACGCGCCCGCGATAGCGCTCTGCAAATGCCGCCACGAAACGGGCATACTGAGGAAAGCTTTCTTCCGGCAGGTACCTGGCGGTGGTCTCAGGCGGTCGGGCCCACTCCGGCACATAGTCGATGCGGGCGATGATCGTGAGCCCCTGTGCCAGTGCGTGCTCGATAACGAGATCGGCATGCCTCCAGTCGTAGCGGCCCTCGCGCGGCTCGCAGTACGCCCAGGGAAAGTATTCGACGATCCAGGGGGCGCCCATCTCACGGACCATCTCCAGGTTGCGTTGGATCTTCCATTCCTCAACCTCGTCCGTCAGACGGGTGTGCACCCCCATCTTGTGATTACGCGTCACGACCACTTGAGGAGTGCCGACCAAGACCAGGCGTTTCGTGGGTGCGCTCAGCACGAGAATCATCCCAAGCAAAACAACTGCTCGGGCGATCCACATGATGTCCACGTGACGCCAGATGCGCCACCGTCCGACAGGGGGTCGTATTGCCATGCGCCTCATCCTGTGCTAGACTCTGGGGCGTGCCCCAGTAGCTCAGAGGATAGAGCAGAGGTTTCCTAAACCTTGTGCCGGGGGTTCGACTCCCTCCTGGGGCACCAAACCCCACCCCTCATCTGAGCCCCCCGATATTAGCATCGATATCCAGCCGGGACCAGACGCGTTGCATGATGGCGTCCCGCGAGGTTGCCTTGCAGCCACATCTGTGAGTAGAATGCGAGTCAAGATCGTCACGCGACTGCGTCAGGGTGCGTGACCCTCTGTATCTGGCAAACAGCTGAGGAGGCGCAGCGTGCAGTTTTCGTCCCCTTTCGAGCAGCCAGGTCACTGGTTCAAAGGCAACCTGCATACCCACTCAACGCAGTCCGACGGACTGCTATCCCCCGATGAGGTGGTCTCCTGGTATCGCTCTCGAGGATATGATTTCGTCGCCCTCTCGGACCACTGGTTTCTCACACGAGGAGAGACGCTGAACCAGGACTTTGTCACCCTGAGCGCTGCTGAGGTCCAGGGCTCCCGCTACCATCTGCTCAGCCTGGGACTGTCCGAGTTGCCCCCGCGAGAATGGGCCGAAGACCCGCAATCGGTGATCGACCATCTCAAAGCGCAAGGCGCACTCTGCTATATGGCGCATCCCTATTGGACGGGGCAATCCTCAAGCAGCATACTCGCATTGCACGGTCTCGATGGGCTGGAGGTGTATAACGCGGTCTGTGAAGCCAGTAAGGGGACTGGCTATGCCCGCGTGCACTGGGACGACTGCCTCAGCGCCGGGCGGCACTTTACCGGGCTCGCGGTGGACGATTCTCACTGGCGACACGACTGGGAAGGGATAGGCTATGTGATGGTTCGATCTCAGACGCTGGACGAGGAAAGCATCCTGCAAGCACTGGCGCAGGGGCACTTTTACAGCAGCACCGGCCCGGTTATTGAGGAACTCCGAGTGACGGGGTCGCATCACGGCCAGCCCGAGTTGTTTGTGCGTTGCAGCCCGTGCCAGGAGATCGTTTTTTATGCCGCGGGATCCCAGGGCCAGCGATTTGTCTCAGCCGGCAGCGACAGCCTAACGCATGCACGGCTATCCATCCGACCTGAACAAGTCTATCTCCGGGTGGAGTGTCGCGACGACAGATCAGGCTGCGCCTGGAGCAATCCCGTGTATGTCGCCGATGTCCTGAGCTAGCTGCCGCCCTTGCTGCCGTCCCAGAGATCACCAGGAAAAGCACGGCAACGGAACGTACGCCCTTTCACTGAACAGAGGGAGCAAGAACTATGGAACCTCTACTAGAAGGTGTCACGTGGCTTGGCCACGCGAGTTTTCGCATCGTCACGGATAGGGTTGTGTACATCGACCCGTGGCAGCTGTCCGGAGGGCCACGTGCGGACCTGATCCTCGTGACTCATGGACACGGTGATCATCTTTCCGTCGATGACATCGCGCTGGTCAGCGGGCCAGAGACCGAGATCCTGTGCCCTCCCGACTGTGTGCCGCAGCTGGCAGGACGACGGGTCTCGGCTGTTCGGCCAGGAGACAACCTGCAGGTCAAGGATGTGAACATAGAGGTAGTCCCAGCCTACAACACAGACAAGCCAAACCATCCTCGATCGGCTGGCCACGTGGGGTATGTCATCGAGACCGGTAGCCGCAGGTTCTACCACGCGGGCGACACGGACGTCATTCCTGAGATGGACGACGTCTCCTGCGATGTCGCCTTTCTCCCGATGGGTGGCACCTACACCATGGACGCCGAGCAGGCGGCCCAGGCGGCAGCACGCATTCGCCCCAGGGTGGTGGTTCCCATGCACTGGGGAAGACTGGTAGGTACGCGCGACGACGTGAAGCGTCTTGAGCGATCGATGCCGGCGGACGTTCGCCTGATCGTCATGACTCCCGAGGGCTAGCCAGCATACGCTGCCTGCCCGTGAACAGAGGTACCAGGATTCGCGCTAGTGATACCGGTCTACACGGAACCTGTAGAGACGATATGATTCGTGGGGCTCAATCCAGGCCTTGCGCAGGGCAATGTCCACCTGCTGTTCGGGCGTGTCGACACCTTCCAGATCGGGCAACAGCAGCCCGCGACGGCTGCCGCGTTCGACAATCACCCCATAGATGTGCGGGTCCAGATCATCAAGGCCCGCAATGCGCTCCGGGGCCCCAAGTACATCGACAGAGATCTCCAGATCGTCCAGTTCTTCGGCACGCACAGGCGGAAATCGCGGATCGCGCGTTGCGGCGCTGATCGCGTTCTGGATGACCTCGTGCTCCAGATCTCCGTGCACGTTTTCGATCGTCCCGATACAGCCCCGGAGCTCGCCGTGACGGTGCAGAGACACAAAGGCGCCCGCTCGTTTCTTGCCAAGATCGCCCAGCGCTCCAGTTGCCTCGACAGTGCGCCTTTCCCGCACATACTGTTCGATCGTTCTTCTCGCCAATTGCACCACAGGATGTTCAGTCTCCATAGGAATCCTCCGCCTCGCTCTGATCCAGGGGCAGCTCCGGCCTTGAGAGATCGGGCGACCAGCCATCAAGCACCCTGAAGAGCTCGCCAGCGCTCTCTGCTGCCAACAACGCAGGCCTCACCGATGTCGCATCACGCAGCCCCTGAACGTAGCGCACCACATGTTTGCGAAATAACACAATCCCCAGCGGCTCGCCGTAAAAGTGAGACATCCACAGCGCGTGGCGCCGGATCACAGCCAAACGCTCCGGGTAGCCGACGGCGTCGATCGACCGCCCGCCAAAAATCCAGGGGTTTCCCACCGCACCTCGCCCCACCATCACGCCGTCACAGCCGGTCATCTCTCGCATCCGGTCGGCGTCCACGGGAGTACGCACGTCCCCGTTGCCGATGACGGGAACTGAGACCGCAGCCTTGACCTCGGCAATCGCCCCCCAATCCGCAACGCCGCTGTATTGCTGCGCTCGCGTGCGCCCGTGCACAGCGACCGCAGCGATACCGTTGTCCTCCAAAAGGCGCGCCACCTCCAGATAGTTGCGCGAGGAGGCGTCCCAGCCGAGCCGAATCTTGCCCGTTACCGGCACAGGCAACATGTTCGTAAGCGTGCGCACCAGATGGGCAATCCGTGGCGGCTCGCACAGGAGCGCCGCCCCACGCCCCCCGCTGGTCACCCGGCGCGCAGGGCACCCCATGTTCAAATCGATCATGTCGGGCTGTTGCTGCATCACGTGCTCTGCTGCCTGAAGGAGCGACCGCTCATCGGCCCCCAGCAACTGCACCGCAACCGGCCGCTCAGACTCCAGGAACTCGGACAGCCGCTCCGTCCGCATACCTCCGTGCGTTACTGCCACGTCCGTGATGCACGGCGTATAGCTCAGCGCCGATCCGTGCTCCCGGCAGATCACCCGGAACGGCAGATCGGAAAAGCCGGCCATCGGGGCCAGGATCAACCTCCCGTGAACCGGCACCGCCCCAATATGAAAGGCGATAGGGCTCTGCTGCTGTGCCACTGTCACCGGGACGTGCGCCTCCCGCCGCCAGTCACCATCGTTCGCATCAGATCCCTGACCTCGCCCTTGGTGATGATCGGCAGATCGAACATCAGCGTCTGCTTGAGCGCGGTTGCGGCGTCGCCGACGAGGACACCCTTCTCCAGACGGCGGAATGGGTCCGATTCGGTAAGGAGTCCATAATAGAATCCAGCATTCCAGGTATCCCCACCGCCCAGGCGATCCCACAGGGTAATATTCAGAATCGATGGCGAACGGAAAAAGTTGCCGTTCTTATCCATCGCGGCCGATTCCCAGCGATGCGCCTCGAAACTGTCAGGATAGCGGATCGTCAAACCAACGATACTTACCCCGAAGCGGTCCAACAACTCCGACATAAAGGCTCGCAACGCCTCATCATCGAGCCGTTCCAGATCACCGTTGATAATCGCAGCGGGTCCCAGACCGCCAGCGCCCATGCCATAGAGTTCGGCCATATCCTCGATTGTGGTGATGAGCACATCAACATGCCCCAGAACGGGGCCCAGCGTTTCGACAGCCTCACCTTTCGGCCAGAGCGTGCTGCGATAGTTACAGTCCATCCCCAGCAAACACCCCTCGGGGCGCGCCGAAAGGGCCTCCTCCAATGCTTCGAGACAGTAATTCCGCTCGTATCCGCTGTGTCTCGCCAGACCAAAGGTGATCCCCGAGGTGTGCAACAGCCTGCTGTGAGCGAGAACAGAGCCCCAATCCACCATCCCAGCTCCCAGCCTGCTGGCGGCAGAGTACATGCGTTGATACCAGCCCGCACCCCGGCGCGGTGTTCGCCCCAACTCATAGAGATACCGGCCAATCGGCTCTGTGCGCGGCGCCCAGACCAGATGTGAGGTGTCAACACCCTGAGCGCGAGCAATGTCGCGTACAGCCCAGCCGTAAGGATTATCCGGGACGCGCGTTACAAACACTGTTCTCAGGCCAAGCCGTGCCAGAGCGATCGCCAGCGTGTATTCGCTGCCCGCCATGGAGATGCGCACCGTTCTGGCTCGCTCCAGCCGCTCATCGTCAGCAGGCGTGTCGCGCACCATGACCTCCCCAAAGGTCACCAGTGCCGGCTCCGAACCATACGCAGACAAATCGTCAGCAACGATGTCGTAATCTAGAGCGCCCATGGCACCTCCATCCGTGTCAGTGCCTTCAGTCTAGCCAGAGCAGATCACAAGGTCAAGGCTTGCTCGCACTGCCTCGGGCTTTCGGACTTGATCGCGTCACCGGCTGTGGCTAGAATGGCGCTACGATTCGATAGACGGAGACGATGCCATGCCCGTGGAAACTATGACCTCTCGTGAACGCTGGCAGGCAGTGCTAGAGCACCGCCTGCCTGACCGTGTCCCCACGGATTACTGGACCACCGACGAAGCACATGCTCTCCTCAAGGCCCACCTTGGGATCGCTGATGACCAAATGCTGTACGAAACGCTCCACATCGATCGTCCGTTTACGGTCAGCCCGCGTTATGTCGGGCCACCGGTATCGGCCAACGAGGACGTTTACGGCATCCGCTACCGTGTGGTGGACTATGGCTCGGGCGCCTATCGCGAAGCCATCAGCAATCCACTGGCAGAGTACTCCTCTGTGGCGGAAATCGAAGCACACTACCGCTGGCCGAGTGCTGATTGGTGGACCTACGATCATCTTCCGGCCCAGATCCGCGGGCATGAACGTTCGCCAATACGCGGAGGCGGGTCTGAACCGTTTCTGACCTACAAGGACCTGCGCGGCGATGAACAGGCGTATATGGATCTCATCCTCAATCCGGAGATCGTGCACTATTGTCTGGACAAGCTTTTCGAGCTGGCCTACCAAAACACGTTACGCATCTACGAGGCCATACCTGGCCAGGTGATGATCACTTATATCGCGGAAGATATGGGCAGCCAGTCGAGCCTGTTATTCTCGCCATCTCAAATACGCACCTTTCTCTTGCCGCGCATGGCAAGAATGATGGACCTGGCGCATCAGGCTGGAGCCTATGTCTTTTTCCACAGCGATGGCGCTGTGCGTCGGATTCTGCCCGACATGATCACGACGGGCATCGACGTGCTGAACCCCATCCAATGGCGCTGCGACGGGATGGATAGGTCAGGTCTCAAGGCGGACTTTGGAGACCAGATCATCCTGCACGGCGCCGTCGACAACCAGCAGACCCTTCCCTTTGGGACGGTGGAGGATGTCCGCAGCGAAGTCATTCAGAACATTGAGATACTCGGCGCAGGCGGCGGTTATATCCTGGCCCCCTGCCACAACATCCAGGCTATTACGCCTCCAGAGAACACCATCGCCATGTACACAGAGGCCTTTGCGTCAGGCTGGTACTAGTTCATCACTTGGGGGAGTCAGCGATTATGTATATTGGACGTTTCGTACTCGCAGGCCGTACACCATCCGGGCGTCCCTTTCTGGGTTACCGCGTGTCATCTCGTTCCTTTCCCAATCGCCGAATAGTCCTGACGCCGGATACGGCCATCGTGCTTCCTACCGCCGACGCACCAGCCAGTGACAATCCCTACATCGCCTACAACTGCATGCGAAGGCATGCCAACACAACAGTTGTCGCCAACGGCAGTCATGTTGACCCCATTATCGAAAAGGTCGCGGCCGGGTATCCGCTGCGGGACGCCCTCGCATTGTCCCTTCTTGCAATGGACTATGAGCATGACAGCTACAACACCCCACGAATCGCGGCGGCCTGGGGACCGGAACAGGCATATCTCGCGATCATCACACCGACGATGCTAACAGTCCAGAGTGTCGAGCCACTGGACGGAACGGCCATGCTGATCTCCACCTATGAGCTGGTTGCGCCAACCCTGGTCAGGGTCGCGGGGGAGACTCCGCAGGACCTCGCCATGGCAATACACACGCTGCCTTACGAGCACCCGGTGGCATCCCTGGCCACCCTGGTTGACGATCCGAGCGCGTCTGCCGTTCTGGGCCCCGACAAACTCTGAGCAAGCACACCACGAGGCTAGCCAACCAGGCTCCCCTTCGTCCAGGCACCGGCGATGGCCGGCGGACTGATGCGTGATCGGTTTGTCGCAGCCTCGACTCAATGGTATAATAGGTCTGTACCAATGTATACCATTGTCGGAAAGTGAATACCGTTGCTGTACATCCACGTCAGAGTGATGTGGGTTACTAGTAACCGAGTGTGTATGAGTAATATCTCGACTCACAGCGCGCACCATGCGCGGTCCGGCACCTACTCCAGCCAACCTCAAGCGTGTGATATTCCGGCAATATGGCAATGAAGCCAACGCCTCTAGCAGAAGCAGTCACAGCGGATTTCCGTACCAGGAGGCAAGAAAGCATATGTATCAGATCGGCAGCCGAGTCGTCCATCCCTGCTACGGTGCGGGCGTTGTGGTTCGAATCCAAGAAAAGAGTATCGGCGATAGCGTCCATGCCTACTATGTCATCGACACCGTATCGCGCCCGATGCAGCTCATGGTTCCCGTCGAGCGTGCGGAGGAGGTCGCGTTGCGACAGGTGGGCGAACTAGAGGAACTGCGAGACTGCCTTTGTGTCTGTCAGGATGCTCCGCTGGACGAGGACATCAACAAAGATCTGCGCGCCCGTCAGGCCAAGATGCGCGAGCAGCTCAAGTCGGGGGTTTTCGGCGATATCGTCGAGATCGCAAGAATGCTGTATTTCATGAACAGCAAGCGCGCCCTGGGAACCATCGATAGACAGCTCTTTGACCAGAGCAAGGACTTTATCGCAGGCGAGCTCGCCCTGGCCTGCGACCTGCAGATCGAAGACGCCAAGCAAGAGATCGAGGACCTATTGATGGCTATGCTGAAGCCTGCTGAAGAAGAGCAGTAGGACAAGGCACCGACGGGCCGGCCACATGGCCGGCCCTTTTTTTCGTTCGGCTCTCCACCGCTTGCGTTCCAGCGATAGCCGGTCTATATTCACCTCGTATGTTCGCATCCCCGCTCGAACCAGATACCAGCGAGGCCCGCATGGATCAGACTCTTGCTATGCTAAACGATCTGAACACTGACAAGCGTATGCTGGCGCTTGAACAACTTGCCCGCCGCGAGGGCTGGTATGATCAGGCAGCGCCCGTATCCGATCCGCTCAAGATCAATCTCCATGCCCATACCATCTATTCGTATAACGGCTATGGGTATTCACCCGCTTACCTCGCCTGGCTGGCGCGAAGCGAGGGCTGGTACGCGTTGGGCACGGTAGATTTCGATGTGTTGGACAGTGTGGACGAGTGTCTCGCTGCTTGCGCGCAATGCGGCATTCGCGGCGCAGCCGGCTTTGAGACCAGGGTCTATGTACCAGACCGTTCGAGCGTTGTCTTTAACTCACCGGGGGAGCCGGGCGTGATGTACTTTGTCGGCATGGGATTCGCCAGCGGCACCCCTGCCCCGCAGGCAGCCCCCATAATCGATGACCTACGCACCAGGGCTCAATCCAGAAACCAGCAGATGATCGCGCGCATCAATGCGCATCTGGCACCCGTCGCCATCGACTATGAGCAGGATGTCCTACCCCTGACGCCAAGCGGCAATGCAACGGAACGCCACATCCTGATCGCCTATGATGCCGCTGCACGTAAACTCTATCCTGGCCGGGCAGATCTCCTGCGCTTTTGGAGTGACAAGCTCGGCCTGCCCGTAGAGGCTGTGGATGCATTTCTCGGAGACGTGCCATTCCCCCACGACGCCATTCGTGGCAAGCTCATGAAGCAGGGAGGGCCCGGGTATATGGCGCCCACAGCCGACAGTTTTCCGCCTCTTGAGGACGCCATCGCGGCAACCGTCGCCTGCGGCGCCCTGCCCTGTTACCCCTTTGTGGACGGCACGAGCACCGGCGAGCAGGACATGCGGGCTCTATTGGCTGACCTTGTATCCCGTGGCATCGTTGCCATGGTCCTGATCCCCGACCGCAACTGGAACGTCCCGGATACCGCTCGTTCCAAGGATCTCGTTCAACGCATGAATGCCGCCCTGGAAGCGGCCAAAGAACTTGACCTGCCGGTATTCATCGGCACAGAGATGAACAAACCAGGGCAGTTGCTGATAGACGATCTGAGCGTCCCCGCTCTGAACCCACACTGTGAGCAGTTCCAGCACGGCGCAGACATGCTATGGGCTCACACCGTGCTGGAACGTGAGCATGGGCTAGGATTCCAGAGCGCGTGGGCAAAGGCACAGGTCCCCTCGCGGGCCGATCGGGTGCGCCTGTACACCAGGCTCGGCAGCCTGCTTTCACCAGCCGACCACAGCGTGGACAGAGCAGCCTCTCTGCTTCGCTCTGCCGGCCTGCGAGCGACTGTGGAGATCCTGAATGGCTAGTCCTACACTTCTTTCCGCATCAAGACACAAGGGCTGACAGCTCCATGGCTCCCCCTTCTCCCATCTCGCCTATCCGACAGCAGTACCTGGACGTCAAACGCAACTATCCCGACGCCATCGTCTTTTTCCGGCTAGGTGACTTTTACGAGACCTTTGACGCAGATGCGCACATAGTGGCAGAGCAACTCGACATTGTCCTGACCTCGCGCAATGTGGCCAAAGGCCAGCGGGTGCCGATGGCAGGCGTTCCGCACCATGCCGCCGAGGGCTATATCGCCAAGCTCATCGAAAATGGCTTCAAGGTCGCGATCTGCGAGCAGATGGGTGACGAACCCATCAACGGGTTGATGCCACGCCAGGTCGTACGTGTTGTGACGCCCGGAACCGTGGTGGAAACGGGACTGTTGCCTGACAAGCGCAACAATTACCTCGTCAGTATTGTACGAGACACCCATGCCGCCGGAGTTGCGTATGTGGACATCTCTACTGGAGAGATGGCGACTACACAGTTCAGCGACCCGGACGGTCAGGGACTGATTCGGGAGCTAGACCGTCTTTCTCCTGCGGAGGTAGTCACAAGTGATAGGGGACAGCCCTGCTACGATCAGGGAACCGCGCATACGGACGAGGCACACCGGCGCTATCCCGAACTGGCGGCACTGACCGCAGCCGTCACACTGTACGACGCCTGGCGCTTTGAGTACGGCAACTGCAGGCAGGCGCTCCTGGAGCAGTTCCGGGTTGAGACCCTGGCGGGGTTCGGTTGCGAAGACCTGCCGCTCGCCACACAGGCAGCCGGCGTCCTCGTTCAGTACCTCAAAGAGCACTCCTCTGGCGCGCTGGCACAGCTGGATACCCTCTCCACCTATTCGACAGACTCTTTCATGGCACTGGATATCTCAACCCGTCGTAACCTCGAACTGGTCGAGACCTTGCGTGACCGTACCCTCAAAGGCTCCCTCCTCTGGGTTCTTGATCACACCCTCACGCCCATGGGTGGCCGGCTGCTGCGGCAATGGATCAACCAGCCGCTCCTGGATCGCGCCCAGTTGGAGCAGCGGCAGTCTGCCGTGGAGGCCTGTCTGCACAGCGCTACGCATAGAGCGGCCTTGCGCGACATCCTGCACGGCTTTGGAGACCTGGTACGTCTCTGCAACCGGGTCGTTCAAGGTATCGCGTCACCGCGCGATCTCCAGGGGTTGCACGCGTCTCTAGTGCGCAGTGCAGAGCTCAGGGCAGCCCTCGACGCTCTTGTTGCTCAGGTACAGATGCCAGGGACAACCGAACCCTACCCGATGGATCCGCAGGCCATCGACCCGTGCGAGGAGGCGGCGCGATGGATCGAGGAGGCTATCGTGGACGATCCTCCCGCCCTGGTCGGAGGAGGACGGATGATCCGCGCGGGATACTCGCGCGAGCGCGACGGCATCGACGCTTCCGTAGCTGAGGCGCGTCGCTGGGTCGCCAGTCTGGAGGCGGCAGAGCGCTCGCGTACCGGCATCAAGAGTCTAAAGGTAGGGTTCAACAAGGTCTTTGGCTACTATATCGAGATCACCCGCTCCAACACGGACGCAGTCCCTCCCGAGTACATCCGCAAACAGACCCTGGTCAACGCGGAACGGTACATCACCCCCGAGCTGAAAGAGCGCGAGTCTCTCATCCTTCACGCCGAAGAGCGAGCCCAGGAGCTTGAGGCGGAGCTCTACAAAGAGCTGCTCGAGCGCGTGCGTGGAATCGCCGACCGGATCCGCGCCACAGCGACCGCCGTGGCCCATTTGGATGCATATCTAGCCCTTGCACAAGCCGCAGCCGAATATGACTATGTGCGGCCCGAGCTGGGCGACGACAGACGGATCGTTCTCAAGGCAGCGCGACATCCCGTCGTGGAACGGGCTCTACCCTCCGGCAGCTTTGTGCCTAACGATGTCCTGCTGGACGCAGATCAGGCCATCCACTTGATTACCGGCCCGAACATGAGCGGCAAGTCCACCTATCTGAGAATGGTGGCGCTAATCACGCTGATGGCCCAGATTGGATCGTTTGTGCCAGCGGAGAGCGCGCACATAGGTCTCGTCGATCGCATCTTTAGCCGTGTGGGCGCGCAGGATGAGATCGCATCCGGGCAGAGCACGTTCATGGTGGAGATGGTGGAGTTGGCCAACATTCTGAACCATGCCACAGAACGTAGTTTGCTCATCCTGGACGAGATCGGCCGCGGAACCAGCACCTACGACGGCATCTCTATCGCCTGGGCGGTGGTAGAATATCTACACAATCATCCCGGGCTATGCCCGCGCACCCTCTTTGCCACACACTATCATGAACTGACCGAGCTTGAGGGTTTCCTGCCGAACGTCCACAACGAGAACGTTGCCGTACACTCGCAGGGCGATCAGGTCGTCTTTACGCACTTTATCGTCCCCGGGGGCGCCGACAGGAGCTATGGCATTCATGTGGCCGAGATGGCCGGGTTGCCGCGTGCCGTCGTCAGCCGCGCGCGCGAGATACTGAGCGATCTCGAAGGATCAGCCCGTCGAGTGCCCGTTGCCTCCGGTGCCACCATCATCAAAGTGCGGCAGCTATCGCTCCTGAGCGACACCAATCCCGCCCTCGAGGCCCTGCGCGATCTCAAGGTCGATGAGCTATCGCCTCTGGAGGCACTAAACAGGCTGGCCGAGCTCCAGCGCCTGGCCAGGGAATGAAGCGACAGGCGCTGACTGCTGCGCTCTGCTCCCTGCTGGCGATCCTGATCGCCAGCGGTGTTTTATGGATCGGGAACCCCACGCGAACCCGGACGGGCATTGTGCAGGACCGGGACACCCGCGCCACCGCCATACTGCAACCCGGCGTCACGCTCACCCAGACCTTTACATCGCGCGAGAATGGCCTCCAGACGATTGCGCTCAAGCCGGCCATCGATGGCATGGCTCTCCTGACGGGCAACCAGCTAAGTGTGGTTCTGGAGCCTCTCGACAGCGCACCAGCCGCAGCGATTCGCATGTCCGTCTCGCCCGAGCAAATCTCGACGGACAGCACCCTTCTACTTCGCTTTTCACCACAGGAGGGTTCCAGATCCACCCGGTACCAGCTGGTGCTATCTTGTCCAAAGGGTTGCGACCTGAGCCTGGCTGCCTCACAGCAAGATAGCCTCGCTGGCGGTGAGCTAATGGTGAACGGCGCCGCAATGGACAGCGATCTCTGGCTGACCACGTACTACACACAGAGCTATCGAGACCTGGTGGCCGCTCTGCCCGATATCGTGAGGCGGTGGTCACCTGGCCTCCTGGCCGCTCTCCTCCTGCTCTTTGCCCCGGGCCTCGCCGGAACCCTGGTCTTGCTGGACGGTCATCGCCGTCCACCAGCCGCGACTCTGGGCCTGGCGTTGGCCCTGAGCATGGCATTCTGGCCATTGATGCTCCTCTGGATGAGTACCCTCAAGCTAGCCATGAACGCATCATGGGCCTGGGCTATCACAGCTGGATCGGTGGCCGTTTCGATGGCCAGCTGCGTGAGACGGATGCGCAAACCGGTGGCCTGTCTCAGAGCTCCCTGGGATGCGTCTCAGATTACGCTCATCGTCATCACTGCACTGGCGATATTGCTCCGCCTGATTCAGGCCAGAGAATTGCTGGTGCCCGCCTGGGTCGATTCAGTCCATCACACCATGCTGACCTCTCTCATCGTGGAAAAGGGCGTCATCCCGGTGATTGGGGCGCCGTACATGGAAGCAGATGCTCTGCACTACCATTACGGCTTTCACGCCCTGGCCGCCGCTCTCAGCTGGCTTGCCGATCTGAGTCCGGACCAGAGTGTACTGCTGATGGGACAAGTGCTCTCCGGCCTGGCGGGACTGCCCCTCTATGGGCTCGTAGGTGCTTTAGCGCGGGCCCGCAGAGGTGAACTATCCCTGGCATGGCGCTGGGCCGGAGTCATTGCAGCCGCAGTGCCTGCTTTTCTGACCTACATGCCAGCATACTATGTCAGCTGGGGGCGCTACACCCAGTTGGCCGGGCTGGTGATGTTACCGGCGTTGGTGGCTCTATCCCTTTTTCTGGTGACGTCGCGCCGTCGCACAAAAGTGGCGCTTTCGCTTGCCTTTCTGGCTGCCGGATTGGCACTCACGCACTACCGCGTCCTATTCTACTACGCACTGCTATGGCCCGCCTGTGCCCTCCTGACTGCTACAGGGGCGCTGGGTACCTGGCGGGGCTTCCCCGCGATGCTGAACACGACCTGGCAGGCGATCCGCATCGCTGCACTCTCGCTGATCCTTACCGGACCGTGGGCAGTACATGTCGTCAGAAGCGCGCTAGTGCCAAGGGCAGACCTCTATGGATCCTGGGTGGCCCCGCCGGGCATTGACACAAGTTTTCCCGCAGCGCTGGCGCGCGCCGGGAACACCGAATGGATCCTGGCACTGGCCGGCGCGGGCCTGATCTATGCCCTATTGCGCAGACGGTGGCCCCTCGCTCTGATTGGGCTGTGGAGCGGGACCTGTCTGCTCGTGTCAGATCCTGGCATTGTGGGGCTTCCGGGCTCCTGGTTTGTGCACGGCACCAGCGCGTTCATCAGTTACTGGCTGCCCGCCGGCGTGCTCATCGGCACTTGTATTGCCGAACTGCTGCTCCGGCCTGTCGCACATCTTTCCGGCAGAGCCGGCAGATGGGGGACCGCGATCATGCCGGTATTCCTGACAGGCGCTCTGGTAGGGGGAGCAACCCTGGCTCTCTGGCGAGACGCGGATGTGGTGAACTCGCGGACGGTGCTGCTTCAAGAGACGGATATGCCTGCCATAGCGTGGGCCAGGGAGCATCTGCCGGAGGACAGCCTGACGCTCGTAAACACAGTGCCGTGGCAGGCCGGGATGCCCATGGGCTCTGATGCGGGATGGTGGTTACCCTACCTCGCTAGCCGGACAGTAACGTTCCCTTCCGTGCTGATTTCCCAGGGTAACGAGGAATACCGTGCGAGGACCATGGCTCTGGCTGAGCAGGTGATGCAATCCCAGGATCTGACGTCTCCGGACTTTATCGCCGGACTCGCCGATGCTGGCGTGACGCACCTGTTCGTAGGGACGCGCGGGGGACCTCTCCAACCGGACAGGCTGGAGGACCCGCATTATGTCGAGCTATACCGGTACGGGCCGACCCGGATCTACCGATTGGATGCAGACGTCCGCTGAGGCTGGCTAGGACTGCTCCTGGGCGTCTCTCTCCATCTGCACAAGCGTCTCGGCCACCTGGTCGATAGCTACGCGCTGCTTCCGGTAATAGTCCGATTCGCTCACGGCCAGACGCCGAACCACGTCGCGAATCTTGTACCCCTGAACAAAGCGCAGATCGAGGATATTGTACAACAGCCACTCTGCCGAGGTCATGGAACGGGGCCCCTCGGGTTTGAGGCGCTCAATCGCCTCCTGGAGCACGGCACGCATCGCCTTGACGGGGACGTTGTCGTTCTCCGGCATGGCCTGCTGCACGGCGTGCAATCTCCTCAGCTCGCTCTGCGTCAGTTTCGGGCCACCCCACAGCTGAGTGAGCGCATCCTTGACCATCTGCGAAAAGTCAGGCGAGTGAACCGGGCTCGTCTCTAGGACAGCCAGAGCTTCCTCGCTGACACTGAACGGGCTGGAACGCCAGCCCTGAATCTGATCGAGTTCATCGTCGAGGGTCTGCACCAGAGCGAACACCTGCTGCTGGAGCCGCATATCTTCCAGCGCCATCTCCGCGCGCCGCACCAGACCGTGAGCCGCGTCGATCTGCTCCTGAGTATAGTCGCCCGGCAAACTCACTGCTCGAAAACCCAGGATGCCCATCACCGACTGGTCAGAGCGCCGCTTTAACGGCAGGAGGAGATGACCATCACTCACGATAAAGTCCTCATTCGCGAGAGAACCATCGCGCCGGCTCGTCGCCAGGTCTTGCACCAATTTGGGCAGCGAAGTCTGCGCCAGGAAGGCTTCAGCAGCCGCACGAGACCCGGAAAACACTCTGATTCGCAGGTCCTCATCCTGCACAGTAACCACAAAACCTGCTGGCGCACGCAACAGCTCGCACAAGGCAACCAGCGTATTCTCCAGCAGTTGCTGCAGGTCCGTCGTTGTGAGCAGACGTTGGTCCAGCGACTGCAGCCAGGAGATCTCTTGCCGGTCTTTACGGTAGATGACCCGGTCCAGCGCAGGTTTGGCAAGGCTGATGATCACTTGAAGAGCCACAACCGCACCCGCTACCGCAAT
This sequence comes from Anaerolineae bacterium, assembly GCA_040772225.1. GTDB lineage: Bacteria > Chloroflexota > Anaerolineae > UBA1429 > UBA1429 > JAAYED01. The sequence goes on from JAXGYO010000002.1 coordinate 595,661, forward strand.
GACCATGATAGTATCTCTCGGCAAGCCGAGGATGTCCGGCACATGCGGGATGCTCAGCATGATCACCACAACAGCGATCGCCACGGCCGTACCGCGCATCAAAAAGTGCAGCAGATGGTGCTTGACCACCCGGTCGGGGAGCAAGACCCCTTGATAGGCCACGGTGTAGGCGATGACGATCGTCATCACAGCGATCGCCACATTACCTGCCAGCGTGATCAGCATGACCAGGAGCGGGGCGACTCCGCCGATCACGAGAGGAAGCAACAGGTAGGGAAGGACACCGACGGTCGGCGCCAGGATGGCGATCATCAGGTAAGCCATGCGGCGGCGCGACGTGGAGGTCAGGCAAGCGTTACGCGCTCTGGTGATGTTGATCCAGCCCGCGATGCACGTCAGGGTGTAATAGGCCGCGGACAGCCAGAACAGGGACCCGGGCACCAGGGTGTACCGAGACTGCACTTGCTCCACGCCCGAAAAAAGCAGATCTGAGGAGGCCGCCATGGCCACAGCCACGGCACTGGCCAGATACGCTGCAAAAACGCTCAAGCGGCGGAGCCTGGAGGCGTGCCCTGTGGAGCTCAGCACCGCATCGGAGAATTGCAGATATGCCGCCGGGACAAAGATAATCCCCGCCCACTGTACCCGCAACCACAGATAGGCGGCGTCGGCAGTCGCGACGCCATTCAAGGTGATCTCGACGACATACACTAACGTCACAAAAGCGACCATCGCGCAAAAAGCACGCGCTACCGGGCTCTTCCAGTTGTGCGTCAGAATGTAGACGAACAGCGAAAAGCCGATGATGACGTTAGCAGACGCGAGCAGCAGGTTACTGAACGCTACGATGGACTCGAAAGATATTCCAGACATATTACCCTAGGTTTGCTCACCACGCCGATCCTGATAGAAGCAAGGCGGCGTAATACACGGCTGGAGCCACGAACAGGAGACTATCGATGCGATCAAGCATGCCCCCGTGACCAGGTATCAGTGTGCCCGAGTCCTTTGCCCCCGCCTGGCGCTTGATCACCGACTCGGCCAGATCGCCCAGCGTGGCGGCGATGACCAACACCAGCCCAAGGACTATACCCTGCCAGTGAGGCAGCCCCAGGCCAATCCGCGCGATTGCCCAGACAGAGCTGATTCCAAAGAGCAGTCCTCCACCGACGCCCTCCCAGGACTTGCCCGGACTGATGGCGGGGGCTAGTTTTCGCTTTCCAAAGCGACTGCCCAACCAGTACGCGCCGGTATCGCTGATCCAGGTGCCAAGCAGCGCCAGAGAGACCCACATCAGGCCATCGTCCAGCGCACGCAGAGAGACAAAATGCGCAAGCCCCAGACCAATATACAGACCGGCTACGGTCACACCCCAGCTCTGTAGAGATCCCTCGCGGTTATGATGAAAGATCTCGACCGTGAGGCTCACGGCCGCCAGGAGAAAGACCGCCGGGCGAAGGAAATCCTGTCCGGCGAGTTGGGCATCGAGCACCGCCAGCGGAACAAAGATCAGGCTCGCGATAGTGGTCGGTCGTAGACCAATCGACCGTGCGAGGTTGCAGTATTCCAGTGTAGCCAGTACACCGGCCAGGGCGAGTCCGCCAGCGAGATACCAGCCGCCAAGATAGACGAGCAGCGCAACGAGAGGTATCAGAAGCGCAGCACTCAAGATACGCTTTGTCAGCACTGACAGCCTCCTCAGATGCGCCAGCGAAATTCCTGCATGACTCAGGACGTCTTTTCGAGACCGCCAAATCGGCGGTGTCGCGACTGAAATGCCTGAATAGCCCGCATCAGCTCCGTAGGATCGAAATCGGGCCAGAGCGTTGGTGTCGAGTAGAACTCTGCATAGGCCGCCTGCCAGATCAGGAAATTGCTCAGGCGCATCTCACCTGCCGTCCGGATCACCAGATCAGGATCGGACTGACCGGCGGTAGAGAGGTGAGCAGAGATCATTTCCTCGTCGATGTCTTCGGACCTGACGCCAGCCCGCACAATTTCGCGCACTGCATCGACGATGTCAGCCCTGCCCCCATAGTTGAGAGCAACGTTAACAGCCATGGCGGTATTGTTGCGTGTCTTTTCCTCAGCTGCCGCTATGGCCCGGGCCAGAGACGGGTCGAGCTCGGCGCGACGCCCGAGTATGCGCAACCGCACGCCCCTCTGGTGGAGTTCTTCAAGCTCCCGTAATAGCACATTGTGTGCTAGCATCATGAGGGCGCGCACTTCTGGCCGCGGCCGTGACCAATTCTCTGTCGAAAAAGCGTAGAGGGTGACTGTGTGAATACCCAAATCGCCGGCAGCTTGGAGCACGGTCTTGAGATTCTCGGTGCCCGCCCTGTGGCCCGCCGTGCGCGGTAGACCCCGCGCCTGCGCCCAGCGACCGTTTCCGTCCATGATGATGCCCACGTGTGCCGGGATACGGGCAGGGTCCAGGTACAGAGCGCCCTCAGACTGAGTCTCTGAACTCACTAGAACTCCATGATCTCGGCCTGCTTCTGCTCGCCGAGCTCATCCGCCTTCGCCGTATACTCATCCGTCACCGACTGGAGGTCTTCCCTGGACTTGTAATAGTCGTCTTCAGAGATCTCGCCCGCTTTTTCCAGATCCGTCAGTGACTTGAGCGCATCGCGCCGCAGGTTTCGGATGGCCACACGCGCCTCTTCCGCGCGGCGGTTCACAAGCCGTGCGAGCTCATGCCGTCGCTCATCGGTCAGCGGAGGAACAGACAACCGGATGATCCTGCCGTCATTGTTCGGCGTAAGGCCCAGATCCGACTTTAGTATGGCCCGCTCGATCGCACTCAGCGTGCTAACATCCCATGGTCGAATAGTGATCAGGCGAGGTTCAGGAACTGCCACGGTGGCCATCTGGTTCAGCGGCAGAACGCTGTCGTAGACTTCAACGCGGATGCGATCGAGGAGCGCGGGCGATGCCCGGCCGGTGCGGATGCCTGTCAAATCCGAGCGCAGAGCCGTGATGGCCTTTTCCATGCGCTCTTCAATATCGAGCATAATCTCATCAATCACTGTTTCGCCTCCTCGGAATTATGTTACTGCTCATGAGCCCCTGTGCCAACTGCCGGCACAGCGCGCCCCCCGAGGGCAGGTGACCTCTACCCCTTTACGAGACAATCGTACCTATCGGCTCGCCCTTGACTGCGCGGACCACGCTATCGGGCGGCTCCAGCTTGAATACCATGAGCGGCAAATTGTTGTCCATGCAAAGAGAGAGCGCCGTGCTGTCCATAACACCGACGCCCATATTCAGTGCCTCGAGATAGGTCAAGCGGTCAAAGCGCCTGGCCCCTTGATGACGCATGGGGTCCTTGTCATACACACCATCGACCTTGGTCGCTTTGAGCAGTATCTCCGCATCGATCTCCATCGCTCGCAGCGATGCGGCCGTATCCGTCGTAAAGTAGGGATTCCCCGTACCGGCACCAAAGATAACCACCCTCCCCTTTTCCAGGTGCCGAATGGCGCGGCGACGGATGTAGGGTTCAGCCACGTCCCGCATCTCAATGGCGGTCTGCACCCGCGTATCCACATCCATGCGCTCCAAAGCGTCCTGCAGCGCCATGGCATTCATCACAGTACCCAGCATGCCCATATAATCAGCGGTGGCGCGATCCATACCGTACGCCATAACGCTCGCGCCGCGCAGGATATTACCGCCCCCGATCACAATCGCGATCTCTACGCCGAGCTCGTACGCCGGCTTGATCTGCTTGGCGACCTCTTCGACGATGGCCGGGTCGATACCAAAGCCGGAACTACCGGCCAGAAACTCGCCGCTGAGCTTGAGCAACACCCGCTTATAACTGGCCTGAGACACGGTTACCTCCATGACGGATCCGTGACAACTGCCCGGCCAGAGAATCCCTGTCATGGCCGGGCCAGTTGGTTCTTGGCGGCTCTGATAGCTACCCGGCCTAGTCCTCTACCGGTGCCTCGATCGTCAGCCGTTCCATACGGCCAACCAGAATGTTCTCGCCTATCCGGGCGATAGCCTCTTTGATCAACTGATCAACCGTCTTGCTGTCATCCTTGATAAAGGGTTGTTCCAGGAGACAGTGCTGCTGATAGAACTTGTCCAACTTGCCCTGAATGATGCGCTCCACGATCGCTTCGGGCTTGCCCTTGACGTCGTCGGCATAGCTGGCCTTTTCCTCGGCCAGCACATCCTCCGGAACATCGTTTCGCGAGATCCAGCTAGGCGCCACTGCGGCGACCTGCATGGCCAGATCGTGCGCGAGGGAGATAAAGTCGTCCGTACGCGCCACAAAGTCGGTCTCGCAGTTCAGGACAACCACACCCACGAGCTTGTTCCCGGGATGAACATAGACCTCGACGCGCCCCTCTGCTGCCTGGCGCTCTGCCTTTTTCGCGGCAGCCAAAAGGCCCTTTTCCCTGAGGATCTCGGCGGCCCTGGCCATGTCCCCGTCTGTCTGCTCCAAAGCCTTTTTGCAGTCCAGTACGCCGGCGCCGGTCGACTGCCTCAGTTCCTTGATCTGATCCATTGTCACTGGCATGGTCGTGTGTCCTCTCGATATTTGATCTCTAGCGAAAAGCCGGGAACAGGGCCCCGGCTTGATCATCAGCCTATGTGCCTGCTCACGAACTACTATAGTTCGGAATCGTCCTCACTGTCATCATCATCCACGATAATGATGTCTTCCGCATCCTCATCGTCATCCTCATCAGCCATGTCTACAGCCGGACGCGCCGCGCGTGACTCTGGGCTCTCGTACGCGTCTTCATACTCATCGTAAGAATCCGGTGCGTAGCGATCCTGGGCGGCGACCTCTCCGCCCTCTTCTGCCATCACGATGCCACGCATCTGCTGCCCCTCGATCACGGCGTCCGCCATGGTGGACATGATAAGGAGGATGGCACGAATGGCGTCATCATTCGAGGGAATGACATAGTCGATCGGTTCGGGATCGCAGTTGGTATCCACCATCGCGATGACCGGGATATTCAGGCGATTGGCCTCTTTCACAGCGATGTCTTCTGTGCTCACATCAGCAATGATGAGGGCATCTGGAAGCTGGTTAAGGTTTCGGAGACCGCCCAATCGACGATGCAGTCGCGACAGCTCGCGAGATAGCATGGTGGCTTCCTTCTTCGGAAGGCGGTCCCATTCACCCCGTTCCCGTCGCCTCTCCAGGTCCAGCATGTACTCAATCCGGGATCGGATCGTCGTAAAGTTGGTGAGTGTCCCGCCAAGCCAACGCTGCGCCACGTAAGGCATTCCGCAGCGCTCCGCCTGCTCGCGGACACTGTCCTGAGCCTGGCGCTTGGTGCCCACAAAGATCACCGTGCCGCCCTCGGCGGCGATGTCGCGAACGACCTCGTAGGCCCGCTCCAGCGCCTGTATCGTCTGCTGCAGGTCAATAATGTGGATCCCGTTGCGCTCGGTAAAGATATAGGAGCGCATCTTGGGATTCCAGCGGCGGCTTCGATGTCCAAAGTGGACACCCGCCTCCAACAACTGCTTCATCGTCACTACCGGCATACTTCCTCCTCGTTGATCCGTCCGCCTCTGCTGCCCACGCATTACACCGGCTGTGCCGGCACGAGTCGTTTACTACAGAAGCGTGTTTGATAATGCGGGCACGCTAGCTGCCACGCGCACCCAAGTAGGTAGTATATCACGAGTACCAGCCGCTCGCAAATAGTTGAGTAGCATCCTCAGCTATGTTATACTCTCAGGCGTTCCATGCACGATAGGCAGCCTGCGAACAGCTGCACACAACCTGAGCTTCGGCAACGGCATATACCATCATCGTGGAGGCGATATGTTAAGTGAGGAACTTTTGGCCATTCTCGCCTGTCCTGCCTGCAAAACGGCGGTAACCCTCAAGCACGATCGTTGGCTTGTGTGCCAGAACCCGGACTGCGGCCGCAAGTACCCGATCAAGGACGGTATCCCGATTATGCTGATCGAGGAAGGCGACAAGTATGTCAAGGTCTCCGAGGACGACCTGGAATCTATTGAGATCTAGTCAAGCCGGTTCGAGCAAGGCCTGCCGCATTCCCATACTTCTTTTGATTCTACTGCTGATTCTGGCCCCGGTCGGCGACCCGGTGCTGGCGCAATCCGGCTGGCAGGTCGTTGACACGCAGGTCAGCGCCGGCTTTGCCGATAGCCTCGATGTCGCTCTGCACGTGAGGCACGACCAGCCCATTGTCGATGTCGTTCTCTTCTACGGGCGGGTGGGTGATCGCCTTGTTCGCCGCATCTATCCACCCTTTACGCCGGGAACCGAGGTCACGATGGACTATAGTGAACCCTTTCACGCCGGCCAGTTCGCTCCCGGGACAGAATTACGCGTCTGGTGGCGGCTCACCGATGCCACTGGCGAGGCTTTCGACACTATCGTAGAGACGATCCGCTATGTCGATGACTCCCACGACTGGGAATCACTCGAGGGCGAGAACGCCACACTCTACTATTACGACGTACGTCAATCCCGTGCCGCAGGATGGCTGGACGAGGCGGAGAGCGCTCTGGAAAAGATACAGTCCGATCTCGGGATAGCTTTGGTTTCTCCCGTCGACATATACGTGTACCGCAACGAAGGCGATATGAGTGCCGCCCTTGCGACACGCAGCGACGATTATGACGCGCGCGTAACGACCCTCGGCGTGGCGGTCGACGAAGACACCCTGATCCTGCTTGGGTCACAGAGCGATCTCGAGCTCACTATGGCTCATGAGCTCAGCCACATCGTCGTCGGCATGGCCACCGACAATCCGTATGCCGGGCTACCGCGCTGGCTCGACGAGGGCCTGGCGATGCTCGCGGAAGGCGAGCTTCCCCGTCAGAACGCAGTGGCGCTCAAACTCGGCATTTCCCGAGACGAGCTGCTATCGGTGCGCTCCATGACCAGCTATAGCGGGCGAGCCGATCAGGTGGATCTCTACTACGGAGAGTGCTACTCGGTCGTGGACTTTATGATCGAGACCTACGGCAGGGACAAGATGACCGAGCTCTTGCAGGTCTTTGCAGAAGGCACAAGCCAGCACGATGCGTTACAGCGCGTGTACGGCCTTACGATTGAGGAACTGGATGCGCGCTGGCGCATCAGCCTCGGTCTGGAACCGAGGTCATCGCTCGATCCGTTGCGGTTTTCTGCCGGATATGCCCCGGCGCACTGTCCCTGCTGATGCCAGAACTGCCCGAGGTCGAGTACATCCGGCAGGGCCTGAACGCGGCCCTGCCCGGTCAAGCGATCGAGCATGTGGAGATCCTGTGGCCGGGTGTTGTGGCGACTCACACCGCAGAAGCCTTCAAGCAGGCCGTCGAGGGGTTGCGCTTTGGTCCAGTCGGACGCAGGGGCAAGTATCTGATCCTCGCACTGCCGCCTCACGATCTGGTCATCCACCTGCGCATGACGGGACGTCTCTATATCTGTGAGAGCGCAGTGCCCGAGTGGGAGTCACATCCTCATGTGCGTGCGGTGTTTACCCTGGCAGGCGGCGGCAGGCTGTACATGCGCGACCTCCGCAAGTTCGGGCGGATGTACCTGGTCACCGATGCCAATAGCATTATCGGAACACTCGGCCCGGAGCCTCTGGACAACGCACTGTCCGCCGAACGACTGCGGCATATCCTGGTCGGGCATCATCGCCAGATCAAGCCGCTCCTGTTGGACCAGCACACGGTGGCGGGCCTGGGCAACATCTATGTGGATGAGTCGCTCTGGCTTGCCGGCCTGCACCCCTTGAGGATCTCGGATTCGCTCACTGCCACCGAAGTGGCTGCGTTGCATCAGGCCATTCGCAGCGTTTTAAAAGCCGCGCTTGCCCATGGCGGCACCACCATGCGTGACTACCGCGGCCCCGATGACGAGCAGGGCGCGCACCAGTTCTCTCTGGCCGTTTATGGGCGTACCGGTCAGCCCTGCCCTCGCTGCGGCAGCACCATCACGCGGATGGTGGTGGGACAGCGAGGCACCCATGTCTGCCCCGCGTGCCAGCCTTTGCCGAAAGCACAGGAGGTTAACGATGAATGACTCTGGCCGGGAGGCCCTGCAAGTTGCGCTAGCCGAAATGAGCGCGAGTGCTGCGGAACATCCCCCCATCCTGTCACTATCCGCAACGATTCAGATGGCCACGCAGTATGGACAGAACCGGCGCGATGTCGAGATCGCCGCTCTTGCGGCCGGCATCCTGCCCGAGCGCTACCAGCGCAACCACGGCACCGTGGGATGGGAGGGACAGATTCGACTGCTGCAAGCGACAGTGGGAGTCGTCGGCGCGGGGGGTCTGGGAGGCTGGATCGTCGAGGGTCTGGCTCGCATGGGAGTCGGCCATCTGATCGTGATCGACGGGGATGTCTTCGAAGGGAACAACCTGAACCGGCAGGCGGGCTGCACCGAGTCAGCTCTGGGGCGCCCCAAGGCGCAAGTGCTCGCCGAACGGGTGGGCCAGGTGAACCTTGCCACAAGCGTCACGCCCCATGTGAGCTGGCTGACTGAGCATAACGGGCGCGAATTGCTAGAGGGCTCACAGATCGTGGTCGATGCGCTGGATTCACTGCCTGCCCGAATGACTCTTCAGCAAACAGCGAGAGATATGCAGGTACCGCTGGTACATGGTGCCATCGCGGGCTACACCGGGCAGGTCACTATCATTTTCCCCGAGGACGCGGGGCTCGCCAGCATCTACGGTCCCGGTCCCTATCCCGAGCACGGCATCGAGACGACACTGGGAAATCCCACGGCAACCCCTATGATGGTCGCAGCCTGGCAGATCCAGCAGGTGGTAAAGTACCTCATAGGTAGTGAAGCGGGCCTGTTACGCAACCGGCTTCTGATGTTGGACGCCCAGGCCGGCGACACCCTGCTGCTTGAGCTCGGCAACTAGCCTCACAGCCCGTCCCCAACCGGACTGCCGTGGCTCGCCGCCAGGCGACGCGCTTACTTGCGCCTGCGCCCCCCGCCGCTAGCCACGGGTTCGGCCTGGGCGGCCGCCTGCTCCGGTGTCAACCCCTTGGGCAGGCAGCATTGCTTGTACTTTTTGCCGCTACCGCAGGGGCAGGGATCGTTGCGCCCCACCCTGGCCGGCGCGCGCCTCTGTCGCTGCTTTTCAGGTGATCCCGATGCCGAGCTGGAGCCCGAATAGCTCACGCGCTGGCGCCGGGCAGGTTCCTGGCGCGCCACCTGGATGTTGAGCACATAGTGCGCGACATCGCTCTGGATGTCCTGCATCAACTGCTCAAATGCCTGGTACGCTTCACGCTTGTACTCTACGAGCGGATTCCGCTGGCCGATAGCCCGAAGCCCGATGCCATTCCGCAGTTCGTCCAGCGCCGTGAGGTGCCGTATCCAACGTGTATCTATGACGCGCAGCATGAGCAGGCGCTCCATCTGGCGCATGCCCTCTGTCCCCAGCTCTGCTTCTCGCGCGTCGTACTGCGCGCGCGCCAACGCGACTACTTGATCCGCGATTTCGGCGCCATCCATGTCTTTCCAGGTAGCGGCCGAGTGTGTCGCGGGCAGCCCGATCATCCGATCGATGATGTCGTGCAGACCGGAGAGATCCCAATCCTCCTCATAGTCGCCCGTCGCTGCCTCTACTGTCCGGCGCAATTCCTCTTCGAGAATACCCAGAACAAAGGACTTGAGATTGGACTCGCTCAGCACGAGCCGCCGCTGCTCATAGATCACCTGGCGTTGTTGATTCAGGACATCGTCGTACTCCAAAAGATGCTTGCGCATGTCAAAGTTGTGCCCTTCGACACGCTCCTGAGCACCTTCGATAGCCCTGTTGACCATGGCGTGCTCCAGAGGCAGGTCCTCTTCAACACCCAGTTGATCCATGATTCGGGCAACCGATGGTCCGCCAAAGCGGATCATCAGATCATCCTGCAGGGAAACGTAAAACCGCGAGGAGCCAGGATCCCCCTGACGGCCGGCGCGGCCGCGCAACTGGTTGTCGATGCGGCGCGCCTCATAGCGTTCGGTGCCGATAACGTGCAGGCCACCAGCCGCACGCACAATCTCACGGTTTGCAGCGACCTGAGCCTGTGCCTCAGCGAGCGCCGCTTCCCACACGCCGGGCTCCAGGGATTGCAGATCATTGCCCTGATGCCTGAGGGCTTCACGCGCCAGGCCCTCGGCATTGCCGCCGAGCAAAATGTCCACGCCACGGCCAGCCATATTCGTGGCGATGGTGACGGCTCCCGGCTGACCAGCCTGAGCGATGATCACGGCTTCGCGTTCGTGATACTTGGCGTTCAACACCTGATGCTTGATGCCGTGGCGTGTCAACATGCCGGACAACATCTCTGACGTCTCGATGGCCAGCGTGCCCACCAGAACCGGCTGGTTCTTTTCGTGGCACGCCTGGATCTCCTCGACGACCTTGCGGAACTTGACCTCTGGCGTCTTGTAGATCACATCGGCGTGATCCACACGGATCATCGGTTTATGGGTCGGGATGACGAGGACTTCGAGATTGTAGATCTGCGAGAATTCCTCGGCTTCTGTCTCCGCCGTACCGGTCATTCCTGACAGGCGCCGGTACATCCGGAAAAAGTTCTGAAACGTGATCGTGGCCAGCGTCAGACTCTCGCGCTGGACGCGTACGTTCTCCTTGGCCTCGATCGCCTGGTGCAACCCTTCCGAATAGCGACGGCCATGCATCAGCCGGCCCGTGAACTCGTCCACGATAATGACGTTGCCGTCAGAGACGACATAGTCTCGGTCCAGCTGGAAAAGTGCCTTAGCCTTGAGCGCATTTTCGAGATACGGCGTCAGCTCATAGTTCTCCGGGGCGTAAAGGTTATCGATCCCCAGCGCCCGCTCCACCTTGGTGATCCCATCATCCGTAATGGTAGCCATGGTGCGCTTTTCGTCGATCGTATAGTCGGCGCCCTCTTGCAGCCGTGTGACGATCTGAGCAAAACGGCGATACTGGTCCGTAGATTCCTCGGCGGGCGCAGAGATGATCAGAGGCGTGCGTGCCTCGTCGATCAAGATATTGTCGACCTCGTCCACAATCGCGTAATAGAGCTCGCGCTGCACGCGGCTCTCGAGATCCACCGCCATGTTGTCCCGAAGATAGTCAAAGCCGAACTCGTTATTGGTCCCGTAGGTGATGTCCGCCTCATAAGCCTCGCGCCGCGCGCAGGGCCGCAGATTCAAATAGCGATCATCGGACGCAGGAAAATGCGGATCAAAGAGAAAGGATCCGAGAGCCGGATTCTCACCCATCGACTGTATCACGCCGACCGATAGACCCAGCAGGTGATACACCGGTCCCATCCACTGTGCGCCCACTTTGGACAAATAGTCGTTGGGGGTTACGAGATGCGCGCCACGGCCGGTGAGCGCAGCGAGATATAGAGGCAAGGTCGCGACCAAGGTCTTGCCCTCGCCAGTCTTCATCTCTGCGATCATGTTCTTGTGCAGAACGATACCGCCGAGCATCTGCTCGTCAAAATGACGCAAGCCAATCGCGCGGACACTGGCCTCACGTACGGCGGCAAACGCTTCAGGAAGAATCCGATCTAATTCCGCCCGCTCCCGCTCATCGAGGTCTTTCTCAACCTCATCGATCTCCAGACGCAGGCTACGGCGTCGGTCATCGTCTGTCTCGGTGTCCAGCTCTGCTCTCAGGCCCTGCAAGCGCGTCCTAGCGGCACGCGTAGCCTCAGCGATCCGCTCCCGATAGCTCTCGGTCAATTCCCTGAGCTCAGATTCGCTTTTCGCCTGCATCTGTGACTCGAGCGCATTGATCTCCAGGACGATTGGCTGCAGTTTCTTTATCTCGCGCTCATTCGGATCACCAAAGATCGCCCTGGCCAACTTGGCTAACATCGACACGAGCCCCCTTAACCATTATGTAAAACACCCCACGGACCATAGGTGCCTCTCTAGCACACCTCAATATTGTACCATAAAGCCTCGCCGGCCCACATCTGGGCGCCAACGCGAAAAGAGTCCGGCACGCGTGCCGGACTCTTGATGCAGCAGGTTAGCTACTGTAGCGGAGTTATACTAGCCCAGGAGTGCCAGAACAACCCCCCCAGCCATCACCGAGGCGATCTGGCCGGCTGTGTTCGAGGCCATCGCATGCATGAGCAAGAAGTTGGTGGGATCCTCCTGCTGGCCAACCTTTTGCACGACGCGAGCGGACATCGGAAAGGCCGAGATACCACAGGCGCCGAGCAACGGATTGATCTTGCCACCGGATAGCACCTTCATCAGCTTGCCAAAGAGCGTCCCGGCAGCTGTGTCCAGGATGAATGCCACCAGCCCCATGGCGATGATGAGCAGGGTTTCGGGCCGCAGGAACTTGTCGGCCACCATGGTCGATCCAATGGTGATACCGAGGAACGTGGTGACCAGGTTGGCCAATTCGTTCTGGGCCGTCTGGCTGAGCCGTTCCACAACACCGGCCTCACGCACCAGGTTGCCGAACATCAGCATGCCGATCAGAGGCGTTGCCTCGGGCGCGATCAAGCCAGCCACCACCGTGACCACGATCGGGAACAGTATTCTAGTGGTCTTGGAGATGGGATGCGAAGTGTAGGGCATCTTGATCCGGCGCTCCTGCTGCGTCGTCAGCAACTTCATCACCGGAGGCTGAATGATCGGGACCAGAGACATGTACGAATAGGCGGCCACTGTGATCGGTGCAACCAGATTGGGCGCCAGCTCGGATGCCACAAAGATGGACGTCGGACCATCGGCGGCCCCAATGATGCCAATGGACGCCGCCTCGTTGATGCTAAAGCCAAACAGCGTCGCCATGAGGAGCGTGCCAAAAATACCGAACTGCGCCGCGGCGCCAAACAGCGCATAGCGCGGGTTCTCCAGAAGAGGGCCAAAGTCCGTCATTGCCCCGATGCCAATAAAGACCAGGCTCGGGAACAACTCGCTCTCGATGCCTACGTCATAGAGCAACTTGAGCAATCCGCCCTCATCCACCATGCCCGTATTCGGTATATTCGCCAGAATGCACCCCAGACCAATGGGGAGCAGGAGCAGGGGCTCGTATTCGTACTTGATCGCTAGCCAGATAAGAACGCCGCCGACCGCCATCATCACGACGCTGCCCCAGGTGAGGCCCGTCACACCCTTGAGCAAAGATTGAAGTGAACCCAGGTCCATACTGATTCCCCTCCCCTAGCCTATGGTCACGAGAGGAGCATCGTTCGCGACCGTCTGGCCCACCTGCGCATGAATGGCCTTGACAGTACCGGCCGCAGTGGCGCTGATGGGCATCTCCATCTTCATCGCCTCGAGCGTGCAGACAGCATCTCCCTGCTGGATCGCCTGCCCAACCGTCACCAGAACAGACAGAATCTTGCCCGGCATCGGAGCCACAACAATCTCACCGGAAACTGAACCTACCGGTGCGGTTTCTACTACAGGCTCGGCAGAAGCTTCTGCAGACGCTGCGGGAGCCGCCGGTGCTACAGTCGCCGGGGCAGCAGGTGCGGCGGGACCGGCGGCTGCGTCGCTGAAACTCACCGATCTGGTCACACCATTGACCACGACGCTAACCGGCGACCGGGACACATCGCCAACCTCGACAGTAAAAGTCTGACCATCAATTACAAGCTCAAGTGTTGCCACAGTTCGCCTCCCCTACTGCATCGATGAAAGCCGGCCCTGGCTCTTCCAGTTACCAGTGCCGGAATCAATACTTACCACAGTCGTCGTCTCTCCCTGCAAAAGATCTTCACCCCAGAGCTCTGCAGGCCGCTCCCAGGGCATGGCCACGAACGCGCGTTGCCCTCGCGTCGCACCGACGACGCCAGCGACTTTTCCAACCCCCTGTCGGACCAAAGCCACCGCAATTGCCGCCGCCTCATCCGCCAGCGACGCTTGCGGTAGTGCAGCCTGAACGACTCTCACCGGTGCAGCTACTGCCGGCTGTGTTGCTTGTGCCGCAGCCTTTCGCGCGGGGAACAGCTTGTTGAGCGCCCAGATCAGGCCGGCGACGATGAGCAAAGACACAAACACCAGGAGCATTCCGATGCCGGTAACCTCGAGGCCCTGTTCGAAAGTTGTCATAGACTTGTTTCCGCCTTGAATCCTTGAGCCGGGCCAGCCGGAACGGGCCAGCCCGGCCAATCTTGATGCTACCGTCTACCGTGAATCCGCGATGAGACCTTCCACAGCGAATAGTCGGGCGTGGGCCGTGCAGGCTGTGTCGGTCCGAAAACTGCTTTCGGCTGCACTGTCGTCGCCGCGGCCTTTTCTACTGCCGGGAAGATTCTTGGCTCCTCGATAGGTACCAGCTTGCCTGCGCGGCGCAGCTCAAAGAACTCTCGCGCCTCGCGCGGGAAGCAGGCATACGACATGATGTCCTCTTCGCTCTCGGCCAGGTCGCCGATCTCCGCAGCGGCCTTTTCCCAGCCGGGCTCGAGATAGTCCGCCGGGCGCCCCGTGAGCGGCTCCTGATCACCGATGGCCATTTTCAGAACATCCGGATTGATCTCGGCGGGAGGACGACCGTACATCCCCATACAATAGTCCTTGATCTCTTGCGGGATGACCTTGTAGCGCTCACCGGTCAGCACATTCAGTACCGCCTGCGTACCGACCATCTGGCTGGTAGGAGTTACCAGCGGCGGGTAACCGAGGTCCTCACGCACGCGGGGCAGCTCCTTGAGAACGTCCTCATACCGGTCAAGAGCCCCTTGATCTCTCAGCTGGTTCACCAGGTTCGAAAGCATACCTCCGGGCACCTGGTACAGCAGCACACGGATATCCGCAGTCGACATGCCGGTCTCAAAGCGCGCCAGGTGCTCTGTGCGCACCATTTGAAAGTGCTGCGAGATCTCTGACAGCAGATTGAGGTCCAGTCCTGTGTCACGCTCGGTACCCTGCATGACTGCCACAAAGGTCTCAGTGGGAGGTTGAGCCGTACCACCGCCGATAGAGGATATGGCGGTGTCCACGATGTCGACGCCGGCCTCGGCAGCCTTGAGGAGAGCAGCCATGCCAAAGCCACCCGTCTCGTGCGTGTGGAACTGCACGGGCAGGCCAACCTCTTCCTTGAGCCGCTTGACCAACTCGTAAGCCTCATACGGCAAGCAGAGAGCGGCCATGTCTTTGACACAGATGGTGTCAGCGCCAAGCTCCTTGAGCTCTTTGGCCAGATTCACAAAGGCGTCGACGTTATGCACGGGACTGATGGTGTAGCTGATCGCACCCTGGACCTCTCCGCCGTACTTTTTCACGCATTGCATGGCCCAGGCCATGTTTCGGGTGTCATTCAGCGCGTCAAAAATGCGGAAAATGTCCATGCCATTCTTGACCGACAACTCGACAAACTTTTCCACGATATCATCGGGATAGTGGCGGTAGCCGAGCACGTTCTGGCCGCGAAGCAGCATCTGTAGTTTGGTGTTGGGCATGCGCTGGCGAAGCAGCCGCAGACGCTCCCAGGGATCCTCCTTGAGAAAGCGCAGCGCCGAGTCAAAGGTGGCGCCACCCCACATCTCCAGGGAATAGTATCCGGCCGCATCGAGCTTGTCCGTCACGGGCAGCATGTCTCCTGTGGACATGCGCGTCGCGAGCAGGCTCTGATGGGCATCACGGAGAATAGTGTCGGTTATCTTTACTGGATTGGTTGCCATATGGTTATAACTCCCCCCTATAGTGGCATGTTGCCATGCTTCTTGGAAGGCACGCTGTCTCTCTTGTTCTGCAGCATCTGCAGCGCATTGATCAACACGGGCCGCGTGCGGCTCGGCTCGATGACGGCATCTACGAGCCCGCGCGATGCAGCCTGGTACGGGTTCGCAAAGGCCTCGCGATACTCGGCCAGGCGGCGAGCGCGGACTGCTTCCGGATCTGCCGCCTCGGCGATCTCGCTGCGGTGAATAATGTTCACCGCGCCCTCAGGACCCATTACCGCAAACTCGGCCGAAGGCCATGCGACGTTATAGTCGCCACCCACGTGCTTGCTACTCATCACAATGTACGCACCGCCATAGGCCTTGCGGAGCACCACGGTAAGTTTGGGGACCGTCGCCTCGCAGTAAGCATAGATGAGCTTGGCGCCCTCGCTGATAATCCCGCCATGCTCCTGCTCAAGGCCAGGCATAAAACCGGGCACATCGACAAAGGTCACCAGAGGCACGTTGAAGGCATCGCAGAAACGCACAAAACGCGCGGCCTTGGCCGACGCGTCAATGTCCAGCACACCCGCCTTGACGTTGGGCTGGTTGGCGACGACACCGACGACACGACCGTCCAGTCGGGCAAACCCGACCACGATATTCTGTGCGAACGCGGCCTGGATCTCCATAAAGCTGCCGCGATCCATGACGTCACGGATGACCTTGAGCACGTCATAAGGAGCGTTGCTGTCGGCCGGCACTGCCGTGTCGAGGCTTTCCTCGGCGCGGACCGCGCTATCCTTCGAAGCGACAACCGGGGGATCCTCCAGGTTGTTCTGCGGAAGATAGCCCATCAACTGCCGCACCATATCCAGCGCAGACTTTTCGTCCGCCGCAGTAAAGTGGGCAACGCCGCTGCGAGTGGCATGCACCTTGGCGCCGCCAAGATCATCGAACGAGACCTCTTCCCCTGTCACCGACTTGACCACCTGAGGCCCGGTGATGAACATGTGGCTCGTGCCATCCACCATAAAGGTGAAATCGGTAAGCGCCGGGGAGTAGACTGCGCCCCCTGCGCAGGGCCCCATGATCACAGAGATCTGCGGGATCACGCCCGAGGCCAGCGAATTCCTGAGAAAGATATCGCCATATCCAGCCAGCGCCATGATCCCTTCCTGAATGCGGGCACCGCCCGAGTCATTCAGCCCGATCACGGGTGCGCCGGTCTTCATCGCCAGGTCGTAGATCTTGACGATTTTGGCGGCGTGCGCCTCGCCCAGCGATCCTCCCATCACGGTAAAGTCCTGTGCGTAAACGTAAACCAACCTGCCATGAATGGTGCCATAGCCGGTCACCACGCCATCGCCGAGCGTAACCCGCTCATCCAGGCCAAACTCGTGGCTGCGATGCGTCACGAATGCGTCAATCTCCTGGAATGTGCCCTCGTCGAGCAACATGTCGAGACGCTCGCGAGCTGTCATTTTCCCTTTGGCGTGCTGCGCGTCGATCGCAGCCTCACCACCGCCCAGCTTCGCCTCGGCCTGCAGATGGCGTAACCTCTGTACCTTGCTTTCAGAAGCCATATTCCCTCCCGTTCCTATCACTCTTGACCCCACATTTCCAACTCTACTCGCGCCTCTTCCAAAACCTGCCGCGCCAACTCATCCGGATAGCCCTCGCCATAGACCACGCGAACAATACCAGCGTTAATGATCATCTTGGCACAGGTAAAACAGGGCTGGTGCGTGACATAGATCATCGCACCTTCCGTGGAAACGCCGTGCAGCGCAGCCTGTATGATGGCGTTCTGTTCGGCATGCAAGGCGCGGCAGATATCCAGACGCTGGCCAGATGGCACTCCCATCTGCTCGCGCAGGCATCCAACAACATCGCAGTGGACGATCCCCCTGGGCGGCCCGTTATAGCCAGTGGTGAGGATGCGCCTATCTCGCACAATGACCGCACCCACCTGGCGCCGGAGACAGGTCGAACGCGTGGACACAAGACGCGCGATCCCCATGAAATACTCATCCCACGAGGGTCTCATATTTCCAGCACCGCGCGCCTAAAGGCGGCCGCAGTCACCGGCATCGCCTCCTCAAACATCGCGAGTGCTGCCTCGGCATAGGCGCGATGCTCTGCTTGCGCCCCCGGATCCAGCCGCTTCTCTAGCCAGTTCATGAACGACCAGGCGTTGACCGTCCAGATGAACTCTGTGTAAACGGCAGTTCCCAGCACCCCGCGTGCCTGCTCCTTTGGCCAACCCTCTTTCACAAGGACAGCATACAGATCAAAAGAGGCCTCCATGTGCGCAACATAGGCTTCGCGCCCTTCGGGCTGATCTGGCACATAGTACTCGCGGTCGGCGATGCAGTACCGCAGGCTCTTCTCATTAAAGGTGCAGATTCGATGGCGCATCCACTGCCGCGCCACAAAGAGCGGCGCTTTGACCGCAAAACGAAACACGGCGTGCTCAAACACCGTGTTATGTCTGGGAATAGAGGACATGAGCCTCTCGATGAGGCGGACATCGGCCTGCTCTGACCTGGCGGTGGACTGATAGCAGATGCGCGCTCCCCGGATGACAGCGGCATCACCGCCCATCATCTCCTCGAGCTGCATCCAGCCCTTGTCAAGCACCGTCTTCCTCACCGGCAACAGCAGCGACATGCTCCTCCTGACGCGGACGCGCCAACTCTCACCTAAATACGAATATAGCAGAATCTACGCCCCTTGCCTAATAGCGCAGGGCATAATCTCTGATGGCTAAGCCGAGAGGACGCAGGCTGGTCACCCGACTCAAGAGCCCGCTGACGACCAGGCGCTACCCTTGCTCAAACCGCTTGCCAAGCCCGGCCGGAGCGCTACCGTGCATCACAGCACGGACCATTGGGGCCAGCCGAGTCGGCACCCTCCTCTCCAATCCACTGAGATCGCGACTGACCAACAGAAGGGCAACGATCATCAGCGCAAACGGGGCGGCCTGAAAGACCTGCGTGGGGACATTGGGATAGACCGGTTGCAGCAGGCTGCCCAGCGATTTGAGCGCGGCAAACAGGTAGGCCCCAAGCACCACGCGGAAAGGGTGCCAGCCAGCGAAAATCACAATGGCGAGCGCGATCCAGCCCATACCGGCGGTGTGCTTGTGGCTCCATCCGAGCTTGACGTTCAATGAGTAGGCCGCCCCTGCCGCGCCCACCAGGGCCCCGCCCAGTGCACTGTACAGCATACGCAGGCGGTTCACGGGGACGCCGCGGGCAAAGGCCGCTTCAGGCCGCTCTCCCACGGCACGCATTTTGAGGCCGGGCAGTGTGTGGTAGAGCCACACCCATATCCCGATTGTAAGCACATATCCAAGATAGACCAGGATATTCTGGTCGAAAAAGATCGGGCCTACGACCGGAATCTCTGAAAGCACCGGCAACGACCACGATGGTACGCTGGGCCCTGGCACTCGGACAAAGGGTCTGCCCACAAAGGAACTGACTTCGGTCATCAGCAACGTAAGCACCAGTCCGATCGCCACCTGATCCTGATTGAGGTAAATGCTACTCGAGGCTACCAGCAAGGCAATCAGAGCCCCAACAAGCATCGCCAGCATGAATCCCAGCAGCACGCTTCCGGTGACATAAGCCAGCGCAAAGCCCGCCATGGCACTCACGAGGATCGATCCGTCCAATGAGAGATTGGTGATCCCTGATCGCTCTGTGAGCATCTCGCCAATGCCGGCAAATACCAGGGGCGTGGAACTTGCCACCACCGACCGGATGGTCTCGATAACCACTCCAGATTGCATCTCGCTATCTGCTCCTCGCGTCCAGACGTTGGCGGATTCCACTGACCAGCAGGAAAAAGAGCACGACGGTGCCCTGTACGACACCGCCCAAAGATGAATCAAGCTGCATTCTCAGCTCGAGGCGGGGGCTGCCTACCTGCATGGACGCGAAAAACAGCACCACGAGGGGTACCCATTGGGCTCGCAAGCCGGACAACAACACCACCAGCTGTGCCAGATAGCCGTTTCCGCCAGTGATCTGCGGAATCAGGCGATGATAGATAGCCGTCGTCTGCATGGAACCACCCAACCCGGCCAGTGCGCCACAGGCCACAATCGCCAGAATCAGATGCCGGTTTGTGTCGATCCCGATGCGATGCGCAGCAGTGGCATTGAGGCCAATGGCTTTGAGCATGAGTCCCCAGCGCGTATTGCGCAGAATCACATAGACTGCCAGGATCGCGAGACCCGCCAGCAGCATTGCCAGCCAGCTTGCCCGCGTGCTCCCTATGGTTGGCATCCATGCAGCCCTGGGGAACGGCTCTGTACCGCTCATGGTCGCCCCGCCGGGAGGCTTCCAGGGCCCAAAGATGAGGTAATTTGTTAGGGCAGAGCCAACAAAGTTCAGCCCTAACCCGGCAAAGATCTCATTAACATGTCCATACGTGCGCAGCGCGCCGATGAGCACTCCCCATAGCGCCCCACCGGCCATGCCGGCCAGGATCGTGAGTGGGAGCATAATCCCCGCAGGGGCATCGACGCTCTGGACAACCCAGGTCGTCATGAGCGCCCCGGCCAGCATCTGGCCTTCCACGCCGATGTTCCAGAGTCCCGCCGCAAAGGTGATCAGCATGCCCGCCGCGGCAAGCATCAGGGGCACCATGGCCATCCCGATATCCGCGACCTTGGACCAACTTTCGTAGGCACCACCAATGAGGTTGCCAAACGCCTCAAAAGGATTGGCTCCCATCACCAGGATGATCAGCGTCGAGGTGACAAACGTCAGGATAAAGGGCAGTGCGCCCAGTGCGAGGCGTGACCAGAGAGAGCGTGCGTTCACAGGTTCACACCGCCGATCATATAGCCCAGTTCCTCTCGGGTGACCTCGGCGCTGGAAACAGGGCTGGAGACCTTGCCGCCCGAAAAGACCATGATACGATCGCTATTGTCCACGAGTTCATCAAGGTCAGTTGACGTGAACAGGATGACGGTTCCACGCTCGCAACGTTCGTGCAACTGCCGCCAGACCCAGATCTCTGATCCCAGGTCCAGGCCTCTCGTTGGATGATCCAGCATGAGCAGCGTGAGTTCATCGGGCAGCATCGAAAGGAGTGCCCGTTGCTGGTTACCCCCCGAAAGCTCCTCTACGCGAGATTCGGGTGTGCCAACAACGTTATACTCCGCGATCCGCTCTCTCGCTTGTGTGCGCGCGGCATCCCAGTCCACCATAAAGCCCTGCTTCTGGCCGACCAAAACAAAGTGTTCAAGGATCGTAAGCCCGCTAACGAGCCCCTCTTCCAGTCTGGATGCAGGCACATAGGCCACATTACGCTCCAGAAACCGGCTGTAGGGCGCGTGCACCAGGTCCTCCCCGTTGAGCAATAAGGCCCCATGCCGGGGATGCCTGATGCCAGCACATGCTTCCATAAAGAGCCGCTGCCCGCTTCCTTCCAACCCTGCCAGGCCGATGACCTCGCCCGCACAGGCCTCCAGATCGATGGGCTCTAGCTCCAGCATGTGAGATTGCACGACCAGACCGTGAGTCTGCAACACCACGCGATCGCCGCAGGCTGACACATAGGCCGGAGCGGTAACTGCGCGGCCGAACATGAGCTCTACCAGTTGATCTCGATCAAATGGCGCCGGCCTCTCGCCCGCCAACCGCCCTGCCCGCAACACAGAAGCCCTGGAGCATAGCGCATCGACATCGTCGAGCTTGTGAGACACAAAGATGACCGTCAGACCTTCATCAGCGAGACGGTGCAAAGTCTCAAACAACAGGACCTTTTGGGGCTCAGAAATGCCCGTCGTAGGTTCGTCGAGAATGATCACGCGCACACCCAGCGCGAGCAGGCGCACGAGCTCCAGCTGTTGGCGCTCGCCCACGGTCAGATTGCCGAGCGGCTCGTCCGGCTGCAGCGCGAGTCCAAAGCGCCGACACAGGTTGAAGAAAAGATGACGCAAGCGCGACTTGCGTTGCCAGAAGCCCCTGTTCAGACCAAGCGCAAAGTTGTCCAGTACCGAGAGCGCCGGCACATCCAGGGGATCCTGATGCAACATCCCGATACCATGGCTGATCGCCTCGGCAGGCGAGTGGAAAGCAACAGGGTGGCCGTCAATCCGGATCTCTCCAGAATCAGGCTGCAAGTACCCGGAGAGCACCTTCATCAAGGTCGTCTTGCCAGCGCCATTCTCGCCAAGCAAGCCATGGATGGTACCTTCATCCACGGTCAGCGAGATGTCGACATTGGCTCTCACAGAGCCAAAGCGCTTGTTGATGTGGTCGATCTCGATCTTCATCTGCTCTCTCGCAAAGAGAGGGGGCGGAACCCCTGTGGGCTCCACCCCCTGGACCAGACTAGTTGCTCGCGCCTTCCATTCCCTCTAGCAGTTGAGGAAGATACCAGATCTCATCCTGAGTAGCTTCCACGCCATCGGCCAGGAACGTCGTGCCGTCTTGATAGTTCAAGGGCCCAACAAAGATCTTGGCGTCGCCGCTGGCCAGTGCTGCGATGTACTCGTCGATAATGGCCCTCTCGTCATCTGTGAGAGCATCGCCCTGGACAAAACCTACTGCGGACGTATCGTGATTGTTGATGTTGTCCCAGTCGGGACCTTCCCACTCCCACGTGGGCGCATGCTCACCAGCACGGGCGCGCTCGATCAGGCGAACATAGGCGGGCCCCCAGTTAAAGTACGGCGTACCAAGGCAGATCTCGGGCTTGACATCGCAGGCGCCCTCATAGTCATAGGGAATCGCCCAGACATTCTCGCCGCGATCTGCACGCTGACCTGCAACCACGATCGCCTCAGTCGTGTCAATACCAGAGATCAGCACGTCAGCACCGCTGTTGATCAGGTCGTTTGAGACGTCAGTGGGATCGAGCGTGACGCCAGGGATGTTGAACCAAAAGCCGATCCAGTTGACCACAAAGCGGAGATCGCGAGCATCGGCTCCGCGATACGTCTCGTAGCAGTACCTGGCACCCAGATAGGCCGAAGACGCCAGGCGGCGCGTCTCGTCGTTGATCAATGGGCCGACATAGCCAATCGTCCCTGTCTCGGTCTTGAGGGCTGCAGCGCAGCCGGCGATCGCCTTACCATACTCCATCTGTCCCATATAGTTCGCCACATTGTCGGGCGCCACGCCGGTCTTCGCATGGTCCCCAGACATGTGCACAAAGGGGATGTCGGGATACTTGGCCGCGACCACGTCAGTGTCGGCGGCAAAGTCATCTGACGTCGTCAGAATCATGTCCGCGCCCTCGTTGATCATGTCATCGATCACCTGCTCGAGGGTCGTGTTAGGACGGTCCGCCGCGTTCATTTTGTCCAGGTACACAAACCGCACATTCTCGAGCTTTTCCTGGGCATACTCGGCAGCCTTGAAATGGGCCTCACTGTAGCCATGGTCGTTGTACGGACCCACCAGGACCACTCCGAACACAAACTCCTCCTGGCTCTGGCTGCCCGTGCTACAACCACCGAGCAGCACTGCCAACAAAACCAGACCCAGCAAGACTCTAGACGCCACGCCTCTCACCCTCATCGTCGCAACCTCCAATGCTCTCTAGTCAACAAGTCACCAGTACGCTGTCCGCCCAAAGGATCTCCCCCTGGCACAACAGGAACAACGACGGCCAGGCTTCACTGCCTCGGACGCCGTTGTACCCGGGCATTCTAGCACAGGGCTGCATCCTGGGACAAATCCGTTGAGGGCAACCTGTATAGACGCAATCCTACTTTGCCTGCGGGGCGACAATCTCAGTGGCGATATGCCGCAGATACGGGGTAACATCATAGCTGTTCCATCGATCGTCCAGAGCCCCCGCCGTAAACAGAGCCCAACCCACGACGTACGCATCCTGCTGCACCTGATGATCATACCAGAGGAGTTGATCAAGGTAAACGTACAGGGGGTCTCGCCCGGGGTACTCGCTTCGCCAGTAAGACCAAAAGTCGAGCCAGCCTTTCGCCTCAGGGGGACCCGGACGGTTACCCACGAGGCCATCCACCCCAGCCTCCGTGATCACCAGTGGGATGACCAGGCCAGCCGGCTCCAGGAGATCCTGATACCACCAGCGGTAGCGGAAGGCAAGCACGCCTCTGTCAGCGTGGGAACCAAGCCCGGGGAGTCCGGCGCCCATCGTGCGATCAAATGTGGGTGCATCGTATTCGTGGAGCGCCAGCACGCCGCCGTTGTCTCTGGCAACTCGCACCGCGGGCAAGAACTCTTCAAACTCGTCATACTCGGGCACCCCGGTGGAAAAAGATCCTATTGCAGCCTTGAACCCGTGCTCCGCCATAGCCCGCACGCGTTCCGCTTCGAAACGCGCATACCACTCCATGCGGCCATGAACATCAGGTTCGTTGTACCCCTCCCAGTAATCCACGGCGGGGTGCGCACGATAAGTGGGCAGATTATCGGCGACAAAGGCTCGCGCCAGCGCCTCAGGATCGCCTTCGGTCGGCTGATCGTGGGTGATGCGGGCAACGATTATGGTCTGTGGAGATGCTTCTTTCGCCTCTTCAACGAATCCAAGATCATCGATGGCCTTGATCACGGCAGGCTTCATCCGTCTGATGAATTCCATGATCTCTGGTGAGTTATTCCATTGAACATGCAGGCCCAACTTGCTTCGCCCGGGCGATTCTAGCGACTCAGGCCAGGGAATCGTCGGTGTCGGGCTAGGGGTCGGGCTCGGCGTCGGGGTGAAGGTTGCCGTACTGGTGGGCTGCTTCGTGTGCGTGGCTGTTGGTGCGGCACCCCCGGGCCCCTGGATCCCCGGCAGGAACGCCGTCCACGGCGTCCCCTCTTTCGCTGGCGTGCTCCTGGGTGTCGCTGACGTCGTCTCGCTCGACGAGGGCCGCGGCGTTTCTGTTCCCATGGGCGTGATTGGACCGACTGACACAGGCGTAGCCGTGATGACCGCAGCGGCAAGATCGGAGTCGCGCGTCAGGCGCAGAGCCAGTGCCACCGCAAAGACGGCGAGACTCAGAAAAAAGACCGCCAGGGTAATTCGCCGCGATAGACTCATTGAAAGGCCTACACCTCACTAAGAGAGATGGGCAGGCTTTCCCCTATTCAGGGGCACCAAGTGCCAACACCCATTGGATTGATCAACGGAAGATCCCCTAACACAGAGCGAGCCTACCCCCTTACATACTGGATGCCGGCTCCACATGGACAAAGGCATGATCGACTGCATCCAGTGCCTGGACCGCCTCGCGAACAGCGTGGCTCAGTTGGTGGGCACTTTCCAGCGGCATCGCGCCGTCTGCATAGACATGTACGTCTACACGAAGTCGGGGACCTACGTGCTCCATCACAACCTTGTCGATTCCGACGACTCCGGGCACAGCGATGATCGCATCGATGACTTCCCGCTCGGTCTCTATCGAAGCGGCGCGACCGATCAGTTGGCCGATCCCGTCGAGTACAACCCTGACCGCCTGGTACAGAATCCATACCCCAACGAGTACGCCCGCAATGGGGTCGGCTTGCGGCATGGCCAGCCGAGCGCCGAGGATACCGATCAGCACGACGCCGGACGTCAGAATGTCCGTGAGATGGTCGGACGCTGTCGCCAGGATCGCCGGACTGGACACCGCCGTGCCCAGGCGCTTGACCCGCAGGTACATCGCCCCCTTGATCAAGGCTGTCGCTGCTGGGACCAGCAAGAGCCAGGCTCCAAAGACCGAGGACGACCGGCCGCCCCAGGCTGCCACAGCGCCCCGCAACGCCTCTACACCCGCAAGCACCATGAAAACACCAATCGCAACGCTGACCAGCGACTCGATCCGTTCATGGCCATGCGGGTGTGACCGGTCGGGCGGTCGCATTGAGAGCCAGAGCCCGATCATCATCAGCACGCTGTAAGCCAGGTCCGCCGCAGAGTTCGCTGTATCAGAATAGAGAGCACTGCTGCCCGACACTCGTGCGGCATAGGCCTTGAGCGCCAGAAGGGCACCGTTTCCTACCAGGGCAATGATGATGGCCTGGTAGTAGATCGTCCGTACGGTGGCCTTTACCTGGGTGGACTCGACCCTGCGTATCTGCTCAGCCAAACGTACCTCCGAGAGCCGAACAACTCGCGACACTCAGCACCTTGGTCATTCTAGCGGTTACGACAGAGCGCGTCGAATCGAGCGACGTAGGAGCCATAGAAAAAAAGCGCACCGTGGCGTGTTGCCCATGGTGCGCGCTGTGGGTATCGAAAAGGGTTCCTTGGCAATGACCTACTCTCCCATCCCGTCTCCAGGAAAGTACCATCGGCGCTGGAGGGCTTGACTGCCGGGTTCGGTATGGGACCGGGTATACCCCCTCCGCTCATATCACCAAGAAACCCTATTCTCCATGTTAATGGCACATGCTTCGCATGTGCTCAGACGTATGTACCCATACGTCTTAACGCACTTCTGAGTGCGTCTTGCACCCTAAAAACTGAACAGGGTTTCTTACCTAAACTGACCTATAAGACCTCGATCATTAGTACGGCTTAGCTAAAGGCCTTGCAGCCTGTACACTTGCCGCCTATCTACCTGGTGGTCTTCCAGGGATCTTACTGGCTTTATGCCATGGGTGATCTCATCTTGAGGCGGGCTTCCCACTTAGATGCTTTCAGCGGTTATCCCTGCCAAACTTGGCTACCCAGCGATGCACCTGGCGGTACAACTGGCTCACCAGTGGTTTGTTCACTCCGGTCCTCTCGTACTAGGAGCAACTCCTCTCAAATCACCTGCGCCCACAGCGGATAGAGACCGAACTGTCTCACGACGTTCTGAACCCAGCTCGCGTGCCGCTTTAATGGGCGAACAGCCCAACCCTTGGGAACTTCTCCGCCCCCAGGATGCGACGAGCCGACATCGAGGTGCCGAACCTTGCCGTCGATATGAACTCTAGGGCAAGACTAGCCTGTTATCCCCGGGGTAGCTTTTATCCGTTAAGTCACGACCCTTCCACGCGGTGTCGTGAGATCATTAAGCCCGACTTTCGTCCCTGCTCGACTTGTTGGTCTCGCAGTCAAGCTCCCTTCTGCCTTTACACTCTTTGGCTGGTTTCCATTCAGCCTGAGGGAACCTTTGGGCGCCTCCGTTACTCTTTGGGAGGCGACCGCCCCAGTCAAACTGCCCACCAGACACTGTCCCCCTGCCGGTTCACGGCCAGAGGTTAGGGCCAAAACTCATTCAGGGTGGTATTCCAAGGTCGACTCCACCGAGGCTGGCGCCCCAGTTTCACAGTCTCCCACCTATCCTCTACAGACTGAGCCCTAACTCAATATCAAGCTGCAGTAAAGCTCCACGGGGTCTTTTTGTCCTGCTGCGGGTAAGACGCATCTTTACGCCTACTTCAATTTCGCCGGGCCCCCTGCTGAGACAGCGCCCCACTCGTTACACCATTCGTGCGGGTCGGAACTTACCCGACAAGGAATTTCGCTACCTTAGGACCGTTATAGTTACGGCCGCCGTTCACCGGGGCTTCAGTTCAAAGCTTCGCTTGCGCTAACCTCTCCCTTTAACCTTCCGGCACTGGGCAGGTGTCAGCCCCTATACTTCAGCTTTCGCTTTCGCAGAGACCTGTGTTTTTGGTAAACAGTCGGTAGGGCCGTTTCTCTGCGATCCCAATCCGCTCCGGTGGCTAGCACCTTCACAGACCAGGACCCTCCTTCTTCCAAAGTTACGGAGTCGTTTTGCCTAATTCCTTAGCAGAGGTTCTCCCGATCGCCTTGGTATTCTCTACCCGTCCACCTGTGTCGGTTTGCGGTACGGTCACGCGAGACTCACTAGAGGCTTTTCTTGGCAGCTTGGGTTTAACCACTTCTGGGCTCTGGGCCCCCCCGTCACCCCTCAGGCTCTGGATCCGGATTTCCCTGGACCCTTCATCGCCCTACAGGCTTGGACCTGAATCCATTAACAGGCTGGTCTACCCTCCTGCGTCACCCCTTCGCTCAAACATCTCTACGTGGTACGGGATTATTAACCCGTTGTCCATCGCCTACGCCTCTCGGCCTCGGCTTAGGACCGACTAACCCGACGAGGATTATCCTTGCGTCGGAAACCTTGGACTTTTGGCGAACATGTTTCTCACACGTTTCTCGCTACTCATGCCAGCATTCTCTCTTCTGAGCGCTCCACCAAGCCTTCCGGCTCCGCTTCGACGCACTCAGAACGCTCCCCTACTGAAGCGCTACCAAAGGTAACGCCTCCCGCAGTTTCGGTACCAAGCTTAGCCCCGTTATATTGTCGGCGCAGAATCACTAGACCAGTGAGCTATTACGCACTCTTTTAAGGGTGGCTGCTTCTAAGCCAACCTCCTGGCTGTCTCAGTAATCCCACTTCCTTTTCCACTTAGCTTGGATTTCGGGACCTTAACTGGCGGTCTGGGCTGTTTCCCTCTCGACGATGAAGCTCATCCCCCACCGTCCGACTGCCGGGCTTCCAGTTATGGTATTCGGAGTTTGATATGGTTCAGTAAGCTATACGCCCCTTTGCCAAGTCAGTGCTCTACCCCCATAACTTATACTCCCGACGCTAGCCCTAAAGCTATTTCGGGGAGAACCAGCTATCTCCAAGTTCGTTTGGCATTTCACCTCTACCCACAGCTCATCCGTCACTTTTGCAATAGTGAACGGTTCGGTCCTTCACAACGTTTTACCGTCGCTTCAACCTGGCCATGGGTAGCTCACCTGGTTTCGGGCCTACTCCTTGCGACTCGTCGCCCTGTTCAGACTCGCTTTCGCTTCGGCTCCGGGTGTACTCCCCCTTAACCTCGCCACAAAGAGTAACTCGCTGGCTCATTCTCCAAAAGGCACGCGGTCAGAAGGCCGTAGCCCTCCTCCCACTGCTTGTAAGCACACGGTTTCAGGTTCTATTTCACTCCGCTCGCCGCGGTTCTTTTCACCTTTCCCTCACGGTACTTGTTCACTATCGGTCGCTAAAGGTATTTAGCCTTGGAGAGTGGACTCCCCAGCTTCCCACAGGATTAGCGTGCCCCGTGGTACTCAAGATTCCGCTAAAGAGTGCTCCGCTTTTCGCCTACGGGACTTTCACCCCCTCCGGTCGGCCTTTCCAGTGCCGTTCGGCTAAGCTCGGCTTTTGTAACTCTTTCGTGAGGATGTGGCCTCACCTCGCAGACCTTACAACCCCCCTGACGCAACACCCACATGTTTACACGTCACGGGTTTAGGCTCTTTCCCTTTCGCTCGCCACTACTCGGGAAATCCTTTCTTTTCCTGGGGGTACTAAGATGTTTCAGTTCCCCCCGTGCCCTCCTCTACGCCTATGTGTTCAGCGTAGGGTGACCGGGCATTCCCCCGGCCGGGTTCCCCCATTCGGATATCTCCGGATTATCGCTCGTCGGCAGCTCCCCGAAGCTTTTCGCAGCCTACTACGTCCTTCATCGGCCTTTAGCGCCTAGGCATCCACCGTGTGCCCTTGTTCTCTTATAGATCCGTCTTACTAGACAAAAACCCTGTTCAGTTTTTAAGGTGCAAGTCTGGAAAGTCTGAGGCTTTACCACCGCTGGCGGCTCTGCACCCCTTTCTCCGCCTCAAGCTCTCGCTTGATTGTGGAGATGAGGGGACTCGAACCCCTGGCCCCCTCCGTGCAAGGGAGGTGCTCTCCCAGCTGAGCTACATCCCCCAGCTTCCCCTGTGGGCCTTTCTGGACTCGAACCAGAGACCTCTCCCTTATCAGAGGAGTGCTCTAGCCGGCTGAGCTAAAGGCCCGCTCCCCTTAACAACTAAAAAGTGACAGAAACGCGCTCGCCCTTGACTCGGTTCTTGCCTCTCAGCCACCGCTGACTTTGAGGTCTTTTTCTACCCTAGAAAGGAGGTGATCCAGCCGCACCTTCCGGTACGGCTACCTTGTTACGACTTCGTCCCAGTTACCAGTCCCACCTTAGGCAACTGCCCCCTTCCGGTTGGCTCGCCGACTTTAGGTGTTACCAGCTTCCATGACGTGACGGGCGGTGTGTACAAGACCCGGGAACGTATTCACCGCAGTATGGCTGACCTGCGGTTACTAGCAACTCCGACTTCATGCAGGCGGGTTGCAGCCTGCAATCTGAACTGAGACCGGCTTTCTGGGATTGGCTCCGCCTCGCGGCTTGGCTACCCTCTGTACCGGCCATTGTAGCGTGTGTGTAGCCCTGGACATAAAGGCCATACTGACTTGACGTCATCCCCACCTTCCTCTGGTTATATGCCAGCAGTCTCGCCAGTAAAGTATAACTGGCAACAAGGGTTGCGCTCGTTGTCGGACTTAACCGAACACCTCACGGCACGAGCTGACGACAGCCATGCAGCACCTGTGTACGCTTCCCGAAGGATCGGTCGCCTTTCGGTCCCCTACGACGTACATGTCAAGCCCAGGTAAGGTTCTTCGTGTAGCATCGAATTAAACCACACGCTCCGCTGCTTGTGCGGGTCCCCGTCAATTCCTTTGAGTTTTAACCTTGCGGTCGTAGTCCCCAGGCGGGATACTTAACGCGTTTGCTTCGGCACTGATGGCCTTGACCACCATTACCTAGTATCCAACGTTTACAGCTAGGACTACCGGGGTATCTAAGCCCGTTCGCTCCCCTAGCTTTCGCCTCTCAGCGTCAGGTACAGGCCAGAAAGCCGCCTTCGCCACTGGTGTTCTTCCCGATATCTGAGCATTCCACCGCTACATCGGGAGTTCCACTTTCCTCTCCTGCCCTCTAGTCGCTCAGTATTGGACGACCTCTCTCAGTTAAGCCGAGATCTGTCACGCCCAACTTGAACAACCGCCTACTTGCCCTTTACGCCCAGTAAATCCGGATAACGCTTGCCTCCTACGTCTCACCGCGGCTGCTGGCACGTAGTTAGCCGAGACTTTTTGCTGTGGTACTGTCCTTTTTCTCATCCCACAGTAAAGGGTTTTACAACTCGAAAGCCTTCTTCACCCACGCGGCGTTGCTGCATCAGGGTTTCCCCCATTGTGCAATATTCCTCACTGCTGCCTCCCGTAGGAGTCTGGGCCGTTCTCAATCCCAGTGTGGCTGATCATCCTCTCAGACCAGCTACCGATCCTCGCCTTGGTGGGCCATTACCTCACCAACTAGCTAATCGGCCGCAGGCTCATCTCAAAGCGACTCGCGCCTTTCTTCCAGGCTTGGCCTGGATATTATGCGGTATTAGCTGCTCTTTCGAACAGTTATCCCCCACTTTGAGGCAGATTACCTACGTGTTACTCACCCGTCCGCCACTCACCAACGTCGCCCTTCCGCCCCTTCTTCCCGCTTGTACGATTTCTCGTACGCCCGTTCATCCAGAGCCTCCAGGCATTGTCGATGCGTTCGACTTGCATGTGTCAAGCACGCCG
The DNA here is from genome assembly GCA_040772225.1 of Anaerolineae bacterium. Classification (GTDB taxonomy): domain Bacteria; phylum Chloroflexota; class Anaerolineae; order UBA1429; family UBA1429; genus JAAYED01. The sequence continues at coordinate 626,595 of JAXGYO010000002.1, forward strand.
CCAGCGTTCATCCTGAGCCAGGATCAAACCCTCCATGAAAAGTTACCCTCTCACGAGAGTTGGTTTCTGACTAAACTCAAGTTCTTGGACTCGCTGTTTCTGTCACTCTTTAGTTGTTAAGGTGTTTCCGCTTCGCCCATGACCCTGTTCCCAGCGCCTCAGACCCCGCGGTCACCCGCTCCCGGGTGCATTGATCATTCTACCCGATCCCACAGCTACAGTCAAGTCGCTGTAAAACCCTGTGTAATGATCCGCTACCCCCTTGCGGGTGGACGGACAGTATCGCACATCATCGAGATCCTGTCAAATTCACTTCCGGGTCCCACAACGGGTAACCCAAAGCTCTTTCGGCCATCTCCGCAACGATATCTGCCACCCTATGATCGCTCCAAAAGTGCGTGAGGAGAAAAAAGTGATTCCCGCCTCACATCGCGCTGAACCATCTGGTCAAGCGCAACGAGGCGGGATGATACACGGGTCCAGTTGGCCTGTCAAATACGCCTTCGGCCTGCGAGCGCCTCCGATAGGGTCATCCGATCAGCATACTCCAGGTCGCCCCCACGAGGTAGTCCCAATGCCAATCGCGTTACGGGAATGTCGAGAGGCTGGATCAGGCGCGCCAGATAGATCGCGGTCGCGTCGCCCTCCAGTGTCGGGTTCGTGGCAATGATGACCTCATGCACGCCACCATTCCCCAGACGCTTTATCAGCGGCTGAATGCGCAACTCATCCGGCCCAATGCGCTCCATCGGTGAGATATGCCCGTGCAGTACATGGTAGAGCCCATGATAGGTCCCCGTGTTTTCTATAGCGACAACATCCAGGGGCTCTTCCACCACGCACACGGTCTCGCGATCGCGGCGCAGGTCGACGCATATCTCGCAGGGATCTGTTTCACTGATGTTATAGCACTGGGAGCAGACAATTGTCTGGCGATGCAAAGCCAGCAATGCCTCCGCGAGGCTGACAGCCTCCTCCTCCCCTGTGCGCAACAGATGATATGTCAGCCTGGACGCAGTTTTGGGGCCAATCCCCGGAAGCCTGCTGAGGGCATCGATCAGCCTGTCGACCGCCCGGGGCATTGAGGCCATTACAGCAGATCACCCACGTTGAGTCCGGTCGCAAAGGGGCTCATCCGCTCCTGGGTGAGCTGAGCTACTTTTGCATGGGCCTCCTGGAAAGCAGCCACGATGAGGTCCTGCAACATCTCAACATCCTCAGGGTCAACCACATCTGGCTTGATGGTGATGGAACGTACCTCTTGCGAACCGCTCATCTCAATGGTAACGGCACCACCGCCCACGGTAGCAGTGACCACTTCCTGCTCAAGGTTCGCCTGAGCCTCTTCCATCTGCGCCTGCAGAGCCTGAAGTTGCTTGAGCATATCATTCTGGCGCCCGCCCGCCTGCGGGGGGCGGTATTTGCCCCTACCTTTGCTTGCCATCGAAAATCCTCCTGACGTTACTATGACTCATCCTCAGACAGTTCCACCCTGGTCACATGGCCGCCGCGCTGCTCGAGCGCCTTGACGGCAGGATGGTTGAGAAGCTCCTGCTCGCGCTGCGTGCGGCGATCCACCCGGCTGAATAGGCTCTCGTCCGGCGGCGCCGCCGCGCGCGTGCGCTCTATCTCCGCCTTGTCGACGACGCACTGCACGCGACAAGGCGCTTCCAGTACCTCGCTCATGATTTGCTCAACCAGCACCGAGCGTTTCGCCTCGGACAACCTGTCCCGGTGAAAAGTCGACTCGCACCCGAGGACCACAACATCGTCATTCACGCGAATGGGATACGTACTGCGCAGAAACGCCTGGACGCTGCGATCGGCCGCGCCCATGCGGCTCATAATCTGGCTCCACTTGCCTTGCACCCACTCCAGGGTAACTTCAGCTCGGCCGTCCGCACCAGATTGTGTCAAATCTGGCCCGGCATCAGCGAGCCCTTGCTCTGTCGCATCCGAGACCTCCTGCGCCACCGGAACAGCTTCGGGCGCGCTGTCCGGAGCGACCGCGTCGCTCACCTGGTGGACACCGCCATCTGCGACAGTCTCGGCAACCGCAGATGTCTCCGCAACGACCGGCTCGGGACTGTGATCCGCACGGTCTGGCGCGCCTGAGATGCCCTCCTGCGCAGCAAGCACAGCGACCTGCTTCTCGGGCGGCTCGACAGGGCCCTGCGGCTTACTGGAGACAGCCGCGGTCTCCCTGGAAACCCCACTGGCCGGTATAGATGCGCTCCCTGCCGGGAAAGTGAGCACGGTGTCCCCACGCCGGCACGCGATGATGGTCTCAACGACTGCCAGCTCCAGGGGAAGTTGCGTCCGGATCGCTGTCCTTAGACCCTGCGCAGAGTCGTTAAAGGAGCGGATGGCCTGAACAAGAAACTGCGCGGAAAAGCCTGTAGCTCCCGTCAAGGCGCGCAGCGATTCGACAGTGCCCGGCCCAAGATAGGCCAGCGCATCATCGCTCCCAACGCTAATCAGCAGCAACCCCCGCAACTGATCGAGCACCTCACCGACAAACTGGCGAGGATCGGCGCCTTGATCGAGAGCCTGATTAACGAGACGCAGTCCAGAACCTGCATCTCCGGCCAACATGGACGCGATCAGATCTGTGACCAGTTCTGCCGGCGCAGCCCCCAATAGGTGCTGAACCAATTCGAGCTCAACAACCCCCGAAGTGTAGGCCGCCACATGCTCCAGCAGGCTCTCTGCGTCCCTAAAGCTCCCGGCGGCACGCCGTGCGATATACTCTAGCGCCGCGCTGTCGACCTCCATACTCTCACCGGCGCAGATCTGTTGCAGCTTGGTGAGGATCACCGGAACGGAAGCACGCCTAAAGTCGAACCGCTGACAGCGAGACAGGATGGTATCCAGAAGGCGATGAGGTTCCGTCGTACACAGAATAAAGATCACGTGGGGCGGCGGCTCCTCCAGCGTCTTTAGCAAGGCGTTGGAAGCCTCCTTGGTCAACATGTGAACTTCGTCGATGACGTACACCTTATAGCGCGCCTCGTGCGGTACAAAGCCGACACGCTCGCGCAGCTCCCGAATCTCATCGATACCGCGATTCGACGCGGCATCAATCTCCATCAAGTCGAGGCTGCGCCCCTCGGTGATGGTCGTGCACATGTGACATGCGTTACAGGGCGGATCATCCGTATCGCCCACACAGTTCACGGCCTTGGCCATGATGCGGGCCGTGGAGGTCTTGCCCGTGCCCCGCAGGCCGGTGAATAGGTAGGCGTGACCGATCCGACCCGCTTTGATCTGATTTCTCAGCGTCGCAGTGATATGCTCCTGGCCCAGCACATCATCGAATGTCTGGCTGCGCCAACGATTGTAGAGAGCTTGTGAGGTCATTGAGAGATCATCCTTTGCGGCACACGCTAGCGGCTATCACAAGCAGCCAGGTGCAGTTTATCACTGCGCAAGGTGCGAGGCAAGACTCGCGAGAGGTGCCTGGCCAGGGCAGCGGAGCCGGCCCGATGGATCGCGCTCCATGGGCCGGCTCCGACAGAGACTGAAACGATCAGAATCTACAGGCGCCCCATAGCGCGGCTGATGGATGCCGCGATGCCTGTGGGCGTAAGGCCGTGTTTGTCGAGTAACTCATCAGCCGTGGCGGATTCCCCAAAGACGTCACGGGTGCCCAGGCGAAGCAGGCGCGAGCTGCCACCTGTCTCGGCCATCACCTCTGCTACCGCGCCCCCCAGTCCCCCGATGATGCTATGCTCCTCCACCGTGACCACCAGAGGAGCAGCCATGGCACGTTCCACTGCACCGGTATCCAGTGGCTTGAGGCTAGACATATTCACTACAGAGGCATCCACGCCCTGCTCCGCAAGGAGCTCAGCTGCGTCTAGCGCTGCACTCACCATATGCCCACAGGCGATGATGGCTACATCATCGCCCTCGCGAAGCCAGGGAGCACGTCCGAGCTCGAAAACATAGTCGGCCGGGAGAACATCTGGCACGGGATACCTTCCCAGCCTGAGGTAGACAGGGCCATCGAGCTCCTGTGCGGCGGCGAGAGTCATGGCCCGCGTCTCCACTCCGTCAGCCGGGACGAGCACGCGCATGTGCGGTAACGCGCGCATCAGGGCAATGTCCTCGAGCGACTGATGGCTGGCCCCGTCGGGTCCCTGCGTAAGGCCCGCGCTGGATGCCGCCAGGATCACGTGCAGGCTCGGATAGCAGATCTGAATCCGAATCTGGTCATAGCAGTGCGCCGTAATAAACATCGCAAAGGTATTCACATAGGGAATCATCCCACTGGCGGCCAGACCGGCCGCAGTGCTGGCCATGTCCATCTCCGAGATGCCCATATCCACAAACCGCTCAGGGAAGGCATCGCGAAACAGCACCGTGCGCGTTGACCGGTACAAGTCAGCGTCAAGTACTGCGATCCGATCGTTCAGGCGTCCTGCCTCAAGCAGCGCCTCACCATAGACATGCCGCGTCTCACGTTTCTCGCTCACCCTACGCCTCCTTCGCCAGGCCACGTTCCGACCGGACAGCCGCCAGCGCCTCGGTCACCTGCTCCGGCGTCAATGCCACATTGTGATAGTCAGGGACGCCCTCCATGAACGGCACCCCCTTTCCCTTGACGGTGCGCGCCACAATGAGACAGGGAGCATCTGTTGTATCATGCGCCCAATCCAGTGCGTCACAGATAGCGCTCATATCATGGCCATCGATCTCGCGCACATGCCAGCCAAAGGCCTCGAACTTGGCATCCAGTCCCGCCAGGTCCTTGCCACAGTAGGATGTGTCCATCGCCTTGAGGCCATTTCTATCAAGAATGGCGGTGACGTTGCCGAGACACTGTACTGCAGCCGTCCGAGTCGCCTCCCAGATCTGACCCTCTTGCGTCTCGCCATCGCCGATGAGGCAGTAGACGTCGTAGTAGAGCCCCTGCATCCGTCCCGCCAGCGCCATGCCGTTGGCAAAGGATAGACCCTGCCCCAGCGAACCCGTACAGCCCTCGATGCCGGGCAAGAGATGTGATGCCGGGTGACCCTGCAATCGGGTACCCAGTTTCTTGAGGGTGGCGAGTTCTTCGCGCGGAAACACGCCCAGCATCGCTAACGCTGCATATTGCGCAGGTACGCAATGACCCTTGCTCATGATAAAACGATCCCGCTCCGGCCAGTCCGGCCTCGCAGGGTCATACTTCATGCGGTAAAAATACAATGCGGTAACCAGATCCGCTGCTGACAGAGAGCCACCGAAATGATGTGCCTTGTTGGCCCCCATCATACGGATGATCTCGGTGCGCAGCTCCACCGCGCGTTCTCGCAATGCGTCAATGTCGCGGACAGCCATCGTCCCTCCTTGCGCTGAAATACATCCCGCCAGATCATACACCGGCGGCGTCACGATACGGTGCGTACTCTAGAGTTATACAGACTCACGGTCAAGCCGTCCCCTCCGATGGCGCTGCGCCGTCAGCAGTGTCCCGGAACAGGTCGGCATAGTCACTGGGGAGCATGTCCTCGGGTTGCGCGCCAAAGATCGCCAGCAACTCACCGATCAAGCCTGCCTTGCGCACTGCGTCCTGCTGCGACCATGTCCGGCTCTTGACCTCGACATAGGGGCCGGCTGGTTGGGGCGTCCTCACATTGTCCAGGTTCACCGCAAAGTCCAGTCCCCTGTAACGTATATGGTACCTCTCTCGATGCTTGGAAATCTCGATCTCGCGCTCCGGGGCAAAGTACTCCCTGTAAAAGCGAAGGCTGCGGTCAGCCTCCGCTGTATAGCTCGACCGACTGAGAACGACACTGTGCTGGTACTCTGCCTCTTTGGCAGGTCCCGTGAGGACAAGATTATAGATTGGGTCGATACTGCCGTCTTCCTGGAGAACCTGGTCCTCGCGGTAACGGAGTCGCAGACCATCCGGATCAGCAAAGATGAAGTAGGTGTCGAACTGGTCCCTCGATGTGTGGGAGATATGGTGGACCTCCGGATGTTCCATGCCCCTTCTAAACAGCGCCTCATCTCTCAGGACGCCCTTGGCCTGCACCTCAAAGGTCTCTCGCTGCTCCAGAGGAGCAATGTCCACGAGCTTTTCCAGCACCGAAGTCTCGCGTTCCACAAAGAACTGGCTGATTTCGTCCGCGAGATCCTGCGCTCGCGCGAGTACATGTGCGAGGTCGACGGAGAGTACCTGGCCATCACGGACGACGTTCCGCCCGTTGACATACACATGACGCACGTCGCTGGCCTGAGTTGTGTAGGCCAGGCGCGAATAGATATTTGCCGGCGATGTCGAGAATGCCGGACGTGAGTGCACCGCATCACCTCGCACCACAATGACGTCCGCGCGCTTGCCCACTTCCAACGATCCAATGAGGTGATCCATCCCGATCGCCTTCGCCCCCTCGATCGTCGCCATCGCCAGCGCATCCTCAGCCGGGACCGCCACGGGACTGCCGGTCACCACCTTGGGCAGCAGCGCCGCCAGACGCATCTCTTCGAACATATCCAGGTCGTTATTGCTGGCACAACCATCAGTGCCGATGCCCACATGCACACCGCGGCGCAGCATCTCTGCAACCGGGGCGATGCCGCTGGCCAGCTTGAGGTTCGAGGTCGGGTTATGTGCGACGCCGACGCCGTAACGAGACATCAACTGAATCTCTTCCGCGTTGACATGCACACAATGCGCCGCAACCAAAGGTTGCTCCAACAGGCCGTGCTCCTGCAACCAGCGCACGGGCCGCAGGGCAGACTCGGCAACCAGCGCCTCGGTCTCGTCGAGCGTCTCTGCCACATGGATAAGCTGAGGCACGCCATTAGCGGCAGCGATCTGAGTCGTTGCCTGCAACAGCTCTGGCGTGGTCATATAGATCGAGTGGGGAGCGGGCACCGCGACGATCAGATCATGTCCACTCCAGTGCCCGACAAAGTCCTCGCAGTATCGCAACCCCTCTTCATAGCTGGCAGCATCGGGCGTCGGGTACTTGACGACGGTCTCACCGCAAATAGCGCGCATACCAGCCTCTGCTGCCGCCCAGGCCACCTCCTCCTCAAAGTAATACATGTCCACAAAACAAGTCGTTCCACCGCGCAACATCTCTGCGCAAGCGAGCGAGGTGCCCAGGAAGCAAAACTCGGGGGTGACAAAAGCGCGCTCCACTGGCAGGATATAGCCGTGCAGCCACACATCCAGGCGCAGGTCATCGGCCAGCCCGCGCAGCAGGGTCATGGGCGCGTGCGTGTGCGTGTTGACAAGGCCCGGCAGGATAAGGTCGTGCTCGCAGTGAACCGTCTCCGCCGCGTGATAGCGAGCCGATAGTTCCTTCACGGGGCCAACCGCAACAATATCGTTACCCCGAATGGCCACCGCCCCGTCCCTAATCAGGTTCCGGCGCGCATCCATCGTAATGACCGTTCCGCCCGCCAGCAGGACGTCGACTTGCTCTGGAGTCTGCTTGCTCTTGTCCATCATAACCTCCCGGAGACTGGGCCTGCCGTGATTATAGCAGCAGCCGCCGCGCCGGCCAACGCCGTCAGGCCGCGGCAATTGGCCGGCACGCATCTCCGTGATATAGTAAAGGCTGTTTGCACGTCAGATCCGATACTGTGATCAAGCAAGAGGGAACAGATGAAACGCATAACCTCATTTCGCATTCTGCTTCTCGGAGCGCTGTTGCTAGGCCTGGCGGCCTGTGGGCAGGCCTCAGAAACGGCCCCCACACCAGAGGCCGCGGTTACCGTCCAGGCCACGGTCCAGGCTACTGCTGAGCCCACTTCTACGCCTGCCGAGGTCGATCCAGAGCAGGAGAGCGTGACGCTGGAGCCAACAGGTGAGACCGAAAACACGGACGCCGGCACGCCCGCCCCCGCGCCCAGACTGGCCGACCAGGCGCGAGCACGCAAGCCCGCAATTGCCGATGCGCTATCGGGCATGGTACTCCCGGAAGACGGTGACGTCGTCGCCTCCGTTAACGGGGAAGAGATCACCGTTGATGAACTCGAAGCATACATGCGACTGCGCATGGATGGCCTGGCGACCCAGTACGATATCGACTGGGCGAGTGAGGAGATGGCCGCGCTTGTGATGCAGGTGCAGTCAGAAGTCACCGAACAGCTTATTGAGATGAAGCTCATCGCTCAGGGCGCCGCACGCGATGGCATCGTAGTGGATGAAGCCGAACTGGCAGGCATGGCATTCGAGGTGCAGCAGAGTATCATCCAGAGTCAGGGCTATACCTCCTGGGAGGACTATCTCGAGACGGTTGGTTTGAGCGAGCAGTCGTTTATGGACATCATCGCACAATCTCTGCTTGTTAACGGGCTGATTCTCGCGCAGACCACGCCTACTGAAGCGGAACAGGTGCACGCGCGGCACATTCTCGTGACTGACCCGGATCTGGCCGCGGATCTGGTAAAGCAGATCAGCGAGGGCGCCGATTTCGCCGAGCTAGCTGAGGCCAATTCGGAGGATGCCGGCACGGCGCCTCTGGGCGGCGATCTGGACTGGTTCCCGCGGGGCATGATGGTCACAGAGTTTGAGGATGCCGCTTTCGCGCTTGAGGTGGGTGAGGTCAGTGACGTCGTGACGACAACCTACGGTTTCCACATCATCCAGGTCCTGGAAAAGGGAACGCAGCCGCTCTCAGAGGCGAGCCGCCAACAGCTGCAGCAGATGGCCTTTATCGAGTGGCTGGATAGCATGCGCGCCGAGTCCGACATCCAGCGGTTTGTGCTACAGGGCGTCGGCTGATCGAGTATTGCGCACAGAGACCGGGAGGCTCACAGAGTCGAGCCTCCCGGTCTTTTTTTGGGTGCGAATGCCTGATCTAGCCGGTCACAAGCCGCTTGAACGCCTCGGCGTAGGCGTATCCCAGCGGCTCGCCGGTATCCCGCGCCGACTGGCGTACACGAGCCTCCACACCGTCCTCATTGCCATGCAGCTGGCTTACATGCTGGCGCAGCGACTGACAGCGTAGATCCATATAGTCACTGACATCCTCCCAGTAGTCCGGAGCGTTTGTCCAAAAGAGAAACACCTCTTTCACACGCCAGGGCTCCAGTCCGTTGAGCTGCTCCGGAAAAAGATGCCAGGCGTGAGAGCCACGTGCAGCATCCAGGGCCGCATAGCCCGCCGCGCGATGGTCCGGGTGCAACTGGTACGGCCGCCAGGGATCGATGGTGACGATGGCGTGCGGTCGAAACGTGCGGATCAGGCCGCACAGTCGCCGCCGAAGATCCATATCGTTGACCACCATGCCATCCGGATAGCGCAGAAACGTGACGCTATTGATGCCCAGAATCTCTGCTGCCGCGCGCTGCTCTTGCTCGCGCCGCGCCGCGATCTCACTGGGATGCACCAACCGGTCGCGGTTGCCCTGATCGCCGCTGGTCAGCAGCAGGTAATCCACCTGTTGTCCCTGTGCCGCCCACTTGGCCATCGTGGCCGCGCAACCAAATTCAGGATCATCCGGATGCGCCGCAATCACGAGCACCCTCTTCCGGTCCATAGTCAGTCCATCGGTCATCGCTCTCGAACTCCTTTCCTACACCTGAGGATAGCGCCGCTTCGCGGGCAGAACCGCCCTCAATGCTTCACGAATATGAGCCCGGGTGATACCCCCTTCATCCGCGGGCCGCAGGTAGAATAACGCAACGCCTATGGCCCTGAGCACGCCGCCCAGAATAAGCGCATTGCGGATGCCGATTGCCCCTGCCAGTGCCACCCCGATAATCGGACACACAAAGGCACCCAGGTTCATCACCATGCTGTAAAAGGCGATCCCGGTATGTCGATGAAGCGGAGGCACACGCCGCAAGAAAATGAGACTGTGATTGAGATCGACCCCCGGAATGAACAGATGCCCGACAAACCCGACGACAAGCAACACAGGCAAATACGGTAGCACACCCACCAACACAGGATAGAGAGCTGCAAAGGGCAGCGCCATCAGCAGTGCCGGATTGTCCCCAATGCGATGGTTGATGCGGCGCCATCCCCAGTAACCGAGCATAATCCCCAGATGAATGAGCGTTGTATGCAAGCCGATCCACCCATCAGCAGCGCCCAGCTCCTGCACATAGTAGATGACATAGAGCGGACCAACCATCCAGGCACCCAAATTGAACACCAGGGTATTGACCATCAGGCGAGCAAAGCGCGGGCTCTCCTGCAGAGAGTCTTTGATCCCCTGCCGCAGGGATACGCGAGTGTGTAGCAGAGGCACCTCTGCGGGAGGCGTCTCGGGGATGCGTACCCTGGATACCAGCCAGGTGCTCACCAGCCCGCCCGCAAGGCCGATGGCGTACAGCCACTGGTAGTTTGATGGAAAGGAACCGCGCTCAAGAGCCAGTCCGATCAGGTACGTGAGCGCCGCAATAGTGCCACTGCTGAGAATGCTTCGCCAGGAGAGAACAGTCGCGCGGCGGCGCTCTGGGATCACGTCCGCGAGCAACGGGTTCCAACCTGTGGAAAAGATCACCGACGGTACGGCCATCGCAACGAGGACGGCCACAGTGATCTCAGGAACACCGCTGGACGCGATAGAGGGCAGCAGGGCCAATGCCAGATAGCCAATCCTGGCGCCCAAAAGGCTCCAGACGACCAGGGGACGATAGCTGGCCTGTCGCTCCAATAGCCGCGCCGCGGGTAGAAACAGAAAGACGGCGACCAGCGCTGGAAGCGAGGATAAAAGTCCCACCAGCGTCGCCGAGCCGCCCGAGCGCAGAATGTACGTCGCATTGAACGAAGCCGCAGCAGCAAGTACGCCCGCAAAGATGACCTCGGCATAGAGGAGCAGAATGTTTCGCTCTTCGACGCCGCGCGGGCGCGGAAATACTCGCCATAGATGCCTTATAAGGTCCTTCAGGGCAGCACCTCCAGAGTTCCTGTCGCATACAGGCAGAACGCAGTCAGTATAACACGCACGAGGCGTCTGCGAAACCGGTGAAAAGACGCCAGTAAGGCAACCTGCAGCTACAACCAGAACCGCTCAGAGGTCCATCAATCGGACTGGCTGCCGCTCCGAGCACTTGGTACGCTTTCGGGCTCATGTTATAATCGCGGCAAACCATTCAAGGCGGCCATCGAGTGACAGAAGAGGAACGTATCCTAAAGTGGCGACGTATCGTGGTCAAGGTTGGAACGAGCACCTTAACGGCAGGCACGGCGCGCCTCAACGCCCCCCGGATGGTCGACCTGGCACGGCAGATTCATGACGTCATGACCGCGGGCGCCTCTGTTGTCCTGGTGAGCTCGGGGGCCCAGCAGGCGGGACGGGAGCACCTGAACACACCCACCGGCCGCAAGAGCATCCCCTTCCGCCAGATGCTCGCCGCCGTCGGGCAGAGCAGGCTGATGAGCCTGTGGGAACGCTACTTTGAGCTCTACGGCCTGACAGTGGCGCAGGTCCTGCTCACCCGCCAGGATATCGAGGACCGCCTGCGCTATCTCAACGTCCGTGATACCTTTAATGCGCTGTTGCAGCGCGGTATCGTTCCCGTTGTCAATGAGAACGATGCGGTCGCGACGGACGAGATCAAGGTCGGAGAGAACGACAGTCTGGCTGCTATGGTGGCCAACCTTATCGACGCCGATCTGCTCATCCTGTTGACCGACACCGATGGTCTATACACCGCCGATCCCTCACGCGATGCCGACGCAGAGTTGATCAAGCGCGTGCCCCTGATCGACGATTCCATCTACCAGTTGGCTCATGGGAGTCGCTCCGGCGTAGGTATCGGTGGGATGTATACCAAGATTCTGGCGGCCGACCTGGCGGTTCACAGTGGCACAGCGGTGGTGATCGCCAACGGCAGCCGTGAGCGTGTGATCGCCGGTGTGCTGGAGGGCAGCGCCCCGGCCACCTGGTTTCCGGTGCACATCACTCCCGCCGAAGGGCGGCAGCGATGGCTACTCGCGCAGTCCGTTACGCCAGGGAGTATCTTTATCGACGATGGCGCCTGCCGTGCCTTGCTCGAGCAGGGCCGCAGCCTGCTGCCGGTGGGCGTGACGGGAACTGAGGGCACGTTTTCTCGCGGTGAGATCGTCTCGGTGCGCAACGGTTCAGGCCGCGAGATCGCCCGAGGGCAGGCGAATTATGATTCGGCAGATCTAAAGCGTATCATGGGTCAGCAGTCGGGCCAGCTGTCAGAGACCCTGGGTTATGACTATGGGCCAGAGGTGATCCATCGCAACAACATGGCCATCATCTAGCCGGCAGCAACGCGTAATAGGGAGGCGACAATGACCTTGAACGTACGACAGATGGCCCTCGATGCCAGGGTCGCCGGGCGCGCGCTCGGCCTGATACCCGCGCAGAAGCGCACTGACGCACTGCTTGAGATCGCAAGGCGTCTTGAGACTGTGGGTGACACGCTTTGGAATGCCAACCGCGCCGACCTGGAGGCGGCCGCCAGTTTGGGTCTCCCCCCCTCCCTGCTCGATCGCTCCACGCTCAATCCCTCCCGCCTCGCCGCCATGGTCGCTGGCTGCCGTTCCGTGGCCGGGCTGCGAGACCCGGTTGGTGAGGTGTTCGATGGCGCGACACTGCCGAATGGGCTGCGGATCGCCAAAAGGCGCGTGCCCCTGGGCGTCATCGCGGTCATCTTTGAGTCACGCCCCAACGTCACCGTCGAGATCAGCTCACTCGGCATCAAGACGGGCAACAGCATCATCCTTCGTGGCGGCAAAGAGAGCCTGGAGACGAACAAAGTGCTGGTGGAACTGGTGCGCGGTGCCTGCCGCGACACCGGGCTTCCCGAGAACGCCGTGCAACTGGTGACCTCTACAGACCATGCACTCGTGCCAGAACTGCTGCACATGGATGACATGATCGATCTGGTCATCCCGCGCGGGCGGCAACAGCTCCAGAATCTCGTCAAAGAACATGCCCGCATGCCGGTGATATATGGCGGTATCGGCGTTTGCCACCTTTTTGTTGATAGCTCCGCAGATCTCTCAAGATCGATCCCACTCATCGTCAATGCGAAAACTCAAGCGCCCTCGGTATGCAATGCACTGGACACGGTGCTCGTGCATCAAGATGTTGTCGGCGCGTTTGTACCGGCGATGGTTCGCGCGCTGCACACTCACAACGTCAAGGTGCTGTGCGACGCAGCGTCACTTGCGGCGGCCCGCCAGGCCGGTATCGATAGCGATCTCCTGGCGCCGGCGGGTGAAGAGGATTTCGGCCACGAGTTCCTGTCTCTCGCTCTGTCGGTCAAGGTGGTCAATTCGCTCGATGAGGCGATCGCGCACATCGCCCGATATGGCACCAACCACTCTGACGGCATTCTGACCGAGAGCTATACCAACGCAGCGCGATTCACAGATGCCGTGGACTCTTCTGTTGTTTATGTCAATTCCAGCACGCGCTTTACCGATGGTGGTCAGCTCGGCCTCGGCGCAGAAGTGGCCATCTCTACGCAGCGCATGCATGCCCGCGGCCCGATGGGACTGCAGGAACTCACCACCTACAAATGGATCGTTCAAGGCGATTATCACGTCCGTCCATAGCGGGCAGCGTTGCCTGGCAAAGCAAGGGGGCCTGGTACCATGAGCACGCGATCAGCCTTACGCCGGCTTTCAGAGCTGCATTCTGGCACAGAGATCTGGTGGGATTCGTCACCGCTCGTGTTTACCCGGTGGCGGGATGAGACCCGATCGGCATGGACGGATCATCCTCGCTTGACCGCCGCGCTCGATGAGCTGACCTTTACCTCGCTCGATGGCGTCCTGCGAGGGTGCACCACCAATCCGCCTCTGGCGCTGGAAGCTGTCGAGCACGACCGGCGGCGCTGGATACAGTGGGCTGAGGAGCGACGAAACGTTTTGGACGGTACTCAAGAGCTGGCATGGACACTCTACCGGGAGGTGCTGCGCCGCGGCGCGGAGCAAGTGCTGCCGCTCTGGGAGCAGTCCGATGGCGCCGTGGGCCAGATCTGCGGACAGGTGGATCCGCGCCTGTTGCACGAACGCGACGCAATGGTTAAACAAGGCATCGAACTGCACGCCACCTGCCCCAATGTGATGGTCAAGATGCCCGCAACGGAGGCTGGCATCGACGGCATCCGCGTTCTGTCGTCACTGGGCATCTCAACCAACGCGACGCTCGGCTTTACCGTGAGCCAAATCATGGCAACCGCCAGGGCTGCCCGGGAGGGCTTGAGCCTGGCACGGGAGAAGGGCGTCGATCTTTCCCGCACCCGGTCTATGGCGACGCTGATGTTGGGTCGCATGGAAGATGCGCCTGCATTTGGTGAGCAAGCGTTGGCAGCAGGCATCACACTGAGCGAGAGCGATCGCCGCTGGGCGGGTGTAGCCGTCGCCCGTAAAGCCTACCGTCTGCTACAGGAGCAACAGATGGAGACCAAGCTGCTCCTTGCGTCGATGCGCCTCGGGCCCTCACTGGACGGCCAGGGACATATCTGGCACCTGGAGCAACTGGCAGGGGGAGATACCGTGCTGACGATCTTTCCCAACATCCTCGCCAGCTTCATGCAAGGCTACGCGGAAACCCCTTTGGAAGCGACAATCGATGAGCCCGTCCCAATGCACGTCATGGACCGCTTGCTGCGGGTGTCCTACTTTGTACAGGCCTACCAGGAGGACGGCGTCACACCGGCGGACTATGGCTCTCTTCCTGGCCTTGTCGCCACAGGGGCATCCTTCTCACAGGCGATGCAATCCTTTGATGCTATCGCGCACGAGGTGCGTGGCTCGAACGACAGCGTATAGGCGGATTTGACTGCCACCTGCGCTGGGCGCAGGCGACGCCGGGGCTTGACAGATGCCGCCGGCCTGTACAGAATTGAGGCGAGAGCAAATCGGTGATCTGCCCCGGGCCACGTGGCCCTGGGAATCAAGATCGATCTTGTATCACAACGCAGGTGAAAGGGGCGAACAATGAGTGACGCATTGGGCAGTGCCACTGCCAAACAGGCGGAGGAGCGTTTCCCCCGCAAGTTGCGCATGGGAATGGTTGGCGGCGGGCGCGGGGCCATGATTGGTGCTGTGCACCGTCGGGCAGCCATGCTGGACGGAGGCGTCGAACTGGTTGCCGGGGCCTTTAGCTCTACCCCGGACAAGTCGCTGGAGAGCGGCCGCGATCTCTATGTCCCTGAGGACCGGATCTATGGCTCCTGGCAGGAGATGCTGGAGGCAGAGTCCGCGATGCCCCCCGAAAAGCGGCTGGACTTTGTATCGGTTGTCACACCGAACCACGTGCACTATCCCGTCTCGCTGGCCTTTGCCAACGCAGGCTTTAACATCGCTTGCGACAAGCCTCTCTGCCACACCGTTGAGCAGGCCATGGACCTGGTCAAAGCAGCCGAGGACAACAACATCGTCTTTGCTGTGACCTACAACTATACAGGATATCCGGTGGTCAAGCAGGCACGCCGGATGGTTGAGGAAGGCGAACTGGGTGAGATCCGCAAGGTGATCGTTGAGTATCCCCAGGGCTGGCTTGCCGACCGGATCGAAGCAGACGGGCAAAAGCAAGCCGAATGGCGGACCGACCCTGCACGCTCCGGCATCGCGGGGGCAATCGGGGACATTGGCAGCCACTCTGAGAACCTGATGAGCTACATCACAGGACTCGAGATCGAGGCCATCTGCGCCGATATCACCACCTTTGTACCGGGGCGGCTCCTGGATGATGATGGCAACGTCCTCTTCCGCTTCACCAACGGGGCCAAAGGTATTCTGCAGGTATCGCAGATCGCCGTTGGTGAGGAGAATGGCCTCAAGATACGTGTCTGGGGTACCAAAGCAGGCCTGCGCTGGGAACAGGAGGACCCTAACTACCTGTACGTGGTGAGCAACACGGAACCGGTCAAGATATACAAGCGCGGAAACGGCTATCTATACGAAGAGGCAGCCGCCGCGAGCCGCATTCCTACGGGGCACCCGGAGGGTTATTTCGAGGCCTTTGGCAACATCTACAAGGCGTTTACGGACACGATCCGGGCCAGGATCTCGGGTGTAGCACCTGACAAACTGGCCAGCGACTTTCCTGGCCCTAAAGAGGGTGCCCGGGGCGTGTACTTTATCCACAAAGTGGTCGAGAGTTCGCGATCCGACGTCAAGTGGTTGCCTTACAACCCGCCCGTCTGATTTGAGACGGTTTGAATTCGCAATATGACAGAGAGGAACACACAACAATGGCAAGACCAGTAACCCTATTTACCGGACAGTGGGCAGATTTGACGCTGGACGCCGTGGCAGAAAAGGCAGCAAGCTTTGGCTATGACGGCCTGGAGCTGGCGTGCTGGGGCGATCATTTCGAGGTCGATCGCGCCCTTTCTGAGGATGGCTACATCCAGAGTCGCTGGGACATCCTGAACAGGCACGGCCTCAAGTCCTGGGCCATCAGCAATCACCTCGTCGGACAATGCGTGTGCGACGATCCTATCGATGAGCGCCACAAGTCCGTCCTCCCGCCTCGCCTGTGGGGCGATGGCGACCCGGAGGGTGTGCGCCAGCGTGCAGCGCAGGAGCTGGCGGATACCGCTCGCGCTGCCAAGGCCTTTGGCGTCACGGTGGTCAACGGATTCACTGGGTCCAGCATCTGGCGTCTGCTCTACTTTTTCCCGCCAACGGGAATGGACCAGATCGACGCTGGCTACAAAGATTTCGCCGATCGCTGGAACCCGATCCTCGACGTTTATGACGAAATGGGCGTCCGTTTTGCACTCGAGGTGCACCCGACAGAGATCGCGTATGACATCGTCACTGCCAGGCGCGTGCTGCAGGCACTGAACTATCGCGAGGCATTTGGCTTTAACTTTGACCCGAGCCATCTGATCTGGCAGGGCGTGGATCCAGTGCGATTCTTGCAAGAGTTCCCCGACAAGATCTACCACGTGCACATGAAGGACTCTGCCGTGACGCTTGACGGGTACTCGAGCATTCTCAGCTCGCACCTCAACTTTGGCTCTCCGCATCGCGGCTGGGACTTTAGGTCACCAGGCCATGGCGATGTCAACTTTGAGGCGATCATCCGTGAGCTCAACCGCCTCAACTATCAGGGGCCGCTCTCTGTGGAGTGGGAGGACTCGGGCATGGACCGCGAGTTCGGCGCAAGAGATGCCGCCGAGTTCACGCGCAAGGTCGACTTTCCTGCGTCCTCGGTGGCCTTTGACGCCGCCTTTGGCGACTGATCGCGCTGGCTTTTCGCTGACACCATGTTCACAGGCCGCCCCCGACGGGGGCGGCCTGTGAATGACACGGAGCTGATCAGGCCCGCGCGCGCTGCGCGCGCTTGAACAGCAGCTTGAACATCACCGGCTTGAGCCGGTTCCAGGCGCTCAACGCCTGATCCCTGTCCGCTGCTGTCAGAGCTCCGCTGCCATAGCGCGCACGCACATAGGCCGCACTGATCGCACTGACGTCGCGCGCGATGGCGCCAGAATAGGAGCCTCGCGCTTCCAGGTCCTCTGCCAGCGACGTCAGGAATTCGCCGGGCGTCTGTCCGTCCTGTGGATAGAGGTTCAACCAGGACGCTCGGCGGGCCAGAGAAGCATAGATGCGCCAGATCACCTGGCGGCTGTCTGCACCGCTGCCGGGCCGGTACGGCACACTGCCAGAGACCGCCAGGGCGAGGCCAACGGTCAGCACGAGTACCAGCGCGCCGCCTCCGATCCCCCGCCAAGGTACTTTTGGAGCCGGGGCAGGCTCGTTCACGACGGGACGATCCGGCAAGGAATAGCTCTGGTCGCCGCCGGCGAACGCACGCGGCAGTTCGGTGGGTGTTGGCTCGAACTCGATCCAACCCAGCCCCGGGAAATAGACTTCCGCCCACGCATGGGCGTTCTGTCCCGTCACTCGCCAACGCTCCTGCAGATAATCGTAGGTGCCCATGCCATAACCCGAGGCGTACCGGCTGGCCACTCCCACCGAGCGCAGCATCACGACCATGGCACTGGCCGAATAGTCACAGTAGCCCCGCTGGAGATCGAACAAAAAGTACTCGACAATGTCCTGGTCCAGAGGAGGCGGGGCCACCTCCAGATCGTAGGTATAGCCGCGCAGATAGCTCTCGATGGCACGCGCCTTGTCATAGCGTGTCACTGCACCCGCAGTATCGACAATCTCCTGGGCAAGTGCCGCTACCCGCCCAGGTATCTCGGGCAGTGCCACATATCGCTCAGCGATCTCCGGGGTGTAGGCATCTTCCGCGGCGCGCAGATCCTCAACGGTGGGCTGTGGCACATACGATACTACCGTGTACTCATCAGCATCCACCGCAAGCGCAACGAAATCGTCCTCTCCCCTGTACAGTATCTGGTAATCCTGGTCCACCGACACTGGCTCATTAATGGCAAAGACTACATTGCCGCGCACCTCGCGCAGGGTAAAGGTCTGAGTCACGACCGAACTGGGGTATGCGATCTCTTTCCAGCTCTGCTGCGGAGCAAAGGACAGGGTGTTACGCTCGCTGGTATCCCACCCGCTCCCGTTGTAGACGTCATACGTCCGCTGCCGCCAGTAACGGCGTTCCACAAACCGACGCGGATCCAGTGCCTCCGCACTGGCCATCTGTTCCAGGATATCGAGAGGTGGCGGCGGCGGATCACTGATGGTGACCATCATCACCGTGCGGTCGCTAACGTCTGCGCCGAGTCCCACATCATGAGGCAGTACACCCACCGCGATATCTCGAGATCCCCCCGATGCCGGCTCAGGGACAGGATCGCGGCCGGCAAAAACACGGTCCAACTCGTCATAGATCGACTCTAGCCCCGGTCCGAAACGATCCCAGAAAGCATACACCGCTCGGTTATAGGTCGTATAAGGCATGGCAAGAGCCAGCACAAGGGCAAGGACTGCAATAGCTGAGCCGGCAAAGAGCGAATCGCGCTTGAGCTCGGTGGAGAAATCGACGCCGAACCGTTCCCAGATGGCGTGCATCCGGTTCATGTTGGCATAGGCGAGAATGACCAGCATGGAGCCCACATATACCTGCACGTGCGCCAGGCTGAGGCGCGTGATTGCAGAGTTCGATACCACGGCAATTCCAAGAGGCAAGAGCGCCACCATCGGGCGCTGGTTGCGGATCATCTCAAAGAATACATTCCACGCCAGAACCCAGGTCGCCAGCGAAACCAGAAACCAGAGCACAGTGACATCTTCACTCACGCCGCCAACACGCACCACCGAGAACCAGGAACGCAGTGCCGCGGCGCTCGATTCCGCGTTGGTGACGACATGCCCTACGGTCTCGACAAAGGGCATCGGCGACGGCATCATGCGAGATGTCGCCCACTCTACCAACCAGCCAACAGCCCCCACAATATCCCCGAGGAACAGACCAAGGCCAGGCAGCACGTTGGTGGCGTACTGAGCAGCATAAAAGAGACCCAGCGTCAGGCCGAGAGCCCAGCACAGCCAGGTCTTCCAGCGCGTGCGCGCCAGAATCGCGGCAAGGATGCTGCTCCACAACGCGGGCATGAGCAACCGTTCAGCCCGGGGAACCCACCCACTGGAAAGGATGCTGAGAGGCAAGGTCAGTACAGCAATGAGCAACAAAAGGTAGAGGAGCCAGTCAAATCTATCCCGGCGCCTGGCAAATGTGGCGGCTGTCATCGCGGCTCCACTCCAGGGCCTACCGGTACCCACTCACTCTGTGTGCGCGGGTTGACAACGACGACGCGCCCGGTGCCGAGCACCTTGTACTCTGGCTCCTGTACTGCCCGTGTCTCCGGTCGGAGGCCATACCCTTTTCCGATCACGTGCGAAGGCACGCCAAGATCGGCCAGCGCTCCCTGTACTCCCGCGAGAGATGGCCCACCATCAAAGCTGGAACCATCGATCAACATGACCGTTGGCGTGATCCCATGAGTGAGCAGCATACCCAGACCGTCAAACCAGCCCGGGTCGGCCGAAGGCGTGATGATCGCCACGGACATGTTGCGGCTCAGCGCCGGCATTGCCAGCGACAAGAGGTCATGCAAGTTAACCTTTGAGGTCGCATAGACTGGTGCCAGCACGCGCAGCAGTTCCCACAGCTGTTCGTGCCCTTTGCGAGGCGGAATCAAGATCGGCGAGGCGGTATGCGTAATCAGGCCCACAGCTCGGCCCTCGTGGATTGCCTGGCCTGCGAGCGATGCGGCCAGGGTCACCGCGTACTCCTCTGTGGACTCTTCACCCTCGCCAACGTGCACGGCCGCATCCATATCCATCACGACCCAGAGGTCACCCGAGGGCTCGCGATCGAACACCTTGACCAGAAGGGCCTCTGCGCCTGGCAATGATCGCCGCGCCGTCGAACGCCAGTGAATCTGCTTTAGCGCATCGCCGTGTACATACGATCTCACAGAGGAGGCGTTGGTCGTGAACGCGAGGCTGCGCACCGAGGCACGCCCCGCCCCGCGGTCCAGGCCGCGCTCGTGCAACAGATCGGGCAGCGGGACAACTGCCGGGTAAACTACAAAGCTATCCGTGTGGTTGTCAACAAGCTGGACTTCAAAGAGACCAAAGGGATCACCCATCGTCGCCACCAGGGGACCGAGGGTGTACAGTCCGCGCATGCGACAGGCCCCCTGTGTGGTCCACTGGTGCGAGGAGCGCGCCGGCAGCCCAACTGCGCGCGTTGCGTCATAGCCTACAAGGTCGCTGTACTCGCGCACCTCAGCCCAGAGAAGCGGCACCCAGGCATCATTGTGCATGATCCAACGTTCTTGAAGGATATCGCCTACCTGGGCCCAGCCGTAACGGCGCAGACGCTGAATCGAGACACGGCGCGATAGCGTCGATGCCCAAAAATAGGAGATGGCCAGGACACTGGCCAAAGCAATAAAGACGAAAAAGATCGCCCTGGCAGGCGAGAATACTTGAAGAATGAAAAGACCCAATACCAATATTATCAGCAGCCACGAACGGACGCGAACCGTCCGAGTAACCATGCAAAACCTCCATTGGGATTATACCACATTTCTCGTTGCTCCCTATTTTGGCGCGTGGCGGACAAGCGGCAGCACCCGAAACAAGCCGCACCGGGTGAATGTCGCAGGTTGACACATCAAGCCCCAGACCGCTAGAATAGCGACGTTGGGGTTGGACTCGCGGCATCGTGCCTGCGGGCAGTGCTCGCACCATGGCTGCCTCGAACGACAGACATGCGGCCGGCTCGGTATGGAGGAGTGGGGCCAGATGAAGCAGATCGCCGTACTCACCAGTGGTGGGGATGCACCCGGCATGAATGCCGCCATTCGCGCCGTCGTTCGCAGCGCCAGCGCAGAAGGCCTGCTCGTCTATGGCGTGCACAATGGCTATGCCGGCCTGATCGCTGACGAGATGAGCTACCTCACCCGGCGTGACGTCGGGGGCATTATTCAGCGTGGGGGTACCTTTCTCGGCAGTGCTCGATCTCAGGAGTTCTATACGGTTGAAGGCCGCGAACGGGCGCTCGGCAATTTGCGTCAGCGCGGCGTAGACGCCCTCGTGGTGATTGGCGGAAACGGTTCACAGACCGGCTCGCTTGCCCTGACTGACATGGGATTCCCGGTGGTAGGGATTGCATCTACCATCGATAACGATCTGCTGGGAACGGATGTGACCATTGGGGTAGACTCGGCGATCAATGTCGCCGTGGAAGCCATTGACCGACTAAAGGTCACCGCCGAATCGCATCGGCGAGGCTTTGTCGTAGAGACGATGGGTCGCGATTCAGGTTACGTGGCCCTGATGGCCGGCATCGCCGGCGGCGCCGAGGTCGTCTGTATCCCCGAGTTTGAGATCACCCCGGCCGAGGTCGCCAAAGAGCTTGGGCTGGCCTTTGAGCGCGGCAAACGCCGTGCACTGGTTGTTGTCGCTGAGGGCGCCAGATACGGCGCCCAGGAGGTCCTCGCGTACTGCGAGGAGCACAGGCAAGAGGTCGGCTTCAGCCTGCGCCTTACCATCCTCGGTCATGTGCAGCGCGGGCGCACCCCCACAGCCACCGATAGGCTATTGGGCACCCGACTTGGCAAGGGTGCTGTCGATGCGCTGCTGGAGGGTCGCACGGGCGTGCTGGTGGGGCTCATCGAGGATGCCATCGCCTATACAGACCTCCATGAGGTAGGCGGAAGAAAGAAGAGCGTAGACGTCGCGTTGCTGCCACTGGCGCGAGCGATGGCCCAGTAGGCGGTCTGGCACTGCGGGGTAGGTTCGAGCAGGTGCCAAAGGACACTCCCGACATCGCCGCTCAGTGTTCAAAAAGCCGCTCAGGCACCGAGCCAATCAGAACAAGGGAGAGGTTGTGTCGCAGATAGACGTCGATTGCCAGGTTGAGATCTATACTGACGGCGGTTGCGACCCCAATCCGGGACCCGGCGGATGGGGAGCGATCCTCATCAGCGGGCGCCACAACAAAGAGATCAGCGGTTCCGAGGCGCATACCACCAATAATCGCATGGAGTTGACCGCCGCGATCGAGGCGTTGCGATTGCTCCAGCGTCCCTGCAAGGTCACGCTTTACACGGACTCTACCTATCTGCGCAACGGCATGACCCGTTGGATGTCGCGCTGGCAGGCCCGCGATTGGGTCAAGTCCGATGGCACCCCGGTAGAGAATGCCGATCTATGGCGTGCACTGCTCAACGCTCAAGAGATCCATCAGGTGGATTGGCACTGGGTGCGGGGACACCAGGGCAATCGTTGGAACGAACGAGCGGACCAGCTGGCCACCCAGGCGCGGCTGGCCCTGGGTCGCCCGGCCACTGGCGAGCGCACACAGACGAGTAAGGCGACACAGGCGGAGCCCGCGACAGGCAGCTTGCCGCGCTACCACATCTATGCCCGAGGATGCGCACTGGGCAACCCGGGGCCCGCAGGCTACGGAGCGATCATCATCGGCCCCCAGGCCGAGCATAAGCGCTCGGGTGGTTGGCCCACGGCGAGCAATAACGTCATGGACCTCTGGGGCATCATTGCGGGACTCCAGAGCCTGCCAGAGCGGGCGCGCGTTACCATTCACACCCCATCCAAGTATGTTATCGACGGGGCCACCCGCTGGCTGCCCAACTGGGAGCGCTCGGGCTGGCGAACGCAGTCCGGCCAACCCGTCAAGAATCGTGAGCTATGGCAGGAGTTGAGTCAGGTGATGGGAGATCACGATATCGAGTGGCAGCACCTTTCTGCAACAACCAGCGACCAGAAGGCCGATAGTGCCATGGCGCTTGCTCGTAGTGAGGCTGAAAAGCAACAGACCGCATCGTGACAGATCGGCGTCAACACCGCCACCCGTATGGGAGCAACAATGGCAAACATCATTACCGTGTCGCGCTTTCCGCTCTTGTTCCTGATCGTGATCATGTTGACCTTGCCCTCCGCCGGGGCCAGGCTGGCAACTGTCCCACTGGTAGTGCTACTTATCCTCATGGACACCATCGACGGACTCGTGGCACGCTCCAGACATGAAGAATCCCTGCTCGGCAGTGTGTTGGATATCATGACGGATCGATCTATAGAGCTCGTCATGTGGGTGGTCTTTGCGCACATGCGCCTGGTGCCTCTGGCGATACCCATCATCTTTATCATTCGCGGCACCGTAGTTGACGCCCTGCGAGCTGTTGGTGTCAAACAGGGAACCACGCCCTTTGGCAGCACCACCTCGCGTGTCGGTAGTTTTCTGGTTGGCAGTCCCTTTATGCGTAGCAGCTATGGCATCGCCAAGGCGCTGGCCTTTACCCTGCTGGCGCTCACTGCGGCGCTCAATACCTACGTGGAAATCGGACGAGGCTCGATTCAAACCGTCAATACAATCCATCTAGTGGCCATGGTACTCTCCTGGATCGCCACGGCGTTCTGCGTGGTGCGCGGTCTTCCGGTAATCATCGAGTCCTTCGCCGGGCTTGCGAGGTCAGAGGCCAGGTGAGCAGTAACGCTTCCGTCAATTCCAGGCACATCCGTCGGACCGCGATCCTGATCAGGGTCGGCATGGTGCTTGCTCGCATCCTTCCCAGGCGATTTGGCTACTGGCTTGCCCGACGCGGAGCGAGGCTCATGCGCCGGAAAAACAGCAAAGCCTACCGCATACTGCGGGAGAACTTGAGCCACGTGATGACTGAAGGGGACCCAGAAACGCTCGACGGACTGGCTGAGGATGCCATCCATGAGCTGGGCTGTACCTATTTTGACATGATTCACATCCACGGGGAGAAACTCCTGCGAGGCGGCGTCCTTACACCCGATCCGGCTGGCTGGGCGCTCGCCCAACAGCAGTTCAGCGACCCCACCGGTACGATCGTCGTGGCCGGTCATGTGGGAAACTTTGACCTGGGCATTCAATGGGTCGCAGGCCAGGGTGTCGAGGTGCAGTTGCTCAGCCTGCCAGATCAGAATCCCGCGCAGGATACGGTAAACAGCTACCGGCAAAAGGGCGCCCTCGTGGTGACGCCACTTTCGGTTCAGTCGCTACGCACGGCGCTACGGCGTCTTCGCAACGGAGGCATCGTCGCCACCGGTGTGGACCGTCCGATGGACTATGACGATCCCCCAATCCAGTTCTTTGACGGGCCAGCCCCTCTGCCGCGCGGGCATGTGCGGCTGGCCCTCCAGACCGGTGCGAGGATCATGGTGGCGTCGTGTATCCGCCGCCCGGATCACACGTATCTGCTCACCTTCTGGCCACCGCTAGATATGGTGCGCACCGGCGATCGCGAGCAAGATGTCGAGCTGAACACGCGTCGCGTCCTAGAACTCGTGGAAGAAACCATTCTCCAGGTTCCCACTCAGTGGGCCATGCTACACCCGGTGTGGTCCAAACCGGACCAATCCGATCCTGCGCGCTAGGAACGGCCCAGTTCCTCCTGCGCCGCAGTCAGATGACGCAGTGCGTCCTCAAAGTTGCTCGCGTTCTGTGCCATACTGACGAGACTCATGGCGCTTGAGATGCGTTCGTCCAGCGCATCCAGCTCTTCCGAGGGACCTTCCTGTCTGAGCTGGTTGGCACGTCGCTGTGCCCGATCCAGGTTGTTGGTCGCGGCACGGAACTCGCGATTCAGGCGGTCTACCGCAGAGCGCAGCTGCTGCTCACTCCCTGCATAGATCTGCTGCGCCTCCTGCCCGACGTTGATCGCCCGCTGCATCTCATTCACCGCCATCTCTAGCGACTCTGACTCCTTGCTGGACGCCTCAGCGGCCAGGGCGCGTTCCCAGGTCTCCTCCCCGGAGCCAAGCACCCACTTGATCTGTTGCCACTGGGTGTCGTTCTGCAAGGCACGCAGCGACGCACGCGTTTTTTGCAGCGACTGGCCTATTTGCTGGAACTGGCGCTCCAGGGAGCTGAGAGCCTGCCGGCCCTCGCTGATCTGGCGCCGCGCGAGATCGATACGCCGCTCCAGATCGCTGGCTTGATGGGTGACGAGACCAGACAGGACCGCCGGGTTAGCGGCTTCCGCCTCGCCCGTCGCCATCCAGGAGTCAATATCCTCTGTCAGCTTGTTGATGTCCTCCTGAGGGAGAGGCGGCTGCT
The DNA here is from genome assembly GCA_040772225.1 of Anaerolineae bacterium. Taxonomy (GTDB): domain Bacteria; phylum Chloroflexota; class Anaerolineae; order UBA1429; family UBA1429; genus JAAYED01. Next base: position 652,028 of record JAXGYO010000002.1, read on the forward strand.
GAGGCTCGAGACGTTGCAGCCGCTGCCAGCTCCGTTCCAGCCGGCGCCTTGCCTCCTCAAGCTGCTTGCCATAGTGAACGAGGTCGCCCTCGTAGGCCGACAGGATGCTTTGCGCCTCACTGGTAACCTGCGGCAGCCAGTCTGCAGCAGCCCGCTCATAGTCCATCTGGGCGGGATCGGCCAACGCTGCGCGCTGCTCATGATAGAGGAGCAACCAGTTATCGTAACGTTCTGCCAGCTCCGGAAGCATCTTGTCACGCCTATCGACCAGAGCGGGGAGCGTCTCTGTCTCAAGGGCAGCGACGCCGGTCTCAACCTGCTCCCGGAGCGAGATGATAGCAGTCAGCTCGGACTCCAGGGAATCGATCGCGCCGCGAGATGCCTCAACGCCTTCCGTCACGGATTGCATCAATCCCTGTAGCTCCGCAAGATGAGACTGATCCAGAATACCCTCTGATCGGAAGGCCTCGGGAAGCGCGGCCCAGGCCGCATCGGCTGTATCCAGTGAGCTCAGTGCGCCGGCCAGAGCCCCCTGGCGGCCGGGATGCCAGTGTCGCCCATACACCTCCCATTCACTCGCCAGCGTGGCGGCGCGCTCGCGCAGGGCAGCCCGCGCCGCATCGCCCACTGCATCACGCTCGGCGTTCAGCTTTTGCACTGCCTCAACGGTAGAGGTGACCCTTTCGAGTGCCTCCTGCAGCTTTTCTCGGGCCTGTTCCGCCAGCGTCGCCGCCGTCTGGTAGCCATGCAGCGTTCCCGATTGCAGGGCACTCTGCGACTGAGTCAGAATTTCTTCTCCCTCGCGGATCTGGCCGGTGCTTACGTCGAAGGTGACGCCGGGCATGGCTTCCGTCGACTCTGCCAGCACAGCACGAGCCCGATCCAGCAGGACCACATTCTCCGAAACAGTCTCGGCGCTCTTCGTCATGGACTCTTTGAGTGCCTCAAGCTCGGCCGCAACCGACGACCCCAGAGCCTTCACCTCCTGAGCACGCTCAGTAGCCTGCTCAAAGGCGGACGGCGTGGCCTGCCCGAGGGTCGCATCGAGTGTGGCGACCATCTTACCCAGCTCCGACACCCGCGCGGCTACCGATGGATCCTTTACGCCCTGATCCTGCAGCGCCACCCAACGCGCACTCACATCACTCACTGCGGCATGTGCCGTCTCGGCAGCCTCTTGAGCCGTTGTGCGCTGTGTGCGGATCGCTTCTAGCTCCCTCTCCGCTTGCTCGATCGTCTCTGTCGCCATGGCGAGCTGTTGTTCGGCACGCAGCACCGTCCCAAGCTGCTCGTCAGCGCCCGACGTACGGACAGTCTCCGTCGTGGCACTCATGGCATTGTCCACCAGCGCGAGACCATCCCCGAGGGCCTGAATGTCCTGGGTTCCTGCCTGGATCTCGGCCTCCCAGAGCGCATACAGGCGACGGATCTCTGCCTGCGCAGCGACCAGATCCGCCTGCAGACGATCTGGCACAGCGGCAGCCTCAGACTGCTGCTCCGCCAGCGCAGCAGCCGTACGCTCTGCGCTCTCAAGCTGGCTGTCCAACTCGCTTCTCTCGGAGAGAGCTTTCCTCGCAGCAGCCATCGGGCCAAAGGCACCGAGTAGGAATGCGCGGCCAACGGACACAACAGGAGTCGCGTACGCAGCGACCCTGTCAGCGATCTCATTGACGCGCGACAAGCCATCGCGCAATTCGCTCAAGAGCCTCAACGCCTCGCGATCGATCTCCTCGTAGCGACCGGGACGCGGTTCCTCCGGCCAGACGGAGGTGTGATGTCTCTCTGCATCCACCAGGGCGTTGATGCGCGGCAATATCTCCGTCACAAAGCCACCCTTTCTCTCAAGGCGGGCTGTGAATAGCCTGAATAAAAGCCAGGGAACGAGGCACAGGACCAGGTAGACCACGACTGCGATAATTAACCATACCCACCACGCCATAAGTCGCCTCCTACTAGAAATGTGAGTAGAAATGTACTACGTTGGTTTCAGGCGGGGATGGGAGATCGGAGGATGGCATGGCTTGTGGGCCATCGAGCCCGTAAAGGAGGGTATCCCCGATCTTCCAACCCTGGATTAGTTGGTTGGGCCTTGAGCCCGTGTTATGAAGGAGGCCAGGGGGAAGATCCTCTTCCGGCTTCCATCCCCGCCTGAGAACCACAAAGAAAGGATTTGCCATGGACACGGACACCTCTCGAACACCTGTCGGTATCGATCTCGCCAAGGACAGTATCGCCGTGGCCGTCGGTGACGGCGATACTGAGGTCGTGCGAGCCTTTCCCCTTTCCCGAGACGGGCTCGCCGACCTGATCCGCTTCCTGGAGCCCTATGGGCCTTTCCCTGAGACCTTTGTCTTTGGTCTCGAGGCGTCTGGCCCTTACACAGAACCTCTTCTGTCCTGGCTCCTTCAGCGGAACGCCCGGGTCTTGCAGCTCAATCCCCTACTGATCTCCCGTTTCCGCCGTGCACAGTCCCTGCGCCGCACCAAGACTGATGCCATCGATGCGCGCACCATTCTTCACTTTATCGGGCAGTTGCCCCCTTCCAGCGTGCAGCCCTGCGAGTTAGGGGATGATCTCCAGACACTCGCCGCCGAGTACGAGCAGATCACTCAGCAAGTGGCGCGTCTCAAGACCCAGATCCGCCAACAAGTACACACGCTCTTCCCTGAGTTAGCCGACTCCAGTAGCCTCCTTTGACAAACCCAGTCTGCTACTCCCCAGTCATTCGACTCACCAGTTGGTGAAGGATCCATCCTCGCGACGCAGATGTGGCAACTCTGTCATCTGGAAAGGATGTGCCGCCACAGCTTCACGATCCAGCTCGATGCCCAGGCCGGGCGTCGCGGGAGCAAGGATATAACCCTCCTGCCAGATAGGCTGGTTCTTGATCACATCCGTGAGCATGGTACCCGGCATGCGAGGCTGCTCCTGCACGGCCATATTCGGGACGCTCAGGTTAAAGTGCACGCACGCCGCCGTGGCTACCGGCCCCAGAGGGTTGTGCACGGCCATGTCGATATAGTGCCCCTCGCACCAGCCTGCGATCTTGCGACCCTCCGTCAGCCCGGCAGCGATACAAAGATCGACGCGGGCATAGTCAATCAGATCGCCGTCGATGAGCTCCCGGAACTCCCACTTGCTGCAGAACTGCTCTCCGGCGGCCAACGGAACGTCGGTCCGGCTCCTGAGCATACGGTACGCCTGCTCACTCTCCGATCGGATAGGATCTTCGATGAAGAAGGGGCGATATGGCTGGACTTGCTGACACAATGACACGGCATCGGGCGGGGACAGACGCGTATGACCGTCAAAGCAGAGTTCAATCTCTGGCCCCACTGACTCGCGCAGTGCAGCGAACTGCTCCACAGTCTGCTGTACTGCCCTTGCAGGATAGAGCAATTCACCTTCGTTAGGCAGGCCCCAGCGCAGAAACTTCCAGCCTTCCGCAACGCGAGCCCGCGCATCACGCACCAGTTCCGTTGTGTCGGTCCCATGCCCCCCACTCAAGTGACAATAGCAGGCTACCTTATCTCGGACACGGCCGCCAAAGAGATCATAGACTGGCAGGCCGAGCGCCTTGCCCTTGATATCCCAGAGCGCGATATCGATCGCAGCGATGGCGCTTCCGAGAATCCGATCGTGTGGGAAGAAACCTCCCCGAGACATCGTCTGCCAGATGTGTTCGATCCGCATGGGATCCTGCCCAAGCAACAGGGGCGTCAGGTGCTTGAGGGCGCCCATGACAGCCAACTCTCGGCCAGTGACCCCTGACTCACCCACGCCGTACAAGCCCTCGTCGGTGTCAACAGCCACAAAGAGAAAGTTGCGGTGACCGGCCCAGACTGGATAGCTGCTGATGCCTGTGATTTTCATGGGGCCTCCGAGTTTTGCGTCTGTCTACTGATAGCAGAAAAGGCAGCAGAGTGTCAAGGTGCAGCGCACTCTGCCACGCTCGAGTCGTGCCGTTGAGGGCAGCAGGAGAGTTGGCTTACATCGCCGCCTGCCGTATTATCCCTCGTGCATGGAACTGCGCATTCTGGGAGGTCTCATGGACAGGACCGAGCTGCTGAACGATATCGTAGAGACTGGCGTGGTCGCCATCGTGCGGCTATCCAGCTCAGAGAACCTGTTGCGCGTGGCTGAAGCGATCGTCTCGGGGGGTGTGCGACATATCGAGTTCACGATGACGACGCCAGGGGCACTGCAGACGCTGGAATCAGTGAGCGCCAGGCTTGGCGACGAGGTCGTCATGGGTGCAGGCACCGTCCTCGATGCGGAGACGGCTCGCGCGGCGATTCTTGCCGGGGCGCGCTTTATCGTGGCACCCAATCTGAACCTGGACGTGATCACGATCTGTCACCGGTACGGGATCGTTTGCATGCCCGGGGCCCTCACACCCACCGAGATTCTGCAGGCCTGGGAATGGGGTGCCGACATCGTCAAAGTCTTTCCGGCGGACTCTTTCGGTCCGGCGTATATACGTGCCGTGCGCGCGCCGCTGCCTCAGGTGCGCCTCGCTCCCGTGGGAGGCGTCACTGTTGACAATACCGCGGCCTATGTTCGCGCCGGCGCATCCTGTGTCGGCGTCGGATCCAGCCTTGTCAACGACAGGCTGATCGCGCAGGCCGATTGGGCCTCACTGACAGCCCGCGCACGCGCCTTTGTGGAAGCAATTGCAGAGGGCCGGTCGGCTTGAATTTTCCTCGGGAAGGAGTTGGACATGCCTGAACCGACGTTTTGGGACATGGTCTTTTCGCCCCAGGTCCTGGTGACCATCATTGTCTGCGCAACGATTACCGGTCTCGTGGTCTGGCTGCGAGGCAAATGGATCGCCCGGCAACAGCAACAGGCGCTGAGCGAGCAGCGGAAGCAACAGGAGGCCACGCTGGAACGCTTGCTCGAGGCGACAACCACGGACAAGCAACGTGTGATTGCAGAGTACGAGCAAGAGATCGCGGAGCGGGACCAGCGCCTCGCCAGCCTGGAGCATCAGGTGGCACGCCTGCGCGACAGACTCACCGCCGGCGGTGTCATCGGCGTGTTCGGCGGAGGCAAGCAGCGTGACGTCATCAGCGCCCTCCTGCTGGAGAACGAGCAACTGCACGAGTTGCTCGCCGAAAAGCAGGCAGAACTGCGTGACCTGATGACTGACATGACCGGCAAGCTTATCGACCGGATGGACGCCCAGGCACAAGAGAGCGCGCGCGCCGTACGGTACAAGCAGGCCCTACTGTCCGCATTCCTGGAGCGGGAAGAGACGCGTCAGCTGCTCAACAACATGTTGGCACGGGGCGAGGTTACCCAGGATGCAGAGGTGCGCGAGTTGCCCACGGAGACGCCTTCCCGCCCGGAATCAGGCTGAGAGATGCCGGTCACTCGTACCTGAGCGCGTCGATGGGGTTCATGGTAGCAGCCCTGCGCGCGGGGTAGATGCCAAAGAACAGCCCCACGGCGAGCGAAAAGCTGACGGCGAGCGCGACAGACTGCCATGTAACGACGGCGGTGAACGACCCAAGCCTATTGATCAGCCGGGACACGCCCCAGCCAAAGGCGATCCCAAGCAGCCCACCGACGACGCTCAAGACGACAGACTCGATCAGAAATTGCACCAGCACGTCAGAGCTCCGGGCGCCCACCGCCTTGCGGATGCCAATCTCGCGCGTGCGTTCCGTCACCGACACCAGCATGATGTTCATGATCCCGATCCCGCCCACGAGCAGTGAAATCGCGGCAATCGCAGCCAGGAAAGTGGTCATAATGCTGGACACCTGATCAAGTACCCCCAGCACGTCCTGCTGAGAAGTGATCGAGAAGCTGTCGTCTTCAGGCAGGTAGGTATCCTGACGCTGGCGAAGTACGTGCTGAATCTCACCGATAGCCAGATCGATGCTCTCCTCATCAACGACTGAGGCATAGATCATGTCGACCGTGCGCTGGCCCTGGGAAGCATAGCGCCCGGGGAAGAGCTTGGTGTACGCCGTAGATAGCGGGATGATGACGATACGATCAGCCGAAGCCCCCATTGCGCCGGGTCCGCCCTTTTCTTCGAGAACGCCGATGACCTGGAACGGCACGCCGTTCATACGGATGGATTCACCCACAGCACTCGCCCGGTCGCCCACGAGGCGGTCCGCCACATCGGTCCCAATCACCGCCACGCGCGCAGACACGGCGTCATCGCCGGCTGAAATAAAGCGCCCATATGCGGCAGGATAGTTCCGCACGTACTCATACTCAGGCGTGCTGCCCTCGACCTGCGCGCTCAAGCTTTCGCTGCCATAAGTTATCACGACGGAGCCGTTGACAACCGGCGCCACGGCCAGGACGTGTGGCACACTGGAATGGTCGCTCAGAGCCAGAGCATCGTCTCGTGTCAGGGGTTTAGCCTCTGTTGTGCCCATGCCCATCTCAAAGCGCCCCGAAAGGATAATCAGAAGATTGGCCCCAATCCCCTGAACCTGTCCCGTGATCGCCTGCCGCGCCCCTTCACCCGCCGAGAGCAATGCGATGACGGCGCCAGTTCCGATGATGATTCCGAGCATCGTCAAGAACGAGCGCATCTTGTTAGCTGCCAGACTACGGAAAGACATCCTGATGCTCTCGAATACGTTCATGCTGTTGCTGCTACCCTAATGGCGGCTCGCGGAGCGACGCGGGGTTCAAGCACCGGCTGGTCATCCACCAGCCTGCCATCGGACAGCCTGATGATGCGATCGGTGTACTCTGCCGTCTCTGGCGCGTGGGTGACGTACAGAACGGTTATGCCCTGATCGCGGTTCAAGCTCTGAAACAAGCCGATGATCTCCAGCCCGGTCTTGCTATCCAGGTTACCAGTCGGCTCATCAGCCAGGATAATATCCGGATGATTGATCAAAGCTCGGGCTATCGCCACACGCTGTTGTTCACCGCCCGAGAGCTCGTTGGGCTTGTGATCCATGCGGTCCTTGAGCCCCACACGCTCAAGCGCCTCGGCCGCACGGGCACGCCGGTTACGACTGCCAGCATAGATGAGAGGAAGCTCCACGTTGTCGATAGCGGAGGTACGCCGCAAGAGGTTATAGCTCTGAAACACAAACCCGATTTTCCGGTTTCGAATGCGCGCCAACTCATTCTGACTGAGCGTAGATACATTGACGCCATCCAGATAATAGGCGCCGGAGGTGCTCTGGTCCAGGCAACCCAGAATGTTCATCAGCGTGCTCTTGCCCGATCCTGAAGGCCCCATGATGGCAGTCAGCTCGCCTGCACGTATCTGCAGGTCAAGGTCGCACAGGGCCTGCACCTTCACTTCGCCCATCATGTAGACCTTGCAGATCTGCCGCAGGTCAATCAACATCTCAGCCACCAAAGGAGAACTCAAAGAGCGGACCGCTCGGCCGGCCTACGACGACCTCATCGCCCTCTGCCAATCCATCTTGCACGATGCTGTACTCGCCATTGCTGGCGCCGATCTCTATCGGTACGCGCACCAACTGCCCGTTCACCAGTTTTTCGACATACCTGCCGCCGGCGTCGCGTCGCACCGCCCGCACTGGCACCAGGAGAGCATCCTCAGTACGCATGACGATGACATCGACAGCCGCGGTCATAAAAGGCCGCAACTCAAGTTCACCCGGCTCTAGATCTACGCGCACATCAAACACCACGATGCCCTGCACATTGTTTCCCACCGCTCCGATGCGGCTCACGGTGCCGATCATCGGGGCCTTGGGGTATGCGTCCAGCACCACCCTGGCTTCCTGTCCCACCGCCACCTGGCCGATGTCCGTCTCGTCGATGCTCATGACAACGTGATAATCTGCGGCGTCGATCAGCGTCATCACCGGGCTGCCGGCCGCGGCAGTGTCCCCGATGAGGAGGTTCAGGCTGGCAACAACACCGTCCGCGGGAGCACGCAAATCGAGATCATCGAGACGCCTTTGGGCAATATCGACGCCAACCTGCGCCTGGTCCACCTGTGCCTGCGCCACCGCAATCTCCTCCGCGCTGGCGCCCTGGCGCGAAAGCTCCGCCTCGGCCTGTGCACGCTGCAACTGAGCCCGGGCAGATGATAGCTGTCCCAGCGCCTGATTGACCTGCGCCTGCGCCGCAGCCCGATCGGCATCGCTGACTCCCTCACGCATCTGCTCCAGCTGGAGCTGAGCGATCTCAACCGAAATCTCGCTTCGATTCACGTTTGCTTCGGCCTGATCGCAATCGGCCTGAGAGACCCCCAGACCAACGCGGCCACAGATCGCATCGCGTTGTGCCTGCGCTCCCCAGAGAGCGTTCTTGCTCTCCTCTACTCGTTTAGACGCGATCGCTATCTCATCAGCGGTGGGACCAGAGAGGACGCGCTGCTGATTGGCGCGTGCGGCGTCGACCCCCGCCTGTGCTGTCTGTACTCCCGATTCAGCAGCAGCCAGAGCTGCATCGATCATAGCCAGCTCGGACTCGGAGGCCTCTTTGACGGTACGCGCAAGCTGAGCCTCGGCAATCGCCAAAGCGGCCTCCGCCTGGGCCAGACTGAGTCGCACATCCACAGGGTCCAGACGGGCCAGCACATCTCCCGCAGACACGGTGTCCAGTTCGTCCACAAGGATCTCGACGACTGTGCCAGAGGCGCGAAAGCCGAGCCGCTGCGTACGCTCAGCACGCACACTGCCCGTCGCGCTTACAGTGGCCTCAAATGGTCCACGCACCACAGCGCCCATCGAGATCTGCCCATCCACAGGAGTGCCCGTATCCTGCGGCGGTCGCAGCACAAAATACCAGATTGCGACCGCCGCCACAGCAACGACCAGAAGGATCCATAACCAGCGCTTTAGCACGGCACTAGCCCTTTCTGACAATAGATGATCGGCATGTCCGTCACCCAGCCCAACCGCAAAGCTGGAGTTGCTCAGTGTCACTCTGCATCAAGGACGACGAGGGCTCGGCGAGCGGTTCGAGGCGGACACGGATATGCACACGGTAGAGCCAAAACTTGACCATTCTAACTATAATCAGGCGAGAGGACGTGTCAAATCTCTCGACCGGAGCGGTCTTGACACAACGCAACCCGGCTATCTCCAGCGGGCGCCTCTAGTGCCGGTCACAGCAAGCCGTCTCGCTCTGCTCACCCGTAATGCGTTCGCAAATCCTGGCTGCTACATCGGGAGGCTCGCTCGCCACCAGCACCTGCCAGCCATCCGAACCATCTATTGCCTGAACTCCGATCCATGCCCGCCAGGCCGAGCATCGGCGCCGCAGCAGCATGCCGGCCAATCCGATCAACACCCCCCCAGAGAACAGCGCCAACCCTGGCAGCCGCCAGATGGATACAACAGCGGCGAGCTCTCTGTGCGCCAGGACTATGGCCCCTGGCAGCTCCAGTACGGCCTCGGGCAAAGGCACAGCCCTGCCCAGCAGCGTGCCGAGGCCGCCATCCAGCGCCTCGACAACGACGTCCTCGCTGCCTGAGCCTGAAAGAGTTCGGGCGACCCTGATAACGATGCCGGCGTCAGGCACGGTGAGCATCTGTTCTTCCTGAGGAACCACACCGCGAAACATCGCCAGCGACTGACGGTCGCCGATGACAGGCACCAGCGGCAGCGGTTCATAGGCGGCATCCCTGACGGTGAGCGATAGCGCCGGAGGGACGTCCACCACGCGTAGCCACGCGCCACGATAGGGACGCCACCGGTCCGTGACAAGCAGCAACGGTGAAGAAGCCTCCTCGCCGGGCAATGACCAGGATAGCTGTACGCCGACACTGCTATCCTGCTCCCGCAGAAAAACGCTTTCTGTCTGAAGGCGGAGCGTCGCCGCTGAGACCAGGTCCGGCAGGTCAGCTGCATCGCCAGCTAGCACCGGCGGGCTGATCACACCCCTGGCCCCGATACACAAGAGCAGCGCGCCCGTGAGTGCCAGAATCGCGCCCACTACAGGCAACTGCGAACAGACCCGCTGCCAGGCTGCCGGATAAAGCAGCGCCTGGCTTGCAGCGGGTGTTGCCCGGGACCCCTTCCGCGATGTGTCCTCACCGCCCAGGGCCATAAAGAGGCGATCCCACACGTCTGTCGCCGTCGCAACGGTTGAGGGCGCACCAACCGATAGCGAGAAGGGCTCGCCGGACGGCAGCCCCTCGACCGAGGGAAAGAGCCCTTGTGCCAGTCGCGTCAGCAACACCATCATGAGCAGCACAAAGAGTCCCCGCAGTGCGAGACGAGACGCCGGATGGAGCAGATCCCAGGCGTATACGACCTGGCCCGCAGTGGTCTCAGAAAGGCCGGCGAATCCTGGTCTGAAGCCTGGTATCGCCGCAACAACAATGACCCACAGACCCACCAGGGCCGCCGGCACTATCAGCCCCCACTTAGAGCTCAGGACCCGCCACAGCACCCCGACTGCTGTCTCTATAGACCGGCCAATCGCGCCGCGAGAGGCATCCGCGCCCTGTACTCTGTCCTCTCCGCCAGGTGTAGTCGATCGCACGACAAAAGAGCCCATCCCGCCGCAGCGAGATGGGCCAGAAAACGTGCCGGCGCGATCAGTCAGTGACCTCAAAGGTCTCATTCGCCTTGTAGTTGGGCGCCCGGCCCAGGTCATGATACGGGCCATTGACAGGCGCGGCCCAGCGCACCGCATTCTTGATCACGTGCTGTACCTCAGCCTGGTAAAAGATCGGGAAGGTCTCATGGCCCGGGCGGAAGTAGAACACTTTGCCCTTGCCCCGATGATAGGCTACACCGCTGCGAAAGACCTCGCCGCCCTGGAACCAACTTGTGAATACGGTGGCATCGGGCGTTGGTATGTCAAAGAACTCGCCATACATCTCAACATGCGGAATCTCGAAAAACTCACCGAGACCGGCAGCGATCGGGTGGCTGGGGTCGGTCACCCACAGGCGCTCGCGCTCGCCAGCCTCGCGCCACTTGAGCGTGCAAAAGGTCCCCATCATCCGGCGGAAAATCTTGGATAGGTGACCCGAGTGCAACACGATCAGCCCCATGCCGTTGAGCACGCGCCGCTGGACGCGATCCACGATCTCATCCTGAACCTCGTGGTGTGCCATGTGCCCCCACCAGATCAGCACGTCGGTGTTGTCCAGGACATCTTGCGTGAGGCCATGCTCGGGTTCATCCAAAGTGGCCGTTCGCGTGACAATATCGGCCTCGGCCCCCAAAAAGCTGGCGATCTGCCCGTGTATCCCCTCAGGATAGACGTCTGCCACCACCTGATCGGTTTTCTCGTGCCGATATTCATTCCACACCGTCACTCTTATCTTGTCTGCCATCGAAACCCTCCTTCTACTCCGCGCGATTGCCATCTGGCACCAGATATTTCGAACACCCACAGTCTACGCCAAGGACAGTTGCAGATCAAGACTGCCAGCGCACCGGAGCCATTCTCTCACACCGCCAGTGGTTGCCACGACAGCAGCACCCGCTGAGCTCATCCGTTGACACGCCCCCTCGCGATCCTATAATGGCGTCAGTAGACCACAGGATGGAGATAGGTGGATATCCAGGAAAAGGCGTGCTGGCTCGCGCTCCTCAGCGATGCAGATGTCGATCGCAACATCGCCAAACGCGCACTGTACCGCTGGACTATCGTGGCGCAGCAGCCCCTGAGCGCCTGTGCTCCGTTTTCTGCACAGACATTGATGGAGCAGTTGCCCGAGCTTGATGCACTCCAGGCGGAGCGCTGGCAAGCGGCGTTTGGTCGCGCATCGCAGGCTCAGGAGATCCTGGACTATTGGCAGTCACAAGGGGTCGACCTGCTCACGCGCGCAGACCCGAATTACCCCGAGAGCCTGGCAGAGAGGCTGCCAGAGCGCTGGCTGCCCTACATGTTCTTTTATCGGGGCAATCTCCATCTGCTGGAGCGGCCTGCCGTGTTTGTCTCGGGATCAAGCCACCCTGCAGGGATGGCGAACGCGACGATCGCAGCGCTCGCAAGAGACCTGGCATCGCTGCCAGTCTCACATTGCGGGACCTACGCTCAGGGCATCGAGCGCCTCATGTTGGACACCGCGGCGGCCGAACACGCGGCCACAATTCTGATCCTGCCAGTCGGCCTGAGTCATGCCGGTCCCATCTTGCGCCTAGGTGAGGAAGCTGTCGAGCGCGGCGAACGACTGGAGCTGAGCCCGTTTACACCGGAGACGACGTACTCGCCCGCTCTGGGTAACGCCTGCACCCGGCTTGCCACGGCGCTCTCTGATGTCCTCGTGCTCTATGACCATGCAGGCGCCGCCGCAGACTGGCCGGGCCTTTCGGACCAAGTGGCGCATGGAGGCCGGGTGCTCTGGTGGACCACTGGAGCGGCGACAATGGGCAGCGACTGGACGGACGGCGGAGCGGTAGCGATCGACACTGCCGGCCAGGCCGCCCGTCTCATCAGAAATCAGCTTGCTCTGGACATGGAGAGCGAACAGGGACCAGACAGCGACCTGCCCGGCGCGTATGACTCGCTGGACACCGTGCAGTTCCAGAGCGCCGATTCTGCCATAGCGCGTCTGGCCAGGACGGGACGTGTCCCGGAGAGTCTTGTGCGTCGCTTGCGTGATGCCGAGAGACGCGGTAACCTCGGCGATGTAGATTGATCAGGCGCAGACACAACGCATCAGATCCGCGCACAGAGGAGAACTGCCATCATGACACACAAGAGCCCGAGGCTGCTAGGAATCGCGTCATCGCCCATAGAGGTGCCAACCTGGTTTCGCCAGTTTGTCTCGGTCGTTGCGACCGCCAGTGCAGCCATACTCTATGCCGTCGTCCTGGGCGTGGCCATTCATAGGACGCTGACGGAGAGTGACCCCGTCTTTTCAGAGACCATGACGAGGGCTGCCGCCGCGCTCAGCGGCCTCGTGGGCTCCGTGGTAACCGCCGGTTTTGCCCGCAGCGGCTCGGGCGTGTCTGTTCACGTGGCCGGAATCGGTCGCGACCTGATCACCGCCCCGATTGGATGGATCAAACGCAACTTTTTCGGGCTGGCGGACACGCTGGGCTTGCCACTGCTGCCCGAGATCGTTCTCTGGACGGAGCCAGATGAGACGCCTACCGGCGAACCTGCGCAGGATACTCCCTCCTACGAGGTGGACGAGCCCACCGTAAACAAGGCCTCACTGTTCCTCGCGGTGCTGTACTTTGGGATCTTTTTTGTCGTAGGCCTGACTGCCTTTATCACAAGTATCACCAGAACACAGGTACCCGAGTTGTTGGGCAATTGCGCCTGGGTATGGTTAGGGGCTGTCATATCCTCTAGCTACTCCTTCTTTGCGCTGAACTCGGATACTGCAGTGATCTAGCTCCCCGCAATCCAAGAGACGCCCGGGGCACTCCCGAGCGTCTCGTTGCTGTGCAGAAGACAGGACTAGTAGCCGGCCGGATTGATCAGCGTCCGCACAAACGCTACAGGCACGAGCGGCAAGACTCCGAGAGCCAGAATTGCCAGCACTTCCAACTCGCTGCTCGCTCGAGACTGCGGCGCGGGTTCACCGAGCAGTCGACTGATCAGCGCCTCCCAGGTGTTCGCCACGAGCACAAAGGCCGTCACTAGGCGCACAAAGGTCACCAGATCGTGCGCAGTACGCGTTCCAAAGGTCGTGATCAGTTCTTCCACCCGGTCGGCGGGCGGTTTCGCACCAGCAGCCAGTGTCTCGCGGGCGAAATCAGCAGCCAGGGCCGCTTCTTCCGGGGATACAGGCACCGATGTCGATGCGGGGCGGCCACGAATGCGCTCTCCTCTTACCCCGAACCACGCCAGCATGCGATCAGCGAGCGCCGGCTTGCCAGCGTGTTCTCCCTGCAGCAAAGCAGCCAGTACGGCATCCGTCAGCGGTGAGGTGAGTTCCGGGTTGTTGCGCATCATCGCCAGCGCCTCAGGATGCCGCCACAAGGGGCGAAGGATATCGAGAAACGTGAGCGCACTGGAAAAAGTCGGTTTCTCGTAAGGCCGGGCCTCGGCGCGAGCCTGCTTCCAGGCGCGCGACGCGCAGCGATACGCCGCAATCCCGGCTATCGCCCCAACGATGAGTACGAGTGTGTTTCGCTTTCGCACTGAACCCCCTGCGCAAGCACTGCGGCTCGGTCGTTATCCTGTGACGATGCGGTGGAATCTTTTCTTCCCGGCGCGTAGAAGGATCTCTCCGTGCTCGAGATCAGCATCCGTGATCAGCGCCTCGATATCCTGGACGGGCTCATCGTTCACATACGCCCCGCCCTGCTGCACCAGGCGGCGGGCGTCACTCTTGGAGCGGGTCAGGCCAGCGGTGACAAAGAGATCCACAGCAAGTACGCCTTGCTCAAGGTCACTTTTCGCAACGGTGGTCGAAGGAATCGCGTCGCGCTCCCCCTGCCCGCCAAACAGCGCGCGCGACGCCTCGCGCGCCTGGTCAGCAGCCTCGGCCCCATGTGCCAGGCGGGTCACCTCGTAAGCCAGTACCTCTTTAGAGTCGCGCAAAGCAGAGCCCTCGACCGAACTCAGCTCTGCGATCTGCTCCAGCGGCAGGAACGTGTATAGCTTGAGAAAACGCCCGACGTCGGCATCCTCAACATTGATCCAGTACTGGTAAAAGTCATAGGGAGCCATTAGTTCCGCCTGGAGCCAGACAGCACCGGCCGCCGTCTTGCCCATCTTGGCACCCGACGACGTCGTGAGCAGAGGAAACGTCAGCGCATAGGTCTCCGCCCCCTCGATCCGGCGGATCAGATCGACGCCGGCAAGGATATTCCCCCACTGGTCATTTCCGCCCATCTGTAGCCGGCAACCATAGGTCCTGAAGAGATGCAGATAGTCGTATGCCTGAAGCAGCTGATAGTTAAATTCGATAAAGCTCAGGCCCCGCTCAAACCGCTGGCGATAAGCCTCGGCGGCAAGCATGCGGTTCACCGAAAAGTGCTGCCCAATATCCCGCAGGAACTCGATATAGCCCAGCTTCATAAGCCACTCTGCGTTGTTCACGACAACGGCGCGGTCCTCACCGAAATCGATATAGTGTGACAGTTGTCGCCGAATCGCATCCACATTCTCGGCGATACTGTCGACGGCCATCAGCTGACGCATCTCTGTGCGCCCCGTTGGATCGCCGATCATGCCGGTTCCGCCGCCGACCACGACAATGGGCCGGTGCCCCAGTCGCTGCAGGTGCGCCACGGCCATAATCGTGAGCAGGCTGCCGGCGTGCAGGCTTGCGGCGGACGGATCATAGCCGATGTAAAAGGTCAGCGGACTCTCCATAGCGGAACGCAGGCCCTCTGCATCCGAGACCTGCTCCACGAATCCACGTTCCTGCAACACATCCAGCGCGTTCACCATATGGCACCCCAGTACTTGACGCAGTTTCTCATCGGGCTAGGATAAGCCCTGCTGTGGATAGTATCCGCCGGACGTCTGACTGTCAAGTGCCCCCGCAGCCCCGGATGTGTTCCGCTATCGCTACGCCTCAAGGAGTGCCGCATGCCTGACACCCTGAACATCGTGCTCATCATCCTGCTCTCCGGGCTGGTACAGGGCATCACGGGATTCGGATTTGGGCTCTTTGCCATGGGCGCGCTGGTCCTCGTCATGCCGGTGAGGGATGCCACAGTGATCATTGCGTTGCTGTCCCTGGGCAGCGCAGCCATGAACCTCTGGAGCATTTGGAAGGACATCCCCTGGCACGATGCATGGCCCGTGATCCTGCCGGCCATTCCGACCACGATCCTCGGAGTGCTCTTGCTGCAATCAATACCCGCGGACATCCTCAAGGCCGGCATCGCTGTCATGATCCTGGTAGGCTGCGCCGTCACCTTCTGGCATCCTCCCCGCCCTCTGGTCACGCGACCCTTCCCCGCCGCACACCTTACCGGCATTATTGGCGGCCTGTTCGGCGGCGCGCTCAACATGGGCGGGCCACCGATCGTGCTGTACACCCTGTTGCGCGGCTGGGAAAAGACAGAAGCCAAGTGCATTATGTCGACCTTTTTCTTCGTCACAGGCATCTTGCGCATCGCCATGCACCTGGTCACCGGCGCGGCCACCTTTCCGCTCATACGCACATCGCTCCTGCTAATGGTCCCCGCGCTCGCTGCTACCTATGCCGGTGTGTACGTATTCCGGCGGTTGAGCACCAGGGTCTTTCGTTACGCCGCGGCAGCGCTGCTCGTCGGCCTGGCGGCTCGCGTGCTGGTCGGCTAAACTGATCGGGCGGAGAGCGTCGGACGGGAACCATACTGGAGGCGTCCTCGTGAGGACATACGATGTCATCGTGGCCGGTGGCGGCATCGCCGGCGTTGCGGCAGCCGTTGCGGCCGCGAGGAATGGCGCGCGCACATTGATCGTCGAGCGCCACAACTCGTTAGGCGGCACCATGGCAGCGGGGCTTGTGGGCCCGATGATGACCTTCCACGATCAGCTGGGGCGGCAGGTGATCAGAGGTCTGGCGCAGGAGGTTGTCGATCGCCTTGTAGCGCTGGGCGCATCGCCAGGACACATCCCCGACACCTCGGGCTATACCTCCACCATCACTCCCTTTGACAGCGAGTATCTCAAGCTCGTGGCGCAGCGCATGGTGCTCGAGGCGGGGGCCGACATACTCTACCAGACATTCATCGTCGAGGCGATCACCGTCGATAACACCGTCCGAGGGATCGCCATCGTGAACAAGGGGGGACGCCAGATGCTGGAAGCTGGCATAGTCATCGACGCCACCGGCGATGCCGACGTGGCCGCCACAGCGGGCGCGGCGTGTCAACTGGGAAGGCCAGGTGATCACCTGACGCAGCCGGCCAGCCTGATGTTTCGTGTGTCTGGCATCGATGTGGACAAAATCCGTGCGCATGCACACGCCCACCCGGAAGAGTTTCGTCTGGGCTCGCGCGGCCCGC
The DNA here is from genome assembly GCA_040772225.1 of Anaerolineae bacterium. Classification (GTDB taxonomy): domain Bacteria; phylum Chloroflexota; class Anaerolineae; order UBA1429; family UBA1429; genus JAAYED01. The sequence continues at coordinate 668,860 of JAXGYO010000002.1, forward strand.
AAGGGTATGACACAGAACAGCTTCTGGCCGTGTGTGGCTTTCAGGATGCGATACGCCAGGCTCGCGAGCAGGGAGAGCTACACCTCGAGCGCGACGCCGTACTGTTGTTCTCCACCAACTGGCCGGACCAGGCAACGGTCAATATGAGTCGCGTGACCCGTATCAACCCCGTCGATCCGTGGGACCTCTCTCGCGCGGAGATAGAGGCCCGCGAGCAGGTATTTGAGATCATTGCATTCCTACGGCGGCACATCCCGGGCATGCAGAAGATTCGCCTCATGGATACGGGCGCCCACATTGGCCTTCGCGAAAGTCGACGGATCGTCGGCGAATACGTGTTGACGGGTGACGATTGCGTGAGCGCACGCCACTTTGATGATGCGATCCTGCGCAACGCCTATCCTGTGGATATCCACCAACCCGACGGTTCGGGCGGCACCGATCTCTTTTTGCCGCCTGGAGAGACCTACACCATTCCCTATCGCTGCCTGGTACCTGTCGAGACCGATGGGGTGCTGGCCGCCGGCCGCTGCATATCCACCGACCATGTGGCGCATGCCTCTACACGGACCTCGCCCACCTGTATGGCGCTGGGGCAGGCAGCCGGCACGGCAGCGGCACTCGCCGTCAGACATAGAGTACAACCTAGAGCACTGCTGATCGACGAGTTGCTGAGCGTCTTGAAGACGCAGGGAGCGGACCTGGGATAGGAAAATCTGCCCATTGGGAGCCGTTGGAGACGGCATCAGAGGCTCCGGGCAGTCTGTTTCCTTTCAGTAATTCCAGGGGACACGATACGAGCGCAGATAGCGGACGCTCGCAAAACAAGAAAGGGGCCGTGACGTTTATCACAGCCCCTACTCTGGCGGAAGCGACGGGACTCGAACCCGCGATCTTCGGCTTGACAGGCCGACGTGTTAGACCACTACACTACGCCTCCAACGCGCAAAATAGTACCATGCATACGTTCATCTGTCAAAAGGCACGGATTATCCGGCTGTCGTCTGCACGGGCGCAACCGTCGTCCATCGGGCGCGTAGAGGAAGGTGTATGCGTCCGGAGCTAACGATCATTGTCAGGAGTCTCAATCTGTGAGCGATATCTCCGCTGAACCCCTCGCCCCGGGAACGCGCCTCAAGGGCCGGTATGAGGTGATACGCCTGATCAAGGGCGGCGGGATGTCATGGATCTATCAGGTCCGCGAACACCGTAAGGATGCGACGACACAGCTCTGGGCGCTCAAAGAGCTCCGCATCGATGCAGACGACAACCACTCCATCGCCGAGTCCGAGCATCTTTTCGCGCAGGAAGCCCACATTCTTGTGCATCTGAGCCATCCCAATCTTCCTCGCGTTGCGGCCTTTTTCACAGAGGATGAACGGTCCTACCTGGTGATGGAGTTCATCCACGGCGAGACGCTGCAGGAACGCCTTGTAGCCGCAAGGGCGCCGCTACTCGAGGGACAGGTGACGGCGTGGTTCGTCCAGGTCTGCGGTGTGCTCAGTTACCTGCACACTCAGAACCCTCCCGTCATTTTCCGCGACATGAAACCAAGCAATGTCATGGTCACCCCTGCTGGCGATATCAAGCTGATTGATTTTGGCATTGCGCGCACCTACAAGGCCGGCAAGCAGCGAGACACGATCAGCATGGGCTCGGAGAACTATGCTGCGCCGGAGCAGTGGGGTCAGGGACAGACTGATGCGCGCTCCGATGTGTACGCAGTGGGCGCAACGATGTATCATCTACTGGCGAATGAGCCGCCGCTCCCCGCTTTTGTGCCGGGCGAACGTGTGCCGCTGAGAAGACGCAACCCTTCCGCCTCTGAGCGTATCGACGCGATCATCGAGCGGGCCATGGCCAGAGAGCGAGAGGAGCGCTACCAATCCGCGGAGGAGATGCGACAGGCACTGTTGAGGGGCCTGCCCCCATGGGAGAGGCTGCGTCTGCTGGGTCAACAGGGTGGCTCTGGAGGAGGGGGAGGAGCACGAACGGCTGCGCAGGGGCGAGTAACAGACACATCACCCGCGGCGCCTATGCTATGGCCGGCAGTGAGGGCAACGGCGAACGCCCCTGGCGAACCGCCGGTGTACTGCGCAACATGCGGCGCCGCGAACCGCGCCACCGCACGATACTGCGCACAGTGTGGCCACGTGCTGGCACACGAGCTAAGAGGCCATCTCGAGATAGTGAAGCCAGCAGGCTTATCGATTCGTTTTGACCTTGATCGTCAAGAGACGATCATCGGTCGCCGCTCCCCAGGCCGCAAGGTCGATTTCGATCTCGGGCCGCATGACCCGCACGGTTATGTGTCGCGGCAGCATGCGCGGATCGAGCGCGCCGGCGATCACTTTGCGATTGAGGACCTCAAGAGTTCCAACGGCACGGCGGTGAACAGTCGCCGTCTCGCTCCCGGGGCCGCGGTTCGGCTCCGGCAGGGCGACTTGATCCGTTTGGGTCAGATTGAGCTACGGTTTGTGGAGGCCCGATAGGTTGAGCGAGAAAGGTGTGGTGAATATGCCGTGTACCGCCTGCGGCCGGGCTAATCGCCCCGGCGCCAGCTTTTGCGCGTGGTGCGGAGCCCCGATCATCGGTCCAACGCCCCGTGGCGCCGATGCGACCGGGGCCGCAGAGCCGGCTCTGGAGCCGGAGCAGGACTGGCGTGTGTCTGGCGCTGTGACCCGCAAACTGGAAACAGATCAAATCGTCTCTCCAGAGCAGCTACAGGTCGGGGCCACGCTGGACGACCGTTACGAAATCATCGAGATGGTCACAGAGACCCCAGACAACAGAGTCTACCGGGCATTCGACCGGTTGCGCTGCCCTGGGTGTGGTCGCGTTACCGAGATGGATCCTCCCCCGCCCTATTGCGAAGCCTGTGGCGCACTCATGGCACCGCCGGGACAGGTGACCGTCCTCGAGTATCTCTACCAGCGGCCAGAGAGCTACGATGGTCATTTTGTGCACGGCGGCCGTGACTATTACGTGGTTTTCGACGCACCTGGCCAGCCGGATCAGATCGTTCACGGTCCTGGCAAGAGGCTGGTGTTCGGCAGTGCTACCCACATGGGCCACCAGTACGATCACAATGAGGACTCGCTGGATGCACGGCTCTATGCAGATCATCGCGGCGCCTTGCTCGGCTACTTTGTGGTCGCCGACGGCGTCGGGGGTCAGCAAGGCGGCGAGATCGCCAGCCAGTGCGCCATTGCTGCAGCCTGGCGATCTCTGTACGAAGGTCTGTGGCAGATGGCGTTTCGTGGCGAGGAGATCCAGGAAGATGTTGCGCGTGCAGCCGTCGTCGATGCCATAGCTGCAGCCAACCGGGCGGTTTTTGCCGAACGTGCTACCCGCAAGAGCGATATGACCACCACGATCACTCTGGCGCTGGTGATCGGACGCCGGGTCTACATCGGTAATCTCGGCGACAGCCGCACGTATCTGTGGGATGCCCAGGGTCTGCACCGGATCACCAAAGACCATTCGCTGGTGCAACGACTGGTGGACACAGGCCAGATATCGCCTGAGGATGTTTACACGCATCCGAGACGGAATGTCATCTATCAATCTGTCGGCGAACGTGCGGATACCGAGCCCGATCTGTACACGGCCGAGATCGGACCGGATGCCCGGCTGCTGCTATGCAGCGATGGCCTCTGGGAGATGGTCCGTGAGGAGGGTATCGAAGAGGTGCTCCTGGCAGAGCCGGATGCACAGCGGGCGGCCGACCGTCTGACACAGAACGCCCTGCTCGCCGGGGGCGCGGATAACATCGCCGTAGTCATAGTGCAAATCGAGCGCTAGACGCTCTGGGAACAGCAGGAGGTGGCAATGGCAGCAGAGATGCAGCTCAAGATCACAACGAACAAGCAGTACGTTCCAGTCACGAGGACACAGCAGTTGGTGTATGTGCTCGTATCCGCGCAGCCGAGCCAGGTGCTTGCGCAGACACGGATGGGCCTCAACTTTGGGTTCGTCCTGGACCGCTCGGGGTCTATGCGCGGGGCCAAGATCGATCGTCTCAAGCAAGCGATGGGCATTGCCGTCTCCCGCTTGAATCCCGATGACCGGGTCTCTGTCACGGTCTTTAATGACAGCGCACAGGTGTTGGCTGCCAGTGGGCTGCTGGGCGAGCAGCGCAGCCTGTCCTCTCGGGTCAAGGATCTGCGCGCCGGGGGCGGGACACAGATGGCCAGAGGCCTCAGCCTCGGGCTCCGGGAGGTCTTTCGTCACTTTGATGAACAGCGCTCCAACCAGGTGCTGCTGCTCACGGACGGCCAGACCTACGGCGACGAGGCGCAGTGCCTCAAGCTAGCGCGTGAGGCGGGCGAGCACCACATTGCCATCCAGGCGTTGGGGCTGGGTGATGACTGGAATGAGGATCTATTGGACCAGGTCGCTCAATTGAGCGGTGGCATCTCGGATCTGGTCGAGTCCCCGGACGAGATCGTCCCGCTATTTGCACAGACCGTAGAGCGCTCGCAAAAGGCGGTCGTACGCAACGCCTCACTGGTACTGCGGCTGGTCGCCGGCATCGTCCCGCGGCAGGTCTGGCAGGTAACGCCTCTCCTGGCCAACCTGGGCTATATGCCGATCGGCGAGCATGACGTGCAGATCGAACTGGGAGAACTCGATGCCCAGCAGGGCAAATCCGTGCTCATCGAGTTGCTGCTGCCACCGCGTCAGGCAGGGAGTTACCGCATAGCGCAAGCGCAGGTGACCTATGATCTGCCGCAGACCAATCAGGTGGGCCTCGAGGCCCGCGAGGACATCATCCTCCAGTATACCGGCGACGCCAACCTGGCGCGCCAGTACGATCCGGCCGTGATGAACCTGGTGGAGAAGGTCACCGCCTACAAACTGCAGACAAGGGCCCTGGACGAAGCACGTATGGGCAACGTGGCGGCCGCCACACAAAAGTTGCGCGCGGCCGCGACGCGGCTTCTCGAGCTGGGCGAGACGGATCTCGCACAGGCGGCGACCGCCGAGGCAGATAACCTGGAGAAATCCGGCCAGATGACGGCCGCGGGCACAAAGAAACTGCGCTATCAGACGCGCAAGCTGACTCAGAGACTAACCGACCTCCCCGAAGACCGGTGAGCAGGCAAAAGGAGCAAACCATGAGATGTCAGAATTGTGGAAGCACCGTACAGGATGACGCTGTTTTCTGCGATCAGTGCGGAGCGCGGCTGGAGGCTGCGGCTGCGAGCGAGGCATCGACACCTGTGCCGTTGAGCCCACCCTCCCCTGCGGCATCCTCTGCAAGCACTGCGCCAGAGACGCACAATATCTGCCCCGCGTGTGGGACTGAGAATCTTCCCGGCGAGATGTTCTGCTCAAACTGCGGCACGCCCCTTCAGGCGCCGGTTCCTGAGCCTGATCTGACAGTAGAGCCGCCGGCCGCATCGCTGGTGCCCGAGCCGGCGCCAATGAATGAAACTGCGGCTCCGGCAGTGACAGAGTCGGCGCCGCCAGCAGTGCCTGCGCCATCAGCTGTCGAGCCAACGACTGTCGAGGAACCGGTAGCAGGGCCCGCCGAGGTCTCCGCGGCGCCGGACAGGTTGACCTGCGCATCCTGCGGTGCCGAATTGGAGCCAGGCGACCGCTTCTGCCATGCCTGCGGTGCTCCCGTGGAGTTGACTGCCACGGCGCCTGCGGGGACTGCTGCAACGGCACCGGCAGGTACCGCCGCCGCAGTGCCCGCAACACCCGCAGCTCCGCCCGTGCTGACAGAGTGTCCGGCCTGTGGCGCACATGTCACACCGGGAACATCGTTCTGCGAGTTCTGTGGTGCGGCCCTGGTGATCCCGGCGGCCAGCTCACCTGCCGCCGCTGTGAGCGCCCCAGCGCAGGTGGCGACACCAGTTGTCCCTGTATCAGCCGGGGCAGGCACCCCTGTGCTGGTCGTCGTGGAGACGGGGCAGGCCTTGCCCCTGACGCAAGGCACGGAAGTGCTGGTGGGGCGCGAAGATCCCTACAGCAACGTCTATCCTGACGTCGATCTCACACCGTACGGGGCTGAGGAAAAAGGTGTCTCTCGGCGCCACTTTAAGCTGACGTTGGCGGAAGGTCAGTATGTGATTCTGGACCTGGGAAGCACCAACTATACATGGGTGAACCAGCAAAGGCTTCAGCCGAACGTACCTGTCAGCCTCAATGATGGAGACGAAATCAGGGCGGGTCGCCTAAAGCTGGTCTTTCAGACGCGTCCATGACCATCGTCTGCCCGCAGTGTGGCCAAGACGTCCGCAGCGCGGCCCGTTTCTGTCCGCGCTGTGGGCGCCTGCTCAAGGATCAGCTCGACGCCGGCTCGGTGCTGGGTGGTGGCCGTTACCGCATCGTGCGCTCGATCTCCAAAGGAGGCATGGGAGCGGTCTACCTGGCATACGACGCTGGCGCCTTTGATCGTCTGTGCGTTGTCAAGCAGATGCTCGAATACTATGATCCGAGCGATCCACAGGAACGCACCCGGGCGCAACAGCGCTTTGAGGATGAAGGACGCACGCTGGCCAGCCTCAGCCACCCGGGCATCCCGCAGATCTATGCGTTCCTGCAGGAAGCGGGCCGCTTCTACATCGTGATGGAGTATATCCGCGGCGAGAACCTGGCCGCATTCACCACGCGCGAAGCTGATCAAGGCCTGATCGCTCCAGTAAGACGCCTTCCCAGGGAGGAGATGGTCAGGTACACCATCCAGGTATGCCAGATACTGGAATACCTGCACTCGCCGGAGCGTCCGGTGGTGCACCAGGACATCAAGCCCGCCAATATCATCCTGGAGCCTCAAACGGGGGAAGTGCGCCTGGTAGACTTTGGCACGGCGCGCCGGCGCGACCATGGTGCGGAGGGCGAACCGGGAACCGACGAGCGTTCAAGCATCTACGGCACCGCTGGGTATGCCCCTCCGGAGCAGTATCGCGGCCGACCTGTGCCCAGATCGGATGTCTTTGCGCTGGCGGCGACCACCTATCACGTCCTGACAGATGACGATCCCCAGGATCACCCCTTCCAGTGGCCCAGGTTGGACGCGCTCCCTCGCGAGCTGGCACTGGCACTGGAGCGTGCTCTGCGCAACAATCCCGAGGAGCGCAGCACCGCGATGGAGCTGCGCCAGGCTCTGGAGCCGATGAGTACACCGCAGCGCACCCTTGAGGTATTTACCTTTCCCGGCAATGCGCAGATCCGCACCGTAGGAGCGCTACCGGCCCTCGCCGATGAACACTGGGATGCAGCGCGAAGCTTCCTGTACCAGGGGGATTTTCAGCGCTGGCTGAGGGACATCAACCGGCACGACCTGGTGGTGATCGCGGACGAGATCGTGGCCCGTGAGGACAATCGCGACGCTGGCCTGGAGCGTTTCCTGCAGGCGGTAGACCCTGGCCTCGCCGATCCCAAGATCGTCGCCGATCCGCCGGAGATCGACTTGGGCGGCGTGGCTCGCGTCTCAGCACTGACCGTTCGCGCATCGCTCACCAACAAGAGCAGGGGCTATATCCAGGGTCACGTGTTGTCATCCGAGCCATGGCTTGAGGTGCACCCGCCCCAGATGCATCTGTGGGCAGGCATTCCCTCATACATGCGCGTTCACGTTCGCGCAGAGGATCTGCCTTTTCGCTCTGAGCAGCGAGGTACCATTACCATTTCGGACGAGGCAGGCCGGCAGCTCGCCGCGATACCCGTCAAGGCGCGCGTCTCGCTGTGGCGTGAGATCTGGCGCCTGGTGTGGCGCGCGCTCTCCGCTGCGGGCCCGCAAAGCCACAGATTCGCCAGCGCCGTCTGGCGGTGGCACGCCCGGTTCTACCGGCGCGTGAGCACCCCGTTTCGGAGACACCGCTGGCTGCTATGGGCGCTCTGGGGACTGCTGTCCATCGCCTTCGGAATAACCCTCCACACGTTCGCAACCGAGGCCCCGCTTTTGCCGGTCATCGGCGGAGCCCTCGAAACTGGAGGTCAGTGGCAGGAGATTCTGATTCGAGCAGTGGTGCTCCCACCGCTCCTTCTGATGACGCTGTGGCCGGCCGTTGTGCTCGCAAGCCTTGCAGGGGCTGCGGTCATCGGATTCGGTATCGGCGTTGTGCGATCGTTCTCCCGCTAAAGCGAAAGGGGGAGGCCGACGGCCTCCCCCTTTCGCATATCGCTCTGTCGCGCTAGATCTGCGTAATACCGCCCATGTAAGGCCGCAGCACATCCGGGATGGTCACATGGCCATCGGCGGTCTGGTAGTTTTCGATCACCGCGATCAGCGTCCGGGGCAAGGCGACCCCAGAGCCATTGAGCGTGTGTACGAATTCGGGGCGCCCGCCTTCGGGGCGGTAGCGGATATTAGCGCGGCGCGCCTGGAAATCCTTAAAGTTGCTGCAGGAGGACACCTCCAGCCATTCCTGGCACCCGGCTGCCCATACTTCCAGATCGTACTTGACTGCCGCCGAGAAGGACAGGTCCCCGGTGCACATCTGAACCACGCGATACGGCAGCTCAAGTCCCTGAAGCACGGCCTCCGCGTCATGAATCAGCCCGTCAAGTTCCTCCATCGACGTGGAGGGTTCGACGAACTTGACCAGCTCGACCTTGTCGAACTGGTGTCCGCGCTTGATGCCGCGCGTATCGCGCCCCGCGGACATCTTCTCGCGGCGGAAACACGCCGTGTACGCCACATGATGCAGAGGTAACTGACTCGCATCGAGGATCTCATCCCGGTACATGTTGGTCACCGGCACCTCGGCCGTGGAGATGAACCAGAGATCATCCTCCTGGTCCACGTAAATATTGTCGGCAAACTTGGGTAGCTGCGCTGTACCTACCAGGCACTCACGGCGCACCATGTACGGCGGATAGATCTCCACATAGTCCTGCCGCAGCGTGTGCACATCCAGCATGTAACTGATTAGCGCGCGCTGCAGTCTCGCGCCCATCCCCTTGAGAAGATAAAAGCGCGATCCGGATATCTTGACGCCACGGTCGAAATCGATGATGTCCAGCGCCGGACCCAGGTCCCAATGGGCCTGCGGACTAAAGTCCAGGGTCGGGATCGTCCCTTCCTGCCGTACAACGACATTCTGGCTCTCATCAGCACCCGGGGGCACGCTCGCATCCGGCATGTTGGGCATCTGAAGCATCGCATCCTGCAGCTCGGCCTCCAGCGGGCCCAGTTCCGCGTCCAGCGCGTCAATGCGCGCAGCCACGCCACGCATCTCGGTCACCAGGCGCTCTCGCTCCTCGCGATCCTTGACACCGGGTATCTGCCTGGACACCCTGTTGCGCTCGGCACGCAGCGCCTCAACATTCACCAACAACTCTCTCCGTCGCGCATCCAGCGCCAGGATCTGATCCACAGGTGCGTCGTGGGCTCCCAGTGCCGCCATTGCCTCCCGTACCACATCGGTATGATCCCGTATCAGGTTCAAGTCGATCATGTTGCCACTCCTCCCGCTGTTGCCGCCAACTCTGGAACAAAAACAAGCACCGCATCCGAAAGGACGCAAGTGCTTGTGCGTGGTGCCACCTCTCTTTGCCATCCAGCTTGCGCTGGGTGCTCTCATGGGCCAACGGCCCTGGCTTGATATCGGGAACCACCCGGTCACGCTTTGGGTCAAACCGTTCGCGTGCGGCTCGAGAGTGGATTTCGCCCGACGGGTTGCCGTCTTACAGCACCGGCGGCTCTCTGAAAACCCGCTGCGAGTTACTTGTCTCCGTCAACGCCCCTGTTCAGTTACCTGAACTATAGCGCGCGAGATTTCCTCTGTCAATTAACGGGCTGGCTGCCCATCGCTCCCTCCGCGCGCCAGGTAGCGCGACAACCAGTACGTCAAACCGGCCAGGCCGGCCCCCGCACACGCTGACGCGACAACGGCGCGCCAGCACTGCGCTGACTGGACGCTGGCCGTATTCCGAGCCGTCACCGGTCTGGCACGAGTCTGTCGCCGTGCCGGTCGCCTCATCTCTGGGACCGAACCCCGGACACGGCTCTCCTGCGCCGCATGGGCGATGGCAACAGCCAGGGCAGCCGTATCCTTGTCGCGTGGCATGACGAGTTTCGCGCTCGCTATGACAGCTTCTGCGTCTTCCAGGCGATGGTCGAGCGCCAGCAGGCCCGACTTGAGACTCAAAGCGGCGCCATAGTTAGGACGAAGGGCAAGACACAGCGCCAGAGTCCCGAGGGCCTGAGCCCTGTCACCCTCAGCGAATTGCTCGCACGCCTCCCGAAAGTAGGACTCGTGCAGCGACAAGTCTAAGAGCCCCTTGAGCGATTCGCCGCAACGCGGACAACTCAGCGCGTCCGCTGAAAGAGATGTATCGCAGTAGGGGCAGCGCTGGGTCTGCCGCACGGTCAAGTGCCCCAGCAGATCTTTAATCGAGCGCTGCCAATCCTGCTGGGTCATGCTCATCGCGGTCATCTGTTCCCTCACCGCACCTGGCCTGTCTCCGCTCACGATGTCACCAGGTGAAACTGATGATCCGCGTACACGATCCCCTGCCCGGGCCTGCGATGCACGGCGGATGGCAAAACCCCGATCACTCTGAGCGGGGCGTAGAATCCTGCGTCTAGCAGTTCCTCCCTGGAGCAGACATCTAGCGCCGCGAGGTGGTTCATGCACTGCAGCATCGTGGCGCTGGATCCCACCAGGCAGTCCTTTTCCGGATTGTACAGGCGCCCTGACGGCTCCAGTACGGCAGTATTCCCCAGCACCTCGTACGTGCCAGGCGGCAGGCCCGCCACAGGAGCAGCGTCGCTCACCACTGCGAGCGTTCCTCCTCGTCTGGCCCGAACCATGACGCGGAGCAGGGAGACGGGGAGATGGTGACCATCCGCGATCACCAGAGCGGTATAGCGTTCATCAGCCAGCCCATCCCAGATGGGGTTCGGGTGGCGCGGCAAGAGGTTTGGCAGGCCGTTCCCCAGGTGGGTCAGAGCCCGGGCACCTGCCAGGTGCATCCGGTCAAGATCCTCCGCCGTAAACAGCGAATGCCCGATCGACACAGTCACGCCAGAGCCGGTGGCCAGCCTGGCCAGTTCCTCGGCGCCGGCTAGTTCGGCAGCTAGCGTCAACAACCGCACCTGGCCCTGTCCCCACGCCAGGAGCTGGTTGAGCAGATCCACATTGGCCGGTTGAACCAGCTCCGGATCATGGGCCCCAACAGCCCCTGGAGCCGCAGAGATAAACGGCCCCTCAAGGTGGAAACCCAGGATGTGTCCGGCGAACTCTGGTTCTTCGGCCAGGCGAGCGAGCATGGGTAGATTCCTGGCATAGACACTGACCGGGCAGGTGATCAGTGTGGGAAGAAAGGCCACAGTACCCGCCGCGATCAGCCGGCGACAGGCCTCCGCAAGCGCGTCCCTGGTGACGCAAGGCGAGGAAAAGTCCACGCCCGCAAAGCCGTTCACCTGCAGATCCACAAACCCCGGAATGTCGGCCGGCCCCTGGGAACTCATAATAATCTATCCTACCCGCTCCGGAGCGCCGTATGTCTCTAGCCCGCCTGCCGCCGCGGCATCCAGATAGACATCACAGGCGTCGTGGGTTTGAAGTACTGACGCCGGGACCTGCGGGGTGACCGGCCCTTCCAGCGCCAGCGCGACAGCACGTGCCTTGCGCGCATCGGGAACGGTACAGACGATCGCTCGGCTCTTGATTATCTGCCGAATGCTCATCGAGATCGCCTGTGCCGGGACATCATCCAGTGTCGGAAACCACCCCTCGCCAAGCTGCTGTCGGCGGCACGCCTCATCGAGATCAACGACCAGGTAAGGTAACTCGGTGTCGAAATCCGCCGGAGGATCGTTGAATGCCAGATGTCCGTTCTCGCCGATACCGATACATGCCACATCGATATGGACGCCAGAGATGACGTCAGCCAGTCGCTCGCACTCAGCGCGGGGATCGACAGCATCACCATTCACGGGCACGAAGGCACCCAGATTGGTGACCCTGTCAACAAAGCGCTCGCGAAGGTACCGCCGAAAACTGGCGGGATGGGCTTCCGGTAGACCGATGTACTCATCCAGATGGAAAACCGTTACGCGGCTCCATGGCAGATCAGCGCGAACGAGTTGGTCAAGCATCTCAAACTGGCTCGCACCGGTGGCCAGGATCAGCATTCCCTGGCCGCGCTCGGATATCGCTTGCGCCAGCAGAGCGGCGGCGCGCTGCGCCGCGGCAACCGCCATAGTGGTTGTTGTTGGATAGATATGTACGTGCATGCTATCTCCTTGCGGAAAGGCCGCCTCAGTACGCTGCACCGCTCAATCAGACAACCCCATTGTACTCGAGCTGATGTCCTCTTGACACCTCCCCCTGCCTCGCTATGATCGAGACCAGTAACCGTACCGTTCAGGCGAGCACGCCACGGAGAGGAGTTTACCATGCATCGAGACCCCGTCCCGTACGACCATCAATTGAGCAAAACATTGGCTGCGCTAGCCAATCCGGGCTTGCTGCTGGCTGCGACCAACCACGAGGGACGCTCCAACGCCATGACCATAGGCTGGGGTTCTGTTGGGATCGTCTGGGGTCTGCCGGTGTTTATCGTCCTTGTGCGGCCTTCGCGGTTCACCTATGGGTTGATTGAAGAGACCGGCGAGTTCACCGTGAACGTCCCCACGCGGGACCTCAAGCGCGCTGTAGCCATCTGCGGCTCGCGAAGCGGTCGTGAGATGGACAAGTTCGGAGAGCTTGGAATTGCGGTTACGCCCGGACAGCATGTGCGCGCCGTGACCATCGACGCCTGCCCGATGGTATACGAATGCCGCTCACTGCACCACAACGATCTGATCCCCGCCAACCTCGACCCGTCTGCTGAAGCGCGTTTCTATGGTGGCAAGGACTACCATCGCGTCTATTTCGGAGAGATTCTCGGCGCTTACGCAGCCGCTGAGTACTAGATAACCGGATTCCACGAAACGCCGGAGCGCTGTGGCCCTTGTCACAGAATGCTCCGGCGTAACCGTTGTTGCTCAATTAGCTACCTCCACCGCGAGGCTGTAGATTCCTGTTTATTGACAAATTACCTCAAGAACTGGTAACAGGTTGACAGGGCGAGCGATGACAGTATAATCACGGTGAGTCCACAGGACCGTGTAAGCATCACCCGGGAGATCACTGATCCTCTGACACGGCTGAGCAACTCCCGATCTTTTTCCACTGGATGTCCCATGACCAACTACCGCCGTTGCCCCAAGTGCAACGAACCTAACGAGCCCGGCGCCATCGCCTGCGCCTACTGCGGGGCAGAGCTTGTGCGGCGCTGCCCGAACTGCGGCACCCCCAGACCGTGGAACGTCGCCCTCTGCCCGAACTGCCAGATCGGCGCCGATGATACCAGCCTGTTTACCGATCTGTTCCGCCGAGCGCGCACCGGGGTGGTTCGCCAAAAGTACGCACTGATTGAGCCGATTTCCGCTGGCCCCGTAAGCACGATTTACCGCGCCACGGACGTCCACAACCCGGAGCAGGCCTATGCGATCAAAGAGATTTCCACTGTATCGCTGTTCCGTGCCGATGAGCGGCGCGAGGCCGAATCCAGTCTGACACACGCCATTGAGCGCTGGTCGGCGGCAAGCCACCCTGGAATCGCGCCGATCCTGGACGTGTTTCAGGATCAAGATCGCTTTTACGTCGTATCAGAATACGTCTATGGATGGAGCGGCGAGCAGATTATCAACGACATCGGGCTGCGCGCAGCACCGGAGCTTGTGCGCAACTGGGGCGCACAGGCTTGCGACCTGCTGTCTTATCTGCACAGTCTTCCCGAGCCTCTCTACGTTCCCTTTCTGTCGCCCGCACACGTGATCCTTACCCCGGATGGCCAGGTGCGACTGGTAGGCTACGGTCTGGGCTACCATGTCCGGCCGGCGTCCTACGGACCGTATGGCGGGCTACCTGGCTATGCCGCTCCGGAGCTGGCGCAGCAGAGCCCTGACGCCCAAACGGATGTTTTCAGCCTTGGCAGGACAATGTACGCGCTGCTGATCGACCGGCCGCTGGAGAAGGGTCTGCCACGCGGTCTCAACCTGCAACAGGCTGTCCCGGGCATATCTACCCAATTGGTGCGAATCGTCGCGCAGGCCGCCACAAGCCGTCGGGAGCGACGGTATGCGTCGGCAACCGCTCTGCGGCAGGCTCTCTGGCCCGAGAGCAAGGGCATTCTCCAGCCGATACCCGGCTGGTACCAGCAGTCGCGTACTGGCCTGGAGGCTGTTCCATCTGGCACTCTACAGGCCCCCGGGTCGCCGTCCCGCACTTCCATGGAAGACATGGGCTATGCCAGGGACCCGCGTTTTGGCCCGCGCCAGGTTCCCGGGGCTGCATCTGGTGCCCCCGCAGAGGAACTCGTGCCCGTATCCACGGCCCGCCTGTCTTTGAGCCCGGCTCGCATTTCAGTTCGCGATCTCCCCGCGACCGGCGTAAAGCGGATCGTGCTCTCTGTGAGGAATGCGGGTGGCGATGAACTCACATTCAGATTGGCGAGCCAGGTAGCCTGGCTGAGAGCCCCGAAGAAGCAGGTAACGCTTGCGGCAGACAAGCAGGCGCGTGTTGTGCTCACGCTCGATCCTACGGCGCTCCGTGGCGACAGGGTAAGCGAGCCGCAGGCTCTCCTGGTAGAGTCCAATGTAGGTCGACAGTGGATTGGCGCCACGGTCCAGATCAAGACCGCCCCGCTTCTTCGCGTCGAGCCGGCGGTGCTGGATTTCGGACAACTGGAGATGGGGCAAGCGCCTGCCATTACCCTCACAGTGAGTAACGGTGGCAGAGAGCGTCTCGAGGGCCAGATTGCCTCTAGAGTGTCGTGGCTGGAAGCAAAGCCGGCGGCGATCCGCCTCCCGGCCGCCGCCAGCGGCACGATCACGGTCCGAGTACTCGCTGATCGCCTGCCCGCCGGCCCTCAGGACGTGTCTGATGCCCTGATCGTGGACTCGAACGGCGGCCAGGCCACAATTGCCGCGCGAGCCTGGCAACCCAATCCCCGGCTGGAGTTGGCCGGCGCCCTTGACTTTGGTGCGGTCACTGCCGGCTCGGTAGAGGCCAGGGAGTTGGTCCTCCGTAACACCGGAGACGGCGCGTTGGCAGGTACCGCCCGCACCCTGGTGCCATGGCTCCAGGTTACGCCCGAGAGCATCCTGTGCCAGGCAGGCAACGAGTGCCGTTTGCATGTCACCGCTGACACGACTGGGCTGACCGACGGGCCTGTGCAGATTCCCCAGGCTTTGCGGATACAGACCAACGGCGGCGCGGCAACGCTCTCCGCGAGGCTTCAGGTCAGCGCACCGCGACTTTCTCTCGAGCCGAGGACGCTCGAGTTTGGCCAGGTGACCCTCGGTCAAACAGCGAGTCGCGACATTACGGTACGGAATACCGGCTCCGCCCCGCTGGAAGCCGTGATCGCGACCGCACTGGATTGGATCCAACCGTCGTCCAACATCGCGGTCTGTGCCCCTGGCGAGTCTCAGACTGTGACCATAGCAGTGGATACTACCAGACTGGGCGCGGGCGGACGCCTGGAGATCCCTGCGGCTGTGCGTGCCGCTAGCGGATCGGACATTCAGGCCGTGGGATTGAACATCGTCATCCTGCAGCCACTGCTTGCGGTCGAGCCGGCCTTTGTGGACTTTGGCTATCTCGACCCGCTCACGCCGGGCCAGCAAGAGATCGTGCTGCGAAACGAGGGCACCGGGGATCTGGCGTGGCACGCGCAGTCGGATGCAGAGTGGCTTGAGGTCGAGCCTAGCTCGGGACGATGCGCAGAGGGGGCGACGGCATCGATCCACCTGAGGGCATACGCCCTGGGCCTAGAGGCAGGCCGGCAGCAGGCCGCGGGGACTCTGGCCATCACCAGTGACGCGGGGCGCATCAAAGTGCCATTGCGTGTAGCCCTGGCGGCACCGCGTATCGAGCTGGATCGCACATTCGTCGACCTGGGGATTAGTATCAACCGTTCGAACGTCTCTGCTTCGGTGCGCCTTTTTAACCGGGGGCTCGGTCTATTGCGCGGCACGGCGATATCGGATAAACTGTGGCTAGTCACAGATCGCACATCCTTCGAGTGCGATACCGGACACTCGATTGAGCTCGGGATCCAGACCGATATGGATGAGTTTCCGGAGGACTTGACCGAGGACCGCGGAGTCATTACGATAGAGTCGAATGGTGGAAGTGTCGAGGTCGACACACGGGTCCAGATCGACCGTCGTCCTTATCTGCGCGAACCGGATCCAGTCGCACTGAAGGGTGTTGACAGGCTGCAGGGACGCCTGGTGCTTCGAAACGATGGTATGGCAACGGCTCACGTCCAGATCTCATCGGTAGACGCTCGGCTGTCAGTGTCACGTGATCAGGTAGAGGTCAAGCAGGACAAGAGCGTACGCATCAGCATAGTTTGGGAAGACCCTGAGCCGCCCCCGAGCCAGCTCTATCTGGACATAGTATCGGATGTTGGCCAATGGCGGGTACCGGTGAGCCGGCAGTAACCGCACAACTCATAGCGTGTCCCGGACAATAACTCAGTCTTGGCAGCACACGAAGGAGCAAAGCGATGAAGCTACTGATGGCTATTGTGCGCGACGACTATGCCGCTGATGTGAGCTATGCGTTGACGAATGAAGGCTTTAGTTCGACACGCGTGAGCACGACGGGTGGCTTTTGGCGTCGTGGCAATGTCACTTTTCTCATCGGTGTTGAAGATGCACAGGTCGAACAGGCCTTGAGCATCATCGATGCCAACGCAGGCCCCGAGGTGGAGACCAAGAACGCCCCGGATGGCCATCCCCCCCACAGAGCCACCGTGTTTGTCATCAACACGGATGCCTTTGAGAGGTATTAGCACACCCTCTCAGGGAGTGCCGCTCACCTAGCGACAACTCGCGACTTTTGCCGTGGGTATCGGGCTTTGCCATCTGCCCTGCTCGTCCAGGGGCAGCGGCATAGCTTCTGAGACAACGGCCAGGTCGGGATGGGCAGCGACTTCTGGGAGCATGGCTTCCGATACAAGCAGATACTCCAGATGCAGCGTGTCACGGATCGCTACGATACGCAAATCCGGTGGCGCGATCAGCCTCTCGCGGAACCCGGCTGCCTCGAGAGCCTGCCGGTCGGTGGCATAGGTGAACGGTATTTTGCCGCGTTCCATGTTTCCAGATGCCAGGACGTTGGCCCGCACCGCAGGCCAATCGATCTGTCGCACCAACTCCTCTGTCGTAAAGTCCGCCAACCCTACGCCCAGAGCGTTTCCGTGGCTAGCTGCCGTGACCCGCAAGACGACCAGCGAATGGATGTCCGGGGCCTCGGACCATTCGGACTCGCCGATCACGCGTTTTCGGCCGATGACATAGCAGTCCATCCCTGTTCCGCTGATATCTTTACCCAGTTGTTCCACCAGGCCGATGTCGATCTTGTGGAAGGGTATCTTGGCGCTGAGGCGCTTGGCATCGCACAATAGTGCTGGCTCTGCATCCAGAATCTCCTCGCGCTTGAGCCCGCTAATCGAGGCGAGCCCTCCCCGGGCATTCTCCACCAGTGCGAGACCAGCCAGCACAGGTGCATGCGCAAAGACACAGGCCGCAACCTCGGGTATCAGCCGCGCCACACCGTCGTTCCCATACCGGTGAACTGTGACCGCCTGCCGATGCTTCCCCATGCCGATGACGGCCATCTTGCACAGGCCGCTTTCCCTATCAGCATCAAAGCTGGTGTGCTTTTTCACGCGGTTAACCATGATGATGCCTTTGGCGCGGGCGGCCTGGGCGTCGAGATACACCGGCAGCCCGGAGGCCGACGTACCGATCTGGACGACAGTCATGTCGCTGCGAATGGGAGCCCCCATGGCGGCCTCAGTGATTCCGAGTTCCGCGAGCAACGTGCGCTGGCCCTCGGCGGTCCCGCCGCCATGGCTTCCCATCGCCGGGAAAATAAAGGGACGCCCGCCCCGAGCTCTGACTGCATCCACTACCGTGCGGATCACGCTGGGCATCGTCGCAATTCCGCGACTTCCGGCGGTAATCGCGATTTCATCACCGGGGGCGATACGCTCCAACGCGCCGGTGCGCTGCAACTGAACCAGCACCTCGCCTGGTACGTCCGCAATCTCTGGTTGTTGCCAGAGCTGGCGCACCAGCACCATACGCACCTCCGAAAGGTCCACACGCGATTCGATCACGGACTGTTCTAGAGACATCGGCGGTCCCCCTTTTTACATCGCGCTGCGGGGTGCACCATAGCACAGTGCGCCCCCCTTGTCGACATCGTGCCCTATTCGGGCCGGCACTGACAAGCCTCCAGGGCTGTGTTACAATGCGCATCATGTCGCCGGTGAGGTCAGCGAAAATGGTACACATCTCCGCTCAGGTTCTCCAGGATCATGTTCAAAGCGTGTTTATTGCCACAGGCGTCCCCGAGGATCGCGCTCTAATCGTCGCGAGCTCGCTGGTGGAGAGCGATTTGGTGGGTCATGATTCGCACGGAGTGCTGCGCGTGGGGTCCTATATTGAGGCCATCGAGCGCGGCTCTGTGGATCCCTGCGCCGACATGGAGGTCGTGCGCTCCAGCGCTACGACCGCCGTGATTGATGGCCATCGCGGGCTGGGGGTCGTCGTTGGCCGCCAGGCGATGTCCCTGGCGATGGCTAAAGCCGATGCTCACGACATCGGCATGGTCGCAGTGCGCAACACAGGCCACACCGGACGCATGGGTGAGTATGCTGTGCAGGCTGCCAGCCAGGGCTATGTAAGCTCCGTCATGGCGGCGGGCCCCCGGCGAGGCGGCATGGTTGCGCCATATGGCGCCACCAGTCCGGTCTTCAACACCAATCCGATGTCCTGGGGGCTTCCTGCCAACTGCTATCCTGCGGTTTTCCTGGACTTTGCCACCTCTGTGGCCGCCTGGGGGAAAATCCAGTCGGCGATCGACCGTGGCCGATCGATCCCAGAAGGCTGGCTGCTGGACTCCGACGGGCAACCCACCACCGATCCATCTCAGGTGCGCGGCGGTACGCTGCTGACATTTGGCGGGCACAAGGGATCAGGTCTCGCGTTCCTCACCGAAGCGCTGGCAGGCGCGCTGTCCGGTGTCAGTTGTGCTCCGCTCGCGGACTATGCCGGCGAGTTTGTGTTGCTAATGACCGCCGTGCGTGTAGAAGCCTTCCAGCCACTCGACGCGTTTCGATCGCGCATCGATGGCCTCGTCGCCGCCGTCAAGGCCGCGCGCCCCGCAGACGGTGTCCAAGAGGTGCTGGCTCCAGGAGAGAAGGAATGGCGCACGCGCGAGCAGCGTCTGCGCGACGGCCTCGAGATTCCAGAGTCAGCATGGGAGAGGATCGTGTCGGCCGGTGCGCGGCATGGACTCACGATCGCACCATAGAGTAGCAGAAAGGCCAGAAATGAAGATCTTTATCATCACAGATCTCGAGGGAATCGCTGGCGTCGCCCGCTGGGACCAAACCGGTACCGACCAGCCCGGATATGCACAGGCCACGCGCTTGATGACCGAGGAGCTGAGCGCCTGCGTGGCGGGCATCCAATCCACCGACGCCAGCGCCGATATCTGGGTCTGGGACGCCCATGGTCCGGGAGCTATCGATATCGAGCGTTTTCCGCGGGGCGCCAGGCTGATCAACCGCGGGTCGATCGAACCCCCGTACTATATCGATCGCACCTTCGATGCCGTGTTCTTCCTTGGACAGCACTCCAGGGCAGGTACCCGCAACGGAAACCTGTGTCACACGTACTCGTCTCAAACGATCGCGGGATTCTGGATAAACGACATCGAACTGGGCGAGTTTGGCTGCCGAGCCGCGCTTGCGGGCAGCCTTTCGGTGCCCACAGTGTTTGTGAGCGGTGACGACACAATGGCTGCCGAAGCACGGGCCTTGATCCCCGAGATCTTTGTAGCCCAGGTCAAAATCGGCCTCGGACAACAACTGGCGCTGCACATGGCGCCCGCGGACGCACGGGATCTGGTGCGTGACACCGCCGCCCGCGCGACGGCTAACATCGACAAGGTCAGCCCCTTTGTTCTTGATGGCCCACCCTATGTCCAAAAGATCGTGCTTGCAGGCCGCGCGGACGCCGGTCATCTCCTGCGTGCCGGCTTCAAGCAACTGGACGGCACGACCTTTGTCAAAACCGCACAGCGCCTCCAGGACCTCTACATCTAGCCGCCGGCGGCCTTGCCACGCACTGGCGAGCCCGCAGCGCAGCTCGGAGCATCCAGCAGATGGTGTTTCCGAGGCGCCCGACTACCGATAGGAGTCTACGAAATGCAGTACCGCAAGTTTGGATCCCTCGATTGGCAAGCATCGGCGCTGGGATTCGGCGCCATGCGCCTTCCTACGCTGGGCGATCGCAATACCATCGACGAACCCGAGGCCATCCGCATGTTGCGCTATGCCTTTGACCACGGTGTCAATTACGTCGACACGGCCTACCCTTATCACGGAGGCAACAGCGAACTGGTTGTGGGCCGCGCCCTGCGTGATGGATACCGCGAACGTGTCCGTGTCGCCACCAAGTTGCCGGTACCACGGGTAACCTGCGCCGATGATTTTGACCGCCTGCTGGATGAGCAACTCGAAAAGCTGGGCACATCTTATGTCGACTTTTATCTCTTCCATGGTCTCAGGAAGCCGCGTTGGGACACAGTGCTGGAGTATGATCTGCTGGCCAGGGCGGATCGCGCACTGGCCGACGGGCGTGTGCGGCACATGGGTTTCTCGTTTCACGACTCATTGGATACCTTCAAAGAGATCGTTGACAGTTATGACAACTGGACCATGTGCCAGATTCAGTACAACTATATGAATGAGGATTTCCAGGCCGGGACGGAGGGACTGCAGTATGCCGCGCACAAGGGGCTTGCTGTGGTTATCATGGAGCCCCTCCTGGGCGGCAAGCTCGTTAGTGCGCCACCAGCCGTGCAAGCCGTCTGGGACACAGCCCCGGTAACCCGCACCCCACCCGAATGGGCCCTGAGCTGGCTATGGAACAAGCCAGAAGTCTCGCTGGTCCTCTCCGGCATGAGCACCATGCAGCAAGTGATCGACAACGTCGCTTACGCCTCGCGCTCCGCCGTGGGCATGTTGTCCGGCGAGGAACTGGCGACCGTGGCCAGAGCCCGTGACGCATACAACGAGCTCTGCCCGGTACCCTGCACAGGTTGCCGGTACTGCATGCCCTGCCCCAACGGGGTCGACATCCCCGGAGTGTTTGCGATCTTTAACCGGGGCTTGATGTATAACAGCATGGACCAGCCCCGCAGGAACTACCAGGACATGCCTGAAGCGCAGCGGGCATCCAGCTGCGTTCAGTGCCGTGCCTGTGAGCCGCTGTGCCCTCAGGATATCCCCATCAGCGAGTGGATGCCGATCGTGCACGCCGTACTGGGAGAGGGCGAGAGCTACGATCCCAGGACATGCCCTGTCCTCTAGGATGGGGCTGTGTGGCCTGGTGTGTGGCTTGACGGACCCGTCTCTGTCCGCTAATATCGTCGTGGTCCTGGACCAGGCGTAAGGAGGCGAGCGATGCCCAAGGTAGACCCGGAGCTGAGGCAGGAATGGAAAGACGGGGAGAGGCGAACCTTCTCCCTGATCGTCAAAGTCAGCGGTGATATTGAGACCCGCCGCGAGACACTCGAGGAGATGGGCTGCCAGGTGAAGGGCGCCTATCGCCTGACCAACTCTGTGAGCGTTCGTTGCACAGGCGCTACGGCGCTCAGGCTGACGCGGCGTCCGTGGATCACTCGTGTCGAACGCGACTCTACCCTGCGAGCCTTTGGGGGCTGACGAACCATGCCAAACCCGCGCAAGCTCAGCGATGAACTCCTGGTGAGTCTGGGCCGCACGCCCGCCGATAGCCAGATACCCGTAATCGTGCGCTACAGCCCTGATCGCGTGGTGATGCGTGCCAGGGGGCCTGCCTTACGGGGCGTGAGCGAGAGCTACAATTACCGCCTGGCCCCTCTGGCGCACATGCACGCGACGCCAGAGGCCCTGAGGAACCTCGAGGAGGATCCCGAGATCGTGAGAATCTATCGCGATCTGCCGGTGCGGGCTTTGATGGACTCGGCTCTGCCTATCGTGCACGCCCCTCAAGTCGTGGATCTGGGGTATGACGGATCTGGAGTACGCATTGCCATCATCGACACCGGCATCGATGTCGACCATCCGGACTTGCAAGGGCGCATCGCGGAGACCGCTGATCTCGTGGGTGAGGGCCCGGATGATGAGAATGGACACGGCACGCACTGCGCAGGCGTCGCGCTCGGCTCTGGCGCCGCCAGCGCGGGACGCTACCGCGGCATCGCCCCGGGGGCACTGCTCTACTCGGCCAAGGTGTTGCACCGCAGCGGACAGGGTATGATGAGCGATGTGATGGCTGGCATCGAGTGGGCGGTCGAACAAGGTGTGCACATCATCAGCCTTTCACTGGGAGGTCCGGGGCCCAGCGATGGGCACGATGCCCTGTGCGATATCTGCGACGCGGCCGTAGAGAGCGGCGTGGTTGTGGTGGTCGCTGCGGGCAACGATGGCCCGGGCAGCTTTACCATAGGTTCTCCGGGCGCTGCGCGAAGCGTGCTCACGGTGGGCGCATCAACCGATGAGGACACGGTGGCCCCCTTTTCCTCTCGCGGCCCCACCGCCGATAACCGCATCAAGCCGGACCTGATTGCCCCCGGGCATCGCATCACAGCCGCTCGAGCTGGCGACACTGAATTGGGCACCCCTCTTGACCCCTATTACACCGAGTGCTCGGGTACAAGTATGGCTGCCCCCCTGGTTGCCGGCATCTGTGCACTGCTCCTGCATAAAGAGCCGCATCTCACGCCTGATGAGGTCAAGACCCGCCTGATGGCCACAACCATCGACCTGGGGGAACATCCTTGCGTCCAGGGACAGGGGCGCATCGACGCCTTGCGGGCGATTCACAATGAGCAGGGAGATGTGCCTGCTCCAGGGGAGCCCGACGACGACTCATCCGGCGATGGGAGCAGCACAAGGCCTGGGTGTCTGACTTTTGTAACCAGCCTTTTCACCCACAGACACAGGGGCTAAGCCTTCGAATGAGCGCTGATGTGGCGCCTGCTGTACCTTGAGCGACGTCCGCGCCAGGTTCCGTACAGAATCGTGCGTTGGCGCCGCTCGCCGTGATCGGTAAGGTTGACGTGTGAGCGCCCCTGGGAGGACTGTTCTCAGGGTTCGCGGATAGCCATGTGGCGGCGCTACTGATGAGCCGTTCAGACGAGCCTAGATCTCAACACCGCCAGAGCCACCCGATAAAAGTCGCTCCATCTCCGCCAGCGACAGCACATCTCCGGATCTGTCTGCCTTCACCATCAAGCCCTCGGCATAGATCTGGACCAGATACGCTTCACCACGGATCTCCATCGGAAGCTGGTAGGTCAACGGCCCCAACAGGCGGCGGCGCATAGCGTCCTGAGCCATCAACGTCTTGTCGTTGGCGGGCACGAACTGACGCTTGATCATGGCAGTGAGGGCCTCGCGCAGCACATCAAAGGTCGCGTCCGGCGCAGGCGCCGGAGCGGGCGCCTTGCTGCGATAGTAGGACTCGATCCATTGCGCAACCTGCGGGATGATCCATGCCTTGGTCACAGCTCTGCCGGGGCAGGTCTTGCTGGAAAAGTCACGGTGAAAGTTGAGGTTAGCGATATCGAGCCCCAGTTTCACGTGCAATATGCCGAGCGCCGCGATTGTGTTCGAGAGCGTTGCCCCGGACGGCAGCTCATCGTCATAGTTGCCAACCATCTCCAGATGGCGCGTCCCCGTGTTGTGGCCAAGCACACCCACGCCGTCGTAACGTATGTCGCTGAATAGCCAGATCCCGTCGTCTGCAACGAACAGGTGCGGACCGGCCGTCCACCCTTCGCGCAGCTTTCCGCCAAGGTCCCGCCACGGTTGCTGCTCATAGTAGCGCTTCATGGCATAGATCGTCGAAGCGCCGTTCCATGATTCTTTGGTCGGTTTCCAGGTGTGGTGAAGGAATATCCTGGTGGGCAGCGGATCGGGCATGACAAGCCCCTCGATGTACGCAACAAACTGGCTCTCTGACATGACGCGGCCATCGATGACCATGGGCGGCGACTTGATCGCGCGCTCAGCCTGCGTATCAAACTGATCCGCTGGACCGATCGTTTTGTCGTGCGTTCGCGATAGGGCACCAGCTACCGTATCACGGGTACGAGCCGAGCTTCCCATGATCGCCCTCCCGTTTACCGGTACCACCTGTAATCATTTTGTAGCGCAGCCCGCAGGTCAGCAATGACCTGGTTCTTGCCCGAGATATTCCAGATATCCCCTGCGTGGCGCTCCCACCTGTAGAGAATCGCCGCCCTGATCTTTTGGTTGCCAGGATCGCTGTTCCACCGGTTGATCTCGGCATAAGCCTCCCGGATCCATCCGCGATTGACATCTTGCCAGGCGATATTCTCGTTCATCTCGGTCAAATAGACCGGAAGATGGCGTGATCCCGCAGGGATCGCCTCCATGAAATCTTGATAGGTGCGGAACATGCTGCGCCGGTGGTGGTAAGGCGGGGCCATGCGAGCCTCGCTCGCGATAGCGGCAGGATTACCGTCGCGACCGTAGGTATGAATGGCGACGCCGTCAACCTGCCCTTCAAGCCTGTCCAGAACGTGCCGAAAGTAGACGACCCAGTCTCCGCCGGGGTTCTCCGGATATATCGTCTGGATATTCCATGGCCCAATGGCGGCCATCACCACCTGGTCGGTTTCATGTCCGGCCCGGCTCCGGATGGCTTTTCGGCACGCCAGAAACGCCTGCGCATATTTGGCGGGCGTGATATGTTCACCATTCTCCGGGCCACCCGGACGCTCCACCGCGACATTGGGCTCGTTAGCGATCACCCATATGTGGCACCCGGACGAGCGCTCAACGAAATTGCCGCAACGCAGTGCGAAATCCGCATATCGCGACGAGTCTGGGAGTGTCCCGCCGTGACCGTACCCGTTGTTCAGCCTGACGATCACGCCATAGCCGCCATCGGCCAGGTCGGCATACGAGGTGGAACTCCAGTCGTTTCTATTGGCCCCAATGGCCTCTGTGCACAGCACCCAGCCCCGGCGGCCCGCTGCAGCCATCAGGGACTCGCCACCGCGATCGTGGATGCCGAACAGGTAGGGAGATTCCGCCTTGCGAATGGGCTCCGGAGCTTTGGCCTCAGGGAGCCGCAGTACCTGTCCAATATGGATCAAGCTGGGATTCTCAATGTCGTTGAATGCCGCGATGACCGATGATTTGTTCACGTCACCGTAATAGTCGCGGGCAATAGATGACAGGGACTCTTTGGGCTTGACGACGTGGACCGCAAACTCCAGACCCCACTTGCCGAGCCAGTCGACCAGTTCCTTGCGGCCCCGGTCGTCCAGAGATTCTTTCACAAAGGCGGCCCTGGCGGCGAGCCGGCGCGCAACCTGTTCATCGACAGTAATCTCAATCTTGCGATCAGGCATCCTTTATCCGAACCTCCCGAGTGTGAAAGGGCCCCCGGCCCTCTAGCGAAGCACGCGCTCATCGCCGAGACGCCGCGTGATCCTCCTGCGATCCAGCTCCTCCAGGAACGCCACGATGTACTTGCGACTTGTGCCAAAGATATCTCTCGCCTGCGCTACCGTAAAGGTGCCGCCAGAGCCAACAGACTGACGCAAGCGTGCCACCATGTCCTCTAGCACAGCTGCCTCGAACACCACAGCATCGCCGAGACGGACCAAACGCCCAGTTTCGACAAGGTACTGGGATAGGTCGGCCCCGAGGGCAGCCTCTACCTCACCCCACCCTGGGGGAGTATAAGGCGTGGCGTGAAAAAGGTCCATCAGCTTATCGATCTTGTTCTCTTGTTCCGCCGATAGCTCCACACGATGGCCGGGGAGAGCGACAATATCGCCCACCAGCACCAATCGGCCCTCGGCCTGCGCGCGCTCGATCAGGGCATTCCCCCACTCGTTAACAAGCCCCAGCCTGCTGCGGAACTCTTCGCGAGACATGCCCGCTCTCAGTGGCTGTGCGGAATGAAACTGGGCAAGCAAAAGACTCGCGCGCTCCAAAACGTTATCCCAATCCTGTCTGGACATCAACAGGCCCGACCAACTCGCCAGGGGCTGGCCCTCCGGCCGGTCCGAGAGCGCCAAGACCTCACCCGTGGCCAGCAGTTCCCGCAGGGCGCTCTCAGCGGCCTCTTCCTCCAGTTGGCTGCGTCGTACGACCTCTGCCGCGCCCAGAGGCGTGCCCTGGTTGAGCAGCGCCAACAATGTACCCGCTGCATCCCCCTCATACAGGGACTGCAATCTGCGGACAACCTCGGCATCATTACGGCGGTGCCGTCTCACAGGGTGGGCATCCACGATCTCTCCACCGCCGAGGGTGACACTCGGGGAGGGCATGCGCACAACAAATCGGTCCCTCCGAGCTACAGCGATAGGGTCGGAAAGCTGCACCTGTGCCCAGCCTTCCTCACCAGCCTCCAGTTCATCGCGCTCCAGAAGCCGAATACGCCCGCCGGCACTCGCGGCGCCCGTGAAAAACTCCACAGGCATACTGTGTCTGACAGGCCAGGGGGCATCGCGGACAACCTGCAGGTACACGTCCACCAGTGTGGTGGGAGCCAAAGCCCCGGGAACTGTGATCACCTGGCCTCGACTCAGGTCGTCGACCGTGACGCCAGTGAGATTGGCGGCGACCCGCATACCCGGCGTAGCGCGCTGCACT
Source organism: Anaerolineae bacterium (assembly GCA_040772225.1). Lineage (GTDB taxonomy): Bacteria > Chloroflexota > Anaerolineae > UBA1429 > UBA1429 > JAAYED01. The sequence goes on from JAXGYO010000002.1 coordinate 695,581, forward strand.
TTGGTCTTGTGGCTCTGAAGGCCGCGTATGCGTGCCGCACGATCTCCGGGCACAATCGCAACTGTGTCACCGATGTCGAGATGACCACCTGTAAGCGTGCCGGTGACGACCGTGCCAAATCCGGCGATTGAGAACACGCGGTCGATGGGCAATCGGGGTAGCCCCAGATCGGGGCGCGGCTTGGCCTCATCCAACAGGCGATCGATCGTTGTCAGCAGGTACTCAAGCCCCTGCCCCGATACCACTGATACCGGGACGATCGGGGCACTCGCCAGGGTGGAGTGAGCGATTGCTTCGCGTACCTCCTCCGCGACGAGATCGAGCCAGTCCGGGTCCTCGATCAAGTCAGCCTTGGTGAGAGCAACGACACCGCGCGGAATGCGCATCAAGTCAAGAATGGCGAGATGCTCACGCGTCTGGGGCATGACCGCCTCGTCGGCGGCAACGACCAGCAGCGCCAGGTCAATTCCGCCGACACCAGCCAGCATGTTCTTGATAAAGTCCTCGTGCCCGGGCACATCCACGATGCTGACGTCCCGACCACTGGGAAGCGTGACCCAGGCAAAGCCCAGGTCGATCGTCATCTCTCGAAGCTGCTCTTCGCGGAGGCGATCCGGGTTGATGCCAGTCAGTGCCCGCACCAGACTCGACTTGCCGTGATCGACATGGCCGGCCGTGCCTATGACGAACACGGCCTAGCCCTCCAGCCCCAGAACCTCGAAGATCTTCTCGAAAAGACTGGCGAGATCCTTCCGGGCCAGTTCGATTGTGCGCTGGGTCGCTTCCCTGGACGCCGCGGCGTGACCTGCGAGGGCGTCGCTCAGCATATCAAGCCTATCCCCGGCGCCCTTGAGCGCGGCGGCTAGATCGGCAGCTGCTGTCTCTACATCCACAAGACGGGCTTCGACCGCATCATCACGCTCCTGCCTCTCAACCCGCAGATGTTCACGGCGCTCGACATCCTGGGCCCACCGCTGATCGTTCTCGACACGGTACTCGCGCAGTTCCTGCCGCAGCTGTTCCTCTGAGACGCGCTGCAGTTGACGGAGACGATCCTGCTGCTGGCTCAACTCGTGCGCCAACGCCTGCACATCCCTAAGCACCGCCCGATTCTTCTCATGCTGATCGCCATAGAACCGCAGCTGTTCGGCCCACGTCTCTATCTGATGGCTCGTCGCCTCCAGCTGGCGTCCCCACTCCGTCAGCGTCTGGGCACGCTCGCGATCGGTGCGGCGCTGCCTTTCGAGCAACTCCTGCTGTTGGGCCGTCAGCTCCTGGCGGATATCCTGCAACTCTGCTACCTGCTGACCGACCTTGGCAAGGTCGTTCTCGATCGGAAGTATCCGCTGCAACAAAGCGGGCCGCACTGCCTGCAGTTCTATCGTCTGCTCCGTCACCTGATTCAGCTCGACGTTGCTCTTGGCCAGTGCCTCCTGAAGCTGCCGCCTGACCTCGTCTCCCTGCGCTAATGATTTGGCGAGTGCCTCAAGCTGGGTCTGAACCCGCTGGACCATCTCGTTGATCCTGCGATCCTCCGCCTGGCTGACCGCAGCAGCCTGTTCAAGAGGTGCGAGGCGCCCTAATTCGGTACGAATGTCCTGCAAAGCACGCAGATCCTTCTCGCGCTCCGCCTGTCGCGTTCGTATGGCCTCCACTTCGCGCTTTTGAACATCCTGGCGCAGATCGCCGATCATGGCCACAACTTCATCGCGGGCATTCTGGCTCGCCTGACGGATCTCGGGAAGTGACTGCAGTTGATTCTGTATCCTGGCAAGTCTGTCTTCCAGGCTGAGAATCCGCTGCGCCTGGTCCACCAGCACGACCTGCTGCTTATCGATCGTGTTCCGCAGCTCCTCGACGATCGCCTTCTCGCGACGCAGCTCCTCATCCAGCCAGCTTACATTCAGGCCGCTGCTTTGTGCCACTGTCATCTACTCAATCTCTCCCTGTTGCACGTGAAGCACCTTAAGGGTTAATGAACACGACCGTGCCAAGGGTTGCCCAATTGTACATCCAGATCGCATCAGGCGTATTCAGCACGATACATCCAAAGGAGCAGCGCGTTCCAAGTGCGCCGGCCCAAAGGGTTGAACCACTGCTCAAGATCGGCAGGGCGTGAAAACCGTTCTCGGTGCCCCCCGCCCAATAGATACCCAGCCAGTAGGGCATATCCATATCCCATGTTGAGGCGTAAGCGTTCTCCACCTTGGACTGAATCTCAAAGCGGCCGGTCTTGGTCGGGTGGCTGGGGCGACCATAACAGATGGGAAAGCTCTTGATGACCTCGTTGTCCTCATAGATACGTACCCTAAAGTCTGAAAGCGTCACCTCGATACGTCTTGCGGGCCGGATCGTCTCCATCACCCGCTTGACCAGCGCTGATGCCTCCTCGTCGCCTTCGAGAATCTCCTCACACAACGTTGCCTGTGCCAGTGCCTCATCTAGAGAGTCGTTGTTCAACTGCTGCTCTGCAAGATAACAGTGCGCCTGCCCGAGCATAGACCGCGTATCACGAAAGTCGGGCGTGCGCTCGTAGACATCGTTCAGCAGCGAAACGGCCTTGGGCCAGTCCTGCTCCAGGTAGGCCTCCAACGCCGCACGATACAACTCGATGTCCCTGCGAGTGGACTGCAGGTTGGGGCTGTTCGCATCCAGGATGATTGCGCGATCCAGATCCCGTTTGGCCAACTCCAGTTCGTTCGCCGCAATCGAATCCAGGGAGCGCTGGTAGAGCGCCGCCGAAAGACGCGCTCGCGCCTCCACATTCTGCGGATCCATGGATCGTATCTTGTCCAGTGCTACTACCGCGGCGGTCCAGTCCTCCTGCGAGAAGGCGATCTCCACCTTGGTCCAGAGAGGCGCCGTGAGATTCTCGACCCCCGGAGTCGGGGTGGCATCCAACACGGGCGTAGGCAGAACCATGGCAGAGACCGCCGGCGTCCGGTCAGTAGCTTGCCGTGCCACGAGCAAGGCGATGGCGACCACTGCGGCGATGGCAACGAGACTGATCAGCGTCACTGCCAGCGACTTGATTCTATCGGAAAAGCCAGGGCGACTCCCTCTAACCTTGATAGGACGGCTTGTGGCCACCTTTTGCATGATCTGTTTCGCGGCAGTGCCCGAAGCCTTGACGGCATCTGAAGCCCGCGTCTTTAACTGGGCGTCATGGAGTACTGCTGCAGCATCACGCCGCCGCCTCGCCGGTCGACCTCGGCCCTGGGTGGCCTGCGCCGCCTCGCCGGCCGTTGCCACCGCATCGGTCGCTTTTGATGATGTACTCGCAGCGGGCTTGTGTGCCTCTACCCAGGCCACGCCCTCACGAAGAGAGGGACTGTCGGGACTAAAGTAGAGCCCCTCGCGCAGATAGCGGAGGCTCTCTTCCCGTGTGTCCGCGAGCCACGCCATCCAGAGCCACCCGTCATCGTTCTCGGGAGCGACTTGAATGACACGCCGAAACAGTATCTCCGCCTCGGCGCGAGAGCCTTGCCGCGCGAGCCGAATACCGTCCTCTACCATGCCAGCCACGTTCACATGAGCCGACGACTCTACCTGACGATTGTCGAGCATTTAGTTTCACCTGCCTTGGGGTCAGGGCATATGGCAACCTGCCAATCGACTAGCGCGATTATAGCATCTCCCAGGAAGGTAGACAACCAGTCTCGAGCGCAGGCTTGTTTCTGCGCTGCACAGAACCGTCGCACCACATGTTCTATTGCGGAGGCACGGGGTGCAGCATGATTGCTGTTGACACTGCCCTGCCGTACCCGTATAATGCAACCACAACGGCCGGAGGAGTGATCCGTTTTGGACACACGAGGGTACGCGAATCTAGTGTACAGCTGACACCAGCGCATCTTGCCTGGTGTCTTTTGGTTGAGAGGAGGGGCAGTGATGGATTCAGGCATGATCAGCAAGATCCAAAAGGCCAAACGGTACGCCGAGGAGCCCGACCGCGTTGAGGTTGAGCAACTTGTCGTGCGGTTCAAGGGCGAACACGACACCTATGAGGTGACGTATCAGAACGGTGACTGGCACTGCCAGTGTACTTTCTTCCAGCAGCGGGGCCTGTGCAGCCACACTATGGCCATGGAGCGGCTTCTATCTCCCATGGTGATGGTCGGCCATCCGCACGTGGAGGGCGCGTAGGCACTCCACCAAGAACTGCTATCCCCAATGGCTATCCCCTGGCGTGATTTCTGCGCAAGCCCTGCCAGGGCTGCAGCAGGCTGTTTATACCTGCAGAGTTACAGGAAGGGATTTGTGTCGGTAGCCCTGGTGTCGGCAATAACAGCCCGGAGGCCATCTGCATGCTAAGTGTGGGCGTTGACATCATCGAGATAGCGCGCATAGCCGGAGCCATGGACCGCTTTGGTGATCGCTTTCTCGCGCGCGTCTATACCCCGGCGGAGATCGTCTATTGTCGTGGGAGAGTTCCCGAGCTGGCTGCTCGCTTCGCAGCCAAGGAGGCCATCTCCAAGGCCCTGGGCACCGGCCTGGTGGGCATCTCCTGGCGCGAGATGGAGATCCTGGGTGACCGTCGAGGCAAGCCCATGGTTTCACTCTCTGGACGCGCTCAGACACGCGCCGACGCCCTGGGGCTTGAAGAGTGGGCCGTGAGCCTGACCCACAGCGATAGCCAGGCAGTCGCCATGGTGGTGGCGAGCACAGCGAAATGTCCCTAGTACGGACGTGGCAGAGAGATCTCGGCCCCGCTCCGGTTCGCGCTCTCCAGGGCCGCCTGCATAAAAGCCATGGTCTCGAGCGTCTCACCTGGCGCGACCGGTGATGGCCCGCCCCTGAAGAAGGGCACAATCTGCCTCAGCAGCTGTGCATAGATCGGGATGTCTCGGTTATAGCTCGTCTGAAAAGTGCGCGCGCTAAAGACCGTCACGCCATAGTCGTGATCCCCTGAGCGCGTCCCTCTGACAGTCCCAAGGCGCCCATCGTCCCACTCGCCAACGACACAGTCGGCATCGGCGGTCGAGATGCAGCGGACGGCACGGCACCCGCCCCCCATAAAGGCATAGAGCAACTCCACGGCGTGTACGCCGTACCAAAAGAGGCCCGGATTCGTCGGCTCCAGAGTGGCCGGGCTGTACGCATCGCAGCCGTACACAGGATCGCCACCTATCTTGTCCTTGAGGGCCAAGACGTTGGCATCAAATCGCAACGACGATGCGGAAAACAGGGGCGTGCCTGTCGCCTGGGCTGTCTGCACGATCTCCAGGGCCTCCGTATAGTCTGCAGCCAGAGGCTTGTCGATGAACACGGGCCTGTGCGCGGCCAACACAGGCAGGGCCTCTGCTAGATGCCTGCGGCCATCGACGCTCTCGAGCAGCACGGCATCGACACCCCCCAGCAGCTCGTAGACGGAGCTAACTTCACTGACGCCCAGTGAGTTCAGCTCCGCACGGTATCCATCGACCCTGGATCGACTGGAGTCGATGTCTGAGCTGAACGAAGGATAACCACACACGACCCTGGCTCCAGGGACGTGATACCTCTCGCCAGGCACGTTGAGCAGCCTGGCAAAGGCGGGCGCGTGAGAGGTGTCATAGCCGATGATGCCAACCCGAATATCCTCTGCCATCGGAATGCTCCTTTGTTTCTCATACACTGGCCAGGCAAACAACCCAACACATCGCCCGGGGCGACGCAGCCAGCCTCTCTCACCCGTCTGGTCCTGGTTCTCTGGCGGCCGAGGCTATAGCCCCTGCATCACTGTGCGCATCGCATCGAGCGTCGTTTCGATATCTGTGGACGTGATCCCGTAGTGTGTAACAGCGCGCATCCGGTAGGGGTCCATCGCATTGATGCGCACGCCACGGCGCGCCAGGCCATCCTGAATCACAGCCAGATCCATCGCAGGACTGTCAAAGCCAATCATGACGATGTTGCTCTGCACGGTGTCCGGGTCTACAGAAACCCCGGGGATCTCTGCCAGGCCCTCGACCAGCCTGCGAGCATTGGCGTGATCTTCTGCCAACCGGTCCACCATCTGCTCGAGCGCGACGATTCCGGCAGCCGCGAGCACGCCCGCCTGGCGCATCCCGCCCCCTACGACCTTGCGCATCCGGCGAGCCCGAGCGATGAATTCTGCAGAGCCGGCGACCACCGACCCCACCGGAGCGGCAAGCCCCTTGGACAGGCAGACCTGGATCGAGTCCACCCTGCTGGCGATCTCCGCGACCGGCACGCCCAACGCCACCGCCGCGTTAAAGACGCGTGCGCCATCCAGATGCATCGCCAGCCCATGGCGAACCGCCACGGCCCGCACGGCATCCATCTGCTCGAGTGAAACCACGGCCCCGCCGCAGCGATTGTGCGTGTTCTCAAGGCAGATCAGACGCGTGATGGGAAAGTGAATATTCTCACTCCGAACGGCACCTTCGACCTGCGTGGGATCCAATGATCCATCCGGCTGGTTTGGGACAGTACGGACGTGCACTCCGCCCAACGCCGACACGCCGCCCTGTTCGTAGATATAGGTATGGGCCTGATCGCCCATGATAACTTCGTCCCCGCGCCCGCAGTGCGCCAGCAGCGAAACGAGGTTGCCCATCGTACCACTCACCACAAAGAGCGCCGCTTCCTTGCCCAGCATCTCAGCAGAGAGTGCCTCAAGGCGATTGACAGTCGGATCCTCCCCATACACATCATCGCCCAGCTCCGCCTCGTACATGGCCTTGCGCATGGCCTCGCTGGGGTGTGTAACCGTATCACTGCGCAGATCGATACTTTGCACGGTAGCCTCCTACTAGAAATGCGGGTTATGGGGTTCGACGCTGGCAAGCATAGTCCAAACGCGGTGCGCTACCAACCTGCAGAAAACAACACCGAGCCGCGCCGCTGGGGTGCCCGCTGGCGCTCCAGAACACAGGGATTAAAGCCGGGCCCTGCGCTGGGCATTAGGCAGATCTGAGCCGATCCAGCACCCGCCGCATATCGTCTGGCACGGGCGCCTCGCATGTCAGGGGCTCCTGCGTGGAGGGATGTGCAATCACGAGTCGTTGCGCATGGAGCATCTGACGTCGAGCACCGAATGTGTCGCGTCTCACACCATACGTGCGGTCGCCCACTACGGGATGGCCTATCGCCGCCATATGCACACGGATCTGATGTGTCCGCCCCGTCAACAGATTGACCGAAATCAGCGAGACATCCCTGAATCGCTCCAGAGTTTCGTACTCTGTGCGAGCAGACCGTCCACCCGGAGCCACAGACATCCTGGCCCGGTTCGTCTCGTCACGGCCAATGGGGGCCTCTATTGCCGCCCTCGCTGGTGCCGGCGAGCCATGCACCAGGGCCAGATACCGCTTGCTGACCTCCCGCCGCCGAAACTGCCGCTGTAATGCAGCCAGGGAGGCCGGCGTCTTTGCAACGACAAGCGTGCCCGAGGTGTCTCGGTCGAGCCGGTGCACAATCCCCGGACGCCGGGGATCCATACCCGCAGCGCCGAGTTCTGGCCGCATCGCCAGCAGCGCAGAGACCAGCGTGTGTCCTGTGTGCCCGGATCCCTCGTGGACCACAAGCCCGGCCGGCTTGTCCACAACGAGGAGGACATCATCCTCATAGAGGATACTGATCACGGGCGGCTGCCCGCCGCTGGGCTCCTCTGGCTCAGTTAGCGCGACGCACACCCTGTCGCCCTCGGCCACGATATAGCTGGCCCGCGCCTGGTCGCCGTTGACCGTTACGTCTCCAGAAGAGATCAGTTTCTGCACGGCGCTTCTTGATAGTGGCGCTAGCGTCTGGGCCAGGTACTTGTCCAGACGTTGGCCTGCCAGATCCGCCGAGGCAACCAATTCCATGGATCCCATCGCTATCTAGAGTCCTCTGACACGCCGTGGTCGGAAAGCAAAGGCGTCGGCTCAAGGGGAACGTCCTCATCTGGCCTGGGCGGTTTATCAAAGAACAGCGCATAGACGCACAGCAGCACGGTGCCGACCGTGATGGCGCTGTCAGCCACGTTAAAGATTGGGAACCAACCCAGATCGACAAAGTCGGTCACGCCACCGAGCGTGAGGCGATCGATGAGGTTGCCGATCGCGCCCCCCAGCTGCAGCCCGAGCGCTATGCGCAGCAGGGCCGAGTTCTCTGCGATGCGCCGGAAATAGAGCACGATCAGGAGGATCGCGGCCGAGGCACTGTAGATAAAGAACTTGCCCAGCCCCTGCCCAAGCCCGAATGCCGCGCCTGAATTGCGAATATGGGTGAGGACCACGATCTCGTCCAGCCACGAGACCAGCGACTTGGACATGTTTAGCGGGATAGCCTCGCGCACCAGCGCTTTGGTCCACTGATCAAGGACGACGATGAGCAGCGCCAGCCCCCCCAGGACAAGGTTCGTACGGACCCTCTTGCTCAAGATACTCCTCCGGATGAGAGATGATATTCCCGGGCGCGATGCACCCCGCTGACCTGGCGGCTGCCACATCTGTTCCTGGGGCAGACTACGGACGGTGGGCTTCTACCACAGGCATGTTCAACCGGTGTCCCAGTCCGGGGCCTGCGGGCACGATGAGATACCCACTGTCTATTCTTTCAGGGGGATCGACGAGCTCCGCCCTCCAGTCGACCTCACCCCACGCATATTCCACAAACATGAGGTTAGGCAGCGTGCTGCCCACCTGTGCCGTCGCGGCCGTGGCCACGGGGCCCGAGGGGTTGTGAGGCGCAATAGACAGTCCGTTCATTCGCGCGGCCTCGGCAATAACACGGGTATCGAACAATCCACCATCGTGCTTTACATCGGGCATGAGAACATCCACGACGCGCCGGCAGAGAAACGGGGCAAAACCTTGCACACCAAACAGGGTTTCGCCTGAGGCAGTGGCAACGGGCAGGGCAGCCGTGATCTCCGCCAGTGCATCAACCTGGCCGGCCGGGACCGGTTCCTCCAGCCAGAGTAACCCCACGTCCGCCAGATCACCGGCCACCGCAATCGCCTCGGCAGCGCCAAACCGCCCATGGCAATCCACCATCAGCTCCACGTCGGGCCCAATGGCTTCACGGACCGCGCGAACACAGCGGACACCTGCCTGCCACGCTGCTGCACCACCCGTTCGCACGCGGCCGCTGCCGACTACCTCATCAAAGGGAGCGAGCTTGATCGCCCCAAAGCCTTGCTCAACAGCCGCACGAGCTGCCAGGGCAAACCCCTCGGCCGTCCTGTTGGTGACGTGGCGATTGATGTTGGCATAAAGGCGGATTCGGTCCTGCAGAGCGCCACCAAACAGATCGCGAATCGGTATCTCCAGCGATTGGCCCACGATATCCCACAATGCCTGTTCCAGCCCGCTCCAGGCGGTGCGCTGGATCCGCCCCAGATCACCGATGGTGGCACGAGCATGGAGAGCATTGATGCGCCTCGGGTCCTCACCGCGCATGCGCTCGTCGAACTCGGCCAGGACTGCCACAAGAAGGCCATCGTTACCGCTGTGGCTCGCCTCACCGAGGCCTGTCAAGCCAGCATCGGTGTGCACCAGGACAAATATCCAGTCCCCACGATGATTCACGTGCACCGCTACGGGCTCTATGCGTGTGATGCGCACGTTGAGAATCCTTTACTTTGCGTTTCAGACTGGCAATAGGCGTGTATAATCTAGACAGATGAGGTCGCGAGAAATGCGGCCACTCAATCAGGAGGTATCATGCCACAGTATACGCACAGTTACGAGACCGATCCAAACACGGGACAGCCGGCCCTCAAGATGTCTCTTGCGACGGGGAACGCCGCAAATGACACAGCGATGGCCTTTGCTCCCGAGGCGGGAAGCAACCTGTACAGCTTTGTGGTTGGCGGCACCGAGTACATGTTCGGCGTAGCCACTATGGGGGACAGTAAGCGAATCCTGGGAAGCCCCATCCTGTATCCCACGCCCAACCGCGTCAAAGACTCAACCTTTACCTTTGACGGGCGTGTCTTTACCTTTGAGGCGAATGAGCGCACCCACTTTATGCACGGACTGGTGCAGAGAGCGCCATGGGAGGTCGACGCCCCCGTCGAGAGCGAATCCGACATCTCTGTACGCACGCACATCCACTGCGTCCCGGGGACACCCTTCTTTGAGCGGTTTCCGATCCGCAATTCGCTCGAGTTGGTGTATCGTCTGGAGCCCAGGACGCTGCACATGGACTTTACCGTGACCAATGACGACCCCGTATACCGGCTGCCCTTTGGTCTGGCCATCCACCCGTTCTTTGCAGTACACGGGCCGCGCGAGAGCGTGACGATTGAGGTACCCGCGAAGAAATGGATGGAGCACGAGACATTGATGCCCTCTGGCCGTCTGGTCGACATGGAAGATGGGCCTGCGGACATCCGCACTCCCACGCCGCTGTCGGTGCTCAATCTCGACGACGTGTTTTACGGCCTGGAGCGCAGCCGACCGCAAGTCATCAGGTACCACAGTCTCGGCAAAAAGCTGACGCTCTTTGCCGACGACTTTTTCACGCACAGCGTCGTCTATACGCCCAGTGAGCGGCCCTTCTTCTGCCTGGAGAATCAGTCCTGCTCCACAGATGCTCACAACCTTTATGCGCAGGGCCTGCAAGAGGCCGCACACCTCTCGATCCTTGAGCCCGGCGAGTCCCTGAAGGCATCGATCACGTTCCAGGTGAGCGAACTCTAGGCCGCCGCATCGGGTACAGCAGAGCCGCGCCAGATATCTGGCGCGGCTCTTGACGTCACACCGTCACTGGCCACTGACCGGCGATGCGTCAAGGATTACTCGACCACAAGCCCGGTATAGACGCCACCGGTGTTTGGATCCTCGACCATGCTCCAGAGCGGGTTGTCCTCAATATCCAGCGGCCACTCCACCCGTCCCCGGCGCCGGCTGGACTCGTAGGTGGCAAAGATCAGCTCGGCCGTCATGAGCGCTTTGCGTGCAGAGAGCTCCGGCTCTCTCTTCTCCTTGAGCGCATCGACGATATCCTGGATCGCCCGGCTGAAATGCACGTTGTCGTGAATACCGTCCGCCACCGGGATATCCTGCCATCCACTGTCATCGGTCCGCATGCGCAGCGGCACCTCTGGACTGACCCCGACCTCGATGACGCCTTTGCTGCCAATCAGCCGGTTTTCGGCTCCCCAGCGTGTATCCCGGCCGGTCACCAGCAAGCCAGTGACACCGTTTGCGTAGCCAAACTGACTGATTCCCTGCCCTTCCATAAATACCCCAAAGTGCTTGCGTCCGCCGCGGGGATCCACCTGCGCCAGCACCCATTCAACGGGTGTCTGATCATTGTAGTAAAAGAGCATGTCGAACCAGTGCGTTCCCCAATCATACATATTGCTGCAGGAAGCTTCCAGCCGCACCAACTCGCCGATCGCCCCCGAGTCGAGCAATTCCTTGGCCTTGCGAAAGGGCGATCCAAAGCGGCGCTGATGGTTGATGGTGAGCTGCACCTCATACTCCTTCGCTGCCGCCACCATACGTCTGGCCTCACCAAGCGTCGGCGCCATCGGCTTCTCACAGTGGATCGCTGGCACCCTGGCCTGCGCACAGTCGATCGCCATGGGGGCGTGGAGGTGCGGCCATACGCAGATGCTGACAATGTCGAGGCACTCTTTGGCCAGCATCTCGTGATAGTCTGTATAGAGACGATCACCCCCATGCATCTCCTGAAAGGCCTGCGCATTCTCCAGCACAATATCAGCCAGCGCCACGATGCGGACGTCTGACGATGCCTTGTACCCCTCGGCATGCCGGTGCGAGATGCCCGCCCCTGTCGCCTGCCCGCTGGTGCGCGTCCGTCCACAACCGATGATCCCGACCCGTAACGGTTCCATATCGATCTCCTTATTCTGCCGTGCCGTATCTTCGCCCGATCATTTGGGTATTCTATGACAGCCCCTCATGCCGTCAACCCCAGACGGGCAATTGGGTACCACGACGCTGACCCCCAAAAAGGCTGTTGACACAGCTGCCAGGGGCCCTTATCCTGAGGGCAATCCAGACCAAACAGATACGGAGGCGCAGGTGATGCCCGCAACACCGAGAGAACGCTTCATCGCCGCTCTGGAGCGCCGGCCGCTCACCGGTCGAGTCCCTCACTTTGAGCTCGTGTTTTTCCTGACCATGGAGGCCTTTGGCAAGCTGCACCCGTCTCAGCGTGCCTACTTGCAGTGGGATCAGATGTCCGAGGCGGAGCAAGCGCTGCATCGCGACGAGATGGCACGGTTATACGTCCAGACGGCCGAACGTTACGAACACGACGCGATCTTTATCCACCCTAACCCCAACACCCTGGATGAGACGTTCCGCCTGATCGACGATATTCGCGCTCTCAGCGGGGATCGCTACTTTATCATGATGCACGGCGATGCCACCTACGCGATTCCCAACGGCGAGGAGATGCTGGAATGGTGCGCCTGGCTCTATGACGACATCCAGCGGGCCCTGGATGAGGGGCAGCGGCGCGTCGATGCTATGCTGGAAAAGAGCGCCAAACTGGCAGCACATGGCGGGCTGGATGGCTTTGCGCTTTGCTCCGACTATTGTCTGAACACGGGCCCGTTCCTGAGCCCGGCAATGTTCCGGCGCGTCGTGAGTCCCTTCCTCAAGCAACTGGTACAGGCGCAGCGCGAGATGGGCTTTTACGTGATCAAGCACACGGATGGCAACATCATGCCCATCCTCGATGAACTGGTGGCAGCCGGACCGCACGCCCTGCACTCGATCGACCCACAGGCCGGCGTGGATTTGGCCGAGGTCAAGCGTCTGGTCGGCGATCGCGTGGCGCTGATCGGCAATGTGAACTGCGGCCTGCTGACGTCTGGCACCGACGAGGAGGTCGTCGCAGATGTGCGCCGCGCACTAGCGCAAGGGATGCCAGGGTACGGCTATGTCTTTTCGACGAGCAACTGCGTGTACACAGGCATGCCGCTGGAACGGTACGACCTGATGCTCGACGTGTGGCGCGAGCACGGCAACTATCCGGAGAGCCTGGCATGAACCGGACACCAAAGGACGGCCCAGCGCCCGCACCGTTCGAGCTGGCGCCAGCAAACGCCATCGCTGGCTGCTTGCTGATCCACGGACTCACCGGCTCTCCGCCTGAGATGCGCCCGCTCGGTGAGCATTTGGCCTCACGGGGCTTTCACTGCCTCGCGCCGCTCCTGCCAGGACACGGTACGAGCCTTGAGAACCTGCATTCGGTGGCCAGGCAGGACTGGACGAACGCTGCAGGGCGCGCCCTGAGGGAACTGCAAGCCGCACATGCGGTCGTATGTGCGGTAGGCTTCAGTCTCGGAACCCTGGTCGTGTCGCACCTCGCGGCCGCGCACCCGGAGCTGGCTGCCGTGGCATTATTGTCGCCGGCAGTCTCTTTTGCGAACCGGCTGGTGCCTCTGGCAACGGTGATTCATCGCCTGGTCCCAACCTTCCCCAAGGAGCCAGACAGGCTGCACGCGCCCGATGCACGCGAGCACATCTGGTCCTATGATCGCTGGTCGACGCATGCACTGGGAGAGACCTGGCGTCTGCAACGTCAGGTACGCCGTGAGATGCCTGATATCCAGGTTCCCGCGCTCATCGTGTACTCTGACCAGGACAGCGCACTGGGTGCCGACGCGGGCCAACAGACGCTGGCACTGTGGGGCAGCCCGGACAAGGACCTGATGTTGCTTCACAGCTCAGATCATGGCCTGCTCCTGGACATCGAACGCGACATGGTCTTTGAGCGCGTGTCCCGGTTTTTGGTTTCCCACATCTCTGACTGAATCGTGGCCACTGGCGCGTTGCAGAATTCCATCCAGGCCATCTCTTCACACTGGAGGTAGCAGATGCTCAAGAGATCGCCGCTCGCAGCCTATCTCGTGATTCTGGCCGCCACTGTCATCATCACCGCTATTGTGTTGAGCCTTGCCCGCACACCCGGGCTGTACGGGGTGGCGCGGGGCGCCGCTCTGGTTGGGTACCAGTTTGTGTTCCTCGCAGTGCTCAGCTCTGCGTTTACTAGACCGCTGGTCCGAGCCTACCGGAAACCGTTCATCCGGTTACACCACTGGGTCTCCATAACGGGCCTGGCGCTGCTGGTGCTGCACCCGATCCTGCTTGTGATCGTGCTCAAGTCCACTGCGGTGCTCACTGCGGCGTACACTTCGGGCGAGTTTTTCCGTTATGCAGGGTCTCCAGCTCTCATCGCGTTCTTTCTTGCGGCAATCGCTGCCGTGCTGCGAACTCGCATGAACACGGTCTGGCGTTATATCCACTGGCTGAATTATGTAGCGCTGTTGCTCGGGACAGCGCACGCCGTGCTACTGGGGACCAGCGTCGCACTGCTGCCCTGGCTGCGATGGGTTCTCGTCCTTCTGGCAGCATGCGGCGTGGCCGTATATATATCCAGACGTGTCAACACAAGGGCAGCCGCGCGCTGATCCAGACTGTGGCCGCAAGAGATCAAGAGCCGGCATGATACGGTATCCAGGTGCGGCTACGCGTATGGTGACCGGCCAGAACGAGCACGGACGGGCGCGCTCGCAATGTATCGCGAGCGCACCCGTCAAATCGACTGAACCTTAATACCGACGACGCTACTCCAGCGTTCGGAGATAGGCCATCCGCCACCAGACCAGCAGGAAGATCACTAGCAGCAAGACGCCCTGCCCCGCAAAGACTGCCGGAACGCCGAACTTGTCCGCCAGGGCGCCGGCGGGAAGCGTGCCGAGCGGGGTCAAGCCCCACATCATCATGTAGGTGCTCATGACCCTGCCACGGTACTGATCCTCACAGTTGACCTGCACCAGCGTCTGATTACAGACCATCGCGGCGTTGTTACCCATGCCGATGAGAATCAGCATAAGAAACGCAATCGGCAGGCTCCGCACAAAGGACAGGGTCAGCAGGCCCAATCCGATGACGATACCAGCACCCAGCAATAGCTTGCCTTTCTGCTTAAAGTCGCCCAGCGCTGCCACGCCAAGAGCCGCAATGAGTGAGCCGATACCCGAGGCGGATGCCAGCAATCCCAGGCCGCTCGCTCCCAGCCCCATCATCTCATCGGCGTACTGAGGCAGGAGCACACCGTATGGCATGGCCAGCAGCACCCGCGCCAGCGACAAACCGATGACGCCTTTCAGCTTTGGCTCATGGATGATATAGGTGAGCCCGGTGGCAATATCCCGGATAATCGGGCGACGCAGGGCATCGGACGCACCTGTGAGCGGCAACTGAAGCACCGTGTAGAGTGCCATCATGTACAGAATGGCAATGAGTCCGTAAACGGACCACACGCCCAGCCCCTCGATCATGAGGCCGGCACCGGATGCGCCAAAGATGCCCATAATCCCCATGCCGACAGCGGCCAGCGATACTGCGTTGAGCAGCGTTGAACGATCGACGATATCCGCCATCAGCGCGTTCTGTGCGGGCATCATAAAGGCCATGAGTGCACCGCTGAGCACTCCACTGGCGGCCAGGTGCCAGATCTGGATACGTCCCAGCACAATGAGGAGGGTAATGGCCATGATGTTCAGGATCATTCCCAAACGTGTGGCCGCCAGAATGTGGCGGCGTTCGAGCCGATCAGAGAGGACACCGGAAAAAGGCGACACCAGGAGCGTGGAGAGCGAACCGAAGGATCCCACCCATCCCAGGGCAAAGCCGGATCCGGTGAGCTGATAGACCAGCCAGCCCTGCGCCACGCTACTCATCTGCATGGTGGCTGACGCTGCCAGCCGACCGAGCCAGAACCAACGGTAGTCACGGCTACGAAGCGCCTTGAACATGGCCAGGCCGGAGATGGAATGGTAGGCGGCAACGGCACGGCTACTCGCAACGGGCATGTGCAGCGTCCTCCCTGTATCACGCTATACGAAGAGATCCCGGCGGTTCTCGCGACCCGCCGGGACCAACCGTGCGTCCATTATAGGGAATTCGCTCCGTTACGACAACGTTGACATACCGCTGCTGCCGCGTGGCTATTGCCGGGTATACGACTGCATGTCGTCGTCGAGATCACTTTCCAATTCATCGAGCTTACGCGTGTCGTCGCTGCGCTCCAGTGGCCCTCCACCTTGATCGAGCTGCTGTTGGGAATCTATCTCCGCGGGTGTCACAGGCACTGCAGCCGCGGGACCACGAGACGAAGGTGAAGCGCCTGTTTTCTCGACAGGATTGGATGCATCGGAGCCGGCCAGGGAAGCGAATGGCTCCCAAATCCGCCGGCCGCTCGTGCCAAAGCGCGTGAGTACCACAGCGCCCAACCCCCAGGAAATCGCAAGCAGACCGATGATCCATCCGATGCAGGGCACTTTGCCAGCCACGGTCAGGATCAGGATGCCCACGATCGCGACAGTCAGCCTGCCGTAACGGTCAGGCTTGATCAGGTGGCCACCGACCAGCATGCCAGATGCGGCCCACCCGACCACGCCCGCCAGAACAAGCGCCACAGCCATGACCAAAGCAACAGGGATAGTTACAATCAGAATCGTCAAGAGGGGCACGAGGATGGCGGCGGCCAGCAGCGTGAGAAGCCCCATGCCAATCGAGAGAATGGGTGACTGGTTCATCACCCCCGTGATATGGTCCACGGGCTCCGGTATCAGCGACACTGCGAGCACACCGAGCAACAACGTCGCCATCAGGCTCCCCAAAAAGCTCGCCACCCTGCCCACGGCCGTCAATAGATCAGATCTGCCACTATCGGCCGCCTGCGGCGGCAAGCGGTTGATATCGCCGCGGATAACGCCGCCCAATTCGGCTGCACGTTCGCTGGCCTGCATCCCCGCCACAACATCTCCCAGCACCTGGGCATCGGGGTGCCGGTTGATCGTCCCGGCGGCCACTACGTCGCCCAGGATACGGGCGGTAGCTTCGAGATCAAGTGTGCCCCCGATCACGACGACAGAGCCCTCAACGACTCCCGCAATTCGGGCATTACCCATGATCACCGCAAGGTCACCAGAGAGCGTCCCCTGTTCAGCAATGGTAGCAGATCCTGCGACCACCGCAGCGTTACCTGTAGAATGCTGCCCCGCCTGGATCACAAGGTCCTGACCAAAGAGAGAGACATCTCCCGTGTCAGCCAGAACAGGGAATGCGGCCACGAGCAACAGCACAGCTATCAGCAGCATCCATACCCATTTTCTCATCGATATCTATACCTCCGTGAGCACTCGGGTTTCCAGTCTTGGCCTCCAGCGCTACACATGGACGCTCTGTGGCTGCGCCTTGCCGAGTACCTTGAACCACAAGACGCTGACAATCACCGCGGCCACAAACCAGGCCACAAGCAGGCCGCCAGCGTCCACTGGGATAGCGCGAAGCACCACATTCGCGGCGACCAGCAGCGACTGCATCACCGATGCCAACTGTGTGACTGCGCGGCCGACCACCTCAAGGAACTCGGGGTGACTGGCGCGTGTGACTGACACGAGCAGCACAGCGCCGGTAATCATCGCCGCGACAAGAACAAAGACAGTCAGTATTCGCCGCAGTTTGAGCATGGTTCGCTGCCGGCGCTTGCGCCTGGCCACGCCCAACATCACCTGAGCCGCAAAGGTTGATGGCGGCTCTGCCGGTCTCACAGACGATAACAGCGCGTCCAGCAAGAGGAGGGCCGAATCATCGTCTCCAGGAGAATTAGCCTGCGTGGTGACAGTCGCTACGCCCTCCTGCAACCGTCTCGTTTCCCTTTGTCGAACTGTATGCATATCAGATGGCCTCGGATATGGCATGCTCACTGATCGCCTCCTCAGAACCCGCCGGTTGGTTGCCCGCCTCGGATTTGAGAGCATCGGCCATAGCTCCCCGTGCGCGATGCAACCTGGACTTGACGGCACTTTCAGTGCTTGAAGTTATCTGAGAAATCTCCTGATAGGACATGTCGTACCAATAACGCAACACGATCACCAGACGGTGCTGCTCGGGCAGCATATCGAGCAATCTGCGTATCTGAACCTCTCGATCACGATCCATGGCCTCATCCTCAGGTCGCGGCGCAGTATCCGGCAACCAGCGATCCGGCTCAAACTCGTCCAGAGAGACCTGGCGGCGGTGTCCCCGCCTGAGACGGTCGATGCAGTAGTGAGACGCAATGGAAAGGATCCAGGACGAGAATTTGCGTGCCGAATCATAGCTCTCCAGGTGCGAATAAGCGCGCAAGAACACCTCCTGCGCGGCATCCTCCGCATCACCGGCACTGCCCAGCATGCGATAGGCCAGGTTATAGACCGGTCTCTGGTAGGCTTCCACAATCTGTGAGAAAGCCTGCTCGTCCCCCTGCTGTGCACGAAGCACCCAGAGGCGCTCTTCATCGCTGCCTCCCACCCCAATCATTCCTCCCCGGGATCCTGAGGCTTCAGCGCACATATGTCATTACGCGAAATCGCCTCTTTGGTTGCACGCCCCGTCTCGTCACGAAAAAAGGGGATCCGTAGCCGTCTACGGATCCCCGGGACCAGCCGGCCCAGATGCTAGAAGAGCAGTACCTCTGCCGAGCCAGCAGCGGTGTCGTAGATGGCAATACTCTTTTCGCCGAATCTGCCCATCACTTCGCCCGGGTTCACGAGGAGCGTAGGCCCTACCTGATCAACCCGGCGCCGGTGGTTGTGGCCATGACAGACGAGAGCGTACTGCCCACCTTTGGCCAATGCCTGCGCCAGGTCAGGCCAATGCGTGATGGCGACGCGCCGTCCGTCGAACTCGAGCTCTCCGAACTCGCCATGAAAGGTCACGCGCCCCAGGCGAGACACGCTGTGCACGACATGCTCACGGTCTCCGTCATTGTTTCCCCAAACGACGTGCACTGGGCCTGTAAAACCCTCTGCGATGGCAATCATCGTAAAAGGAGAGCAGATATCGCCCAGGCAGAGTAAGGCATCACAGTCAGCCAGTCTGGACAGGGCTTCATCCAGGGCCCAGATATTGTCATGTATGTCGCTCAGTATTCCAATGCGCATCTCTTACGCCCCTCCCCTCTACTAGTCACCCGGCGTCAGGTAGCGTCTCACCATGTCCATGCCGGCATAGATCAGTGACCAGCGGCCAAAGGCGCCCTCACGCGTGCGCCGAGGCTCGTCACGCAACGTTCCTTCGGGCGTTGCCAGAGCAAGGTAAGCATCGGCGGCCCCCTCTGCTCCAGGGACACGCGGACCTATAATGGCCAGGCCCAAATCCGCGCCGAGCCGATCCCGAATGCCCTCCGCAGCGAGATCTGCCCACGACCGAGACGGGAACTCGCCTTCCTGGGTGCTGCCCTCTTGTTGCCCCAGTACGCGCACAAGCCCTTCCTCGTCGGCAATGACCAGGCCCCCGGCCCAGCTGTCGGGGTAGATTCTCGCAGCTTCCGCAAGCTGAAGCGACAATTCGCCCTGGGTCGTCAGTTCGACCACCGCCAGGCTCTTGCCTGCCGCAGCCAGAGCCCGCATCACGACGCCGGCTACCGTATCCTGATCGACGCCGAACACGCGAAAACCCAGTCTCTCGCGGATCTGCGCCTCGATCGGAGCAATCAGAGTTGCTGCCTCGGCCTCTGTGTCCGCCTTGGCAGTGATGACAATATCCGTCTGACCCGGGTGAGCGCGCGTGCCCACCGTGGGGTTAGAAAGCGCCATCAGGTCAGGGATCAAAGCGTCCGCTGCGCTCTCACCGATGCCACAGGTTCGAACGATACGGCTCTTGATCACCTGGTGCGAACCAAGCCTTCGACCCAGCAGCGGAAGCACCTCGTGCTCCATCAAGTACCGCATCTCATGAGGTACACCTGGAAGGCTAATGATGATCTTGCCGTTCTGCTCGACCGAAAAGCAGGGCGCCGTCCCCACAGGATTGTGGATAATGTCCGCACCCACCGGCAGGCGTGCCTGCCGGTCGTTGTTGCTTGTCATCGTCGCGTGCCGGCGCCCGAACATGGCCCGTATCTCTTCCAGCAGTGACTCGTCCAGATAGAGGTCACGACCGGTGGCGGCAGCGACACCCTCTCGGGTCATATCATCCACCGTCGGGCCAAGACCGCCCGTGGTGATAACGACGTCTGCCCGCTCCAGGGCTCGGCGCAGCACATCCGTGATACGTCCGAGATTGTCCCCGACCGTCGTCGTGTAGAACAGGTTGAGTCCGATAGTGGTGAGTTGCTGGGCGATCCATGCCGAGTTCGTGTCGACGATCTCTCCCAGAAGCAGTTCGGTTCCAATTGTCACGATCTCTGCCTGCACGGGCACATCTCCTCAAGGTTCGTTAGTGGGGATTCGGACACTCTGTCTCTGTGGATGACGCCTATAGCAGGGAGTCGCGCCCTTCGGAACGCAGGCGCTCCACGAGCTTGCCAACGTCCTGGGCACGGTCACGATGCAGTACCAGCAACGCATCGCCGGTATCCACGATGACGAGGTCGTCCACGCCGACAGTGGCCACCATGCGCCCCGGGGACGAGTGAACGAGCGTGTTGCGGGTATCGATCTGCAGGCGCTCTCCGGCGCCGATCTGGACATTCCCATCGACGTCCTTCTCGCTGACGTCATAGATCGCGGCCCAGCTACCGACATCGCTCCAGCCCATCTCGGCGGGGACTACTGCAACACGCTCCGCATGTTCCATAATGCCTACGTCGATGCTGACCGGGCGGATCTCCTCCCAGATGGCGCGCGCTTGCGGTTCCATGGGGCTATCCGCAAGGCTGATCGCATCGATCTGACGTCGCAACTCTGGCAACTGGCGTGCAAACTCTTCCAGTATCTGACTCAGCGTCCAGGTGAAATAGCCCGAGTTCCAGTAGAATCGCCCCGTTTCCAGGAAGGCGACTGCCTGCTCCAGGGCAGGCTTTTCCCTGAATCGCGATACGCGGAATACGTTGATACCCTGCTCCCGCCACAACAGGTCGCCGCGCTCGATGTAACCAAAGCCCGTCTCAGGGTGTGTGGGAACAATCCCTACCGTGACCAGCGTCCCTTGCCGGGCCACAGTCGTCGAAGCCACGATCGCCCTGCGAAACGCAGCCTCATCCTGGACCACATGATCGGCATGCAGCGATACCATCACACCCTGTCCGCCTGTGCGCCGTGCCAGACGCGCAGCGGCCAGGCCAAGAGCCGGTGCCGTATGCCGGGGAGATGGCTCCACAAAGATGTTGTCGGCAGGGATCTCGGGGAGCTGAGCGGTAATGGCGTCGATCTGATCAGGGCCGGTGAGAATAAAGATACGCTCTGCGGAGACGAGCGGTACGACGCGATCAAAGGTGCGCTGCAAGAGAGAGCGCTCGCCCAGCAGCGGCAGCACCTGCTTGGGGGCCGTCCGTCGCGACAGCGGCCAGAGACGCGTGCCGCTCCCGCCAGCAAGGATGGTTACGTAGACGTCTGAAAGATCGCGGTTGCCGTCCATCTGCATCTCCTGAGGCCCACTCATCGGGCGACCACGTAACTCATCTGGTCCACTCTCTTTACCACGCCTTTGAGCTCCATCATCATGAGCGTGCTGGTGACCTCCGCGGCCGGCAGGCCTGTCTGACGGGCGAGCTCATCCACGTGCATCGCCTCAACGCCCAGCACGGCCAGCAGCGCCGCCTCGCTCGCATTCTCCGGGACGTGCTCCGCCACTTCTTTGTGCTCCACGATCATGGTCAGATTGAGTTCATTGAGCACATCCTCGACTGAGGTCACGAGCTTGGCCTCGCCGCGCTGTATGGCATCGTTGGTCCCCATGCTGGTACGCGCCTGTACATTACCAGGAACAGCAAACGTCTCTCGTCCCTGCTCGAGAGCAAACTGCAACGTGATCAACGCGCCGCTGCGACGATCCGCCTCGACGACAATTGTGCCCAGGGCAAGACCACTGATGATTCGGTTGCGCGGCGGAAAGTTGCGGGCTTCAGGCTTGACGCCGATGGCATAGTCTGAGACCAGAGCACCAGCCGAAATGATCTGCTCCGCAAGCTGGCGATGACGCGCAGGATAGATGCTGTCCAGGCCGCATCCCATTACGGCAATGGTGCGACCGCCTGCCTCCAGAGCCGCACGATGAGCAATGCCATCGATACCGAGCGCCAGCCCGCTGACCACGGTCACCCCATTCTCTGCCAGCCCCCCCGCCAGGCGCTCAGCGATACCTTTTCCATAGCTGGAAGCGTTGCGGGTACCGACCACAGCTACAGCGAACTCGTCCGCCGGCGTAAGTCTTCCCTTCACATACAAGAGCGCCGGCGGCTGGTCTATCTCGCGCAGCAGCCGGGGATAGTCAGGAGACTCCCAGGTCAGCACATGGATCTTCAGGCGCTCCAGGCGCTGCACCTCTGCCTCCAGATCAACGCGCGACCGTGTGTAAAGCAGCTTTTCAACAGCGGCTTGATTTAGCCCGGCAGCACGCAAAGAGACGGCGCTGGCATGCCAGGCCGTCTCTAGATCATCAAAGTAATCAAGCAGAGCGCGGAGGCGCACCGGTCCGATTCCTGGCACCAACTGGAAACCGATCCAGTACTTTTGGTCGCTCAAGATGGCGCCCCCCCTGGCGGCCGAGCTAGTCAGCCAGGCCCTCTGGAACGCGAACCGTCATGGTTCCCGCAGTGATATCGATGTGCAGTATGACATCCTTGATCGCTGGAAGCAAGAGCTCCCCGGACCTGCCGGCGATAACGTATACATCGTTGGCGCCAGTCTCCAGAACCTCGGAAACGCGCCCCAACTCCTCGCCTGTCTCACTGCGTACTACCAGCCCCTCGATCTGATAATGAAAGTACTCGTCATCGCCGAGCGGCAGCGCCTCCGCCTGGTCCACATAGACCATCAGACCGCGCAGCGCTTCTGCTGCAGTGCGATCAGTGATGTTCGCCAGAGACAGCAGCGCAAATTCGTTCAGTCTGCGCGCACCCGCGACTGCATAGCGAACCCGATCTGGACCCAAATAGACGTTACCCAAGGCGGAGAAGCGATCGGGATCCTCGGTCTCGACGCGCACCTTGAGTTCTCCGCGCAGGCCTCGGGGTGCCACAATCTGCCCGAGGACGAGAAAGCCGCCCTCTGGTGCATTCTGTGTTACCTGTGCAGCCCGGCGACGACCTCTGGGCCGTGACTGAACCGTCATACGATGTCGAGCACTACCCGGCGGCGGCCCTCAATGGTCCCGGCCACCTGCAGCAGCGCGCGCATTGTATTGGCAACCCGTCCCTTACGACCAATCACCCAGCCCTTGTCGTCTTGAGCGACATAGAGCTTGAAGATTATGGCCTGGTTGCCGCGCACCTGCTGAACACGCACCTCATCGGGATTATCCACCAGCTCTTTGGCCATATACTCTACCAGTTCGCGCATGCCCTACCTCCCGTAAGTAAATCTACGACGCGTATCAGGCCTGCGCGGCTTCTGAGCCCATAACCTCTTCGAGAGTTGTCTCGCCCCGATTGATGGCCATAACCTGCGTCTTTTCCAGGAGCCGCCCCACGGCCTCTGATGGCTGCGCCCCGCGCCCGAGCCAATAGAGTGCGCGCTCCCGGTCGACCACCACCGTCTCCGGCTCTGTGCGCGGATTGTAGTTACCGATGATCTCGAGAAAGCGTCCATCCCGAGGGCTGCGCTGATCGGATACGACGATGCGATAACTGGGCTGGCGGATGCCACCCACCCTGGCCAATCGAATTCTTACCATGCTCCCATCCTTCTCACTGAGTTGAAACAAACATCTATGATCTGAAAAGCGTTCAGCGTAGCCTCGGCATGATGCCGCGCAAACCGCGACCGCTCTGCAGTTGCTTCATCATCTGCTGCATCTGTTCAAACTGACGCAGGAGGTTGTTCACATCCTGGACTGTGGTACCGCTACCCCGGGCGATACGCCGCTTGCGGCTGGCATTGATGATCTTGGGCGTACGGCGCTCCTGGCGCGTCATCGAGCTGATAATCGCCTCAGTCGTTTTGATGCCGCGCTCGGTGGCGTCGCTCGGCAGCTGACGCGTCACCTGCGACAGGCCAGGAATCATCTCCAGCAACTCGCTGAGCGGCCCCATGCTCTTGACGGCCCTCAGTTGCTCGATAAAGTCCTCCAGCGTAAAGCTTGAGGTGCGCATCTTGCGCTCGATCTCGGCGGCCTGCTTCTCATCAAAGGACGCCTCGGCGCGCTCGATGAGGGTGAGCACGTCCCCCATGCCCAGAATTCGCGAGGCCAGACGATCCGGGTAAAAGGGCTCCAGATCGCCGGGCTTTTCACCGCTTCCCATGTATTTTATCGGGACGCCGGTCACCGCCCGTGCGGACAGCGCCGCACCGCCGCGCGCATCCCCGTCGACCTTGGTCAGGAGCAACCCGGTTACCCCGATGCGCTTGTTGAACTCATCGGCGACCGCTACGGCCTCCTGCCCTGTCATCGCGTCGACAACAAGCAGCACCTCTCGCGGGGAAACCAATCCCTTGATGGCCTCGAGCTCTTGCATCATCGCATCGTCGATCTGCAGCCGGCCCGCTGTATCCAGAATGACAGTCGTGTACCCCTCGCGCGTCCCCCGGTCCACGGCATTGCGGCAGATACGTGGCGGCGCTACCTTGTCGCCCTCGCTATGCACAGGAATGTCGATCGTACGGCCCAGTGTCTCCAATTGCTGGATGGCCGCTGGGCGATAGACATCAGCCGCAACAAGCAGGGGGCGCTGGCCAAGTTTGCGCAGGTGCACTGCCAGCTTGGCTGCCATGGTCGTCTTGCCAGAGCCCTGCAAACCCACGAGCATCAGAACCACGGGCGGCTTGCCGCCCAGATCGAGTCGCGCAGGCTCTCCAAGCAACGCGATCAGCTCTTCATTGACGATCTTGATCACCATCTGGGCTGGTGTCAGCGACCGAACAACCCCCTCACCGATCGCCCGCTCAGCTACGCGGTCGGTAAAGTCCTTGACGACCCGGTAGTTGACATCCGCCTCGAGAAGCGCCAGACGCACGTCACGCAGGCCGGCTTTGACATCCGCCTCGGACAGGCGGCCCTTGCCGGAAAGCTTTTTGAATGTCTCTTGAATCCTGTCTGAAAGGGACTCGAACATAGCTCCCACCTGCGTAAATGCGCCATTCCAATCACACTATTCTATAGTGAGCGGGTCCTCTCGTCAAACCGTGCGGCCGGCTCAAACAACGATGGCCGGCCCGGGAGCACCGGAGCCGGCCATCGCGAGGACTCTTGACTCAATCCTGTTCAGCATCCGTCGACGCAGACTCGACTTCAGAGGCGAGTACACGGGCGATGCGAGGTGCAGTCGTATGCACAGTGATGCCCTGATGCACCCGCATATCCTGCCCATTGGCACGCGACAGCGCCGCGACTACTCGCCACGTGACCGTCCCATCATCGGTGATCAGTGTCGGGCGCCATTGTTGGGGGACATCGAAACTAAAGTCGTAAAGACGCTTCTCTCCGAGGTTGTAGCGAGCCTCGGTCGCCAGAGTCGCCTCATCCTCCAGCCAGACATATGTCGTCCCCTGCCCGCCGGGCTGGCTCTCGCCCCGGTAGCGCCCCGTCTCAGAATTCCATCCATTGATGTACACGATCGTGTCACTTCCGCGCGGATGGTTCTCCACGCGCAAAAGCATGGCGCGCAACTCTGTGGCAACGAAATCCTCCGCGGGACTGACGATTACGCGGCCGCGCACGGTCTCGCCCTCTGAAAAAGTAGTATGCTGCAGTGCCAGGGCAATCTCACCAACCGCCGCGGAAGCCGATACGCGCTCCGAACGCTGCCCGGCGCCCGCTGCCACGCTTGAGCGCACCAGCAACTCTTCGTGCGCCTGGCCCAGCGGCTGCCCATTGCCATCGACCCGTGCAGAGAGCGTCCACCGAACAACACAACCATAGCCATGATGTGTTGGTACGGGATCATCGGGCAGCACCAGCCTGAAAGGATAGCGTACTGGCACATCCCGTCGCAGCAAACCGGAGGGCACTATAGGCAACTCTTGCATATGCAACGTCTTGGTGTCGCGTGCCAGTTCCGCCTGAGCTCCGCTGCCGTCACTGCCCCCCTCGTAGACATACATGGCCCGGCAGGCCAGATAGACGCTGCCTCCGCTGACTCGAGAGTGGCGTCTGGTGCTGATGCAGAGATAGCCATCGATGGCCTCGCCGCCGGCATAGCCACCCTCGTGCTGCGTCAGGTCCAGATCCACCGTAGTCTCGCCGCCACGGGGAGGTAAAAAGTGGCCGGCCAGGCCGCCAAGCAGCACTCCAAGCACAAATCCGCACAGAGCACCAACGATCGCACCCGCAAGGCCCCGGTTGATGGCTCCGCCAATGAGGCCAAACAGCAGAAAGATCACGCCCCCGAGAGCCCCACCCACGACAACGTTCTCATCTGCGAGCTGCAATATCGGCGAGATCGTCGGATGCGACTCTGCACGATCCAACAGCATATCCAACCAGGCTCGTACCTTCACCATCGCTGCTACCTCCGGGGACTTGACTCATCGCCCGTGACGCATCACCCACATCGTACTAGCTGCACATTCTTGAGTCAACAGCCGCATTATAACACGACGCGCAATCAAGTAAAGGCCCCGCGGCAGTTGAGCACCTCACAACGGCACTGCGTTTCGGCCCGGAATAGCGTCTATACACTGCGGCTCCGGCTCCTGGAAGGACGCCGGCTCAAAGATGATTGACGCACCGCTGGCGCCAGCCTATCATGAGCCAGGTCCGTCGACTACAAACGGGGGTGCGGCATGTCAGAGACACGGAGCTTTCCGAAGGATTTCTGCTGGGGAACAGCCACAGCATCGTTTCAGATCGAGGGAGGGATCCAGGAGCGCGGCTGGTGCATCTGGGATGACTTTTGCCGTTGGCCAGGCAAGGTCTATCAGGGCCATACCGGTGACGTCGCGAACGATCACTACAATCTCTACAAAAAAGATATCGCGCTGATGGCCAGTCTGGGTTTCGGCAGTTACCGGTTCTCGATATCCTGGCCAAGAATTCTGAAAGACGGCGTGGGCGAGGTCAACCAAGTTGGCCTGGACTATTACAGCCGCGTTGTGGATGAGCTTCTTGCAGCCGGCATAGATCCCTACGTGACCTTGTACCACTGGGACCTCCCGTCGGCCTTGCAGCGCAAGGGCGGCTGGGCAGCGCGCGATACAGCCTACCGCTTTGTCGACTATGCCCAGGTTGTTGCTAACCATCTCGGTGACCGCGTCCAGCACTGGATCACGCACAATGAGCCATGGGTGGTCGCCTTTGTCGGCAACCTGTATGGGTCGCATGCCCCCGGATGGGAAGATCTCGGTATGGCGCTCCAGGTCGGGCATCATCTGCTGCTCTCGCACGGCCTCGCGGTGCCAGTCATTCGAGAGGCCAGTCCAGGCAGCCAAGTCGGCATCACGCTCAATCTGTATCCAACCTACCCCGCATCAAGCAGCGAGGCGGATGTCGCGGCTGCGCGCATCCAGGATGGCTTTTCCAACCGTTGGTTCCTCGAGCCGGTATTCAAGGGCACATACCCTGAAGATCTTTGGGCCATGTTCGGCGGCCAGGTCCCACGCATAGAGCCGACTGATCTCTCCATCATCAGCCGGCCTGTCGATTTTTTGGGGGTCAACTATTACTCGCGCCACCTGGTGGCGGCAGATCCACAGTCCCCCACCGGTATCAAGACGCTGCATCCCGAGGGCGAGTACACCCAGATGGACTGGGAGGTTTTCCCCCAGGGTCTCACAGACATCCTCATGCAGGTGCATCGCGACTATGCCCCCAGAGCCATCTACATCACGGAAAACGGCTGCGCCTATGAGGATACCCTTACAGCCGAGGGCCAGGTTCATGACGACAAGCGCACAGACTATCTGCGCGCGCACTTTGCCGCCGCGCACGCGGCGATCACCCGGGGTGTTCCTCTCAAGGGCTATTTCGTCTGGTCGCTGATGGACAACTTTGAGTGGGCGTATGGCTACAGCCGCCGGTTCGGCATCGTCTACGTCGACTTTGACTCTCAAGAGCGCTATCCAAAGGACAGCGCCCTGTACTGCCGGTCGGTAGCAGAGGCCAACGCCATCGAACTCCCATGACACACAGGAGCAAGCATATGAAGCGCGAAGAGCTCAAGGAGCGTGTGTGCAGCGCCATCGACGCCCGCCGCGACGTCATCATAGCCGCCGCTGAAGACATCCGTACCCATCCCGAACTCGGCTACAAAGAGTTCCGCACCGCCGGAATCGTTAGCGACCACTTTTCTCGGCTGGGGATCGACCACGAAAGCGGACTGGCCATCACCGGGG
The DNA here is from genome assembly GCA_040772225.1 of Anaerolineae bacterium. Classification (GTDB taxonomy): domain Bacteria; phylum Chloroflexota; class Anaerolineae; order UBA1429; family UBA1429; genus JAAYED01. Next base: position 723,758 of record JAXGYO010000002.1, read on the forward strand.
TCAAGGGGAGACTCGCGGGCAGGGAGAGGGCCCTCACCGTCGCCTACATGGGCGAATTGGACTCTATCATCGTGCCCGATCATCCTGACGCCGATCCGGAGACAGGGGCAGCTCATGCGTGCGGGCACAACGCTCAGATTGCCAACCTGCTCGGCGTTGCCTATGGGCTGGTAGAAAGCGGGATCATGTCCGAGCTGGACGGCAATGTCGCCTTGATGGCGGTGCCAGCCGAGGAGTACGTCGAAGTTGAATACCGGCTGGCGCTCAAGGAACAGGGCAAGATCGAGTTCCTGGGGGGCAAGCCCGAACTTGTGCGGCTGGGTGCCTTTGACGACATCAGCATGGCGATGCTCACACATCAGGCGAGTCGAGAATCCGGGAAACTGAGCGTGGGCGCCGAGACGAACGGCTGCGTGGTCAAGATGATCACCTATATCGGCAAAGCCGCGCACGCGGGAGGCGCCCCACATCGTGGCATCAACGCTCTCAAGGCCGCAACCCTTGGCCTGCAGGCCATCGACATGATCCGTGAGACCTTTCTGGACGATGATCACATCCGAGTCCATCCGATCATCACCCGCGGTGGCGACCTGGTGAACGTTATACCGGCCGAAGTGCGGATCGAGACCTATGTGCGGGGCGCCTCTGTGGAAGCGATCGTGGCTGCCGCGGAAAAGGTAGATCGCTGCCTCAAAGCCGGTGCTCTGGCGCTAGGTGCTACCGTTCATATCCGCACGCTCCCGGGTTACCTGCCGCGCCGCCCTGCCAGCGCACTGGCGGCGCTCTATCGCCAGAACGCTGTCGAGCTTGTGGGAGACGACAACTGGTGGGACTCGACCTTTGGCGCCGGATCCACCGACATGGGGGATATCAGCCACATCATGCCAGCGATCGAGGCACAGGCTGCCGGGTTCACCGGCACCGGCCACGGCGCCGACTATTTGCCATTAGATGAGGAGACCGCCTATATCACGCCGGCCAAGGTCGCGGCCATGACTCTTGTCGATCTGCTTGCGGATGGGGCTGAGGGCGCCAGAGATGTCCTCGATGGCTTTGAACCGGCCATGACCAACGAGAGCTATCTCGCGTTCATGCGTTCGTTGGACGCCGATGTGACCTGGCAGGCTTAGGAACCTGACGAAAGCCCCGGGGGGAAGCAGCGATCTGGGCTCTCCCCCGGGGCTAACTGCTAGAGTTTGTAGCCGATATCCCTGAGCAGCCCCTTGCGCCAGGCGATATCTTCGGGCGTCTCCACGCCCTTTGGCGTCGCACCATCGATCACCCCAAGGATACCGCGACCCTGTGCTGTCTCGGCAATGACTACCTCAACAGGATTGGCTGTTGCACAGTAAATGCGACACACCTCGGGCACACTCTTGATCGCATTGAGCACATTGACCGGATAGACGCCCTCGCCCAGCAGGACCACAAAGGAGTGACCTGCGGAGATCGCCATCGCGTTACTCTCTGCGAGCGTCTTTAGCTCCGCATCAGTGCCGCTGGAGCGCACGAGACAAGCGCCTGAGGCCTCACAGAAAGCCAGGCCGAAGCGAATGCCCGGAACGGCTCCTACCAGGGTCTCGTGCAGGTCCTCGACTGTCTTGATAAAGTGCGACTGGCCGAGGATGAGGTTGCTGTTTTCGGGCTTTTTCACGGGCACGACAGTAAGTTCCATTCTGCGCCTCCTTATCCTGTTCGGGCCAGCGCTGGCGCTGGCGTTACCGCGTTGGGATCACCAGCCAGGTCGTCTGGCCCGCTGAGATGGCAAACTCCTGCGTGTAAAGCGTCCCCCTATAGAACACCTCCGCCGTCCATGTGCCCGGTTCAAGATCGCCAATGGCAAAGTTCTCAGTCCACTCTGGATCAGGGTTGACATTGTCGAGGGGGTAGGTAAAGACCTCATACACCATGCCCTCAGGCGAACGAAGTACCAGCTTGACCTCGCTATCCACCAGATGCCCCTGGCCATCCAGCAACGCACCGGCCAGAGTACCGTAGCCTGCGCGAGGCTTGTACCAGAGCTCTGGATTGACCGTGGCACGATAGTCATTCTTGCCCACGCGCACCTCACTGTGAAGGTGAGGCGACTCGGCATACCCGGTCGCGCCCACCAGCCCCACCTGCTGACCCGCCGCAACCGGCTGCCCAACCGCGACCTGCACCTCTGACAGGTGCCCGAGCACTACATAGACGGGAGCCCCCTGGAATCGCTGATCCAGCTGAATGATCACCACGAGCCCGTAAAAGCCGACCCTGGCGCCATAGACCTGTTGGTCATCGGCACCAGCCACAACGACGACGCCTGACGCAGGCGCGAGAACAGGCGTGCCCTCGGGATTCACCATCTCGACCCCATAGTGGACCGGATATGAGCCATCCATGCGTGAACCGTAGGGATAAAAACGCGCCACCCGATCTTCGCCCGGCTGTGCGATCGGTCGTTGTAGCCAGTAATGGTCGCGTCGTATGGTGTCCACCGGCTTGATCGTCGCCCGGGGAGAAGATGTGGCGGTTGGGACCAGCGGCTCGGCCAGCGCCACGACGCCCGCCCCGGGGGGCATTTGCGCGCTCACAGGCGTCACAACTGCGGTGGCGTCTGGAGCGTCGTCCTTGGCACCTGAAACGGCGAGGCGAGACAGCCGTTCCTGGATAAACGCCTGGACAGGATTCGCACGCCCCTCATCTTTCGGTAACAGTGTGGCGCCCGCCAGTGCGACGACAAGTAACGCCATCACCGCAGCAAAGACAACGTGAGGGGTCAAACCAGGGTTCTTTTCCTGTCCGAGCATGGTGTCTTTCCTTTTCCGGATAGCTAGGCTCATTATAGCATCCGCGTGACAGGCCCAAAACCCCCGGGCTGATGCCATTTGCCCGACTCGGGTGGAGGCGGTAGAATCGCCGCAGAGGGGGAGAAACGTATGCGTTTCGATATCTTTACATTGTTCCCCGGGCTGTTCGAAGGTATCTTCCAGGAGAGCATTGTTCACCGCGCCATCGAGGCAGGCCTGGTCGAGATTTGCGTTCACAATATTCGCGACTATGCGCCTGGCAAACACCAGGTTACTGACGACATGCCCTATGGCGGCGGCGGCGGGATGGTTCTCAAGCCAGAGCCACTCACCTATGCGCTCGAGTCCGTTCTGGGGGCAGAGATGCTCGCTGAGCAAAAGGTGTCCGGCACAGTCAAAGTACCGGTGCTGTTGATGACGCCCGTCGGGCGCCGTTTTGATCAGGCCATGGCAGCATCCTTGGAGAGATACGGCCATGTTGTGCTGGTTTGCGGTCGCTACGAAGCCATCGACGAACGCGTAAGCGACATGTTTGTTACTGAAGAGATCTCCCTGGGAGACTTTGTGCTCTCAGGGGGTGAGATACCGGCCATGGCGATAGTCGAAGCGGTCACGCGATTGGTTCCCGGCGTATTGGGCGACATGCGAGCGCTCGTAGAGGACTCTTTCTCCGCCGGCCTCCTCGAGTATCCGCAATACACCCGGCCCCCGGAGTTCCGCGGCCACGCCGTTCCAGATGTGCTGCTCAGCGGAGATCATGCCAAAGTGAAGCGCTGGCGGCGGCAGCAGTCGCTCAAGCGAACTCTGCAACGCCGGCCAGATCTGCTTCACAGGGCCGATTTGTCCAAGGAGGATCGCACCTATCTCGGCCTGCTGTCGGGCCGTCATATAGGGGCAGCCCTGGATTCGCCCGACTAGGTGCATATTCACGTTCAGCGTCGCATGCCCACGGAGCATACAATGCCTCAGAATCAGGTCCCCGATGTCGTGGTACGCCGCCTGCCACTCTATCTTCAGGCCCTCACCCATATCGCCGAACGGGGCCAGACAATGGTCTCATCCAAGGAGCTGGGGGATTGGGTGGGCGTGAGTTCGGCGCAGATTCGCAAAGATCTCTCTTACTTTGGCGAGTTTGGCAAGCCGGGATTGGGGTATGAGATCCGATATCTGATCTCTGTCCTCGAGGAGATCCTGCAGCTAAACAAGGACTGGCGTGTCATCATCATCGGTGCCGGAGCCCTGGGACACGCTCTTGCCAATTATCGCGCCTTTGGCGAGAACCGTTTTCAGATCGTGGGGATCTACGATAGCGACCCGGCTCTGGTGGGCACACCCATCGGCGATGGTGTCGTGCAACCGGTGGAGCAGCTGTCAGCAACTATCTGCGAGCACCACGTAGACATCGCTATCCTTGCTGTGCCGGCGCGAGCCGCGCAATCGGTCGCTGACCAGGTCATCGCCTGCAACGTGCGCGCCATCCTCAACTATGCCCCAATCACTTTGACGACGCCGCCTGATGTGCATGTAACCTATATCGATCCCATCGCACGGCTGCAGGCTATGACCTACTACCTCTGAGCAGCAAAAGAGGCGTCACCTGGCGGGGTGACGCCTCTGCGATCAAAACGACTCAGACCGGGGCCAGCGATCGCCTCAAAATGGGCAGATGCTGCAAGGCTTCGCCCGCGCCCAAAGCGGTACACAGCATCGGGTTCTCGGCCACATGACAGGGGATACCGGTCTCCTGCGTCAGATACCGATCGATATTCCTCAACTGGGCACCGCCGCCCGTCAACACCATCCCGCGATCGATAATATCCGAAGCAAGCTCGGGTGGGGTTCTCTCCAACACCGCCCTGACAGTCCCTGCCACAGCGGAGAGTGGCTCCGACAGGGCATCGGTGACCTCTCCCGAAGTCACTGTGATCGTCCGGGGCAGTCCGGCAACGGTGTCCCGTCCCCTCACTTCCATGGTCAGAACTTCCTCCAGGGGCAGTGCGCTACCGATCGCGATTTTTAGCTCCTCTGCAGTGTGCTCTCCGATCATCAGGTTGTACTTGCGGCGCACATAGTTGGCGATCGCCTGGTCAAAGCTGTTCCCGGCAATACGAACCGAGCTGGAGACCACAATGCCGAACATGGAGATGACCGCTGCCTCACTGGCACCGCCACCGATGTTGACGATCATGTTGCCTGACGGCGTGCCGATCGGCATGTCGGCGCCCAGAGCCGCAGCGAGCGGTTCGGGCAGCAGGTAGGCCGTGCGAGCACCAGCCTGGATGGCCGCATCCCGAACCGCGCGGCTTTCGACACTGGTCACCCCTACTGGGACGCTGATCATGATCTCAGGGCGCCGCTCAAAACGGCTGCAGACCTTGGAAATAAAGTACCGGAGCATCGCCTCGGTCACGACATAGTCGGCGATCACACCGCTGCGCATCGGACGCGCTACCTCTATGGTCTCCGGAGTGCGACCCAGCATCGCGCGAGCCTCATTCCCAACGGCCAGGATCCGGTTATCACCGACAGAAATGGCGACCACGGAGGGTTCGTTGAGAACAACGCCCTTGCCCCGCACATATACGATGAGGTTGACCGTGCCAAGATCGATCCCGATCTGCTTACCGAACATCCAGCCTCCCGACCTGCTTGTCTGCTACCCGATGGATATTAGCATAAACGTGACCGTCGGCCAACTGTTTGCCGGGCTCATCGGTTGGCCCACAGCGCTCACCGCAGCGTCGAATCGCTTACGCACCCGTCTCGGTGGCAGCGGACTCTTGCATGTCATCCAGCAGACTCCGTAATGCATCGAAAAAGGCCTCATAGCGCGCCACCTGATCCTGAATGCCCTGCAGCGTCTCTCGCGCCGAGGTGACCGCTTCATTCAATACGCTGATCTCCCGCTCCTGGCCGCTGATCCTGCCATCCACCTCTTCGAACATCAGAGCCTGGCTTTGCGCCAGCTCCGCCAACTGAGTGTCCATCTGGGTTAGGCCTGCAACTGTGTCTGCCAGCCTGGACTCGGTCTCTGCCGATCCGCTCTCCAGGGCTGCGATCCTGTCATCAAGGCCCTCAAGCGCGCTCAACCTGCGGTCCAGCGCGTCGGCCCTGGCGACCAGTGCCTGCGTCTCAGACCAGGTCGTCTCCTGGTTGGCCTGCATCACCGCCAGGTTGTCATTCATCGCATCCACGAGCCGCCGCGGTGCATAGTTCAGCGTCCCCCCTACAACACCCAGGATCACCAGCGTGGCCAGCACGCCGAGCAAGCCGCCCAGGGCGATCATGCCGACATCATGCCACCGACTCCGCTCACGCGGCGCCGCTTGAGTCGTCGCCGAAGCCTCGGACTGCCGACCGAGCGCCTCCTGAGGCGCCGGCGCCCCGGCCACGTCAGCCGCGCCACCCTCATCGGGCGAGGCCTCCCCCGCCGCATCATCAACGGTTCGAGCTGTCTCGTCGTGTCCCGGGTCCAACGACATGAGGTCGGAAACACCCTCCGAAACAACAGGCGGCGCAGTGTGTTCAAGCGTAGCCAACTCCTCGGGCGGCGCCACGAACACCTTGTCGTCTTCTTCTACCCTTCTCTGCGCTGCGTCATCTGATGCGTTGGCATCGGCCAGTTCGGCGCCATATGCATCATCGGCGGTCACCCCTGTAAGGCTGTCCGGGGGTTGCTGCGCAGCAAGAACGTCACCTGTAGCTGATGGAGCGGCTGCCTCGACAGCCTGATCCGCCTCGTCCGCCAAGCCCTCAACGGCCAAGTCTCTACCGGCAATGCGCGCGTCGCTGGCAGCTGCACCGACCACGTCGCGCTCCTCTAAAACCAGCTCTTCACCCTGCAGGTGCACCTGAGATATGTCCGCCTCAGGTATCGACGCGGCCTCACTGGTCCCTTCTTTACCAGGAATCGCCTCATTCTCTTCCACCTCTGCGACCTCCACTGGCTCATCCTCATCAGATTCAGCCTCTGGGACAACCACCGCATCGCTGCTATCGGGCTCGGGCTTTAATATAGACTCGGCCGGCTCTGCTTCCTCCGCCCCCAGAGCCTCTATAAGGTCGTCCTCACCCGGGATCTCGATATCCTGATCTTCCGCGGCGCCCTCATCTGCTACGTCCGACGGTGTCTCTCGACCATCGAGACTAGCCGGCTGCAGAATCTCAGACTCGTCGGAGACAAATGCACGCATCTCAACATCCGCGCCAGGGCCGTCCGATAAGTCGACAGTGACCCCGGCGGCCAGGGCGTCAAGAGCAGCCTGATCAAAGCCGGGTACCTCAAGCAATTCATCAATACTGCCAAAGGGGCCGTTCGCAGCACGATACTCCAGGACCGCGCTGGCCAGCGCGGCAGATAGGCCAGCATCCTCGAGCTCTGCCTGACCGGCGCTGTTCAAATCTACGGGAAAGCTGGAAAGGGACTGTGTCTCATCCATGGGTGCACCTCGCGTCCTTGCGTGGGGCACATCTGTGCGCTATCACAAGCACAGAAGGCCTTCGAACCTCGTCCTCATTCTAGCCTCGCAGCGCTGGCTGTCCAGAGCCAGCGAGCCCGCCTCGCCAGATGAGCCCCTTGACCTATCGATCAAGGACAATCTACAATCTCACCGTCAGCCAGCGCCGTAGGAACGATAGCGGAATGAGGTGGGCCGTGGACGCAGTGAGGATCATCGAGCGCAAGAGGGATGGCATCGAACTGAGCACGGAGGAGATTACTTACTTTGTCGATGGCTATGTCCGCGACCAGATTCCCGACTATCAGGCTTCAGCACTGGCGATGGCCATCTTTTTCCGGGGCATGTCCGTTCGTGAGACTGTGGATCTCACCATGGCGATGGTCTCCTCTGGTGAGACCATCGATCTATCGCCGATCGGCAAAAGGATCGTTGACAAGCACTCTACTGGTGGGGTCGGTGACAAGACCACGCTGATCGTTGCGCCTCTGGTAGCGGCCGCCGGACTGCCCGTGGCAAAGATGTCGGGGCGCGGCCTCGGGTATTCGGGCGGTACGCTGGACAAACTCGAATCCATTCCAGGATACCAGACCAGGCTCTCTATCAAAGAGTTCTTTCAGGTGGTCCAGCGGTCAGGGATCGCCGTCATCGGGCAGACAGCAGACCTGGTACCGGCAGATGGTAAGCTCTACGCGCTCCGAGACGTGACCGGTACCGTGCCTAGCTTGCCGCTGATCGCAAGCTCAATCATGAGCAAGAAGATAGCGGGTGGCGCCGATGCCATCGTCCTGGATGTCAAAGTGGGCCGCGGAGCCTTTATGGAGACACTCGACGAAGCACGCGAGCTTGCTCAACGCATGATCGCCATCGGTCAGGGAGTGGGCCGGAAAGTGACTGCAGTGCTCTCAGAGATGAATCAGCCTCTCGGTCACGCCATTGGGAACAGCCTGGAAGTGATCGAGGCGATCGAGACGCTCAAGGGGCGCGGCCCGGACGATCTTCGTGAGCACTGCCTGGCCGTAGCCAGCGAGATGCTGCTGCTTGGGCGCCAGCGCGGCGATGCTGACCATCTGCGCCTGGAGCTGGAACAACTGCTCACATCGGGACAGGCGCTGGAACGGTTCGCCTCCTGGATCGAAGCTCAGGGTGGCGACCCGGATGTCGCGCAAGACTATGCCATCTTGCCAACGGCGCCGGTGCAATGGCTAGTCACCTCACCTTGCAGCGGCTACCTGGCCAGCATGGATGCCCGCACCTTTGGCCTCGTCTCCGTCGAGATGGGCGCAGGACGCCGCGTGAAAGAGGACACCATCGACCCCGGTGTGGGCATCGTTCTCCACGCCGGGGTCTCGGATTATGTCAAAGACGGCACGCCCCTTATGACACTGCATGCTCGCTCAGAGCAGCAAGCCAAGGCTGCGGCCCAGACCCTGCTTGCAGCCTGCGGTTGGTCACAGGCGCCGGTCGCCCGGCCGCCGGTGATCCACGACATCCTGCGAGACCCGTCCGTAGCGGGCTACCAGTCAGTCTGAGCGCGCTCAGCAACCACCTTGCGGTAGACTGCCTCGGTCTGCCCTGCGATCACATCCCAGTTAAAGACCGTGCGGACCTGATGGAAGGCGTTCCGGACACGCATGGCAGCCCACTCTGGGTGTTGTAGCGTATGGGTGATGCCCCAGGCGCAAGAAGCGGGGTCGCCCGGATAGACCGTGATGCCAGTCTCTCCATGCGTCACGACTTCCTTGAGTCCGCCCACCTCGCTAACCACCACCGGCACGCGAGCGGCCATGCCCTCAAGCGCCACGATGCCAAAAGGTTCATACAGGCTGGGAAAGACCGCGCAATCTGCCACCTTGAATAGGCGATTACGGTCCTCGGTGGAGACAAAACCGAGCAAGAGGACCTTGTGCTCCAGGTGCATGCTGGCTACCAGTGCGCGCATGGCCTCGAGCTCGGGGCCGCGGCCCGCGATGATGAACTTGGCCTCGGGGACGTGCGCCAAGACAATAGGAACAGAGCGGATCAGCGTCTCGATGCCTTTTTCGTACACTATCCTGCCCACGTGAAAGACGATCTTTTCCTCAGGCAGGGCATAGTGACTCCGAAACTCGGCAAGATCCACCCCTTCGAGAGTATCAAAGGCCTCGGTGCTCACACCATTGGGGATAACGTCGATCTTGTCAGCCGGGGTCTGAAAATAGGCCCCCAGTTCGTAGCGCATGTACTCGGTGCATACGATCACCCGCCAGGCCTCAAAGGTAAGCTCCCACTCGATGTCATTAATAGCGTGAGGCTGGGCTCCCGAGAGATTGCCGCGGCCGCGGCCGCGCTCGGTAGCATGTACCGTGGCCACCATGGGCAAACGATTGTCCAGTTTGAGCGTCTTGGCAGCCATTGCGGTGAGCCAGTCGTGGTTGTGAATAAGGTCAAACGGACCGTGGCTGTCAAGCAGGCCCTGGCAATAGCTTGCCAGCACATCGTTGGTCAAACGGGCCTCCCCCACAAAGTCGGGAGCGCCAAAAGCCGATACGGGGACGCGATGCACGTGCAGGGTACCCGTATCTGTGCGCGAGTCGCCACCCTGGCGCATCGGGGTCACAACGTGCACCTCCACGCCCATACGGGCCAGGGCCGGCGCAAGATCAGCCACGTGCTGACCCAGGCCTCCGACGACGTGTGGGGGATACTCCCAGCTGAGCATCAGGACACGCATGGCATCACCTCCTACTCAGAGAACGCTCCAAATCACATCGCGATTATAGATGGTGCCGGTGGCCCGCGCAACGCACAGCCGTAACAGGCGAGGCTTGGTGAAAAGTGAGATGCAGCGTAGAATCCTATATATCATTTCCGGGAGGATTCACGCTATGGATAAGGTCCGTTCTGTGGTAGAGCCCTACGTCGTGGACAAGCAGCTCGCATGTGCACATGCTCATGAGTTGGCGGCTTTGCTGGGCCTCACTCCCGGTCAATTCGCCAAAGCGATCGCCGATACCACCGATGTGCGCTTTTACCGGTGCCAGCTCGGCCTGTTCGGCTATGGCCTCAAATCAGAGGGGCTGTCCAAGATCATCATGCCGGCGAAGCACGTACCGCCAGAGATCCGCGCCGACGTAGAAGCGGTCACCCACAACGGGGCCATCTCCTGCGTCGACGTGTGGGCCATCGCAGAGAAACATGCCTACCCACGTCTCGGGCTCGCGAACATCATTGAGGCAATGGGAGTCCGGGTGAGCCCCTGCCAGCTGGGCTGCTTTTAGCACGGCATGGCTATTATCATCAAGACCGAGGATGACCTCGTCAGAATGCGGCGGGCCGGCCATGTGAATGCTCTGGCCCTGGCTGCAGCCTGCCGGGCGGTGCGGCCCGGCATCACCACCCGAGAGCTGGACCGTATCGCGGCCGAGGTCATCCGATCGCACGGTGGGAAGCCTGCGTTTCTTGGCTATCCCAATTCGACACCCTACGGTCCTACCTATCCAGCTACAATCAACGCGAGCATCGATTCTGAGCTCGTGCACGGCATCCCGGGCAAGCGTCGCCTGCGAGAGGGCGAGATCATCAGCATCGATGTGGGCACCATCCTCGATGGGTTTGTGGGCGACTGTGCGGCCACTGTCGCCGTGGGGACCATCTCAGCACAGGCGAGAAAACTACTCGACGTCACGGAGCAGGCACTCTGGGTGGGTATCGACGCCTCGCGCGTTGGCAATCGGTTTGGGGACATTTCCGCTGCGATCCAGGAGTTCGCCGAAGGCCATGGGTATCAGGTCGTTCGAGAGTACACCGGCCATGGCGTCGGCCGCGACATGCACGAGGACCCACAGATCCCCAACTGGGGCAAGCGCGATCGCGGGGCGCCCCTCCGTGCCGGGATGACCTACGCCCTTGAGCCCATGTTGACCATCGGCGCTCCGGCCCTCTACGTAAAGCGCGATGGCTGGACCGTGGCTACCATCTCCGGTGAGCTGTGCGCCCACTTTGAGCACACGATCGCAGTCACCGATGGCGAAGCAGAGGTTCTCACGATCTGAGACGCAGCCAACTGTGATCAAGGAAAGCGGAGGGTATCGCATGATCGTACAAAGCGCAGACAGACAGAGCCGAGAACTGCAGCCCGGAGTCACCCATACGGTGCTCTCTTATTGCGACCAACTGATGCTCTGTGAGGTAACGATCGACCAGGGCGTAACGTTTCCCGAGCATGGCCATCCACACACACAGGCTGTCTATGTGATCTCTGGCAGGGTGCGCTTTACGCTCGGAGACGAGGTATACGAGTTCGAGGCTGGCGATAGCTGCCTGATCGAGCCCGATATCGTTCACGGCCTGGTGGCGCTCACGGACGCACGCGTTCTGGATACCTTTACGCCCGTACGAGAGGACTTTATACCTTACGGCCCCAGGCGCTGAACAGAGCCTGATCAGCTCTGGGGCTCACCGCGATCTGTGCCGATGTCGTGCAAGGAGAGATCAGTAAACTGATCCTCATCGGCACTGCGCTCGCTCAGGTCGCGATATACCGCGAACCACTCGGCCATCTCGCTGCGGCGCTGGTTGGCCTCTGATTCACGCTCCTGCTGGCGAAAAGCCTCCAGCCGCCGGAATATTTCTGCCTGTACCCGCGCAGGGCGTGGGACCCTGTCGAACGTGAAATCGCCCGGGCCGGCTGTCTGTACCAGCACGTTGCCATAGCCCCACAGGGCGGCCCAGAAATGCGGTATGACTAAACGCACGTTCTGGATGACTCCCAGACTTGCCTCTCGCCGCTCAGAGCGCATCGAGAATGGCCTTTGTTCGACGTCGATAATTCGGTCAAGCGTGACGATGTACTGGTCGTTCGCCCAGTCGACAATCGCCCAGAGCAACCAGAGGGCAGCACCAAGCGCCAGCCCAAGAACAATCAGCGGATAGGCCACAGTACCAGCCAGCGCGGGCGGCACGCCAAACCAGGACAGCGCAGCAAGGGTCCCGACCACCAGGGTAACGACAGCGGGCAAGAAGGCAGCACGTATCAGAAACAACCAGTGCTTGCGCCACACCACCTGATCTAGCTCAGACCGCGAGTCCCGTGGTAGGACATCAAAGGACCTGATCCAATCGCGCATCCGCCTCCACACGCCGGCCGGCCCCTCATCTTCCATGATCTGGGGCTGACCATCCTCCACGACCCCCTCTCTATGGGCAGGCGGCTCTGGCAGATCCTCGTCGATCTCTATTCCCAGTTGGTTCATGAGTGCATCAGCCATCAGCCTGCGCTCTGTTGCGTGCCGCGTCGCCTTCGTGCGCTCGGTCTGGTCCCAGATGGCATCGCGTACCCGATCCGGGTGAGGCAATTGCTCCAGAATCATCGTTCCCGTCTCGGAGGCGGTCTGGATGATCATCGTGCCATACTTGAACATGCGTCCCATCAACGTTGTCTCTACGTTGATGTTCTGGACACGATCGATGGGTACCTCGTTACGTTCCTCGTAGAACAGCGCCACCTGTTCACGGTAGCTAATGCGCTGTGTCGTTACGACGACCTGGTCGTTGACCCAATCGAACCAGTGCCAGACGACAAAGATCAGCCATCCACTACCAGGAATCAAAAGCCAGAGGGTAGGATCCCATCCCTGTCCGGTGGCGCGAAGAGCGCCCACGATCACAGCCAGCACCAGGGCAATGCCAACAGTGCCGGCTCCGAGGGTCAGCACCAGGGGTATCCAGTGCCGATGGCAGTAGTGTATGACGCGCTCCGACGGGCCTAGCCAGGAAAAGTTGGGGAGACTCGTGCGCTCGGCCACCGTATCCGGCAGGACAAGCATCCGAGCTATTGCTGGCCGGTCGTCAAGGAGGCGCTGAAAAGCCGCTCGCTCTATCGTCCAGAGATGCATGTCGCTACGCGCAATGACGCTGGCGTCGCGCGGCTCGGCAAGCAACAATGAAGTGGTCCCAAAGCTGTCGCCCGCACGAAGAACGCCGACGGGACGCGAAAAACCCCGATCATCGACGCGGCGAACCAGCGCCTCGCCACTATCGATGACAAAGAAGGTGCTCCCGATATCCGCCTGGCGACACAGTGTCGTCCCGGGCACGACCCGATGCTCGCGCGCCAGGGCAGCGATTTCGGCCAAATCCTCGCGAGCGAGATTCTGAAAGAGATCACTGGTTGACAACCGGTCGATAAGATCCATCCATCCTCACAGGTTTCAGCAGATGGCGCACAACAATAATCAGCCGCCCGCACGCCAACACGTTAGCGCCCGCTTGTGCACTTGTCAAGAGACCGCCGGCCATTTACTATCGCCGGGATATGCGCAGCATGCGCCGCAAGGATGGCGTCGCGCGACTATCCCGAGTAAGGAATTACCATGCACACAGCGAGAGAGCAACCCAGAGAATTGCCTCCCCTGCTGTGGGTCGGCGGCTCCCCCTGCTCCGGCAAGAGCACCATTGTAGACACCTTGTGCAACCGGTACGGCCTGGCTTCCTATCACTGTGACGATCACTGGGACCGGCACGTTCATATGGCTAGTCACACTCTCCAGCCGCGCATGTACCGTCAGCGCGAAATGAGCTGGGATCATATCTGGATGCGCGACGTAACGGTACAGGTTGAGGATGAGCTGGCGATCTACAGGGAGGAGTTCCCGATGATCCTGGCTGACCTGGCCAGGATGCCGAAGGACAAACCAGTGATCGCAGAGGGGACAGCGCTCCTGCCTGAGTGCGTCGCGCCGCTGCTATCGAGCGTGCACCAGGCGATCTGGATCGTCCCAACTGAGCACTTTCAGCGCCGCGTATATCGACAGCGCGGCCCGTGGGTTCAGCAGATTCTTGGTGAATGCACAGACCCGCATGTTGCCTGGGAGAATTGGATGGCGCGAGATGCAGCGTTCGCCAGACGCATCGCCCGTCAAGCCTTGCCTATGAACCTGCGTCTCATCCGGGTCGATGGCCAACGAACGATTGACCAGGTCTATGGCGATGTAGAGACCTGGTTCGAGGAATTTCTGGGCCAGTGATCTCCCATTGGTGCCAAAGAGCCCCCACGTCGGCGCAACCATGAGCAGCACCGGCATGGGGGTTCGAGTAAGGCCATCGCTACTTGTTCACCACGTTCTGTAGCTCGCCCTTGATGTAACCGGCCACATTGTCCACTGCGGTCTGCATCAGCCGAGCGCGGGCCGAGCGCGTCGCCCAGGAGATGTGCGGCGTCACATAGCAGTTCTTGGCCGTCAACAGCGGGTGATCTGCCGGCGGTGGTTCCACGTCGAGCACATCCAGGCCTGCGCCCGCCAACTCGTCGTTATTCAGGGCGTCTGCCAGAGCCTTGCTGTCGATGACAGGGCCGCGGCTCGTATTGATGACAAAGGCCGTCTTTTTCATCAACTTGAGCGTCTCTGCATTCAGCATGCCCTCTGTATCGGGCGTCAGTGGCGTGTGGAAGGTCACGACATCGCTGCGCTGCAGCAGCGTTCGGAAATCCACCATCTCAACTTCTGGATCGCCCGAGTCTGGGACGAACTCATCATACGCCAAGATCTTCATTCCAAAGGCCTTGGCCACCGAGGCCGAGTTACGCCCGATTCGCCCATAGCCCACCACTCCCATGGTCAGGCCGTGCAGTTCGATCATCGGAAAGTCCCAGTAGCACCAGTCGTCGGACCGCGACCAGCGGCCTTCCCGAACCGTCTCAGCATGATACGCTACGTGCTGGGTCAGATTGAGCACGTGCGCCATGACCATCTGCGCCACCGACTGTGTCCCGTACGTTGGGATGTTGGACACCGCGATGCCCTTTTCCCTGGCCGCGTCCGTGTCGACCACATTGTACCCGGTTGCCAAAACGCAAATGAACCTGAGGCTGGGGAGCTGGTCCATGATCTCGCGTGAAAGGACCACTTTGTTTACCAGTAGCACCTCGGCGTCCTTTGAACGCTCCAGCACCTGATCCTCGGGCGTTCTGTCATAGATCTCCGTGTCGCCCAGTGCTTCCAGGCCCTCCCAGGTCAGGTCGCCAGGGTTCAACGTGCCCCCATCCAGTACGACGATTTTCATGGTTCCTCCTGAACTCTACTTGTCCGGCTGTCTAGAACCAGCCCTTTCATCGCGAGTCTGGTTCCGCTACCTCTTGTTTGATGATACCCGCTCTCGTGCGGGGTGCCAAGTCATATAGTTGGCAACCACGTTTCGTTCTCGTATAGTGAACGTCAGAATGATCGCAACAACGAGGAGCGTCGATGCCGCTCGGCCTGTCCATCTTTAGTAACAACGTCTTGCCATCGTTCATCGTCATTGGCGTCGGCTATCTGCTCGAACGGCGGATCAAGGTCGACAAGCGCACGCTTTCGCGCCTGGCGATCTATGTCCTCACCCCCTGTCTGGTGTTCTCATCGATCATCAACTCCGAGGTCGACCCGTCTCAGTTCGGCCGCATGACTGCCTATGTGATCACTTTTACCTTGATCATGATAGCGCTGGGCTACCTTTCCGGTCGCCTGCTCGGATGGTCACCTCAGGAGATCAAGGCGCTGATGCTCAGTATCGCGTTTACCAACTCGGGGAACATGGGCCTGTCGATCATCCTCTTTACTTTCGGTGAAGACGGCTTTGCTCTGGGAGCAACCTACTTTGTTGCCACGAATCTCACCGCGAACACCCTGGCCGCCTTTATCGCCGCGCACGGCCGCGGGTCACTGGGGCGCACCCTGCTGCAGGTGCTCAAGTTGCCCGGTATCTATGCCTTTGCCCTTGCGCTCCTGCTGCGTCCGCTCGGTGAGTTGCCCGCCATCGTGATGCGGCCAGTGTCGCTCATCGCGCAGGCCCAGATCCCCGTGATGCTCATGATGCTGGGAGTTCAGCTGGCACAGACCAGGCTCGGTAGCCGGCTCAAAGACGTCTCCGTGGGCGTCATCCTTCGACTGATCGGCGGCGCTGCCGTAGCCTTTGTGCTGGCCCCTTTCATGGGTCTCACGGGACTGGCACGCCAGGTTGCCATAGCACAGTCGTCGACGCCAGCGGCGGTCAGCTCGGCGCTAATGGCCATCGAGTTTGGTGCTGACGCCGATTATGTCGCGAGTGTCATCTTTTTTTCGACCCTTTTGAGCAGCGTTACCATGAGCCTTCTGCTCGCGCTGTTGGTTGGATAGATTATCCCATTAGGAAAGGATCGTCATGGAACAGTATGAGAGCTACCTGGAGTCTGAGCAGGAACGTTTTCTTTCAGATCTGCTGACCCTGTACGCCATCCCCAGCATCTCCGCGCTGCCCGAGCACGCGCCAGACGTCCGCCGCGCTGCGGAATGGGTCAATAACAGATTGCTTGCAGCCGGTATGGAGAATGTCCAGACGCTGGAGACTGGCGGTCACCCCGTGGTCTACGCAGACTGGCTCCATGCGCCCGACCGCCCCACGGTCATGATCTATGCCCACTTTGATACACAGCCCGTCGATCCGATCGAACTCTGGGTCCATCCGCCTTTTGAGCCCTACTGCGACGGCGATCGGATCTATGCGCGCGGCGCCTCGGACGATAAGGGCCCGCTTATGGTCGTCATCACCGCCCTGGAGGCTCTGCTGGCTACGCGCGGGGCGCTCCCGCTGAACGTCAAGGTGCTCTTTGAAGGGCAGGAAGAGATCGGCAGTCCGCAACTGCCGGCCTTTGTGGCCTCCCACAAAGACCTGCTGGCCTGTGACGTGGTCCTGAACGCCGATTCCGGGCAATTCAGCGAGACCGAGCCAGCGATTACGGTGGGGCTCAAAGGCATCTGTGGCCTGGAGATGACCGTGCGCGGCCCCGATCACGATGTCCACTCTGGCATCTATGGAGGGGCCATCCAGAATCCGCTTCACGCCATCGCCAGACTGCTCGATTCGATGCGTAGCCCCGACGGTAAAGTCCTGGTCCAGGGATTCTATGCAGACGTCGCGCCGCTTACGCCCGAGGACCGCGAGGCAATCGCTGCCGTTCCGTACAACGAACAAGCTTATATGGAGGACCTGGGCGTTGAGGCGCTCTTTGGAGAGCCGGGTTATACTACGCGGGAGCGTGCCTGGGCACGTCCTACGCTAGAGATCAACGGCTTGTGGGGTGGCTTTACGGGTTCGGGCACAAAGACGGTCATTCCATCGGAGGCCCACGCCAAAATCACCTGCAGACTGGTGCCGAATCAGGACCCCGCACAGGTGGTCAAAGCGATTCAAGCACATGTGGCGCGGAATACGCCCCCGGGAGTGATGGTAACCGTGACGCCGACCGAGAACGGTTCCCGCGCGTACCTGGTGCCCACGGACAACCCGCATCTGCAGGCTGCTCTGGACGTGCTCCGCGATGTCTACGGCAGGGAGCCGTACCTCGAGCGCACCGGTGGAAGCGTGCCGGTGACGACCTTTTTCAAAGACGAGTTGGGGGTCTACGCCATCGGGTTTGGCTTTGGCTTGCCGGACGAGCGTGTGCACTCGCCGAACGAGTTTTTCCGCAAGAGCAGCTTCCGCCGGGGACAGACGGCCTACTGCCGTCTGCTGGATCACCTTGCACAGCTGGATAGCTAGACACCCGAACTGCTGAGCCGGCGAGGCGAACTGGATCGCCTTGCCGGCTCTTGCTTGCTTGACAGTGCCGAACGCCTAGAGATCCCAGTCTATATGTGGCGACGGCAGACACAGCAGCCGGTCGAGATCTTCCAGCAGCTCCGGCGGCGCCGAAAGGTGATCGGTGACCGCTAGCCCGGTCGGCGTCGCGACGCCCAGCCAGAGTCGCGTAAACGCCCCAACCGTCGCAGACATCAGAGGCAGGCCGCTGACGTGGCCTTTTTCGACGCAGGACTCTGACCCGAGGTGCAATACGTACTCGCCGGCCAGACCTCGCCAGAGAGACTCCTCAAGCAGATACTCGGCGATCGGGTCGTGCAGCGTCAGGTTAAAGTCCAGCTCACCCCCGGGCAACCGCATGGCGCCGACGCAAGCCTCCAGATCGAGGATGCGGCACTGCCACCAGGCGCTGGCTCGTATGCCGGCCTCAAAGTGCGTCTGACGTGATATACGATACTGTCGGAAAGGCTGCTCAACCAGGTCCTGTAGCATCAAATGCGCTGGCTCGAGCATCGCGACACGGTCGACCTGGTCTCCCAGCCCCTTGATCACCTGCATCAGCTCGATGAACTGCGCACTGGTACGATAGGCCATGAACAGCACCACATAGGGGCCATGGGACACACTCTCGGTTGAGAACCAGACAAAGTGCGACAGAGTGCCGCCCTCTCCGTCCGAGTAACCGAGTCCAAAGCCCTTTGATCCGCTCTCCATAGCCTCACCGCGGGTGAGCGCCACTGGCGTCATCGACACGGCGCCATGGCTCGTGTAGCGCGCCAGCCGCGCTGCATGCATTTCCTCCGCATCGTCCACCGACAGGCGGCGGGGAACGCGCGGTCTGCCGGCCACGTTCAGTCGGGCAGGATCAAAGGCGATACGATGCTCGTAGCCGCCGGTCCCCATCCCCAGACGATTGTAAAAGCCCTGCTCGAACATGCCGAGCCCGGCGACGCTGTCTCCAGCCAGGGCGCGCTCGGCGATCGCTTGCGCTGTCACCCGTGTGGCGAGCCCCTGCCGGCGCACGACCCGACTGGTTCCCACACCGGTCACCCCGCAGAAGGAGAGTTGACCATTCAGGTAACGGATGCTGCCAGGCGCCGTCAGCACGAGACATTCGGCCTGTCCGTCCACCTCAGCGACGCGAGCTTCGCCCGCGCCGACCCACACATCCATTCCCTCGCGGTCCTTGTCTTGATCGCTGAGCCACCCGATCTCGCGCCAGATGCGATGGGCCGCATCGCGATCCCTTGCCGGGTCATAGGGTCTGACCACCATGGGCACCTCCCAATAGCCGTTGTCTTGTCCAACCTTGGGATTATAGGTCAGTGCTACACCAGTGAACAAAGAGGTCGGCCGGCTGAGACCTTGACAGTGGGTCGTGCAGGCCCTATACTGAAAATGGTAGAGATAAGTAAGGAGTGTACTCTTTGATACAAGACCGTAAACAGGAGCATCTACAGATAGCCCTGGAGCAGGACGTCAGATCCCAGCACACGTCAGGGCTTGAGCGCTATGGCCTGCGCCATTGTGCCTTGCCTGAGATCGCACTGGAGGACGTCAATACGGAGGTCGTCTTTCTAGGACATACCTTGAGCGCGCCGCTGCTCCTTTCAGCGATGACGGGCGGGACCGCGCGTGGCGGAGAGATCAACAGACGCCTGGCCAAGGCCGCTCAAAGGTTCGGGCTCGCCCTCAATTTGGGGTCACTGCGTGCCGGCTTGGAACAGCCCGAGCTCCTCCCCACGTATCAGGTACGCGATGTTGCGCCAGATATCTTCCTTATGGCCAACCTGGGGGCTGTCCAGCTCAACTATGGTCTGACCGTCGACAAGTGCCTGGAGGCTGTCGCCTCAATGGGCGCCGATGCCCTTGTCTTGCACCTGAACCCATTGCAGGAAGCCATACAGCCGGATGGCAACACAGATTTCCGCGGGCTGTTATTGCAGATTGCCGCCCTGTGTCGTGCGGCCCCCTTCCCAATCATCGTTAAGGAAGTGGGCTGGGGCATCTCGGCCGAATTGGCTCTCAAGCTGCGGCAGGCCGGTGTCGCAGCCATTGACGTGGCCGGCAGCGGCGGCACATCCTGGAGCCGCGTCGAGTCCTATCGTGTCACCGCCGCGGAGATGCAGGTTGCGGCTGCCTTTGGTGACTGGGGTATTCCCACCGCCACCGCACTGATCCAGGCGCGGGCGTCGTGCCCGGACACGCCGCTCATTGCCAGCGGCGGGATTGAGACGGGCGTCGACATCGTCAAGTGCCTGGCCCTGGGTGCGAATCTAGCAGGCATCGCGCGCCCCCTGTTGGGAGCGGCCCTGGAATCGAGCCGGGCTCTGCAACAGCAGATCAGCATCATTCTGCGCCAGCTACGGGTAGCAATGTTCTGCCTAGGAGCCGCCCGCATATCCTCCATCTCTGCGGATATGATTCGTCCAAAGGACATGTAGATGTCTCTCGACCTGACGCCCTATCTTGATGCCATTGAGAGCGACATGCAGACGGTGGTGTGTAGCCACTCGCGCGCCCAGAACGGGCTGTACGCCATGTTGCGGTACCATCTGGGCTGGCAGGACAGCGCCGGCCAGCCAACAGACGGGCGTCATGGCAAGCGCCTGCGCCCCTTGCTCTGCCTCCTCGCCTGTGAGGCCAGCGGAGGTGATTGGCGCCGCGCCCTGCCGGCGGCAACGACGCTCGAGCTTATCCACAACTTTACGCTGATTCACGATGATATCGAGGACGACAGCGACCTGCGCCACCAACGCCCCACCCTCTGGAAGCTGTGGGGGCTCGCTCAAGGCGTTAACGCGGGGGACGCCCTGTGGGCCCTGGCTCGCGGCAGTCTCTACCGGCTATCTGCCCTGGGACACGGGCCCCAACAGGTACTTGATGTGGCACGACTTCTGGACGACACCTGCCTGGCGCTCTGTCAGGGGCAGCACCTGGACATCGCTTCAGAGGGCGACCGTGACATCTCCCTGGAGACGTATCTGCTGCTCGTGCAGGGCAAGACCGCTGCCCTCACGGGCGCCAGCCTGGCCTGCGGCGCGCTGCTCGCCGGGGCATCACCATCCCTCGTGACCCGGATGCAAGCCTTTGGACGCGAACTGGGGCTTGCCTTTCAGATCACCGATGATCTCCTGGGTGTCTGGGGCGATCCCGACATCACTGGCAAGTCTGCTGCCAGCGATCTGGCCTCGCGCAAGATGACGCTCCCCGTGGTGCTCGCCCTCGAATGGGAGAAAAAGCAGGGCGAACACACGCTGTACGACCTCATGGCGCAGCCACCGGGAGAGAAGGACATCGCTGCCATGCTAGCTGTCCTCGAGCGGTCGGGAGCCCGACTGGCGGTGGAGCGGCGTGCGCAAGAGTCGCAACAGCGCATGATCGCACTCTGGGATGAGATGCGCCTCAGGGGCCGTGCAGCGGAGGCGCTATACGAGCTCGCGCTCGGGATCGTTGGCCGGCGGTACTGAACGCCGGCAATCGGAGAGTTACGCATGTTTGCCAGAGCTGTCCGCCCGCTGATGATTGTCCTGGGCATCCTTGCCCTGGTGATCACCGGGGTGCTCGCGGCCATTCGCTATATCCCCATCGATCTGGCGCGCGGCATGACGTTCGCCTCGGCCCCTTCCTCACATATCTATGACCGGAACGGCGTGCTGCTCTATGAGATCCTGGATCCCAACGGCGGTTCCCGGCGCACGGTGACTCTGGAGCAGGTACCGCTGGCCTTGCGACAAGCAGTGATTGCCACAGAGGATGCGACGTTTTACAGGAACCCTGGCTTTAGCCCCCTGAGTCTGTTGCGGGCTGCCGTTCAGAATCTCCGTGCGGGCCGGATCGTGTCGGGCGCCAGCACGATCACGCAGCAGGTAGCCCGGCAGCTCTTGCTCGGCAGCGATCGCCACGAACAGACCTTATCCCGCAAAGCACACGAGATTTGGCTGGCGATACGCCTCACAGCGACCCTGACAAAGGACGATATCCTGACGCTCTATTTGAATGAGATGTACTTTGGCAACCTCTCGTACGGCGTCGAAGCGGCAGCACGAGGCTACTTTGGCAAGCCGGTACGAGAGCTAGGCCTTGCGGAGTGTGCTCTGATCGCAGGCATCGCCCAGTCTCCAGTCGCCTACAACCCTCTCACCCACCCCGAGGCTGCCTCAGACAGACAGCGCACAGTCCTCAACCTCATGGCGGAAGAGGGCTACATCGATCAGGCCTCAGCCGACCGGGCCGCCAGTGAGCCAATGCGCTACGCGGGGGATCCCTACTCCATGAGGGCACCCCACTTTGCCATGATGGTGCGTGAAGAGCTTGTGGCGCTTGTGGGCGAGGACGCCTTGATCCGTGGCGGGCTCATCGTGGAGACAACCCTGGATTGGGGCCTGCAGGAGCGTGCTGAAACGATCGTCCAGGATCATCTGGCAGCGCTCAACGCCGCCACGGATGAGGCCCCGCCACACCGGGTGAACAACGCCGCTGCCGTCGTTCTGGATGACGCTGGTGCTGTACGCGCACTGGTCGGTAGCCCTGACTATTGGGACAGCTCCATCGCGGGGGCCGTCAACGGCGCCACCGCGCTTCGCCAGCCCGGCTCGGCGCTCAAGCCATTTACCTATGCCGCGGCCTTTGCGAGTGGCCTGTCACCCGCATCTCCAATCGCGGATGTGCGTACGGTCTTTCGGACCCATGAGGGCAACCCGTACATCCCCGTGAATTATGACGGCGAATACCATGGCCTCGTATCTCTACGGGAAGCACTGGCGGGCTCGTATAACGTGGCCGCGGTTCGTCTCTTGGATACCATCGGGGTCCAGGCGCTGCCGGATCTGGTTCGCCGCCTCGGTATCGATACCTTGAACCAGCCAGAACGGCAAGGGCTGGCGCTCACGCTGGGTGGCGCCGAAGTCAGGTTGTTCGACCTTACCGCCGCCTACGCTTCGCTGGCAGCGGCAGGTGCCCGGGTGACGCCCTATCTCGTCGAGAGCATCAGAGATGCCGATGGCACCGTTCTCTACAGCTACACCGCATCCTCGCGCGAGCAGGTACTCGATCCGCGCGTCGCCTATCTGGTGACAGACGTCCTGGCGGATCCGTCTGCTCGGGCCGCGGTATTCGGACGGAACAGCGCGTTGGACCTGCCATTTCCGGCGGCAGTCAAGACAGGAACGACAAACCTGTGGCGGGATAACTGGACCGTCGGCTATACGACGGCCTGGACAGTCGGTGTCTGGGTGGGGAATGCCGATGGCAGCCCGATGGAGGACGCCTCGGGTGTCACAGGCGCTGCCCCGATCTGGAACAGCCTCATGCGCGTCACCCATCGACAGGCTCCGGCAGCCTTTGCCGCGCCAGATGGCCTTGTCGCCGTCGAGGTCTGTGCGCTCTCAGGTCTCCTTCCCGGCCCAGCGTGCACCAGACGACGTGTGGAGTGGTTTCTGGAGGAGAATGCTCCGGCGGACCCTTGCGATATGCACGCCCTCGTCACGTACGATGCCCGAACCGGTGAGCCAGCGACCGCCGATACGCCCGTAGACAGGCGAGCGGTTCGATCGCAGACTACCTGGCCGGCCGAGGTGTTGCAGTGGGCTATCGACAGGGGGCTGGCCACCGTGCCGCCCGAGCACCACCACACGGCCATGATAAGCGAGATGGAGACGGACTCGTCACGCAGCCTCTACCTGGCGTCTCCCGAGGACGGTAGCGTGTATCGCCTCTCCACAGAGGTGCCCGACTCCAGCCAGCGTCTGCTCATATCAGCCGTATGCGAACTTTGCGACTCTGGCGGACGTCTAGTAGTGGAGTTGGACAATTCCCGCTGGCACGAATGGTCCTCACCGCCGTATACTGTGTATTGGCCGCTGGAAGTGGGCGAGCACGTCCTGTCACTCGCCTATGAGCCTAAAAACGGCAACAAAATGGAGAGCGAGCCAGTCGTCATCACGGTCGTTTCTGCAATGCCTCAAGGAGAGAACTAACGATGAACACATGGATCAAGCGACTGATCATACTCACCCTTGTGGCAACGCTACTCGTCCCCACAGGCTGTGGCTCGCGCGAGGCAATCCCCACGCCGATCCCTACGCTTGCCCAAAAAGCGCCCTCTACTGCGACACCGCAACCCACGTCCGAGCCGACACCAACACCGCTGCCGCCTACAGCCCCACGACTCCTGGATCAGACTCCGGACGTCGGGGAGGAGCTGACGCCGGGCGAAGCCATGGTATTCGTCTTTGACCAGCCCATGGATGCTGAGAGCGTAGAAGGCGCCTTTTCTGTCAACCCCTCTTTGGAGGGGCGTCTGGAGTGGGTGGACGCTGCTACCCTGCGTTTTGAGCCGGATGCAGATGCCCTGATCCCTGAAGGCCGGTATACGTTTACGATCGACACGTCGGCGCGCTCACAGCAGCAACTGCCCCTGCGGCGGGAGATTGTCTTTCGCCAGCGCGTGGCCGGTCATCTGGAGGTAGCAGGCGTCTTTCCCGCCGATGGCAACACCCAGGTAGCCCCCGATGACCATCTCATCGTGACGTTTAACCGTCCGGTGGTGCCCCTCGTTGACATCGACAGCCAGGCAGGTCTCTTGGATCCCCTGGAGATCAGCCATGGGATTCAGGGCCACGGCAGCTGGACCAACACATCCATCTATAGCTTTGTGCCCGCAAGCCCTCTTGCAGCGGGGGAGACCTACACCATCACAGTGCCTGCGGGGCTCGCTTCAATCAGCGGTGCAACCCTGCAGGAGGACTATATCTGGTCCTTTACCGTTCAACCACCTGACGTCACACTGGTGACCCCCTTACCCGAACAGACGCTGGTCGATCCGGCGACCGCCATTGTCCTGAGCTTTGCGCAGCCCATGGACCGCAACACCGTGTCAGACCGGTTCGAGGTGGTCCGGCAAACCGATGGTGAAGCGGTCTCCGGCCGCAAGGAGTGGCAAGGGAACCTGCTCCGCTTTGTGCCAGAGTCACCGCTTGATCGCGGCGCGAGCTACGAGGTGCGCCTCACTGCCGGCTCCCGTGTCGAGTCAGGCGACACATCGATGGTCGACGACCGTATCTGGTCCTTTAGCGTGGCGCCACTGCCCGCAATCACCTACATGACGCCGAGCGACGGCGATACGCAGATCGATCTCTATTCGTCGATGCAGATCAGGTTCTCAGCGCCTATGGACCCCGAGATCACAGTATCCGCCCTGGAAATCACCCCCACGGTACGCACCTATTCCTACTGGCAAAAGGACGACACCGAGCTCTGGGTTTCATGGAGTCTCAAGCCCTCGGCGCAGTACACAGTGACACTGACGCAGGACGCGCGGGATCGCTTCGGTGAGCAGATCGACGCGCCTGTCTCGGCAACGTTCACAACACGGCCTGCCACCCCCTCTATCTCTTTACTGACTGAGGGGCCCGTAGGCGTCTATAGCGCATTCGGCGAGACACAGATCCCGATTCGGCATGTGAACGTCTCACGGATCAGCATGGATCTGTACAGCCTGTCGCCCGAAGAACTCGTCGTGCTCACACGCGAAGGAGGATGGCCCAACTGGGACCGCTTTGCCGTTCGCGCCGAGAGCCGCGTGGCAACGTGGACGCTAGAGTCCGACGCACCTCTCAACAGCGAAGAGATCGCGTACTCGGCGCTCCCCGAGGGTGCCGACTCTCCTCTCTCGCCAGGTATCTACCTGCTCGTCGCCCGGGCGCCGGAGGCATCGCGACCCGAACGACACGCCTTTATCGTCACCCCACTGAACATCACCCTCAAGACGACTGGTGAGGAGGCGCTGGTCTGGGTGACCGATCTTGAAAAGGGCGAACCCGTCGCCGGCGCAGAGATCAAGCTGTATGACTATGACGGCGGACTCGCATCCGAAGGAACCACCGACCGCTCCGGACTGGTTCTGCTCCCGATGCCTGATCAAGAACGCTGGGAAAGCGTTACTGTGATCGCAGAGACGTCCCGCGGCGTGGGTGCCGTGGTGTCCAACTGGACGGACGGTATATCACCCTGGGACTTTGATCTTGCTGTGGCCTGGGAATCGACCTCATACCGAGGACACGTCCTTACCGACCGCCGCATCTACCGTCCGGGCCAGATAGTCTACTACAAGGCCATCCTTCGTCTTGACGACGACGGGATGTACTCTCTGCCAAAAACAGGCACAACCGTCGAGGCCAGCCTGGTAGATAGCGAGGGGCAGACAGTTTGGTCCGACAGTGCGCAACTGAGCGCGATGGGCTCGCTGGATGGGGAGATCGCGCTGGCTGACAGCGCCACCCTCGGCACGTATTCACTGATCCTGCGCGTGGGCGACGATTACATCCAGCAGATGTTCCAGGTCGCCGAGTATCGCGCCCCGGAGTTCACCGTGGCTGTCACCTCAGACAAGCCGGAATACATCTCTGGAGATGTGATGACGGTAGATACAGAGGCGACCTTTTTCTTCGGCGGACCGGTTTCGGACGCCAGCGTGCAATGGCGCGTGTGGGCCGACCCGTACTACTTTGACCGCTGGGCGGGAAAGGGGCGGTACTCTTTTGGTGAGTACGACCAGTACTATGATCCCGGGTACACACCGGCTGACACGGGCATCCTAACCGAAGGTGTGGGTCAGACCGATGCTGATGGTCGCCTCACGCTGGAGATACCGGCCATCCTGGAAGGCACACGCAGCCGGCGCTTTGTCGTTGAGGTGTCAGTTATAGACCTCAACAACCAGGAGGTGACAGGCCAGGTCTCTGCCATTGTCCATGCCGGAGCTCTGTACATCGGCATGAATACGGACCGTTATGTTGGTACCGCCAGAGAGCCGATGGCCGTAGAGATCGTCACGGTTGATACACAGGGGGCGCCTGTCGGCAACACCGAGATCGAGGTTTCAGTAGCCCGTGAAGAGTGGTACAGCGTCCAGAAAAAGTCCGAATCTGGCGGTTACCTCTGGCAGAATGAGGTGCGTGAAACACCTGTCTACAGCGAAACCATCCGCACCAACGCGGGCGGTCTGGGGAAGTTGACCTGGACGCCTGGGGAAGGCGGCACCTACAAAGTGCTCGCACGCACGCGCGATGAGCAGGGCAATGAGGTGCGCAGCACCCTGTATCTGTGGGTCAGCGGTCGAACCTTTGTGAACTGGGGACGAGACAACAATGCCCGGATCGATCTCATTGCGGACAAAGAGAGTTACCTGCCGGGTGATGTCGCGTCAATTCTCGTACCCTCTCCGTTCCAGGGACCGGTCACTGCGTTGCTCACGATCGAGCGCGGCAGCATCATCGAGCACCGTGTCATCGAGTTGGCCAGCAACAGCGAGTTGATCCAGGTGCCGATCGAACCCGAGTATGCACCCAACGTGTTCGTTTCGCTGGTCCTGGTGAGCGGGATTGGCGGCGATGATGGTGAGGCCGGCTACCGTGTTGGCATGGTCATGCTGCCAGTCTCAACGGTAGGGCGCGAGCTCCAGCTGTCCATCACTCCCGACAAGTCCGGCGATTACCAGCCAGGCGATGAGGCCAGCTTCCTGATCCGAGCGACTGATCAGGCGGGCAATCCGGTCAAGGCAGAGCTCACCGTCCAGCTCGTAGATCTGGCCATCGAGATGCTGATCGGTGGAACACCTCCAGACGTCCTTGACACGTTCTACAGACAACGTGGGTTGGCGGTAAATACCGCGCTGTCGTTGGTACGGAGACACCTGCCTCAGGAGCCCACAGGCGATGAAGGCAAGGGCGGAGGCGGCGGCGCCGATGGTGAAGGACTCCGCACCGAGTTTCCGGAGACGGCCCTTTGGGAACCATCGCTCTCGACTGACGAAAACGGTGAGGCGGTAGTGGGCGTCAAGCTGCCCGACAACCTCACCACCTGGCGGCTGACGGTGCAGGCGGCCACGGGGGACACCCTTGTAGGCACTGGACGCGCCGACATCATCAGCAATCTGGACATCATGGTGCGCCCCGCCTTGCCGCGTTTCCTGGTCGTGGGCGATGCCCCCCGTCTGGGGACCGTCATCCATAACAACACGGACGAAGGCGTGGAGATCCGTATCACCGCTGAGGCGGAAGGTCTCGAACTTGAGGAGACGGAACAGACCATCGTCCTGAGCGCAGGGGCGCGGCAAGATGTCTACTGGCCCGCCACCGTGGTGGCCACCGACGGTGTGACGATCACATTCTCTGCAGGCAGTGGGACGTTGCACGATGCCGTGCGCATCGCGTTGCCGGTCTACCACGCCAGTGCACCTGAGGTAGTGGGCACATCCGGCAGCGTCGAGGATGTCGAGACCGAGGTGATCCGCGTTCCAGCCGATGCTGATCCCGAGCAAGGCGGCCTAACCGTGAATCTGGAACCCTCACTGGCGGCAGCGATACAGGAAGGCCTGGACTATTTGGAGGCCTATCCATACGACTGCATCGAACAGACGGTGAGCCGTTTCCTGCCCAACCTGGCGAGCTACCGGGCACTCAAGGCTCTTGGAATTGAGCGGCCAGAGCTAGAGGTCCCCCTTTCTCAGCAGATCGCCAAAGCGGTCCAGCGCATCTACGCGCTGCAGAACTTTGAGGGAGGTTGGGGCTGGTGGAGCGGCGGCGAGAGTGCACCCACACTGACGGCATATGTGCTCTATGGACTGTCACAGGCCCGCGCTGCTGGATATGTCGTAGATGACAGGTCCATTGAGCAGGCCATCTCATACCTGTATCGCTATCTCGATGAGAGCATCGCCGTAACACGCGATGACTATGACAGCCGTGCCACCGTGCTGTACGCCCTGGCCGAAGCAGGGCAAGGCGACCTGGGACGGGCTACCGCCCTCTTTGAAGATCGCGACAACCTCTCGCTCTTTGCCCGCGCCTATCTCGCGATGACGCTGCACATCCTTGAGCCAGACGAACCGAGCCGTGTGGATGTCCTGGTGAACGAGTTCGTCCAGGCAGGGATCATGTCCTCCACCGGTCTGCACTGGGAGGAGGATACGCGCACCTACTGGCAGATGAACACCGACACAAGGACCACTGCCATCGTGCTGCGTGCGATCACCTGGATCGATCCTGAGAACAGCCTCCTGCCGCAGGCGGTCCGCTGGCTAACCATGGCGCGCTCCAGCGGACGCTGGGAGTCTACGCAGGAGAATGTCTGGGCCATTCTGGCGCTCTCGGACTATATGTCATCATCTGGAGAACTGGAGGCAGCCTACAGTTATCAGCTATCCATCAACGGCGATGTTGCCGCGGAGGGATCGGTCGATGAAACCAGCCTGGACGTGCCTCGCGTCGTCGCTATGCCCATGAACGTTTTGACGGCGGGAGGGGACACCTATGTGGATATCGAAAAGGCCCCTGCCGATGCCCCGGGACGCCTGTACTACTCTGCATTCCTGCAATACCTGCTGCCCGTGCAAGACATCCAGCCTCTCGATCGTGGCATCATCGTCTACAGGCAGTACCTCAAGGACGGCGAGTCAGCGGAAACTATCTCCTCCGCCAGGGTCAACGACATTATCACTGTCAAACTGACCGTCGTAGCGCCCTATGATCTGTACTATCTGATCGTCGAGGATCCTTTCCCCGCCGGTTGCGAGGCCATCGACCCAACGCTGGCCACGACGCGGCGCATGGAGCCGGAAACGATGAGCCTGATCCCGGACGGCTTTGACTATGGCTGGTTGTGGTACCGCAGCTGGCCAACTCATCACGAGATCCATGACGAAAAGCTGGCCCTTTTCGCCGATCATTTGCCGCGGGGCACGTACGAGTACACGTACCAGTTGCGCTGCACCACCGCCGGGGATTACGTGGTCATTCCCACGCAGGCCTACCAGATGTACGAGCCTGATGTTTTCGGACGCGAAGGCGGCAGGATCTTTACGATCGCCCCGTGATCTGTCACTCGAACGAGGAGGGGGACGCTATGCGTCCCCCTCCTCTGCTCTGCCGGCCCACCAGAGCTTTACGCAGCCGCGTAGGCCCCCAATACGCCGATCAGGTTGACGATGGCGTGGAGAGCAATGCAGGGCCAGAGCGACCCTGCACGCTCGTATAATAGCGCGAACACCGCGCCCATCAGGGCGATGGGAACGAGTGTGCTGAGAGACATGTGAAATAGCGCAAAGATCATGGAAGATGCGATGACACCTGCCGCCAGCCCCCAGCGGTCACGCATTCCCGCGTACATAAAACCCCGGAAAAAGATCTCTTCCGCAAACGGCGCCACCACGGACGCCACCGCGATGGCCGTAACAATGCCAAAGGGACCCTCGCCGAAAAGCGGCACCAGATCGGGCTGCCCCGGGATGTTGAACCTCTCCATGACCAGGCCCCAGAGTAGATTGACCCCCAGTACCAGGGCCAGCCCCGCGACTGTCAGGATTACGGACTTGAGCAGGCCAACCGGACGAAATCCCAACCACTCTAGCCCCAGACCATGCTTTCTGGGGCCCCAGACCCATGCAGGCAGAATAAAGACAGCCTCCAGACCCATGACCACAAAGACGATAAACTGCATCAACGACGGATCGGCCAGGTCCAGCCCGGCAAAGCCTGCAAACACCGCCGCAATCACGACCACCAACAGACCCACGACCAGCAGGCCCAGCGCTGCCAGCGAACCGCGCAGGATGTCAGCGGGCAACCAGGGGACCGGGCGGTATCTCTCCTCCGGCTCCGGGCTAAAGCCGCTGGCTGGCTGGCCCGGCCAGGGATAGCTAGCGACCATGGTTGCGTCCCATGGCAGGGGTGATCTGTGGCCGCAACTCGCCCGCCGCGATCATGCGCGCAACCAGCCGCTCGCGCAGCTCGTCTCTTACTGAAGCCAGCTTTGGATCAGACACGAGATTGTTCTGCTCATAGGGATCGGCCTGCAGATCATAGAGGTACTGCTCCTCGTACTGCGCAGCCGACGCATCGGCCCAGCCATTCCCGTCAGGCGCGGTAACGCCATATTTCCACCGGTCGGTCCTCACCGCACGCCCCACCTGGGATTCGCTGACCTGCACAAACACGTCATCAGGCCAGTCAGCCGCTTTCCCGGAAATCAATGGGAGAAGGCTGCGTCCGTCATAGTGCGCGGGGACCGGCGTTCCCGCCAGGGACAGAACCGTTGGCGGAAGATCCACCAGAGACACGAGATCCTCGACAACGGAACCTGCCGGCAAGCCGGGGCCGCACGCCACCATCGGCACCCGAATCGAGGCCTCGTGGCATGAGCGCTTGTACTCGGCATTCCTCGTACGGAAGTGGGATCCGTGGTCGCTGGTATAGATGATGATCGTGTTATCAGCCATCCCGAGCGTTTCCAACTCGGCCCGTATCCGGCCCAGGTTTTCGTCGATATTGGCACAGATCCCATAATAGTCCGGCAGATTGGTCTGCCAGTCCCCCTGGTGATGCTCTACCAGATCGGGAGGAACAGTATACTCAGTATAGCGTTGTGCATAGCCCTCAGGCGCCACATAGCGGTTAAGGTTGTTCTGGTGATGGGGCTCTAGATATGACAGGAATAGGAAGAACGGGCGCTCGCCATCTCGGGAACGCAGGTACTCGAGCACGTGGTCGGTTTGCGAGTCAACGCGAAAGCCGGTGAACGGCACAAAGGCATTATCGGCATCATAGTAGCCGCCCCCGTAAGCGGAGGAGCTAAACTCCAGGAGATCGGCGCCGAGCCAGAAATCGCGATAGCCTCCGCGCCGCTCGGCCGGCACCCACTGCGGGTCATAGATGCCTCGCCCAGCCAGGTGCCACTTGCCGATATAACCTACCTCATAGCCAGCATCCTGAAGCTCATGGGCAATCGTCCGGGTGTCCAGCGGTAAAGGGATGCCGTTGCGATAGCACCCTGTGCGCGTGGGATAGACGCCGCTCTGCAAAGTGGAACGGGCGGGGCCGCACACGGGCTGAGCAGTAAAGGCGTGCTCAAACCGCACCCCTTGCGACGCCATCGCGTCCAAATTCGGCGTCAGCCCAAGCGTGTTCCCGTAGCATCCCACGGTGTCTGCGCGCTGCTGATCTGTGAAAAAGAACAGGATATTGGGGCGATTCGAGTCTGCCATCTCGCATCCTTTCAGCGTTACCTACAGAAACGGAGCGGGCCAAGAGTTTCACACACTACAACTAGAAGGTCACCTTTACGTCACCCAGATCGGGTTCCCGAATATCCACCCCACTCGGTGGCCAGCATACCTGCGC
The DNA here is from genome assembly GCA_040772225.1 of Anaerolineae bacterium. Lineage (GTDB taxonomy): Bacteria > Chloroflexota > Anaerolineae > UBA1429 > UBA1429 > JAAYED01. Next base: position 755,756 of record JAXGYO010000002.1, read on the forward strand.
CAGGCCTCAAAACGATAGATTCCGGGCGTTTGCGTCGCGAACTCGAGCTCCCTCCCTCTCGCCTCTTTCACCGTCTGCCCATTTCGGATCAACCGTATCTCTGCCCGCGCGGGCAGAGATACGGAGAGCCGAACCTCGCCCTTCCCTGCCAACGTCTCACCATAGGTACAGGCGAGGTCCCCACGTCTCGCGGTGAAACGGGCACCGCGGGCGGGGGCGGCGCGGTCATAGGCGACAAAACAGCGCCCCGTGGCGAGCGCATCGTATACCAGGGCTCCATCCTGTTCGCATCGTCCTGACCAGGGTTGCTCTAGCAAAAGATGCGTGTTGACCGCCGAAAAGAGATACCGGTAGCTCAGCACTCGGCGACGGAAAGGCCCCAGCGCGTAAAGGCTTGCGTGCGCATCGGAGCCGCCGTACCCATAGTACTGGCCGCGCGTTAGGAGCGAATCCCACAGCAGCAGTGTCTCGGGATACGGCCCGCGGATCGCCAGCCGAGGCACATAGGCATATAGGAGCCCGTGCAATAACGTGTGAATGTAAGACTTGAACTCGGACATATAGTTCCAGAGCTCGATGCCGTGCAAGCCAGTGACATCGCGATCCACCCAGTTGATTTCAGGTTCCTTGGCCCAGGCGCCGCTATGCTCAATCGGATGGGCAATGATCGGCATTCCGCCCGCATCCCGGGCTACATCAATCACCTCCTGCAGCTGCCCGGCATGAGGTGCTAGATCCTCCCGTGCCCCAAACACCAGCAGATGATTCTCGTGAGGACGCTCGGGGCTATTAAGCTCCTGGCCTACCAGTGCCAGCACCCCGGCGTACCAGCCCTCCTGATCCGGTCGATAGACATTGTGGTCGCTGATGATGAGCACATCCACACCTGCCTCACGCGCAGCCTGCGCAATCTCTGGCACCGTGGCAGTGCCATCTGATGCCGTGGTGTGGATATGGAGATTGGCGATACGCTCCACATAGCCGCGCTCTGTCACCGCGATACACTCCTGATCTGCGAGACGCGACTAGCCCTGGTTGTTACCCAGCAGCGTGCGAGCAAAGCGCTCACCAAAGGCCTCACCTTCTCTCAGGGTATCCTGGGTTGGTGCCCCGGCAAACTCTAGCGTGTCCAGCCATTCCCATTTGAGCGGTTCGACGATCTGTTTGAGCTCGCGCAAGGCGCCGCCGCTCCAGCCGAAACTGCCAAAGTACGCCGCCTTGCGGTTCATCACTTTCTTGTGCACCGCGGATGCCAGCGCCTGAGACATGGGAGGGAAGAGAGAGACCTCGTAGGTGGGCGCGCCGATGATGACACCCGAGCGCGTCCACAGAGAAGGCAGGATATAGCTAGCGTGCGTGCGCGCCACGTCAAAAATCTCCAGCGGCAACTGCGTCCGGGAGACCCCTTCGGCCACCGCGTTCATCATGCGCTCCGTGTTGCCGTACATGGACCCATACACGAGCGTGACGCCTGGATCGGCCTGCTGTGTCGCCAGCTGTGCCCAGCGGCCATAAAGATCGATGATGTACCCCGGATTATCGCGCCAGACCAGGCCATGCGAAGGCGCCACCACATCGATCTCGAGCCCTTTGAGCTTCTCGATGGCCCGCAGCACCGGTCCGCTGAAACGCGCGACGATGTTCGTATAGTAGCGCAGCGACTCGCGCGTATAGAACGCCATGTCCGCACACTGATCGTCGAAAACGCGGCCGGGTAACGCGCCATAGCCCCCAAAGGCGTCACAGGAAAACAGCACCTTGTGCTCTGGGACGTAGGTGACCATCGTCTCTGGCCAATGGACAAAAGGCACCATATGGAACTGCAAGGTGAGCCCGCCCAGGTCCACGGTCTCACCATCCTTGACCACACGGACACTGTCGGTCAGGCCATAATAGGAGTCCATCATGGGCGCCGCTTTGGCGCTCACCAGAAATTCGGCCCTGGTAGCCAGGCTACCGAACAGCCCTGCCGTGCCGGTATGATCAGGCTCCATGTGGTTGACAACGATATAGTCGAGTTCCGCCGGATCAATCAGATCACGCACCTGGTCAATAAAAGCGGCAGCGTGGTGCCCCGCCGCCATATCGATGAGCGCCGTTTTCTCTCCCATCACCAGATAGCTGTTGTACGACACCCCGCCCTGTGTGATGGGCCAGACTCCCTCGAACAGGTCCGTGGTACGGTCGTTTACGCCGATCCAGTAGATGTCAGGCTTGACTTGAATTGCGGGCACTTCCCCTCCGCTCGTTATGCTGTGCTGGATCCCGGACGATCCCGGGGCTCCAGCAGTATGTGGTCGCTGATCGATGTGATTATACCCCCGGCGGCGGGGCTAGACCACACGGGGCACGCGCGCGAGGATCTCAGACACGACCTCATAGTTGATCGTGCCCAGTTGCGCAGCCACAGCCTCGGCAGAAAGCGAGGCAGCGCCCTGTGTACCGATCAGAACGACCTCATCGCCCTGTGTGGCCGCCGGTATATGCGTGACGTCAACCATCGTTTGGTCCATGCAGACCCTGCCAACCAGAGGGGCATGTTGGCCACGAATGAGCACATGGCCCCAGTGACGCGGGCCACGCCGGAATCCATCGGCATAACCCACCGGAATGACCGCGATGCGCATAGGTTGGCCGGCCACAAAGGTACAGCCGTAGCCGATGCAGCTGCCCGCTGGTACATCCCTGACCTGCGCCACCTGGCACTTGAAGGCCATAGCGGGCCGGTAGCCCTCCGGCAGAGGGACCTCTGCCGAAGGCGCGAGCCCGTACAGAATGATGCCCGCGCGCACCATGTTATAGTGGCTGTCGGGCCGCCTCAGCGTTGCGGCACTGTTGGCGATGTGCACCTTACGCGGCAGCAGCCCCTGCTCGCGCAGCGTGCGCACCACTGTATCAAACAAGGCCAGCTGGCGATCCGTGTAGCCTTGATCCTCCTCGTCTGCCGCCGCCAGGTGACTGAACAGCCCTTGTGTATCCAGACCCTCCATCCCCGCCAAGTCGCGGATCAGGTCCATGACATCGGACGGCGCCAATCCCAGGCGGCCCATGCCGGTATCGACCTTGACATGCACGGCCGCAGAGTGTCCCAGGTCGCGCCCGGCCCGAGCCAGCGCCCTGGCGACATCCACTGAGAACACCGTAGAGACGATGTCATGGCGCACGGCCTCACGCGCCTGCCAGGCGGGCGTAAATCCCAGATTGAGAATCGGGGCGTCGATGCCAGCGTCGCGGAGTTCGATGCCCTCGCCAAGGCACGCCACTCCCAGCCATGAGGCCCCATTACGCAGTACGGTGCGTGCCACCCGCCGGGCACCGTGGCCATAGGCGTCCGCCTTGAGTACGGCCATAAGCTCGACACCCGGCGCCAGCAGTGACGCCGTCTGGCGTGTATTACCCGCGATGGCTGCAAGATCGATCTCCACCCAGGTCGGGCGCCCGGGGCGGCGCAGCTCGATAGCCTGCCAGCCCCTGTTTTGACGTGCAAGCCTCGCGGCGGCCTCTTCGGGATGCGCCATCAGTCCGCGCGTCACATTCTCCAGCCGCGCCGAAGCGCTGCCCTTGATCAGGACGGCATCGCCGGCGCCGATCTCGCTGAGGACAGACCCGACGATCTCAGCATCTGCATAGCTCACCTGAACGGCACTGGATGGCATACCGACCCGTTGCGCCTCGCCAGCCGCCAGCGCCGCGAGATCGCCCTTGGTGACCAATCGATCCGCGACCCCGGCAACACTGGAGCCTATCCGTCTATGCCACTCCTCAGACTGGGGCCCCAGATCTGCCATCTCCCCCATGATCACCCAACGCCGCCGTGCCGGCAGAGCAGACAGCGTGCTCAAAGCTGCCTCAAAGGACTCTGGGCTGGCATTGAAAGTATCATCGAGAAGCACGCTGCCGTTATATCCGGCAACGGGAGACAGCCTGCCCGGCAAGGCGCTCGCTCCAAGCAGCCCCTGGGCGATGGCAGCGGGCTCGAGCCCATACTCACGCCCGACCGCATAGGCGAACATCATCGTGTACGCATGATGTTGTCCGGTCCACGGGATCCTCAGCGCAATCTCACTCCCGCCATCGTGAAGGGTACAGACGGTGCCCGTGAGCCCGGTTGAGACCGCATCCGCCCAGTACGTGTTTTCCCTGTTCAGGCCAATGGTGATCACCCGGCAGCGGCACTGCTCCGCCATCGCCAGGACGCGGGCATCGTCTCCATTGAGTACCGCGAGCCCTTCGGGGGGCAGTGCCTGAACCAGTCGCACCTTTTCTGCTGCGATGTTCTCCAGGCCGCCGAGATCGGCAACGTGGCTGTGACCGACGCGGGTGACCACGCCTACCCGTGGGTGTGCCAGAGCCGCCAGCTCCTTGATCTCATCGAGGCTGTCGCTGGCCATCTCCAGGACGGCCAATCTCTCACCGGCCAGCCGCCCCAGCGCGATCGGGAGACCATAGCGCCCATTAAAGCTGCCCTGGTTCTTGAATACAGGCTCACGCTCAGCCAACACGGCGGCGATCGCTTCCTTGGTGCCGCTCTTGCCCACGCTGCCGGTGATGCCGATCACCTCGACCTGGCGACTCGCCAACACCCAGCCCGCATAGTCGAGCAGCGCTTGCTGTGTGTCATCGACCAACACCCACGACACGGCGTCAGGCCGCGGCCCGGCAGGCAGACGCTGGCACATCACGGCCACGGCACCCCTTGCAATCGCTTCATCGATAAACTCGTGTCCATCGCCGGTATCGGTCACCACGGCAACAAAGAGCTCTCCGGGCTCGGCAAGCCGCGAATCGTAGCAAAAGCCGGCAGCCATCGCTCTAGCATCACCGGCCGCCAGCCGCCCGCCCGTCGCACAGACAAGATCAGCGATACGAATCATCTCATGACGCCCCCGCTGTTGCGTATATCGTCATTCTACCATCTCCTATGGGTCCCCCCAAGCCTTGCCAGCCGGGAGACATCCGGCCCGTTCCAGCGCCACGATGTTTGTCATGGCTGTAGCCCTATGCTAGAATCGCCAGCGTTCCGGTTGCCATCGACAAGCCACCGGGAGAACTAGGTACTAATAGGCCGTGCGGCGCACTGCCGTCAATGGCCGTCCAGAGTGTGCAAACGAAGGGAGTCCGCGGATACATGAGTGAAAACCAGATACCTATAAGCGACAACGAGCCCAAGAGCGATCAGCGCGCTCCATTTTGGCAGGGCCATCTGGCCCAGTACGGACTGATCGCACTCGCCATCGCCTTGGTAATCACCTCGCTCTGGCTACCCCCGGTTTCTTTGGGGAACCGACTGTTCCACTGGGATATCCCCAGGATCACCGCAGCCGAGGGCGGATCAGTTGTTCATTTGAGCGGTGCACGACTGGACATAGCGCCCGGCGTACTTGAGGGCGACACACGGGTGCTCATCGAGGCCATTGACGCCTCTGGCACAGCGGGTGTGTTGACCGCGGACTCTATCGTCGCTCAGGCGCAGGGTGCAATAGTGGCCCTCCCGGACGATGAGTCCGCTCAAGCGGCTCTGAGTAGCCTTCCCCAGGGGGCGACGCTCTACAGTCCTTTCTACAGTGTCTCTACCTTCAGTGATCCGCCAGCAGCGGCTACCCTCTCTGTGCCTCTTCCGTATGAGATTCAGAACACCGCTATGGCCGATCTGTATGCGTGGGATGGACAGTCGTGGCGCTGGCTGCCCGCTCAGACCACTGCGGATGGCCTATCGATGCAGAGTGCTGGCGCTCCGCTCCCGGCGCTTTTCGCCGTTGGCACGCCTGTTGCGAGCGAACCTGCGGTTGGTGTGATCCTGCGCAGCAGCGCTACGACAGACAGTGAGCTCCCCGGGCTGATCACCGTCGAAGGATGGACTCTGGATGCCCGCGGCGCAGTGACTGGGACGGCGCCCGCGCCCGATTCGATTGCAGATGGCGGGGCACAGGTCATGGTTTCGATCTCCAATGTGCAGGACGGTGTCATCCGATCGGACCTGGTCGACAACTTGTTGATAGACGACGGCGCCATCACAGCACATGCCGAGGCGATCGCTTCGCGCGTGCAATCTGAGGGATATGATGGAGTCGAGCTGGCCTACCTGGATGCTAATCCTGATCTCCGCGGCGAGTTCACCGCCCTGGTCCGCGCCCTCGACGCAGCTCTGGGACCCGACAAGGCCCTGGCCGTCCGCGTGCCTTTCGCCCAGCGCAGTGGCGACGGGTGGGACACGGGCGGCTATGAGTGGCAATCCATCGGGGAGCTGGCGGATCTAGTGCGCATCCCGCTTCCTGCCGATCCTGCCGCCTATGGAGCAGAAGGTGACGTCGATTCGATGCTGGCCTGGGCGGTAGGGCAGATCCAGCGCTCGCGGATTCAGCTCGTCGCCTCTGCCTATTCGCACGATGCCACCGCGAGCAGCACCGCGCCGATCAGCTACGAAACGGCGCTAAACTTGCTCACGAACAACATCGAGGTTGAGAATCCGGCAGAGCTGCTGCTCCCCGGCCAGACCCTGCGCCTTGGAACGGACCCGGATAACCAGCGCACACTGGAGCTGGATGCCGATTCCCAGGTAAGCTGGTTCCAGTACCGCGATGAGTCCGGCGAGCAGCATACCGTTTGGATGGAGACCGCACGCAGCCTGGTTCGCAAGCTACAGGCAGTCAAGCGATACGGACTGAATGGCGCTCTGATCGACGGTGCGTTGGACGAGGGCAACGACGGATCCATACTGCCCCTGGTGGCAACGTGGCAGCAGGATGAGATTCCGCCGGTGCCTGAATACACAATGCTCTGGCGGGTCCAGGACACAGAAGGCAACATGATACGCGAGGCGGTAACCTCCCTTGAGGACGCCAAATTCGCCTGGGTTGCACCCCAGAGGCCTGGAGGCTACGAGGTCAGCGCTGCCATCTCTGATGACGGTGGCGTAACGAATCGCGGCATCGTGGCTGAGGTCGGCGTTCAGGTGCCTACGCCCACTTACACACCGACGCCAATGCCGACGGCCACGCCGGAGCCAACGGCAACCGCTGCGCCCACGCGCACGCCTGCACCCACCCCCGAAGGGGGTGAGGCCCAGGCTGCGCCCACTCCTGCCCCGACCACAGCCCCTGCTACGGGAGTGCCCGCCGCAGGCCGTGTGGGCGGCTACTTTGGTTACGGCATCCAGGCGCACATCTACGGTGGCGATGCTCAGATCTATGGTCTGATCCAGGGCATGGGCTTTAACTGGATCAAGCAGCAGGTAGAGTGGAAGCTGGTAGAGCCTGAAAAGGGAAACTACCAGTGGGGCGACCTGGACCGCATCGTAGGTGGCGCGCGGGCCGCTGGCCTCAACGTGCTTCTCAGTGTGGTCAAGGCGCCTGCCTGGGCGCGGCCGGGCGGAGACCTTTCGGTCGAGGGACCGCCTGCTAACCCGCAGGACTTTGCCGATTTCCTGTCGGCACTGGCCACCCGTTACCGCGGCCGTGTTCAGGCCTATGAGGTCTGGAACGAGCAGAACCTGCACTATGAGTGGGGCAATGAGCCCATCTCGGCCAGCCGTTATGTCGAACTGCTCAGGGTGTCCTTTATCGCTCTCAAGAACGCTGACCCCAGTGCCGTAGTGGTCAGCGGCGCGCCCACACCCACGGGCATGAACGATGGCGTGATCGCCATCGACGACCGTGCCTATCTTGAGCAGATGTACAAGGCGGGACTCGCCCGGTATTGCGATGCGGTGGGTGTACACCCGAGCGGCTACAACAACCCTCCGGACGCGGATTGGCGTTCGTGGAGTGATCCCAGCGCACCCACCTTCAAGGGGCATCCCAGTTTCTTCTTCCGCGGCACCATGGAGAGCTATCGTAACATCATGGTGGCGTATGGGGACGGCGGCAAGCGGCTCTGGCCGACAGAGTTCGGCTGGTCCACCTTTGAGAATCTGGGCGCCAGCGCACCAGCGGGCTACGAGTATGCCAATCACAACACAGAGGGCGAGCAGGCCGCGTGGCTGGTGACCGCCTTCCAGATGGCCCGCAACTGGGGCTGGGTAGGACCAATGTTCGTGTGGAACCTGAACTTTGCGCCGGTCTCAGGCCCTGCCAACGAAAAGGCCGGGTTCGGCATCCTGCGCGCTGACTGGAGTCCCAGACCGTCCTACTCTGCGTTGCAGGCAATGCCCAAGTAATACACTGAACATGATAATCAGGCGACGCGGTACCTGAGGGGAGAGATCTCGTCGGCGACGTGTCGCCTGATTCTGTCCGCGGCACGCGGGCAAGCGCACCGGCATAGTTGCTTTGGAAAGGAAAACATGAAGAACACCCTGCGACTTGGAATTGTGCTCACCCTGTGGGCAGCTGCGATCCTGACCGTAGGATGTGGACCTAAGGATCCGGGTGGGATCGCGACAAATGAGCCACAACGGACGGCGCGCCCCACGTTTACACCGGCGATCCAGGCGCAATCAGCATCGGAGGGAGCGGTGGCCGCGACCACGACTCCCGAACCCACATTGGAGTCAACCGAGCCGGAGGGCGGTTCCACCGATTCGCCCTCCCCCACAGTCCCGGTGCCGCCGGTCAAGCCCCTCACCATGGACTCGCCCGAGTACGGGATGCAGGCCTTTCTCTGGTGGCGGCCTGAGGTCGCGAGCCGGGACTTGCAGATCATCGCCGCCGCGGGCTTTGGGTGGGTCAAAGTGAACTTTGGTTGGCGCGAGATCGAACTTGAAAAAGGCGAGTTCGATTGGTCTCACACCGACGCCATCGTCGAGATGGCCAACACCGATGGATTGGACATCATCGCACGCATCGACTTTCAACCCGAGTGGGCCGGAGGCGGATACCCCGCCAGTGGCCCGCCGGACGAGCCGCAGGATCTGGCAGACTTTATGACCGCGCTTGCCTCCCGCTACACCGGGCGCATTCGCGCCTATCAGATATGGAATGAGCCAAATCTCGGCACGGAATGGGGGGGGCAGACGCCCGACCCCGGGGAATATGTCCAGTTATTGGGCGTCGCCTACGACGCGATCAAAGAAGCAGACCCGAATGCAATGGTGATCAGCGCCGGACTGTCACCCACGGGCACCTGGGACGAGCAGACGCGGCCCGATGACTGGTACCTGGAGAGCATGTACCTCGCCATGGACGGGAGTAGCGATGGCTACTTTGACGTGCTTGGCGCCCATGGAGCCGGCTATCTCAGTCCCCCGGAGACAGATCCTGCGACGGTTGAGGCCGATCCGGCACTGGGCGGGCATCGCTCCATGGCCTTCCGTCGCATCGAAGACCTGCGCGCGATCATGGTCAAGTATGGCGATCAGGACAAGCAGATCGCCTTGCTCGAGTTCGGCTGGACCAGCGATCCCCGCCCCGAATCGCCGTACCACTGGCACGCCGTGAGCGAAGAAACCAAGGCCGACTATATGGTGCGCGCCTATCAGTTCGCCCGGGACAACTGGTCGCCCTGGATTGGCGTGATGAGCCTCATTTATGTCGCCGATCCCGACTGGACGGAGGCCGACGAGCAGTACTGGTGGGCGATCACCGACCCTAGCTATCCAGAGTTCAAGCCGCGTCCCGCGTACCTGGCGCTAAAAGCCATGGACAAGTAGGCTATCTCTTCAGGTATGAGCAGGCGCCTTCAGTGATACTGAAGGCGCCTGCTGTCACTCGGGTGGTCGATACCTGGGGTCAGTGCCCCGCGATAATATCCATCGCCTGATCGCGGTAGGCGTCCATGATATAGCTCACACCTGTGACATCGGCCGCCTCGCGCGTCAGCGCGGCAACATCGTTGCGACCGATCGTGTCCAGGCGAAAGTTACGGCTCCCCGCCATGAGCTGCTGCAGACCCACTCGCAGCTTGTCGACATAGGTGTACCAGCCGATTGCGCCCAGAGGAAGCTCATCGATCTCAGAACCAAACCGGTCCTTGAGGGTCTCGTAGGTCACAAATATCTCTTCCACAGTGCTGCCAAACTGGGACACGGTACGCGGCAGGTTGCCCGACTCGAGCCATTCGCCGATATTCTTCCCTACCATACCCGGGATCATGATCGCACGTCCCAGGCACACGCCCTTGACGTACGGAGCTCCGAGAGCGATCGCCTTGAAGATATGATCTTCAGCCGACATCCCGCCGCCGATGGCGATACTGGGGATGTATGCCCCCTGTTTCTCCAGCGCCTGGCACAACTCGTAGGTCATCGCCTCAAGATATACCGTCGGGATACCCCACTCGACCATCATGCGCCAGGGGCTCATGCCGGTCCCACCTGGAGCGCCGTCAATGGTCAGCAGATCAATGCCCACATCCGAAGACCAGCGCAGCGCCATAGCCAGCTCGCGCATGGGGTAGGCCCCCGTTTTGAGCGTGACTCGCTTGGCTCCGAGCCCGCGCAGGTACTCGATCTCGCGGACAAAGGACTCCTCATCGATAAAGCCCAGGCGAGAATGCCGCTCAAACTGCTTGAGGGCGCCATCCTGGAACGCCTTTTGCACCGCCTCGTTGGACGGATCAGGAGTCACCAGATAACCACGCTTTTGCAACTCCAGCGCCCTCTCAAGTGAGTCAACTTTGATCTCACCACCGATGCACTTGGCCCCCTGGCCCCACTTGAGCTCGATGGTCTCCACCCCGAGCTGGCTTACGGCGTACTCTGCGACTCCGAATACCGTGTCTTCCACGTTCATCTGGACATGGATATCCCCATAGCCGTCGTACCATCGCCGATATGTCTCTACACGTCGCCGCAACTCGGGCGAGTCGATGATCTTGCCATTGCTATCGAGCTTGAGCCCCGGATCGATTCCGGCAACATTCTCGCCGCAGGTCAGAACGACGCCGCTGATGGCCGCACCAGCCGCAAAGTGCTCCCAGTTGGCGCGGGCAATCTCGGTAGACCCCAATGCCCCGCTGATGATGGGCATGCGCAAGCGTTCCTTGTTCTTGTTTCCGATGACACTCTCCGTGTCCACCACCGTAAACAGAGTGTTGTCGGGCGTCGCCTGCACACCCTCTGGTAGGCCTTCAGCGCCCAGGGCATAGCCCATGATGTTAAAGTGTGAATAGTCAACCGGATAGTCCTTGTCTCCCCCCGCTGTGATCGTCCCAAAGGGACCCGGATAGAGGACCTCCCGTCCGCGAAAGGTCGACTTGAAGACTTCGCAGTTACCGGTGCAGCCATCGATACAGCGCGAGCAGATCCCTGAGGAGGGAACAACGTCGCGGGAACGATTGGTCGTCTGGGTCACATCATTGGAATTGGGACGCTGCAGGTTCGCCATAAGGGCACATCTCCTCGATTTCTTGGGGCGGGCATAAAAAAGGACCGATGGACAATGCCAACAGTGGCGAGCCCTCGGCCCTGGGGGCGCATCAACGGCTTTGTTGCACAACACAAGGCTTGCAAAGTGCACATACCCGGCGCACATCCGGATAGCTTGATGCATCGTATCACGAGGAAATCGGCGAGACCATCCGCCAGCCAGACCATTTCTGACTCGCGGACATCCTCCGAACGGAGGATTTGTATGTCATGGAGGAGGGAGCAACTCCCTAGCTGATCAGCCCGCAGCGGACGGCGTAGACAGCTGCCTGCGTCCGATCGGAGACGCCCAGCTTTTGCAGGATGTTCTGAACATGAGTCTTGATGGTGGTGGGGCTGACGATGAGCTGCTCCGCGATCTGCTGGTTCGTCATGCCTTCTGCCATGAGACCAAGCACCTCAATCTCACGGGGCGTGAGGCTCATCTCTGGCGGACAGGACTGCCCAGACCCTGCCGTGTCTATCAGCTCGCTGATGTGGCCGAGCAGATCGCGCAGCATCGCTGGGGAGATGATCGCCCCGCCTGCGGCGATGGTTCGAACAGCGTTCACGAACTCCGCACGGCTCGCATCCTTGAGGATATAGCCGGCCGCGCCATTCGACACTGCACGGTATAAATAGTCCGGGTCATCATAGAGCGTAACCATAATGATACTCAGGGCCGGGTGGGCGCTCTTGAGCCGTGCGAGAGTCGTAAGGCCGTCCATATCAGGCATGCGCACATCCAGCAGAACCACGTCGGGCATGACCTGCGGCACGAGATGCAGTGCCTCTGCCCCACCGCCGGCCTGCCCAACCACAGCGATGTCATCCTCTACACCGAGCATCGCGCTGAGGCCCTCTCTTACGATAGCCTGATCATCCACCAGCATGACACGAATCACGCCGCCCCCTCCCCCGTAACCGTAACCACGGAAATCGGTACTGTTACAGTGATACAAGTGCCGGCTCCCAGCGCGCTTTCTACCAGGCAGCTGCCTCCCAGCATACGTGTACGCTCTCGGATGCCCACCAATCCCATATGGAGCCCCTTCTCAGGCTGCGATTGCACCCCCTCAGGCACAAAGCCGCAACCCGCATCGCGAATGGACAGAACGAGGTCGCCCTGCTGAGACTCCAGACGAACGTCCAGCAACTCCGACTGGGCATACTTGAGAGCGTTGGTAGTGGCTTCCTGAACAATCCGAAAGAGGGACGCCTCTACCTCTGGAAGCAACTCCGGCAACGTCCCCTCGACGGTCAGACTTACGTCCCATGCAGCCAGGTTGCGGGCCTCACCGAGATAGACGCGGAGTGCCTGCTCAAGGCCAAAGTCGTCCAGCCCTGCCGGCCGAAGCTGCGAGATCAGCCGGCGCGCCTCGACGATCGCATCTTTGAGTATCTGAACCCCTCTGCCAAGCTCGGCCTCTTCGGTGCGCGCATCACGTCCGCGCCAGGCCTGCGCGGCCTGAAAGTGCTGGTAGGAGCCGACGATCATCTGAACCAGGCCGTCATGGAGATCGAGGGCCAGTTGCCGGCTCTCGCGTTCGTCGTTACGGATCACGTCGCTCACAAAGGTGCGCAGCTGCTCTCTTTGTAGATCAGTTTCCTGGTACAGGTTTGCATTGTCCATGGCGATGCTGCCCTCGGACGCCAGATAGCTCAACAGCATGCGACTCTCCTGATCATTCAAGCGCCCATCGTCGGCATAGATCTCGAGCGTACCCACGGCGCGGCCACGGATCATAATGGACGCAAGCGCCATGCTACCCCCGCCAGTTATGCCGTCCTCTCCCAGGCTCACCGACACAGTCGCTTGCGCCTCCATGGCGAGGTCTCGCTGATGGGCAACAGAGGGATCGTCACCGGAACCTGGAAATGCTTGCGTGCTGGCTCCGCCGACGAGATCGACACGCTGGCCGTCCACCGACGGCAGATAGAGGCGGCACGTACAACCAGAAAACAACCGGGAACAGGCCATGAGGACGGCCTCGTACACCTGCTCCTGGACGAGCGTCCCACCAATGTCCCAGCCAGCCTGAAATAGCCAGGTCAGGTGATCCAGGTTGCTTCGCAGAGACTCGTATAGGCGGCTCTGCTCCGCGACCCGATCGTTAAGTGCTGCCAGCTCCAGATTGCGTTGCTGCAGCTCCAGGTTTCTGCGATTCAGGCTATCACGAACCTCGGCCAGCTCACGGTTCTTGGCCGCGAGCGCCACCACATACCGGTTGTCCTGAAGCGCCTCAAATTCGATCGGCGTGATCTCGAGCCCGTCCTCTGCAAACCGTGCAAGATGCGGCTGAAACATGGCATCCGAGTAGCGGCCCCAGACCTTGAGCGGGGTGATGATCCACCCCTCGTGTTGATGCCTGTCCACGCGGATAAAAACCTGGGTGCAGTCTCGAATCGCTGCTACCGTGGACGCCGCAAACCGATGCTGCGCCAGATCCCAGTACGCCACCGACCGCAGCTCAAAGAGCCGCGGGCAGACTGTCAGAAAGAGCTCGCGAAGGCCTCTCTCACCCCCCAGATACGGCTCGAGCAGCGCCAGGGAGTCAAACACATAATACGCATCTGCGCCGATAGATTCGACGCGCGCCAACAGCGCAGGGAGACCATCCTCGCGAATGTCCAACCGTATAGGCGCCGGGTGTTGTGCGACTGCCGCATCCAGCGACCCGTCTCCTCGCACATGGATCAGGCGGGCATTGCTCTGGGCGACATGCCTCACCAGCGTAGAAACAAAAGGAACATAGTCGCTGTACGTCTCGGTGAAAAAGACAACATTGTCCTGGGGTTGCAGCTCCTCGATGAGCGCATCAAGTTGGAGAGAGCCAGTGGACAGAGTTGTCATCGTAAATACCCCTGAGGAACGGAGGTCCTGTTGCATACAGGGACAGGCCAGCTACCTGACCAGGGCACGTAACAGTCTCAGTCTGCCGAGCCCTGATACGCTGTCGGCTCACATCTTGAGCAGCTCCAGCAAGTAGGCCAGGAAGGCGGGGTCTGCAGGCTCCTCGGCAACCGTCACCTGGCCGCCCTGCCGGATCAGGCGCAACAGGGCGACACGCTCTGGCTTACGAAACCACCCTTTGAGCCCCGATGGTCTGCGCTGGCCGAAAATCGTCAACTCCTCACCCTGGAGCTCCATCTCGTAGCCGTCACCAGCCAGGTGCAGAGCAAGCTCGGTGTACAGTCGCGGCATCGACGCATGACTGGCCCAGCGTCTCAACCGCCGTAGCTGATCATCCATGCTGTTTATCCCGTCGTCCATCGCCCGGGACCAGCCGTCACGGCCAGACCCATAGCGCACTGTTCTATTGTGTTAACTCTAGATTATAGTCCGGCCCGGCAGGGATACCAAGCATGACCCGCCAGACTTTGCGCCAAATACAAAAGGCCGTACCGATAGCGGCACGGCCCTACACACTCAAGCCTGGACAGGCGCTCGCTATTCAGCCTGCACTGGCTCCACGTAGCTGTCCGCGGCCCACACCGTAGCATCGCCGAGGGAGAACTGCCTCCAGACCAGGCCGTCAACACGTCTCACCGCCGTCCCGGCCGCCTGCAGTCTGGTGCCATCGGGAACCCTTGAAACAACAGGGGCACTCAACCCGGCCGCTGCCCGCAGCTTTAGCCCAAAACGTGCGGTTACCACGTACACATCGCCGGACTCTGGACCGCCGGTCGCCACCTGCGCATCGCCGTTGGCAAGGTACGCAGAAGCAACCCATCCCGTGAACTCCCCGGCGCGCCGCTCCAGGCGCACCTGCCGCCACCACAGGCCGTCCGCATAGACCGGGTCTCCCTCCACGCGCACGTCTTCCCCCTCGTACAGCACGAGGAGAACATCTGTCAACAGCCCAGCCTCATCGTGCAGACGCAAACCAAGGGGAGCGTCCACCACATAGGTCCACTCTGCGGCGGACAGTGGCGCCGCTGCGGCAACCGTTGGCCACATGAGGGTCACGAGAATCGCAACGACCATAGCCGTCATTCTGTTCCGATTCGCGCTATTCATTCGATCCCCTCCCTCACGGCCCCTGTCTGTAGCCATTTCCGGGCCTGTCGGCCACACTTTTACATCATCTCCATAATACACGACACTTGCCTGTTCCAGCAACGCGACCTCTTGCCCGGACGTAAAAAGCGAATATAAAAGGGCCCCAAACACGAGGGATTGGGGCACACATCGAACCAGCACGGCCTAGACGCGCGTAAGATACTCGCCGGTGCGCGTGTCGATACGGATCACATCGCCCGTCTGCACAAAGAGTGGTACGTTCAACTTCAGACCGGTCTCGAGTGTGACTTCCTTGTTCGCTCCCGTTGCCGTGTCGCCGGCATAGCCGGGCGGCGCGTCGGTCACTTGCAGCTCGACGGTGATCGGAATCTCGATATCCAGAGGGTCACCCTCGTAGGACTCGATCTCGATCGACATACCCTCCTTCAAATACAGTATGACGTCCTCAAGCGTCGCCCGAGGAAGTGCGATCTGCTCGTAGGTCTCGGTATCCATAAAATGGTAAAAGCTGTCATCGCCGTACAGATACTGCACCGTCCGATGGTCCAGACGGATGTCGTCTACCCTGTCACCAGAGTTAAAGTTTACGTTCGTGATGGAACCTGTCTTGAGGTTACGCAACTTGGTGCGAATAATCGCCCCGCCCCGTCCGGGTTTGTAGTGATCATATTCCAGCACCCGATAAATCGCGCCATCCCGTACGAACGTCACACCTTTGCGTAGCTGCGTTACACCGATCATCGAACCTCCGCTATATGCCTCACATCAACTGGTTAACCAATCCATTATACGCCGCCGAGCTTCCTGGCCAAAATGCTGGAGCACACGATCGCATGAACACGAATTGCACGGGGTCCCTGTGTTACGTAGAATCAACGATACAATCTCGAAGGAGCAACCCGTGCCCTCTGAACGCCGACCGACGCAATATTATGTCCACACGATCCCGGGAATAGAGGGCATCGCTCGTGATGAACTAGAATCTCGTCTGGCTGACTGTAGCATTGAGGGCTACAAGACTGTCCCAGAGAGAAACGGGATGGTCCTCTTCTCAAGCGCTGTCCCCGCATCCAACCTCCTGCAGCTACGGGTGGCCGAGGACGTGTTCGTGGTACTTGCCCGTTTGCAGGAGATCCCCTGGGGACGCGAGGGCCTCGTCTATATTCAGCGCAACCTGGGTGCCGCCCTGGCGCTCAACCATGGCCTGAATGTTCTCCAGAGCGTCCGCGAGCTGCGCCGCAACCGCCCGGTAACATTCCGCACGATCACCCGTGTAGTGAGCAGCAGTCAGCCCTACCGGCGCCTGGATGTCACCCGCGCAGTCAGCCACGCGGTGCGAGGCCGCGCGCGTCAGCAATGGAAGTCCGTCGAGTCGGGTGAGGATGTAGAGGTTTGGGCGAATCTTCTCGGGCGGGAGTTGCTGGTTGGCCTCCGTCTCTCGGACGAGACGATGCGCCACCGGGATTACCAGAAGGTGCACCTCCCTGCCAGCCTGCGCCCCTCCCTGGCGGCCGCAATGGTCCGCCTCACCGACCCGGGCGAGCGCGATGTTTTTCTCGATCCGATGTGTGGCACCGGGACGTTACTTATCGAGCGGGGCATCGCCGGACGCCACCAGGTGCTGATCGGCGGAGACATCGATCAAGCATCACTCAACGCCGCACGCGAGAATGTGGGCCCGCGCCACAAACCGCGTGATCTGCTGCTGTGGGACGCGCGCCGGTTGCCACTGGCGGACGCCTCCGTAGACCGTGTCGCCTGCAATCTCCCCTTTGGGAAACAGCTGAGCCACCCTCGCGAGTTGCCTGCTCTTTATAGCGATCTCGCCAAAGAACTGGCACGGGTCCTGTGTCCCGGGGGCCGCGCGGTGCTCCTGGCCAGCGCGATCTCGCAGCTCCGCGCGGCGCTGCAGGACACGCCGGGCCTCGCGATTGGCCGGCGTTATCCAGTCAACATCCTGGGCCAGAACGCCACCATCCAGGTGGTGGAGCGGTACCGCTAGCGCCGGTTTCAGCCCGGCGATAGCCCGGAGAGCGCTCTGATTCTATCAGAGGCTCAGCGTAGAGGACACGACGGGCAAGTAGCAGGACGTGCACGTCGCACACACGCAGATACCTTGGATCCCATTGCCATATAGGGAGCAGTGCCATGCAGCTGTACCATGAACCCGCACGAGATATCCCCATTGCTGGCGAGTTTGACGTCATCGTTGTCGGAGGCGGCCCGGCCGGGACCGCTGCTGCGATTGCCGCGGCAAGAACGGGCGCGCGAACGTTGCTGGTGGAGCAGTTCGGCTACCTGGGCGGCACGGCGACGGCCTCACTCATGGCATGCATCAACGGTTTCCGGAACCAGGTCGCGCCTGATGACACGCAGGTCGTACGGGGCCTAGCGGAGGAGATCGTCCTCCGACTCAAGGCCCTGGACGGCCTTGGCAAGAGCCCTTACCCGCAGCGGGAGTTTCCGACCACCCCGGGACAGCTCTCTTACTCTTATGCCATCGACACCGAGTTGTTCAAATACGTACTCCTCCAACTATGCCAGGAGGCTGGTGTAGAACTTCTCTTGCACGCGTGGTTCGCTCAGCCCATAGTGGCAAATGAGACGATTCAGGGGGTCCTCGTCGAGTGCAAGTCAGGACGACTGGCCTTGATGGGCACCGTGATCATTGATGCAAGCGGCGATGGCGACGTCGCGGCACGGGCCGGAGCGCCCTTCTGGCAGACGCGCGGCGATGAAGCGGCTCGCCTCAACGATGCCCTGATGTATCGGGTGACGCTGGCAAGAGAAGGCTCTCCACAAACCATGACGTGCGATCTGGGATCCACTCATGTGCTGTGGGGCCCTGGCGCGGGGCCCATCGACGCCACCAACGCCTGGGAGCTCAGCGCTGCGGAGGTCCACACGCGGCTGGGCATCTATGCCGATCTCGACAAAAAGCAGTCCAAAGACGCGGCGTTAATGGGCGCTCGTGTCGTGGAGACTCCGCCTCTGCTGGGGATCCGCCAGACCCGCTTTATTCGCGGCGAGTACACACTCACGGCGCAGGACGCGCTAGATGGCACGCCCTTTGGGGACGCCATCGCCGCCAGTCCCTGCCCCATCATCCACTACTATGGCTACCGCCGGTACCTCGAGCACCAGGGCTATGGTATACCTTATCGTTGCCTGGTGCCTCTCAGCGTGGAGCAATTGCTCGTCGCCGGCCGGTGCATCTCCAGTGAGCAGGAGCCCTACGAGTCACACCGCGCCATGGTTCCCATCATGGCAATCGGACAGGCTGCAGGCACCGCGGCGGCACTGTGCGCACGACAGGGCGTTTCACCGCGGTTGCTGCCAGTCGAAAAGCTGCGCGAAACACTGCGCGAGCAGGGGGCCTTTGTCCCGTAGGGTGTGCAGCCAGGAGCAGGACATGGTGCTGCGGTGAGGGTGCCCCGGGGCCCCGTCCAGAACACAGAGGGCGCCGGTGACCGGCGGCGCAATATCAGCCGCTCAGGCTACCGAACAGCGTGCCGTACAGCCCGGTCAGCATGAGAAATCCCAGGACGATGAGCAAGATACCGCCGATGAGCGACACCCAGCGGCTGTAATGATTCATGCGTCTCAGCACCGGAGTCAGCGCCTCCAGCGCGGCCGCCACCGCCATAAATGGAATTCCAAGGCCGAGGGCGTACATGCCCAGGAGCATACTGCCTCTCGCCACCGTTTGCGCATCGGCGGCCAGAACGAGCACGGCGGCAAGCACCGGACCGACACAGGGCGTCCACCCCAGCGCAAACAGCCCTCCCAGGAGGACCGAAGTACCATAGCCAGGCCTCGGCGGCTTGCCCCCGGAGAGGCTGCGTTGCTGGTCCAGCCAGGGCACTCTGATCATCCCTGTCATGTTCATGCCCAGCACAATCAGGAGCACCCCGCCAATCTGAACCAGGACGCTCAAATGCCGGGTGAGCAGTTGCCCGATCAGCCCTGCGGTAGCCCCCAGCCCGACAAAGATCGCACCGAACCCAAGCACAAACAGAGCTGCATGTGCGATGCGAGCGTGCCAGGCGTGCTCTTGCCCTGTGACCGAGCGCCCGGTGAGATATCCGATGTACACCGGCACCAGTGGCAGGATACAGGGAGAGAAGAAGGAGACGAGCCCCGCCAGCAGCGCCACACCCAGTGACAATGACTCCATTACGACACCCCTCGCTCGGTCAGATTCCTCACCGCATCCTGATGCATCTCGGCCATGCCCTGCTCCAGATAGGGATACGCGAACCACACCAGCGCCAGTGCGAACATCGTCCCGGTCACCAGACGGCTCTGCCATGTACTGGCCCACAAACCGAACAACTGGCCGACGCCATCGACTGCAATCGGAATCAGCAAGAGCAGGAATGATCGCGGATGAATCGGCCTCAAGTGGGCACGCACCAGGCCAAACAACAGGCCAAACCCGAGCCAGGCGGCATAGATCGCCAGACAGCGCTGGCATACGGCCACCTTGTAACCCAACTCCTCGGTTCCAGTGAAACGCCGAGACAGGGCATCCGCTCCGACACGAGAAAGCTCATCGGCTGTATACGAGGCCTGAGGGCCAAAGAGAAAGAAGGAACGCTCTGGCAGTTGATGACAAAAGGGTGTAAATGCGACGTGGATCGCGCGAGCGAGCCCTTGCTCGCCGCTATGCGCGAGCACCGGCGCGAGCAAAGGTAGCCCAGCCAGCAGCAACATCATCAGATTGGCCACAAACAACCAGTGCTTACCGATGAGGCGCATGATGCGCGCCGCACCGATTTCGATGTGTCCTTCCCAGGATGTCCTGTCGAGAGTTCCTGACACTATTGCTCAGCCTTCTTCTGGACTAAGAAGATCCTCCACGATGTCACGAAGCGCCTCCTCTGTGAAAGCCCCGTCAAAGATCTCCTGTACGACGCCCTGATCGTTTAGAAAATACGAGGTCGGAATAGCGCGTAGCCGGTAGGTCACGATGGCTGTCCCCTGAGCATCAACCAGGACCGGAAACGTGATATTGTTCTGTTGTGCAAAGGAAGCCACCTCCGCAGGATCCTCGCCGACACTCACAGCGACGATCTCCAGCCCCTGATCCCTGTACTCACCATAGATGGTGTTCAGATGTGGAATCTCCGAACGACAGTGGCCACACCAACTGGCCCAAAAGTTTAGCAGTACGATTCTGCCTGTGCGGTCGGCCAACCGTTGCGGAGCACCATCCAGATCTACCAGGCCCAGGTCGGGCGCCAGAGATCCCACGACAACATCAAAAGCAGTGGGCCGCGGCACCACCGTCACAGGTTGCGCGCTCGGTGGAGCCGACGAACCCGTCACTGCATCCGGCGTCGATGTCGCGATACTGGTTGGCTCCACCGTGGCAGTGGCCGCAACGGTCTCTGTGGGCAGTAAGGTCGCAGTGCCAGATGGATCCGTGACAACACCTTCCTGGGAGGCCGCCCCGGCACTGTTCACAGGCGCGCCTGAGGTAACCTGATCAGGCGATATCGTCGGAACCGCTGTAGCCTGCTCAACTGCGGGTTCGATCTTGGCAACAACGTCACGCGATACAGTCGGTGCTGCCGCCTTCCACTCACCTTCAGTGGCTATCCCGTCATCTACGCCAGGATTGTCACATCCGGCGAGACTTGTCACAAATATCGCAGAGCACAAGACCAGCGCGATGGCAACAATTCGTAGGGGCACAAGACCTCCAGCTCGAGAGCGTTGATGGATTCAGCGATTGTACCCCTGCCAGGGCCAGCAGCCAACCGGGGATGATGCTCGCCGCTAGGCTTCTGGCTCCGTCGGGTACCCGATCTCCGCCATCGCGGACCTGGCCCGATCCAGCGCTGCCTGGGTGCTGTACTCCAGCGTCACGACCTTAGATGGCAGATCTATGTCCAAAACGCGAACATCCTCTGCCCCCGCCAATTCCCGCTTGATCGCCATCACACAATGCTGACACGAGATGTCTTTAGCAACTAGACGGATAGTTTTCATAGTTTTCCTCGCCAACCAATACTCCAGTTCCCTGCGCGATTACCCCTACGGGGTATCCATAGAATACGGCTGAAAAGGCACAATGTCAAGTGATCTTATCAACTTTAGTCTCACACCTGCTTCTCGCTTGACATAGAACATTTGTTCCGTGTATAATCCGTACAGGGCAAGTGGAAAGGAGCGCGCACCATGGTCGGTCATTCGGGTCTATCGGCACGCCAGGTCAAGATGCTGCAAGTCATCCGGGATTACTCGGAGGAATACGGCTATCCCCCCACGATCCGCGAGATCGGAGATCTGGTCGGGATCTCGTCAACATCCGTGGTCAGCTACAACCTGAACGCCCTCCAATCCAAAGGTTATCTGTTGCGTGATAGAGACATATCGCGCGGCCTGCGACTGGTGGACACGAACGCAGAAGACCAGGTGCTGAACGATCAAGAAGTCCTGCTCTCCGAGTTCGTCTCGATCCCAATCCTTGGTGCGATCGCTGCCGGTATCCCCTTGCCTGTTCCCGACTCGAACGACTCCCTGGCCGATGCAGAGTCCATTCGCGTCACTCGGGAGATGATCGGTAATCCCCGTGATGTATACGCGCTTCAGGTGCGCGGCGATTCGATGATCGACGCGCTGATCAATGATGGCGATATCGTCATCATGCGGCACCAACAGCAGGCGCAAAACGGCGACATGATCGCTGCATGGATCAAAGACGAAAAGGCCACGACGCTCAAGCGATTCTACTGGGAGAGCGGAAGGGAAACCGTCCGCCTGCAACCAGCCAACCCGCTGATGGACCCCATCTACGTCCACCCCCGAAACCTGGACATTCAGGGAAAAGTGATCGGCGTCATTCGTCGCTTGGACTGAGCGCTATCCAGAGGTCGCGCATTGAACCCGGGACTTGCTCAAGTCCCGGGCGTTTCTGCAATTCGGGGATATGTTGTTTTGCGGCCCCCCTCTAACAATGTACACTCATTCAATACACGCCCGACGGAGAAGCGCATGCCCAACACCAAGATCATACTGAACCCAAACGCGGGGAAAGGCTATGGAGGCACCATTCGTCCAGAGATCGAGCGCACGCTCCGGCATTTGGGAGTGTCCTTTGATCTCGTGGAGACAACGCACACCGGGCATGCCATCAATCTTGCACGTGAGGCGGTGCTACAGGGTTACGAGACTATCGTAGCCGTAGGGGGTGACGGCACCACCAACGAAGTCGTAAACGGAATGATGTTGGCGGGGAACACCAGCCCGGTAGGCACACTTGCGTGCATTCCCGCGGGTTCTGGCAATGACTTTGCGGTGATGAACGGTACGGCCACAAACCTCGACCTGGCTTGCCGCGCCATCGCAGCCGGGCAGACCCAGATCATCGACGTCGGCCAGGTGACTCTCGATGGCGAGATCGAACGCTATTTCGACAATGCGGTTGGCATGGGATTTGATGCGCTCGTGGTGATCGAGACGCGCAAATTCAAGCACCTGCGGGGCATCGCGATGTATCTGCCTGCCGTACTCAAGACCATCTTTCTTACCATGCACATCCCTTCGGTGGAGCTAACTATCGATGGGCGCTCAGAGCACATGCGCCCGCTGATGGTTGTTGCCTGTAACGGGCCACGTGAGGGAAGCACCTTTCACCTGACACCGGACGCGCTTTATGATGATGGCCTGCTGGACATGCTGCTCGCAAACGAGGTCAGCAAGCTGGAAATGCTGGCGCTTCTCCCGCGGTTCATGAAAGGCACGCATCTGAGCCACCGGGCCGTCAGCACGGTACGCGCCCGTCACGTGACGCTACGATCCGAGGAGCCCCTGTATGTACACGTTGACGGCGAGATCCTGAACGATCATTCCCACACCGTAGACATTCGTGTGCTTCCGCGTGCCCTTCGTATGATCAGCTCCTTCTAGTTGGAGCCGTTCCGGCCTCGCGCGTATCAAGTCTCACTGGCAACCTTCGCATCAACGCGCCGAAATCAGTTGGCGCGCCGACGGGTCGAGCGCGCATCCTATGGGCCAGCATGCCATTTGCGACACCCCTCTGCCACCCCTATAATCTGCCAAAGGTAATGATTGGCAGAGATGATCAACACAGCCATCCCGCTGAGAGAGGCTCGTCGCGTGCGCCAGGCATCGGAAAATGATCGCGTGTTGCTGCTGTCTCGCAGAGGCAAACAACTTATTATCACGCTTCATGCTGGCGAACGGACCCACACGCACCGCGGCGTGATCGAGCACGATACCATATTGGGCATGCCCTATGGCTCTGCGATGCGTACGCATACGGGACAAGAGCTCTACGTCATGCGGCCGTCCATCCACGATGAGTTGATGGCGATTCGACGCGCTTCACAGGTCATCTATCCCAAGGAGTTGGGGGAGATTCTGCTTCGGCTGGATCTACACGCGGGCCGGCGGGTGATCGAGGCCGGCACCGGCAGCGGGGCCATGACCATGGCCTTTGCGAGTGCCATTCAGGCCACAGGACGGGTCTACTCCTATGACCAGAGGCCCGATATGCAGGACTTGGCGCGCCATAATCTCGAGCGCATCGGCCTGGAGAGCATGGTCGAATTCGTCCAGCGAGACATCGCCGATGGCTTTGACCAGGAGAATGTCGACGCCCTGTTCCTGGATGTCCGCGAGCCCTGGCTCTATTTGCACAGTGCCGCACATGCTCTAGCTGATGGCGGGCACCTGGGCATCCTCGTGCCCACCACGAACCAGATTGTTGCCCTGCTGGAATCCCTCGAAGGATCTGTCTTTATCGATATCGATGTGATGGAAATATTGCAGCGACACTACCGCCCCGTGGCCGGACGGTTGAGACCCGAGGACGTCATGGTGGGACACACGGGATACCTGCTGTTCGGTCGCAAGATCAGGCGCACGAGTGTGCCACCAGATCCGGGTGAAACCGTGGACCTGCCCCCCACCGAGGCTGAGCATCAGTGAGCACCTCCCCGGCGACAACCCTGCGCCTCGCCATCCCGGATGGTGAAGCCAGTGCGCAAATCGTGGTCAAGAACTCGATCTTTGTCGGGACTGTCGCGTACGCGCAGGATGCCGCGCAAGCCCGCGAGCAGGTCGCCCGGATAACAGAACGCTACCCGGATGCCAATCATCATGCCTGGGCTTTTGTCATCACCGGAGGGCCTCAGGCCGAGATCGGCTCATCGGACGATGGTGAACCAGGCGGCACAGCTGGCCGCCCGATGCTGGCGGTGCTGCAAGGTCAGGGGCTGGTGCAGGCTGTGGCTGTGGGTACGCGGTTCTTTGGCGGCATCAAGCTGGGTACGGGTGGCCTTGTGCGCGCCTACAGCGATTGCGTTCGACAGGCGCTCCAGCAACTACCCCTGGCGGAGTTGATCTATCATCACCGGGCTGTTATTTCGGTTGACTATGGCCTGTATGGGTCACTTGCCTACACACTGCCGCGTCAGGGAGTCCTGATCGAAAATGAGCAGTTTGGAGATCACGTACAAATGACTCTGGCCATACCGCCCGAAGCGCTCGCACCGGTCGGCAGTCTGCTCAGTGAAGCCACGAGTGGCCGAATCATCCTCTCTGAATGCCTCGAGGGTGGGCACTATGTCAAACGATCGTTGTAGCCGAATGATCAGACGCATCGGCCTGATCGTCGCACTAGGCATCGCTGTGCTGATCACTTTGAGTTGCTCAAGCCCCGTGTCCACACGCAGTGTCCCGGTGGTCGTAGCTGCCTACCCGGATACAGAGCAGCAGATGCTCGCAGCGCTGACGATCAGTCTCCTGCGCGCCAACGGCTATTCAGTGATCGACCGCACCGATCTCAAGAGCGAATGGCACGTCCGGCAGGCATTGGAGGCCGGCAGCGTGCACATCGCCTGGCAGAACTCGTCAGTAGTATGGTTCTCGTATCTTGGTCACGACAAACCTGTGAGCTCCGAGTCCAGCCTGTTTCGCGAGATCAAGGCCGAGGACTATACCCACGATATCGCATGGCTGACCCCCGTCTCCTGGTCCACCAGGCAGTCTATCCTTATGCGCGCGGATCGTGCCGCAGATATGGGCATCTCGACAATCTCGGGTCTCGCACAAGAGATCAGTGGCATTAACCCCGACATCACGATCTGTTTGCCCGAATCCATGATCAATAGTACGCGTGGCCTTTCAGGTCTTTTGCGCGTCTATGGATTTCGTCTGCGTACCGAGAACATACGGCCGATGGAGCCCAATGATGCACTGACGGCGGTGCTTAACGGCACGTGCGACTGCACGATCGGATCAGTCAAGGACCTGGCGCTGAATGCAGACGAGTTGACGCTCCTGCGAGACAACCTCGCCTTTTTCCCTGCCTCGATCCTCGCGCCCACAGTCCACATCAGGACCATCAACCAGTATCCCGAGCTCGAACGCATTCTTGGTCAGCTCACGCATTCGCTCGACCATGCCACGCTGGCACGCCTGGAGCGCGAGGTCGCTCGTCAACGCCAGAGCTACGAGCGCACCGCGATCAAATACCTGGAATCGGCTGGGATCATTGACTAGGCACCAGCGCACGCCGGTTCTATGGAACGGGAAGGACGCATGAAACTTGGCATAGGGATCGATACCGGAGGCACCTATACGGATGCCGTTCTGGTCAACCTTGATACCGGCGCCGTAATGGCACAGGCCAAGGCACTGACCACCAGACACCAGCTGTCGATCGGTATCGAGGAGGCGCTGCAACGCGTGCTCCCTGAGAACAGCGCCGACGTTCATCTGGTTTCGCTCTCCACAACCCTGGCCACCAACGCGCTCGTCGAGGGCCAGGGGGCGCCGGTTTGCCTCTTGCTACTCGGCTACGACCACGCCGCTCGCCTGGGAAGCTCGCTGGCACAGGATCTGGGTACTGACAGGTATGTGTTCCTGAGCGGTGGACACGATATCGAAGGCCAGGAAGCCGCGCAACTGGATCTGGATGCCGCACGACAGGCTATTCTCAAGCATGCCGCGGAGGTGCGCGCCTTTGCTGTCTCGGGCTACTTTGCGACGCGCAATCCGGCGCACGAGATAGCTGTACAGAAACTCGTCACTGAACTGACAGGCTATCCCTCTACCGCAGGCCACGAACTCAGCCAGGAGCTGGATGCACTCGGCAGGGCCACCACAGCCGCCCTTAACGCCCGGCTCATCCCCCTGATTTGCGACCTGATCGCAGCCGTTGAAGGCGTCCTGGTCAACAATCACATTGAGGCCCCCTTGATGGTGGTCAAGGGGGACGGATCCCTGATGCGCGCAGACACGGCACGCCTCCGCCCCATCGAAACGATCCTGTCGGGGCCTGCGGCCAGTGTCATCGGCGCACAGCACCTGGGAAAGGCAGCCGATGCGATTGTGGCGGATATGGGCGGCACAACGACTGACATCGCATTGGTGGAACAAGGAAGGCCCAGGTTGACCGCTTCGGGAGCCCGCGTGGGCACCTGGAAGACCATGGTCGAGGCCATCGACATCCGCACCGTAGGGCTCGGGGGTGATAGCGAGGTTCAGTTGAACCCTGCGGGCCGGCTAGCCATTGGCCCACGTCGCGTCACACCGGTATGTGTGCTCGCTCAGCGTTACCCCCGGGTTGAGGATGAACTGGCAGACATTTTGCGCTCTCCACAGAGTCATCACACTCAGGCCGTCTTTACCAGGCTGGAGCGGACTTGTACAGAGCAGCACATGCCCGAACCCGTCAGCAGACTGATCCAAGCCCTGGCCACGGGACCCCTGTCGCAACGGCAGGTCGAGGCGATTCTAGAATATCCAGCCCTGTACCAGCCCCTGCTGACGCGGCTGGAGCGTCAGGGCTGTTTGGCCAGATCATCGGTAACACCGACGGACGCGGCGCACGTTCTGGGGCGCTACACCGAATGGCATACGGGCGCGGCCAGGATCGCGCTGGACATTCTGGCACAGAGCCTTGACACGGACGCCGGGACTTTGGCTGAGCGCATTCTGACCCGTACGGCCGAGCGTATCGCTCAAGAGATCGCCCGCAAAGCCTGGGATGAAGACGGCAACGGCAACCGGGAGGCTACCGCGCTTTCAGAATCCATTTTGGATCGCCTGATCGCCTCACCGAATGCAGGCAGACTGACGCTCATGCCTGTCCTGCACCATCCCGTGGTGGGCCTGGGGGCACCAGCCGCCACCTATTTCCCGACTGTAGCGCGCCTGCTCAACGGTACCACCGAGCTGCCGGCGCTGGGACACGTGGCAAATGCGGTCGGCGCAATTGTGGGTAGCGTTGTATCACGATCTCGCGCCAGTGTTGTGCCGGCCACCGACGATCAGGGCTATGCAGTACACTGCGCCACAGGCACGAGGCATTTTGAATCACTGGATCAGGCAATCGGTTATGCACGCGAGGAGGCCACGCGCGATGCCATCGCCAGCGCTCTAGCGGCGGGCGCGACGGCCATACAAGTAACCTCGCAAGAGTCAGAGAGCAAGGCTCCCGTGGGACATGGCTATGCCGGCGAGGTATTCATCTCAGCAACCGTCCTGGCACAGGCCGTTGGCAGGCCACAACTTGCCGAGTGAGCGGCGATACCCGCAAGACGCCGGGTGAACTCGGGCTTGATGCTGGCGCGCCAGGCCGCATCCATTGTTCACATGGTCACTGTGGTATATAATCCACGTGCATATCTGAGAGTCGCGGTCTGTAAGGAGACTTGCATGAAGATCGAGACAAACCATCTCAAGCGATGTGACCTGATCACGTTGCAGGGCCGATTCGACAGTAACACGGCTCCCGACCTGGAGCAGGCGCTGCGCGCCTCGATGGATGAGGGCATCTACCAGATTGTCCTGGACATGGAACAGGTAGAGTTCTTTGGAAGCGCCGCAATACGGGTTCTGATTATGGCCTACAAGGAGTGCCGCGCACGCGGACGCGGCGACCTGCGCCTGGCAGCGATCCCGGAACGCATTGCCCAGGTGTTGGACCTGGTTGGTATTCTTCCGCTAATGCAGACCTATGCCGACAAGACAGCGGCAGTGGGTAGCTTTTAGTCTGGCGCCATCAGGAAGAAACGATGGAACCGTTCGAGCTCTGCGTCGATAGTGATCTGTCCCATCTGGCGGCGATCGCCGAATTCGTGGCTGAGGGAGCGCGCCAGGCCGGCCTCTCCGAAGACGATGTCTTTGCAGTCCAGATGGCCGCCGATGAGGCATGTACCAACTCTATTGAGCATGCCTATGGCGGGCGCACGGGCGAGGTGCGCATCTGTTGCTGGACCGAGGGTGACCAGTATGTGGTGCGGATCACGGATTTTGGCGAACCGTTCGATCCCGAATCAGTCCCAGTGCCGGACACGAGTGTGCCCCTGTTGGAGCGAAGCATCGGCGGGCTGGGCCTGTTTTTTATGCGCAAATTGGTTGACCAGGTCGACTTTTTCTCTGACGCTGTTCAAGGCAATCAGGTGATTCTGCGCAAACGAAAAAGCATGCCATGACAGCAGGGACTCGCCGCCGCGCACGTTGGACGGCATCCCGCCTGCCCCAGGATCATTTGCCGGCAGCAAAACGCGCTGCGACAACGTCTGCCCAGCCGCACTTGATTCATAGCCATCAACATGTCTCTTTCCAACAACTCACCGTTCGCAGGGAAAGCGCCAGGCTCGAGTTGCTGTCCCTGCTCTGGGCTCAGTGTCCCACAGAGGGAAACGCATTACCGGTAGATTTGTCCTGTGGTTCTCGAAAAACGCCAATTGCCCCGGCAGCCACTTTGTGCACCGCCCAGGACGACAGTCACGCCAACGGAATGTAACGCGTGATGGCGAATTATTACCGTGCCTTCGGATCCCTTAGGGCCCAGGGTCTGGCCGAGCCACACTGGCTGGCGCTGGCCGCGCTCATCGGGGTGATCCTCGCGCTGGCGGTCTGCTGGGCCATCGCTCAACGTCGCTCAAAGGCCCTTATGCTGCTCACGGGCCTGTCCCCGCGGGTCTCCCAGCTCGCTGCATCTCCCAAAGCCCTTTACAGCCTGATCGAGGAACAGGTACGCCGCGTTACCGATGCTCCACAGATCTTTGTTCAGCTGGCACATTCCTCTGCTCTAGCGCAACCCACGCTGATCGCAAACGGGCAGCGCATCGCTGATCCGGTAGAACGCAGGTCACTTGGGGTAGGCCCCTATCAATGGCTGCAGGAGAACCCACACCAACTGGTGCTGCCCGACACGCGCCTCGCCTCGCCCGTACAGCCCTTCCAAAGCGATCCCCCTGCTGCCAGCGCTGTCTTTACCCCGCTGGTGGCTGAGGGACGCCTCTATGGAGCGATTACTGTTCAGAGTCCGCAGAGACGCGCCTTTCGGCGACGGGCCACGGCGGCGCTACAACTCGTCGCGGATCAGGTTGCCCTCGGCCTGCACACGGCCTATCAGTCGCAGAAAGAGCGTGACACCGCTGCCCAGCTGCTGATGATCGCCGAGGTGAGTCGCAGAGTGGCGGCGATCCTCGATCTGGATGAGTTGTTTGCCGACACCGTGCGGCTGGTCCGCGAAACCCTGGGCTATTATCACGTCTGTATCTTTTCGGTGGACGTCGCATCGCGTGAGATCGTGCTGCAAGCGAGCTCCAGCCCCCTCATTGAGCAAAGGGGGCTGATTGTTCCCTGGGGACACGGCCTGATCGGCCATGCTGCTCTGGGCGAGACAGTTCTCGTCAATGATGTCCGGCAGGACGCCCGTTTCCTCCCAGACGCTGCTCTGGAACGGACCGCAGCAGAGTTATCGTTGCCCCTGATGGTAGAGGATCGCGTGCTGGGTGTCCTGGACATCCAGAGCGCTGAGGCGGGCAGCTTTGAGCCAGGTGATATGTCCACACTGCGGATACTGGCCGATCAGATCGCTGTGGCGATAGAGGACAGCCATTTGTATCGAGCGCAGCAGGAGCAGGCCTGGATATCCACTGCGCTCCTGCGCGTGGCAGAGGCGGTCGCCGCACAGACGACACTCGAGGATATCACGAGCACCACAGAGCGGCTGACGCGCATGCTCACTGGCGTCAGCTTCTGCAGGATACTGATATGGCAGCAAGACGGCAACGTCTTTTTCCTGCCCGCTGAAGAAGGCGACGGCGACACGGTCAGACCTGAAGGCCGAACCTTGTTGCCAGAGTCAGTGCCACTGGCAAAGCGTGTTCGCACCCTCGCCATAGCCGTGGATGGCCTCGCTGAAGACCTTGGTGTATGTCGACCCTCCGATATCTTGCCCGAGGCGCCCGCCATCGGGCTTCCAATCATCACCAAGGGAGCGGTTATCGGCGTTCTGCAAGTCGCCACGGATCCGGACGTAGCCCTTCCTCCAGCACAGCGCACTATCCTGGAGGGTATCGCCCGGCAAGCCGCGCTCGGCCTGGACAACGCTACACTCCTGGCCTCACAACGCGAGGAGGCCTGGTTCTCCACGGCGCTGCTGCAGGTGGCCAACGTGATCTCCCGGACCAGCTATGACCTCTCTGAGACAGTAAACACGATTGTCCGGCTCATTCCGATGCTCGTGGGTGTATCCTGGTGCGCCATCCTGGTCTGGGACCCGGATAGACGGCGCTATGCAGCGACGAGCAGCTACGGACTTCAAGTCGAGTTGCAGGACGGCGCCCAGCCCAGGGAGATTTCGCCAGACGACTTTTCGTGGCTTACAGACCTACAGGCAAGATCGGGCATCACCTCGGTGATCGCACCTCTCGTGCAGGATCTGCAGTTGGAGCCGGCGAGCGAAGGTGAGACAGAGGTCCTCTCCATGCCGCTGAGAGCACATCAGCGCGACCTGGGCCTGCTTTTCGTTGGCAACAAGCAGCCCGCCACGGGGATATCGAGTCGCCGGCTGGCGATACTGAATGGCATTGCGGGGCAGACGGCACTCGCCATTTCGGCGACAAGGCTGTATCAGCAATCCGTGCAACAGCAGCGCTTTGAGCATGAGATGCGCCTTGCGCGGGACATCCAGGCCAGCTTTCTTCCGGAGCGCTGCCCCTCACCGCCAGGCTGGCAGATCGCCGTGGATTGGCGAGCCGCAAGGAGCGTGGGAGGCGACTACTACGACCTGATCGAGTT
Source organism: Anaerolineae bacterium (assembly GCA_040772225.1). Taxonomy (GTDB): domain Bacteria; phylum Chloroflexota; class Anaerolineae; order UBA1429; family UBA1429; genus JAAYED01. Next base: position 787,138 of record JAXGYO010000002.1, read on the forward strand.
CGGTGATGGCACGCTGGGGGTCAGCATCGCCGACGTCTCGGACAAGGGCGTGCCAGCGGCGCTCTACATGGCGCTCTCCCGCAGCGTACTGCGAGCCGCCGCACTTGATAGCCGCAGCCCGGCCGAGACGCTCCAACGGGCAAACCAGGTGCTGATGCAGGACACGCGCAGCGGGATGTTCATCACCAGTATCTATGCTATTATTGAGCTGGAGACGGGCTCTGTGCGCTATGTGAGAGCAGGGCACAATCCGGCGCTCTATGTGACACGAGACGGAAATGTCACGTTACTGGAGCCGGTCGGCATTGCACTGGGAATTGTCACAGACCCCATGCTCGTCGAGGAGACATTTACGCTGGAGCCAGGGGATATGCTCGTGATGTATACCGACGGCGTGACCGAAGCCTGGAACGAGATCGACGACGAATTCGGTATGGATCGGCTGATCGAGGTCGTGGCCGGCGCGGCAGGGGCGCAGGCGGAAGAGGTCATCGAGCGGATTCACAGTGCCGTTCAGGACTTTGTCGGCGAGAGTGCACAGTCGGACGACTATACGGTGGTGGTGGTAAAGAGGGAGGGCGATGGCAAGCAAGAATACTAAGGTCAGCCGCTCCCGTCGTCCGCCACGGCATACACCGGGTGCGCATCTGCAAAGCGTGCAACCCCTGGGGTCAGAGTCGCGCCGATGAGAGTGCTCTACTGGGGCACCTACGATGCAGAATATGTCCGCAACCGCGTAATCATCGAGGGTCTACGCCAGAACGGCATTCGGGTCGACGAGTGTCACGTCAGGCTGTGGCACGGGACCACTGACAAGGTACAGAGCGCACGCAAGAGCTGGTTTCGCCCCGCCCTGATTCTGCGTTTGCTTTGGGCCTATGTGCGTCTCCTCATCAGGTACATTGGCGCTGGCAAGTACGACGTGCTATTTGTAGGCTACGCGGGGCACCTGGATGTGTTTCCGGCCAGGATGCTTTCGTGGCTTTCCCGAAAGCCACTGGTCTTTGATGCGTATCTCTCCATACATGAAACCGTGGTCGAGGATCGCTGCCTGGTCAAGCCCGGATCGCTGGCTGAACGGCTGCTGTTTCGGCTTGAGAAGACAGGTTGTGCGCTGGCAGACCTCGTTCTGCTGGATACAGAGGCTAACATCACGTATTTCTCGGAAAAGTATGATCTTCCGCGTGAGCACTTTGTTCGGGTCTGGGTAGGTGCCGATCCTGTGTTCCAGCCAATGGTGTGCAACCGTGAGGATGGTCGTTTCCGGGCGCTCTACTTTGGCAAATTCATCCCGCTGCATGGTGTAGAACACATCATCCGTGCCGCGTGGCTCCTGCGAGATCGGCCAGATATTGAATTCAAGTTCATCGGAGATGGCCAGACATACGACGAGATGCGCAAGCTGGCTTCAGACCTTCAATTGACAAACATCATCTGGGGACCGCGATGGCTGCCGCCTGAGCAACTCGCTCAAGAGGTAGCGTGTGCGGACGTGTGTCTCGGCATCTTTGGCACATCCCCCAAGGCGCAGCGCGTGATACCGACAAAGGTGTATGTGGCATTGGCGATGGGCAAGCCGGTGATCACTGCGGATACGCCGGCGGCAAGGGAGTTGCTGACGGATGGCGAGAATGCGCTGCTGAGCATGATAAGATCTCCTGAAGATCTATCAGTGAATCTAGCGCATAGGTGCCAGAGTTTGAGCCTAGCCGTAGCACTTGCCGCAAAGTCCAGCATACCTCCGCAAGAAAGGGTCGCCTGCCACGACGTCACGCAGGAGCTCCCAACGCAACTAGTCCGAATCACATCGAGCGCACCTAGGCGGAGTATGCTTTCTAGTAGAGATCGTATCGATATGTAGGTGAAGCTGGCGCATGGCATACTACCCGCATTCCGCGACAGGATCACTTGTCGAATACTGGATCCACACTATGAACAGAAATGACTGAGGTTCCATGCGCAACTATCGCCGCGTGACTGCTATTAGAGACTCGACAGAACGCCTGAGAAAATCGGCTTGGTACCCATTCAGGTCTACTCTGTACCGCTATATGGCCCATATATACGACGACACCGTCAAGTCCCGGTATATCGCCCAGCAGAAGGCTCTGGAATGCGATTCGAATTCGATCTATCTGGACATCGGGTGTCAGACAGGCGAGAATACCGAGATCATCAGGGCGGCTATCTCTACAGAGCACGTAGTTGGCATAGATCTCAACCTGCGCACTCTGGCATTAGCGCGCGATCGTGGCTACGCAGTATGTGTCAGCGATGCCGGTCGCGCTCTTCCGTTTGCTACAGACTCGCTGGATGTAGTAACGGCAATGGATATCATAGAACATTTGACCGACCCGGCTGTCCTAATCAGGGAAACGCATCGAGTCCTTAAGCCCGGCGGTTACTGCGTGATCGCTACTCCCAATCTTGCATCATGGCACAATATCTTTGCGCTGATCATGGGGCTACAGCCCTTCTCCGGACCAAATCTCACCTCCATGTTGGATGGTGAGATCGGAGTAATTAGCTACCTACACCGGCGAGCATATGAACATATCTGTGACAACGAGATATCAGGGAGTGCCCATGAAGAACCCGAGCTCTATCGCCATCTTGTGGTGGGAGCGTATCGCTCGCTGGTGTCATTGGTACGGGAAAATGGCTTTGAAGTTGAGTCGGCTAGAGGATTCGGCTACTACCCCGCCTTTCCACCCTTTTCTCGGTGGCTGGCTCGACTTGACCCAAGTCACAGCCACCACATCGTGCTGAAAGCCAGAAAGCCACGAGGCACAGACTAAGCGCGCGACCGGCGCCTCCAGACGACAGCCGTCCGAGACCGAGGCAACCCAATGGAGCTGTGATGATCTCGGTGCAATCACGGCGCTGCTTCTGTACTACAAAGGCTGCGGGAATAAACGCTCGCGTGCATCAGTCTGGACGACGATCGTCAACTGAACAGGCCTAAGCGCTCGCTGTCCCACTAACCGTTCATGACTTCCGCGATGCCTTTTCGTGTCTAAAGTGCGTCACCGAGCCGGTGCCGAAATGGGATGCCCTGTCAAGCCCACAGACCTAGAACGGCAAGTTAGGCACAATTACGCCGAGGTCTAGCCCTGAACCCTGGTTTACCTCAAACACAACGTCCTGTCCCGTAATCACGTCGTGTACTACCAGCAAGGAGACTGGCGTCTTGACAATGAGAGCATACATGCCTGGTTTAACATTGGTGAACACAAAACGACCGACTTCATCAACTGTTGCCGACGGGGCACTTACTTCATCCATTGAAGCCAAGCCTGATGGACCTTCGCTGGAAAAAAGTATCTCGGCTATATAGACCGTCAGACCGCCAACAGGCCCAGAGGATTTCCGTTCTGGGCCGGCCGATAGAACACCACACACCACTCCCTCAGAGGATAAACAACTCTCCAAGGGTTCAAGTCGTGTCTGAGTGGAGTCTCTAGCATCCTCTATGCTTAGGCACGTGGCCGTGATTGCGGCCCGACTAGCAGAACTCGGCGGAGCCTCCACTCGCTCATTTGCACTCCCCAGGCTGACGCAACCTGCTAGAATGATAGCAGTGACAACCGACAAATACTGGATACCTCTTGTAGTTGACATCAGGTACGCCGTCCATAGTCCTGTCGAGCCAGAAATGGAAAAGGGGGGCATCATATGCAGCCCCCCAACGCTCAGCAACCTACGAGGTCAGGGCGCTGGACACACAATGGGAAACCCGCTATACGTGTAGAGGGTGTCGTGCGTCGTATCGACCGTATTGACCTGGTTGACGATTACCAGAAGAAGGTCACCAGCATTCGATCCTCGGACAGTGGCTGAACCAACATAACCGACGCCAAGCTGGCCATAGTTGAACACAGAACGAGACTCGCCCGGTACCAGAGTGAATACGTCAGTGATGGTCGAATTTGAGTATTCAATAGTCACATCCGAGGCACTTGTCCCAGCATTCACTACATTGACGCTCGTCCAATAGTTTGAGTTGCGGTCCTGGATCATTGGCAGACTGATGCATTGAGAACCTTGGTCTGGAGAAAATCCATCATACGCTGAGCCCTTGTTTGCCGCGAAGTTGACTTGGTTGACAATGCCTACCAAAGGTTGACTTGTACTGTTTCCTACCACTCGAGCTGATCCGATGAACCTAGTGCCCGGGTTCTTCTGGTAGCACTCATTGCCTGCTAAGGCGAACGAGTTAAAACCGAAAACCTCCATCGATCCCGGAGCAATGGTCAGTGTCTCAGAACAAGCCGTACCATTTGTGCCACTGGGTGAAAACGCAACCGTTACCTCAGCTTCTACTGTACCTGCATTCTGAATGTTGAGGGATGTTACGTACCCAGAGTTATTGTACTGGAATAGAGGGGCAAACAACGCGGGATCGCCAGCACTAAAGCCCTCATAGGCAAAAAGGATCGTCGGTCCAACTTCAACTGCCGTAGCCACCAGCGGCTGCCCATTCGTACTCCTGACCGTAGCGGCACCGATGAACTTTGTTCCAAGAGCAGCATCAACCGACTGATCAAGAACCTTAGCTGCGCCAGGCTTCAGCGTAATCGGAGCGGTTGTGTAGCTGGACCCGACCGGACCTGCAGCGAACTCGACCTCTACGATAGCGTCCACGCCACCAGCATTCTGGATGCTCACCCAGGTGCTGTAGCCGCTATTATTGCGCATTATCAAGGGGAGATTGACTGTTGTCGCCCCATCATTGTAGCCCGCCGATGCCGCCCCATACGCAAAGGAGTTTGCATACAGGTTGCTGATAGCTCGGAGCTCCTCAGTCGAGGACACGACCGCTGAACCCTGGAAGCTGTCTGGGAGTCCGTCCACTTGGACAGCAAAGTAGTTCTTAGTACCGTGAGCGTCGATGGTATCTTGAACGGTTGCAGCGGAGATGAGAGATCCGGTAGATGCCTCGAAGAATTCGATCTCGACAGTCGCCACGTTCCCAGACAGATTCTGTAACTGGAAGGCTGAACCATAGTCAAGTGAACCTACGGCTGGCGTCTGGGCATACACAGACACAAGCGGCAACATCACAGCGAGCACAACGAGTGCCACCCATCGTATCAATGTCCTGTACTTCACGGTCAACCTCCTATACTATCATGGTCAAGATTGCAGACGCCTCGACTCAAAGATGCACAGCTATTATCGTTGGTGGACCATGTCTAGACAATCGCCCGTTAGGGTGATTTGCAGAAACGCCTTACCTGCTAGCCATCACCAAAGTTTTTCCAGGACAGATCCACTAAGGCTTAGGTTCTAATCCACCGGCTTCATCGCAGCAGCAGTCAACGAAGCCGGTCCGCCCCGATCGAGAATCCAGACTAGAGGCATCGATACCACTTGCCCCACGGGACTAGATAAGAAACGATGGATACCTGCTAACCACGGCCTTGCTCGAGCGCAAAACCCGACGCTGATCACCAACGTCCCGTAGCTACCCGACATGGGCCAGCTGCGAAACCGGACGAAACCACGATCTGAGATAAGGCGCGCGAGCGCCTTGTCGTTATACACGCCAAGATGCCGCGGAGCGTCATAGCCTGCCCAGCACTCCCGAAAAAGCCTAGCCTGTATACTGTTCGCGTTCGGCGTTCTCAGCAAGATCCAGCCTCCCGGACGGAGCCACGAGAACACTCGGTCAAGTACCACATCGGGATAGTGCAGATGTTCAAGGGTGTCCCACATTGTAACTACATCTACGCTTTCTTCAGGGAGAGAGACGTCTTCGACAGCGGAGTTTATTACGTCTATGCCATACCGCTCCTGAGCCTGTTCTGCAGCGTATGGGTCTAGTTCCACCCCGGCAACTGCCCAGCCATGCTTCCGTGCCATCACATAAGCAAACTCACCCATAGCGCACCCTACATCTAGTAGAACTCCGCGCTTGCGTAGGCTAAGCACGCTCCGACATCGTCTTTCCAGGCCGTACTCGGCTAGTAAGGTGCGAAGATTCCGTAGTTCCGTCAAAGATTGTCGAGTATACGCCTCGTAACCATCTGGATAGTACTGCAGTATCTCCTCCCGATTCGGGCGGGGACTCAAATAGTGAGTTCGACAAACACTACACCGCCAAAGGCGAAATGTACCGCCGACTCCACAAAGCCTATCAGAAACAATTAGCATACGATCAGGGATATTGCTATCACAAACCGGGCAACGGGCAGTCTCCATTATGATTCTCCCTTGGAGCGCCAATGCCATGCAGGCTCGTCGGGCATCCCGCAAAGATAGGCCAACGATATTGGTCGAACTGCTACAGACTGGGCCTAGGTGGACCAGTCAATCAAGCCATCTCGCAACCCACGTAATAGAGCTGTTGCGACATCCAACCGCCCGCGCAATAGAGCAGAACTGGCTCGGCATACCTCCTGCGTGACGACCACCACAAGAGCGATCCAACCAGTGATGCCCTGATAGTTGGTCATATAGAAGCGGAGGCGGAATCTCGCTCGCTGGTAATGAAACAGGGGCAAGTTGCTCTTGCTAGATTCAGCGATACGATGCCACACTCTAGCGGCAGGTTCAACAATGATCTGATAGCCAGCGCGGCGCACCCGAAGGCAGTAGTCAGCGTCCTCAAAGTACATCTGGTAAGATGTATCGAAGACCCCGACGGTGTCGATTATATCTCGACTGATCAGCATAGCACAGCCGGTCACAAAGTCCACAGGAAACGCCTTTGTGAACTGCCCCCTATCGATTCTACCCCGGGAAAGCTCGCGCGGGAAAGGCACCCAACGACGAGCGGTGCCACCGAGAGACCATATCCGCCTTCCGGCAACACCGCTATAGATCACCGGCGATACGACTCCTACGGACTCCCAGGAAACGGCAGTCTCAACTAGCAATCTCACCGTATCCGAGGCGATGAGCGTGTCGTTGTTTACTACAAGGCAGAAGTCGGCTCCAGCCTCATGAGCCCAGCGAAGACCTGCGTTACTCCCGCCAGCGAAGAGTAAATTCCTGCCAGTTTCAAGTATCGTGACCAGATTACCGAACCGTTCGGTTAGCAGGCTCACGGAATCGTCGGATGAGCCGTTATCCACAATGAGTACACTCAGATTCCCATAGTCACTCCTCAGCAAGGAATCGATACAGTCAGATGTAATCATGGGAAGGTTCCAGTTGAGGACTACTGCCACGACCAAGGGTTGCATAGTAGCGGATGCTCCCAAAGCCAGATTATGGATGACTCTGTGCTATACTTACTACAGGTTACTCGTCGGAGAATAGTAATGCGAATTTGCTTGGTAAGCCTAGATTGCTTTTCCAGACGAAGCTCTGGCCTTGCAGTGTACGCTGAGACGCTGGCGGTGGGACTCTCGAATCGCGGACATGAGGTTATGGTCGTATCTGCGCGTGGGCCTAACGAGACCATCCGTGACAAAATCCATGCGATCGACGTCATCCGGGTGCCGATTGGCTGTTGTGATTGGATAAGCTTTGCCTGGCGAGCAGGGCCCGTCGTCGCTCGATTGACACTGGAGTATGGTTTTGATGTAGTTCACTTCCTGGACGTACACTTTGCGTATAACTACCGCGGGGCCTATGTTGCTACGCTGTTCCAGTCTTTTCGCCAGAGACTGACATGCCATCATGGCGTGCCTAGCCACTCCACTCTCACCAATCTACTCAGTCGTGCTGCATACTACTCCGTCGCCCGGTTTGTCCTTGAGAAACCCGCTATCAGAAAAGCATCTCATCTTCTGCCTGCCAGTCTATCCACCTTTCGCGAATTCAATAAACACTACAGTGTACCAAATCAAAAGATGACTATCATCCCATTAGGCATCGACCTGTCACGCTACGCTCCGAACCGCGATCCAGCCTTTGCAGAGAAGCTTGGCATTTCGGAACACTTTGTGCTACTTTATGTCGGTTTTTGTACCCCCAGAAAGGGTCTCGAGTATCTGGCGCAAGCTATGCGAAGGCTGCCTCAAGATGTCATGCTGGTCATAGTCGGGCGCTGGGATCCCAAGTACAAGGCCAGATTCCGTGCCTGCCTTGGTAGCGCAGCAAATCGCGTAGTTCTTGTTGGGTACGTCCCGGATTCGGAACTGGCACGCTACTACTCGGTTGCTGACGCATTCGTATTTCCTTCCTTGCTCGAAGGTTTCGGCTTGCCCCTGGCGGAGGCACTAGCGTGCGGTTTGCCCGTTATTTCCACCAACATAAGCTCAGTCCCAGAAGTCGTCGGCCCCGGTGGCTTGCTCGTACCTCCCGGAGATGTCAAAGGCCTAGAAGAAGCGATATTGCGACTGTACCACATGCCAGAGCTTAGGCGAAAGCTCAGTGAACGAGGCAGACAGTGGGTACTCGCCCGATTCTCACAGGAACGGATGATAGATGATACTGCTGAAGTGTACCATCATTGGCTGAGGGGTGCAGCTAGTGACACAGCCCAGGCGATATAGTCCTACTTGGGCTTGATCGAATTGTGGCCGAACGTGACATTACGCACTGTGCTCATAAGACCTACGTACAATACGTGACGGTCGTCAGGACACCCTTCCCACTCCGACCTCTCCATGAATCGTCGATCCCTGGCCGAGGGGCGTTGATTGTTGATATCTCTGTTACGATATCATCTATCTGCGGTCCGACTGCTATCTAGCAGATGGGAAGGACAGCATCCTTCGTTATGGAACGTCTCCTGACCTCTCCGCCCCCCCTGCCTCCCTTTGTCCCCTCCCCCCTTCCCGCCTATACTCCTCCCACCCAAGTAGGAGGAACCCATGACGCCTGTCGAACAGCCCGCCAATCAGCCCAGCCTCAATGATCTCCTGCGACACGCCGACGACGCTTACCATACGCTCGACCTTGAGGCCGCGCGGGCGCTTTACCAGCAGGCCGCCGAGCTGGATCCTGCATCGTACGAAGCCCACCTGGGGGCCGCCCGGACATTCACCCGCATGCGCCTCCACGACGAGGCTCTCGAGGCCTGTGGCCGCTGCATCGACCTGGATCCTACACGGTTTGAGGCTTATGCGGCGCGATCGACACTCCACTTTCTCGCCGATGAACTCGATGAGGCCGAAGAGCAGGCGCGCGCCGCGCTCGACAGGGCAGATCATGCCCACGAGTCCTGGCTCACCCTGGCGCAGATCTACTGCGATCGCCGCGACTTTACCAGGGCCGACGAGTACATCGCCGAGGCCCGCCAGCGGATCGAGGCGCTGCCCGCCGGACGAGAGCGCGACGAGCTCACCGCCATGGCATGGCATGTCCAGACGTACCGGCACCTGTTGGCAAACGAGGCTGATGCCGCACGCGAGGCTGCCGAGCGCGTGATCGAGATGGAAGATGCCAGCCCCTATGCCGCTGCACTGGCCTACTCCAACCTCGGAATCATGGAGACGCGGGCGCGCCACTATGATCAAGCCATCGGCTATCTGGAGCGAGCTTACAGCACCAATCCGCACTTTTATCGTGCCGCAGGCGCGCTGGGACGCGTCTTGATTATGCGAGGGCAACACGCTCGCGCCGCAGAGGTGCTGGAGCAGGTCGTCGGTCGGGATGGCAGCGAGAACGGAGAGGCGCGCTATGCGCTAGCGGTGGCACTGGCCAAGAGCGGGCGCCGCAGTGAGGCGCGCGACCAGTACCGCCATGCGCTGGAAGAGGGCCTCAAGGGGTTCTCGCGGATCATGGCGTGGTGGCAGATGGTGTGGCTGCAGGACGCGGTCAGATACGCGCTTTTCGGACTCTGCGCCGCGGCCTTTGTGCTGTGGGTCGTTGCCGGACAGCCCTCGCAGCAGGCCATCACCCTCGTCGTGATGGTTGGCATGCTCATCATACTCCAAAGAGTGTTCCCCAGACGCAGCTAAGCACACACAGTGCGCCATGCCAGGGACCTGTGCGAGCGGCCGCGTGCCCCGGCTTGTCCTGACGGGCTCGCAATGCTATGATCGGCCCATGTTACGCTCAGGAAGTGCATCGGTGAGCATCGCCAGCATACTCTCCATTCCTGACCGCCTGGTGGTCGCGCTGCAAAGCCCGGACAGGCGTATCAGGGTGCTGGCTATCATCCTGTTGTGCCTTGCGGTGGCACTGCCTGTGGGCGCCATCATCGGGTTTCTGGGCGTCACTCTTGGAATTGCGGCACTCCTGGCGCTGGCACTCGCTTATCTGATGCTGCGCAGCCTGATGATCGGGTTGATGGCCCTCATCGGCGTGATCTTGCTGCTCCCCTTTGCTGCACTTCCGATCGATATCGGGTTTTCTCCGACTTTTCTCGATCTCGCCCTGGGAGCGGTGTTCTTTGTGTGGATTGCACGGTTCGTTGCACACAAGGAACGTGAATTTGTCGCCCATTCACCCACCCTCCTGGTGCTGACCTTTGTGCTGCTGGCCGTGTTTTCCTTTGTCGCCGGCCTCAGTCATGCTCCCCTCACAGCCAACGTCTTGAGACATCTGATCGAGATCTTGCTGAGCATCCTGCTGTTCATCCTGATCATCAACGCCGTGCGCACACCCGGACAATTGCGGATTCTTGTGACAGTCATGATCGTGGCAGGTGCCATCTCAGCCGCAATCGGGATTATCCTCTACGTCCTGCCGGAGCACCTGACAGTGCGCCTGCTCTCGACGCTGAGCGTGGTCCGGTATCCGAGTGGGCCTGACGTACTGCGCTATATCGAGGATGACCCCTCGCGCGCCTTGCGCGCCACCTCCACGTCGATTGACCCCAACGTACTGGGGGGCGCACTCATCTTTGTCACATCCATCACTACCGCTCAGCTATTCGCCGAGCGACCTCTGCTATCCAGGCGCTGGCTAGTGGTCAGTATCGTGCTCATGGGCATCTGTCTCATTCTTTCGTTCTCGCGGGGGTCGTTCTTTGGCCTGGCGGTGGCCATCTTTATCCTGGGGCTGTTGCGTTATCCCAAATTGCTATGGATCGGTCTGATTCTACTCATCGCCATCTACTTTCTTCCCTTTACGCAAACGTATGTGGACCACTACCTCAGCGGGTTGCGCGGCGAGGACCTGGCGACGCAAATGCGCTTTGGTGAGTACAAGGATGCGCTGATCCTGATCTCACGCTATCCCTGGTTTGGCGTGGGCTTTTCGGGCACCCCCGATGTGGACACCTATCTGGGCGTGTCGAACGTCTACCTCCTGATCGCTGAGAACATGGGCGTCATCGGGCTGCTGGCGTTTCTGGCGACGCTCATCACCCATCTTGCGGCGGGCATAAGAGCCTTGCGCTCGCCGCGGACCCGAGACCGCGTCTCTGCAACCACGATTGGCCTCTACATCGCCGTAATCGGCGCCATGGCCGGCGGGCTGCTGGATCACTACCTGTTCAACCTCGTGTTTCCCCACGCCTCCTCTCTGCTATGGCTCACCATGGGCCTTGGCGCAGCAAGCCTGCACATGGACCTCAGCGATGATGCAACGGGACAAGAAAAGCGGAGCTTCCTCGAGGAGATAATTGACACCTGAAAGTCGCCCTGCGGCTTGGCTCAGAGCCTTATCGCCGCTATAATGGCTGCATGAGGTACTGAACCGCCCGCGTATCGCTCACACCAAGGAGACTGCATTGGATAGAACAGGTCGGGTAGCCCGTGTGATGGGCGCCGTCGTTGACGCGCGCTTTGACGTGGGAGACCTGCCCGGGATAAACCATGCATTACGCATCAAGCGGCCGCCTCTGGACGACCTGATCGTTGAAGTCCAGGAGCATGTTGACTCGCGCACGGCGCGCTGCATCGCCATGTCCTCCACGTCCGGGCTCAAGCGCGGGTTGCCAGTGCACGATACGGGCCAGCCCATACAGGTTCCGGTGGGTCCAGCGACGCTGGGGCGCCTCTTTAACGTCCTCGGTGAACCGATCGATCGTGGCGCGCCGCTCCCGCCCGACACGCCCTACCGCTCACTGCACCTTGGGGCGCCCTCGCTGAGCAGTCAGAGGCTATCGACCAACGTCCTCGAGACCGGCCTAAAGGTCATCGATCTGCTCACTCCGTACGGTCAGGGTGCCAAAATCGGCCTCTTTGGAGGCGCCGGTGTCGGCAAGACCACGCTGGTCATTGAACTCATTCGCCACAGCACCGAAGACCAGGGCAGTTATGCGCTCTTTGCCGGCGTCGGCGAACGCACCCGCGAGGGCAACGATCTCTGGCTGGACATGAAAAACAGCGGTGTTCTGAATAACACTGTACTGGTCTTTGGGCAGATGAACGAGCCGCCCGGCGCGCGTATGCGCACGCCCTTTACCGCCATGACCATCGCTCAGAGCTTTAGAGATGAGTCAGAGCGCGATGTGCTCCTGTTTATCGATAACGTGTACCGCTATGTGCAGGCCGGCTCAGAAGTCTCGGCAATGCTGGGACGGCTTCCCAGCGCCGTGGGATATCAGCCCACGCTGGCCACCGAGATGGGAGAGCTCCAGGAGCGGATCACCACAACCCTGCAGGGCGCTATCACTTCGGTGCAGGCCGTGTACATCCCCGCTGACGATATTACCGATCCCGGCGTCGTGGCAGCCTTTGCCCATCTTGACGCGATCACCGTCCTGACGCGGAGGCTCTCGAGTCAGGGATTCTATCCAGCGGTGGATCCGCTAGAGTCGTCCTCCAAGATGCTGGATGCGCGTTACGTCGGCACGCGACACGTGCGCATCGCGGCGGAGACCAAGGCCATGCTTGCCAAGTACCAGGAGTTGCAGGATATCATCTCCATCCTGGGGGCAGACGAACTCTCACCCGAGGACCAGCTCACGGTGCACCGGGCCCGCAGGCTTCAGCGCTTTTTAACGCAACCCTTTTATTCCACAGAGCAGTTTACGGGCATCCCCGGCACCTTTGTTCCGCTGGAGGACACGCTCACCGGCTTTGAAGAAATCCTGGCGGGCGAGCATGACGATCTGCCTGAGCAGGCATTCTACATGGTGGGCAGCGTCTCCGACGCCCGCAAAAAGGCAGAGACACTATGAGCGTCGAGCATCGGGATGCCGTCTTGCTGCGCGTGTTGACGCCGGAAAGGGTCATGTTTGACGCTCCCGTGCAGTGGGTCCAGGTGCCTCTAGAGGACGGCATGCTTGGCGTGTGGCCTGGCCACGCGCCATTGATTGGAGCCCTCCACGGAGGCCAGATCACGGTCATGAAGGACGGGGATGAACAGGCCCTGCCAGTGGGGCCAGGGGTGCTGTTGATCGACGAAACGCACTGTGTGATCCTATACACTGAGGCTGTCGTACCGGCTGGCGATCGCGACCTGGACGCTCTTGTGGACGAGATGGAGTCAGCGCTGCAGGAGAGCTTTAGCCAGGCCGATCTGGAGTCGATCCAGGAGGGAGAACGATGAGTACCGTGCCCTCCCTGGTTTTAGGGCTACTCCTCGGAGCGCTGGCCATGTGGGCGCACATGGCGTTGCTCCGCGGCGCCATAGCCAAAGCCGTCTCGGGTCCAACTGCCGATAACCGGGGCCACATTCTTCGTACGGCCCCTTTGCGGATTGCGATCTGGGTACCTGTTCTATTTATGGTCGGCCGAATGGGGCTGGCCGCATGTCTGGGAGCGCTGGCCAGCATGCTGGTGATGCGCGCCTTGCTGGTCGGATGGATGTTGCCTGATGTTGCCTAGCCACCAAGGACACGCCGGTGGGAATTGAGAGTGCCTTTCCCCAGGTGCTGTGGACGGTCGGCGGAGTGCCGATCAAGGACTCGGTCTTTTTTACCTGGCTGATTATTGCCGTGCTGGTCGTATTCAGCGCCCTGGCCTTTAGGAAATTCAGCGCGGACAAGCCCGCCACCTGGCAACTGGCCATTGAATATGGCATGGAATACGTCGAGTCGCTGATCACAGATACGATCGGGAGAACTTTGCCGCAGACCGTGCCCTATCTGGCAACCATGCTTCTGTACATCGGTCTGGCAAACATCCTGGGTCTCTTTCCAGCGATGCGCTCGCCAACGCGAGACATCAATACAACGACAGCCCTGTCCATCGTTTCGCTGCTCTCGACTCAGTACTATGGAGCGCAGCATAGGGGCATCAAGAAGCAGTTCCTGAGTGTGTTTGAACCGGTTGCGCTGATGTTTCCTCTGAATCTTATCAGCATCCTGAGCCGGGTGATGTCCATGGCTTTGCGTCTGTTCGGAAATGTCATTGCGGGAGAGATCGTTGGCTTGACCATCTTTTCGCTTGTGCCAGTGTTCGCTCCCTTGGTGTTCTATCTGTTGTCCATGATCACCGGACTCTTACAGGCCTTGGTGTTTACGGTATTGACCATCGCGTTCATCGCGGACGCCATGAAACTCGACGAATAGCAGCTGGCGTCCACCAATCCAGAGAGGAGTCGGTCTATGCAGCCAGAACTAGCGCTTCAGTTCGCGAATCTCACGACAATCGTCGTCGGCGCAGCGATCGTCCTGGGCACGATCACCGCCGCCATCATGGAGGGCCGCGCCGTCAACCGCGCCTTTGACAACATGGCGCGGCAGCCCAGCGTCGCAGATAGAATCCGCGGCTTGATCTTTGTCACCCTGGCACTTCTCGAGTCCACGGCTATCTATGTCTTGCTGATCTGCCTGATTCTGCTCTTTGCAAATCCGTTTGCAGCCGCCTTTGGCTTTTAGGGAGGCGCATAGATGCTGGACCTTGACTGGCGTACGATCCTCTTCCAGATCCTGAACTTTGGCGTCATTGTCCTGATCCTGGCAAAGCTGGTGTTCAAGCCGCTGAGAAACAAGCTGGCTGAACGCGGACAGACGATCAGTGATGCCCTTCAGGCGGCGCAGGATCAGGAGGCAGAGGCTGAGCGCCATCGCGCCCACTGGGAAGCGCGCCGCGCACAGGCCGAGGCCGACGGCGAAGAGATCATCCGTGCCGCAGAGGAACGCGCCCAAGAACGTGCAGCCCAGATTCTTCGCGAGGCGCGGGAACAGCTGGACCGCCTCACGGAGGAGATGCGCATCGATCTCGACCATGAGCGTGACGAGATCATCGCCCAGCACTATGAGGACATCCTGGAGGGAGTGATGGCGCTCTCAGCCAATGTCGTCCGCTCCGTTACCACACGGCGCACACATGACGACCTGGTGGCCAACTTTGTTGCCACAATACTCAGGACGCCACCCGAGCGGGTCGAAGACTATCGCTCATCCATGGCTGGCCGTGTCCCTGCTGCCTTTGTAACGACACCTGTGGCACTATCGCCTGAGCAAGCCAAGACCCTCGCTGACGCCCTATCGTCGCTGCTCGACCGCAGAGTCGAGGTCCGCGAAGCCGTTGACCCCAGCATCATCGCCGGCATCCAGGTGCGCATCGCCGACCAACTGATGGAAAACAGCATACGTCAGCAGTTCGTTCAGATCAGAGACGCGGTGCGGGTAGACTTTGTGTCCAAGCAAGGTCTGAGTAACCAATGACCGATCAACTCGAAGATAAAGGCCAGCCTTTACAGCGGGCCGAATCCACAGGCCAGAACGGTGAGGGGCTGACTCCCGCCAATGCCACGGTGAGCGGCCATGCAGTCGCTGATAGCCCTGGTTCGAACAGCGCGAGCCCTTTGGCCAGGCTCTTTGATTCGATGATAAAGGTCTGCGGCGATGAGCGCACGCCGATCCGGGCCAGGGATATGGACGTCATGCCGCGAACCAGTCTCACGAGCATCCCTTTGTGGGGTGTCACCGAGGATGCTCGGCTTGGCGTTGGCTCTGGCTTTTTTAAGAACCTGCACCGCAACTCTGCACATACTCTTCAGAATCTCATCGAAACCATCCGTACCATCAGTGCGGGATCGCGGGCGGGGCTTCAAATCCAGCCTGTTGGCACAGTCAAGCAGGTGGGAGAGGGCGTGGCCTCTGTCTGGGGGCTTCCGCAGGCCAGCACCGATGAACTGCTGCTGTTTCCAAACTCGGTGCTGGGCCTCGTGATGAATCTCGACGCAAACCAGGCGGATTGTATCCTGCTGGGGCCCGCGGAGGGCATCCAGGGTGGCGATATCGTCTGGGCAACCGGCCAGCGCGCGACAGTTGCGGTTGGCGAGCGTCTGCTCGGACGTATCGTGAACCCGCTCGGAATCCCCCTCGATGGCAAGGGACCGCTATACATCGAGGAGCGCCGGCTGATTGAGAGTGAAGCCGTGGGCGTGGTGGATCGTGAGCCGGTTTCTGTGCCCCTGCACACTGGAATAAAGGCTGTTGACGCCATGATCCCGATCGGCCGCGGTCAGCGTGAGCTTATCATCGGCGACCGGCAGACGGGCAAGACAGCCATTGCTCTGGATGCAATCATCAGTCAGAGAGATACTGAAGTGATCTGCGTCTATGTCTGCATCGGCCAGCGAGCGAGTTCGGTGCTGCAGGCGGTACGCATCCTTGAGGATGCGGGTGCCATGGACAATACGATCTTTGTGGTGGCAGCGCCCGACGATCCCCCGGCCCTCCTGTATCTCGCGCCGTACGCAAGCGTCGCGATCGCCGAGTCCTTTATGGACGAAGGTCACGATGTCTTGATTGTCTATGATGACCTTACCAAGCACGCTGACGCCTATCGCGAGATATCGCTGCTGCTGCGTCGTCCCCCGGGACGCGAAGCGTATCCTGGAGATGTCTTTTACCTGCACTCACGGCTTCTGGAGCGTGCCTGTCGTCGCAGCGAGGAGGCTGGCGGGGGGAGTATCACCGCGTTGCCCATCGTAGAGACACGCCGCGGCAACATATCAGCCTACATTCCCACAAACCTGATCTCGATCACCGATGGCCAGATCTATCTGGATCCTGACCTCTTTAACCAGGGCTCCAAGCCCGCCATCGATATCGGGCAGTCGGTCTCGCGCGTCGGCGGGTCGGCACAGACGCAGGCCATGCGCCGTGTCAGCGGACAGCTCCGGTTGACCCTCTCACAATATGAGGAAGTGGCGCACTTTTCCCGGTTTGGCACCGAGATCGACCGGGCTACGCGCCAGCAACTGGTGAGAGGCGAACGTCTCAGACGCGTGCTGCGCCAGCCGCCCTATGAGCCTCTGCCACTCGCCCGCGAGATCTTGATACTGCTGGCTGTTGACCTGGGTTATCTCGACGAAGTTGACGTTGACGATATTGAGCGTTACGAGATCGGCCTCTGGACGCACATGGAGCGCACCGCTCCCCGCGCACTGCGATCCATCGCGGAAGAGCACCACTTGAGTTCGTCCACCGAGCAGGAATTGCGCCAGGCGATCGAGACCTACACAAAGCAGTTCTCCTGATATGGAAGACATCGAGCAGATCAGGGAGCGGCGCGACAACATCGAGGCCATCGAGCCCATCGTCACTTCGATGCGGACCATCAGCGCTGGCAGCTGGCGTCAGGCACTACAGCGGCGCGAGGCCAGTACCGGCTTTACCGACTATATGCGGTGGGTGCTCTCATCCACAATCGATCTGGTACCCCAGCGCTCCTTGCAGGCGCTGGGAGTGCGCCAGGGGACAGAGCCGCCCCGGCGCCCCCTGCTTGTCGTCATTAGCTCACAGCGCGGTCTCTGCGGTGCTTACAACGATCTGGTGGCGCGGGGTGCCGATCAGTTGATCACGAGCCAGGCTGTGCAGAGCGACGAGGTGCAGGTGGGCGCTCTGGGCGGGCGCGGGGCTGCCTACCTCCGCCGTATGGGCAGGCAGATCAGCCTGGAGTGGCCGCTGCCCACCTCTCGCGTCGCCACCATGGAGCTGGTGAACCAGGTTGCCAGCGATCTACGTGAGGAAATGTCCGAGGGCACAACGGACGCTGTCTACATTCTTTACTCTCCCTATCGCGCGGGAACGCTAGCCCCGATAGTTTCTGAACGATGGCTGCCTATAGACGAAAGCATCCTCCCCAGAACTTCAGAAGGGCCAGAGATCATCATTGAGGGCGATCCCATCTCTCTCTTTGAACGCGCCCTCACAGAGTGGACCACGGCGCGTCTGTACCGGATGGTCATCGAAGCAGCCGCGAGCGAGCAGGCTGCGCGCTATCGCGCGATGGACACGGCCAGCAGCAACCTTGCGCGGGTGATCGAAGAGTTGACATTGCAGTATCACTCTGCCCGTCAGCACGCCATCACCATGGAGATGCTCGACCTCGCAGCAGGCGCAGAAGGCACTCGCGGGCAAACGCAGGATTCCGATATCTGACGGCCTGGCGCCTGCGTCCGCCGGAGTAGGGAAAGCGCGCTACTGGCACCACAGTCGCTGAGCAGAAAGGGAAAGCCGTGTGGAATCGGGTTGTCCTCGTAATGTGCGGCATGATTATCGGCTGGGGGACAGCCAATTACCTGACATGTGCCCCAGGCGATCTGCCGCGTCACCGTTACCGGATTGGGCTGGGAGTTGTCATCGCACTCGCTCTTGTCCTTTGGATGGGGTGGACCCGTCCCGCCAGCGGAATCACGGCGGCCGGTATCGTGGCGTTCTGTGCACTCATCGCGTACGCCGCGCGAGCCCGCCAGGTTTCATCTACCCGTGAGCAGTCGATCATAGCAGATAGCGAAACAGACCAACTGGGACAACAGCGGGCAGTGATACTGGTAGCGCAGGCACACCCGGAACACTACGCAGGCCCCGAGCATTGGGTCGCCTATCTGCGGCCATCAGGTGGTACAACCCGACAGGACTCGCAGTGGTTCTCCAGGCCCAGGGTCCTCGCCCGTATCAGGCGCTCGTACGGCGCCGGGCAGGCGCGCCCGAGCACAGCTACGGCGCTGGCGTCCCTGGCGGAGCAACTCACCTTGCGGCTGGACAACGCTTGCGTCGTGCGAAAGGCTCATCCTTTTGCGGCCCCTACCGTGACTAGCCAGCTGCTGTCTCTCGCGCTGCAAGAGGTGCAGCAGATCGCTGTCGTCCCGATTGACCTTTCCGAGCGCCACGTAAAAGGGATGGCCGACCAAATCGCCCTTTCCAGGGCGGACCAGCAGGGGGCTACTGTTGTGCTGCTCGACACTGTGCAGCTGGGCATCTGGACCGAAGAGGCCGCTGCTGCGGAACTTGAGGACCTCACCCATGGTCATCCCCTAAAGACAGCAGTCACTGTGCCGGCTGAAGCTGTGGACCACTTGGCGCGCATAATTCAGCGCGCCTTTCAGAGCGGCGAGCTCGCAGGTCCGCGTCCGGAGCTCAGTGAAACCGGCGAAGCAACGAGACAGGCGGACTTGTAGAGCCACCGCACGATCTGGGGGTATCTATGCCAGACACACAACCCGAAGCCACGACCATCTTTATCTTTGGGGCTTCGGGCGACCTGACCCGCCGCAAGCTCATTCCAGCCATTCACAGCCTCAACTGTGAGGGCTTGCTGCATCGAGACACGCGCATCATTGGATCCGCTCGTAGCGACCTCGACCATGAGCAGTATTCCGCCTCCCTGCTGGAGGGCGTGACGGACTATGCACGCCTCAAGCCGGGAATGTGCGAGCGCTGGGACCTGTTCAGCAAGCGTATACACTACCAGGCCGGTGATTATGATGATCCGGAAACGTACCGCCAACTGGAAGCGCTCCAGGCCAGGCTAGATGAGACCGGCAATCCTGCCCCAAACAGGATCTTTTATCTGGCCATCCCCCCGACGCTTTATCCGGAGGTTATCCGGCGGATCGGTGAGTCCGGCCTGAATGAGAACCCCAGGGGCTGGTCGCGGATTATCATTGAAAAGCCCTTTGGCTCGGACCTGGAGAGCGCGCGCGGCCTGAACGACGTGCTCCACACCGTGTTCGATGAGTCCCAGATCTACCGCATCGACCACTATCTGGGTAAAGAGACTGTCCAGAACATCCTGTTTTTCCGCTTTGGGAATGCCATCTTTGAGCCGCTCTGGAATCGCAGCTATGTGGACCATGTTCAGATCACGATGTCTGAGACTGTCGGGGTTGGCCACCGGGGGGGATACTATGACCGGGCCGGTGTTCTGAGAGATATGTTCCAGAACCACCTTCTGCAGCTCTTGACATTGACAGCCATGGAGCCGCCTTCAGTGCTGAACGCGAAAACGCTGCGTGACCAAAAAACGCAGGTACTACAGGCTCTCCGTCCCCTGTCTCCAGCCGATGGCGTCTACGGTCAGTACGATGGTTACCGGCAGGAGCGGCACGTTGCGCCGGACTCACAGACACCCACGTATATCGCGCTGCGTCTGTTCATCGACAACTGGCGCTGGCGTGACGTCCCCTTTTATGTTCGATCCGGCAAAAAGCTCTGCCACAAGACGACAGAGATCACCCTGCAGTTCAAGGCGGTGCCCCACCGTCTGTTCCTGGATGCCGGCGAGTTACCCCCCAACCGGCTTTCGCTGGTCATTCAACCAAACGAGAGCGTCCACCTGCGATTTGAGGCCAAGCGGCCAGGGTCCGGGATGCGGGCTGAGCCGGTGAACATGGTCTTTCGTTACGGCAGCCACTTTGGTGATTATGCCCTCCCCGACGCCTACGAGCGGCTGCTACTGGACGCCATCCAGGGCGATGCCTCGTTATTCGCACGGAGCGATGAGATCGAGCTGGCCTGGCGCCTGACGGACGAACTCACCGTTCCCGTAGAACCCTGCCCCTACAAGGGGGGCAGCAGTGGTCCCGCACAGGCAGACACGTTCATAGAGAGCGACGGACGCCGCTGGTTCCCGATGGACGAAAACCATCCGCACGACTACCCTGAAGACGATGGTCAGATACCCGGCGAGGACGAGGCCTGAGGCTGTGCTGGCAGCGACTTGCCTAACACTGTCATCAATGCCGAAAGGTTTGACGCTCTCCTTACAGGGGTGTATCATTTCACCCTTGGTGCAGTGCGGCACCGGTGACGTCCGCCAGGGCGAGAGCTCGGAGCACGCATGAACAACAAGAGACAGATCGCTGGCCTTGCTACGGAACTGGGCATGACCATGGGCCTGACCGCAGCCGGGCTGATCTTCCTTGGACTGTGGGTCGGAAGACAGGTTGACAGCCTCCTCGGCACAGCCCCATATGCGACGATTCTCCTGCTCATCGCTGGTATCGTGATCGGTCAGATCGCGATCATCCGCCTGGCCATCCGCACGAGAGAGTATTTGAACGACAGCGACACAGCTGGCTATGCTTTCTCTGGATTGGGCAACGGGCTCAAGACAGCTGTAAAGGCCCTGGTACTTGTGGCGCTGCCCGTAATCCTGCGAGTGCCTGGCATCTGGCTCGATCGCTATCTGGGCACTGAGATTGTGTTTTCGTTGATTCTGGTCGTTGTGGGGTTGGTGATCGCAGTGGTCGGATTGTTGGACATTGTCGAATCTATGCGTGCGACAGACCGCGAGGGAGATAGCACGTGATCAAAAAGGTACTGATCGGCCTTGCCATCGTCGCCATCATTGGCGCAAACCTCTACGCACCCCTTCGGCTCGATGAGCTGAACATTGTAGTCAGCGCTGAGGTGCTATTCGAGGTGGGGCCGTTCGTCGTCACAAACTCAATACTCACAACCTGGGTCGTGATGGCCATACTCACGATCCTGGCGTGGATCGTCCGCAGCAGGTTGGTTGAATGCCCCGCTCCGCGCTCTGCTCAGAATATCGTGCAGACCATTTTTGAGGGGTTGCTTGACTATCTGGAGCGCTTTGCCGGGCCCCTGGCACGCAAGTACTTTACCATCGCCGCCAGTTTTTTCATCTCGATTCTTGCAATGAACCTGTTCTCACTGTTCCCGGGCTTTGGAAGCATCGGTCTCTGGCGTGGAGAAGGCGAGGTCAGGGAGTTCATCCCACTGCTGCGTGGCGCCACAGCCGACCTCAATACCACTGTCGCGCTCGCGTTCTTATCTGTACTCTCCGCACAGGTCTTTGGCATCTATATTCAGGGGCCACTTACCTACATCAGCCGCTTTGTTCGCATCGGTTCGTTCGTAGAGTTCTTCCGGCAGCTGCCATCTGGCAAGGTCCAGCCCGGATTGCTCCTCAATGGCGTACTTGACCTCTTTATCGGGTTGCTTGAGATCTTTGAGGAGCTGACCAAAGTGCTCTCCTTTTCCTTTCGTCTCTTTGGAAACATGTTTGGGGGCGAGGTTCTGCTGCTGGTGATCGCCTTTATCCTGCCCTATGTCATATCTTTGCCCTTTATCGGGCTGGAGATCATGTCTGGATTCGTCCAGGCCGTGATCTTTATGATTCTTAGCACCGCCTTTGCTGTCCGCGCCGCATCGACACACGGCTGACAGGCTAGACGGCAGTCGCAGCAAATTCGTCTATAGGAGTAACACATGGAAATCACGCCGGATCTGGTGGCAGGGTTGACAATCGCACTGGGGAGCCTGGGGCCGTCCATCGCAATCGGCAGATTGGCGTCTGCAGCCATGGAGGCGCTGGGCCGCAATCCGGAGGCTGAGCGCGCTGTGAGCACCAACCTCATCATCGCTCTGGCCTTTACGGAGGCCATCGCCATTTACGCTCTTGTGGTGGCGCTTGCCGTCAAGTTTGTCTCGTAGATGAGCCGGGTTACGAAAGGAAGTCGCCGTGGGTGAACTAGGACTTGACCCGCGTCTGCTCTTGTCACAGATCGTCAACTTTACGTTGATGGTCCTGATCCTGCATCGCTTGCTTCACAAGCCGCTGTTGGCGGCACTTGAAGCGCGTGCCAAACGCGTAGAGGAGAGCCTGGCCAAGGCCAAAGCCGCCGACGAGTTGCTGGCCACGATGCAGCAGCGGTACAGTGACGAGATAGACCGTGCCCAACGCGAGGCGCATGATATTATCGAGCAAGGCACACAGGCCGCAGAACAGCAGCGCCAGGAGATTCTCGCCGCTGCCCGGGAAGAGGCCCAACAGATCATCACGCGCGCTCAAACACAGGCCGAGCGCGAGCTGCAACTGGGCGAGATCGCCCTCCGACAGGAGATTGTCGACCTTTCCATTGCTGCAGCATCCCAGGTCATTGGCCAGGATCTGGATGAAGCTGAGCACCACAGGCTCATCGAAGAGTTCCTCGCGCAGGTGGGGGCTTCATGACCACTAACGCTTCGGCCGCTCTTGCTGACGCACTTGGCCCGCAGCACAGCGACAGCCTCTTTGCGCCTGACGGCACCGTGCTGCTTGAGCAATCGCCGCAGCTCGCCCAGGTGCGCGTTGTGGTGCCCCTGACGCAAGATGAAGAGACGCGGCTCCGTGCCTATCTGGAGCGCATCGTCGGACGCGCCGTGGAGATGGATGTGCGCACGGACCGCTCCATCCTCGGCGGGGTGTGGGTGCGCATGGATGACCTTGTGATCGACGGCACCGTCCGAGCGCGCTTGAGCGCCCTGCACGAGCGCCTGTGCGCCAGCTGCGTCATTCCCCAGGGCGCCGGCCCCGGCCGTCACAGGGAGAGTCAATGAACGACAGTCCTCACGAGTATGCGCCTGGACTGGCACGCGTCCTGCAAGAGTTCAGGGAGGAGATCGCTCAGTTCGAGTACACCCCCGAGCCGGTGTCCATGGGCACCGTTATGGACGTGGGGGAGAGCATTGTCCACGTGTCCGGGCTCCGCCAGGTCATGGTCGGTGAGATCCTCCGGTTCGACAACGATTCTCTCGGTATGGCCCTGAATCTCACTACTGAGAGCGTCGGCGCCATCATCATGGGCTCCAACGAGGGCATCGTGCGCGGGGGTAACGTTCAAGCACTGGGCTATGTGGCCTCTGTGCCCGTGGGAGAGCAGATGCTGGGGCGCGTGGTCGACGCCCTCGGTCGCCCTGTCGACGGCAAAGGGCCCATCAGCACGGCACAGGTGCGGCCCATTGAGAGACCCGCCCCCGGCATTATCGAGCGCGCCCCGGTAGACCAACCTCTGACCACTGGAATAAAGGCTGTCGATGCCCTGGTCCCCATCGGGCGCGGCCAGCGCCAGCTGATCATCGGTGACCGGCAGACCGGCAAGACAACCATGGCAGTCGATACCATACTGAACCAGCGCCCGGATGATGTGCTGTGTATCTATGTCGCTATCGGCCAAAAGCTTTCCAACGTCGCCCAGGTCGTTGACGCGCTGCAGCGCAGCGGCGCAATGGAGCACACGGTTGTGATCACTGCTGAGGCCAGCGCCCCTGCGGCTCTTCAGTACATCGCGCCCTATGCGGGCTGTGCCATGGCCGAAGAGTTCATGCATAGCGGGCGTGACACCCTGGTGGTCTATGATGATTTGACCAAGCATGCCTGGGCCTACCGGCAGCTGTCCTTGCTCCTACGCCGCCCGCCGGGCCGTGAGGCCTATCCTGGTGACATCTTCTACCTCCACGCACGCCTTCTCGAGCGAGCGGGTCGCCTCGACGAGCTTCGCGGGGGCGGCTCGATGACAGCCGTGCCCATTGTTGAAACGCAACTAGGAGACCTCGCGGCCTACATTCCGACGAATATCATCTCCATCACAGATGGGCAGATCTATCTAGAGACCGAGTTATTTCATAGCGGCGTTCGCCCGGCCATCAATGCCGGCCTCTCTGTATCGCGCGTGGGGGGCGCGGCCCAGAGTCCCGCCATGCGTCAGGTAGCCGGGCAAATTCGCCTTGACATGGCACAGTACCGTGAGCTGCAGGCCTTTTCTCAGTTCGGTACCGACCTGGATGCGGCCACCCAGACTGCCCTGAACCGCGGCGCGCGGCTTGTGGAGCTCATCAAGCAGCCGCAACACACTTATTTTGCGCCGGAGGATCAGGTGGCCATCTTTTTCGCGGCCACCCATGGCTATCTTCAGAACGTGGCAATCGACGAGGTCTCCGAGTTCGAGTCGCTGCTGGTGCAATACCTCAATCGTGAGCGACAGAGTGTGCGCAACGCCATAGCCTTTGAACGCCGAATGACGCCGCAACTTGAGAATGCCCTGAGTCTCGCGCTGAACGATTTCCAGCGCACCACCTGGGAGAACCGAGGGTGATGCATGCCATCACTGCGTGAGATTCGTGGCCATATGCGCAGCGTGACAGGCATCGCGCAGGTGGTTCACGCGATGGAGGCTGTATCCTCCGTCACAACGCACCGGCTGCAGGAGCGCGTAGACGATTCTGTGGCCTATACCGAAACCGCCTGGCGCATCCTCGCCAGACTCGCCGCAATGGACATCCCGGAGATATTCTCTACAGCCGCGTTCAGCGGAAGCCTGTCCGGAGACCGCACCTGCGTGCTGCTCATCAGCAGCAATCGCGGCATGGCCGGAGCTTTCGATCAGAATGTGATCCGGCTGGCGATGGAGTACATCGAGAGCGTACGGGATGGCGTTGAGGTCATCACGATTGGTTCTCAGGGTCACGATGCCCTTTTGCGGCGCGGGATCGACGTGGTCGCCGATTGGAGCCAGCTCAACGAGCACGTCCGGATGGATCAAGTTTCCCCCATCGCCACCTATATCCTGCGGGGGCTCGACGCTCGGAACTTTGATCGTGCAGTCATTATGTACACACAGTTCCGTGGTGCCCAGCGGCACCGCCCGACGACACGGTTACTCCTGCCAGTTGAGCTGGGTGAGGCGCCAAAGCCACGGCAATTCTACTACGAGCCCGGCGTATCCGAGCTTGTAGAAACGCTCCTGCCCAGGGCAATCCAGGCCAGTATCCACCTCGCTCTGCTCGAGTCGCTGACAGCAGAGCACGCCGCACGCGCGGTCGCCATGCGTTCAGCCAGTAGCAACGCACGCGAGCTGGCCGACCATCTGCGGCTCACCTACAACAAGTCGCGACAGCAGGCGATAACTGCAGAGATGAACGAAGTAAGCAGCGCCCTGACGCTCGAGAGCGGGAGTTGAGTATGTCCGACGCTCCGTTTGGATACGTCACGCAGATCATCGGGCCGGTGATTGACATCGCCTTTCCTGAGGGATATTTGCCCCTGATCAACCACGCCATCCGCATCGAATCGAGCGGACAGCCCGATATCATCGTTGAGGTCCAACAGCAACTGGATAACGGTGCCGTCCGGTGCGTGGCCATGAGCCCCACCGAAGGTCTGGCGCGGGGCATGAGAGCCGTCGACACGGGAGAGGCCATCACCGTGCCTGTTGGCGATCAGGTGCTCGGCCGGATGCTGAACGTACTCGGCGAGCCCATCGACGAGCAAGGACCGCTTACTGGAGGACACCGTCTGCCCATTCACCGCCCTGCCCCGCCATACACAGAGCAGTCCGTCGAGGTCGAGGTCTATGAGACCGGGATCAAGGCCATCGATTTGCTCACACCGTTCCCCAGGGGTGGCAAGGTAGGTGTCTTTGGCGGCGCTGGTGTCGGGAAAAGCGTCATTATCTACGAGCTGATTCGCAACATCGCCTATGAGCATGGCGGCTATTCAGTATTCTGCGGCGTCGGCGAGCGCAGCCGTGAGGGAAACCAGCTCTGGCACGACATGGAAGAGGCCGGGGTTCTGGAAAAGACTGCGCTGGTGTTCGGCCAGATGAACGAGCCTCCCGGCGTTCGCGCTCGCGTCGCCCTCACGGGTCTCACCATCGCAGAGGCATTTCGCGATCAGGGCATGGACCTGCTGCTCTTTATCGACAATGTCTATCGCTTTGTACTGGCAGGCACCGAGATCTCTGCACTGATGGGCCGTATGCCCTCCTCCGTGGGATATCAGCCAACCCTGGCCGCAGAGGTGGGACAGTTGGAGGAGCGCATCACATCCACCGTAAGGGGCTCCATCACGTCGGTTCAGGCCGTCTATGTCCCCGCTGACGACT
The DNA here is from genome assembly GCA_040772225.1 of Anaerolineae bacterium. GTDB lineage: Bacteria > Chloroflexota > Anaerolineae > UBA1429 > UBA1429 > JAAYED01. The sequence continues at coordinate 813,778 of JAXGYO010000002.1, forward strand.
ATAGCGACCCGGCCCCCGCCACGGTGTTCGCCCATCTGGACGCGACGATTTCGCTAGAGCGATCGATCGCCGAGCTGGGCATCTATCCCGCTCTCGACCCATTGGCCTCCGCATCACGCATCCTTGACCCTTCGGTGATCGGGACGGATCACTACCGCACCGCCAGGGATGTGCAGGCGATCCTTCAGCGGTACCATGACCTGCAGGACATTATCGCCATCCTGGGTCTCGAGGAACTGGGGGCTGAGGACAGGCTCGTGGTGTCGCGGGCGCGCAAGATACAACGCTTCCTGTCACAACCCATGTTTGTGGCTACAGGGTTTACGCAGCGCGAGGGGCGCTATGTCCCGATCAGGGAGACGATTCGAGGCTTTCGCGCCATACTAGATGGTGAGATGGATGCTTATCCGGAGCAAGCCTTTTACATGCAGGGCACGCTGGATGACGTGATCGCGGCAAGTCAAAAGGCATCCAATGGCTGAGAACTCCCAGGCTGGACCGCTCCCCGAGATTCCGTCGCAACTCCAGGTCTCCGTTGTGACGGGCGATCACGTGCTCTATCGCGGACCGGCGGTAGAAGTGAGCGCCCCGGCCGTAGGCGGAACCATCACGCTTCGCAGAAAGCACGCCCCGCTTGTGGCAATGCTTCAGCCCGGCGAACTGGACGTCGTGCATGAGGATGGCACGGACACCTGGGCAGTTGGCGGTGGTTTTGTTGAGGTCATCGATAACGTCGTCACTGTTCTGGCCGACACCGCCGAACGGGCAGAAGAGATCGATCTGGCCCTGGCGGAGGAGGCATTGGAGCGCGCCCGGCTACTGGCCAGAAGATACGAGGCCAGAGAAGAGCTCAGAGCAGCACATGATCTTGCACTGCGACGCTCACGCGCACGGATTGCAGTGGCACGCAAGGCACTTCATCGAAGAGTATAGATGTACTATAATGAGTTCATGGGAATGACACATCGATGGGGATGATGCTATGTCGATTGTAATTGAAGGCAGACGCCCGCTCAGCGGCGAGGTGACCATTGGAGGGGCCAAGAACGCGGCCCTGCCGATCATTGCGGCCAGCCTGCTGACGGCAGACGAGGTTTTGCTTGAGAATGTGCCCTACATCGAGGATATACGCACCCTGGTGCAGGTCCTCCACGGGATGGGCGTAGCAGCACGATTTGAAGGCCCCAACGTGCTGCGGATCAAAGCCACGCGCATCTCCCGCTCCATGTTGCCCCGTGATCTGGCTCAAAAGATGCGGGCCAGCTTTCTCATTGTGGGCCCTCTGCTGGCCAGATTTGGCCATGCACAGGCGCCGCATCCGGGCGGATGTGCGATCGGCACGCGGCCGGTGAGTGTGGACCTCAAGGGATTCCAGACGATGGGAGCAGAGGTCGACACAGACGATCTGGATTATATCATCTCCGCGCCGCGGCTGCAGGGCCAACGCCTCTATCTGGATTACCCCAGCCACACGGGCACTGAGAACCTGCTCATGGCTGCTTGCCTGGCCGAAGGCACTACGCTGATCGAGAACGCATCCATTGAGCCCGAAGTCACAGACCTGGCCAACTTTTTGTGCGCCATGGGCGCACGCATCCACGGTGCTGGCACAAACACGATCCGTGTTGACGGCGCATCGCGGCTGCATGGTGCGGTCTATCGTGTGATGCCAGACCGCATGGAAGCCGGCACCTTTGCGCTGGCAGCGGCGATCACCCGGGGCAAGGTCGCTATGGATGGCAGAGTGGGACGCTGGATGGGCGCCCTCACAGACAAGTTGCGTTACGCTGGCGCGACTGTACGCGCCGATGGCGATACCTATGAAGTCATGGGACCAGACAAGCTCGATCCCGCCGACATCCAAACCTATCCGTATCCCGGTTTTCCAACGGATCTGCAGGCCCCTTTTACCACAGTGATGACGCAGGCAAACGGCAGGAGCTCCATTCACGAAACCATGTTCGAAGGCCGGCTGCAATACGTCAGCGAGCTCGCCAAGATGGGCGCCAGAATCGATGTCTCCGGCTCTGGCCGGACGGCGATGGTCCATGGCCCTACGCTGCTTCATGGCGCAGACGTATGCGCCCTGGACATACGTTCCGGTGCAGCCGTGGTTCTGGCCGGACTGGCTGCAGAGGGACGTACGACGATTACTAACGTGGTCTACATCGATCGCGGTTATGAGGACATCTGCTCCAAACTCGCCTCGCTGGGCGCGGACATCTCGCAAGAGGATCAGGAAAAGCATGACTGCCCCATTGAGGACGCCCGTGACCCGATTGAGTGGGGCATGGTTCCCTATGCTGTCGGGGCGAGCTAGACACAAGAACTGACTCAAGCAGACCGGTCCAAAAGGCTGCTATCGCAAGCGGCACCAGCTTGCAGAACAAGCATGAGCCAGATCCTTCCCCCGCTCAAAGCGTAATGCGTAAAGCATGCGCCGGCGCTCGTTTCCGCACCTCGGGCGATTGTGGTAGAATCGCCGAGGAGGTTGTGTAATGGGCGTCATTGACACGTTGAGCGCCGGATTCAGGTTGGTCTTTCGCAAACCATGGCTCGCACTGATCCCCTTTCTGCTGGATATAGCCCTTTGGCGCGCCCCCAGGCTCTCCATGTCGGTGCTCATCGAACGGCTGCTGTCATGGCTGAATGACTGGACAGCATCTCTCGACGCATCGCAGATCACCTCTGAGAGCCTGACAGAGACAGTGACCCTGCTGCGTGAAACGGTCGCTACCATCAACGTCTTTGGCTATGTGGCGTGGGACAGCCTGGGAGTGCCCAGTATCGCTGCCAGTATGCCCATCCAGGACGGGGATGCTATCATACAGATAACCCAGTTGTGGCAACTCGCTCTGGCCGCCGCTGCCGTGCTTGCTGTCGGCCTGGTGTTCGCCGCTCTCTATCTGGTCTTGATCGGCACAGGCATCAAAGGCAAGGCACTGTCCTATGGCGAGCTTGCGCAGTCTGTGGGCACCGCATGGGCAAGACTGGGCGTGATTGCCCTTGCCATCGGGGCTGCAATCATGTCGGCTTTCCTTGGAACGGCAATCCTTGGACCTTTTGCTGCGTTCCTGTTTATCGGACTGGTGTGGATGCTGCTCTATCTGTCCTTTTTCCCCCAGGCTGTGACGCTCGGAGGTTTCAAGCCGCTTGCGGCCGCGATCGTCAGCATACACGTTGTTCGGACCAGCCTCTGGCCAACGCTAGGCCTGTTACTGCTGGTCAATCTGCTAGACGCAGGCCTATCGCTGGTATGGCAACAGCTTGCCGCCGTTGCTCCCATGGGCATGATTGTCGCGATCATCTTGAGTTCTCTCATCGGAACTGGCCTGACTGCGTCGCTCTTTTACTTTTACAGCGACCGGTCGTCCAGGCTCGTACGCATCCAGATGCCTCGCGAAGCCTAGCTCCGCGCTTGGAGAGATAGAAAGACAGGAGTCATGACGGATAGACCCACCAGCTACACTTCAGACGACATCCAGGTTCTGGAAGGCCTGGAGGCGGTCCGCCGAAGACCGGGCATGTACATCGGGAGCACCGATCAGCGCGGTCTCCACCATCTTGTGTACGAGGTGGTAGACAACTCCATCGACGAGGCCCTGGCCGGGGTGTGCGATCGGATAGACATAACCATCCACGAGGACGGTTCCGTATCGGTTCAGGACAACGGGCGCGGCATCCCGGTTGGCATCGAAAAGACCACGGGGCGCAACACGCTGGAGGTTGTTCACACGGTACTGCACGCAGGCGGCAAGTTCGGCGGCGGCGGATACAAAGTCGCCAGCGGGCTGCATGGTGTGGGCGTCTCTGCGGTCAATGCACTCTCCAGCTGGCTGGAGGTTGAGGTGCAATATGAAGGGCGGCGCTATTCACAACGCTATGAGCGCGGGCTGCCCGTCACAGAAGTCACAGAGCTGGGAAAAGCGACTGGCCATGGCACGCGCACCCACTTTATGCCCGACACGGAGATCATCCGCACGCTGGACTATCGCTTCAAGACACTGACCGCGCGATTTCGCGAGATGGCCTTTCTCACACGCGGCTTGACCATTCACGCCCGGGATCTCAGAGACGGGCGCGAGGCTACCTACCATTTTGAGGGTGGCTTAAAGGCCTTTATCCATCTGCTCAATCGCAACCGCAAGCGTCTGCACGATGCCTTTTATGTTGAAGGTGAGATCGAAGGCACCGCGGTCGAGGTCGCTCTACAGTACACCGATGGATACGCAGAGTCGGTGTTCTCCTTTGCCAACAATATCAACACGGTGGATGGCGGCACACACCTCACTGGCTTCCGCAGCGCCCTCACCCGCTCCCTGAACGAGTATGCGCGCAGTTCGGGCATTCTCAAGGACAGTGAGGGGAATTTCTCGGGAGAGGACGTCCGTGAGGGCTTGACGGCGATCATCAGCGTCAAACTATCGGATCCTCAGTTTGAGAGTCAGACCAAGGCCAAGCTGGGCAACGCCGAAGTTCAGGGACAGGTGGTGAGCGTCTTTGGCGAGGCCTTGAGCAAGTGGCTGGAGAAGGAATCGGCGGCCAAGACGATCATCAACAAAGCGACCACCGCGCGCCGGGCACGCGTGGCGGCCAGACAGGCCCGTGAACTGGTGTTGCGCAAGACCGCTCTAGAGAGCAGCACGTTGCCAGGCAAACTTGCGGACTGCTCCGAGCGTAGCGCCGATCGCACCGAGCTCTTTATCGTAGAGGGAGACTCAGCCGGCGGATCGGCAAAGCAAGGCCGCGATCGACGCTTTCAGGCGATACTGCCCTTGCGCGGCAAGATTCTGAATGTCGAGAAAAAGCGCATGGACCACGCCCTGGAGAACAATGAAATCAAGGCGCTTATCCAGGCGATGGGCTGCGGCATCGGCGCCCAGTTCGACCTCAGCAATCTGCGTTATGGAAAGATCATCATCATGACCGATGCTGACGTAGACGGCGCGCATATCATCACCCTGCTGCTGACCTTTTTCTTCCGGTACATGGATGACCTGATCACGAACGGTCACCTCTTCCTGGCTCAGCCCCCGCTCTACCGCATCACGTCGGGCAAGACGTCAGAGTATGTATATTCTGAGGAACAAAAGGATCAATACGTAGCGGGGCTCAATGGCAGCCGCGTAGAGTTGCAGCGCTACAAGGGGCTGGGCGAGATGAACGCCGATCAACTGTGGGAGACCACCATGGACCCGGCGGGCCGGCAACTGATACAGGTAACCATCGAGGACGCCGCCTCGGCAGACCGTATCTTTGATATGCTCATGGGCAATGATGTGCCGCCGCGCCGCAAGTTCATCCAGACGCACGCGCGCGAGGTCGAGAACCTCGACATCTGAACTACGTGCCCAATGAGCGCCCAAACTTGACCGCGGCATCGCGCCACCGGTTGCGCACGCCTGTTCGCCGCACGCGCGAGCCACGTCTATAATCCACGCCATCTGCTTGATCTGAGGAGCACTATGCAGGAATACGAGGCCACCATCGGTATGGAGGTGCATGCTGAGATACTGACGCAGACCAAGATGTTCTGCGCCTGCCCAAACGACTTGGCCTCAGCAGCCCCCAATACGCACACCTGCCCCGTCTGCCTGGGCATGCCCGGTGTCCTGCCGGTCATCAACCGCGTCGCGGTGGAGGCGACCGTGCTCACCGGCATGGCGCTCAACTGCACGATTCCAACCTTTAGCAAGTTCGACCGGAAAAACTATCACTATCCCGATCTCCCCAAGGGTTATCAGATCAGCCAGTATGACCTGCCACTGTGCACCAATGGCTATCTGGAGGTGCTCGTGGAGGGAACGCTCCGGCGTTTCGGCATCCGCCGCGTTCACCTGGAAGAGGATACCGCCCGCCTCGTCCACCAGAATGGTGTCAGCCTGGTGGACTTTAACCGGTCGGGCGTCCCTTTGATGGAGATCGTGACCGAGGCAGACATGCACACGGCAGAGGATGCCTACGCCTATCTGGTCAAGCTGCGCCAGATTCTGCGCTACCTGGGTGTCAGCACGGGCAATATGGAAGAAGGCGCCATGCGATGCGAGGCGAATATCTCCGTGCGGCCCGTCGGAGCTGCGGAACTGGGTACCAAGGTAGAGATAAAGAATCTCAACTCGTTCCGATCGGTCCGTATGGCCATCGCATACGAATACGAGCGGCAAGTGAACCTGCTCGAACAGGGCGGCCAGGTACATCAGGTCACCATGGGCTGGGATGAGACGAACCATCGCACCGTATTCCAGCGATCAAAGGAAGGGGCAGAGGACTATCGCTACTTTCCCGAGCCCGACCTACCGCCGATCGAAATCGACGACACCTGGCGTAATGCCATTCTCGAACGCATGCCCGAGTTGCCCGATGCCAAGCGCGAGCGACTCGTCGCCCAGTATGGCATCCGTATGGCCGACGCGGAACTCCTCACACAGGATCAGCAGGTAGCTGAGTATTTCGAGTCCACCTGTCGCGCAACGACTACAGTGGCACCGCAGACGGTGGCCAACTGGATGCTCGTAGAGCTCTTCCGACTGTTGAGTGAAAGCGGCACAGAAATTACCATCTGCCAGGTGTCGCCAGAGGCACTGGCAGAACTCCTGGAACTTCTCGAGAAAGCTACGATCAACGGAACAACCGCCAAGGAGGTACTGAGCGAGATGTTCAGTACCGGCCGCGGCGCCGAGGAGATTGTCAACAGCCGCGGCCTTGCTCAGATCAATGACGAGGATGCGCTCAGAAGGGTCGTCCTTGCCGTCCTGGAGCAGAACCCGCGTCCAGTCCAACAGTACCTCGAAGGCAAGTCCCAGGTTCTGGGTTTTCTGGTGGGGCAGGTCATGCGCCAGACGCGCGGCCAGGCAAACGTCGCTGTCGCGACCGAGATGCTCAAGACAGAGCTGGCGGCGCGCCAATAGGCCTGATCTGAGGGCCCCGTCATCACTACGGGGATAGACATTACGCTACAGACCGGCTCGAGGCTCTGACGCGATAGCCACGTCTCGCACACAAAGGAGTATGGATGCGCACGAGGGACTCGCAGCGCGTTGGAACGGCACAGCGATCAGCCCGCTTCCTGAGCTGGTCGCAGAATCCCGGCATCTTGATGGCGATGGTCGGCCAGACCTTTATCAACATGCTGGGGGTGGGGATCATTGGACCGGTACTCCCCCTCTATGCCGACTCCTTTGGCGTCAGCGCTGCCATGGTTGGCCTCTTGATCTCGAGCTTTGGCATCGCGCGCATACCGATCAACGTCCCTGTGGGGGCGCTGGCAGAGCGCATCGGACGCCGCCCGCTCCTCGTGGCTGGCCCTCTCCTTATCGCCGCATCGGCCGTGCTCAGCGGCATGGCCACCAGTTTCGGTCAGATGATTGTATTCCGACTCCTTCAGGGCATAGGCTCGGCCTTTCAGATGACCGCGGGGATGATCGTTGTAGCGGACATCAGCACGCCAAAAGACCGCGGCCGCACAATGAGTACCTATCAGGGTGCTCTTTTACTCGGTGTTGGCGTCGGTCCCATCATCGGAGGCCTTCTCGGGGAGCAGTTTGGCTACAGGATGCCCTTTTTTGTCTATGGGGCGCTGGCACTATGCGCCGCCGCGTGGGCCTTTTTCGTTGTGCCAGAGACACGCAGTTTGCCCGCCACGGATGATGCTGGGAATCCAGTCAGCCCTCAGAAATCGGCGGCGACATTGCCGCGCCCGAGCGGATTCAGCTTGTTGCGCAACCGGAATTTCCTACTGATCTCATTGGTATCCCTGGCGATCTTTTTCACACGGTCAGGCACGCAGAACACGATACTGCCTCTGTTGGGCAGCGACCGCCTGGGAATTGGCCCCGCCAAGCTTGGATATGCCTTCACCGCCATCGCGGTGATCAACTTTCTCACGATCAGCGTCTCTGGCATCCTCTGCGACCGTTACGGGCGCAAGACCGCCATAGTGCCCAGCTGCATTCTCTGCGGTCTGGCAGTCATTAGCTACGCTCTGGGGCACACCTATCTGCATTTCATAGCAAGCAGTCTGTTGCTCGGCCTAGGCACGGGTGTCGGTGGCCCCGCCCCGGCGGCCTACGTCTCCGATCTCGACCTTCCCGGTGGGCGAGGGCTCACCATGGGGGTATTTCGCACCGTAAGCGATGTGGGCATGGTTCTCGGACCGATCCTGCTCGGAGCACTGAGCGACGGGTTCGATCATGGCACGGCTCTCTGGGTGAATGGCCTGCTGTTCATCTCCGTTGGGCTGGCCTTTTGGCTTTTTGCTCAAGAGACGCACGGTCGAGTTCGGCAGCCGCGATCGGAGATTCTCAGAGCCGGCTAGAAAGAGCAATCCCACACCCCTCCCTCGCGAAAACCACCAGCTCCAACGCGCCCAGGAGCCCCGCACAGCAGCGCTCGGCAGTCGCAGCATCCTGGCATCCTAGCCCGACGGGCCGCACGCACTCACCAGGCCGGTTACATCAACAATTGGGGCGCACCTGTCTGTGTGCTATACTAAGTGCTCATTATGGCGAGGAAAAAAGGCTACGCAATGGAAATACAGGCAGAAACTCGGCGCAAGCAGTCAATCACACCAGGACAGGTGATCGCAACGGTCTTTTTCGTTGCCGTGCTCGTCGGCATCGGCTTTGCCGCCGGAATGGCGACCATGTGGGTAGCGGGCCCATCACGTGCCAGCGTCAGCACGGAAGCGGCAGTGGCAACGGAGACCGCAGTAGCCCCGTTCAAGACGGGCTTGGGCAGCAGCGACCGGGAGCAGCTGTTGGACGAGATCACGGGTCTGCTCGAGCAAGAGTACATCGACCCTGAGAGCATCGACCCTGTGGAGATGACCTACGGTGCCGCGGCAGGGCTGGTATCGTCGCTGGGCGACCCCAATACCATGTTTGTGGAGCCTGTCCAGGCCGCGATCATCGAAGAGGATATGCAGGGCTCCTTTGAAGGTATCGGCGCTACGGTCGATCTCGTGGATGGCGTGCTGACGATCGTTCAGCCCCTGCCCAATAGCCCCGCCGTCAGGGCAGGCATACAGGCCGGGGACAGGGTGCTTGCTGTTGACGGGCAATCCATCGAGGGAATGGGGCTCATGGATGCCATCACGTTGATCCGCGGTCCCAAGGGGACAGTCGTTGCATTGCTCATTGAGCGGGATAGCATTAAAGAGCCATTCACCGTGGAGGTCACCCGGGACGAGATCGAGGTGGCGATCGTTGAGAGCCGCATGTTGGATGAGGGCATCGCTTACGTCGCGTTGGCCGAGTTCAATGCAGTCGCTCTGGAGCAGGTGCAACAAGCGCTTCGCGAACTTGACCGAGAGGATCCTGTCGGCCTCATCCTGGATCTGCGCAACAACCCCGGTGGCTATCTGAATATGGCCATCGAGATCGCCAGCGAGTTTCTGCCGCGCGGAACGCTCGTGGTGACGGAACAGCAGCGCGATCAGGAGCCCAACGCCTACACGGTGAGGCGAAACGGGCAGGCAACCGACATCCCTCTGGTGGTGCTGGTCAACGGCGGGAGTGCCAGCGCGTCAGAGATCGTCGCGGGGGCGATCCAGTACCACGGGCGTGGCACCCTGATCGGCGTCACCACGTATGGTAAAGGTTCGGTTCAGTCCACGCACACGTTGCGGGATGGGTCGAGCCTGCGCGTCACCATCGCCAAGTGGGTGCTCCCCGGGGGTCGCATCCTCGAGGGAGACGGAATCGAGCCCGATGTCCTGGTGGACATTACGCCCGAACAGGCCGCTGCTGGCGAGGACCCGCAACTGGACCGTGCCGTACAGTACTTGCTTGAGGAATCCCGCTAGAGGACACGATGGCCAGGAACAAACGCGGAGAGAAAACCGACCAGAGCCCAAACAGAACCATCAGTCAGAATCGCAAAGCGTTTCACGATTATTCTATCTCAGAGACGCTTGAGGCTGGCCTGGCTCTGCATGGGTCGGAGATAAAATCTATCAGGGCCGGCAGGGTCAACCTGCGCGACAGTTATGTCGCCTTTCGCGACGGCGAAGCCTGGCTGATAGGGACTCACATCGCCGGCTACAACGAGGCCAGCTATCTCGATCACGACCCGGTGCGCGATCGCAAGTTGCTGCTGCACCGCCGAGAGATCCAGCGTCTGCGGGCCCAGGTGGAACAGCGCGGCTATACCGTCGTGCCCACGCGCCTCTATCTCAAGAACAACCGTGCCAAGGTTGAGATCGGCCTGGCCAAGGGCAAGCACACGTATGACAAACGGGAAAGTCTGCGAGACCGCGATACCGAACGCGAAATCGAGCGTGAGATCAAAGAGCGCCTGCAATAGTCCTGGCAGCCACCTCCCCTGACCGTCCCCGGTACGCTGCCCTGCGTTGACGCCGGCCTCAGAGATAGGGACCGATCAGCGGACGCAACATCTCCCTGCGCTCCTCGGGGATGCTGTCCACGTGGGTGATGATTGCGTTACGCAAAGCGTCCTGGCAACTGCATGCATGTGCGCTTGCGGCGATACGCGGCGCACTGGCTGCGATAATGGCCTTGGCGTGCGCGACATTCGCCGACATGTTGTTGACCACCATCTCCACTGTCACCGGCTCCTCGCTGTCGTGCCAGCTGTCATAGTCGGTAACCATCGCCACTGTGCAGTAGCACATGCCCGCTTCGCGAGCGAGCTTGGCCTCCGGCAGGGCCGTCATGCCGATGAGGTCGCCTCCGATCTGCCTGTAAAAGCGTGACTCGGCACGCGTGGAAAACTGGGGCCCCTCCATGACCACCAGAGTACCGCCATCGTGCGCGGCGTTCCCCATCACCTCCTCCGTCGCCACATAGACAATGTGCCGCAGCTCTGGGCAATAGGGCTCTGCAAAGGCTACGTGGGCCACGATCCCGTCACCGAAAAAGGATGGCGGGCGGATCCCCTTGGTACGATCGATCAGTTGGTCGGGGATCACGATGTGCCGCGGCTCGAGCTCAGCCCGCAAGCTGCCCACGGCGCTGATCGAGAGGATGTATTGCACACCAAGCATTTTGAGCGCCCAGATGTTTGCCTGCGACGGCAACTCGCTGGGGCTCAGCACGTGTCCGCGGCCATGGCGAGGCAGAAATGCGATGCGGACGCCCCGCAACGTGCCGGTGACGATCTCGTCGCTGGGAGGGCCAAAGGGTGTCTCTGGAAGCCGGCTGTCGATATCCGTTAACCCTTCGATCTCATACATCCCACTTCCGCCAATGACCCCGATCTGAACGTCGCCCATAGCCTGCACCTCCACTGCGCTTGTGTGGTCATTATATGGGCGCAGAACAGCGTGAGCAACCGCCCGGATCCGATATCCCCTCTGTGAGCGCTGGCCTGATCCGTCAACAGAGGTTGCACCAGGCAGGCGCCCGTGGTATACTCGTTGTGTCGGGGATGAAAGGTCTCGACAGGGAGGGCTGGTCACAGGCTGCAAGCCGAGGTGCCTCAACCTCGTAAATCAGGGGCAAACAATCAAGTGCCAACACAAGCACTACACCGGCTTTCGCTCTCGCCGCGTAACAACGGCTGAGTAGAGCCACTGGCGGACAGAGTCCGTCACGTCTGTCCCTCACTTTTCCCGAGAGGGAGGAGCCAGGCGTCGACAAAGTCGGGATGCGGACGGCTAATGCCGATAACACCGTCCAAAGATGAATCGGCTGGCGGGTTCCAGAGTCTGTCGCTCGATAATGGGCCCGTGAGATACTTGGAGCGGCTAAGCTTGTAGACGCCTCTGGTCGAACTTTCTGGACGCGGGTTCGATTCCCGCCATCTCCACCTCAGTGCGCCAGTCTTGTGCGCAACAAAGGCCGCCCTCTTCGGGCAGCCTTTGTTATTTCGGGCCATAGTGCCCGCGCGGAACGTGCATACCAATGCCCCTGGGTCCAGCAGCAGCTAACGTTGCACCAGGGGCAGGTATAGCAGCCACACGGGTGCCGGTGGAGGGCTGACAGTCGTTACGACCGTGCGCGTAAAGATCAAGCCGTCCATGGTGAATTCGACGGGTGCCTCAACGACCGTGCCCGATGGGCCACTGTCTTGAACCAGCGCATCCAGCGTTGCGATCAGATTGGAGCCGGACGCCAGAGAGCCTGACCAGTGTAGCGCGCTGCCGTCAAAGGTTACACCGTCGCCGCTATGGGCGACATAGCTCGTGCCGGCAGGCAGCGGAAACATAAAAGCGGCGGAGGCTACAGGTACCGAACCGCCCACATTGTCTACGTTTAGTGAGTAGGTCAGTACGTCACCCCCCTCGGCCGTGGTGGCACTCACCGTGAGATGGGAGGCGCCTCCAGGAACGATCCGGATAACTCCCTCTCCGATGGCCTTGTGCCCCAGACTATCGGTCACCTCAACACTCAACGGATAGTCCCCAATCTCCGCAAAAGGAACATACACCTCAGGTTGCGTACTGGTTACCAGGCGTGCACTCGCCCCCTCACCGATCCTCCAGCGATACGCGACACCAGGCGAGCCGACTGATGATATCGCGTTCACCGATAACCGGGTGAGGGTATTGGGCCCACCCACCAGCGGGCAAGGCACAGCGACACTGAGTTCGTCCAGGAGCCAATCCAGTTCGCGATCCAGCAACTGCAGCGCAGACGTCATACCAGGCCTATCATTGACACCCTCCAGCCCGAAAGACTGGTGGAGGACCCGGTATTGCACGCCGGGCACCGGACTCTCCAGCGTAGGTTCATCCGACTTTATCAGTGCAACATAGCCCGCTTCGACCATACTGCTCCCTGTGGCCGCTGCGATTGGCCTGACCAGGGCATCACCCTCTGGAGTTCCACCGGCCGCCAGTTCGTCAATACTCGCCTGGTTCCCGGCACCCGTGCCGAGCCCCCCAAGATCCAGCAACATCCCTTGCAGCAGCGTCCCTACAAGACCTGTAACAGCGACGGTCTCATCGGGCGCGTCATTCGGAGTAAAGACGTTGTCCTGAAGATAGTGCGAGCCCAGGTAGGCGCGATACAGAGTGGAGCGCCCGAATAGGGGGTCCGGATCTGGATTATTATCCGTTGCAGCCGCGACGTTCTGCCCCATGACGAGCAGACGTCCGCCGCCATCCAGGTAGCTCATCAAGGCCTGCTGATCGAGTGCCGTGGGCGGCGTAGCGATGGCAAAGGTCCCATCCGGGTTCGCCTTTTCGCCCAGTGTCCAGAGGATGGCACGATAGCTGGAAAGCGTCTGGGCGCTGGGCAAGGTCTGTTCGGCCCCAGCGTACGCATCAGCGTTCCAGACGGCATAGTCTATACCCAACGCCTGTAAACCCGCCTCAATGTAAGGCAGTGTATCAACCCCGCCGCCAGAGAACTCTAGATCGTTGTCGATGACCAGCAGGCTGGCTGCGGCAGGCGGAGATGGCACCATTCCCCAGACCGGAACTCGCACGGATCCCAACGGGGATGAAAGAGTGATAACGGTCCCGAATGCGCCTTCGGCTGAGGGCGACACGGCGAAAGTGAGTGCCAAATCGTGTGTATTGCCGGACTTGATAGTGATCGTGGCTGGTCCGCTGACCGTTATCTCATCAGACGGTGCCCACGAGATCGACCAGTCAACGAAAGTGCCTCCAGGCCTGACATCCTGTACTGCGAGCACCACGTCGCGGGAGCTGCCACCGTACATCACCCCCAGCGATATACTCGCGGGAGACACCGCCAGGGCGGTAGCCAACGCTCCCGGGACATCTAGCAGGCCCGCGCCATAGTCGAAGGCATTGCGTGTTACGGCGAGTTCGCTCACTCCATCGGTCGATCCGATCCGCGCGTTTCCCACCATCGCACCCTTGATCTGTGCCTGTTGCCAGCCGGGATGCTCGGCGAGCAGGATCGCAGCGCCGCCAGCGACATGTGCAGCAGCCACGCTGGTGCCAGAGAGAGCCACATAACCAGTTCCTGAAGGGTTGGCGGTGTGAGCGGCAGCCACTACCGCTACCCCCGGCGCGGTCAGGTCGGGCTTGAGATACATGCCAAAGGCAGGCCCGCGCCCAGAGAAGGGTGCGACCAACTCGGGGCTTGAGCTGAGTACGCGACCCGAGCCACTGAGAGCGATGGTGGCGGAGGCGCCTGGAGTATTGGCCCAATCGAGCAGCTGCTGTCCCGCCGTGCTGGCCAACAGCGCCGCCTGAATTCCGATGACGCCCTCTCCGCAATAGTCGCCTCCGCAGGCCATGTCGGTGACTGTGTCGGCAGAGTTGACGATCAGCGCGAGCAAAGCGCCTGCCTGTTCCGCGTTGTACACCTTGTCCGCGAATGGGCATTCCCCTCGCCGTATCAGGACCGCAGCACCGCTGAGGCTGCCAGCCGGAAGAGGGGAACAAGCGTAAGGATCGCCTCCGCTGGACACTGCTGCTACATCGATGAGCGGATAGGTGGAGGTGTCTGCGTCGATTGGTGCACCAAACAGGGCACGGCCATACGCAGCCCCTTGCGCCCCTACGGTGATCACCTCCTCCACACCACCGGGCAGCCGGCTGGCCGACCCGGCACCCGGACCTTCGTTGCCGGCGGGACCAACCACGACGACGCCCGAGGCAATCGCCGCACGGAGGGCCGCCGCGACAGGTGAGGCAAATGGGAGCTGCGCCCCCCCGTCGCTCCAGCCGACCACCAGAATATCGGCGCCGTCCGCCACGGCATCTTCGATCGCCTGAATGATCTCTACAGCGTAGGCCCGCTCATAGCCATCTGAGGAGGAAGGGTAGAAAACGCGATAGTTCATCAAACGCGCACCCGGTGCAACACCCGAGAGTAGGCGCGTCGCGCCGTTAAGCGTCTCCTCCACTCCCATGCCCGCAGCCACGGCGGCGAGATGGGTGCCATGGGAGGATCCAAGAGGGCCCGGCACCGGGGTGCCTTCACCGCTCTTTGGAGGATCCTCGGGCCGAAAATAAGCCCGCGCCGCGATGACCTTGGGTGAGGTATAGGCCACCAGGCCTACGGGATAGCCTTTGGGATAACTCCAGGTCAAAGCCACAAGCATAGGGTGCGAGATGTCGATGCCGCTATCGATGACGGCAATACGCACATCAGAGCCCGCATTCTCGCTGCCGCCCACCGCATCCCATGCTCGATCTACCCCAGTAACCTGGACAGCGTCGTAGAGAGTCGGGTAAAAGAGCGTGTCAGGGTGCACCGCAAGCACGCCCGGCAATGAACGCAATTGGCGCAGTACCTGAGGATCGGAAGAGTCTACCTCAACGACCAAGCCGTGATACATGCGCTGCAATCGCGACTGAACGCGCACACCGGGCAGCGCCATGGCACGCTCGGTAACACTCGCCGCGATAGCGTCTGAGGAGGAGGTGGCCATCCCGACAGTGTCCACAAGTTCATCAGGGGGCACTAGCTGCACAATGTAGCGCGCACCAGCTTCTCCGTCCGCACTTGCCTTGCGAGCCCCGTCGGCTCCTGCCGCGAGTCCGATGATGAGCAGTAGTGCCAACAGAATACGAGCGAGACCGCCCAGAAGGTAACGACCAGGTGACAGAAACATCAACATGGCATACCCCTTACTGGAGAGACGGAACCTGGGAGCAAGGACAGCGGAGGAATCGGGCTAGCTCGTCCAGAACCGCGTGACGTCGTCCTCCCATTCCTGGTAAGTATCCCAGAGGTTCTGGAAATACGGGCGTTGCTCGTCAAATGCCGAGCAGATGCCCTGGACCACGTCATCACGCCCACGGACGGTAAGCGAAGCAACTTCGCGAGCATATGTCGCCGCGCGGCCGTAAAAGATAGGCAGTAGCGCCTCAATCACCTTGTCGGGATCACCCTCACCCTTGTTAAACACGGTGGCAAACTCATAGACCAGGCGCGCCCAGAGCGCTACTGGAACAGCCGGAAACTCCGCCTCGTTTCCCGGGATCTCCTTCAGGGCAGTGAGCGTTTCAGGCGTCAAGATGCCCTGCCAGTCCGCGATATAGTCCTCAAAACCAGCGCGAAACGCATCGTCAAAAGGCATCAAGTCCTGGTCAGAATCCATGGCGCGATCGGGAGCGCGGAGGCCTCGGAAGGGGACATTACCAAAGGTTATCCCTTGCGTCCAGGTGCGCCGGTAGAGGTTCAGCGCACGGAACAGTGTGCCGACAGCATGGATAAAGCGCTGGTCTCCAGACGCTGCGGGCTCACCACCACTGGCACCGCGGTAACCCAGATCGACCTGGGCCAGCCGGAGATGCTCGGCAAGTGCGTGAAGCGCTAACCAGACGTTGATGCCAAAACGTGATACGTTCGTCTCCCAGACATCACACTCGGCAAGATGCACTGCCATGGCGCCAGACACACAGAACTCGCTCGCCAACGGCTCGCGCAGCTCACAGGCCCAAAAGCTGTGGAGAAACGGAAACACGAGATTGTCTGTAAGCGCGGCATCAAGCGCAGAGCGCTGGTAGCATGCCATGACCACATCATCGCCCTGCAGGACAGGCGTGATGAGGGCAGGAAGCCACTCCGGCTGAATGCCGATCGCTCTAGCCTCAATGACAGCACAGGCTCTGGCGCCAAGCCGTCCAGCCGCCTCGAATATGCTTCGAATCGCTGTGCCCTTTCCCGTGATACCTTCATAGGTTGTCAGCAGTTTGACAACGTTTTCGGGCACATCGGCGTCCTCCAGATGCTTGGCGGTATTGTCTGAGGATCCACCGTCTGCATTCATCAACACAACCCGCAGGTCAGGAAAGTATGCCCGCACTCCCGCAATCACCGCATCAACAACCTCGCCGATGGTACGTCCGTTGCGATGGCTTGGAATGCCGATCACCAGATCAGTAGTACCGATCTTGCGAATCTTGCGTTGAGCATCCCGACTCAACGCACTCTCAAACTGCAGAATGCTGTGGACCTGCGATGTCATCCGTCTAGTCCTCGCTGTGAACTACTCTGGGCACGACCATCTCTCGATGCCATACCCGAAAGAAACTGTGCAACTCCAATCCATCAACTCGCATCACACAGGGCACTGCGATCTTCCCAGACACATTATACCACAAGACACCCGCTTGACCGCGGGAAGCCGACCAGCCTTGGACAGAGACTGGCTCCTGGCGTTGTCCCCGATGGCAAACTACACTGGAAGGTAGAGCAGCTTTTTGACAGACTGCAGACTCCATGGTAGCATCACGGCTCAAGAGATCAAGCGCCTGTTGGGAACCCCCCGACAGGCTATATGGCTTTTGGCACCAAGCGCCCGGGGATGATAAGTGGATGAGCCTCGAAGAACAGATTCGCAACATACCTGACTTTCCCATCGAAGGCATTCAGTTCAAGGATATCACGCCGCTACTACGTGATCCTGAATCACTGCGGCTGGCCATCGAACAGATGGCGGCACGCCACGTGCAAGACCGGATTGACTGTGTTGTTGGGATCGAAGCTCGCGGATTTATCCTGGGTACCCCCCTTGCCTATCTGTTGCATGCAGGTTTTGTGCCGGTGCGCAAGCCCGGCAAGCTCCCGGCCCAGACGGTGGGGGCGGAGTATAGCCTTGAGTATGGCGTGAACCGCCTTGAGATGCACCGGGATGCCATCAAACCGGGAGACCGGGTCCTGGTCGTGGACGACCTTTTGGCCACAGGGGGTTCCGCCCGCGCGGCGGCCGAGCTCGTGGAGAATGTGGGCGGTATTGTCGCAGGCATGTCGTTTCTGATCGAACTGGGTTTCTTGCATGGCCGCGATAAGCTGACTGACTATGATGTACACTCGCTTATCACGTTCAAAGAAGGATCATGATATGAGCAAGCGTGAGGACAAGATACGGGAGTTGGAGGCTGAGCGGGCGCGCACGGTTGAGGAAATCGCACATCTTCGCGAACAACTCCAGGAAGAGATCGAACCGGCTTCTGCTACAGACGAAGACTCGGCCGATGCAGCGGCTGCCATTTATGAGCGTGGCAAAGTCATCTCGCTCATTCAGAACCGCGAGGACAAGCTTCGTTCACTCGATGAGGCTATCGATCGTGTTCGCAAAGGCCTGTATGGCATATGCAAAAACTGCGGCGCTGAGATCGACCCCGAGCGTCTATTAATCATGCCAGAGACCAGTCTCTGCGTGCGATGTGCGAACCTGCTGGAATCAGGGCCGCGCGGCTTGACGCCCCGGCGCCGAGAGCGACCAATCCACGTGGCAGATGACGAGGTTTAGCCGGCAGCATCGCAAGAATCTCCCGCAGCGCAGCGGATCTGGATCGTTACGAGACGAAAGATTGGGAGGGCCAGATCGCGGGCCCTCCTTTTCTGTACAGTTAGCGCCAGGCTTGACGCTTGCGTGCGCGGGTGCAGGTTTGACAACGGTTCCCGCTCTGGCCTAGAATGGTTTGGTTTGAGAGCACACACAGGAACACTGAGATCGACACTGAACTAGAGCGGAGACATCCCTCCTAGCTTCTTACGTTCCTTGTGCTTTAGTGTCGTGCATGGGACCCTCGATTACCTTCATGATGCCGACCGGGCGTCTACACTGTATCTTTTCACTGTTCCGAGGAGGTCAAGATGAGCAAGATGCTCGAGATTCGCTGGCACGGCCGTGCCGGCCAGGGCGTGGTCACAGCGGGTGAATCGCTCGGCGAAGCCGCGATGCACGAGGGCCTGTACTTTCAGGCGTTTCCAGAGTACGGGGCCGAGCGCATGGGCGCCCCCATTAAGGCGTACACGCGGTTGAGCGACGAGACCATCGAGGTCCACGCACCGATCCTGGAGCCAGATATGGTGGTCGTCGTGAACCCCAACCTGATCGGGATCGTCGATCTGACTGAGGGGCTCAAGCCGGATGGCACGCTGATCGTCAACACGCCGCAGACACCGGCGGAGATTCGCGAGCGCCTGGATTTTAGGACGGGCACCGTATGGTGCATCGATGCTACCGAGATCGCCATGTCTGAGCTGAAACGCGACATCCCGAGCACTGTTCTTCTCGGTGTGGTTGTCCGGGCTTCTGACCTGGTGGATCTGGAGGCCGTGGTAGAGGCAACGCGTGAGAGCCTCGGCGGCAAGTTGCGTCCGGAGATTGTCGAAGCCAACGTGCGCGCGGTGGAGCGCGCCAACAAGGAATGTATCAAGGGCTAGCACTGGCACGTTATGACGGCCCTTTCCTGCATTATCACGAACCTGATCATTGAGGAGGTTGTTCGATGACGACCAAGCATAAAGTCCCACGGCTGGACCTGCCCTGGGAAGAGGTTGCTCCGGGTGGCGTTGTCACCGCAGTCGGCAACTCAGAGACCTATGTAACAGGCACCTGGCGCACGATGCGACCAATTCGCGATGCCGAGCAGTGCACGCAGTGCCTCGTTTGCTGGATCATGTGCCCCGACTCGGCCATATCGGTGAAGGATGGCAAGGTGGACGTTTACGATTATGTTCACTGCAAGGGCTGCGGCGTCTGTGCCGAACGTTGTCCCGTTAACATCCGCCAGCCGCACAGCTACACCGGCAAGCTGGGCAAAGTCATCCAGATGGTGCCCGAGTCCGAGTTTGAAGACTATACCCGGTAGGTCCAGAACCCACCTGGAGCATAAGGAGGAAACGAATGGTCGCTAGCAAGTATATGCCTCTGGACGGCGCCAACGCTGTCTCCCAGGCGATGCGTCAGATCAATCCTGACGTGGTTGCTGCCTACCCGATCACGCCACAGACGGCAGTCGTGCAGAACTTTTCACAGTATGTAGCGGACGGTATCGTCAACACCGAATTCATTCCGGTCGAGAGCGAACATGCCGCCATGAGTGCTTGCATCGGGGCCTCTGCCGCCGGCGCCCGCGTCATGACAGCCACCGCCGCCAACGGCCTGGCGCTGATGTGGGAGATGCTTTACGTCGCCTCGGGCATGCGGCTTCCGATTGTGCTCACCGTGGTGAACCGCGCGCTTTCCAGCCCGCTCAATATCCACTGCGATCACTCGGACGCCATGGGCGCCCGCGATGCCGGCTGGCTGCAGTTCTACGCCGAGAGCGGACAGGAAGCCTACGACAATACCATCAAGTCGCTCAAGATCGCAGAGCACAAAGATCTGCTGCTGCCAGTCATGAGTTGCCAGGACGGCTTTATCACCGGTCACGGCGTCGAGCGCGTCGGACTACTTCCCGATGAGGTAGTGCAGGAGTTTGTCGGCAGTTATGATCCAGAACTCTACCTGCTCGACACCGATCACCCCGTCACCATGGGTGCCTGGGACTTTACCGACTATTACTTTGAGCACAAGCGGCAGCAGACTGAGGCAATGAACAACGCCATGCCCATTATCCTCGATGTCTGCGAGGAGTATGAGCGGCTCTCCGAGCGGCCACAGCCGATCCTCGATTGCTACGGCATGGATGATGCCGACTATGCGCTCGTGGTCCTGTCATCGACAGCCGGAACGGCCCGCTCAGTGGCGCGCCGGATGCGTGCTGAGGGCGTCAAGGTTGGCATCCTCAAGCCTCGGCTTTACCGCCCCTTCCCCGCACAGCAGATCGTCGATTGCATCAAGAACTGCAAGGCCGTGGGCGTGCTTGACCGGGCGATCTCCTTTGGCGCTCCCCAAGGTATGGGGCCGCTGTACACAGACATCACTGCAGGGCTCTTTAACTCTGGCGTCAGTGGTCTGCCTATTGTCAACTACATCTATGGACTGGGCGGTCGCGACACTACGCCACCGATGATCGAGTCCGCGTTCGCCGATCTCAAGGTCATCGCCGACACGGGCGATCGCGGCGACATGGTGCGCTATCTTGGCCTGCGCGACTAGTTACGCGGAGCGGCCTCACGTGTCGCGAGATTCCAGCAGCAAGGAGCAACGATAATGACAGACCGAGTGCGCATAAATCTGAGAGATATCATTACCTCGGACGAGAGGCTGGCGGCAGGGCATCGCCTCTGCGCCGGATGTGCCGAGCCCACTGCCGTGCGGCAGATCCTGCACGCAATCGACAACCCAGTGGTGATCGCAACGGCCACCGGTTGTCTTGAAGTCTCGACAACCGTCTACCCCTATTCCTCATGGAATGTGCCCTGGATCCATAGCGCCTTTGAGAACTCTTCTACAACGATCACAGGCGCCGAAGCAGCCTTCAAGGCCCTCAAGCGTCGGGGCAAGATACCTGAGGACAAGAACATCACGTTTATCGCCTTTGGTGGTGATGGCGCGAGCTACGACATCGGCTTCCAGTACATTTCCGGTGCTCTTGAGCGCGGCCACAATTTCATCTATGTGTGCCTCAACAACGAGGCGTACATGAATACGGGCATCCAGCGCTCAAGCGCCACTCCGCGGGGCGCCAGCACAACCACCTCCCCTGAAGGCGAGGTGCTGCCTGGCAAGACGCAATGGCGCAAGCCGTTTACGCGGATCATGGCGGCGCACGACATCCCTTATGTCGCGCAGTGCTCACCACACAACTACCGTGACCTCATGCGCAAGGCGAAAAAGGCCTCAGCAGTTGAGGGCCCCGCCGTCCTGAACGTGATGGTGCCCTGCCCGCGCGGCTGGCGTCACAGTGCTGAGGAAACCATGTCGATCGCAGAGCTTGCTGTAGACACCTGCTACTGGCCTCTCTATGAGGTTGAGGATGGCAAGACCACGGTCAACTACAAGCCTCGTGACAAGAAGCCTGTAGCCGACTGGCTCAAGCGGCAGGGACGCTTCCGCCACCTCTTCCGCCCGGCAAACGAGTGGATCGTGGAAGAGATCCAGGCCAAGGTTGATCAAGAGTGGGAGCGACTGCTGGCTGACGAGGCCAACAGCAAGGCCTGACAAATCCAGCACCAAGCGAGGGGCAGCTCAAAACGGGCTGCCCCTCATGACAACAGGGAGGCCACGGCTTGGCTTCTGAACGCGTCTACACCTCGCAGCACCCACTGATCAAACAGAAACTTGCGATTCTGAGAGACAAGACGACCTTGCCGGTAGTGTTTCGTCGTACCGTTTCAGAGATCGCAACATTGCTCGCCGTCGAGGCCACCACCGACCTGAGGCTGGAGGCGTACCCCGTCACCACACCCCTCGCCCAGACAACGGGGGAAAAGATCGCGGAACGCATCGCACTCGTGCCAATTCTGCGTGCTGGACTGGGTATGGTCGAGGGTATCTGGCAGTTGATTCCGGACGCGCAGGTGTGGCATCTCGGCGTCTTTAGGGATCATGAGACGCTCAAGCCAGTGCCCTACTATAACAAGATGCCAGCACAGCCGCGGCTCGATTTGTGCCTCGTGCTGGACCCGATGCTCGCCACTGGAGGCTCAGCGATTGCCGCGATCGACATGCTAAAAGAGTGCAGCGTCCCCAGGATAAAGTATCTTGGCATCATCGCTGCGCCCGAGGGCGTCGACGCGCTGACCGCTGCCCATCCCGATGTTTCCATCTATCTGGGCGCAATCGATGACCACCTCACGCCCCCGCCATCCAGCCCTGAGGATCCGCCAGAAGGCTACATCGTGCCGGGCCTGGGCGACGCCGGAGACCGCCAGTTCGGTACCTCCTGAAAGGCGGTGCCATGTTAAGTCCGTGGTTGTTCGTTTCCGTCTTTGCCTCTGCCTGGTTGATCGTTAGCCTGCTCACGCCACTAGCCATCAAGCTCGGACGGCGACTGGATATCGTGGATCGCCCGGGAGGCCGCCGCACGCATCGCGGCGAAATCGTCCGCATCGGGGGCCTGGGGATTTTTCCCGCCTTTGCCATCGCCGCCCTTATCCCGGTCCTCGTTGGCAGTCCCAGGGACGATGCGCTGGAGTTGACCCGTCTGACAGGCGTCTTGCTCGGGATGGCGATCATCTGGATCACGGGCCTTGCCGACGACCGCTACAAACTGCCTCCTGCGGCCCAACTCGGGGGGCTCATCGCGGGAGCGGTCGTTGCCATCCTATTCAAGGTGTTTGTGGAGCGCTTTAACAACCCGCTCACAGATGAACAGATCGTCGTGGACTGGTATCTGATGCTGCCGATCAGCCTCGTCTGGATCGTGGGGCTGACCAACATGGTCAACTCGATCGATGGGCTGGACGGACTTGCGGCCGGGGTGACCGCCATCGCGGCCGCAGTGCTGTTTATCCACATGCTTCGGCTCGGGCAATACAGCGTCTCGCTGCTCCCCCTGGCACTCCTCGGATGCTGCCTCGGATTTCTACGATTCAACTTTAGCCCTGCCCGGATATTCCTCGGGGGCGGCGCCTATGTGCTGGGGTTTGGGGTCGCCACGCTGTCGATCGTCTCCGGTGCCAAGGTCGCCACCGCGCTGCTGGTGATGTGGCTGCCTATCGTGGATCTGATCTGGCAAGTCTATTCGCGGTGGCGGCGCGGCCAGCCGATCTCAATGGGAGACCGGGGGCATTTGCACTTTAGGCTTCAAGACCTGGGCTGGTCCCAACGGCGCATCGTCCTGATGTACTATGGCATCACGGCGTTTCTGGGAGCCGTTGGGCTACTCGTACCCAACAGGATGCTCAAGTTCGGCACACTGGTGGTCTTTGGCCTGGCCTTTGCCTGGTTCCTGGCCTCGGTCGCACGCACGGGCGGGGATGACATTCCAGCCGGGGACTAGGTTTAGCGCCCTGGGCCCAGCCCCTGTTCTGCCAGATAGTCCGCGAGTTCGCCGATACGGTCGAATCCAAAGTTTGGTGCCGGCCTGGGGTCCACGACGTCGTCAGTAACGATGGCAAGCAGTTCTTGTTTAGAAGCGATCGGCTCGGTACCCGTCGCGACGCGCATGACCTCGATCTTGGGACAGGACTCACGTTTGAACCCTTCCGCGATCACCACATCAATGCGGGGGTCCAGCCGCGCGATGATATCCTCGAGACTCACTTCCTGCATAGTCCTCTCAATCCAGGCCAGAGCGCTCTTGCTGGCGATCACCACCGCGTCGCTGCCCGCCTGAGCAAAGCGCCAGGTATCGGTTCCGGGATGGTCAAGGTCAAAGCCTTCACGCGAATGCTTGACGACCGCGACGCGCGCACCTCGCCGGCGGAATTCCTGTACCAGGCCTTCCACCACGGTCGTCTTGCCGGCATTGTGCCAGCCCACTATCGCGAACAAGTGATTCATGTTCCCCCTACATCACAGGTCGTTCACCGTCTGATAGGAACGATTATACCACGCCCCACACTGCCCCGCCCCAAAGAGAGAGGACTTGCTCCAGTTTGGTGGACACCCCCTAACGTGTAATGCCGGTATAATGTCGGTATAGAGGGGGAGGACACATGAACGGAAGGGTATACACTCAGGAGTTCAAGGCGGAAGCTTTGGAATTGCTGGCATCCAGCGGAAAGAGTTGTAGTGAACCCCAAAAGTTGGACACCCATGAAAGACGATGGCAGTCTGATGGTCTGCTCGGCACTGCCCACGCCTACACCGACAAGGACTGCCGTCCCCACCAGGACACCTACGCCATTTGCAGGGCCGACCCCGACGTTTTCGCTCGGCGGCATCATCGGGATTCTGCCGCCCAGCTTTGTCTTCCAGCCGATCCCGGGCATTGGCGAACTCGCGCCGGCCATGCGCACCTACGAGGTGCTGATCGTGACCGGCACAGATCCGGAGGCGGGCACAGGCGCCAAGGTACGCATCAGGTTGGTGGGATACAGCGGCAGCACGGACTGGGTCACGCTGAACGAGTAGGCGCGACGTAATCGCGGTATCGAACGAGAACGGGACGATATCAGACGATGTCGTCCCGTTCTACCCGGTCCCAGGCGGCGCTGCGCGCCCGCTCCGTCACCTGCTCCAGGCTCAGGTCGTACTCACTGGCCAGACGGGCGCAATCTTCGTACTCGGGCTTGACGTTCAAGACGCGACCGCCCAGTTTCTTGACCTTGCAGCTAACCGGGCCCCAGGGCGTGTCCACAGTGATGTTCTCACGAGCACAAATGACGCGATCGACCACACGTCTTCGTACTCCTAGCGAACTGGTCTCTGTGAGCACCATGGCAGTCATCCGGTCCTGGTCGTCTACCCGACAGAGGACAGAGAGCAGCACCGCAGGGCGGTTCTTTTTCGCATAGATCGGTGTGTACCAGACATCCAGAGCCCCGGCCGCAAGTATGCGTTCGAGCGCGTAACCCAGCGCCTCCCCGGTCATATCGTCAAGGTTACACTCCAGCAAGATGACCTGTGTGGGGGTCGCATCCTCGCTGCTCATGCCTGTCAATCCTCGGTCTGACGCGACGCGAGGGACACACGGGCCACAGCGCGCTGCTTTTCCGCGCGATTGGCGATCAAAGCGGCGGTCACACCTGCCCCCACGCCGTTGTCGATATTGACGACAGCCAGACCTGGAGAGCAGGTCTGCAGCATCGCCAGGAGCGCCGCCTCACCCTGCCCGCCCTTGCCATAGCCGACCGGCGTGGGTAGCCCGATCACGGGCACGTCGACCAGGCCAGAAACCACCGACGGCAGGGCACCATCCATACCTGCCGCTACGATAATCACGTCCACATCGTCGATCTGCAATAGCTGGCGCAGCGGGGCAAAGAGCCGGTGTAGCCCGGCCACACCAACATCGTACTGGACAGAGACGGTACACCCCATCTCCTGACACACGATGGCTGCCTCCTCAGCAGTTGGCCTGTCAGAAGTGCCTGCTGTCAGGATTCCCACCCGGCCGCCAGAGCGGGCCGGCTGAGGGCCGCGCCGAATGATCGCGATCCGCGACGAACGGTACCATTCCAGCTGGTCGTCCCGGTATTTCGCCTGGATCGTGGCCTCAAGCGAAGGCGAGACCCTGCTCAAGATCGCCCTGCCAGTCGCCTCAAGAAAGCGATCGGCGATCGCCAGACTTTGCTCATCATCCTTGCTGCCGGTATAGATGATCTCGGGCGCCCCCTTGCGATGCTCCCGCGCGAAATCCAGCACGGCATCGGAAAGGTTGTTCAGGCGATCAGCGTTCTCCTGGTTGGTCATTCATACTCCCCATACGATATCCGCTCAGATCCAGCGTCACATAACGGTAACCGGCATCCTTGAGCATCGAGACAACCTTACCCCGGAGAGGTTCCTGTGCCACGTCAGCGATCCGCTCCGCAGGCAACTCGATGCGAGCAACGGGGTAGTGGTCCCGTACTCGCAATCCGCCGGCCCCAAGGAGATCACGCAGCGTCGACTCTGCACGCTCCACTCTTGCTAGAGCCTCTGCCGTCAGCATCGTGCCGGTCGGAAACCGCGTTGCCAGGCAGGCCTCCGCGGGATGATCCCAGGTGGGCAGGCCCCTCCGCTGGGACAGCTCGCGTATCTCGGCTTTGGTCAGACCAGCCTCTGCCAGTGGCGCACGGACCCCCAACTCTGCAGCTGCTCGGCCACCGGGCCGGTAGTCGAGGTGATCGTCCGCATTATCACCATGTAACAGGACGCGATCCGGCGCCGTCGCTGCAACCAGCGCCTGCAGGGTCTCAAAGCGAAGACGCTTGCAGTAGTAGCACCGGTCGGGAGGATTGCTGGCGATCATCTCGTCGCTTACCTCGTCCAGCGTCACCACGCGATGGTCCGCTCCGAGCAGGCGCGCGATCTCCCGAGCCGTGGCCAGCTCCGACCGCGGCAGCAGCGGCGAGTCTATGGTCACCGCAGTCACCCGCTCCACACCCAGCGTGTCGATGCAGGCAGCCAGCAGGTAGCTGCTATCGACGCCACCGGAAAAGGCGACGGCGACGGATGACAGATCCTGTAGAATCTGCCTCAGGCGCTGTTCCTTGATGTTCATATCCTTGTCCATAAATATACCCCCGACAGGTTTACTATTATACAGGCTGGTCTCGCCTCGTCAATCGGCCGGCCACGCTCGCTACAGCCACGCCGAGTTGCCCCTCCCTAAAGACTCGGTATACTCGGACAGGTTCATTCTCACCAAGTAAGGAGCAGACATGCAGATTACCCTGGCGCACGTCGCCCTGCTGATCGTGGCTGGATTCGTGTCCGGCATCATTAACACGCTGGCCGGGGGCGGGTCGTTTCTTACGCTTGCCGCTCTTGACTTTATCGGTCTTCCGATCGGCGTTGCCAATGGCAGCAACCGGCTGGGCGTCCTGCTAGGTGCCGTCGCCGGAGCACTCGGCTTTCGTAGCAAGGGCGCTTCGGAGATAAAGACCAGCCTTCACTTTGCGATTCCGGCGCTCTTTGGGGCCATCGTCGGGGCGCTGATCGTCGTCGACCTCCCAGAGGTAGTCTTTGAGCGGGTGCTGGGCGTGTGCATGCTGCTCATGCTCGCGATTCTGATCCTCAACCCGAAAAAGTGGCTCGAGGGCCGTGAGGTGACCATGACCCCTCGGCGCCGGGCTGTGAGCTACCTGGTCTTCTTTCTTGTCGGCATCTACGGGGGCGCCATCCAGGCCGGGGTTGGGTTTCTGCTGATCGCGTCGCTCGTTGTTACGGCCGGCGTCGATTTGGTCAGGGCCAACATGCACAAGGTCTTTGTCACCGCCGTGTACACGGTCGTGGCAATCCTGATCTTTGCGCTGCAGGGACAGGTTGACTGGGTGTACGGGATGGTACTCACGATTGGCTACGGTCTCGGGTCGTGGATTAGCAGCCGGGTATCGATGGACAAAGGTCAGGACTTTGTGAGGCTGGTGCTCGCTCTATCTCTGGTGGTGCTGGCAGCCCAATACCTGGGCCTGTTCACCTTTTAGGAACCGAGACCAACAGAAGGGGAAACAGCGGGCGGGCCTTGGCCCGCCTGTCAGTGTTCTTCCAGCAGAATGGGCATTACATCCTGGGCAGCAAAGACAGGCCCATCACGGCACACCAGCCGGTCGCCGCAATGGCAGTTGCCACACACGCCAAAGCCGCACTTCATGGCGCGTTCGAGACTCACATAGAACGGGATGGCGCTATCCTGTAGCATGCGCCATAGAGCCAGCAACATGGGCTCCGGGCCACAGGCAAAGATGGCACCGGGCCGATCCGCCTGGATCAGCGGATCCAGCGCGTCCGCCACAGTACCCCGGACGCCCACCGAACCATCGTCAGTGGCAATCGTCAGGGGCACGCCCAGTTCCTTAAAACGCCAGCCAAGCATCAGCTGCGCGGCTGTGCGGGCGCCCAGCACCGCGTGAACCTTTTTCCCGGCTTGAACGCCACGTTGCGCCAGCAGGGTTAGCGATGCAATGCCGCTGCCCCCTCCGACCAGAAGCATGCTTCCATCAACGTGCGGAAAGCCGTGGCCGTACGGCCCCCGCACCCAGACGGGGTCGCCTGGATTACGCGCCGTGATAGCGTGGGTAAAGGGCCCCACCTCGCGGACTGTCAGGCTCAGTGGGTCGGTCGTCATCACCGCCAGAGGCCGTTCCTCGATGCCAGGCAGCCAGACCATGACAAACTGCCCGGGCTCCGCCGACAGCGCCCCGTCGAGGATCAGTGTCGCCCCGACCTCGCCCTCTTGCCGCCGCGCAACCAGGCGATAGACCTGGTAGATGCTGTCAGACATGGGCACAGCCCCTTATCTCGTCCAGAGTGGCAACGCCAAGCTCGGACATGAGCGCCGCTATCTCCCTCAACACACGGCCAAAGATCTCCTCACCATCCGTCTCAAGCGCAGAACCGATACCCACCGCTGTGGCGCCCGCCATGATCATCTCGAGGGCGTCGGCACCTGAGCTGACCCCGCCAGTACCAATGATGGGAACGTCCAGCGCCTGTGCGATCTCGTACACACAGCGCACCGCGATCGGCCGGATCGCCGGCCCTGAAACCCCTCCGGTCACATTGGCCAGTATGGGCCGCCGCGCATGCAGGTCGATGACCATTCCCGGGCCAAGTGTGTTGATCGCCGTAAGACCGTCGGCCCCCGCGCTGACAACCGCCCGCGCCACATCTACCAGGTCGGAGGTATTGGGCGAGAGCTTGACGAACAATGGGCCTGCATGCTCGCGCCGGACCGCCTCCGTCACCTGTGCCGCTGCGGCCGGCTCCAGCGCAAAAGGTCGCCCGAACTCACTGTGCACATTCGGGCAGGAGATGTTGACCTCCACAAGATCGGCGCCCACCGGTTCTAGAATCCGCACCGTCTCGGCAAACGCCTCGGGGGAATCGCCGAACACGCTGACAATGAGCGCTGCTCCGCTGGCCCGCAGGTCCTCGCGCGCGCGCACTAGCTCATCGCGCTCAGCCTCGGCGCCCGGGTTCGACAGCCCCACCGCGTTGATCAGGCCGTGCCCCCAGCTCAGCACCGTCGGATTCGGGTGGCCTTTACGTGGCAGCACGCTGCAGGATTTGCTGGTCACCGCCCCGGCGCCCGCGCGGCCTGCCCTGACCAACGTGCCCGCGCCACTGCCCCAGATACCCGAGGCAAGCACCAGAGGGTTTCTCAGTGGCACCCCTGCCAAAGACACCGACAGGTCGGGCCCACAGACCGTCATGTCACCCCTGGCCATTCAAATAGTTCTCTACGCGACGCTGCGTGTCACTATCCAGCCGGCCCAGTTCCACCAGTGCGCCAACGATCTCGCGCAGCGTGCAAGCGGCGTGCAGGCGCAGGCCGTGCGCGGCCAGATCGGCCTTGCCACCCTGCTCGCGGTCGATCAACACCACGACATCCTCGACCACGAGGCCGGCCTCTTTGAGCGGCTCCGCCGCCTCCAGTTTGCTGCCGCCGCTGCTGATCAGATCATCCAACAACACCACGCGCTCACCGGCCTGATACTCCCCTTCGATCAAGCGACGCGTGCCGTAGGTCTTGGCCTCACGTCGCGGATAGATGAGCGGGTCGCCGGTGAGGAGCGATACCGCCGTGCCGATAGGCAGTCCGGCATAGGGGATCCCCGCGATCCGCGTATAGTCCAGCGGAGCCAGCAGGCGCTGGTACTCGAGCGCCGCGAGTTCGAGCACCTTCGGGTCGCTCACCAATCGCCTCAGGTCCACATAGATGGGCGAGTGCGCTCCCGAATGCAGCACAAAGTCGCCCAGTTGCACGCAACCCGTATCGTGGAGAGCCTTTGCCAGTCTCCGCAGGCGGCCGGAACGCAACGCCCCCTCCGTTGCGATGCTCCGGGTGGTGCTACGAGCGAGATTGATCGCGTCGCGGGTCTCTCTGGCTGCACGCCGCGGATCATCTGCATAGATAATCCCCCGGGACGAGTTGATGATGACACCCTTGCCATCCGCACGCAGCCCCGACGACAGTACGGCTTCCAGATCGCCGCCCTGGGCACCTATCCCGGGCACCAGGAACCAGGTGTTGGGATAAGCCGCCCTGATCTCAGCCACGGCCTCCGGATAGGTCGCGCCAATCACCAGCCCAATCTCCCCGCCCTGCACCCACGTGGACGCCAGGTCGGCGACGTGCTGGTACAGAGGCACGCCGCGCTGCGTCCAGTCCTGGATCTCGCCAGCGCCCGGATTGGAGGTCTTGCAGAGCAAAAAGACGCCCCGGTCAGCGTACGCCAGGAACGGCGCCACGCCATCGCTCCCCAGATAAGGATTCACGGTGAGGGCGTCAACCCCGAGGTGCTCGAAAATGCCCTGGGCATAGGCCGTGGCCGTGGAGGTGATGTCGTTGCGCTTGCCGTCCAGAATCACCGGTATATCCGCGGGAATGGCCGCCAGGATCTCCGCGAGCACGTCCATGCCATCGGGCCCCAGCGCCTCGTAAAAGGCAATATTGGGCTTGAACACGCAGGCATAGTCCGACGTCTCGGACACGACAGCCCGCATAAAGGCGCTCACTGACTCATATCGCTCCGGAATCTGACCCGGATGCGGATCGAGACCCACACACAGCAGACTATCGCGCTTTTCGATACTGGCGGCCAGTTTCTCCCAAAACCCCATATACATGCTCCTGCCTAAACTTTGCCCAGCACTGCGGCCAGCAGCGCCATACGGACATACATACCATTCTCCATCTGCCGAAAGTAGGCTGCGCGCGGATCATCGTCCACGTCATAGTGGATCTCACCTACACGCGGCAAAGGATGCATCAGAGCCATTTGCGGTTTGGCCTGGCTCATCAGTTCCGGCGTGATCTCGTAATAGTCCTTGACCGCCTCGTATTCGCGCAGATCGCCAAAGCGCTCCTTTTGCACGCGCGTTACATAGATGACGTCCGCCTCGCCGATAATGTCCTGCAGCCGATCCGTCTCTTGAACATCGCGCCCGGCCTGCACCATCTCGTCCCTGATGTCGGACGGCAGCCGGAGGATATCGGGCGCGACAAAGGTCATTTTGGTATCATAAAGCCTCAACAGTCGCGCCAGAGAGTGTACCGTGCGCCCGTTCTTGAGATCGCCGACCATGGCGACATGCAGCCCATCCACCGTGCCAAGCTCACTGTAGATGGTGTAGATATCCAGCAAGCCCTGCGTGGGATGCTCGCCCGTGCCATCGCCGGCGCTGATCACCGGCTTGCTGGCGTAGCGCGCCGCCACAGCTGAGGCCCCGATCTCAGGATGCCGCAGCACGATCACGTCGGCGTAGCACTGCAGCGTGCGTATCGTGTCGGGGAGGGACTCGCCCTTACTGACTGACGAGTATTGCACGCCATGAATGGGAATCACCGAGCCGCCCAGGCGCTCCATCGCAGCAATAAACGAGGAAGAAGTGCGCGTGCTGGGCTCGTAGAACAGGTTGGCGAGCACATGCCCCTTGAGCAAGTCCGTCGCACCCACCCGTTTGACGAGGCTGCGCATCTCGTCGGCGACGCCAAAGATATAGTTCAGATCGTCACGCGAGAACTGCATCACCGAGACAATATCACGCCCGTAAAAGCTATCCAGCCTGTCGGGCGCGAGCCCCACCTTCTTGAGGTTTCCGTTCCCTGTCATAGGCTCATTACTCCTCTTTACGACCGCATGCGGCGAGATCACAAACCAAGACAGAACCGCGGATCACACCTATCCCGTGCTGCGCGCCAGTGGCCGGCCATCTCCCGGCTCGGCTTGAAGCTCGCCATCCTCCCACACGACGCGCCCGCGTAACCGGACCGACTGCACCCGGCCCAGAGCCGGCAGCCCCACAAAGGGCGACCAGCCGCAGCGCGTCTTGAAACCCTCACCGGCCAGTGCATACATCCCTTCTGAGAGATCCAGGATCACTTCACTTGCAGCCGGCGCTTCCAGGCCATACACCCGCAAGGGCGCATGATAGATGAGCTCGACCATGCGCTCATAGCTGAGCATGCCGCGCTCCACGGCAGCCAGCAGCAAAGGCACGTTAGTCTCCAGGCCGGGGACGCCCGGGGGCGGGTTCGGCAGCGTCTTTTCCGCCAGCGTGTGCGGCGCATGGTCCGAAGCGATGATATCGATGAGTGGCAGCCGCTCCCAGAAGAGGGCCACCTGGGCAGCCGGGACCAGCGGGGGCTTCATGACCGCAAGTGCGCCCAGCCGCCCGATAGCCTCGTCTGAGAGAAAGAGATGATGCGGGGTGACCTCACAGGTCACGAAAACGCCCCGCTGCCGGGCAGCATCGATCACGAGCAGGTCGTCCGGGTCGGGCACATGACATACGTGCAGACGCTGTCTGTAACGCTCAGCGAGATCGATCGCCTTGAGAATCGATGGACTCTCGGCATGCACGGCGATTGGCCCCGGGCCGGGCCAGGCCTCGAAGAGGGCCGCGAGGGCCGCGGGCTCGGCATTGCGCAGGTCGCCGAATGTCTCGTCCAGGTATAGCTTGAGTCCGACTGCTTCGGGAGCCATCGCCACAACGTCGTCGACGCTGGACCCATCCGAGCCAGCAAAAAGGCCGTAGTCGGCTACGGCCCTGGTCTCAAAAAGCTTGCGCTTGGCCGCCAGTCGGTCCGGCCTCGTGATTGGCGGTGTGTTGTTGGGCATATCCAGGATTGCTATCACGCCACCCGCCAATGCCGCCACCGTGCCGCTGTAGATGTCCTCTTTGTGCGCGGCCCCTGGCTCTCTCAGGTGAACGTGTGCATCCACCATTCCCGGGAACTTGAGCTGTGTCATTCCGCACCTGCCCGTGACGCGGTATACTATCCTTTTACCCTATCCGGGCGATTATACCATGGCCCCCGGCGCATGACAATCTGTTCGGCCCGCCAATTCGGAATCACTCACCAGAGCGTGAACCCGCCGTCGACGACAAGCTCGTGGCCCGTGACAAAATCTGAAGCGGGCGACGCGAGATAGACCAGCGCCCCCTGCAGGTCCGAGGTCTCCGCCATGCGCCCCATGGGTGTATCTGCAAGCCAGCCGGGGATCAGATCCGCCACCTGATCGACCAGCGACGTGCGCGTGTATCCCGGGCTGATGCAGTTGACGCGGACGCCGCGCGCGGCCCATTCGGTGGCCAGCGAGTGCGTCAGGTGCACCACCCCCGCCTTGGAGGCATTGTATGACACCTGCTTCTGCGGGCGGTTGACGATCCGTGCAGACATGGAAGCAGTGTTGACAATCTTGCCATAGCCCTGCGCCAGCATCACGCGGCCCTCCGCCCGGCAGCAGTAGAATACCGCATCCAGGTTGAGGGCGATAACGGAACGCCACTGCTCGTCGGACATCTCCTCACCGGCCGCCCAGGAGCCGATACCGGCGTTATTGACACCGATATCGAGGCGGCCCCACTCTGAGACGATACGCTCGACCATACCATCAACCTGCGCCGAGTCGCGGACATCCACCGTCAGAGCCAGCGAGCGCGCCCCCAGCCCACGAACATCTGCCGCAACCGCTGCCGCCGTCTGTGCGTTTATGTCAACGATAGCGACGTCCGCGCCGGCCTCGGCCAGCGCCATGGCGTAGGCCTGTCCGATCCCCTGCCCCGCGCCCGTCACCAGAGCTGTCTTGCCTGCCAACGAGAACCGATCGAGTATGCCCATTTATCCCTCCGCGCGCGTGCGCTACGTACCAAGAATTGCTCACAAAGCGAGACCGCTACCCAGGTCAGGGCCTACAGTCTAAACTCCGCAACGACAAAGGTATGATCAGAAGGACGCTCAGCCCTGCGTGCCTCCACATCGATCCAGGCCGCCGTCGAACGCTCCGCCAGTCCCGGTGTTGCGAGGAGATGGTCAATGCGCCAGCCGACCCCGCGGTCTATCGCGTTACGGACGCGATAGTCATAGTAGCTGTACTGGTCAGGCTCGTCGGGGTGATGGCGGCGAAAGACATCTTCCAAACCCCACGAGCACATCTCGGCGAACGCCTCACGGACGCGCGGGTGGAAATCGACGTGCTCCGCATTGGCCCTGGGATCATGGATATCGATGGGCTCTGGCGCAACATTCAGATCGCCACATAATAGCACGCTATCCTCCACGCTATAGTGGCGATCAAGATACGCGCGCAACCGTGCCAGCCACTCCAGCTTGTAAGCGAACATCTCGTGGTCGATGCTGCGCCCCTGAGGCACATAGGCGTTGACGATATGGATGCCCTGCGTTGCGCCGCGTATCAGGCGCGGGCAGTCCGCCGGGCCGTCGTCATCGAGCCCGCATGACACATCCTCCAGCGCCTCGCGGCTGATCATCGCTACGCCCGCGTGCGCCTTTTGCCCGCTGAACTCCACGTGGAACCCCGCCTCGGTGAAGGTGTCTACGGGAAAATCCTCATCCTGGACTTTGGTCTCCTGGACGCACAGCACGTCCACACCCGTCGCGTCAAGCCAGGAGATGATCTGGTCCAAACGGGTACGTATCGAATTGGCGTTATAGGTCGCGACCTTGATGGTCTTGGTCATGCCTCTTTCTCCCCCTCGGTGTAATCGGCCAGCTTCTCAAACAATGAGACCAACGCATCGTATGCCGCGACAAAGAGCGCATACAGCCCGTCATAGTCGGTGACTGCCGCCGGCCGTGGCGCTTCGCCCGGGCTAACGGCGACCCAGTCGGTTGCGGCACCATAGTCAGGCAGTAGACCTACGCCAACGCCTGCGGCAATCGCAGCCCCCAGCGCCGTGGCCTCTGCAGCGAGCCGAGGTCGCAAGAGAGGCACATCGAGCACGTCGGCGAGAATCTGCCTCCAGAGGGCCGACCGTGCCCCGCCACCGATCACCCGCAGCCCGTTGATCGTTGCACCCTGCTGTCTGAAAGCCCCCAGGATGGTCCGCAGGTTCAGCGCCACCCCCTCAAGCACGGCCCGCGCCATCTCGGCGCGCCCGTGAGACATGGTCAGTCCCAGGAAACAGGCCCGTGCGTTCGGGTTCCAGTGCGGGCTGCGTTCGCCGATCAGGTAAGGGAGAAAGAGCAGCCCATTTGCACCCGCCGGTACCGAGGACGCCAAAGCGTCGAGCTCCTCATACAACGGCTCGCCCTCAGCTCCTCGCAGCAATCGGTCCAGCCAGTCATAGGAGCCACCGGCGCACTGCATCGTGCCCGTGGGGAAATAGTAGCGGGGGTCCAGATGCGCAAAGGTAAAAGTGCGTTGCTCAGGATCATACAGGGGTTCGGTCGTCACGATCGAAATCCATGATGAAGACCCGATATAGTTGTAGGCATCGGACGGGCTCACCACGCCCGCTCCCACTGTCGCGCAGGCGCCATCGCCACCGCCGATTACCACCGGCGTATCGTACGCGAGCCCTGTCGCCACAGCGGCCTCCCGCGTGACCCCACCGATAACCGTCGATGACGGCAACGCCGGTGGCAGTATCGTCATAGGCAACTCCAGACGTTCCATAATCCAATCGGACCATCGCTTCTGGTTCAGGTCAAACAGGTTGGTGCCCGATGCATCGGAATAGTCGGTGGCCATGACGCCAGTCAACCGGTAGGCCACATAGTCCTTGGGCTGCAGTATGCGGTGCGTCGCTGCCTTGAGTTCCGGGTGGTGCGCCCGTTGCCACAGCAGCTTGGCGGCGGTATAGCTCGGGCTGGCGCGGTGGCCCGTGATGCGGTACACCTCCTCCGTGCCAATGCGCTCGCGGAGCCATTCCGCCTCGCGCTGGGCCCGCTGATCCGCCCAGATAATGGCATCTGTGAGCGGGTGACCGGCAGCGTCCACGGGCAGGCAGGCCATCATCTGGCCAGAAAACCCCACTGCTGCCACGTCCTCCGGTGCCCGGCCCGCTTCGCGCAGCAATCTGTGCGTGGAGACTGTGACCGCCTCCCACCAATCTGACGGATCCTGCTCTGCCCACCCTGGCCTTTCGTAGCGAGTGCCGTACGGATGAAAAGCGCTGGCCAGCAGCGTGCCGCCTGAGGTAAACAGCGAGGCCTTGTTGCCCGTCGTTCCGAGATCGTGCGCAAGTAAGAGTTCCTTCACAGCATGCCCTCAACATCTATCCGCTGCCAGGTCAGCTCCGTGTCATCCAGATCGTACAACATCACTGGAAAGGGTCGCACGCAAAGGGCCGGCGCCACAGAGAACCAGGTGTCCCCCTGCCGGAATGGGCTCACGCCCGGGTGGTAATGGCCGCTGAGCACGAGTAGCACGCGAGATGATGACAAGATCTCGTCAGCCAACGCCTCGCCATCGCGATACGTGTGCGGATAGGCCGCATCCAACCTGGGCTGAACCACATAGTGCTGGACATGGATCTGCGGCAAATCGCTCGCATCGCCTAGTACTCGATGGAAACGCTCGCGTTCCACACCCAGTCGTTCCGGGACATGCTCGCGCCGCTCGCAATCCTCAAAGGAGACCACGCGATAGCCACAGTGGCTCCAGTCCATCGCCACGGGAAAAGCACGCGTCACCTGCTCCGGGAGGTCATGGTTACCGGAGATGACCACCCAGGGGAAATCGGTGCGCTGCAAGATTCCGGCGATGATCTGCACATCATCCCAGACCATAGCCTCTAGATCAGGATTTCGGTCGCTCTCGGGGACATCAACGAGATCGCCGCTCAGCACGCCCAGGTCGGGGTGCCGCTCAGCGCCAGCCTCTACAGCAGACGCGAGTATCATAGGCATGAGGCGGCTTTCCCGTCCCGGCACGGCAGAGGTTCCTGGCAAGTGCTGTCGTAGGTGAAGATCGGTCAGATGAAGTATACGCACTACAAGCGGCCCTCCCCTGCGGTTGCCAATACCAATACCGGATTCCTGTGTGGCCGTCAAGCGTGCGGATTCCTAGCGGCCAGTAGCAGCCAGGCACCTGCGGTGCTATACTGCAGGCCGTCACCCAACCTGTGAGGAGAACTATGTCACGTAGCCCGCTCGCCACGCCCTTGCAGATCGTCCTGGCACTGTCCATTGCCACGCTTCTGATCGCCTCGCCGCTCTATGTCATCGTCAACCCGGCGTATCCGGGCTTGCAGTATCGGCAGGCGAACTTTCCCGAATCAATACGATTCACGCCCGCAGAGAGAACCCGACTGGCGGAGACGATCTGGCGGTACGCTCGGGGCGATATCTCATTGGAGGAGATGGCCAGCATGCAAACCGATTCGGGTCAGGTTGCACTCTTGCCGTCAGAGACGCAGCATTTGGTGGATGTAAAGCGCGTGGTACAGGCCTTTTTCATGGCGCACGGCATCGCCCTACTTGTGGCCATTATCGCCATTGCTCTTATCAGGAATGATACGGCGAGGCTTGTGAGGGCATTGTATGCCGGTACCGCTGTCGCGGTAGGCCTTTTAGCCGTCATCGGAGTATCTGCGCTGATCAACTTTGACGTGTTTTTCACGCTTTTCCACAGTGTGTTTTTCGAGTCGGGCACCTGGACCTTTGCCTATGAGGACACACTCATTCAGCTGTATCCCCTGAAATTCTGGACTAACGCTGTTCTGCACTATGTAGTACTGATCGGAGCGCTCTCTGCAGCGGTAATCGGCATCGCGCAGGTGCTCGTACGACGCCCAGACAGCGAGCGAGTGGCATGATCAGCGTCGATGAGGCTCGCAGGTTATACAGCGATAATGACTCTGCCCACGGATTCGATCACGTGCTGCGAGTCACGCGCCTGGCCGAACGCCTGGCCGCCGAGGAGGGAGCGGATCTTGAGATTGTGCGGACTGCCGCGCTGCTTCATGATATCGCACGGGCTGAACAGGAGCGCACAGGCACGAACCACGCGGAGTTGGGGGCGCAGAGAGCGCGCGAGATACTCGCAGGGAACCCTCCGGAACGGGTAGATGCTGTGGCAGCCGCCATTGAACAGCACCGTTTCCGCGTCGACAACCCGCCGGATACGCTCGAAGCCCAGGTCCTGTATGATGCGGACAAACTGGATGCAATCGGAGCGGTTGGCGTGGCGAGGGCCTATGCCTATGGAGGGCAGTCACAACAGCGTCTTTGGGCCGAAGTTGAGCCTTCCTACGCGGCGCAAAGCGCCGACGCCGTCGAGAGGAGTCTGGCAAACGGAGAACATACGCCGGTGCACGAGTTTGTGTTCAAGCTGGCCAGGCTCAAGGACAGGATGCTGACGGAGAGTGGCCGGAGAATGGCCGCAGAACGACATGACTTTATGGTCGCGTTCTTTGCACGGCTGGAGCAAGAGGTCAGAGGCATCGTGTAGCGGACGCTACTTTTTCTGGGCGACTAACTCTCCCTCTCTTTGGACGAGATACTCGAACGTCGTGGTTTCCAGGATCTCCTGGGTCGCCTGAGTGACGCGCTCCCAGACCCCGCGCACGGCACAGGTCGCGCTATACGGACAATCGTCCACGACATCTTCCTGGACACAGGCGGTTGGCGCCAGAGGCCCTTCGAGAGCGATCACAGCGTCGGCGACGGAGATCGCCCCCGGCGTTCTGGCAAGCATATGCCCGCCCTGCGGTCCACGCCTGCTGCGAATGATACCGGCCTTGCGCAGCGTGATCAGGAGCTGGTAGAGATAGTTCTCGGGGATCCCCCGAGCGGAAGCTATCTCGGTGCTCTGCACGTAGCCTTCTCCGTAGCGCTTGCTCAGCTCAAGCAGTGCCCTGATGCCATACTCACCTTTGGTCGATATCTTCATAATCTGCGTTCTCACTCTTTGGCATGAATCATAGGTTCTCTATCAAGTTACTTTGATTATAGCAGTCAAGCGAACGCTGTCAAGCATGCGTGGCTCTATCGGTGACATTGGCGGCGGCCAGCCCGGTTGTCGTCCCCTGTCGCGCGTGATACTATATGGCCATGAGTCGAACTGACACACTCGCTCACTATCTGCTCCGGTCAGTAAACAAGGCGCAGCGGCACTACCGGCTGTTTGACCCTGACGACCGGGTGTTAGTCGCTGTCTCTGGTGGCAAGGACAGCCTCACCCTGCTGGATCTGCTCTATCGCAGGAGAGTATACGGTCCGGAAAAGCTCCATCTGGTTGCGGGACATGTCCAATCCGACTACCACTGTGGGCGCGCGGTTTCGAGCGATTGGCTGGCGACGTGGTGCGCGGAACGAGATATACCTCTCTTGTGCACCGATATTCAGGTGGCGGACGTGGTTGCTAATTCTGCTCATAGCCGGTGCTTTTGGTGCGCACGCGCCCGCCGCAAGGCGCTTTTCACACTTGCCAGAAAGGCCGATTGTGCCAAGCTCGCCTTTGGTCACCATGCGGACGACGTCGCCGAGACAACGCTCATGAATCTGTTCTACAATGGTCGTATCGAGGCCATGCAGGCCCGCTCAGCGCTTTTCGATGGTACCCTGACAGTCGTGCGCCCTCTGGCGCTTGTAGAGGAACGTGACATCGCTACCTTTGCCCGTGCCAGCGGCTACCCCATCGAGGGTCTCCCCTGCCCTGAGGGTGCCCGATCGCGACGAGCATTGATGAAACGGATCCTGCGAGATGCCGAGATCGAACGGCACGACGTCAAGCGCTCCATATATAAAGCCGTGAGCCGTATTGACCAGTCTCACCGGGGCGTTTCGGAACACCGCGTGAATGAGGCGGACTGATCGGGATCAAAGGAGGTGAACGTGTCCGAGCGAGCAGTCACATGTACCTATTTCGAGCAGACAGGGCCGGAGAACACCGACCGCACGCTTGAGATCGCTGGCTTACGGGCGGATCAACTCGGTATCCATCACATTATCGTGGCAAGCACAACCGGAGAGACCGGGCTAAAGGCCGTCCAAAAGCTGAGAACAGCCGATCGACAGGTGATTGTGGTAACACACTCCGCGGGGTTTGCAGCGCCCAACACCCAGGAACTGACCCCCGAGAACCGGACTGCCATTGAGATGGCCGGCGGCCACCTGTTGACGGCGCAACACGCTCTGGGAGGCCTCAACCGGGCCGTGCGGCGCAAGCTGGGGTCTTACCAGCTGGATGAGATCGTGGCCTTTGTGCTTCGAAGCTTTTCCCAGGGCGTCAAGGTCGCCTGTGAAACCACCATGATGGCGGCCGACGCGGGCCTTGTGCCCGTCGGCGAAACGATCATCGCCATCGCTGGAACCGGTCGTGGTGCTGATACCGCTGCGGTCATTCTCTCGGCCAACGCCCAGGACTTTTTTGACCTGCGCGTGCTAGAGCTGCTTTGCATGCCCTCCATTCTGCCGGCAAAATCCTGATCTCTGCACAACCCATCGCGCCGAGGCAGTGCAGTCAGGGATGTGGTGAAGGTAAGCCTGCATAGTACAGTTTCTGACTGGATGCGCTAAGAAAGTTGCTTTACCTGTGTCGCTAACCCGCTAGTGTGAGGTGGCCAGCATGATGGCGAACAAAGCGCTCTTTAGTTTCACCGCGTCAACAGAGCCCGCTCGGGCCACCCTGACGATCGATGCCTCTCGCAAGGCAACCAATGCCGTCAGCCCGTATCTCTTTGGCAAGTTCTGTGAGCACCTCGGCAACAATATCTACCAGGGAATGGAGGCCCAGATCCTCTTCAACCCTACGCTTGCGAGATGGATCTTCAACGGGGGCACTGACCATGTCAACGGTGGCATGCACGCCGAGTACGATCCGGCGCGTATGGCTCTAATCTCTGCCGAGCGCGCCGAGCGTCTGGGCTTTCCCGATGGTCGGCTTCTGATCGACGAATACATGGATGGCCTGGCCTACGGCTGGTTCCGGCTGGGCTCCAGAGAGGACGTGCGCGTCAGCGCGGACGTTGGGCCTCACGGTGACCGCGCGCAACGCGTGGAGATACTACGGATAACTGAGGGCCAAAAAAGAGGCATCGCCCAGTGGACATACCTGCCCCTTCACCGCACGCTGGGCTACCAGTATCGCCTTGTGGCGCGAGCTGCGCAGCCCACCGAGCTGACATTGTCGCTGAATAGCGTCGACACCATGAACAAGCCCGCCACCAGGCTTGCCGCTACCACTGTCACACTCGGACCCGGCTGGCAGACCTTTGAGGGGACGCTGAACCTGGCGGATGAGGCACGGCAGAACCCGGAAGGTCTCTATCGGTTTGACATGACCGCAGAGAGTATCGCCAACCTTGTGGTGGACAGGGTGCTCCTGTATCCGGACGATCACATCGCACATTTCGATCCCGACATCGTGCGCCTGCTCAAAAAGTCCGGGCTGCCCCTGTTGCGGTGGCCCGGAGGCAACTTTGTGTCTGGCTATCGCTGGCGCCTGGGTGTTGGCCCCATCGACGCACGCCCCACCTTGCCCAATCCTGCCTGGGAATCACTCGAGTACAACCTTTTCGGCACCGATGAGTTCATCGGCTACTGCCGCGAGGTGGGCTGCGAGCCGATGATCTGCGTCAACGCTGGCGACGGCACACCTGAGGAGGCCGCTGCCTGGGTTGAGTACTGCAACGGTTCCACACAGACAGCGATGGGACGCCTTCGCGCCGAGTACGGTCACCCTGAGCCGTACGGTGTCAGGCTCTGGGAGATCGGCAACGAGCTGGATGGCCGCCATCAGGTCAGCTGGACCACACCGGGCGGCTATGCCGACAGATATCTCTGCTTTGCGCGCGCCATGAGAGCCGTCGATCCGACTATCCGCGTGCTCGCCTGTGGCTCGGAATGGCGCGTCCACTCTGAATGGAACACGGCCCTGATCGAGCGCGCGGCACCCGAGCTCAACACCATCACCCACCATGTGCTGAACGGCGGTTCTGTAGACGAGCGCACCAATCCAACGGCCCTGTATCACTCATTCATGGGATATGCCAAAGCGCTGGGAGAGAAATACCGCCAGCTCCTTGCCGAGATGGCCGCCGGCGGGGTGAATGAACCACGTGTTGCGATCACCGAACTACAGCTCTTTAGCCATTATCAGGGGCCAGCGGGTATCGGCAGCGACCTGTCCCCAGCAACGATGCCAACGAATCAGACGATCAGCGAGGCGC
This sequence comes from Anaerolineae bacterium, assembly GCA_040772225.1. Taxonomy (GTDB): domain Bacteria; phylum Chloroflexota; class Anaerolineae; order UBA1429; family UBA1429; genus JAAYED01. Next base: position 855,802 of record JAXGYO010000002.1, read on the forward strand.
TGTACGTGGCCACGATCCTCCACGAATGCATCCGCATGGGCGATGCCGTGGAACTGGTGACTCATTCGGCCACAGTCAACCACGGTGGCGGTCTGCGCAAAACGCGCGAGCGCGTGTGGGCCAATCCGATCCACTATGCGCACACGATGCTCGGCGAGCTGCGGGACGGCATTCCTGTAGCCATTGCGCTCAAGAGCCCGATCTACAAGGTCAACGAGTCCTTTGACAACGGTGTGATGCCGCCACTGGAAGAGGTTCCGGCAATCGATGCACTGGCCGTCCTCTCCGCTGATGGCAGCAGACTGATCCTTAGCCTCGTGCATCGCTCGGCTGAGACCGGGCCGATTGAGCTGTCGATCGACACGGGAGAGTTGGAGCTCGATGCTCAGGGTGAGGTCGTGACCCTTTGTGGCGAGACGTGGTGGGATCAGAATACCCCGGATGACCCAGAACGGATCACGCCCAGCAGAGCTGCCCTGGCGATCGACCGTCAGCCTGTGATGCTGAGTCTCCCGCCCTATTCATACACACAGGTCATCCTCCCATGCAGGGAGAAGAGTTGATCAAAGCGAGATGAGGACACAGACACTGGCCGTTTTCGGCCACCAGCAACAGCAGCTTGCGCCCACGCTGCTCTGGGGAGCCAGGGTTGCGTGTGGTCGCCGAATCAGGAACCTGGTGCGCGTCGTCTCAGGCCGAAGGGTCCCAGGGGACACCATTTGCACTCAAGGCAGCCTCGCCTTTGAGCAATTCGGCAGTCGTCCGCGTGTTCTCTTCAATGGCGAGACCAAGGGTGATCACGTCCGCCTCAGCCTGCATGACGAGAAAGGCAACCAGCGCCGCGGCGGCGATGAAAAGGCCAAAGATGACCGCTCCAGCAGTCGAGCTCATGTAGGGCTGCATCCCGCGGAATGCCGGCACCTCAATCCTGCCGCCAATCACGGCGAGCAGAATAGCAAGTAGACCGCCGAGGAGACCACCGACAAGTGCAACCCAGGCAAGGATACGACAGAGTGTGGCGATGAACCGGAGCGTGCCGAACCTTCTCATGAGCGTTCTCCTGACTGGAACATGTCGCGATTCGCCTCATTCCCGTGCCAGATACAGTCTAGCGCCGTGCTCGGACCTGGTCAAGGGCGATTCGGAGATCTTGCCTTTCGCTGGGCCGATCGTCCCCTGGCACCTGCAGCCCTTACGATGACCGCTATCGACCAGCTCCTGCCGCTGGCGATTCTGGCCGACGACCTGACAGGGGCCCTGGACAGCGGACTTCAGCTAGCGCGTCGCGGCCTCGAAACGGTGGTCCAGCTCGATACAGAAGCGAACGAGAGCGCGCCGGTCGTGGTCCTGAGTAGCGAGAGCCGGGACGCGAGCCCGAGTGCAGCCATCGCAAGTGTAGGCGAATTGATCCCCCGCCTGCGCAATAGACGGGTCCTGAAAAAGATAGATTCGACGTTCAGAGGAAACGTTGGCTACGAGTTGCGGACGCTCTTGTCCGGATTGTCGCTCAGGGCAGCCGTAGTTGCCCCGTCCTTTCCACAGGGTGGACGGACCCTGGTCAACGGGCGCCTGCTGATCGACGACCAGCCTCTGAGCATGACACCTTTCCGCTACGATCCGCGGTGGCCGATGCTGGAAGCCCATCTGCCGACCTATCTGATGCAGCAATCCGGTATGGAGGTGGCCCACATGGGGCTGGATGTGGTGCGCAGAGGTGTGCGCCATCTCGCCCGCGAGCTTGCCATGGCCGATAGCCGTCTGGTGGTCGTAGATGCGGCGTCGGATGGGGATCTGGCGACGATCGCGCAAGCGACCATTAGCCTGGGGCCGGCATGGATGCCCTGCGGCTCGGCAGGCCTGGCTCAGACCTGGGCAGCCTTGCTCGATGCCCGGGCGCCTGTGCCGGTTGTCTTCCCTAATCGTGCCAACAGGGGTATGCTGTTTGTTGCTGGCAGCCGAAATCCTGTCTCACTGGAACAGGTCGAGAGTCTGGTTCGCTTTGGCGTGCAGCAGGTGACCCTGGACAGCCGTGGCGTTTACGAGCCTGTACGGGAGACGGACCGGCTGACCCAGGCCGCCCTTGAGGTTCTCAATACGGGTGACGATCTTGTGATTGAGGCCACCTCGAGCCCGGCGGTCCCTGGAGCGGGACCGCGCGTGTCCCAGATACTCGCTGGCGCAGTGCGCTCGCTGGTGGTTCGTGACCAGGTGGCCGGGCTGTTCTTGACCGGAGGAGAGGTCGCCATCGCGGTATGCCGCGCCCTCGAGGTCGCATCGTTGCGCATCGTCGACGAGATCGAGCCCGGTATTCCGGGCGCGCAACTGCGGGGCGGCCAGGCGGCTGGTTTGCCGGCAGTAACCAAAGCAGGGGGATTCGGTAGCCCCGGGGCGATGATCGCCGCCCGTCAGTGGTTGCACGACAAAACACACGACTAGTCACTGGATACTGACACCAAGTGGAGGGAGAATGATGCAGTACCGGCCCATTCTTGGGGTAACTATGGGAGACCCCAGCGGCAGTGGCTCCGAGATCGTCGTCAAAGCCTGGGCAGATCCGGAAGTCCGTCGTCGGGCGCGCATCGTCGTTCTCGGTGACGTATCCTGGATGGAGCGAGCGACCGAGCTCGTCGGCGTGGACGTTTCCGTGCGGCCCGTGGACGATGTCTCACAGGCGCTTTATGGCGATGATGCCATCGATGTGCTCCAGGCGACAGACGTGGACATGCAGGGGATAGAGTACGGCAAGGTGCAGGCGCCGGCGGGCCAGGTGGCCTACGATACTGTGATCGCGGGCATCGACCTCGCCATGGCCGGTAAGGTCGATGCACTGGTCACCTCAGCCATCAACAAAGAGTCGCTCAACCTGGCCGGCCACCCGTATGACGGCCACACGGGTCTCCTCGCCTTTCGCACAGGCGCGAAAAAGGTCGCGATGATGCTCACAGCGGGCGACTTTCGGGTGACACACGTAAGCACACACTGCTCCCTGCGCGAGGCCATCGATCGCGTCAAGGCTGACCGCATCGTCGACGTCATCCAACTCACCGACGATGCTCTCAAGCAGATGGGGATCACCTCGCCCCGTATCGCAGTTGCCGGCCTCAACCCGCACTCTGGCGAAGGCGGCTTGTTTGGAGACGAGGAGGTACGCGAGATCGGGCCTGCGATCGAGCGAGCCCGTGCCCAGGGACTGAACGTCCATCCAATTCCTGTGCCGCCAGACACCGTCTTCTATATGATGGCGGAATTCAAGTCCTTTGACGCCGTGATCGCCATGTATCACGATCAGGGGCACATCCCGACCAAGCTCATCGGGTTTGCCGAGGGAGTGAACATCACTCTGGGACTGCCGATCATCCGCACCTCGGTGGACCACGGCACGAATTTCGGCAAGGCGGGCAAGGGGACAGCCTATGCCACCAGTATGGTCAGCGCGATCATGGCTGCGGTGGACCTGGCCGGGCGCAGAACGCCGAGCTGAGGATCGCCAGGCGCAACAGAAGACGCTCTCCGACCGGGTATCGGAGAGCGCCTTGTCTGACGAACCAATCTAGCGCAAATAATCCTTGAGTTGGGCACAACGATAGGGATGGCGCAATCGTGCGAGCGCCTGGTGCTCGATCTGACGAATACGCTCCCGCGTCAGCCCGAATTTTTCACCCACTTCTTCCAGCGTGTGCGCCTTGCCATCCCTCAAGCCAAAACGCAACAGCAGGATACGGGTCTCGCGCGGACTCAGCGCGGTCATAACCTCCTCCAACGCCTCTCGCAGGAGCTGGCGATAGGCCACGTCCGACGGTGACGGCGCATCATCATCCTCGATAAAATCGCCGAATTCGGTGTCGCCATCGTCACCCACGGGACGCTCGAGAGACACGGGATAACGCGAGATGCGCATGAGCCGCTCAATCTTGGTCACGCTCAGACCGGTCTGATCCGCAATCTCCTCTGGTGTCGCCCGCCTGCCCTCTTCCTGCTCGATCTGCTCCACGATGCGGTAGATCCTGCGGATCTGGTCCCCCGCATGGACCGGTAATCGGATAAGCCGGCTCTGCTGCGCCAGCGCCCGCGTGATACCCTGCCGAATCCACCAGGTTGCGTAGGTGCTGAACTTGTACCCGCGGTGATAGTCGAACTTTTCCACCGCCTTCATCAGCCCGATATTGCCCTCTTGAATCAGGTCCAGCATGGGAACACCCTGACCGAGGTACTTTTTGGCAACGCTCACCACCAGACGGGTGTTCGCCTCCACGAGGCGCGTGCGCGCCTGCTCGCCAAGACGGACAACTTCCTCCAGGTCATCACGCTGGTCCTCGTTGAGGTCGGCGGATTGGAGCCTCTTGCAGGCCGCAACGCCCGCCTCAATGCGCTTGGCCAGCAGTACCTCTTCTTCGGCGGTCAGAAGCGCGACCTGCCCCATCTGCTTGAGATAGAGGCTGACGGTATCGTCTGCGGCGATCCCTTCTAGATCGGCTCGCGTCCTCTTGCGCAGTAACTGCTCCTCGAGAAGGTCCCGGACCTCGCCCTGCCCATCGGACTCGTCCTCTTCCTCCTCCAGTTCCAGATCAATCACATCGTCATCATCATCGACAACTTCATCTTCAATCTCTTCATCGGTCGCAGTATCAAACTCATTTTCTAGCAATGCCACTTGGACTCCCTCGTCTATCAGCTAGGCGAACGCTCAACACTTTTGCGAACGCATTGGCAAGCTGTCGCGGCGGCTACGCTCGGACACCTCCTTTCGCGCCCAAACGACTGATCAGATTACATAAACAGAAAAACTCGGCTCGCCACACCTGCAGCACGCTGCAGGATGCCGATACCGAGTCAAGTGTCGTAGGCTTTCTCATGACTGACACGTCACCGTCCTGAGCAGAATCTACGATACTTATTATACTCGCAAACCATGGCCAGGTCAATCGTCCAAAGAAAACTCAGCCAAAATGCCTAGGTGTAGGCAGGGCACCAGGCAGTCCGCCCACCGGTAGCGCCTCCAGCACACCATTGACCACCGCGCGCGCCATCGCCACAGCGGCCATCTCAGCCAGCACGACCGGGTTCGCATCCACCTGGCCGGTCGCTACAGCAAACAGCGTATCCCCATCAAAGAGGGTATGGACGGGCCGGATCACGCGGGCCAGTCCATCGTGCCCGGACTGCGCCAGCCGATTGAGTTCGGCCGTATCCAGCCTCGCGTTCGTGGCCAGAGCCCCGATCACAGTGTTCCCCGCAAAACCCGCCGTCACGTAGACACTGGGGTCCAACACATCCACCCACTCGCCCGGTGTCGCCCCCCGTGCTCCTGCCAGGATTCTGCCCGTCTCCGGATCGACCACGTTGCCCAGTGCGTTCACAGCGACGATGGCGCCGACCACAAGATCGCCCTGACGCAAGCTGGCCGTACCCAGGCCACCCTTCATCGCCTGTTCCATCCCGGCCAGTTTGCCCACCGTGGCGCCCACGCCGGCACCTACGTTGCCCTGTTCCAGCGCCGGCGTGTGAGCGGAACTGGCCGCCGCATAGCCCATGGATGCATCAGGCCGCACATCAGCGTTGCCCAGCGCCAGATCAAAGAGCACCGCACCGGGCACGATCGGCACCCGTGCTACACCGGTATCATAGCCCAGACCCTGTTCTTCGAGGTAACGCATCACTCCATCAGCCGCCGCCAGCCCGTAGGCGCTCCCGCCCGTGAGCAGGAGCGCGTTCACCCTCCCCACGAGCATGCCCGGCTGCAGGAGCGCGGTCTCGCGAGTGCCAGGCGCATACCCGCGCACCACGCCCCCGCCGGCCGCGCCCTCCGACGGGCACAGGATCACGGTACAGCCGGTAAGGGCCTGCTCGTCGCCTGCATGCCCCACAAGGATGCCCTCTACGTCCGTGATGCTGCCTGGATATCTAGCCATGTCGTAGCTCCCACAAGGCCTGCACCCGCTCCCAGATGCGCTCTGCGACCTCGAACTTGCTCATCAGGGGCAAAGCCTCTGGCGCGGCGCCAGGCGCCAGGAGCACGACGCGGTTATCCGCCACCTCGAACCCCGCATCCGTCGCGGATACATCGTTGGCTACCAGCAGATCCAGCCGCTTGCGAGTCAGCTTTTCGCCTGCGTTCTCCAGCAAGTCGTCCGTCTCGGCCGCGAATCCGACGACCAGCCCTGGCCAGCCATCCATGCGTAGCGCGGCGATAGTGCCCAGGACGTCCTGCGTGCGCTCGAGCTCGAGCAGCAGGGTGTCTTCACCCTTCTTGATCTTGTGCTCTGCCTGCGTTGCGGGGCGATAGTCCGCCACGGCGGCTGCCATCACGAGCACATCGGTCTCAGTACGTCTGGAGAGCACCGCCCGGGCCATTTCCTCGGCTGTGCGCACAGCGACATGTTCCACCCCCTGCACTCTTCCGAGACAGGTGGGCGCGCTGATCAGCGTCACCGCGGCGCCGCGGTCTCGCGCCGCTTCGGCCAGAGCATAGCCCATCCGCCCCGACGAACGGTTTGTCAGGTGGCGCACAGGGTCCAGCGGCTCCTGGGTGCCGCCTGCAGTCACGAGCACCCGCAGAGCGGCCAGAGGTCCTTCCCTGCCCAGCGTCTGCCGGATGGCTGCCAAAAGTGTGTCAGTGGCCGGCAAACGCCCACGGCCCATGCGCCCCGAGGCCAGCCTGCCCTCGTCTGGCTCCACAATGACCGCCCCGCGCCCTCGCAAGGTCGCTGCATTGGCCTGCGTAGCCGGGTGCGCCCACATGTCCGCATCCATGGCGGGAGCCAGCACCAGCGGCGCCGTGCTCGCCAGCACGGTCGTGGTCAACAGGTTGTCCGCGACACCATTCGCCAGCTTGGCCAGCGTGTTCGCCGTGGCCGGCGCAATCACGATCAGATCCGCCCTTTTGGCGAGGGAGATGTGCGCCATATCGGTCGTATCCAGCGCCTTGAACATATCCACTGACACTGGACGTTGCGTCAGCGTCTGAAACGTCAACGGCGTCAAAAAAGCCAGAGCCGCCTCAGTCATGATCACCTCGACGTGCGCGCCCGCCTGGACCAGCTTGCTGCAGAGATCCACCGCTTTGTACGCCGCGATGCCCCCGGTCACCCCCAGAACGATGTTCTTGCCCTCGAGAATCATGGCGTGCCTCGGTTCAGGTCGTAGATGAGCCGCAAGCCTTTGAGCGTGAGCCAGGGGTCGACGTGTTCGATGACGGACGTCTCACGGGCCACCACCTCTGCCAGCCCGCCGGTGGCGATCACCCGCATATCGGGACCCAGCTCCGCCCTAAAGCGCGCCACCAGGCCCTCCACGAGGCCTACATAGCCAAACAGGATGCCTGACCGCATCGCATCCACGGTGTTAGCACCAATGGCGTGCGGGGGACGCTGCAGGTCAATACGCGGCAGCTTGGCGGTACGCTGAAAGAGCGCCTCCGCAGCCACACGCACGCCCGGGGCAATGGCCCCGCCGAGATACTCTCCCGTGGCCGAGAGGGCGTCAAACGTCGTGCCCGTACCAAAATCCACGACACAGGCCGGACCGCCGTACTGGCGAAAAGCCGCAGCGACGTTGACGATGCGATCGGCACCCACCTCTTGCGGCCGATCGTAGCGGATAGCCACGCCGGTTCGCGTCCCGGTCCCCACGACCAGCGGATCCCGTCCCAGGTAGCCACGCACCATCTCCTCAAAGCGCTCGGTCAGTGAGGGCACCACGCTGGCGATGATGGTGTCCTCGACCTGATCAAAGGTATAGCCAGCGTGCGCGAACAGATTCACCGCTGTCATGGCATACTCGTCTGGCATGCGCTCATGATCGGTACTGATGCGCCAGTGGGTCACCAGGCTGTCACCCCGGTACAGGCCGAGCACAATGTTCGTGTTGCCGATATCGATGCAGAGTAGCATGGCCGCTGCCCTCCTGTTTCCTGCTCTAGAGACGCGAGCCCCGTTTGCCGCCGATCTGCCGAACCGCCGAGACCACGGCGACCACGATAATCGCGGAGACCACCGCCTCGGGGATCCCCTGCATCAGACCGATGCTAAGCGCGACTTCGGACGTAACCCCCGGGACCTGGCGCAGGACTGCCGCCCCCAACACGAGCACCGTGTTGGTGAGCGAGCCGGCGACACCGGCTGCCGCCAGCCCCACCGCCTGCGTATCGCCTTTGCGCAGCCAGAGCAGTCCGTAAATGGTGAGAGCAAGTGCGACGACCGCGATGGCGATACCCAGCCACATGATCGACTGGCTCACCACATAGCCGGCCCACAGTGCCGCTGCCAGGAGAAGCAGCAGGATCGTCATCAGCGCAACCTTGCTGGCGCGACGCAGGCCAAAATACACCAGCGCCGCCACGACACCGATCGCCAGGCGAGGCAGGATGATAACCAGCGGGTCCTTGACGGGCACCAATGGGCTTAGAAAACTGGCAAAGCCGAATCCGAGCGAGACGATCAGACCCACCAGCGGTCCCTCGAGTATCCCTCCGATGATTGCAGGGATGTGGGCGATCGTCGCACTGCCAGCGGGCGTAGGCACGGGAATGAACCCCACCGGCGTAAGTGCGAGCAGCAGAGTGATGGCCAGCAAAAGTCCTGCGGTCACAATACGACGAATCGAACGTTCTTGAGCGTCCATAGTGTGTCCCTCTCGATCTGAAGATCTGCTCTGACTAGAATGCGAACGCGACGATCAGCGTGACCAACCCAAACCCGAAGGAGATATAGTCTCCGGCCGAGAGCCGCAGATGCCGGTAGTAGGTGCGCCCCCTCCCTCCCTGATAGCACCGGGCGAGCATGGCCGTGGAAAGCTGATCGACGCGTCGAAAGGCATCGGCAAATAGTGGCACAATCAACGCCGCAGTTCGCCGCGCATTGCGCGCGATCTGCCAGCGGCTCTCGGGACCGCCCGTGATGTCGCGCGCCAGCAGCGCACGCTGCACGGACTCGAGTTCCTCTCCCAGGATCGGGAGAAAGCGCAGCGCGATGGCCCCCGTAAGAGCAAGTTCGTGCCCCGGAAGCCGCAGACGGTTGAGCGGGCGCAACAGCATCTCCAGTCCGGAGACGAGCGCGCTGGGCGACGTGGTCGCTGTGAGCAGCGAGACCAGCAGCACAAGCGACAGCAGCCGTGCGAGAGAGGTCAGCACCCCCATGATCCTGCCGAGCGTGAGGCTGAGTTTGCCCGACGTCCATAGCACAACGCCAGCGCCGGGCACGCCCGCAGGCTCCAGTCCAAAGAGCAATTGAAAGAGCGCGAGCAGCACCAGCACCGGCAGAACAGGACGCAGCGCACCGCTCAGCGCTGCCCGGGGCAACCGCGACAGCGGATACAGCATCAGCAGTGCTGCCAGCAGCGTCACGGTAAGCCACCAGCGACCGGCCACGACGATGGCTACTGTGAGGAACAGGACCACCAGCAGCTTACTGCGGGGATCCAGGGCGTGAATGGCCGATTCCATGGGCCAGTAGCGGCCGAGGCTCGTATTCCTTAGCGAGGCAGTGCTTGCCACAGAGCCTCCTGTACTTCATGGGGCGTCAACAGGTCCGGAGCGATGGCCACTCCCCGCGCCCTGAGCCTCTGCGCCACCTCCGTGGCCTCAGGCAGAGCCAGGCCGCGTGGCTCCAGCAGTGCCGTTTGCGTGAGTACCTCCCGGACGGCCCCCGACGCCACAGTGCGCCCCCTATCGAGCACCGTCACCGAGTCGGCGAGTTCCGCAACCTCCTCCATCTCGTTGGACACGAGCACCACCGTCACCCCCTGATCCCTACGCAGCCGCCGCAGCAGATCATGCACCTGGCGACGGCCCACCTGATCCAGCCCCGCCGTAGCTTCGTCCAGCACCAGAATCTCCGGCCTGAGCGCGAGCACCCCGGCCAGGGCCACCCGGCGCATCTCCCCGCCGCTCAAGCTAAAAGTTTGCCGGTCGACAAAGGCGTCAAACTCAAGTCCCACCTCTTCCATGGCCCAGCGCACGCGTTCGCGCAACTCTTCGCGCGAGAGGCCGAGCTGTCTCGGGCCATAGGCCACGTCATCTCCGACGAAACGTTCAAAGAGTTGCTGATGCGGATACTGCATCGCCAGGCCCACGCGCGCCCGCAGCGCACTGAGACCGATAGAGTGATCGGCAATGTCCTGACCCAAAACAACTGCCCGTAGCCGTTCCGCTGGCCGCAGCAGCCCGTTGATGAATGATACCAGTGTGGACTTGCCCGCCCCGCTGGGGCCAATCAAAGCCGCAATCTCGCCGCGCTGGACTGTCAGGCTGGCATCCACCAGCGCAGGCACTGCATTGGGCGTGTCTGCCAGGTACGTATGGGACAGGCCGCGCAAGGTGATCACCGGATCGCTCATCGCGCTACCCCGGCAAGCGCGGCGATCTCGTCAACCAGCGCATCGGCGGTGACGATACTATCCGGCAGGTCCAGCCCCCTCGCGGCCAATCCCTGAGCGATGGCGGCCGCCGGCGGAAGGGCCAGCCCGATGCGCTCCAGCCCGTCAGCCTGGCGAAACACCTCCACCGGAGTCCCCTGCAGGACGAGCCGTCCGGCCTCCATAACAGCCACACGCTCGGCCTGCGTCACCTCGGACATGTGATGCGTTACAACGACGACGGTCATGCCCCCAGAGTGCAGGTCACGCACCAGGCTCAGGAGATCGCGTCGCGAGGCAGGATCCAGCATTGCCGTGGCTTCGTCCAGGATAAGGCACGTCGGCTCCATGGCCAGTACAGAGGCAATCGCCAGCCTCGCCTTTTCGCCCGCCGACAGGGTTCGGGGATCACGGCTCTCGCTGCCTGTGAGCCCCACCTGAGCCAGCGATCTCACCACCCGGGCGCGTATCTCCCCCGGCGCGATGCCGAGATTCTCCGGTCCAAAGGCCACCTCGTCTTCCACCAGGCTGGTGACGAACTGGTTGTCGGGGTTCTGAAACACCATTCCCACGGAGGCTCGGATACCGATCAGCGCCTGGTGCTCACGCGTGTTCCGGCCCTGGACCAACACATCCCCCTCCGTCGGAGAGAGCAGCCCGCTCATGCAGCGCGCCAGCGTGGACTTGCCTGAACCGTTCAGCCCGACAATGGCAAGATAGTCGCCGCGCTCGACCGTCAGATCGACGCCGCCCAGCGCGTCGATGCCGTCATCGCCGTGCCCATAGCGGTAGTGCAACCCCTGCACCTCGATGATCGCCACGCATACCCCCACAAACAGAAAAACCTCGCGGCGCTGCGCGAGGGCAAGAAGGGCAGAAAGCCCCTGACCATCTCTTGCCGTCTCGGTCGCAACGCGATCCAAGCGACGCCTTGTAGCGTACACATCCGCGCTGGGCGCCAACCGGTCGCCCGCTCAGCACCATTATAACACCGCCGCCAGGAGGGTCAAGAAAGAGCCCTTGCCAGTCACACGGGCGCTCGTCTATACTCTGGATGTACGCAGAGAGCGGCCCCCGGGGCCCTCCATGATTGAGCAGGAGGATCGACATGCCCAAGATCACGATTGTTGGAGCCGGCAGCCACGTTTTTGCCCGGCGTCTCGTCGCCGATGCGTTGCAGTGGCCCTCACTAAGGGACTCGACCATCTCGCTGATGGACATCGACCAGCAGAGTCTGGATACGATGGCCACCCTGGCGCGCAAGATGGTCAAGCAGCTGGGTGTAGGTGCTCGCATCGAGGCAACCACCGATCTGGAGGAGGCCCTCACAGATACGGACTATGTCTCCGTCTCGATCCGAGTCGGCACGACGCACAACAACGTCTCCGTCCCGGCCAAGTACGGCGTCATGCACTCTGTGGGTGACACGATGGGACCCGGCGGCGTGTTCTACTTTTTGCGGAATGCCCCGGCGGTGATCAATATCGCCAAAACCATGGAAAAGGTCGCGCCAAAGGCACTCATGCTCAACTACACCAACCCGATGGTGATGCTTTCATGGGCCGTCAAGGAACTCACCGGCATTCGCTATGTGGGTCTGTGCCACTCGGTGCAGGGCACCGCCATGACCCTGGCAGAGTACCTCAAGGTACCCTTTGAGGACGTGTCCTACTGGGCCGCGGGCATCAACCACATGGCCTGGTTTCTAAAGTACAATGTCAAGGGAGAGGACGCCTACCCGATGCTCTTCAAGGCGATGGAGGATCCCGACATCTACAACCGGGACATTGTCAAGTGGGAGGTCATGAAGTACTTTGGGGCCTTTGTCTCCGAGTCTTCGATCCACATGTCCGAGTACACGCCCTATTTCCGGCGCACTCAAGAACTGATCGATCGGCACACCCACGAGAAGATGTGGGGCGTGTGGCAGCGCAAGGACCTGACCCGGGAGCAGCTTCTGGCCATGATGGCCGAGCGCCGCGCCCAGGCCGACAAGGAGATGCACGATTTGGCTTATGGTGACGCCGAGGTGCCCATCGATCTGTCGCACGAGTACTTTTCCCGCATCCTGAACGCGTGCGAGACCAATGTCCCCTATACCTTTAACGGTAATGTTCCCAACGAGGGACTGATCAGCAACCTGCCGTACCACGCCGTGGTAGAGGTGCCCATAATGACTGACGCCATGGGCCTGCATCCCTGCCAGATAGGCGCGCTTCCGCCCGCCCTGGCCGGACTGAACAGCAGCAACTTGTTCGTCCAGGAACTGGCGGTGAAAGGGTTCATCGAAAAGAACCGCGAGTACATCTATCAGGCTGTGCAACTCGACCCACTCACAGCCGCGGTGCTCCCGCTGGACAAGATCCGCGAGATGGTGGATGAGATGTTCGCCGCGGACGCCGAGTATATGACATTCTAGACAACATCGGAATGTGGGGGCGACAACGGTCGTCCCCGCAATCGCGAGGAGGCGCTATGCGTATCACCCGGCTCGAGACATTTCTGGTCAAGCCCCGCTGGCTGTTCCTGAAAATGCACACGGATGAGGGACTGGTCGGCCTCGGCGAGCCGATGCTCGAAGGTCGCGCACTCACGGTCGCGCAGGCCGTGGCCGAACTGGAGCCCTACCTGGTGGGCAAGGATCCCACCCAGGTGATGCACCACTGGCAGGCAATGTACAAGCATGCCTTTTATCGCGGAGGGCCAATCCTGACCAGCGCGCTATCCGGCGTGGAGCATGCGCTCTGGGATCTGACCGGCAAAGCGCTGGGCGTGCCCGTCTACAAGCTCATGGGCGGCCCGCTGCGCCACCGGATCAAGGTCTATGGCCGCTGCGGCGGAAACACGCCCGAGGAGGCCGAAGCAAGCGCCCGCGAGCAGGCCATGAAAGGCTTCCTGGCGCTCAAGACCGGCGTGGGAGGCTCTCGCCCTGCCCGCATCGTCGAGACACCGGGCTTTGTCGAGGATGTGGCCGAACGCTTTGCGGCGATGCGCAAGGGCGCCGGCAAAGAGGTCGACATCGCCATCGACTTTCACGGCGCGGTGAGCCCGCAGACCTCCGCTCTGCTCATCAAGGCGCTAGAGCCCTACCAGCCCCTGTTTGTCGAAGAGCCGGTGCAGTGCCAGAACACCGAGGTCCTGGCGGACCTGGCACGCAAGACGCACATCCCTATCGCCACAGGGGAGCGCCTGTACACCAAGTGGGGCTTTCGCGAGGTGCTGGAGCAACGCGCCGCGTCCATCCTGCAGCCTGACATCGCGCACTGCGGCGGTATCTTTGAGGGGCGGCTGATCGCCGGCATGGCCGAGGCCTATTATGCCGCGATCGCACCGCACTGCCCGCTGGGTCCGATTGCCCTGGCGGCCTGCATCCAGATGGATGCCGCGATCCCCAACTTTCTCGCCCAGGAACACGTCACCTTGGGCGAGGGCTATCTCAAAGAGCCCTTCCGCGTCGTGGACGGGTACGTGCCGCTGCCGGAAAAGCCGGGCCTGGGGATCGAACTGGATGAAGAGGCCCTGGCCGACAAGATCGGGCATGACTGGCGCAATCCGGAGCGCTACCATCCGGACGATGGCACCGCAATCGACTGGTGAGCCACAGTCTTTGGGCATATAGCGTTAGTGAGTAGTGCGATGACAGTGAACACCGCTGAGGTGCAGGCCGCTGGCGACCGGCTCCGTGAGAATGTACAGCGCGTGATCGTCGGCAAGTCAGAGGCCGTCGACCTCCTGCTGGTCGCCCTGCTATGCGAAGGGCACGCGCTGATCGAGGATGTGCCCGGCATCGGTAAGACCAGCATGGCCTCGGCGCTGGCGGCCAGCCTCGGCTGCACCTTCCGCCGCATCCAGTTCACCCCTGACCTGCTGCCGACGGATATCACCGGCGCCAGTGTTTATAATCAGGATACTCACCAGTTCGAGTTCCGGCCCGGGCCGATCTTTGGACAGATCATCCTGGCGGATGAGATCAACCGGGCCGGCCCACGTACCCAGAGCGCCCTCCTCGAGGCGATGCAGGAGCGACAGGTGACCGCCGATGGCGTGACCTACCCACTGGACCGGCCCTTTCTCGTGCTGGCCACCCAGAACCCCGTGGAACTCGAGGGCACCTTTCCGCTTCCCGAGGCACAGCTCGACCGCTTTCTCGTCCGGATCAGCATTGGCTACCCCACTCTGGAGGAAGAGCGTGAGATCCTGCTGCGTTTTCGCGAAGATGACCCGCTCAAGTCCCTCCAGCCTGTGATGGCGGCTGTCGAGCTTCTGGCTCTGGCTCCTGTTTGCAGGCGCGTCTTTATACACCCCGTTATCCAGTCCTACTTGCTGGACATTGTGCGGGCGACCAGAGCAAGCGACGATCTCAGTCTGGGCGTAAGCCCGCGCGGATCCCTGGCATTGTATCGCGCGAGCCAGGCGCTGGCGGCGCTCCGCGGACGGCCGTTTGTGACGCCCGACGAGATACAGGATCTGGCCCAACCCATCCTGGCACACCGGCTCATCCCGAGCACACGTCGACGCCTGCGCGGTGAGGCCTCCCGTGAGGTGCTCAAGGCCATTGTGAGCGAGATACCGGTGCCGGTCGAGGAGGACTGGGCCAACACATCGCCATGAAGACGGGGGCCTGGGCGCTACTTCTGACCGCCTTTTTCCTCATCGCTCTGGCGTTGCGCCGCGACCTGCTGGCGATTTTCGTCTCCATATTGGCCATTGCCACAGCAGCGTCGGCCCTCTGGGCACGCTACTGCCTGACCAACCTCACGTACCGGCGAAAACTGGGCCACGCGACACTGAACTATGGTGAGGAGACCACCCTGACACTCGAGTTTGAGAACGCCAAGCCGCTCCCTCTGGCCTGGCTGCTCGTCCGGGACACCTTTCCCCGTCGGGTCGACCTGTTAACGGACCAGGTCCAGGAGAACGCTCCGGGAGAGGGCAATGCGCTGGTCAGCCTCCTCTCTATGGGTTGGTACCAGCGTGTGAACCGCGTACATCGCTTGCGCGGCGGCCAGCGCGGTCGTTTTGAGTTTGGCCCGGCGGAGATCTCATCCGGGGATCTCTTTGGCCATGAGCGGCGAGTCGAGAAGAACAACACAATAGACGAACTGCTGGTCTTTCCCAGAGTCGTTTCGGTCGAGGACCTGGGGCTGCCCGCGGCGCGGCCTGTGGGCGAATGGTTTGCCCCCCGGCGCGTGCTGGAGGACCCGCTGCGCTTTGCGGGGGTACACTCATATCGGCCTGGGGACAACGCGCGCCATGTGCACTGGCGCGCCACAGCACGGACTGGGCAACTTCAGATCAAAGAGTTTGACCCCAGCGATACGTTGAGCCTCACCATCGCGGTCGACGTGCAGACGCTCCCGCGCACCTACGAGTACCTCGCGGACGCGCTCGAGTACGTCGTCATGGCAGCAGCGTCGATCGCGATACACGCGCTCGATGAGCACTATATGGTGGGCGTGTGCGCCAATGCGCTGACCCGTGAGGCCGAAACGTGGACCCGCGTCCGCCCCGGGAGACACGCACGCCAGGCGACAGAGATCCTTTCAGCGCTGGCCGCGCTGGAGCCTTTCCGTGGCATCTCGATGGAACGCATGCTTACGCAGATCAGCGCCGAGCTGCCCTTTGGGGCCAGTGTAATCGCCATCACCTCGCATCCCAGACCGCCGATCCTCGACGCGCTGGACGCCATACAGCAGGCAGGCTATCCGGTGCTCCTGCTGACGGCCGGCGATACGATGCCCTACATACCGGACACAATCCCATCTTTTCACCTGGGTGAGCAGGATGCCTGGCGAGAACTCAACACCATCGCGCTGGACTGAACTCTGGGCGATCCCCGCAATCGCTGCGATCATGTGGGCGGCCTGGGTATCGCCGTTGTTGCACCTGGCGGTCAATAACCCGCTCATGCAGCCGACCGGTCTGGTCGTGCCCGCCTGGTGGCTCCTGACACTCTTGCTGGTACCCCTGCTGATCCAGAGACTTGACATCAGACCGCGCTGGGCTCTGGCGCTCTTTACTCTCATCGGCCTGGCGGCAATCCCCGCGACGTGGTGGATCGCTTCCGGGACCGAGGGCGCCTCAGCAGGTGCCTGGCTGATAGCGCAGCTGCGTGCTCTAACACAGTGGGACGAGGGTGTGCCCAGCGGTCTGGTGCTGGCGCTCGCCGCTGTCCTGGCCTGGAGGCGCGGCATCGCCGTGAGCGCCCTTCGCTACGACGGCCTGTGGCGCGGCTTTGTCGGCGGGTCCATCGCACTCGGCAGCACAATGCTGTTGCGTGCCGACACGCTGGCCAGTGTCCCCGGCGTCGACATGACTGTCAGCATTGTAGCTTTTGTGCTGTCCGGGCTCGTCGGTCTGGCACTGATGGCACTGACGGGGACCCTCGCCGTCGAGAACATGCGCAGCACAGCGCACCTGGGCATCAGCCGCTCATGGGTCGCAGTGGCGGGCTCCACCGTCGCCATCATACTGGCCCTCGGCTGGGCAGCTGGACTGGTCTTTGCACCGGACACCGTGGCAAGTCTGCTGCGTTACCTGAAGCCGATTGTCGAACTGATCTTTCTGGGGCTGGTCGGGCTGGGAACCCTGATCGCCTACGCGCTGCTCTGGGTGATCCAGCCACTGCTGCAATCAGCCTACCGCCGACTCTTGCCGATCCTGCAGAGAGACGACCTGGGCAGACTGCGAGAGTTCCTCCTCGAAGATGTCAGGATTGGGCAGCGAGAGCCACCGGATCTCGGCCCCCTCTGGGAGGCCACCTGGCGTCCGATCTTTGTGCTCGGGGGGCTCGCACTGGCCACCTGGCTGATCATACGCGCCTGGCGCAGCCGCGAGCGGACCGACGCAGGCGGCATCATCGAGACTCGCGAATCGCTTCTCACGGCCGGACTTGTGCGCGCTCAGCTCAAGAGCCTGCTGCGCCGCCGCAAGCCAGGTGCGACATATCTGCCGCTGGACGCCGCCGCTTCGACGCGCGATGCGATCCGCGAGGTGTACCAGACACTGCTGGTCCGGGCGAGAGAGGCGGGGGCCCCCAGGCGCAGAGACATCACGCCGGCAGTCTATGAGCGGGAGTTGGTTCTCCTTTGGCCGCAACACGCCGCTGCATTCGCCGTGCTGACGCGCCTCTATGTGCGCGCGCGCTATGGACCCGATGATCCTAAAGAGTCGGACGTGTTGCGCGCCAGGCAGGCACTGGCCGACCTTGCATTCGAGGAGCAAAAAAGAGCGGCAAGGAACTAGATGCTCCCTGCCGCTCCGCTACTGCCAAACAGGCCTAGATCTGTGACTCTGGCGTCAGTGCATCCACGCGGGCAAGATCGCGACTCTGGATGGACCACAGGGAGCTATACAGGCCACCACGCTGCAGCAGGTCCTCATGCGTGCCCTGCTCGCGAATGGTGTTATCCTCCAGAACCACGATACTGTCCGCGCGCGCCACAGTGGAGAGCCGGTGCGCGATGATGATCGTCGTGCGTCCCTCCATGAGGCGCTCCAGTGCCTGCTGGATGAGGAGCTCGGTCTCTGTGTCTACCGAGGAGGTCGCCTCGTCCAGGATCAGAATGGGCGCATCCTTCAGGACGGCACGGGCGATCGACAGGCGCTGCTTTTGCCCACCAGAGAGCTTGACGCCGCGCTCGCCAATGAACGTGTCATACCCTTCGGGTAATGAAGCGATAAACTCGTGGGCATTTGCCACACGGGCCGCCTCGATCACCTCCGCGTCAGTTGCGTCAGGCTTGCCAAAAAGGATGTTGTCTCGAACAGAGCCGTGGAACAGAAAGACATCTTGCAGCACGATGGCGATGTTCTCGCGCAGGCTCTGAGCCGTCACATCACGCACATCGTGCCCATCGATGCGTACGGCGCCAGCCGTAACGTCATAGAAACGCGGGATGAGCCCGGCCAGCGTCGTCTTGCCGACACCCGTGGGGCCCACCAGGGCCAAAACACTGTTGGCGGGAATCTCCAGCGAGACATTCTCCAGCACGGGCGCCCCGCGCTTGTAGGCAAAGCTGACATGATCGATACTGATATGCCCCTGGATCGGGCGGGGCAACGCGTGCGCCCCGGGCCGGTCGGCCACGTCGGGATCCTGGTCCAACAGTTCTGACACCCGCTCCGCCCCGGCCATAGCCTCCTGCACCTGTTCCCAGACCTGCGCGAGCGTACGCACCGGCTGGTAAAAGATCTCGAGATAGAGAAAAAAGGCCACGAGATCTGCAAGAGGCAGCACGCGCTGAAACGCCAGGCGGCCGCCGAAATAGATAACAATCACCGTGCCCAACGACGATGCGAACTCCACCGATGGGCCAAAGACCGCCAGATACCGCAGAACCTTGAGCATCGAATCCTTGTAACTGTCGATGCGCCGGCTGACACGAACGGCCTCAATTTCCTCGCGGGTAAAGGCCTTGATCTCGCGTATGCCCGAAAGATTGTCATTGATTGTGGCGTTGAGTTCTGCCAGTTCCTGCTGGCGCTCCCTGAATGCCGGTCGCACGTACTTGTTAAAGCCCTGCATCGCTATAAGGATGAGCGGCACAGGGATGAGCGTCAGCAGCATCAGCGTGCCATTCATAGAGAGAAGAACCGCAGAGACGCCCACCAGTGTCAAAAAACTCACCAGGGTGTCCGGAATGGCATGGCTAATCAGTCGCTCGAACATCTCCGAGTCATTGATCATCCGAGACATCAACTGGCCGGTTTGCTGCTCTTCATAGAAGGACAGCGACAGCCGCTGCAGGTGATGGTAGATATCCCGGCGGGCATCGGCGACCACACCCCACCCGGCGGTGTGTGACATATAGTTGGCCAAAAAGCGAAAACCAATGCGTGCAATAAAGATTCCGAGCAGAATCAGCGTCAGCCTTGTGACCGAACTGCTGGCCGACGGATCCTCCCAGTCGAGTTCCTGCACCAGATTAATGAGGTTCCGGATGATGCCGGGCGCCAAAAGCTGCACGCCAACCAGGCCGATCATCGCCAGGATCGCTATAACCAGGGGCTTGATGTAGTTGCGGGCATAAGCCGCGACAAAGCGAATCGTCTTCATCTCTCTCAGAACCTCGGTCCAGTCCTTTTCATCAGGGCATCCGGACGATGAGCATGCCGTCCAGGTTGTCTTCTTCCTTCTTGTAAAACGGGATGGAGAGCGCATTGTCGCCGTACTTGTCAAAGACCTGCCGATTAAACGTGTCCAAATTGCGCATATAGTCGTTCTGCGCAGCGACGACTTTGCCGTTCAGGAAAATGTTATCGACGACGATCAGGCCACCTGAGCGGACGTGCTTTTCGGCGTACTCAAAGTAACCATAGTTGTTGGGCTTGTCGGCGTCGATAAAGGCCATATCGAGATCGCCGTTCAGGTCGAGACTGTTGAGTGTCTCCAGTGCCGGACCCACATGCAACTCCACCTTGTCTGCCACCCCTGCTTTCGCAAAGGCATCGGCGGCGAGCTCCGCATGCTTGGGGTTGACTTCGCAGGTGATCAGGCGGCCGTCCGCCGGCAGCGCCCGCGCCATCCACACGCCAGAGTAACCGCTCAGCGTCCCCACCTCCAGGATGGTCCGCGCGTTGACAAGCCGCGCCAGCAGGTTCAGGATCCTGCCCTGCTCCGCAGTGATATTCATCTCGGGCACCCCGCGCACCCGGGTCTCGTTCAGAATCCAGTCGTACACCGGATCCTTCTCCAGTGTCGTATCCAAATAGTCAAGCATGCTGATAAAGGTCGGTTTCATCTGGGTGTCGGTCAATGCCACAGCAACACACTCCTCGATCATATTGAGAACCAGCCTCGCAGGCAGCACAACGCCCGGTCAGGCGCGTGCTCGTCCGCCCTGGCCGGGCCACCAACCCATTATACCCGAGTTGCCGGTATCGGCCAAGCGACGCCGACAGCCTCTAGATCGACTATTCCCCGCGCAGGCTCGCCACCAGGGTCGCCGCACTGTCGCCCAGCAGCATGGCGTCCGAGCCCACGGTGACAAAGAGAAAGCCCTGAGCGAACCGGGCAGCGGTGCTATCGGGGCGCGCTGCGATCCCCGGCACCTTGCCGTGCCTGTGGCAGGCAGCCAGTGCCTCGCTGATGGCCTCCTCGTGCCGGGCACGATCCTGTGGCAGGCTCAGATCCAGGCCCATGGAGGCCCCCAGATCGGCGGGGCCCACCCAGCAGCCATCTACGCCCTCGACGCTGAGGATCTCGTCGGCGTGCTCCACGGCCGTGATCGACTCGATCTGCACTGCCAGATACACTTCGTCGTTGATCGCCTGGCTATAGTCGGCGCCCAGGAATGCCGTGGCAAAGGGGCCGATCGAGCGCCCGCCCCGCGGCGGATAGCGGACTGCACGGGCGGCCTCCTGCGCTTCCGCACGCGAGTTCACCATGGGGACGATCACACCCAGCGCCCCCGCGTCAAGCACGCGCCCGATCGTGTAGAAATCGTTCTGCCGCACCCTCACATAGGGACTGGCGCCACCCAGCACGATGCTGCGAAAGGCCTGCAGCGTGCTGCTATCATCCCAGATGCCGTGCTGGTTATCTACCATGATAAAGTCAAAGCCCGCCTGCGCGAGCACCTCACCCGCGAGAGGAGCCCCCAGCGAGAGTGTGATCCCCGCCGCCGGTTGGCCTGCCTGCATCTTGACACGAGTCTTGTTCACGTTCATCGATACACCTCCATCAGATCCACAGGCAATAACGTGTCTATAGAACGGCCTCCAACACGCGCAGGGCGTTGCCGCCAAGTATCTTGCTCAGTGCCCCCTCATCATAGCCACGACCGATCAGGCCAGCCACGACCTCCTCCAGGGCGTTCACGTCCCGTACCAGAGTGCCGCCACCGTCGAAATCGCTGCCCAGCCCCACACAGTTGATCCCGCCGACCTCGACGATGTGCTCAAAGTGGTCCAGCAGGCGCTCGATAGTGGGCCTTTCGGCATCGACGAAGGAGGGCACAAAGCTTACTCCGATCACGCCCCCCTGTGCGGACAGGGCCCGGAGCTGATCGTCGGTCAGGTTGCGCGGATGGTCGCACAGCGCGCGCGCATTGCCGTGGGAAAAGAGCACCGGCCTTGAGCTGACCTCCAGCGCATGGAAAAAGGCGGCGGGGCTCACATGCGCGAGATCGACCACCATGCCGAGCGCGTTCATCTCCCGCACCAATCGCACGCCAAAAGCAGTCAAACCCACGCCATCTCGCGCCTCCAGGCAGCCGTCCGCGGCGCAACTGCTGACGTTATGCGTGAATCCCAGAGAGCGCACCCCCAGCGCGTACAGGGCGTGCAGCACATTCAGGCTCTTTTCTGTCACATCCGCATGCTCAATGTGCAGGATCATCGCCGGCCTCCGACCGACCAGCGCCCCCTGCAGGTCCGCCGTGCTCCTGACGATCACAGCATCCGCCGCTTGCTCCATCAGGTCGCGCAGCAGGAATCCCAGCGCGTCCATCGCGTAGGCCAAATGGTTATTGTGCGCCTGGGTGACGTCCACCGCAAAGAACCCTGCATCGAGACCCGCCTCGCGCATGCCCTGCAGGTCGATCTGCATCGTCTCGCTCCCATCCAGCGGCCGCAGATGCCCGTACGGGCCCGAGACAAGACCGTTGCGCTCGCTACCGTAGCGTTCACCCCTTTGCACCAGGCTGGCGTTTCGCAGTCGCTGGTGCGCCACAAGCGTGTCGTTGTGGAGATCGATCACCGGAAACCGTCTCAGAAGCTCTCGCGCATCCATCACCACCCCCTTTGCTCTTCGCAGATCACGGTGTGAGCATACCCCGACCGGGCGCTCCCGTCGAGGACGACCAGTGCCTGCCAAAGCCGACGGGGCTTGACATCGGTTGACACAGGCCGTCCGCCGGACTATTCTGCCGCAGATCCTAGCACGCACAAGGAGCACTCTGCGCCATGGTCACAGCAGCCGCTGAACAGCCTCTCGATCGCATCAGCACCTATTCCCGCCCCTCTGCGCTGCGTATCACTGATATGCGGATCGCCACGATCGTGGGGGCCCCCATGCGCTGCCCTCTCATACGCCTCGAGACCAACCAGGGCCTGGTGGGCTATGGCGAGGTGCGGGACGGCGCCAGCAAGGAGTATGCACTGGTTCTCAAGAGCCGCCTGCTGGGCCAGAACCCGTGCAATGTGGATCAGGTCTTTCGTCGCATTAAGCAGTTCGGTAACCACGGCCGCCAGGGCGGCGGGGTCAGTGGCGTCGAACTGGCGCTCTGGGACCTGGCTGGCAAGGCCTACGGGGTACCGGTCTACCAGATGCTCGGGGGCAAGTTCCGCGACCAGGTGCGTGTCTATTGCGACACCGACGTGCGCGGGCGCCACACCGGTGCGGCGATGGGCGCAGCGCTGAAAGAGCGCATGGAGCGAGGCTTTACCTATCTCAAGATGGACGTCGGGCTGCCGCTCATTCAGGACCAGCCGGGGGCGCTCACCGCACCGCTGGGCTGGCTCGAAGGCACGCGCAGCGCCGTCCGCTACCCATCCGCCGGCCTGCCGTTGGAGGAACAGCAGAACATTCAGCAGCAGTGGTACCGGATCAACAATACAGCCCACCCCTTTACGGGCATCAGGGTCACCGAACATGGCCTCGACCTGCTGGAGCAGTACGTCGCGGATGTGCGGGCAGTTATCGGCTATGACATCCCGCTGGCCACAGATCACTTTGGGCACATCGGCATCGAGGATTGCATCAAGATCGCGAGGCGCCTCGACAAGTACAATCTGGCCTGGTACGAGGACATGCTGCCCTGGCAGTATACCGACGCATATGTGCGCCTGGCCCAAAGCTGCACAACGCCCATCTGTACGGGCGAGGACATCTACCTGAAAGAGGGTTTCCAGCCCCTGTTGTCTTCTGGCGGCGTGTCGATCATCCACCCTGACATTCTGACATGCGGCGGTATCCTGGAGCTGAAAAAGATCGGTGATATGGCCCAGGATCACGGTGTTGCCATGGCTGTCCACATGGCCGAGTCACCGATCGCCTGCATGGCCGCGGTCCACGCGGTGGCGGCCACTGAGAACTTTATCGCGCTCGAAAACCATTCGGTGGACACACCCTGGTGGAATGACCTGGTGACGGGACTGCCCAACCCGATCGTTCAGAATGGCTATATCGCGGTGCCGGACAGCCCCGGTCTGGGAATTGAGTCACTGCGCGACGACGTCATTGCCGAGCATCTCGATCCTGCGGATCAAGGGCTTTGGGAGCCAACGGACGCCTACAATCGGCTCGATGCCCATGACAGACTCTGGAGTTAGGGAGAGAAGGGAGCACCATGCGCATCGGGATCGTCCTGCCGGAGATCAACGAAAGCTACCTGAAACTGGCACGTCAGATCGGCTGCAGCGATATCGTCACCACGCTCAAGGGTGAAGCGGGCAAGCAACCGGTCTGGGGTTATCGGGAGCTGGTCGTCCAGCGCCAGCGAATCGAGGAGGCAGGTTTGCACTGGACAGTCGTGGAGAGCCAGCAGCCGCCCGATGTGATCAAGCTGGGGCTGCCGGGGCGTGACGAAGCCATCGATCTCTGGTGCCAGTCCCTGCGCAACATCGGTGCCGCCGGAATCCCGATTATGTGTTACAACTGGATGCCGGTGCTCTCCTGGCTGCGCACCTCGTTCACCACGCGCGTGCGGGGCGACGCCCTGGCGACCAGCTACAAGCACGCGCTCATGGAAAACGCGCCCCTCACCTGGGCGGGCGTGGTACCCGAAGAGCGCCTGTGGGAGTCGCTCGAGTACTTTTTGAGGGCCGCGGTACCCGTGGCAGAAGAGGCCGGTGTGCAGCTTGCGATCCATCCGGACGATCCACCGATCTCACCCATCTGCGGCATCGGGCGCATCCTCACCCACCCGGACGCCTTCCAGCGGGTGATCGATCTTGTCCCCAGCCCGGTGAACGGAATCACCTTTTGCCAGGGGTGCTTTGCAGAGATGGGCGCCGACCTCACCGCGGAGATCGAGCGCTTTGGCCGCCAGGAAAAGCTGTTCTTTGCCCATTTCCGGAATCTGAGAGGCACGGCAGCGGATTTTTGCGAGACGTTCCACGATGATGGCGACTCCGACATGTACGCCGCGATGCAGGCCTACTATCGCGCGGGGTTCGAGGGTCCGATGCGCCCAGACCATGTGCCCGCCCTGGAGGGCGAGCCCAACGACCGGCCGGGCTACAGCCTGTGGGGTCGCTTTTACGCAGTGGGATACATGAAGGGCCTCATCGAGGCAGTGGAAAAGGGCGGCTACTAGCAGTCGCAGCAGTTCTGGCCGGAGACCCGGAGACGTTACCAGCAGCAACCTCCGGGTCTTGACTCTACGCGAGAGGCGGTAGCGCCGCCAGAGCGCCGTACTGATCGGACGCCTGCTCCTCTACCAGGCGCAGCAGCGCGTTCCAATCGGGCTGCCCGTCGAATCCGCCATAGGCTGTCGTGCCCAGCGCCGCCGCGGCCGAGCCCCCAACCAGCGCCTGCATGAGCGTCGCGCCGCGCAGCCAGGCGGCCAGAAAACCGGCATCGAAAGTATCGCCCGCGCCGGTAGCGTCCACGGCCACAACCCGGAAAGCCGGCACCTCCACCCGCTCGCTCCCCTGCGCCCCAACGGCCCCCCGGACGCCGCGCTTGACCGCCAGCACCGGCACCTGAGCGCAAAGCGCATCCATGGCGACCTCTGCACACTTGGCACCGCTCAGCGCCAGCAACTCGACCTCATTGGGCAACAGGATATCGATCTCGTCCAGTAGATTCCCCAGCTTCCACCCTTCGGAGGGATCCCAATTCGTGTCCAGCGAGACGGTCATCCCATGCCGGTGCGCCTCGGACGCAATGGCCTGCATCCCGGGGAACAGCCCGCTCAGCAGAAACGGACTGGCCAGGTGCAGATGACGCACCTCCGCATACCACGCAGGATCGATCAGTGCCGGCGTGATGTGGGCGATGGAGCCCAGGTGCGTGAGCATGGCCCGGTCGCCATCGGGCCTCAGCAGGTGGATCGTGGCTCCCGTGGCCACCTCCGGATCAACTACCACGTGAGAGACATCGACCCCGGCAGCCCGCATCACGTCGAGCATCAGATGCCCAAAGAGGTCATCGCCGACGACACTGTCATAGAGCACCCGCAGCCCCAGACGCGCTGCAGCGGCCGCCATGATCGCGGCCGATCCACCGCCGGTAACGACGATACTGTCCACAAGCTTTTCCACCTGGCCAAAGGCAGGAATTGTGTCACCGCTCACCAGGATGTCAACGTTGAGCTCGCCGACCACGAGCAGATCGTACGCTCTAGTGCGCATCGGTCGCCATCCCCGTACCCACCAGCCGGATCGCCATCACCACGTTGCGCGGACGATCGGGGTTCAGCCCGCGGCCGATGGCGCGATAGTAGGCCAGCAACTGCAGCGCCGGCAGATAGAGCACCGACCGGGCAGCCTCCGAGAGGCCGCTGCGCAGGTCCAGGCAGTCGTCGGCCACACCACCAAGCCCCGCGGTACCCTCCGCAATGGCCAGGACACGGGCGCCCCGCGCCTTGAGATCAGCCAGCACGCCGATCTCATAGCCTCTCATGGCATCCGAGATCAGCGCCACGATGAGGTGCTCATGGTCGACCAACGACATTGGGCCGTGGCGGAACTCCATAAACTGGTAGCCTTCCGCCAGCGACAGCGACATCTCCTTCATCTTGACCGTGGCCTCATTGGCAAGGCCGTACAGCGCTCCGGACCCCAGGTAGGTGATGCGCTGGATCGATTCATCGGGTCCATAGGCTTGCGCCAGGCGATGTGCCGCCTCGATCGTGGAAGTGGCCAGGCTCGGGAGCATGTCCAGTTCGGCCTTTAGCGCCACATCCCCGCTGGCGAGCGCTCCCAGGGCCTGCACGGCCACCAGCATGCCAGCAAAGGATCGGGTCTGGGCAAAGCTCTGCTCCTGCCCCTCGGGGATCGCCACGGCAAGGCCCGTGGCCCGAGCGAGGGGCGTGTCCGCATAGCAGCCGATCGTCAGCGCCGGGCAGCCGTCACGGGCCATCTCCTCAACCGCCAGAATCGTCTCGCTGGTCTGGCCCGAACGCGACAGCGCGACGATCGCCGGTCTCTCGCCGGGTGCCAGCCAGGCCTGCCTTTGCCACAGCAGCTCCGAGGAAGGCAGGCCACGGCAGCGCCAGCCGGTCTGCCGCTGGAACCAGGCCGCAGCGAACTGGGCCAAATAATGCGTCGACCCACACCCGATAAAGATGATGCCACGCTCCTGCGCCTCTATGAGCCAGGAGCATAGCTCGTCTCGCTGCCGCTCTACTGCTCGCAGCGCCCCCGCCCAACTCTCACTCTGGGTCGTGATCTCGTTCCAGGAGTACACGCCATGCTCCATCAGCTGCCCCTTTCTCGCTCCGTTGTCGTCCAGTGCAAACCTATCCGCGCTCGCCCGCCAGAAGGCTAGCCGACCGAACACCTCCGGTCAAGCACAGGCGACCTTTGTTCTGTGGACGCAATCCTTCCATTGCGGTACATTCCGCACAGATTCAAAGAACATCTTACCGTGACAGATCAGGAGAGGAAATATGGCCCTCGCGCTGCAGGGATTGCGCGTTCTCGATCTCACCCGAGTGCTTGCTGGCCCCTATGCTGCCATGGTCCTGGCGGATCTCGGGGCAGACGTCGTCAAAATCGAGGTGCCGGGCAGAGGTGACGACTCGCGCGCCTACCCGCCTTACGTCAACGGCGAGAGCGCCTACTTTATGAGCCTCAACCGCAACAAGCGCAGCGTCACACTAGACCTCAAGAACCCGGCGGCCAGGGAGCTGTTCCTCAGCCTGGCGCGCAAGGCAGATGTTGTGCTGGAAAACTTTCGGCCCGGGACGATGGCCCGTTTGGGCCTCAGCTATGAGACGCTCCATATCGAGAACCCCCGCCTGATCTATGCCGCCGCCTCCGGCTTTGGCCAGAGCGGACCCTACAGCCAGCGCGCTGCATACGACGCAGTGATCCAGGCCATGGGTGGGCTGATGAGCATCACCGGTCCCGAGGGGGGCGCGCCCACCCGGGTGGGCACCTCCATCGCCGATATCACCGCAGGTCTGTTTACGACAATCGGCATTCTCGCCGCGCTGCAGAGCCGAGCAGAGTCTGGACAGGGACAGATGGTCGATGTCGCCATGCTGGACTCTGTGGTGGCTATCCTCGAGAACGCCATCGCGCGCTACACGGCCACGGGCGAGGTGCCCGGCCCGCTGGGCAATCGCCACCCGGCGATCTTTCCTTTCGAGCCCTTTGAGACCGCTGATGGCGAGATCATGGTGGCCGCAGGCAACAACGAGCTCTGGACCCGTCTCTGCCGCGCGCTGGATATCCCAGAACTGGCGAGCGACGCCCGCTTTATCACCAACCCGCAGCGACACGTCCACTATGCGGAGATGCGCGCTGCCCTCGACGCAGTCTTTCGAACCCGGCCGACCGCTGATTGGCTGTCGCTGCTGGATGCCGCTGGCGTTCCAAATGGTCCCATCAATAGCATCGCCGACGTGGTACACGATCCGCAGGTACAGGCGCGAGAGATGATGCAGACCGTTGAGCATCCGGTGGCCGGAACCACACAGCTCCCAGGAATCCCCATCAAACTCAGCGCCACACCGGGAGCAATCCGGCGCGCCGCCCCGGTCCTGGGCGAGCATACAGCAGAGGTGTTGGGCGAGTGGCTGGATCTGGACGATCAGGAGATTGAGGAGATGAGGTCGCGGGGCGCCTTTGGCGTTGCTGAAGACGATACCTGATGAGGCCTGGCTCGCCCGTTGTGCTTATATGGGGCGGGAGGGGGTCGAACCCTCACGACCTTGCGGCCAGCGGATTTTAAGTCCGCAGCGTCTGCCATTCCGCCACCGCCCCTGACCGGTAGCATATATTGGCGAGGGTGCGCTGTCAAAGCCGCACTCACTCTGCTTGCGTGTCCCCTATCCCCCGCTAGAATGGGTGTGACACATACGAGGCGAGGGACGCGATGCGCGTAGTAATGATCTCCAAAGCGCTGGTGGTGGGCACCTACCGCCAGAAGCTGGCCGCCATGGCCGCCGAGCCGGACATTGAGCTGACAGTCATCGTGCCGCCCTGCTGGCGCGAGGGTCGGGACCGGATCGCGCTGGAATCCACCGAGACCCCCGGTTACCGGCTGATCGTCACGCCCATGGCTTTTAACGGCTCGTATCACATGCACTATTATCCCCGCCTTGCGCGCATCCTGACGGACATCCGGCCCGATCTGGTGCATATCGACGAGGAGCCGTATAACCTCGCCACCTTTCTGGCACTGCGGACGGCGCGCAGGCTCGGCGCACGCACCGTTTTCTTTACCTGGCAAAACCTGCAGCGCCGGTACCCGCCACCATTCCGCTGGATGGAGCGTTACGTTCTTCAAAACAGCGACGGCGCCATCGCCGGCAATCACGCCGCGGCAGATGTGCTCAGTGCCAAAGGCTATCGCGGCCCGCGCGCAGTCATTCCCCAGTTCGGCGTCGATCCATCGCTCTTTGCGCCTGCATCCAGCAACGCCGCTCCGGCGCGCCGCTTTACCATCGGCTTTGCCGGTCGCCTGGTGGAGGAAAAAGGGCTGTTCGTACTTGCCGACTCCCTGGTCCACCTCGGCGAAAACTGGGAGTTGCGCCTCTATGGGGATGGGCCCCTGGGGCCAGCGCTCAAGGCGCGCTTCCAGACGATGGGGCTGGCTGAGCGCGTTCGGTGGCAGACGCGCATCCCATCCGCGCAGATGCCGGCGGTCTATGCCGGTTTGGACGCCCTGGTCCTGCCCTCGCTCACCCGCCCCAACTGGATGGAGCAATTCGGCCGCGTCTTGATCGAGGCCATGTCCTGCGGCGTTCCTGTGATCGGCTCTGACTCGGGCGAGATTCCCCATGTCATCGGAGACGCTGGGCTCGTCGTGCCCGAAGGCGACGCCTCCGCGCTGGCCGCTGCGCTCGTCCGGTTGCGCGACGATCCTGCCCTGAGCGCGGACCTCTCCCGTCGCGGCCGTGCAAGGGCCATGACGAACTACACGCAGGAACAGATCGCTCGTGAGACGGTCGCCTTCTACCGGCAGATTCTCGCCGGGCAGTCACCGGCGGATGGGCGCTCACGCGACGGGCGTTGACGCGGCACAGCGCCGGCGGCTATAATCTTCTAGAATAAGAGTTGCTGACGGATTGACCCTGAAGGGAGGGACGCATCCATGTCTACTGTTCGCCTCACCATGGCCCAGGCGATCATCGCCTTTCTTCAGAACCAGCATGTCTCTCGCGATGGCATGCAGCAGCCCTTTTTTGCCGGCTGCTGGGGCATTTTCGGGCACGGTAACGTGGCCGGCATCGGCCAGGCGCTGGAGCAGAACGCCGGCTCTTTTCGTTACTATCAGACGCGCAACGAGCAGGCACAGGTGCACACCGCCATCGCTTATAGCAAGTTCAAGAACCGGCTCCAGACCTTTGCCTGTGCCTCCTCCATTGGGCCAGGGGCCACCAATATGGTCACCGGAGCCGCAACCGCCACGGTGAACCGCATCCCGGTGCTCTTGCTCCCCGGCGATATCTTTGCGCAGCGGCTCCAGGCGCCGGTGCTGCAACAGGTAGAGTGGGAGCACTCACAGGACATCT
Source organism: Anaerolineae bacterium (assembly GCA_040772225.1). Taxonomy (GTDB): domain Bacteria; phylum Chloroflexota; class Anaerolineae; order UBA1429; family UBA1429; genus JAAYED01. Next base: position 885,786 of record JAXGYO010000002.1, read on the forward strand.
CCGCCAACGACTGCTTCAAACCGGTCTCGCGTTACTGGGACCGCATCTACCGGCCCGAGCAGCTGATCACGGCCCTGCCTGAGGCGATGAGGGTACTCACCAGCCCGGCGGACACGGGCGCTGTGACGCTGGCGCTCCCCCAGGATGTCCAGACGTTTGCCTACGACTATCCCGAGGCACTATTCGCACCGCGCGTGTGGACCATACCGCGCAACCGGCCGGATAGCGCGCTCCTGCTCAAGGCGGCGGAGTGGATCCGCCAGGCCAAGCGCCCGCTGATCATCGCCGGCGGCGGCGTGCAATACTCGGAGGCGACCGCGGCACTGAGGGCCTTTGTGGAACGAACACAGATTCCGGTTGGCGAAACGCAGGCGGGCAAGGGCGCGCTTCCCTACGACTATCCTTTGAACCTGGGCGCCATCGGCGTCAGCGGCACGGCAGGCGCCAACCAGATGGCGCTGGATGCCGATCTGGTCATCGGCATCGGAACGCGCTACACCGACTTTACCACGGCTTCCAAGACCGCGTTTCAGGATCTTGGCGTCCGTTTCATCAACATAAATGTCGCCGAATTCGACGCTTACAAGCATGCGGCCATTCCTCTCGTCGGAGACGCCCGTGTCACGCTCGAAGAACTGATGTTGTACCTGAGGGACTATCGCGCACCCGAATCCCACACGGCACTGGCCGCCGCGCTCAACCAGGAATGGGACGCAGAGGTCGAGCGCATCTACTCCCTGGAGCACGGGCTCCCGATGAGCCAGGGTGAGGTGATCGGCGTGGTGAATACCGTATCGCGCGCGGAGGATGTGGTGCTGTGTGCCGCGGGCAGCCTGCCCGGTGATCTGCACAAGCTCTGGCGAACCCGCGATGTCAAAGGCTATCACCTCGAGTACGGCTACTCGTGCATGGGCTACGAGATCGCAGGAGGTATGGGGGTCAAGCTGGCGGATCCCGCCCGCGACGTGTACGTGATGGTGGGCGATGGCTCGTACCTGATGATGAATAGCGAGATCGCCACCATGGTACAGGAGAGGCTCAAGGTCACCATCATACTCCTCGATAACCATGGGTTTGCCAGCATCGGCAGCCTGTCGGAGAGCGTGGGGAGCAGCGGGTTTGGGACCGAGTACCGTTATCGGGAGGGCGCGCAGGGGCTGCACGGCGATGTGCTGCCAATCGACTATGCCGCCAATGCCGCCAGCCTGGGGGCGCACGTGATCAAGGCATCCACGCGGGATGAACTCGCGTCCGCCATCGGGACCTCTCGCGAAATCCAAGACAGACCGGTGTGCATCGTCGTAGAGACCGACCGCGCACAGCGTGTCGGCGGCTATGGCAGTTGGTGGGACGTGCCTGTGGCGGAGGTCTCTACGTCCGAGAACGTCCAGCAGGCCCGTGAAGAGTACGAGCAGGCTCAAAAGCTCCAGCGGCACTATCTCTAGACGCTCGCCAAAGGAGGCGCGACATGATCAGCCCCATGCGCCTGGCCAATGCGCCCTGCTCCTGGGGTGTGCTCGAGTTCGGGCTCTCCGAACAGGTCGCCTCCTGGGAGCAGGTGCTGGACGAGATCGCGGAAACAGGCTATGCCGGCACCGAGATGGGAGATTGGGGATTTCTCCCGACCGACGCTGAGCGCCTGAGGGCGGAGCTCTCAAGGCGCGACCTGCAAATGGTGGGCGGTTTTGTACCGGTCGCCATGGCCCAGCCGGACGCTCTGGAAGGCGGCATAGCGCTGGCCCTCAATACCGCTCGTTTGCTGGCAGCGACAGGCGGTAAAGAGGCCGTGCTGGTGCTCGCGGACGATAACGGCACCGTAGAGGAGCGTACCCGCAATGCTGGGCACGTCACCGCGGAGCTTGGATTGGGTGAAGCACAATGGGCGTCCTTTGCAAGTGCAGCGCAAAGTATCGCCCGGCAGGTGCGTGCAGAGACCGGGTTGCGGACAGCGTTCCATCACCACTGCGGCGGATATGTGGAGACACCGAACGAGATCGCACGCCTGATGGCACTGACCGACCCTGAGCTCCTTGGACTGTGTCTGGACACGGGTCATTGTCTGTATGGCGGTGGCGATCCACTGGCCCTCTTGAGGCGCTATCGATCGCGCGTGTGGCACGTGCATCTCAAGGACATGGAGCCTGCCGTTGCGAGACGTGCGCGGCAGCAAGGCCTAAACTATTACGAGGCCGTTGCACAGGGTGTCTTTTGCGAGCTGGGACGCGGGGCCGTTCCTTTCGCTGACATTCTGGAGGAGCTTGGTTCAATGGACTATCAGGGTTGGCTGGTAGTGGAGCAAGATGTGTTGCCTTCACTGGGCACGCCGCGTGCGAGCGCCGAGCGCAATCGCGCGTACCTGCGTGGATTGGGGCTCTCATGATGACGGATCGCAATGCGACGCTGCGGGTCGGCGTGATCGGAGCAGGACGCATCGGCGCTCTGCGCGCTGGGGCGCTTGCTCACCGCGTGCCGCAGGCTGAACTAGTGGCCATCAGCGACGCCGACCAGGCCGCCGCGCGGCGCGTGGCGAGTGAGCTCGGGCCGGTCACTGTGCCGGGAGACTATCGCGAACTGCTCGGAGACCCGTCAATCGATGCCGTGTTCATCTGCACGCCCACCAGCACCCACGCGGATATCATGGTGCAGGCGGCTTTGGCGGGAAAAGATCTCTTTGTGGAAAAACCCATCGCGCTGGACATGGCCCAGGTTGACCGCGCGCTGGATGCCGTTGAGCAGTCCGGCGTCGCACTGCAGATCGGGCTAAACCGGCGCTTTGATCCCACCTTTGCCCGCGTCCGGCAGGCGATCGTCGACGGGACCGTTGGCGACGTGCATCTGTTGCACATCATCAGCCGTGACCCGGCTCCGCCGCCGATATCCTACGTGCGTACCTCTGGCGGCCTCTTTGCCGACATGATGATCCACGATCTGGACATGGCCAGATTCCTGGTCGGAAGTGAGGTGACCAGCGTCTATGCCAGAGGAGCCGTCCGCATCTCAACTGAAATCGGCGCAGCCGGAGACGTCGACACCGCCACCGTAATGCTGACGTTCGCCAATGGTGCCCTCGGGACGATCGAGAACAGCCGGCAGGCCGTTTACGGCTACGACCAGCGCGTAGAGGTACTCGGAAGCCGGGGCGGGATTTCGACGGCCAACGTGCATCCGAATCAGGTAACTATCAGCACCGCCGCGTCGATCCAGAGGGATCTGCCCCTCAACTTTTTCATGGAGCGCTACGCCGAGAGCTATGTGCTCGAGATACAGGCATTTGTGGACGCCCTCCTCGCAGGACATCGGCCCTCGCCGACCGGCGCTGACGGTCGAATAGCACTGCGGCTCGCGCTTGCTGCGCGCAGATCACACGACACAGGACTTGCCATCGATCCAGGTTCCTGAGGGCGTAGCATCGTCCGTGATAGAAATTGGCTCTGGCTCCGGTGCTCGTATAATCGCAGGAGTTATGCTTACCCAAGGACAAGACCCAATGTCGGGAGCCGCTACAGGCAGGAGTGCCAAGCCCATTATCGGGCTAAATGCCCTCTTGCTGTCGCAGGATGCTGGGTACCGAAACGCCGGTCTCTCCCGTTACATCCGGCAGTTGTTGCGCCACCTTCCGACGGCAGCGCCGGATATGAACCTCGTTGCGTACGTCTCTGACCCATCCCTCTCTATGTCTGGCTGGACCGGCCATCGCCCGGCATGGGATACCAGCCGCGCGCCGGGGCGCATACTGTGGGAACAACTGGCCCAGCCCTGGGCTTTGAGGCGTGATGGGGTCGACCTCGTACACGCGCTGGTCAATGTTGGGCCCGTCGTACACCCCTGTCCCGTCGTCGTCACGATCCATGACCTTACCTTTATCCGGTTCCCGGAGCTATTCCCGAGCGAGCGTCGCGGCTACCTGCAAAGGATGACGCGCTGGACTGCACGACGGGCAGCCCGAATCATCGTCGATTCGGCCAGCACGGGGCAGGATGTGGAGCAACTCCTGGACGTGCCAGCCGAGCGCATCGCGGTGGTCTATCCCGGTCTCAATGAGGGGATGTCTCGTCCGGCGAGCGCTTCAATTGCAGAGTTGAGGGCAAGGTACGACTTGCCCGAGCAATTCGTGTTGTTTGTTGGAACCCTGGAGCCGCGCAAGAATATCTCTCTGTTGCTGGACGTCTGGGCGCTGCTCGCCAGTCATCATGGCATGTGCCCGACACTGGTCATCGCCGGGGGCAAAGGCTGGTTCTATGAGACGCTGGAGACCCGGGTTCGGGCGCTGGGCTTGGCCGACAGCGTACGATTTGTGGGTTACGTCGCGGATGATGACCTCCCTGCCTGGTACGCAGCAGCCACGCTCTTTGTCTTTCCATCGCTCTATGAGGGATTTGGCTTTACACCTCTGGAGGCCATGGCCTGCGGCACCCCCGTGATCGTGTCCAGCACGTCGTCGCTTCCTGAGGTGGTCGGGGCAGCCGGCCTGGCTCTGCCCCCTGACGACCCGGAAGCGTGGGCGGATGCCGTGGCGTCACTATTGTCTCTGCCAAAACGGCTTGGCACGATGGCGCAGAGTGGGGTCGCTCAAGCAGCGCGCTTCTCCTGGTCCACCACTGCACACCAAACGGCAGAGATCTACAGGCAGGTACTGGACAATGTCTGACACACGGCGGCGCGCATACAAGCCATCGGCATGGCTGTACCTCAAACCCCTGCTTGATGGTTGCCTGTTTGTGCTTGCCTTTGTCGTGGCCTATAACGTGCGCTACAAGCTGCAGTGGCTGCGGACTGTGGAGCCAGCTTTCCTCGTCCCATTGCGGGTCTATGTCCCCAGCATCATCGGGCTGACAGCGATTCTGTGTGTCGTTTTCTGGGTCGAGGGCGCATACCGGTCCACGCGCGGGCGCACCCTGCTCGATGAACTGTTCATCGTTCTGCGTAGCATCGTTGTCGGGATCGCTACCGTCATTGTCATCGTGTTCTTTGCCACACCAAGCTATTACTCGCGCCTGATCTTTGGCTATACGGGGGTGGTAGCGCTGCTGCTGATAAGTATCAGCCGATCCGTGGAAAAGCTTGTGCAGGATCGCCGCCACAAAAAGGGGCATGGCATCATCCGCGTAGTGATCGTTGGTGTGGGTGAGAGCGGTCGATCCGTGATGCGGGCGATCATGGCGCGTCCTGAAATGGGCTATCGCATCGTTGGTTTTCTGGACGATGATCCCGACAAGGCACATGCCAGCATCGGACCTTACCCCGGTTTGGGCAGTACAGAGGAGCTGGCCGAGGTGATCGCCGGGTCTCGCATCGATCAAGTCATCGTCGCACTGCCCTCTGCCTTTTACCGCAAGACGCTGCAGATCGCGCGTATCGCCGAGGAGGCCGGGGCGCGCGTGCGTATCGTGCCAGATCTCTTTCAAATCGCTATCAGCTCTGTGGTGATCGAGAACCTCGATGGTATCCCATTGCTCGGCGTTCGCGAGCCCGAGTTATTCGACTGGCAGCGTGCCTGGAAACGGCTCACTGATCTTCTAATTAGCATACTGGCGATGATCGTCTTCTCTCCGCTATATCTTCTGATAGCGTTAGCGATCAAACTGGACTCGCCGGGCCCAGTGATCTTTCGACAGACGCGAGTTGGGCGCGATCAGCGCCAATTCGTCTGCTTCAAGTTCCGTACAATGAGCGCGGACGCCGAGTCACGTCTGGCCGAGCTCAAGACGCGGAATGAGGCTGATGGCGCCATATTCAAGATGCGGGACGATCCGAGGCGCACACGCGTTGGCCGCCTGTTGCGGCGCACAAGCCTGGATGAATTGCCCCAGTTCTGGAACGTGCTACTTGGCGACATGAGCGTGATCGGCCCCCGCCCGCCGATTCCTGCCGAGGTCGAAGCATACGAGCCATGGCACCTGCGCCGTCTCGAAGTAGCGCCCGGTATCACGGGACTCTGGCAGGTCAGCGGGCGCAGTGATCTTACTTTCGATGAGATGGTCCTCCTGGATATCTACTATATTGAGAACTGGTCGCCGCTCCTGGATCTGCGCATCGCCCTCAAGACGATTCCGACCATGCTTCTTGGCAGCGGCGCATACTAGCAGGAGACGACCGTCACTGACTCTATGTTAGGGGGGATACAGTATGCCACTCGTAAACCCGCAGCCAGATCGGCAAGCGCTCGAGACATTCGCGCGCGATCTGGTGCGCATTCCAAGCTTATCTGGAGCGGAGGGGGCGGTCGCGGAACGTATCGTCGTCGAGATGCAGACGCTGGGGTACGACGAGGTGCGCGTGGACGCGATGGGCAACGTGCTTGGTCGCATGGGTCCCACGGGCTCTCCTGCGATCCTGTTTGACGGGCATATGGACACCGTCGATGTCGGTGATGTGCGTCAGTGGGGTGATGATCCGTTCGGGGGAGTCATTCGCGATGGCATCCTCTATGGACGGGGCGCAGCCGACATGAAGGGCGGGCTGGCGGCGATGGTGCACGGGGTCGGCGCCCTGGCCCAATCCGCTGATGCCCTGAGGGCTCCCGTCTATGTAGCGTGTGTCGTGCAGGAGGAACCTTGCGAAGGGCTGGCCATACGCCATGTCATCGAGGATGAAGGCATCCGACCCGCAGCTGTGGTGATAGGGGAAGCGACAGGACTTCAGGTGGCCCGCGGGCAGCGCGGCAGGATCGCGATCGAGGTTGCGGTGCAGGGCAAGAGTTGCCATGCCTCGGCGCCCGAGCGCGGCACAAACGCCATCTATGAGGCCGCGCGATTTGTCTTTGGACTGCAGTTGCTCTCTCCTCAGCTCGCTTCCGATGCGTTTCTGGGACAGGGGACCATCGCCGTCACAGAGATAGAGAGCCGCTCGGGAAGCAGCAACGTCGTTCCCGATTACTGCCGCGTCCTTATCGATCGGAGGCTGACCGTCGGCGACACTGAATCCAAGGCACTCGCAGAGGTGAAACGCATCCTCGCTCGCGAGAATATCCAGGCCACCGTCGATGTGCCCATTTTTCGCAGCACGAGCTACACGGGTCTGGCGCAGGAAGCCCCCGAGATCTTTACATCGTGGTCCACGCCAGAGTCGGAAAAGATCGTACGTAGAGCGATCGCGGCAATAGAGTCTACCCTGGGCTATGTACCTCGGCTTGGCCGATGGGAGTTCTCCACCGATGGTGTGTACACCATGGGTACCGCGGGCATCCCGACCATCGGCTTTGGCCCAGGCGAGGAGCGCTTTGCGCACTGTGTGGAGGAACAGGTGCGACTGGCAGATGTCTATGCGGCAGCACGGGTGTACGGCAGGCTCGCCCTTGAGATGCAAAAGTAGCCCGTGAGACGTATCTCCACAATTCGCACGCAGCCCGCATCGGGGAGAGCGATGGTCCAGCAGATGCCGTTCCGGACGTCAGCCGGAAAAGCTGTGATGCTCAGTCCGCGCGATGATCTCATCTTGCAATGCGCGCCCAAGGTCACAGAAATAGTCGCTATAGCCCGCGACACGGACGATGAGATCGCGGTGCTGCTCCGGGTGCGCCTGGGCATCGCGTAGCGTTGCGGCATCCACGACGTTGAACTGGATGTGGTGACCATCGAGACCAAAGTAGCTACGCACCAGATGCACCAGGTTATCAAGCCCATCCTCGGTAGCCAGCAGCTCCGGAGCGAGCTTTTGGTTTAGAAGCGTACCGCCGGTGCGCACATGGTCCATTCTCGCTGCGGAGCGGATTACCGCAGTCGGACCACGTCGGTCGGCACCCTGCACGGGCGAGATCCCCTCCGATAGCGGCGTCCAGGCACGGCGTCCATCGGGCGTAGCGCCGGTTACCGAGCCAAAGTAGATGTGAACCGTGGTAGGCAACAGATTGATGCGATAGGTGCCACCCCGTGTGTTGGGACGGCCGTCCACCGCAGCATAGTACGCCTCGAACACGTCGCGCATCACGCCGTCGGCGTAGGCATCGTCATTGCCATATTTCGGGGCACGATTCAGCAGCCGCTGGCGCAGGCGCTCGTACCCGTTGAAATCGGCATCCAGAGATGCGACAAGCTCTGCCAGACTTGCAGTTTGCTCATCGTAGATCTGAGATTTGATCGCAGCGAGCGCATCGGTCATGGTGCCCAGACCCACACCTTGAATGTACGACGTGTTATAGCGCGCCCCGCCATCGTGATAGTCACGTCCGCGGGCGATACAGTCGTCGATCAACAACGAGAGAAAAGGGGCAGGCATATGCGCGGCAAAGAGCCTCTCGATCACCTGATTGCCGCGCACCTTGACGTCGATCCAGAACCGCAGCTGCCGTTCGAATGCATCCCACAGATCAGCGTAGCGTGACATCGCCTCAGGCTTGCCCGTTTGGGGGCCCAGTTGCCGGCCGGTACGCGGGTCCAGGCCATCGTGTAGAGTCAGTTCGAGCACCTTGGGCAGGTTAAAGTAGCCGGTAAGGCAGTAATTCTCCTTGCCAAAAGCCCCGGTCTCCACGCACCCACTGGTGCCCCCCTGCCGGGCATCCTCAAGGCTCTTGCCCTGCCGAAGCAACTCCTGCACCACGACATCATTGTTAAAAACCGAGGGTTGTCCAAAGCCGGTACGAATAATGCGCCCGGCGCGCTTCACAAAGGCATCCGGGTTCCGCTTGCTCACATGGATCGAGGCGCTGGGCTGCAGCAGACGCATCTCCTCAACGACGTCGAGCAACAGATGTGTCACCTCGTTGACCCCGTCCGATCCGTCGGGACGCACGCCGCCCAGATTGATCTGGGCGAAATCTGTATAGGTGCCGCTCTCAGCCGCGGTCACCCCTACCTTGGGCGGCGCCGGTTGATTGTTGAACTTGATCCAGAGGCATTGAAGCAACTCCTCTGCCCTTTCCCGGCTGAGCGTGCCCTCTGCCAGGCCCTCCTGATAGTAAGGCACCAGATGCTGATCGAGCTTTCCCGGGCTGAACGAATCCCAGGGATTGAGCTCCAACGTCACGCCAAGGTGAATGAACCAGTAGGACTGCACGGCCTCGTAGAACGTGCGAGGCGGATGGGCGGGTACCCAATCGCAGACCTGCGCGATCTCCAGGAGTTCGTCTCTTCGAGCGGCGTCTGGCTCGGTCTCTGCTTGCGCCCGCGCCTCGTCGGCATAGCGCGCGGCAAGGCCAATGACCGCCCGCGCACAGACCCCCATGGCCTGCAATTGCTCCTGTCTGGCCAGCGCCATAGGATCGCGATCAAAATCGAGAGCCGCCAGGGCGGCATCTATGTCGCTCAGGAGCCCCAGCAGCCCCTTTCGATAGAGCTTGTCATCCAGCACCGTGTGTCCTGGAGAGCGCTGCTCCATGAACTCGGTAAAGATCCCCGCCTCATATCCGGCCAGCCAGTCCTCAGTCATCTTGCCGAAAATCGCCTCGCGCATGGTCCGTCCACGCCAGAAGGGAATGATCTCGGCTGCATAGCTCTCCCGGTCGGCAACGCCCACGTGAAATGCCGTCTTTTCACGCGAGTCCAGAATGTCGAGATCCTGCAGGCTATGGCAACACAATTCGGGATAGGTAGGCGCTGCCTTGGGACCGGGTCCCTTTTCTCCTACGATCAGCTCATCAGGCCAGATCTTGACTGTCACGTTCTTCATGAGATGCGCAAACACCAGCGCGCGCTCCATGGGCACGGAGAGCAACTCGCTGTGCGTGGCATACCACTCCGTGACCAGCCGGGCGCGCTCAGAGGAAAGCGTGGGAACGGCGGCGAGACTCTGCTGGCGAAGACGCGCAACACGGGCGGAAAGGGACATAGTTACTGGCCCCCAACACTGTTTGCACCACTAGCGCACGGATCACGAGAACTATCATAGCACGTCACACTACGCCTGCAATCTTGCCTGGAGGTACAGTGCGAGGATGAACTGTTCACGCTCGCAGAAACGCGAGCACACTGGCTGTCCTGGGCAGTTGACCAATACGCCCGATCGGAACACGCTCATGTGCCGACCGCAAAGGTTAGTCGCGGCAGCCGCGACGTACTAGAATGTCGTGGATTGACGAGACGATCACCGATAGGACACGCCGTGACTCTACCTGAACTGACAACCGCACCGTTACAGGCAACGCTCCAACCTGGCCTAGATGCAGAGGTCATGTTTCTGGCTCCGGGGGGCACCCCATGACCGACAAAGACCTGAGGCTGGCACAGCTGGGCAAGTATAGCGGCCTCACGATGCTCCGACAGGGTGTGGCGATGATCATTGCCTTTGCGTCTTCGATTTTGCTTGCGCGTGTACTTGGCCCCGAACTCAAAGGTATCTTTGGCATAGCCCTGCTCGTTCCAACAACGACAATCACCCTGGTCAACCTTGGCATCGGGCCCTCTTCGGTGTTCCACATCGCCAGGGGCGTCTACACCCCGAGCCAGGCCTTGCGGCAGAATATCAAGCTCGCTCTCGTGCTCGGCACCAGCTCCATCCTTCTCGCTTCACTCGTCATCATGATCGGTGCAGAGCACCTCTTTCCGAATATTGCGCCAAAGGTCCTGTGGCTCAGCCTGATCTATATCCCTTTTGGGCTCCTGGCGGCGTTTTCTTTAGCCGTCATTCAGGGCAAACAGGATTTTGAAGGCTACAATTATGTCGCCCTTGGCACCCAGCTATGCGGGTTTTTGCTCTCCGTCGTACTGGTATGGCTGCTTCGACTGGGCGTCGCGGGGGCGATCCTCTCTTTCACGGGAGGTCAACTGGCCGGCTTTGTCGGCGCACGGGTCATTCTGGGAAGGCTGGATAGCCCTCAGGAAAAAGACAGTCTCTATGAATATGTCCGCAAGTTGCTGCCCTACGGGGTGCACTCCAACGTCAACACGGCAGCCGACTTTGCACTGAGGCACATCGATCAGTTTCTTGTCAATCTGTTTCTCGCTCCAAGCCAGGCCGGGATCTACATCCTTGCCACCGGCCTCGCAGAGCGGTTGGCGATCATGTCCTCTTCCCCTAGCGCGCTGATGCTGCCCCGCATCTCGGAGCTTGAGAACTCTGAGAGTATCAGGGAACGACTCACTCCGATCGTTACCCGCCATGTTCTGGCCTCTGCAGCAATCGCTGGGGTCATCGCCAGTACCCTGGCGTCGGTTCTGATTGAGTCGATCTATGGCCCCGAATTTGCAGCGGCCAGCGCGGTTTTTCGCGTCATGCTACCGGGCACGATCCTCCTGAGTTTTACCCGCGTCCTGGCCAGTGACATCGCCGGGAGAGGCCAACCCCGCGTCAACGCATCGATCAGTCTGGCTGGTTTGGCGCTGACGGTTGCGCTCGACAGTATCCTGATTCCCAGGCATGGAATTGACGGGGCTGCCATCACCTACTCGGTAGTCTCGACATCAACCGCCTTGTTGACGCTCTGCTACTACTCTCGCCATACTGGTGTGCCATGGTCAGATGTCGCGATTCTCAAACGCTCGGACGTGGAACGTCTGGTCCGGGTGGCGCGAACGCAGTGGATCAAACGCCTACAAAAAGTCTCCAGAGTAGGCCGGCGATGATAGTCAGCTCACCACCATACCGCCAGGCAACTTGCGCGACCCCTTTCAGAACCACAGGGGATCAGAAACGCAGTCATCATAGCGGTCTACAGGCGTGCACATGAGGGTTCTCTTTGCCGAGTACCTGACCTGGAACACCCCCTATCGTGTGGGCAGCCACTACTATGCCCGCCACTTTATTGAGCTTGGTTGGGAGGTCGGCTGGCTGGGGGGTGAGTTCCACCTATTCAATCTGGTACAAAACCGCGCCGAATTACGTCGCAAGGCGCCCCTATGGCGCTCCGGTGGCGTCCAGCACGCAGATGGACCGTGGGAGTACGCCCCCTTCAAGCTCGTGCCCTACCGCGACTGGGGACCCCTCGGCCACCCGTCGCTGGCCTGGCACTCCGGCAGGCTGACCGTTCCGCCGATCAAGCGGGTGCTTTCACAGCATGGCTTTGATCGCGCCGATCTCCTGTGGCTCAGCAACCCGCAAGCCTACCCATGGCTGATCAACGAACCCGGGTACGACCGTATTATCTACCGCGCGGCAGACAACCACGCTCTGTCTCAGGGAATCCCTGTATCAGTCATAGACATAGAAGAGGAGATCGCCCGCAAAGCAGACGCCGTGCTCGTTGTCCACCCCGACTCGCTGGACCGCTTTGGCCGGAACGCGCCGGATCGCACAATCTACATGCCCAATGGGGTCGACCTCCGCCGATTCCAGGACGAGCCTGCACCACCGGAGGAGTATGCTGCCTTGACCGGCCCGATCGCAGTCTATGTAGGTAGTATCAACTATCGTTTCGACACAGCATTGCTGGCCGAGGTAGCCGCGAGACGACCCGACGTCACCTTTGTCATCATCGGTGAGCCTGTCATCGACATATCGGCTCTATCGGCACAACCCAATGTGCGCCTGCTGGGTGCGCGTCCGCCCGAGAGGGTGCCTGCGTACCTGAGCCATGCCGATGCTGGCCTGATACCCTTCCGCGAACTACCGGCCACCCATAACCTGCTCTCCATCAAGATCTACGAATACGCCGCGAGCGGGATTCCCACGGTGCACGCCAGCATGGACGCCGAGACTGCCAGGGAGTTGCCCATCATATCCGCCACGGGAGGAGTACACCGCTTCTGCGACGCGCTGGACATAGCGCTGGGATGGTCCGCTGATGAGAGAGCAAAGGCCCGCTCCTTTGCTGCCGCAAACAGCTGGGATGACCGCTATCGCCGTCTGGACGCGATCATAGGAAGGTGGTCATGAAACCAGCACTGCTGTTTCTAGAGGTGCTGCCGGACATCAAAGGCGGGCAGCAGATGCTGCTTGAAATAGTTCCAGCCCTGGCTGACTATGAGCTCCACGCGATTGTGCCCGGAGCGGGCGCTCTCCAAGATGCGCTCGTTGGGCTCGGCGTGACGTGCCATACCGTGCCGATGCACCAGTACACCCTCGTGCGCAAGAATCCGAAAGACGTCATCGCCTTTATCAGGGAGTTGGGACACCTCTCGTCCGCAGTCGCCAGAATCTCTGGAGAAAGCAAGGCGCGCCTGATCTGGGCCAATAGCACCCGTGCGTTCGTCTGGGGCACGCGGGGGGCCCATCTTGCACGCGTGCCGATCATCTGGCACGCTCAGAATTTGCTGGCCGATCGCAAGAGTCTTTGGCTAACGCAAGCCTGTGCCCGCTCCCGCGCAGTGAGAAGGATCGTCGGCTGCTCCACTAGAGCGGCCGCGCAGTATGCAAGGCCCGAAAAGGCAGCGATCGTCCCGCTGGCGGCCGACCTGAATCTGTATGCGCCGTCACTCGAGATCAGGCGCGAGATGAGGACCTCGCTCGGGATCCCTGGCGACCAGTTTGTCGTTGTGCAGGTTGGCGACCTGATCCCTCTCAAGGGGCAATCTCTAATCGTGGAGGCCGCCCGAGAGACGCCCGATGTGATCTACCTCATTATCGGCGATGCGCGTGACGACCAGGAGAGTGTAGCCTATGCCTCACAGCTCAAAAAAGGCGCCGGGGCGAACGTTCGTTTTCTGGGCAGGCGTACTGACGTGCCCCGCCTACTGAACGCCGCGGACGCGATGGCGATCACATCCACGCAGGAGGCGGGACCCAGGGTGCTCGTCGAAGGGTTGGCGTCCGGACTGCCAGTCGTATCCACGTGGGTGGGCATGGCTCCGGAGGTGATTTCGCCGGGCGTCAATGGGCACCTCACAGAGCCCGATCCCCACAAACTGGCGGCAATCATCCATGATATGGCCAGGACGCCCGAGAACACCCGCCAGATGTCACGGAACGCCAGACTGTTTGCTGAGCAATCGCTGAGCATCGAACACTATCGCGCCCAGATCCGCGCGATAGTAGAGGACGTTCTGTCTGAAAACAGGTGATCACGGCAGATGGCGTGACAAGCGTGACAAGCCTGACACCCCAGGCGCGACCAGAGCCAGCCTCGCGTAACGGCTAAATTCTGCGATCGATTCCTAACTCGAAACCGATCAGCGTGCCCTAGTACCTCCAGCTGCTCACGTCCGCGCCTTCGGGGGCTGTATTGAGGATATGCACCACCATGCGCGGAATGATGCGCTGGTTCAGTGTGAGCCGGGCGATCGCATTGGGCGTGTCCGGGTCGCCGCTCCAGCAGTGATCGAACCGATCGCCGTAGCGCACCTCACCAGCGTAGTACGGATCGGTCGTGCTCTCGAGCAAGGCCTCCATCAGATAGACGGCGTTGTTCAGATAGTAGTTGTCCATGTCGCCGATAAAGATGTGCAGTTTGCCCACCAGCTTTGGTCCGAGTGTCGCCCAGTCACGCTCCAGGATATGGCGGAGATCATAGTGGTCGCGCCAGTGACTGGCCACGTCGTGGTCTATCTCTCCCGTGAGCTTGTCCCAGATGCGCCTGGGGTACCCGTCCTCGCCCACCGGACTGAAAACGGCCTCCCAGATATCCCACTGCTCACCTGAGCGGCTGCGGGTGCCGAGCGCCAGCTCCTTGTGGTTGGCCTGCTCCAGTGTGGTGAGCACTTCTCCCAAAGAGTTGCGCATCCCGGGCCGCGGCGTGCGCTTCCACTGCTCGCCCGAATAGTAGGCATTGGCATGCTCGTAGACATTCACGACGGTGTAGGCGCGCAAGTCAATGGGATCGGGGCAGTTGGCCCAGCACCCATTGAATAGATCCGGGTACATGATCTGTACCCCCAGAGCCTCCCATCCGCCTGTGGACCCACCATAGAGCGTCCGCGCCCAGGGCTCGCCGAGGGCCCGAAAGCGACGCTCAATCTCGGGGAGGAGCTCATAGTTGATAGCATCGCCGTAGGGGCCCAGATTCGCAGAGTTGACGGCATAAGAGTCATCATAGTACGGATTGGCATGTTGGATCGTCGCAATGATCACCCGCGGAAAGTCGGGGCCGGTCCAGTCTTTGTAGAACTGGTAGCTGTACTCCGCCTGGGTCAGATCATAACCTTCGAGCGCCTCGCTCTCTGCGTCCACCGGGTCCTCCCGGAAACGCACGCCGGCGCGCCATTCCCGGCTATGGTGGCCATGATAGAGCATGAGCGGATAGCGCGCTTCCGGATGTTCGTCAAAGCCTTCCGGCAGCAAAACAATGGCCTCCAGATGCATCGGCCGCCCCCAGAACGCCGTCAGGAGCTCACTCTGAATACGCAAATGCTTGACGTACCGGGTGTCTTGACGCTCCTCGAAATCAGGGATGACCTGGTCCAGTACCAGCGAGTACGTCTTACCGTCGCCGGGGACGAGATCCATTTGAACCGGTAAAGAGTAGAGGTTGCCGGGGGCACGATTCCAGTGTTGGCCTTCACCGCGATCCATGGGTAGCTTGACAACGTGGCCATCGGCACGCCGAAAGGTCTCATAGCGATGCAGAACAGCCTGAACGAAATAGGTGCCTTCAGGCAGCGCGCTGAGATCGCGCAGGGGATAGCCAAAGGCGGCAGCATCCACGACAGTGGCTTGGCCAGGCGCCCAGTGTTCCACGTCAACACCAAAGACAAGCTGGGTGTCCGGCCCGTCGGTGATCTGGAATCGGGGCTCGTCCTCTGCATCAGTGGAGATGAGCAACAACAGGCGGCCATCCAGCGTGTCTGAACAGATTTCGGACGAGAACGTAACGTTGAACTGCATGGCCAATCCTTCCTGCGGTGTTGACCGCTCCAAGGGGAAAGAGTCCCTCCCGGACGCGCACGCCCTGCGCGGGGTCGCCTAATATGCAAACCGGCGCAGCCACCAAAGGTGAACTGCGCTGGAAATCACATCACAAACCGCGACTCGATACGATATCAGCTCTTGTAGCGGTAGACGATACGGCCCCGCGTGAGATCATACGGCGACAACTCCACGCGGACCTTATCGCCGAGCAGAATTCGAATATAGTACTTGCGCATCTTGCCCGAGATATAGGCCAAAACCTCGTGACCACTCTCGAGCTCGACACGGAACTGCGTGTTGGGCAGGGCCTCAACGATCGTGCCCTCCACAACAACCTTCTCTTGACTAGCCTTTGTCATAAACTCGCTCTATCCCCCTGTCGGGCACACTAATGCCGCGCAAACGATCGCGCGGCTCATTCACGTGCCACCTTCGAACGCCTCGATTATAGCACCGCAGGGCGTTCGCGTCAAGAAGCGCTAAACGAATTACAAGAAAACCATAGAGAAACGTATTGAACCGAATACTTCTGATCCGGCCGCTTGACGCGCCCCTATGCGAGGCTGCATACTGAGTCAAGTGGATCAGGTCACAAAGGAGAAGATGATGCTCAAGTACCGTCTCACCCACCCGGAGATTCTCAGCGCCCTGGCAAAGGCTGGTCACGGATCGCAGGTGCTCATTGCCGATGGCAACTACCCCTTCACGACAGGCGCCAACCCGGCTGCCGAGCGCGTCTACCTCAATCTTACACGGGGAAGCGCACCGGTAGACGATGTGCTCTCCGTCATTGCCGACGCCATCGTCATCGAAGCCGCCCATGTGATGATCCCAGAGACGGGCCCCGAACCGCCGATCTTTGAATCCTTTCGGCGCGTGCTCCCCGACGGGATGGAGCTCCAGCCGATGGGGCGATTCGAGTTCTATGACGCGGCCAAAGGGACCGACGTCGCGCTGGTGATCGCCACCGGTGAGCAGCGCATCTACGCCAACATCCTGCTGACACTTGGCGTGGTGCCGCCCGACCCCGCCTAGCACTCGCTGGCAGGCGCTGGCCTGTGGCTTGCGACATCCGCAGGATGCGCGCTAGCTCGATATGGATTCGCCTCACCACCGGCCGCATGCAATGGCAGGAGATAGAAGCGTGTATTGTGACTAGAGCGACGCGGTACTACAATCCGCCAGCATCGATCGCGGAGTCAGCGTGATGTCCCAGGCTGCATACATTCGGGTTCCAGAGCCCAGACAGATCCTGACGTTTGTGTCACAGATCCCCGGTTACCTGTGGCGATACATCACCGCGATCGAACGACGTCCCCTGTGGTTATTTGTGCTCACCGCCATGCTGGCCTGTTGTGTCCGTCTCGATCTGCTTCCCCTTGGACCGGCAGAGGTTCACTATCTCAATGCTGCCACGCAACAAGCACCGCATCTCGCGAGTGGCGACAAGAGCTGGTTCGCCACTGTCCTGAGCATCGTGCTCGGGCCGGCCCGTGATCCTCGTTACGCGGTAACCTTTCTCTCTGCCCTCAGCATCGCCTCGCTCATCGTGCTCTTTGAAGCTCTCAACAGGCACTGCCGGTGGCGCGTGGCCGTACTCACTACGGGCCTATTGGCCGCCGCACCCTGGTTTGCCCTCCTGAACCGGCAGATCCAGCCGCCATCGCTCGCCATCTCGCTTGCCACCTGTCTCCTGGCCGGCTTTGCCGCCGCACTCTGCGGGGAGCGCCCCTGGGGCTGGGTGTTAGCCTGGGCCTCTGCGATTGGACTGGCTGTTCTCTCTCCGGATGGTGTACCGACGCTTCTTGCCGCTCTCCTGATCACCGCGGCATTCCGCAACAGGGCACAGTGGTTGTATGCTTTGCTGGGTGTGCTTGTGGGGCTGTTGCTGACGCTGGACACACAGTACCTGGCCCCGGACAGCACCCTGTGGGCGAGAACTGCCCTTTTCCTGACTGGCTCCAACCCCTCTTTGGCACTACAAGACACGCCGCTGTCTGCCTTCGCCCTGCTGCTTGGAGGGGGTGGCCTGGATCTGCTGGTCAACGGAACAGGGACGCGCGCGGCCCAGCTAGTGGCTATCATCTCGACACTGTGGGGATGGGTCTGCCTGCTGGGTGTTGTCTACTGCGGCTGGCTGGCGATCCGAGCCTGGGCTCGCTGGCGCGAGCCCAGGCAAGCCCACGAATATGCAATCCCTATCCTGTGGGTGCTCAGTACGATCGCTCTGTATGTGATCAGGGGCAGGCCCGTTAGCATCGGTGAGCTTGCCACGCTGCTTCCCGCAGGATTCCTCGCCGTCGGGCTCGCAATTGACCACTTGCTGGATCAGAGCGCCGGGCTTAGAGCGCACGCCGGGAAAATCCTCACCGTAACGCTTGCAGTCATACTCATCAGCGGGGCCTATCGCAGTGTCTCGCTCTACCAGCAGATTGCCGAGCGAGGCGCGACGGCAGTCTACGGGACACCCTTCAAGACGTGGCGACTCCTGGCGACGCTGGCGAGGCGCGTGGCTCCGAGCACGCCAGAGCCCTTGTCGATCCTGCCTTCGATGTCTGTGCCGGAACGTGAGCAGCAGATCGCCGTCCTTGATTATCTTGTCGCGGGCCAGGCTGACCCACGCTACCTCAACACTGCCGGCCCCCCGGCAATGTTGCTCCCCGCTGAGCGAGACGATTACCTTCTCCTGATTGGCGATCACCCTGTGCAGGAAGAAGCGATGGCCCAGTTGCAGGCGGAAAAGATGGGGCTGGTTTCCCCCGGCACGAACGCGTCCAGCGCCACGCTGTACCGACTGCCGGAGAGACCTGTAACTGACCTGCTTGCCACGATACAGCAGCGCGACTGGGCGGCCTGGGATGCTGGCTTGCGTTTGGTGGGATACGACTTGCCCGCCCCGGCGCTCTCTGGCGAGTCCGTAGTCATGGCGACATACTGGACTTTTGATGCTATCCCGCCACAGGATAGCAGGCTGCCGCATACACTGAGCATGACGATCTTTGACACACTGGGCAACGCTGTCGTCGTCACGAGTCGGCTGGGACTCGCCGAGAACGAGTGGAAGCCGGGCCTGCTACTCAAGCAATGGCACGTCTTGCCCTACGCCCTCGACGCGAACGCGGAATCGTTGCTCATAGAGGTCACCATCGATCGTGCGGATGGCTACCGCAGCCTCCTCATGAACGAGGCTGGCGATCCCGTGAGCGATCGCCACACCCTGGGTCCCTTTGTACCCGCCCCATAGCCCCGTTACGCCGGGCTTCTCTATTACTCCTGATCCTCGCCAGCGTCAGTCGGCCCGCCGACGCTTTCGGCGGAAGGCCATAGTGAGTATACACTAGTCCACGCCTGGACAGGGCAGGTGACAGTGTGAGAGTCGCAGACGCCTTGGGAACCTTTTTGGGCTGAGCCAGATTCGGATAAGGAAGGGCGCCGCGGGCAATAGCCACCCCGCGCCAAAAGAAACCTGCGTCCGCAAGGAGCGGACACAGGGCTGTACCACTATTGGGCCCCTGCTTGCAGACCGCCCCGACCGATCGAGGCCGGTATTTGGGAAGGATGATTGCTCGGTCCCCGCTCAGTCGTCCGTGTCAGTGGCTGCCGGCCCGGGGAAGATGATCTCTTGCACATCCCCGTGTACATCCACCACAATGCGAAAACCATACAGGCGGAGCATCGGCGCCCACTGACCGGGGTCGCTCCTGCGCAGGCTCTGGCCCACATTATCGATAGAGGCCTCAATCGCAGCCTTGGCGAGAATATCGTCCGTGCCCATCATCTGCAGCATACCCGCGACGATTTCACCGCGCATGGTGGTCATCATCTCCTGCATTGCAGTGAGCACCGACTCATCGACATGATAGGCTTCCACATGGCGCAGAAACCCATCCTCAGGTATGGCATAGTGCGCGACGCCGCCGATGGTCACCACGCGAGCCTCCTCGCCCGCCTGGTTATAGACCAGTCCGGGGAACAGCGCCTGCCCTTGCGCGAGGGCGTCTGAAGGCCCTGCAGTTGCCATTCCGGGGCTATCACTGATCATCCCATCACCTCCTGCTACGACTATTATACGCCCTAATAACACTATGTCAACATGACGTTGCGACTCGACTGCTGCCAGTCAATCCCGCTATAATCTCGATCAGGAGGACGTGATGGCAAGAGGTCGTTCGGATGGCCATTCAGCGGAACAGATCGCCATAGCTCTGGGCGATCGAGAGTACCTGGCGACGGTGCAGCAGGGCCTTATTCACCCTCGCGAGGCCCAACCGGCCTCGGCGCTGATCGCAGATCATGTTGCTCTTGACGCCGGTAAGCGTGTGCTGGTCGGTCCCTGTGGCGATGGCCTTCTGGGCGCGTGGGCTGCCGACAGCGCCGGAGGCGGGAACACCGTTTGCATAGACAGCAACGCGATCGCCACAGAGACCGCTCGTCAGAACCTGGCAGCGAACGGCCACAGTGCGGTGACGGTCGTCTCCTCAGTGCCCAATCGCACAGACGGTCCCTTTGACCACTTTCTCATGCTGCTGCCCAAAGGACGGGGCCTGGCACGCCTCTGGCTGCTGAACGGTGCCCTCGCCACCCGCACCGGTGGCCACATCGTCATCGCCGGTCCCAATAGCGGCGGCATTCAGAGCTTTGCGCGCGACGCCGCTGCACTGCTCGGAGACGGCCAGTTGCTGGGCTACCGCAAAGGAAACCGGGCCCTGATGTTTGAGCGCCCGCCGCTGTTGCCAGCTGACATCCCAACGCCCTTTCGCGAACCCGGGATACTGAACGGCACATACGCGAGCTATCCCCTGGATGCCGCTCAACGTAATCTCACCATCTACACCCGCCCGGGCGTATTTTCGCGCGATGGTCTGGACGACGGCACGAGGATGCTGCTCTCCGTGCTGCATCTCGAGCCGGAGGAAACAGTCCTGGACCTGGGATGCGGTGCCGGGGTAATTGGGCTGATCGCTTCGCTGGCGGTCAATCCGCGCCACGTCACCATGGTGGACGTCGATAGTCTCGCCATAGAGTGTTCTCTAGAGACACTGGCACGAAACGGCATCGAGGGACCCACCGTGTTGCAGAGTGTAGGATTCGAGGGCATCAGCGACCGGCGCTTCCACACAATCGTGACCAACCCCCCTTTTCACAGCGGCCACCGCGTCACCACGGCCATGACCGAGGCGTTCATCAGGGATGCCTTTGATGCACTTTTGCCCGGCGGCAGATTGCTGCTCGTGGCCAACCGTTTCCTCCCCTACGAGAACCCGATTCGCCAGCGATTCGGCACAGTCCAGATCCTGGCTGCTGATGGCCGCTACCAGGTGTTTCTCGCAACGCGTCCCCAGAGCTAGCCGGCAAACCCCCACAATACGACATTTTCCACCTCTCTCACCTCCGATGGATTTGGGTACGTAGTTCGTATTGATGCACGAATCAATTGACGAAATTCGTACCATATGCTATATTGGGTACGAAAGACGAGCTCAGGGGGCACAGCTTTGGATAGCATCGATCGCAGCATCGCTCGAATGCTTCACCAGGATGGCAGAAGGTCCAATGTCGAGATCGCTCGGCAACTGGGGCTCTCCGAAGGCGCGATTCGCAGACGGATCGACCGTCTGCTGACGTCGGGGCAGCTACAGGTGCGCGGGTACGTAGAGCCAGAGATCGCAGGTCTCAATACACGGGTGATGATCCTGTTCACGGTAGAGCTCGCCAGACTGGGCGAGGTCAGCAAACTACTCAGCGCTATGCCCGAGGTCCTGTCGGTGAAATGGCTGACCGGTGAGTACGACCTCTCGGTAGAGGCCGCGTTCGAGTCAGATACACACTTGATGGCATTTCTCAATGACCGCATAAGCCGCATCGCTGGTGTGACGCGCACACAGACAATGCATGTCGTGAGTGTCAGAAAAGAGATACACCAGTGGGTTGTCCCCGAGGGGCGAAAGCCCACCGTTCTGGTAGTCGACGACGATCCGGACTTTGTCGAGTCCATTCGTATCGTGCTCAGGTCCGCTGATATGCAGGTGCTCTCCGCCGACAGCGGAAGTGCAGGCCTGACGAGCATGATCACGACCCCTCCGGATCTCGTCATTCTCGACATCATGATGGACGGTGTCTTGGATGGATGGGATGCCAGCTGGAAAATTCGCTCAACCCCGGGGCTCAAGGACGTGCCCATTCTCGTGGTGAGCTCCATCACCTCAAGCGACTATTTGTCCATGATCCCCACTGATGATGACAACCTGATCGACAACTTTTTATCCAAGCCCGTGGCCCCAGATCGACTGCTATCCGAAGTAAGGCGCCTGCTTGAGCGCACAGGAGAGAGAGGCTAGCTATGAAAACGATACTCGTGGTAGATGACGATCCCGATTTTTGCGAGATCACGCGCCTGATCCTGAGTGGAGAAGGCTACGAGGTAGTGACCGCGGCCAACGGTGACCAGGCTCTGGAAACGCTAAAAGAGTGCGAACCGAACCTGGTGGTGCTGGACGTGATGATGGCCGGCATCCTTGATGGCGTCAACGTGGCCCTGACCATGTCGGAGAATCCCCATTTGCGTGACATTCCGATTCTGATGGTGTCCTCTATTGCGTCCAGCCCGATGGCCGATCGCTTCCCGACTGGCGAATATCTCCCCATCAGCGGTTGGATATCCAAGCCCGTTCAGCCAGAGGGCCTGCTAAAGACAGTGAAAAAACTGGCCGGGCCAGCTGACTAGAGGATGGCAGAGGGTGTCGCTCAGTTAAGGAGAGAGGGCAACGATGACAACTGGGGCTCCAGCGCACATCCTGGTAATCGATGACGACGTCGACTTTCTGGAGTATGTAGGCATTGTTCTGAGATCGGCGGGATACGTTGTAGACACTGCGACCAACGCGGAGCGTGGTCTTCAGGCCATGAAGCAGAAACGTCCGGATCTCGTGATTGCCGACGTGATGATGTCCATGTCCATGGATGGACTGGTCATTGACCACCAGATGGCTCAGGATCCCGGGCTGCGCGATGTCCCCTTGTTGATGGTTTCCGCAATCGTTAGCGATGGCGACACATTTCTAGATAGAACTCCCGAGACCAGGCGCTATGCGGGTCTCATGCGCAAACCGCTCGATCCCGCGGCCCTGTTGAGAACAGTAGCCGAGCTGGTCGCTAATGAGCCATAAGGAGGCCCGTATGTCTGCCGACACTTTGCCAAAGCCGGATGACGCCCGCAGGGCCATGTTGCTCACCGCCCTGTATGTTGCCCAGGAACAGGACGGGTATCTCACCCGTGAGGGACTGCAGCGCGTGGCCAGGCGCCTAGGCATCACAGACGCAGAGGTGCTTGCGACCGCCAGCTTTTACTCCATGTTCGAAACGAGCCCGGTTGGGCGGTACACGATCCAGCTGTGCGAGGGCCTTTCCTGCCACCTGGCGGGAGGCGCCGAGGACCTCCTGAAACACGTCAACCAGAGGCTGGGCATCGCACCGGGAGAAACGACACCCGACGGCCGATTCACGCTGCAGGCTGTCCAGTGTCTGGCTGCCTGCGGATCGTCGCCAGCCATGCGCGTCAACGACAGGTTGTATACGCACGTGACGATTGAGATTTTGGACGAGATCCTGAGCGACCTGGGGAGCAGAACATGACTACGCAACCAATCTTGCTTCAGCGGACGGCTCTTCCCCGCTCACACACGATCGACGTCTACCTCCAGAACGGCGGCTATCGGGCACTGCGCAAGGCGCTTTTGGAACTCCGCCCTGGTGACATCATCGATATCATCAAGGCATCCAAGCTGCGAGGCCGCGGTGGCGCCGGTTTCCCTGCCGGGCTCAAGTGGTCCTTTATGCCTTCGGACGCGCCTATCAAGTACCTGTGTGTGAACACGGACGAGGGGGAACCGGGGACCTTTAAGGACAGAGAACTGGTGGAAAAGGATCCCCACCAGATCATCGAAGGCGCGATCATTGCGGCCTACGCCGTCGGCGCGCGGCGCGCATTTGTGTACATCCGCGGCGAGTTCTTTGAAGCTTTCAAGAGTTGGAATAAGGCGATTGCGGATGCGTACGGGCGCGGGTTTCTTGGCAGTAACATTCTGGGCACTGGGTACAGCCTCGATATGAGCGTCCATCGCGGCGCCGGAGCCTACATCTGCGGCGAGGAGACGGCCATGATCAGCTCGCTGGAGGGCCGCCGGGGCGAGCCGCGCCGCAAGCCGCCCTACCCTGCGCAGCAGGGGCTCTGGGATCAGCCGACCCTTGTGCATAACGTCGAAACGTTGGCGAATGTGCCCCACATCATCGATCGCGGCGCCGAGTGGTTCGCCAGCATCGGCACGCCCAACAGCACAGGCACCAAGCTCTTTTGCGTGAGCGGGCACGTCTACAGGAGGGGAGTGTATGAGCTGCCTCTGGGCACGCCCCTGAGAGAGATTGTCTACAACCTCTGTGGCGGGATCCCCGGCGGTCGAGCACTGAAAGCAGTGATCCCCGGGGGGCTATCAACACCGCCCCTCACCTCTGACCAGATAGACACGCCGATGGACTTTGAGTCGCTTGTCGAGGCAGGCTCCGCCCTGGGCACCGGCGCAGTGATCGTCCTCGACGAGACTACCTGTATGGTCGATGTTGCACTGCGGGCTGCCCGCTTCTTTGCGCACGAAAGCTGCGGTCGGTGCACCCCCTGCCGCGTGGGGTCGCGACGCGCTGTGGAAATCCTTGAGCGCATCGAAGCCGGTCGAGGTACCCCCGCCGACCTGGTGCTGCTGGAGAGCCTCTGCAAAGGCATCGCAGGCAACACCTTCTGCCCGCTCGGCGATGCCATCGTCTCCGCCGTTGGAGGCATCCTGAGAAGATTCCGGCCGGAGTTTGAACAGCATATCGCGGAGGGTCGCTGCGCCCTCGCGCGCGCCGCCTGAAGAACGCCCATGCCGTGTAACCGGTGATCGTGGTGGAGGTGTTATGACCAGGATTCTGATCGTAGATGACGATCCGGACTTTGTGGAGACAACCCGTTTGGTCCTCGAATCAGCGGGATATGACGTCTTGAGCGCAGCCAATGGGGCAGAAGGGTTGCGCCAGGTGACCGAAAGCCGGCCAGACCTCGTGATCCTGGACGTGATCATGGCGTCAGTGCTGGATGGGCTGAATCTCAGTCGCCAGATGGCCGAAAATCCTTTGCTCCATGACATTCCCATTCTGATGGTGACCTCGATCGCCAACACGGACTATGCGGCACTCTTCCCCACCGATGAATACATACATATCGACGGGTTTGTGTCCAAGCCGATCGCGCCACAGGACCTGCTCCGGCACGCAGCCAGGCTAACAACGCGGGCAGTGAGGTAAAACAACGATGGACGCCAAAATACAGATTGGAGGCATCATCAGGGTGCGCGACCTCTGCCTGTTGGGCGTGATGTCTGCACCTGATCGCCCCGGCATCGGCGCCGCCATATTCGATGCCCTCGGCAGAGCCCGTCTCAATACTCAATTCATCGTGCAGTGCATCGATCTAGCCGGTATGACGGACGTGCTGTTCTGTGTTACAGAGGAGGACGCGCTGCTTGCACGAGAGATCGTGCAGCCGATCTCCATCGAGCTCAAGGCCAAGGCTGTCGAAGAGGTCCACCGGGTAGCTTTGCTCTCGGTGTTCGGCCCCGACTTTAAGGAGCGCCCCGGCATCGCAGGCGCAGTATTCAGGGCCCTGGCCAAACATAGCATCAACATCCTGGCGATCAGTACGTCCATCTCCACCGTAACCTGCGTCATCGGCGATGATGAAATGGATGAGGCTGTCGTCGCCCTACATGAAGTGGTCATCCTGCCCTAGTTGACCCTGGGCGCATCACTGGAGAGGAAGTGCAGAGTGGGCACGCTGTTACGACTGCCCTTTGACCGGCACATCAAGGAACGAGCAGATTGGCTGATCGGCTTGCGCTGGTTGGTTCTCACCAGTGCCGGGGTGGCTGTTCTGCTGGGGAACAGCTTGCTGAGGCTAGCTCTTCCCTCACCGGCGCTCTGGGCCACAATGGCCGTGGTGGCAGCCTACAACATGCTGTTTTATGCGATCTCCAAATCGAGTCCGATGCGCAATGCCCGCATTTGGGTGCAGGCGCAGTTGCTTCGCACACAGATCATGTTCGACATGATCGCATTGACCGCCTTGCTGCACTTTTCAGGGGGTGTGGAGAATCCCTTTGCACCCTTTTACCTGCTACTCGTCCTGATAGGCAGCATTCTCATGACGCGCAAGGACAGCTATATCTTTGCCACACTCTGCACGGTGCTATGGGCCGGCTTGCTCATTATGGAGGCGATCGGCGTTCTCCCGCACTATAACCTGCAGGGCTTCCGCCTACCCACGCGCTATCAGGAGTGGAGCCACATCGGGGCCGAGATCGCTGTACTGACGTCGGCAGCCTATATCATCAGCTACCTGTCCTCCAGCGTGGTGATGCGTCTGCGTGACAGTGAGCGCCGGCTGTACGAGTCCAATCGGGCATGCCAGTTACGAGCAGAAGAGCTGGACTCTGTAAACATGCGCCTGCAAGAGATGGACCGGACCCGCACGCAGTTCTTGCGCCTGGTCACGCACGAGCTCCGGGCACCGGTCGCGGCCATTCAAAGCTATCTGCGTTTGATCATCGAGGGCTATGTGCCGCCCGAAAACACCATGGAGATCGTGACCAAGGCGGAGCAGCGCGCCAACGACCAGCTCGACCTCATCTCGGACCTGTTGGACCTGGCCCATCTTCAGGACCACCCTGCCCCCGCAGTAAAACAGCGGTGTGATGCCGTACAGGTCATGCGCGACGTCATCGACCTGATGCAGGCACGTATAGATGACAAGTCACTGAAAAAGGTACTGGAAATTCCAGAGGAAACCCCGTTGGTGTGCGCCAACCAGGAGCAGATCAAACGCATCTGGACGAACTTGATCAGTAACGCAATCAAGTACACCCCGGATGGGGGCACGATCACCATCACAATCGGAGTGGACGGGAATTACCTCAAGGCAAGTGTTCAGGATACCGGCATCGGCATGTCGCCCGAGGAACAACAACACATCTTTGAAGAGTTCTACCGGACTGAAAGGGCCAAAGAGATGTCCCGACACGGCACCGGTCTGGGTTTGTCGATTGTACGGGGTATCGTTCAAGGATGCGGTGGTCAACTCACGCTGCATTCCCAGGTCGATCAGGGATCCACGTTTACCTTCACGCTGCCGCTGGCAGAAACCACTACGAACGGCTCGGAGGGGCAACCCTGTTGACCCAGTAACGCTCAAGTCAGCAAAAAACCGGGGTTACGCGAGCCAATCGTCCGGCGCCCGGTCGTTTTGGCGTGCACTATCGCCCCCGCTATAATGAGGATCTGGTCGCTATAGGTCGTCACTGGAGGGGGATCGTGCTCGGTTTTCGCAGTAACAAGATAGACGACGGGGTTGCGCGCACGCGCCAATCTGTTTTTGGCCGTATCGCGGGCCTCTTCCGGGCAAACGAAATCACCGACGAAACCTGGGATGAGCTCGAAATGCTGCTTATCCAAGCGGATGTCGGGGTCGAGACTGCCGAGGATATCCTGACGACCCTTCGCCAGAAGGTCGAGGCCACGGGAGCCAAGAGCCCGGTTCAGGTGCGCGACCTGCTCAAAGAGAGTCTGGTATCCCTCCTCTCCGAGAACCAGCACCGCTACCTCGAGGGTGAGAGGTTGCTGAACGTCGTTCTCGTGGTGGGCGTCAATGGCTCGGGCAAGACAACCAGCATCGCCAAATTGGCCCGCTATCACAAAGAGCGTGGTGATCGCGTCTTGCTCGCGGCGGCAGACACCTTTCGCGCAGCCGCTATTGACCAGCTGCGGATCTGGGCCGACCGCGTAGGCGTGGACCTGATCTCCCACCAGCCTGGCGCAGACCCGGGAGCGGTGGTGTTTGATGCGATCCGTGCGGCACAGTCGCGGGGCGCCAATGTCCTGATCATCGACACCGCCGGCCGCCTCCACACGCGTCACAATCTCATGCAAGAACTCGCCAAGATCGGGAGTATCGCCCGCAAACAGGTCCACCGCGCTCCACACGAGATTCTGCTGGTGCTCGACGCTACCACCGGGCAGAACGCGCTCAGTCAGGCAAAAGTGTTCACTAGCACCGCGGGTGTCACAGGTGTGGTATTAGCCAAGCTGGATAGCTCGGCCAAAGGCGGCATGGTCTTTGCGATCGGCAGGCAACTCGACCTGCCCGTGCTATTTGTCGCCACCGGTGAACAGGCAGATGACTGGGCGCCCTTTGATGCGCGGGCCTTTGTGGATGCGCTGTTTGCCGAGAACTGATACGGCACGCAGCTGAAAGGGAACAACAACGATGGATGAAGTCAACACAAAACTGGTGCAGATGCGCACAGAGCTCAACACACTGCAGGAGCGTCTTTGACCTGGCTGAAATGGAAAAGACAGCCCAGGCTCTACGCGAGCGATCAGCGGAGCAGGGCTTTTGGGATGACAGCGAGCAGGCACAACGGGTCATGCAGGAACTGGCAGATATCGAAAACACGCTCCGTGCCTGGCGCGAACTCGATGAGCGTCTGCAGGACGTAGAAGAGCTTGCCCTTTTGACCGCCAGCGAAGACAATGAGGCCTACGGCGACGAAATCGCCCACGAGACGCAGACACTGGAAAAGTTGCTCGCGGCCAAACGGTTTGAGGTCATGATGTCGGGCCGTCACGATCGCGCTGACGCGATCCTCTCAATCTACGCGGGCGCCGGAGGCACCGAATCCCAGGACTGGGCGGAGATGTTGCTCAGGATGTATCTGCGATGGGCGGAGCTTCGCGGCTTCAAGTCGGAGGTAATTGAGCAGACCGAAGGCGATGAGGCCGGGATCAAGAGTGCTACCGTCGAGATCCGGGGCAGGAACGTGTTCGGCTATCTCCGCTCCGAGCGAGGCGTTCACAGACTCGTGCGTATCTCACCTTTCGACAATGCGCATCGTCGCCACACCTCCTTTGCGCTGGTTGAGGTTATCCCCGATGTGACCGGCGAAGTGACTGTCGAGATCAATCCCGATGATCTCCGCTATGACATCTACCGGGCATCGGGACACGGCGGCCAGAATGTGCAAAAGAACTCGACTGCGGTGCGCATCACCCATCTACCTACGGGCATCGTCGTCAGTTGCCAGAACGAGCGCTCTCAGGGCCAGAACCGCGAGCGCGCGCTTGCCGTGCTCAAAGCCAGGCTGTACGACCTGGAGGAGCAAAAGAAGGAAGAGGAGTTGGCGCGGCTCAGAGGTGAGCACATCACAGCCGGTTGGGGTAATCAGATCCGCTCCTATGTGTTGCATCCCTATCGCATGGTCAAGGACCTTCGCACCGGGTGGGAGACGGGGAACACAACGGCGGTGCTGGATGGCGAACTGGATGGCCTGATCGAGGCATACCTTGAGCAGATGGTTGGACGAACCGGATGACATGTCAGCCAAGAGCTTGGCACTAGAGGGGGCTCCCTTATAATGCGCGGCATTCGGCCACAGCATCAACGTGCGAGGGCGTGCAAATGATCCGGCCAAACGGAACGATCGAGTTCGCTGACGAGCTACTTGACCTGATAGGTCGCTTTCTTGAGGACTATCAGGACATTGAGGGGGATATCGAGACGGACCTCGACAGAGGGCTTGTGGTCGCATTCGCGCTCAGTGCGATGAGCTGTGATCTGCAAATGCTTTGCGATTGCCTCGAAAACCAGCGGGTTTTTGGCCATCTCAATCCCAGGCGTGTATTGGACGAGTGTTCAGATAGAGACCCGGAGAAGCGTGCTGCCCGCAGATCTCAAGTCGCCAAAGCCCTGGAGAAGCGGGGATGGCTGCCGGACAGCTCTGACAGCTAAGACAACAGGCCGCAAAAACCAGTGCGGGGTCACGGGCCGGGACTAGATCCCGGCCATTTGCTTGTAGAGCTGGATAAGATTCTCCATGTGCAGCTTGATAACCGCACCATCCAGCGGGATGCGCGACAGGCCGCAGGATTCAATGTCTATGTCCTGCAGTTTCCGTGGCGATTCACCGGCCGCCACCAGGGCCCCAACCTGCTCTGTGATCGCATCGAGATAGCCCAGATGACCATCTACCACGTCGCTGACTTCTCCACGCAGCAGCACATCTCCATGTCCCTGAACAACAAAGTCGGGCTCCATATCACGCATCTTGATCAGCGAGGTGCGAAATTGCTGCATGTCTCCCGAGACGATATGCGGAACAGGCATGGCCAGGTCGCCAGCCACCCACACACGCTCGTTCACCTCGAATACACTGATACTATCAAACGTATGGCCCGGCGTATGCATCAGATGCAAATGCCGGTGGCCCAGGTGCACGTGCATCTCGTTCTCAAAAGTGATATCGGGAAGACGCAGCGCCACCTCTGCCAATGCAGGACTCTGCCTCCTGGCACGTGCCAGGCTGGCCTCACCGAATTGCGCCAGTGTCTGCCTGCACAGATCGTGTCCGATCACCTCAGCCTCGGTGTAGAGATAGTCACCGTAGACATGGTCAGCATGGTGATGGGTGTTAATCAAATAGTGCACGCTGTTCGGCCCCAACTCGCTTTCGATAAATGCGCGCACCTCCCGCGTCTCCACAGGAAACGGCATTGAATCGATGACCAGGGCGCCCTCCCGGGTGAGCAACACGGTACTGGTCACCTGTGCGTATAGCTCACTGATAAAGACGAAAATGTCCTCGGCGACTCTGTCCCGTCTCAAGGTAGTAATCCCCCTTTTCGGATACGCTAGAAGAGTACCACCGCCGAACGTCAGTGTCAAGAAAAGCAAGAAAAACTGCGTGATGGTGTTGACCAAACCCGAAAATCCTGCTAGACTGGCTGTGCTTACAGATAGACAGATTCGGCGCCTGGCGAAGCGCTCAGAAGGAGACGTCCGGTGATCCTTGAGACCATCCGCCGCGTGTACCCAGAGCTCACGAGAAGTCAGCAACTGCTATCGGACTTTGTGGCACACTCTTATCGTGAGGCTGCGTTTATGACAGCTTCCGATCTGGCTCAACGGCTCAACCTCAACGAGGCGACAGTGATTCGCTTTGCGCAACGGCTGGGCTACAGCGGCTATCCGGAGCTCGTCACGGCGCTCCGCGAGTTGGTTCAACAGGAACTGATCGTGGCGCCCGGCGACACGGACGTATCCCAGGATTCGGACCTTGAGCTGCTGGCCGCTGAGCTTGGAAACGCCCGACGCATGGTCAGGAGCCTATCACCAGGGCAGATCCAGCAGGCTGCACAGCTATTGTCCGGCGCCAGATACATCTGCGTGCTCGGGCAGGGCCTGTCGGGGGCGCTGGCGCTTTTACTTTGTGACCTGTTGCGCGCCATTGGGCTTCACGCCGACCAATATCCGGTGGACCCACAATCCCTGGCGACAGCACTGCATGACGTTGACGCTCGGGATGTGATTGTTGGCATCAGCGCAGGTAACCAGCGTAGCGATCTTGTCGGTGCGACCCTGCGGATGGCTCGAGAACACGGCACACACACAGTGACTATAGCCTCAGATCGGCTCTCCCCCTGCGCACAGGCGGCAGAGGTTGCCCTGATTGCACCCTACTCTGGTGACTCCCCACTGCCGCCGGTCACAGCTATCGCGGCCACGATCGACGTGTTGGTTCATGCGTTGGGAGCCCACGATCCAGACAATGTGCGCCATCGTCACGAGCTAGTCGGCCAGACATGCTCAACAATACTGACCTTGGCGGCTGAGCGCCAGTGACCGGCCAAAAAACGAGGGGAATGCAAGGAATCCCCACAATGCCGTGTACCTCAGAAGTACTATGAACCTTGACCCAAAAGTGGGAGCCACCCGGCTGTTGGGCAAGAGCCCGAACAGCTCATGGAGAACGGCCCCCTGGACCAAAGCGTTGGCTCAGTACAAAAGAGATATCACGCACATCGCAGGGATCCATAGGTAGTCTAGCACAAGGGCACCGAGATGCAAAAATCCTGGGCCTGCGCCGATCCGGGAGCAGGGCAGGCGGATCCCTTGGCAGGGCCTTTTGCACGGAATAAGCGTCTATCAGTTATTACGTTACAACAGGAGGGCGACGCAATGCTGGATGTCATTGCCGCCGGGCACATCTGTCTGGACATTATCCCACAGATCGAAGCCGAGTCCCTCGAGTCAGGCAGTTTTCTGACGCCAGGGCGCATCACCGAAGTGGGCGCCGCCGTACTCTCGGGCGGAGGCTCTGTATCCAACACCGGCCTGGCTCTGGATCGACTTGGCGCTACCGTACGCCTTGTCGGCAGGGTCGGTGATGACCCCATCGGCGAGATCACCCGGCGCATCCTGGGAGCCCGTGACAACCGCCTGGTGGAACATGTACGCGTTGCGGCGGGAGAGCCGTCGTCTTACACCATTGTGCTCGCCCCTCCTGGTATCGATCGCACTTTTCTCACCTCCCCCGGGCCCAATAGCTCCTTTGGACCGGAGGATGTCGATGCGTCACTTCTTGCGGACACACGCATCTTTCACCTGGGCTATCCGCCGCTCCTCAGCAAGATGTATGCTGACGGCGGAAGCGCCATGGTTGAGCTCATGAAGAGGGCTCACGCCAATGGCGCGACAACATCTCTGGACATGTCTATGCCTGACCCCAGCCGTCCGGGCGGCCAGGCAGATTGGCACACCATCCTGGCCAGGACCCTGCCCCATGTGGATATCTTTGCGCCCAGTGTCGAGGAACTGCTTTACTGCCTGGCGCGTGATCGTTTCGATGCGTTGAGCGCCTCCAGCCAGGGAGGCTCGATGATCGACCTGCTGCAGGTACGGGACGTCGTGGACCTCGCGCAAACAACCCTGGATCTCGGCGCCAACGTCGTGCTGATCAAAGTAGGGCATCGCGGGAGCTATCTGCGCACGGGAGCGCTAGAGTCGGACATCGGGCGGGGAGCACCGGCAGACCGTTCGGTTTGGCAGCACCGCGAACTCTGGAGCCCTGCTTTCCGCGTGCAGGTTGTGGGCACGACCGGTGCCGGCGACGCCACTGTCGCGGCATTCCTGCTAGCGGTTCTGCGCGGCCAGTCTCCTGTCGAGGCCGTCAACTCGGCCTGTGCCGTCGGGGCGTGCAACTGCCAGGCCGCCGACGCCATCAGCGGCATCCGCTCATGGGACGAGACACAGGCGCGGATTTCGAAGGGCTGGCCGCGAATCGACCCTGGCGTTGCAGCCGATGGATTTGCAGAGGATTTGCACACAGGGGTCTGGATCGGCCCGCGCGATGTCAGTCGCGCCTGACGGGCGAAAATAGGTACGCGCTCACGTCAGCGGCTCGCTGACGGAATGAACGCCTCCAGGGAGATAGCGTCCAGCGCGTAGGTCCAGACTATGGGTACATCTCCGCCAGCGGGGACAAAAAGCAGATGGCCAGGCAGGTAGGCCCAGGCGCCGGCCAGTACGGGTTCGCCAGCCTCGGTGCGTGTATCCGATACGTGACGCGCCAGCAGGCTGAACTGATCAGGGTCCATAACGTCGAGCACGGATGATCCATCCTCGAGCAGGCCCGAACACACGAAGCTACCGGCCAGCATCTCGCAATCCGAATAGACAGCGCCTGTGGTGTTTGTGCGGCGCAAAGTCTGTTTACCTTCTGCATCCCAGCGATAGAGCCAGTCCCCTGCACGCCCGGAGCCATAGACTCCATCCGATGTCACTGTCAGTGCCGTGGCTGCACCCTCTAGCACAAGTCGCGCGCGCTCCATCAGCGTCTGCTTGTCGAGTATGACGATTTGGGTTTCCTCCGACAGGACAGACACAGACCACACCCAGACCGCATCACCTGCCACCTGAATACCACCAGGAACCGCGGTTCCATCCTGTGGCACAATCACCTTGTTCCTCAGATCCAGGGTGCTCGCATCCACCACATAAACCAGGCCACACTGTCCCGAGACATCGCAGCCGGTGGCATACAGGGTGCCCTCAGAAGCGGCGAGACCGTGTACAACCACAGGATCCGTTATCAGGGGACGCAGCGATACCAGAGCGAGGCCGTCAGGGGCTGCGTCGCCTCGGTTTTCGAGAGCGACAGCAGCAGCAGCAACTGTCGCTCTCGCCGACGCAACGACCAGTGCCTGATCGTCGCCAGGATGGGAGAGCGCCCCTATCGTTGCATCCTCGCCCGTCTCCGCACCATCGAGGTAGCATCGTCGCAACGCCATAGATGCGGCCACGAGCAATACGGCGAGCAAAATGAGTCCTACCAGACAGGACTTTTGCACTCGACCTCCTCGGTCAGTCTCCCCGTATACTCACGCCTGGCACCAACTCTTGCAGACGAGCCAAGAGCTCTTCCAGTTGCTCGACAGAAAGAGACCTTTGTGCCCGGATCGACTCCAACACTGTATCAGCCGCAACAAAAGGCTGCAGGATCCAGGTGTCATGGGGCTCAAGAGCACGCCCAATATCGAGCAGTGCCTGCTCATCAAGCAAGGGATGCACTGTAGTTCGAAACTCCCAGGGGATATCGCTGTCCCGCAAGAGAGTCATGCTCGCACGCAACCTGCTGAGATCGACAGCCTTGCCCGCAGCGAGGTTGTATCGCTCATCCAGCGGCGCCTTGACATCCATCGCCACGTAATCCAGCTGCCCCGCTTCCAGCAGCGCCCGCAGCCGCTCCGGGAAAAAGCCGTTGGTATCCAGCTTGACCGCAAATCCCAGCCCTCTCATGCCCTCGATAAGGGAAGGCAGATCGGCAGCCATGAGAGGCTCTCCGCCGGTGATACAGACACCATCCAGTTTCCCAACCCGGGAGGCCAACCAGTCGAGAAAAGACTGAGGGGACATGACCTCAGTCACGTCCCGCTCAGAAATCATCCATCGATTATGGCAGAATCCGCAATCCAGGTTGCAGCCCGCGATAAAGACCGTGGCAGCGATACGATCCGGATAGTCGATCAGAGTGACCCGCTGCACACCCGCGATCTTCATGAGCCGGTGACGTTCGCCCGCTCACCTTCAGTGACGGAGAACATCGTGCGCTCGGCGTACTCGCTCCGCTTGCCCTTGTTCCACTGGCTCACCGGACGCAGGTAACCTACCACCCGTGAGTAGACCTCACAGGGCTGGTGATTGGCACACTTGGGGCACTCGAAATGCTCACCGGCGATGTAGCCGTGTACCGGGCACACGGAGAACGTCGGGGTCAGTGTAAAGTACGGTAGCTCATAGCTGGCGGCGATGCGCCGCACAAGACTCTTGGTGGCCTCAACACTGTTGATGCGCTCACCGAGAAACACATGCACAACCGTACCGCCGGTATACCGGGTCTGCAGTTCATCCTGCCAATCGAGCGCCTGGAAGAGATCATCTGTCGCGTTCACAGGCAGCTGACTGGAGTTGGTATAGTACGGCTCCCCTACAGGGCCATCGGTTCCGGCGGTGATGATGTTAGGATACGCATCACGATCCAACATGGCGAACCGGTAGCTCGTGCCCTCGGCAGGCGTTGCCTCCAGGTTGTAGAGCTGTCCCGACTCATCCTGGTACTCTTGGAGGCGGTCTCGCATAAAGTTCATGACGCGCAACGCAAAATCGCGGGCGCGTTCATCCGTCAGATCCACACCCATAAAGTTCAGGCAAGCCTCGTTCATGCCATTGAGACCGATGGTGTTAAAGTGATTGGCCCAATACTCACCAAACTGCCCCTTGATGGCGTTTAGATAGTATTGCGAGTACGGATAAAGCCCCGCCTCTGTGAAATGCTCGATCACACGGCGACGGATGCTCAAAGCATCCCGGGCGATGTCCATCAGGTGTCCCACCCGCTGCAAGAACTCCTCTTCGTTGTTGGCTACATAACCGATGCGTGCCATGTTCAGCGTTACCACACCGATGCTGCCAGTCAACGGATTGGAGCCGAACAACCCACCGCCGCGCTTGCGCAGTTCTCGATTGTCCAGTCGCAGGCGACAGCACATAGAGCGGACATCATCCGGGTTCATATCCGAGTTTACGAAATTCGCAAAATAGGGGATGCCATACTTGGCCGTCATCTGCCAGATAGGATCGAGCTTGGGATTATCCCAGTCAAAGTCCGGCGTGATGTTATAGGTGGGAATGGGGAATGTGAACACACGGCCGTTTGCATCCCCCTCCTGCATCAACTCGGCAAAGCACCGGTTAAGCAGATCCATCTCGCCCTGAAACTCGCTGTAGGTGTACTCCTGCGGCTCACCGCCGATGATGACGTATTCATTTGCCAGATTCCCTGGAACCTGCAGGTCAAAACTGAGATTGGTGAAAGGGGTCTGGAACCCAACCCGGGTGGGAACGTTGAGGTTAAAGATAAACTCCTGCAGCGCCTGCCGGACCTCTTTCTCACCCAGATGATCAAGACGAATAAAGGGGGCGAGAAAAGTATCAAAGTTGGAGAAAGCCACGGCGCCAGCGGATTCACCCTGGATGGTGTAGAAAAAGTTCACGATCTGACCGAGGGCGGATCTAAAGTGCCTGGGCGGGCTACTGTGAATCTTGCCGGGCACGCCGCCAAAGCCGCGGATCAGCAGGTCCCGAAGGTCCCAGCCACAGCAATACACGGCGAGAATATAAAGGTCATGCAGATGGATATCGCCATTGATGTGCGCTTCGCGCACGTCTTTGGGAAACAGGCGGTTCAGCCAGTAAGAGCTGTTGACGGCGGAAAAGATATGGTTGTTGAGCCCCTGGAGAGAGAAACTCATATTCGAGTTCTCTTTGACGCGCCAGTCCAGCTTTTCCAGGTAGCCATCGATCAACTCGTTGGCGTCCACCAGGGCACGGATATCCCGCAGCTTGTTGTGCAGGTCGCGGTAGAGGATATATGCCTTGGCTGTCTTGGCATGCCCATAGTGAATCAGCGCGCGCTCGACCAGGTCCTGTATCTCCTCCACTGAGGGCACAGAGTCGGGGCCGTACTGCTCCTCAAGCATGCTGACGACGGCATCGGAAATAAAGACGGCACGCTCACGATCATCGCCACCCACTGACTGAGCAGCCTTAAAGATCGCGTTCGTGATCTTTTCCTGATCAAACGCTGCGAGACGACCGTCCCGCTTTCGGACCTTGCTTATCTGCACCTGCTTCATGCGTTCCCTCCGAAATCGATATTTGGGATCACCTGACCGTAACAGTTCAGAGGGCATACGGATGAAGGTGACCAGCCGTCTTCCTGGAACCGAGTGAGACTATTATAGTACACGGACAACCGGAATGCAAGAAGGATTGCGCTTCTCACGGACGAATTTACGCAGCACTACTACCAGTAGTAGGTGAGTATACTAAGCGGTACAATATACGGATTATGACGAGTTATCCGTAAGGCGTCAAGCCTACCAGATACCACCTGCACCGTCGATAATGCAGGAAAAACTGCACGACGAGTACAGACACTCCCCATATATCGTACCCTGTGAATACAGACTTTCACGGTTCATTATTGACGAGGACAGCCGCGGGGTCTATAGTCTGGCCAATCTACGCCGGGAGAGTGGTGTGTCCAAATTCAGCCGTCTGCCACTATGGCAGCGAAACCTGATCGGCATTTCGATCTCACAGGTACTCTCGATCCTCGCCTTCCAGGCCTCCTTTATTCTGATACCCTATTATGTCCAGCAGATGGGCATGACCGACCCTGCGGATGTCAGTCAATGGACAGGCTGGTACCAGTCGATCGGCGGTGTGAGCTTTGCGATCTTTACCCCAATCTGGGGCGCCCTGGGGGACCGTTACGGCCGCCGCCCGATGCTGATCCGCGCCACTGCCGCAACCTCTCTCATGCTCTTGCTTATGGCCTTTGCGCGCACGCCCAGCCAACTGTTGATCCTTAGGGCCATTCAGGGAAGCGTGACGGGAACGCCAGCAGCGGCCTCCGCTCTCCTCGCCACCGGCACGCCCAAGAACCGACTGGCCTACGCTCTGGGGTTACAGCAGACCTCCCTCTTTATCGGAACATCGCTCGGTCCGATGTTCGGTGGATTCATCGGCGACACCTTTGGCTATCGCTCGACCTTTTTCGTCTCCAGCGCCATCGTTCTCGTTGCGCTCGCCCTGGTGCTCTTTATCGTGCGGGAACCGGAAGAATCTGCCGCGAACTCTGCGCAGGCGCGCAAGCGCTCCGCCATCGGCAGCTTTAGGGAGTTGCTCTCCTCGCGCTCGATGGTCGCCCTCGTCTCCATGTCAATGGCGGTCAACCTCACATTTGGCCTAACCGGACCGGTCATGCCGCTCTTTATTCAGCAACTGGTGGGCAATCGGGATCGGCTGGCCTCGATCGCAGGCACGGTCACGGGGCTGGCGGCAATCTCTGCGGCGATTTCTGCCCTGGTCGTCGGCCGTCTGAGCGACTCCTGGGGCAACCGCATCACGTTGCTGGGCTGTTCCATCGGCGCAGCGATCCTGTACGTCCCCATGGCCATGGCGCAATCGGTGTGGCACCTGGGCACCGCCCTTTCGGCACAGGGCCTGTTTCGCGGGGGTATCGGGCCAAACATCAGCGCGATGGTGGTGCGTAGTGTGCCCAAGGAACAGACGGGGGCGGCTTTGGGACTGTCCAGCAGTTTCCAATCAGCCGGCTTTGCCATCGGGCCCTTGCTGGGAGCAGCTATTATGACGGCTACCTCGGCACGGGTCGTTTTCCTTGTGGCCGGCGGGGTTTTCGTGCTCGTTGCAGTGGCGCTCCTCTTCCTCAAGCCGCCACAGCAGGAATCGGCAACAGCATGAGTGCCGGCGCCTGACACACTGAACGGGCGCTGCCATCCTGAAGGGCAATCTCTCAGCAGCGTGGGCTGCGGTTAGCTGCATGGCGCGCCCCATCCCCTTATGCTTCTTACGGCAGCAGAGACAGATTGTGCTCTGCCACGGGTACAGGTGCTCGTGCCCCCTTTGCCGTAAATGACCTGGACGATCACACCTGCAACAGCCCACGATCCAGCAGCACCCCCTGTGCAGCGAGCTGCCGCTGTAGTTC
Source organism: Anaerolineae bacterium (assembly GCA_040772225.1). Lineage (GTDB taxonomy): Bacteria > Chloroflexota > Anaerolineae > UBA1429 > UBA1429 > JAAYED01. The sequence goes on from JAXGYO010000002.1 coordinate 924,425, forward strand.
CGACACAGGCAGCTGGGTCAGGTCCCCAGACAGCTTGCGCGACGCCATTGCCGCACCGGTGCCCGCAGCCTCGCCTGTCACGGCACAGGGAGGGATCACCCGGGTAACATCCCAGACGCTAGCATCGGCCGAGATGCACCGACCCGCCACAAGCAGATTCCGGTTCTGCACGCCGCGCAGTGTCCCCCACGGGATCGCGTACACGGGACCCGCCTTGCGCCAGTCACCGGTCAGCCCGATGGCATCATCAACCCAGTGGTGAACGTGCGCGTCCTGAAGCGTGACAGCCCCAGCCAGGCGACGCGTCATGCGGAAACAGGCAATAGTGGGCACCACGGCGGGCTGTACGTCCCTATCAGGGTGAGACTCCCGTAGCCTGTCCAGATGCTGGCGAATGAGCGTACGGGACCCCAGTATCTGCTGCGTCACCTGCTCGCCATCATCACCGCGGAAAAAGGGCCCCTGCGCTCCCTCGCGACTGGCAATGGGACTGAAGGCGTGCGTCAGGGTATGCAGGTGAAGCTCATCGCCCCGCAAAGCATAGTACCATCCCGCCAAAACGTTGGAATCCAGGCTCTCGGTCTGTTCCCCTGCCAGATGGCATACATCAGCATCACCGGTGGCGTCCACCACGGCCGTACAGGCGATAGCCCCGCGTCCCCCTTTGTTCTCTACAAGCAGATGAGTGATTCTATCAGCCTCCCGCTTTACCGCACAAACGCGGGTATCGTATAGCAGTGTCACTCCAGTCTCGACAAGCAGCCTCTCCAGTGCAAGCAGGTATGCCGCTGGATTGAAGGAGGCAATGTACCGCTTGTGCTTCCGTTCCTCTTGATCGCCGCCGGGCTGCCAACAGTCGGGCACGCCGATCCAACGCGGGGCCGTCCGATTCTGCCGGAGGTCGGCTACCGAGAGGTGAAGCAACTCCTCGCCCAGCCCGCCGATCACCTGGTGCCCGCACCCATCGCACAACGGCAGCCATACCGTCACGATGCCCAGCGTGGCCAGCCCGCCGAGGGCACTCTCTTTCTCGAGAAGGCAGACAGTGGCACCGTTGCGTGCCGCAGCGACCGCTGCCGCTACGCCGGCGATGCCTCCACCCGCGACGACCACGTCATAACCACCCCAGACAGGCGTCCTTCGCGCTGGCTCCTCGATGAACGTCACACTCCCCTCCCCATTCTTGCCTGATTGCCCACAGTGAGCGCCGGCTGAACTAACACTGGTACGGTTGGCCACTGCCTGCTGTTTCCAACGCAGTCGCCGCTGCCATTGCAGGCGGCCCCCGGAGTATGATATGTGCCCAACGCGTAACACAATATCGCAGACTAAGCATCCCAGATCAGAGCCATGCCGCCGACGACAAAACGATGCGCGGCCATCATACGTGACGTCAGATGCACAAGGCAACCGGCGCCGCCCATTACGGCCGGGCGCCGGCTGTTGCGGATCGCTAACGGGATGATCTTGCGGGACACCACCGGCGCAACGAGACCGCGACCGAGATTGGCGCGTCATTTGTGCCCATCTACACGACGGTTTTGACGGCCATGCCCGCAGACCCTACAATAGTATCATTAGTGCGCAAACGGCATGCGTTGATGCGTATCATGGAGGGAAAAAGGCGTACGGCGTGGCCAAGGTGCGCCGTGCGTCGCCCGAATCAGACCAGCGCCCATAGCTCAATGGATAGAGTGCCGGACTTCGAATCCGTAGGTTGCAGGTTCGACCCCTGCTGGGCGCGCTGGAAGGTAGACGGGCACTCCTGTGCTAGGAGTGCCCGTTGCCTGTCAGGATCACCCGCAAGGGGCTTTATGCCCTGCCTCAGGGTCGCTTGACGCCCTCGCCGAGTCGCTCTGGCCCCACGTACACCACCCGCAGATCCTGCACGTTGGTGTTGAGGATACCCGTGTCAAAGGCATCGCCCAGCCGCCGCAATAGCGCACAGGTATCGTGGGATCGTAGCGCCCGGTTCACGTCGAGACCCGCGTTCTGGGCCCGCTCCAGCGTAAAACCATCGACCACGCCGCCAGCATAACGGGTTGGGCCGTCAGCACCGTCGGAATCGCCTGAGCCGATAACGATACGCTTGCTTCCCGCGATGCGCAGAGCGGCACCGGTGACAAACTCAGAATTCCGTCCACCCTCTCCCGCTCTTGAGCCCGCGTTTACGACAAGCTCGCCTCCGATGAGAAAGACACACGGAGATGTAAATGGACGGTCGTAGCCCTCCACCTCTCGAGCGATTGTGCCCACCGACTCTCCCACAACGCGCGCCTCAAGGTTGCTGAGGGACGATGCGAGGATGGTGGCATTGAGACCCAGTTCTTGCGCCCGTCGTTCAGCAGCCGCAAGCATGTACTCTGGACCCATCACACGAATCCGGAAATGGGGCTTGTCCCACCACTCTTCCTGGCGCAGCGTTCCATAGGTCGGGTCCTTGCGAAGGAGATGTTGCCGCACAGCCTCAGGTATCTCGTCCCAGCAGTTGTACTCTTTGAGCAACTCGATAGCGTACTCGTACTCATCGTCGAGTGGGCGCCGTCCCGCGTATGATGGCGGATTTGCAGGCGGACGCTCGTCTGTCGACAGCATGATCAAGGTGGCATCGCCCACAAACCGGCTGTGTTTTTCCCGCAACGTCGTGATGAGGAAACGTACGGCATTAGCGACCGGCATCGGCGCTCCATGCTCCAGATACAGGATCCGATTGGTATCCTGCACATCCTTGAGCGTCAGACCCGGGGCCGGCAAAGTCATCAGCGCGGTGCCGCCGCCGGATTCGGAAAAGAACACGATGTCGTCCCTTTTCCCCTTGGTGCCGATGTCGACGATGCGCTGAGCCCCGATCACAGAGTCTTCGTCAGGCTCGGGATGGCCAGCCAGGGACACAGTCGCGCGCTTGAGCACCACCGTGTCGCCTTTTTTCGCGTTGACGTGCCCCTCGGTAATCAGATCCCCGAGCACATCCTCAAGCGCTTTGGCCTGCCGCTGGGCCGCCTTGCCTCCTCCCAACAGATAGATGTTACCGATCTTGTCCAGATCAAAGACCAGTGGAGGGGGGCCAAAGGGCCGCGGATGGGTTGGCACATGTCGGCCCATCGGACCCAGAGGAAACTCCTCTGACCCAACCAGAAGTTTGCCATTCTGTATCCGCACCGTTTTGAGCACGTTCTCGTAGGGATCCCCGGCGGCCAACCCCGTCTCAAGGATGTCGAGCACGCGCTCTCGCCCCTCCACATTGCCGTGGGATGTCAGTTCAGCGCGGTTCCGGAAAATCGTCATGTGTGCCTGCCTCTACAGCCAAACAGTTACTGAGTTACGGTGCTTAACATCCATCCGGCGAAGCAGGAGAGCGACAGCCGCAGCCCTCCTGCTCCTGACCACAGCGTGCTACCACTTCACCCGGAGCCCGCTGCGGCCAGCAAACTGCGCCCTGCTGCCGAGTTCCTCCTCAATGCGAAGCAGTCTATTTCCCGTATCGCCGGTCCCGCCCTCGCGCAGATGCCCCGTGATCAATCCCACCGCATAATCCGCAATATCGGCGCCCTCGCCCCGGCTGCCGCAGGGCATAACGCCATAGCCATTGCGGTGCGCCAGGCGCGTCATCTCAAAGGCCTCAGTGATCGTGCCCACTTGATTGACTTTGAGTAAAACGGCGTTGGCGGCTCCGACCTCGATACCCCGGCGCACGCGCTCCGAGTTCGTTGTGAACAGATCGTCGCCAACGATCTCAATCGGCAGTTCGCGCGTCAGGCGAGCATGTCCCTCAAAATCATCCTCGTCCAGCGGATCCTCGAGGATGACAAAGGGATATTCCTTGACCATCCACTTGTACAGCTCGATCAGCTCTTCATAAGTCTTGTCTTCGGCCGAGAAAAGCCCGACAAAGACGCCCTTTTCGTTGTCATAGTAGGTGCCACCTGCTACGTCGACCTGCAGGCCCACTTTGCCCTCATAGCCCCTGGAGACGATGACCTCGGTCATGATGTCCCACAACTCGCGGTCATGTTTGATCAGGCCGGCAGGTATGAAACGCACGAAATCGGGGTCGAGGTTCAGCCGGGTTCCCAGCGTGCGACGAAAGGTCCTTTCCAGGTCCCAGGCGGCGTACGAGGCCTCTGCAAAGGTGTCGAACCCATAGCACATCATCGAGTAACTGGGCTTGTCGCCGGCGCGCTCGCCCCCGCCATACCGCTTGGCCCCATTCATCAGGCCCGCGCCGGGAACCGGTAGCACGCACGCATTCACGCCGCCAATGTGCTCATATAAGGGAATCCCCAGGCTGGCTGCGCCCGCCTTGAGCACTGCTGCGGAAACGCTGGCGATGGTATTGCCCCCCAGCCGTGACCGGTCCGGCGTGCCGTCCAAATCCAGCATCACGCGGTCGATCTCGATCTGCCGCGTGGCGTCCATGCCCCGGAGCACAGGGCCAATCAGATCGTTGACCGCATCCACGGCACGTTGCACGCCCAGGCCACCATAGCGTACCCCGCCATCGTAGGCAAACTTGACCTCGTAATCACCTACGGAGAGCCCGGCCAGCACCATGGCCACCCCGCTCGCCTCATTCACCGTCGTAACCGTCGTCTCGATCCCCGGATGGCCACGCCAGGTGTAAACCTGCCGCGCATGCACTGATTCGATTCTCGATCCCCTGGGCATCACACCCTCCTGTGCTACGATTCGGGCACCCCTTCGCGTGGATCTACAAACAGTCACGCGTCGGGGGCCAGCCAAAACCATGGCACTATAGCGCACATATCGGTAACGATGCAAGCATCGACGGGAGAGATGGCAAAGCATGAAACTTTGCCGGTGCTCCCTTTGGGCCTTGACGCTTGCGGCGGGCCGCTCCAGAATCCCGCCGGACTGGAACGAGTGTATCGACGAGGAGGCTCGCATGGCCAAACCAACCAAAAACGCGCCCGCGATTTGTCTGGCGACCGGAGACGTGACGGCTGTCGGCGCGATCGCCGGCATCGTTACCGGGGAGCCGCTCTGGCTGTGGCGGGGCTGACACCTATCACGATCTATGAGGTCTATCGTACAGAGGGAGAAAGCACGCGCTGGGCGTCGTGGGTGCTGTTGATTGCGCTGGTCCTGGAGGGGCTTCTCCTCCTCCTAAACGTGGACGTCAATCTGGCGACTCTGCTCGGTCGCGATAGCGAGACAGTCGCTGGCTACACGGTGCCATTGGGGCCGGTGACGGTTGTGGGCCCTGTCGTCATGGCCGTTACCGCCATCATCCTGCTTGTGCGCACTCGCGGGCGCTTCACCCGATGGCTCGCTGCAGACATCATCCTCAGGGCTGGAGCACTGATCTATATCGTAGATCCCTCGATCCTCGGCCAGTGGCTCGGCGTGGTCCTGGATGCAGGATTGCCCGAGCTTCAGTAAACATCCTTGTAAGCCAGTCATACCGCCGCAGTCGAATCGGTATTCGACTGCGGCGGTTTGGTTGCCTTCCTGCCGTTTTCGCTGATAATGGCAGCTATCTGTATCCACGAATCGGGGGTAACACGTTGTGAGTATCAAGACGCTGTTCGGTAAGGACATGGTCGGTCTCTGGACCCGCGATCTGCTGGTGACGACGGTCGCGATCTTTTTCATGCGCTTTGGCGAGGGGATGCTCAACGGGGCTCGCATGAACTTTTTCGTGGACACGCTGGGCATCACCGGCGGTCAGGTCCTCTGGCTGGAGGGCATTCGCGAGATACCGGGACTGATTCTCATCGTCCTGGCGGCGCTGACCATGCGCCTGCCTCTCTCGTACCGGTCTGCCATCTCGGCGGTGATCCTGGGGGTCGGCTATATGCTCATGGCCACAGCCCAGTCCTACACGGGGCTGTTGGCTTTTGCGGTCGTCGCAAGCTTTGGCCTGCACCTCTTCCAGCCCATCAGCCCCGCATTGGGTCTGGCCCTGGCGACGGAGCGCACGCGGGGTCGCGTCCTGGGCCTGTTAGCGTCGGTCGGATCTCTGGCAAGCATCGTCGGTATCGGCGCGCTCGCGCTAACCTCCAGCCTGCTACGGGATTTCTCGCTCCGGTATTACTATGTCATCGGTGGCGCACTGATTCTGGTCTCTGCGGCGGTCTTTTGGCGGCTCTCACCCAAGGTCGGCGCTACAGACCTCAAGCAGCCACGCATCGTGGTGAAAAAGCGATATTGGCGATTTTACACGCTCAAGTTCTTTGAGGGATCGCGCAAAGAGGTGCTGGGCAGCTTTTGCACTCTGGTGCTGGTCGACTATTTCGGCTGGCAGGTGTGGCAGACGAGTAGCCTACTCATGATTGCCTCCGTGCTTACCCTGTTGCTCGCCCCCTACCTGGGGGGACTCGTGGATCGCTTTGGCAGCCGTGATGCGCTGCTGGCTGGATACTCGATCCTGCTGGTCGGTGCCATCGTTTACGCCAGTGTGCCCAATGCCCTCGTGCTCGCGGCTACGTACATCGTCATGCGACTCGGCCTCATTCTGAATCTGGGCTTGAACGTCTACGCACACGAGCGGGCGCCGGCAGAGGAACTGAACGCGACGCTGGCAGCCGGCGTCAGTTTCGACCACATCAGCTCGGTCGCGATGCCGTTCATCTATGGCGCACTGATGCCCATCATCGGGTACAGAGGCGTCTATTGGTTCGCGGCCAGCATCATATTCCTCTCGGTGCTGTTCGTGGCCCGCCTGATTCCCCATCCGCAGCCGAAAACAGCTACGACACTGGCTGGAGCAGAGTAACTCACTCGCCCCCTGGGAAAGACACCGGCGGCGACCCCAACGAGTCGCCGCCGTATTGCGTCTGGCACCCAACGATTCAGGCTGTGCTCAGCTCAGCTTTGTGCCGCACTCTGGACAGAACTTGGCCGTACCTGTCTGCGCACCGCACTTAAGACATACGCCAGGCTGCGCCCGCTCAATCCTGGTGCCGCATTCAGGGCAGAACTTGCCATTCGTCTCCGCACCGCAGTGCGGGCATGGATCTTTGACGGCCGCCACCATTTTGGTGCCGCAGTTGGGGCAGAACCTTGTGCCTGCCGGAGCCTCTGTTCCGCACGAAGGACAACGCAAGGTCACGGTGCTTTTGGCCTGTTCCGCGGCTTCTGTCACACGCTGAACGACCTGGCCCAATCCCAGAGCGCTGGCGAACCCCTTGATCATCGCGCCAGCTTGCTCCGCCTCAGCCTCTGCCATCTCCGCCTTGCGTGGCGTATCGTCGATGCAGTACCCGGTCTGTTCGTCAAAGCAGCTCACACACACGACCCGCATGCAGGTGGGACACTGGCGAAAACGGTCCTTGACCTGATCCCACGCCTTTTCCAGTTGCTCTGTCGTCAGGCTGTAGCTGTATCGCGGGTCCTCGCCGGCAACATTGTCGGCGATAGCATCGCCAAAAAGCGGGATCTTGCGTAGCAGGCCACCCGCCGTTTGACGCCCAACATCCCTCGCAATGGTGTTCGCTACGGCTGGTTGGCTGCGATACTCGCAATCGCAATTCTCACAGTAAAAGACGGCATAGGGTCCAATTCCATCGTTCCGGACGTCGTATCGCGGCATGCGCTTGGGCTCGCTCATGGTCGCCCCCTTTCGGCACGTACTTGCATGCAAAGCAAGCATATGGCAGGAAGCGGGGCCGTGTCAATAGTTGGCAGGCTCTTCTCTTCAGCTCTAGCCAAAATCTGGTACATGCCTCTTGTGACCTGCTTTGACTTCTTGGAAATCCAGGCACTCGGAAGTAAAATAGGGAGTCGCCGTCAAGAGCAATTGCTCGCCAACCCTGACTAACTCCGGGCAACGCCCCGTACGACTCGAAAGGATCCGATGCGATACGAACGCACTGACCGCCGCAATGTGGCCATTATCGCTCACGTCGACCACGGCAAGACCACGCTCGTCGATGGCCTCCTGAAGCAAGCGCACTCTTTCCGTGAGAATCAGCAGATCGCAGAGCGGGTGATGGATTCGAACGCCCTCGAACGCGAGCGTGGGATCACCATCCTCGCTAAAAACACGGCCATCTCTATCTGGGATCCCGTGACAGAGCAGCAAGTCAAGATCAACATCGTGGACACCCCGGGGCACGCCGACTTTGGCGGCGAGGTGGAACGCGTTTTGAATATGGTTGACGGCGTACTCTTGCTGGTGGACGCCGCTGAGGGCCCCATGCCGCAGACACGCTTTGTCCTGAAAAAGGCCCTGGCCATGGATCACCGCGTTATCGTCGTGATCAACAAGGTGGATCGACAGGGTGCCAATCCTGACGATACACTCAACCGCACCTTTGATCTGTTTATCGAACTGGGCGCCTCAGACCTTCAGGCCGACTTTCAGGTGATCTACACCAACGCTGTAACGGGCCAGGCCGGGCTCACGCCTCAGCTGAGCCCCAACCTCGATCCGCTCTTTGACGCGATTCTTCATCATATTCCGGGACCCACAGTGGACCCAGAGGCCCCATTCCAGATGCTCGTAACCACGCTCGACTATGACGAGCACCGTGGCGTATCGGCCAGCGGCCGTATTACCAGCGGTCGCATTTCGGCCGGCCAGGACATGATCCGTATCACCCGCGACGGCTCGCACAAGCAGGAGCGCGCACGCTACCTCCAGATCTATGATGCCTTGCACCGCGTGGATGTAGAAGAGGTGGAGGCGGGCGAAATCGCCATGATCCTGGGACTGGAGGATGTCGCCATAGGCGAAACTCTGGCCGATGCCGAGAACCCGGTGGCGCTTCCGCTGATTCAGGTCGAGGAGCCGACCGTCCGCATGACCTTTGGTGTCAACACCTCACCTCTGTCGGGGACGGAGGGACGGTGGAGCACGTCGCGCCAGTTGCGGGCGCGGCTGTTCGAAGAGCTGCGCCATGATGTCGCTCTACGCGTGAACGAGACCGCATCGGCAGATACCTTTGAGGTTTCGGGGCGCGGTGAGTTGCATCTGGCGATCCTGATTGAGACGATGCGACGAGAGGGCTACGAGATGCAGGTCTCACGCCCCACCGTGCTCATGCATCAGGACGAGACGGGACAGTGGCTGGAGCCCTATGAAGAGGTGCAAATCGAGACCAGCCCCGAGACGGTCGGTGTCGTCGTGGAGATGTTGGCGACCCGGCGCGGGCAACTGCAGAACATGCATAATCGGGGCGACGGCAGCGTCGTGATGACCTACATCGTTCCGACACGCGGCTTGTTGGGGTTCCGCTACCAGTTTCTGACCGCCACCCGCGGCATGGGTGTCATCAACGCACTATTCCATGCCTTTATGCCGCTCGCCGGCAATATCCCGGGCCGCAACAGCGGCTCGCTAATCGCGTCGGAGGGCGGTTCGGCAACCAGCTTTGGGCTCAAGAACGCAGAGGAGCGCGGCACACTGTTCATCGTACCGGGAACAGCCGTCTACGAGGGCATGGTTGTCGGCGAGAACTCGCGACCCGTCGACATTGCCGTGAATGTCGCCAAACGCAAGCACCTGACGAACATGCGTGAGTCCACCCGTGACATCGAGGTACGACTCAAGGCACCGAGAGACATGAGTTTGGACGAAGCGCTCGAGTACCTGGCTGACGACGAACTCCTCGAAGTCACGCCCCAGAGCCTGCGTATACGCAAGGCGATACTGGATACGCACGAGCGCGGGAAACAACAGAAACGCGCCAAGCTGTCTGTCGGCTGAGTCAGCGGATGGTGAGGAGCAGCGGGCCGGAGGAAATCCTCCAGCCCGCTGCTCTCATTCTGTAGACATGCCTTTGTGCCATGCCGGCATTCGCTAGCCGCCGGCCAGGGAGCCAGCCGTGCACGTGCTTTAGAGGGCAACCTCCAGGCGTCCCTCGCCAGCCGTTGGCGTAACGAGCGTTCCTAGCGCGTGCGCTCTTGCGGTACCGCCGGCCACCTCGCTAACAGAAGCGACGCCCCTGAGCAGGACACACCAGCTCCCCTCGCCCGTTGTCGAAACAATGATCCTGTCGCCCACCCGCAGCGCGTTAGCCGTGAAGGCACTGTCGCCGGTGACCGTCGGAACGGCCACCTGAGCGGTGGCGCCATCAGCAAGCTCAAAGAGATGCAGCGTCACATCCTCTGCAAAGGCATAGTCAGGGCGCTCCTCGTTGTTCCCTAGCGGCAACAGGGTGCCAGGCCGCACCATGAGCGGCAGGCTCATGAAATCATGCTCCTCATGCAGCCAGCGCCCACCCTCTACCACGTTGCCGCTGAGCAGGTTTGTCCAGCGGCCGGCTGGCAGATAATAGTCCACACAACCGTCCGCGCTGAGCACTGGCGCCACCAGCAACGAATCTCCCAGCATATACTGGCGATCTAGCGTGTCGCAGCCCCGATCCTCAGGAAAGGCCAGGGGCATGGCGCGCATCACCGGGGCGCCACGCTCATGGGCCATCACCGCCGCACCGTACAGATACGGCATGAGGCGGTTCTTGAGCCGGGTGAAATGCCTGAGCACATCCACGGCCTCCTCATCAAAGAGCCAGGGCACCCGGTACGATTCACTGCCGTGCAGCCGGCTGTGTGATGAGAGCAGGCCAAAGGCGCACCAGCGCTTGTACACATCCGCCGAGGCCGTCATCTCGAATCCGCCAATATCGTGGCTCCAGAACCCAAAGCCACAGGAGGTGAGCGAGAGGCCGCCACGCAGGCTCTCCGCCATGGATTCAAAGGTCGCGGAGCAGTCTCCACCCCAGTGCACAGGGAATTGCTGCCCCCCTGTGGTGGCCGAGCGGGCAAAGACCACCGCCTCACCTTTGCCCCGGGCCCGCTCCAGCAACTCAAAAACGGTCTTGTTGTAGAGCTGCGTGTAATAGTTGTGCATCCTGAGCGGGTCGGACCTGTCGTACCAGACCACATCCGTGGGAATACGCTCGCCAAAATCGGTCTTGAACGTGTCCACCCCCATGTCGAGCAGCGCCTTGAGCTTGGCCGCGAACCATTCACAGGCGCCCGGATTGGTAAAGTCCACGAGGCCCATCCCCGCCTGCCAACGATCCCACTGCCACACAGAGCCATCAGCGCGCTTTACCAGGTAGCCATTGGCCATGCCCTCATCAAAAAGTGGCGACCGCTGCGCGATATAGGGATTGATCCATACGCAGATGTGCAGCCCCCGCTCCTTTAGACGCTTGAGCATCCCCTCGGGGTCGGGAAAGACACGTTTGTCCCAGCTAAAGTCGCACCAGTGGAACTCTTTCATCCAGAAGCAGTCAAAGTGAAACACAGAGAGGGGGATGTCGCGATCCGCCATGCCCTGCACAAATTCGGTCACAGTGCCTTCGTCATAGTTGGTCGTGAACGAAGTGCTCAGCCATAGACCAAAGGACCAGGCCGGGGGGAGAGCCGGCCGACCGGTTAACGCGGTGTATCGTTCCAGCACCTGCAAGGGGGTGGGGCCATAGATGACGAAATAGTCCAGCTGTTCTCCCGGAACGCTGAACTGGACGCGTTCGACCTTTTCCGATGCCACCTCCAATGACACCCGCTCCGGGTGGTTGATAAACACGCCATAACCACGATTGGTCAGGTAGAACGGAATGTTCTTGTAGGCCTGCTCGCTCGAGGTGCCACCGTCTTCGTTCCACAGGTCAACAACCTGACCGTTCTTCACGAACGGGGTGAAACGCTCTCCAAGCCCGTAGACATACTCGCCCACGCCCAGGTTGAGCTGCTCATGGATGTAGCGTTCTCCGGCTGCCGTATCGATCAAGCCCATGCCCCTCCAGCCGCTGCCGGTGAGCACCTTGCCGTCCGCGAGAAAGTCGATCCTCCAGGCAGGCCCCTTGTCCACACGAACCGTCAGGTCCCCACTGGTCAACGTCGCCGCGTCTGTGCCGTCACAGATCGCTACCTCTGGAGCAGCCTCCTGGTTTAGCTCAAAGGCGGGCCCTCGGGGCGGGCCCCCTTTGTGATGGAATAGCTCGACGCGGATGACATTCTCCATGGGCGACGAGAACCGAGCAGTCAGCACCGGGGTGTTCAGGGTGTCGCCCCGGTGGGTGATACGCTTCACCGGCCCATAAGCCAGCAACGCCTCCCCGTGCACTTCTGTCTCGTGCACGTGCACAGGAAAATACGCCGTAACGTCCGAGCGCATATTCCAGTAGCCATCAGTGAACTTCATGATCGCCTCCCAATTATGCCATGGCCTGCCGCCGAATCGGCCCAGCCTTGATGATCACAGCGCGATTCTAGCACAATCGAGCCGCCATCGACAGCACACTGGCACACAGACCAGTGTGAACTGCCGCGATAAACAAAGAGAGGAGATGCCCGTTGACATCCCCTCTCCAGTCAGCACGCACAGGCTACTTTTTGACGCGCTCCAGGATGCGCACACCCTGTCCCTCGATAACCATCTCACCGGAGTAGGTCTGATCCGAGATCAGATCGCGGTAGGCCCCCTCGAGAGTCACGGCCTCGGGATGCTGGTTGTGATTCAGGACAAAGATCAGATCGTGTCCTTCGCCGGAACGCAGCGTTACCTCAACGTCGGCATCGGTAGCCAATGGCGGCGTCACCTTGCCCTCAGCAATGAGCCAACGCACCAGTTGCCGGTAGAACGCCTCCTCCGGCTCGCAGCCCACATAGAGAGCTACGCCGTCGCCGTACTGATTGAGGGTGATGGCGGTCTCACCATTGGCGAAACAGGCGATACTGGCCGCCTCCGCGGGCTCCAATACATCGAATAGTCCCTCATTGGCGAACCGCGTGTGCCCGGCAAACGGCGCTGACGATTGCATGTGGACCGACATGTCGGGCAGGACCCCAAACCCCATGCGATGCGGTGCCCGCTTGACTGTCGCGCCAAAAACCTCTGCGAGGCCGCCTCCGGGCGGGACATCGGTCAGGAAGACATTTTGCCAGTTCTTGAGCCCTGCCTTGGGCCCAACGAGTAGCCAACCACCCTGACGCACATAGGTCTCCAGATTGGTGACGATCTGCTCGTTGATCAGGTACAGATCGGGGACCAGCACAACGCTATAGGCACTGAGATCACTCAGCGGATCGATGATGTCGGTCGAGATCTTTTCCCGGTACAGTGCCTGATACCACCGCAGCACTCGCCCCTGATCGGAGATATCGACGTCACTGAGCATGCCGCGTAGGCGGGTAGAAACCACCTGGTTCCAGGCCCAGCCTATCTCGTCCGAGTACAAAATGGCCGCGGTCGCCACAAAGTGCGTTGCGTCGATGATGGATGCCAGCCGCTGGATCTCGCCAAACACCTCGGCAGTCTCGTCATACGTGGCATCCTTACGCGCTTGATGGTCCAGCATTTCAGTCCACCCCCGCTTCTGCCCCGAACAGCGGCATTCGCCATCGGAAGGGGCTTAGCCCAATGGCCCCGCGCGCGATGGGCTGATAGGAGCGCATACGCGTACCTCCGCCCTCCAGCACGGCGAAGCGACCGTCCTTGCGGATGCCCCGCAAATAGTCCGCACACATCGAGGCCGCGATGCCCGAGACGTGGGAGCTCCAGGCCGGAAAGTCCAGTGACTCGGACAACTTGCGCCAGTCCACCACACAGGGAAACCACACCGATCCCCGATAGAGGGGGCTGTCGTCCCGCCCAAGATCTCTCGCGACGCCTGCCGCAAAGTTGGTGGAAATCCACTGGTCGTCGACATGTGCGCGCAAGATATCTGCCTGCAGCCGGGTGTACTCCACCCATGAGTCAGAAAAGTAACGGTAATAGTCCAGCACATGACTGGGGTTCAAACCCTCACCGGCCGTGCCTCGGCGCGGAAGCGCCATCTGTTCCCACTCTGTGTATTCCTGACTCCAGAACACCGTGCCCCAGGCCTCATTAACTGCGTCCAGCGATGGGTAGTGACTCTTCAGCCAGTTGATAAAGCCCTGGCGGCATGACTCGCAATAGCAGCGCGCCTGGCCGAGGGCATAGACATTCGCCAGTTCGTTGTCGATCTGCCAGCCGATGACATTCGGGTTCTGACCGTAATGGTCGGCCATCGCCGTCACGATCTCACGCGTGTAATCGTGGTACACCGGCACGCTGGCACAGTAGGTGCGGCGCGCCCCAAAAGGGCGCGCCGTCAGGCCATTGGCATCCACAGGGAGTATCTCCGGGTGGCGGTGGATCAACCACGCCGGCGGGGTCGCCGTTGGCGTGCACATGATGGTCTTGACACCTGCCGCCGCAAGGGTGTCTATGGCCTCGTCCATCCAGTCAAACTGGTAAAAGCCCTCCCGCGGCTCAAAGCGGCTCCAGGCGAACTCGCCCACCCGCGCTGCCTCGATGTTCGCCTCATGCATCAGGCGCGCATCGATCGCCCAGCGCTCTTTGGGCCAATGCTCCGGATAGTACGCTATGCCAAGAAACATACTCGCTAACCTCCCGGCAGGCTCTAGACGTGATTCCTGCTCGAACGACCGAAACCGCTACAAGTATCGCACGGGGTGTCAACGTTGTCAATGCTCCGCGACATTTCCCCCGACAGCATCAACGCGGGCACACTGAGGCTACAACCTCCCCGGCCACATCGGGCACACCGGATGGGGCAGGCGCACCCATCGCCAGGGTCCGTGGCAGCTCACTTCAGCATTCCTCTTGACGCGCTAATTCCTTCCTATGCCACAGGATGGTGGCGCCTCAAGCAGTGACGCCGCGCACCACCTGGGCGGTAAACGGCGTCGTTGAACTGACTCTCGATAGGTTTGCGTCAGCCTACCGGCACATCATCGAGATGCTCAAAGACCTTACGCACCGCCGAGGCGAGCGCGCGCACTTCGGGCTCGCCATTCGGCGGCCGATGGGTGTTCACGTTCCAGAGACAGGTATCCACGCAGTCCTGGGCAACGGGGAATTGCCCCAGGTCATAGCTTACCTCCGAACGCGCGTACGACCAGGGTGCACCGTGACCGAAGGCATTCCTGGCCTGGAACACCGAATGGGCCGGCAAGAGCCAGTTCGCCTGCGACATAGCGACTCCCTCAGCCTTGAGCGCGGCCACGATCCCCTCGGTCATCTTTCTGAGCGGCACGCCTCGTGCCGCGGCGTAGGCCGGGTCCACTCGCCATACGTAGGCATAGCCGTTGGTGGGACGCTCCGTCGTGCTGAACGGCGGCACCAGATGCGGCGTACCCTCCAGAAGATCTCGCAGCAAATGCCAATTGGCCTGCGCCTGGGCGTTCAAATCATCCACGCGCCGCAGTTGGCTGAGAGCAAAGGCAGCCGGCAGATCCGAGGTGCGGTACATCCAGCCCAGACCATAGTCGTCGTACTCGCGACCGGCTTCAAACGGGCGCATGTCGCTAAAGGCGGCCACAGCCTTGCCCTTCTTGAACAGATGGGCGTCGTTCGTGACAAACAGGCCGCCCTCGCCGCCGCAGAGGTTCTTGTTCTGGTTCAGACTGAATGCTCCGACATCGCCGATGGTCCCCACCCGCCGCCCCTTGTAGGTGGCGCCTGGCGCCTGGCAAGCGTCCTCGATCACGGCCAGGCCGTGTCGTCGGGCGATCTCGAGGATGGGATCCATATCGACCGAGGCGCCCCAGTAGTGCACCACCAGGATAGCCCGCGTGCGATCGCAGATCAGCGCCTCAATCTGAGTGGGGTCCAGGTGCATCGATTCCCAGTCGACGTCCACAAAAACGGGGATAGCGCTGTGGTGCAAGATCGCGGAGGCGCTGCTGGTCCAGGACAGCGCCGTGGTGATCACCTCATCGCCGGCTTGAACCCCGCAGGCCGCTACGCACATGTGCAGCGCGGAGGTGCCGCTGTTGGTCGCCATGCAGTGCTCGTTGCCGTTCCACGCGGCAAACTCGCGCTCCAGGGCCTGCACGTGGGGACCGTATGCATGGTGATCCTGGCGCAGGGAGGCCAGCACCAGCGCCTCGTCCTCAGCCGTGGTCTCGGGCCACGTGCGGAAATGGATGTCAGGTCCAATGGCGGGCGTTCCGCCGTATATCGCAAGCGCTGATTTAGGCATTGGCGTCCTTTCAGCCGATAGTGGCTCGATAAGCCATTCGCGTATCCTGCAAGCACCCGGCACCAATTCGTCGCACCCTGATGCCCGCGGCGTACAGTACCATGAACGATATCAGGCGCGGACTGCGCCGTCAAACATATCGACCGGCACTCGACTAGCGGGCGTAACTCGCGGCGATCTCGCTTACCGCAACGAGAGTGGCGTCGATATCTCTCTCTGTGGTAAACAGTCCGGCGGACAGGCGCACCGTACCCTCGGGGAAGGTACCCAGCGTGCGATGTGCCGCGGGGGAGCAGTGCAGCCCGACGCGCGTGAGAATATCGTGGTCCTCATCGAGGCGCCAACCCACGTCCGAAACCCTGAGACCATCGATACGAACGGAGACCGTCGCCGTACGATCGAGGGCTGAAGCAGGCCCATATACCTTCACGCCGGGGATCGTCAGTAGCCCCGACACAAGACGCTCGGTCAAGGCAACTTCGTGACTGCGCACCTCATCGATGCCTCGATCCAGCAGAAAGCGGACCGAGGCCCCAAGGCCAGCGATCCCGACGCCGTTCGGCGTGCCGGGCTCGAGCCGGTCCGGGAACACCTCAGGCGGCAACTCCTCCTCCGAACGGCTGCCAGTGCCGCCGCAAAAAGCAGGACGAAATCGCTCCGGCTCCAGGTGGGGCGCAATAGCCATACCACCCGTGCCGGTGGGGCCCAGCAATCCCTTGTGCCCGGTAAAGGCCAGTACATCTATTCCCAGGGCTTGCACGTCGATGGGTAGAACGCCCGCAGTCTGCGCAGCATCAACTACGCAGAGAGCGCCGACGCTGTGCGCTAACCGCGCGATATCTCCTACCGGCGACAGCGTTCCAACGACATTACTGGCGTGATTCACCACGACCAACGTTGTTCCGGGCACTATGGCCTGTCGCATTGCGTCAAGATCGGTGCTGCCGTCTGCGGCGCAGGGCACGACGACCACCTCTACGCCGGCGCTCTCGAGACTGCGCAGCGGACGCATCACGGAATTGTGCTCGATCCCCGAAGTCACCACGCGATCCCCTGGTACCAGCAAGCCGTGCAAGGTGAGATTCAGTGCATAGGTGACGTTGGGGCTCAGAATCATCCTCAGCGGATCCTCGACGTGAAAGAGTTCCGCCAAAGCCTCGCGCGTCTCGTACACCACACGCCCGGCGGCCACCGAAAGACGATGGCCAGAGCGGCCGGGGTTCCCCCCGGCCTCCTCCATGAATGCGATCATCGCGTCGGCGACAACGGGCGGTTTTGGCCAGGACGTGGCCGCGTGATCGAGGTAGATCATCGGCCGAGCAGCAGTCTGAAACCGCCCTCCGGGCGCTCCTGGACCTCAACCTGGCAGCCTTCACGCTGAGCGAGCCTGCTAACGTTGTCCCTGGAGGTCGCGGTATCCACCAGAACGACAACCTGCCCCTGTGGGTGGCTCTTGAGCGCCTGGCGGGTGAGAATCACAGGCTGTGGGCAAGAGAGCCCACTGGCATCAACTTCTACGGGTTCCATGTTTCCCTCCGGATAGATCAGGCAGAAACGGTATCACGCGCGGTGAATCCCACCGCCAGGCAAAAGACGATCCCGATGATTACGGCGATGGGCCCATAGGGCGCCGGCCCAGCAGGCGCGCTGGCCAGGTTAAAGTTGTGTGCAAAGCCAGCGCCGACGAGCATGCCAAGCACGAAAACGCCTGCGTCGGCATCACCCTCCCCCGACATGAACACCTGACGTCCCGGGCAGCCACCCGCTAGCGTAAATGCCAGACCGGAGAGCACCATGCCTCCAAAGTTCCAGAGCACGCTGGTATGGCTCACCGGCTGTCCTTCGAATCCCGGGCTGAACTGCCCAAGGATCAGGTTAGTACCTACGCCCGCGATGATCAACGCGATGACACCATTCAACAGATAGGTATCGCGCACCAGAATCAAGTCACGGATGGCGCCCACGGTGCAAAAGCGGCTACGTTGCGCAAGAAATCCGATCACCAACCCAACAAGCAGAGAAACGGCTATAGGCGCGTAGGCAGCCCCGGGTCCAGTAGTAGAGAAAAAGATAGGGCCGGTCGGATCACCCTCCGCGGTGCGCCCAAACAGAGGGGCTGTCAGTAACAGAATGAGGAGCGCGGCGGCAAAGGCCGGCATCACCCAGCCGGCTGCGGCCGGAGCGGGCCGGTTGCGGCCAAGGCTGTAGCCATTCTTGAGAAACTGGACGCCAATGACTATCCCAACCACAAGGCCTGCGATGGCCGGTATCGCGTTCCAATCTCCGCCAGCCAGGCGCAGGTAGGCACGCCACGGGCAGCCCAGGAACACCAGAGCACCGATCATGGCAAAAGTACCCAGGAAAAAGCGCACGAGCGGAGCCGATCCAGCCCTGGGCTTGTACTCTTTGTAGATCAGGGCGGCGATCAGGGAGCCAAAGATAAACCCGGGGATCTCGGGACGCAGGTACTGCACAACTGCTGCGCGGTGGAGACCAAGAGCCCCCGCAATGTCTCGGGTGAAGCAAGCGACGCAGATCCCCATGTTCCCGGGGTTGCCCAGGTAGACAAGCAGAGGGGCCAGGATGCCTACGGTGGCGCCGGTCACAATAGGTCCCCAGCGCGAGATCAGGAAACGACTGAGCCGACTCATAGCGAGCATCTCCTCTCAGGTGTAGGTTACGATGGTATGCAACCCGATCGCCCCCACCTGATCGGGGTGTCATCTATGGGGACGTTCCACACCGAAAGGAGGTGCTGGCTTCGAGGTGCATCGGGACAGCGGCGTGGCTACACGACGTGCAGCCTTGCCTAGAGCTTCACGTCTGACGATGCAAGGCCATGAGCATATCCTCCTCTCCAATGTTGTCGAACGCCCGCACTCTAGTACAGGCAGGCTAAGCTGTCAATGAACCGCCACCTGAGCAAGTATACAAGACCAAATTTGTCCGAAATTGACAGTTTACGTCAAATAGATATTCTATTCCTACCGTAATGGACGCGCTCTCGGGAGATACAAATGTCGTATCGATCCAGTCTAACGATTCACCCAGTGCTTGCGGCTGCCGTGCTGCTCGTTATCCTGGGACTACTGGCGATGTCCTGTTCGCGCACCGCACAGAATGAGGAGACCCTTGTGAACACCACACTCCGCCCGTCCATCGATCAGGCTCAGTATGCGAACGTCGAGACAGCCACATTTTCCCTGGGTTGATTTTGGGGCGTCGACGCCCGGTTCGGGCGTCTTCCCGGAGTGATTCGGACTCGCGTTGGTTACACCGGCGGTACCAGTGCGAACCCGACCTACTATGCGATCGGAGATCATAGCGAGACTGTGCAGATCGACTTTGATCCCACGCAGATCAGCTATGAGGAGCTCTTGAGCGAGTTCTGGGACAGCCACACCCCGACATACCAGGGTTACTCTGCGCAGTACAGGAACATCTTGCACTACCACAACGAAGCGCAGCGTCAGGCCGCTGAGGACAGTCTACGCAAGGTGGCAGCTGAACTGAGCCGTCCAGTGCTCACCGAGATACGCCCCGCCAGCGCTTTTTACATGGCGGAGGACTATCATCAAAAGTACTATGTACGGAGCGACCGTTTCTGGAGTCAGGAGATGGAGACGCTGTACCCAGACCCCGCGCGCTTTCGCGACTCGACACTTGTGGCACGCATCAACGGGTGCCTGGCCGGGTATTGCACCCGCGAGCAGCTCCAGGGCGAGATCGAGAGCTACGGATTAAGCCCCGCGGGGGAAAAGGCGCTGAAAGGGCTCGTGCGTTCCCGGTGAGCTACCAGCGCCCGGGTAAGGCTCTGGCGCGCACGTTGACGACCGGGCACGATCCGCCTATGATGTGCGGCAGGGCGCGACCAGTACATGCCTGAAAATCGCTGGCTGGCCACAGATCACTGCTAAAGGTGGAAAACGACCACTCATGAAGCATCTGTCCCCGCTCTGGTACGCATTACAGCGTCTTCGTAGCCGTGCGTTCCTCAACATACTCATCACCCTGTCCATGGCCATCATCGTGGCCATTATGGTGGGCGTTCCTGTGTTCTCTGAGGGCGTCAGCCGTCTGATCCTGGGCGAGGAGCTCAACGCACGTACCCAGTCGCTGAACAGACCGCCCTTTTCTGTGCGCTACTATGGCCTTCCCAAAACACGCACACCACTCTCGATCGATACTGGCGCCCAGATTCAGGAATGGCTCGCAAACTCGCTGCGCAGTGAAGTAGGCCTGCCCGTTACCGAAAGCTATGCCCAGTACCAGAGCCCACCTTTCCGCGTCCGCATTCCAGGCAGGGTCTATACAACGCAGGATCCGGATCTCACCACCCTGCGAATCGCTCTGGTAGATGACATCGAGAACCGGATAGAGGTCGGCGCGGGCGTGCCCTTTGGCCAGATCGATGATCCCAGTGTGCTCAATGTCTGGGTGACACGCGAGATGGCAGATGCGCTCGCGATGCAAGTCGGCGAGGAACTCGACATCGCCTACTTTTTCCGGGCAGGCGTCGAGCCTATCAGGATCAAAGTGGCAGGATTCTGGGAAGCGCTCGACGAGATGGACCCCTACTGGTACTGGGAGCCAGCCAAGCTCTTCCAGGATGTGGTCATTACCACACGTGAGCAGTACGAAGCCCACATATCTCCTATCACACCCGAGGGTTTCGGCTTTGTCTTCTGGTACTTTGTGCTGGACGATAGTCGCATGGCGCTGGATGAGGTGCCGCAGTACATCGAGGCCCTGAGCGTGATCGAGAACGAGGTCGTCAAGCGCGTCCCGGATGGCAAGATGGACTATTCGCCGGGCCCCGA
The DNA here is from genome assembly GCA_040772225.1 of Anaerolineae bacterium. Lineage (GTDB taxonomy): Bacteria > Chloroflexota > Anaerolineae > UBA1429 > UBA1429 > JAAYED01. Next base: position 945,192 of record JAXGYO010000002.1, read on the forward strand.
GCTGATACAGGCACAGGCGCGCAAGACCGTCCTGTCAGACACGCTACTTACCTTTGCGCTGCCGCTCATGGGCATCCTGGCATCCTTTATCGCATCAGTCTCCTTTGTCACAGCGCGCTTTCAGGTGCGCGAGACAGCGATCGTGCGCAGTAGAGGCACAAGCCGGTCTCAGTTGATGGTCCTGTCGTTGTTGGAGACAGTGCTCATCCTGATAGTCGCCACGCCACTGGGGCTCTTTTTCGGTCTGGCCCTCGCCCGGCTGATGGGCTACTCTTATGGATTTCTGCAGTTTATACACAGAGATGCCCTGCAGGTCAACCTGATCGCGACCAATGTGACGCTCGTTCTGATCGCGCTCTTCGTGAGTATCAGTTCACGCCTCCTGCCGGTCTGGCTGGCAACTAGATTCAGCATCGTGACCTATGAGCGCGACCGCGCAAGGTCGGTCTCTGGTGGCCATATTCTGCGAATCCTGTTGCTGGTCTTCCTTGCACTAATCACTTACTACGCCTACTACCAGCTGCAACTGGGAGGACCTCTCAGTTTGATGGGCTACCGCGCCGGAAGCGAGCAAGGGCGCGACCCGCTGCTCGTGCTGGCTCCCACGCTGTTTCTATTCTCTTCGAGTCTTCTGGCGGCCGAGCTCTTTATCCTCCTCATGCGGCCGTTGGCTCTCATCGCCAGGTTCTTGCCGTCGCCCTCGGTGTACTTTGGCTGGACCAGCCTGGTGCGCGAGGGCCAGCACTATCGCACGCCGGTGTTCCTGCTGGTGCTGTGCTTGAACCTGGGCGTGTTCTATGCGTCTCTGGCCAGGAGCGCAGACATCTGGATGGTGGACAGACTGCAATACCAGGTTGGCGCTGACCTGACTTTTGAACATCTCTCCAGCGGAGACGCTAGCTCCGCCGGGGTCATCCCGTCGGACTCCTGGCTGCTCCCCGCCTCGGCCTACAAGAGCATCGCGGGCGTCGGGCAGGCCACGCGAGTCGCCAAGTTCCAGGCAAGTCTGAACTTGCCCCGAGGCACCATCAGCTATCGACCGGGCGCCCGAGCTCCCTTTGGTCAGCAGTCGAACGACGACGAGGTGCCAGAAGTCAGCCTCTTACTGATTGACCGCCTGGAGTTTCCGAACGTGGTCTACTGGCGAAGGGACTTTAGCCCCGATTCGCTGGGTAGCCTGATGAACCAGCTGGGCGCCAACCCAAACGGCCTGCTGGTGCCGCGCACCGTAGCCGAAAGGTTGCCTGCCGGATCTGAGGAAGAACTCAACATCGACATCAGCCTGGACGGCGTAGTGCATACCATCACGTTCCGCATCGTCGGCGTATTTGATTATTGGCCCACGATGCCACAGTCCAGCCCGCTCTATGTCGTCGGCAATATGGAATACATCGAGCGCGAGATCGGCGGCGCCTTCCCGCACGGGATCTGGATGCGTCTGAATGCTGGAGCAGATCCTGATGCGATCCTTGAGGCGATCGAGCTAATGGATGTCACACCAGGCCGCCCGGTGATCCTCAGTGAGCTGATTGCAGAAGACCAGCAGAATCTGGAGCGTATCGGCATCTTTGGGCTGCTCACGGTCTGCTTCCTCACTGGCGCCGTACTCTCAGGAACGGAGCTGCTGATTTACAGCTATGCGAACTTGACGGGGCGTACAACGCGCTTTGCCATGCTCAGGGCAATCGGCATGCGCGGTCGCGAAATCGTGGGCATTGTATCCAGCGAGTACTTGCTCGTGCTGATATACGGTGTGGTGGCAGGCATCATCGTGGGGGTCACGGGCGCGCAGCTCTATGTGCCATATTTCCCCCTCACCCAGGATCCTGCATCCCAGATCCCGCCGTTCCTACCGATCGTGGACTGGAGCAGCACCATCTGGATGGCGGTCGGTGTCACCCTCGCGCTGGTCATCATCGGGGGCGTCATCCTGTCCAGAGTGGTTCGCCAGCAGTTGTTCCAGGTGCTGCGCATGGGTAACCAGGAATAGTTTTCGCTGCACGGCTCGATTGGTCGTCGCTCCCGGATAGGGCCGGATGATCCCAGCGGAGCCAAACGCATGAGGGCATTTTGACACTCGGCGCCAAGCCAAGTATTCTGTGCGCACTGAATCAGGTCTTACAAATAGTCATCCTGTGCAGCGTTCAAGGTTGTTCGTCTGTTGAGGATTGGGCAGTTGTCAGTTGACACAGCAAGTCGCGTCTCCTAAAATGCCTTTATCAAGGAGAAGTGATGGCCGTCTGACAATCGCCAAGAGCGAGCGTCAATCAACGGTGATCGATGTTCCCATCGAGAACCAACCGATTGACCGGTTGGTTTGTTGCGTTTTGGGGACCAGGTGGTTCCCGGGCAGCCGCTCCCTTTGAGGCCTGATCCAATCAGTGGCGATATCGGCAATGGCTCGGCGATGATGCATTACAACCCATAGAGGGGAGGTGGTCGAACACAGAGAGGTGAGCGTGGCGGTTCCTGGCTCAGCCGTTGGACCCAATAGGGCCCAGGCACGGCCAAAGAACCCCTGGGCGGTGGCTCTGGTAGCGCGGCAATGAACCCCAGGAAAAGGCCAGCAGATTCGACAGCCCTGTAGACCCGGTCAGATGCCTTTCCCGCAGGATCGCAAAGTCCGCACAGCCCAGCCTTCTCACCCGGCAAGCTCTGTCTCCTGACAGAAACGTCAGCCGCGCAGTTCGCGCAGCCAACGTGTCGAGCCGGCAAAGAACCAGGCCCACGAGCGGCGGCCACATAAGCGCCGACCGCACGCAACTCCCTCACAGACAATCCTGTATTTGTCCCTTTTGCACGATCATGGCGCATGCAGCACCGGCTCCGCTCCCCCCCGTGCGCCGAGTTCTGGCTCTCAGATAGTGGACAAGACGAGGTCCAGAGGTTAGGCAACACGCATCTCGACAGATCGATCGGCACAGTCGGATCGACAGCCGAGGGGGTAAGCCGAAAGAGTTTGCGATTATCCGGCGCGGTCATTCGGTGGAGCCCGTTCCATCGCGCCGTGCAGCGGGGTGAAAGTCCGGAAATTGGAGAAAGGGATACTATGAGAGCATACATTGCCCGTCGATTCTTGTACATGGTGCTTATGATGATCATGGCGTCAGTCGTGTCCTTTGCGGTGATCACATTACCGCCCGGAGACTATATGACGTCATACATTATGCGCCTCAAGGCTCAGGGACAGGATGTCGGTCTGGAAGAGGAGCTCGCCCTGCGCCGGCAGTACGGACTGGATCAGCCTTTGCCCGTTCAGTATTTCAAGTGGGTCTCTCGATTCATCAAGGGAGACATGGGCCGTTCCTTTGAGTACAACCGTCCCGTCGTTGAAGTACTGATGCCCAGATTGGGCATGACCATGATCGTGTCCATTGCTGCACTCATCGTCACCTATATTATCGCCATCCCCATCGGGATATACTCGGCGCTCAACCAATACTCGATCCCCGACTATATCTTTAGTATCATCGCCTTTGCCGGCGTTTCCATGCCGAACTTTTTGCTGGCGCTGATACTGATGGTGTTCGCCTACCGTACCTTTGGCGTCAGTATTGGTGGCCTTTTCTCGCTCGAGTACGTGGACGCACCGTGGAACTGGGCCAAAATCGTCGACCTGCTCAAGCATCTTCCCATTCCGCTGGCGGTAATCGGCCTCTCGGGCACGGCCTGGCTGATGCGCACCATGCGTGCCACCCTGCTCGACGAGATCCACAAGCCCTACGTGCAGACCGCACGCGCCAAGGGCCTCAAAGAGGGTCAAGTGCTTCGCCGGTACCCTATCCGCGTCGCCCTGAACCCGATCGCCAGCACCATCGGTTGGCAGCTGCCCAACATCTTCTCAGGACAGACAATCGTTGCCATTGTCCTTGACCTGCCGACGATCGGACCGGTGCTCTTGCGTGCGCTGATGACCGAGGACATGTTCCTGGCAGCGAGCACGGTCATGATCACGACCGCCCTGACGTTGGTCGGGACGCTTTTGTCGGACCTGCTCCTGGGCTGGTTGGATCCGCGCATCCAGGTTGGTTAATCGCCTCGACAGCTGCGCATACAGCGCCAGTTTGCCGATCATTCTGATAGGGAGTTGAAAATGGATGGTCTTTCGGCCCCGGGCTCCGAATCCTTGGCCAATGCTTCCCATGCATCGCTGACGGACGAGGAACGTGTATACGTTGCCTCGCAGTGGCAGCTGATGTTCCGCCACTTTAGGAGGCACAAGCTCGCGGTGATCGGCGCCGTCGTTGTGCTGATCATGTACGGCATTGCGATCTTTCACGGCTTTCTAGCACCGTACGACAAGTTGACCCGATCCGAGTACATGTACATGCGTCCTCAGACGCTGCAGTTCAACGACGGCAACGGGTTCTCGCTTCGTCCTTACGTCTTTGGCATCACGGCCACCTCTGATCCCAAGACGTTTACGCGAACGTTCGTCATTGACGAGAGCGTCAGGTACCCGGTCAAGTTCTTTACCCCGGGAGATACGTACAGCTTCCTTGGCCTGTTCAATACCGATATCCACCTATTTGGCGTGGATGCGCCCGGGCACATCTATCTGCTGGGCACCGATGACCTCGGCCGAGACCTGTTCTCCCGTATCATGTATGGTTCAGCCATCTCCCTCTCTATCGGTCTGGTGGGTGTGCTGACCAGCTTTATACTGGGAATCACCCTCGGCGGTATCTCCGGTTACTATGGTGGCGTGGTGGACACGCTTATCCAGCGCGTGATCGAGTTCCTGATCTCGATTCCTACGATCCCACTCTGGATGGCCTTGAGCGCCGCGGTGCCAGCCAGCTGGACTGCGATCCAGGTCTACTTTGCAATCAGCATCATCCTGTCACTCCGTGGCTGGTGTGGCCTCGCACGTATTGTGCGCAGCAAGATGCTGGAGGTGAGCCAGTACGATTTTGTGATGGCGGCCAAGCTCGCAGGCGCCAAAGACAGACGCATCATCGCCACTCACCTGATACCGTCTTTCATGAGCTTCTTGATTGTGGATATGACGTTGTCTATCCCGAGCATGATCCTGGGTGAGACGTCGCTCAGCTTCCTCGGACTGGGCCTGCGCCCGCCTGTGGTGAGCTGGGGTGTTCTGTTGCAGGCAGCCACCAACATCCGTACGGTGGCCACCTACCCCTGGATCATGTGGCCAGGTGCTTTCCTGATCGCAACTGTACTCGCGTTCAATTTCATGGGTGACGGCCTGCGCGACGCAGCCGATCCCTACAAGATCTAGAAACCCTTGTTCAAGGCCTGCCAAGTCTGGGCAGGCCTTGAGCTGGGCCGCCATCCTGAACAGGTATGGTATCTGCGATGTAGCGCCAACCGGCGCAGAAAGCATAGCCCGCCTGACCGATGGCCGAGGTGCAATCTGTGACTTGCGGGAGGGTGGATGTTCAAGAACCTGAGTCCGGGCGCGATTGGGATCAGAAACTGCTCACTGGAAGAGGCCATCAAGCTTGCCGCCCAGAGCGGCTTTGGCGGAATCGATGTGAGTATCCGTGAGATCGCTGATCTGGTTGCCAGTCACGATCTGGACTATGTGAAGAGCCTCTTTGCCACAGCCGGAGTCGTCCCTGGACAGTGGGGAACGCCTGTTGCCTGGCAGGCTGACGTTGAGCAGTGGAAACAGGATCTGGCGGACTTGCCCGCTCTGGCTGCGTTAGCCCAGGACCTGGGCTGCACACGCTCGGCTACCTGGTGCCCGCCAGCGTCTGACGATCGTGACTTTGATGAGAACCTGGCCTGGCATATTGAGCGCTTCCGCCCGATAGCGCAGATTCTCGCCGATAGTGGATGCAGCTTTGGCATCGAGTTCATCGGGCCCAAGACCAGTCGCGCCCGCCGCAAGTACGCGTTCATCTACACTCTCGAGGGCATGATGGACATGGCACACCAGATCGGGACCGGCAATGTGGGCCTCCTTCTGGATGCCTGGCATCTCTACACCTCTGGTGGCTCTATCGATGACCTGGATAAGATCTCTGCCAGCGATGTGGTCACCGTACATGTGAACGATGCCCCGGAAGGCTTGGCGATCGAAGAACAACTCGATAACGATCGCAGGCTTCCGATGGAGACGGGAGTCATCGACCTGCCTGGCTTTATGAAAAAGCTCGCGGGTATGGGATATGACGGCCCTGTCACACCGGAACCATTCAGCAAGCGCATTAATGCTATCGAGGATTCGCTGGAGGCCGCCAAACTGGCGGCCCACTATATGGACTTGCTCTGGAAGGCGGGTGGACTGACCTAGTACCGCCCCTAACACGCCCTGGACTGTAATCAGAGCAGACTGCTGAGCAGAATCGATCAGGTAGCGGCGAAACAAGACGTACGGGCAGATCCGCCCGCAATGTGGCACAATCAGGAGTGACTATCCATGAATCAAGACCAGATGCTTCTAGAGGTAAAGAACCTCAAAACCTACTTTTTCCTGGAAGAGGGCACCGTCCATGCTATCGACGGCGCTGACTTTCACATTGCCAGGGGAGAGGCCCTGGGTGTAGTAGGCGAGAGCGGGTGCGGCAAGAGCGTGACCGGGCAGTCCATTCTGCGTATCGTTCCCCATCCCGGACGGGTTGTTGAGGGCGAGATCATTTTCTACCGGTACAACAAGCGTGAGGATGGCACCGAGGTTCAGGAAGTCGTCAATCTGACGGCGCTGGATCCCCAGGGCGACGAGATCCGCAGCATCCGTGGTGGCGAGATCGCCATGGTGTTCCAGGAGCCCATGACATCGCTGAGCCCTATCCATACGATCGGCCAGCAGATCATGGAAGCGATCACGCTTCACCAGGGCGTAGACAAGGAAGAGGCTCGTCGCCGCGCGCTCGATATTCTGCGCCGGGTGGGTATGCCCCAGCCAGAGACGACGGTGGACTCTTATCCGCACCAGATGTCGGGTGGTATGCGACAGAGAGGCATGATCGCCATGGCCCTGAGTTGCAGCCCCAGCCTCTTGATCGCCGATGAGCCCACGACGGCCATCGACGTGACGACGCAGGCACAGATTCTGCAGTTGATGCGCGACCTGCAGCAGGATCTGGGCATGGCCATCATGTTCATCACCCATGACCTGGGGGTTATCGCAGAGATGACCAAGCGCGTCGTGGTCATGTACATGGGCAAGATCGTAGAGGGTGCCGACGTAGATGACCTGTACTACGATCCCAAGCACCCTTACACGCGCGCTCTTCTGAACTCGATTCCTCGCCTGGGACAGAAGCGCGCGAGTCGCCTGGAATCGATCAGAGGCATGGTGCCAGATCCATACAACCTGCCTCCAGGGTGCCCGTTCCATCCTCGGTGCAACAGCTTTATGCCGGGCGTCTGCGATGTCAGCGAACCGGAGACGGTCGAGGTTGGGCCCGGTCATGAAGTCAAGTGCTTCCTTTACCAGCAGTGACAGAGAGGAACGAGGACATGGCAGAAAACACAAACAACATGCTCTTGCGTGTTAACAACCTCTATAAGCATTTTCCCATCAGGCGTGGCGCGCTCCGCAAGACAGTCGGCAACGTGCGTGCAGTGGACGGCGTGAGCTTTCACATCCGTGAGAAAGAGACGCTCGGCCTGGTAGGTGAGAGCGGCTGCGGCAAGACGACCACCGGACGCTGTGTCATGCGCGCCATCGAACCCACCAGCGGCGAGGTGCTGTACACCAAGCCCGACGGCGAGACGGTGGACATCGTCACGATGGAGCCCCACGATCTTCGCGAGCTGCGTCGGGAGATCCAGATGATCTTTCAGGACCCGTATTCGTCGCTGAACCCTCGCATGACACTGCTGCAGATCGTCGGCGAGCCGTTGACGGTAAACAAAATCGCCCATGGACGCGAGCTCGAGGATCGGGTGGCTGAGCTACTCCGCAGGGTGGGTCTGCGCCCCGAGTATATGCGCCGTTACCCCCACGCCTTTAGTGGTGGTCAGCGCCAGCGCATCGGCATCGCGCGCGCGCTCGCCCTCAATCCGCGATTCATCGTCGCGGACGAGCCTGTGTCAGCGCTGGACGTGTCGATTCAGGCCCAGGTGCTGAACCTGCTGGAGGACCTGCAGGAGGAGATGGGCCTCACCTATCTCTTTGTCGCACATGACCTGAGCGTTGTGCAGCACATCTCCGACCGGGTAGCCGTGATGTACGTCGGCAAGCTGGTCGAAATGGCGGCAACCAACGACCTGTACTATACGCCGCTGCATCCGTATACGGAGGCCCTGATGTCTGCGGTGCCCAAGCCTGATCCGCGGGCTGTCAAGCAGCGCATCGTGTTGGAAGGCGAAGTCGCCGACCCGGCCAACCCGCCTCCGGGATGCTACTTCCATCCGCGTTGCCGGTACGCCACCGAGCTGTGCCGCACCGAGGAACCCGAGCTGCTTGAGGTCAAGCCCGACCATTACGTCAAGTGCCATCGTGCCACGGAGCTAACCCTCCGCGGCGTTACGGGGTGATACGAAAATGGAAACGAAGGATTCGCTCTGGCCTACGGTCATGGGCTACTTTCTCTGGGTTGTCTCCGCACTCATCGGCCTGGTAGCACTATTCGCAGCGATTGACCTGGTCGAGAGACTGGCGATCGCTCTGATCCAGCCGGGGTGCGACCCGCTCAAATCTGTCGAATGTGCCGGAGCAATTCGATCGGTGATGCTGATAGCCTATGCCGTGCTGGGAATCGTCTGGATCGTCTGGTACATCCTGTTGGCTGAGCGCTATCCTTCGTCCAAGACTGCCGAGCTGTTGGCGAAACGCTTTGCAGTGTCAACGGCTATTCAAGTAGCGCTCATTGCCATCTGGTTGATTGTCGCCCGCTGGCCCTTTGGCTAGACCAAGATCAGCAAGATCAGCATCAAGACCCCGCGGGCAATCCTGCCCGCGGGGTCTTTGCTTTGCTGCCGGGATTGCGCCCGGCAGGATCGCTTGACCTTCCCCACGGGCGTATATAATACGAGAGTCATCAACAGAATGGAGGTACATGCGAGATGACAAAGACAAATGGGTTCACCCCGGTTGATATCAAGAGCCTGGGGATTCCCGAGGTTGGCGTCGGCATGCTCGGTTACCGGTTTATGGGCCGGGCTCATTCAAATGCGTACCAGCGTCTGCCAATGTTCTTTTGGCCGCCGGCGGCTCGCCCTCGTCTGGTTGCGCTCTGCGGGCGCACGGCCCCGGCTGTGAAGGAAGCGGCACTTCGCTTTGGCTATGAGGGGTATTATACCGATCTGGACCAAATGCTGTCGGATCCCAGGGTCGTGCTCTTTGACAACTGCGCCTCGGCCGATGCGCACGCTGCCCCTACCCTGGCAGCGATTGCGGCGGGAAAGAATGTGCTGTGCGAAAAACCACTGGCCCCGACCGCTGCGGATGCCCGCAAGATGTGGCAGGCAGCTGAAGCAGCCGGAGTCGTCCACATGACCGGGTTCAACTACCGTCTTGTTCCAGCGGTGCGCTTTGTCCGCGACTTGATCGACCAGGGTATCGTCGGCCAGATTTATTCCTTCCGCGGCTGCTACCTACAGGAGGGCGGCGACAATCCGGATCGACCCTGGAGCTGGCGCTCGGACAGAAGCCAGGGCGGCTACGGCGCCATCGGCGACATCGGGGTCCACATCATCGACCTTGCTCGGTTTCTCGTAGGCGAGATCACGGCGCTGACCGCGATGACACAGACCTTTGTTCGCGAGCGCCCGCTTCCCGAGCGTCCCGGCGAGATGGGCAAGGTGACTGTGGACGACGTTTTTGTCTCCACCGTAGCCTTTGAAAATGGTGCCATCGGGACCATCGAGGCATCCAAGGTGGCTACCGGACGCAAGAATCAGAATACGTTTGAGATCAATGGCTCCAAGGCCAGTGTGGTGTTCGATCTCGAACGCCTGAACGAACTCCAGATCTACCTCAAAGAGGGTACGCCTGAGGGACTTCAGGGCTTTAGCACCGTGTCCATCACAGAGCGTGACCATCCGTTCTACCAGTTCTGGTGGCCCCACGGCCACATCATCGGATGGGAGCACAGCTTTGTGCATGAGGTCAACATGATGATGCGCGCCATTACGCTGGGTGAGCCAGTCAGCCCCTACGCGGCCACCTTTGAGGATGGATACCGGGCACTGGCCGTCGGTGAGGCGGCACTCGCCTCGGCCGAATCTGGCAGGCGCATCGAACTCAAGTACTAGACAGGATTAGGAGAAAGCAAGCTATGAAACTGGGACAGGACATCTACAGCGTGCGGACCAAGGGCTGGGACGCTTTTCAGCTCCTCGACTACTCGAAAAAGGTTGGCTTGGATTTGGTTCACTTTTCCGACCTTGCACCCTTTGCGAGCCTTGAGGATGACTATCTGGATCGCGTCAGGGCGCGTGCCGACGAGCTTGGCCTTGCCATCGAAGTGGGCATGCTCTCCATCTGCGAATCGGCCACGATCTTTGACCACTCGCAGGGCTCCGCCGTGGACCAGATCACCAAGATGTTGCACGTGGCTGACAAGCTCAAGTCGCCGATCCTGCGTTGCGTACAGGGCTCTTCGGCGGATCGGCAGACCGAACTGCCTTTTGAGGCACACATCGAGAACACCATCAAGACGTGCAAGGCGGTCCGCAGCCAGTGCATGGACTTGGGCATCAAGCTCGCGCTGGAGAACCATGCCGGCGATTTCCACGGTTCTGAGCTGGCTGATCTGATCAAGACGGCTGGTCCGGAGTATGTGGGGGCGTGCATCGATGCCGGTAATCCGCTCTGGGCCGGAGAAAGCCCCTTCGTGACCCTGGAGCACCTCGCACCCTATATCGTCACCAGCCACGTGCGCGATACCAGCGTATGGCAGCATCCCACGGGGGCCTCTGTACAGTGGGTCGCCATGGGCGATGGCAACATCGGCATCAAGGATTGGGCAAAACGCTTCATTGAACTATGCCCGAATGTGCCCTTTAGCCTGGAGATCATCACCTCTGCGGCCCCGCGCGTGCTCGACTATCTCGAGCCTGACGCAGCCTACTGGAAGATGTACCCGGAAACGCCCGCCCGTGAGTTTGCGCAGTTTGAGTCGCTCGTACGCAAAGGCTTGCCTTACATCAGGCCATGTCTGACGGTCGGCCGTGACATGCCGCCCGAGTACCTCCCCGCCATTGCAGCGCAGCAGTGTATCGACCTGGAGCGCAGCGTCGCCTTCTGCAAACAGGAACTGGGTATCGGCGAGTCCTGACCGGGTTCACGCAAAGGGAGGCGACCCCGGGGGGCGCCTCCCTTGTGCTCGAACCTACGGCAAATACATTATATCGCGGACCTATCCACAGCCGCCGACGACCTTAACTCGGCCAAATCTCCTCGATCAACGGCCTCAGCATCTTGAGGCCGAGTATCAGCCCCTCATTCCATCGATCGCCATAGTATGTGCGATCCTCATGCTCAACTGCGATGTCTCCGGTGTAGCCTGCGTCGTGAGCGGTCCTCAGAAGCTCCGGCCAGTCGATCTGGCCGAGGCCAGGCAGCGTGAAACGCCACCAGTCCGGGCCGTGGACCCCCTGGCGTCTGAGGGCAGCAGCGTCGATCAGGACGTCTTTGGCGTGCATATGATGGATGCGACTCGCATAGTCACGAAACACCTGGAGATGATCGATACCCTGCCAGACAAAGTGTGATGCGTCATACTCGATTCCGAGCGCCGGGTTCGGGACAGCCTCAAAGAGGCGGTCATAGAGCCAGGGGGACACCGCCATATTCGCCCAATTGTACGGCCCATAGCCGGTCACCTGTCCCGGCCAGGGCTCGAATGCCACACGCATTCCCCTGTCGGCTGCCATCGCGGCGATCGGCCCAAAGCGCTCCTCAAAGAGAACAAGATTGTCCTCTACCGCGAGCGAATTATCGCGCCCGGTCATGCCGGCGACGACGCTGCAGCCCAACTCTCGCGCGAGGTCCATCGTCCGTCCATAGAAGGCGATGGCTTCTTCAGCAGTGACCGCAATAGCGTCACCGTAGATCGCGATCGCGGTGACCGAGATCCTCTCACGTGCCAGGGCCTCCTTTATCACGGGCAGGTCCTTCTGCAAGGCAGCCATGCCAGAGCCAGTCATCCAGCCTACATTGGCCTCCAGCGCATCATAGTTGAGCTTTCTCGCCGTCACGATATTGTCGACCGTCAAGGGCATCAGGTAACCTAGTTTCATCCGGCTCTGTCCTTTCAGTACCGCGATAGCTGTGCATGGATGTTACGCCATGCCGCCCGTTGCCACAACTCAGGCGCCTGTTGATGATTCCTTGACGAGGCTCCGCGGCGCATCTAGACTGATCGCATGCCACTCTCATAGTAAAGGATGTGCAACATGCGAAGGAACTTGCTCAAAGAAAAGCTGCAACGCGGTGAAGCCGTTGTTGGCCCGTTCATGAACTGCTCGTACCCGGCCTTCATAGAGATCGCCGGTCTCGCGGGCTTTGACTTTGCCATCATCGACACCGAGCATGGACCCCTGTCGATAGAGACAGCCGAGGATCTCTGCCGAGCCGGACAACTGGCCGGCCTGGATCCGATCGTCCGCGTGAGCGCCAACGATCAGCCTCTGATCCAGCGGGCCCTCGATATCGGCTCCGGCGGTGTCCAAGTACCTCAAATAGAGACACGCGCCCAGGCAGAAGCGGTGGTCCGTGCTGCCAAGTACGCGCCGCTGGGCATGCGCGGCATCTCGCTCTTTACGCGGGCAGGTGACTATACCGTCTATGGTACTGAGGGCCTCACCGACGGGCTGAATGCAGAACAGGTGGTGATTATCCACATAGAGGGCGTGCGGGGCCTGGAGAACCTGGATGAGATCGTCACTGTCCCGGGTATCGACGTGGTCTTTCTGGGCCCTTACGATCTGTCACAATCTTTCGGCATACCAGGGCAAGTTAACGACCCGAGAGTCGTTCAGGGCATGGAGTCAGCCGTCACCAAGATCCGCGCAGCCGGAAAGGCCGCTGGCACTTTTGCGGGCGATGCGGCCACTGCCAGGCGATGGATTGACACGGGGGTGCAATACATCTCGCTCGGAGTCGATGTCGGGATATTCGCAAATGCCTGTCGCACTTTGGTCTCTGCCGTCAAAGGTACGACGCCCAGTCGTCCCTGGTGAGGGGCAACCTGACGATAGCGCTCTACTCACATTTCTAGTAGGAGGATCCGTGCGTATCACCGGCGTCGATCTCATCCAGTTTGAATATCTGTCCGCCCACGTGCGCGATGCAGAGGGACATGGGCATCCCGGCCCGCAGCACACGGCCACGGGCTCCATCGTCCAGATCACTACTGACGAGGGTATCAGCGGGTTTTCCATCGGTGGCGCCCCGATCATGCTCGAGCCGGCGCGCCAGGTGCTGATCGGTGAAGACCCTCTCTACCGTGAGCGCATCTGGCAGAGGCTGCGCCAATTCCAGCGCCTCTATGGCGCCCCGCTGCACGACCGCTACATGGGCGCCGTGGACCAGGCGCTCTGGGATATCGGCGGGAAGGTCGCGGGCCTGCCCGTCTTTAAGCTGGTGGGCGGCTATCGGGACACTATCCCCGCCTACGCCAGTACCATGTGCGGCGACGACATCCCCGGGGGCCTTGATTCCCCCGAAGCATACGCTGACTTTGCCGAGGCATGTGTGGCCGAAGGGTACCGTGCCTTCAAGCTGCACACCTGGATGGCACCACTGGGCCCCTGCGCCAGGCGCGATGTGGCGGCGTGCGCTGCCGTGCGCGCCCGGGTGGGCCCAGATATAGACTTGATGCTCGACTGCCACCATGACTATAGCCGCGCAGAAGCCCTGTATATCGGGCGCGCACTTGAGGAACTCGACTTTCACTGGTTTGAAGAGCCGATGAACGAGCACAGTATGTCCTCCTATGTCTGGTTATCGAACGAGTTGGATATCCCCGTCGTGGGACCCGAAACCGCCGGAGGATTGTTCTACAATCGCGCCGAGTGGATTATGCAACATGCCACCGACATCAGCCGCTACGACGTGCACCTTGGGGGACTCACGCCTCTGATAAAGTGCATCCACCTTTGCGAAGCCCACGGCGTTGCCCTGGAGGTGCATGGCGGCGGCCATGGTAACCTCCACGCTCTCGGCGCCATGGGCATCCCGGGTGAGTACTATGAGCGAGGACTGCTTCATCCTCACTTTGACTATGAGGGGAGCCAACCCTGGCTCCAGTCTCTTCCCGACGATATTGACTCGCACGGACAGGTGCACGTGCCGCAGAGTCCCGGCCTCGGGCTGGAGATCGATTGGGAGTATGTGAACGCCAACCGTCTGTAGTTCGCCGCTGAAGTGCGCATCGGCTGAGGGCTGGTTCTACTTGACGCGCAGCCAGCCGTGTGCTATCCTACATGTATCTCAGGCGAGGGTGCCCGAATGGGTGCCCTCGCGTGCTTGTTACTGGCAAGGCAGAGACAATGGCCATCGTTTTGAACTGCTTAATCAGGAGGCAGCCTGTTACCGGCATACACCCGCCCGGGTAGTTTGGCGTTCCAGGTGTCGATGGAGACAAGGCCAGTTATCCCGGTGGAGACTGGTCTTTTTTGATCGCTTTATCCGGAGCAAGGTTCTCCCCGCAACGGCGTTATAAAGGAGTAATTGATGTTAGAATTTAGCAAAAGAACAAATACACTGGAGCAATCCGAGTACAAGTACAGCCTGCAAGACGTGGCAAACCCAAACTACTACCGGATGCTGTACAGCTACGACGACGTGCCCAAGATTCCCTTTAACCATCGCCACGTGCCCATGTACCCCCCGGAGCGGCTATGGATCAGCGATACGACTTTTCGAGATGGCCAGCAGGCCCGCACCCCATACACGGTCAAACAGTCCGTGCAGCTCTTCAAGTTCCTGCATGAACTGGGAGGTCCCAACGGGATCATTCGCCAGGCAGAGTTCTTTTTGTACAGCGAGAACGACCGGGCCGCGGTCGAGGCTTGCCGCGCTCTGGGCTATGAGTTTCCGGAGATCACCAGCTGGATCCGCGCCACCAAGCAGGACTTTCAGCTTGTCAAGAACATGGGGATTTCTGAGACCGGGATCCTGGCCAGTTGTTCGGACTTTCACATCTTTAACAAGCTCAAGATGACTCGCGGCCAGGCCATGGACCAATTCCTGGGAGTGGTGAAGGACGCCCTTTCCATCGGCGTCAAGCCCCGTGTGCACCTGGAGGATATCACCCGCGCGGACTTTTACGGGTTCGTTGTCCCCCTGGCCCTGGAGCTCAAGGCGCTCTCTGACGAGAGCGGTATCCCCATCAAGATCCGGGCCTGCGACACGCTTGGCCTTGGCGTGAGCTATCCAGGCGTGGCGCTGCCTCGCAGTGTACCGGGCATCGCCTACGGCCTCTGGCATCACGCCGGCTTCCCGAGCGACCTGCTCGAGTGGCACGGCCATAACGACTTTGGCAAGGCGGTCGCCAACGCGGGCACCGCATGGCTCTATGGTATTTCCACCGCCAATTGCACGCTGCTCGGCTTTGGCGAGCGGACCGGCAACACGCCATTGGAGGCCATGGTCTTTGAGTACGCGTCACTGCGTGGCTCTTTCGACGGCATGCAGCCCCAGTACATTACAGAGATCGCGCGTTACTATGAGAGCGACCTGGGCTATCGTATCCCGCCGATGACGCCCTTTGTGGGCGAGGACTTTAACACTACCCGCGCAGGCATCCACGCCGACGGCCTGCTGAAGGATCCGGAGGTTTACAGCGCGTTTGACACGGAGGCCCTGCTGGGCCGCCCTCAGCGCGTGATGATCAACCAGTCCTCCGGCGCCGCCGGGCTGTTGCACTGGATCAACGGCTATTACGGGCTACAGGGTCGCCACACCCTGGACAAGCGCGACGCACGTCTGGCCAGGGTGAACGATTGGGTGCAGCAGCAGTATGCCGAGGGACGCTCAACAGCCATCGGAGACGAGGAGTTGGCGACCGTGATCGCGACTTTGGAGCCGCAGCTGGACGCCGAACTGCGGGGCGTGCTCGTCACGGACTAGTCGCATCATCAAGAGAGGGGGCCAGGTGGCCCCCTCTCGCTTTGTATCTGTGCAGGCCGTAGTAGGCAAGCTATTTGCGATTTCCGACTGCTGGCGCTACTCCCCTGTAAACCGCCTCAGCCAATGCGATAGCGCCCAGCACACCCGCACGGTCCCCAAGACCGGGCGGGACGATATACTGGTCTATCGCGGATAGCACCTGATCGACCTGAAGGTAGCCGTTCAACAAGCGCTGTACATTCGACCTGATCATCGGAAAGAGCTGGCTCTGATGCATGACACCACCGCCCATGATGATGCGCTGTGGCGCTACCGGCAGGAGCAGGTTAACCAATCCGTAAGCGAGGTAGCGTGCTTCCAGCGCCCAGGCGGGATGATCAGCTGGAAGATCTCTTGCCGGAGCACCCCACCGCTCCTCGATTGCGGGTCCGCAGCACAGGCCCTCCAGACAGTCACCATGGTAGGAGCAGTAGCCTTCATACGGGTCCTCGGCGCGATCGTGCGGCACCCGAATATGCCCCATCTCAGGGTGCATCATGCCATGGATCAGCTTGCCGTTGACCATACCCCCGCCGCCGATACCTGTTCCCACCGTCAGGTAGATGAAGGTATCCAGGCCCTGGGCAGCCCCCCAGCGGTGTTCCCCCAGGGCAGCCACGTTCACGTCCGTATCAAATCCCACTGGAACGCCCAGCATACGGTGCACGCGCCCGGCAAAGTCCGTCTGAGCCCAACCGGGTTTGGGCGTTGTCGTCACATAACCGAACCGCGGAGAACCGGGGTCAGGATCAATAGGTCCGAACGAGGCAATACCTACCCCATTGAGGGGACCGAGGTGCTGTTGCGCCTGAAAGAAAGCCTGAACCTGTGCCAGCGTGACGTCCGGCGTGTCAGTGTCAAAACGCGCCTCAGCGCGAATATCCTCCGGCCCCGTGCCAATGGCACACACAAACTTTGTGCCTCCCCCTTCGATACCTCCCAAGAGCGGCATACAGCCTTCCTCCTCTTTACTCACTCACCTGCCTTGCGTGCGCGAGGCCGCCCACATGAATCCAAACAAATAGCGCCCGTCCGGCACAGACATCCTGCAGGATGTGGACCGGAAAGGGCGCCCTGGCACACGCTGACCGCTATGCTACTCGGTCTCGTCTTCGGGAGACTCTTCCTGTAGATGTCGCTCCAGCCACGAATCAAGATCTGCGCGACGGAACCGCCAGGTGCGGCCGATCTTGATCGCCGGAATCTTGTTGTCCTGCGCCCACGAATAGATCGTAGACTCTTTAAGCTGCAGATACTGCGCCACCTGCTTGACATTGAGCAGGTTATCCTGTGACATGTCTCCCTCCTCTAGCCCAAGAAACTATCGGCCGAAACACTATATTAGGGACCGCAACGCGGAGGCCCTGCCCACCGGAGCCAGTGGCGCTCCATTGATTCAGCGCGCATCACTCCCAGACATTATATCTTACGGTAGTGCTTCAGTCAACAAGATATCACCATAACTGTAGAAAAGATCATCAAAAGCATCTATACGGTAGCGCTACACCAACTCTGGATAAGTAAGCTGACCGAGGCAACAATCTATACGCCCTAACCAATTTGCCAAAGTGAGTGGAAAGGCCGCCACTGAACCGTACTCTATGGACAGTGGCGAAATCGCACTGGCGTTGTCTGGCATCGTGTGCCGTGTTATACTCACACTGTCGATCCGGAATGCGATGGCCTCGGGAGGCAGCCACATGTACCAGAAAATCATCATCATCGGCAGACTCGGACGCGATCCTGAGATGCGCTATACAGCACAGGGCACCCCTGTAACCAGTTTCTCAGTAGCTACTGATCGCGTATGGAACGATCAGAACGGTCAAAGGCAGAGCAAAACTACTTGGTTCAGAGTGTCTGCATGGCGTCGCCTCGCAGAAACGTGCAACCAGTACCTTACCAAAGGGCAACTGGTGATGATAGAAGGGGAAATACAGGAGCCACGCCCGTACCAGGGTCGCGACGGGGAGTGGCGTGCGTCTCTGGACGTAACGGCCTTCAATATGAAGATGCTTGGTGGCCGGGGTGACGGCGGCGGCGCACCTCAGGATCGCGAGGCTGATCAGCAAGACAGCAACGGACCGGTCCTCGACGAGGAAGAGATCCCCTTCTAGAGTATTGCCAGGGAGGCCGCGCGTGCGTGGCCTCCCTTTCTCTTTCCACCCACTCATTCTAGAGCGTGGAGTAATCCCATGCCTGCTGATCTCTTGATGTTCAATGGCGCCATTCGCACCATGGATCCTGCGCTACCTCTGGTCGAGGCTGTGCTGATACGCGGCGGGCACATCTTCGCTCGCGGCCCGAGCGCAGATCTCCTCCCCCTTGCCGGGGATGCGAGTCGTATCGACCTCGCCGGCCGGAGCGCGATCCCCGGCCTGGAGGACGCCCATCTCCATCTCTGTATGCACGGTCTGGCGCTGGGGCAACTGCGGCTGGACGGTTACACGAGTTTCGAAGACACGCTGCTAGCCATTCGTACGGCACAGGACACCGGATCGGGCTGGCTGAGGGGCCACGGCTGGGATCACAACACCTGGCCGGTGCCCGTGAAACCGACGCGCCACGATCTGGATCGCGTCGCACCACACCGCCCCGTAGCCTTGGACTCAAAGGACCTGCATTCGCTCTGGGTGAACACCGCGGCCCTCGAACTCGCCGGACTGGACGAAAACACGCCCGATATTCCCGGCGGCGAGATCCTCCGCGATGAACAGGGTTGGCCTCTGGGCATTCTCTCCGAGAAGGCCAAACAACTGGTGGAGCAGGCCATTCCCGCGCCTTCGGAGCAGGAGATGCTCGCCGCTGCGCGCCTGGCGGTATCCGATGCCGTACGGCTGGGTTTGACTGCCGTGCATAGCTGCGAGGGCCCGGAATCATTCGGCGCCCTGGCCGCCCTCGATCGCGCAGGCGAGCTCCCCCTCCGCATCTGGCACATGCTCCCCGCAGCGTACCTGGATCAGGCGCTCGATCTCCGCCTGGCCACTGGCTATGGCACAGAGCGACTGCGAATCGGTCACATCAAGATGTTCGCCGATGGTGCCCTCGGCTCGGGCACTGCTGAGATGCTGGCGCCTTACGAAGGCACAGAGGGTTCGTTTGGGGTGGCTGCAACCACCACCGAAGAGATCTTCGATACCGTATTACGCGCCGCGCGGGGTGGCTTGGCCTCGGCAGTGCACGCCATCGGGGATGCCGCAAACCGGCGGGTCCTGGACATCTACGAACAGGTAGCCCGAGAGCAGCCCCGGCACCACCTGCGACAGCGTATCGAGCACGTGCAGCTCATCACACCCACGGATCAGGAGCGTCTGAGCCGGCTTGGAGTGATCGCGTCGATGCAGCCTATCCACTGCACCCAGGACATGGTCATGGCGCAGCGCCAGTGGGGCGACCGTTGCCGCTACGCCTATCCCTGGCGCAGCCTGCTCTCGGCCGGCGCCAGACTGGCCTTTGGCACCGATGCCCCGGTAGAGGAACTGGATCCACTCAAGGGTATCTATGCGGCGGTCACGCGCAAGCGCGCAGATCGGAGCCCTGATGGAGGCTGGTATCCGGGACAGACGCTAACCCTTGATCAGGCGCTTGAAGCGTACACAGTCGGGAGTGCCTTCGCTGCCTACGGTGAGAGCGAGCGCGGCCGCATAGCTCCAGGCCTGCGGGGCGATCTCACCGTCTTTTCGAGCGCACTCTCAGACGATGATCCCGAGGCCTTGCTCAACCTGCAGGTGGACTGTACGATCGTGGGCGGCCAGATCGCGTATCAGCGCTGACCGCCCACAAACTCTGACTATAGAACGGGCTCAGTCCTGGAAGCTCTCCACGATACGCCGGTAGCGTTGCACCAGCCCGGAGGCCTGCTCATCGCTGGATGCCTGCGCAAAGACGTGGAACAGCGGATTGTCCGCATCGGGCAGCACAAGCACCCACTCCTCATCCCCTAACATGATCTTGACGCCGTCGATCTGCTCCGCCAGGCGCTCTTTGTACTGCTGGTTGAGCAGCCGCATCACTTTGCCCTTGGCCTCCCAGGGACAGGTGACCTCACTTTGCGCCACATAGTAGGGGGGCACATTGGCCAGAGCGGCCTGCAGCGTCACCTGCTGATGGGTCATGAACTCGAGCAACTTGGCCACGGTCATCATCCCATCGACTACGGCCTGAAACTCGGGCCAGATAAAGCTGCCGTTTCCATCCGTGGCCATCACGACGCCCGGCTCACTGGCAGCGCGCATCAAAGAGGGGAGATTCACCTTGGTCCGTATCACCCGCCCGCCGTAACGCGCTGCGATCTGCTCAAACACCGTAGGCATCGATACAGGAACCGCGATCGTCCCACCGCCCTTGCTCTTGAGCACCACATCGGCGAGCATCGCGCCTAACTGAACACCGCTAATGGAACCCCCATTGTTGTCGACAACAAAGACTCTTTCGCCGCCGACGTCCAGCCGCACACCCATGACGGTGTCCAGGGTGAGACAGATCTTACCCAGCTGCTCGATCGAGCTCTGGAACTCCTCCGGCAGGATGGACATCTTGGTCTCGTCGGGTGCTTCGTTCAGGGCCACGGTCCGGCAGTTGAGTGCTGTCAGAATGGGCGCAAGAACGGCACCAGTGGGCGCATTGGCAAAGTCCACCGCCACATAGTGGTTCGCCGCGCGGATAGCCTCCACATCCAGGTTGGCCATAAAGGCCTCGTGGTAGCGATCGACGACGTGGTCCGCATAGCTGATGGTACCGATCTCGTCCAGGTACACGCGCCGAAAGTCCTCACGGAAGAAAACCTGCTCGATGTTTCGCTCCTGTGCCTTGGTCAGGTCCTGACCGTTCTTGTCAAAGAACTTTATGTCGACCACCCGGTTGTCATAGGGCGACAGGCGCAAATGAACACCGCCTGCCGTGTTGGCGTGCTTGGTATAGTATCGCGCCACAGGGATAGGCATGGACTGCAGGTCGAGGACGTTGACTCCCGCGGACGGCAGGCCGGAGATCACGCCACGTTTGAGCATTCGCGGACTGCGGTGCGGATCGCGGTTGATGGTCACCACGGCACCCTTGGGGAGCGTGGCGCCGAAAGTTGCCCCCAGGCGGGCGGCGAACTCGGGCGTGAGATCGATATTGACGAGGCCCGTCACGCCGAACCGCCCAAACAACACATGTCGCCCCTGAGCGCCCCAGATGATGCTATTGTTGACACTGGCACCCGCATCGACCTCTTTATTCGGCCAGATCTTGACGTTGGGATGAATGATCGCCCCCTCACCGATCACGGACGAGTCGCCGATCACGGCTCCCTCAAAGACGACACTCTTGCGCTTGAGGCTCACCTGTCGTCCGATAATCGCACCGCGTATCTCGGCGCCCTCTCCGATGTAGCAGTTGCGCCAGATAACGCTGCGATCCAGATCGGCATAGCGATCCACAACGCTATAGTTGCGGATGACCGTGGGTCCATGCACGATCACACCTTGCTTGATCTTGACACCGTCGCCCAGGTACACAGGCCCGTACAACTGCGCATCAGGAGCGATTTCGACCCCTTCACCGACCCAGATACCTTCGCCGATCTGCTCGCCGAATGAGCCCACCTTGACCTCGCCGGAGAGCATGTCGGCGTTAGCGCGCATGAACTCGGCCAGGTTCCCCACGTCGCACCAGTACCCGTCTGCGACATAGCCATACATCGGATCGCCCTTTTCCAGGAGCATCGGAAATAGTTCCTGGCTAAAGTCGTACTTGGTTTCGGCGGGGAAATAGTCGAGCACTTGCGGTTCCAGGACATAGATACCTGTGTTGACGTTATCGGAGATGACCTCACCCCAGCTGGGCTTTTCCAGGAATTGGCGGATAGCCCCTTCCTCATCCAGGATCACAACGCCATACTCTAGAGGATTGGGGACTCTGTATAGCGTGAGGGTGGCGAGGCTCTTCTTTTGCTTGTGGTAGGCGATGACAGCGGAAAGATCGATATCTGTGAGAGCATCGCCGCTGATGACGATAAAGGTGTCGTCCAGCAGGTGTTGCGCTTGCTTGACGCTACCGGCCGTGCCTAGCGGGGACTCTTCTATCGAGTAGTCGATGTGCATCCCAAGGCTGGAACCGTCCCCAAAATAGTCCTGAATCGCCTCTGCCATGAACTGCAGCGTGATCACAACATCGGTGATCCCATGCCTTTTGACCAGGTCCAGGATGTGGGCGATCACAGGCTGGTTCACAATCGGCACCATCGGCTTGGGACGATTCACCGTAAGGGGCCTCAACCTCGAGCCCGCACCACCAGCCATAACGACGGCTTTCATCGCTTCCTCCCTTTACGCTAGAGACGTGCAATCTGGTGTTTACGTACAGACACCCTTGTCTGGCACGATTATATCATGCGCCCCACTCAAACGGTAGCGCCCGTCACAACCAGGGCAGCCGCGCGAGGAAGCTTTATTGCTCGAGATGTGCCCGGGCAATGTTTGCCAGAAACTCGGACCGGATCGTGTCGCTCTCCTTGAACTCTCCCAGCATGGCGCTCGTCACCATGCGGGCGTTCGCCTTTTTCACGCCGCGCATGGCCGCACACATGTGCACGCCCTCGCACACCACAGCAACACCCCTTGGGTGAAGCACATCGTCTAGAAACTCGGCGATCTGCTGTGTCATCTGCTCCTGAATCTGCAGCCGCCGGGCATACATCTCCACAATTCGCGGGATCTTGCTTAGCCCGATCACCTTGCCATTGGGGATGTAACCGACATGACAGCGCCCAAAAAACGGCAGCAGATGATGCTCGCACATACTGTAGTAGTCGATACTGCGTACGACGACCATCTCGTCATAGGTCACGTCAAAGACAGCGTCGTTCACCAGGCGCACGGGATCGACATGGTAGCCTGCTGTGAGCTCCGCCCATGCCCTGGCCACCCTGTCCGGAGTGCGTACCAGACCCTGCCGTTCCGGATTCTCGCCGATCGCGACGAGAATAGCGCGCACGGCGCACACAATATCATCGGTACACTCCTGCTCGGCGACATCCAGCAAGTCGTTCCTGAACGCATCATACTCGGCCGGGTTAACCCGTAATTGCGTCATCAGTCTCCCTTCGTTTGCAGTTTATGCACGTCTATTCGTATATCGTCGCGCGCGGCTATCCCGCCCGAATCCACCCGCACAGCAATCTCCCGCATAGTATCCCCCGTCTCTGGATGCACTAGATCAGGAGCGAGGTCAGCCATGGGACAGGCCACATGAGCCAGGCGCACCAGATCTGGATCGGGAATGCGCCGCCCGCCGCAGATCAATCTGCGATCACCATATAGGACAATGTCCAGATCGATGGTTCGCGGTCCATACTTGTTTCTGGTACGCACGCGTCCCAGCGCAGCCTCTACGGGTCTCAACACGGCCTTGAGCAATCTAGTGGGCGACAGGTCGGTCTCCAGACTCACAATGGCGTTGAGAAAGCAGGGTTGCTCTCGATAGCCCACTGGGGCGCTCTCGAAAACAGCAGAGATGCCCGTCAGGATCACCTGCTCACCAAGCAACTCCACCGCTCGACGGAGATTCTCCTCCGGATTCACGTTCGATCCAAGCAGGACATACGCAGTCGTCATAGATCCTCTCGTGTGCGGACGATCTCGACCCCCACCGAGCGGGCAAAGCGCAGCGCGCCCGGCTTTTCCACACGTACTTTGACCCGCTCGACGCCAGCGTGCTGAAGGCAGAGACTGGCAATCTCCGTGGCCAGCCTTTCCACCAGCATGGGCGCGGACGCCTCTGTATGCGCAATCACCTGCTTGGCAATGGTACGGTAGTTGACTGCATCCGCGATATCATCAGATCGGCCCGCCGCACTAATATTCACATCAAGCGTGATGTTGATGAGGATATCCTGCGGGTTGACTCGCTCGTCATCGTTGATGCCAATGATACCCCGGACCATCAGATCACGGATCAAGATCTTGTCTGCCATGCTAGCCTCCAAACACCGTGCGCTAAAGGTGCTCTCCGCCTGTGATTCGCAGGATCTCTCCGGTGACAAAATCAGAGCGCAGAAGATACAGCACCGCACCAACGATCTCCTGAGGATTCCCTGTGCGCCTCAGCGGCAGTCGCTCGGCCAGCCTCTCAAAGTAGCCGTCGTCCTCAGGAGATGGCAGGATGGCACCGGGCGCCAACGCATTCACCTGGACATCCGGCCCGAGAGCCAGCGCCAGACTCTGGGTCAGCGTGACGAGGGCGCTCTTGCTGAGGGTATAGGCCATATGCTGCGTGCCAGGCCGGATCACGCGCCAATCCGCCATATTGATGATGTGACCGCGGTGTCCCGCAGGTAACTGCGCGGCAAAGCTCTGGCAAAGAAAGAACGGAGCCCGCAAATTGATGTCCAGATGGCGGTTCCAGTTTTCAAGCGAGGTCGAGGCCAGGGTGCCGCGCTCAAAGATGGAGGCTGAGTTGATGAGGACGTCGATGGTACCCAGTGCCTCGCGAGCTTTGGGAATCAGCCCCATCACTTCGTCCAGATCCGCGAGATTAGCCTGCAGCGCGACTGCTCGCCGTCCCAGATCACGAATCTGTCGCGCCACGTCCTCAGCAGGGCCACTGGATCTGTTATAGTGCACAACGACGTCAGCGCCCTGCTCCGCCAGCCCCAGCGCCATGGCCCGCCCCAGGCGCACGCCGGCCCCCGTTACTAGCGCGACGCGCCCCGTGATCTCCAACGCTCACCTCCACTGCTGAACAGGTCTGTACCAGTATTCCATATGGCGTTAGGGCGCCGTCATCGACGGCATCCCGGAGCCGCTCATCTGCAGGAGCATACCCAGCCGAGTACGGGCCAGTACATAGAGCGTGTCCTGCCCCTGCTCCAACGCGAGTTCTGAGGCGTACTCAAAGTCTGACATGGCTTCGTCCCAGCGGTCGAGGCACTCCAACGCGCTGCCGCGCACCAGATAAGCATTGGCGTAAGAACTGTCGGCCGCCACCGCCCGTTGCGCATGGTCGAGGGCCAGCTCGCACTCCTGGGACAGTTCATAGGCGCGCGCCAGGCTCGACTCTAATGCGGCCTGCTCCGGCACCAGCGTCGCCAACCTCTCCAGTGCGACCTGTGCGTCTCGCTCCTTGCCCTGCTTGTCATAGAGCGCGACCAGTGCTGCCAGCACCTCCGGTTGCTCCGCGACCACCTCCAGGGACTGCTCATAGGCTTCAATCGCCCCGACATAGTCGCCCTGTGTCACGCGCTGATCCCCTTGCGATGAATACACGGCCGCCTGCCTTTGTTCCGGCGTTCCCCCAAACCGGCTGAGCAGTGCACTCAGCACCAGAACCAGAGCTGCCGCACCCACTACCAGGGCAACAATGCGCCGGCCCATGGCCCGGCGCGATTCTGCCACCTGATCATCCAGCCACCACCACCAGTGGTCCTCTGGCGGCGTGACCTGTTTTCGAAGCGCATCCATTCCCTGCGCGCGCTCAGCCCTCGCCACAAGCGTAGCGGCATTGGAGAGGATCATGTTGTCTACAGTATCCAGGCGACTGCGCTCTGCACGCACGTCGCGGCCGCGCGCTGCCAGAGCAGCCAGTTCATGTTCGAGTGCCGTGCGCTCAGTTAGCAGTTCAGCCACATCCAGTGCAGATGGGTTCGCCATTGCCACTTCGATTGCACGGATACGCCGATCGAGTTGGGCAAAAGGGCCAACATCCAGAGTATCACCAGCGAAGCCCTTGGGCATCCTCCGCATTACCTCCCGCTCATCGCCATTAGCATGAGAGCCTGCGGGCATTATCGGCGCTGCCACAGGAGTGGTCAAACGCCGAACCGGCAGGCCGCCGAATACGCCACTGTCTGAAAGTACAGATGCGGCACTTGTGCCTATAATGGATTCATAGAACTTCATCTCAAAGGGAGGGCAGTAATGCCGACAGAACAAGAGATCAGAGACGCGCTTTCTCAGGTCATGGATCCTGAGCTCCATCGCAATATCGTCGAACTGGGAATGGTACACGATATCGCCCTGAAGGATGGCACAGTCTCCTTTACCCTGGCCTTGACGATACTGGCGTGCCCGATGCGCAATCAGATGCAGGACGATGCCCGAACAAGGCTCATGGCGCTGCCGGGCGTGAAAGACGTCCATATCGATATCCGGGAGATGACCCCTGAGGAGAAACAAGCGATTCAGGGCGCGCCCGAATCTGAAGGTACCGCCGCGGCGTACAACAACATCAAGCGCGTGATCGCCGTCGTCAGCGGAAAAGGCGGGGTGGGCAAGTCGACCGTCTCTGCGCTCTTGGCGATAGCACTGCAGCGGCAGGGCTATCGCGTAGGACTGCTGGACGCGGACATCACGGGGCCAAGCATTCCGAAGATGCTGCTGCAGGGCCAGCCGCGTCCCTACGGCAGCCCGATGGGGATCCTGCCGGTTACCACACCTGCAGGCATCAAGATCATCTCCATCAATCTGCTGCTGGAGAACCCCAATCAGGCGGTTATCTGGCGAGGCCCGCTCATCAGCGGCGCGATCAAGCAGTTCTATGGCGATGTCGCATGGGGTGACCTTGACTATCTCGTGGTGGATCTGCCGCCCGGAACTTCTGACGCCTCGCTCACCGTGATGCAGTCGATTCCCCTCGATGGTATCCTGCTGGTCACGACACCGCAAAGCCTTTCTGGCATGGTGGTGCGCAAGGCTGCCAGTATGGCGGAGCAACTCGACATACCGGTACTGGGCATTGTCGAGAATATGAGCTATGCGGTATGTCCCAAGTGCGGTGAGCGATTTGAGCTCTTTGGCTCGAGCAAGGTCGACGAACTGGCTGAGAGCATCGATGCCCCCCTGCTTGGGCAGCTCCCGATCCAGCCCGGGCTGGCAGAACTGGCCGATGCGGGCGAACTGGCCACGGCGGAGACAGCGGACTTTGAGCCTGTGGCCAAGGCCATCGTGGCCAGAATCCCCGCCTGACCCAGAGCACGATGGAAACATTGAGGCGGCTCCGCGGAGCCGCCTCTGCTCTTATCGCGAGCCGATGCTGGCATTGAGACGCCGCAAGACGTCTGTCAGAACGCGGATAGCCCGGAGATACTCAGCCAGCTCGATGCGCTCCTCCGGTGTGTGATCGTAAGCCGAGTCGCCCGGTCCGTACGCGACCATCGGGCACTGCCACCGGGGACCAATGACATTCATGTCCGAGGTCCCCGTCTTGCTGACGAAGGCAGCTCGCCCCCCCTCTGAACGAATCGACGCGAGAAAGGCGCTCGTCAGCACATTACGGCTGCCGGCGCGATAGGGCTGCTCCGCCCCGCTCAGTGTCACGCGAGCATCGCCAGCCCAGTGATCCGTCAAGCGAGAGCTGAGTTCAGCCAGATCAGCACCGGGCGGCAGGCGCAAGCCGATGCGCATCTGAACGGACTCTCTGAGACCATCTGAGCTGCTGGCGATCTCGCGAAGAGAGGGATCCAGCCGATCAAAGAGTGTTTCGATGCCCTCGTTATAGCTGAACGCATAGTCACGCAAAGCCAACCAGTATTCAATTGCGGACTCACACACCCCCCGGGCCTGTCCTGCGGTGTGCGACATGGATTGGGTCAGGGCATAATCCACGAGCAGCCGCCCCTTGTACCCAAGAGTCACCCGATCCCAGCGGCTGGGCTCACCGATGATGACGGCTTCAGCGACAGGATAATGCTTTACCACATGGTAGGCACCCTTCGAAGTGGCTGCCTCCTCCTCTACAGCGCCCACAACCCTGACTCTCAGGTTACTTAGCGCACCTGCTCGGGCGGCAGCGCACATCATCGCGGCGAAGGGTCCCTTGGCATCGACCGCACCCCGCCCCATCAGCCAGCCATCCTCCTGGTGCACGGGCAGATATCCAGCAACGGTGTCGATATGCCCGAGCAGGAGGACCTCGTGAGAGCCCTCGCCAATGGTACCGACGGCATTCCCCGCGGGGTCGATGTGTGCCTCCAGGCCCATCGCCGCCATGGCCGAGACACAGGCAGAAGCGACCGCTGCCTCGTCTCCCGATGGACTGGGAATGCGCACGATACGCTCCAGGAGCGCGATTGCCTGTGCGTCATCAGGCGCTCGACAGGTCATCTTACGCCGCCTGCGCCAATACGCGTTCGATCGTGTCACAGACGGTGGCCAGATCTTGATCGGAGATGACCAGAGGCGGCAGCAAGCGAACGACAGTTCTTCCCGCAGGGAGTGCCATCACGCCCTCGTCTGCAAGGGCCTTGAGAACCTGTGTCGCGCGGGTGCGCAACTCGATGCCGATCATCAAGCCGATCCCGCGGACCTCTCGGATCGCGCGAGCATCGATACTCCTCAGCCTTGAGAGCACCCACTCCCCCTTACGTGCCGCCTCGCCAGCCAGGTCATGATCGAGCATGTACTGGATAGCGGCCAGAGACGCGGCGCAAGCCAGCGGATTACCACCAAAGGTCGTCCCATGCACGCCGGGCGAGATGTTCGTGACGCGATCACCCAGGAGCAAGGCCCCCATGGGCACCCCCCCGGCGATGCCCTTGGCAACAGCCATCAGATCGGGCTGGAGACCGTGGTGCTCGCACGCAAACATGCGCCCCGTGCGGCCGAAACCAGTCTGCACCTCGTCGACAATGAACAGCGCACCGCGCTCCCGGCAAAGCGCTTGCACTCCGCGCAAATAGTCGCCGTCGCCCGGGTTGACACCCCCCTCACCCTGCACCACCTCGAGAATCACTGCCGACGTTTCGTCAGAGATGGCCCCCTCCATCGCCTCCAAACGACCGTACGGCACATGGCTCACACCCGGCAGCAACGGCTCAAAGGGCTGCCGATAGTGTGGCTCCCAGGTGGTAGAGAGGGCACCGAGGGTACGCCCATGAAAGCCGCGCTGCGCTGCGACGATCCCTGCCCGACCGGTGCTCAGCCGCGCAAGCTTGAGCGCCCCCTCCACAGCCTCCGTGCCCGAGTTGACCAGCATGACACGTTCCAGCCCCTGTGGCGCGATCGACACAAGCCTTTCCAACAGGCGAGCGCGCACGTCGTTATAAAAGATCTCCGGACAGGTAATCAGCGTCTGCGCCTGATCACAGATGGCCTGCACCACCGCCGGATTGCAGTGCCCCACAATCGCCACGCCATGGCCGCCCACACAGTCAATATACTCTTTGCCGGCATCATCCCAGATGTGCGCGCCCTGGCCCCGGACGATCGTGACGTCGCGTTTGGAGTAGCAACCGCTCGTATAGCGCTGTTCGAGCTCCATGATATCCATGCAAAACCTCCTAAGTGTGGCTTGGGCCGATAACCGTGCCCCGGCCAGCCATCGCCTCCGTGACCGGAGATGGGATTCGGGCATCGCCAAAGACAACCCGGCCGATGCCGTCATTGAGCGCCTCTATAGCCCCGAGCACCTTGATGCGCATGCGTCCTTCGGCGTGCGCCATCATCTCCTCCGCGCGCGCAGGTTCAATGTGCGGGATCAGCGTGCTTTCGTCGGGGAAATCCCGCAACAGCCCGGGCACATTGGACAGGATGATCAACTGCTCAGCCCCGAGGGCCGCGGCAATACGCGCCGCAGCACGGTCGCCGTCGACATTGATCGCGACCCCGTCGGTGCTGATGCCCGGAGGTGAGATCACCGGCAAATAGCCGTTCTCGAGCAGCAGACTCAAGAGCCCTGCATTGACCGTCTCCACCGTTCCGGTATAGTCGTCTCGTATGACCATCCGGCGCCCACGCTGCATCACCTTGAGCGCATCCTTGCGCCGGCCTTCGAGCAGACGTCCATCAATGCCGGAGAGCCCCACGGCGTTTACCCCGAGGGATTGCAGCCGTTCAACGATCCCCTTGTTCACCTCGCCACAATACACCATCTCAAAGATGCGCAGTGTCTCGCGATCCGTCCTACGGCTGGTATAGCCCGATATCGAGGTGACAAACTCGGGCGGATGCCCCAGGGCTGTAGCCACCTCGTTGGTGCGGTGGGACCCGCCATGCACCAGCACCAGTTGCGTGCCAGCACGGACCAGCTCGGCGACATCTGTGCACACGGCATCCAGGTCGATCCCTTCGCTCCCCCCTACTTTGACGACGATCATCGCCAACCTCCTGTCACACCGGGTGCAGGCCGGGAAAGCCCAGCCCAAGTGACTCATCAAACCCGTACATGATGTTCATGCACTGCACCGCAGTGCCTGCCGCGCCCTTCATCAGATTGTCGATGGCGGCGATAGCGACGATGCGCCCGCTTTCGGGATCATAGTCAAAGCCCACCTCGGCATAGTTGCTCCCCGCAAGAATCTTGGGCTCGGGGTAGCGGTAGACCCCCTGACGCTCACGGACGATACGCACAAAGGGCTCTTTCCCATAGGCGCCGCGGTAAGCCTTCCACAACCCCATTACATCCAGACTGCCGCGGCACTCCGGCGCCGCAAAGACGTGCGCCGTAGCCAACACCCCGCGCACCAGTTCCACTGAGGTCACCGACATGTGCACCGGCACGTGCAAGCCCGTCCGGGCGAGGGCCTGCTCCACCTCTGCGGTGTGGCGGTGTCCGGTGGGTGCGAAAGAGCGCACGACATGGCTGCGATCGGGATGATGCGACGAGGGCCCGGCTGAGGCCCCGCCCTCGGAGGATCCCGCCTTGACCTCGACAATCACCCCGCGCTCCGCATCCGCCAGGCCGGACTGGAACAACGGCCAGACAGCGAGGTTCGTCGCGGTGGCATTGCATCCCACACCGCTGACATAGCGTGCGCCCGAGATGGCGTCTCTGTTGATCTCTGGCAAGCCATAAACGAACCGTTCCAGCCAGGCGGGTGCAGGGTGCGCACCTTCGTACCAACGCGCATAGTCCGCCGGGTCGCGCAGTCTAAAGTCGGCCGAAAGATCGATGATCCGCTCAGCCAGTCCGGCAAACTGATCGATACGACTGGCCGTCTCACCGTGCGGCAGCGCCAGAAAGAGCAGGTCACACGGCTCGAGCAGTTCCAGCGGCGTAAACTTGAGCCGGGTGGAACTCCGCAGGTTCGGGTGTCGTGAGTGCACAAAGCGCCCGGCCGAGCTCTCAGAGGTGACCTGAGCGATCTCGACCTCGGGGTGAAACAGCAGCAGCCGTAACAACTCGCCGCCGGCGTAGCCTGACCCGCCAACAATGGATACTCTGATGGTCATGCCTCTCTCCCTCCAACCTCCAGCACATAGTCCACCATGCGCCCAGGAATATCCACCCCTGTGGTGTCAATGCTGTTCCGAAACTCCATCGTATAGTTCACCTCGCAGACGGTGAGCTCCCCCTGCGCATTCTCCAACAGGTCGATGGCCACCACGCCACCTCCGACCGCCTGGGCCGCAGCCCGGGAAAGCGCGTCGATCTCTGGCGTAACCGGGCAGTTGGCTGCCCGTCCGCCCCGGGCCGTATTCGTGATCCAGTGATCGGAAAAGCGATAGATCGCGCAGATCGTCTCATCGCCCACCACAAAGGAACGAATGTCTCGCTGGGGCTTGTCGATGTACTCCTGAATATAAAAGATCGCGTGGTGATAGGATCCCAGCACCTTCTTGTGCTCGAGGACGGCCTCCGCCGCCTCGCGGTCATTGATCTTGGCGATCAGACGTCCCCACGAGCCAACGGCCGGCTTGAGCACGACGGGATAGCCCAGCGTCTCGATGGCCTCCAATGCCGATTCAGGCGTATAGGCCATCAGCGTCCGGGGCGTGGGAACGCCACTCTGAACCAGCGCCAGCGACGTGCTGAACTTGTTGCCGCACACATCGGCCACGTGGGCGGTGTTCACCGTAGGTACGCCCCAGGCATTCAGCATCTGCAGGGTGTACAGGGCGCGCGAGTGGTTGATGCAGCGCTCCAGCACCACATCGTAACTCTGTAGCTCCGGGTTTCCGTCGATAGGCAAGATCAGTGCGCGGTCATCGATGAGATCGACCGCCTGCCCGTGCGCCTGGAACGCCTCCACGAGCAGCTTTTCTTCCACGCGCACACGGGATACCAGCATTCCGACTCTCATGATGACGATTCCTCCAGCACTTGAATAGTCGCCCTGGTCACTTGCTTCGTCTGGGCCTGCCCACCCAGATCGGGTGTCCGCGGTCCCTCACGCAGCACGCGCTCCATAGCTCCGCGCAGCCTGGCTGCTGCGTCGTTTCGTTCCATATAGTCCAATAGCATCGCCACGGCTCCGAAGGCTCCCATCGGGTTGGCGATGCCCCTTCCTGCAATATCCGGTGCAGAGCCGTGAACGGGCTCAAAGACCGCGCAGTGTGCGCCGACATTGGCCGAGGGCGCCAACCCAAGGCCGCCCACCAGCGCGGCGGCCTCATCGGAGAGAATGTCGCCAAACAGGTTCGTTGTGACCAGCACGTCAAAATCCTCAGGGGCCTGAATCAGACGCATCGCCGCCGCATCGACCAGTTGTTCATCCACGGCCAGGTCCGGGTACTCGGCCACTACCTCCAACGCCACCTCCCGGAACAGCCCGCATGTCGCGCGCAGCACATTGGCCTTGTGCACGATCGTCAGGTGCCGGCGGCGGCTCATGGCGAGCCGCGCCGCCTTTCTCACAATGCGCTCCGAGCCTGCCCGGGTGATCACCCGCTCGGTGACGGCCCGATCCCCTTCCCGGCGTTCGATCCCGGCATACAGGCCTTCGCTGTTCTCGCGCACGATCAGCATATCGATCCCCGGTCGCGAGCCCGGCACCGGCTGAGAGAGCACCGGCCGCAGGTTGGCATACAGGTCGAAATGCCGGCGCAGCCCTACAATCGGTGAACGATACCCCTCGGCAGGCCCGGAGGGCGACGACACTGCGCCAAAGAGCGTGGCATCCGCCGCACCGACGGCTTCCAGCGTGGTATCCGGCAGCGCCGTTCCCATACGCTGGTAGGTTCCCCAGCCGGCCTCGGCTGCCGAGAACTGGATGTCGGGGCAGAGTACCGCAAGAACCCGCGCCGCCGCCGGAACGACCTCCTGACCGATGCCGTCGCCCTCGATCAGGCAGACGACCGGACTCATCGGCTCGCCTCCACCGGCAGACGCCCGTGGTTGAGATAGTACTGGACGATCCCGCCCTCTGCCCAGGCAGTCCGCAACCAGTCAGGCTGCGCGGGCAGCGATAGCCATGTGTCATCGACCCGCAACCCGGGCCGAGCCAGATCCAATTCCACCTGCTGTCGATCAGTTACCTGTTCCCGCACATCAGCTTGAATCAAGGTCAGTCCCAGGTTGAGGCTGTTTCGGAAAAAGATCCGTGCAAAGCTCGGGGCGATAATGGCCGCGATGCCCACCACGTACAGGGCACGGGGCGCATACTCGCGCGAGGACCCGCACCCAAAGTTGCGCCCCGCTACGATCACGTCCCCGGGCCGCACCTCCTGCGCAAACTCGGGACGCGCTTCAATGAACGGATACCTGCCCAGCTCCGACTCTGCATTCATGTACGGCGCGTAGCGCCCTGGCACGATCTGATCGGTGTCGACATCATCCCCAAAGACCCAAACGGTAGCCATGCTTGCCTCCTACAGTGTGTTTGCCGCGACGATGCGACCTGCGAGCGCCGTGGCCGCTGCTGTCTCGGGAGAGCCGAGGTAGACTCGCCCATCCGGTGAGCCCATCCGCCCGCGGAAATTCCGGTTCGCAGTCGAGAGGCAGACCTCGCCCGCCCCGATGACGCCCATGTGCCTGCCGATGCACGGGCCGCAGCCCGGTGTACCCAGGGTGGCGCCAGCCTCCAGCAGCGTGGCCAGTGTGCCATCCGCCGTCGCAGCCTGCAGGATGCGATGAGAGGCGGGAATCACGAGCAAACGCACATGTGGCGCGATATGCTTGCCCCGCAGGATCTCGGCCGCTGCCTGGAGATCGCCCAGGCGACCATTGGTGCAGGTTCCGATAAAGACCAGATCCACGGGCACCTCTCCCACTTCGGAGACTGCGAGCACGTTGTCCGGGCTATAAGGGGCGGAAACCTGCGGCTCGAGCGCATCCAGGTCGATGGTGATCTCGCGCGAATAGGTGGCACCCTCCTGCACCGCGAGCCACTCTGGAACATTCCAGGTCGCTGCCGCTGTCCCTGTCGGCGGGACGATGCCAGCCTTGGCCCCCAGCTCAGTGGTCATCGAACACAATGTCTCACGACCATCCAGATCCAGCCAATCGAGACCGTGGAACTCGACCGCCTGGTAATTGGCGCCATCGAGACCGAGCAACCCGCAGAGATAGAGACTAATGTCCTTGGGCCCTACGCCGCGCCGGAACCTTCCATTCACCTGAACGCGGATCGTCTCGGGCACGCGCAGCCAATTCCTGCCTGTGGCCAGCGTCAGCGCCATATCGCGCGAACCGACGCCTGTGCCAAAGGCGCCCACAGCGCCGTAGGCCGTAGCATGGGAGTCAGTGCCCAGGGCGATTTGCCCCGGGGCCACCAGGCCCTGCTCGATCATGATCTGATGGCAGACCCCCGCCCCGACATCGAAAAAGTGTGGAATCCCTTCCTCGCGCACCCACCGGCGCACTTTGACTTGAGCGTCGGCCGTGGCCACTGAGGCGGCGGGGGCCACGTGATCGATCATAACCGCCACCCGCGAGGGGTCGTGTATGCGTTCCGTCTTGAGCGTATCGCGCAAGGCATCGATCACTTCAGGTGTCAGCGAATCGTGGGTCATACAGCGATCCACATCGACGATCACCAGATCCCCTGCGCGGACAGGGTAACCGGCGGCGTGGGACAAAATCTGCTCCGAGAGGGTCATCGCCCTGTCAGCCATGGGTTGCTCCTTCGTGTGCGTGTGCCTGTGCATGCTCGGCCGACCACTGCCGCAACACGGCATCAACATCCGTCAGTGAGATCGGCTTTTCATCCGCCAGCGCCTTGATGTGCTGGGTGGCAGCCCGCAGCTCGTCATCGGGGATGTCCAGCTGCAGCTGCTCGGCGCGGTCCTTGATGGCGTTCCAGCCTGTGAGCCTGTGCGCGATACTGATATAACGCGTCAGGCCAAAGTCTTGAGGAGACAGAATCTCATAGGTCTCCGGATTGTTCAGTACGGCCTTGGCGTGGATACCGGCCTTGTGGGTAAAGGCCGTGATGCCCGTGATATAGTTGTTGAATGGGATGTCCACACCGACCATCCCTGCAACGAGATCGTCCAGGTCGCGGATCAGGGGCAGGTTGTACTTGGACACGAGCGCGCGATCCATCGAGTAGAGCCGGGCGATCATCCCGCCCAGAGGCGCGATGCCGTTGCGCTCGCCGATCCCCAGGATACTGGTGTCCACGTGCGTCGCGCCAGCCTCCAGCGCACACAGGGCATTGGCGATGGCACAGCCAGCGTCATTGTGCCCGTGAAACTCGATGTCGCAGGACACACGCTCGCGCACCCGGCGGACGAGGTCATAGACCTGCAAGGGCGTGGCAACGCCCACCGTATCGGCGATGCCAACCCGGTTGACGCCAAGGTCTGCCACAGCCTCATAGATGGTGAGAATATCGTCCAGGTTGCTGCGGAACGAGTCCTCTGTGCTGAATCGCACTTCAAAGCCACGATCCAGCAGATGCGTCACGACCTCGCGGGCCCGCTCAAGGATCGCAGGGATGTCCATGCCGTGGCTAAACTCGCGAAGCATGGAAGAGGTACCGATAAGCAGGTCGATTCCGTCGACACCGGTGGCGATGGCCGCCTCTGCATCACTCAGCAAACAGCGCACGTGAGTCAACACCTTGGCGTTCAAGCCCAGGCCAGCGATGGTCTTGCAGTCATGGTAGCTTTGAGGCGAGGCAACCGGTGAGGTGACCTCGATGTACTCGACGCCAAAGGCATCGGCCATCCGCGCAATCTCGACCTTTTGCGCGGTGGTGAAATTGGCTCCAACGAATTGCTCGCCTTCCCGCAGTGTCGACTCGATGATGTGATAGGAACCAATGGGCATGTCTATTCTCCCCAGTCTTCTTCTTCGTCCGGCGCCAGCTCAAAGGTCAGCGGCTCGATGGCCACCACCTCCAGCTCCACGCCGCAATCCGGGCAATCCACGATCTCGCCTTCCAACGGATCATCCAGCTCGATCTCTGCTGCGCACTCGGGACACATACCGATCATGACTCTCCCCCCTTTCTGTTTTCGATCTGCCATCACCGGGGCGACACTGCGGGTCCGGACACGATGGCTAAGCATGAAAAAAAGAGCGGCCCCCTGGTCTGGGAGCCGCTCTAGTTTCCGGGTACCTCGGTTCGAGGTATGAGCAAGCTAGCCTGACCAGAGGTCGGCTTGATCCTTCTTGCTCTTCTTGCTGAGGGACAGGGCACCCGCCCCTCGAATGATCTGTTCGCGTTGTAGCATTCTATACACCGCAGGGATCGTACTGGTCTTCGAACCGATGGAAGCGACTATATCATGGGTGCTGTGGGGTGTCAAACGCGCCTGAGCGACCTGCTGCACGTATGGCGATTTGCCTAACCGGTGGGATAATCGTATAATGTCGTCAGTTCGGGGCGTAGCGCAGCCCGGTAGCGCACTTGAATGGGGTTCAAGTGGTCGGACGTTCAAATCGTCTCGCCCCGACCAGAGGGAGCCAGCCGTGAGGTTGGCTCCTTTTGCTTTGCGCAGTCACCTGAACGTCGCACGGGAGTTTGGGTCAGCGCCGCAGCCTCGTAGTGCACTTGAGTGGTCAAGTGAGCGGACGCTCAAATCGTCTCGCCCCGACCAGAGGGAGCCAGCGGCGAGCACTCTCTCCGATTCCCCCCCAAAGCGCCTGCCGCACCCATCCGATGAATAGGTACGAGGCCGCCGGGGTGGTATAATCCTTGCCATATGTTACCATTTCGACCACCCCGACAGGATGTGTTTTCCATGCTCATCGATCTCCACGTTCACACCGATCGCTACTCGCTTTGCGGGCGCTCGTCGCCCGAGGCGATGATCGAGCGCGCTGCCGCCGTTGGCATCTCGGCGCTCGTGTTCACAGAGCACAACGTGCACTGGCCCGCGGATGAGCTGGCGCAGCTTCAGGCGGCATACCCCGCCGTGCGGCTCTACTGCGGCACGGAGCTCACCTCAGACGAGGGAGACGACTTTCTCGTCTATGGCCTGACCGATCGTTCCGTCGTAGGTGCGGGCATGACCGCCGAAAACATCCTGCAGACAGCGCACAGTCAGGGTGCAGCCGTGGTGCTAGCTCACCCGTACCGCTACCGCGATGCCGTGCCGGACGCGATCTTTGACCACGGAATCGATGCCATTGAGATCATGAGCACCAACATCTACAACTACTCGCACCGGCGCGCAGTGGCGCTGGCAACCGCGCTCGGCGCCGTCACGACCGCTGCTTCCGACGGGCACCATATCGACATGCTCGGTCTGTATGCGCTGGAGATCGACCATCTGCCCGAGGATGAGCACACCCTCGCCGACTGCATTCGGTCTGGCGAGATGGACCTGTGGATCGATAGCGAGCGCATCCGGGCGCAGAATGAGACCCTGCATGCCGAAATCCCACACATCGAGGGGTTCATCGCCCAGGGGCTGAGCAACCAGGCGCTGCGCGAGCGCCTCGAAACTTATGTCAACCTAACGGTGATCCAGGGCGTGCGTGACGGGCGAGACGTTATGCGTCCATGGCAAATCCCCGCCCCCCTCACGGTCGGCCGCTAGAGACCTGGGACGCTGCACCACGACGCGTGCCGGCCTTTACTACGTCAGGCCGGCAGTTACCCAGGGCTCGGGCAGAGCTCTCCTGATCTCCGAGAGTCGGTAGCCCATCCCGGGGCCTTGTACGCTGGAGAGTTCGACCTGCCCCTGTCGCCGCCGGTAGAGTCCGGGATGTACCGCAGCCTCCGGGAGGGACGCGTCAGGGTAGAACTGCATCGCGTTGGTCTCGACACCCATGATGGTCCCGGCGTGCGCCGCCAGCGACAGATGCGGGATCTGCGCCAGCATAGGATTGGTCAAGTCCTGCACCATCAGCGTCATACCATGCGCACGTGCCCAGGCCAGCGACAGCAGCGCCCCCGAGAGTGTCTTGCAGGTCTTGAGCGCGACGCCTGTCCACCCCAGCTCCCGCCCCAGACGCACGAGACGCCAGTCATGGGCGCTTTCGTCCATAAACAGCGGCTTGCGGGCCGACACAGCGTGCACATCTATCCTGTGACGCTCCAGCTCATAGGGAAAAGGCTGCTCCACATACAGAAGATGCGCGAACACCTCGGGCTCGTCCTGCAGCAGCCGGTCCAGGATCTCTGTCACATAGGCTGGATCGGTCACGGTGCAATTAAAGTCCGCGGAGAGCCACTGAACACCACATTGCCGGCCGATCTGCCATACCTTGACGAGACGGGCATAGTCCCAGACGTCATCGTCGCCACGCAGCTTGACCTTGAGACAGCGCAGCCCATCTCGCACGATCCAATCGGCAAGCAGCACCGGATGCCCGTCGTCTGGCTCGGCCCCCGTCAGGTCCTCACGCGCCAACGGATCAAGGCCGCCCACCAAATGCCAGGCCACAAGTGATGCCGTCCGCGGCCGGATCAGATAGTCCCCCGGATAACGCTTCCGAAAGCGTACGTGTTCATCAGCATCCGAGCCCATCAGCGAGGCGAGATCGGCACTCATGTACGGCACACGATAGCTTTGCCAGCAGGAAATGCCGTGCAAGCAACCAAAGGCATCGTGGAGAGCGATATCGAAAGAGGCACAACACAGCAGCGCGGCCAGCCAGGGAATCTGCTCCTGCTCTGGCCTGGCAGCATTCGCGGCCTCCAGGACACCGGAAAGCACATCGGCCTCGAATCTGGTCCAGAGTTCAATGGGGTGCCCATATTCGCCCAAAGTGCTCCAGGCTGAGGCGAGACGCTCGATCAACTCCAGCAGGGCGCGATAGCGCACCGCATAGTCAGCTTTCCCCGGCCACACCCACTGCACGCTGAGCGGAGTTTCGCCCCAGCCCACCGCAGTCCTCCCCTGCCGGTCGCGCACTGTCAGCGCCACCCGCACACAGGTGACGCTGGTGAGCACCTCGGCGCCGAACTTGAGCGGTACGCGCGTCTCCACTGGTAGCAGATATATTCGAGTTCCTACAGGGCGCACATCAGTCTGCCTCATCCATCTCTCCATTTCTTGAGGACCTCGTCCAGCGGCAAGTGTCTCAACCTCGACCGCCAGCGCGACCCGGAGGTGCGCCTAGGCACCTGCAAGCAGATGGCGCGCATAGGCGGCATCCTCCGCAATCAGGCGGTCAACCGCGCTGGCATCGCTGTATTCTGCGGTGAGACAGATAACCCCGCTGTAGCCGCTGCTCTGGAGTAACCGGACCACCTCATCCCAACGGGCCAGGCCGGCCTGCCCGCCCGTCCAAGCAACCTCCCAGGCCTGCCCGGTGGCGCCGCAGTCGCCCTTGCGTCGCCAATACCCGTTCTTCAGATTTACCATCCCCAGACGCGGCGCGATGACATCCAGCGCGTACTGCGGAGCCAATCCCGCCAAGGCCTCGTGCGCGGCATCCCAGACCGCAACAAAGACGGCTGGGTCGAGATCAGAGAGCAGGGCTCGCAGGCCCAGTGCATTGGGGACGAACGAACCAGCGTGATTCTGAATTCCCAGCCGGACGCCTGCACTGGCCAGCGCAGGCCCCAGGCGGGCATATTCCGCCCGCAACCTGATCTCCGCATCCGTGTAGCGTTCGCCGGGAAGGACGCGGGCCATGTCGCGGATCAGCGGGACTCCGGCGCGAGCGCAGGCATCGACGATACCGTGCTCCGGAGTGCTGGCGACGCTGGCCACACTGATGCCGCTCTCTGCCAGAATGCGCACGGCATCCGGCAGGAGAGTGCCCGCACGCTCCGGAGGGACCTGGTAACCGGGCCGTATTGGCAACTCAATCGCCTGAAAGCCCAAGCGACAGACCAGCGTGCCCAGTTGGCGCAAAGGTAACTCCCGCCAGGGCTTGGTGAACACGGAAAGCGTATTAGCAGCCATGAAAACCTCCAGCATAGGTAGCAGCTCCAGTGTAACACAGTTGTCTCGATAGAACTCGCGCAAGGGCCGGACCAGTAACAGAGAAAAAAGTCCCGCTGACGTTTGACACCCGTCTGGTTCACTTGTATGATGCCTGCGAGCATGTTGTCCGCTGCACGATGGCCCTGCCTGAGAATATGAACAAATACCTCCCAGGGGGTCGTTTTGTGTAAGCCCGGCATCCTCAGACCCTTGGTGTGTCCATTGGTGAGCCATGCCCGCAACGCAGGCCGCCAACCATATATTACTGTTCCAGGGGAGGGAAAATGCTTGTCTGGGAAATCGTAGCGCTAGTCGCTGGCCTGGCATCCGTTGGTGTTGCCGCCTACATCTACTTCTGGGTCGTAAGACAGGAAGTCGGCAATCCCGACGTCGCCAAGTACTCGGAACTGGTTCAGGAAGGTGCGGCCACCTACCTGAAACGGCTGTTCCAGGTGCTGGCCATCCTGGTAGCCGTCCTGACTGTCATCATGCTGATCGCCTTTGATTGGCGCCACGCGCTGGCCTTTATTCTTGGTGCTGCGTGCTCGGCGGCAGCCGCCTGGGCCGGCATGGTGATCGCCACCAAGGCCAATGCGCGCGTCGCGTGGGCCGCCCGCTCCGGCTTGCAGAAGGCCCTTAATGTGGGCTTTTACTCGGGAGCGGTGATGGGTCTGGCCGTCGTGGGTTTTGCCCTCATCGGCATGACGATCCTGTACATGATTTTCAAGGATCCCGATGTCGTGCTGGGCTTTAGCTTTGGCGCCAGCACACTGGCACTCCTGGCCAAGGCCGGCGGCGGCATCTACACCAAGACGGCCGACATCGGCGCCGACCTCGTGGGCAAAGTCGAGTTCCATCTGGTTGAGGATGATCCCCGCAACCCGGCCGTCGTGGCCGACAACGTCGGTGACAACGTCGGTGACGTGGCTGGAATGGGCGCTGATATTTTTGACTCGTACGTCGCCAGTGTGGTCTCGGTCATGCTACTCGGCGCAGTCCTGCCGCAGTTCGCTGACAATCCCATATACATCCTGTTCCCGCTGGTGCTGTGCGCTGCGGGCATCTTTGCCTCACTCATCGGTATGGTCTTTGTTGGTCGCTCGAAAGAGGCCGAGGATCCCGGACGCGCTCTTAACATGGGGACCATCGTAACATCCATCGTCTTTGCCGTTTTCGCCCTGATTGTGGTGAACGTCCTGGACTTTGGCGAGAACACCTGGGGTGTCTTCTGGCCGGTGCTCGCTGGACTGGCCGCCGGCATCGTTATCGGCTTTACTTCTGACTTTTTCACAGACATCGATCAAAAGTCGGTCCAGAACACGGCTGCTGCAGCAGAGACGGGACCCGCCCTGGTTATCCTGGAGGGTTTCTCCTACGGCCTGTTGAGCATCGTTCCCTCCATCATCGGCATCTGTGTCGCCATGGTCGCCTCCTGGTTGCTGGCGGTCCAGTTCGGGGTTCCCGGCACCTATGGTGTCGCCATCGCGGCCGTCGGCATGCTCTCCATCACGGGCATGATCATGTCCTCTGATGCGTATGGC
This sequence comes from Anaerolineae bacterium, assembly GCA_040772225.1. Lineage (GTDB taxonomy): Bacteria > Chloroflexota > Anaerolineae > UBA1429 > UBA1429 > JAAYED01. Next base: position 986,738 of record JAXGYO010000002.1, read on the forward strand.
CCCATTGTCGATAACGCCAAGGGGTGCGCCGAGTTTGGCAAAGAGTCCGAAGAGGTCATCGCCGTGTGCGACCGGCTCGACGCAGCAGGTAACACAGCCAAGGCCATCACCAAGGGCTTTGCCATCGGTGCCGCGGCGCTGACAGTGCTGGCCCTGTTCTCTGCCTACTCCGAGACTGTCGGCCTCGCCGTTCTGGATATTCGGAATCCCGGCGTTATCGTGGGCGTGTTTATCGGCGCCATGATGCCCCCGCTCTTTAGCGCCATGCTCATGCTCTCGGTGACGAAAAACGCCGGCGTCATGGTAGAAGAGATCCGCCGGCAGTTCCGTGACATACCTGGCCTGATAGAGGGCAAAGTACTGCCTGACAGCGCCAGGTGCGTGGATATCGCCGCAGCCGGGGCCCTCAAGGAACTGGTTCTGCCCGCGATTCTGGCGCTGTTCACTCCGATCCTGGTAGGCTTTTTGCTGGGCCCGGCTGCCCTGGGCGGCTTTTTGGCCGGCACCATCGTCACGGGCATTCTGTTCGCACTGCTCATGGCCAACGCAGGTGGTCTCTGGGACAATGCGAAAAAGTACATCGAAGATGGCGCGCATGGCGGCAAGGGTACGCCCGCGCATGATGCCGCGGTCATCGGAGATACAGTTGGCGATCCGTTCAAGGACACGGCTGGACCGTCGCTCAACACGCTGATCACGGTGATGTCGCTGAGTGCCACGGTCTTTGCACCGATCATCCTCAAGTACGCTCTCTTTAGCTTCTAGCCTAGTGTGCCAAGAGCCCGCCCCCTTTGGGGGCGGGCTCTTTTTTTCGTTCAGAAGCGAGTCCCTTGACGGTCAGATCAGGGCTGCAGCCGCATCGCCCGGTCGGTGTCGTGCAGATACACGTCCCAATCCAGGTAATTCGTGAACGCCTCGTACAGGGCGTCTACCACCTGTGAGGGGTTGATGGCTACGTGGTGCTCGAACCCGTTGGAACAGATATAGTGCAGCAGTTTCTGGAACTCGGGAACCTCCACCACACCATAGCCGCCAAAGGTGTCCACCGGGTCATCGGTGATCTCTGCCTCGCCCATATAGGCACGGATGCGCCCGTACTCATCATCGGTTGAAACGCGACAGTAGGTGAGCTTGGTCTGCTTGATCTTGCCGAAAAGGGTGCCGTACGTGTTCTCTTTTCCCACCGACCCTGCGATGATCTCCTGATAGTCCATGGTCGCTTCGCCGCCAAAGACATCCTGCGGCAGGTTGCTGCAGTGAAAGACCACAGCCTTGTCGGGGTCCTCACCATAGTTATTGTTCCAGTCCAGGATCGCGCTGGGCTTGCCAGAGGCCAAAACCATGGCATACATCCCGATCAGGCCCGCGATGTCCGTCTCGCAAGCGCTGGGCTTGAGCGTGTTGCTCATCATGCTCATCGCGGTGCAGGGCACCACACCATAGAACTCTTCCATCGATGTCCAGCACTGAACCGCCGTGCCATCGAGTTGGTGCTCGGCGACAAAGGCATCCAGGACAACGCCCAGCTTGGCCTGCTTGAGCAGAGCTTCCTCCGGGATCCCCTCAGTACCCAGATATCCTTTGATAGCGGCCACCTTGGCGACCACTTCGGGTGCATCATCCGCCAGCTTCCAGGCCTTGCCAAAGACCTCGGAGAGATCGATGCTCTCCACAGAGATGCCAGCCTTTTCGAGGAGCTTTTCGCTATAGCGTACCGTGATAAAGGCCGCCGGGCGCGCACCCACCTGTCCAAAGCGCGCACGACGCAGGCCGTTCACCACGCGACAAACCGCACCAAAGGTCTGCAGGTCCTGCCGAAAGCTCTCCGACTCTGGATCCACCGTATGGAGCGTGGTCAGGCTGTACTTTATGCCGTACTGCGTCATGTTGTTGCAGGCAGACATCTTCCCGCAAAAGCTATCACGCCGCCAGTTGATGTCCATCTTGGAGAGATCGTCGGGCGTCGCCTGCACCAGCACAGGCACATCCAGCCCTGAAAGCCGAATCGCATCCGCAATACCGCGCTCCTCGCCAAAGTTCGGCAGCGTCACGAGAATCCCATCAATCTCCTCAGCGTGCGCCTTGAAGAGCTTGGCACATTTGACCGAGTCTTCAAAAGTCACAACTGCGCCATGCTCTGTGTCATCGGGCGTCAGACAGACGGCACCAAAGCCCTCCTCCTCAAGAACCCGCAGGATAGTTTCCCTGCCAGTCTTGGCCAGATGAGAGGGAAAGAAGCCGCGGTTACCAACAATAACTGCCAGCGTGGTCATAGCGTATCCTCCTTCTAGTCAGTGAGCCTTACAATCCTATTATCGACAAGAACACCGCGATTGTAAACCGTCAGACCCCCCGGGCAGCCTAATCTCCCCTGCTTCGCGCCGGGTCGCGGAAGGCCAGGTCTAGCGCGCGTTTTGAGACCCGCTCATAGATCTCTGCCAGCTGATCACGAACGTTCTGCTTCTCCACAAAGGACAGGTCGCCGAGCACTTTGAGCAGTTCGGCTTCGATCTCAGGGGGCGTGATACGGATCTGGATTTCCTCCAGCCGGTTGTCGAGACGCCAGAATTCGTCGAGATCCGTGGGTAGCGACCGCGGGTCAGTGATGGCTCCGGGTCCTGGAAGGCTCGGTGATGAAATCGCCACGGTGTCATACTGCTCCGCACGTTGATCGCGCAGCGCCGACATGATCTGCTCTTTGGTGCGCCCGCGGATCGTGAAAAGGAGGAAGGGGTCACTGTCGATCCGCTCCCCTAGCTCGCAGAAAACAGCCACCACGTGCCGGCAGGCGCTCGGCCACTCTGAGCAGGTGCAGCTCGCACCCAGATCGTGCATGCTTGCCGGGAATAGCGCTACACCGGCTACATGAAAGACCTCTTCGATGTCCTCAGGCATTTCACCGTTGATCAACTGCGCAGCATAGATCGCCCGTTGGCCCATAAGCGCGATGATCCGATCCCACTGTGTGTCGGTGAACACGGCAGTGGCCATCCTCACGCGATAAGGCGTGTGTGTGGCATTCGCGCTACTCTGCACTTCGGCCAGAACGAGCCCGGGCTGAATCTCAAGCTGTGTGACCCTCCCGGCATTCGCGTAGGCCCGTCCATCGGCGATTCGATTCGCATCCAGAACCTGAGCCAAAGAACGCATCCAGCGGCCAGCCCACCAGCTGTGTTCAGCGCGTACATTGGACGACACGACCCGTTCTGCTGAGGCGGCCGTCTCACCGGAAGCCTCGTCAAGCTCCACGAAATCCTCGGTCCTATCAGTAATGCTTCTCATTCTGTCTCCACGGCCTCTGATCGCAACGTGATGAGGTCGTACAACTCGTCAGTAGTCAGCTCTGTGACCCAGTCATCCCCCTGCCCAATTACCGCATCCGCGAGCTCACGCTTGCTCTCGATGAGCGCGTCGATACGCTCCTCCAGGGTCCCCAGGCACATGAACTTGTGCACCTGTACATCCCGCGTCTGCCCGATGCGGTAGGCGCGGTCCGTCGCCTGATTCTCGACAGCGGGATTCCACCAGCGATCGTAATGGAACACATGGTTGGCCCGCATCAGGTTCAGCCCGGTTCCACCTGCCTTGAGCGAGAGCACAAAGATGTTGGGGGCATCGCCGCCTTCCTGAAAACGCTCGAGCATGCGATCTCGTTGGCGCTGCGGCGTACCTCCATGCAGGAAAAGCACCTCTTCACCAAAGGCATCGCGCAGGTAGCTCTGCAAGAGAAAGCCCATCTGAGCATACTGCGTAAAGATCAGAGCACGCTCGCCCACGTCCAGAATCTCCTCGAGCATCTCCGTCAGACGGTTGAGTTTGCCGGAGCGGTCGTGCACGTCAGAGCCATCTGCGAGAAAGAGAGCGGGATGATTGCAGACCTGCTTGAGGCGCGTTAGCATCGCCAGCACCCTGCCTCGACGCTGCATGAAACCGTTGTCTTCATCTCTCGGCAGCGAGGACATCCCGCTCTGCACAATAGCCTCGTACAAAGTCGCCTGCTCCCGTGTCAGGTTGCAGTACACCTTGTGCTCAAACTTGTCCGGCAGGTCCCGGATCACATCAGGATCATTCTTGAGGCGACGCAGTACAAATGGACGCACAAGCCTGCGCAGCCGCTCTGCCACAGATGGGTCCTGGTAACGCTCAATAGGCACTGAGAACTCGCGTCGAAAGCCTGCGCGAGACCCTAGATAACCAGGATTCAGGAAGGCCATGATGGACCACAGCTCCGAGAGCCTGTTCTCGACCGGCGTCCCCGTCAGCGCCAGGCGAAAGTCGGCCTGAAGCCGGCGTGCGGCGCGAGCCTGCTTTGTTGCCGGGTTCTTGATGTTCTGGGCCTCATCGATAATCACATTGGCCCAGCGAACCTGCATCAGGTCCTCCAGGTCACGGCGCACAAGCCCATACGTGCTGATCACGAGATCAGAGGCCAGGGCCTGCTCGACAAACGCCTCCCCCCCGGCACGCCCCGTTCCGTGATGCACCACAGTCTTGAGATCGGGGGCGAATCGCGCCACCTCACGTTGCCAGTTGCCCACCAGAGATGTGGGGCACACCACAAGCGTCGGCGCTACATCCGGATTCTGGCGCTTTTGCTCCAGTATCAGCGCGATGGCCTGGATCGTCTTGCCCAACCCCATATCATCGGCCAGGCAGGCACCAAAACCCCAGCGCCTCAGGAAAGCAAGCCATGAAACACCCTGTACCTGGTAAGGTCGCAACTGACCCCTAAAGCCTTCGGGGGCTTCCACGAGTTCGAGCTGCGCTTTGCGCGTCAGCTGCGCCATCAGATCCTTGATTGAATCGTCCAGCCGCACCTCGGTGACAGGCAAGCCATCTAACTCGTCCTGAGCACCGAGCGCCAGTGACAGCGCGTCGCGCATTTTGAGCATTCCGCGCCCGCGATGCTTTTCCCAAAAGGCGACAACCGATTCGATCTGGTCGGGCTGCAGCAGCACCCAGCGGCCGCGTACCTGCACCAGTGGCGTCTTGAGGGCCGCAAGTCGCTCGAACTCCTCCCGGGAGAGCGTCTCGTCCCCCAGGGCCATCTCCCAATCGTAGGACACGATCGACTCCATGCTTAGAGAGCCAGTGCCGCCATCGTCTCCAGAGCCATGCAACACTGCCCGCACGCGCAGCCGCGTATCAGGTGTATTCCACCAGGGCGGGATCATCACACCAAAGCCGGCGCCCTCCAGCAGGCGTGAGACCTCCCGCAGAAAGTGAAAAGCCTCCTGGTCCGTGAGCGTGGTGGCATCAGGGGACTGGTTCTTGAGGCTGCGCCGGATCGCCGGGCAGAGCTCTGCAGCGATACCGAGGCCCTCAAGCAGTTTTTCCTGCGGGTTGTCAAAGCGACGGTTCAGATAACTGAGCACGTCACCGCGCTCCCGCCAGACTTCCCACGCCGGTACCATCAAGCTGGGGTCGTCGATAGCCTGTAAGAAATACCGCAGGGTCCAATAGGATGCGACGACGCGATCCGATTCGGGGTCATAGGCGGGGGGTTCCAGCCGAAAACAGAGACGGAAGGATGAGCCGCTCTCGCTCCTGGCCTTGTAAGTCCAGTTCTTCCAGGCCTGGTAAAAGCGACCGATCTCCGCCGTCCTGGCCTGCGACACACGGACGTCAGCTTCCTTGCCCAGACTCTGCCACCACACCGAGGATACGGGGGCCGCCCGGTTGCTGACCATCTTCATAGCGCGGGCCCCGTGATGCCCGTCCTCAAAGCCCCATTCGCGCACGGCGCTATCCACGAGGCTCTTCATAAAACTCTCTAGCACCGTCTGTGGTCGCAGGATCGGTGCATCATTGCGTGCATCACGCTCGGGCAAAAGCGCTCGACAGGCAGGCGGCATGACGGCCGCCAGGGCATCAAAACGACCGCTGTCGTCGGCCCCATCGATCACAGGCAGCCAGACCGCGCGCATAGAGCCGTTTTCGCCAGCCAGGCCAGGCAGAAACCGTTGCCGCGCCAGCAACTCTAGCGCAAACTTGGCCACCGCCCCCCAGTAGAGCAGATCATTGCCCAGCCGGTTGACTGTGCGTATCTCTCGCTGTGCCAGGGGCAGCGTGATGAGCAAGGGCAAGAGCTGCGCCAGAGGAACACTCAGGCCTTCGATGCGCCAGGGCTCGATAAGCACACTCTCATCGCCGAGATCGACCATCTCGCGATAGAGCCAGCCCGCCGAGACAGGAGCGACACTCGTTGACGGGAGATACGCCACCCTTGTCAGCCGCTGAGCCTTGTGCCAGGCGATATCCGGCACCAGATCGGAGAGAAGGTCGGCAATCTCTATCGTGGTAGCCGCGTGAGGATGCCGGCGGACACGCGGACGATGGATACCCTCAGCAGTCTGGAGCGGCGCCTCGGCATCGCGTTCAGCCCAGATGAAAAAGAGTTCCTCAGCCGGGTCGTCGTCTCGCGCTATCCATGTTCCATGAAGAATCGACTTGTATCCGAGCAAGGGCCATTCCTTATCCTGTGGCCGGGATCTTTCCCGGAACAGACAATTAGTATACGCCAATTGGACCCATGCGCGAAATCAAAACCGATGGCCCTTGAATGATTACCTTGCGGGCTCTACAATCAGATACGCTCATCGCCATGGGAGGTGTATCTGATGCTCAATGCAGGGATAGTGGGTGCCGGAATCCTCGGATGCGCTCATGCAGAGAACCTGCGTGACCATCCTGACGTCACCGTCAGGGCCGTAGCGGATATTCGGGCCGACGCCGCTCAGCGGCTCGCGTCTCAGTTAGGCGCTGAGGCCTATACGGGGGTCGCAGACATGCTTCAGCAGTGTCCGCTGGACCTCATAGTCGTCGCCACTCCCGATCCCTACCACCGCGAGCCTACACTGGCCGCGATAGCCGCAGGGGTCCCGAACATCCTGCAGGAAAAGCCTCTGGCGACCAATCTTGCCGATGCCCGGGCGATCTATGAGGCCGTCGAGAGCAGCGGCACGCGCTTGTTTGTGAACTATGCCAACCGCAGCGCCCCCATGGACATTGCCACGGCCTACACGATCCGCGAGGGCCTTCTGGGGCAGATCGTCTATGGCGAGGTACGCCTGGATGACAACATCTCCGTCCCCACGGCGCTCTGGGGGACGCGGTCACGCGACTGGGCCGAAGGGTCATCCACGGCGCACTTTCTCCTGAGTCATGTCATCGACCTGTTGCGCTGGTATCTACACCCCGCCGAGATCAAGCAAGTCTATGCGGTGAAACAGCAAACGGTACTGGGCTATACCCCTGATCTTTATGATGCGATCCTGGAGTTCGACAACGGGGCCCGCGTGCGGGTCAAGGCCGAATGGATTCGCCACATGGACGAGCTGGTCGAGTTCTATCTCAGCTTTTCCGGGGCAGAAGGGACGCTGATCTATAACAAGCTCCCGGGCTTTGGAGCGCGTGCCAGCTGGCGCGCCAATCTGGCATCGCGCCTCACCATCGCTGATCTGATGCGCCACCAGCAAGAACTCGCCCGGGCCGGAGCACACACGCGGGCTGTCATCGACCGGGGCGCACCCGGAATCCAGCGCAGTCCTGGGGCAGAAGGTGTACTGCCTCTCGCCCTGGAATCCTTCGACCACAGCACTGGCAAGCCCATGGCGCTTGCCGACTGCGTGATCGACGCTATCCTCACTGACACACTCACGCCAGAATCCTGGAAGGGCCCCGGAGCGCTGCCGACCCACGAGGATGGGCTAAGGCAGACGCAAGCTGTGATGGGCATCGTGCGATCGGCGGAGCTGGATCGCGTCGTTCGTCTGGACGAACTCAGCTGACCGAAAAAAGGAGTCATCATGTCCCTGCAGAACCTAGTCACATCAACAGAGTGGACGCTCGTAGCCAGCGGATTTCAGTTCACCGAGGGGCCACTCTGGCATCCGGACGGCTATCTTGTGTTCAGCGATATCCCCGCTGACACGATCTACCGGCTCGAATCGGATCACACCTGTTCACCCTGGCGACGCCCGAGCGGCCACGCTAACGGGTTGACGTGCACCCCCGATGGTCGCCTCGTCGCCTGCGAGCATGGCAACCGGCGTGTGTCGATCGAGGGTCCCGAAGGAGAACCCATCTCCCTGGCCAGCCACTACGGCCAGGCCCGCCTCAACAGCCCAAATGACGTGGTGGCGCGCAGTGATGGAAGTATCTACTTTACGGATCCCCCCTACGGCATCACGGAAGACCAACGAGAGTTACCACACAATGGCGTCTACCGTGTCACATCCAGTGGCGAGATCGAATTGGTCGTTTCCGACATGGGCCGGCCCAATGGCCTGGCCTTTTCACCGGACGAGAAGTTGTTGTACATCGATGACTCTGAGCGGCGCCAGATTCGCATCTACCAGGTACAGCCAGAAGGCAATCTTGTTGGAGGACGCATCTGGGTCGACATGTCCTCGCCGGACACGGGCAGCCCAGACGGCATGAAGGTCGATCGCGACGGCAACGTTTACTGCACCGGTCCCGGCGGCATCTGGGTATTTGACCCCGACGCGACGTGCCTCGGCATCCTGAGGGGGCCAGAGCAGCCAGCCAATCTCGCCTTTGGTGATGCCGATCTCTGCACGCTGTACATCACCGCACGCACCAGCGTATACAGCCTGAGAGTGTCAGTGCCGGGCCTGCCCGTCTGCTGACGCGTCCTAACAACGCGAGAGGGGGGCGCCCGACTTGCCGGCGCCCCCTCTCTGTGCCAGACGTTCACTATCCCCCCGCGACTGGCAGACCGCCCGCTAGATCAGCGCATGTGGCAGTCCTCAGGGTTTAATGACGGTCCCGTCCAGCCGCCGGATCTCCGGCCAGTAGCCGTTACCGGGCTCCTCCTCAAAGGGATAGCGTGCGGCCTTGGCCTCGTCGATGTCGACACCCCACCCCGGCCGGTCGTTGGCCCACATCGCGCCGTCGTGCACCTCCGGTGTCCCCGGAAAGACTTCTCGCAATTCGTCGCCCATGAGGGAGAGTTCTTGAATGCCGAAATTGGGGGAAGCCAGGTCGAGATGCATGTTAGCGGCATGTCCCACAGGGGACACATCGCCGGGGCCGTGCCAGGCGGTACGCACGCCCATAAACTCGCAAAAGGCCGCCAGTTTCCGGGCGACAGTGAACCCACCGATGTCGCTGATGTGCACCCGAATAAAGTCGATCAGCCGGTCTTTGATCAGGGGTACGTACTCTGCGGCATTGACAAAGAGCTCGCCCATCGCCAGCGGCGTGCTAGTCTGCTGGCGCACGATCGAGAAATAGCCGATATCCTCAGGGGAAAAGAGGTCCTCCAGGAAGAACAGCCGGTACTGCTCAAGGGCCTTGGCAAGCCAGATCCCATCGCTGGCCGGGATACGCTCGTGGACATCATGCAGTAGCTCCACTTCGTCGCCCAACGACAGGCGTAGATGTTCAAAGAGGGCGGGCACGGCGCGAATGTAGGGCCCAGGTTCCCACGTTCTCGTCTGACTGGCGTCCAACGCGGGTAGAGTGGTTCCACCGCGGCTGCCATAGGTCGTCAGCCCTGGAATCGCCATCTGGCAGCGCACATAACGAAAACCCTGCTCCATATACGCACGCGCACGATCCTCCACCTCGAGAGCATCGCGACCGGAGGCGTGCACATAGACAGGGACAGCCTCGCGCACTTTGCCGCCGAGCAGCTGGTACACGGGCATCTTGGCGCGCTTGCCCTTGATGTCCCACAGTGCCTCGTCCAGTCCGCTCAGGGCGTTATTGAGCACCGGGCCGCTGCGCCAGTAGGAACTCACAAAGGCCGACTGGTAGAGGTCGTCAATGCGGTCTACATCACGGCCAATGGCAAACGGCTTGAGATAAGACTCGATCGCAGTGGCCACAGCCAGGGCACGCTGCGTAAAGGTCGCACATCCAAGGCCATAGAGCCCCGGCTCGCTGGTCAGCACTTTGACAACCACCAGCCGAATCCCGGCCGGAGCTGTGAGAATCGTCTGTACATCCGTGATCTTGACCGGCGGACACCCTCGCTCGCCCATCAGGTCCCTCCTTATCGATCGCTGTTGCGCGTCCATATTACTGCTGGCACCAGCCGCCATCAAATGAACACGGAGAATCCCGGGCTGCCGTTTTGATCGGTGGCCCCCCTCACCTATAATCGTACAGACATAGCGGATGCACCAGGAGACGTAGAAATGCTAAAAACACACGACTGCGGCCAACTGCGCGCGGCAGATTCCGGAAAGACCGTGATGCTGGCTGGCTGGGTGCACCGGCGCCGGGACCATGGCAATCTAATTTTCGTCGATCTGCGTGACCGATTCGGCATTACGCAGCTCGTGTTCAACCCCGATATCTCCGAACAGACTCACGCTGCTGCCTCTGACCTGCACATCGAGTATGTAATCCGTGTGGTCGGCCAGGTGCGAGAACGCCCGGAGGGGATGCGCAATCCAGACATGCCCACGGGCGAGATCGAGGTCGTGGCCACCGAACTGGAGATCCTCAACACTGCCAAACTCCCGGTGTTTCACATCAATCGAGAGAGCGAAGTGGATGAAGCGGTCCGGCTGCGGTACCGCTACCTCGACCTGCGGCGTCAGCGGATGCAGCGCAACCTCGTGCTGTATCACGAGGTCACCCGGTTCATTCGTGAGCATCTCTCGAACCGTGGTTTTGTAGAGATCGAGACACCGATCCTGTTCAAGAGCACGCCTGAGGGCGCGCGTGATTATGTCGTGCCCAGCCGCATCCACCCTGGCAAGTTCTATGCTCTGCCTCAATCGCCCCAGCAACTCAAGCAGTTACTCATGGTGAGCGGGTTTGAGCGGTACTTTCAGATCGCCCGGTGTTTCCGGGATGAGGACCAGCGCTCGGATCGCCAGCCAGAGTTCACACAGCTGGACCTCGAGATGTCCTTTGTGGATCGCGACGACATTCTGGCCCTGATGGAGGACCTGCTCATTGCCCTGGTCCCCGCCGTCTCTGACAAGCGCATTGCGACCATCCCCTTCCCCCGCCTGACCTACGCCGAAGCAATGGACAAGTACGGCAGCGACAAGCCGGATGTCCGGTTCGGCATGACGATCGTGGACATTACGGACATTGCTGGCAAGACAGCGTTCACAGTATTCAGCAGCGCCGTTGAGGCGGGCGGCAGGGTCAAGGCGATCGTGGCTCCTGGGTGTGCGGGCTACACCCGGCGACAGATCGATGAGCTCGGACAGATGGCGCGAGATCTGGGGGCAAAGGGCCTGGCTACAATCCAGATGCGCCCCGAGGGTCCGCACACCCCCATCGCGCGCTTTCTGTCGCCAGAAGAACTTGAGAGCATCATCTCCCGATGCGGCGCTCAAGAAGGGGACCTGGTACTGATCGTTGCGGATCAGCCCAAGACTGTAGCACAGGTGCTCGGGCAGATGCGCACCGAGTTTGGCAAGCGACTGTCACTGGTTGATGACAACGTGCTGGCCTTTGCCTGGATCACAGACTTTCCGCTGCTGGAGTGGGATGACGAGGAGCAGCGCTACACGGCGGTGCATCACCCCTTTACTGCACCCATGGATGACGACCTGGACATGCTCGAGTCCGCCCCCGAAAAGGTACGCGCCAAGGCCTACGATGTGGTTGCCAACGGCTACGAGATAGGCGGCGGAAGCATACGAATTCATCGCAGGGACATTCAGGAGCGCATGTTTGCGGCCATCGGGATGAGCAGAGAAGCGGCACAGTCCCAGTTCGGCCACCTGCTCGAAGCCTTTGAGTTCGGCGCTCCGCCCCATGGCGGCATCGCCGCGGGCATGGCGCGCCTGGTGATGCTCCTGGCAGGCGAGCCGAACATTCGCGAGGTGACGGCCTTTCCCAAGACACAGAGTGCAGTCGACTTGATGACGGACGCCCCGTCATATCTGACGCCGCGGCAACTGGCCGAGCTGCACATCCTCGTGGACGATACGCACATGAGCAATACGAAGGATGGCGATGCCTGACGCGGCACGGGAAAGACAACTCCTGGCGTTGACTGAAGCAATAGGCTTTAGCTTTCACAATCTCGGCCACCTCGACCGGGCGCTGACGCACAGCTCCTATGCCAACGAGAATCCTGGTGCGGAGACCGTTGATAATGAGCGCCTGGAGTATCTTGGTGATGCGATCCTGGGCTTTCTGGTGGCCGAATGGCTGTTCAAGCGATACCCGGAAGCGCAGGAGGGAGAACTCACCAGCCTGCGGGTCTTTGTGGTTCGCACCGAGAGCCTGGCCCGTGTCGGTCGCGAGCTCCAACTGGGCCAGTATCTGCGCATGGGACGAGGCGAGGAGGCCAGCGGAGGCAAGGAGCGCGAAGCGAACCTGTGCGCCGCCTTCGAAGCCTTTGTTGGGGCGATCTACCTTGACCGGGGCCTGGAGACTACCCGCGCACTGGTGGGCGCTTTGCTCGAGACCCGTTCTGCCGAGATCGAGCTGCAGCGCTCAAAAAAGAACGCCAAGAGCTATCTGCAGGAGTATACGCAGTCCGCGATGCAAATCACGCCGGCCTATGCTATCATCGCCGAGCACGGGCCCGACCACGATCGGCAGTTTGTTGCGCGAGTTATGGTTGGTAACGAGACCTGGGGCGAGGGATCGGGGCGAAGCAAACAGGCTGCCGAGCAGGCCGCCGCGGCGGCGGCCATCGAGCAGCGAGCGCTCTAGCGTCGGGCGCTCCAGCGCTGTGTTCGCGCCTTTTTACCGCAGTGCAATGAAACAGGAATTGTAAAGGCAGTATGCGCCTCAAGCGTCTGGAAATGTACGGCTACAAGAGCTTTGCGTCCCGCGCCGTCTTCGAGTTCAGCGATGGCATCACAGCCATTGTGGGCCCGAACGGCAGCGGCAAGAGCAACATTGCCGACGGCGTGCGCTGGGTGCTGGGGGAGCAGAGCTATAGCAACCTCAGGGGACGCCGTACGGAGGACATGATCTTTGCGGGCTCCCGGCGTCGCGCCCGGCTTGGCATGGCAGAGGTCACCATCACCCTGGACAACTCTGACCGGTGGCTCGACATTGACTTTACCGAGGTCACGATTGGCAGGCGCGCCTACCGTTCCGGCGAGAACGAATACCTCCTCAACGGGACCCGCGTGCGTTACCGCGAGATCTCAGACCTTCTGGGGGCTGCGGGCCTGGCTGCCAGCAATTACGTCGTGATCGGCCAGGGGATGGTGGACGCCGCCCTGGCGCTCACTCCGGAGGCGCGGCGCTCGCTATTCGAGGAGGCTGCCGGAATTGCCCCTCAGTTGCGCAAACGCGAAGAGACCCTGACGCGCATCGCAGAAACGCAGCGAAACCTCGAGCGCGCGGAAGACATCATCAACGAGCTGAGGCCACGGGCGCGCACGCTGCGGCGACAGGCTGAGCGCGCCGAGGAACACATGTTGCTGGTGCAGGATCTTCGCGAGTTACAGCGCATCTGGTACGGCTATCAGTGGCAGAACGTACAACATCGCGTGGCTCATGCCGAGGTCCAGCTGGTGAACGCACGTGAACACCTGGAGGCGCAGCGCACCTTTGCCCGGGAGCTGCAGATGAGCCAGGAGACACTGAGAGAGCAGATTTCTCAGCAGATGACGCTCCACGACGCTCTGTCTGAGCGCCTGGCTACGCTGCGGGACGAGTCCGACGGCATCAGTCGCGATCTGGCCATTGCGGGCGAGCGTGCCCGCCTATACACCCAACAGATAGAATCTGCGGCCGGCGATCAGCAGGCCCTTTTATCGCGCCGCACTGTGCTTGACCAAGAGGTTTCTCGAGCACGAGAGCAACTCGCCGAACACCATGACCACCACAGGGCCTGCCTGGCCGAGATAGAGGAGCTCAAGGCCACCCTCGCCGCGATCGACCAAGAGCGCGAGGAGATCGCCAACAGCTTTCGCTCGCTTGAGCAGGAGGTCGCATCGCGCGAGCGCGAACTTGCCCAGCGGCAGGCCCAGAGCGAGCAACTGTCGGAACGCAAGCGCGAGCTGGAATCCGAGCGCGAGACCATCACGCAGCGCAGCGCCCAGACCAAAGAGCGGCTGGAGACCATGCGCGTCCAGGCAGCCGACCTTGAAGCTCGCGAGCAGGCGCTTGATGCAGCGCAGCGCGCGCTGGAACAGCTCCAGGAGGATGCCGAGAGCGCACTGCTGGCGTCTCGCGAGACGCTGGTATCCCTGGAACGACGGGCCAGCGAGGCACGGACTGAGAGAGACCAGATCCTGGGCAGACAGCGCTCACTGCAGCGAATGAGAGAGCAGATGAGCGATTACCACCCCGGTGTGCGTGAGGTCTTGCGTGCCGCTGACTCGCTCAAGGGCATACGGGGCACGGTCGCCACGCTCATGCGGGTGCCGCAAGAGTACGAGCAAGCGATCCAATCTGCCCTGGGCTCGCGGCTGGAGAACATCGTCACCGAGCACTGGGAGGACGCGGAGGCAGCCATTGCCCTGTTAAAGCAGAGACAGGCTGGCTGGGCCACCTTTCTCCCGCTGGACTCGCTGCACGTGCGTCCCGCCCTCAAGCCCCGTCCCATGGCTGGCATCGTGGGTGTGGCCAGCGAACTTGTCCGCTACGACTCCGAGCTGCAGCCCGTTTTTGACCTCCTGCTGGGGCACGTCCTCATCGTGCAAGACCTTCCAGCGGCCCGCAGGCTCTTGAGGGAGCGCACGGGGGCCTCGCTGCTGGTGACACTCCAAGGCGAGACGGTGCAGCCGAGCGGTGCAGTCAGTGGCGGTACCAGGCAGACTCAGACACGGCTGCTTCAGCAAGAGCGGGAGTGGCGCGAACTGCCCGCCCACCTGCAGAGTGCGGAGGAAGCCCTGATGGAGGCGACCAACAGCGTTGCCGCGATTCAGGATCGCATTGGCGAAATCCAGGCCGCGCTCCGCCAGCGAGCTCTGGAGATCACGCAGGGACGCCGAGACCGGGAGCGCGCACACCAGGCACTGCTCAAGCACGGAGATGAGCTTGTCCGCGCAGAGAGGGACTATACCTGGCTCGCCTCCCGCGCCACACAGATCGATGCCGATCTCGAGCAACTCTCTCATAGACAGCAGACAGTGTCATTGGCGACAGCTTCGCTCAGCGAGCAGGGTGAGCAACTTGCTGCGCAGCTGAGTGAGTTGGCGACGCGCCGGGATGCCATCCAGGACGCACCGCAGCGTCAGCGCCTGAACGCGCTCGAGACTGAGGCCGAGGTGAGTGCGCGTACAGCGCGCAGCGTCACCGCCCTGCTGGAGAGCCACATTCGCAACCTGGAGCAAATCGATCAGCAGATCGCCATACGTGAGGCCCAGCGTAAAGAACAGACGGAGCGACTGCAGGAGCTCAACAGCCAGCTGGCCCAGCGCCAGGAACGCCTGGCCGCCCTGGAGGCTCTTGTCGAGGAGACACAAGCACAGCTCGCACCGATCCACGCCAAACGCGTCGAGTTGGAGCGTGAGGAGCAGCGGACCATCCGCCAGCACTCGGACAGTCTCGATAGGTTGCACGAGGCAGAAACGGAATACAATCAGACGGTGCTGGAGCGAGATCGCGCGCGAGATCGGCAGGCGAGCCTGAGCGCGGAGATTGAAGAATCTCTGGGGCCAATCGACCTGCCCGATGTGACAGCGCACCAGCTACGCCTCAATCTCGATGACAACGTGGTCGAACTACCGCGCGTCACAGCGCTCCCCGCAGGGCTCAACGACGAGATACGCCACCTGCGTGCTCGGTTGCGCCGTGTCGGCAGCATCAACCCCGAGGCGCCTCGGGAGTACGAGAGACTGTTGGAGCGGCAGACCTTTTTGCAGGGACAGGTGTCTGATCTGCGGGGCGCTATCGCTTCGTTGCATGAGGTGATCGAGGAGCTGGATCAGGTCATTGAGCACGACTTTGGAGCTGCGGTCAAGCGCGTAGACCAGGGCTTTGCCACGTACTTTGAGGAGCTATTTGGTGGCGGCTCTGCGCGCCTGGTCCTCACCGACCCGAACAACATGGCGACCACCGGCGTGGACATCATTGCGCACCCGCCCGGCAAACATGCTCAGAGACTGTCACTGCTGTCGGGCGGAGAGAGAGCGCTCACTGCCGTTGCGCTGCTCTTTGCGCTGCTCAATGCCAACCCGGTGCCCTTCTGCATTCTCGACGAGGTGGATGCCGCCCTGGACGAGTCCAATGTCGGCCGATTTCGTGACATGTTGCGCAGCCAGTCCAGCAGTGCCCAGTACGTGGTCATTACACACAATCGTCGCACGATCGAGGCTGCAGAGACCATCTATGGCATCTCGATGGAGGATCAGGGCGTCTCGCAGAGTATTTCGCTCCAGGTGGGTCAGGCAATCGCGGGAACAGCGTAGGATGCTGGCGAGCTGCCGCTAGACCGAAGGAGCGAGCGGCGAGCTATCCTCCAACTCGGGCATGCGGGGCAGCAGGTCCAACGACTCGAGACCGAAATAGCGCAGGAACTCAAAGGTTGTGCCCAACAACTCGGGGCGACCCGCCTGCTCCAGCTGACCAACCGTCTCGATGAGGTTCCGGGCGCGCAGCGTCCGAATGACGGCATCGGAGTTGACTCCTCGAATCGCTTCCACCTGAGCGCGGGTCACCGGCTGTCTATAGGCAATGATCGCGATGGTCTCCATGGCGGCAGGTGAGAGCTTTGTGGTACGGTCCATCCCCAGAAAGCGCGCTACGCAAGAGGCAGCCTCAGGCGCAGTCACGAGTTGGACGCGCACGCCCACCCGCACGACCGAGATGCCTCGAGATGGCGCCTGTTCGATGAGCCAGTCCAGTGCCTGCTGGACATGCTCGGCCGGGGCATCCAGCGCGTTGGCCAGATCCGAGACATTGACTGGCTCGTCCGCTACAAACAAGAGTGCCTCGACGAGGCGAGCCAGATCGCAGTTTGATTGTGGCACCTGTTCCACAGCAGAATTACCCCGCTTCGCTGAGTACCTGGCGGACAAGTCAGCCCTCGCAGTATCGGATGAGGTCGCGCATCCTGCGAGGGCCGTGAATGAACAAACGGCAGGCTACTTGCTGGCTGTTTCCTGGTCCTGATCGAACGCCGCTTCGTCGCTGACCGGACGAGACGCCGTTCCCTGCGCAGGTGGGGTGACAGGCGCTGGCCGGGACACAGGCGGAATGAGGGGCTCGGAAGCCGGCTTAACCTGGTCGTCCTTTTTCCCTGCGGCCGGTGCCATCGTGCCCCGCGGGAACGGTTCGTGGGCGACATTGACCTCAACCTGCCCGTGAATCTTGACGCCCAGCTGAGTCTCGATGATTTCGTGGGCCAGCTTGACGATGTCGCCGGTGACGGTCGGCACGTTCACCGTCGGGCTGGTGTGCAGATCGATCGCGACCGATACATCTTTGCCGCGGCTGGTGATGTGAGGCTTGGCATCCCTCACGCCCGGAAGTTCATCGATGCGGTATGCCAGGCTCTGTGTGACCGACTCCACACCGATGCGGGCCTTGCCGTTACCCTCGGTCTTGATCTGAACCGACTTTTTGTGCGTTCTGCGTATCTCCAAAACAAGCAGGATCAGCAACACGAGCGCGACAATACCCATCCCTACCCTGTAGTATACGTTCCAGTTGGCATCGGTGAACACGATGCTCTCCTGCGCGCGAGTCAGCGTATCCGCCCCTATCTGGAGAACGCTCTGCGGATTGATGAGCAACGATACGGCGAGACCCAGCAATCCCAGTATGAGCAAGACCATCACAATCCGGTTAAAGACGTTCATGGGACTCTCCTTATCTGATGACGTGATGCATGACATCATAACGATTATACACACGGTGCAATGGAATGTCCACACAGACGCACGTCTTCCAGGGGCGCGGTTCGGTTGTCCACAGAGCAGCCTATGGTATAATCGCTCTCTGGAGGCAGTGCAATGGAACGAAAAAAGCGCTTGATGCTCATCGATGGGCATGCCATGGCCTACCGGGCCTATTTTGCGACGCCGCCTCTCACCGCGCCTAACGGCGAGCCGAGCAATGCGATTTTCGGCTTTGCCAGCATGCTGCTCAAGGCCATTGCAGACGAGAACCCGGATTACGTC
Source organism: Anaerolineae bacterium (assembly GCA_040772225.1). Classification (GTDB taxonomy): domain Bacteria; phylum Chloroflexota; class Anaerolineae; order UBA1429; family UBA1429; genus JAAYED01. Next base: position 1,004,770 of record JAXGYO010000002.1, read on the forward strand.
ATCGCGACCTTTGACTCGGGCAAGACATTTCGCCACGAGGAGTATGCCGAGTACAAAGCCACCCGCGCCAAAATGCCCGATGATCTTGCCGTGCAGGTGACCCGCATACAGGAATTGGCTAAAGCCATGGGCATCCCGGTGCAGACACTGGAGGGCTACGAAGCCGATGATCTCCTCGGCACACTCTCAGCGCTGGCCAGTGCACGGGGGGTTGAGACGATCATCGTTACCGGGGACAGCGACACGCTGCAGCTTGTTTCTGACGACGTGCACGTCCTGATGCCGCGCCGCACCATGGGCGATGTACAGCATTTTGATGTGGCCGCGGTAAGAGAGCACTATGGGCTTGGCCCGGAGCAGTTGATAGATCTCAAGGCGCTGATGGGAGACTCGTCAGACAACATCCCGGGCGTCAAAGGTGTCGGAGAGAGAACTGCCACTCGCCTCCTGAGCCAATATGGCACACTGGAAGCAGTGTATGAACACCTGGACGAGATCACACAGACACGGTTTCGCAATGCCCTGCAAGAGCACCACGACGAGGCACTCATGAGTCAGCGTCTCGTCACGATCGTACGAGACCTGGACGTACCGCTAGATCTGGAGGCGGCGCGTTGGGGCGTCTACGACCGCGAGCGTTTGATGGCCATGATGCGGGATCTCGGCTTTCATTCGCTGGTGGATCGCCTCCCGGGAGAAGCGCCCGTTCCTGGCGAACAGCTTACACTGTTCTCCACCCCTACCCCGGTTCAGGCGGGGCAGCCGCGTGTGTTTGGAGATTATCGCATCGTAGACACGACCGCCGAGCTAGAGAGGCTGGTATCCAGGCTCGACGCGGTGGAGGTCATCGGCCTGGATACCGAGACCACTAGCACTGATCAGATGCAAGCGCGGCTTGTGGGCATCTCCATTGCTACTGCCGAGGCAGAGTCCTGGTACATCCCCGTCGGACATCAGCGACGAGAGGACGAGCGGCAGCTTGACCTTCAGACGGTCACTGCGGCTATCGGACCATTCCTGGCTGATCCCGCCAGGGGCAAGATCCTGCACAATGCCAAGTACGACCTGATCGTGCTCGAACGGCACGGACTCCCCGTTCGCGGCCGCTGCGACGACACGATGCTGGCGGCGTGGCTGCTATCGCCAAACGGTCGGGGCATCAGCCTGCGCGAACAGGCCTTTCAGCGCCTTGCCATCGAGATGACCGACACTTCAGAAGTCATCGGTAAAGGCCGCTCCCAGACCACCATGGACAAGGTGGCCATTGAGGCCGTGGGCATGTACGCCTGCGCGGATGCCGACATGACTTTGCGCCTGCACGCGATTGTGCGGGGAGAGCTCATCGAACGCAACCAGCTTGAGCTGTACGAAAAGCTCGAGGTCCCCTTGGTGCCCGTGCTCAAAGACATGGAGATGCACGGCGTGCTCGTAGATGTGCCCTATCTCGAGGAGATGTCCCAAGACATCGGATCGCAAATTGGCAAGCTGGAACAGGACATCTACCGGCACGCGGGGCATCCGTTCAATCTGAACTCGCCCAAACAACTGGGGGAGGTGCTCTTCCAGGAACTCAACCTGCCCGTCGTCCGCAGCACCAAGACGGGTCCGTCTACCGATGCTGCCGTCCTGGAGCAGTTGCGCGACGCCCATCCCATGGTAGGGCTCCTGCTCGAGTACAGAAATCTAGACAAGCTGCGGGGCACCTATGTCGACGCACTGCCCAGGCTGGTTCATCCCAGAACTGGACGGGTACACACATCCTACAACCAGGCGGGCACCAGCACGGGCAGGCTCTCGTCGAGCGATCCGAATCTGCAGAACATTCCGGTGCGCGATGAGATCGGCAGAAAGGTGCGGCGCGCCTTTGTTGCTCCGCCAGGGCATGTCCTCCTGGGATGTGACTATTCGCAGGTAGAGCTACGCATGCTGGCGCACGTTTCGGAGGATCCGCAGATGATCGCGGCTTTTGAGCGCGACGAGGACGTACACGCCACCACAGCAGCGGCGATCTTTGGGCTGGATCTCGACGACGTCACTTATGAGCAGCGCAGCATGGCCAAGGCGATTAACTTTGGTCTCATGTACGGGATGAGCCGGTACGGGCTGGCGGCCAGAACCAACCTTTCGGCGGAAGAAGCCGGCGAGTTTATCGACGCTTACTTTACACGCTTTGCCGGCGTGCGACGCTACCTGGATGACACAATAGCACAGGCCCGAGAGCGCGGCTATGTCGAAACCATTATGGGACGCAGACGGTACTTTCCCGAGTTGACGCAGCACACCATTAACCAGACGGTACAGAACGCGGCAGAACGCGCGGCCGTAAACATGCCCATTCAGGGCAGTGCAGCCGACATCCTCAAGGTCGCGATGATTCAGCTGCACGATAGGCTGCAATCCGGCAGCCTCGATGCACATATGATCCTGCAGGTACACGACGAGCTTGTGCTCGAAGTCGCTGAAAAGGATCTGGCGGCCGCGACCGACCTCCTGGTGGAGACCATGTCGAACGCCGCCAAACTGCGTGTCCCCCTCAAGGTCGACGTATCGGTCGGCAAGAATTGGATGGAGATGAAGAACGGATGATCGACGTCGAGCTCAAGAGCGCGATTGCTGCGGGGATTGGGCGGGCGCAACGCCACGGTGATCTGCCAGCCTTTGACATACCCTCAGAAATCCCCGTGGAGCACCCCCGACAGCCAGAGATGGGCGACTTTGCCACTCCCATCTGCATGCAGCTGGCGCGGCTTGCGCGCATGGCCCCGATCAACATCGCGGACGTGCTCGTACGCCGCATGCACCTCCCCGATTTTGTCGGGGAAGTGACCGTTGCCGCGCCTGGGTTTATCAACTTCCGGCTCGCTACGGACTGGCTGACGGCCCAGGTGGAGGCCATCCTCAGTGCAGGCGACACGCTGGGTACCCTGGATCTGGGAGCAGACAAGAGTGTCCAGGTGGAATACGTCAGTGCCAACCCGACCGGCCCGCTCCACATGGGGTCAGCCCGCAACGCGGTCCTTGGCGATACCCTGGCATCCGTGCTGCAAGCCGCCGGTTATGCGGTGCAGCGTGAGTACTATGTCAATGATGCCGGCAGCCGAATGCGCGTCTTTTACGAGACCGCCTTTGCACGATACGCACAGGCGCTCGGGCGTGAAGACATCACCGTCCCTGAAGATGGCTATCAGGGTGCCTACATGATCGAACTCGGCCAGCAGATCGCCGAGGCTCACGGGATGGCTTTTCTCGAGATGCCCGCCGATGAGGGCGCTCTTGCCGTTGGCAAACTGGCTCTCGACCACGTGATCGCGCAGATGCACGAGGACCTCGCCGCGATGGGCATCCAGTATGACTGCTGGTTTTCAGAGCAATCGCTCTATCAGAATGGCCAGTTCGACAAGATCATGACGCTCTTGCGTGAGGGAGGCCATCTCGACGTCCACGATGGCGCCGTATGGTTTGCGGCCACACGTCTGGGCGGGGCAAAGGACGAGGTGATCGTTCGCTCCGATGGCACACCGGGATACTTTGCCTCTGACATCGCCTACCACTATAACAAGTTCATCGAGCGTGGCTTTGATCGCGTGATCGACGTGTGGGGCGCCGACCACCAGGGCCATGTCCCCCGCATGCGCCACATGATGGAGGCCCTTGGGCTCGATCCCAACCGGCTAACGCTGGTGCTCTACCAACTGGTCACCCTCAAGCGGGGCGGCGAGATAGTCCGTCTCTCCAAACGCACGGGCGATATGATCACCCTTCGCGAGGTGGTGGATGAGGTCGGATCGGACGCCGTCCGTTATTTTTTGCTGTCCCGCTCTGCAGACAGCCAGATGGAGTTCGATCTCGATTTGGCGGTGGCGCAGTCGGACGAGAACCCCGTGTACTATATCCAGTATGCCCACGCGCGCATCTGTTCCATACTGCGCTATGGCGAACAGGTGGATGCCACGGACGGAGACGTCTCCCTGCTCACCCACCCCGCAGAACTCACTTTGATCCGACGGATGATCCAGCTTCCAGAGATCATCCAGCTCGCTGCCGAACAGCTGGCGCCGCACCATCTGGCCTATTATGCCTATGAGCTCGCTTCCGATCTGCATGCCTTTTACCGTGACTGCCGGGTGGTCAGCTCCGATCCGGCGGACCGGGCAGTAGGCGCAGCACGCATCCGGCTGGTGCAGGCCTGTCAAGCAGTGCTGAGACGGGTCCTCGGCATCATGGGGATGACAGCGCCCGAGATGATGTAGCGGGTTTTGAACGCGACCTGGAGCGCAGCGCAAGGTAAATGCACAAGAGAACCTTTGACCGATCGGTTTATGTGTGCTAGACTCTAAAATGGTCAGGTCGTAAGCATAGCGGGCGAATAGCTCAGCCGGGAGAGCACTTCCCTTACAAGGAAGGGGTCACAGGTTCGAGCCCTGTTTCGCCCACTGATCCTCAAGGCTTCGGCCAAATTGGCCGGAGCCTTTCGATATTGGCTGATCCGAGAGTTGGCCCGGGAGGGGATAAATGGCCCGTGTTCGTCGGATGCGAACCCAGGAACCTGGCTTCTGGAAAAGTGACTACAAGGTCTCTGAAGATGACCTGGATTACCTGACCGGGGTCATCCTGGAGGCCGGGCAACCCGCGACTCTCGATGATCTCGTGTCTGCCCTGATGTCGCGGCTGATTCATCGCGAGAAGGAACGCGCAGCTCGTCAGGTTAGCGATGGCGAGGTGTATCGTCCGGCCGATCATTACGATATCGGCCAGAACCTCTACTTTACCGACCTCGACCTGGCACAGGCTACCGTGCTGGGCGTTCGTCCTGGAGTCAACCCACGATACAGCGATTTCCAGGTGGTTCGTGTCGCCTTTGAAGACGGCACAGAGCTAGAGTTCGCCTCGGATCTCGATATCCCTCATCCGCTCAACCGCCCCCCCGAGGAACTCGTCGGCGGTAGTGCAGAGGATCTGAGCGAGGAAGACATTCTGAAAATCTACCGCGGGGATGTCAGCCCGCGACTGGAAGAGGCTCTCGAGGGCGACGAGGGCTGGGTGCAGTTTGACGGCGTCTGGTTCCTGAGCGAGTTGCTGCCCGAGTTCCACGTTGGGCACCTGAACCTGGCCGAAGCGGCGATCTACGAGGCCGCCAGGCCGCTGCCCGTGACGGAGATCCTCGGCCGACTTGAGCTTGGTCTCGCCGGATCCAGGCAGGCGCAGCTGTTCTCTCTCAACCTGGCCCTGGCACAGGACGAGCGCTTTGATAACGTCGGTACCCGCACACAGCAGAGCTGGTACCTGCGCGCGCTCATGCCCGAGGCAGCCTTTGCCAGACCGGCGGTCCACCGGAATCCCTTCAGACCATCGGGCGACGAACACATCGGTCTCACGATGCTGGATATCGTCGAGTCACTGGGCGACGAGTTGGACAGCATAGAGGGCGCCTACGTCGGGAACGGTCCGGATATCGCCTTTGAGGTCTCGTTTCCGCACCTTTACGCGGGCACAATGCCGGCATCCCGCGCATTGCTTTCGCTCTTTTCCTACGAGCAAGGTCAGCACCTGCAGGTAAAGCTGATTGATGGCCGCAACGGCCGCTCGTTCTCAGGTTGGCTTCTGCCGGAGGAAGGTTACATCGCCGGACTCGGCGACTGGTACAAACAGGTCGGTATGGTCGTGGGCGGCCTCGTGACGGTGTCGCCAGGAGACGAGCCTGCCAGCCTCAAACTCGGCATTACGGTGCCCCGCAGCAGCAGCAGCGGATGGGTACGCCAGGCTTCAGTGGCAGACGGGACGCTGGTGATCCAGATGCAGCTCGGACGCATTGCCGTCCGGCATGATCCGGCGACTCTGATCGACGTAGCAGACCAGGACGCAATTGCCGGCCTCATGCTGCAGACACAGCAGAGCAATCGCAGCCTCTACGGTCTCATCAAGGCTGTCTTTGCGGAACTCGCCAAGCTCAGCCCCCAGGGTGTCGCATCCTGCCAGGCCATCTACTCTGCGGTCAATATGTACCGCAGGGCGGGCGCGGTGCCGGTGTTCTCTATCCTCACGCGCAACGCCTGTTTCGATCCCGTAGGTAATGGCGAGTGGGCCTTTGATGGTTCCCTCGAGGGCCAGATGTACGAGACGCCAGAAGAGATGCGGGAACGCCCTCTCTCTCACCGCAATGATCTCGCGCGCGATCAGGTTGTGCGCTATGCCGGCAATTAGGGAGGTTACGGATGGCGCTTAGATGGCTACGCCCTACGCTCGATACCCGCTTCTATATCGACATGAACTGGTGGGAGGAGCAGGGCCGGGATATCCGCGTGTATCTGCGCGATCTGCTATGCGATGACTGTGGCGGGGCACTCCAATCCCTGCCAGCCGACCAGATGATCGACTCGGTGGATCCGGAGACAGGCGAGGTGCGGCAGGTCGATCCACTCTGGGATTCGCTCCTGACGTGCTGCTCGAAAAAACCGGGCTTTATCGATGAACAGATGCCGATTGTGGACGGGATATTCCGGGTCTTTGTCGCCAACGGAAACCAGCCATTGAGCATTCGCGAGTTGCACGAGTATATCGGGCGCCGGACTCCCGAGGTCATACTGCGCACGTTGACTGCCGGAGAAGTCTACCTGGGGATCAAACCCTACCGGGAGTAGGATTCTTGGCCAACCCGATGGGACAGTCAGGGCAGCCCTCAAGCAGGTGCTGCCCTCTTGCTAACCGGGTAATCTCAGCCGGGCTGCTGTGTATGCATCACTCATGAAAACAGCTGACGCTCCGCGATGGCAAGTGTGGTTGGTGGCGTTGCTGATCGCCATCGCGTTCTTTGGCTATCTCCCCCTCACCGGCAGCGTGTTCTATGGCGGCGACATTGCCCGTATCTACCTGCCGCAGCAGGTCGCGACTGCCCGCGCCCTTGAATTCGATGAGCTGCCCTGGTGGACTGCTGACATCGGTGCAGGCTATCCCCTCGTTGCAGAGGGAGAGACAGGCGCTCTGTATCCGTTGACCCTGGCACTCCACGTCCTCTTTGCTCCCGACATGCTGATCACCGTCAGCATCGTATTGCATCTGTTCCTTGCCGGATTGGGGGCGTGGTGGCTGGCCCGCGTGCTTCAAGTCTCACGGCGCGGGGCATTGTTCTCGGCCCTCGTCTATGCCCTCGGCGGATTCATGATCGCCCACGCCGGGCATCTCAGCATCGTCAGCACCACGGCCTGGCTGCCCTGGCTTCTGACGCTGCTTCACCTGACCGCAAAGGCCACCGACACGAGAGAGCGTGTCGTCACCTCGCTGGCGCTGGGCGCCGTGACGGCGCTCCAGTTCCTGGCCGGGCACGCGCAGATGACCTTGCTGATGTTCCTTCCGGCCCTGGCATGGGCCCTCTATCTGGTTCTGGTATCGCCTGACAGGCTCGGCACGCTCAAACGCCTCCTTCTTCCGGCTGCCGGCGTGCTCCTCGGCACGATTCTGGCAGCGCCTCAGATTCTGACGACAGTGGAACTGGCCGGGCTCTCACAGCGGGCAGGCGGGCTCGATAGCACCTTTTTCACGAGCTATTCTTTCCACCCATTCCTCGTGGCCACTTTTCTTTCGCCCTTTTTGCTGGGCAACCCCTATCCCTCGGGATCGATCGAACTGATGGGATACGTGGGTCTGATACCCCTGGCCCTCAGCTGGATCGCCCTGAGGCGAGACGAGGCGCCAGTGCGTTGGCTGCTCCTGGGTCTGGCCATCGCAGGCTTGCTGCTGGCCTTTGGACGCTGGAACCCGCTCTATGGCTGGCTCGAACGCGTGCCCCCCTTTAACCTCTTTCGTGTTCCAGCCCGCTACCTCCTCTGGACCAGTATCGCGCTGGCGCTGTTGGCGGGCATTGGCTTTGACCGGATCAGAACCGGCGACGGGGAGAAGCATTTGCGGGGCGCTACACATGGTGGCCTTGCTTTGGCGCTGGCCGTACTCACTGTCGTGCTGACATCGAGAGCCCCGGACGCCGACGCACTGGTGGCCCTCTGGCGCTGGTTGCCCCTCGCGCACACCGCAGGTTTCGTCCTCTGGCTTTACAGCGCTCGTTCCCAGACACCGCGAGCATTCTGGCTTGTAGGCATCGCTCTGCTGTGCGCCGATCTATTCAGCTATGGCCAGGTGCTGAACGCCACGTACAACCGGAGCTACCCGATCGAAGAGGTGCGTACCAGGCCTGCCGTTCTCGAGTTCCTGAGCGCCGATGACGCTCTCTACCGCGTCTGGACAAAGGAGACGATCCTGCCCGCGCTGTCGGTACAGCGCGAATCCCTCTACCCCAACATCGCGGGGGCCTATGGGATTCAGAGCGCCAACATGTACATGCCCCTCGTACCGCGCGCCTATCAGGATTATGTCACGTCGCTGGATGCGGATCGCCTCAACCGGCTCAACGTCCGTTACTATGTCATCCCGCAGTTGCTGCCGGTCGACGAGGCCAGCGAGCTATACGATGTTCTGAACCCCTTTGCCGCCCTGCCCTACAATACCGCGCGCCCGATTGATGTCAAAGGCGTAACCGGGATACGCGTCGAGTCGTTTGTAAGCCACGCCGCGGACCTGCCAGATGGCACGCTGGCGGCGACACTGGAACTCACGACGGAGGGTGGAGCCCTGCTGAGATTGCCAGTGCGCGTGGGGTTGGAGACGGCCGAGTGGGCTATAGAGCGGGACGATGTGGCCGAGGTCGTGCAGCACAGTATGGCGCCCCTGGCCTCCACCTTCCCCGCGCGCTCGAGCTATCGCAACGTCGCGCATCCTGGCCATACCTATCTGGGGTCGTGGGAGATGGACGTGCCCACACGCATTACGGGCATGCAGATCATCCCGGCGCTGCCCGAAGCCTATGTGCGTATCGAACGCATCCGCTTTGTAACCATAGACGGCACTGAGGTGCTGGCCAGCCATTTGCTGGGCCTCGGCGATCACGAGATTGTCTACCGCACCGAGGATGCCGTTGTCTACCGCAATCTGGACGCCTGGCCGAGGGCCTACACCGTGCCGAGCTCCCTCGTACAGGAGACCACCGCCGGATACACACTGACCGCTGGCCTAACCGCCGACATGCTTGGCGCGGTGGAGGTAGTTTCCTACGAGGACCAGCGCGTCACGCTACGAGCCCGCGTCGACGATCCGGCGCTGCTGGTCCTGGCAGATATGGTCTATCCGGGCTGGACCGCGATCGTAGACGGAACTGAAACCCCGATAGGCGCGGTGGACGGTCTGTTCCGTGGCATTGCTCTCAGCCCGGGTGACCATTTCATCGAATTCGAGTATCGTCCTTAGCAGACAATCGAAACCGTTACCGCGTACCGAACGCAGCGCGGTCATATGACGGGAGGGTGACAATGACGCAGATGATGAAATGTGCGGTGCTCTATGGCGTGGACGATGTCCGCATTGAGGAGCGACCGGTGCCAGTGCCGGCACCCGGCGAGGTCCTGGTGCAGATCCAGCGCGTGGGCGTATGCGGCAGTGACGTACACTATTTCAAGCAGGGCCGCATCGGCGACTTTGTGGTGCGCGCGCCCATGATCCTGGGACATGAGAGCGCCGGGTTGGTCGTATCGGCTGGCGCCGAGGTGACGCGCTTCAAGCCTGGGGACAGGGTAACCATCGAGCCGGGATACACCTGCGGCAAGTGCCGCTACTGCCGCTCGGGCCACTATAACCTGTGCCCCGACGTGGTCTTTATGGCCACGCCACCGGTGGACGGCGCCATGGCAGAGTATGTAGTGTGGCCGGAGGACTTTATCTTTCCTCTCCCCGACAACATGACCTTTGATGATGGCGCGATGATGGAGCCGCTCTCGGTGGGACTCTGGGCCGTCGAGCGCGCTCAGGTGCGACCCGGCGATAGCGTGGCGATCTTTGGTTGCGGGCCTATCGGACTGCTGACATTGCAGGCCGCCCGTATCGCTGGCGCCACCACGATGATCTGCATCGATATCGAGCCCTCGCGGCTGGCGCGTGCCGCAAGCCTGGGCGCCACCGCAACGATCGACGACCGCTCTCACACCGCGGTGGAAGAGATCCGTAGACTGATGATCGCACAGGGGATGGATGAGCGCCGCGCCGGCGTCGATGTGGCTTTTGAGACCGCCGGCAGCGTGCCGACCACGCGCAATGCCCTGGCGGTGGCGCGGCATGGGGGCGTCGCCGTTCTCACCGGCCTGCCGTCGCAGCCCATGGTGGAGTTGGACATTGTCTCCGCCGCCAGCAAAGAGATCGACATTCGCGGGCAGTTCCGTTACGCCAACCGCTACCCGCCCGCCATCGCCCTGACCTCCACGGATCGCATCGATGTCGCCTCGCTGGTGACCCATCACTTCCCGCTGGCCGAGGCAGAACAGGCGCTGCGCTTTGCCGATGAGCACAAGGATGTGGCGATCAAGGTGATGGTGGACGTCGTGTGATAGCGATGATCCTCAACCAAGCAGACGGGAGGGTGGAGTGTAGGCCGCCACCCCTCTATATCGTCTCGGTGACTTTGCGCAGGCCGCGGGGACGTTCCGGGTCCAGTCCGCGCGCTACCGCCACATAGTACCCCAGCAACTGCCCGGGGATGATCGCCGGGATGGGCGATAGCCACTCTGGGAGTGCCGTAGGCAATACGAGCGGCAGCGCAGCGCTCCGGGCCAACTCTTCGCTATCAGTGACCAACACAATCTCCGCACGGCGCTCCTGCATCTCTGCTACGAACTCGGAGAGGCCGGCGAACGCCTTCCCCTGGGAGGCGATGACAATGATCGGATACCCGTCGCGCACCACCGCCACCGGACCGTGCAGAAAATCTGCTGCCGAATACGGCGTTGTCCCGGTGTAGGTGAGCTCCTTGAGCTTGAGGGCCGTCTCCAGCGCGGTGGCATAGTTGTAGCCTCGCGAGATCACGGCGCAATGTTCCATATAGCGGTAGCGCTCGGCCCGCCGGGCGATGACATCTTCCAGTGTCAGCGCATCCTCGACGGCCCGGGGCACGCCGGCGAGATCCTCCCAGCGGCCCGCATCGGAGGCCAGAGCAGTTGCCAGCATCGCCAGAACGAGCAGCTCGGCGGTGTAGGATTTCGTCGCAGCCACGCTGCGCTCCTCGCCAGCGCCAAGAGGGATCACCCACTCAGCCGCCTCCGCCAGGCGCGACCCGGGCGCGTTGACCAGGGCTGCGGTGAGGGCCCCCTGGCTCCGCGCGCTCTCCAGCACGGCGACAATATCCGGTGACATGCCGGATTGGGAGATACCCAGAACCAGGGAATTATCACGTAGCGTAATGGGGCTGTCGTACAGCGTATACAACGAGGGGGCCGCCAGAGTAACTGGCAGCCCGTGCGCGATACCGAGCAGATACTTGGCATAGGTCGCGGCATTGTCCGAAGTGCCCCGCGCGGCGATCACGACCTGAGAGATGTCCCGCCGGCGTATCTCAGCCGCCAGAGCTTCTACAGACCCCCTCGCCGAGTTCAGCAGCCCCTCGAGGACGCGAGGTTGCTCGTGCACCTCAAACAACAACCGGTTGTCCCGTTCCACGGTTCTCTCCCGCTAGATATCGTCTTCCTTGAGCCAGGGCTCGTCGTCGCGGCGGTGCAGGTACGCGTCTATATCGTTTGCTGCCACGCGCCCCGCGCCCATCGCACTGATGACGGTCGCAGCCCCCGTGACGATATCGCCCCCCGCCCACACCCGTTCCAGCGTCGTGCGGCCGGTACTGGTGTCAGCAACCACCGTACCCCTCCGAGAGCGATGCAGGCCGTCGGCATCGGTGAACACCAGCGGATTGGGCCTTGTGCCCAGCGCCATGATGACCGTATCCATCGGAATCTCAAACTCTGAGCCCTCTTCGGGCACCGGGCGGCGCCGGCCGCTCTCGTCAGGCTCGCCGAGAGTCATGCGGATGCAGCGCAGACCTGCCACACCGCCCTGGTCATTGCCGAGTACCTCGGTGGGGTTGGTAAGAAAGTCAAAGATGATGCCCTCTTCCTCGGCATGCTCGACTTCCTCAGCGCGAGCAGGCACCTCCTCGCGGGAGCGCCGGTAGACGATATGAACCTCCTGTGCGCCCAGCCGAAGAGAGCTGCGGGCCGCGTCCATAGCCACGTTGCCGGCACCCACCACCGCCACCTTTTCGCCCACCCGGACGGGCGTATCCCAGTTGGGAAAGTCAAAGGCCTTCATCAGGTTCACCCGTGTAAGGAACTCGTTGGCACTGTATACACCATTGAGGTTCTCACCCGGGATATTCATCATGATCGGCAGCCCGGCACCCGTTCCAAGGAACACCGCGTCGTACTCCTCCAAGAGCTCGCTCAGAGTGTACAGCTTGCCGACCACGACGTTGTGCCTAATCGTAACGCCCAATTGACGCAGATAGTCGATCTCCGCTGCCACCACGGCTTTGGGCAACCGAAACTCGGGGATTCCATAGATGAGCACACCCCCTGATTCGTGCAATGCCTCAAGGATATCGACCTTGTAGCCCTTTTTCGCGAGATCTCCGGCGGCAGTCAGCCCCGCTGGTCCCGAGCCGATGATGGCGACGCGCATACCATTGGCGCCGGCCGTCTCCGGAACGCGTACACCCTGCTCACGCTCCCAATCAGCCACAAAGCGCTCGAGCCGGCCGATGGCCACGGGCTCACCGCGTCGTCCCAACACGCAAAGTGCTTCGCATTGTGTCTCCTGAGGACAGACGCGCCCGCATATCGCGGGCAGGCTATTGTTGTCTTTCAGATACGCGACCGCCTGCCACATATCGCCTTCTCGCAGTGCCTTGATAAACTCGGGTATGCGCACCTGCACCGGGCAACCGGTCACGCAAAGGGGGCGACGGCACTGAATGCAGCGGTTGGCCTCTTCAACCGCCATCACCATGTCATAGCCCAGGGCCACCTCGCCAAAGTTGTGCGCACGGACCCCAGGATCCTGAGCCGGCATCGCGTGACGAGCGTTCTCTTTCTGTGTCCCGGTTGCCATTATCGAGCGTCCTCCTGCTCGGTCATCTTCTCGTGGGCCTGCTGGAACAGCTCCAGCGCACGCTTTTCCTCGGCCAGATAGAACCTCTGCCGGCTAAAGAGCAGATCCCAGTCCACCTGGTGACCGTCGAACTCGGGTCCATCGACACAGGCGAAATAGGTGCGCCCTCCAACGGACACGCGGCAGGCGCCACACATCCCGGTACCGTCTACCATGATCGAGTTCAGACTGACGATGGTCTTGACGCCATAGGGCTGTGTGGTCAGGGCGACGAACTTCATCATGATCGCCGGCCCGATCCCCCAGACGCGGTCGATCTGGCGGGCCTCGATTAGCTCCTTGAGTGGCTCAGTGACCAGTGCCTTGCGCGCATAGCTGCCATCATCGGTAACTACGATCAGCTCGTCGGTAACGTTCCGCATACGGTCTTCCCAAAAGAGGAGATCGCCGCTGCGCGCACCGATGATGCCGATGACGTGATTACCGGCCTCCCGCAGCGCGCGGCAGATCGGATGAATCGCGGCGATACCCAATCCGCCACCGACGAGGACGACGGTGCCAAATTGCTCAAGCTCGGTGGGACGCCCTAGAGGCCCCGTAAAGCTTGCCAGGCCATCCCCGGGCTCCAGTTCCTTCATCCGGTAGGTCGTCGCACCGACCTCCTGAGCCACCACCGTGATGGTGCCCGCCTCGCGATCGCTATCCGCGATCGTTAGCGGAATACGTTCGCCACGCTCATGCACCCTCACGATAACAAACTGCCCCGCCTGGGCCTTGCGGGCGACCTCCGGGGCATCAATGACGTATTCAGTGGTAACAGGTGTCAAAGTCTCTTTGGACAGGATACGGTACACAGAACCTCCCGAAACAGAAGTAGGCTGAACAAGACAGAACGTTGCGGCAGACCCATTCCAGTCACGGATCAGCGCCAAGACCGAGAACCGGTAATACAGCTCTCAGGCCAGGCTCAGCAACTGGCGCAACACATTCACTACCTGCACGCCGATCCTCATCAGTTGCTGCAGGGTAACAGGCACCGCCTCGGCGCGTTGCACCCCAGACCGGCTGGCGCGGGTCTCATCCACGTGCGTATAGGCCACAGCAGCAATCGCACCGAGGATCGCGCCCGCGGCAGCCCCAACCAATGCACGACGAATCTCTCGACGCACGACTCACCTCCTGTGCCTGGGGCTGAAAAGCGCCCGGGTAAAACCCCTGATCTGCGCGGGCATAGCTCGTGCCCGGAGCACCGGGCGCTCCACTTTAGTGCGCGTTTGCTCCACGGCATCCGCTGCCCTGGCAACTGCACTGCTTGCTGTGCGCAAGGCTGGCCTAACCCGCGGACTGAACGACCTGACGGCGCGTGTCACGTGCCACAGGATGAACACCTGCAGCGCGAGCAAAACCAGTGCAGGAAGCGCCAGAATGAGAATGGACCAGTCACGCGCAACAGCTACGATTTCATAGAACACGAATGGTCCCTCCGGGTGTCGCCAGCACCCTCCGGCTATAAGAGCTCAGATTGCACCTCGAGGACATAATAGTCAACTGCGTGCTCCTCGATACAAGTCGCCACGCGCCGCATCAACTGCTGCACCTGCGATGTCTCACCAGAGACACAGGCTATTCCCAGCGTGCAAAGCTGCCAGCTGTCCTGGTGGTCCACCTCCGCCACGGAGATGTTGAACTCCTGGCGCAGCCGGCTGATCAGCGACCGGGTGACCTGCCGCTTGTTCTTGAGGGACTGCGAGGCAGGTATCTGCAGTTCAACCGTAAGCAAACCAATGACCATCGCGCCGCCCCCCAATGCAACGGCAAGTATACCACATAGGCGCTCGCTGAGACAGCGCAGCGGCTCTAGCCCTCTTCTATCACATAGGATGTCGTTATTTGGGCCTTGAGTGACGCCATCACACCGCAGTATTTGGTCTCGGACAGCTTGACCGCGCGGGCCACAGATGTCTCCGAGATCTGATGGCCCCTGAGGATGTACTCGACTGTAGCGCTTTCGATCGGACGCGGATAGTCTTCAGCCCTGACACCGGTGACATTGATGGTCAGACCCGTCACGTCCTGCTTCATCTTGCGCAGCATCAGGATGATATCCATGCCGCTACAGCCCGCCATAGCGGCGAGAAGCGCCTCTGTTGGCCTCACGCCCTCAGAGGAACCTCCCGCATCCTCTGATGCATCCATCACAAAGGACGTCCTGGAGGTGGCGCCCACCGCCTCGAACTTTAGTCCTTCAACCCATACCGCCTGAATACTGACCTCGTTGCCTGCCATGACATCACCTCCGTTAGGGCAGATAGAGCCGGTAGAAGGCCTGGTAGGCCTGAACATCCGCCAGATAGGCACCATGCCACCCGCCAAACGTATAGACAAACAGGCCCAAGCTGGTATCGATACTCGTTGCTCCAAGCGTGCGCCACTCACCTGCAAAGGGGCTCGGCAGCGTACTCCAGGAGTCAGCGGCAACGTCATACCGTGCATTATCGTCCAACGGACGCTGCCAGCCCCCACCCAGCACATACACATGCCCCAGCAGAGCCGTGGCGGCGTGCCCCGCTCTCCCCTCCGGCATCGGCGCCAAGGCTTGCCAGGGGTGCTCACCTCGCCGAGCGGCAGCAGGGTCGAAGGCCACATGCGTCGCGTGCTCCGTCTCACCATCGTAGCCGCCGATAACATGGATCCGATCGCCGGCGACAGCGGCCGCCGCATATCCAGCGGCCATATCCATTGTGGCTACCTGGCGCCACACACCTTCGGCAACGCTAAAGTACAGCACCGAATCGACATATGTATGGCCGTTCCAGCCCCCAAACAGGTACAGCCCATCCGCATCGGCCGCGATAGCGTATGAGCACAGGGGAACAGGCAGCGAGGGGCCAGATTTCCACTCACCTGTTCCCGGGTCCAGAATCTCCAGCACATCCAGCACGCGGCCATCGGCGTCGAGTCCCCCGGGCACATAGATAAGGTCATCGACGACGGCGGCACCGATATTCGCTGCCGCGGTGGGTTTATCGGGGCCTGTGCTCCAGGAATCCTCGACGGGGTTGTACACCTGTACCCCGGCGGTCACCCCGGCCTGCCCCACTCCCCCGATGATATAGACTGTGTTCTGAGAATAGGCCAGCGCGAAGCGACCCGCCGGGCTGATCATCGGACTGCGGTCGCTCCAGCGTGAAGCTGAAACAGCGCCTGGACCGTTTGCCGCGGCCACAGGCAGATCCATCAAGCGGTCGGCGGGAGCCAAATGGGCCGCGCGCCTGCCGGCAGCAGGCCATAGCATCAACAGCAGAGCTACGCAGAGCCCAAACACCAGCACCGTGCCCCGCATTGCCAAAAAGGACCGATCCGATTGTGCAGCCGCGAATGACGACTGCAGTTCGGCGAGAGCTACTTCCGCGGGATCCGTCGTCTCGGGTTCGGGGGGCGCGTAACCGTCCACCTGGACCAGCCCGTGCTGCACGGCGTACAACGTAGCCTCTGTGCGCGACTCGACGTTGAGCTTGAAGAATATATTGCGGAGATGCGTCTTGACGGTGTTGGGACTGATAAAGAGGGTGCGTGCCACCTGCAGGTTCGTCGCCCCTGTAGCCACCAATTGCAGGATCTCTAGCTCGCGCGCACTCAGCTCTTCATTCTGATTCGCGTTCATGGCCTGGGCAGCACCTCATATCGATGATACCACAGGCCATGCGTACCCAGCAAACATTTCAGACGAGCCCAAGACGCGCACCCCTCTGTTGTCGAGGAGAACGTGTTGGCTATAGTGAAACTATCCAACGCACAGATGCGAACCTGAGGACCCAGACATGACTGCCCCTCCCTGTTCTGCAGAGCAGCTCTACAGCATCTTGATCGAGACCTACGGCCCGCAAGCCTGGTGGCCTGGTGACTCGCCCCTGGAGATCATGGTGGGCGCGGTGCTGACTCAGAATACCGCCTGGAGTAACGTCGCCATCGCCATCGCCAGACTGCAGTCCAGTGACCTGCTAACCCTCGATGCATTGCTATCAGCTGCGCATGAGGAGATCAAGGCGGCCATCCGACCGGCCGGATTCCACAACGTCAAGTACGACCGCCTGACGGCACTCTTGCATTTTGTGAGGACAAGTGGCGGCATAGACGGCCTGATGCGTTGGCCTACGGAGGCCCTCCGTACAGCCCTGCTGGAGGTCAAAGGCATCGGCCCCGAAACCGCAGACAGTATCCTGCTCTATGTCTTTGGGAGGCCGGCCTTTGTGGTCGACAAGTACACACGCAGACTGCTCATGCGACTGGGGCATGCTTGGGCGAATAATGCAACCTACAGGGTTGTCCAAGGCTGGTTTGTGGACGGGCTTGAGGACGACGCGACACTGTATGGCGAGTACCACGCCTTGATCGTCCAGCATGGCAAAGCACACTGTCGCGCACAGCCCGTTTGCACTGGGTGTCCTCTGGAGGAGTACTGCCAGCACTCCCGTTCTCGATGCGGGTCCGACGGTGTGCAACCTCCGGATGGGCCACGCGTATAGTGGGCAGGTAACCGTCAGTATCATCGGAGGCAAAATGGACGATCAAAGGTTAACTATGGATATGAACGACCCTCAGCGCGTTGTAGAGTTCGAATTGCGCCGCCCTCACCGAGAGGACATCAAGATACCGGAAGTCGATCTGGAACCGGTGCGTAAGGCAATTGAAGAAGTAGCTCTCACCAGCATCGGTTTAGCGATCATCACGGCCCGATCGGTGACCAGGACGCTAGAGGCAGCGCATCGCGCTGGCATGGAAGCCGCAGACAAGCCTGGCCCATTCACCCGTGCCGTCCTGAATATCCTGGGCCACAAGGCGCCCGCAGCCGCTCCGTTAACGCGGCAGAGCATCTCTGTACTGCCCATCTCGGACTATGACGCACTGGCCAGCGATGAGATCATCGCGCGTCTGGCACCCCTTGGCCGGGACGAGCTAGCAGCCATCCGAGCCTATGAGCTGGAACACGAAGGGCGAACGGCGATCCTCAAGGCTATCGACGGCCTGGAAGTGACGGCCAGCTGAGTGCGCACGATCCTCTTTACCGGCAAGGGCGGTGTGGGCAAGACAACGTTAAGCGCCGCCACGGCGCTTCGTTGCGCCGAGCTCGGACATCGAACGCTCGTCATCAGCACGGACACCGCGCACAGTCTCGCCGATGCTCTGGACGTGCAGCTCTCAAATGAACCGCAACCGGTCGGCAGCACGCAGCTCAGCGCAGTCGAACTGGACACGGGGCAAGAACTGGAGCGCTATTGGGGGAACATCAAGCGCAGGATCGCCGAAACGCTGCGAAATCAAGGCGTGGACGCGCCTGTGGCAGGCGAGCTTGCCATCCTGCCAGGACTCGATGAACTGCTGGCGCTGGTGCGTATTCGACACTACCAGGAGCAAGGGGACTATGATGTCCTGATCGTAGATAGCGCGCCAACAGGTGCGGCAATGCGCCTGCTTGGCGCGCCCGACCTTCAGCAGTTCTACGCCCGCAATCTCGCGGGCCTGACGTCAGGCGCCACACGGCTGCTACTGCCCTCGATCTCCAGAGCGCTCAAGCTGCCCCTGAGCGAGACCATCGTGCAGACACAGATCCAGGGTATCTTTGACCAGATCGCAAACCTGCGTGTCGTGCTCACCGACCGCGAACAGACATCGGTGCGGCTGGTGCTCAATCCCGACCAACTCTCGGTTCAAGAGACACAACGTGCCTTTACCTACATGAGCCTTTTCGGCCTCAGTGTGGACAGCCTTTATGTAAATAGAATCCTGCCCCCTGCCATCCAGGACCCATTTTTCGAGCATTGGAAAACCGATCAAGCCGGGTACATCGATGAAGTGATCAAGATATTTGGCCCCTTGCCAGTCTTTCAGGTCTCTCTCAAGCGGCGCGAAGTCGTCGGCGTCGATGCGCTGCTGCAGCTGGCACAGGACCTGTATCATGATCTGGATCCGGGACAGTCGTTGTCCAATGAGCAACCGCTTCGCTTTGAGATGCGGAACGGTCAGTACCTGCTGATCCTGCGGCTGGCAGGCGTCGAGACAGGTGCTGTGGATCTCAGCAAAGATGGGGACCAACTCCACGTTCGATTGGGGAGCTTTCGGCGCACACTGACGCTGCCGCAGGTGCTTGCTGCGCTGGAGCCTGCCTGGGCAGCCATCGAGGCGCACGAGCTGCGTGTCGCCTTCCGCGAGCCCGGAGCGCGTCCGGCACCCTGAGTTCAGCCCGGCGCATCGCCCCAGTCAGGTATCTTGAGCAACTCGCCATCGCGCAAGGCGGACTGGTGTGCCACGATCCCGGGCGCCAGGTAGCGTACGGCCTGCCATACATTTGAGCGAGGCAGGCGTTGCTCCAGACAAGCCGACACGTATTCGTGAACGAGATAGGCGTGCGATCCCCCGTGCCCGCCCGGATCGTCCGCCAGTTCGGGTGGCAGAGGCTCGCTGGCATCCAGCTCAAGCGGAGTCCAGCCGTTACGGTCAGTCCACCGCGCTCCTGACACATCGTTCACAAAGCTCGCCTCAGTGCCAAAGAGCCTGAACGATTCTCTCTCCGGGTGTCCAATCCTCCGAAACTCAGCATGTCGCACCGTGGCGCCGTTACTCATTCGATAGAGTGCCACCTCGTTGCCATAGACATTGTCCCAGTAGGTGCCCCGCATGAACCAGTCCTCGTCAGCACGCTCATAGCCCAGTGCAGAGACACTGATCATATGGGCATCCATGATCTCGACCATGCTCGATGTCGCATGCGTGGGATAGTGCATCGGGATACAGCCCCGCTTGTCGGGCCCCCATTGAGCCCCCCAGCGGTTGCGATAGACCCGATACAGATTAGCCGAGGGACTGCTCATATCGTGCCAGTACTCACATTCGCCATACACAATGTCACCGAACGCTGACTCGGCGGCTTGATTCAGGCAGTACATCGTCTCACGGCGATAGAGGGTCGTCTCCCCAAGCATATAAACCTGCCCCGTACGCCGCACGGTTTCCACGAGTTGGTCGCACTGCTCCAGGATCCGATCGCCGTCGGCGCCGTGAACCGCCGGCACCGCAGAATACACGTGCTTGCCCGCTTCCAGCGCCTGGATAGCCTGTTGCCAATGTAGCCAGGGCTGTGTAATGATGACCAGTGCGTCGAGGTCAGTGCGGCAGATCTCGTCCATGCTGGAGTAGCACTCGTGAATATCGTGTTCCCTGGCGACTGCTGCAAGTCGTCCCGGGTCGATATCACACAGAGCCAGCCTGCTCACGCCGTGATGTCGCTTGAAGAGCGATACAAATTCTCGCCCAAACTGCCCCAGCCCCACCATACCCACACCAAGTCCCATAGCCACCTCCACGTGCGCCGTATGAATCTTCTATCACAGCCTGCGTCTGCCGGCAATACCCTGCACAGATCTAGGCCAGCCATGGCGCTTGCCATTGACAGACCCAGGCCACGCATCGATAATCCAGCCAACAGCATGAAAGGGGGACACATGAAAGCCCTGGTTCATACCGCACCATATGTTCTGGAGTACACCGACTGGCCCAAGCCCGAGGCAGGTCCCGAGGACCTCCTCATCCGTGTTCGTGCCTGCGCGATCTGCGGGTCCGACATCAAAGGGTATTCCGGCTCAACCGGCCGTCGCCAGCCGCCGATCATCATGGGCCACGAGGCCGCAGGTGTCGTCGAGTCTGTGGGAGACAAGGTGGTTGGATTCGGCCCGGGTGATCGGGTGACTTTTGACTCTACCATCTACTGCCGCATGTGCTATTTCTGCCAGACCGGACATCCAAACCTTTGCGACAATCGCGAGGTGGTGGGCGTATCGGAGGGCACCTACCGCCGTCACGGCGCCATGGCCGAATACGTGACGATCCCCTATTGGATCGCCGTCAAGATGCCCGACAACCTGAGCTTTGCGCAGGCCGCACTGGTTGAGACTGCGTCGGTGGGCGTGCACGCCGCCAATCGGACCCCGCTCAAGCTCAACGACACGGTGGTAATCGTGGGCGCGGGCGGTGTAGGCCTGGTGGCCCTGCAGGCGATGCGGCTCAAGGGAGCCGGCAAGCTCATTGTCACGGATCTATCACCATCGCGGCTGGAAATGGCGCGCTCCATGGGCGCCGATGTGACCGTACCTGCCGATGCTCCCGACATGATGGACCAACTGCGTGCCGCCACGGGCCCAAGAGGCGCCGATGCAGCGCTGGAGGCCGTCGGCGTCCAGGCCACCTTTGAGACCGCGCTGGAGATAACCCGCAAGGGCGGGAGTGTCACGCTCATCGGCAACGTCGCCCCGCAGATCAGCATGGCCCTGCAAAGCGTGGTGAGCCGAGAGATCACGCTGTACGGCGTCTGTGCGAACAACGGAGAGATCCCCGACTGTGTCGAACTCATCGCATCGGGCAAGCTCAATATCGATCCTTTTATCAGCGAATATGCCAGCGTCGAGGATGGACAGGCGGTCTTTGACCGGTTATACAAGGGTGTAGAGGGAAACATCCGGACAGTGTTCGTCTTTGATTAGGGGCGGATTCGAGGGGGCCGGGATCCCCAGCCCCCTCAACTAGTCTTCACAGTGCCCCACATAGGCGCGCAGCAGGCTGGCACCCGATTCCGTCGTAATGCGGTAGGGCCCCAGCGCTGCCGGCAGCAGAGTGAACTGCACCACCTCAAGCCTCAGGCCACCGTGCTCTCCCAAACTTGCGGCGCCCTCGATGCAGCCCCAGATCTCAAAGGTGTCGCCACAACAACAGCCTGAAAAGCTGGCGCCGGCCTCCAGATCAATCTTCTCAAGAGTGAACTGCGGGCACTGAATCAGACAGGCGCGAGCACGGCCTTCGCCGCTCTCCAGCGTTCGCGGGGCAACAATGCCAGGCCCCTGTGCATCCCAACGGATGGTGTCCAGCGCCTGAGCGATATGCAACTCCCGCGGCTTACCATCGTTCCCCAGCCGGCCCCAGTCGTATAGCCGGTACGTGGCGTCGGAAGTCTGCTGAATCTCGGCCACGACCGTCCCAGACATCACAGCGTGAACGGTGCCCGTGGGCACATAGACGCAGTCTCCAGCCTTGACGGGCAGATAGGTCAAGAGGTCGACCACCGTCCCTTCCGCCAGGGCCTTTTTCATGGCTTCGCTATCGGTCCCGGGGCGCAAGCCATACACCAATCGTGCGCCCTCCTCAGCCGCCAGAATATACCACGCTTCCGTCTTGCCCTGCTCGCCGTGCTCGTGTTCCCTGGCATAGGCGTCATCAGGATGCACCTGCACAGAGAGATCGCGGTGCGCATCCAGGAGTTTGACCAGCAGTGGGAACCGGGCACCGCCCAATAGCTCCACAGTGCGTGTACCCAGCAGACGCGGCCCCAGCAGGCGCACGAGTTCCGGCAAGGACAGCCCCTGATACGCGCCGTTGGCCACTTTGGTGGGCGCCTCCGCATGACCGGAGATCTCCCAGCTCTCTGCCGTGGGACCGGGAGGCAACCTGCGGCCGTACAACGTCTCCAGATTTCGCCCGCCCCAGACATAGTGCCGCAACTGAGGCTCAAACAGCAGCGGATACAGATCCTGATCTGGCATGCACTTGTCCTTACCCTATGACATCAACGAACGCAGATAGGCGATTTGTTCGGGCGCGACGGCCTCATAGTCCTGCTTGTACAGGTCCAGCGCCAGGCCCCCGGTAAAGCCAATCCGTTCCAGCGCGGCAATATACTGCCGCAAATCCATATCTCCTTCAGTCGGCAGAAGATGGTCATGAACCCCGCGGGCCATGTTCTCAATATGCCCGTGCACCATGCGCGATCCGATCGCCGCGATGGACGCCAATGGGTCGGTGTCGCACAGGAACAGGTGTCCGAGGTCCACATTGGCCGCCAGATAGTCGCTCGGCAGTGCGTCGAACATGCGCAAGAGTTGCTCGGTGGATCCAACGATGAACCCTGGCTCAAACTCTTGCGCCAGAATGATCTCGCGCTTTTCCGCCGCCTCCAGCAGTATTGCGGTTCGCTCGATCATCCGTTGCCATTCCGCCTCATCGCCCGTGCGGGCGCCGATGCCCGAAAAGATCAGCATCTCGCTCCCTAGAGCGCGGGCCGCTTCAATGGCCAAAAGTGTCAGCTCGAGCTCGCGATCGTCGTAGATATAGTCCCTGTGGTAACCCACCGAATAGGGCTGGAGACCGAGAGTCTCAATCCGCTTCCGCACAGATTCAAGGCGCTGCGGGGTAAGCGTATCCGGGGCCATCTCCGCCGTCTCAAGACAGACCTCGACACCGTCAAAACCCAGACGCTTGATCACCTCCAGACACTCCAACACAGGATAACGTTCGAGCGGCTGCGTCCGACCCAGTATTTTCACGATCACCTCCCAGCAATCGACAACATCATAGCACGCTACCCCGCGGGCAGTAAACATCGCAAACGCCAGAACCGCGAAAACTGCAGCGGTTGACGCCCAGATTCGCGCCCGCCATAATCGCACTGGATGGCAGCATCCTTGAATCGAACGAAAGGAGCCAAACATGCTAGGGCGAGCCAGTCTCGATGGAACCTGGTTGCTAAAGGGCACCGATGGTCGACGCGGTGAGGTCAGCACCTACTGCCTGGAGGATGTGGACGAGAGGCCCTTCCTGGAGGCGACCGTCCCCGGCGAGGTGCACCTCGATTTGATGCGGGCGGGCAGGATCGCCGATCCTCGCAAAGGCACGAACGCGTTGGATGCGCGCTGGGTAGAGGAACAGTTCTGGATCTACCGGCGCACCTTTGAGGCGCCTGCTGAGGCCTTGCAGGCCAGGCGCTGTTGGCTGGTATTTGATGAACTGGACCTTGCCGCAGAGATCTATCTGAACGGCAGGCTGGTCGGCACCCATGCGAACACCTTTTACCCCTGTCGCGTTGATGTCACCGGCAGCCTTCGCCCGGGAGAGAACCAGCTGAGCGTGGCGATCGAATCCGGGCTCTATAGCGCGGGAGAACGTCCGGCAATGGGCTATACGCCCGGCAACCCCGATAGCCTGTTACACAAGCGTATGTGGCTGCGCAAGCCCCAGTACCAGTTTGGCTGGGACTGGAACCCGCGGCTCGTGAACGTGGGCATCTCGGGATCGGTTCACCTGGAGTGGGCGGATACAGCGCGTATCGATCAGATGGCGGTCTACCCCGTGCTCTCTGAGGACCACACCTCAGCCAGCCTGGTTACCCGGCTATTCCTGGAGAACGTGTCCGAGAGCGCGCTGGAAGCGACCGTGATCGTGCAGGTTGCCGGTCCGGGGACCGCCAGCCGCCGTGTGCAGGTGACGCTACCGCCCGGGGAATCGACTCAGGAAATCACCCTCTCCATTCAGCATCCCGATCTTTGGTGGCCACGCCCGCACGGCGAGCAACCCCTGTACGACGTCACCGCTCAGATTGCGATTGGTGCCAGTGTGGTGGACACGTGCACGCGCCGGACGGGGATTCGCTCCATCAGCATCGACAGATCTCCCCATCCGGAGGGGGGCGAGTATTTCTGTCTGGTGGTCAATGGAAAACGCATTTTTGCCAAGGGCGGCAACTGGGTACCGGCCGACATGTTGATGGCAGATGTGGATCATGAGCGATACAACGGGCTGGTCCAGGAGGCGCTGGCAGCCAACTTTAACACGCTGCGCGTCTGGGGAGGCGGCCGGTACCTGGACCACGATCTGCTGGGGCTATGTGACGAAGCGGGCCTGCTGGTCTGGCACGACTGCATTTTCGCCTGCTCCCAATATCCGACCGATGATCCCGCCTTTTTGAACAACGTTCGTACAGAGATTCAGCACGTCTCGCGCGAGCTCTCGCCTCATCCCAGCCTGATCGTGTGGTGCGGCAACAACGAGATCGAGTGGGGTGCCTGGTCATGGGGCTATGACACCATTCTCGCCCACCCAGACTATGCGCTCTATCACATGGAGATTCCGCGCATACTCAAGGCCGAAGATCCTTCCCGCCCGTATTGGCCCAGCTCTCCCTATTCGCCGGACAGTCAGTACCCCAACGATCCCACCGTGGGCGACCAGCACCCCTGGCATGTGTCGCTCTTTGGCGATCTCGAGAACTACTGGGCCTATCGCGTCGATGTGAGCCGTTTCCCCAACGAAGGCGGCGCGCTGGGCGCCTCGTCTATCGAGACCCTCAAAGAGTTCTTGCCCGAGAACGAGCGCTACTATCTCTCACCTTCCTGGGAGTACCACGACAACGAGTTGGCCCTCGGCCCGAACCCCGCTGGCGATGTCGGGCCTGGCCGCAAATCCATCAACGAAACCTGGTTCCGAACGTGGCTCGGCATGGATCCTGCCGCCATGACGCTGCCCGACTATGCCTACTACAGCGGCGTGCTCCAATCCGAAGCTCTGGTGGAGTACATCAATAACTACCGGCGGCGCATGTTCAGCACCGCATCCGCGATCTTTTGGATGTACAACGACTCGTGGCCGGTGACCCATGGGTGGACAATCGTGGACTATTACATGCGCCGCAAACTCGCCTTTCACCCGGTTCGCCGCGCTTTTGAGCCTCTGCAGGTCATCCCGGCCATCGACGGCGACAAGGTCAGCATCTATGGTGTCAACGAACTGGCCACACCGTGGAAAGGACTTGTTCGTTATGGGTTGTTCCGCTTTGACGGGGAGCCGGCGATGCAGGAAGAAGCGGTGGCTGAACTGACGCCCAATGCATCCACGCTTTTGGCACAGTTTCCGCTGGATGAGTGGCACAAGGTCGGCGTTGAGCGTGGAGGCGCCTTTGCTACTATGTGGGAGGACGGCGTGTGCGTGCGGCAGAACCGCCTGCTTCTCGCCCGCTTTAAGGATGTCGGCTGGCCACAGCCGGAGATACGGGTGACGCGCCGCGGCGACCGCGCTGTGTTCAGTAGCCGCACATTTGTCTGGGGGGTGTGCCTGGATCCGTCCGGGGAGCAAGCGCTCGCGGACGACGTGTTCGATCTCTTGCCCGGAGTCCCGTGGGAGATCCCGTGGGCAGCAGACCGTCCACTGCCCCGGATCGCCTATACCGGCAACACAGGCGCACTGGTCTAGAGTCCCTGGTGCGGTGGCGGAGGGGGCGGGTCCCCCCTTCGCCACCCAGAGTGGGCGCTACACTCTTTTATATGCCCAGCGCGATGCGCGATTCGATGAGCCGAATAATCTCGTGTCGCTCCACAACACCGAGCAGAGTCTCACCCCGCATGACCGGCAGCTCCTCAAGGTTCTGCTCTGCCATCCTCTGAAGCACCCTGGCCAGCGGCATTTCGGGCGGGACCTTGTTCTGTTCGGTCAGCGGCACCATGACGCTCTCCAGAGTCGTGCTCGCCCAACGTTCAGGGCGAACACGGCGCAGACTCCGTTCTGAAAGCATCCCGCACACGCCACGCTCGTCGCCCACAATCAGGCAGGGCACGCTGTGCTCTGCCATTACATCATCGAGGGCGGACAAGGTCAATTTCGGATCCAGAGGTACACATCCACGCAGCATGGCGTCCGCCGCAACCTGTCCCTCAAGAGCCCGTTGCGCACTGGCCCGTCGCTGGGCAGTACGCGAACCACCCTCCACGGACAGCCCCACAATCGCCACCCACACCCACTCGCGGATGTCGCGAGTAAGCCAAATCCCGAGGCCTGCGATTGTCAAGGCGGTACCAATGAACTGACCGATCCGTGCAGCCCAGCGAGTAGCCCCATTGCGATCGCCAGATAGAAACCAGAACAGCGCACTGAGGGCCTGCCCGCCATCCAAAGGCAAGGCCGGAAGCAGGTTAAAGGCGCCCAGGGCGACGCACATGAACGACAGAGCATGCGCGGCAACAGCAATCGCCGGAAGAACAGGATTTGAGAGCCGGTAGATGCCCAAGAAGACAAAGCCCACCAGCAGTGTGGCGCCTGGCCCCGCCAGCGAGATGAGTAACTCCTGGCCTGGCGTGTCGCGTTCTTCGAGCAAGCTCAGCCCACCCCCAAAAAGCGAAAGCGTGATGTGCTGAATGGACAGATGGACTGCCCTGGCAGCGGCCGCATGCGCTAATTCATGGAGAAGAACAGCCGCGGCAAAGATGAGCGCAATGAGCAACGCCACGAGCCAGCGAAAAGGCAACGCATCAGGTGGCAGAGCCTCCTGCAGGTACACCCTTGGCAAAGCCCAAACCAGACCCGCTATCAACAGAAACCAGGTCAGATCCAGACGCAGAGGTATGCCAGCGATGGCGCCGAGGGAAACAAACCGCCTGGACATTGACCGACCTCCTTGACTTGACGGATTGTACCTGCGCGCCCGCTCAGCTACAATCGGCAGGAGTGAGCGCTGCTAGACGCAAGCATTCTTGACAAACTAAATCATCTTTTATATAATCAAGACAATGAATTTGGAGGTGCCCCATGCTTGAGGAAAACACACTGGCTCCCGACTTTACGCTCGAATCCGACCAGGGGGGAACGGTATCTCTGACTGACTTTCGCGGTAAGAAGGTGGTGCTGTACTTTTACCCCAAGGACAACACATCAGGCTGCACAAAAGAGGCCTGTAGTTTCAGGGATGAAAACGCAGCTATCTCGATGAAAGGCGCCGTCGTGATCGGTGTCAGCCCCGATAGCGTCGCGTCCCACCAAAAGTTTCGCGGCCAGTACGAACTCCCCTTCTACCTCTTGAGCGACCCGGATCACGAGGTCGCAGAAATGTATGGCGCCTGGGGCGAAAAAAGGATGTATGGCAAGTCGTACTTTGGGATAATCCGTTCCACCTATGTGATCGACGAAGAGGGTAAGATCATCAAGGTGTTCCCCAAGGTCAAGGTCGAAGGCCATGTGGACGAGGTACTTGAAGCCCTGGGATAGTGAGCAGAGATATACCGGAGACGAAAAGAGGCGCACCTGTGTGCGCCTCTTGTTTCATCACAGCACAGCCTTAGGCGATCATTGACTCTGCGCTCTGATCCGCACGCGGCTTGGCAAAGTGTGCCAACAGGATGCCAAGCTCATAGAGAATGACCAGCGGGAACATGAGAACGAGCATATTCACCGGGTCGTGGCTGGGAGTCACAACCGCGGCGACAACGGCACTGACCATGATCGCCCAGCGTCGTGCCTTGCGCAGTTGGGGAACCGTCACCACGCCGAGTTTGGCCAGGAAAAAGATCACCAGCGGCATCTCAAACAGAACGCCCATCCAGAACATGACAAAGGTCATAAAGTTCACATAGTTCTGTAGCGTCCAGTTGTTCTCCACGACTTCGGTCAAAAAGCCCTGCATGAACTGGATCATACCCGGCATCATCACAAAGACCGCAAAGGCGACGCCCGCGGCAAAGCTCACGCCCGCCCCAGGAACCAGGAACGTGAGATACTTGCGCTCATGTGGCAGCAACCCGGGGAGCAAAAAGCGAATGACCTCATACACGATCACGGGCATCGCGATGGTAACACCCAGGATCAGAGCGATCCGAAAGTACACCATGATCGACTCTGTGGGAGCAATCGACTGCGGAACGTTGTTCCCGAGGGGCATAATCAGAACCTGGAGCACATTTTCCGTAAAGATGGTGCCCACCGCGGTCCCTATCAGCAGCGCCAGCACCGCCCACACCAGCCGATCTCTCAACTCGGCCAGATGCTCCATGATGGTCAGTTCGCGATCGGTGTAGGTTGTCATGCTACCTCCTCCGCGTCAGCTGCCTTCCGGCCCTCATCGCCCTCAGACTCGCGTGGACTGCTCTCCGTTACTGCCTCGACGACGGCCTCTTCCGGAATATCTACCCACAGCGGCTCTCCGATGATCGTCGGCTCTACCTCCGCATCCTCGGGGACCAGCTCAGCGACGCCAATACTGATGGGCTCAGCATCGGGGGACGTATCGATGACCACGGGCTCTGCTTCTACAGCGGGCCTCGGCTGCAGCACGGCCTCAGACTCGCCCGCGGCAACCTCGTCGCCGCCTGCAGCCAGTGTAGCCGCGACTGGTGCAGCCGCCTTCTGAGGGGACACAGGCTGCCTCGAAGATGTGGACGTGCCGGCTCCAGAGAGATTCCAGTTCCCCCTCGGAGTGGTTGCCGGTCTCTTGCCCTCGATCTCGCTATGCAGGTCGATCGCGGCCAGGTCATCCTGCACAGCCTTGACTTCCTGCAGGTCCGAGGTGAGCTCATTCTTGATCTCGTTAAAAGGCTGCAGCTCCAGATTGAAGGCTTCCTTGAACTCTCTGGTGACGCCCTCTGTCTCGCGCCGGAATTTGGCCAGCCAGCGCCCCATCTGACCGGCGAACTGGATCATCTCCTCTGGCCCGACCACGAGGGCGGCCAGGACCAGGATTACAACTAACTCTGTCAGACCAATACCAAACATAGCGAGTGCAAGCCTCCTTGCATAACACGGCCCTGCGCCTCGCAGTCTACGGCGCCTCTACTTCAGGGTCTGGCGGCGCAGGCGCGATGTGATAGGCAGACAGCAACGACTGTCGCTGAGTAAGCAGCGTGCCCAGAACGCCATTGATAAAGCGCCCGGAACTCTCACTGCCAAAGAGCTTGGCGACCTCAACGGCCTCATTGATGGCCACCTTGGGCGGGGTGTCGGTGCCATAGAGCAGTTCCTGCGAACCGAGGCGCAAGACGTTGCGATCGACCGGGGCCATCTGATCCAACGGCCACTCTGGCGCTATCTGCTGGATGATGGCATCCAGTGTCTCGCGGTGTGCCAAAGAATCTGCCAATAGGCGCCGGCAGAATGCTTGCCCCGAAGCGGGCAACTCCTGCTCCACCAGCCGTTCTTCAAGCGCAATCGCTGGATCGTGGCCTGTCAGATCGACCTCAAAAAGCACCTGAAGCACGATAATGCGTGCTTTTCGTCGTGGTTTCACTCGTCTTGCCCGCCCGGGTGCGTCACTCTGGGGTCATCCCCATCGCAACATTGGCCACGTGGACGTTGACAGCCAGCACGGGCATGCCGACCATATCCTTGATCGCTCGCGAAACCTGCGACTGGATCTCCATGCCGAGATCGTAGAGATTCGTATCCTTGTCAGCCACGATGCCAACATCCACACGAACCGCCCCGTCAACGACCTGGACACTAACCCCACCACCGCCACCTTTGCCGCGAAAGAGACGATCGACATCAGTGGAGAAATCATGGTGTAGACTGGCGACGCCCGGAACTGAGAGCGTCGTCAGGCGCGCGATGGTGGCCAGCACCTGCGGCGAGATGCGCACCGTACCCAGTTTACCTTCTACCATCTTTCCTCCTCATAGGCTGGCGATCACCGCCCCTCAAGCCAACAAACGGGCCGCGAGGGAAAGCACCTCGATCGGCCCGTTGCTTGATTGGCGTAAGGGTCAGCTCTGATTCGCCAGAACGACCTTGCCGCGATAGGAGCCACATGCTGAGCACACCGTATGCGGCAGCCGCATAGCGTGGCACGACGGGCACTCGACCAGGTTCACAACTGTCAGATGGTCGTGGGCACGGCGTCTACGCGTGCGACCATGAGAGTGTTTTCTTTTCGGTAGCGGTGTCATTCTTCTTCCCCTTGTTCAGTCTTATCCTCAGGCTCAGATGATCCCAGCAGCTGTGCCAACAAGGCCAGACGCGGGTCAATCTGCTCGGTATCACAACCACAGGGTCCCAGGTTCAGGTTTGCACCACACTGCGGGCACAATCCCTTGCAGTCACTGGAGCAATATACGGGACGCATCGTCTCAGCAACCGCGTACTGCCAGAGTGCTTCCGTCAGATCGAGGGTGTGCCTCTCGTCTATCACCAACTCAGGAGTCGTGTCCGCATCCACTGGAACAGGCCTGCCGGTGACAACATCAATCGACGGCACAAATTCCTCTTCGATGTCCAGCGACACGTTCCGTGTCACGGGCTCCAGACAACGACGGCAAGCTACCTGCAGCACCATCTCCGCGCGACCGATCACAAGAACCCCGGATGGTGTTCGCACAAGCGTCACGTCGCCGTTGACGCCCACTGGCCCAGGATTGAGCTCATCGACCTGAGAGAGATGGCCGGACAGCGCCCGTTGGCGCGAGGCCCCAACCCCCTCCTTGAGCAACTGTGCGACGTTAAACGCTAGCATATCGCTCTTTTCGGTAGTTAAGGTCGTACGAGATTATAGTTACCGGCCATCCTTGTGTCAAAACACTGGCCGCTGCGAAAAGCGGTCCGATGGCCCTGGATCTGTTGCGCCACACAGTGCCACTTGAACGGCGGCAAGCCGCCGTCACATCGCTCCGGCAAACCTGTGGTATACTATATCAAGTTTTATACGCTGTCTCCGAATCGCAATACCTAAAGGCTCTTGCCCATGGCGTGCGATCATCTGCTCAGTAGAGCAGTAAGGGTCAGGGGGGAAACCCCCTCGCCTCCCGTGCTTGGAAAGGAGAGCGTCAACCGGCATCTACAGATCCGGCGCTCCAGGCATGGAGGCCGGCTGTTTTTTGTTGGAGGGTACAGTTGAGATTCAATGCTGCCGTGTTGACGATCAGCGACAAGGGTTATCGCGGCGATCGTGATGATACCAGTGGACCGCTTCTTGTAGCGGGACTGTCCGAGATGGGCGCAGAGGTGCTCGTGACGAGGATCATCCCCGATGAACCCGAGATGATCCGGGCTGAGCTCTCCGCCCTGGCAGACGGAAAAGAGATCGACCTGATCGTCACCACAGGGGGCACCGGAGCAGCTCCGCGCGACCACACGCCCGAGGCCACACTGGCGATCATCGACCGCGAGATGCCTGGCATTGCTGAGCTCTTGCGCTGGAAAGGCTACGAGAGCACGCCCAGAGCCATCTTGTCGCGGGGCGTTGCCGGCCTGCGTGGCCAGTGCCTCATCATCAATCTGGCCGGGAGTCGCGGCGCCGTCAAAGACGGCATAGCCATACTCAGGCCGGTGCTGGCGCATGCTCTGCAGATGGCGCAGGGTACCGACCTTGAGCACGAGGGAACAGCTGATGGCTGACCGTAGCCGCTATCCCGTGCTCAGCGTTGAAGAAGCACAGGCGCGCATCCTGGCGCTCCTTTCACCAACCGACCCTGAGACCGTGCCGATTCTCCAGGCGCTGGGGCGCGGTCTCTGCTCTGACGTGATCGCTGACGCCCCAGTCCCGCCGCACGACAATTCTGCCATGGATGGCTATGCTGTGCGTCACGCCGATCTCGCAGGCGACGGCGCCACACTCAGAGTCATCGGTGAGGTACCCGCGGGCAGCGTCTGGCCGGGCATCCTGGGCCCCGGCGAGGCGCTGCGTATCATGACAGGCGCTCCTGTGCCCGCTGGCGCGGACACGGTGATACGCTTTGAAGACGCCGAGACCGACGGTGCCACGATGCGGACGATGCTTCGGCCGCGCCCTGGCGCAGACATCCGCCGCGCCGGCGAGGACGTGCAAGCAGGTCAGGTGGTCTTGCGCGCGGGCGTACAGCTGGGCCCTGCAGAGATCGGCATGCTGGCTTCGCTTGGCAAGCCCACCGTCACTGTGCATCGGCGGCCCCGGATCGCGGTATTGGCCACGGGAGATGAGGTCCTGCCCATCGATGCTCCTGCTGAGCCGGGCAAGATCCGGAACATTAACAGTTACACGAACGCAGCTCAGATCATTCAGGCAGGCGGAGAGCCACTGATTCTGGAGATTGCTCCCGATCAGGAATCCGCGTTACAAGAGCGGATCGGCAGAGCGCTGGCGCTCAACGCCGACCTGATCGTGACATCTGGTGGCGTCTCCGTCGGCGACTTTGACCTGGTGAAACAGGTCTTGTCAGCCGAGGGGTCTCTGGATTTCTGGTGGGTGAATATGAAGCCCGGGCGTCCCCTGGCTTTCGGCACGATAGGCTCTACGCCACTGCTGGCACTGCCAGGGAATCCTGTGGCCGCGATGCTCGGTATGATGCTGTTCGGTGTGCCCGCGATACGGCGCATGGTCGGTCTGGATCCGTTCCACCTGCCTACCATCCAGGCTCGACTCGCAACCGCCATTGAGCGTAAAGACGGACGCCGGCACTACCTGCGAGTGACACTGACCGAAGGTACAGACGGGCCGATCGCCAGACTGACGGGGGATCAGGGCTCGGGCATCCTCAGCTCGATGGTGCAGGCCGATGGACTGGCGATTATCCCTGAGAACATTGACCATCTGGCTGCAGGCAGCCCTGTACAGGTGATCAGCCTGAGATAGAGACACTGGGGACGATATGACCACATTCAAGACCCAAAGCGCATACCCGATGATTCCTTTCGAGGAAGCCATGGGCATCCTCGAGGCCAGGATCCAGCCCCTGCCAGCGCGGCGGACGCCGCTGCACGAGGTAGAGATTGGCGCTGTGCTGGCAGAGGATATCATCGCGTCCGAGGCAGTGCCAACCTTTGATGCATCCACGATGGATGGGTACGCCGTAATCGCCGCAGATGGCAAGATGCCACGACGCATGCTGGGCGAGCGACAGGCCGGCCACACAGATGGGCGCCATCTCGCGCCTGGCGAATGCCTGCGCATCATGACGGGCGCACCGCTCCCCTGTGGCGCAAATGCCGTCATCCCTGTTGAATTCACGCGCGAAGACCAGGGCTGGATGTACTCTGACCTGGAGCCCCATGTCGGGCTGAACATCAGACCCGCAGGGTCTGACGTCGCCAGCGGTCAGACAGTCCTGCCGATAGATTCGGCGCTAGGAGCGGCCGAGATCGGGCTCCTCGCTGCGCTGGGCGTGAGCAACCCCGCGATCTATCCCGCGCCCCGTGTGGCCATTCTCACCACCGGAGATGAGCTGGCGCCTCAGGGTCAGGTCCTCCAGCCGGGACAGATCAGGGACAGCAACTCGTACGTGCTCGCCGCCGCCATTCGTGGCGCCGGTGCTCAAGCCAGGCGAGTCGCACGGATCGCGGATACCCGGGCGGCTCTGCGTGCTGCCCTCCTCGAGGCCGTGCAGGATGCGGACCTGGTG
Source organism: Anaerolineae bacterium (assembly GCA_040772225.1). Lineage (GTDB taxonomy): Bacteria > Chloroflexota > Anaerolineae > UBA1429 > UBA1429 > JAAYED01. The sequence continues at coordinate 1,038,681 of JAXGYO010000002.1, forward strand.
ATCTCCACCGGCGGTGTCTCGATGGGAACCCACGATCTGGTCAAGCCGGTTCTCGAGGAGTTGGGAACCGTCCACTTTGGCCGCGTGGCTGTCAAGCCCGGGCTGCCGCTGACCTTTGCTACGGTCTCTGGAACACCGGTGATCGGCCTGCCGGGAAACCCGGTGTCGACGCTCGTTGGGTTCGAAATGGAGATTCGCCCGGTACTGCGGGCGATGGCGCATCGCCGGGCGAGGTGGCGCCCGGAGCGACAGGTGCGCCTGGCGCATTCAATCCGTCATGAGGAGGCTCGTCTCGAGTTCCAGCGTGCCCACATTGAGCTTATCGAAGGGACCTGGTGGGCGCGCGCCACTGGCTCACAGGCCTCCTCCCGGTTGCTGTCTCTGGTGGGCGCCAACGCCCTGTTGCGCATTCCCAGGGGCACCGGCGACCTGCCAGAGGGTGCCAGCGTCACCGCCGTGCTCATCGATTCGCCTGAACAGGATGTCGCACCATGAGCCCATCGGTGCTGGATAGTTACGACCGCGAGATCAGTTACCTGCGCGTATCCGTGACCGACCGCTGCAACTTGCGTTGTGTATATTGCATGCCTGAGGAGGGCGTTGCGGCGCTCTCTCACGACGACGTGCTCAGACTGGAGGAGATCGCCCACCTGGTGCGCATCGGCGTCAGCATGGGAATCCGCAACGTCAGGCTGACCGGTGGCGAACCGCTGGTACGCAAAGGCATCGTGGACCTGGTGGCTCAAATACGGGCCATCGAGGGCATCGAGTCGATCACGATGACGACCAACGGCATCGCACTGGCCGAAATGGCTGGTGCGCTCGCTGAGGCCGGACTCGACCGCGTCAACATCAGCCTGGACAGCCTCAAGCCCGAGCGATACGTGGCTATTACGCGCCGCGGCCGTCTGGAAAACGCCCTGGCGGGCATCGACGCAGCCTTTGCCAGTGGGCTGACGCCTGTCAAGATCAATATGGTCGTCATGCAGGGTGTCAACGACGATGAGGTCGTAGAATTCGCCAACCGAACGCTGGAGGCCCCCTGGCATGTGCGCTTTATCGAGTACATGCCGCTTGGGGAACAGGCCGAAGGAGCCCGCAGCGCCTACGTCTCCTCCGATCAAACGAGACAGCGGATCGAAGCGGCTCTGGGACCCCTGGCGCCCGCCGACCTGGCTGGCTTTGGGCCCGCGCGGACCTGGCGCCTGCCGGGCGCAGCCGGCACCGTGGGATTGATCAGCGCGCTGAGCCAGCACTTTTGCCAGAGCTGCAATCGCATGCGGTTGACCTCAGACGGCAAGCTCGTCCCCTGCCTGTTCAGCGACCTCGAGTACGATCTGCGCGCACCTCTACGGGCAGGGGTAGAGGAAGCTGCGCTGGCAGACATCTGGCGTGAGGCACTGGCTCACAAACCGGCCTGTCACCATCTTGACAGCGCCATAACTACAACGAAGCATCAGATGTCTCGGATTGGAGGCTGAGGGCGATGGAGCTAACTCACCTGGATGAACAAGGTAAGGCGCGCATGGTCGATGTCGGCGCCAAGCCCGACACCGTGCGCGAGGCCATAGCGCGGGGGCAGATCATCATGGCGCCAGAGACCCTGAGCCTGATCAGCGAGGGAAGCATGCCCAAGGGCGATGTGTTGGCGGTCGCCCGCGTCGCCGGCATCATGGCAGCCAAGCGCACGCCCGAACTGATCCCGCTCTGCCACCCTCTACCGCTCTCGCAGGTCACGGTTGACTTTGAACTGGACGCTTTGACCTCCGCGGTCCTCATCTCGGCAACAGCGCGCTGCACCGGCCCTACGGGCGTCGAAATGGAGGCACTCACGGCCGTCAGCGTGGCGGCATTGACGATCTATGACATGTGCAAAGCCGTGGACCGCCGTATGCGCATCGGCGATATTCGCCTTGTCCGCAAGACCGGCGGCAAGAGCGGTGACATTATCCTGGAGTAAGCTCATGAACAAAGAAGGTAGCGTCGTTGCAGTCTGCACGAGCAAACGCACTGGGATGCCCAAGCGTCCGGTTGACGAGGCCATTCTGCGCGTCAACTGGGGGATCGAGGGGGATGCCCACGCCGGGGATTGGCACCGGCAGGTTTCGTTGCTGGCCATGGAGAGCATCGCGAAAATGCAGGCCAAGGGCCTCAAGGTCAAGCCGGGTAGTTTCGCCGAGAACATCACCACCGAAGGCCTGGTGCTCTACGATCTGCCGGTGGGCACGCAGATGCGCTTGGGCACCGCACTGGCCGAGGTCACACAGATCGGCAAGATCTGTCATGACCACTGCGCCATCTACGAACTCGCAGGCGATTGCGTCATGCCTCGCGAGGGGATTTTCGTCCGCATCCTGGAGCCCGGGACGGTTCGGGCCGGTAGCCCGGTGACGATCCTGAGCATGCCATCACCAGATGACGCTCCCGGCAGCACTGAGGATACCCCGCGCGAATAGACTGGCTTTGCGCTTCTAGAAACAGTGGCCCACGGCTGGCCTAGCCACCGCGGAGGTAGCCACCAACGGACTCATCGAAACCCTGATAAAGCAGAGGAGGCTCCCAACTTGCGTTGGGAGCCCCTGTAGCCGCTCTGGTCTCGGGCACGTCACTGGGGGGTAAAGAGTGGCGCTCCGAACTCTTCCACGCCAAAGCTGCCGATGAGTGCTTTGGTCTCATCCGAGATAATCCAGTCGATGAACTGCTGCGCATAGTCTGCCTTGATGTGCTCGCCCTTTGCCGGGTTGACATCCATCACCCCGTAAGGATTGAACAGCATCGGATCGCCCTCTACGACGATCTCCAGGGTATAGCCACTCAGAACGCGAGAGAGATAGGTCGCCCGGTCGGAGATAGTATAGCCCAGCTGTTCCTCGGTCATGGTGAGCACGTCGCTCATACCCTGGCCAGCGGAAACGTACCAGTCGCCCGCGGGCTCGACGCCCGCCGCCTTCCACACGCTCTTTTCCTTGCCGTGCGTGCCCGAGTCATCGCCACGGGAGATAAAGGTGCTACCGGTCTCGGCGATCTTGGCAAAGGCTGCGGCGACGTCCGTCGTACCGGCGATGCCCGCCGGATCGCTCTCCGGACCCACGATCACAAAGTCGTTGTACATGACGTCTTCGCGACGGGTACCGTGGCCATCCGCCATGTACGCATCTTCGCGGGCGCGATCATGAACTAACAGCACGTCGGCGTTTCCATCAATGCCCAACTGCAGTGCCTGCCCGGTACCGACAGCCACCACTTCGACAGTAATACCGGTCTTCTCCGTAAAGTCAGGCAGAATGTACTTGAGCAGACCCGAATCATCCGTGCTGGTGGTAGTGGCCAGGATCATCGTCTTGGCCTCGGTCTCTTGAGCGACCTCTACAGCAGCTTGCTCTGCGACCTCCTCAACTTCCGCTGCCGGTTCAGCAGCGGGGCTGGCGCAGCCAGCCAGCAAGCCAACGACCAACAGCAACAGAGCCATACTACGGAACGTGCGCATCTCGTCTCTCCTTTTTCTCTCGAACCTCTAGTAGATCATCTCGCCGCGCGCGAACGCAGCAGTACGCGGATCAGTGGGTGCCTCGAAAAAGGCATCCACCGAGCCCACCTCGACCAGCTCGCCATCGAGCAGCAGCCCCACCCGGTGGGCCAGGCGACGGGCCTGGAATACATTGTGGGTGACCAGGATGATCGTCGTCCCCTGCTCACCATTTATCTCCTCAACGATGGCCTCAATCGCGCCAACGTTGTAGGGATCCAGATTGGCGGTGGGCTCGTCGAGCAGCAGCACGTCCGTGCGCAGCGCCATGGCCCGCGCCAACACCACCCGTTGTCCCTCCCCGCCAGAAAGCGTCGTCGCGTTCTGGCGAGCAAGCTTCTCCAGACCAACACGCCCGAGGGCGTTCATCACCTCGTCACGAACATCATGCTGCCCCCGGAGCTTGAGCCCATAAGCAATGTTGGCCTGAACCGTCCGCTTGAGCAGAAGCGGCCGCTGAAACACTGTGGTGACACGCCGGCGCTCGGAGAGGGAGACCTCATCACCAGGCCCATACACCCGATCGTTGAACTCTAGCGTGCCCGTATCGCTGGACTCGACAAAGTTGAGTAACCTGAGCAGCGTGCTCTTTCCGGCACCGCTGGGCCCCACGATTGCGAGAATCTCGCCGCGCCGAACATCAAGCTGGGAGATCGACAGGACCTCATGCCTCGCGTAACTTTTGGAGACGCCTCGCAACCGGTAGATGGCCTCGTTCATTCGTCAAAGCTCCTTCCCTGAAGCAACATCATGGCGAGATTGACGATGAACGAGAGCACCAGCAGGATGAGACCGAGCGACGAAGCCAGCTCAAAGTTGCCTTTGCGTGTCTCCAGCACGATGGCGGTCGTGAGCACACGGGTCTTGTGATCGATATTGCCGCCCACCAGCATCACAGCTCCCACCTCGGAGATGATGCTCCCGAAACCCGCAATGACCGAGACGATGACACCAGTGCGAGCCTCGAGCAGAATCGTCCGCGCCGTCTGGCTCCCTGTAGCTCCCAGGGCGACGATCTGCTGGCGCAGCTGCGGATCCACGCCCATGACCGCCGCCATAGTGAACCCCGCCACCAGCGGGAAAGAGATAATCGTCTGAGCCAGGATCATCGCCGCCGGGGTGAACAAGCGCGGCACAATGTCTGCCTGTATGGCTCCGAGGGGGCCACTACGGGACAGAAGCATGTAAACGACCAGACCAATCACGACCGGTGGAAACCCCATGCCCGTGTAGAGCAGCGATATCACCAGGCGTCGGCCGGTGAAACGCTTGAGGCCGAGAAACGCCCCCAGAGGGATGCCTACTAGCGAACTAAAGGCCAGAGCGACGCCCGAAACCCGGAATGTCAGGGCCACGATCTCCATGAGATCGGGGTCCCTTGTGACGATGAGCCGAACGGTTTCGGCCAGAAAGGCAGCAAGATCCACGAACGCGCTTCTCCCCTCGTGATGGTAACGACAAAAACGCCGGCGCTCTTTCCAAATATAGGAAAAGAACGCCGGCGCATGGCAACGACCCGGTGTCTCCTTTCCAAATATGGGGGGCAGGGCCGTTTCCAACCCTACCGTTTGTCCCCGGCGTCTTTGCCGGTGACGCGATCACGTGCCATTGCCTGTCGGCTTTAGGCCGCGTGATTCGGAGCGCGGTTTCTATTCAGTTCTTACGAGCGCATTCTAGCGTACTGTGCCGAATGGGGCAAACTGCACCGTTCTCAGTCTATGGCCGCAGTGCGCAACGGTTGCTCAATGATTCTCACGCCCAGGGCCGGGATCTGGATGACGCCCGAAACGGTCTCATCCTGAACGAACTCATGGCCGCCGGATCCGACATCGACACTGGTCGCGTCTGACCCGCCATTGAGGATGAACAGGTAGCGTGCCTGTTCAGCGACCCGTTCGACGACCTCCACCCCTGGCTCCGCCTCCAGCGGACTGGTCACGCCCGCTTCAGAGGCCAGGTGTGCCATGAGCCCCTGTGCAAAGGCTGCATCCGGCACCGTGCCGGCGTAGATAACCTGCCCATCGCCAACGCGGTTACGTGTCACCGCCGGCACCCCGGCATAGTACTCGCCGGCGTAGTAAGCCAGCGCCTCGGCCTCGCGCAGCGACAGCACATCGGCCCAGGCGGTACCGGCTCCCGCCACATCCTCAAGGTCGCCGGCCCATTGCAGCGGGACACTGCGTCCGTCCTCAAGCGAATCATACTCGTCCACCACCACACCGCAGAGCTCGCCGAGCAGGCCGGGCAGTTGTTGATTGACGACCATGTTGTCGACATCCATCACGCCTGTGCGGCAGGTGAGAACGAGCGTGCCGCCCTTTGACACATAGTCATGCAGCTTTGCCGCCAGCGTCTCCTCCACGATATACAGCATCGGAGCGACTACCAACTTGTACGTGGAGAGATCCGCAGTTGGAGACACAATGTCCACGCCAGCATTCAGCTTCCAGAGCGCGCGGTACAGCCCGGCAAAAACGTTGGGATAGTCCAGATGAGGATTGTGTGGCTGGTTCTGGAAAGCAAAGCGCGAGTCATAGGACAGGAGCATCGCCGTCTGAGCCCGCACGGCGCTGTCTGTGAGCTTTTCTCCGAGGCGCTCCACAATCTGTCCCATCGCCTTCACTTCCTCATACCGGCGTCCCGGCACACCATGATGATCAAGAATGCCGTGCCAGTATTCCTCCGCGCCAAAGCGTGCGGTGCGCCAGCGGAAATAGACGATGCCGTCCGCGCCGTGCGCCACCGCCTCCCACGCCCAGTAAGGGATCTCGCCCGGACGGGGCGCGAGCGCCACGGTAGCGTTGCCGGTCGGCCCGCCCTGCTCTTCCATCACCCAGAACGGCTTGCCCTTGAGACCGCGCATGGTGTCGTGAGCCAGTGCACGCCCCGCGGCATCAGGCTCTCCCCGGAAACGGGGGTAGTTGTCCCAACTCACCCAGTCCAAATCGCGAGTGAGATCAAAGTAATTCAGGTTCGGGTAGCCAAAACCCATGAGGTTGTGCGTGATGGGAACCCCCGGGCAGACCTCGCGCAGGATATCGATCTGCGCCTTTTGATATTCCACATAGCTGTCGGACATGAACCGTCGGTAGTTGAGGGCCAAGGCCGGGTTGTGGAGGCCCGTGGTAGACCAGGGCAGAGGAATCTGCTCCCAGGCGGTGTAGATATGGCTCCAAAACTCAGTGCCCCAGGCCGTGTTGAGGGCATCAAGCGAGCCATAACGTTCCTCCAGCCAGCGCTGAAACGCTGCCTGGCAAGTCGGGCAATAGCACCGCCCGCCAAACTCGTTGTCGATCTGCCAGCCGATGACATGGGCATTCCCGGCATAGTGCTCGGCCATCGCGCGGACGATCCGTGCACTGTGCTCGCGGTAGATCGAGTTATTCGGGCAGTAGTTGCGACGGCTGCCATATGTCACCGGCTGCCGGTCCTCGCGAATCAGGGTTGCATCCGGTTGCGCCGCCATGATCCACGCCGGCGGGGCCGCGGTCGGCGTGCCCAGCACGCTGCTGATACCATAGCGCGCCAACAGCTCGATCGCGCGATCCAGCCAGTCAAAGTTGAACGCACCCTCTCGCGGCTCCATCCGCGTCCAGGCAAACTCGGCCATTCGGACCACGTTAAAGCCCGCGGCCTGCATCAGCCGCGCATCATCATCCCACCGTGTCTCCGGCCAATGCTCCGGATAGTAGTCTGCTCCATAATACATTTCCGCAACTCCTCTGAAGTTATTACGTCGCGCCGGCGCATCAGACCCGGACCACAACCGCCGGCTACACAATGTGTTCCCGTATGCGCGCACTGATATTGTCCAGCGTCATAACCACGGCTACGATCAAAATCACGGCCACGCTGACCGAGCGCCACTGACCCAGGTTCTGATACTGGAACAGCAACTGGCCGATACCACCGCCGCCCACCAGACCGATGATGGTGCTCATACGCACGTTAATGTCCCACCGGTAGATGGTGAACGATATGAACGGCGGAATGATCTGAGGAACAACTGCATAGACGATCGTCTGCAGCTCGTTGGCCCCCGTCGCCCTCACAGCCTCCAGCGGTCCCGGGTCGATCCCCTCGATCTGCTCCGAGTAAAGTTTGCCCAGAGCAGCCACAGAGTGCACCAACAGGGCGACCATGCCCGGGAAGGGACCCAGACGGAACCATGTCACAAAGATCAGCGCCCAGACAAAGGGCTCTATTGAGCGCGTCACATTCATGACAAAACGCACAACCCCGTAGATGACCTGCCCAACCGGGAATTCGGCCGTTGCTTTCTGTCGCATCCCCACCACGGCGCCCACCAGGCCGCCAAGCGCAAGCAGAATGTATGGCCAGGGACCGCCGTCACGCACGAACAGATCCCACGAACCCGCAATTATGACCGCTGTGCCGAGAGATACAATGACGTATGCGCCCACCACACCCAACGCCGCAGTAAGAACCATAGTACCGATCTGAGCCGCCCGGGGATGCTCGCCATCGACCAGCACATTCATAATCCGGGAAAAGCCCCATGCCACAAGCACCGCACCAGCGATAGTCAGAAGCGGCCTTACGATGCCGTTGATAAGGGCCACGTCGAGTACGCCGCTATCGAGCGGCCCAACAACCCATCCCGCAATCTGATTGCCCAGCACAGCCCCGACGATCGCCCCAACAAAGAGCGCCATGAGCGGGCCGTAGGCTGATGTGATGCGATGCATCAAGTTGCGAGCGGCAAAAAAGCTGAGGACAGCGGCGATCGGAACAGAGATTACCGTAGCCATGAGCGCCAGGAAGATGGTCTCGATCATCTTCTCGATCAGAGCGGGAAAGACCTGCCAGTACGGCCGAAACAATCGATCGGTCATGTTCGCCATGCGATCGGCGCGCGTGAACACATAGTACAGATTGATCTCGGTGATGTCCCACCCGAGGACCAACGTCACGATCGCGAGGACCAGACCGACGATGCCGATCTGCGTGCGAAACCAGGGCACTCGCTGCGGCGCGACACCCTCGACCTCACTCTGCACGGGCGCCAGGCCCGCGATGCGTTCGCCGAGGCTGGTGCCCCCGCGCTCCAGAAGCAAAGCGACAATAAGGCCGGCCAGCACACTCGCCATGTAGAACCAGATCGTGTTGGGGTTGCCTTTGAGCCCGGATCGGAAAAAGTACACGACGGCTGCCGGGACATAGGCACAAATCAGCCAGTCCAGGGCGATTGCCTTGACACGCGCGCTCCAGACAGAACCTTTGTTTTCCATCGCGCCTCCTAAGACACGCCTACTTCGACAGCCTCTTCACCATAGATCTCACGGAATCGATCACGGTCAATATCGCTCGGAAGGCCATCAAAGATCAGTTGTCCCGCCTTGAGCGCGACGATGCGCGTCCCATAACGCCGCGCGAGGTCCAGAAAGTGGAGATTGCAGAGGATCGTGGTCCCGTCCTCGCGATTGATCTCCTCCAGGTAGCGTAGAACAGAGTGGGATGTCGCGGGGTCGAGCGCCGACACCGGCTCGTCGGCCAGGATCATGTCTGGCTCTTGCATGAGCGCGCGCGCGATACCGACGCGCTGCTGCTGCCCGCCGCTCAGCTCGTCCGCGCGAGCATAGGCCTTCTCCGAGATGCCCACCCGTCTCAGATTGGCCATTGCACGCTCGACCTCCTCAGGGGGAAAGCGGTGCATGAGACTGGCCCAGGGGTTGACATAGCCGAGTCTCCCGGAAAGCACGTTGGTGAGCACAGTAGAGCGCCGGACCAGGTTAAAGTGCTGAAAGACCATTCCGATGCGGCGCCGTACGTGTCTCAGCTCTTCCGGCGGTGCGGCCGTCACATCGATGCCGTCGAACAGGATTTGCCCGGAAGTGGGCTCCACCAGCCGGTTGATGCAGCGCATGAGTGTCGACTTGCCCGAGCCACTTAGCCCCACGATGACCAGGAATTCCCCTTTGCTCACCGTGAGATTGACATCTTGCAGCGCGCGCACGCGACCATCATATACTTTGGTAAGGTGTCGAACCTCTAGCACAGGCATCTCCTCATCTCGTTGAGGCTGACTGCGGACGAGGGGCAACCTGACTTGCCCAGGCTGCCCCTCTCTCTCTCCAGTCAGTGGCGCTTGAATACGCCTCTCATCGCCCTTTAGTTGAGGATATCTTCTTCTTTGAGACCCAGACCATTGATCATGTCACGAATCGGATCAAAGCTCGAGTCGTCGACGCGGGCAAAGCCCGTGATGTCATAGAACTCGTCGTTGGCCAGAACCTCGAGGCCCTCTTCGGTCGCGGCATAGTCGATCAGCGCCTGAACAATCTTTTCCCTCGCGTCAGCGGGAAAGTCCTTGCTGAAGCTAACGGTGTCATTCGGTATCGGGTCAGAGATCGCCAGAATACAGACCTTGTCCATGACGTCAGGATAATCACCGAGGACACTGCTTCGCGCGTCGCGGATCTGCATCCCATTGACAAAGGCCTTCGTGCTGTCTCCCTCGGTCTCGACGACGATCTCGCCAGCGGGCTGCGGGGGATCGCCGATCTGCCACTCGCCTTCGTTGCCCGGAGGGCTAAAGAAGGTGGTCGCAAAGTCGGCCTGGCCCTCGTAGACCGCGATCACGGACTGCGGGTGGCCGCCGGCCGCGACCTGATCGCCGGGGGTGATACCCACCTTGGCAAAGTAGGAAGCAGGCACCAGGTAGCCGGAAGTCGAGCTGGTGTCAGGATAGGCCCAGCTCTTGCCGTTCAGATCCTCGAGGCTCGTGATGCCGCTGTCGCATCCCACCAGGTACTGCGCCCAGTAGAATCCCCAACCGTAGCGCACCGTGGCCAGAGAGACATCGGCACCATATGTGTCGGACGCCAGCACATACCCCATGGCAGGGATAAACGCGATGGCATCGCCCTCAGCCGCGCCCATTTCCTCCACCACAGCAGAATAAGTGGTCGGGACCTTGACCTCAAACTTGTAGCCGGTCTGTGCCTCCAGGTAGTTAGAAATCGCGTCGCCGCTCTCGACGATGACCGATACCTCAACGGACGGAACAAAGTAGATCTGGAAGGGATGATCCTCAGATCCCAACTCTGCCTCTTTGGCACAACCAGCCAACCCGGACGTGGCCAGAAGCACCAAAACGAGCACGATCGCCCACATCTTTCTCGCCATACTAGCTCGCCTCCTTGATTCAATCCACATTTCCATACCCTTGGCTACGCCTGCGGTCCGAGCGGGCACTGTCTGCACATGCGCAACATGGAGCCCACATGCGAGATTATAGTCGTCGCCGCGCCGCATGTAAAGCGAAAGAGGTCGAACCTTTGTTCGAGAGCCAGATTGACATGCACAATTGCTGCCTTACACTGAAGCCAGCACGGAAAGGGCACGGCAGAAGCAAGAGTTAACGCTCTTTTTCGCGCAATGACCTATCGCGAGAACGATTATCGCATGAGTAGGAGGCAACATGTCCAGGATCGTGATTTTCGGGGCCGCCGGCAAAATGGGAACACGGATCTCCGCCACGTTGAACAGAGCACCAGGCTATGAGCTGATGTATGTAGAGTCAGGTGCCGAAGGGATGGAGCGTCTGCGATCAGCGGGCCTGGTACCCTCCTCGCCCGCACAAGCCCTGGCGGATGCTGATGCGGTGGTTCTGGCCATACCTGATGTCGTCATAGGCAAAGTGGCCGCGCAGATCGTCCCTGCTCTCAAGCCGGGGGCCATGGTCGTCACCCTGGATCCCGCGGCGGCATATGCTGGCGAACTGCCCGAGCGCGCTGATATCACCTACTTTGTCACGCATCCCTGCCACCCGTCACTCGCCAACAAGGACCTGCCGCGGGAGGCGCTGGAGGACTATTTCGGCGGCGTGGCGCCCCAGGCGCTGGTGTGCGCCCTGATGCAGGGCCCCGAGAGCGACTATGCCCATGGTGAGGCCCTCTGCCGCGACATGTTCGCCCCGGTGTCCGCCGTGCACCGCATCACCGTCGAACAGATGGCGCTGCTGGAGCCCGCCATGGCCGAGACGGTCGCCCTGACCTGTCTCACCGTCGTCAAAGAGGCCGTAGACGAGGTTGTCGCCAGAGGCGTGCCTCAGGCCGCTGCAACCGACTTTATCCTGGGGCACCTCAATGTGAGCATCGCGATCCTCTTTGGCCTGATCGATGCCGAGGTGTCGGACGGTGCCCGCCTGGCGGTGGAGCGCGCCAAGGCGAATATCTTCCAGCCGGACTGGAAGCGCGTCTTTGAGCCCGGCGACCTCAAGTCGCAGGTCAAGGCCATCACCAGCGGCGCCAAAGGCGTGGCCTGAGGATGAGACTCGGCATCAGCTCGTATGCCTACCCCTGGGCCGTAGGCATGCCCGGGGCTGCGCCGGCGCACCCCTTGACCGCCGCAGACCTTGTCTGCGCCGCAGCCCGTCTGGGCGTCCATGTGCTGCAACTGGCTGACAACCCGCCGCTGGACAGCCTGACGGACGCCGAACTGAAGCGCCTCACGGACCTGGCGCGTGAGCACGGCGTGGACCTGGAGGTGGGCACCCGCGGCATCGCCCCCGCACTGCTCCAGCGCTACTTGCAGATCGCGCTGGTGCTCGGCTCGCCCCTGGTGCGCACGGTCATCGACACCGCCACCCACCAACCGGACGCGGACGAGATCGTCGCCACCCTCCGGCCCGTGCTGCGGGACTACGAGCGGGCAGGCGTCACCCTCGCCATCGAAAACCACGACCGCTTCAAGGCGCGCGACCTGGTGCGCATCCTGCAGCGCCTGGACAGCCCCGCCGTGGGGATCTGCCTCGACACCGCGAACTCGCTGGGGGCGCTGGAGGGCACGGAGGCGGTGCTGGCAGCGCTGGTCCCCTGGACGGTGAGCCTGCACGTCAAGGACATCGCCATCCTGCGCACCAACCGCGGTCTGGGATTCGTCGTCGAGGGGCGGCCGGCGGGCGCCGGGATGCTGGACATCCCCGCGCTGCTGGCACTGCTCGCGGCGCACGGGCGGGACCCCAACGCCATCATCGAGCTCTGGCCCCCGGAGCAGGACACGCTGGAGGAGACAATCGCCCTGGAACGCCGCTGGGTCGAGCGCAGCGTGGCTTATATGCGCGGGCTCATCAAGGAGTGATAGGAACCTATGGGGGATGACCGCGCAGCCCGGAATATCATGCGTCACGGCCGCCCCGAGAACCCGCCGGAGACAGTCCCTCTGGCCGCCGGCCCGCTCACCTGCGACTATGTGGCCGGCGACCTCCGCAACATCCGCCTGGGCGAGCAGGAGATCATCCGTCGCGTCTACGTGGCTGTGCGCGACCGCTACTGGAACACAATTCCAGCCACACTGGAGGACGTTCGCATCACCGCGAATTCTGACAGCTTTGCCATCCGCTATCGCGCAACCCACCGCCAGGGCAACATCTGCTTCCGCTGGGAGGCGACCATCACGGGGGATGCCAGCGGCGAAATTGTCTTTGCGATGGACGGGGAGGCCTGCAGCACCTTTCTGCGAAATCGCATCGGCATCTGCGTGCTGCACCCCTACACCTGTGCCGGCGCCCCCTGCCGCGTGACACACACCGATGGCACAATCACGAGGAGCCGTTTTCCACAGCATATCTCGCCGCAGCAGCCCTTTGTGTCCATCCGGGAAATCGCCCATGAGGTCAGTGACCGCACCTGGGCACGAGTGACCTTTAGCGGAGATGTCTTTGAGATGGAGGATCAGCGCAACTGGACCGATGCCTCCTTCAAGACCTATAGCACGCCGCTGGCCTGGCCTGCGCCGGTGCGCATCAGCGAGGGAACGCCCATTCAGCAATCCGTCCGGTTGACGCTGGAGGGAGACGTGCGCCAGCGTCCGCGCCATACACCCGCCACAGACGTGCGCCTGGCCATCGGCAGCCTCCTCGGACGCACGCTGCCGCCCGTCGGGCTGGGCGCCGGTGCCGAACCGCACGCGCTCGATGACGCGTCGCTGGCCGCACTGCGCGCCCTCCGGCTGAGTCACCTGCGCGTCGTTCCGGACGGCCACACAGAACCCATCGCGTACCTCTCTGCCGCCGCCCGCACTGCCATCGCGTTGGGCTGTCCGCTGGAGATGGCGGTGTCGCTGCGACATGTAACCGAGCCGCGCCTGGCTCAGTATGCCAGCACCCTGAGTGCTACCGGCTGCGCCATAGCGCGCTGGCTGCTGCTCTGCGATGACCTTGCACGGGATGACGCCGCGAAACGCATCCAGCATCTGCGGCCGCGCCTTGACGACATCGCGCCGGGCGCGCCCATCGGCAGCGGGACCGACCACTATTTCACCGAGTTCAACCGCACGCCGCCGCCGGTCCAGGATGCCGATTTTGTGTCCTATACGCTCAATCCGCAGGTGCATGCCTTTGACGACCTGTCGCTGATGGAGACCCTGCCCATGCAGGCCGAGACCGTGACCAACGCCTCGCGCCTCGCCGGTGGCCTGCCCGTGGCGATCTCGCCCATTAGCCTGCGCCCGCGCACCAACCCGCATCGGGCGGCAGAGGGCGAGGCGCCGGCCCTGTCCGCGGATCCGCGCCAGGCCGCCCTGTTCGGCGCCGCGTGGACCCTGGGCAGCCTGGCGATGCTGGCGGGACACCCCTCGCTGGCCAGCCTGACGTATTACGAGCTTGCCGGACCCGCCGGTGTGCTGCAGCTGCCGGACCGGGACATGGGCACCGGGCTTGAGGTGTACCCCGTGTACCACGTCTTGCGCTGGCTGGGGACGCTTCGCGGCGCGCCTGTGCTCTATGTTAACAACACGGCGCCGGAGCGTGTAGCCGCTTTAGCCTGTGACACCGCTGCCGGTCCGCGCGTCGCCCTGGCGAACCTGACGGGCCAGCCTCAGCGCGTGCGTCTCTCCGGCCTGAGACGCGCCGTGTCGCTGCTGAGACTGGATGAGGAGAGCGCTGCCGCGGCTGCCGGGCAGTGTGACTTTGTTTCTGGAGCGTATGGGCCCCTGGCGCCGGTTGACGCAGATCTAGTCCTGACGCTGCCGCCCTACGGGCTGGCGTTCTTCCGATCCTGAGCGCGAATCCGTCGCCAGCATCGTCCGCGCCAGCCTGAGGAGCCCCTCTCCCAGGCGATAGAGGTACCACCCGGGGAGCTGCCAGCTAGAGGCAAAGTCATAGCGCTCGCGCATATAGGCGGGCTGGGGAAAGAGGTGCGTCGCGACATAGCGCGCCCGCGCGCCCAGGCCGGGCATCGAGATCAGCGCGGCGTAAAACTGCAGCGTCGGGCTGCGCCGCTCAGTCGTGAGCAGCCGGTACAGGCGCGCATCCTGCCTGCCCGGCGTGATCGCCCGCAGGCGGCAGCGCGGCGCGTTGACCGGCAAAGAAGGCCACGCCTCCGCAAGGCGATCCAGTGTACCGCTAAGGGCGCACACCAGATCGAACTCCTGGGCTGCCTGGATGACAGTATCCCAGTCCAGGCGCGCGCCCGTCTTGACGATCAACAGGGCCAGATCGAGGAGCGAGTGCAGGCCGCGAAAGCCGTGATGCAGCGCCAGGTGCGCCGAGAGATAGACCACATTGGCCTCCGCGTCCAGCACCCGGAAGGTTTGCCCCGCGATGATCATCTGCTCGCTATGGTCCCAGAACCAGCTCATCGGGATGCGCCGCATATAGTAGGGCACGTCGATAATGTGCCAGTGCAGCTCCACGCTGACAGGGCTGCCCTGCGGCGGCTCTAGCTGGATCTGGTTGGTGGTCTCGAGCAATCGCCCGGGGCGCTCGTCCACCCGCGAGGGGGTATAACCCATGGCCACCAGCCGGTCGCGGCACCTCCCCACCCATTCGGGCGGCACCGCCAGGTCAATGTCGCCGATCAGGCGCAGCGCCGGGTCCGGATAATAAGTCTCCGCCAGCGCCGCCCCCTTGAGCAGCAGCAGCGGCGCCCCCACCGCGGCGAGATGCTCCGCCACGTCGCGGAGCTGCACGTATGACCGGGCATTGGCCGCAGCGGTGCGGTAAAAGGCCTGCTCCAGTAGTGCACGCACTTCGGGAGGCATGGCGTCACGCAAAGGGGCCGCCAGCACGTGGGCCAGCGCGCCGACGTTGCTGGGGCCGACCAGCCGCAGCACGCCCTCCCAGGGGATCAGCTCCGCCGGCGGCAGACTGGCGGAATCCCATGCAGCGGCCAGGATGCGATAGACGGCCTGGCGCGGGGTGAGGAGTGGTTGCGGTTGCATGGAGCGATTGTAGCGGGATGGGGACGATCCGGCAAGACAGCTCGTTGCAGTCACGCAGTCCATCCCGGGCGCATAGCCCCCGCAAGGACTCTGGACGCGTGTGAGGCAAGTGGCAAATTCCTTTTTCGGACATCGCTTATCCTTGCGCCCCCGTCAATAAGGCTGTATAATGTGGGCATACAGATCGGTGACCCGCACAGGTGCGGAATAGCTGTTGTGGATCCATCAACCGCACGCGCCCGGCATTGCGGTTAGTTCGCCAATCAGGGGGCCGGATTGCAAGATAACTCATGCCGCTATCGCAGAAATCCCGACTATATCTTTCGCAAGATCGTGGACGAGTTGGTGCTGGTGCCGATCAAGCAGAACGTCGCCGACATGGACTGCATCTACACCATGAACGCCATCGGTGCTTTTATCTGGGACAGGCTGGAAGCGGACAGGACCCAGTCCGAACTCCTGACGGCGATCACGGACGAATACGATGTCGACCCGGACGTCGCGGCGGCGGATCTGCAGCAATTTCTCAGCGAGATGGCGGCCGCCGGCGCCGTCCGAGAGGTCTAGCCTGTGGATTGTTCAGGTTGTCCTGAGGTCGATCTGGGTGTACTGGGCACGGAGCTGCTGGAGCAGTTGCAGGGACGCCGTTATCCGTTGAGCGGCTCCATCGAGTTGACCGAGCGCTGCAACCTGCGCTGCCTGCACTGCTACATCAACCAGCCGGCGGGCAGCCAGGAGGCCATGGCGAACGAGTTGACACTGCCGCAGATCCAGGACATACTAGACCAGATCGTGGACGCGGGCTGCCTGTTCCTGCTGGTCACCGGCGGCGAGCCGCTGCTTAGGCCCGATTTCGCCGATATCTGGCGCTACGCCAAGAACAAGGGCCTACTCCTGACGCTCTTTACCAACGGTGTGCTGGTGACGCCCGAGATCGCCGACCTGCTGGCCGAGTACCGGCCACAACTGGTGGAGATTACGCTGTACGGGGCCACGCAGGAGACTTACGAGCGGGTGACTGGCGTAGCGGGTTCCTATGCCCGCTGCATGCGAGGCATCGAGTTGCTGCTGGAGCGGGGCCTGCGCCTCAATCTCAAGAGCGTGCTCCTCCGGGCCAACCGCCACGAGCTCGATGACATGATCGCCTTTGCGGCACGCCTCGGGGTACAGTACCGTTTCGATGGCGTGCTCTGGCCACGGCTGGACGGCGGCCAGGGGCCGATCGAGCAGCGGCTCACTCCGGCAGAGGTGGTTGCCCTGGACAGCGAGTACCCGGAGCGTCAGCGTGAGAGAGAGGATCTCGTCCGCAGAACGGGTGCCGGATTCGCGCGGGCCAAGCAAGTATACGCTTGCGGTGCCGGCCAGCGCAGTTTTCATATCGACAGTGCCGGCCGTCTGAGCGTCTGTATGATGGCCCGTCGCCAATCGTATGCTCTGTTGCGGGGCTCTTTCAAGACGGGTGGGAGAGGTTTTTGCCGGCGGTGATCGGTCAAAAGCGTACGCTGGGGACCCGCTGCGAAACGTGCGACGTTAACGCGCTGTGCGCGCAGTGCCCCGGCTGGTCGCAGGCGGTGCACGGTGACGACGAGACACCAGTGGACTATATCTGCGAAATCGGGCGCCTGCGTGCCGCACAGATGGTTTCTGTCAGCTCTCAGTGATTTGACAAGTCAATGGAGGATTACTAGATGGAGAAGAAACGAGTCTACGAGAGGCCGGCCCTGCGTATGGTGCGGCTCGACGTGAAAACCGCTGTGCTCTCCGTGTGCAACACGAGCACCACGAGCCGACCAACTGCCCTGTATCCGGTGTCACCAGGCACATGCTACGACGTCTAGCCGGTCAGTCGGCCATCATGTCGATCGGCGTTCCTGGCCTTGGCGTTGGCAATTGAGAGTGTGTCGCCTGACAGTCGCACGTCTCTCCATAGCACTGGAAGCTGGTAGCTCCGAGGATCGGTATTCAGCCTTTCCCAGGGCTATGCTCCTTTAGAGGTGATGGCACCGCCGCCGACGAACTGGTCCTTCATGTCACGGATTGGCCCGCCATCTGATCGCGAGGGTGGGCGGTGTACTTTGCGGTGATTCAAATACGTGGCAGCACTGGCGCGATCGCGCCGGGCGTCGTGTTTGTTTCTCCTCCAACGTCTCCGCCAAGGCGACAGATCACTGTGGACCCGGATTACTGTGTTGGCGAGGTGGCTGGCGAGTTTAACCAAGGTGCCTGGACTTCGCAGCCGGTATATCCTCTCCAAGACGTCGACATCAAGGCTCTACGCCAACTGGCTCGCCGAGTTCGGCGACCTGATTATGCATGCTTCCGGCGTCGACGATGGCTGGCGCTGGCTATGCCTTTGTCGGACCCTCGGAGCAGGCAAGTCACGCTGGCTTCTCCCCGTTGGCAACCATTCCAGAGGTCACCGTGCTCGGCGAGGACAATGTGATCACGCGCCGTATCGAGGGCCTTCCTCTGTTCGGCACCCCCTGGCACACCAATCCGGAGCGCTGCGCTCCGGGCGGTGTGCCCCTCCAAAAGCTCTTTTTCCTCGATCGCAAGCGGAAGCCGGGCATTCGTGCGATTAGGCCCCTGGAAGGGGTTCGGCGGGTCATGCAGGATTCGTTCATCCCCTACTATGACCACGAGGGCGTCGGCCGTATCCTGGATACCCTGGGACGCCTCGCCGAGCAAGTGCCCTTCTACAGCCTGAGCTATCAGCTCGGAAGCGACGTGCTGAGGCTGATCCGTGAGGCATAGCGCCAGGCGACCTTTGTTGCGATCTCCAATAATGTGGCGCGTCGCCATCCTACTCCTGCTGCTAGCAGCCCTGGTGCTAGGGCCCGCGTCGGCAGCCAACTCGTCTACACCCACGAGATCCCGTGCCCTCTCTCCTTCCCCCGTTCGG
This sequence comes from Anaerolineae bacterium, assembly GCA_040772225.1. GTDB lineage: Bacteria > Chloroflexota > Anaerolineae > UBA1429 > UBA1429 > JAAYED01. The sequence continues at coordinate 1,057,295 of JAXGYO010000002.1, forward strand.
CTGCTGTCGTCGGATAGCTCCGACGTTACCTTCCAGGTCGCTGTGCCCTGGGAGCAGTTGCTCGCAGTGCCCGCCGGTGACTATGTCCAGGTCTCCCTCCCCGGCTGGTCCACTTCCTCCCAGGCCAGCGCTCCCGCTCTGCCGATGCTCGCCCAGACCATCGGCGTGCCTTTCGGTGCTGCCCTGAGTGTGAGCGTCGAGACCGGCCCGGCGCACACCGTGTCCCTCTCCGCTCCCCCCCTGCCCGTCGCGACTCAGGTCGTGGACTGGGGTCTGCCGGAAGCGACCGGCACCTTGCCCGTGCCGCGCATGGAGCTGGTCGAGGACCCGGCCGTCTATGCCGCGGATTCGCCCTACCCCTCCGTTTTGGCCGCTGTGACCAGCGACGGTATTGTCCGCCAGCAGCGGGTGGCAGGCATCGCCGTACACCCGGTTCGTTACGACCCCGCCACCCGCCAGCTCACGATCTACGAGTGGCTCAAGGTCACTGTGTTGTTCGAACCCACCTCAGAGAGCGCGGCTCAGGCCAGTTCCACGGCCGCTGAGTCCGCGATCTACGAGGCTCAACTCTCAGAGACCCTGCTGAACTATGCCTCCGCCCGCGCCTGGCGCTCCCAGGCCCTCCCTCCCACCGAGCCCACAGTCGGGGCCCAGGAGGCCGGTGCTCTAGCCCAGGCGCCCTGGACGCCGCCCCAGCCCGGCTGGAGGATCAGGGTGCGGGAGGACGGCCTCTACCGCGTCACCTCCGCCGAACTGGCCACCGCCGGCCTGCCCGTGGACACGCTGGTCACCAGCACCCTCCAACTCTTCCTCCTGGGCAGCGAGGTGCCCATCCTTGTCGAGAGCCAGCCAGGAGGGGGCTTTGACCTCCTGTTCTACGGCCAAGCCTCGAGGAGTAAGTACGCCGCCGACAACGTCTACTGGTTGACCTACGGTCACGCCTCAGGCCTGCGCCTGGCCACCCGGGACGCCACACCCGGAACAGCTCAACCCCTAACCTCCTACGCTGCCCAGCGACACATGGAGGTCAACGCATCCTATATCACCTGGCTGCCGGGTGACGATGACCTCGATCGCTGGCTCTGGGGCTATACATACTATCCGGTCCAGCCGGCCTGGACGCACACGTTCTCTCTCGCGGCGCCTCTCACCGCCCCGGCCACTCTATCCGTCAACCTGCAGGGCTTTCTGGCTGTCGCCACCGTGAACCCCGACCATCATGCCCGCATCACTCTCAACGACACCCTCCTCGGTGACTACCGCTGGGACGGACGCGACGCCCTGAACGTCGATCTGACCGTTCCTGCAGGCGTCCTGCTGGCCGGCAGCAACACGCTGACCGTGTCGGCCGTGGGCGACACAGGCTACCAGTACGACATCTTCTTCATCGACAGTCTTGACCTCGCTTTCTCCAGCCTGTTCATGGCCGAAGGCGATACGCTCTCCTTCTCCTACGCCACGCCCGGCACCTGGCTGTTCCCGCTCGACGGCTTCTCGACTGATCAGGTTGAAGTCTATGACATAACCGATCCGCACGCTGTGGTACGCCTGGAAGGGGTCTCCATCGCCCCCTCCGCCAGTGGCTATCAGGCATCCTTTCAGGATGAGGTCGTCACCCCACGCACCTACTGGACTGCCACCGAGGCCGCCTATCTGACCGTGGAGGGCATTGAGCTCGACACACCCTCCACCCTGCAGGCCGAGAGCAACGGGGCAGACCACATCATCATCACACACCGGGACTTTGTGGAGCAGGCTATCCGCCTGCGCGACCTCCGCGCCTCCCAGGGGTTGCGCTCCGTGGTGGTGAATGTGCAGGACGTCTACGACGAGTTCGGCTACGGTATCACCGGCGTCGCCCCCATCCACGATTTCCTGGCCTACGCCTACGCCCACTGGCAGGCCCCGGCACCCTCCTATGTCGTGCTCATGGGCGACGGTCACTATGACCCCAGGGGCTATACGGAATCCGGTCGGGGCAACTTTATCCCCGCCTTCCTTGCCGTGGTGGATCCCTGGATCGGCGAAACGGCCGCTGACAACCGGTATGTGACGATTGTGGGCGATGACACGCTCCCCGACATGATGCTCGGCCGCCTGGCGGTGAACACCGCGGCCGAGGCCGCCGCTTTCGTGGACAAGATCATCGCGTACGAGCAGAGCCCCCTCCCCGGCGACTGGCGCACACGGGTGCTGGCTGTGGCCGACAACGCGGACTCGGGCGGGGCTTTTCACCTCTTCTCCGATGAACTGCTGGCCGACCATCTGCCCGGACCGTATCGCCCCGACAGGGTGTACATTGGGATCACGCATCCACTGTACCTAACCCCACCACTGATTCCAGAGGCCAGGGAAGCTCTGCTCAGCGCTATCAACGACGGCCGGTTTCTGGTAAACTATGTCGGTCACGGTGCGTCCACTCAGTGGGCCGGCGAAGGCGTCTTCAAGGCCAGCGATGTCGCCGGGCTGACCAATGGGGCCAGGCAACCGGTGATCCTGGCCATGACCTGCTACGACGGCTATTTCCACTACCCCACCGTGGGCAACCAGTCCACCGCCGAGGTGGTGACCCGCGCCGAGAACAAGGGCGCCATCGCCAGTTGGTCCCCCACCGGCCTGGGCGTCGCCACCGGCCATGACTATCTCAACCGCGCCTTTTTCGATGCCGTGTTCTACGACATGGACGGTAAGGTCACCCTGGGCCAGGCGACGACCGCCGGCCTCCTCAACCTCTGGTCCACTGGTGGTAACCGTGATCTGATCGACACGTACACTTTGTTTGGCGATCCGGCTACGACACTAAGTGTCGTCCCTTACCAGCTGCGCGTCTATCTGCCACTGGTCCAACGCTAGAGGCCCACTACGCCCGGTTCCTGTCAGGGCGTCCGGCTCTCCTTCGTGCCGGGCGCCCTCTGCTATCCCACCCGGAGGTTGAGCATGGAGATCACGACATTGCTGTTCGAACAGGGTGGGCCGCACAACACGGCCGCCACGCTGCAGGCCGCGCTGGAGCGGGCGCTCGCGCTGGGAATCACACAGGTGGTCGTGGCGTCATCGCACGGGAGCACCGCGCGGCAGGCGCAGGCGCTGCTGGCGCCGCACGGGATCCGGGTGTGCGCCGTGAGCCTGGCGCACGGCTGGGAGCACCTGGGCTGGTGCATGGAGCCGGAGGTGCGCGGTGAGCTGGAAGCGGCGGACGTGCGCGTGATCACGGGCATCCACGCCCTGGGCGACGGCGTGGGCTCGGCGTTCAGCGACAAGCGCGGGGGCCGGGCGGTGGAGGAGGTCGTGCGGGACGTGCTCTACCGCTTCAGCCAGGGGATGAAGGTGGCCGTCGAGTGCCTGCTGATGGCGGCGGATGCGGGCTGGGTGGACATGGACGCCGAGGTGATCGCCATCGGCGGCACGAGTTCCGGGGCGGACACGGCCATCGTCTGCAAGCCCGCCTACCCGAGGACGTTTTTGGAGCTGGAGATCCGCGAGGTGCTGGCGAAACCCAGGATACCCTGACGACAAGGGCGGCGAGAGGGCGGCGAGGACACCGACGTTCAGCCTGCGGAGCGCAGGCTGGACGTTTGTGATAGACAGGGGGCAAGGACGCCCCCTGTCTATCACCCAAACAGGTCCGTGCTGAGGTAGCGCTCGCCGGTGTCGGGCAGCAGCGTCACGATGAGCCTGCCGGCGTTCTCGGGGCGCGCCGCGACCTGCAGCGCCGCCCACAGGGCGGCTCCGGAGGAGGCGCCGGCCAGAATGCCCTCTTCACGCGCCAGCCGGCGTGCCATAGCAAAGGCGTCCTGATCCCGCACGGGGATGATTTCGTCGACGACCGTGAGATCCAGCACGCGGGGCACAAAGCCGGCACCGATCCCCTGCAGGCCGTGCGGGCCAGGCTGGCCACCCGAAAGCACAGCGCTGGCGGCAGGTTCCACGGCGATGGCGCGCACCGCGGGCTTGAGCTGCTTTAGGCGGGATCCCACGCCCGTAATGGTGCCACCCGTCCCTGCACCAGCCACAAAGATGTCCACCCGCCCATCGGTATCGCGCCAGATCTCCTCCGCCGTCGTGCGCCGGTGCACCTCCGGGTTGGCGGGGTTCTCAAACTGCAGCGGCATAAAGGCGCTCGCCTCGGCGGCCACGATCTCGTGCGCGCGATCGATGGCCCCCTGCATCCCGCCCTCGCTCACCAGCACCACCTCGGCCCCCAGCGCGGCCATCAACTTGCGGCGCTCCGCCGAGACGCTGCTGGGCATGGTGCAGATCAGCCGGTAGCCGCGCGCCGCGCACACCATCGCCAGGCCGATGCCCGTGTTGCCGCTGGTGGGCTCGACGATCACCGTGTCCGCGTGCACAAGCCCGTCACGCTCGGCCGCCTCAATCATGCTCAGGGCGATGCGCTCTTTGACGCACGCGAGCGGGTTGAAGGACTCGATCTTGACGACGATCTCAGCCGCCAGGCCCTGCGTCATGCGGTTCAGCCGCACCAGAGGGGTGTTGCCGATGGTCTCGGTGATGTCGTTATAGATACCAGGCATCGTCAGTCCTCCCTTTGAGCCGGGGGATCCTCGACTGCGACCGCCATGGCTCGCCGTCGCATCAGCGACCAGCCCGCCACTCCCAGCCCGATCACGGCCAGCACACCGGCACCGGTCCCGATCACCCTGCCTCGCATGCCTGCCCACTTTTCGGGCGACAGGGCACCGCTGCCAAAGGACGCCTCCGCCACGGGAATCATCAGGTTATCCACCGGCACATAGTCGTCGGTGAGCAGCACGTGCGGCTTTTCGGCGAGATATCCGTCCAGTGTCTCCTGTGCCAGCGCCAGATAGCCCTCCGGCAGCCTGGACAGGTCGATGCGCGCCTGGCTGCCCGCCACGACCCAGGTCGTCCGGGTGCTTGTGCGCCAGTCCGAGGTCGAGGGGATCACGACCACGTTGGCGAACACCGACTGGAGCGTGCTGACAAAAGCCCGCATAAAGTGCCCCTCGGTGCCCGCATCGATGATGTTGGCCATGTAGATGCCATCGTCGCGCAGCACATAATCGACGAGCTGGGCAAACTCGAGCGTGGTGAGGTGATAGGGCACCGAATAGTCGTTAAAGGCATCGCCAAAGACGACGTCGTAGCTGTCCTCCTGCGCGTTGGCCACCAGGTACTGGCGTGCGTCCTCGTTATGGGAGATGATCGTCGTGTCCTCCGGCAGGCCCAGCCAGGTGTGCGCCGCCCAGGTGACGCCCGGGTCGATCTCGGTCACGACAATGTGGCTCTCGGGCAGCACCGTCTGCAGGTACCGCGGAAAGGTGTACCCCCCGCCGCCGATGAAAAAAGCGTCGATGGCGTCCGTCTCGCTGGCCAGCGGCGCGATCAGCCCCGCATAGGTCTTTTCATAGCCATAGGCCAGATAGGTGGGGTCCTCCAGATCGGTGTAGCTGTGGACGAGCCGGTCCAGCAGGAGTTCGCGCACCGTGCGACCGTCCTGCTCCTTTTCGTAGACATTGATGCAGAAATAGTCCGTCTCGCGCATGCAGTCGGCCGCGAGATACTCGCCGCGCGAGAGGAGCAGGAGACTGCCCCCGTACAAGACTGCCAGGACCAGGGCTCGCGCGAGCGCCCTGCGCCAGGGGACCGCAGTCAGAAACCATGCCCCCAGCGCGATCAACAAAGCCGATACGCCGACGATCGTGGCTTTGGTGCCAAAGCGCGACATGAGATAAAAGCCCGTGAGGAAGGTGCCAAAGATGCTCCCCGCCGAGGACCAGGCATAGATCTTGCCCACTGTGGCGCCCGCCCTTTTCAGGTCAGACAGGCTGAGTTTGACCACGATCGGCGAGACACAGCCCAGGAACACGCTGGGCACCAGGAATAGAATGGCGATATAGATCACGATCCACAGCAGCAGCGGTGTCTCAAAGGGCAGCCGAAAGGCGTGCAGATCGCCACCCAACCAGAGCGGCACAAAGGTGGTCAGCGACGCCAGAGAGAACACGATCCCCAGCAGCGTCGGAGACCCGTACCGGTCCGCGAGGCGCCCCCCCAGGTAGTTGCCGAGCGAGATGCCCGCCAGGATCACGCCGATGACTGAGGTCCAGGTATACAGCGACACGCCCACCCGCGGCGCGATGAACCTGCTGGCCACCAGTTCGATGACCATCGTGCAACTGCTGCTGACAAACACCAGCAGGTAAGGGTTCCATAGCCGCTGCCGTAATGTCATGCTACCTCCATGTGGGCAACTAGATCGCGCCGCTGTTCGTTCGGCCGTCCTGCCGGCCCCCTCACCCGGTGCGAGGGATCACTGGCCGCCGTACCTGGCGTCGTTCTGCAGGTGCTCTTCGTAGGTCTTGGCAAAGACGTGCGCGCCGTCCCTGGTCGCCAAAAAGTACAGATAGTCGGTGTCTGCCGGCTCCAATACGGCACGAATAGAGCTTAATCCGGGGCTACAGATCGGGCCCGGCGGCAGACCCGGATTGAGATAGGTATTGTACGGCGACTGGACAGCGTTCAGGTCCTCACGGAACAACTCCTGCCAGCAGTCTCCCGTCTCGGCATCGCAACCGAGAGCGTACTGGACGGTGGGGTCCGCCTGCAGCGGCATGCCCTGCTCCAGGCGATTCAGGAACACGCTGGCGATCACCGGCCTCTCCTCGGCCAGCACGGCCTCACGCTCGATGATCGAGGCCAGGGTCACCACCTCGTAGATGGACATGCCCTTTTCCTGCGCCGCCAGTTTCAGATCCTCGGAAAAGCGCCAATCAAAGTTCCTCAGCATGATCTGAATCACTTGATCAGGCGGCGTATCAGCCACAAACTGGTACGTATCTGGGAAGAGGAACCCCTGCAAGTCCAGGGGCGCGTTCTCGGGTCGCTCCAGGAGATAGGGCCACTCCTCTGCGTACGGCTGCGCAGCAGAGGCCGCGGCAATGAAACTCGCCGCGTCCGTGATGCCACCGGCCTCCAGCGCGCGAGCCAATTCCTCGACGCGCCAGCCCTCCAGGATGGCCACAGTCTCACTGGGCAGGAGGCCGCGCTGCAGCTTTTCCATGATCTGTTCCATGGTCATGCTGCGGGTCAGCATATACGTGCCCACCTGAATATCAGCGTCGGCGCCATAGTACTGCACTGTGCGGCGAAAGATCTCTGCATCGGCCACCAGATTCAGCTCCTCAAGCTTGGTGGAGACGCTGATCAGTGATTCGCCGGGTTCGATAACGAAAAGCACCTGCCGGTTATCGGCGGGGTCGATTGGCTCGGTGGCCACAGCGCCCTGCATGCGGAGATAGACGCCCAGCAAGGCCTTCTCGATGTTGGTGGCCGTGATCTTGTAAGGCTGCCCGCTATGCTCGCTGGCCAGGTCATGGACGTACCAGAAACTGGCGCCCAGCACTGCAACGATGATCACAAGCGTGAGCACGGTCGTTATCGCCAGGAGTATCGTCCGTAAGGCGCGCGACATCAGTCTGCATCCTCCGTCTGTTCGCTAATATAGTCCTGCAAGATCACCGCGGCAGCCACCGCGTCGATATCGACGGGTCCGCGCTTGCGGCGCGAGTCCGCCATGCTGGTCAGCGCTCGAGCCTCCTGCGTGGTGTAGCGTTCGTCCCAGTAGATGATCGGCACGTCGACGTAAGAGGTCAGGCCGCGGACATAGGCCTGCGTCGATCTGACCTGCTTACCCTCCGTGCCATCTGGCAGGAGCGGCAAGCCCACAATAATCCGACTGACGCCTTCGCGCTCGATAATGCCAGCAAGCCGCAGAAAGCTCTCAGGCCCCGCGACGCGCTGCAATACGGTCAAGGGACGCGCCAGCAGGCCCAGATCGTCGCTAATGGCCACCCCGATACGTTCATCGCCCACATCCAGCGCCAGCAGCCGCGTCATGGCAGAGACGTAAGGCTGATGACAAAGCGGCCATCAAGGATCGGCATGCGGGGCCAGCCCTCCGGCTTGACCTCGATCCGCGGCGCGGAGGCCAGCTCCAGGTTCGCCTCCAGCCACTCTGCAGCCTGCTCAGGTGTACGGCCCCTGGTGTTCGCGCGCACATCATCATAGTCGACGGTCGGCACGACCGCAGCGGCGGCGCGCATATCGATCTCGACCCAGGCATCCTCGACGCGAATGTCGCCCATTTGTTCCATCTCGACCGTGTCTTCAATTATCTCCACGTCACCGCCCGCCTGGGCCATGATCCTCGCCCGCGCGAGTTGTCTCAGATGCCTATCGTTGACGGCGGAGCCGCGCACGACCAGCCGCATCGTGCCCGAAAGAACATCATTCTGCTGGTTCACATACTGGTCATAGTCCAGCGACATCACTTCGATGCTCAGGGTGTTGGCGGGAACAAACTCACCCGCGTCCAGTTGCTCGATTAGTTGATCGTAGGCCTGACCTTGCAGTTGCTCGACGAGCATTGCCCGCAGCGTGTCCAGATCGGCATAGGTCACGATGGGCACGCGTCGGCTGCCACCTCCGCCGACACTTGCATCGTTCATCACTTCGATGCGGCTGGCCAGGGCACCTTCCACCCGCGTGAGCGTATAGGCGCCAGCCATGGCGTAGCCGGCCTCAACGGCCTCAACCGGCGCGCGCGCCGTGGCGAACAGGCTCGCAGGCAGGGTGACCTCTTCCGTCGTGCGGAAGCGCATCGTCTCGCCGCTGCCTGACCGGACCACTGTGCCCTTAGGCACGACCACGGCCTCGTTGGTGCGGTTGGTAAAGACCACAAAACCGGAAGCATATCCCTCGGCCACATCCGCTGTGCCGCTGGCCGGCGTCTCCGCGTGTCCCTCAACGATCACCTGAACACTTTTCAGGGGGATCAACCCCATCTCCAGGTCAACGCGGTCGTAGCGCGTGTTCGCCTGCGCGGTAAAAGTGACCTGCTCACGCGTTGAGACAGGTTCGAGCGCCACCTCGGCGCTGGGCAGGAACACAGCGATGACACCGATCATCGTCACCAGCAAAAGCGCGATAAAGGCCAGGCCGAGGATCGCCCTGCCCACGTTGAACCGGGAGGGCGCACGCAGGTGTCGCGCGCTGAGCCGCTCTGTGACAGGGACAACTCGCGCGCCGAAATCCGCGCTCCTGATCTCCCTGGGCTCCAGCCGCTTGAGGGCGCGTGGCATTCCCGCGGAGACCTCTACGCCGGCCTCTCGGGCCAGCGCCCGAGTCCTGGCATCGCGGGACACCAGTCGCAACTCGACCGCCTTGTCCCCGGCGATACGCCGCAATCGTTTCAGGTTAAGAAGCTCGCGTGCGTATCGCGCTCGCCACGGAACGACCATCCACACCTGAGCTCCGGGGCGCGCGCGCCGCAAGAGCTCGCAGGCGGTATCGATGGTGTCATGGCGGGTCAGAAAGATCACATCAACAGGGCGCAAGGAACCTCCTCGGTTCCCGGAGGAATCCTCAGCCACCGGGACGCCTGCGTATAGAATCCGTCAGTGCACGATCCAGGCTGTTGCCCGGCGAATACAGCCGCGCGACATAGTTCACCAGAGACCGCAACAGCAGAAACGGCGAGCCATTGGCCTGGCCGGAGCAATCCAGCACGGCATTGATGCCGCTAACATCGAGCGCATCCACCTTTGGGCAGCGGCCAAAGCCCAGCTTTTGCTCCCAGTAGGGTGTAGCCAGAGCGGGCGCGACCTCGGGCACACGACCGGTAACGTCATGACAATGCACCCGGTACGGGACATGACTGTCGGGCGCAACCGCCGCGATCTGATCAGCCAGCATCGCCATCCAGAGGCGCAGGGCCCGCCAGTAGTTGCTGGACATGCGCTGCTCTACATCGTCGCGGAGCTGTCCCGCTCGATAAGCGCGCATCAAGGCCTCAAGCTGATTCTCAGGCACACCCAGGTCGGCCACCGTGTGATCAATGAGCATCGCCGCGCCATGCGGCACAACCGCGGCCCACTCTACGCGCCCGCGCCGTACCAGGTCGACCGTAGTCATCGCCTCATCCACCACCACCATCAGAGACACCGCGTCGGCGAGGGGTGATGCCAGGGCCATGTGATGGGGAAGAATAGCGGCCAGATCGAGCCCCAGACGATTGGCGATCAACTCCAGGGACCGAATCCACTCCGCCGGGGCAAGGCAAAAGTTGAGGTATAACTGCATATGATCGCCAGTCAGCCCCAGCGGGTCACTCACCGGCTGTCCATCCAGCGTGATCAAGGCGAGAGATCCGGCCACGATATCTTCATGGCTGCCGCGCGCCCGCACATCCAGACGGTCCTGCGCCTTGCGGTACCCCCGACGCAGGAGCATCTGCATCTCTTCGAGCGTCACCGGCCGGCGGGGATTGCGGCGTCGAACCTCATCCACGATGGCCAGGCTGCGGGTAACTCCCGAGGGAATGGCCATGGTGGCATAGTCGGGAACGATCTTGCGGCCAGCGAGCCGCTGTGTCATGTCCTCCGATTGCGCCAGGGCGCGGTCACAGGCAGCGTACCAGCGATCGGGATCGGGGTGGCTCGTAGGATTGACACCCTGCACGGGAGCGGCGGCGAGCCCCAGAATCTCGCCCGTGCCATCGGTGAGCCGCAGCACGGCGGTGCGCACGTGACCCTCTTCCCAGGTGATGGCGGTATGGTGCGTCATCGTCGCCGGGGCGTCCGGACGGCGCCCTCGCCTGCTCAGTAGCGCCATAGTGCCCCCTGCCTGCCCGGCAACCTCCGCACGGCAACGTTGCCTCGACGACTCATTCGCCCAACCCCTCGGCCACCAGATGATAGACCGCATCCAGAGCATCGCCGAGCCGCTCTGCGTCTTTGCCCCCGGCCTGCGCCATGTCAGGACGGCCCCCGCCACCGCCGCCCATGATCCGAGCGGCCGCACCCGCAATCTTACCGGCACTCAGGCCTTTGCTCACCGCATCGGGCGTCAGCGCAACCAGAAGCAACGGGCGATCCCCAATCACGGCACCCAGCGCCACAACGGCAGAGCCCAGACGATCCCGCAAACTATCGGCCAGGCTGCGCAGGGCATCCATATCCTGGGCCGGCACCTGAGCCGCCAGTGTGGCGATACCGCCGATAGTGCGGGCGCGCTCTGCGAGACCCTCGGAGCCCTGCGCCGCCAATTGCGCCTGCAACTGCAGAATCGTGCGCCTGTTCTCACGCAACTGTGCAGCGACAGCCTCCGCTCGAGCCAGCACCTGGTCGCCGCGGGCATCGAGCACTTTGGCCACCTGCCGCAGCAGAGAGGCCTGCTCCCGCCGGTATTCGTCCGCTCCGCGGCCGGTGACAGCCTCGATGCGCCGCAGTCCAGATCCCACGCTGGACTCGGCGGTGATAATGAACGAACCGATCTGACCGCTCGCTTGCAGATGCGTGCCGCCGCACAGCTCTGTGCTGAATCCGCTGACACTCACGACCCGCACCTGGTCGCCATATTTCTCGCCAAACAGCGCGATGGCACCCTGCTTTCGCGCCTCCTCGTAGCCCATCACTCGCGTCGTCACCGGTCGGTTGGCACGGATCTGCTCGTTCACGATCCGCTCAACATCCTCCAGCTCGGCATCGGAGAGTCCCGCGAGATGCGTAAAGTCAAAGCGCAGATGGTCCGGCGATACATACGAGCCGGATTGCGCCGCATGTTCGCCCAACACCTGTCGCAGCGCCCGGTGCAGGAGGTGTGTCGCCGTGTGGTTTCGCGCAATATCCAGACGACGCTCTCCATCCACCCTGGCGAGGATCGTGTCACCGACCCTCAGGGTACCCTCATCCAACCGAACGAGATGCACAATCATCTCAACAGTCGGCCGAACGGTGTCGGCAACAACACCCTTGACCTGGTCTGAGATCAGCACGCCCTGATCGCCAACCTGCCCGCCTGCCTCGCCATAGAAGGGCGTGCGGTCGAGAACCACCTCGACAGACTGCCCTGCGCTGGCGCTCGAGACGCTCTCTCCCTGCAAGGCAATCGCCAGCACCCGCGCGGGGGATTCGATCGTCTCGTAACCGAGGAACTCGGTGGCCGGGAGTCCCAGACTGAGCAGTGGGCCGGCCTGCCCCCCGTGGGAATGTTGTGCCGCGCGTGCGCGCTCGCGCTGTTCCTCCATCGCCTCGCGGAAACCGGCCTCGTCGATGCCCAGGCCCATCTCTCCCGCGGCATCGCGACTCAGCTCCAACGGAAAGCCATAGGTGTCGTAAAGCCGGAAAACCTCACGTCCGGGTATGGTCGTCTCGCCGCTCTGCGCCAGCTGGGCCGCGATCTCGGACAGTCGCGACAGCCCCTGATCGAGGGTCGCCAGAAAACGCTCCTCCTCGCGGGTGATCGCCTCACAGATAAAGTCAGCGCGCTCCTGAAGCTCAACGTAGTGGTGCCCCATTGTATCGATCACCACGCGAGCGGTCTCCCCCAGGAAGGGCTGCCTGAAGCCAAGGAACCAGCCAAAACGCGCAGCGCGCCTGAGCACCATGCGTGCCACATAGCTACGCCCTTCGTTCCCGGGGAGCACGCCATCGGCGATCAGAAAAGCGATGGCGCGACTGTGATCCGCGATGACGCGATACGCTGTCCGGTTTGCCAGACGCGCGGCATCGTCGTGCCCGAGGAGCTCCTGCGTCCGCTGCATGATCGGCAAGAACAGATCGGTGTCATAGTTGTTATCGGCGCCCTGGAGGATGGACGTGATGCGCTCAAACCCGGCACCCGTGTCGATGCTCGGCTTTGGTAAGGGTACCATGCTGCCATCGGCGCGCTTTTCGAACTGCATGAATACGAGGTTCCAGATCTCAAGCCAGCGATCGCAGTCGCTCGCAGGCCCGCAGTCTGGCTGTCCGCAGGAGCACGCCCCACGTCCACGATCGTAGAGGATCTCCGAGCAAGGGCCGCAGGGGCCCGTGTCACCCATCTCCCAGAAGTTGGTCTTGGCGCCCAGCCGCGTGATACGACCGCTGCCCTGCCCGAGATGCCGTTCCCAGAGCGCATAGGCCTCGTCATCATCGGTATACACGGTGGGATACAGCCGGTCCGCCGGCAGCCCGAGAGTACCAGTGAGGAACTCCCACGCGTAAGCGATGGCATCGGACTTGAAATAGTCGCCAAAGGAAAAGTTTCCGAGCATCTCGAAAAAAGTATGGTGCCGCGGCGACGGGCCCACCTGGTCCAGATCGTTGTGCTTGCCGCTCACGCGCATGCACTTTTGCACCGTAGTCGCACGCGTGTAGGGCCTCGACTCTAGCCCGACAAAAACGTCCTTGAACTGCACCATCCCAGCGTTGGCAAACAGCAGCGTCGGGTCGTTGCCCGGGATGAGCGATGAACTGGGCACGACGGTGTGGCCACGCTCCTGGAAAAAGGCCAGAAAGCGAGAACGAATCTCTGCGCTGCTGAGCATGCGTCCTCCTGAGGGTCGAGCTGTACCGCAAGATTCTAGCGGAAGGGGATAGGGGTGTCAAAGAAATCCAGGGCGGCGCACAAGCAAGCTAGACCCAGCGCTCGCCATGGCGGGCGCCTATCCTGCTGGCCCTCTCACTCCCTCAGGCAGCGGGGCGCCGCCTCTGCAATGCCGAACCGGGCGCGGACCGCTGGAGGATATCCTCGGCGGTCACCACCCAGCGCTGTATGTCAGGATTGGAAGGTAGCTCGAACATGACCTCGTTCAGCGTCTCTTCCAGAATCGTACGCAGTCCACGGGCGCCCATGTTCGAGCGCATGGCCTCCCGCGCAGCCACCAGCAGGGCCTCATCGGCGAACTCGAGCGTGACATCATCAAGCTCAAACAGCCGTTGGAACTGCCGCACCAGCGCGTTGCGCGGCTCGGTGAGGATGCGCACCATGTCCTCTTCGCTGAGCGGATCCACCGACACCACCACGGGCAGCCGCCCTATAAACTCGGGAATCAGCCCATACTGAAGGAGATCCTCGGGAGAGACCTGGCTGAGAAGCTCGGCATCGGTCGGCTCGGCGCGGCGCTCGCCCTGTGCAAAACCCATCGGGCTCTTGAACCGGGTGCGCTCGCGAATGATGTCCACGAGCCCGTCAAAGGCGCCACCACAGATGAACAGAATGTCGCTGGTGTCGACCTGGATGAACTCTTGCTGCGGATGCTTGCGCCCGCCCTGGGGCGGCACATTCGCTACAGTGCCTTCCAGAATCTTGAGCAGCGCCTGCTGAACGCCCTCACCGGAGACATCTCTGGTAATGGAGGCATTGTCGCCACTCTTGCGGGCGATCTTGTCGATCTCATCGATGTAGATGATGCCCTGAGAGGCGCGCTTGACATCGAAATCAGCGTTGTAGAGCAGGCGAAGAAGGATGTTCTCGACATCCTCACCCACATAGCCCGCCTCTGTGAGCGCTGTGGCATCGGAGATGCTGAAAGGGACATCCAGGCTGTGCGCCAGTGTCTGGGCCAGCAGCGTCTTGCCGCAACCAGTGGGCCCGATGAGAAGGACGTTGCTCTTTTGCAGTTCCACGTCCTGATGCTCGTGTTCGCTGTCCAGCACGCGCTTGTAGTGATTGTAAACCGCCACGGAGAGCGTGCGCTTGGCGCGCTCCTGCCCGATGACATAACCGCTCAAGGAATCAAAGATCTCGCGCGGCGCGGGGATATCCTCCCTGCGCAGCGCGTGCTCCTCCTTGCTCTCTGCGCCCGAGTCCAGAATCTGCTTGCACAGATTAACACAGCCGTCGCAGATATGGACGCCATTTGGCCCGGCGATCAGTCGGCGGCCCGGCCCTTCGGGCTGCCCGCAGAACGAACACGCGGGACGCTGCATGGACTGGCTCACTCTTCCTTGGCCTCGCGCGCCTGAGCGGGCGTGATCACCTCGTCAACCAGGCCGTATTCCACGGCCTGCTGGGCATCCAGATAATAGTCGCGGTCGGTGTCTCTCTCGATGCGCTCCAGCGGCTGGCCTGTATGCTGCACCAGGATATTGTTGAGCATCCGGCGCAGCCGAAGGATCTCCTCGGCCTGGATCTGGATGTCGCTGGCCTGGCCGCGAGCACCACCGGCGGGCTGATGGATGTGGATCGTGGCATGGGGCAGCGCGAAACGGCGCCCGGGCGTGCCCGCAGCCAGCAGCACGGTACCGAAACTGGCAGTGCTGCCCACAGCGATGGTCGAGACTGGCGCCCGAATCACCTGCATCGTGTCATAGATGGCCAGACCGGCATACACGACGCCGCCCGGCGACTGGATATACAGGCTGATCTCCCGCTCGGGGTCCTCGCGGTCCAGATAGAGCATCTGTGCCACGATCAGACCGGCGATCTGGTCGTCGATGGCCGTGCCGAGAAAGATGATACGCTCGCGCAAAAGCAACGAATAGATATCATAGGCGCGCTCGCCGCGCCCGGTGGTCTCGATGACCATGGGAACAAGGGCATCTGTAAACATATGGTTCCTCCTGCACTGCCCCGTCCTGCAAGGACGCGGGGCTTAACGGGCCAAGGGTGCTACCTGGCCTCGATTATGATTCATCTTGGGCGCTTGCATCGACAGCGTCTGTACCCGCTGTCTCAGCATCCGCTGTCTCAGCATCCGCTGCCGGCTCCGCATCGACGTCCACTGCGGCCTCCGCTGCCTCTGCGCCTTCCTCAGCGACCGGCTCGGGAAGAGGCCGGCCGGCCATCCGATCCGCCAGCCACTGAGCAGCCTTCATCACCATCGCATCCTCGATGGCCAGGCCGAGTGCGCCGTTCTGGACCGCCTGCTGGAGCATCTCCTCAGCCTTGTCGCCATAGGACATGGCGATGTTGTTGGCAAAGTTGTTGATCGCGGCATTGGCCTCGTCATCGGTCAAATGGACATCCTCATGCCGGATATACTCGAGGAGCACGAGCCGTTGCAGGAGCCCCTTTTCGGCATCAGGACGGATGTCATCACGCAAGTCCTGCTCGGTGCGGTTGGTGATGCGGAGATACGAATCCAGCGAAAACCCCATCCGTTGCGCGCGGGCCCGCTGATTGGCGACAGCGCGATCGATCTCGCGCTCCAGGGCAGCCTGGGGATAGGATATCTCCGAACTATTGATCAGCATCTCGACCGCCTCGAGCCGCTCCGCGGCCCGGTTCTGCGCCTCACGCTGCTCTTTGAGGTCCTCGGCGATGGCCTCGCGCAGATCGGCGATCGTCTCATAATCGCCAACGGTCATGGCGAAGGAGTCATCGACTTCCGGGAGCTCCACCTCGCGGACCTCACCCACGACGACCTTATAGTCCACCTTTTTCCCGGCCAGGTCCTCATTCGGCTCATCTTCGGGGTACGTGAGGCTGAACTCGCGCGTATCGCCCATCTCTGCACCCAGCAACGCCTCTGCAAAGCCCTCCGGGCGCATGTACTCGGTCAGATCCAGCGTGGCACTCTCTTCACGCTGCACCTCTTCGCCATCCACCGTGCCCCAGATGCCGACCATAACCTGGTCATCCATCTGAAGCGGGCGTTTGACCGGCGTGACCTCAGCATGCTGCCGGCGCAACATCTCGATCTGCTCGTCGATATCGGCGTCGGTGATTACCACCTCTGGCCGAGCCTGGATGCGCATCTCGGCGTAGGCCCCAAGCTCGACGACAGGCACGAGAGGGACATTGACCTTGAGCACAAGAGGATCCTCGGTCTCGATCTCCATCTGCGTCTGCTCATACGGCTGGATATCGGCCTCGCGAATCGCCTGGTGATAGATCTCGGGGGCGATGCGATTGAGCGCCTCATTGAGAATCATCTCACGGCCAAAGGTGCGCTCCACCATGGCGTAAGGCGCCCGGCCGGGCCGATAGCCGCGCAGCGGGCGCTGACGCGAGATGTCGCGAGCGGCCTGGCGCATCGCCCTGTCGATGGTCTCCGGATCCGGAACAATAGTGAGCACCACCTCGCGGGGCGCTACGGTTTCACTGGTGACTTGCACGCTCGGTCCTCCTCGCAGTTCTCGTTCGCTGGCCCGGCTCACGGGCAACCTCTCGATTATACCATATCCGCCATAGAGCAGAAATTGTGGTCGACATACAAGAATGCTGGCCCCACACGTACCGGAGCCAGCATCCCTACAGACTGTACTCTGAGCGGAAGACGAGATTCGAACTCGCGACCCTCTCCTTGGCAAGGAGATGCTCTACCACTGAGCCACTTCCGCGTGCTAATGTGCTCTGCCAGATGGGGAAGGAGAGATTTGAACTCTCACGGATTTCTCCACGTGATCCTAAATCACGCTCGTCTGCCAATTCCGACACTCCCCCGTGCTTCGGACCACGGATCCTGCGATCCCGGGCCCTGGTCAGACGGGCCGTCGTGGGCGACGCGCTTGTGACGCATCGCGGCAGCACCGGACGCAGCATCCCTTTCCCGATGAGCCGCCCAGGACTCGAACCTGGAACCAACTGATTAAGAGTCAGTGGCTCTGCCATTGAGCTAGCGGCCCGCGGTTGTCCACTGTCAACGCACCGGCGCCCCGAGACACGCCCGAACCTCTCCACTGGACGCATCGATTATAGGGCAAACGGGCGGTCGGGTCAAATGGATAGCGCTCCGGGTGGCGCGGGTGAGCCGCCGGCCCAGCCCTGCATACTGGAGCACAAAGCACAGCCCGGCCACGGCGCTCGGCGTGGAGAGGATCATCTGGAAACGAAACCACCAGAACGTCAGACCCGGCTCAATGGCCGACAGCTCCAGCGCGTTGCCGATCGCCGGGGACTTGAACCTGGACGGCGTCGTCGACGATGTGGGCGACTACGATCCCGCGACCCGTAGCTGGTACTATGACGATGACCACGACGGCAATCCGTCTAGCAAGGCCAGCTGGGGCGAGTTCTACGACCTGCCCTTTGCCGGCGCCCTCTGGCAGTACTAGCCGCGCCGGGCGCAGACGCCGTCAACCGACGGCGCCCGCGCAACGCGCACCAGAACAGCGGCCGCCCCTCACGGGGCGGCCGCCGATACTATCGTGCCGCGGGTGGTGTGCGCGACCGGCTACCGCGTGACAAAGGGCAGGTAGACTCTGTACACCTTGCGCACCACAACAGGCTGGCCGCGCACGCCGCCCACCTCGCCCAGCAGCACCTGGCCGGCGTAGAGCGGAGGGCTCACGGCGATGCAAAACTTGCCCGTAGCGTCTGAGGTGCCAGTGGCCAGAAGCAGGTCCTCACCGGGCGTCACATCGTGAATGTTCACGGTCACG
Source organism: Anaerolineae bacterium (assembly GCA_040772225.1). Lineage (GTDB taxonomy): Bacteria > Chloroflexota > Anaerolineae > UBA1429 > UBA1429 > JAAYED01. The sequence continues at coordinate 1,075,420 of JAXGYO010000002.1, forward strand.
CTGTATGGATAGCCCGCCGGGGGCTTGACCGTGCCGCATACGACCGTGTCACCCTCCCAGAGCGGGTTCAGCCGGGTGATGTAGGCCTTGTCTGTGACGCCCCAGGCGGAGTAGATCTCGTTCCCCAGAGGCTCGACGAAGGACACCAGCCCGACGGAGCCCGGCACCAGCGGCACCACCGCGCTGAGCCGGATGAACTGGACCGGGGCATAGGCCACGGTGCTGCTTGGGGCGAAACGCGCGCTGGCCGTGGGCGACTCTAGCGTCGCCGTGCCGGTCCAGTCGATGAGGCCGTATGGCGCCAGCGCGACGCTGTCCGGGCCCGCCCAGCGCACCGGACCCACCGCCGCGAGCGTGTACAGCTCCGGATCGGGCAGCCCGATCACCAGCGGCACCGGGCTGATCGTCAGCGTGACAGGCAGCGTCATCCCGTTCGCCCCCTCCTCGAACGTGGCCGTCAGCGTGCCCGCCGACCGGATCAGGGCTCGAGCCGCAGGGTTGCTGTCCAGCATGAGCAAGGCGTCCCTGGTCTTGTCCTCGACGGACGACGAGTACCTGGGGAATTCCTTGGTGCCCGTACCGGCGCCCTCGGTGCCGGGCTTGGGCTCAAAGTGCACCGTGACGCTTCGGTCGCCTCTGGGCAGGATGTCGGGCCAGTACAGCGCTCTCATCAAGAACCCGGACACGACGACGATGTTCTCGTTTTCAAAGGCGCGGATCCTGCGGTTGTAAAAGGTGACAAAGACCTGGTTACCGTCCGGATGCGTCAGGTACACACGGCCATAGTCGCCAAAGTCCAGACTCTCGTTCTTGGTGGTCACCGCGCAGGTCGTTGAGCTGCGGGTGAGATACGGGTTGGCGGCCGCATAGGTGCCGCCCGCACTGGCCTGTATCTGCTTCCAGGCAGCGCGGTCCTGCTCCGGGATCACCCGCAGCACTGTGTTGGCCGGGGCCTTACCCGCGACGATGTCCTGCTCGGCGTACAGCCGCGCCTCTAGGTCGTCGACGGGGATGGTGTGTACCCGCCCGCCGGAAGCCACCGTGACCGTGTCGCCCGGGTCGATATATACCGAGGTGGCGGCATTGTAGTAGGTGTTCACGTACAGTTTGTCGTACAGGAGCCAGAACAGGCGTTTTGTTGCCGGCTGTGCGGCCTGTTTGACAGCGCCCCCCGCCGCGGACACCGCTACTGTCGGCTGCTCGAGGCCCGTGGCCATCCAGCCATCGACATAGTTGAACCCGCTCATGGCAGCGGCGATGGGCGCCGCGTAGGCCGTATAGACAAAGTTGCCGCAGGGCGCCTCATAGCCCACGTAGCCAAAGCTCCCCGGCTGCAGCTGTACCACGTCGCTGGTGCCGCAGGTAACCGGCCCAGAGGCGTAGGCGCCAGTGGCACTCGCGGTCACCCGCGCCTCCCAGGCATCATACCTGGAGCTTTCCGTGACGTACCCCTGCACGTTGCCTGCGCCGATCACCATGCCCGTGTTCGCTGGTCCAGTGCCCGTCACCTGGTTTATGCTCAGATTCGCCGCCGCGGTCACCGGGAGTACGGCCACCGTCTGGTCAAAGGCGATGTTGCCGTCATAGTCGATGGCGACCCGGACCGAGTCCCCGGCCATGATGGTGGCCGGGTCAAAGGAAACCGTATAGGGCTGGGTGGTCGAGCTGCCGGCGCTGGCCGTCGCCTTGATCGCACCGCCGGGGGCCTTGAGCTCCGCTGTCAGACCAGGCGTAGGCCGCGTCGCCTTGTATGCCGTGAGCACCCCGCTGGGAGCAGCGGGCAGTCTGAAGGCATAGCCGTGCACGACCGGCGAGTTCTGCAGCACGTAGACGTTCTGCCCCCACAGCGTCCAAACCTCGTCGCCGGTGGGCTGCCCAGAGCTTCCCAGCAGGCGCACGCGCGCGAACCCCTTGTTCCCCTGCACGATGTCCTTGACCTTGTAGGTCGCGTCCGCCGTGGTGCGAAAGGTGGCGGCCGTGAAACGCCCGCTGGCGTCGCTCTTGACCTCGGCATAGGTCATGTTGCTGCCGGGTGTGAGGTAGGAGGTCGCCAGGTAAAGGGAAGCGGTCGGCGAGGTCAGCGTGACGATTACGTCTGCGTTGGGGACCGTCGTGCCCTCCACCCGGTCAGCCTCGGGGAGGCCGCAGGCGCTGAGACTCACGATCTGTACGCGCTTATCCTCGGACGGATCGGGGTAGGCCGGCGTGCCCGGGTTGTCACCGCTGGTGATTACGTGCACATAGTCCCCGGGCCGCATGGGCACGTACTTGGTTCGGTCGATGGGATCGACAAAGGTGGTCTCAAAGTAGAGCGGGTCGGGATTGACGTATACGCAGTTGGGCAGGACCCCGCACGACCCGGAGGGCACGCCGATCACCGTGCCATCGGCCGTCTCCAGCGTGAGCTGCACGTCCAGCCCGCCGATGTTGGTGTTGCCCCACACCAGGGGCGAGTTCACCTGGGCAAAGATCACCGAGGTCACCGGGGCCAGATCCGCGGGCAGCAAAGCCGCCCCCGGCTCCTTCCCGGCTTCAGTGGGCTCCGCCTCCACCTCGGCCACCAGCATGCTAGCACGCAGCGCCGCCACGCCCGCCTCGCTCAGCCCGGCGCGAAAGACCGCTTGCCGCTCGTCGTAGCCGTAGCCGCCCGCCAGCCCATCCGCTACCAGCGCCGCCAGCTCCGCCTCCAGCGCGTCGCGTTGCTCCTCCTCGGCGCCCGCCGTGGCTGCCGATGCCTCCGCCCCGACGCCGGGGTCCACCACGATCATGGCGTTCGGCGCCGCCGGCCGGATCAAATATACCGGCCAGATTGCCGAGCCCTCAGCCTCCTGCGCCGCCGGTTCGGCCTGCGCAAGCGGCGCCATGCTTAGCAGCAGCGCGCAAGCCAGCGCCATCACAACCCACCATCGATCCTTAACAGCATACTCGCCCATGGTTACTCTCCCTCCCGTGCAAGCGCACACCCGATATCCCGATCATTATACAGTACAGTGTGCGCCGTGCGCCAACCCCTTGCAGGCCTCTGGCTCTGCATCTACAATGCGGGCGGAGCAAACGCCGCCCGGTGTCACGGGCGCGGAGAAAATGAACCGAGGGAGCAGCCGATGGCAGAGCACAACACGCCCGAACCGCGCTCAGTGCACGAGCCCGGCAGGCCTCGCCCCACCCCGGCCTAGTACCTGCTGGTGGCGCTGCTGATCGCCGCCGTGGTGATCGCCGCGCTCGCTATCTTCGACGTACCGCTGGCCAGGGAACTGATCACCGTTGTGGGCGGCACCCCTTAACCCCCCACGGTGCCGCCCGACCGCGCGTGCCCTCCCCGCCCGTAATCCCTGCTCAAGCCCGGCGTAAATCCCGCGCAAAGAATGCCGCAGACCCCTTGACTTTTGGCCCGACCCGGGTATGATAAATGTAATGCTCTGGCTGGATCATATATGACATATGTCATATATGCAATGTCATACGGTCCATGTGGCCAGCGAGACCCGGGCTGCGGGGCGTGGTCACCTAGCAGCACCACCCGCAGCGCGCGGAGGAGCCCGCGTAAAAAGGGTCTAAACAGCGCTTGCGGGGCTTGATTTCCGGCGCGCCGTGCGCTAGTGTGATCACACCGGTGGGCGGGTGGCGCAAGCCAGGGAGAGACCGCCGGACCCAGAGGGAAAGAACGTGATGCGCGAGGTGTGTGCTGGCGTGCGCGCCCTGTTGTACGGCCGTCGAGAGCGGGGTCAAACGCTGACGGAATATGCGCTCATCATAGCCTTTGTAGCCATCGTGCTGGTCACGGCGCTGACATTCCTGGGCAGCAATCTTGAGCAAATCTACACTAACATTTCCGAAACGTATCCATTCTAGAGAGGCTTGGCCTCTTTGCAATGATAGGGCACAGCGGCATCGTGCAGGCCGCCTGAGGTGGCAGCGAGAAGTGTTTCCGTTACCATGCCGTCCTTTATGGGGCCTTTACGCCTCCTCCGTACTATGCGCGCAGCGGAGGGGCTGAAGACAATTGAGTTTGAAGTAGACACACATTCGGAGGGAGAGAAATGAACGCACTTTATTGGACGATCCGGAACTTTGTCGAGGCCCCTCGCGAAGAGGGCCAGACGATGGCCGAGTATGCCTTGATCCTCGTTCTCATCGCCATCGTGGTGATTGTTGCGCTGTCAGCCCTCGGTGTCTCCATCAACGGCATCTTCGAAGACATATCAGGCAAGCTCGACGACTATCCGATTAACTGAGCACAGCAGCAGGCTGTCCCAAGGGCAACGGCCTGCACGATACGACGCTCTCGCGTAGATTTACAAATCTGCAGGTCCGACTCAAGCGAGCGGGCCTGCAGGCTTCGGTTGTGAGTGATTTCGCCCCATCCGTCCTAGTGACGTTACCGTTAGACACTAGATGACTTGGGTGATGCAATCAAAGGGGGATAGGTTTGGCGAGACTGAGGGGCTGCATCTGGTTGGTCGCGGGGCTCTTGATCGCCGTACTGGCGGGCGTGATGGCCTATCTGTACCTGGACCGGGCCGCCCAGGAGTCCGCCGAGGCGGTGGTGGACACAACGCCCAAAGTGCAGGTGGTGGTGGCCGCCCGGGCCGTGCTCGTGCGCACCCAGCTCACGGAGGCGGACCTGCGTTTGGCCGAGTTCGCCGTCGACACCGTCCCCGCCGGCAGCCTCAGCAGCGTCCCCGATGCCGTCGGCCGCATCACCACCGTGGACCTCTACCCGGGCGAGCCGATCCTGGCCCAGCGCCTGGTGGACCCCAACATGGTCACCGGCGACGGGCGCCACGCCCTGCTGCTGGCCCCTGAAGAGATCCTCATGGCCTTCCCCGCCGCCGACCTGATGGGCACGCTCACCGTGCTCAAGCCTGGCGACCGGGTGGACCTCTACATCTCGCTGGAGATCCCCTGGGACCGCGAACTGATCGGCGTGGGCGCAGGTGCCGGCGGCGCCGAAGGCGCCGAGGCGCCCGAGGCTGAGCTGACCACCTTTATCGTGCTGCAGAACGTGGGGATCGCCGCCCTGCCCGGGTCGCTGCCCGAGGATGCCGCGGAGCAGCAGGCCGCCGGCGGCTTGCTTGGAACGGATACGCAACCGCAGCAGGTGACGACCGAGCCGGCCGACGCGATCCTGTTCACCCTGGCGCCCCAGGATGCCCTGGTGCTCAAATACGTCATGGACAGGGGCGCCGTACAGGATATCGTCCTGCGGGCCCCCGGCGCCGAGACGCCCTTTGAGACCGAGCCCGTCAACATCGATTACATCATTAACCGGTATGATTTGCCCACGGAAGTGGGACGGTAGACGGACCACAGACCATGGACCATGGACGATGGCGGTGGGTACACCGCGGCGCTGAGTACTGCGCTTGACCATGGACGATGGAGTTCGGAAAGTCTGACCATGGACCATAGACGATGGACGATGCGTCTCGTCCATGGTCCGTTTGTTTGATAGGCTTTGCGGCGCGAAAGCGCATGTGCGCTTTGCGTCAAAATCCGGTATAATCTGTGGCAGGCTCGGATTGCGGGCCCTTTGCCGAACACCATGGACTGGCACGGCCTGAAGGCAGGCGGTGAGCGTTGTACTGAGCGCAGCGCTGTACTCAGCGCCACGCTCTAGTGAGCGTCATCGTCTATCGTCTATGGTCTATGGTCTATGGTCTGCGACTGCCACGGAGGCCGCCTTTGCCGACCAACCCATCCCGCCCCCTGCGCATCCTGTTGGTGGCCCCCGCCGCCGCGCTGCGCGATGAGATCCAGACCGCACTGCAGGCGCTGGACGCCGGCCACCTGCTCTACCATGCCGCCAGCGGCGACCTGGCCGGCGCCCGGGCCGAGGAGCTGCGCCCCGATGTGATCCTGGTGGATGAAGGCATTGCCGGCGCATTCGAGCTGATCGGCCGCCTGGCGCAGGACGCGCCCGCCGCCGTCCTGATCTACCTGGCCAGCCGGGGGGCCACCGAGGCGATCGCCGAGGCGACCTTTGCCGGGGCGCGCACCTTTCTGAGCAAACCCGTCCAGGCCGAGGCGCTGGGGCGCATCCTGGGCCAGATCGCCGCCCGCACCCGGGCCGCCGACCGCCCCGCCCCGCATGAGGACCAGACCCGGGTGATCGTCTTTTGCGCGCCCAAGGGGGGCACCGGCCGCACGTCGCTGGCCATCAACACCGCCCTGGGCCTGCTCCAGGCGGGGGAGCAATCCGTCGCCCTGGTGGACGCGGACTATGCCGCCCCCGCGGTGGACGTGATGCTCAACCTGTACCCGGAGCGCACCATCGCCGACCTGCTGCCCCGCCTGGCGCAGCTCGACGAGTCGCTGCTGCAGGGGGTGCTGGCCACCCACGCCAGCGGGCTGCGGGTGCTCATGGCCCCCGCGCCGGATGCCCTGGATGCCTACACCATCGGCCCGATGCAGATCGAGCAGATTCTGGGAGCCATGGGGCGCCTCTACCGCTGGATCCTCATCGACCTGGGCCTGCCCATGGACGAGAGCGCGCTGGCCTGGGTCGATGCCTCGGACCTGATCGTGCTCTCGGTGCTCCCCGAGATGGCGGGCCTGCGCAACATGCGCCTGCTGATCGATGCCCTGCTGGCGCGGGGGGTGGACCCGGAGCGCCTCTGGGTGGTGGTCAACCGCAGCACCATCGCCGGCGGGATCAGCATCGCGGATATTGAGAAACGGCTGCACACCGATGTGCGCCACACGATCCCCGACGACCAGCCGCTGGCCACGCAGGCGGTGAACCGGGGGGTGCCCGTGATCGCCAGCCACCGCCGGGGCGCGCTGGTGCGCGCCTACCGCGGGCTGGCCGCGGCGCTGCGCCGCACCCTGGGCGTCGCGGAGGAGCCCGGTGCCCGCAAGCGATTTTTCAGCAGGCGCCGCTAGCCATGAGCATGCACTATTGGGAGGGACCCTGACCATGCAGATCGCCAGCCCCATGCCCGTCGCCATTTTGATCGCCCTGGCCGTCCTGCTGCTCTTTGTGGCGCTCTGGCAGCGCTATGGCACGCGGGACCTGGTGGACGCGCGCCTGGGCGAGTACGGTGAGATCGTAGACGCGGGGAAAAGCTCCGCCAGACCCGCCCGGCGCGGGCCGGTCTCTCTGACGGAGCGCCTCGGCGGCTCCCTGTTGCGCCTCACCTGGGCCGAGGGGCTGGCCGACAGCCTGCGCCAGGCGGACCTGCCCTATACGGCGGTCGAGTTCGCCCTGCTGATGCTGGTGCTGGGGCTGGGGCTCTTTCTCCTGGGGACCGCCCGCGGCGGCCCGCTGATGGGCATCGTCCTGGGGGCGCTGGGGCTGTACGGCCCGGTGCTCTACCTCCGCAGCCGCGGACGCAAGCGCCGCACCCTGGTGGCCGATCAGCTCCCCGACGTGCTCACCCTGCTGGTGGGCTCGCTGCGGGCGGGCTACGGGTTGTCCCAGGCGCTGGAGGTGGTGGCCGACCAGGCCCCCGAACCCAGCAAGTCTGAGTACGGCCGGGTGATGCGCGCGGTGGAGCTGGGCGTGTCGCTGCCACAGGCACTGACCGACATGGCGGATCGCATCGGGTCTGATGACCTGGACCTGTTCGTCAGCGTCGTGAAAATCCAATTCGAGCTGGGCGGCAACCTGGCCCGCACGCTGGAGACCATCGGCGACACGATCCGCGAGCGCATCCGCCTGCAGCGCGAGATCCGCAGCCAGACGGCGCAGCAGCAGCTCAGCGGCTATGTTCTGGTGGGGCTACCGGTTTTCCTGGCCATTATGATCTCGCTGATCAATCCTGGCTTTGTCGACCCGTTGTTCGAGCCTGGCCTGGGACGCATCATGCTGATCGCGATGATTTTCCTCGAGATCGTGGGCTTTTTGCTCATGCGCAAGATCCTGGACCTGCAGGTGTAACATGGATGCATTCGCACGCGCGCTGATTGCAGGAATTGAATCGATCGCCAGCCCGGGGCTGGTGGCGGTCCTGGTGGCGCTGGCCATCGGCGCCCTGATCCTGGCGCTCAGGCCGAGCCCCGCCGGGCGTTCCGTGCAGGAGCGGCTGGATGGCTATGGCGAGCCGGAGGTCGATGACCTGATCGACAACGAGCGCATGTCCCGCGGTTTCGCCGAGCGGGTGCTCTGGCCCGCCCTGCGCAGCATCCTGCGCTCTGTGGGCCGGCTCCTGCCGGGGCGCGCCACCGCGGACACGGAGCGGATGCTGGTGGTTGCCGGGCGGCCGGGGGGGCTCACAGCGCTGGATTTCTGGGGGCTGCGATTATTGCTCGCCGCAGTGGCGGGCAGTGCAATGGTGGCCCTGGCCTGGCGCGACCAGGCTCCGACTGCGGCGCTCTTCCGGGGCGCGCTGGCGGCCGGGCTGGGCTTCCTCTTACCCGTGATCTGGCTACGCTCCCGGGTCTCCTCCCGCAAGAACGAGATCCTGCGCGCGCTGCCCAACGCCCTGGACATGCTCTCCATCGGCGTGGAGGCGGGGCTGGGCTTTGAGGCCTCCATGCTCAAGGTGGGGGAGCAGTGGCAGAACGAACTCACCCGGGAGCTGCAGCGCACGGTGATGGAGATTCGCGTGGGGGTCACCCGCAACCAGGCGCTGGAGCACCTGGCGGCCCGCACCGACGTCCCCGAGCTCAACAGCTTTGTGGCCGTCCTGGTCCAGTCCACCGAACTGGGCGTCTCCATCTCCGAGGTGCTGCACCAGCAGGCGGACCAGATGCGGGAAAAGCGCCGGCAGCGCGCCGAGGCACTGGCGCGGCAGGCGGCGGTCAAAATGCTCTTTCCCCTGGCGTTCTGCATCTTTCCCGCCTTGTTCGTCGTGATCCTCGGGCCGGCCGTCCCGCGCATCATGGAGTCGTTCAGCGGGCTCTAGGCCATCGTCGATCCGCATCCCTGCAACGAGGGGAGTTGACCCGTGACCTTCTGGTCGATCCTGTTGCTGGCCATCCTCGGGGCCTATCTGCTGTCAACTTTGGGCCCCTGGGCGGCGCTGTCGCTGCTCAACCGCAGCCTGCGCCGCCGCATGGCCGGCGTGCCCGCCATCGAGGCCCGCGCCCGCGAGCTGGATCAGGCCCGGGCCAGCGCCCGCGCCGCCTTCCCGGAGGTGCCCCGTCCCGGAATGTACGCCGATCTGGACCGGCAGGCCCACACCCTGCTGGCGCAGCTCGCGGAGGAGGCGCAGCGGCTGGATACCCAGCGCACCGACCTGCTCTTTTTCTCGCCCGCCGAGCCCGGCCTGCTGGATATCCTGCGCTGGGGCGCCTGGCCCCCGCTGCTGGACGCCCTGCGGGTGCTGAGCGGCCTGAACCACATCGATGAGACCATCGCCGGCAGCGAGCGGATGCTGTTCCAGCTCGATGAGCTCAAGCACAGCATCGCGGCGCTGGCGCGGGCCCCCCGGCAGCGGCTGCGGGCCGCGCTGGAGGGACTGGATGCGCTGGAGGGCACCCTGGCCGCCGACCGCGCCGAGGGCGTGAACGGCATCGCGGTGGACCCGGCCGAGATCGCGGCGGTGCGCAGCGACCTGCACGCCGCCCTGGAGCGCATCGACCACGACCAGGAGATCGGGTTGCAGGTGCCGCAGATCTCGCGCCAGGTGGACACGGCGCTGGCCCAAGCCCACCCCGCCATCGACAGGATGCGCGCCATCCGCGACGAGGCCCGCCTGCGCCATGACGCGGCCGTGACGCGTGAGACGCTGGCCGCCGCGCTGAGCGAGGCGCGGGCCCGCGTGCAGGGGCTGTCGCCCGACGAGGGCGCTGAGGAGCAGGTCGGCGAGCTGGACGCCGCCGCGGCAGAGGTCCGCGCGATGCTGGCGCGCCTGGCGCAGCCGGAGGCGGCCGATGCCACGGACCTGGCCACAGCGGTGGCCGCCGCTGGCGCGCTGAGCGAGACGCTGGCGGCGCTGGGCTACCCGCGGGTGGCGCCAGCGCCAGAGCCGGAGACCGCCGGCGGGTACGAGGCTGAGTCGGAGGTTGCGCCGGAGCCGGCCGCGGAGGGGGAGGCGGTCGCCGCGGGCGCGCAAGTACTTGACGATGAGCCCGAGGCGGGCGAGAATGAGGTAGCGGAGGGAGCCGCTGTCGTTGCCTACGAGGCGCGGGAGCCCGGCGAGGACATGGAGGCGGCGCCCGGCGCCCTCGAGGATGAGGAGCTGACGCTTGAGCCAGAGCCGGAGCCAGAGATGCCGGCGAATCTGCCCCTGAGCGGCTATGTGCGGTCCGGCCGCGAGGCGCCCGCTGTCCCGGCAACCGCCGGCGCAGGGGGCGAGCGGGGTCTCGGCACCAGCATCACCCGGGCGGTGGAGGAGCAGTTGAGCAAAGAGGCGAGCAGGACCGAGCGCGAGGAAGAGCCCGGCGCCCACCCTGAGGAGGCCGGGACGATGGAGGCTACCGCCGGGTCCGAGGCTGCCGGCCACGCGCCCGTAGGGAAAAGGCGCAGGCTGTCCTTCTGGCCCTTACGCGGGCGCGCCCGCACTGCCCCTGCCCCAGAGCCGGAGGTACAGGTGCCCGCCGGTCCGCAGCCCGTCTATGAGCAAGCCTCGGCGGACCCTGCCTTCCAGCGAGCGATGCAGGCCATCCAGACGGACGATCACGCGGGCGGGCTGGCCACCCTGCAGGCCCTGCGCGCGCACTATCCCCATGACGACAACCTGGAGCGTGTCATCCAATGGGCCAGCATGCGCTCGGACCTAAAGCCCGAGAAAAAGGCGCGGCCGCGCCAGATCATCGTCAATTGGCGGCGGGTCGCCGTCACGGTGGTGCTGGCCTCGGCGGTCATCCTTGCCGGATTCTATGCTGTGGTCGGCGTGCGCCGCTACGTCCTGCCGGTGCTCGCCGAGCGCCGCGCTGAGACGAACTATGTGCGCCTGGTGGCGCGCTGCGACGGCCTGCTGGCGGCGGAGAATATCGCCGAGGCGGAGACCTGCTACAACGAAGCACTGGCGCAGCGCCCCGACGACGAGGCTGTGCAGATGGCCCTGCAGGACATCGAGAGCCGCAACAAGCTGGCGGCCGCCTACTCGGCCTGCGTATCGGCCTACGACGCCGGCAACAGCGAGGAGACCCTGGCCCGCTGCCAGGAGGTGCAGATGATCGCGCCCGGGTACCGCGACGTGCAGGATCGCATCCTGACGATCACGCAGCGCGCGCGCCTGGACGAGATCTATGAGGGGGCGGCGCAGGCCCTCGAGATGGGCCTGCTGGAGGACGCGCTGGCGGGGTTCGAGCAACTGGCCAGCCTGGATACCAACTATCGCGCCCAGGAGGTCAAGGACGCCCGCGTGCAGATCTATATCGCGCTGGGCAGGGAGATCGTGTCGGGCAGCGACCCGCAGCTCGATCTGCTGCTGACCGCCAACAACTATTTCGCCAAAGCGCTGCAGCTCAGCCCCACCCAGCCCGAGGCCCAGCAGGAGCGCCGCCTGTCGTCGCTCTTTTCCGAGGGGGTCTCGCTGTACCAGGAGGGCCGCTGGGAGGACGCGATCGTGCGCCTGCGCGGCGTCTACGACCAGCGCCCCTCCTACTTCCAGCAGACGCTGCTGTCGATGCTGTATGATGCCTACATCCGGAACGGCGACCAGTATCGTGCCGTCGAGGACATCGGCGCGGCGTACGAGCGCTATTATCGCGCCAGCCAGTTGCCGGTGGCCGACACGGCCCTGGCGCAGTTGCGCCTGGCCGAGGTGTTGCCCCTGATTACGCCCACACCCATGCCGACGATCACGCCGACGCCAACCGCCACGCTGGTGCCCACGCGGCCGCCCGCCGGCGGGGTCGCCGTTGCTACGCCGCGCCCGACAGCGCTGCCGACGCCGCGACCCATGGACGCCTACGCCAACCGCATCATCTACCGCTCGCTACAGGCGGACCAGCCGGGCTATTACGTGCGCGAGGCGACCGGGGCCAACCCGACCTATCTCGGGCCCACCGGCGGAAACCTGGACCAGCAGTACAAGGCGCTCCTGGACCGGTACATGTTCTCACCGGACGGCCGCTACCGCCTCTTTGTGGGTTCTACGGGCGCCAACCAGACGGCGATCTTTATAGAGCCGCCTTCGGAGGAGCGCGCGGCAGGGGCCACCAGCCAGCAGTTGACGAACCTGAACGGCCTGAGCTGGGATCCGGCCTGGTCGCCGGACGGGGGACGGATCGTGTTTGTGAGCAACACCACGGGCAGCGACGACATCTGGATCGTCAACGCGGACGGAAGCGGGCTCAGGAACCTCACCATCGGCATGCAGAGCTGGGACAAGCGGCCCTCGTGGTCCCCCGATGGCACGCGCATCGTGTTCTGGTCGGACCGCAGCGGCCTGATGCAGCTGCACGTGATGGACGCCGACGGGCAAAATGTACGCAATATCAGCCAGACCACTTGGGATGAGACCGACCCACTCTGGGTTCGCTAGCGTGATAACACTTGCCGGAAGGTGGTAGACATATGCGCCGATTGAATGGAACAGCACGCCCGATGACCCGCACCGAAGCGCCGGAGCAGACCAGGGATAGTGAAGCACTGGCATCGATCCTGGATCAGGTGCAACGCCGCCTGCTGGCGGAGATCAATCCGACGACCGACATGAGCAGCCGCGAGCAGGTCCTGCCCACCATCGACGGCATCTTTAACGAGGTCGTCCGCGATTCCAAGGTGCCCCTCAGCCGCGCCGAGCGCGAGGAGATGCGCAACGCCATCATCGCCAACATCCTCGGCTATGGCCCGCTGGAGGCCCTTCTCGCGGATGATAGCGTCACGGAAATTCTGGTCAACGGCCCCTCCCAGGTCTATGTGGAGCGGCGCGGGCGCATGATGGAGACGGACATCACCTTCCGCAGCAACGCGGACCTGATGCGCATCGTCGACCGCATCGTGACGCCGCTGGGCCGCCGCGTGGACGAATCCAGCCCGATGGTGGACGCTCGCCTGCCCGACGGCTCCCGCGTCAACATCATTATCCCGCCGCTCTGCCTGAATGGGCCCACGATCAGCATCCGCAAGTTCGCCAAGGGCGTGTTCACCGAGGCGGACTATTTGAGGATGGGTTCATTGAGCCAGAACATGGTGGATTTTATGCGCGCCTGCGTCATGGCGCGTCAGAATATCGTCGTCTCGGGCGGCACGGGCACAGGCAAGACGACGATGCTGAACATGCTGTCCAGTTTTCTGCCCTCCTCAGAGCGTATCGTGACCATCGAGGATGCGGCCGAGCTGCAGCTCAACCAGCGGCACCTGGTGCGCCTGGAGGCCCGCCCGCCCAACATCGAGGGCCGCGGCGAGGTCACCATCCGCCAGCTCGTGATCAACGCGCTGCGCATGCGCCCGGACCGGATCATCGTCGGCGAAGTCCGCGGCGGCGAGGCGCTGGACATGCTCCAGGCAATGAACACCGGTCACGACGGCTCGATGACCACCGCCCACTCGAACAGCGCGCGCGACACGCTGGCCCGTGTGGAGACCATGGTGCTGATGGCTGGCACGGACATGCCGCTGCGCGCCATCCGCGAGCAGATCGCCTCCGCCTTTGACCTCATCATCCACCTGGAGCGCATGTCCGACGGCTCGCGCAAGGTCGTGCAGGTCTCTGAGGTACAGGGGCTTGAGGGCGAAGTGATCGTCATGCAGGACATCTTCCGCTTTGAGCAGACCGGCGTGAACGACGGCCGTGTTGAAGGTGTCTTTACCCCAACGGGCATCCGGCCCAAGTTCGTCGAGCTCTTCCCCGCCAAGGGCATTCCGGTGCAGGCCGAGTGGTTCACCCCCGAGCGGGCGGCCGCGCGGCGCTGGCGATAGGAGCAGGCAATGGCGCCATCCAACGGCAGTATGACCTGGTCCGCGGCCCGATTCGGTCACGACTACCCCGTCACGCTCAACGAGACGATGGCAGCGGTCGACCGTCAAATCGCGTCGGGCGGCACGGCCGCGCTCCGGCCCATCCCCCTCGGGTTTTCGCCTCTGGACGAGATCCTGAGCGGCGGGCTCCGATCTGGCGACCTGATGGTCGTCGGCGGCGGCTATGGCGTCGGCAAGACGATCTTTGCGCTGCAGGTCGCCCGAAATGTGGTGCACAGCGACCCGGACGCCGCCGCGCTCTATATCTGCTTTGAGCACGAGCCCGCACACCTCATGTCACGCCTGCTCTGTCTGGAGAGCGCGCTCGCCGGGCTCAAGCAGCAGGCGCTGACCCTGCGCCGCATCGATGCCATGATCTATGATGACGACACGCCGCAGGGCCTGGACGATTGTTTGCGGCACGCGCCGCGCTTTGGCGGCGTCATGCAGACGATCGACAGCTATGCCTCCCGTCTGGTGTTCATCCGCGCTGGCGGCACGACGGGAACGGTCTCCCGAATTCAGGAGTGGGTACAGGATGTGCAGAGCCGCGGGAGCAGCCGGGTACTGGTGGTGATCGACTATCTGCAAAAGATACCCATCGAGGGCATGGAGATCGAGACCGAGGATGAGCGCACGATTCAGGTTATCCAGGCCCTCAAGGAGATGGCCATGAGCAGCGGTGTGCGCGTGCTTGGCCTGGCGGCCATGAACCAGCTGGGGTTGCGCTCCAGGCGGATGCGCCTCTCCGATATGCGCGGCGGCACCGCCCTGCAATACGAGGCCGATGTGGGCGTGGTGCTGCACAACAAGCGCGACATCGTCAGCCGCGAGCACCTGGTATACAACCAGACCCAGGCCGATGAGATGCGCAATTGGCTGGTGATGAGCATTGAGAAGAACCGTTCGGGTGCCGGAGCGGTCGATCTCGAGTATGCACTGGAGGCAGCGCACTTTCGGCTCATCGCCGAGGGTCGCCATGTCAGGGATCGTCTGGTCGACGAGCGCGTCGTGCTGGACTAGGCACGCCGCGTCATCGGGGAGGGAGCAGGCGGCGAGCCGCAACGTCAGGACCCAGGATCACTGACCACGAGGCAGCCATAGCCGAGAGGAGCAGGCGATGGACAGGGCAAGGGAAAGGACAACTGCCGACGAGGAGAGCGCTGCGGTCGAAGATCAACTGAACGCAGTGCTCGCCGAGGGCGAGCATCTGGTCGCCAAACCGGTGCTCCGCGGTGAGGCGCTGGACTATGTCATCGTCGCCGAGCAGGCGCTGTTTGTCCTGCACGTTCGCAACTGGAAGGGGCAGATCCGACCCGCCGCGCGCGGCGCCTGGCGCCAGCGGCTCGATTCAGGCGAGGTGGTTACCCACGCCAATCCCAAATCCGCGATTCGCCGCAAGCAACAGGCCGTTCAGCGTTTTCTCGAGAGCGCCTTTCCCGCCACCCGGGTCACCTGCCACCATCTGATTGTGCTTACGGATCCCTCCGCCCAGGTGTTCCTGCACGGAGCCGCCGATCCGCCGGTGGTCGAGATCGGCAATCTGCGCAGTGAGATGGACAGTCTGATGCTGGCCAGCCGCGGCGATGTGCTGGATGCCCCACTGCGGGAATCGTTGGCAGAAGCCTTTTCCGGCCGAGCCTACCAGACCTTTGAGATGGCGAACCAGCCCTTTATCTTTCGTTCCGGGGGCTTTTTCGGGTTCGGCAAGCGCGCACACACCATCCAGCAGGTCATCAAGCACCTCGAGCAGCATCCTCAGGACGGCATCTACCATCTCTGGAACGGCTCGCTGGCCCAGTGGCTGCGCGAGCAGGGCGCCACGCACCTGGCGGACCTGGCCGTGCAGGCCATTCGCCACCCCGACAGTGAGCGCATCGCGCTGGAGACATTCCTGCAGCAGTCCGGCCTGGTGGACCGCCCGAGGCTGGTGCAAACACCGCCACGTCTCAACTTTCATTATGTAGGTGTCGGAGAGCGGGCCGCGATGATCTGGCGCCTCCGCAAAGGCCGTCGCAGCCGCGGATACCTGCATGGTTCCGCCATCAGCCGCACGCCCTGGCTGCAGGTTGCCCAGGCCTCCTTTGAAGGGCAGATGGACGCGACCGTCACGGTGGACACCGAGGCGATCCCCATCACTGAACGGCCGGCCCGCGGCCACATCGAGCTGGACACCAATGCCACAGAGCAGCCCATGGACGTGGAGGTGCTCGTGAACGTGCGCTCGAGGCCCTCCACCTTTGAGACGCGTATCATCCGCCCGCTATGGGGGCTGTTACTGGGCGCGATCATCGGCGCCCTCATCGGCGTGGCCCTGCACACCCTGGGCCTGGACGAGGGCCTCAGCGACTGGCTTGCCGCCCGCATACCCTGGCTGCCGCCCGTCGCTGCCAATCAGGCCCTGCCTGCTCTGATTGGTCTGCTATGGGCGATTCTGGGATTCATCCGGGGCTGGCACCAGCGCTGGGCCTGGCCCACCTGGTATGCCACGCTCCGCTGGCTGGGCCGCACCCTCGCCTGGATGGCCGGCCTCGCGCTGGCCGCCATAGCAGGCTATGCCCTGCTCCGCTGGCTCTTTCCCATTGTGGAGGGCTGGGCGACGCCCGAGTCCTCTAAACATGCAGCGTTGCTCGGTGCCGCCCTGGGCGTGATCCCGGGCAGCATCGGCGAGATTCGCGCCTCGCACTATCGCGGCGTGGTCAATCTGGAGCCGCATCCCGTGCGCCGCGTCCTGCGGCCGGTCGCCTGGGCTGCTCTGGGCGTCGCGCTCCTGGTGGTGATCGTGGGTAGCGTCCGGTTCTTTGCCCCGCAGGTCACCGTTCAGGGAGCGGCAGCAGAGGGGCGCAGCCGGCTCGAGATTTGGATGGATGCCCGTGAAAGCGATTTGACGGACTTGCGCGACGGGGTACTTTTGCGCTATCATGATAGGAGAGCGACGCCAATTGCCTCGCCAGCGGCAACCACGCGCCCGACGCAGGCGCCGCCCGCCACGTCGACTCCCGCACCCTGAAGGATGGCCGTTATTGTGAACGCCATACACAGACGAAGTGAACGCCAGCGCGGCCAGGCACTGGTCGAGACTGCGCTGAGTATGTTGATCGTCCTGGTGCTGCTGGCCGGCATGGTAGACCTCGGGTTTGCACTGGGTGCACGAGTAGCCGTCAGCAGCGCTTCTCGCGAGGGCGCACGCTTTGGGTCTCGATACCCGGAGAACGACGCGGCCATCGTGGCTGCCGCCAGGGGCGCCCTGCCCAATACACTGGTCCCCGCCCTCCAGGCGACCGTGACCATCAGCCCTACGCTACCTTCGGGGCGCACCCAGTGGCACGACCTCGAAGTCAGCGTGCGCTACAACTATCAGCCCTTCCTCGGGAACCTGTTTGGCATATCAGGCACAATCCCTATGACAGCCACAACAACCATGGTGATCAGTGGTGGACCGAACTGACACGCGGGCAGTTTGAAGGACATCCTGTAATGGCATGGGTTCGTGAAGGCGGTGTGAGATGAGAGAAACGATGCAGACGCACAGAGAGCGCGGACAGACGCTGGTGATCGTGGCGTTGGCCCTAACCACGCTGTTGTTGATGGTCGGACTAGTGACCGACATCGGCGTATGGTACAACGCGCGGCGCGATATGCAGAACGCGGCGGACGCAGCGGCCCTGGCGGGGGCGTGGAAGTTCTGCGACCAGAACAACGCGGACTCGGCTACACAGACTCTCGCTCGCAATGAGGCTATCCGTGTGGCACAGACGGTCCATGGATCAGACCCTGACGGCACCGTGGTTTCTACGGGTAACTCTACGGTCAGCGTAACCACAGCCATTGACTCTCCGCTGTTCTTTTTCAAGCTCGTGGGCATCGACACCATACCGGTCAACGCGGAGGCCGAGGCCGTCTGCGGTTGCGCCAGCGAGCTCGGCGGGGCCTGGCCCATCGCATTCGATCTAGACACCTAGGAATCAGTCGAATGCGGCGAGTCCCTGGTGATTTGGGAAGGCAAAGACGAGCTCCCGTTCGCGGGCGTGGATCTGTGCGTTAGCTGCTATTGCCCCGCTGGTATCGACGCCCTTGTTGCGTTCGGTGCCACAGGTCTCCCGGGCCTGCCCGCGAACCGAGGATGGCTGTCGCTAAGCTATCCACCGGAGAACAATTGCGGAGGCGGATCCACTGCCCTTGCTGGCTGGATACTGAACGACTACCCTGGAGCGATTGAGGCAGGTAACTGCGTGATTACGGAGACAGGCAATAAGACTACCCTTGTCGACTCGGCAAAGACTAGAATGAATAACGATCCTTACGTGTGTGTCGTGATCTTTGATCCTGATCTGAACGATACCTGCACGGATGCCATGGTCACCACCGGGCAGGTCGGGTGTGGAGAGCCACTCTACGTTGTTGGGACTGGATGTGTCAAGGTAGTGGGCACCTACAAGAACAAGGTTCTCGGACTGAGCCCCAAGCCCGGAGCAACGCCGCCATGCCCTGCCGGAGCATTGGAAAAGGTCAAGGCGATAATGGCCACCAAGATGTGTAACGACCCTCTATGCCCGGTGTCTGGCATCGGCTCCGCCGGTGGCCAGCCAGCACAGGGGTGCATCTTGGCGGCCAGCCTGGTCAAGTAGCGATATTCTGTGCATCCGCCCCTAATGTAATCGCAAGGAGTACCGCATTGGCACTCATCGCACATAACGCCACGCGCAAACGCGATCTGATGACCCAGGGCCTGACCGCTGACAGGCCCTGGTCGCGTGTACGCGGCCTGATCGGCTGCGCACCGTTGAAAGAAGGCCAGGGCCTGTGGATCACCCCCTGCAACGGCATCCACATGCTTTTCATGTCGTTCGCTATCGACGCGGTGTACCTTGACCGCGAGCGTCGCATCGTAGCGCTAGATGCCGACATGGCGCCGTGGCAGCTGGGGCGCTTTATCCGGGGGGCACACTCGGTGTTGGAGCTTCCTGCCGGCACGATCGCGGCCACGGGCACCGAGGTGGGCGATCAGCTTATTCTCACGCGCGTTTCAGAGGGAGCGGAGAGAGCGCCTATGTCACGGACCGCAGGGCGGTAGCCGTGGTACATAGGACGGTGACCCCGACCGCCAAGCTGCGGCAGGGAGCCATCGCGGAATCATAAACCTAGCAAAGCCGCCCCGGTTACGGGGCGGCTTTAGCGAAAAACCGGAGCGTAGCCCGAACTCACAGGGCTATTCTGCCTGCACGGAGGAACGGCCCCTGGCACAGTATGTTCCCTGGGGACATTGCACGCCCCCGGGCTCCAGCGTCCTCGCGGCGAAGAGATTACGGATGCCAGGCACAATCAATTCCACCGGATAGTATACAGTCACCTGAATCGTCGAACCCAGCGCCCGGTCCGCAACTTCAGGGGGGACGACCGTGATCTGATTGCCGGTGATCGTCCAGGCCGGCAGTGTGGGGCAAAACTCGTTGACTCTGGTAAGTGTTTGCTCCTGCGACTTGCCCACGAGCGCAACCCGCGCCAGGCTATTGGCACAGTGGTAAGCTGACACGAGTCCGTTTAGCACCCGCCCGAACTCGAGCAGCCCAAAGATCAGCAGCAGCACCACGGGCAGCACCAGGGCGAACTCGACCAGCGACTGCCCCCGTTCCCTGACCTCTGCCTTGCTGTAGAATCCCATGGTTACCTCATCTCTGTCCTCGGGTTGCCCCTCCGATCGTGCACCTGGATATAATCAATTATAGCACATCGGCCCACATTATGTCAGCGTTCACGCAAAGACGCCCACAAATCCGTCCACCGCCCTATCGCCGCAGCGGAAGCTCCCCGCGACAATTGACACACCCTTCCCCCGGTGATATCATCGTCGGCGTACTCAGGAGGTCACTGCCCATGGCCCGACGGCATCTCACCCGCGAACAACAGAGACTGGCCGGCCTCGCGCAGCCCCATGTGGACTGGCACATGGCGCCCGAGACGATGGGGCGCTACCTGACCTACCGCCTCTTTATCGTCGAACATCAGATCGACGGCATTATCGCGAGCCTGGAGCGCCACAGCGGGGCCCCCTACCCGTCCGCACTGGAGGACCGCTTGCCTGAGGAGGTGTGGACCTCCTGGGCCAGCCTGAACTATTTGCTGCGCGCCCGCGACGATCTCAAGAGCGTCCTCTCGCGAGCAAGCCACAGCTGACCGGTTGCACGCCGCGCATACAGCCCGAACGGGCACTATACGAGCATTTTTTCGAAAGCGGTGTCGTTTCGTGACGTTGCCGAGCCAGGATCGAACGGATGCAGGGAGACATTCCCGCCAGTCCACCGCGCACACCCTGTTCTGGGTGTTCGTGGTGACGCTGTATCTCCTTGGCGCACTGTCGCTCTTGCTGCGCGCCTGGCTCGGCCCTGATGCTCTAGCCGTTCGCGAAACGCCCGCAGTCTTTGTCACCGTGGTCGCCACCGCGCCCCCCGCCACCATAGCGCCCGCGACGCCGATCGCGTCCGCGAGTGCCACGCCGTTTCCCACGCTGACTCCGCAGAGTACCCTTTACCCTACGCTCACGCCCCGGCCCTAGACGAAAGGACCAAGGGGCCTTTCGTTGATGAGCAGCAAGGAGAATAGCTAAATGGTCGATACACTGGAGTTGATGCGCCGTCTCTCCGAGGCCCCGGGGATCTCGGGCCACGAGGAGACCGTGCGCGCCCTGATTCAGGAGGCGATGGCTCCCTTCGCCGACGAGATGCGCACCGATGCCCTGGGGAACTTGATCGCCCTGCAGCGAGGCGGCGGCACCGGAGAGCAACGCCGGGCCATCATGCTGGCCGCCCACATGGACGAGATCGGGCTGATGGTTTCTGGCTTTGACGGGGCTTTTTTGCGTTTCGCGCCAGTGGGCGGCGTGGACCTGCGCACCCTGGTGGGACAGGAGGTCACCGTCCACGGCTGCCGGGACCTGCCAGGGATCGTCGCCAGCCGTCCGCCCCACGTGCTCACCGCCGAGGAGCGCAGCCAGCCGGTGCCTCTGGAAAAGCTGTTCATCGACACCGGCCTCACCGAGCAGGGCCTGCGCGAGCAGGTGCGCATCGGTGACCTGATCACCATGCGGCGGACGTTCACCGAGCTGGCCAACGGCTACGCCACGGGCAAGGCCATGGACGACCGCGCCGGCGTGGCCAGCCTAGTGGTCTGCCTGGAGGCGTTGCGGGGCATGACTCACCCCTGGGACGTCTACGCCGTAGCCACGACTCAGGAGGAGGTGGGGCTCAAGGGCGCCACCGTGAGCGCCTTTGGCCTGACGCCCGACCTGGGCATCGCCGTGGACGTGGGCTTTGGCAAGCAGCAGGGCGTCAATGACAGCAGGGTCATCGAGATGGACGCCGGCCCGGCAGTGGCCATGGGACCCAACATCCATCCGAAAATGCGCGCCCGCCTGATGGCCACCGCCAAAGAACTGGAGCTCAAGGTTCAGAGCGAGGTGGTTGCGGGCGCCTCTGGCACCGACGGCTGGGCCATCCAGGTGTCGCGGGAGGGCATCCCCACCCTGGTGCTCTCGATCCCGCTGCGCTATATGCACACCTCGGTGGAGACGATCTGCCTCCGCGACATCGATCGCACCGGTCGGCTGCTGGCGTATTTCATCGCCAGGCTGGATGGCGCCGCAGTCGACGAGCTCGGCCTCGAGGAAGGAGCGACGGCATGAACCTGCAAGCATTCACACAGGCCCGCGGCGTCTCGGGCAACGAGGATGCCGCCCGTGAGGTCATCCTGGAGGCGGTGCGCCCATTCATCGACGATCACCGGGTGGACGCGCTGGGCAACCTGATCTGCCACAAGGCTCCCAGGGGGGGCGCAGACGGGGCAACACCGCTCAGAGTGATGGTAGCCGCCCATATGGACGAGATCGGCCTGATCATCACCGGCATCAACGCCGATGGCACGCTCTCCTTTGACAAGATCGGGGGCATCGACGACCGGGTGTTGCTCTCCAAGCAAGTGCTTGTGGGAGCCGATGCCGTGCCGGGGGTGATCGGCTATGCGCCGATTCATCTGATCCCGGCGGCAGAGCGCGCCAAGGCCCCCGACATGTCCAGGGCCGTGATCGACATTGGCGCCACAGACAAGGCCGGCGCCGAAAAGCTGGTCTCGCTCGGCGACTATGTCTCCTTCCGTGGCGAGTGGGCCGTGCTGGACGAGGGCGGCCTGCGCACCGTCGTCGCCAAGGCCCTCGATGATCGGGCCGGCTGCGCCATCCTGGCGGAGCTGCTCCAGGAGAATTATGCCATCGACCTGTATGGCGTGTTCACCACGCAGGAGGAGGTAGGCCTGCGCGGCGCCCGCGTGGCCGCCCAGCGCATCGCCCCCGACGTGGCCATCGTCCTGGAGGGCACCATCTGCGACGATCTGCCCAAGCCCCCTGAGGAAGACATCTCGCCCGTTACGCGCCTGGGTGACGGACCGGCGATCACCTTCATGGATCGCTCCGTGATCGCCGATCGCCGCCTGGTCAAGCTGCTGCTGACCGTCGCAGGCGAAAAAGGAATTCCGCACCAGTTCAAGAGCGCCGTGGCGGGCGGCACCGACGCGGGGGCTATCCACCTCACAGGCGAGGGCGTGCCCTCGGTTACTGTGGCCGTGCCATCGCGCTATATCCATGCGCCCATCAGTATGCTCAGTCTCAACGATTTCGATCACGCCGTGCAGCTCGTGCGCGCGGCGCTGCATGCTTTGGAGGGAGGGCTCCCGTCATGAAAGAGATGATTCAGCGTCTGGTCGAGGCTTATGGCCCCTCGGGTAACGAGGCGGGCATCGCCGCCGTCATTCAGGAGATGGTGCGCCCCTACGTGGACGACCTGCGCACCGATGCCCTGGGCAACGTGATCGCGCTCAAACGCGGCACGGGCGGCGGCGTTCCTGTGATGGTGGCCGCCCACATGGACGAGATCGGCGTCATCGTGACCTGGGTGGATGATGAAGGCTTTTTGCGGTTCGCGCCCACCGGCGGCGTCTCCCCTGTCACCCTGATGGGCGGCCGGGTGCGCTTCGCCAACGGCACGCTGGGCGTCATCGGCTGGGAGCGCTGGATGCGTCCTGACGCCGGCACGCGCCGGCCCGAACTCGACGAGATGTTCATCGATGTGGGCGCCACCTCGAAAGAAGACTGCCCCGTGGGGATCGGTGATGCGGCCGGCTTTGTGCGCCCGTTCGAGGATCTGGGCAACCGGCTGGTGGCCAAGTCCATGGATGACCGCATCGCCTGCGCCGTGGCCATTCAGGCGCTCAAGGAGATCACTTCCACGCCCAACGATCTGTACGTGGTGTTCACCGTGCAGGAAGAGGTCGGCACGCGCGGCGCCCTGACCGCCGCCTATGGCATCGAGCCCGCCCTGGGCATCGCCGTGGACGTGACCATGACCGGTGACACGCCCAAAGCCCGCCCCATGGCGGTGAGCCTGGGAGATGGCCCGGCGATCAAGGTCATGGACTCGGGCATGCTGGCCCACCCGGACGTGGTGCGCTGGATGACCACGACGGCAGAGGCGCTGGGGATCGCCTATCAGCGCGAGGTCCTTCTGGGCGGCAGCACCGACGCGCGCGCCATCCAGACCTCGCGGGCGGGCGTGCCCGCCGGCTGCATCTCGATCCCCTGCCGGTACGTGCACACGCCGTCGGAGATGGTGGACACTGGCGACGTGGAGGGCGCGGTCAAGCTGTTGACCGCCCTGCTGTCGGGACCCATCGTTCTCTAGTTCCAAGTGCCAAACGGGGGAGGCCAACAACGGCCTTCCCCGTTCTCCGTTCCTGCCAATCCGTGGCCCTGTACTCTGCGATTGAGTGCTGGGGCGCGGGCAGTGAGGCCCGCGGCGGTCGGGACCGGTGCACTCCGCGATTTAGTGTTGGGGCGCGGGCCGCCTGGCCCGCATGCTCTTGCTGACGCAATTGGCGAGCAGGATGCCGTCTAAAGCCGGCGGTCCATGGGACCTGTAGGCCGCCAGCGTTCTGGTGCTATGGAACGGGGCGCGGGCAATCCCTGGCGATGCAATTGGCGAGCAGGATGCCGGCTAAAGCCGGCGGTCCATGGGACCTGTAGGCCGCCAGCGTTCTGGTGCTATGGGACGGGGCGCGGGCCGCCTGGCCCGCATGCTGGTGCTGACGCTAGACGGATGCCGGCTAAAGCCGGCGGTCCATGGGACCTGTAGGCCGCCAGCGTTCTGGTGCTATGGGACGGGGCGCGGGCCGCCTGGCCCGCATGCTGGTGCTGGCTAGACTACAACACGGATGCCGGCTAAAGCCGGCGGTCCATGGGACCTGTAGCCCGCCAGCGTTCTGGTGCTATGGGACGGGGCGCGGGCCGCCTGGCCCGCATGCTGGTGCTGACGCAATTGGCCAGGAGGATGCCGGCTAAAGCCGGCGGTCCACAAGACCTCTTGCCCGCCAGCGTTCTGGTGCTATGGGACGGGGCGCGGGCCGCCTGGCCCGCATGCTGGTGCTGATGCAATTGGCGAGCAGGATGCCGGCTAAAGCCGGAGGCCCACAAGACCTGTCGCCCGCCAGCGTTCTGCTGGTACGGGACGGGGCGCGGGCCGCCTGGCCCGCATGGTGGTGCTGACGCAATTGGCGAGCAGGATGCCGGCTAAAGCCGGCGGTCCATGGGACCTGTAGCCCGCCAGCGTTCTGGTGCTATGGGACGGGGCGGGCCGGGCCCGCCTGGTGCATGCTCTTGCTGACGCAATTGGCGAGCAGGATGCCGGCTAAAGCCGGCGGTCCATGAGACCTGTAGGCCGCCAGCGTTCTGGTGCTATGGGACGGGGCGCGGGCCGCCTGGCCCGCATGCTCTTGCTGACGCAATTGGCGAGCAGGATGCCGGCTAAAGCCGGCGGTCCATGGGACCTGTGCCGCCAGCGTTCTGGTGCTATGGGACGGGGCGCGGGCCGCCTGGCCCGCATGCTGGTGCTGACGCAATTGGCGAGCAGGATGCCGGCTAAAGCCGGCGGTCCATGGGACCTGTAGCCCTCGTCGCCTCAGTCCAGCGCCGCGCGCCACGCCGCCAGCATCTCGGGCAGGTCGGCATAGATCAGGTCCGGCGGCGCCTCGTAGGCAAGCGCCTCTTCGCGGGTGGAGATCCCCGTCTCAACCATAATCGTGTGAATCCCTGCCCGGTGGCCGCCCAGGATATCCGTATCCAGCCGGTCCCCAAGGATCGCGGTATCCTCCGAGCTGCCGCCCAGCATCTCCAGCGCCTCCAGCAGCGCCGGCGTCCCCGGCTTGCCGATGATCAACGGCTCCACGTCAGTGGCCGCCGTGATCGCCGCCTGGATGCTGCCCGCCCCGGGGACGATGTCCCGCTCCAGCGGGTAGGTCTTGTCGGGGTTGGTGCCGATAAAGGTCGCCCCGTCACGGATGGCGAGGGTGGCGGTCACCAGCTTGTCATAGGTCAGGTACTTGTCCCAGCCGGCCACCACATAGGCCGACTCGCGCCCACCGATGACGAAACCGCGCGCCTCCAGCGCGTCTACCAGCGCCTGCTCGCCCACGACGAACACCCGGCTGCCAGCCGGGGCGTGCACCGCCAGGTACTGCGCGGTTGCCACGGAGGAGGGAAAGATCTGATCCTCGGGCACATCCATGCCCATCCCCAGGAGTCGCGCCCTGAATTGCGCCGCCGTGAGGGTAGAGTTGTTGGTAACCAGCAGGTAGCCCAGGCCGCGCTGCTGCAGAAACCGAATCAGGTCGGCAGCGCCGGGGAGCGCCGTGTGCCCGCGATACAGCACCCCATCCATATCCACCAGCAGGTTGCGAATCTGTCCCAGTCCGATGCTCATACTACAACATGCCCCCTCACCATGCCCGTTCGCCAGCGCCAGGACTCAAAGTGGCATTATAGCATCGTGCGCGGCTCTGGCCAGAATGGTCTATCCAGACGCAACGCCAGACCGCAGAAGCCCCGCCACGGCGCCGATCCGGCAGCAGGCGTTTCCCAAACTGAGAAAACTCCGCTATCATAGGTGCGCCCGGAACACGGCGCGAAACCCACAGAACGAGGTGCCTCGTATGCCCATTACCGTCGACGCGCGCGGCCTTGCGTGCCCGCAACCCGTGATTCTCACCCGCAACGCGATGCGCGAGTCCGATCAGGTGACGACGCTGGTCAGTGCGCCCGATCAGGTGGAGAACGTGCGGCGTCTCGCTGAGCGCGCCGGCTGGGTGGTGACGGTGACCCCGGCCGAGCCAGGCCACGCGATACACATGACCAAGGGTCACGCGCCGCGCGAGCCCGAGGTGACGCCCGATATCGCCGTCTGTGCCCCTGGCACGGGGCCCGGACGCGTCCTGGTCCTGGCCAGCGATCAGATCGGACGGGGCGAAGCAGAGCTGGGATCGATCCTGATGCGATCATTCCTGTACACACTGCAACAGATCGAGCCAAGGCCCGACACCCTCATTCTGATGAATGCCGGCGTCAAGCTGGCGGTCGAAGGATCCCCGGTACTGTCCGATCTGCAAGCTCTGCAGAACAATGGCCTGCAGATCCTGGTGTGCGGCACGTGCCTGGACTATTTCCAGCTCAAGCATCGCATCGCCGCGGGCATCATCTCGAACATGTACACGATCGCCGAGACGATTCTGTCTGCGGGGCAAAGTACCTTTCTCTAGTGATATTGCTGACGCCTTTAGAGGAGACCACAGCATGGACCCCACCACATTTCGACTGGTCGACTTGACGCATGTGATCGTGCCCGGTGAGGGCGCCCGTCCCATCACCATCGAGCGCGTGCCCGCGCCAGAGGCGGTGGCTGACGGGCTCTGGTACATCATGCACCGGGTGGAGATGCCGCTGAACCACGTGGGGACCCACATCGAGGCGCCCTATCACGTCGATCCGAACGGCCTGGACGTTTCTCAGATACCGCTGGAAACGCTGTGCGGCAGTGCGGCCGTACTCGACCTGTCAATTGTTGCGCCAGGCGGTGTGGTGACAGACGCCGATATCGCCCTGGCGGCACAGCCAGCCGGCGGCTTACAGCCCGGAGACATCGTCCTGCTGCGTCTCGACTATGACTACAATCCGGCCAACAACCGGCACTTTTCCGCGGAGGCGATCGGCTATCTGGTGGCCTCCGGCGTCAAGCTGGTGGGCACCGACCTGCTGGGCATCGAGCTGCCGCGAGACGATCCCCGCCTGCTGGAGCAGTACAACCACCATCAACTGATGACGGCGGGCATCCCCCTCATTGAACAGGTGGCCCATCTGAACCAGCTCACCAAACCGCGCGTGACGGTGTTCGCGCTGCCCGTCCCCATTCGCGGGCTGGACAGCTTTCCGATCCGTCTGATCGCGCTGGAATAGCCAGGAGGAACCGTTGACACCTGCTCGCACTGCACCATCCACCTGCCCTGCTGAACTCTTTGGCAAGCCCCTGCGCGGCGATCATGCTCTGGCTTACGGCGCGGTCGCGGCGGGGGTCAGCCTGGTCACCGGATATCCCGGCTCGCCTGCCACGCCCGTGTTCGACGCGATCCTGGCCGCTAGCGCGCCAGGCGAGCGGATTGTCCAGTGGGCCCCCAACGAAAAGGTTGCCATGGAGATGGCCATGGGCGCATCGCTGGCCGGCCAACGCTCACTGGTTGTGCTCAAGTCGGTGGGACTCAACGTCGCCCTCGATCCGCTGGCCACCTTTAGCCTCTCAGGCTGTTTCGGCGGGCTGGTGATCCTGCTGGGCGATGACCCTGGCGGCTGGAGTTCTCAGAACGAACAGGACACCCGCTGGCTGGCACGCACGGCCGAGGTGCCCGTGATCGAGCCGGGAGATATTCGTGATGCGGCCAACCTGATGGTGCAGGCTTACGCCTGGTCCGAGGCTCATGGGCTGCCGATTATCCTGCGCATCACCAACAGCTATGCCACCGAAAAGGCGATGGTGGATCCGCCCTGGCAACTGCCCCGCGCTATGGGCGTCTTTCTGCGCAAGCGCGGCCGCTGGGTCGTGCTACCGACGACCGTCGTCAAGCGCCATCGCTCGCTGCATCGCCACCTCCGTGACCTGCAGCGCGATCTCGAAGGCTCACCCTATGACCGTGTTAGCGGGAGCGGGCCGCAGGGCGTCATCGCCGTGGGGCATACCCTGCCGCGGGTGCGCGAGGCCCTGGCTGCAGACACCCAGGTGAGCCTGCTCTCGCTAACCAGCGTCTGGCCGCTGCCCGAGCAGGCGCTGGTCCAGTGGGCAGCCGATGTGGAGAGCGTCCTGGTCGTTGAGGAGGGCGGGTCCTTTGTAGAGAGCCAACTGCGGGGCCTGTTCCAGAGAGTGGGGGTGCAGGCGCAGGTACACGGCCGCGAAACTCGGCTGCTCCCCGATGAAGGAGAACTGACGGTCGCGGATATCGCTGCCGGGTTGGAGGCCTTCCGTCCCGGCCTGAGCGCGCGCGTTTCAGCAGCCCCTGCGCGCGCAATGCCCAGCCGCGTGCCGCTCTGCGAGGGGTGCGGCTATACGCCGCTCTTTGAGGCGCTGCTCGCCGCCATGGAGAAGCACGGCGGGCGAAACCGCCACATCGTCGTGGGCGAGACCGGCTGCATGGTGCGCGCTGACCTGCCTCCTATGGAGCTTTTCGATGTCAAGTACGGCCTCGGCTCAGGCCTGGGGATGGGCCTCGGCCTGGCCTTGAGCACGAAGCGGCAGCGCGTCGTCTGCCTGGTGGGAGACTCGTCCTTTTTCCACAGCGACAGCAACGCGCTGCCGCAGGTGATGCAAGCCAACGTCCCCATGACAATCATCGTGCTGGATAACGAGGTCACCGCGCTAACCGGCGGACAGGCCCATCCCGGCACGCCACATGACGAGCGGGGCACTAGCCGGAGCCAGCAGGACATCGTGCCCATCTTGAGAGCCTACGGCATCATTCCTGCAGTCGTCATGCCCAGCAACCCCGAGGCCATGGCACAGGCGCTGGAAGCCGCCCTCGAAACCACCGGTCCCGCCTTTATTGTCGCCCGCGTGCCCTGCCCTCTCTATGCCAGCCGGGAAGAGACGTCATGACAGTTCGATTCCTCCATGCGGCAGACATCCACCTGGGGAACCGGCAATATGGCCGCCAGGAGCGCCAGGACGACTTTGCCCGCTCCTTCCGTCACCTGGTACAGGCCGCCATCGACGCTCACGTCGACTTTGTACTGCTGGCAGGCGATCTGTTCCACAAGCGTACCGTCGAGGCCCGCACCTTTGTGCAGACGGCCGGCCTTTTGAGCGTGCTCAAAGAAGGCAACATTCCTGTGCTCGCGATTGAGGGCAACCATGAGCGCCCCTTTTTCAGCGAAGGGTTCTCCTGGCTGGACGGCCTGGCTGAACTCGATTTGCTGCGCGTGCTCTCAGGCGAGTATCGCGACGGGGCCATCGTGCTGACCCCCTATGACGATGCCCGCCATCGCGGCGCATACATCGACATCAAAGGGGTTCGCGTCTACGGGCAGGCCTACTTTGGAGCTACGACTCCGCGGGTGGTAGCCGATCTGACCGCCGCCCTCGACGGCCTTTACCCGAGCGAGACCCAGCCCCGCCCGATGTTCTCTATACTGATGCTGCATGCCGGCCTGGAGGGCGTCCTGGATCACTATACCGGCACGCTCACACACAGTGCACTCGATGGGCTACGACCGCACATTGATTATGTCGCCCTGGGGCACATCCACAAGCCTTACATCCACGATGATTGGCTCTATAATCCTGGCTCGCTGGAGAACAATAGCGCCGATGAAGCACAGTGGGAAGACCGCGGCTACTTTATCGTCGATATAGAGCCCGGCTCCCCTGCCCGCCACAGCGCCACACTGCATCGCAGCACGCGCCGGCCCTATTTGCGACACAGCTTTTCGGTGGAAGCCTTCGAAACGCCCGAGGCGCTGATTTCGGCGCTGAGTCGGGATCTGGAACCATTCCGGCGCGATGATCAGCCCATCTTTGAGCTGCGCCTCACCGGAGTCCTTAACTTTGGCCGGCAAGACCTCGACCTCGCGCGCATCCAGCAAACGGCCGAGACCATCGTCCATCCGCTGCTGTGCCAGATCCAGGACCATACTCGCAGCAACGCCTACGAGTTCCGCACCGATGAACAGATGTCACGGCAGGAATTGGAGCGCAGGGTGCTGACCGAGATCGTGGAGAACGACATCCGCCGCAGGCCACAGGCCGCACTCTGGGCAGACGCCGCGCTGCGCATCAAGCAGCTCGCCCTGGACGGAGCAGATCCGCCGGCCATCATCGAGATACTCTCAGAGGTGCTCGAGACAAAAGGCAGAGACGATGCGCCGCAGGAGCAGGCCTGATGCTGATCTATTCCGTCAGGCTGGAGAATTTCAAGAGCTATGAGCAGGCCACGATTCGCTTTGAGCTCGGCACCAACGCGATTGTCGGACAGAATGGCGCCGGCAAGAGCTCCATCCTCGAAGCGATCGGCTTTGCGATGTTTGCCCACGCGGGTACCGCCAGACAGAGCGACCTGCTCCGAGAGGGTGCCACGTCCGGCTCGGTGACCGTGACGTTCTGCTCCTCGCTGGACGAACGGCGGTATGAGGTGGAGCGCGTGCTAGGCAAGACGGGCACCACCCGGCACAGAATCTATGATCCGGAGGCCGGCGGCATGGTGCTGGCCGAGAGCGTCAACGAGGTGACCCGTTGGCTGCGCGAGCATCTTGGAATCGATCAGGCAGGCAATCTCGATGACCTGTTCCGGAACACCATCGGAGTCCCTCAGGGCACCTTTACCGCGCCTTTCTTGATGACCGCAGGAGAGCGCAAGCACCTCTTCGATCCGCTGCTCCAGGTGGACGAGTACGATCGCGCCTACCAGAGATTGTTGGAGACGGCGCGACACCTGGCCGGCCAGCGGAACGCCCTGAATCAGGAGATCGCACGCCTTGAAGGGTTGCTGGCGCAACTGCCCGCCCTCATCACCGAACGGGATGCCCTGCACACGGATATTGCGGGCCTGGAAAGGACCTCTCGCACACTGGAGGTGACGCTGGCATCCGCTCGCGACGAGCTTGAGAGACTGGACCTGGCCGAGCACGAGGTGCGTCGGGTAGAACAAGCGCGGACAGAGATCGCGGCTCAGCACCAGGCCGCAGAACGTGCCCGAGAGAGCGCCGAGCTCAATGTGCGCGAGGCCGAGCAGGCCAGCACGCGGTTGGCTGGCGCCGAGCCCGGCTATCGCGAATACCTGGCCGCCGAGGCGCGCCGACACGCCCTGGAGCAGGACCGCAGCGCCAGGGAAAAGTCTATCCGAGCACTTGAGCAGCAACGGGTGGCCGAGAGTCGCGTTCAGACCCGGCTGGAGCAAGTACAACATGCGCTTGATGAGATTGCCGCGGCGGAGCGCGATCTCGCCGCATTGCAGCCTGACGTAGCTCGCCAGACGGAGCTGCAACGCGCCCTGGAGGATGCCCGGGCCGAGCAGCGCATCTTGCAGGAGACGAGACGCCAGGTAGCGACGATCGAGCGCGACCTGGCTGGGCAGCGCGAGCAGCTAGCAGGCGTTGAGGCGGAGCTTGCGCGCGTGCCGGGTATGCAGGCAGCTCTGGACAGGCTTGACCAGGCGCTAGAAACAATGGCAGAGACCGAGCGCGCGTTAGCTGACGAGCGCAGTACCGTCCAGGCCTATGTGAACCGCCTGAAAGAGCAGTCAGAGGTGCTGGAGAGAGAACACGGCGCCACCTGCCCGGTATGCGAGGGCGAGCTCAACCCTGAGCACCGTCGGGAACTCCTGGGACGTAATCAGGAACAGATAGGAGAGTTGTCGGCGCGACTCAACGGAATCGTGGCGGAGCTGCGAAACTTGAGCGGAAAGAAGGCCAAGGCCCAGCGCGAGCGCTCTGCGCTGGAGCAGCAGCTGCGCGCCCAGCCTTCAGATGCGCAGCGTGACCATCTGGCTGATGCGGTCAGCAACAGCCAGAAGCGACTGGATGCTCTGCTGAAGCAGATGGCGGAAGCGGAGCAGCGGGCTGCCCAGATCACAGCGATCACACAGGAGCTTGAAGCGCTTCAAGATCCAGCAGCGCGTGCGCACGTGCTGGCCAGCCGCGTCGCGACCAGAGACCAGCGCAACGGCGAAAAGACAGAACTTGAGGCCGAATCCTCCCGCCTGGCGTCAGAGAGCGCGCATTTGCAGCGCCAGCTCGCGCAGTATGACCGGCTGGATGAGGCACTTGCTGAGGTCGCGCAGACGCTGGCCCGAACGCGCGACGCTCACGACCAGTTCCTTTCAGCGCGCGACCTTGCAAGCCGCCTGGAGCAGCGGCGCGAGGACCTGGAGCAATGCCGGCGCGAGCTTGATGAGCTTGCATCTCGACTGGACGCGCTGACACAGGAGCAGGCCCGCGCCTCCGAAAGCTACAATGCCAGCCAACATGCGCAGGTCAGGCAACAGGTAGAGCAGGCAAACGCAGAGGTCATCCGCGCACGGACGCAACTCGCTTCATCCCAGGGACGCCTTGCTGTGGTCGAAACGCAGATTGGCGAGCTGGAGGCAGCCCAGTTGACCCAACGCGCCAAACAGCGTGAGGCGGAGCATATCGCCGGACTGACCAGCACGCTAGAGGAGATGCGCACGCTGCTGCACTCGGCAGGGCCTTACGTTACCCGCCAACTGGTAGCCAACATCTCCACGCAGGCCTCGGCCTATTACGCGGACATCATGAACGATTACGCGGGACGTCTCACCTGGTCAGAGGACTATGAGCTGTCGCTCGAGGTTAAGGGGTACAAGCGCAGCTTCCAGCAACTCTCCGGCGGCGAGCAGATGAGCGCCGCTCTGGCGCTGCGGCTGGCCCTGCTGCGCCAGTTGACCAACATTAGCATCGCATTCTTTGACGAGCCGACTGCCCATCTCGATCCGGAACGCCGCGATGGTCTCGCCGAAAAGATCATGCAGGTCAAGGGCTTTGACCAATTGTTCGTGATCAGCCATGACGACACCTTTGAGCGTTCAGCACAGAACTATATCCGCATCGTCAAGGAAAACGGCGTCAGCATGGTGGCCGGGGCGTAACAATGCTCAGTCGATCTCACGTCATTCGTGCTCTCCAATCCAAGCGTCAGGAATTCGTGGCCTTTGAGAGCGAGCGCCTGGAGACCCGCGACAGGTACGCGGAATATGTGCAGGCACTGTCCGCGCAGAGTCAGGCAGGGCTGGCGGGCGCCCTAAAGGGATACCTGCTCCCCGGCGCGCTGCCCACATCGGAGCGAATCGCGGGGCAGGGTATCGTACGGCCCTTTGGTCTTTCGTGGACGAACCACGAGGAGGCGCGGGAATGGGCCATGGAGCGCCTGCGGGGTGTGCGCACGGTGGCCGTGGATGGCTCGCAGATAACGCCGGATCCCAGTCTGATGATGCCTGTAGGTGCTGTGCAGGTAGGCTGGTTCGAAAACCCCCACGACACCTCTCAGCGATATATCAAGGACATTCACTTTGAGGTCCTGGCGCCAGCCGAACTATCGCCGGAGCAGCTTGAGCGGCAGACGTTTCCTGACCAGCTGGTCAACGCCCGGCGGTTCGACCTCGAGTGCCAGCAGGTCGCTGCCACGCTGCGCGCCCACGCGGGCGAACACCCCACCCCGGTGGTGTTCTTTGACGGCTCGCTGGCGATCTCCTTCGCCGCGCAGATGCGTTCCGAGATGCGGCAGCGCTACATCGGCGGCATCCTGGAGGTGTTACAGGCCTCGGAAGAGTCGCGTGTTCCTCTGGTGGCGTACGTGGATACCTCCTATGCCACAGACCTGATCTCCATGCTCAAGTACTTGCACAATGAGACACGGCCGCCGCGCATCAGCGATGGTGCCATTTTGCGACCGCTGATGGCCTGGGGCGATCGCACGGAGGCCTGGGTCTGCGCTCGCGATGACAAGCTCTTTGAGGACCACGCCGACCTGTCCTACTATGACCGGGTGCATTTCCTGTACCTCAAGGTCTCCGGCAGCAACCCGCCGGTACGACTGGATGTGCCCGCGTGGATACTGGAGGACGGCCGCCTCGATGAGGTCATCGATATCGTGCGCGCCGAGTGCATCGTCGGCACGGGATATCCCTATGCGATCGAGACGGCCGATGCTCTCGCCGTCATCACGATGCAGGACCGCGAGCGGTTCTACGGTGTACTCCAGGAGTTCGTACAGCAGAACCGGTTGAGCTGGACCTTTTCGCGCAAAGCACAGAGCAAGCGGGGCCGGCGTTAGCCGGACCGTTACCGGACAGGAGTGTGCGATGATCATCGGCAAGATCGTGAATGCCAGCAGCCACGTAGATTATGTGTGTCAGATCTATGGGCCCGGCGAGGCGGCCCTTCCGCCAAGCCCACCCGACCATGGTTTTGGCACTTTTGTGGCCATCGAACAGGAGGGTAATGCCTGCCTGGTGGGCCTGATCGCCAACACAATGCTGGTCAATCCCGAATTCGGGAACCTGGGGCCGCGACTATCGCCAGAAGAGGACCTGGCAGTCTTTTCCCCGGATTATCTTGCCGAACAGGCCACGCTGGTGTCGATCATCGTCATCGGTGCCCGGACAAGCGATGGCGCCATCACTCAGGGAGTCCCTCTGGTGGCTGCGGACATCGATGCACAGGTGCGGTGCCTCGCCGATGACGAGATCGCACAGTTTCACCTGGAGAGCGGGCGGCTGCAGTTAGCCTACCTCTCGCTGCTCCTGGGCATGGCGGCCAACCCCCTGATGCCCTCGTTGCTCCAGCAGTTGACTTCTGAATTGGCCACCCGTTTCCCGGAGCAGGCGGCAACGCTGGCCGTCCTGCGTCGCAACCTGGCCTGGCGAGCCTCCGTGCTCCCGGCTGGCTGAGGAGAGTGATCATGTCCAACCCGATGCCTGTCGGCACCACCAAAGGTCCCGGTGAGACGCCCCACGAGTACGTCTTTGTGGCTGCCGATCCGGAGCAACTGGTCAAGTATGGAGAGTTCGTGTACTACGAGACCGCCGTTGAGGGCGAGACGCGCCCGATTCTGGGCCGAGTCAGCAAACGCGTACCTCTGCGACTGTACCCCGACACGTTCCTCAGCGATCCGACCGTGTCTCCCGCACAGGTGGCCGATCTCCTGGGGTATGATCACGAGCCTCACGAGCTCTTTGAGATCACCGTTGCCATACTGGGCTACTTTGATCCGGTGATGGGTTTCGTGAATCCGCGCGTGCCCCCGCCCTCCGGCACGCCTATCTATGTCGCCACCAACGAACATCTCGGACAGGTACTCTGCCGGCTCAGGACCGGAGAGATCGGCGGAGTGCACATCGGCTCGCTGCTGAGTCGCCCGCGAGGCGCCGTACCCATCGTCCTGGACGCGCGCGGTTTCACCAGCACGCACATGGCCATTATCGCCTCCACGGGATCTGGCAAGAGCTATCTGGCCGGCGTGGTGCTCGAGGAGTTGATGCGACCGAACAACCGCGCCGCTGTGCTGGTCATCGATCCGCACGCCGAATACGACACACTCACCGAGATGCAGGGTCATCCCGGCTTTCGATCAGACGGTTACGAGCCGCGGGTCAAGATTGTTCGCCCCAATGACATCAAAGTGCGCGTCTCGTCATTGGAACTGGGGGACCTCAGGTACCTCATCCCCAACCTCTCCGAGCGGATGCACTTTTTGCTTGGCCAGGCATATCGACGCGTCACCAACAAGCACGGCAGCAAGTGGAATCGCGGCGACTTTCTGGTCGAAATCAGGGCTGGAATCAAGGGCCAGGCTGTCACCGATCCCGACAGTGATGAGGACGAGGATGTCACCGTTGGTGCGCTCATCTGGCGCGTCAACCAGCTGCTTGAGCACTCGCTGATCTTTGACGACAACCGCAACCTGCCGCTGCGCGAGTTGCTGACTCCGGGGCAGTGCACGGTGCTGCAGTTGAACGAGATATCGGAACGGGAGCAGCAGATCATCGTGGCAACGCTGCTCCGGCGACTGAATCAGGCCCGCATGGACACCGTGCGGGGCCGCACCGGCTCAGGCTCCGATGACTATGTGCCCTACCCGGCCTTTGTGCTGATCGAGGAGGCGCACAACTTTGCGCCTGCCAATGCCGACATTGTCACCACCGGCATCCTCAAGCAGATCCTTTCCGAGGGGCGCAAGTTCGGCGTTGCCGTAGGGCTCATCAGCCAGCGGCCGGGCAAGCTGGACAGCGATGTGCTCTCGCAATGCATGACGCAATGCATCATGCGGATCGTCAACCCCATCGACCAGGCGCGGGTCGCTGAGAGCGTCGAATCCGTGGGGCGCGACCTGCTGGCCGAGCTGCCCGCCCTGAGCAAGGGTCAGGTCATCGTCGCCGGGGCTTCGGTGAATACCCCCGTGCTGGTGCAGGTGCGCGAGAGGCTCACCCGGCACGGTGCGGAGGATCCTGACGCCCCCGCGCAATGGCAAGCCTACTATGCCGAGGACGCGGTTTTTCAGCGGGAGCGCGATAACGCCCGCCCGCCCGATGCGCCTCCTATCACGGACGACCCGCTCGACAGGCTGTTCCAATAGCACGCCAGAACTAGACGGAGTGACGCATGCAGATCACCGCTACCGTGCCGATGCGCGTGGACCTCGCCGGAGGCACGCTGGATGTTTACCCGCTGTACCTCTTTGAGGGCGGCGGGCTCACACTCAACGCAGCCGTATCCATCAATGCCACGGTGCAGCTCGCCACGCGCGCGGACCAGCGCATCACTATCACGTCTTCAGACCTGCACGAGCGTCAGGAGATCGCTTCTCTGGACGCCCTCGAACCCGGAGGCCCACTCGCCCTGGTGCACTATGCGCTGCAGTACTACCAGCCCGCCTGTGGCCTGGACATCACTATCCACAGCGAGGCACCCATCGGGTCGGGCCTGGGCGCATCATCGGCGCTGCTGATGGCGCTCTCTGCGGCGCTGTGCAAGCTCACCGGCCGCCCCATCGCCTATGATCGCATCATCGACGTGGGCGCCAATATTGAGGCCCAGGTGGTGGGCATCCCGACGGGCAAACAGGACTATTTCCCGCCCTTGTACGGCGGGCTCTGCTCTCTCTGGTTCGGCCTGGATGGCTGGGAATGCGAGCGACTATCGGACACGGCGGATCTGGTCGTTCTGCTAAACGAGCGCCTGATCGTCTCTTATACGGGCATTCCCCACTCTTCGGCGGTCACCAACTGGGCCATGCTCAAGGGGTATATCGAAAAGCAGGGTAGCACAGTCGAGCGCATCCACGAGATCAAGGCGATCGCGCAGGCCATGCGTACCGCGCTACAGCAGGCCGATCTGGAGGCCTTTTACCGGCTGTTGGACAACGAGTGGCAACTGCGACGAGGTCTGGCAAAAGGGGTGAGCACGCCCGCGATCGACGCCATTGTAGCAGCGGGCCAGCGCGCCGGCGCTGCTGCCAGCAAGATCTGCGGCGCCGGCGGCGGGGGCTGCATGATCACCCTAGCCGAGCCGCACCTGGTGCCCGGCGTGAGGGCGGCGCTGGCCGGCGCTGGCGCAACGATTCTGCCCGCCACCCTGGTCAGTCAAGGGCTAAAGCTCACAGTCAGAGACTAGCGCAGACTCGCCCTCGCAGGCGTCTCCTGTTGGAAAAAGCAAGCGTCTTTACGACTGTGCCTGCTTGCCGGCCGGCGCGGTCGCAGCGGCAGCGGCACTCTCACTTGCCGCCTCATCGCCAGACTCATCCTGGCCAGATGAGTCACGCTCCTCGGCATGAGTCAATTCCTCCAGGCCATTCTGTATGGTGCGGGCCAGCCGCTCGACCTGCGCCTCCAGTTGCCTCAGGGACCCAATCGCGTAGGCGTCTGACCCGGCGCGGACCTCCTCGGCCTCCTGACGGGCGCGCTCAAGGATTCGACGCGCATCGATCTCCGCCTGCTGTCTGATGCTCTGCTCATCCAGAAGCCGCGCCGCATCCTCTCGAGCCTGTTCCAGGATCAACCGGGCTTCTTCCTGGGCCTGCGCAATATAGCGCTCTTTTTCTGCCTCAAACTCCTGATAGCGACGCAGATCCTGCGGAATCGTGATCCGCATCTGGTCGACGATATTCAGAAAGGCCTCGCGATCCACCGAAACGTTGCCGCCAAAAGGCAGGCGACGGCCGTTTTCCACAAGTTCCTCAAGCCGATCTACGAGCTGTAAGATGTCGATGTCAAGCCTCCAAATTGCCCGGCGCTACCGCTCGAGACGCTCGCGCATCCGCGCTGCCACGAAATCAGGCACCATCTGTGCGATGCACCCGCCAGCCATGGCGATCTCCTTGACGATAGACGAACTGATAAATGCATACTCTAGACCTGTCATCAGACAGATCATGTCCATATCAGGATCGAGCTTACGGGTCGTCATGGCCATCTGGTATTCTAGCTCAAAGTCTGAGATAACCCTCAGGCCACGGACGATAATGTTCGCACCGTGTCGGCGCGCAAAATCAACCGTAAGGCCATCATATCCCTCAACCACGATGTTGTCCACATCGGCCAGCGCCTCCTGCGCCAGCGCAACGCGTTCGTCGACGGAGAACATCAATCTCTTGCGTGGGTTCGCATAGGCTCCCACGACCAGCCGATCAAAGGCCTTGGCTGCGCGACGCGCTACGTCGATGTGCCCAAAGTGGATCGGATCGAAACTACCAGGGTAGACGGCTGTTCTCACCTTACCTCCCTATGAACGAGAAACCGTATCCCAAAATGATGCAACATGTCTGGCGAGTTCTGCGTGCTCGGGCTGGCGCAGTTCTGGATCCTGGCGATAGATGCGCATAGCCTCTTGCCGCGCGAGCTCCAGAGTACTCCTATCCGAGAGCTGCGCCAACCGCAACTCTGGCAGCCCGTGCTGCCTGACTCCCATAAAGTCGCCAGGGCCGCGCAACTCCAGGTCCTTCTCGGCCAGCACAAAGCCATCATTGGTCTCAGCCATGATCTGAAGACGCGCCAGATTCGCCTCTGTTGCGCTTTCCGAAAGCAGCACGCAATAGGAGCGGGCCTCACCCCGTCCCACACGTCCACGGAATTGATGCAACTGCGCGAGGCCAAAGCGTTCGGCGCCTTCTATTACCATGCAAGTTGCATTCGGCACATCCACCCCGACCTCTACGACCGCTGTAGAGACGAGGATGTCAAATAGGCCCGCCTTGAACTGCCTCATCACCAGTTCCTTCTCGTCGGCTGGCACGCGCCCGTGCAACAAGCCCAGGCGAAACTGCGGAAAGACACGCTTGCTCAGGTGCTCATGCTCCTCGACCGCAGCCCGGGCATCGATCTGTTCCGACTCTTCCACGAGCGGGTAAATGATGTATGCCTGATGGCCCGCTTCCACCTCGTCACGCACGAACCGGTATACCGCCTCGCGGCTCGATTGTGTCCTGACAGCCGTCAGGATCGGTTGTCTGTGAGGTGGTAGTTCATCCAGCACGGAGACATCCATATCACCATAGATCGTCAGGGCAAGCGTTCGAGGGATCGGGGTCGCGCTCATCGCCAGCATGTGCGGCCGAAAACTCGTGTTCTTGTCACGCAAGGTCTGCCGTTGCGTCACCCCAAACCGGTGCTGCTCATCTACGATCACCAAACCCAGATTGTGGAATTCGACGCCCTCCTGAATGAGCGCGTGCGTGCCGATGATGATATCGATCTCTCCCGAGGCAAGATGCGCTCGAATCTCGGCCTTTTCCTGTGCCGGCTGGCTGCCCTCGAGCAAAGCGACGGTGACATCGGGCAGGTGACTCAAGAGCTGCGTGATGGTCTGGGTATGTTGCTCCGCCAGAATGGAGGTGGGGGCCATCAGAGCCGCCTGAAACCCGCCGGTCACGGCGGCCAGCATCGCCGCGACAGCCACGACGGTCTTGCCCGAACCGACATCTCCCTGCAGGAGACGAGACATGGGCACCGGCTGGGCCATGTCATGCAGTATCTCATCAATGGCCCGGCGCTGGGCTCCGGTAAGCGCAAAGGGGAGGCCAGCCGTGAACGCTTCGAGGACATGCGAATGCGTCTCGATAGCCATGCCGGGTTCCGCGCGCCACTCGCTGCGTTTGCGCAATACGCCCAGCTGCAGGAGCAGTAGCTCCTCAAAGCAGAAGCGCTCACGTGCCGCCTGGGCTTGCGCAGCACTCGCCGGAAAGTGGATCTGTTCCAGTGCGGCCGCAAGGTCCAGCAAATTGTGAGAGGCCCGCGTCTCTGGCGGCAGCGGGTCCGCAAGCTGTGGAATCACAATCTGCAGAGCATCGTGAATCAGCCGTCGTAGAGCTCGCGCATAGAGCCCCTCGGTCAGGGGATACACGGGCACCACACGCCCCGTGTTCAGCGAATCTGAGCGAAGGGGTTCCCACTCTGGCGCACTAAAGACCAGACGTCCGCGGAACTCGCCAACCTCGCCGCTAATGGCGATCTCCTGGCCTTTGCGCAGGCTCCGATCAAGATACGGCTGGTTGAACCAGGTACACTCGATCGCGCCAGAGTCATCGGCCAGTGTCACGCTCGAGATGGTCCTTCCGCCCGACCGTCGTGAACTGATGGAGCGCACGACGCCCACGACAGTCACCAACTCGCCCAACTCCAGGTCACGGATGCGCTTGACCTGGCTAAAGTCGTCATAGCGTCGAGGAAAGTGATAGGCAAGATCGCCAATCGTCTCTATGCCGAGCACCGCCAGCCGTCTGGCGATGGCGGGGCCCACGCCCTTGAGCCTGGTGACGGGATCACTGATCAGCGGGGTGGCAGGAGCGGATCGTGCGTTGGATCTGGTTTTCTGCTGGCCGCGCCTCCCTTTTGATGCGGGTTCTACAGCGGAGGCCACCCTAGTGCTACGCTGAGGGGGCCGCCCGCCATCCTGAGCAGAACCGCTTTTCGCGGGGGGTTGGGGAGCCTGAGAAAGCAGCGCCAGCACACGGTCGACGGCCGCTTGCCGCGACTCGGGTCCCTTGGCGGCGTAACCCTCCATAAGCGACAAAACTCTGTCAATACGGTAAGGCACGTCGATGCCCGGTTCGTCATCGGCCTCCGCCTGCCAGCTGGCGAGAAAGCGGCCAATTCCACCAATCACGGCGCGATCCTGGTACCCCTGGGTCTGTTCCAGAAGCAGGATACGCCTGAGTGTCTCGGCCGAAGGCGATGTCATTGGCTACCTACTTGCCCTGGGGATCATTCTGACTCGAGAGCCGCCACCCCAAGCAGCGTGGTGCCAAAGTACGAGGCCACAACGGGCCCGTACACATGATCGGTGTAGGGCTGTGTCTCGAGCACTTCCTGCATGCGCTCGTGCAGGGCGGCCCGTCCGGGGTGCAGACCGGTGCTCACTGTCCAGAGCCGCTGCAGATGCGCAAACTCGCTTACGAACTCGACCATGCGCTCCACAGGCTCGCCCCGGCGCCGCGAGCGCGGCAACGGTGAGATCTCGCCATCCTCCAGTAGCAGGAGTGGCTTGTAACCGGAAGGGGAACCCAGATAGGTGGGGTTGTTAACAACGAGGCTGTGCTTGACCAGTGCGTCGGGGTTCTCAACCACAAAGGCCCAGTAGCTGCGGGAAATCATGGCGTTGAGCTGTCGCACGATCTCGACCGCCTCGAGTCCCTTTTGAGCGGCGACTGCGGCCTCCACGGCCAACTCCCCCTGAACGCAGGAGATGAACTGCGTGTCGACGATGTGCACCTCGCACCGCCCCATGAACGCACCGCGTGCACGCCGTGCGTTCTCCACGGCTCGCGTGATGCGGCCGGCGGACAGCACCGCGATGACCTGTCCCCCGCTCCGCGAGCAGCGCTCGAGGACTGCCGAGAACTGGGCAACCGTGGGCGGTGTCACACTCATGCTGGAGCGCGACCTCAAAGTGCGACGGTAGAAATCAGGTGTGCGCAGAGCGGGGCCGTCAGCAAGTGTCTCACCATCCATCTGCACGGTCCAGGGCACTACGCGAATGCCCAGAGCCTCTACAACCTGACTATCCAGCTCCGCCGCGCTGTCGACGATGATCTGCACACCTGCCATGCCCGTTTTCGCCCCCTGATGCTGCG
Organism: Anaerolineae bacterium; assembly: GCA_040772225.1. Taxonomy (GTDB): domain Bacteria; phylum Chloroflexota; class Anaerolineae; order UBA1429; family UBA1429; genus JAAYED01. Next base: position 1,117,204 of record JAXGYO010000002.1, read on the forward strand.
CTACTCGACCGAGATGATATAGTGATAATATGCCTGTCCGCCATCGAGCACTTCGTACTCTAGATCTGGATAGAAGACTTGCAGCGCGCGGCACAGGCCAGCTGCGTCCTCTTCGGACACATCACTGCCATAGTATACGGTCAGAATCTCGTAGCGATCCATCTCCATCTGGCCCAGCACCTCGACTGCAACAGTCAAAGGATCGTCGCCGGCCGCCTTGAGATCATCATTCCAGAGACCGATGAACTCACCCTCGCTAACGCTCAGCCCGTTCACCTGCACAGAGCGAACTGCCCGGGTAATCTCCAGGGTCTCAACCTGCTGGCACGAGTCGAGCATCGTCTCAAAGTTCTCTTCCAGGCCTGCCTGGTAGTTAAAACCGAGCAAGGCCGCTATACCCTGAGGCATCGTCTTTGTAGGGACGACACGCACCTTCTTGGTCGTGATCTGGCTCGCCTGCTGCGCGGTCAGGATGATGTTGCTGTTATTCGGCAGGATCACTACCGCTTCGTTCTTGACGCCCTCTACTGCGCTGATGAGGTCTTGTGTACTGGGGTTCATGGTCTGTCCCCCGGGCACCACAGCCTCCGCTCCCAGGCTCGTGAATACCTGTGCCAGGCCGGCCCCCGATGCCACCGCGACCACACTTACGTCGGCCAACGGGTTTGCGCCCGCCATCGATACCCGGATGAGATCCGCCGGCAGAAGCTCGGGTGATCTGGAGGCTGCCTGGTCGTCGGCACGGGAGGCCTGTACGAACTCCTGATACTGCACCTGCATGTTCTCGACAATGATCGCCGAGAGCACTCCCTGCTGGATACCGTACTCTAGAATGGGTCCCGGGTGTTCGGAATGGATGTGGACCTTGACGGCCCGCTCGTCACCCACTACCAGGAGAGAATCTCCCATGGCAGAGAGATCATGCCGCAGATCCTCGACTGTCCGGGACGGACTTGAGATAATGAACTGGACGTCAAACCCATAGTCCTCTTCACTCGGGTGATCGTGAACGTGCAGCGGCTCATCGGCGAGGGTAGCAAGAGCCGATTCCGGTGTGAACTCCTCACCCCTGGCATAAGCGAGTACGCCCTGGAGAATGCGTACCAGCCCCTGGCCACCTGCATCCACCACACCAGCCTCCTTCAGCACAGGCAACAAGTCGGGTGTGCGCTCGAGCGAGGCCTTGGCCTCCGTTAATGTCGCCGCGATCACGGTCTGCACATCACCGCCAACGGACGCAGCACCCTGAGCAGCCTCCGCTGCCTCGCGGATCACCGTGAGCATGGTGCCTTCAACCGGCTTCATGACGCCCTTGTAGGCTGTCTCGGCGCTCGCCGTCAGCCCGGCAGCGATATCCTGCACGGCAAGAACAGCCTTGTCATCGAGCGCGCGGGCAAAGCCACGCAGTATCTGCGAAAGGATGACGCCGGAGTTGCCGCGCGCACCCATGAGAGCGCCGTGCGAGACCCTGCGAAAGACCTCAGAGGCAGCCAGACCCTCTGCCGAACCTACCTCATCCAGAGCGGCTCGCAGAGTCAGCGACATATTGGTGCCGGTATCTCCATCAGGGACAGGAAACACGTTCAAGGCGTTCACTTCAGCCACATGTGCCTGAAGCGATGCGCTGCCAGCCATCAGTGCATTGAACACCGCCATCCCATCGATCGGGGCCGTCTGCCCTGGTCCTGCAGGCTCGCTATCGCCGTCTCGTACGACATCACTTGTCAACGCCGTGGTCTCCTATCATCAACTTCCGGCCATCCGACGGGGGCGCTAGTCCTCGCTACTGACATGGACGCCTTGCACATGGACATTCACTTCAGCGACAGGCATCGATAGGGCCTGCTCGACACTGAACTTGACGCTCTCCATCACATTATGCGCCACGACGGATATCCGTGTGCCGTACTCGATGACGACATACAGATCTATAACCACCTGCCCATCGACGACCTCGACGCCAACGCCCCGGTGCACATTCTCCAGGTTGAGAATATCGGCAATCCCGTCGCGCACCGTGGCAGAGGCCATGCCAACGACGCCGTACGACGTGAGAACAGCGCGAGCGGCGATACTTGCAATTGCGCGAGGAGATACGTCGATCTTTCCAAGCGTTGTTTCTTCACTCATCACAGCGCTCCTAGATACGCTTTTTGCAGCGATAACCCCAATATGGTATCATATCCCTCGCTGTAGACGCAAATCCACGGGCCCTGAGCCCGCGCAGTCAAGGAGAATCATGGCAAAGTGTTCTATCTGCGGTAAGGGCCCGCAATTCGGCCACAACGTCAGTCACTCCAAGCGCCGGACCAACCGTCGCTGGATGCCGAACATCCAAAAAGCAGTGGTAATGGTCAAAGGCCGTCCCACCAGGATGCTCGTCTGCACCAACTGCATGCGTACCCTGAACAAGCAGGGCTAGCTCCGCGCAACTGAGACTGGGATCGTTGCCCCCTCAGGGCAGCGATCCTTCTTTTTTGGAGACGATCTCGCGATACCGGGCGATCGCCCCGGCGATACCGAGTTCGCTGCGGAAAATGGCCGAGCCAATCACCAGCGTATCGGCTCCTGCCTCTAACACTGCCTCGATGGTTTCGGCATTCACCCCACCATCGACCTCAATCGCGCATCTCTGTAGTCCCCGGCTATCCAGCATCGCCCTCAGAGGCGCTACCTTGCCCAGCGCCGACGGGATTAGCCGCTGGCCCCCAAAACCCGGATTCACCGTCATCACCAGAACCAGCGCGACCTGATCCAGCACATGTTCGAGCGTGCTGATGGGCGTGGCAGGATTGAGCGTCACAGAAGGCAGCGCCCCCGCCTCACGGATCTGCTCGAGAGTACGGTTGAGATGCGGACACGTCTCAACATGCACGGTGATCAGATCGGCCCCGGCTTGAGCAAAAGTGTCGATATAAGCCTCGGGGTGCTCGATCATCAGGTGCACATGTATGGGCAACTGCGTAACAGGTCTGAGCGCCTCCACAATCAGCGGGCCGACTGAGATGTTGGGGACAAAATGACCGTCCATCACATCCACATGCAGAACGTCGGCGCCGGCCGCCTCCGCCATCTGCACCTCCTCACCCAACCGCGCAAAGTCGGCGGCCAGAATCGAAGGGGCGATGCGAATGGGGAGATGGCCCATGGACTCGCTATCCTTCCTGCTCGCCAGCCAGGAGGCTTCTCAGTTGTCCACATGCCGCCTGAATGTCCGCACCGCGGGTGACACGCACCGTCGTCTGTATCCCTGCCTGCACGAGAATCTCCTGGAAGCGAAGCACGCGCTCCCGGCTAGAGGGCTGAAATTCTGCGCCCTCGACATAGTTCATCGGGATGAGATTGACGTGCGCCAACAACCCGTGTAGCAGCCTCGCGGTTGCGTGTGCATGCTCGTCCGAGTCATTGACCCCATCAGCCAGGGCATACTCAAAGGTTACGCGCCGCCCAGTGCGCTCGATATACAGCCTCACCGCATCCATCAGCCTCGCCAGGGGATACCGGCGGTTGACGGGGATCAACTGGTTGCGCAAGCGATCATCGGGGGTATGGAGCGATACGGCCAAACCGACAGCCAGTCCCTCGCGGGCGAGGCGCTCGATGCCGGGGACAATGCCCACCGTAGAGATGGTAAAGCGCCGGATGCCCAGGGCCAACCCCTGGCGATCGTTGAGGTTTAGCACCGACTGCCAAACCGCATCAAAGTTCAACATGGGTTCGCCCATACCCATGAACACAATGTTGGTCACATGTGCATTCTCGCGCTGGAGACGCTGCGCAAAGTACAACTCCTGAGCCGTGATCTCACCTGTGGTAAGATCACGCACAAAGCCGCCGCGGCCCGTGGCGCAGAATGTGCAGCCCACCGGGCATCCAATCTGTGACGACACGCAAACGGTGTTGCGATTGGTGTACCGCATGAGAACCGTCTCGACCAACTGCCCATCCTGCGTCTGAAAGGCTACCTTCTCAGTAAGCCCGTCTTCAGCCTCGCTGGTAGCCATCACTGGCAGGTGTAGTATCTCAGTCTGCTCCAGGAGGCGCTGCCGGAGGCCTACAGGCAGGTTGCCCATCTCACCAGGATCATCGGTGAGCGTGTGATAGATCCATCGCCAGATCTGAGCCGCACGAAATCGCGGCTCGCCCCACGTCATCACGAGACGTCTGAGCTGATCCATCGATAGATCCAGTAGATTGATCTTTTGGGTGTCAACCATCAGTGAGCCCTCTAACCTGGCGCACACACAAGACCAGGGATGTCAACTTCAGCGCCGGCGCGTTCCGCTCAACAGCGATGCATAGTACAGTATGTTGGCCAGCGACTGTACGGCCGCGGCGACATAGGTCAGCGCGGCCGCGGACAGCACCGCCCGCGCCCCGCGTGTCTCTTCGTCACTGACGATCAGCCCGCTCGATTCCAGCATGGCGATCGCGCGCGCGCTGGCATTATACTCAACGGGCAGTGTCACCAGCGAGAAAACAAGGGTGCCTGAGAATAGAAACAGTCCGACTGTGGCTAGAGACGAACTGGCGAGCAGCATCCCCACGATAAACAGCACTGGCCCTGCCCAGGAACCGATCTGCACAACGGGAACAAGGCTGCCCCGCACCTTGAGCATAAAGTAGCCTTCCTTATCCTGCACGGCATGGCCCACCTCGTGAGCAACGATGCTGAGACCAGCGAGTGAGTCAGTACGTGCTACGCCCGGCGATAGACTCAGCCGCTTGTGCCTGGGATCATAGTGATCCGTCAGTTCTCCGGCCACCTCAGCGATCTGTATATCATCCAAACCATTAACCCGCAGCAGCCGCTGTGCAGCCTCATAACCCGTGATGTTGCGCCGGTTCCGCACTTTCAGATACTTGGAATAGGCGGATTTGATCTTGAATTGAGCATAAAGGCCCAGCAAGAGTGCCGGTAAGGCAAATATAAAGTACGTAGAGTTAAAGTACATGAGTTAGTGTCCCTCCCAATAAGGCACTGTCAACCTCCCAATAAGGCACCGTCAACCTGGCCGCCTTATTATAGCCCGCTGAGGCTTACCCTCCAACTATCAGCGCGAGGACTCTTGTTCTGTAGCCTGGATCAAACCTCTAATGTACCCGTAGCTAAAGGCATGGGCACGGTGGTTGTAAGATGTGTCCATATCGGAATGGGGGACATGATCAGGGATCAGCACCCCATCATAGCCGACTTTGCGATAGGTTTTGATTGCTTTGACCATATCGACATCGCCTTCATCCGGAAATACCTCGTCAAAGGCCAGATACCCTCCGCGAATGTTGCGAAAGTGCACCCAGAAGATGCGCTTCCGCTCACCAAAGTAGCGGATCGCCTCATAGACCTGATCCGGATGCGTGCACATCTCGCTTATCGTGCCCTGGCAGAAATTCAGCCCGTGATAGGGGCTGTCGCTCAAGGCGATGAAACGCTTCACGCCCTGGATACTTCCCAGCACGCGCTCGATGCCCCGGTAGCCTGTTCCCGGCGGCATTCCGGGATCGTGCTGGTGGCATCCCATCCGCACGCCGCACGACTCCGCAACCGGGATTGCCCGCTCGATAAAGTAACTGATGCGCTCCCAGGCCTGCTCCGCGGTGACAGGGGCATAGGGCAAGGGAGGATCGTTCTTGACTTCATCATAGCTAAAGTGACTGTAGGTCACGCCTCCTCGTCCCCTGGTTCGCACAGGGTTGCGCACTACCGGAAGAATGGCCAGGTTGTAGAGCAGGGTCGTGATCCCGGCCTCGCCGGCAGCCTCGATACAGCGCACACAATTCTCGATCTGCCGATCTCTGTCAGGGCCCGCAAGCATGATATCGGGCCAGATCTGCTCTTCAATCCCGGCTGACGTCAGAGGCAGATGCATCGCCGCGAGAATGAGACCGTGAGCCTCGACAGTCTCACGAACACGCTGCAGTGCCTCCACATCCCAGTAGCCTCGCTCCAAACCCAGCCTGTCCAGCGGCGTGACATCGACGTGGGTCACACCCATCTGCCGGGCAAAATCCAGGTGCTCGTGACTATATGGAAGCTGTGCCCCAAGATACATGTCCCTTCTCCCCCAGCTGAAGATAGGCTGATTGTAGCCGACACCGCGCCGCCATTCCAGCGGCGCACCGCAACGTAGCCATCCATATTGACCCTGATGCTGCCGGGCGCTATAGTCTACAGTTACAGGGAGGATCAAGGGATGGGGTTGGTACTCGTACGCTACGGTGAGATCGCGCTCAAGGGCCGGAACCGGCCGCTGTTTTTGCGCCGGCTCCGCCGTAACATCCGGGCTGCCCTCGCTGCCTGTGGCCTGCAGGGCACGGTATTCAGCGGCGGACGCCGAATCTACATAGATACGCCCTCTCCATGGGAGGCCCTCGATCCCCTGAGCCGCGTCTTTGGTATCGTTTCTGCCAGCCCTGTGTCCTCGGTTGCCCCGGACCTTGCCGCTATCACCGCGGAGGCCCTCGAGCAAGCGCACCACGAGGATCTCGTGCCGGGTCGAACCTTTCGCATCATGACCCGCCGCAGCGACAAGAGTTTCTCGATGCTTTCACCCCAGGTCGAAGACCACGTTGGGGCAGCCGTTGTTAAAGACACGGGGGCCACGGTCGACCTCTCACGCAGGGCAGAGCTTAGCATTGGCATCGAGATCGGCTCAGAGTCGGCCATGGTCTATAGCACCACCGTGCAAGGACCCGGCGGCTTGCCGGTTGGGATCGAAGGCCGCGTAGTGGCTCTTTTATCCGGCGGTCTGGACTCGCTCGTGGCGGCCTGGATGATGATGAAACGCGGCTGTGCCGTCATTCCCCTCCATGTCGCGATCCATCCCGCCGAGTCACAGACCGTGCTCGAACAGATCGCAGAACTGCAGCGCTTTAGCTACGGCTGGGAGATGAGACCTATCCTCGTGGACTATCACACCACTGTGGAGCCACTGCTGCAGCGATTGCAGGGGCCGCGAGAGCGGCGCTGGACCTGTCTCGTGTGCAAGCACGCGATGATGTCACAGGCCGCATCCATTGCAGCCGAACACGATGCCCACGGCATCGTCATGGGCGATTCGCTCGGCCAGGTGGCGAGCCAGACACTGCGCAACCTGGAGGCTGTTTCGCAAGGCATCGGATTGCCCATCCATCGGCCGCTGATTGGGATGGACAAGCTTGAGATCAGCGCGCTGGCGACACGGGTCGGACTGAACGAGCCCCCCGCGCGGGCCAGCACACCATGCCCCTATGTGCCAGATAGTCCGGTCACACGGGCTCCAGTAGACAGCTTTGCTGCTCTATGGGATCGCCTTGCACGAGTCGAGGAGGCGTTATGAGCACCTCTATTGTCACGCAGTCTCCAGTATGGCGCTGGACAGTACGATCTGGGATCGTCGCGTTGCTGGTCCTGTTACTTGTGCTGTCACCCCTGTGCGGCTGTGCTCGCGAAAGGGGCAAAGCTGAGCCCGTGGAGGATGTTCAACTCCAAACCGCCACGGATACACCGACCATCGTCAGCCCGACGGCAACGATCGCCCCCGAACCATCGCAGACCCCATCGATGCTGAGTTCCCCCGCCCTCATCGGCATCATCGATCTGGGCGGGCCCGCCTTGCACGGGCGCCAACCCCTTGCGCTGGCACTGTCCGGGGCCTTTGTCTATGTGGCTAACGAAGCCACGGACAACCTGTCCGTCATTCGTGACGGCAGGGTTCAGAACGTGCTGCCGCTGCAGCCCGGACCCTACCATGCAGCCTATGGCGCCGATGCGGAACGTGCGTACCTGAGCGCTGAGCAAGCTCAGGTCATCTATGTCCTGGAAGCCGGGGAGATCGCCAACGTCTGGCCGCTCGCGTTTGCCCCAACCGCACTCGCCCTGGCAGACGAAACGCTATGGATTGGCGGGGCCGATGGGACCATCGCCAGACTGGACGCCATCAGTGGCCATCTGGTCTCTACAGATGCCCCACTTGACGACGGGATGATCGTTGATCTCTTGAGCCCAGGCGGCGACTATGTGCTTGCCGCCACATTTACACAGATTCATTTATATTCGCGGGCAGACGCGCGAATCATTGTTAGCCAGCCCTACCCGGGTTATCGGACCATGGCAGCCGGTGATGATGCCATCTATGTCTGTGCCTATGATCGTGACACCGACACCACGATCGTCGACGAGTTGAACGGCACATCCCTCTTGCTACAGAACAGGCTGACGGTCCCTGACGACACTGTCGCGCTGGCGGTGGACGCCACCACCAATCGACTGGTCGCGGCCGGCAATATCACGAACCAGATCAGCCTGTACGATCTGACAAGCGGCGACCTCCTGGCGACCACCGGGGCCGGACTCTCGCCTCAGCAGCTGGTATACGATCCGGCCAGCCAACTGATCTATGCCTCGTTTTTCGAGAGCGATACTGTAGCAGCGTTCGAATCGGAGACGCTCCGGCTGGAGCAGACAGTGCCGCTCACGCTGCGGGTAACGGCGCTCTTGGCCTCAGAGAGCTCGGAAATGCTCTATGTGGGTCTCAATGACGGCACCGTGCGCGCGCTCGGTCCCCAGAGCGATGCGACCCTTCTCGCGGGCGCCGGATATCCCGCGGCTTTGGCAGAGCTGCCCGACGGCGCGGGCCTGGCGGTACTGGACAAAAGCCGCAAGGAGCTGGCGCTGTACGATACCGACATGCAGCGAACGCAGTTAGTCTCTGCCGGAGGCGCGGCACGCGGCCTCTATCTCGATACCACAAGCGATAGCCTGTTCGCCAATGGCACACGCCTCGCGCTGAGCACAGGCTCAACCGACGAGATTAGATTCTCTGCCGGGCAGCCCGATGGTGGGCCTGTCCAGGTTGTGCGTGACACGACACAGGATGTCCTCTACGCCGTTGCGCTCAACGGGCTTGCGGGGTCAAACGGGGGATATGTCGTCTACCGTCAGGACGGAGACCAATGGGCTGACACCAGGGTACCTGGGCGGTTGAGCGTTCTGGACATTGTTTTTGACCAGGCCACGGACCGCTTTTTCGCAACCAACGGGCACATGGGCACCTATGGAGTACAGGTATTTGACACCCGGCTGGGGCAGGAAATACATTATGTAACATTGGAGGCGCCACCCGTCGCGCTTCTCTTGAGCAGCCAGTTTTCACATCTTTGGGTCGCGACGGCGGTTGCGGCATCGGCAGGCACGCCGGCCCATACTCTGGTCACTGCATATGACACGCGTGTCTTTGCGCCAGTGGCCAGCGTGCGGATTAACGATACCATCGCTCTGGCCACCGTCGATCGAGACAGCGGCAGGCTCCACCTGGCAGCCGCCAGCGGGGCCATCATCTACACGCTTCAGGACACGCCCCTGCCCCGGCCAAAGACGGCAGTGGAGCCTGTGCTCGCACCCGCGCAAACGTCCACTGCGCCCGCTGAGGTAATACCCGTGGAGAGCGCCAGCCCGCCAGTGGCCACTGCCACGCTGGCACCGACACCTTCCAAGATCGCGTCTCCGCTGCCAACATACACGCTGGCACCTACGGCCACAACGGCCCTCAGGTGCGAGATTCCTGTTCAGACTGATCTACAGGCAGCCTGGGAGTCGGCGGCATCGGAGCTGGGATGCCCAACCAGCGCTGCGATGCGCGATGACTGGGGCTGGCAGCCATTTGAGGGTGGGACTGCCTACTGGCGCCGCGACACCCGGCAGATCATTATGGCCCTCTCCAGCGGCACAATCTTGCCGTTTGAGGATCGTTGGCTCGAAGGTATGCCGGACCAGTCCTGCGAGGCGAACGCCCCGGAGGGCCTCTGGCAACCGATTCGCGGTTTCGGGCTTGTGTGGTGTGAGCAACCCGGAGTTCGTGACGCCCTTGGTTGGGCGCTGGAGCCGGAGGCTGTCTTCCAGAGCACCTACCAGCTCTTTAGCCGGGGCATTCTGTTTACCGGTAATGGACACGGCGTCATCTGGCTGGACAATCAGGGCACCTGGAAAGAACTTGTGCAATAGGGAGACTGGCACATGGCCAATAGCACCGAAAAGTGGCCTCGCCGCTGTGGGATCCTCTGTCACCCAACATGCTTCCCGAGCCCTTTTGGAATCGGCGACTTTGGTGAGGGGGCATATCGCTTTGTCGATTTCGCCAGCGCGGCGGGCCAATCAGTGTGGCAGATCTTGCCGCTCGGACCCACAGGGTATGGCGACTCGCCATACCAGCCCTTTTCCGCCTTTGCGGGGAATCCGCTGCTGATCGATCCTCGACAGCTGGTATCGGAGGGCCTGCTCACCACCGACGAAGCGGCCAGCGGGGGGCCATGGGACGACTCGCGTGTCAACTATGGAGACGTCATTGGGTTCAAGCGAGCGCTCTTGACGACTGCCTACTCGCGGGTGGGGCAGACCTCCAGTGACTTTCAAGACGGTCTGAGCGCCTTTAGGGAGACCAACAACGCCTGGCTGGAGGACTATGCCCTCTTCATGGCCCTGAAGGAACGCCTGAACTGGGCGGCCTGGCCGGACTGGGATCCTGCCCTGGTAAGGCGCGATCCTGAGACGCTCGACGGTTGGCGACAGGCACTGAGTGCTGAGATTGGCTATCATTGCTTTACCCAGTACCTCTTTGAGCAGCAGTGGCAACGCCTGCATCGTTATGCTTCGGAAAAAGGGCTCAGCATCATCGGGGATCTTCCCATCTTTGTCGGGCATGACAGCGCCGACGTATGGAGCAATCAGGAACTCTTCTATCTCGATCCCGCAGGACAGCCCACCGTCGTGGCCGGGGTACCGCCAGACTATTTCTCGCCCACAGGCCAACGATGGGGAAATCCCCTGTACCGGTGGGACCTTATGGCCGAGCATGGCTATCGGTGGTGGGTCCGGCGACTATCGAGGGTCCTATCTCAGGTGGATGAGGTGCGGATAGACCACTTTCGGGGCTTTGTGAACTACTGGGAGGTCCCTGCCGACGAGCAGACGGCGATCAACGGCCGCTGGCTGAAAGGGCCGGGGCGCGGCTTTTTCGATGCCGTCGCCGCTGCGATGGGCAACCTGCCGGTCATTGCTGAGGACCTTGGCATGATCACAGAGGACGTCACCGAACTGAGGCAGGAACTGGGCCTTCCCGGCATGACGGTGCTGCAGTTCGCCTTTGATGGCCAGCCGACGAATCCGCACCTGCCCTACAACCACGAGCGCAATAGCGTGGTCTACACGGGCACCCATGACAATGACACCACGCTGGGCTGGTACAGTACCGCCAGCGAGCGCGAGGCACATCGCGTCAGGGTCTACACGGGCTCCGACGGCAGCGACATCTCCTGGCACCTGATTCGGCTGGCGATGACCTCGGTCGCCGATCTGGCGATCTACCCCCTTCAGGACATCCTGTCACTGGGCAGTTGGGCCCGCATGAACTCCCCTGGTGAGGCTCAGGCCAACTGGGCCTGGCGTTTTCGGGCTGAGGACCTGGATGACCGGCTGGCGGCGGGGCTGGCCGAGTTGGCGCTCGTGACCGGACGGCGAATTCTGCCGGAAAGCTAAGCCGCATCCGATAGCTCAAACCTGTAGCGCCGAGGCGCAATCTTGCTACCAGCCTGAGCAGCCGAGCAGCGAATCCTCCCGACATCGTCCATGCTTCTGTTTGGGTCTCTGCTCGCCTGCTGGTATCCTTGAAAAATACGATAATCAGAGCCTACGACGTCAGGAGGAGATCATGACGGGCTTGTCTATTTCACTTGACCTGAGCAGACTGCGCGGTGAGCAAAAGGCACCGCAGGATTCTGCAGTTGAGCGCGACTTGATCATCATCGGAGCAGGTCCAGCCGGACTCACCGCAGGTCTTTATGCGGGGCGCGCCCTGCTGAAACCTCTCATTCTGGTGGGTCAGTCTTTGGGGGGGCAAGCTGCAGCGACCAGTGAGATGGAAAACTATCCGGGCTTTCCCCGGGGCGTGGGCGGAATGGACCTGACCCAGCTGATGGCTGAGCAGGCTGAGCGATTCGGCGCCGAGATCGCCTACGAGGAAGTGACTTCTGTCGATCTGAGCGCCTATCCCTTTACGGTCACAACGTACGGGCCGCAGTTCAAGGCGAGGAGCCTGATCATAACAACCGGCGCATCGCCCCGAAAGCTAGGTGTGCCGGGCGAAGAGGAATTCACCGGCCACGGCGTATCATACTGCGCCACCTGTGATGGTTTCTTTTACCGTGACAAGCGTATTGTGGTCGTAGGCGGCGGTGACAGTGCCGTGGACGAGGGGATCTACCTCACTCGCTTCGCCAGCGAAGTCACCATTGTGCACCGTCGCAACCAACTGCGCGCAAGCCAGATTCTGCAGGAACGCGCCCGCGCAAATGAAAAGATTCGATTCGTTTGGGACACGGTCGTGGATGAGATCGTCGGAGACCAAATGGTGACCGGTGTGCGGATGCATAACGTCAAGACAGGGGAAGAGGTAACGATGCCCACCGACGGCGTCTTTATCTATGCTGGCTTGATCCCGAATACCCATCTTTTTCGCGGCCAACTCGAACTCACGCCAGAGGGCTATATCATCGCAGACAAGCGGCAGCGCACCAGCGTGCCCGGGGTCTATGCGGCGGGCGATGTCCAGGATCCCTGGTTCCGTCAGACGGTTATCGCTGCCGGGGCCGGCGCCGCGGCAGCGATCGAGGCAGAGCGGTATCTGGCCGAAAAGGACTTTGAGGAGCAGCGATAGCGCTGGAAACTACCCCCCCGCGTAACGCTCTCCGAACCCGGCGGCTGCCCTGTCGCCGGGTTCTTAATGTTTGCGTGCCACGACAATGATGTGCGAGCCCAGATCGAGGCAACCGGGTTCCCGGGAGGCCTCAATCTCCAACTCGATCAGGTGCCGCCACATCCGCTCGTCACTGCGCCAGGTAAACAAGAGATCCTTCCAGGTAGAGGTCAGACAATTGCTGGCAGAGATGGCCATTACTTCGGTCCCCGCGGACGCAACAAACTCCTTGAACTCTTGCGCGCGGAATGCATGCCAGAATTGATCCAACGGCGCCACCTGCCGAGGGCCGAGCTCTCCCGTCCGGACGATCTCACGATTGAGCTCTGGCTCATCATGGCTGAGAATGGCAGGCAAGTTTTCATGCAACGTGCCAAAGAGGCTCCTGGCGCTGAGCACGAGCAGGCCGCCGGAGCGCGTGACGCGCACCAACTCGGCCAGGGCCTTACCGCGGTCGTCGTGAACATAGCTCAGAGGCCCCCCGAGGCATACCACGGCGTCGAACTCCCCTTCGTACAGATCATCAGGAAAGCCGCGCATATCTGCCTCGTACCAGGCATCAACAACGTTCCCATATCCCATCGCTGTAGCGTTGCGCTGGTTGCGCTGCAGTTTCTCTGCAGAACGGTCAACCACCACCAGATGATCTACAATCTGCGCCAGCTCGCGCGTGAATCGCCCTGCGCCGGCACCCACCTCGAGCACCCTGTCCACCCTGGAAAGATAGGTCTGCAGGTAGTGGGTATGCACAGCAAAGTCGACCTGCTGCAAGGGATCCGCCTGCCATCGAGCCCAGTCGTCCTGATCGGTCGGCCTTGGTTCTGCCCATCCAGCTTCGAAACTCATGTTGCACTCCTCTCCTATCGCCTGATTGATCCCCTGGTCTCCAAGACTCAGGCCAATGCCTGGTAACATGGTCACGCACAATACAGCTACGAAAGGGCAAGCAATCCGAGTGCCGACGCGGGGCCCAGCCCCACCAGGCTGCCTCGCTTGAGCGTGAATGCCGGGCGCAGACGCTGGTTTCCTCGCATGGTGCTGCCTTCGCTGTCAGTGTAGATATAGTCCCCCTCTTCGAGCCGCAGCAGGCTGATATCTGCCTCAGCGCCTGGCGTCAGGTGGCCAAGGCGACTCGCCTGGCCGATACATGCCGCAGGGGCGGCTGTGGCGCGCGCGATGACATCACTCAGCGACATCCCCATACAGAGGAACTTGGAGAGCGTCGTGGGGAGATCTATCACCGGCGATAGCAGACTATAGGTGTGCAGATCGCTGGAGATAATGTCCGGCACAAAGCCCTGCTCCAGCGCCGCCTGTGCCACGGCAAAGCTAAAACTGCCTGCGCCGTGCCCCACATCAAATAGCACGCCCCTCTGACGCGCACTCTGGACGCTCCCTCGTACCCTGCCACCCTCGTCGATGAGCCCGCCATCTTTACCATGGTACATATGAGTCACAATGTCACCGCACCGCAGCAGTTCCAGCACTGCATCCAGTGGTGCATTCATGCGCCTGGCACTGCCAATGTGTACCATCACTGGCTTGCCCACAGCCTCCGCCACGCCTATGGCCCTCGCCAATAGATCCGGGGCCCGGTGGGCGCCAACGCGATCCATCCGCGCTTTGATGCCCAGTATCTCCGGGGCACGCGCCACACGGATAGCCAGAGCCTCATCGAGATTGCGTTCATCCTCCAATTCCCCGATCTGGTCGCCTATCATCCCCGGATACGCAATGTTCAGAAAAGCATAGAGCTCTGTCTGTGAGGCATCGATGATCCAGCGCTTCAGGCTGGGATAGGTGTAGGCACCGGCAGAGCCCGCATCCACTGCGGTGGTGACCCCATGCGCAAGGCAGCTGGCATCTGCATCGATCCCATAGTGCGACACGCCCCAGTGTACGTGGACGTGCATATCGATCAGTCCCGGTACCACCAGCATGCCACTGGCGTCCAGGACCTGTCGCGCTGCCATGACATCCAGCTCAGCACCGGTCCTGACCACGTGGCCTCCCTCGATTGCCACGTCCAGGCTGCCGTCGACGTTGTGAAGCGGGTCGAGCACATGCCCGCCACGGATCAGAATATCGTACATCACGCCTCCCGGCTGGTATATAGTGATTCTAGAGCAGCCTGACCAACGGTCAAGCGCCAAAGCTACCAGATGCTGCGGACGGGAGCCCGCGCGAAACCCGCTGCCTTGAATCGGCGAGTTCCCGGTTGCCAGTGCTTGTCTGGCCCGCCTGAAGAGCGATAAACGTGCACATGCTTGAGCCCGGCTGTCTACCGCACTAGAATAAGGCCGGGTCAGGCGGAGCAGCGAGAAGGGGGAGGGGCCATGGTTACTGCGAGGGAACGTGTAATCGACGCGCTGGAGCACAGGCAGCCCGATCGTGTGCCGGTCGATCTGGGCAGCACGGCTGTTACGGGAATCATGGCATCGGCGCTGCACCGGCTCCGCCACGCACTGGGTCTGGAGCACCGACTGGTCCGGGTACACGAGCCTTATCAGGTGCTCGGACAGGTAGACGATGACGTGCTCGATGCCCTGGGCGTGGATGTCATCGGCCTGTCGGAAGACAATACGATGTTTGGGTTTCCAGCAGCGGACTGGCAGCCCTTTACGCTGAATGACGGCACACCCGTGCTCGTGCCCGGCGGGTTCAACACGTCGCCCGCCCCCGATGGGACTCTATACCAGTATCCCAGGGGTGATCGCAGTGCCCCGCCTTCAGCACGCATGCCGCCCGAGGGTTATTATCACGATGCCCTTGAGCGTCAGGCACAGGACGCCGAAAAGAACCTGCGCCCCGAGGAATGGGTGCGTGAGATGTACAGTGTCTATACGGACAAAGAGCTCGCAACGCTCCAGAAAAAGGCCGAGGCGCTTTCCAGCCAGACGGAGCGCGCGATCATCGGCAACTTTGGGACTGCAGGATTCGGGGATATCGCCCACGTTCCCGGCCTGGCCGTCGCCCACCCGCACGGAATTCGGGCCGTCGCCGACTGGTACATGGCCACTGCGCTCCACCCGGAATACATCCACGGTATCTTTGATCTCCAGCTCGAGATCGCACTCAAGAATCTGGAGCTGTACCATCAAGCGGTTGGCGACCGGATTGTCGCGATATTTCTGAGCGGCACCGACTTTGGTGCACAGTCCGGAAGCTTTATCTCACCGCGTGCATATCGTAACCTGTTCAAACCTTACCATCGCGCAGTAAACGACTGGGTGCACAGCCATACGCCCTGGAAAACCTTCTATCACAGCTGCGGATCGATGGTGGCGCTCTATGATGACATGGTGGAGGCAGGCGTAGATATCGTGAATCCGGTGCAAATATCCGCAGCGGGCATGGACCCGCGGACGCTCAAGCAGCGCTGGGGTGACCGGCTGGTGTTCTGGGGCGCGGGCGTGGACACCCAGCATGTGTTGCCCTTTGGGACGCCGGACGAGATTCGCCAGCATGTGCGAGACAATATCGAGGTTATGGGCAAAGGAGGCGGGTTCGTGTTCTGTGCCGTGCACAACATTCAGGCGACGGTGCCCACCGAGAACCTGATGGCGCTGGTAGAGGGGCTACAGACAGCGCGATAACGGCGACGCACGAGCAGAGGCAACAGCGAAATCGCTGTTGCCTCTGAATCTGCCAAATGCGTGAGCCAGCTGCGGCATGTGCCGCGCTGTTGCTCGCTTCCTACTTGCGCCGTTGGAAGCGCATCTTGCGACGCATCTTGCGATACTTGTGTCGTGAAATCTTCTTGCGGCGCTTTTTGATGACACTGCCCATACAATCACCTCTTTCCGTTGCTGACAGCCTGTAAACGAGTATACCATAGCATGTCCAGCGGCGCCAATTGTCATCCGGCGCAAGAAAAGGAGTCGAAGACCACCATGCCGGGAGATAGTCCGCCTCGGTGCATGCCAGGCGACCAGGCAGCAGATATCCCCAGGGGACCAGGCAGCTATGTTCTGGTTCTCTGGATGGCCAAGCCCTGCCCGTTGGCTATCGGATCCCTGGGCCGGGTCACCCTGCCAGGCGGGTTTCTGCTTTATACCGGGAGCGCACGGGGCGGATTGCGGGGCCGGCTTCAGCACTATCTGCGCCGCCCTGCTCACCTGCACTGGCACATCGACTATCTCATGCAGGCCGCGGAGATCCTGGAGATCTGGTACGCTGAGAGTCCAGCAAGGCTCGAGTGTGTTTGGGCGGGACGGCTGCGCGGCGCCGGCCTGAAGGCTGCAACCAGGCATTTCGGATCCTCCGACTGCCGTTGCCCGACGCATCTGTTCCACGCAAACATACGACCTTCGCCCGACCTGCTCGCAGAACCTGATCTGCGCGTCATTACTCTGGCCATCGAAGGCGACAGCCAGCGTGGGGTAGCGGGTGCCCCCGCTGTCCCCCGGGGCTAACGCGCCTCGCCCTCCAACCACGACCAGACGGCTGCCTCGACATCGGCAGACCACAGCAGGCCTGGCTCCCTCCCAAGGGCATGACCGAGCCCCTCAAAGCCCCGCCAGCTCAGTGGTTCGCCGGTGACGCGCTGCAGCGCCTCCGCCATACGCACAGCGCCATCATAGGGCGTCCATTCATCCTCTGTCCCATGCAGGATCAGGAGCGGCACCGCGCTCCGGGAGAGCCAGCCCAGGGGATCCGCCTGACTCCACGCAGCGAGCGGCTCCAGCGAAATGCGACGTCCGAGATAGCTGAGCGACTCCTGGCCTTCGTCCAGCCAGCCTGCCCAACGGTAGATGCTCTGCTCCAGGTACTGGGCTCTCTGTTCCTCATCCCAACCATAGTACGCTGCCAGCGCCAGCACGCGCTGCGAGGCCAGATCGGGCAGGAAGCGCCCATCAGTCGCAAAGGCGCCCAGCACCGCCGCCGAAAAAGGAACTGGATCAGCGGCCGCGGCATCATCCCCAGGATCCAGCGCCAGGGCCGCGACCACTGCCGCTTCGCCTGTGGCGACGAGTACGATCCTATCCGAGTCTACGCCTTCCGTCTCTGACAGCAGGCGCGCCGCCGCGCGCAGATCATCCGCAGCCCGCTCATCTGGCACAGCCCAGGAATTGGCGCTGCTCTCGCCGGGCTCAAGGACGAACACCGCCCAACCGCGTTGAACCCAGTTCTCGACGGACAACCTCACACCGGGTTGATTCCAGCTGCGACACAACAACAGGACAGGTGCGCGCTCAATGCCCTGCGGCCTGTAGAGCCGGCCAGACAACTCCGACTGGGCGCCCTGAAAGGTGAGCAACTGAATGTCGTTCTCTATGGCGGCGACAGTTGCTTCCCTCTGGGCGCTCACGCGCTCGATCCTAAGCAGGCCCGGCGTGGACAGCGCAGGATCGCGCAGTTGCTCCCAGAATCCAAAGCGATAGTCGGGAAACTCGGCGCGGAAGAGAAGCCGGCTATCCGGCCGCATCCAGAGGGTAAAAGATTGCTGCCCGTCCGCCCCAATACGGCCCTCGAGGGCCATGGTGCCGATCACCGCACTGCTCTGATCTCCCGACACCTCGAGCGTCAACGGCCTGCTCCAGATCAGGTCCGCCGTCACGTCCAATACCGGAACCTCGAACCTTCCGGTGTACTGGTCGATCGTGCGCCCCTCGGTGAATTGCAGCACCGCGAGCGCCAGACCAAGGACTGAAGGCGATCCTTCCATGACCAGACCTGGAGCCGGCGCAATATCCTCCTGCAGCACCGGCCCAAACCAGGCCCGGTTGTTCGCAAGCACGTCTACAGCACCCCCATCGCGCTGCATAACCCAGGTTGAAGCAACGCCGCCCACTCGGCGTTCATAGCTATACATCGTGGGGTACAGAATCGGCGAAAGCAGCGCGGCGCGGCGCTCTACTGGCCCATCGATCCCCGCCCAGGTCACGGTGCTCTCGATCAGGAGCGCGTCATCGACCAAACGCGTGCTCAATGTCTCTGTGGCCAGCAGTTCCCCGTCGAGGGAGATCTCAAACGAGAGCCCGTTCAGCGCATCGGCGGCCGCAGGCGTAGCGGTGGGCTCCACCGTAGGCACCGGCGTCACCGCGATCGCTGGATCCTCATCACAGGCGGTGGCCACCACAAGCGCCAGGACGAGCGCGGCAAGCAGCTTCAGATGCCGGTGAGCGTGCCTGGTAGCGGAGCGCCCGAAGTGGCCCTCACTTGAGGACATAGTAGGTGCCTCGCTTGCTGCCGACCTGCAAGATGATGCCTCTGGTCATGAGATCCCGTAGATCCAGGCGCAGCGTCTCGGCAGTCACATCCGGGCACAACTGGCGGTACTCACGGTTCGAGATACGCTCGTTTTCCTTTAGAAAGCGCAGAGCGAGCACCTGTCGCGGACTGAGGTCCTCGCCGTACTCTAGCTCGACCTGATCGATCTCGTTACCCAGCGCCACTGTAAAGCTGCGGGCGCCCTCGCGAAACTCGGGGGCCGGATGGTGCTCCCGGCGCATGGCATCCATGATGATGTCGATGCCCTGCCCCAACTCTTCAATATAGCCCCAGTAGTACAGCCCGCGCACCAGGCGAGGGTTGCGCGAATAGTGCTCATCCAGCAAATTGTCCAGCGTGATATGCCCGGGGAGGCGCCCCGGAGACGTGATCTCCATATGATCATCAAAGAGGCGGATTTCGATCCTCTGTCCCGATAGGGAATAGTCACGGTGGCAGATGGCATTGACGACGGCCTCGCGGACGGCCTCGACCGGATACTCGTAACGTTCCTGCCTGGCAAGGCCATTGGCGACACTGCTTTGATGGATCTCGTCAAAGAGCGCCTGCCAGGTCCGCTCCACCAGCCGCGGGGCGGGCCCGGTGAGCTCAATCCGGCGGCTGTAGCGCTCGGGACCCACGGCGGCTTCGCGCAGGCTCGTCCCGCGAAAACGAACAAGGACAACGCCCACCTGCGGAAAGTAGAGTTGGGGATTTCTTCCGAAAAGCAGGATGCCTACGCCGGTCGGGTGGCCTTGCACATCGATCGCACCCGCGTCGCGCAAGAGCTCCGCGCGGCTGAGCGTCTCGCCTCGCGGACCGCGGCGAATGCGATTCTGACGATACTCCTCGATGATCTCCTCATCGAAATCCTCAAGGGCAGCCCCCGCCACGGATTGATCCTCAAAGCTGGCCTGGGCACCGCTCGTGCGGGCACGTTCGGCGATATCGGATGCGAGACGCATGTTGGTGCGACCGGAACGAACATAGACCTCGCGCCCCTCCAGACTCATCTGATACGGCGTAGGTCGTACAACGATGGTCGCGATCTGCCCCTCGGGAATCTCCTCATAGTACCAGTGCGGGATCTCGCTCTCGGCAAAACGTGGCTCGCAGAGGGCCAGGGCGCGTGCCAGCACCGGCTCCAGATCATCGCTAACACCGGGGTTCAGATGGCCATGTTCGTCCATCCCCACGATGATGGTCCCCCCGGCGCCGTTGGCAAAGGCGACCACTAGCTCTGCCAGAGTTCGCGCATCGGGATCCGCCAGGTATTCCAGCATCGGTCCAGGTTCCACGGCGTGGAGCCCGCCGCCGCCCGTTCGCCTTCCCCTGTCCATCTCACTCCTGATCCTATGGCGCGAGACCAAAGGGCCACGCTACACGCCAGCTACCCTCGTCATTACGCAACTGCAAAAGCAACTCTCGACTCTCCGGGCCGCCATCGGCAGAAAAGGTGACACTGACCAGATAATAGTGCACGCCATCAGCGTCGAACAACTTGTCCACCTTGATACGCTCAACCGTCCTCGGATCAGAGCCACGCAGCTCCCGCGCCTCCGCCATGAACGCGACCCGCTCCACCGGCCTGCCATAGAGGTCGGTGAGGCTTGCCGCATCGGTCATATTGTAGACGGTATCGAGGTTCCCCTCATACAGCGCGCGTGCATAGGTCTCTGCGGCGTTGGGGGCGGAAAGCCCCACCTCCTGGCTGTAGAACTCGATGAGCCTGAGGACACCGGTCACAGCTATGGCCACAAGCACGATGATGCCTGCGATGCGGGCGATGTTCACCGCTCGACGGATGTTTGCGGCAATGCGGCGGCGCTCGTCCATCTTGTTCGCCATGCGCTACTCCCCCATACGTTTACGTTGCGGACTCTGGCGCACACGCCTGACGGCGGACCTCCTGGGTGGCGCGCCGCTGGCAGTATCCTGGTCCGGCTTGCTCTCACCCGAGCCCTTGTGAGCGCTCGTAGACTCGGGCTGTGACGCCGGCCTCGAGGCAGCGCGCCTCGGTGCCCGTGAAGTGCCAGAGGGTGCCTCATCCTTTGGGGTGGCGCTGCGCCTCGCAAGGCTGGCACGGCCTGTTGCTGCCGGGGCCGTCCTGGTTGGTGCCTCGGCAGCATCTGCCGCCGGACTCTCGCCGGAGTTGACGGCGCGAGTCGACCGCGTTCGTCTTGGCCGAGTCGTGGCCGGCTTTTCAGCCTGAGGCTCCTCGGAGGCTGCTGCGGTCTTTGATGAGCGCCGTCGCGAGGGCGCCGGACGGGCTGATTCTGTGGGCGGAGTCTCCGTAGCAGAAGCGGCGGGCTCCTGCGTCCGCCTTGCCGTGCCGCGTGTTGGCGGTGCGGCAGGGGCCGTGTCCTCAGCCGGCGCCGCAGCAGCAGCGGCCGGGCGCCTGGAGCGCCGCCGAGTCGAGGCGGCAGGCTTCTCGGAAGCAGTAGATGTCTGTTCCACCGTCGAGGCCGGCTTGGCGCGCGGACGACGTGTGCGCGTAGCCACGGGCTTGCCATCCTCCTCAGGCGACGGCACCGGGCCAGGTGAACCTCCACTTGCCTCACCGTCTGAAAACCTGAGCGCGATGCACGACACGACCTGTTCGTCATCGCCCACGGAAACGACGGCGCCGCTCCGCGTGCGTGTAACGATTTTGCCCCAGTTATCACGGCGAGCGCGGGGTATGTCATCCACCACACACTGCACCAGGGATCCATTTGAAACACCGAGCAGCACCTGGTCGCCAGGCTCTACAA
The DNA here is from genome assembly GCA_040772225.1 of Anaerolineae bacterium. Lineage (GTDB taxonomy): Bacteria > Chloroflexota > Anaerolineae > UBA1429 > UBA1429 > JAAYED01. Next base: position 1,138,898 of record JAXGYO010000002.1, read on the forward strand.
CACAGGCGCCAACGAGCGCCCCGGCAATCGCCGTCTTGCTGGTATCGAGGGTGAGCATGCCTTGCCCGCCACGCCCCTGAGCGCCGTACTCGCGCAGAGATGAGCGCTTGCCAAAGCCATTCTCGCTCACGATCAGCAGTTCTGCGTTATCCTGCACAGCATCGATCGCCACAACCCTATCGCCTGCCTTGAGGTCGATGCCTTTCATTCCCGTCGCCGGCAACCCCTGAGGGCGGACATCATCTGCTGCAAAGCGAATCACACGTCCCTGAGCCGTGACGAGCATGATCTCTGACTGAGCATCGGCAGGGACGGCTCCCACAAGCATGTCCTCGCCATCCAGGCCAAATACCGTGGTCACGTCCCGGTTCACGCTGTTCAGTTCGGCCAGGGTCAGACGCTTGACGCGTCCCTCGGCGGTAGCCAGGGCAATCGCATGTTCCTCGTCAGCCTCATCCAATGAGACAAGCGCCACCACCTGCTCCCCATCCTCCAGTCGCGCCAGGCTACCCAGCGTGACCCCGTCGGGCTGTTGCCCCAGATCGGGGATCTGATGGGCCCCGAGCGCAAAAGCGCGCCCGCGCTGCGTGACAAAGGCCACCTTGTGCTGGGCATTGGTGCGTAACACCGCCAGCACAGGAGCCCCTGCAGCGGAGAGATCCTCCGTCAGCCCTCCCGGTCCAGCATGGTAGACACTGGCGGGATACCTCTTGACCCAGCCGGAGGCGCTGCAGGCAAGCACGACATCAGCATTGAACACCAGGTCCTGAGCCGAAACGTCAGTGGATACATCCAGATCTCTCACGCGGGTTCGGCGCGGGTCACCGTACACACGCTTGAGGTCCAGGATCTCCTCTTTGACCACAGCCCGAATCTTGTCTTCACTGGAGAGAAGGTTCTGCAGAAATGCGATGCGCTCGATAACCTCGCGATACTCCTCTTGTACCCGTCTTCTCTCCAGCGCGGCCAGTCGCCTGAGCTGCAGATCGAGAATCGCCTGCGCCTGCACCTCGGTGAAATTGAACCGTTTGCACAGGTTTGCTTTGGCCGTATCTGCCGTCCGCGAACGCCGGATCGTGTCGATCACCTCATCGAGATGGTCGAGAGCAATCAGCAGTCCCTCGAGCACGTGAGCGCGCCGCCGTGCCCTCTCGAGCTCAAACAGGGTGCGCCGCTCGACGACGCTGTAACGGTGGTCGATATAGTGCATCAGAGCGCGCTTGAGTGACAGCGTGCGCGGCTCGCCATCCACCAGAGCCAGCATATTGACACCAAAAGTCGCCTGAAGCTGTGAGTACTTGAGCAGATTGGCCAGCACCGGCTCCCACTCGACCCCGCGCTTGAGCTCGATGACGATACGGACGCCCATCCGGTCAGACTCATCCCTCAGGTCGCCGATCCCCTCGACGCGGCCCTCACGGGCCAGCGTCGCGATACGCCCTACCAGCGTGGACTTGTTGACCTGGTACGGCAGCTCTGTAACGATCAGCGCAAGGCGCCCACCGCTGAGCTCTTCTGGATGCACTTGAGAGCGCATGACGATGCGGCCTCGCCCGGTGGCATAGGCCTGTCGGATACCCTCCTCGCCCAGAATCATACCGCCCGTTGGAAAGTCGGGTCCTTTGACAAACTGCATCAACTCGTCGAGTGTTACATCCTCTGCCTCGCGATACCGGTCCACCAGGTAAGCCACCGCGTCCGCGATCTCACCGAGATTGTGCGGAGGGATGTTGGTCGCCATGCCCACGGCAATGCCGCCAACCCCATTCACCAGGAGGTTCGGTAGCCGCGCAGGCAGCACGAGGGGTTCCTTGAGCGTGCCATCAAAGTTATCGCCCATGTCGACGGCGTCTTTGTCCAGGTCGGTGAGCATCTCGTCGCCCATTGCGCTCAACCGAGCCTCGGTATATCGCACGGCAGCCGCACCATCGCCATCAACAGACCCAAAGTTGCCCTGACCGTCCACGAGCGGATAGCGCATCGAGAAATCCTGCGCCATACGGACCATAGCCTCGTACACTGCCGAGTCACCATGCGGGTGATACTTGCCCAGCACCTCTCCCACAATACGCGCGCTCTTGCGCGTGGGCCGGTCGTGATGCAGCCCCATATCATCCATCGCATAGAGAATGCGACGTTGCACCGGCTTGAGGCCATCGCGCACATCGGGTAGCGCGCGCGCCGTTATGACGCTCATCGCATAACTGAGATATGCCGAGCGCATCGTCTCTTCTATATCGGTCTTTTTGTAGGCAACGTCCTGCATCAGGCTCCTGTCCGTGTAGAAAGGCGATATGTGCACATGGGATGACCAGGCCCCGCGCGCGGTCGCAGCATGTGCGAAACAGGCAAGGGTGCTCAGCGGCCCACCAGCCCGGGATAGACCCGAACCATCCGCAGCGCTTCAACCAGCGCCTCGCCCGCCAACATTCCCTGGCCCGTGATCACAGCGGAGATGCGATCAATCGGGGTGAGATCCCAGAGGACGTTCCGTACCGTGATGCGCTCGTGGCTTTCGGGAGAGATCTCCTCTGGATCGCCAGCCGATGACTCGATTCCAGAGACATACTCGGCGGACATAAAGTCAGCCCGAGAGCAGATCACGTAAAAGGGCAACTCACGAGCGTACGCGGCCTCCGCGAGAGCAGCCGTACCCCGCCTGTAGATCAGCCCCCTGGCGGACAGGCTCTCTGCCCCAACCACCACGGCATCCACATCCGGCAGCCAGCCAAAGAGCGCCATGTCGACACCCAGTGTGACATCGATCCCAGCCCAGGCCAGCTCACTGGCCATGGTGAGACCATCCAACCGTGGTCTGCCCTCACCAAGCACTACCTTTGGCGCGGAACCCTGCTCCGCAGCCGCAGTAAGTGCGGCGAGCAGGGCCAGATCCCTGCCATAGGTGAGAATCGCCTTGTATCGCGCCAACTCCCGAGCGCCGCTCGCCACAAGCTCTTCAGCCAGAGCCGCGCGGCGCTGACCATACTCGTGCAGATACCACAGGGCCTGTGCGCGCATATCACCGGCAGAGAGCGCATCATCCACAGCCCAGAGCAGGCCGTTGACCAAACGAAAGACCGCAGCCCGTTCGCGACCCGCCGAGACAACGCGCTTGCAACGCTGAACCAGCCAGTTGCGATACGCTTCTCGCGACTGGGGAACGGAATCGGCAATCATCTCGTTCAAGAGGCCAGCGACGTCAAAGAGATACCCCTGTGCGTCCAGGCGGGTATCCTTGGTCAGGCCATCGAGCCTCTCTTCCCAGCGCAACGGTGCCATCCTCTAGTCACTCCCATCTTGACCTGGTAGGCCAAGTCAGTGAATCGGCTACTCTGACTCCAGTATAGCGAACGCCCGAGGGTTTTCCAACCGCCTAGTTCCTGATCAACAGGCCCGGCTGGCAGGCACGGCAGTAGCTCGTGGGTCGCTTCCCAACATTGATCTCGGAGATAGGGGTGCCGCACCTCGGGCAAGGTTCGCCGCCCCGGCCGTGCACAAGGAGGCCCTCGCGCCAGTGCAGATTCATCGCTGGAGGCCAGTATTGAAGGAGGTAGGCGATGCGAGACGCGAGCACCTCGCGCAGCGCCTCATAGAGGCGGTCACGCTGTTCGGCGGTGAGACGCGAGCTCTTGACAAAGGGATAGATGCCCGCCGCAAACAGTATCTCGTCAGCATAGGCATTGCCGATACCCGAAGCGATCCGATCTCGTGTGAGCACGCCCTTGATCTCGCCCGTCTGACCCTTGAGCTGCTGTAAAAAGACCTCGCGGGTGTACCCTTCCGACAGCGGATCAGGGGCCATAGCGCTGAACCCGGGGATCGAAGCCAGTTCCCTCACCAGATACGTCTTACCCATGCCACGGGGATCGTGGTATCGCATCGCGAGATGCTCGCCAAACCCAAGCGTGTAATAGTCGCGTGTCCTGACCCGGTCTCCCGGACCCGGCCAGGTCAGGTTGCCTGTCAGCATAAAGTTGGTCGCCAGCCAGAGTCCATCCAGGCCGATGAGGAAATACTTGCCCCTGCGCTCCAGGGCCGTGACGCAACGTCCAATGATCGCCGTTTCGAAATCCGCCTCAGGCAGGAGACTGCGCAAGACAAGCGGGCGGTGGATCTCCAGCCGCACGACGGGTTGGCCCACCAGACGAGGAGCGAGGCGCTGCACGAGTGCTTCGATCTCGGGGAGCTCTGGCATCGCTCACATCTCCTCGGGTTCGGGCTCGTCGGTGACGATCATCTCCTGGATCCGATCGAGTGCAAAGGTCCGTTTAGACCGTCGCAGGTAGCAGTGCGCCACCAGGTAGAGGCGCCCGAACCGGTTTGAAAGCTCGATGGGCCGAATCAGCCTCTCGGTTGTGGATCCGTAGCTGTCACGATACCGGATCCGCATCAGACTGCGGCGGCGTAGAGCATCACGAATCGGCCCCGGGATGGCGACACTCGCCTCGCCCCGCTCCTTCAGCACGCCGCCCTGCGCCCGTATGCACTCTTCCAGCGTGCGCACGCCACGGCGCTCAAGCCGCCTGCAAAGATGCAGGAACAACTCGCGCGTGGCGCGCACATCGGCCAGCGCGCGGTGAGCATCGTCGAGAATGATGCCAAACTGCTGGCACAGCGCCCCCAGAGAGTAACTGCCCGAGGTGATATTATTCCGGGCCAACCGGAGTGTGTCGAGTACGACAAGGGAGGGGAACGGTCGCTGGGAAAGGGTCAACTCGGATTTCAGAAATCCCAGATCGAATAGCGCGTTATGTGCTACCACCACAGTGCCGTTAATCAGCCCCAGGAGTTCATCAGCGATCTCGGCAAAGGCCGGAGCATCCGCCAACATCGCATCGGAGATGTGGTTCACCCGGTAAGCGCCAAAGCTCACGGCTCGCTCAGGATTCACCAACTGGTCCCACTCGACCTCGATGGTGTCACCGCGCGCGCGGACCAGGCCGATCTCGATGACGCGATCTCCCCGCGCCGGATCGAGACCGGTGGTCTCAAAATCCAGAAACGCGAGCGGTGCCTCTTCAATCAGGAGTTGAAGGTCAACCATCACAGATCCTTCCGTCGATGGCCACAATGGGAGCGTACGAGTGGCGATGGATCGGGGTAGATCCAAGGCGCGCCAGTGAAGCCTGGTGCACGGCAGTACCATAGCCCTTGTGCGCCGCGAATCCGTATCCAGGCCAGATCCCATCGAGATCGCGCATCCAGCGATCGCGAGTCACCTTGGCCAAAATGGACGCGGCTGCAATCGAAAGAGACAGACGATCACCCTTGATGATGGCACGCTGAGGCATGGGCAGTGACGGAAGCTGTACGGCATCGACCAGCAGAAAGTCTGCAGGAACAGCAAGCCCCTCCACAGCCAGTCTCATTGCCTCGCGCGTTGCGACCAGGATGCCACACGCATCGATCCCTTCGGATGACACAGCGCCTACCCCCCAGAAAGCGGCCATCTCGAGGATTGCGTCATAGCAACGATCACGCTGTCGTGGCGAGAGAAGCTTGGAATCGCGGACGAGGCTCAGCGAATCAAGATAGCTCGTGACGTTGGGCGCGAAAACGACAGCGGCCGCGACCACGGGACCTGCCCATGCGCCGCGACCAGCTTCATCGATACCGGCTATGACCTTGAATCCCGCAGCCCAGAGGCGCCGCTCAAAGGTCAGAGTGGGAGACTTGATAGGAATGACGGGGCTGGACTCGACCAAAGTCCCCCAATCATCTTGTACTATTTGCGAACGCGCTCAAAGCCCGAACGATCCTCGCGAAGCCGCGCCGCCTTGCCTCGATACCTGCGCAGATAGTACAGCTGAGCGCGCCGGACCTTGGCCCGCCGTACGATCTCGATGCGCTCAATGCGGGGCGACAGCAACATAAACGTGCGCTCTACGCCGATGCCATGAGCAGCGATGCGCCGCACCGTAAAGGTGGCGTCAACACCATTGCCACGCATGCGCATCACCACACCCTGGATGACCTGGATGCGCTCCCGGTTGCCCTCGACGATGCGCAGATGGACGCGCACGGTATCCCCCGGGCGGATTTCAGCTACTTCCGTCTTGAGTTCAGGATTCCAGCCGCTCAACTTATCTGACATCTCGGGCCACCACCTTTCATCGCGTATCACAAACGTTAACTATAGCACACGCCGCCCACAGCGCAAAAACGCAACGGGTCACTGGCTCCGATCGGCCTCCATCACCATCTCTGACTCCTGCGCTTCTCCCCCACGATCGTCAGAACAAGAGACCAGCCCAAGTCGCTCAGGAATGCCCGGCGCCAGTGCGTACCACGAGGTGTCACGCGGAGCCAGACGATAGGCGGGCTGGCCGCGCTTGACCGGGTTATCGAGCACATAGCGTTCCAGGTAGCGCAAAAGTTCGGCAGAGACGCGTTCGGCCACCTCGGCAGTTCTAAAAGCCGGCTGAATCACAGCAAAGCAGTCCACCCGTGGTTCGTCGTCGCTTGTGTAGACCGGGCCCAGCGCTGAAAAAGACACGACCTGCCCCTCAGGATCCAGCGCGATCAGCGCCACCCGCCAGGCCTGACCCAGCACCGGCAGGTAGCGGGAGCAGATCGCTTCCTCAGAGAGCTCCTCCCCGGTCGTCTCCTGGAGCAATGTGACGACCTCCTCGATGTCCCCTGGCAGACAGGGCCGCACCTCCAGGCCGTCATCGGACTCCTCGTCGTCGACATACTGCACCCAGGCGTACTTGCGACGCAGTGCCGTGGGGTAAAAGGTGTTCAGTACATCATAATCCACGCGCTCGCCCCAGCGATGGTAGACCCGCGGATCGATGTATGATTTGAGACTCGTGCTGGTGTTCCATTCACGCTTGCGCCTGGCAATATCCATCTGAGCCCTGATCTTGTCACGAGCGAGTTCGGCACGTTTCTTGCGCTCGATCGACTGCTCCACCCTGCGCCGCGCGACCTCCAGACGCTTCTTGTAGCGTTCCCGTACCTGATCCCGTTTGGCATCGCTCGCGTCTGACTCTTTCTCCTCCGCCTCAGTCTGCAAATCAGCATAGCGCGCCCTGTTCTCATCGACCTGCTGCGCGTATTCTGCGATGCGCTCCTCGGCCCTCTCGATCCGTTGCTCATAGCGGGGCTGGACATCCTCCCAGCTCCCCCGTGCCTGCTTGGTATGGTTGCAGAGCTGGGCCGCCTCAAGATTCGCCAGATTCGCGGCATGCCACTTTTTGTGTTCCGAATCGCGCGCACGCACCCGGGAGGCGGCCAGGCTGTGCTCCACGGCCTTGGTAGCGTGATAGGTGCGGAACTTTTTCGCCGAGAGCCCCGGCAGGATACTCGAAAAGAACGCGTTGACATGGCTACTCGTGATATCGGGGAAAAGCTGGGGAAGAGCGGCCGCCGCGTTGGCACTATCGCCATTCCCTGTTCGAGATGGCCGGGCGTTCGCAATCAGTTCTGCCAGGCTATCGTACACATGCGATGGCAGTTCCAGCTTTTTGTGCCAGTGTACCGAATCCTTGCCGAGAAACTCGAACTCGGCCGTCCCATCGGCATGGAGCGTGATGTGCTCCGGCCGAAGCGTGGTCGCACCAACGGTGTCTGCCTCATCGGCTTCCTTTTCGTCGCCTACGCGCAAGCACAGGATATCGATGAGGTAGCACGCGGTGGCGACCATGCGCTTCCTGGGGTCATCTGATTGGAGGCCACGCCCGATCTCGGCGCGCACCTCCTCCAGTTTGTCATCGAGCGCCAGCGCCTGATCGAACTTGTCCGCTTCGCGAGTCTGTTTGACCGGTGCTGTATCGCCAAGCCAGATATACTTGAGCTTGCCCGTAAGCTGATCTTTCCAGCGTGCCACCCACAGCGACTCGGGCTGCCAAACGATCTCAGCCCAGCCCTCACCCAAATCCTCCGGGCTGTCGGGCCCATAGTTCAGCGTGATATCGCCGCGGCTGGCGCCTTGCTTCCACCGACCACGCAGGGGGTGTTGCCCCCGCCCCATGAATATGCCGCTGGGCTCCACCATATAGGTACCCAGCTCAACCCTCTGGCCGTTGACGATCGCATAGCCGTACCTGGCCTTGAGCCGCTCGCGCTCTGCCTTGCGCTCTGCCGCGAGAGCCTTGCGTTCCTCACGCGTCTGCGCCTCCTTCTGGCGGCGCGTCTCGTCAACCCGCTCGTAATACGGGGTAAAATCCACGTCATCAAGGGTGAGCGAAGCGTCGAGGCCGAGCGCAGGAGTAAAGTCCTGCAGGAAATTGGCGATAAACACCGGGTCCTCAGCATAGGCGGTGTCTTTCTTGGCGGCCCAGGCCATGGCCATCTCTTCCTGCTCAGGCGTCAGATCAATGCGCGCACCGAGCACCGTGATATAGAGCCCCGGCGCCTCGGGCGGCTCTGGCACAATCACCCCATGATGAATGAGCTGTTCTAGCACGTACTCTATCCCCTCAAATACGGCGGCAGTGCGCCGCGTTACGTCTATCGCCACAACACGATCACATAGTATACCACACAGGGGCGCGGGAACCGAACGCTGGCCGGACGCGATTCTAGAGGCTTCTACGGCGAGCAGAAACTAGGGTGACGTTTCCGGGTAGAGCGCAGCAGTCAACCGAATCCAGTCTTGGACATCCAGCGCTTGAGGGCGCAGCTCTGCAGCGATCCCCGCGGCATCCAGGGCCGTGCCGACGCGCACCGCATCAACCGGCAGGTTGGCCACGAGGCTGTTGTGGAGTTGTTTGCGGCGTTGCTGAAACCCGGCCCGAACCACGTCAAAGAAACGCTCCTCGATCGCTGCGGGGACGAGCGGCGTCGCGTGCGTCCGGATGATCAGGACCGCCGACGACACCTTTGGTCGGGGATAGAACGCCGACGGGGGTACGACACAGACACGTGCGGCCTCACCATAGGCTTGAACGCTCACTGCCAGCAGGGACATCTTTCCCGGCCGCGCGACGATCCGGTCCGCCACCTCTTTCTGCACCATGAGGGTGAGCAGACTGGGACGCACTGGCGCCGTGAGCACATGCCGTAATATGCGGGAGGTAATATAGTATGGGAGATTGGCGACCACCTTGTAGTGCTCGCAGCCCCCCGGCCCCGTCATACCGGCGAGCTCGTCGGGCGGCATGTCGAGAATGTCTCCCTGAACGATCGAGATATTCTCCCTGTGTGACAGCGTGTCCTGCAGCACCGCCACCATCCGCTTGTCCAGTTCCACCGCCGTCACGTGCCCGGCACGATCGGCCAGCCGCCAGGTAAGCGTGCCGAGTCCGGGCCCGATCTCCAGGACGTGATCCTGCATGGTGAGCTCGCTTGCCTCTACAATCCGCTCGTAGGCCCACTCGGCAACCAGCAGGTTCTGCCCCAGTCCCTTGGACGGGTGTATGTCGTACCTTCGCAACAGCTCGTATACGTCCATGCGCCTACTCGCGCTCCACCGGGGTGTTGGGGATGATCCAGGTGATCTGGCTCGCCGGCGGCACGGGAGTTAGCAGATAGACATCCACCCAACGATGCCAGAACTCCAGATTGTCATCATCAAAGCACAGATCGACCCGGCGGTTCTTGATTGCCGCACCGGTATCTCCAGCGAAACCGAGGCCATAGCCCGGCACGTACATCGGCTGCCGCATTGAGATCACCGTGGGATCCACGGCAATGACCCCCTTGCGTGCGGGCTCACCGAGCCGCGTATAGCCAAATGTGGGACTCGTGACGGGCGTGCCAGCGGTAGCCGCATTGTAGGATGTGGCCAGCATCCGTATCTTGCGCCAGTACTCGAGCGTGCCGCTGGGAGTCTCCAACTGGCGCACCACGATCCCGGTGCCGTACTCGATAATCCGGTCCTCTGGCTCACGGGCAACCCACGCCTCCTCCTCGATCCGCGTCACCTCGACACCATTCTCATAGTGTACACGCACCTGCTGACGCATCGCGCCCTCTTTACCCCAATTGGCAGTGCGCTTCTGGTCGATCTCCAGCTCCGGGTTCGCCTCCCAACGTGTCTCGAACGGAATCGGCACCTCCTCAATGAAGTACTCGTCATAGATGCGCACCACCGTAACGCGCATGCCATCGTATATCGCGGTGCTCTCTTGTGGAGAGACACGATCCTCGCCCTCAAGAGAGAGGCCCGCCTCAGCCAGGAGTTCGCCCACCGTTGTGGCCCGGGTGCGAAGCATCCTTACCTTACCATCGACATCGATACTCACGGGAGCTGCGCGCTGTATCTCTACCGTGAGTCCGGGAACCACGGGCCACTCGAGCCCCGGAACTATACGATCCCCTTCGTATACAGCAACACCCTCGCGCTGCAACGCCTCTCCCACCGTATCCGCGGTGGTCATGAACGCGCCAGGGGTACCATCGTCGATCACGGTGAGCCTGGTAGCGCGCACGATAGTCACATACTGCGGGCTCCGTATCTTGTTAATCACTGCGGAAAGGCTAGCCCCCCGCTCGGGCGCCTGCACCGACAGCCCTTGTTGCGGGTCCAGACGGCCCTGAGGCGTCCACAACTCGTCCCACAATGCAAGCTCAATGCCATTCTCCGTTAGCGCACCGATAAGGTCGCCGTGGTGCATGTGGATCGTCGTGATGCGGCCCTCGCGTGATACTTGAACCGGCGTGGCGATGTTGAGGCGAATGGACGCTCCGGCAGCGAGTGCCTCATCGGAGGGAACGTCTACCACATCCCAGGACTCCAAATCGAGCCGGAGCTCTTTGAGTATGTCTTCTCCCGAGCGCCGCTGGGTATAGTGGACCACTGGAACGCCATTGATGTCGATGGTCACCCTGGTGCGGGTGTGCCCGTACAGCGACGCAAGATATCCGCCGCCGACGACGAGCCCCAGGGCGATCCCGCTTCGCCAGGGGAGACGGCCCAGCCGTATCACCATTCCGGCAAGGAGGTCTTTTGCTCGTGCCAGGGCAGTCACGGATGTACCCCTGTGGCGCCAGCTGCGACCTCGCCGGCCAGCCGGCCAGTCGCAAACGCTGCCTGGAGATTGTAGCCACCCGTAGAGCCCGCGATGTCGATCAGTTCTCCGGCAAAGAACAGGCCCCGCGCGAGCCTGGATCCCATCGTGTGGGGATCGATCTCGGCGGTAGCTACGCCGCCCAGCGTAACCATGGCCTCCTGAATTGGTCGCGTGGCCACGAGGGTCACTGGCAGTCCTTTGAGCACATCCACAACCCGCAGCCGGTCAGCAGCGCTCAGTTCCGCAACGGGCTTGCTTGGCCCGACGCAGGCAAGTCTCTGGACCACGCGGATCACCGCTGCCGGAGCCCTTCCCTGTAGCAGTGAACCCAGATGTGACCTGCCCGCCACCTGAAAGGCCAGCCTCAAGTCCTCATCCAGCGACTGAGACGTCACGTCCGGAAGCAGGTCTATCTTTAGCTGAATGGCTCCACGTTGAAAGTCTCGGCTGATGGACGAACTCAGATCCAGCGCGGCCGGCCCGGACAGGCCGTAGACCGTAAAGAGCAGATCGCCACGCATAACCGCCAGAATCTGCCGTCGCTGAGCGGCAACAAGAGCCACGTCGGCAAGACCGACGCCAGCCAAGTCTGGTATCCACGCATCAGTCGCCACCAGGGGCACCAGTCCGGGAGCGGGTGGAATCACGCGGTGGCCGAGGCTCTCGGCCAGCCGGAAACCGTCCCCAGTCGACCCTGTAGCAGGATACGAGACCCCTCCCGTAGCCAGCACAACTGCTGCGGCGCCTATCGTTCGATCATCGACGGCCACACCGGTAACACAGCCCTGAACAACCTCTATCGCGCTAACAGGCGACCGGTACCGAAAGGTCACACTGTGCGCCAAACACCACGCCCGCAGGGCCGCGAGCACGGTGTGAGCGTTGCGAGTAGCGGGGAAAACACGCCCATCGGGCTCGATCACAATGGGGACATCCCTCTCACGGAGGAAGGCGATCAGTTCGCGGGGCCCAAAGCGCTGCAGTGCCGCAAGACACCAATCGCCGTTAGGGCCAAGGTGCGCAGCAATACTCTGCGCATCGCCAGCGTGCGTCACATTGCCTCTGCCGCCACCGGTCAGCCTGAGCTTGTTGCCCAGACGTGGCGTCTTTTCGATGAGCAGGACGTCGGCGCCGCACTCTGCAGCGCGACCCGCTGCCATCATGCCGGCAGGCCCCCCGCCCACCACAATAACTCTATCGGACAAACTCTGGCACTCCATACAGAAGAAAGAGGCGAGAAGACCCCGCCTCTTTTTATGCATTTGGCCGTGCACCCTCTGTTGTGACCACTCGCCGGCGCGTTCCGGCTGGCTTGCTCAGACCAGGCTGCCCCGCGTCACCCGAAGGACACTTCTTACCGCTGCTTCCTTCCGGACCTGACGGGGTTCGCAGGCCTCCGCCGCGCAGGACCCAATCTTCAACGCCGCCTGGCCGGACATTCACCATCGAGCAGGCCCCGAGAAAGGGCATTCGACCCCGCTATAGCGGATTGCGGGTAAAGGGCACCGCTGGCTCCCCGTCTAGCACGACCATAATAAGCATACCAGCATGGAATCGATCTGTCAAAGATCGCACGCAGTTGGCGTGGTCAGCCCAGCGTCCAAGCCCGCAAGCCACCCTGTGACGCGGCTCGGAGCGACTATTCGGGTGATACAGCACATCGACTGAGTCGCCACAGTTAGGGGAGCCTATCGCCACGTGCTATAATCCTCTGAGAATCCGATAGAGCGGTTGATGTATGTCCATCCTTTCTGCCCAGAATCTAGCCAAGTACTTTGGCGCGCAGGATGTGTTTCGCGAGATCAGCGTTGACCTGGCGCGTGGCGACAAAGTCGCACTGGTGGGCCCCAATGGCACCGGCAAGACGACGCTGCTGCGCATCTTGCTTGGTCTCGAAGAGCCCACTGAGGGCTCAGTCACCATGGCCCGGGGGCTGCGCGTTGGCTACCTGCCTCAACATGCCGAGCTCGTCAGTAATCACACGTTGCATGAAGAGATGCTGCACGTCTTTCATGATCTCCGCCGCCAGCAGGAGGCCTTGCTGACCCTGGCGGAGGAGATGGCTCATGCGTCCAATCCGCAGGAGGCAATGGAGCGGTACGCCGCGGCAGAGCAACGCTTTGAGCTGGCGGGGGGCTACGCATACGAGGCACAGATCCGTCGTGTGCTTGGCGGTCTGGGCTTTAGGGAAGAGATGTACACCTGGCCGGTTGCCGTGCTGAGCGGCGGGCAGGTGACGCGTGCGTTGTTGGCCAGGTTGCTCCTGCAAGAGCCCGATCTGCTGGTACTGGACGAGCCGACCAACTACCTGGACCTATCGGCGCTCGAATGGCTCGAGGGCTATCTCCAATCGCTGCCACAGACGCTTCTGGTGGTTTCGCATGACCGCCGGTTTCTCGACAAGGTGGTCACGCGCATTTGGGAACTGGACCGCGGACGGATAGAACGCTACCGTGGCAATTACTCTCGTTATGTTCAACAGCGCCAGGAGCGGCGCGAACGACAGCGAAAAGAGTACGATGCGCAACAGGAGGAGATCGCCCGCACGGAAGAGTTCATCAGGCGCTACAAGGCCGGTCAACGCAGCCGCGAAGCAGCGGGTCGGGAAAAGCGTCTGGCCCGTGTGGAGCGTATCGAGGCCCCCGATACAGAGCGACGCATGCGCCTGCGGTTGAGCACCACGCTGAGGTCCGGTGACAGAGTGCTCATCAGCGAACAAGGCGTGGCCGTAGGCTACCGGGCGCGTCCGGACGCGATTCAGGACGACGGCCAGCCGCATCTGCTCTTTCGCTCCGGCCCGTTGCTGGTGGAGCGCGGACATTGTGTGGCGCTGCTGGGCCCGAACGGGTCGGGCAAGACTACTTTTCTGCGGACGTTGCTGGGTGAGACGGAGCTGCTTGGGGGCGACCTGCGACTGGGCGCCAGTGTCAAGATCGGCTATTTATCGCAGACTCAGCATGAGCTGGACCCCAGCCGCACCGTGATGCAACAGGTCATGGCAGCGGGACGCTTTGAGGCTGAGGCAGCACGGTCATTGCTGGCCCGCTATCTCTTTACCGGGGATGAAATCGACAAGCGGGTTGGCGATCTTTCGGGGGGCGAGCAATCGCGGGTGGCGCTGGCGCTGCTGTCCATTGTGGGGGCAAACCTCCTGATCCTGGATGAGCCCACGACACATCTGGACGTGGCTTCGCAAGAGATCCTGCAGGATGTGCTCACTGATTTTGCTGGCACGATTCTGCTGGTATCTCACGACCGCTTCCTGATGGATGCTCTGGCAACCCATGTCTGGGCTGTACGTGGGGGATGGTTGCACCAGTATGAGGGCAACTACTCGGCCTATCTGGCCCAGGAGGCCGAGCGGCAAGCGCAGGCAGCACTGGCGGCAGAACGCGAGAGCGCCCCTGAAACTGGACGGCGAAACGAACGACCAGCAGGGGGCGAAGAACGCAAGAGGCGCCTGGAGATGGAGGCGCTGGAGCGAGAGATCGAGGCGCTGGAGCGAGAGATCGACGAGACCGAACACCTGCTGAGCCAGGCCAGCAACGCTCAGGACGGCGATCGGGTGAGGGAACTGAGCATAGGCTACCACGGTCTCCAGGCGTCACTGGCGGAGCGGCTTGAGCGCTGGGAGGAGATGGCGGAGACGGTCAGCGATGGCTAAACCCTACGTCATCGGTCTGACAGGAAACATCGCCACGGGCAAGAGCACCGTCGCGGGGATGCTACGCGATCTCGGCGCCTGCATCATCGATGCAGACCAGGTAGCCCACAGTGTCATGCGAACAGGAACCGCAGTGCATGCGACGCTGGTGGAACGTTTCGGTCAGGGAATAGTAGCAGCTTCTGGCGAGATCGACCGGCGCGCGCTGGGAGCGATCGTGTTTTCCGACCCTGCGGCGTTGCGCGCTCTCGATGCCCTTGTGCATCCCGCCGTGCGCGTCGAGGTGCGGCGGCTGGTCAGTGAATGCGCACAGCCAGTTGTCGTCGTCGAAGCGATCAAGTTGCTGGAATCCGGCATGGATACGGATTGTGATACGATATGGGTTGTCACAGCGCCGAGAGAGGCCCAGATCGCTAGGGTCATGCAACGCTCAGGCCTCACGCGCGAGCAGGCCGAACAGCGCATCGACGCCCAGGGGCCACAATGCGATAAAGTGCGACGTGCCAATACCGTCATCGATAACGCATCCTCCCTGGCCTGCACCAGGCGCCAGGTAGAACGGGCCTGGGGACGGACTTTTGGGATTGTGCCACGCCCGATGGAAGAGGACCCTCGATGAAGGAGCGGCGCAGCCACATGATGCCGCATGTACGCGTTCCAATGATCCTCACAGCCCTGTTGTTGCTCCTCCTTGGCGCTTTTGCCTGCGCACCCGGGAATCAGTCCCAGGTGTCTCTCGCTAACACCGTAGCATCGCCGACGAACCTGGCTCTGCCCAGGATGAATACCGCGCCCCCCCCAACCGCTACAGCCACGGCCGCCAGGCCAGAACCGACAGTAGTGCCCAGTGTGACACGTACGTTCACGCCGGAGCCCACTCCGACACCGACGATCCGCGCTTTTCTCGTCGCAGTTGACCCGGGCCACGGTGGCGTGGACCTCGGAGCGCGTCGCTTTGACGAACAGGGGCACATGGTCTACCACGAGAGCACTGTGAACCTGGATCTGGGGCTGCTGCTGCGCGATGAACTGCTCAGCCGGGGGTTCCAGGTAGTCATGACGCGCGACACCGATCGCGCCGTAAATGAGGATGAGGTCGATGTGACGGGTGATGGTGAGTTCGAGTACACCCTGGATGAGACCCAGGCTCGCGTGGATCTGATCAATGCCAGCGGAGCGGACCTGCTTTTATCACTGCATCACAATGCCTACATGAGCGCATCGGGCGAAGAAGATTCGGAGGTGGGTGGCATTCAGACCTACTACTGCGCTGATCGCGAGTTTGCGGAAGACAACTATCGCTTTGCAGTGCTCATCCACGAACATCTGATCAAGGCCATTCGCAGCTATGGCTACGATATACAGGATCGCGGGGTACTGGACGATGCCGTGCTCGTCACGCCAGACAGCCCTGGCCGCCACTTGATCATGCTGGGACCTGAGTCGGAGCGGATCGTGCGGCCCTCGCAGATGCCCGGGGCCCTCAGTGAGCCGCTCTTTATCACACACACGGAGGAGGGGTTGCTGGCGCGCGAACCCGAGTTTCTGGCTGCGCTGGCAGTGGCCTATGCCGACGCGATTGAAGCCTATGTCGACGGCAATGCGACGGGGCAGGAGTCGCCCTGATCAGCCTTTGGCATTGCCGCGGCGTGAAATATCGGTGTCCAGCATCAGCGTCACGGGACCGTCGTTGTGTATCTCCACCAGCATATGGGCACGGAAGCGCCCCCTGGCTATTGGCACGCCCTGTGCGGCGAGTTGCTCGCAAAACAAGTCAAACAGTGGTTCTGCAGCCTCCGGTGAGGCTGCGTCCGCAAAGCTTGGCCGGCGGCCTCGGCGGGCGTCGCCGTACAACGTGAACTGCGGGATGACCAGCGCACTCCCCGCGGTATCCAGCAAGGACAGATTCATCGCCCCTTGATCGTCTTCAAAGATGCGCAGGCTGGCGACTTTGGCGGCTAGCCAGGCTGAAGCTGCGTGATCGTCAGTGGCCGTGATGCCCAGGAGGATGACGAGGCCTGAACGGATCTGCCCGATGGTGATGCCATCGACACTGACGGCCGCCCGCGTGACACGCTGTAAGAGTGCCCTCATGGCCGAGGTTGCCCCGTCTTGTTGCCTACGGGCAGATATGTTATCGTCTGGTTGGAGGGCGGCTGCATGGTAAAAATCATCATGTACTGGAACATCCGTGAAAAGAAAGAGTCCGAGTATCTGGAATTCCTCACACAGGAGTTTGCCAAGTCCATCCTTGCCATGGGAATTCAGCCAACCGATGCGTGGTATGTGGTGTGGGGACAGGGACCGCAGGTGCTCGCCGGCGGGACGACTGAGGATCTCGATAGCATGGAACAGGCTCTCAACAGCCCCGAATGGGCTAGCTTTCAGGAGCGCCTATCACAGCTCGTCACCGACTTCCAATACAAGGTTGTCGAACAGACGGGCGGTTTCCAGCTCTAGTCAGGCCCGGAGAGAGGCTTCCCCTGTCACACCGGATGCCCGCTTGCTTACTTTTCCGTGGACTTGGCGTCGGGTGTCGTCTTGACCTCGCTCGCCGTAGTTGCCGGTTTGGTTTCGGACTTGACCTCACCGTCCGCCTTCTGCTCCGGTTTGGACACCAGGGCGTTGCCCTTTTTGTTGTCCGTCACATAGAACCCGCTCCCCTTGAAGATAACCCCTACGGGCTGGATAACGCGGTGCACAGGCCCATCACACTCAGGGCATAGCTTGAGGGGCTCTTCCGAAAAGTGCTGAAAGCGCTCAAAGCGAACGCCACAGGCATCACACTTGTACTGGTACGTCGGCATTAGCGCCCTTACCTCCTGAAATCGTGAGATGCGGGCCGCGACGATTGTCCATCGAGGCCACACCTGCTCATTATACCCCCCACAGCGCTTCGAGCCAAATGGAATTCTACACTCACTACACGCTCGTTGTCCCCTGGCTTTGCTCTCGGAACCTACGATGCCGAGATGGCGACGTCACCTCACGCCGGTCGCACATGCAGACATCAGCCAGGTGCACAGGGGTGCTGTTGACTCCGACTACCTGGCAAAGCTATGATCCCGTCGAAGGTCAACCGCTCGGGCACGCTGACAGGTGTGAGAGGAGAACATGATGGCCAGGCCGATCATAACGGGTGTTGAGCTTACCGAGTACACGTACACGCTTCAGGATTTTGGCAAAGACTATAACGGGTTCAATCTGGTATATCAGGCGGGCAGCAGCATAACGAGCAAGGGCACCGTTCTGCAGGTGCACACGGATGCTGGCATCACAGGGGAATACATCACAGGAGCGGTTCAGATCGCGACGCTTCCGATGTTTGTGGATTACCTGCTCGGCAGGCCGGCGCTAGAGCGCGAGCGCATCTACCAGGATGTCAAGCGAGCGCTGCGCCAACAGGCGCGCGTGGGGCTTGCCAGTGTCGACGTCGCCCTATGGGACATCGCAGGCAAGTACTATGATGCGCCGATCTATGAGTTGCTGGGTGGCCACGTGCGGCCGCTCAAATGCTATGCAAGCACGACACACGGCGATCAGAACGGCGGGCTCGATTCACCGCAGGCTTACGCGGACTATGCTGAGCGCTGTCTCGAGCGCGGCTACCCCGCCTTCAAGATCCATGGCTGGGGTGGATCCCGCGTCGACCTGGAGATCGCGACCATTCATGCCGTGGGCCAACGGGTTGGAGGCCGCATGGATCTCATGCTGGATCCTGCCTGTGAACTCGAGACCTTTGCTGATGCCGTCAAGGTGGGCCGCGCGTGTGACGACGAGCGGTTTTACTGGATAGAGGACCCGTACAAGGATGGGGGAATATCGCAGTTTGCTCACCGCAAGCTGCGGCAGCTCATACGAACGCCTCTACTGCAAACCGAGCACGTCCGGACGCTGGAGCCTCATGTGGACTTTGCGCTGGCGGATGCCACTGACTTGCTGCGGGGCGATGTCGGCTATGATGGCATCACAGGCGTGATGAAACTGGCCCATGCTGCCGAAGGGCTCGGCCTGGATATCGAGATGCATGGACCCGGGCCTGCACAGCGACATGTTATGACCTCGATTCGCAACACCAACTACTACGAGATGGGTTTGCTGCATCCCTGCAACGCCGGGACCAACGTACCTGTCTATACCGACTATGCTGACGGCTTTGATGCCGTGGATGGTAACGGCTGCGTCTATGTGCCGCAGAAGGCAGGCCTGGGAGTCACGCTCGACTGGGACTATATCCAGAATCACACAACAGATCATCGACTCTACAGATAGCGGCCGATGGCGGTGAGATTTGGAGTCAACCGGGGCGCATTGTATAATCTGCCCGGCGCGGAGAGGTCGCATAGTCTGGTCGAGTGCGCACGATTGGAAATCGTGTAGGCGTAAGCCTCGCGGGTTCGAATCCCGCCCTCTCCGCCTCCAACAGATCCTGGCCGTCCTTGCACTGCACAGCGGTCTGGGGACCAAAGGAAATGCCAATGCGCCGCGCGTGTCGCCCACACCTGGGGATCCAGGAATGGGGATGACAGGCGCGGTTATGTATGACAAGCAAGCGCCGGTCCATTAACCAACAGCATTTCGCTGCCAGCAGTAGGCGGCGACAAGTATAGCGACACTACAGGTGAGCCAGAGATGCGTGCCCGTGTGTTCAGCGCCTTGAATGGTCAGTTTCTTCACCCAGCCACGCGCGAAGACCGCAACATACGTCGCTTGATGGTACACACAGCGCTGTTCGGTGTCGTGAATGGTGGTATTATCTCGTTTCTGCCTGTCTTGCTTGCGCGCCTCGGAGCGTCAGCGGTAGCGACCAGTTTACTCACGGCATTACCGGCACTTGTGACTATTGGTTTCGCGCTTCCAGCGGGCAACATCGTGGCGCGCTGGGCGCATCCCGGAAAGATGAGCGCGCGGTGCTTTTACGTCTTGCGCCTGTCCTATCCATTTATCGCCATAGCGGCACTGCTTGACCCGCGGATCGCACCATGGCTGATCGTACTGATCTGGGGACTGACAGCGATCCCGGGCACACTGGGTAACACGGCCTTTTACGATGTGCTGGCGGACTCGATACCTGCGGAGCGACGGGCTGCGATAAACGGTGCACGTTGGGCCCTCTTGTTCCTGATTTCCGGCGCCAGCGTATCGCTGTTTGGCCAACTGCTCACGCGGATGGAGTGGCCAGCCAACTACCTCACGCTCTTTGCGATCTCCTTTGTGGTCGGCATGATCAGTATCTACATATACGGGCGGCTAGAGATACCGCCGCGTCCTGTTCGGCCGGACACGCCAGGGCGTCGGCCATGGCGTGAGCGCCTGAGCGATCTGCTCATCCCCTTCCGCGCAGGCAACGGGTTTGGTGCCTATTCACTGGTCACTCTGGCCATGCGAATCGGTTACTTTTTGCCGGCCGGGCTCTTTAGCCTGTTTCTGGTCAACACGCTGCAGGTCTCCGATGCCTGGATAGGGGGGCGGACCACGATAGAGAGCGTAGCCATGACTGCCGGGTATTTCTTCTGGGGTCGCATGACCAACAGGGCAGGCAAGCGGCGGATGCTGGTCATGCTCGGAGTAGCGGTCGCGCTGCATTTCTGTCTGGTCGCCTTTGCGACGCCCGCACGACTATACCTGATGTATATTGCGGCGTTGCTCGTAGGCTTTTTTGTGACGGCAGGCGATGTCAGCCTCTTCGAGTGGCTTTTGGAGATTATGCCTCCTGACGACCGGCCACGCTATGTCGCAATGAATACATTGCTGATGAACCTGGTGGCCTTTGCGGCGCCCATGGCTGGTGCCGCCATCGCTGATGTCGCAGGCATACCCACGGTTTATTTGATCAGTGCGGCCTCTATGCTTGTCTGCGCAGCATTGGCATACCTGCTGATCAGGCCATTGGACAAGGTCACTTCGCCCAGCCCGGAATTGCCAGTCGCTTCCGATGCTGCCACGTCCTGACCATAGGCTGCCAACGACGAGAACTTGATCTGTGGGCCTGGCACCGCCAAAGCTTGAATCCTGGCTCCATAAAGGAAGGGAGTAACTGTGACAGGAGATCCCTCGCGAGAATGGGAGCGCGTCTGGCAACGGCTGCAGGATTACGAAGAGAGTATGACGGAGCAGGGCCGCGAGTACCTGGATCTGGCCCGCCGGCTTTTAGCCGCCAACCGCACCCTGATGATGATTCCCGATCTGGAGGAAGAAGCCTATCAGGAGGTGGAGAGCATCTCCATGCTCCTGCATTCTGTGGGTGAACCAGATGAACCCTACCTCTACGAATTGATCGATCTCATCACCCACCTGCTCGACCGGCTCTATGTGCGCCTGGAGTATACCAAGTGGGAGGTGTCGCCGCTTTCGCAATTGCCTGCTGCGCTGACAGAGCTTAGCCGGGACGCTGACTTGAGCAATGAGGATCGCGAACTACTGGCCTTTTTCAACACGTACGATCAGGCGGTACGAACGGGCAGGGGGCTGGCTGACCCGTCAACACGAGAGAAACTCTCAAAGCGAGCTGCCCAGGTCTCGATGGAGGCCAGTAGCGGTGCGCAGCGTAGATTCAGGGCATTGCTGGGACAGATCCTGCGGCTGTTGGACTATTACGACGAACTCGAGCGGTGATCTCGAAACGTCCATGTCAACAGATTTGACCACGATGCCTTTCTGCGCCAGAATAGTTCAAGTGGTGGAAAATGCCGCGTCGCGGGGGGATTAGTACATGTACAAGCTCGTTCTGATTCGACATGGCCAGAGCACCTGGAATCTGGAGAATAGGTTCACCGGGTGGACCGATGTCGACCTGACGGATACCGGGCGTCAGGAAGCCATGAACGGCGGGCGCCTCTTGCGTGAGGGCGGCTACACCTTTGACATCGCGTACACATCCGTGCTCAAGCGCGCCATCCGCACGCTTTGGATTGTGCTGGATGAGATGGATCTGATGTGGATACCGGTCGTTCGCCACTGGCGCCTGAACGAGAAGCACTATGGCGCTCTACAGGGATTGAACAAGGCGGAGACCGCTGAGCGCCATGGTCATGAGCAGGTCCACATCTGGCGTCGCAGCTATGATATCCCGGCCCCTCCCATTGACGACGACTCTCCCTATTCGCAGGCTCACGATCGGCGTTATGCGCACCTGTCCCCGGATGAGCTGCCCCGCACCGAAGCGCTCAAGCAGACCGTGGAGCGCATGCTGCCATATTGGCACAGCGTCATCGCGCCCGATGTGCGCGCCGGCAAGCGAGTGGTCATTGCGGCGCATGGCAACAGCCTGCGGGCCCTGGTCAAGTATCTGGA
The DNA here is from genome assembly GCA_040772225.1 of Anaerolineae bacterium. GTDB lineage: Bacteria > Chloroflexota > Anaerolineae > UBA1429 > UBA1429 > JAAYED01. The sequence goes on from JAXGYO010000002.1 coordinate 1,160,813, forward strand.
CGACATTTCGGAGGAGGATATCCCCGAGCTGAATATCCCGACCGGCATACCCCTGGTCTACGAGCTCGACGAGGATCTCCGTCCCATTCGCCACTATTACCTGGGCGATCCCGAGGCGGCAGCCCGGGCAGCGGCCGCAGTTGCGGCGCAGGCCAGCCGTCGCTAAAGCGATTTCTCCTTTCCGAAACAGCGCTCTCCAAAAAGAGACTCCCACCGATACTGGTGGGAGTCTTTTCATTCTATGCCGCGAGCATCGCGGCGAGCGCAAGGTAAGCCTGGTCGATCTCCCTCTGGTGCGATACCACATCGGTGAGAGGCACCAGTATCGACCCTTTCGCATTCAGGCCTGCCATCATGCCCTCCTGGCCGTCAGCAAGGGCCTCGACGGCAGCCGCCCCAAGCAGGGTAGCAAGGTAACGATCCCTGGCCATTGGCGAACCGCCACGCTGGATGTGGCCCAGCATGGTGAGATTTGCCTCAAAGCCGGTTTCTGCCTGGTGTTCGGCCAAATGCGCCAGAATGGCGTGAGCATCAGGATCGGCACCCTCAGAGACTACAATGATGCAGTGCTCTTTGCCCCGCACGTAGCTATCGGCTACCTCGCGAGCAATCTCTTCAAGAGTCTGCGTCGTCTCCGGAATACAGGTGATCTCCGCGCCGCCGACGATCCCGGCCAGCAGCGTCAGGTAACCCGAGTTCTTCCCGACCATCTCGATCACAAAGGCTTGCTGTTGTGCCGAGGCAGCATCCTTGATGCGGTCGATCGCATCCATCGCCGTGTTCACCGCGGTGTCTACACCGATCGCTTGATCTGTGCCCCACAGGTCATTCTCTATGGTTGCCGGCACCAGCGCCACCGCAAAGCCAGCCTGGCTCAGGGCATGGGCACCTCGCGCACAGGAGGGCCCGCCGATGGTAACGAGGGCATCGACGCTTTCCTCGTTCAGGTTGCGCAGGGCTTTGCGCACATCTCGCGGCCCGGAAAATGCTTCTCCGGCAGAAGTGCCAAGAAAGGTGCCTCCTTTGTCAATCCTCTGGCTCACAGAGCGTGAGTCCAGAGGCACAAAATCACCTCGGAGCAGGCCTTCATACCCGTTCCTGACGCCGAGCACCGACCACCCGTATTCAAGGGATTTGCGGACCACAGCGCGGATGGCGGCATTCATGCCCGGTCCGTCTGTGCCAGCGGTCAACACTGCGACTCGCCGAATGGTATCAGGCATCGATTCCTCTCCGGAACAGTTCTTTTTCGGGTGGTTCACTTGTCCTGCAGTGCTGCGACGCCGGGCAACTCCAGGCCCTCCAGGAACTCTAGCGAGGCGCCGCCGCCGGTTGATATATGCCCGATCTGATCGGCTACGCCTGACTCTTGCACGGCAGCAGCAGAGTCGCCGCCACCTACTATCGACATAGCGTCGGACGCCGCCAGCGCCCTGGCGATAGCAAAGGTGCCTTCCGCAAAGGGTGCGAGCTCAAAGACGCCCATGGGGCCGTTCCAGATGACCGTGCCAGCTTTTGCGATTACATCTGAAAAGACGCCGATGGTTTTTGGGCCAATGTCCAGGATGCGCCAGCCCGGCTGCACCTCATCGGGTAACGCGATCCTGGTCGTGGCTTCTGCGCTAAAGGCGTCGGCCAGCATGGCATCCACCGGAAGCATCAGCCTGTCGCCGGCACGAGAGATGAGATCAGCGGCAGTAGCCACGGCGTCTTGCTCGACAAGCGAGTCCCCCATCTCATAGCCTTTGGCAGCAAAAAAGGTATTGGCCATGCCGCCGCCAATGAGAATTCGGTCAGCCTTGGTCAGCAGGTTCTCGATGACGCCGATCTTGTCCGAAATCTTGGCTCCGCCCAGGATCACGACCAGGGGGCGCACCGGAGAGTTGAGCGCTGTGCCAAGCACATCGATCTCTCGCCCCATGAGGAATCCAGAGACGGCAGGAATGTATGCGGCAACACCGGCTGTGGAGGCGTGAGCCCTGTGGGCGGCACCAAAGGCGTCGTTCACAAAGAGGTCTGCCAGAGCAGCCAGCTTGCGGCTCAACTCTGGATCATTCTTTTCGTCACCCGCCTCAAACCGCGTGTTCTCCAGCAGGATCACGTCACCGGGCTGCATCCCCATCACGGCCGTGGTGACATCTTCCCCCACCACGGTGTCGGTCTTTTTCACGGACACGCCCAGCAGCTCTGTCAACCGACGGGCGATCGGGTCCAGCCGCAGGCTTTCCACCACCTTGCCCTTGGGGCGACCCAGGTGCGAACAGAGGATAACAGCAGCACCATGTTCCAGAAGGTACTTTATTGTTGGCAGGGCTGCCTGAATGCGGAGATCATCGGTGATCTCGCGGTTGTCATCCAGAGGCACATTAAAGTCGCAACGCACTAGCACGCGCTTGTTCTTGACCGAAACGTCCTCAATTGTCTTTTTGTTCATCGTCTGGTTCTCCTGCAATGTCACTGGTAGTTACGGCCTTACGGCCCTGGATGTCTGAGGGCATTCTAGCACAGCGACCTTCGAGATGTAAACCGCAGAGGGACTCGCTTGAGGTGTTAGGGCTCACGGCGTAGAATCGACCTAGTTGACACCGGGAGGCAGAAATGAGTGAGAAGACCAAGGCTGTCATGGTAGGTTGTGGGGGCATCACCCGATCATGGTTGACGCCGCTGCAAGCGATGGACAATGTCCAGGTGGTAGGGCTGGTCGACATTGTCGAAGCCAATGCCCGTGCCCGAGCGGAGGAGTATGGGCTCACCGGCGCCCTGATTGGCGCCGATCTGGCGTCTATATTGAACCAGACGCAACCGGACGTCGTGTTCAACTGCACCATCCCGGAGGCACATGCCCCCGTTACCATCGAGGCGCTCGAATTCGGTTGCCACGTGCTCCAGGAAAAGCCGCTGGCTGATTCCATGGAGAGTGCTGCACACATGATCGCCGTAGCGGAAAGACAGGATCGTATCCTCGCTGTCATTCAGAACCGCCGCTATGACGCCAATATCCGTCGGCTGCGGCATCTGGTGTCCTCAGGGGTGGTTGGGCCTCTCACGACGGTGAACTGCGACTTTTACCTGGGTGCGCACTTTGGCGGGTTCAGAGACCACATGCCGCATGTGCTGCTGCTGGATATGGCCATCCATACCTTTGATGCAGCCAGGCTGATCACTGGAGCCAATCCGGTCTCTGTCTACTGTAAGGAGTGGAATCCGGCCGGCTCCTGGTATGACCGCGACGCTTCTGCGGTGGCCATCTTTGAAATGACGGGGGGCCTTGTCTACACGTATCGGGGCAGCTGGTGTGCAGAAGGACTCAACACGACCTGGGAGTCGGACTGGCATCTTGTTGGACAAAGCGGGTCCATCCACTGGGATGGAGCAACAGCCATAGAGGCCGAGCGTGTGGCGTCCGCTGGAACTTTTCGCTCGACGCTCGAGAGTGTGACCGTTCCGGTGATCGATCCCGGCACCAAGGTGGGTGCGCATGCAGGCGTTATCAGAGAGTTTCTCGAATGCGTGCGCAGTGGAGAGCAACCGGAGACGCGTGCGGCCGACAACATCCACAGCCTGGCCATGGTTTTTGGCGCCATCGAAAGCGCCGAGACAGGCCGTACAGTCTCGATCGGCCAATAGGGTCGCTCACAAACACCGGAGGCCATCACGATGAACAATACGCGATACCTGCTTCCTATACTGCTCAGCATCGGCCTTATTCTGTCCGGATGCGGGACGGGCTCCCCCCTGGCCAGGACACAACCAGTGACGCTGCGGTATGCCTACACGGGGGCTACGCCAGAGATCGAACTGCTGCTGGAAGCCTTTGAGGACGAGCACCCCAATATCACCGTGGAACTGCTGGGCCCCGAGACGGACAGCAGCACGGTCACGCAGCGGGCGTTGCAGGGCGAGATCGATCTCATTCGCAGCGGCACCGATGCCATGGCTATGGCCGAGCGCGGATTGCTCCCGCTAGACGACATCCATCTGGATGCATGGGCGGACGTCAGGGACGACTATTACGGCGGGCTGTGGGAGTCGCTCTCGCTGGGAGGTGAGCAGTATGGCATCCCCGCTGGCCTGGATACCGTCGTGATGTACGTAAATGTAGAGGCATTGAATGCCCTGGGCGAGGATCTGCCGCCGGAGAGCCAGCCATGGGATCACTATGCGTTCCTCGATCTGGCCACGCGGCTGAACCATCCCGAAGGTCTGCCGGGCGATCCCTCACACAGCGTGTTTGGGTTCTGCTCCAACCATCAAGACCTGGACCCGTTCGTCTTTGTGTATGCTAACGGGGGATCGATTGTGGACGATCTCAATGATCCCCAGCGCCCTATGCTGGATGATACGGCAACTGTGGACGCGCTGGCATTCTATGTAGACCTCTTTACGAGATACGGGGTGGCGCCGGGCGGCGACTTTATGGGGCGCAATTATGGTGCTGCCAGCAGGCAGGTCGCGCAGGCGGGCGGGCACTGCGGATTGTGGATCGGACTGTTTAGCGACAGGGGCCAAACTGGCTCAAATCCGTGGCAGTATGCCTGGGAGATGCTACCAGCGCCAGGCTCGCAGCCAGACCTCGGTCTCTCGATCGCTGAGGGCTACTTTGTCCCACGGACGGCGAGCCATCGTGAAGAGGCATTGGAGCTTGCGCGCTTTTTGAGCGACCGATGGCAGGCCTCCGGAAGGCTGCTTCCCCCGCGTCGCTCCCTGGTACAGCAACCGGGCTTCCAGCAACTGGTGGGGGAACGGATCGTCGCTCACGCAGCTGCGTTCCCTGACGACATGACCATCATCTCTCTGGACTTTGGCGACGAACTGATGAGTGTCGGTATGGCTGTTCTCGGGGCTGTGGACTATGCCATCACCCAGAATGCAGATATCGTGCCCTTGCTTCAGGAGGCACAACAGACCCTGGAACAATCCTTTGGCCCCTGAGATGCCCTACCAGACCAGGATAAAGGCCAGATCGTTGACGTTGGTCTGTGTGGGCCCTGTCATCAGCAGGTCATCCAGCGCCTCGAAAAAGGGATAGGCGTTGTTCCTTGTGAGGTAGGCCCAGGGATCCAGCCCTCGGGCGCGTGCCCGCGCGACGGTGCTGCCGTCTGCCAGAGCGCCGGAAGCGTCGGTTGGGCCGTCGGTGCCATCAGTGGCCAGACAGGCGATCGTCACGTTTTCCATGCCGCCTATGGCGATGGCTGCGGCCAGGGCCATCTCCTGGTTGCGCCCGCCCTTGCCGTCGCCCCTGAGTGTAACAGTGGTCTCTCCGCCCACGATCACGCAGGCTGGCACAGCCACAGGACGACCTGCGCCACGGATCTCCTTTGCGATGGCGGCGAGCACCCGGGCCACCTCACGCGCTTCGCCTTCAACATAGGTAGACAGCAAAAGGGTGTTCAGTCCCAGAGCATCTGCCTGGCGTTGGGCTGCCTCCGCCGCCAGATCATTGCTGGCTACGATCACGTTCTGTATGCCATTAAAGATGGCGTCTCCCTCGACGGGATTCTCGGGGATCTCCCCCCGCACGCCGCGCTGAATAACCTCCACAACACTCTCGGGGACCTTGTCCACGAGATCATAGCGCTCCAGCAACGTCCAGGCATCCCCAAAAGTTGAGTTATCCGGTACGGTTGGCCCCGAGGCGATGGCATCCAGTGGGTTGCCGACGACATCTGACAGGATCAGCGAGACGACCCGAGCGGGCGCAGCCAGGCGTGCCAGCTTGCCGCCCTTTAGGCGATCCAGATGCTTGCGGATTGTGTTGATCTCTACAATGGTGGCACCTGCGCGCAGGAGAGCAGAGGTGAGCGCCTGGAGATCATCGAGGGTGACACCCTCAACCGGCAGGGTCATCAGAGCGGAGCCACCGCCCGAGATGAGACAGATAACGAGATCATCGGAACCGGCAGTCTCCAGGATCTCTGCGATCTGCCGCGAGCCAGCGATGCCCGCCTCATCGGGTACCGGGTGGCCGGCCTCCTGCAGCACGATACGCTGCGTAGGTAAAGTATGCTCGTATTTCACGTTCACGAGCCCTTTGGTGAGCCGATCGCCCAGGATACTCTCCACCGCCTGGGCCATGGCAGCGTCGGCCTTGCCCGCGCCGACGACATAGACGTTCTGATAGTCGACAAGATCGTATGTGCTGTCGCCGACGATCAACAAGTCACCATCCCGGCGGACAAAGCGGCGCACAGCGCCCGCCGGATCAACAGCCTCCAATGCCGCCTGCATGATCTCAACCACCTGGCGTCGCCGTGTGCCCTGAGTGCCAGGCCGATCCGTCAGCTTTGTTGAGAAAGAAACCATCGCTCCTCCAGATTCCAGGCTATTGCCGTTAGGCGGCTAGATAACAGCGCCCCCTGTGGTTGGCTACACAAGAGGCGCTGATACGCAATCCGTCAGGTTTGTTGGCCATGAACGAAAAGCCTAGGCGGTACTCGGCTGAGCGCGCCTCTTGAAGATGTGTGACCACTCGTTCCGCTCCCAGACCACCAGCAGGGGCACGGCGAAAAACAGCGAGGAGTAGGTTCCTGTCACCATGCCGATCAGCATAATCACCATGAACTCGCGAATGGTGGCGCCACCAAACAGGATGATGGCCAGGATAACGAACTGCGAGTTGAGCTGCGTTGCCAACGAGCGGTGAAGCGTCTCCAGCAGGCTCCTATTGATCATGGTTTCGTACGGCTCATTCCGGTGTCGTGCACTGTTCTCTCTGATACGGTCAAACACAACGATCACATCCTGAACCGAAAAGCCGACGACGGTCACGACGGCCGTGAGGAAAAGTGCGTCGACTTCCCAGTTGAACACCAACCCGAGGAAACTGGCGATGCCCATCAAGATGACCACATCATGGAACATCTTGGCGATGGCACAGGTCCCGTACCGGATCGGATTGGGTACCTTGCGAAAGGCAATTGCGACAAATGCTAGAATGGCAATCCCAGCCGCCAGAATGGCGTAGATGGCGGCCCGCGTCGTCTCCCGGCCAATGGTGGGCCCCACTGTCTCTGAGCGCTGCACGGTTGCATCGCCAAAGACTGCGATCAGATCGGACTTGAGCGTCTCTATCTCCTCAACACTCAGTTCCTTGGTGCGGATCACGACATTGCGTCCACCGCCGACCGTCTTGACGCTGGCTGCTTCATGCCCCCTATCGGACAGCATCGCCCGGATATCCTCCGGAGCGATCTCCGCATCAAAGGTCACCTCGAGCAATGATCCACCCGTAAAGTCGATGCTCAACCGCAGCGGCGTACCGATCGTCGTGATCGAAACGATCATCGCGATGATGCTCAACGCGACGAGTGTGGCCGAGATCATGAAATACCAGGGGCGTTTTTCGATCAGTGTAAACACGCTGTGCCTCTTCCCCTTAAATGCCCAGCAACCACCGCTTGTCGCGGAGGCGCTCGCCGAATACGCGAAATACAAACCGCACAAAGGTGCGCGACACTGTGATCGCCGTAAACATGCTGATCGCCACACCCAGCGCCAGAGTAACGGCAAACCCCTTGACCATATTGGCGCCAAAGCTGTTGCCAAAGATCCATAGAATGGCACAGGTGATCCAGACCGAGACGTTAGAGTCGAGGATCGAGGTCCAGGCGCGCCGGAAGCCCGCATCCACAGCCCTTCCAAGCTCACGACCCTGGCGCATCTCCTCGCGCATGCGCTCAAATATCAGAATGTTAGCGTCAACAGCCATGCCAACCGATAGCAGAAAGCCGGCAATGCCCGGGAGCGTCAGAGTCACGGGGATTAGCTTGTAGAGGGCCAGCGTTATCAGGGCATAGATAATGAGCGCCAGATCGGCCAGGGCGCCGGGAAGCCGATAGTAGACGAGCATGAACAACAGGACGATAACCAGACCGATGATGCCCGCGCGGACGCTCTTGTTCACCGAATCTTCACCCAGGCTGGCACCTACAGCGCGCGTCTCCATCACAGATAGCGGGACGGGCAACGCGCCGTAGCGCAACTGAAGCACCACCGACTGCGCCTCTTCGAGCGTAAAATTGCCCTCTATCACGCCCTTACCGTCGGGTATCGCGCTCCTGATAACCGGGCAGGAGATGACCTGGCTGTCCAGAACAATCGCGAGATAGCGGTTGATGTTGGATGCAGTGTGTTCGGCAAAGATTGCGGCGCCTTCGGCGTCGAGCTCAAAAGCGATAAAGGGCTGCCCCGTGGTTTGATCAAAGTTTACCTGGGCCGTCTTCAAGTTTCGGCCTGTGAGAACGGTGGGGTAGACAGTGGCCGTGCCGGTGACAGTCTCACTGGGCTCGACTGAGAGATAATCAGTCTGAACAATTGTGCCCTCGGGCAGGAAGGTGGCGCCCAGATCGACAAACTCGAGCAGGCCGGTCTCTTTAAGTGTATCGATGGCCTTTTGCGCATCATCGATCCCGGGCATCTCAACCAGGATGCGGTCCGTTCCCACAGCCTGAACGACCGGCTCTGTCACGCCGAGTCCATCGACGCGATTCTCAATGATGCGGCGCACGGCTTCCATGGCGTCAGCGTCTACGGTCTGGCCCTCGGGCACATCGGCCTTCATCAGGACCTGCATGCCCCCCTGCAGGTCCAGGCCCAGCTGCAGGCGTATCTCGCGCGTGATGCTGCGCTCACCGAGCTTGATGTCTATCCCCGGATTGCCCGGCCAGGCAACCCAGGCCGCCAAAGCGGCGATGATGACTATCAGGATGAGCAGGCGTCCGTCATGCTGCCTCATGGGGTACTCCTCAAAAGTGTGCCAGCTCTGGCAAAGAAAAACACCCTCCAGGGTGCTTGCGGCAAGCCAACAGCGTGCACCATGCCAACACCATGACTACGCCCTTTGCCGTCGCAAGGGATTATAGGGCGGCAGGGGGCTATGTCAAATGGTCTGGAGGCTCTCCGCCGGAAGGATCATTCTCTGGCGGCTGTTGGCGTGGTGCGACACCAGCCTCGATGAGGGCGCGCACCGCAAGGCGAAGCACGCCCTCTTTATCCAGTGCGGAGGTATCGATGTACAGATCGCAGTGAGATCGAGCGTGCGCCAGACGTTGGCGCTGAAGCCTCAGGTAATGCTCGTCCGCTGCGGTGGCGCGGCGGGCGGCCAGCACCGCTGGCGAAGCGTCCAAATAGATGAGGATCTCAGGCCGCGATATGCGGCGCCACATATCGGGCACGTACGAGTGCTCCTGTGCGCAGTGACGCGCCTCATATCCCAGCGTCTGCAGGCGGGAGACGAGTTCACTCTTGCCCGATGCGCAAGGGCCCACCACCGCAATTCGGCCTGGCACCCTCTCGGGCATAGTGCGCATGTCCAGTCTCCTGGCGAGCTTATTGCGGGGTAACGATCGCTGGAACCGGGAAACGGGCGGAGAGGCGCCGAATGCCATTGCCGGCTGTGTCTGGCCGTACCGCCACAACCAGCACGCTGACATCATCGCTCGGGCGACCAGCCTCAATCCGTAAGGCGGCCTGGAGCAATGTGTCTGCGAGATCCTGCGCGTCCGGGTGGCTAGCCAGCAACCGCTCAAGTGTGTCGAGAAGGCTCTGTGCAGCTTGCCGTCCAAAGGCGTGAAGCAGGCCGTCTGTACACTGCACAACAAACGACCAGGGTCTGAGGGGCATCTCGACGATACATGGCTTGGTATAGTCGTAGATGCCAATGGGGTCAGAGTCGTCATCGAGCACGTGGAGCGTGTCCTCTGCCCACACAAAGGCAGGGCAGCGAGCATTCCGGGAGATCACCAGCGTCTGCGAGGCCAGATCAACAGAGACCATCTGGAGTTCGGCCGATACCTGTCCGCTGCGATGGGTCCGCAGGTAATCATGCGCTGCGCGCGCTGCAGCACCGTCGCGTACGCCCTCACCCAGGAGCGATATGGCCTTGCGCGCAACGATATTGCTGATGATGCGTGCCGGCCTGCCGCTCCGTTGCCCATCCACAAGCACGGCCGAGAGACCGCCTTGTGGGCGCTCAATTATCTCCAGGGTGTCCCCACTGGTGCTGGTCGCGTACTTGGCTACCTTGGCGGCTCCAAGTTGCACCTCCAGGGCCGAAGGTCGGGGTTTTACGCTGTCAGCTGGGACCATCACGGGATGTCCTGACCATCTGCCGATTCGCTCGCGTCGTCTGTCGTATCCTGTTTGCGAGCGGGAAAAGACACCAGCAACTTGTCTACGCGCGGGCCATCCATGTCCATAACTTCAAAGCGCATCCCTTCCCAGTCAAAGTGGTCTGCTGAGGAGGGCACGCGACCCAGCTGCATCACAGCAAAGCCCGCCAGGGTCTGGAACATCCCCTGATCCTCGCCAGGCAGCGGCTCCTGGATGCCCCAGTGGCGACGGAAATCGTCAGTTGTGAGCATACCATCCACCAACCAGCTGCCGTCATCGCGTTCGATGATCTGCGGCTCCTCAGGCTGGTCCTGGGCGGGAATGTCGCCAACGATGGCCTCCAGGATGTCCGTCAGCGTCAGGACGCCTTCCACACTGCCGTACTCGTCGATAACCATCGCCAGCTGAGTCCCCGAAAGCTTGAACTGCTCGAGAACCGTCAAAGCTGGCATGATATCGGGTACGTATAGCGGCTGGCGCAGCACACTTTCCAGATCAAACTCCTCGCCACGCCAGGCCTGGATCAGGAGGTCTTTGGCTTTGACCTCGCCAAGGAGTTGCTCAAGGCTCTCCCGTCCTACAGGGAACCGTGAGAAAGGCTCGTTCATGATGCTCTCTCTGAGTTTTTCTGGCGTGTCGTCGAGATCCAGCCACACGACCTCGGGCCGCGGCGTCATCAGTGCGCTGGCCGGACGGTCGTTCAACAAGAACACACTCTCGACCATGTCCTGCTCAACTTCGTCGATCACGCCGGCGTCGGTGCCCTGCTGGAGCATCGCTCGGATCTCTTCCTCTGTCACTGGAGGACGCTCATGGTGTCCGACGCCAAGAATCCTCAGGACGAGATTCGTGGAGGCGCCCAGCAACCAGACAATGGGTCTCATGATGACAGAGAGCGCATGCATCGGCCATGACAGGATGCTTGCCGCGCGCTCGGGGTTGGTAAGCGCGATGCGCTTGGGCACCAACTCGCCCACTACGAGCGTCATATACGTGATGCCGAGAACGACGACGACGATCGAGATGCTCTGCGCATAGGGCTCTAGTGCGGGAAACTGCATCAGCCAGGCAGCGAATGGCTTGGATAGCGTTGCACCACCGATGGCACCCGCGAACACGCCCACCAGCGACACGCCGATCTGAACCGTCGATAGAAAACGGTCCAGATCGCTGGCCAGTTTGAGCGCTAGCTGGGCACCGCTGTGACCCTCCCGAGCCCTCTGCTGCAGGCGCTCAGGCCGCGAGGATACCACCGCGAACTCGGCCATGGCGAATATCCCGTTGAGGACTACCAGCAACAGGATCAGCCCAATCTCTTGCAGAATCATCGACGCTATACCTTCCTTTGTCTGAACTTGGCCAACGCTCGCCGAGCCTCGGCCCATGCGCTGTCTCGGTCTTGCACCTGGCCCTGAGCCTGCGCCTCCGACAGAGCGCACAGCATGGCACCAACCAATGGCCCAGGCTCCACGCCGAGACCATCCATCAACTCCTGCGCTGTTAGCAACGGAGCAGGCGATATGACCTGATCCTGGAAATCCAGCCAGTACAACAGCATCTGCCGGGCAGGCTCCCTCTCGCCCGCAGTGCGAGCAGGTTCCGCGAGGTTGAGCGCGGCGCCATCGGCGCCCGCGGAGCCAAAATCCCGATAGTATCTGTGCGCCGTGAGGGTGTCTACGTTCTGGATCCCACGCCAGACATCGTCCCGGACTGCTCGCAGCACTGTGTCGACATGCCTTTTCTCGCGGCCCGCCAGGCGCAGGCCCGCAAGCGCCTGCTGTTGTTCGCCCGTGCCGGCGGGTGATAGCAGCGCCGCCAAGGACACCATCTGGCGGCGACTGCGCTCAGCGGAAAACCGTTCTTGCCACTGCGTCGCGAGCCGGCTCACGGGGCCGTCTGCGGCGTCCGCCAGGGTATTTACTGCATCCAGCCAGGCGATACCGGCGAGCAACTTGCTTTCTGAGATCTTGGCCAACAGTAGCTCAAGCAACCCCAGATCCAGCGCCAGTCTCAGCCCGGAGCCATCCGACGATTCGAGCATAAGCATCAGCTCATCTCTCAGGCGCTCTGCAGAGACCTGAGCCAGCAGTGGCCGGTGACTCACAATCACAGCGCGCGTAGCAGGATGCAGAGTGAACCCGGGCAAGGCAGACATGCGCACGGCTCGCAGCATGCGCACGGGATCGTCCTCGAAAGCGGCGGCATGGGTGTGTCTAACAATGCCGCTTTCCAGATCGGCATGCCCGCCTGTGGGGTCCAGCAGTTCTTGAAGATTTGGCGAGATGGCCATGCCCATTGCGTTGATCGTCAGATCGCGCGCGCAGAGATCGGCGCGAATCGAGTCGCCGCGCAGGCCCGCCAGATCGATGTGGTAGCGATTGTCGCTTTCAAGCACAATGACGCGGCTCACATCATGCTCAGCGTCCATCACGTAAAAGGCACCCTGCATCTGGTCAGCGAGCCATCGTCCCGTTTGGACGGCACTACCATTTACGGCGATATCGAGATCGTGCCCGGGCACGCAGCGTAGTGCGTCGCGGATGCTGCCGCCCACCAGATAGACAGGATCAGCGGCCGAGCGCAGTATCGCTATTGCACGTGACCATAGGGCGCTGGCGTCGATCCAGCGGCGTATCGTTTCCTGAGGGGTCAGATCGGTCGGGCAGGGGGCGATCACTGAAGCCTCCCTGAGCCGCACACATCTACACCCGGACGCCCGGCAGGGAGGAGAGATGGCCAGATCACGGCCGGATGGCGGAGGTCCTTGCGGCTGGAGGAGCGTCTGACGTTGGCTGTGGCGCTAATCGCGAAAGATCGCACCCTGTGATTGCCAGAAGATTGGCGGCAACACAAGGGCACCCCATCGGTGCCATCGGAACACAGCGCACAGGAGGCTCGCCTGCTCTTGTGTCGCGACCGGTCACCGGCTCTGGGTAATCTGCAGAGCAAAGCCTGGGAATCGAGCATGGCGCTGGCACACCGGCGGGATCTGAGAATTCTGGCGTGCGCTGCATCTGGGGCGCGAAATGGGCCAATGTGCCGGGGTCGCCAATGATTGGTCAAAGCACGTGCGGGCGCTGGGTAACATGGAGTGTGTTTCACACCGCCCGGGCGAAAGAGGTCGCTGCCACCTGGTATCTGTGTACCGGTCCGATCTATCGTGACGTTCAGGGTAGCCGAGCTGACCGCCCTGTGGCGGCTCTTGTCGGCCCGTTGGTCACCCTCGTCGTCTGTCATCCTCGCTCCCATGATCCTCGCCGCGCCCCGTTTGTACATCTGTGGCCATCAAGATGCTTTATCAAATCAACGATCTGATCAAGCACCAGGTCGGGTGCAGCCTGCCCTATCCTCTCTTCACTCATGTGCACGGTCCTGACAAGCGCAGTAATTGCGCCGATTGAACGCCCGGCAGCGATGTCCATCGGGTGATCACCGACCATGAGCACTCTGGCATCGCCGGCGTTCAGCGCCTGTAACGCGGCGCTGAGATGCCGCGGATCGGGCTTGACATGTGTCACATCGTCGCGTGTCAAAAGTGCCTGGTGCGGCAGAGGCCAGCGCTCTAGAACCAGATCCACTGCCTCGCGGCAGTTTCTCGTGACGATACCGATCCTGTAGCCCTCATCGATCAGCGCCTGTAACATCTGCTGCACGCCCGGGTACGGCTGCACATGCGCAGCTGCCTCTAGCTCAATCTGGATAATAGCGCGGTCGGCGTTTATTGCCAAGTTGCGAGCCCGATCAGCAGCATCCTGCTGCAATTCCGCGACGGCCCGGGCGATGATCTCCAGGGCGGGCTGGCTGGCCCAACGAGAGGCATCGACACCGGCCTGGGTACACTGCTCAAGCACACGCGCTTTGAGTTCAGCAAAGTCAATCGCCGGCTCAATCAAGGTACCGTCGAGGTCAAATAGGATAGCATCAACCTGGTATCTCATCGCAGCCTACTCGGTGCCATCGACCAGAGTCAGGGGGAACGCCTCAAAGATGAGCACCCTGTGGTTCTCCGAATCTGCGATGCACAACTGACCATTGGGCGCGATAGTCAACCCTGTCGGCATATTGAGGCCGTCCATGCCACTACCATACTGTCCAAAGACCGCGGCGATCTCGCCGTCGACAAACCCCAGCACGCGATGACTCTCAGGATCGGTTGTCCAGACCGTGCCGTGCTCGTCCACAGCGATATAAGGCTTGTTCTGCACGGACACGCTCTTCCATCCTCTGATCTGCCACTCGCGCAGATACGTCAGGTCCGAGTCCAGCACCTGGACGCGCTGGTTCCAGGTGTCGGCGACATACACGAGACCATTGGCATCAACCGCGAGGCCTACGGGCTCCTGGAACTGCCCGGAACCGCCGCCCGGTCCGCCCACGGCCTCCAGCAATAGACCCTGTGCGCTGTACTTGAGCACACGTTTGTTTCCCGTGTCAGCTATGTACAGGTTATCGTCGGAATCCAATGCCAGGCCGCGCGGCCCGTAAAAGACGCCATCACGCGAGACGTCTTCGCCCGTCTCGCCGAAAATGCCCCACTCTCGCAGGTAGGTGCCCTGCCGGTCAAAAACCTGGATGCGGTGGTTCCACGTGTCTGCCACATACACTGTGCCATCACTGGCCACCGCTACCCCCCAGGGTTCCTGGAACTGCCCCGCTGCCATACCCTGCGACCCCCACTCTCGCACAAAGGCACCTTCCGGAGAGAACACCTGAATACGGTGGTTCTGGCTATCCGCGACATACAGGTAGCCGTCTGCATCCGTGGCAATTCCTTTGGGGGAGCTAAGCTGTCCGGCACCGGACCCCATCGTTCCAATCGCGCGAGAGGCAACGCGCGACGTCCACATTTCGAGATAAGGATTGGGCTCTGCCGGGGCCTGCGCCATCAAGGTCTCAGAGCCTCCATCCCACAGTTGCCGTACGATTTCCGGGCTCATATACATGACAAAGCGGGATACATAGGGCCACTCTGTCAAGGATTTGTCCCATTTGCGGAAGAAGAATATATCCCACAGCTGGCTTCTGCCCTCTTCTGTGGTGAGATCCTCCCAGAGTGAGGCCAGTGTCATCTGCATGTACCAGTCCTGGTAAGGCCACCACACAAGGCGATGCTCCCGGCGAAGGTAGCCTTCCTCGATAAAGGGTGTCGTAGCGCTCTCGTTGGCTGTCCCTACCAGCACGATATCTGCATCCAGTGGCCCGGTGGGGGCCTGTCCAAAGTACGTCGTCTGGTCATAATTGCGCAGATACCAGACAAAGGGCCAACTTGATTCGTTATCGTACGCGATCTTGAGGTGGAGCCCACCGGTGAGCCGGCGCGAGAGCCCTTCAAGCTCGCGGGCGACGATGCCAACATCCGGAGCGCCCTGAGCATAAACCAGCAATTCCGCTGCCGAGTCGCCATTCACAAAGCTCAGCGTCAAGGCTGAGCGCACAGTGAGGAGCGCGAGGAGGGTGAGCAACGAAAGAACCACGATTCTTCGACCATCGTGGCCGCGCAACTGCGCCAGTATCGAACCGATGACGACACCGAGGCCAAGTCCAAAAACGATAGCCAGCAGCCACAGCAAAGTCTCAGAGAGCGCCTCGGTCGTCGTCTCCGTGCTGGGTGTCAGTGTTGCCAGCCGGATCAGCGTATAGATCTCCAGCGGTATCAGCAGCAGGAGCCATTGCCCGCGATTGCTGACAATGGCCTTCCAGTCGGCATCCAGCAGGCGGCCCAGTGCCCAACCCCCGAGCAGGATCATTGGAACAGCGATGTTCAGTAACAGCCAGGGCATCTTTTCACCTGCCCAGCTGTAGATCACCAACGACATCAAGAACCAGTAGATTAGTAACGGCACAAAGGGCACCGGCCTGTGTTCTTGCGGGTCCTCGATCAGAACCGGGGCATCTCGCCTGAGTGCATAGAGCACGATGCCTCCGACGGCGAGCATCATCGGCAGAAACTCGTATAGACCGATCTGAACCAGGTAATAGTACCAGGGCTGCCCGCCGCGCGCCTCGCCATGCTGGGACAGCCAGTACCCGAGTTGTCCCACGACGCCTGTAGCGATGCCGGTGCCGTTGGTGAACATTGTTGTGAACAGGGGTATGAAAATCCCCCAAAAGAGGGCGGCACAGATGGCCCATCGGCGGGGATTCCACCAGAGGCCTATGCCGGCGCCAATGCCGAACATCACGAGGGCGATGCCCAGTGAGAACATCATCGGCCCGGGGGTATAGTCAATTGGATTGTGCCCCAAAAGTTCAATGACCAGGGGCGAAGCAAAGGGCAGGATCAGTGTCCCGATGACCACCACCAGGTCAAAGGCTGGTTGCGCAACCAGGGTCTCCAAACGGAGGTCTCGGGTTCGGAGCCAGTCGATGATCAAAACTCCCGCAAGATACGTGCCTACGATCGCATAGCTGATAAAAGTGGTCTCCTTACCAGCAAAACCCAGCGCAAGGGACGCGGCAGCGACATACAGGTAGATGGGCTTGCGCCGGTCCAGGTAACGCAAGCACGCGACGATCAAAACGAGATTGAAAAGAATGGTGAACTGGTCATGGCGAATGAATCGCGACCGGTGCATCATTACTGGCGAGATGGCCATCAGAACCGTCGCAGCAAGTACAGCCTTGTCGCCCAGCCAGCGTCGCATGGCCAAAGGGGCAAACACGATCGCTATGCCTGCGAGCGACGTGGCCAGCCGCCCGGTGACATCCGAATCGCCGAGCAGGGCAAAGACGAGCGCTGTGATGTGATAGAGCAAGGGCCCATGGTAGACAGGGCTGTGCGTGTACCCGCGACCTGTGCTGAGTTTCCAGGCCTCCCAGGCATGAATGCTCTCGTCGTGGCAATAACTACGCGTGCCCAGATCCCATAGTCGCGTGAAGGCGACAAACAGCATGACTGCCGCATAGATTGCCGTCCAGCGATCGATCCGCAACCCGGGTACCAGCGGACGGTCTAGCCAGCGCGCCGGTTGTTCCTCCGGATGACCGTGGTCCTGCAGGCTACTCTCCATAATCTCCCCCAGGCTCTATTTTGACCCAGACCCAGAACTGCTCCGGCGAAGTCTCGGGCCCAGGTTGACGAAACAGAAACCATTTGACTATCTCAAGCCGGGATCTCGCTTCGGCAGGCCGCCATTCCCGCAGGCTAAAGGACTGGCCCGCGTATCCAAAAGGCGCCTCCTCTGACGCTCGCGGCTCACCGATCAGTACGGTAGCGCCAGACTGCTCACCAACACGCACCGTCGCGTGCGCATTGGGATACTCTCGCAATAGCCATGCCATATGAGGACCCAGGGATTGCTCATAGCGGATGTCCACAGCCCGTGGATCGCCGGCTTCTGTGAGCGAAACGTGCTGCAGGAACGACTCAAACTGCGGCAATACCCCCGAGGTCGGGCCATAGAGTAACGGCTCCCAGGGATCTCGAGCGCGATCGTACGCCAGCGCGACCGAACCTCGGACCGTGAACACCAGCGCCGCGGCAAGAATTAGTGCGACCGCCACACGGCCCGCCGCCAGCTTGCCAGCCCAGGCCGCATACCCACTCAAGACAGCACCCGCCAGTCCCACACCCAGCAGGGCCAACCACAGGTAGGTCGTGTCCAGAGTCTGCAGGTAACCCACGAGTTCAACATAGCAGAGCCCTGCCATGCAAAACCCGGCACCCAGCGCAAGCGCGTCGTACCGGTTGTATGCAAAGAAACGGAGATCCCACAGCCTCTGCAGCGCTCTGCCTGCGAGCAGTGTCAGAGGCACTGAAACGCTGAGCATCCAACGGGCATCGCGGTGACCCATCAGCGTCGCGCATACAAGAGCGATCAGCAGCCAGGTCGCCAGCGCGATCTCTGCCCGGCAGCGGTCCCGCATTCCCTGGTATATACCGAACAGGCTCAGTAGTACCACGAGTGGTTCGTAGACGGCGAACACCAGAGGTGTTTGGTAGAGCGGCAGCGCGCTAGACGCGAACAGTGTTCCAAACCAGCTGCCCAGAACATCTACGGCGTTCCCGAGCCCTCCCGGATTGGCGAGGCCGGTCGTCGCCGCGAGAAACCATGCGAGTAGCAGACTGAGCGCCAGGGTGCGGCCTGCGCTTTTCTGCCACCGTTCAGTCCATGCTATTCGCTCCAAGATGGGTGAGCCCTGCCAGATGTACAGTCCCGCGAGGAGTGCAGGGATCAGAAGAGACAGCACCTGCGGGCCTCCCGCCAGAGCCAGACCGAGTGAGGCGCCCGCGGTGCCGGCTACCAACCGACGTGACGCAGGACCAATCTGTCTCATCAGCGACAGTCCCAGTAGCCCCAAACCGATGGAAACGACCGCCCCATCGGCTGTGCGGCCCGCGTACACCCACATTGGTGAGAACGCCATCAGTGTCGCCACGGCCAGCGCCCCCTGCCGTCCCAGCCACGCGCGCTCACGGTAAGGCAGCAAAACGAGTAACGACCCCACCAGAGCTGTAAAAAGCCGCACGGTAGCAGGGCTGGTTTGGGGTGCAAGGAGCAGTAGCTGAGCATCGAACAGCAGCGGCATGTAGCCCCGTACCGCGACGCTCTCAAGTCCAAGAGCCTGGGCGGCGGCCAGACCGGTGGCCACCTCATCTGGAAGCAGCGGCCATCGACCCAGCATGGCAACGCGTGCCAGCAGTGCGAGCACCGCCAGCAGGCCGTACAGCGCGACCTCGACGGTCAACCACGCCGGCCGGCACGCGTCTGCCGTAAGACGAGTAGTCTCTCTAGTTGTGGGAGACGAGCTCTCCTCACACATTGTGTCTCCTCGTTATCATTCCAGCATCTGGCGGTCGCGGTGGTGCCAGGCGAGCTGGATGCTACCAGGCGCGCCCATAGACGATATAGGCGTCATTCTCAAAGGCCCGGATCATCACGGTGTCCAGCACGTCCAGGACGGCTGGGCCGACGCCGTATTTGTCACGTTCGTCTGGTCCGACCACGATATAGTCTACGCCATATGTCTCCAGCAGTCGACGAGTCTCGCCGGTATCGTACGCGGTGTAGATGCTCTGCACAACCGTGTCCCTTGCCGCGGGCAAGTCGCCCCTCCCTCGCCACTGACGCTCGTGTCCGGCCCAACCCAGAAGACTCTGAAGGCCTGTGTGTGCAGAGATCCAATTCTGAGCGGTATAGCTGCCACCTGCCGCTTCAACGATGATCGCCTCAGGCTCTGCTTCCGAGCGCAGCCATTGGATAAGCGCGTACTGCTGCGGCCGCTGGCGCGCGACATAGTCCGTGCCGTTGAGCGTGGCCGTCCCGGTAAAGCCGTTGGCCTTGCTAACCGTGGCAGCCGTTGTATAACTCAATCCCCCGAGGATGAGCAGTGCTGACAGAGCCAGCCATGCGCCGTTCAAGACCTTACCCGCACGGTGCTCTCGCTGCAACTCGCTCAACACATGGTACACGCCATAGGCCCCGGCAAGACTGAGCAGGAGCCATCCTTGATAATAGAACTTGAACACTGTATTCATGCGCGAGTCAAAGACATCGCGTAGATAGATGAACTCGACAGACACAATCAGCAAGAGCGCGATCACCACCATCAGCAGAGCAAAAAGTAACCCCGGGGAGGCTCCTGCACAAGAGCGGCGGGCAGATGCGGTGCCATCGATCAAGAGCAGGCCTGCTAACCCCAGCGTGAAAAAACACAGGGCAGCTGTCCACCACGTCGCCGCCACCGCGCCTACCGTTGCGAATCCCAGCACGGCGCCCCAGACGAGGGCCAGCGCCGACGGTCTCGCAGCGCGCAGGTCCGCCCAACGCGTCCTCAGGACTGTCACGAGAAAACACAGTACGAGTGTAAACTGCACGCCAAACATGAGCAGAAACTGCTGGTACTGCGTTTTGATATGCACCGGCACGAGGCCGATCCCGCCCGCCTGCGAGCGCAGACTGATAAAGAAGGGAAAATAGAAGAGCAATCCGATGATACCGAGCAACGTGGTAACGACTACGCTGTCGCCCAACCATCGGGAGTCCACGCTGCCTCTGTACCGGGCGATGGCCAGGGCTCCTGAAAAGAGGGCGAGGTAGATGGGATAGTCCCAGGTATTGAGAAAGGCGAGCGCGCCAAGGATCAAGCCCCAGCAGCAGAGATCCAGCGGGGTCGCGGACCATTGCCGTAGTAGTGTTTCTAGTCGAGCGGATAGCCGCCGCGTACCGGTGAGCGTCTCATGCGCGCTCTCCTCCCGTTGTCTCGCGCGTAGTAGGAGGTTCAGGGCGAGGGCCAGCGCGAGCAGGACAAAGGGTAGGGCCAGCACATGCGGGTGGTTGTCCCCCAGCAGAAAGCTAAAGAATGGGAACTCTGAGATCACCTCCTGCGTCGCTCCGCTCAGATCGCGATCGTGAATCACACGCGAGGCGCGCCACCACCACCACATGTCATCGGGATACCAGGTGCTGCTGGGCGCGCTCGGTCCAAGATTGCGCACGTCGAACCACCGGTAGAACGCCTCGCTCCCCAGCCCCCGCGCCCGGATCATCTCCAGCACGCCCTCGAGGTTGCCCATGATAGCGACAAGGGTTGCCCCCAGGAGTCCGTATCTTGTCACCGCCGGCCGCCAGAGAGGATGTTCTGACCGCGCGCTGGCCACCATGTCGCACACCAGCGAGAAACTGCCGCTGACCGTCAGGGCAAAGAGGGTGATACCCGTCAGGTTGAACGTGATATCGCTGGGGAGCGCCGAGAGCCGCGTGAGCATGGCGGACATGACATAGCCCAGGTAATAGTAGCTGATGCTGTAACCCGCCAGCCAGGGATCGTGTGGTGGAAACGTGTGGCTCTGAAGGATGCCATTGAGAAAGGCAAACTCCATGGGTTTCTCAGTGGCGGCGATCTCGGGATTGTACGCGCGGAAAAGCCCAAAGAGCACAAAGCTGACCAGGAACAGTACTGCCTCGATCAGAATGATCCGCCGCAGTCGCGAGACATCCTCGATCAGCGACTGTCCCTGGCGCCAAACCAGCACCAGCGACACAAGTGCGACGATGCCCAGGGCCAGGGCGGCTGACGCTGTGGTGTTTTGCAGCAGTCCCAGCGTCACGAGTAACCAGAAGATGTAGGCAGAGAGCAAGAGCCCTACCGGCCGGCGAAAACACACGCCGCGTCCCGGGAGCGCCCGCAACAACACCATGCTGATGGGCAACCCCACGAGGCCAACCAACTCCAGGAGCAGCCACCAGCGTAACAACGGCACCAGGACCATCATGAGTGGCCCTCCTCGACTCTTAGGAACGCGCCATTATAGCGGTAAAGGTCGACCTGCTCGTTCCGGTAAATGCGTTCGAGGATTTCCTGCTCCACCAGTGTGTCGAACTTGTCCAGGGCAGCAGGCGTGTACAGCGCGCGCTCAAGTGGTCCCACGTATACCAGGCGCACGCCTTGCCGCTGGATGATCTCTAGCGCAGTGTCCGGATCCTCGGTGGCAAATAGCCGCTCGGCGTCTGCCTGACGAGGCGCCACCTGTGATGCTGGACGCTGCTCGTACTGGTGGGCGCCCAGGAGCGCCGGCAGACCGGTGTAGGAGGCGATGCGCAACCCCCCTGCGCGGTAAAAGTCGACCGGGGCCTCCGCGATCACCGGGTTACCCTCGATGTGCTCCCACATCCAGCTCAACGCCTGGCGATCGTAGCTCATAGCGACAGAAGACGTGCCCCCCGGCGGATCGTACACGGCATACTCCATGTAGGCCGTACCATCGAGTGTGTTCCGGGCCGGCGAGCCGCTCGAAAACCTTTCCTGCACGCGTGCTGGCACCGCCGCCAGGGGATAGATGAGTGCCCCCGCAAGGAGGACAACTAGCCCTGCGTGCCACAGACTGCCATAGAGACCTCGTCGCCGTCTCCTGGATTGCCACAGAACGGGGAGCATGGCACCCAGAGAGACGCCCAGGAGCACCCACGCCTGGAGCGAAAACTTGAACACGGTGTTCATTCGACGCCAGTCCGAGTCACGCAGAAAATCGGCCAGATAGATCCACTCAACCCCCAGCAACACACCCAGGGCCGCCGCGATGAGCAGCCAGGAGAACCATCGTTCCGCATGCTTCCTCTGGGAGACCAGCATTGCGGCAGCCGAAACCAGGAGCAGGACGAGCACTGGCCAGATCTCACCCCTGCCGCTGGCGGCTGTGAGAACCGCGCCAATGCCCGCAAGGCCGCCGAGCCCGAGCAACGGCCCCGAAAGCCACGCCAGCCACGACCTGGAGCGCCACAGACGGAGGCTGCCAATCTGCCATCCGAGCCCTCCGGCAAGCAGCCAGAGAAATAGCCCCCAGATCTCGATGAACGGCGTCACGGTCGTTCGATCTCCGGGCAAGACGCGTTCCAGTCGCAGGTTCTGCGCGCGAAAACTAGCATAGAATGGCGCATAGGCCAGCACAGCTGCCAGCCCAAGGCCCAATGCCAGCCCAAGGCCGAGCATCGCCCCCCGCAGGGCGCTGCGCCGGTACCCGACATAGATCAAGGTGGCAGAAGCAATGAGCAGATAGACGGGCAGGTCCCAGGTGTTGGTCACGCCCAGCATACCTAGGGTCAGCACAAGCGCAATTGCCAGCTGCACGAGGCGTGTGCGAGCGTTCTGGCGCGACTGGATAAAGAGGCCGCACAGCACCAGCACGAGCAGTCCAAACGGCAGGGCCATCAGGTGCGGATGCAGGTCCGCAAAGAGAAAGGTAAAGAATGGGAACTCGTTAATCGTGAACGGGATGATGCGCGTGCCAGCATACCAGTAGTCAAAGGCAAGCCGGGGGCCGCCTGGCCGTCCCACGACACCCAATCCTTTCAGGATACATTCCACGCCACGGAAAAAGCCGGTGGTCTGCCCGGGGCAACCGGCAGCAAGCAACTGCCCAAGATACTGCCATGCAGCTGACAGATTTCCAACTAGCGCCACCAGCGCGGCTGCACAAACCCCTTGCCATACGCGCAGCCGCCCCGTTCCGAGTACCGAGCTCCCCAGCACAAAAGCATGGGCCACGGTCAACGCGAAAAAAGTTGGGACGGCGAGGTTGAAGCTGATCTCTGGAGGCAGCCCTGTGAGCTTGCCCAGCAGGCTCACAAGGTATAGCCCATAGTAGTAATAGTTGAGCGTGCCGCCGGCAAAGTAAGGATCGTACGGGGGCAGGTAGGCTGACCTGGAGACGGCGTTCAGCATGGCGATCTCCATCATCTTTTCGCCGCCGAACCAGGGTTGCCAGAGATCTGGATTGAGCAGTCGCACCAGAACAAAAGCGAGAAAGGCCCCGCTAAAGACCAGTTCGCTGTACAGAACCTGGCGCCAGGGGATCGGGCTCTGCCCCGGGCTCTCCCCTCGACGCAGGCGGAAGACGACACAGGCGACAACGGCGACCACGAGCAGGGCGCCCCACGCGGTACCCGGCGTGTTCTGCAGCCAGCGCAGGCTGGCACCAAGCCACGCGAGGTATCCGGTGAGGATGAGTCCGAGCCCTTTGGCGATGGCATATCCCCTGTCCGGCCAGTGGGGCGCGAGCCGTGCCGCAAGCGGCCAGGCGGCAAGCCCGATCAACTGCAGAACTCCCCACCAGCAGAGAGCGGCCAGCGCAGCTGAGCCCGCAGCAAACGTGTTCCATCCACGGGCACTCACGACGGGAAGCGTCTCAACCGGCACACTCAGAAGCAGATCCTGGTTACCGTCTGGGGGCTCAAGGTCGTCCATCTGCCCGGGGGCCTGCGCAGCGACGCGCGATGGAATCCACTGCCTTGCCAGCCAGTCCGAGAGGGCAGAGCTAGAACTCGTCGATGAGTCGGGCGAGACCAGACGCACACCGGATCCGAGGACGCGATAGATCGTCACTGGGCCCGCGCTGTATACACGGTCCAGCGTTTCGCCGAGCATGGCGTCGAACTTGGCCAAAGCGTCCGCGGGGTAGTAGGCGCGCTCCAACTCGCCGACATAGATGAGGCCGACCTGGTACCTGTCCAGCAGAGACAGAGTCTCAGAAATGCTCGGGCTGGTGTAGATCGCATTCAGATCCGCGAGCCGCCAGTCCACCACGATGGTGCTCAGCGCCGCCCGCTGTTGCTTCTGATGCCAATCCCACCCGATGACCGAGGGCAGCCCGGTATTGATCGAGATACGGCCGCCCCAGCGGTACAATGGGGTGTTCGCCTCGACGATCACTGGAGATCCCACAATATTGTCCTGCAACCAGCGAATGGCCGCTGCGTCGTGAGCCAGCGTCAGCGTCTGTCCATTGTCGTGATAGACGGCTGTGTCCATGTAGGCCATGCCATCAAGTCCGTGCGGAGCGCTCTCACTGACGCGGTCGCGTACCTTGCCCGGGGTTGCCAGCACGGGATAACTGAACATGCCGATCGCCAGCAGCACCAGGATCCCACGCCACCACCCCCGTGTTGCTGCCCTGGACTTGACCTGCTGCCTGTCGAACAGATAGGACAGTGCGACAGCTGATGCGATGCCCCAGAGGATCCAGATCTGTAGAGAGAACTTGAACACAGTGTTCATGCGACCGATATCGCCTTTGAGCACCACCCACTCGATACCGAGGGCCAGCGCCAGCCCGGCGATCGTGAGGACTAGCACATAGCGCTGCGCGGGCGTACGCCCCCGGGCCGTCCGCTGCCCGCCAAAGAGACCCGCTGCCGCCAGCGCAAGGAGCATTGTCAAGACAGCGCTGACAGGCTCACCCAGCATAAAGAGCACCAGGATGAACATCATGCCGAGAGCAAGCCCTAGCCAGACAAGCGGATAGAGCAGTGTAGGGTAACGCACCAGCACGCGGCGCAAGCTCCAGGCGCGTGCAAAGCGGCGCTGGCGTGCCAGACCGAGACGCAAAGAGCGCCACCACGGCGTACGTGCCAACACCGGCCCGCCGGTGGCAAAAAGGAACGTGACCAGTACAAAGAGATACGGCAGGTAGATCAGCAGCAGGTCGCCGAGGGTCGTGCGATTCCCATGCCAGAGCTCGATGCTCGTGTAGGCCGTGCCGTAGTGGGCATGGAAGGGCTGGTACATCAGGCGCGTCAGCGCCACCAGAAGCAGTGTTTGAGTGGCGAGAGAAGCGATCGTGTACCGGCCCCAGCGATCGCCCGAGTTGCGAGCGCTTATCGCCAGGGCTACCACAGCCAGTGCCACACCTGTCGGCAAGTCCCAGGCGTTAGCACACCAGCTCGCGCCGAGAGTCAGTCCCAGCAGCAACAGCTCCAGGGCCCGCTCGATTGTTGCGTCTGTGATGCGCCGGGCGTGTCCTCCCGTCCGCGGCGCTCGACCGGTTGCGATGAGGGCCGCAAGGCCGATGGCCAGCACAAAGAGTGGCATGCCCATCACATGGGCGTGCAGATCTGCATAGAGGAAGGAGAAATAGGGAAACTCGTTGATCTCACCATGTGCCATGATGCGGCTGGCATTCCAGTACCACCACTCGGGCCGGAATAGCAGCATCTGCTGACCTGTAATGAGGGCATAGACCCCATGCAGGACCTCGCCCAGCTCTCCAAGCAGGGCAGTATCAGTCAGCCTGCGTCCTGCATCAGCCAGACCCTGCCAGAGCAGCTCGACTTCACCCAGGTTCCCCGCCACTGCGACCAGCAGCCCGGCACCGATGCCCCAACGCAGGCGCCGTGTCACCCAGCGACTCTCGTCACCCTCCATGGCCGGGATGAGGTGTGTAGCGACAGCAACGCTCCCTGCAAACACGAATGAGAACAGGCTTGCCAGTGCCAGGTTATACCCGATAGTCGGCAGGATGCCTGTCATTTTGATCAGCGCGGCGATGGGCACCCACCCAAAATAGTAGTAGTTGATGTATCCGCCGGAGAACCAGGGGTCATAGGGCGGAAAAGTTGTGCTCTTGATGATAGCATTCAGATAGGCAAGATCCATGGGCTTTTCGCCGCCCATAGCGGGATGCCAGAGATCGGGATTCCCCTGGCGTATGAGCAGCATGACGATAAATGCGCCGGTGAAGAGCGCCTCCTGTACCAGCAGTGCGCGCCAGTGTGTGCAAATGAACCCGCCGAGAGTGCGACGCTGTAACCAGGCTGCTCCAGCCGCGGCTGCGCTCAGGAGCATGAGCATCAGGATCAGCGTACCCCGATCAAAGCGGCACACGCCTGTGCTGGCCACTAGCCAGTTGAGATAGCCAAAGACGAGTATCCCGAGGATTTTGGCCAGAGTGAATCCGCCATCGGGCATCCGTTTGAGCGCCGGAAAGGTCAGCGGCCAGGCGACGATCCCCAGGAGCGCGAGACACAGCCACCAGAACAGTGCAGGCACGCGATTGGCCACGCTGTCACGGGAAAAGATCTCTGACCAGGTGCCCCCCTGGCGTTGCGTGCGCAGTGCCTCTGCGTCCAACAGCAACTGGTTGGGTGCGGACGTAACCTGAGTGGGCCGGATGCGCACAATGCGCTCAAGATCGTACGCGTCAAAGAGCGCATGGACGGCCTCCATGTCAAAGTCGGCCCGCTTGCGAAAGATAGACACTTTGGGATGGTCATAGACCGTGAAAGACTCGTCGGCATCGTCATCCACAATCTCGATGCCGAACAACTGCGGGCGCGAGGTGAACGTGGCAACGAGCTCAAAGCCTAACTCGCCGCTGAAAAGCGCTTCATAGTAGCGCGTCGTCATCGGGTATCGTGTAGGCAGACGCGGGATCGATCCATAGAGCCGGTTGCTGCTGAGCACAATATAGTCGGCCTGCTCGATCCAATCGTAGAGCATCGTGCGCTTTTCGGGGATGTCCTCCAAGTAAGGCTCTGTCCGGATCGTCCTGAATACCTGGTCGCCGATCTTGCCTTCAATATTGAGCGGCAGCGGGTCATCCCAGACCTCGAAAGTCACGCTCGACCCGGCCGGTATGTTCTCGTACATCCAGCGCGAGGCCTCGATGCGCGTGATCGGGCGTGTGTAGATAGAAGTAAATGCCAGCGCCCACAGAGCAGTACCGATGATCACAACAGCGAGAGTCGCTCCAGCGAGAGCCAGCGCAAGGCGTCTACCGGAACTGGCAGCGCGATCCCAAAGCCAGATCAGTCCATAGCCCGCAATGAGCGCCATGGTGGGGTAGATGGGCAGCAGATAGCGCACCGTCTTGACAAACTGGACGCTCTGGAAAAGGAACGTGAACGTCATCCAGACCCACGGCAAGAGATGCACCAGCTTACCGTGACGCACAAGTTGCCACAGCATCAGTCCCCAGGCGCACCACACCGCCAGGCCGAGCGGGAGCCCCAGTCCCCAGCACACCATATTCTCGAGCATATAGAACACAGGAGCGCGATCGGCCCACTGGTGGCTCGGAGGATAGTCGACCTCGCCTGAAGTAATCTTGCGAATATTGACCATGTCATCGAGCCAGCGCTGGTTCAGTTTGAGCCCGAGTAGGCCCGGCCCCTCAAAGGCTTGTGGCATGGTCAACCGGAAAGCCCAAAAGGCGATGAACATTATCACGGCCATGAGCGCAACTACACGGAGCCAGCGGAACGTGAGATCATCCAGTCGCCGGACGCGCTCCGGCGGATCGCCACCGTCCACCCTTAACGCGAGTCGCCAGCGGCCCAGCCGCATCGTTCGCTCCGCTCCTTCAGCAGGCGAACCGCTGCTTCGAGCTTTGTGTTGTGACACGTCCGTCGGCAGGTTCTGACGCCGCGTAAAGACACGTACCAGCAAAGCAAGACCGATCACCAGACCAAAGGTCGCGATGCTCACCTTGGACGCAAGAGCAAGGCCAAAGGACACGCCAAGGCCCGCGATGCTCCACCGGCCCTCGCCCTGCGCTACACGCACGGCAAAGTAGAGCGCCAGAGTCACGAGAAAAGTGGTCGTCGAATCGACGGTAAAATAGTGGGACTGCTGAATGTTCAGCACGCTGAGCGAAAGCAGCAGCGCTCCCAGGAGACCTACGCGCTCGTCGTATAGCCTCTTTCCCAGTGCAAACACGACCAGCACGGCCATGAGGTCCAGCACGCCGGACATGGCGCGTCCGGCCAGGTACACACCCGAATACCCTGTGTAGCCCGTCAGTTGCCCGAGGGACTTGGCCAGCACCACTGGCAGCAGCCCGTAGACATACGATCCCTGACCTCTGTTGTAGGGATTCAGCGGGTTAACTGATGTGTCCAGATATTCGCTCAGCGACGATGGCCAGGTGAGGGCGTTTTCAACCATCGTCAAGAAGCGTTCGTCAGGGTGCAGGTGCTGACCGTCGTCCCAGTCCAGACCGGTAAAGCGCAGCGTGGCGCCCAGTACCAGGATCGCCGCCAGGCCAAGTACTACCGCGAGTTGCGGCCAATGTCGGCGCGCGTTGACACTCTGTGGTGCGTCGCCTTGTGGTTCTTTCCGGAGCACGTTTGCGGGCACCACAGGCTCACATACGTTACCGGAGGTCATGGGCGCTTACCTCTCACCGTAAAAAGCCTTGAACGCAAGACTGCCATCCTTCCAACGATGCTCAAGGACGATCTGATTCCCAAAGCTGCGCTCGAGTAATTCGAGTGCTTCCTCCGCATCGGGATGAAGAATCACCAGTACCCGGCCAGCTTCTCCATCCAGGGGCGGCTTACCTGGCTCCAGGATCATCAGTTCATTCGCCCATTCGCGCGGGGTGCGCCTGAACTGGGCGCGCACTGCGTTACCATCATACCAATGTGCTGCGCTCAGTATGTATGCCTCTCCGTCGTCGGCAAAATCGTCGATGGTACGCGCCATCTCCAGTGAGATAGACTGGTTCTGAAGCGGCTGCGCCATGGCATAGCGCTCAAAGTAGAGCGGGTACACACTGAGAATTTCCATGGCCAGGCCGGCGCCCAGGATGCTCGCTACAACAATTGTGAGTTTGCGCCCAGAATTGTGCCTGGCAGGGTTGCCTGAACCTCTCAACCACGCTCGGACCAGCCATGCTCCGGCAGCGCGCAGCCCGAGCGCCGAAATAACCATCGCAAAGGGCAGCGCACCGATGCTCCGCACAGCGCTGGGCACCTCGTCTGGAAAGGCCAGTGCCAGCGTAGATGGCAACATCGTGCCCGCGAACGAGAGCCATAGCAGCCAGAATTCGCGTGCCGGCCGCCGGAGGACAGAGTATACCGCACCAAAGGCGAAAAGGATCGCTGTCACATATCCAAGCTGCCTGTGCCGGGGCACGTTGCTGACATACACCGAATCACCCTCATAGTGGAACATGGCCGCTGCTTTGCCAGCGTTGCCCAGCCAGGTCGATGCCGGTGAATCTGTCAGCGCAGATTCCATAGAGGTCACCCGCGTAGCTGCGCGGTACACGTAACGCTGTGGGTCCTCGAGTACATAGCTCAGCAGAGGGAGTGCGGCCAGTAACCCGACGATCGCCCATAGCACAACCTGACGCCACTGGATCGCCAACCGCCAGCGACGAGACAAGAGACGGGCCAGCACCAGAGCGAGTCCCAGCATAGGCGGGACGACCATGAACGCGTTATAGCTTTGCAGTCCCAGCCCGGTGAACAGGGCGCTGAGCACATAATGAATTTCCTTGCCTGTTTTCAGCCCGCGGACAAGGAATAACAGGCTCAGGCTGACCAGAAGCGGCATCAGCACGGCACGGTAACCGACTCGGCTGAGTATGATGTGCCAGTGGCTAAAGGACAGCAAGAATGCCGCCAGCGCCCCTGTCCAGGGGTCGAACATCTCACGGCCCAGCCGATACACGACTGGAATCGTCAGTATACCGATGAGCGCGGCCGCCACTTTGATGCTCGTGTGGCTCAGACCAGCAACAGCGGCAACCGGGGCAGCGAGGTAAAAGAACAGCCCCTCCCGGCCGGGATGGGACTCGAAAAAGATGGGAAACTCACCGCCCAGAATCTGGGCAATGTTGGCGTGGATAAGAGGCAGGTCGCAGCCCATCTCCAGAGGAAGTGTGTGTATGCGATGTAACCGAAAGAAGCTGCCCATGAGGATGGAAAAGAGCACCACGAGACCAGGTAGAGATAGCTGAGCCTTGACGGGGAAGCGCGGAAG
The DNA here is from genome assembly GCA_040772225.1 of Anaerolineae bacterium. Taxonomy (GTDB): domain Bacteria; phylum Chloroflexota; class Anaerolineae; order UBA1429; family UBA1429; genus JAAYED01. Next base: position 1,190,906 of record JAXGYO010000002.1, read on the forward strand.
ATTCAGGCGGAAATCCGACGGCAGGTGAGCAAACAACACACAGAACAGGGAGCCAGCCCAGAGAATCACGCCGTGCAGGGTATAGCGGTTGCCAGCAAAGCCCATGAGAGATACCAGGCCGATAAGCAGAGCGCCCGCAAGAGGCAGCCAGCGTACGGGCTGATACATCAATAGGGGCGCGGGCTCCTGCGGGCCACGCCGCGGGGATGCAGAAACGCCAAAGAGCAGCGCCCCAAGGGCGAGCAACACCACCCCCCAGATCACGCTGGAACGGAGGTCGAGAAGTAACTGTCCGGCCGATCCCAGGGCGAGCGCCGCAAGCAGAAAGCCGACCGGCTTGTTCCCGGAAACCAGTGCGCCCTGGCTCTCTGGTGCTGCTGCCTCGGTTCGAGTCTCTACGGTCGCCACTTGGCCTCCCTGGCGTCGATGGCGCATCGCGTCCGCTCAGAGGACGGTGAACTAATGTTTGGTTGCCAGTACAGCCAGGTTGACAAAGGTGTCGACCCTGGCCATCCGTTTCTCATCCTCATTCAGGCGATCGATCTGGTGAAAGAGCGCCAGCGCCCAGTTCAATGGGTTCAGCGGGCTTCCCCTGTTGGCCTCCCCCTCAAAGCGATGGACCGAGCGCGATACCGCCGCTGGCAAAAGGCCTCTCTCAATAAGGCCTTTGCCAATCGTGTAGACGATGGTCTGCGTTCCAGGGAAGCAGTAGTGCGTCAGATAAGCCATGGATCCGACGGCAAAGCCCGCGTCGTTCAACACCTGCGCGAGACGATCAGTATCGTACAGGCGCTCGTGGTTTGCCCAGATACCGGCAAAGGGTCCTGTGCGTATGGGACGCCTGCGGATAGCCTCTGACAGGCGGTTGATGGGATCGTACCACCCGGAATAACGATTGTAGGGGACTGTGATCGCCAGCTTGCCTCCCGGCTTGAGCACGCGGTGCACCTCGGCCAGTCCTGCTGCCTCATCAGCGAGATGCTCCAGCACCTCGGACATCAGCACGCTGTCCACGCTCGCTGCCGCCAGCGGCAGACTGTAAATGTCTGCGTGCGCGACAAGGATGTCCGACTCCAGGTTGGCGCGGGCAAAGGCCAGCGCGCGGGTGTCCATGTCTACCCCGATGATCTGAACGCCGCGATAAAGCCGGCGTATGGTACGCGCATAGAAGCCCATCCCGGTGCCACAGTCGAGGATGACCTGTCCGGGCTGCGGGTCGAGATACGATAGCATCGTGCGCACGCGGCGGCGGTAGGCAACGTCTGACTCGTTGCGGAGCAACCGGCTCAGGATGCGCTCTCGCTGGGCCATCTGCTCTTGCTGGTCTGTTGTCATCGGTTTTGCCATCTATATGTCCGCTATGGTTCTGAGATCATGTCAGAAACAGGCTCGCGGCGGCAGAGGATCGGGGACCGGGCGTGAGCCAAGACTGATGCAACAGCGTGCTCGGCTCGTAGCACGACCTATAGCTCAGTCCCCTGGCTGCCGCTGTACACAACGCTCTTGACGTGGGCGTAGGTTAGCCCTTGGGCGACCATGCCGACCAGGCCCAGCAGAATCAGAGTGAGGTTTGTAAACAGGTGCAAGCCCAGCATATAGGCAAAAGCCGCGCTCTGTTCCACCGAAAAGATGAGCAATCCCTGCACCCCGGCCCATTCAAAGACGCCCACCGCACCTGGAGATGACGGGACCATCATGGAGAAGCCGGTGGCGCATAGCACCATGAGAGCGGCAGAAAAGGGCAAGGCACCCATATGGAATACCAGCATCATAATATAGTTGAGACCAGCGCTGACCACCCAAAGGATCACTGTTGTGAGTATGATCGGGAGCACATAGCGCCATTCCAGCAACACACCAAATCCGTTAATTAGCTGCGTAAAGGCCGCTTTGATGCCCGGCGTGCCCACTTTGGGGATGCGCCCTATGTAGGACCATGCCCAGTCAAGCCCGCGCTGCCCTTTGCGCGCGATGATGAGGAGCAGGGCAGTGCCTCCGATAGCGAGCGCACCGAATATGAGGCCTCCCTGGCGAATCCAGCCAGGTATCTCGAGGACGGGCAGCAAGCCCACGAGGATGATGATCATGGAGAGGACGTCGAGGAGAGCGCCGATCAAGAGCGAGGACGCCGCCTGACCGTATCCTCCGGTCAACTGGCGACCGGCCAGGTAGCCGCGGACGAACTCTCCGGCCTTGGCCGGCAACGTGTTGTTAAAAAAGTAACTGATATTCATCAGGTGAAAGAGCGTCCCTACCGTGATGCCGGGATCGCGCCGCGTAAGATAGTGCCAGCGCAAACCCCGAAGCCAGCTAAGGAAGACAATCACCAGGAATGCCAGCACCAGATAGCCATACGCGGCTCCCTTGAATAACCGGGCAAATTCCGCCCAATCGATGCCTTGGATGGAGAGGTACAGAAAGAGGAGACTCAGCAGAATCCCCAGGGCCACGCGTACCCTCTGACGGCTGATACTCTTACCGGTCATAGATCCCCTGTCCCTTGAATCTGGATCCGCCCGATCACACACCATCCGGTCCACTGCCCAGTGGCTCGGAGTCATTAGCCTGGCGATTCGGCTGTCAGCAGTGCCCTCAGCGCCTCCTCGGACAGGTCCGATGTGCGCTCAAAGACCAGCGGCATTGGGTGATCATACACGGAATAGCTTTCGTCCGCATGTCCCAGGACCAAATCGGTGGCCAGGCGCCCCTCGGCTGAGAGCAGTTCCGGCATAGGTAGCCCTGGCCGACTGAGCGTATCGTTGACTAGACGGTAGGGTCCCAGTTGAGGGTAGACCTGGGCAAAGTAGACCAGTTCAAAGCCCAGCTCTTCTGCAAAAAGACGGTGGTAGTACTGAGCCGTGATCGGATAGCGTTGTGACAGCGGCACAATGCTGCCATACAAACGGTTGCTGGCGATCACCACATAGTCTGCTGACTGCAGTGACTCGACAAGTTTCGTTAGCTTAGCCTCGTTGTCCGGATCGTAGGCAGGAAACTCGATCACGGTAAAGTCATTCCAGCAATTGTGCTCACCAACGCCCTGAAGAATCGGCAGAGGTTGGTCCCAGTGCTCGATCATCAAGACACTGTTCTTCGGCGCCTGGCTGCAGATCCACTCGGTCACTTGCTCCCAGGGGTGGGTCGATGCGTAGATGTTGATAAAGGCGAGCACATAGAGCACCGATCCCGTCAGGGTGACGCCTGCAAGGATACGCCCCGCGTAGCGCCAGCGAGCTCGAAGATGGGTACCAAGACGGACAAACAGAGCAGCTGCCCAGAGGCAGAGCAGCGGAGTCACAGGCAGCATATACCTCAGGAACTTTGCGTGAAAAGACCCCACAATCCCAAAGTAAACCAGGAACCAGAGAACAGGGATGCCCTCCGCCAGCGCGGTCTTCCAGCGGCCCTTGTGCATGTGCATGACCACACGCCCCAGCGCGTACACCAAACCTATGAACCCCGCGACGCCCAGGAGAGGCCCAAGGGACCAGCGAACCGTCTGGGCGATCTGGTACAAGTAGGGGATTGTGCCGGCATACTGGCGGGTATAGGGCAAGTCCCGGGTGCCCCGCACCATCATGCTCTCTGTCTGGATATCCCCAATAAAGGTGGACAGGTCGATGAGCGCATAGGGCTCCAGCAGCACAAAGACCAGGGCTGCGGCCCACCCGGCAACGATCAAGCCTCTGAGTGCCTCGCTGAACCATGCCACGTCAGGTGCTGGATCGCCCGAGTCATCAGGGTGAGAACCGATGATATGTGCGCCGATACAGGCGAGCCCTACGGGCGCTGCAAGAGCGAGAGCGCTGATCTTGATTGCGGCGGCCACACCGATCGCAGCACCCACGCCAAGGTAACGTGCGAACGATGGTGACTGTGCGAGACGCGTACTGAGCAGTAGCACAAGCATCACTGCCCAGGTAAGCAGGGTATCAACCGCATAGTAATGAGATAGCTGCACATGCAGCACGGAAAACGCCAACAGAGCGCCCCCGAAAAGTGCAGTGCGAACGCCGTACAGACGCCGCCCCAGCACATAGGCAATATAGATCGTCCCAACGTCTGCCAATGCGGAGACAACCCGTCCGATGACGTAGAATGAGCGCAGGCTCTCCATCGTCGGCCAAAGCTGTGCAGCAGCGCTCGATAGAATGCGGAGGAGGTATATCGGCAAAGAGCCATAAGAGAAAAAAGCGGGGTTCCAGGTGCTCGACGGCGATAGCAGAGCGGCCCAATCAGGGGGCCAGGGGAACGAGAGATCGGAAGTCACAAATAGCACCATGCGCTCATCTGGATGGAAGAGGTATCCGTGGTCCCAGGTCAGGCCATAGAGTCGGACGCCGAGCGCTGTAAAAAGGATAGAGGCGAGCACCAAGAGCTCGCCACGCGAACGTCGCGGCTGCATGCGGCCTGCGAGTATGCGTTCACTGTCCAGTTGAGACATCTATGTCACCAGCCTGCAGTTGGGTAGCAGAGCTCGCCGGCCCTGGATCAATCGTTTAGCCGCAGCACGGTCATGAAAGCTTCCTGAGGCAGTTCCACCTTGCCGACCTTCTTGAGGCGGCGGCGTCCCTCTTTCTGCTTCTCGAGGAGCTTGCGTTTGCGGGTGATGTCGCCGCCGTAGCACTTGGCGAGCACATCCTTCCGCACGCCCTTGACTGTGGCTCTGGCAATCACCCGGCCTCCAACCGCGGCCTGGATGGGCACCGCGAAGAGCTGCGGTGGGATGACTTCTTTCAGCCGCCGTACGAGGAGGCTGCCCTTATCATAGGCGCTATCGCGGTGGATAATGACCGACAGAGCATCCACCGGATCATCATTGACCAGAATCGTCATCTTGACCAGATCCCCGGCACGGTGCCCAAGAAACCGGTAGTCCATCGACGCGTAACCTCGCGATGACGACTTGAGCTGATCGTGAAAGTTCACCAGGATCTCGGACAGCGGGATCTCAAAGTTGAGCATCACTCGACGCGTGTCCAGGTATTCCATCTTGTCGAACACGCCGCGATGGCCCGTTGCGAGCTCCATAAGCGGTCCGATATACTCTGTGGGCGTGAAAAGGCTGATATGCATCCACGGCTCGCGTATCTCTTCGATCTGAGACATGTCTGGGAGCTCTGCCGGGTTATCGACCTCAATGACCTGACCGCTGGTCAGGAGCACTTCGTACTCTACGCTCGGCGCTGTGGCCAGCAGGTCGATCTCATACTCACGCTCCAAACGCTCCTGAACGATCTCCATGTGCAAGAGCCCCAGGAAGCCACAACGAAAGCCCATGTTTAGCGCCAGCGAAGACTCGGGCTGGTACACCAGCGACGCATCGTTGAGTTGCAGCTTTTCGAGGGCGTCGCGCAGGTCGCTATAGTCATCGTTCTCAACCGGGTACAACCCCGCATAAACCATCGGTTTGGGTGGGTCAAAGCCCGCCAGCGGTTCGCTGGCCGGGAGCTGCGCACCCGTGATGGTATCGCCCACGCGGCACTCTCTGACGTTCTTGAGTCCAGTGGCCACATACCCGACATCACCCGCACCCAGATGTTCGACGGGACGCATGTCCGGGCCAAAAACGCCCACTTCAAGAGGTTCCACCTTGCGGCCGTTCGACATGATCATCAGTGCAGAGCCGGTCCGGCACTGGCCGTCCATCACCCGGACATAGGCGATCACACCCTTGTATGGGTCATAGTGCGAGTCAAAGACGAGGGCCCGCAGCGGGCGATCGACATCGCCCTCGGGAGGGCGGATGCGATCGATGATCTCTACGAGCAGCCTCTCTACCCCCTGGCCATCCTTCGCAGAGACCCTGAGTATGGTGTCTTCCGGCACACCCAGGAGTTCCTCAATCTCGGCCGAAACGGCGTCCGGATCAGCGGAGGGCAGGTCGATCTTGTTGACTACCGGAATGATGTCCAGGTCGTGATCAAGCGCCAGATAGAGGTTGGCGAGTGTTTGCGCCTCGATACCCTGCGTGGCATCGACAACGAGAAGCGCGCCCTCACAGGCAGAGAGAGCGTGTGATACTTCATAGGCAAAGTCAACGTGGCCGGGTGTGTCGATAAGGTTTAGCTCGTAGCACTGGCCATCGACGTGTTCATAGGGCATGCGCACGGCCTTGGCTTTGATCGTGATCCCCTTCTCGCGCTCCAGGTCCATCCGGTCCAGCACCTGCTCCGCCATCTCGCGGCTGGCGATGGTCCCGGTGGCCTCGAGCAAGCGATCGGAGAGCGTCGACTTGCCATGGTCGATATGGGCGATGATGCAAAAGTTGCGGACCAGGTGGAGTGCGTCGGTCACTGAAGCATCCTGTGTGTGTGCCGGGGCGAGCGCACGCTGGGCTGTGCGGCCCGCGAATGTGAGTCATGACTGATAATCAAGTATACATCACAGGCACGCCAGGGGGAAACGGTCACTGATGTGAACACGAGCGGTCAAGTCCGACTTGATCACTTGTTGTATAGTCGTTCAGCGGCACCGCAATAGCTTGAGCAACTCGTGTCTCACCTGCCTTGGGGCTCATGAATCAGGATGATGCACGCTGTATTGGTGCAGTGTGACGCTGTTAGACCATCCCAGGAGGGTTATAGGATCTAAAGCGCAGCGGCACCTGCCCGCAACGGACAGCCGAAAACCCACAAGCGCAGCGTTGTGTCTTTACCGCCTGCCACCCGCGTTTTACCGCAGGCACTAGATTGGGCAGGGTAAACGGTGGACATTCTTGACTGCGAAGAATCACTGCAGCACGGGACAATGGCCCGGTCGTTGCGGCGCCCCGCTTGCCTATGAGCGCAGGCTGGTATCTGACCAAAGCGGCAGAAGAGTTGCATCAAGATGCCGGTGCCAAATCCGTTGTTGGTCAATTGCACACGGAAAACATCACAAGAGCGATCAACCAACAAGGTGATTGCAGACACGTCGCTATGGTTTTAGGGACCAACCATCATAGGATGCGTGACAATGGGCAGAAACCAGAAAAAGCCCCAGTGTCGAGCCTCCACAGTGTGTATTGCATTGGGGCTATTCTCTAGAAATCCGAGGCCTACCTGCTCAAGCTGATAGACATAGCGCTCCCCAGAGACAACCGTCGAGTCCAAGAAGCGATACCTAGATCCCTCCATCTGGCCCGGGGCGACCACCGGAATCATCTGCCCGCCATTCAGGTCCTCCCACGGACCATCGAAAGACTCCGAACGTCGCAGATAAAAGCCAAGCATGTCGATCTCGCTCTCGGTCTCCCAGGTGAGAAGGATGCCGGCAGAGGTACTGCGAGCAGCAAATGACCCCATGGTGACGGCCGCCGGTCCAGTGAACGTCGCCGTGACCACCTTGCTTGCGGTCATCAGGATGTCCGCTGTCGGCTGCGATCCGGTAACATCACCGGACCAGCCCGCGAATGTCCAGCCCTCAGCCGGCTCAGCGGTAACCGTAACGCTGTACCCGGGCGGATAGTACAGGGACTGTATAAACGGAAAAGTGCCGCTGTCACGGGATTCGGTCACCTGACCACTGCCCACGACGTCGACAGTCAGCCCGTATCCGGGCCACTCGTATGCGCCACGATCGACCTGCGCTCCTGCAACGGTATCACCATCGGAAACACGAGCATACCCATCGAGGTCACTCGAGAGCAGCGCAGGCAATAGTTCATTACTTCCGCTGTCTATAGCCGGCGAGCCTGCCCGCAAGTGGAAATCACCGCTGTCTGGGTCCATAAACCCCGGATCCACTTCAAGGTTACCTTCACCGGAGGTGAATCCTGTTGTCAAGCAGTACGAGACGACAAGCTCGCCGAACTGGATGTTGTTTGGCGTGTTGGTCCAGAGGATACCGTTAGAAATCAGCCCCGCGCTGTCATTGTTGTAGATACCTCCACCGGTTTGGCTGGCCGTGTTGCCGGCAAGAGTCGCGTTGACCAGTTCATAATTGCTGCGTCGCGCCGAAAGACCGCCTCCGTACTTTGCAGCATTCCCGAATACAAGAACGCCGTAGATCTGCGATGGAGCCTGTGGGCGGCTGCCAAAAGTCAGGTTTATGCCCCCACCCAGATTCGCAGTCACATTTCCTGAGAACGCAGAGTTCGTTATATCGAGAACGCTTTCTTCGATATAAAGTCCACCTCCCCCATCATAAGTTGCCAGACCTGGGGCCGCGTTATTCTGGAAGCTGCAGCGAGCGATCGAACCAGTAGAGCCGCGCAACGAGACGCCGCCACCACTCTTGGAAGCGTAATTGCCAGTGATGCGCAGGTTTCTTAGAGTCACCTGCGCGTTGTCCGAAACACGGAGGCCCCCTCCGTAGTTGTCTCCGTCAGACTCGGCCTTTCCGGCTGTGACGACAAAACCATCCAGCACAGCTCCGGCCCTAGCGTCTACGTCTGCGATCACAACGTGATAGGAGTTTTCTCCCACAATATTCGCCGACTCGGTCGTAACACCAGCAATCTTGCTCAAGTCGTTTCGATCGATATCCCCGCTCAACACGGCAAGGTGAATCAACCAGTCTCGCTCCGAGCGCAGCGTCTCTGTACCTGCGAACCCTCCATACATCGCCACGCCTGACCTGAGCTCGAAGCTTGCAGAGCGATCCCCAGTCTGCGTGGGCAGATACACTCCCGCGGCCACCCATATCTCTTCTCCGCCTGTCGCTTGTTCAAGAGCAGCCTGCAGATCTGTATAGGCGTCCGCCCAAGACGTGCCGTCATTAGAACCCTCTGCCGTGTCGTCCACGAAAATAACAGCCGCTTGTGCGCCAACCAATCGCGGAAACAGTGCCAAACACAGAGACAAGAGGCCTAATAGAAGCAGCACGATTCCGATAGGAGAACGAGAAACGACGGGCCTAGACAGCGGTAAGGAAGGAATACCGGTCATCGTCTCACGCATAGCCCATCTCCCTGGTGCAACGCCCCGTTAGGCCTATCGTCAATGTGCAGCAAACTGGTGCACTGACACAGACAATGCCAAGCCTTTACGGGAAACTGGTAGAGTGTCCGAGACGTTCTTGGACCCAATATACTAAAGAGAACAATTCTGTGTCAATATCCCAGCGTAATTTGTCTACGCAGAAGCTGACCCTCGCATGTGTGATGCCATGCTCAAGTACTGTCTTGGTCGCTCCCACGAATGCAGATGCCAGTTCAATGAAGGATTCTTGCCCGCGCGAGTATGGGCCCATCACAGGCGAGGCAGCAAATGCATGGGCAACCTTTTGCGCACAGTGTGCATCAGAAAGCTCGGGTAGACGCGGGGATTGTTGGTGAGGCAACTCGGTCATGCGGCCATCTGGCCGTGTCGCGCGGGAGACTCAAATCAGCCTGGCAACCCAGGCCCTCTATATGCCGTGCCCCACATGAGGGTGCAGCATGCCTCGCACTACAGGGGGGCAATTAGTGCCGATACCGCAGCCGCTCGTCGCCCTACAGGCTTCGGGCGCGAAGCGTCTCCATGGCCATCTCCGGTGTAGCGCCCTTATCGGTAGTACGCAGGTACAGGTAGCGAGCTACGTCGCGGATGATGGCGGCCATGGGCACAGCAAGCAGCATGCCCCAGATCCCGGCCACCTCGCTACCCACGAGAACCAGGATGATTACGATGGCCGGGTGGAACCTCACGGCCTTGCCCGAGATGCGCGGCACAAGAAAGGCGTTCTCCACCTGTTGGATGACCACAAAGCCGATGGAGACCCAGAGCGCCTTGATGGGCTCGTCGAGTAGCGTCACGAGTACGGCCGGGATCGCGCCGATAAAGGGACCCAGGTTCGGGATCAACTCAAAGATGCCCGCCAAAGTCCCGAGAAGCAGGGCCTGAGGCACACCAAAGGCCGCCAGCATGATGGCCGAGGCCGAGCCGACCAGCAGACAGAGAAGCAGTTGCCCGCGCAGGTAGGCGCTCGCCAGGCGGTCGATGATCTTCACAACGTTGTAAACGTCCTCACGCGCAGGCTCTGGGATCATCCGGGAGAACGCCCGCTTTCCCGCTGCGATGCTGGACAGCACCAGAAACGCCCATACCGGAATAATCAACATACCCACGATAAAGCTAACGGTGGCCCACATGGTCTTGGCGGTCGTCTGGATGCCCAGCTGTACAGCATCCCCGATCGCCTTGATCGTGGTGTTCACACCCTCTTCCACGCTGGATCTGATCCCCTCAGGAATACGCTCGAAAAAAGCCTCGATGTCGATGGCAAAATCAGCGGACAGGTTCGTGTACAACTCCGGTATCGTGCTGACCAGCTGCTGAGTCTGTGTAATCAACTCCGGGATAAAATAGGAGAGCAAGCCCGCCAGCAAACCAAAAAAGACCATATACACAAGGATGATTGCCAGAATGCGCGCCGAATGGCGGCCACGTATGGGCCGCGGCGCATGCGCCTGAAGAAAATCAACAATCGGCACCAGGATATACACCATCACGGCCCCGAGGAAGAACGGCACAAGCGCCGCACCTCCCTCTCGCAATACCCACCATGCCAGGAGCCCGATCAGAGTCAACAAGATCGCCCGCAGGCGCTGTTTTGGCGTACCCATCCATGTTGGCATGAGCCCTACCTCATTGCAGTTCTTGAGAGATGGCCTTCTTCAGACCTTCTCCCAGATCGATGTTTGATAGAGACGTCGCCTTACCGAGCCAGGCGAGGAATTCGATGTTGCCGGCGGGCCCCACCAGAGGCGAACGCGTCAGGCCCAAGAGCTGCCAGCCGCCCCGGACTGCGTTGATTAGAACACGCTCAAGCACCTCACGATGCGTCTCCGGATCTCTGACGACGCCACCCTTGCCGACCCGATCCGCACCCGCTTCGAACTGGGGCTTGATCAGAGCCACGGCCTGGCCCCCATCGACAAGCCACGCCAAGGCCCGCGGCAGGATCAGGTCCAGCGAAATAAAGGACACATCCACGCTGACACGATCAATGGGCTCGGGCAGTTCCTCCAGGTAGCGCGCGTTGGTACGCTCCATCACGACAACCCGCGGGTCCTGGCGCAGACTCCACGCCAGCTGACCATACCCGGCATCGATGGCATAGACGCGACGTGCGCCGCGCTGAAGCCACAGATCGGTAAAGCCCCCCGTGGAAGCTCCGATATCGGCAACGACACAGCCCTCAGCGGCTATGCCAAAGAGATCCAGTGCCTTTTGCAGCTTGAGTCCGCCTCGACTCACATAGGGGAGTTGCTCGGCAATCTCTACGGTAGCGCCTTCACGGACAACCGCACCAGGTTTGTCAACGACGACGCCATCGACTTGAACCTGGCCTGCCATGATCAGCCTTCGGCCGCGCTCACGGCTGGACACCAGATGACGTCGCTGAAGCAGTTGATCCAGGCGAATGTTCGTCGTGTCCCCCATACTATGAGAGGCGAATCGCGGTTGGCGGTCCCGTCCAGCCGGCTTGCATAGTCCCTTTGACGTCAGATGCCCGCAAACCTAAGATTAGCCGAAATCCGATCAGGAGACCAACTCTATGCCATATCACCTGTTTAGAGCGATGCGGCCGAGGCAGTGGACCAAGAACATCTTTGTCTTTGCGGCCCTGCTGTTCGACGGACGTATGATGGATCTCGCCGCATGGGGTCGAAGCGTCCTGGCATTTGCCATTTTCTGTGCTCTATCCAGCGCCATCTATCTGATCAATGACCTTGTCGACATTGAGAATGACAGACAGCACCCAAAGAAACGGTTCCGCCCCCTGGCCTCCGGAGCACTTGAGCCAGCGGTGGCCAAAGCAGCCGCCGCCATTCTGATTATACTCGGCCTCGGCGTGTCAGCTGCCTTCCTCCCCAACGTGCTCCTCGTATCCTGCCTGTACCTGGTGCTCATGGTGCTGTACACCTTCTATCTCAAGCATCACGTGATTCTTGATGTGATGTCTGTAGCGGCCGGATTTGTCCTGCGCGTGGCCGCAGGAACAATGGCGGTGGTGGTGTCGCGGTTCTCACCCTGGCTCTATGTGTGCACGACCTTGCTCGCGCTGTTTATCGCACTCAGCAAGAGGCGCCACGAGCTAGTATTGCTCGATGAAAACGCGAGCCAACATCGAGCGATCCTGCAGGAATACAATCTGCCCTTCCTGGATGAAATGACCTCCCTGGTCACGGCAACCACGCTGGCAGCCTACTCATTCTACACTTTCTCAGCCCCCAACCTGCCATCGAATCACACGATGATGCTCACGATTCCTTTTGTTCTGTACGGCATATTCCGGTATTTGTATCTCATCCATGTCCGTATGCTCGGCGGCAGCCCGGAAGATATTGTCCTCAGTGATCGCCCCTTGTTGATCGATATCGTGCTCTGGGCCATCACCGCAGCCGTGGTGCTGTATTGGCCCTGGTGACACCCGCCACGGACCGTCTAGCACATTGTCCGAACATGGCCCGCCCGGCGAACGCCCGACGTCGGCAGAATGCACAAAACGGCAGGCCTGACCCGATCAGGGTCAGCCCGCCGTCTGAATTACCAGGCAACAAACGCGGCGCGCTATCGCTTGGTGTACTGCGGCGCCTTACGGGCGCGCTTGAGACCAGGCTTTTTCCGCTCCTTGGCACGCGGATCGCGGGTGAGGAAACCTCCCTGCCGAAGGGCTCCCCTCAACTCAGGATCGAACACGAGCAAGGCCCGTGCCACGCCCAGTCGAACAGCCCCCGCCTGCCCCGTAACACCGCCACCGGCTACCACTACAGACACCCGGAACTTGTCCAGTGTCTCAGTGGCCGCCAGCGGTTCCGCGGCATCGTGCAGGTCAGTCGGCCGGGAAAAGAACTCTTCCGCCGGCTTTCCGTTCACCACAAAACCCGTCTCGCCAGGGTACAGCCGCACCCGCGCTGATGCGGTCTTGCGTCGGCCTGTCCCATAAAAATACTGCAACGCCACTTGTCGTCCTCCTTGCTCGCTCTGGTCAGAGATCCAAAGTCTGCGGCTTTTGGGCCTGATGCGGATGCTCAGGACCGACGTAGACCTTTAGCTTCTTGTACATCGCACGGCCCAGCTTGTTCTTGGGCAACATTCCCCGTACCGCGTGTTCGATAACCCGCTCGGGATGACTCTTGAGCATGTCCCCAAGAGAAACAGCCGTGAGGCCCCCGGGATAGAGCGAGTGGCGATAATAGTACTTGTCAGCCATCTTGCGGCCTGTAACCTGCACCTTTTCCGCATTCACCACGACCACGAAATCGCCCAGATCCATGCTTGGGGTGTAGATGGCCTTGTGCTTGCCTCGCAAGATCGTCGCAATACGCGTGGCCAGACGCCCGAGGTTCTGCCCCTCAGCGTCGACAACGTACCACGCGCGCTCAATATCTCCACCCTTGACTACGTACGTATTCACTCGCCCTACTCCTTCTACCCTCGCGGTTAACATCTTGTCATCGCGCATCCGCGAGTTCATCTGCTAGTTTCAGCATCTCTGCGGTCACCCGGATACCAGGCCCGCCAGAAAAACAACCCTCGTGCCGGCGCAGGCGCAGCGGCCCTTGCCGGATCCGCCGAAAGAAGAATCTCTTCGACGATCTCAGGCTCTAGAACCCCCAGCCCTACCTGCACCAATGTGCCCACGATTCTCCGCACCATGCCCCGGAGAAACCCGTTAGCCTCGATATAAAAGTCCCAGCCAGGAACATCCGCGTACGCTACCGGCGCCACCGACCACTCGGCATGCACTATCCGCCGTACTGTTGAGCGCCCATCCGCGGCCTGGCCAAAAGCACGAAAGTCCGCCTCACGCACCAGCATCCTGGTTGCCCTTGTCAGGCGCTCCCCCTGTAGCTCCTTGTTCACCTGCCACGCATACCGATCGATGTATGGCACTCGAACCGGCGCCCGATAGATCCTGTAAAGGTACTCACGACTACTGGCGCTAAAGCGTGCGTGAAAAGTCTCTGCAACCCGTTCGACCTGACGCACCGCTATGTCATCTGGCAGGACCGCATTCAGAGCCCGTTCCAGTTCAGCCTCCGAGTGTCGCCACTCGGACCGAAAACTGACTACCTGCGCTGCCGCATGCACTCCGGCATCCGTACGCCCCGCAGCAGTGACACGCACCGCACGTTGCGTGATCCGGCTCAACGCCTCCTCCAACGCTCCCTGGACAGTACGTCCGTCGCGCTGGATCTGAAAACCTGCATAGTCCGTGCCGTCGTAGGCCATCGACATCCGGTAGTTTCGCGCTGCCGACATGTCAGTGAGCCCGTCCATCTGCCTCAGCTAAACTGAAGCAGAGCCATCTCCGCGTTGTCACCCTTACGCGGCTCCAGATCCAAAACACGGGTGTATCCACCAGCGCGGTCCGCATAGCGCGGCGCGATCTCATCGAACAGCTTGGTTACCAGTCGCCGATCCCCCAGCACGACAGCCGCCTGCCTGCGCTCATGCACATCAGATGCCTCAGCCGCGCGCTTGGTCATGCCGGTCTTGGCCAGAGTAATCAACTTGTCGGCGTCGCCGCGTACCGCCAACGCCTTGGCCTTGGTCGTACGAATCTGCTCATGCTCGACCAAAGCACGAACCAGATTGCGCCGTAGCGCAAGTCCGTGCGATCCGGAACGGCTCAGCGGGCGGCCGGCTACACGATGTCTCATAACGTCATTCCCCTTAATAATGTGAAACCCGTGCCCCCCTCCATAAAGGAGAGGCGCCGGCGCTTATTCCAGCTCATAGCCCTCTGGCAGGTACTGGTTCTCCTTCAAGCGAGCCACCAGTTCCACAAGGGACTTTTCACCAAAGTTACGGATCGCCAGCATTTCCTCTGCGCCCTTGGAAAGTCGCTCAAGGACATCGCCCACGCTATTGATGCTGGCTCGTTTCAGGCAGTTGTAGGCCCGCACCGCCAGATCGAGATCTTCGATGGGCACCTCATAGTACTCACCCGGCACTGCCGAGCTATCCGTCTGCACCTCGAATATCTCCGTCTCAACCTCGGAAAAGCCCGCAATCGGCTCTACGTGCTGGACGAGAATACGGGCGGCCTTGGTCAGAGCATCGGCGGGCCGGATAGTGCCATCGGTCCAGATCTCCAGGCTCAGCAGATCATAGTTCGTAATCTGCTCAATGCGCGCCATCTCCACTCGGTATGCCACCTTCACCACCGGCGAAAAGATCGCGTCAACCGGGATCTGACCGATTGGGAGTTCGCCGTGGTTCTCAGCGGGCACATAGCCTTTACCCTGCTCAACCACAAACTCCAGCTCGAGATTCGAGTCAAGCGTATCCAGGGTGAGAAGCTGCAACTCCGGGTTGATGACATCAACGTCGGCGGGGGCCTCGATATCACCGGCCGTGATCACGCTCTTGCCCCGCGCCGATACGCGCATACGCACCGGTTCCTCAGAGTGAGATACAAGACGCACCTGCTTTAAATTCAGCAGCAGCATCGTCATATCTTCTTTGGCCCCATCGATGGGCATGAACTCGTGCGGCACGTCCGAAACGCGAACCGAAGTGATCGCAGCCCCGGATAGCGAAGAGAGTAGTACACGGCGCAGCGCAACACCCACGGTCGTCCCAAAGCCTCGTGACATCGGCCCGATCGCAAACCGCCCATAGTTCTGGGTGCTGGCCTGCACTTCTATCTTTGGTAGTACTTGATATAGCAAAGGAAACCCTCCTTACCCTCTGGCGCCCGTCCTGATTCAGATGAACAGCACGGGCGCCGCTCGTTGTACGTATTTCTCCTGGAAAGAGGCTCCCTCTACCGCGAGTAGTACTCGACGACGAGCTGCTCGTTGACGGGAATATCAATCGACTCACGCGTCGGCAATGCATTTACAACAGCCGACATCTCCTCAACGTTCAATGAGAGCCACGCCGGCACGTTCTGGTGCTCCAGGATCTCTCGCAGCTCACTGAAGTAAGCGTTGCCTCTACTGCCCTCCCTGACGGCGACTATGTCGCCAACGGAGACAAGCGCCGACGATGCATCCGTCCTGCGGCCGTTGAGGTCAATATGCCCGTGCGACACCAGCTGGCGCGCCTGCGCACGAGACTCGGCCAGACCCAGACGGTAGACCACATTGTCGAGGCGCCTTTCCAGGATGGTCACCAGGTTCGCGCCCGTCTGTCCGCGCATACGCTCGGCCAGCTCATAATAGCGGCGGAACTGCTGCTCCAGCACCCCATAGATACGGCGCAGCCGCTGCTTCTCGCGGAGCTGCTGCCCATAGTCAGAAACCTGGCGCCTGAACTGCGCCTGACGCCCATGATCGCCTGGCGCATAGGCGCGCTTCTCCATCGCACACTTGGGCGACAGACAACGCGAGCCCTTTAAGAAGAGCTTCATGCCCTCGCGGCGACACTGCTTACATACCGAATCACGATACCTGGCCATCCATCCTCCTAATTTCTAACGGGCGCCCTGCCCTGCACCTGATCGACGCAGCGACTGCCCCGGTAGCGGGTTTACGCCGGACGAGGTGTCCTCCCCGCAAACTACCACCGATCGACGAGATCTACTGAAACGACTTCTAGATGCGGCGCTTCTTTGGCGGCCGGCAACCATTGTGCGGGATCGGGGTCACATCTGTGATCGAGCGCACATAGAGGCCAGAGGCCTGCAACTGCCTCAGCACAGCCTCACGGCCCGGGCCGGGACCCTTGACGAACACATCGACATCCCGCATGCCCATATCCATAGCCGAGCGACTCACCACGCTTGCCGCGCTCTGCGCTGCAAAGGGCGTGCTCTTGCGCGAACCGGTGAACTCCTGGCCCGCATTGCGCCACGCCAACACACCACCCTCAGGATCCGTCACCGTGATAATGGTGTTGTTAAAGGTGGCCTGCACATAGACGCGACCACGGGGAACGTTCCTGCGCTCACGACGCGGCACTCGCCTGGTTGTTCTTCTTCGCCCCATTAATGGTATACCCCCTGAACCCTGCGATTACTTCTTTTCAGCCGCACGCTTGCGACCAGCCACAGTCCTCTTGCTCCCCCGCCGCGAGCGTGCATTCGTCTTAGTGCGCTGCCCACGAACGGGAAGATTGCGCCGGTGCCGCAGCCCCCGATAGCTGCCGATGTCCACCAGACGCTTGATGTTCATAGCGACCTCGCGGCGAAGGTCCCCCTCGACCATATAGTCCTGGCCGATAACTTCGCGCAATCGAGCGACTTCGGCCTCGGTCAGGTCGCGCCCGCGAGTATCTGGATCGATGTTGGTCTTGCCCAAGATCTCCTGGCTGCGGGATAGCCCGATACCATAGATATACGTCAGCCCAACCTCAACGCGCTTTTCATTCGGGATGTCGATTCCTGCTATACGCGGCATTCAAGCCCCTCCCTGCTATAGGTCCGCCCAGAGCACACTTTGGCCTGTGGCGCTGTTTCTACTAGCCCTGACGCTGCTTGTGGCGCGGGTTCTCACAAATAACGCGCACAACGCCATGACGCCGGATAATCTTGCACTTTTCGCAACGCTTTTTCACTGAAGGCTTGACCTTCATGCCGGTACCTCCCCGCCCTTGTCGTCACGCAGAGTCAATATCTCTGCGCCGTCGTCTGTTACTGCGATCGTGTGTTCAAAGTGTGCCGATAGAGAGCCATCCGCCGTTACCACCGTCCAACCATCCTGAAGGACCCGGGTATCATACCCCCCCAAGGTCAACATCGGCTCCAGACAGATCGTCATACCCTGCCTCAACCGCAACCCGCCACCGGGAGGCCCCCAGTTCCGGATGCTCGGAGGCTCGTGCATCTCGCGGCCGATTCCGTGCCCACCGTACTCGCGAATCACTTCGCAACCCGCTTCGCGAGCCGAACGCTCGATGGCGTGAGACACGTCGCCCAGCCGTACGCCATCTCGGACCGCGGCTATCCCGGCCTCTAGAGCAGCTTTGGTCGCCGCCATCAGGGCAGCCGCCGGCTCGGATATCTCACCCACTGCCAGCGTTACCGCGGCATCGCCGTGATAGCCCTGCCAAATGGCGCCCACATCGATGCTGACGATATCACCTTCAACCAGAACCCGGTCTCTGGGAATACCGTGGACGATCTCCTCGTTTACAGACGCACAAATACTGGCAGGATAGCCGTGGTAGCCTTTAAACGACGGAATCCCACCAGCCTCGCGGATAAGCGACTCCGCTACAGCATCGAGCTCTTGTGTTGTCACGCCCTGTAACGCTATCTCAGAGATCCGCGCCAAGACACGGCCCACAATGTGACCCGCAACACGCATCTTCTCTAGTTCTTCCGGCGAACGGCGTGACACCATATTCTACAGCCTTTGTCCGATCCTGTCCATTATGACAGAACAGCCTCTATCGCCTGCCTGATCTGCACTGCTACATCCTCAGGACTCTGTTCTCCGTCAATGTCCACCAGCACATTCCGGCTGCGATAGTACTCGTCCAAAGGCACCGTTTGCTCCTGATACACCTTTATGCGTCGCTGTTGCGTCGCCAGGTTATCATCCTCGCGCTGGTACAGCGTCCCGCCGCACTCGTCACAGACGCCTTGCACCTTCTCAGGACTAAACAATCTGTGGTAGATGGCGCCGCACCGGGAGCAGGTCCAGCGACCCGCCAACCGCTGCAACAAGACATCCTCAGAGACCGCGATATTCAGTACCACATCAACCCGGCGGCCCATGTCTTTCAGCAGCTGATCCAGTGCCACGGCCTGAGCCACAGTCCGTGGAAAACCGTCAAAGACAACGCCCTCTGCACAATCAGGCTGCGATATGCGCGAGGCCACCATGCCAATCGTGATCTCATCGGGTACGAGCTCGCCACGATCCATATACACTTTGGCCTGGCGACCGAGCTCTGTCTCCCGTGAGAGATTATCGCGGAACAGGTCCCCGCTGGATATCCGAGGAATGTGGAGCCATGACTCCATCAGCTCGCCCTGCGTTCCCTTGCCAGCCCCAGGACCCCCCAGAAGAATGACATCAACCATGTCGTTTACCTCATCCTCCGGATAAAGCCCTCATAGTGGCGCATCATCAGCTGCGCCTCGAGCTGCTTCATCGTGTCAAGAACCACGCCTACCACAATCAGAAGCCCCGTGCTGGTAATCAGCATCTCGCTGGTCCCGGTAAAGAGCTGCACGATAAAGGGGAGAATGGCAATCACCCCCAGGAACAGTGCCCCTACCAGTGTGATCCGGCGAACCACGCCCTGCAGGTATTCCGCTGTCCGTGCACCGGGCCGGATGCCGGGCACGAAACCGCCCTGCCGGCGCAGTGTCTCGGGAAGATCCTGCTGCTGAAAGATGACATCGGTGTAAAAATAGGTAAACGCCACCACCAGAACAAAGTACAAAACCCAGTAGAAGGCGCCTGTGGTACTGAAAAGTCGGGAGATCCCCGTAGCCACGCTTGCCACCCACTCGGTACCCGAGTTCACAAAATAGCTGGAAACGATACCAGGCAGCATCATGATCGACACGGCAAAAATCAGAGGTATCATGCCAGCCGAGTTTACCTGCAGCGGCACATGCGTACTCTGGCCCCCGTAGATACGGTTACCGCGCACGCGCTTGGCATAGTGCACCGGGATACGACGCTGACCCTCATGGACCATCACGATACCGATCACGGTGACTGCCGTGATGATCAAAAACACCAGTATCGACCACGGGTTCGTCACAGCCATCTGAGCCAAACGCTGCGGTATGCCTGAGATAATGCCACCAAAGATGATCAGCGAGATACCGTTGCCGATGCCCTCATCGTCGATGAGTTTACCCAGCCAGATCGCCAGCATCGTTCCCGCCGTTAGTGTCAAGAGCGTAGCAATGGTCGGCAACCAGGTGCCGGCCCTCAGGCCAAAGTCCGTGATCGCCGGCCCGGCTCCAGTCGCAGACTGCGCCAGCAACGAGGTCTGCCCCAACCCATGCAACAAAGCCAAAGGTATCGTCAGAAACATCGTGTACTGGTTGATCTTGTCGCGTCCTGCTTCGCCTTCGCGGCTCAACCGCTCAAGGAAAGGGATGATCGGCGTCAGCAGCTGCAACACGATTTGAGCCGTAATATAGGGATACACGCCCAGAGCCATGACCGAAAAGTTCGACATGGCTCCGCCGGAGAACATGTCCAGTAGACCCAGCAGCTGGTTCGACTGGAACATAGCCCTCAAAGCCTCCAGGTTTACACCTGGAATCGGCACGTGTGCAGCAAACCGGTAAATCACGAGGATGATCACCGTAAAGATGAGCTTTTTCCTCAGATCCGGCACCTTGAACGCATTGGATACTGCTTGCAGCATGGGTATCTCCCAACGGTGCTTGGCACAACCTGCGGAGGCGTGCTAGCTCAACACCTCTACCGTGCCACCGGCCGCCTCGATCTTGGCGCGCGCCTGCTCAGAGAACTTGTCTGCGCGCACAATCAGGGCGCGATCAAGCTCGCCGTCGGCCAGCACCGCGATCGGGGTATCTGTGTTCTTGATCAGGCCAGCCGCCATCAGGATCTCGGGATCCACGACCGTGCCAGCCTCAAACCCTCCGAGATCGCCCACGTTAACCGGCACATACTCTACCCGGTTCACGTTGCGGAATCCGCGCTTTTGCGCCAAACGACGCACCATCGGCAACTGGCCACCCTCAAAGAAGATGTGCCCCCCGCGGCCCGTGCGCGAACCCTGTCCCTTGGTGCCAAAGCCACCGGTCTTGCCCTGACCCGCGGCGATACCCCGTCCTCTGCGCTTGCGCTTGGACTTGGCACCATCCGCCGGCCTGAGATCGTTCAACTTCATGATGCCACCTCTTCGACTTGGACCAGGTGCCTAACACTGGCCAGCATGCCAAGGATCGGGCCGCTCGCCTTCTGCTCGACAGAATCGCCCAGATGTCGCAGCCCCAATGCCTTGATAGTAGCCTTCTGCCGCTTATCATAGCCGATCGCGCTCTTGACATAGGTGATGCGCAAAGTCTTATTCTCCATTGCGTACAACCCTCCAAGGCGGCAACAACTCTTCCATGCTCTTGCCGCGCGCCTGCGCGCGCTCCTCGAAAGCGTTGAGCTCCTGTAATGCCTTGAACGTCGCCATCACCACGTTGAACGAGTTATCGCTGCCCAGCGACTTGCTGAGCACGTCGTGCACGCCCGCGGCTTCAACAACCGCGCGCACACCACCACCGGCGATAACGCCCGTCCCGGGAGAAGCCGGCTTGAGCATGACCTGGGCCGCCCCATAACGTGTGGTAATATCGTGCGGAATCGTCCGGCCAAAGAGAGGAATCGAGACCATACTGCTCTTGCCTCGCTCTACGGCCTTGCGAATGGCGCTGGGTACGTCACGGGACTTGCCCACGCCGACGCCAACGCGCCCCGCACCATCTCCAACCACGACAAGCACGCGAAAGCCAAACCGCCGACCACCTTTGACCACTTTGGCCACGCGGTCGATGCTTACCACTCGCTCCTGGAGCTCTTCGCCTTCGCCGTACTCGTCGTACCTGTTTCTATCGCTCATATATCTCTCCTCGCTATCCCCGCCCCTAACGGCAGGTGAAACATCAGACGCGTACTAGAACTCCAGACCGGCCTCACGCGCCGCTTCCGCCAGAGCCTTAACCCGACCATGAAACTGGTAGCCCCCGCGATCAAAGACCACCGCACTCACGCCGACAGCCTTGGCACGATCAGCAATCGCCTTTCCGACCACGCGCGCGCAATCGGTCTTGGTGAGACCGGCACACTGAGCGCTCAGCTCGCGATCAATCGAAGAGGCTGCAGCCAGGGTATGCCCTGCCACATCGTCGATAACCTGCGCATAGATATGCTCCAGGCTCCGAAACACGTTTAGGCGGGGGCGCTCTGCAGAACCAGAAACCTTACTGCGAACACGCCGATGCCGACGCGCACGCGCCTCATGAACTCGTTGTGTGTTACTCACTTACCGCCTCCAGTCCGGCCGGCCTTTCCTGCCTTGCGACGGATAGTCTCACCCTCATACGCAATACCGGTACCATGATATGGCTCAGGCTTGCGTACCGCACGAATCCGCGCGGCAGTCTCCCCAACCAGTGCCTTGTCAGCGCCCATCACGGAAATCTGGCGCCCACTGCGGTCGACCTCGAAAGACACTCCCTCGGGCGCCTCAATCCGCACCGAATGGCTGTAGCCTACATACAGAGTCAAAACGTTACCCTGCACCTCACCGCGATAGCCCACGCCATTAATCACAAGGCGCACCACGAAACCGTCCGTTACGCCAGTGACCATGTTGGCGAGCAATGCGCGCGTGAGGCCGTGCAGGGCTCGATTCTGCTTGGAATCGTCCGCACGAGAGACCTGCAGCGTGCCCTCGTCGAGGCTGAGCTGCATCTTCGGGTGCACATCCAACGCCAGCGTCCCTTTCGGACCCTGAACCGTTACCATCTGTCCATCTATGCCCACCTGCACGCCACCAGGCACGGTAATGGGCATACGTCCTATTCTTGACACAGTTACTACCTCCCGATCAACGACAGCCCGTTACTTACCATACCTCGCACAGGACTTCACCACCGACGTTCTGACGCCGCGCCTCGCGGCCAGCCAGTACGCCCTTGGGGGTGGAAAGCACCACAGTCCCAAGCCCGTAACGCACCCAGGGGATCTCATCCTTCTTGGCGTAGATACGGCACCCGGGCTTGCTCACGCGCCTGAGCCCCTGAATGAGCGGCTCCTGCGCACGCGTGTACTTGAGAAACACGCGCAGCATGGGGAATCGGCCGTCACGCACTGTCTCGTATCGATCAATATAGCCCTCCTCCTGGAGAACCTTGGCCAAAGCCTGCTTAACTCCAGAGAAGGGAATCAGGACATAGCGGCGGCCAACGGCCTGCCCGTTACGTATACGCGTAAGCATGTCGGCGATAGGATCACTAAAGCTCATCTACCAGCACTCCCTTTCAAGTCGGCGGCACAACCGCCGCGTGCTCTATCCGCTACAAGTCGTGAACAGTGAGCAGCCACGGAACTGCTGCCCCACTGATAAACTACCAGCTGGACTTGGTCACGCCCGGAATCTTGCCGTCCATGGCCAGCTCCCGGAAGCAGACACGACAGAGGTCAAAGCGCCGCATGTAGCCCCGTGGGCGGCCACACCGCGAGCAGCGGTTACGCACGCGCACCTGGTACTTGCGATTCTTTTCCCGCGCGATCATCGACTTTTTTGCCACTCTTGTCCTCTCCAATCCTCGGCGCCAGGCTCGTCTACTATAGTGCCCAGACTATGGGCTATGCGGCTACCTGGGCAGCTATACCCACAAAGGGCATCCCCATGAGCTCAAGCAGGCGCCGCCCTTCCTCATCGGTCTCAGCGGTCGTTACAATGCTGATCGACATGCCACGCACCTTGTCGATCTCGTCATAGTCAATCTCCACGAACACCAACTGCTCGCTGAGTCCCAGCGAATAGTTGCCCCGCCCGTCGAACGAACGACGCGAAATCCCCCTAAAGTCCCGCTGCCGGGGCAAGGCGATGTTGATAAGCCGATCCAGGAACGAGTACATCCGATCCTGACGCAAGGTAACCATGACACCGATCGGATTGCCCTCGCGCAGCTTAAAGTTGGCGATGGACTTGCGCGCCCGGGTCACAATAGGCCTTTGTCCGGTGATCTTGGTGATATCGCGGGTGGCAGCCTCAATAGCGTTGGCGTTCTGCAACGCCTCGCCCAGGCCCACGTTAACCGTGATCTTTTCCACTCGCGGCACCTGCATCACGCTGGTGTAGCCGAACTCTTCCATCATCCGCGGAACGATCTCGTCCCGATACTTTTCCTTCAGCCTATGCATCCTCATACTCCCCAGGCCCGCGCCGTAACTGCGTCGGCCCCTCGTCCTAGTCGATGACTTCGTTGCACTTGCGGCATACACGTACCCGGCTGCCGCCACTCTCTTCAACGCTAATGCGCGTGGGCTTGTCACAACGAGGGCACACCAACATCACGTTTGACACGTGAACCGGCGCCTCCATCTCGATGATGCCAGGCTCTGTGCGCATATTCGCGGTGCGTCGCTGCGCCTTTTTCACAAGCTTGACGCCTGACACGACGATACGCTGTTCCTTGGGCATCACCACGCGCACAGTTCCGCGTGTGCCCTTATCGTTACCGGCGATCACCTCGACGGTATCCCCTGCTTTGATCTTCATCACATACTCCTCAAGACCCGATCCAACAGCCCCGGCTAGAGCACCTCAGGGGACAGAGACACAATGCGCATGAACCCTGCATCCCGAAGCTCTCGCCCCACGGGGCCGAAAATGCGTGTTCCGCGCGGGTTCTTGTCTGCGTCCACAATCACGGCCGCATTATCGTCGAACCGCACGTACGAACCGTCAGACCTGCCGTACTCTTTGGCGGTGCGAACGATAACAGCTCTCACAACTTCCTTTTTCTTTACAGAACTGCCGGGCGTCGCCTCTTTGACCGAGGCCACAATAATATCGCCCACCCCTGCGTAGCGTCGCCGCGTGCCGCCGAGCACCTTGATGCACATGATCTCGCGCGCACCGGTGTTGTCGGCGACCGTTAGCTTGGTGAATGGCTGAATCATCTCGCGTCACTCCACTCTATCGTGATGAGCACCCTCGCCCCTTGTCGGACGGGACCTGGCACTCTGTACCTTCTCAACGGTCGCTGATCTCAACCACGCGCCAGCGCTTGCGCCGACTCAGAGGCCGGGATTCTTCGATCGTCACCCAGTCACCCTCGTGCGCAGCACCCTCTTCATCATGCGCCATGTACTTTTTCGCTGTGCGCAGGATCTTGTTATACACAGGATGGCGCTTGCTGGAGGTGACTTGCACCACCACTGTCTTTTCCGTCTTGTCACTCACAACCTGGCCGCTCAAACGTCTACGTGGCATCCTACTGCTCCCCAGTCTCTAGCTCGCGCTCACGAAGAATCGTGTGTACACGGGCAATATCCCTGCGCACCTCTTTGATGCGGCTCGTGTTGTCCAGTTGCCCGCTTGAGCGCTGGAACCGCAGATTGAACTGCTCCTGTTCCATCTCTTCCAGCTCCTGGGCAAGCTCCTCAGTCGTCATCTCATGTAACTTGCTGGCCTTCATTCCTCAGTCCCTCGCCCGGCTTCATCCCGCGCTGTGATGGCCGTCTTGATAGGCAACTTTTGCGCAGCGCGCCACAGCGCATCCTTCGCAGTAGCCTCATCCACGCCGCTAACCTCGAACATGATGCGCCCTGGCTTGACCACGGCCACATAATGATCAACAGCGCCTTTACCACTACCCATACGCGTCTCTGCAGCGCGCATTGTCACCGGCTTGTCCGGGAAAATGCGGATCCATACCTGGCCGCCGCGCTTCATCACGCGCACGATCACGCGTCGTGCCGCTTCGATCTGACGGCTGGTGATCCAGGCCGGCTCCAGCGCCTTGAGACCGAAATCGCCGAAATTGATATCCGCACCACGATACGCCTTGCCACGCATCCGCCCGCGGTGCTGTTTACGATGCTTGAGCCTCTTGGGCATCAACATGACTGCTATACTCCCTCGACGCGACCCGTCGCCCCATTGGACTCGGGAAGCACGTCTCCACGATAAATCCAGACCTTGACGCCAATGCGTCCAGTACTGGTCGCCGCCTCTTCCGTCGCGAAATCGATATCCGCACGCAGCGTATGCAGGGGAACCCGTCCCTCGCGCACCCACTCGCGCCGGGCCATTTCTGCGCCCGACAGACGACCGGCACACAAGACCTTGATACCCTGGGCGCCGCTGCGCATCGTGCGCTGCACAACCTGTCGCATCACACGCTTGTGAGCCACCCGGCGCTCCAACTGCTCTGCGATACCCTCAGCAACCACACGAGCATCGATCTCGGCGTTTGCGACCTCGACGACATCCACTCGCAGGCTCTTGCCCTTGATGTCAGCCATCTCCTCAAGTCGCGCCTTGAGAGCATTGATGTTGGCACCGCGGCGCCCGATCACGATACCAGGCTTGGCCGTGACGATCGTGATGTTGATCTGCTTGGGGAACCGCTGAATCTCGATGCGCGAGACACCGGCCCGTCCCAGGGTGCTCCTGATCTCTTTGCGAATCTCAATGTCTTCAACCAGGAGTTTGGAATACTCCTTGCCCTCGGCGAACCATTTGGATTCCCAGTCCTTTATAACCCCCAGCCTAAAGCCGATTGGATTTACTTTGCGCCCCAAGATGCCTCCTTGCCTTACCTAGCTCAGGCTTGCTTAGCCGTGACTATTACGGTGATATGAGAGCTCCGCTTGAGAATGGGCTTGTATCGACCGCGAGCCCCAGGATGGCCCCGCCGAAGCGTCGGGCCCTCGTCCGCGCTAATCGCGGAGATAACCAACTCGTCGGCAGAGAGTCCATAATTCTCTTCGGCGTTCGCGACTGCCGACTGCACGACCTTGCGCACCTCATAGGCAGCGGCACGCGGCGTGAACCGCAAAACATCCAGCGCCTGGTTGGCGGGCATGCCCCGAACCAGATCTGCAACCAGCCGCACTTTTTGCGCCGACATGCGTATGTACTTGGCAACTGCACGTACTTCTAATGACATCAGCTAATCTCCTACAACCCACTCGTGAGTATCACGGGCCGTGCCAAAGGACGCCCGCCGTAATCTAACGGACGCGTGTCCTGCGCTCCTTGGCAGCATGCCCGCGAAAGTAGCGGGTCGGCGCAAACTCTCCGAGGCGGTGCCCCACCATGTTCTCAGTCACGTAGATGGGAATATGCCGGCGACCGTCATGTACCGCGATAGTGTGCCCCACCATCTGGGGGAAAATCACCGACGCGCGGGACCATGTACGGATAACGCGCTTGTCCCCGCGCCGGTTCATCTCCTCGACCTTCTTCAGCAGCTTTTCCGAAACGAACGGTCCCTTTTTCAGAGATCGCGACATTTACAGGCCTCCCCACTACGTTCCTTGCCGGACAGTTCGACTCTTGACTGCGCCTAGCGCTTTTTCGCGCGACGGCGAACAATATCCTTGTCAGTACGCTTGTTATGGCGCGTCCTATAGCCCAGCGTTGGCTGGCCCCATGGCGACTTGGGTCCGGGCATACCTATGGGCGCCTTACCCTCGCCACCGCCGTGCGGATGGTCACGCGGAGTCATTGCAGAGCCACGGGTGTGCGGCCTGCGCCCCAACCAGCGCTTGCGCCCCGCCTTACCCAGCTTGATGTTGGCCGCTTCGACGTTACCAACCTGGCCGATGGTCGCCATACAGTTGCGCGCAACCACTCTCACCTCACCCGAGGGCATACGCAACTGCACGAGCTCGCCCTCCTTGGCAAGGATCTGCGCCCCTGTGCCAGCAGCCCGCACCAACTGCCCGCCCCGCCCACTATAGAGCTCTACATTATGAACTACTGTACCCAGCGGGATATTGCTAAGCGGCAACGCGTTACCAACCCGGATGTCGGCCTCAGGGCCAGACACCACGCGATCGCCTACCTGCAAACCAGCAGGAGCCAGAATGTAGCGCTTCTCACCATCAGCATAGACCAACAATGCGATGCGAGCGGAACGGTTCGGGTCATACTCGACCGAGTCCACCCGCGCGGGCACACCGAACTTGTCTCGCCGAAAATCGATGATGCGATAGCGACGCTTGTGACCGCCCCCACGATGCCGGACTGTCACCTTCCCGCGAAAGTTACGGCCAGCCTTCTCCTTGAGAGGAGCCAGGAGCGACCTCTCCGGATCACGCCTGGTGATCTCCTCGAACGTAAAACCTGACATACCTCGGCGTGAAGGCGTTGTCGGTTTGAACTGCTTGATTGCCATAATCTAATCCCCTCGGCTTACAGCGATGATCGAGCTACTCCGACCGACCCTAGACACCCTCAAAGAAGCTGATGCTATCGCCTTGCGCCAATGTGACGATCGCCTTCTTCCACTCTTGTGTGTGCGTGATATGCCTGCCGGTGCGACGCGTCTTGCCCGGCACATTGATCACGTTCACACCCACAACCTGCACGTCAAAGATCTCTTCGACAGCCTTACGCACCATCTGCTTGGTTGCGCGGCCATCCACCTGAAACGTGTAGCTGTTCAGCTGGTCGGCCTGATAATTAGACTTTTCCGTCAGTATCGGTCGCCTGATTACCTGGAAATGGTTCACCGAATAACGCTCCTATCCTCAATACGATGGCTCTGCGCCCATCCCTGACCCAGGTCAGGACTGGAGATCTGTCCGAAGAAATCCCTCAATCTGTCCCACGGACTCCCGCGGCATCACGATATAGTCATAACGTAGCAGATCCCGGATGCTCAGCATCTGAGCGTTGAGCATCTTGATCTGCTCCAGGTTTCGCGCCGAAAGCTCGACGTTCTCGTTGTGAGCAGGGAGCAAGAACAACGCCGACGACTCGCCGATATTCAGATTCGCAAGCACCGTGCGCATCTCTCGGGTCCTGGGCGCTTCCATGCTCAGCTGATCGAGCACAATGATCTGGTCGCCTGCAGCCTTGACTGAGAGCGCTGACCGAAGCGCCAGACGGCGCATCTTGCGGTTCATCTTTTGCGCATAGCTACGAGGACGGGGACCAAAGACCACACCGCCGCCCTTCCAGTTCGGTGCGCGGGTACTGCCCTGACGGGCACGCCCTGTGCCCTTCTGACGCCACGGCTTGCGACCACCGCCAGCAACCTCACCGCGTTCCTTGGTCTTGGCTGTGCCAAGGCGCGCGTTCGCCAGCTGCCGCACCAATGCCTGATGCATTACAGCGGTCGAGGGCTCGATGCCAAACACACTATCGTTCAGTTCTATCTCGTCGACCGTTTCACCGGCCATGTTTACTACCGGAACTCGCATTTGAACACTCCTGCGTATCGTCAGTGTGAGGCCAGGCCGGTTAGGCCACCTTGACGGCGTTGCGAACCATCACCAATCCACCCACGGGACCCGGGACCGATCCCTTTATCGCAATCAGGTTACGCTCCGGGTCCACCTTCACCACCGACAGATTCAAGGTGGTCACCCGCTCGCTTCCCATGTGCCCGGGACCGCGCATCCCCTTCCACACACGACCGGGTGTCGATGTGGAACCAATGGATCCAACTGCCCGAAGCCTATCAGACTGACCGTGTGTCTTGGGACCACCCTTAAAGTGGTGTCGCTTGACAGCGCCGGCAAAGCCCTTGCCCTTGGAGGTTCCGATCACATCGACCAGTTCTCCAGGGCTGAACAAGGTCACATCGAGGATCTGCCCCACCTTGTACGCTTCAGCGTCTTCCGTCGCTACCTCACGCAGGTGCTTGAGCATCGGCAGGTTGCGTAGATGGCCCTTCTCGGGGCTATTGAGACGAGGAACCTGATCAAAACCGAGCTGAATCGCGCTATAGCCATCGCTGGTCTCGGTTTTTACCTGGGTTACATAGCATGGACCCAGTTCGACGATCGTCACAGGGGTAATGATACCTGACTCGTTCACAATACGAGTCATCCCGACTTTTCTGCCCAGTAGCGCTTTTCTCTTCATTTTCTCCGCCTCAGAGGGACTCTAGCGAGCGGCCGCTGGTGATTCTCTACCAGGAGGGCCACAAGGGTCCGCCCCTTTCCCCCGTTGAACTTGTTACAGGCCCGTTGCCTAGAGCTTGATCTCGATATCGACGCCGCCAGGGAGATCAAGGCGCATAAGCGAATCAATCGTCTGGGGGTTCGGGTCCAGAACATCGATCAGGCGCTTGTGCGTACGAATCTCCAACTCCTCCCGGGAGTCACGGTCGATAAATGGCGACCGAGCCACCGAGAACTTTTCGATGCGCGTCGGCAAAGGGACCGGCCCTACGACGGCCGCACCGGTCCGCTCGGCTGTATCCACGATCTGCCGAGACGACTGGTCGAGAACCCTGTGATCATACGCCTTGAGCCGGATACGAATCCGCTGTTGTCTTGCCATGCTCTCCTCAATCCGCGAGATCTGCAACCCCTTCAGTCTCTACACGTGGCCCGAACGAGCCACGTGTAGCCTGAACGGGCACGTGTCCACCAGTGTCCGAAAAACCTGCCTACTCGATGATCTCTGTGATGGCACCAGCACCCACGGTGCGGCCGCCCTCACGAATCGCAAAGCGAGAACCTACCTCCAACGCTACCGGAACGATCAGCTGGATCGTCAGGTTCGCGTTGTCACCCGGCATCACCATCTCCACGCCCGGGTCGAGGATCACCTCGCCCGTCACATCCATCGTCCGGATAAAGAACTGCGGACGGTATCCCGGGAAGAACGGCGTGTGTCGACCGCCCTCTTCCTTCTTGAGCACGTATACCTCACTGCGGAAGCGGGTGTGCGGCGTGATCGACTTGGGCTTGGCCAGCACCTGGCCCCGCTCTACGTCGTCGCGCTGGATGCCGCGCAGCAGACAACCCACGTTGTCGCCCGCCAGACCTTCCGTCAGCGTCTTGCGGAACATCTCTACGCCTGTCACCACCGTCGACCGCGTCTCGTCGCGCAGACCCACGATCTCTACCGTGTCGCCTGTCTGCACCCGGCCGCGCTCTACACGCCCCGTCACCACCGTGCCGCGCCCCTTGATGCCAAATACGTCCTCAATGGGCATCAGGAACGGACGGTCTATCTCGCGCACCGGCGTCGGAATGTACTCGTCCACCACGCGCATCAGCTCCAGGATCGGAGCATACTCTGGCGCGTTGATGTCCGTCGAGGTGCTCTCCAGCGCTGCCAGCGCCGACCCGCGCACGATGGGAATGTCGTCCCCGGGGAACCGCTGCGCAGTCAACAGATCGCGCAACTCGAGCTCCACCAGCTCCAACAGCTCTTCGTCGTCCATCATGTCGGTCTTGTTCAGGAACACCACCATGCTCGGCACCTCAACCTGGCGCGCCAGCAGGATGTGCTCTCGCGTCTGCGGCATCGGACCGTCCGGAGCGGATACCACCAGGATCGCCCCGTCCATCTGCGCCGCACCCGTGATCATGTTCTTGATAAAGTCCGCATGGCCCGGGCAGTCTACGTGCGCATAGTGCCGGTTCGCCGTCTGGTACTCGACATGCGAGATCGAGATCGTCAGGCCGCGCGCCTTTTCCTCAGGCGCGTTATCGATCTGGTCATAGGCCAAAAAGTCACCACCGCCCTGCATGGCCATCACCTTGGTGATCGCCGCTGTCAGCGTGGTCTTGCCATGGTCTACGTGCCCGATTGTCCCCACATTGACGTGAGGCTTGCTGCGCTCAAATACGACCTTACCCATCCCGATCTCCTTTCCTCAGCCAAGGGCCCACATTACGGGGCCCGTTCTTGACGAACGCAAACGTTAACAGTATACGAATCACATCAATCTTGGCAAATGTTCACTGCTTCCAGATTCTGGCTCTCGTTCACTCTCATTGCACGCCGAGAATCCGGTTAGATACTTGGACAGGAACACGCCCGTAATAATCGAACTCTAGCGTAAAAGCACCACGCCCTTGCGTCCCGGACCGCAAGTCTGTGGCATAGCCAAAAGTTTCTGCCAGTGGGATGTGTCCCCGCACAGCGTGCATCCCGCCGATTCGCGGCTCCATGCCCTCGATCTCACCCCGTCTCGCGTTCAGATCGCCGATCACATCACCGAGGTTCTCCTCGGGAACCATGACCTCGATCCGCATATAAGGCTCCAGTAGAACGGGGCTCGCTTCCCGGATGGCCTTGTTAAAGGCCATCACGGCAGCGCTCTGCAATGCCCCCTCTGCGCTCTGATCCTCGACATAGCTGGCGTCGACCAGGTCCACCTGGACATCTACCAGCGGATAGCCCGCCAGTACGCCCCCGGCCATGGCCTCGTGGAGGGCCGCCTCAATGCTCTTGATAAAGGCCGGTGGAACCCTGCCGGGTACAAGCCCGTCTACGAACTTGAAATCGCCCCCCTTTGGGAGGGGCGTCACCCGCAGCTTGACCCTGGCCTGCAGCGTATGTGCTCCGCGCTGAGCCACAAACTCTTCCTCAGCCTCCACAGAACGCGTGATCGTCTCGCGATACGCCACCTGTGGCCGGCCCACCTTGGCCTGCACTTTGAACTCTCGAATGAGTCGCTCCACAAGAATCTCGAGATGGAGCTCCCCCATGCCAGAAATGATCGTCTGCCCAGAGTTCTCATCCGTACCCACTCGGAAGGTCGGATCTTCGTCCATTAGAGACTTGAGCGAGTCGATCATACGCGCCTCGTCAGCCGCAGTGCGCGGCTCAATCGCGACATAGATCACTGGCTCCGGAAAACGGATGGACTCGAGAACGATAGGGTGCGCAGCATCGCAAAGCGTATCGCCTGTGAAGGTAAACTTGAGTCCACCCAATGCGGCGATATCGCCCGCGGTGACGACATCCACTTCCTCACGCCGATTGGCGTACATCTGAAGCGGCCTGCCGACGCGCTCTCTGCGGTCTTTGGTGGGATTATAGGTCGAGGAGCTGGCGTGGAGTGTGCCAGAATAAACGCGGAAATAGGCTAATCTTCCAACAAAGGGGTCGGTGACGATCTTGAACACGAGCGCGCAAAACGGCTCCTGTGGATCGGCATGCCGCACCACCGTTTCCTCACTGCCCGGACGAACCCCCTTGATCGCGGGAACATCGAGCGGAGAAGGAAGATAGTCTACAATGGCGTCCAGAACCGGCTGTACACCCCGATTGCGCAGCGACGCCCCGCATAGAACGGGAACGAGCTGATTGGCGAGCGTCGCCTTACGCAACGCTGCCCGCAATTCCTCAGCGCTCAAACCCTCCCCTTCCAGATACTTGTCCAGCAAGACGTCGTCCGTCTCGGCGATGCTCTCAACCAGTATCTGGCGCCTGGACTCTACCAGGTCGACCAATTCCTCCGGCACAGAACCCACTATAGGTTCTGCGCCCAGTTCGTCCTGGTAAAAGTGGGCTCGTCGATCCAACAGATCGACAAAGCCGACAAAGGAGGACTCGGCACCGATAGGCACCTGTATCGCCACAGGCACAGCTTCCAGGCGCTCACGAATCATATCGATACTGCGCCAAAAGTCGGCTCCGGCCCTATCCATTTTGTTAATGAAACAGATTCGCGGAACGCTAAAGCGATCCGCTTGCCTCCAGACCGTTTCGGACTGGGGCTCTACCCCTTGAACACCATCGAAGATAACCACGCCGCCGTCCAGCACACGCAGGCTGCGCTGCACCTCAGCGGTGAAATCGATGTGTCCGGGCGTATCGATAATGTTAATGCGATGGTCCCGCCAGAAGCAAGTAACTGCTGCCGAGGCGATCGTAATGCCCCGCTCACGCTCCTGCTCCATCCAGTCGGTGACGGTTGTCCCGTCATCCACGTTTCCCATCCGGTAGGTTCTACCGGTGTAGAACAACATCCGTTCGGTGGTCGTCGTCTTGCCCGCATCAATATGGGCGATGATACCTATGTTGCGAACGCGACCCAGTGCTTGTCCTGTCTCCACCGGTAAACCACCCTTTGCCATGAACCATCCCTAGGAGGGCTATGCTCACCGCGTAGGCTGGAAACCGAACCGAGACGGACGAGCCGTCAGTGCGGGCAGCTCCCTACCAGCGGTAGTGAGCAAACGCCTTGTTGGCTTCCGCCATGCGATGGGTATCTTCGCGCCTCTTGACGGCGTTTCCAGTATTCTGAGCGGCGTCCATAAGCTCAGCCGCCAGCTTGTCGGAAAAGGCCTTGCCTGGCCTGCTGCGTGCCGCATCGAGTAGCCAACGCATGGCTAACGAGCTGCGACGATCAGGAGCCACTTCCACCGGCACCTGGTACGTTGCGCCGCCCACACGTCGAGGCTTGACCTCGATCACAGGGCCGGCATTGCGCATCGCCTGCTCAAAGACTTCCAGCGGCTGACGACCGGTGCGATCTTCGATCGCATCGAAAGCATCATAAACCAGCCTGGTGGCGGTGCTTCTCTTGCCCCGCTGCATCACCTTGCTGATGAATGACGACAATTCACGACTGTGATAGCGCATATCAGGCTTGACTGGCCTTCGCTCTGGCCGATAACGTCTCGGCATTCCGGATCCTCCTAAACCATCAACTCAAAAGCCGACGCATGACACACGGCTGCTGCCGGGACCTACTTGGGCTTTTTGGTTCCGTACTGTGAACGACCGCGAGAGCGACCTTCAACACCCGACGCATCCAACGCGCCACGCACGATATGATATCGCACGCCAGGCAAGTCTCTCACGCGACCACCCCGGACCAGAACCACCGAGTGCTCCTGCAAGTTGTGCCCCTCACCGGGGATATATGCATTCACCTCAACCCCGTTGGAAAGACGCACCCTGGCGATCTTTCGCAGCGCCGAGTTGGGCTTCTTGGGGGTCATGGTGCGCACAAGCGTGCAAACGCCACGCCGCTGCGGCGAGCTAACCTTGGACTGTGTCCTAATGCCACGAAGCGAGTTATACGAGTAACTCAGCGCAGGTGACTTGCTCTTGTTCTTGGGCGATTTGCGCCCTTTTCGTATCAACTGATTGATGGTCGGCACTTGATCCTCCCCGTACCCTCACTCACACGTGTCTCGACTCACGGTTTTTCAGTATAGCAGCGCACCCTGAGACTGTCAAAGAACGCTCACCAGCCCTCAGGCTTTACTCATCCTCTCGCAGACTCTCACGATGACGGGCCAAATCCAAGACCAAAGCCCAGATTCGGCAAAATATCCACGGTCTCGCCACGGCCAAACTGCATACGCTCACCATCGGCGTTGGCAACCTCAACAGAAAGCCCCAGCGACTGAAGCTCCTTCACCAGCACCCGGAAGGATTCGGGAATCCCAAATCCCTCGATGGGCTCGCCCTTGACAATCGCCTCGTATGTCTTGACGCGGCCTGTAACGTCGTCCGACTTGATGGTCAACATTTCTTGCAGCGTGTAGGCCGCACCATAGGCCTCCAGCGCCCACACCTCCATCTCTCCGAAACGCTGTCCGCCAAACTGGGCCTTACCACCCAACGGCTGCTGCGTCACAAGAGAGTAAGGGCCCGTGGATCGGGCATGCACCTTATCCTGAACCAGGTGCGCCAGCTTTAGCATATAGATGATACCGACAGTGACGGGCTGATCAAAAGCATCACCTGTCTGGCCGTCATACAGCACCACCTTGCCCGTAGTGGGCAAGGGTAGCTTGGTCTGACGCCCAACTTCGATAGCCCTCGAATCCACACCCTGCCGATCCAGGCCGCTGACGTCATAGCCCTGATCCTGCAACCAGAGCCTCAAGCACACCTCGCGGGCGAGATCGTCCAACTCCTGGCGCCGATCGGAGCTAAGGCCACTGTTATCGTAACAGAGCATATCATCGGCCTTGAAGCCCTGGTCTTCCAGCCAATAGGCAAGCCAGGTGCGCCGCGCAGTAACATAGTCCGCCAGGATAACGTCAACGTCGCTCGGGTCCATCCCCTTGTCCAGCAAGTACTCGCCCATGTAGATATTCCGAGCCTCGGCATCATCACGAAGAGTAGTCGTATCGACATCGTTCTTCGCCAGGAACGGCCAGGCCGCCTGCCCGAGGGCAAACCAGGCGCGATCGATGAGCCACGCACGGGCCAGCTCGGCAGCGATTTCGTCCTCTGTGGCGCCGTCCGATGTGGGCGTCGCGACACGAATGCCCAGTCTATCGGCCGCCCATCCGAGGTGCGTCTCGAGCACCTGGCCCACATTCATGCGGCCAGGCACACCCAGCGGGTTCAGAATAATCTGAACCGGCGTGCCATCCTCCATAAAGGGCATGTCCTCGATCGGTACGACCTTGGAGATGACGCCCTTGTTACCGTGGCGGCCGGCCATCTTGTCGCCCTCGGTCAGCTTACGGCGCTGGGCCACGCCCACACGCACGGCACGCTCCACACCGGCGGGCATTTCGCGGTTGTCATCGCGGTCAAAGACCTTGACCTCAACCACTTTACCTTCCTCGCCATGCGGCAGGCGCAGCGAAGAGTCGCGCACATCTCGCGCTTTTTCGCCAAAGATGGCGCGCAGCAGCTTTTCCTCCGGCGTCAGCTCAGTCTCACCCTTGGGCGTGATCTTGCCCACGAGGACGTCGTTGGCGCGCACCTCGGCACCAACGTAGATGATGCCCTCATCATCCAGATTAGCGAGCACGTCCTCACCAACGTTCGGGATATCACGGGTGATTTCTTCAGCACCCAGCTTGGTATCGCGCGCCTCGATCTCGTGCTTTTCCAGGTGAATGGACGTGAACGTGTCTCGACGGACCATCTCTTCACTGATCAGGATGGCGTCCTCAAAGTTGCCGCCTTCCCAGGACATGAACGCGCATAGCACATTCTGCCCCAGCGCCAGCTCGCCATCCTCGGTCGAGGACGTGTCCGCCACGACCTGCCCTGGAACCACATGCTGACCCTTGTCCACGACCGGGTGGTGGTCGATGCAGGTCGACTGGTTCGACCGGTTGTACCGCCGCAGATCGTGTACTTCCTCGCCTTCAGGCCCGCTGATCACAATGCGTGAGCCGGTCACGCTGGTGACTTCACCCTCGATAGTCGCGGTCACCACCTGACCGGAATCCAGGGCGGCCCGATACTCCATCCCGGTTCCCACCAGTGGGGCTTCAGCCTGGATTAGCGGCACCGCCTGACGCTGCATGTTGGATCCCATCAGAGCACGGTTCGCATCGTCATGCTCAAGGAACGGGATCAGCGCGGCGGACACGCCGACAACCTGCTTTGGTGACACATCCATGTAAGAGACCGTATCCACGGAGGCGATACGGAATGTGTCATAAACGCGGGCCGACACCTGCTCTGTGAGGAATTGGCCGAGCTCGTCAATCGGCGAGTTGGCCTGCGCAACCACGTACCGCTCCTCTTCATCAGCCGAGAGGAACATCACTTGATCGGTCACATACGACCTGACCCGCCACTGCTCGCGGTCCATGGCCGCCATACGATCAGCGAGTTCCGCCGAGATTACCTCGCCGGCCTCGGCGAGTATTTCGCCGGTCGATTCGTCCACCACATTCTCACCAAGGATCCGGCCCGTCAGGCGCTCCGCCTCGTTCGGGCAAATCCGGGTCACTCGGCGGTACGGCGTCTCGATAAAGCCATACTCGTTGACCTCCGCGAAAGTCGCCAACCGGCCAATCAAGCCGATGTTGGGACCTTCTGGCGTTTCGATTGGGCAGATGCGTCCATAGTGCGAATAGTGAACGTCGCGCACATCAAAGCCTGCACGGTCGCGCTTGAGACCGCCCGGGCCGAGCGCAGACAGCGTGCGCTTGTGCGTGAGTTCATCGAGCGGATTGGTCTGCTGCATGAACTGCGACAGCTGGCTTCCGCCAAAGAACTCTCGCAGGACAGCAACCACTGGCCGCACGTTGATTAGCGAGATCGGCGAGAGCTGGTCTGGATCGCGAATGCTCATCCGCTCACGAACCACGCGCTCCATGCGCAGGAATCCGACACGCAGCTGATTCTGAATGAGCTCGCCAACGGTCTTGATCCGGCGATTTCCCAGATGATCGATATCGTCCGGGTCCTCGACGCCACTATTGACCTTGATGATCCGCGCAACAATATGCACCAGGTCACGCTTGGTGAGCGTACGATGCTTTACAGGGATGTCCAGGCCCAACCGGCGGCTCAGCTTGTAGCGACCCACCCGGCCCAGGTCGTAACGCCGGGGGCTGAACAGCAACGTCTCGAGATAGTTGCGAGCATTGTCCAAGGTCGCCGGGTCCCCTGGGCGCATCCTACGGTAAAATTCTGAGATCGCCTCTTCGGCACTCTTTGTGCTGTCATAGCCGATGGTGGTGCGCATGTAGGAGCGATCGGGATCGTCATCCACATCCTGGAACAGCGCGAGCAGCTCCTCATCGGAGCCATCGGTAATCGCGACATCATCGATGCCATCAGAGACAGCTCCGAGCGCGCGAAGCAGAATGCTCACCGGGATCTTGCGCTTGCGATCCACCTTGACCGAGATGATGTCGCGGCGGCTAGTGTCAAACTCGAGCCAGGCGCCCCGATCCGGGATGAGCTTGGCCATGCACATCTGGCGCCCCGTTGCCCGATCCTCGTCCAGCGTGAAATAGGCCCCGGGAGAGCGGATCAGCTGGCTGACGACAACACGCTCTGCACCATTGATGATAAAGGTGGCATTCTCAGTCATCACCGGGAAATCGCCCATGTACACGTCCTGCACGATGGGCTGATCGGTCTCACGATTGTACAGCAGCACCTTGACATACAGCGGGGCCGCGTAGGTGGCCTCGCGTTCACGGCACTCGTCTTCGGAGTATGGCGGTTCCTCAAAGTGGAACTCTAGATTGAACTCCCCGTTGATCTGCTCATCATACCCGGGAAAGTGCATCTCAAGATTCTTGTTAAAGCTGACGATGGGAGAGATCTCATTAAAGAGCTCCCGCATTCCCTCTTCCTGGAACCAGTTAAAGGATTCCTGCTGGGTCTTGATCAGATCGGGGATATCGTGTACCTCAGGGATACGCGCATAGGACTTGCGCACCTTGAGCCTTCCGTTGAGACTTGAGCCGTGCATTGCTGCTGAGATTGTCATATAGTGTCGCTCTCCTTGAGAAGAAGTCTACCCCAGGCAGGGGCACTCTTCGCTCGCCTGGATACTGGCCGTCTACGCCGAAACGGCAAGCCAGAGCTGCCCTCTGATATAAGTGTCAGAATGCAACTGTGCTTGCCCGAAAAGAGTGGGAATTCGTCCTTGCAGAAACGGTAGAATGTGCGATGACCTCGCGTTCACGCCGGTGACATGGGCATCCGATCCTGCCAACTAGCGAAAAGAGATTATACCACGCCCCTGTTCAGTGTCAAGTTGGCGGAACATGCTTTATGTCCGCACATTACCGCTACGGCAGTGCTCCAGAGCGGGATCACGGGTCGCTTGAACGCCGGTCCATGAGGTCGTCGACCTCGCGCTTGAGCGCCGCGAGATCGGAGAATGACCGGTAGACAGAGGCGAACCGCACATAGGCGACCTCATCGAGTTCCCTGAGTCGATCGATGACCATTTCGCCGATCAGGCGGCTGGGCACCTCCGCCTTTCCCAGATTGTACAGGCCGGTCTCTACGTTGGTGACCAGTTGCTCAATATCCTCACTGGAGATCGGCCGCTTGGTACAGGCGCGAAGCACACCGTCGAACAGCTTCTGCCGGTCGAACGGCTCGCGCCGGCCATCGCGCTTGACAACCAGCAGGTTCACTTTGGCCACCTGCTCGTAGGTCGTAAACCGCTGTTTACAGCCCTGGCACTCGCGTCGCCGGCGGATGCCATCCCCGACTTCACGGGTATCCAATACGCGGGAATCTGTGCTTGCGCAAAACGGACACTTCATCGGCGCTACCGCCTTACTTTCTGCGCGACTTGTGTCTCAAGAAGGGCGGGATATCCCAGTCGTCTGCATCCGCATTCTGTGCGGGAAATTCTACCACGCGGCTCCTGGTTCTGGAATCCTGTGGCTCCTTTGGCGCCGCCGAACGCACCACAGCAGCCGCGGAGCGAGGCTGCCCGTCAAAGCCAGTGGCGATAACTGTGATCTGAATCGCATCGCTGAGCGTCTGATCAACGGCTGCACCAAAGATGATATTCGCTTCCTGATCCACCATTTTGCGGATCACCTCGGCAGCATCATTGACCTCAAACAGTGTCATGTTGGCGCTGCCCTTGATGTTAAAGAGCACGCCACGAGCGCCATCGATGCTGATATCCAGCAACTGGCTATTGACAGCCTGCATGGCGGCGTCCACGGCCCGGTGCTCTCCTTTACCCTGGCCAATGGCCATGAGTGCTGAGCCGCCATTGCCCATGATCGAGCGCACATCGTTAAAGTCCACGTTCACGAGTCCCGTGCCCGTGATGAGATCCGATACACCCTGGATGCCTTGCCGCAGCAGGTCGTCAGCCGTCAGGAAAGCGTCCTTGACTGAAGCGCGCGGGTCAATAATCTGCAATAGGCGATCATTGGGGATGACCACAAGCGTGTCAACCTGCTCCCGGAGCTTGGTGATGCCTTCCAGGGCCAGTGTCGCGCGCCGCCCGCCCTCAAAGCCAAAGGGCCGCGTTACCACCGAGACGGTCAACGCCCCCATCTCCTTGGCGAGGGACGCCACCACTGGCGCGCCACCAGTGCCGGTTCCGCCACCCATGCCAGCGGTTACGAACACCATGTCTGCGCCCTCAAGCAGTTCCTTGATGCGCCCGGCAGACTCTTCCGCGGCCTTTGCGCCCAGCGCCGGGTCGCCACCACACCCCAGGCCGCGTGTCGCCTTCTCGCCCAGGCGCAGCCGGGTCGGCGCCTGCGAGTTTGCCAGCGCCTGCCCGTCGGTGTTTAGTGCAATAAACTCTACGCCGCGCACGCCTACCTCGATCATGCGATCGACGGCGTTGGAGCCACCCCCACCAACGCCTACGACCTTTATCTCTGCGTTACTTCCAAGATCGAACCGTGAATCAATCATTCCCACCCCCTGTTCTTTACGGCCACTGCTCAGGGCATCAACTTGCGGAATAGGCTACGCAACCACCCTCTAACTGACCGATCAGCACGCAACACTGCCGGCTCTGACTTTTCGCTAGCCGCCTTCATCCCCCAGAGTAACAGACCAACTGCTGTCGCATAAGCCGGGTTGCTGATTGCTTCGACCACGCCATGCAGCCGGTGCGGGGTGCCCAGCCGCACTGGCATCTGCAACTCCCGCGACGCAACCTCCCGAATGCCTCGCAGGTCCGCCGTGCCACCAGTTAACACGATTCCTGCCGGGAGCAGGTCCTCATATCCAGACCGCTTGATGTCGCGAGCGATGAGGCTGAACATCTCCGCCACTCTCGCTTCGACGATCTGGCAGAGCTCCCGCCTCGAGAGCTTGGCCATGTTCTCATGTCCGAACACCGAGAGCTCGATTACCTCGGCCTCGTCTACCTCGTTTGGAACGGCATGCGCGTAGCGCACCTTGGCCTCCTCTGCGGAGGTAAAGGGCGTGCGCAGCAGCAGTGCAATATCGTTAGAGATGTGATTTCCGCCCAAGTCAAAGACCATCGTCTCCCAAACACTGCCTTCCAGATAAGTCGCCAGATCGGTGGTCCCTCCGCCAATGTCGATCAAAACCACGCCCATCCGGCCTTCTTCCTCGTTGAGCACCGCGAGCGCTGAGGCCAGAGGCTGAAAGACCGACTCGACAACCTTGATCTGGTTGCGCTCGACACAATGCTCGAGGTTCTGGATGCAGGTCTCTGAACCTGTGACGATGTGCGCCTCGACCTCCAGACGGTAGCCCATCAACCCGATCGGGTTCTTGATGCCCGCCTGCCCATCGATGATATACTCGCGCGGAATCGTGTGCAGGATACGCCGGTTATGCGGCCTGGCGATGGCCTCTGCATCCTCCATCACCCGCTCAATATCCTCACGATCGACGGGGCGATCTCCCCTGCCAATCGACACCGCTCCCCGGCTGTTCTGTGAGGAGATGTGGCTGCCACTGATACCCAGGTAGGCCTCGGAAATTGTATAGTGGGCCATGTTCTGGGCTTTGCGCACCGATTCCTCGATCGAGCGCGTGGCAATATCGACGTCCGTAATGACGCCCCGGCGTACCCCGCGGGAGGGCACCACGCCCATGCCAATCACATTCAGCAGACCATTCTCCCCTACCCTTCCGATCAGGGTGCAGATCTTGGTCGATCCAACATCGATTCCTGCGATAATGCGTTCCACGCTGAACGTGCCTCCTAGCCCGAACCCATCTTGATGGCAGGGCGTTGCTCATTCTTTAGATCTATATAGACCACCTCTGCGCTCTCGGTCGCCAGCGCAGCCGTGAGCTCACGGAGCACTGCCACCTTGTACGCGGGGTTGCCATCGGAACCGAGATAGACAGGCCATCGTTCTGTGGTAACAAAGACGATAAGCCCATCTTCAAGAGTGTACTCGAAATCGCTCACGGCGGGCAGCGCTGCAATCGTCTCGCGTACATACTCCCAGGGAACGCCAGCAATCCTGCTTCCGATCGAAACATCCAGACCGCTCCGGTCGTGCACGATAGGCAGCTCGCCGTGCCCCCCGGCCAGGCTCAGCACACGCCCGTCGTTATCAAGCCACCAGTAGCTTCCCTGTCGCTCCCAGAGTAGCATGGCGCTCTTTTCTGTCACCTGGATAGTCACCCGGTCCGGCAGCCTGGTCTGTACGCGAACCCGATCAAAGCAGCCAAAGCGTGCCGATAGCTCCGACGCCACTGCGCGGCTGTTCAGTAAAAAGATCGGCCTGCCAGCGAGTCCCGCCTCGGCGATAATCTCTTGCTCGTCGACCAGCGTTGCCCCCTTGACAGCGACGCTCCGCACCTGAAAGCGATCGTCCCAGAGGAACACCCCCAACAGCACGCAGGAGAGCAGCAGCAGAAAGATGCTCGCGGCCCAGCCGGAGCGCGGCGAGGTATTTCGGTCTGCGCCGGAATTTCCGCCGTGAACCGTCAGGGCGTCGGCCATGCGTCGTGTCTGTGAACGTGTTGTCCGCCTCTGTATGCGTCTAGCCATTCGTCATCCTAATGGTCGAACTCGTAGCGTGTCTGCGAGCGGTCTTTGTCCTCGCGCCGCTCGATCGCAAGCTCAATCAACCGGTCCAGTAACTGCGGATAGGGCAACCCGCTCGCTGCCCACAGCTTGGGGTACATGCTGATCTCGGTAAATCCCGGTATCGTGTTCAATTCGTTCACATACAGCGCGCTCGAGAGCCGGTCAAGGAAAAAGTCCACGCGTGCCATCCCTGCGCAGTCGATCGCTGTGAAGGCACGTATCGCCAATGACTGGACCTCACACGTTTGCTCCTCAGAGAGCCGGGCAGGAATCTCGAGCCCGGAGGCATTGTCCAGGTATTTGGCGCTATAGTCGTAAAACTCATTGGACGGAATGACTTCTCCTGGCAGGGAAGCGATCGGGTCATCGTTGCCCAGCACGCTGCACTCAATCTCGCGGGCATCGATGCCTGCCTCCACGAGCACTTTGCGGTCAAAGCGCGCGGCCAGATCCAGTCCCTGACGGAGTTCCTCGCGATTGTGGGCCTTGGCCACGCCCACGCTGGAGCCTGCGTTGGCAGGCTTGGTGAACACCGGATACGCCAGTCTGGCCTCTATCTCGGCGAGAACCCTGTCCGGCTCTGATAACCAGCTCGAGCGCAGCACCGGCACATAGTCTACGATGGGCAGACCATGGGCCTTGAGCACCGCCTTTTGGACGATCTTGTCCATGCCAACGGCGGACCCCAGCACACCTGCTCCAACATAGGCCAGGTCTGCGAGCTCGAGCAGCCCTTGTACCGTACCATCCTCCCCGTAGGTCCCATGCAGCACGGGGATCACCACATCAACCACGGGGAAATGTGCGTTGGCCGTGCCCGGTACCAGTTCTCGCCCGCCCTGCACGGCGGGCAAATCGTGGTTCGCGAGTTCGCCGGGCAGAGCCAGGCCGTCCTCACCTGCTGCCAGCAACGCCATCGGATCGCCCTGCGCAATCCAGCGTCCAGAGCGATCG
The DNA here is from genome assembly GCA_040772225.1 of Anaerolineae bacterium. Taxonomy (GTDB): domain Bacteria; phylum Chloroflexota; class Anaerolineae; order UBA1429; family UBA1429; genus JAAYED01. The sequence continues at coordinate 1,234,331 of JAXGYO010000002.1, forward strand.
ATCCCAACGGGATAGATCTCATACCTGGATTTGTCCAAAGCGTCCATCACGGAGCGGGCGGACGCGAGGGATACCTCGTGTTCACCAGATCGACCGCCGAACAGCACCGCGACCCGAATCTTGGCCATCATCCGCCTATGCCTTCCCTGATGAGGATGGGAACACTGGCACTTGATCGCTCCATTCACCAATAAACTGCACCTCTGGCTCGAGCCGTTGGGCAAAATCACGCCAGACCCTCTCTTGAATGTACTCAATCAGCGCTGCGATCTCGCGAGCTGTGGCTCCCCCGGCATTCATAATAAAGTTCGCGTGTCGATCCGAGACCTGTGCATTGCCCATGCGGAACCCTTTGAGCCCTGCCTGTTCGATCAAAAAACCCGCCGGATACTGCTCAGTGCGCATAAAGGTGCTTCCCGCACAGGCGCCGCCCGGCGTGTGCGCCAGACGCTGCTCAGTGACCTGACGAGCCCGGTCCCGCAGCTCCCTTACGTCTGCCCGCATCAACTGGAGACGCGCATCGAGTACAACCGTGCGTGGCCCCGCCAGATCTTCCCGCTTGAGCACACTGGCCCGATAGCCGTACCGAAGCCAGTCACGAGAGACTCGTGCTGTGTGCCCGTCGCGATGGCAGAGCAGCGCGTCGATGAGGACATCGCCGATATAACCCCCATAAGCACCGGCATTGCCCACCACAGCGCCGCCCAGCGTCCCGGGAATACCTACGCCCCATTCCAGACCGCCCCAACCTCTCTCGACGGCCTCCCTGGCGAGCTCACAGAACAGGCAGCCTGACTCTGCTTCAAGCACGCCATCATCACCAAAGGTGTATCGTTGGCACGCGTTGATGATCACGAATCCTCGAATGCCGCGATCGGATACCAGCACGTTTGTGCCGCTGCCCAGTACCATGTAGGGAATACCTGTTCGATTGGCTATCCTCACCCAATCGACCAATTCTTGCAGACTGCGGGCGGTTGCCAGCAAGTCTGCAGGCCCCCCCACAGCAAAGGAGGTGTGTCGCGACATGGGAACGTCAGTTGCGACGCGCCCGCCGTATCCGGCACCTTCCATTAACTCTCTGAAGCGTTGCAGCGCGTTCATGGTGTTCGCTCCCGGAGCGCTTCCAGCACACGTTCACCGATCAGGTAGCCGTCACCGGCCCCAAGGGTGATCAGCACATCCCCTGGTGCAAGCCGGTCCAGCAAATAGGCTTCCACCTCGGTCAGAACACCGATGTGGCGCACTGCGGGATGATCGATGGCGGCAACCAGCCCCATTGCATCGGCGGCGCCGTGCACCTCGCGGCTTCGCGCAGCATACACATCGGTGATAATGGCCTCATCGGCATCCTTCAGGCAGGTCCGGAAAGAGTCCCAAAGGGCCTGCAACCGGCTAAAGGTGTGAGGCTGAACAACCGCCCACAGCCGCCGGTCAGGGTACCTTTGCCGCGCGGCAGCAAGTGTCGCGGCGATCTCCGTCGGATGGTGCCCGTAATCATCGATCACCGCCACGCCCCAGGCCTCACCCTTGAGCTCAAAACGACGCCGCACGCCAGCGAACGCTGCCAGCGCGTCGCATGCAGTGATCATCGAAACGCCACAACGCTGTGCAACAATCAAGGCTGCCGCGGCGTTCAGCGCGTTATGTACACCGGGCAGGGACAACGAGCAGCAGGTCAGAGGCTGCCCGCCAGTGAAGAGCTCGAAATCTACGCCGCCAAAAGCGTTAGCGGCAACGTTCGCTACCACATAGTCAGCAGACGGATCCGTCCCATATGTGATGACACCGGTTCGATCAACCCGCTCGGCGAGCAAGCGCCGAACCTGCATCCCGTCCACACACGCGACAATCGATCCGTCTGGCCGGAGCCTGTCCAGGAACACACTGTAGGCCTCGCGCATCTCGTCGATATCGGCAAAGCAATCGGGATGGTCCATCTCGATGGTGGTGACAACCGCGATTTCGGGATCCAGGCCGTGGAACATGCGACCGTACTCATCGGCCTCGATGACGAACCAATCACGAGACCCACCCGAGGCATTGGTGCCCAGATCCTGAAGAATGCCCCCCACAATAAAGCCGGGATCGAGCCCCGCCGCACGAAGCACCGCGACGATCATTCCAGTGGTCGTCGTCTTGCCATGCGTCCCCGACACGGCGATTGTCCGGTCGTCCTTTAGGAGCGTTTTGAGGAACTCTCTACGCTCCAAGACGGGCAGCCCGGCCGCGGCCGCAGCCGCGATCTCAGGATTGCTCGCGGGCACGGCCGAAGACACTACGACCATGTTGGCACCGGCCACGGCACCGGCACAGTGCCCGATCGTCACTCTGACACCAAGATCTATGAGAGCGTCGGTAATCTGCGACGCGCGCAGATCGGACCCGCTGACCTGATGCCCTCGCATGACGAGCACACGGGCGATTGCCGAGAGGCCAATCCCCCCAATGCCGATCATGTGGATGTGTTCGGGCACGTCAGCAAACAGCTGCATTGTCCCCTCTAGCGGATCACACGAGCGATGATCAGCGCCACCGCAAGGTAAAAGAGCCAACTCTGCCCCAGCAGTAGAGGCTGTCCCAGCAGGTTCAATGGCAGATATGCCACAAGAGACTGGGCAGTGCCGGACAATCCCTCCACTGAGAATCCAAGAAACGGCAGGGCATAGTCCCATCGATCCAAATAGTACCAGACGGAACCGGCGATGAGATAGCCGTTCACCGCTCCAGTCAGCAGCCCCAGCACCAACCCAAGCACACCATAGAGGCGCTCGCCACGAAAGGCCAGCGTCTCACCTGCATAGGAGATGAATGCAGCACCAAGTATCACCAGAACAAAGAACCAGGTCTGGATCGTCTCCGCAGTTGTGCCCTGCGTTCCATCCGCCGCGGGAGCCACAACGCGAGCGATGCCCTGCTCCAGCAACGGCTCCAACAGAAAAAGCGCCAGCAGCACGATCAGCATGAGCGTCGTCACACCGAGTTCCCTCAAAAAGCCTCGCACGACGCCAATCAGCGCGAACAAGATCACCAGAGACCCGAAAAAGACTTCTATAGGTGCCACAATGCCTCCTCAGCCGGGTCCCCGGGAGCGTCCCGAGGCAGTGTACAGGCCAAAGGCAATCAGCACGACGACCAGTACAATAAAGAACTGTACGCGAAAGGTGCCGCCGTCGAAAGTATTCTGTACCTGCTCCGTCGAGAGCTGAATTAGCGCGATCGGCTCGGGGAATAGAATCGGCAGCAAGAAATAGACGATCGCCACGCCGTTCAAAGTCCCGACCGCGAACCCGAGCGCCCCGTCCAGAATGCCGCTTCGGGCTCGGCCGAATCGCGCTGTCAGGAGATAGGCCACCAGAATGATAGCGGAAAAGAGCCCAACCTTGAGCATCTCGCGATTACGCTCGGATTGGATCAACTCGGGCGTCCCCCGAATCTCACGCCAGACGGCGGTTGGATCCTCCGCACCTAGCCCCCCTTCGCGGGCAAAGCGCAGCAGGTAGCCGAAACGATTGATCGGCGCCACCAGTGAATCGGTAAACAGCCCCACTATGGCGATCGCCGCCAGCAAGAGAAGCAATACGGTGAGTTCCCGGCGCACTCCGCGCCTGTACCCGATGAGGCCGAACACACCTGCCACACAGGCAATCAACAGATACTGGTTGATGGTCCAGGTAGCGACGTTTCCCACGTTAGCCGCTCCCCCCGACACGAACAAGACAAGCTGCCAGACGATCGGCGGCGTCAGGAACTGCGATGGCCCGCATCGCAACGGACATCGTAGCCAGCCGTTCTTGATCGCTGAGCAGGGAACGCACCTCCGCTACCAGTAGCGTGTCCAGCTCTGCATCCGGCAGAACGATCGCACCGCCGCGGTCTTTCAGAAATGCGGCATTGACACCCTGATTGGGTCCCGCATGGGGATAGGGCACGAGGATGGCCGCCAGGCTTGCCGCCGGGAACTCGGCCAGAGTGGACGCCCCTGCCCGTGCAACCACGAGATCGGCGGCGGCGAGGGCATCGGCCATCTCCCCGTGCAGATAGCCATAAAGATGATAGTCCGATCGCTGCTGCTCGCTCAGCTGGGCCGTGCGCCGGCTAAGCTCCTCCAGGTCGCCGGGACCGCTCACATGCACCACCTGCGCCAGGCTCAAGAGCTCTGGCAGGTGGCGACTGACCGCCTCGTTGATCGAATGAGCACCGCTGCTGCCGCCAAGCACAAGCAGGACGTAACGGCCCGGATCCAGGCCCAGCCGGCTGCGAGCTTCGTCCCGATTAACCTCTAACACGTCCTGCCGCACTGGATATCCCGTCACGATTACCTTGTGTGGATCAAAGTACTGTGCGACTGAATCAAAGGATACACACACATGCGTGGCAAAGCGGGCCAGCAATTTGATCGCGAGCCCGGGCTCCATATCGGGCAAGTAGATCACCACAGGCACGCGGCCCAACCAGGCCGCCAGCGTCAAAGGCGCGGTCACATAGCCCCCCGTCGAGAACACGACATCCGGTTTCCACTGCCAGACGAGCCTTCGCCCCTGCACAATGCCCTTGAACAGACTGACGGCACTGCCGATCACCTGCACCGGCGAGCGCCCCCGCAGGGCCCCCGTACTGATTGGCCAGAAGGCGATCCCATGGCGCCCGACCAGATCCTCCTCCACGCTATCAGGCCTCCCCACCCAGGCAACCTGAATGTCGGCCGCACTCTCCCAAGCCAGGAGCCTGTCGATCACGGCGAGAGCCGGGTAGACATGTCCGCCTGTCCCGCCCCCGGTAAAGAGAATCCTCATCTCTCCCCCGGTCTGGACCGCTGTCCGCTACGCGAGATATTCAGCAAAATGCCTACAGAGCCCAACGCTGCGACCAGTGAGGACCCGCCATAGCTCATGAAGGGAAGCACCGTTCCTGTCACAGGAGCCGAATTAGTGGCCACTGCGATACTGAGCACGGCTTGAAAGGCGATCCAGCTCACCAGTCCGATCGCCAGCAGCCTGCCATAGACATCCGGCGCATTGCGAGCAATGCTGAAACCGCGCCAAACCCACAACGCGTAGAGACCGATCACGGCGACAGCGCCCAGAAAGCCAAATTCCTCGCCGATGATCGAAAAGATAAAGTCTGTGTGTGAAAAGCGCCCCAGGTACATCTTCTGCTGGCTCTGGCCCAGTCCCACGCCGCTAAAACCTCCCAGTGAAAGGGCCCGCAACGATTGCAGGATCTGATAGCCCTTATCAGTCGGATCGCTAAAGGGACCGGCAACCCAGATCTCGTATCGCTCGGCGCCATAGCCCAGCAATATCACTGGGATGCCGACGATAAGGCCGCCAAACAGAAGGTACAGCACGACGTGCTTCATGTTGGCGCCAGCGACAAAAAACATCACCGAGGCCGTCACAACGAGCAAGAGCGCGGTCGAATAGTCGGGCTGCATCGCGATCAGCGCTGCCAGAGCACCCAGAATGAGCAGATAGGGCGCCGTCCCGACACTGAACTGCTTGATCTGCTCACCGCGAGACTCTAGCCAAACGGCGATGTAGATAATCGCCCCGATCTTGGCCGCCTCCACAGGCTGAACGGATCCGTAGATGACCACATCACCGGCGCCGCGCGTCATCGCCACCCAGCGCCCCACAAAGGCCATAACGAGCAGCGTAATGACTGTGACAACCATGATCGGGATGACCAACCGCTTGTAGATGTGATAGTCAACCAGCCACCCGACAATCAGGGCGAACATCCCAAAGCCCGCGAAACGGAGCTGCTTCATAAAGTGGTAGGTGGGACCCGTCACATCCGCCCAACCCATCAGATGAAAATGATAGGAGGAGCTATAGACCATCACCAGCCCCGTCGCCAGCAGGGCGACGGCGATGAGAAACATGCCCCAATCCGTTCGTGATAACCGGCGCGTCAACCCAGTGAACATCAACTATCCTCTACAGACGCTCGACAAGCAGACGAAAAGCCTGTCCGCGCGCTTCAAAATCGGTAAATGCATCAAAGCTCGTCCCCCCGGGCGAGAGGAGCACCACATCGCCCTCGCAGGCGACCTCGCTCGCCAATGAGACCGCCTCTCCCAGATCGCCAACCTCAAGTACAGCAGCCTCCAGACCTGGCATCTGACCGAGTGTATTGCGCACGAGAGGGGCGCACTCGCCAAAGGCGATGACCACGCGCACCTTGCGCTGCACCCACTCCGCCCACGTGTCCCAGGGCAGATGTTTGTCACGCCCGCCCGCCAGCAGTACAAGCGGTTCATCGTAGGCACGAATCGCAGCGATGGCGCGCTCAGGTGTTGTGGCGATGGAATCGTTGACAAAGGTGATGCCGTGCCAGCGCCGCACTACTTCCATGCGATGCGGGACGCCTTCGAACTCTGTGGCGACCTGGCGTATGGCTTCCAGGCTGGCGCCCGCGAGGCGCGCTGCACAGGCGGCTGCCAGCAGATTCGCCAGGTTATGGATGCCCTTGAGGCGTACCTCGTCCGCGGCACAGATCACCTGGTCATCATCACCCAGCCGCAGCCGCAAGCGCCCCTGATCCAGGTACGCTCCCTCGCCTACGGGCCTCACAAGACTGAAATATACGACATGGGCAGGTGTTCGCTGCCGCAAGCCCAGACAATTGGCGTCGTCCAGGTTCAACACAGCCCAGTCCTCCGGCGACTGATAATCCACAATAGCGGCCTTGGCCCGGATATACTCATCCATCGAGGAATGGCGATCGAGGTGATTGGGTGTGATGTTGGTGACCACAGCGATCTCGGGACTGCAGCCAGCCAGAGAGATCACTCGCGATGCCTCCGTCCGCACCTCCTGCACTCGATCTCCCTGTGTCTCTGGCCTAAAGAGCTCGAGCTGGAAGCTGGACAACTCCATGACTGCAACATCGGCCAGCGCCCCTTGTTCTAACGCAGTGATCAGGGGCCTGCCGATGTTCCCGCCAACCCAGGTTTCCACGCCGGAGCGTTCCAGCATGCGCCCGGTCAGCGTCGTCGTCGTCGTTTTGCCGCTTGATCCGGTGATGCCTACCACGCGATTCGGGAACAATTGCAGGAACAACCGCGGCTCGCTGCTGATGGGCAGCGAGCGTGCCCGCGCATCCTGCACAAGCTTGGCGTTGAGCGGCACGCCAGGGCTCAGGAACAAAACATCCACATCCAGGATATCCTCAGGATGGCCGCCAAGAGCCAGGCGAATCGAGAGCCCCTCCAGATCGCGCAGGGCAGCCGCCAGCTGGTCCGCGGGCTTGAGGTCACTCAGGGTAACCGTCGCACCGGCGCCAACCAGAAAGCGCGCCAAAGCGGTGCCCTCACGGGCGACACCGATAATGGCGGCCTTCAGCCCCGTCAGATCCGGTATGCTCATCACCTAAATCGCTCCGCCCAGAGCAAGCGCCAGCAGACTGGTGATGGCCGTAGCGATCCAAAATCGCAGTGTAATCTGAACTTCATCATGCCCCAATTGCTCAAAATGATGGTGCAGGGGCGCCATCCGAAAGATGCGCCTGCCTTCTCCATACTTGATCCGGGTGTACTTGAAGTAGGCCACCTGTAGCATCACAGAGACAGCCTCGCTCAGCAGCGTCACTCCGGCTAGCAGTAGCAGTATCATCTGCCCCGACACCAGCGCCACCGTGGCGAGTGCGGCGCCCAGGGCCTCAGCCCCGACATCCCCCATAAAGACCCTCGCGGGATGGGCGTTATGCCAGAGAAACGCCAGCAGTCCCCCGGCGAGGATCATGCTCCAGTAACTCAAGGCGCCCTGTCCGCTCCGGACCAGCAGGCAGGAGAGAGAGACAACCACAATAGCGGCTGTCCCCGCCGCCAGACCGTCCAGGCCGTCCGTCAGATTCGCAGCGTTGACCCAGCCAACAATGAGGAATGCGGCCACAGGAATAAACCAGGGCCCCAGATCGAGAACGTGATCGGTAAAGGGCAGCCAGAACGGCCGGCTGGCTCCGCTCAGATACATCCCTGCCGCCAGCATCAAGCCGAGGATCCACTGCCATGGAAACTTGATCCGGGCCAACCAGCCCACACCCTCGGTGTCCTTGATGCCTTTGAGATCATCAAAAATCCCCAGCACAGCAAAAGTGACCGTAGCAATCAGCGGCCACAAGACCTCCGCGTATCCAAGAGCCAGCATTCCAGCGCCGCCGAGGACGCCGGCAGCCACGAATATCAGCCCGCCCATTGTGGGTGTCCCCGCTTTGGCATGGTGTGATACCGGTCCGTCAGAGCGGATGCGTTTTCTGAGGCCCCTGCTGTCAAGCCAGCCGATCATACGCACGCCCAATGGCGCCAACAGCAGGAACACAAGAACACCTGCGAGTGCCGGGCCGCTCATGGCGCGCGCTCCAGGAGTGATGACACAATCTCTTCCATTGCCATGCCTCTTGAGCCCTTGACCAGGATGACGTCGCCGGCTGCTACGATACGTTCCAGCGCAGCGATTGCTCTGGCATTATCCGGGACGGTCTCGATAGCAGCGTCTGGCAGCCCCGCCTCTGCAGCCGCCTGTGCGATATCGAGAGCCCGCTGTCCCACGGTCACCAGATAATCACAGGACTGCGCGGCCACTCGCCCCACCTGGCGGTGCCCTTCCGCCTCTATGTCTCCCAGCTCCAGCATGTCGCCGAGAACGGCGATGCGCCGACCCTCAGTGCTCGCCAAGAGAGCCAGTGCAGCCCGGACCGAATCGGGACTGGCATTGTAGCAGTCATCCAGGATCATGGTGCCGTCGCGCCCGCGCCTCGATACCAAACGCAGCCCCTGCCCCAGATCGTCCAGGCCGCGCTTAATCTCATCCCAGGATAGCCCTTCGAGCAGCCCCGCTGTCACACCGGCCAGGGCCGACCATACGGCGGTCGGACCCAACATCCGGGTGCGCAGTTGCTGGTCGCGCTCCTTCGGATTCGCCAGAGCGTCGCATACGCGCAATTCAAAGGCGTTGCCCTGGAGGCCCAGGCTCTGTGAGAACACCACCCGAACATCTGCGTCTGCCGCCATACCAAAGGTCACAACCCGCGCTCGTGTCAGATCCGCCATGGAGGCGACACGCGAGTCATCGGCGTTCAGCGCGACCCAGCCCTCGCGCGGCAGGGCCCTTACCAACTCGGCCTTGGCCTGCGCGATCCTCTCGATCGTGCCCAGACGCTCCAGATGCACCGGCGCCACATTGGTCACAACACCGGCATCCGGGGAGGCAATGCGGCACAACTCTGCGATCTCGCCGAGCTGGTACATGCCCATCTCAAGCACGGCGAGCTGATGATCCGAACGTGCCGTCAATAGTGTCAGAGGGAGACCGATCTCGTTATTACGGTTCCCTCCGCTTTTGAGCACGCTGTAACGGGCAGCCAGCACCGACGCCACTGCCTCCTTTGCCGTCGTCTTGCCGATGCTGCCAGTGATTCCAATCACACGCAGCCCATCGCATGCCCTGCGCCTCGCGGCCGCGAGCGCCTGAAGCGCTGTGAGCGTGCTGGCGACCCGCACGGTAAGCGGAACATCGAGCCCATCGGGCGCATGGTGCTCCACTGTGTCCACGCAGGGCAGGCCAACCAGTGGCCGCTCGACGAGAGCGATACGCGCTCCCGCAGACAGCGCGGCCGAAACATAGTCGTGCCCGTCCACGTTCTCGCCGCGCAACGCTACAAACAAGCTCCCCTGGTGGACTTGCCTCGAGTCGATGCAGACTTGATCCACGAAAACATGCTCTGCGCCCGCAACTGCCCAGCCGGGCGCAAGGCTGGCCAGCATCTCCTTCAGGGACATGGGCGGCATGCAGAATCTGTCATTCATTGGGCGCAACGCCTGTATAGTCCATAAGATACTTGAACATCTCCACAAACGCGGGCCCAGCCTCTTGCCCGCCCCACTGTCCCTCTCCGAGCCCATCGAGCTTGACCATGACCACATAGCGTGGATCTGGGATTGGTCCATAGCCCACAAAGGAACCGATATAGTAGTCCGGGATATAGGTGCCGTCGCGGACGACCTGAGAGGTGCCGGACTTGCCCGCGATACGGTAGCCGGGAACCAGCGCTGCGGACATACCCATGGGGACGGCATCGACGAGCATCGCGGTCACCTGCCGCGCCACGTCTGCCGATACAACCTGACGCCCCCAGGTGTCCTCAACGACGCGCGTGCCATCGCCATCGCGCACCGCCGCCACGATATGCGGCCGGCGCATCACCCCATCGTTGGCGAGCGCGCCAAATGCCGCCGCGACCTGCAACGGCGTCACAGACATCCCCTGTCCATAGCTATTCCTGCCGAGATCGGAGAGATGCCAGTCCTCCTGCCCTGGCACACGCATGATGCCGCGCTCTTCGGCTGTCAGATCGATGCCTGTCGGATCGGAAAAACCGAAACGCTTGAACATCTCATAGAAGCGCGCCGGCCCAAGCGAAGAAGCCACGTGAGCCGCGCCCACGTTCAGTGAGTAAGCCAGGAGCTCGGTCATGGTAGTCTCGCCATGCGCCCTGAGATCGGCGTTCCGCACCTCCTGATCGCCGACCACAATCGACCCCGTATCTGTATAGGTCGTATCCGGATGGATCACACGTGCGTCAAGGGCAGCCGCGATCGTAATTGGCTTTATCACGGAACCAGGCTCGTAGACTGCTCCGGTCGCATTGTTCCGCAGTGTGTCTAGATTTACCTCCCAAAAGCGCGCCGGATCATAGGTCGGACTGTTCGCCATCGCGATGATCGCACCCGTCGCCGGCTCCAGGACAATCAGGTTCCCCGACTCGGCGCCGCTCGAAACTACAGCCTCGCGCAGAACCTTCTCGGCCTCATTCTGCACATTTCGATCCAACGTCAGGATCAGATCAGTGCCATCGATCGCTGCGCGATATCCGCCCAATTCCGCCAATAAACGGTCACCCGACGGGTCATTTACGCCCTGCCAGGCGCCATCCTTACCACGCAACTGCCCTTCATAGTAAAATTCCAGGCCATACTGTGGATCGCCGGCGAAATTGACAAAGCCAAGTACGTGAGATGCCAGGGGAGCATCCGGATAGATGCGCTGGAAACCCAGCTCTGTGGTGAGGATATCGCTTTGCAGTGCGCGTATGCCCTCACACTGGGCTGCCGGCACACCGACACTCAACATATGTCGCTGATTCCGGCTGGCTGCCAGCGTCGCAGTCATGTCTGTAAGGGGCTCACCGAGCACCTCAGAGAGCAATCGCGCCAGTACAGCGGACATATCGCCGCCCGAAGACAGGGCCAGCTGTCTCTGGTCCTTCCATACGCCAGTGCTTTCCTCGCTCGTCTCGTCCACAAAGGACCACGCCAGGAGTTCGCGGTCGGCGAGTTGTTCAGCCAGCTCCTCAGCAAGGCCCCTGGCGTACTCGTTCGTCTTTCTGTCGCTGACATCCTGGCCGCGCCGGGCGTCCTGCGCAACGAGCAGCTCTGCAAAGCGCGGAACATAGCCGGAAGGCGTCGCATCATCTTCAAAAATCAGCCCCATGGATACGATCGTGGCGGTTACTGCCAGGCGCTCCCGAAACTTTAACTGCTCCTCACGGTTGTCATAGAGGTCCGGCCGAAAAAAGACATTGCAGGCATAGGTAGATGTGGCAAGAGGGTATCCGTTAGTATCAATGATGTCGCCACGGACCGCCGGAATCACCTCAGGCGCTTGCGGCCTGGAGACGATGCGACCGAACATCTGGTACCAGGCAAGGCGGCCCACCAGGAGCAAAGCAACGCCAGAGAGGATGATCTCCACCCAGATCATCCGCTTGAGTTGCCCCTCATCGGCACTCTTGCTGATGCGCTCTATGGTCGTCAACTGCACCCAGCCTGCTCTACCATGTCGGAAACGCCAGCCGAATCCCCCTCCGCAGCCTCTCGCCAATGTCAGCCCAGAGCCCGCCGACATCGTCCTGAATGGCACTGGCCCGGCCCGCCGCGTCTCTCGCCACCATCGGCGGCGGCGTACAGTCAGCAGCGCACTGGACAATGAGTAACGCCTCATCCGACGATGCCGCGGGCAAACGATAGCCCATCTCCGAGCCCTCAATAAGCACGCGCTTGAGCGAGCCGAGCATGGCCACCTCTCCGCGCAGGATCACTATCTCACGGTGACGCGCTTCCTTCTCCAGTTCCAACTCACGGATCTCGCTGGCCAGCTGGGCCACCTCGCTTGCCTGACGGAGATACAGCCACCCTGCGAGGGCAAGCAGCAGCAACACAATGCCAAAGAACGCCATCATGCGCAGGTCGACGCGCGCGCCGGCATCCCCGGATTTGCGCCCATAGAGCATGAACAGGCGATCTCTATCGGGCACGGTGTGACCTCATGTCGCGCTCCTGCACTGCCTCTTGAGCCCTTGCTGCGCTGAATTTGCGCGCCACTCGCAGCAGGGCACTCCTGCTGCGAGGATTCCTGGCAACCTCTTGTAGCCCTGCCGTCACCGGCTTTTTCGTCAGCCGCTCCAGCCGAGCAACATGGCCACACTCGCATACCGGCAGCCGCGGGGGGCAGATACACCCTCGCGATTCCTGGACCATCCACTGTTTGACGATGCGGTCCTCCAGCGAATGGAAAGAGATGACCGCGAGCACACCCCCCGGTGCCAGCACCTCAAGCGCCTGCGGCAAGGTCTCGGCCAGTGACGCCAGTTCGCCGTTAACCGCGATCCTGATGGCTTGAAACGTCCGCGTTGCCGGATGGATGCCCCCCGACGTGCGCACCGCCCTCGAAATCACCTCCGCCAGATGCGCGGTATCAGCGATAGGCCGGGCATTGACGATGCTTCTCGCAACGCGCCGGGCATAGCGCTCCTCACCATACTCATAGATCACACGGGCCAGATCCTGCTCGGACCAGTGATTGACGACATCATCTGCAGAGAGAGCCTGTCCCGGATCCATCCTCATGTCGAGCGGACCCGCCTCTCGAAAAGAGAATCCACGTCGAGCATCGTCCAGCTGGAGGGACGATACCCCCAGGTCCATCAGTATCCCGTCACAGCCGTCAAAGCCGCTCTCTGCGGCGATCCGCTCAAGCTCACGATGCCTGCCCTGTACGAACGTCACGCGGCCTCTTTGAGCGCTCAGATTGCGCTCTGCGATGGCCAGCGCCGAAGGATCAGCGTCAATGGCCAATAGCCGACCGTCTGGCTCGCAACGCAGAAGTATCGCCGCTGCGTGTCCGCCCAGCCCTACAGTCGCATCGATATAGCGTCCGCCGGGCCGCGGATCAAGGTACTCGAGCACCTGCCCAAGCAGAACCGGCGTGTGACTCCATGTGGCCTGCGTCTCGCCGGCGCCCTCACCTGTTGCGGCCATGATCTAAAAGAGCCCTTTGGCTGACAGACTTCTCAGAATATCGGGAAGTTTCTCGTGATCGCCGGTCAGAACAGCCTCGTGGCGCTCGGGGCTCCAGATCTCGATCGCTTCTTGAGCCCCCACAATGGTGGCACGATCCTCTAGATCCGCCCATTCACGGAGGTGATCGGGGATCAAGATCCGCCCCAGCGTGTCCAGAGATACGTCCGCGGCTCCGCCAAACGTCCATCGGGTATAAATCTGTCGTTCATCGCTGCTCCACGGCAGCGACTTGAGGAGGCGTTCTTGTTCGTCCCAAAAATGCTGAGGATAGATGATGAGGTACGGGCCATAGCCGCGCGTAAGGACAAGACCCGCTTCCAGATCCTCCCTCATGCGCGCAGGGATCGTCAGGCGCCCCTTGCTATCGAGTGAGTGCGTGAACGTACCGCGGAACGACACCGTGACCTCCCCCATCCTGAGGTCCCTGCGGACGATACGAGTGGGGCCCGAAGCCTGCACAATTTCCCACAATTATGCACAGAGACCCACCAATTGACCACAGTATACACAAGATACGGGCAGATGCCAATCCTTTTTGCGAGGAATATCCACTCTGGAGAACTTTTTACGAGGAATTCAGCCAGTCTGGCACCCACGCGAACCGCCGTTGATCAACGATATCGCAGCCAGCTCGGGCGTGTCTGTCCGCAACACTGCTTGACCTTTTTCCCAGACCCACAGGAACACGGGTCATTTCGTCCCACCGGCAGCACCGGAGGTGGCGGCGCCTTGGACCCGGGATGACTCGGAGGTGGGAGATAGGCCTCGCGCAGATGCATGAATCCGTCATAGCTGTGCGCATAGAACTGCTGCATGGCTCGGCAGAGATAGTGGCCCTGTGTGCCATCGAGACCCACAAAGCGCGGACAGCCCTGCTGGCACAGGGGAAGCCAGGCGCAACTCTGACATTCCGGCCTCGGATTGGACTTGGCGCACGCGAATTCGGCCAACCCGCCACCGCTAAACGCCTGTTCCAGCGTCACGTCATTGAGATTGCCCAGAAAGAGATCATCCCTCACGAAAAAGTCGCACGGGTAGAGATCGCCATTGTACTCTACGACCAGATAGCTCCCGCAGTGCTCCTGATAGCAGCAGACGGAAGCCTCCTGTCCTACGTAGGCCGCCAGAATCGCGTCAAAATCTCGCACCGAGACTTGCGGGTTCCCGCCGTTGTACCAGCGATCAAAGACCTCGCACAAAAAGTCACCGTACTGCTCCGGCTGCACAGAAAACTCGGCGATCTCGCCCGTCGCAGGATCGATCTCAACACACGGGATGAATTGCAGGTAATCAAAACCCTGCCCCACCAGATAGTCATAGATCTCAGACCCGTGGCTACCCGTCACGCGATTGACAACAGAGAGGATATTGTACGCGACGCCCTGGCGTTGCAGCCTTCCGATCGATTCCATGACCCGGGCATGGCTCCCGGACCCGTCCACGTGCACACGATAGCGGTCGTGGTACTTTGCCGGGCCATCCAGGCTCACCCCAACCAGGAAATTGTACTTGCGCAGAAAACGGGCCCAGTCATCGTTCAACAGCAGCGCATTGGTCTGCAGACCGTTGCTCACCGACTGCCCCGGATAGCCGTAGCGCTGCTGTAACGCGACCACTTGCTCAAAGAACTCCAGCCCACACAAGGTGGGCTCCCCGCCCTGCCAGCCAAATACCGCTTGCCTTCGATCGAGACGCATGGCCTGGCTGATGAGCAACTCCAGCACAGCAGGACTCATTCGTCGCACCGGTCCACCACTGTACGGATCGGTCGGCCGATCGTGGTAGAAGCAGTACGAACAATGCAAGTTGCAGTCGGCTGAGGCCGGCTTGATGAGCAGGCTGCGAGCCTGGGTCGAGGATGCCATGACAGATTCCTTGCTGAGCTGATCAGAGCATAGCGCCGCCGGTCGCCCTGTCAATCCAGCCATCCGCGCAGGTTGGCCAGTCAACGGCTTTAGCGCGTCACAAAGGGAAGCCAGAGCCTGGTAGTCAGAGGCACCGGGCTTCCCAGGTATAGACTCCCATGCCCATACAGTGGGTCCCATCCCGCAGGGGGCAAGTTGTCCCGAGCATGCTGGAACAGGAAGGCCTCTACTTCGTCGGGCCCCCAATCAGGTGAGCGCCCCAGAATGAGCGCAGCGGCACCTGCCACGTGGGGCACCGCAGCCGCACTCCCTCCAAATATCCCCGCGCTTGCGGTCGAGACGCCGCCGTACGCGACGATACCGGGCTGCGCCAGGCCGCCCTCCGTCACGCCACCGGGCCCCTTGGTCGGGCCCTGGGAGCTGTCCGGAATCACCGCATAGGGAGGCCGCCAGGATGCCGCCCCCACGCTGAGCGCCCCCGAGGCATCGGCCAGGTTGGTCAGACTCTGCGCCGCGCTGCTGTAATGCAGGCGCGTCCCGCCGCTCACAAACAGGTCGAGGTGGATGTCACGCGTGGCGCTGTGATCGCGAATCACCAGGCCATAGCAGCTCTGGGGCGATAGGGTTGCGAACATCAGCGATTCAGTCGGCTTCTGGCCGTGAAGCCCCGTCTGCGGGTCAGTGCTGGAGGCGACAACCTTGAGAGTCGGATCATCCGGATCTGATTCATAGAGGTACAGATCATAGTCCTGGTCGACGGCATCCCAGTCGCTCCATCGCAGCGTGGCCTGGATCATTGTCCCCGCCGGTATGTCGTACCCATTGTCTGTGTACAGCCAATTGATTCGATCGTCCGGCCCGAACCACAGCACATCGCCCGCTTGCGGATCATCCCAATCACCGCACCAGTGTCGTTGCCGGTAGTCGCCCGCCGCCGATACCCAGAGTATCCCGGCCGCGCGTGCCCGCGCCACCTGATCCGCAATCAGGCCGGTGCCATCTCCCGGCCCAACGTCGACCCACGCGATCGATGTGCTGATGATCTGCACACTTTCGTCGATCAGCCAGTCCACGGCCTCCACCAGATCGGCCGGGGTGAGTATCTTTGCAAGGTAGAGCGCGGACCCCGGTGCAACATCGTGGATGATCTCCGCCGCCGCCGTACCGTGAGGGGTCCCTGTTCCAACCGATGTGCCCTCCTGACCGTCGACAAAGTTGCGCGTCGTGACATGCTCAGGCAGCTCAGAGCCGAGCAGGGCCTGGTATAGTCCAAAGCCAAGATCGATGACTCCCACCCTGACGCCTTGCCCCATATAGCCCGCCTGGTGCCAGGCTGTGGCGCCCATGGCCTCCAGGGCCTCGGTGCACACCGCGCCACTTGCGGGCAAGCGTGCCGGGTCAGTTTCTGGAATGCATGAGTCCATCGAGAGCGCGCCGTGGGTGAGGGGATGCGGGGCATCGGAAAGTTCAAGAGCCGACCGAAGGAAACGAGTTCGAATTGCGGGAGCAGAGTCGTTGTCGCGATGAGCAGCACTGTCCACATGTCTGGCGGCTGCGCCGCAGTTCAAGACCAGCGTGAGCGCGAGGACTGTTTGGAAAGCATAGAGCTGCAGAGTCCGCATCCGCACTCCAGGCAACAAAGCAGCGATGATCAAGCGCGGCCACACATCGGACCAACAGATCTAGACGATCGTCTCCCCGTCCGGGCTTTTGACCCACAGCTGATGGCCAACGCAGCGAGGCGAACAGCCCCTCAGGACCTGGCGCCCTGATCCAACAGCAGATGCCCCGTGCCTGCCCCGCAACTCGTGCGCACCACAAGCTCGCCCGTTACCAGTGCCAGTACGGGCTCTTTGCCCTGAGTGAGGTCAGCAATCGCGGTGACCGCCTGCCGCGCTGCGGCCATGAGGCCAAAGCGGAATGTCGTGAGCGGCTCGGCGAGATAGGCTCCAAAGGGCTCATCTCCCATGCCTGCAACGGCCACATCTGAAGGGCAGGCCAGCCCGATAGATGCCAGGCGATGAATGACCTCTACCGCCAGCGTATCGGACGAACACACCACCGCCGTCGGGCGGCGGCTGCCGCCCATCACCCGGTCAAACCGGTCATCATTCTGGCTCTCGACGTCCCGGGCAGAAAAGACCCACTCTAGCGCCAGCTCCAGACCATGGTCCCACATACTGGCTGCAAAGCCGCTATAGCGGCGCCAGCCCTCGACCTGCAGGGGGTCCGTACCAATGTAGGCAATACGCCTGTGCCCCTGGGCGATCACGTGCTGTGTCACCCGGGCCATCGCCGCCTGTTCATCGATCCCGACGGCAGGCAAATCGAGCCCTTCGATCGCCCGACCGAACAGAATGCTGCGTTGGGCATACTCTGCGGTGAGGGCTCGGTAACGCTCCGCGAGGCCTTCTTCGGAACCCTGGACGGCCCACAGGAGGGGCACGTCGTTCAGGCCTGCAGGCAAAACGCCGAGAACTTGCTCCGGCGTCAGCCCGGCCGGATAGTAGAGCATCTCGACAGTCTGACCCAAAGGCCCAAAGCAGGAGATCGTGGCATCGATAAGCGCCCGCAGCAACGCATCGGGCTCGGAGGCGAGGATCGCCACATCGGGGCGCCCCCCGGGAACACCGTCAGAGACCGGCTCATCCTCGACATACCAGCCCAACCCGTGCCGGCTATAGACCCGCGATTGGTGAGCGAGCTCACGGAGCGCTCGACGCACAGTGATCTGGCTCACCTGGTACATATCGCACAAGGCATGCTCACTCGGCAGTTTGTCGCCGGGCGCCCAGGTGCCATCCTGAATACCCTCAGTGATGCGATTGGCTACTTGCCAGTAGAGCGGCTCGCTTCCGCGCAGATTCGAACTCACAGCATTGCCTCACACCGCTGATGACTCGCCCACTCTTCCAACTACACCACGCGTCCCTGGCGCTCGGAAAACCACCGGTAGTCGATATCCGGAAAGGCATTGTCTCGCTGGTAATACTCTCTTGCCAATACGGCCGCATCGGCGACCGCGCCCGACTCCAGACGTGACACAAGCCCCTGAAAACGTTCCAGATGCCCGTGAAAACGTCCAATGGCGTATTCCCGAGCCTGGCCGGTGGTGACAAGAAACGGCCAATCGCTGGCCTGCAGCAACAGTAGCTCCCGCGCAGCCTGGTTGAGCGCCTCCAGCGCATCACCGGAGGCTTCTGGATAGCGCGCTACCAGAGTCTCCATCGTACGCTCCGCCTCGTGAATCGGCGCCCACATCCAATGTGTATCCGGGTTGTCCCAGGTCCAGTGCGTACCACCAGCACCCCAGGAGCCCTCGGGGATCGCCAGAGCCTGGTGCGGCGCATTGGCGTCGAGATACTCACTGGTCGTGGTCAGATCCACCGCATCACTCTCCGCCAGATGCTCCAGCACCTGGCCGATCCATGTGACGCCCTCAAACCACCAGTGCCCAAAGAGCTCGGTGTCATAGTTGGAGGAGATCAGCCCATACTGCCCGGTGGTCTGCCGGTAATCTCTAAGCAGTTCCTCCACCAGGGTGGCAAAGTGCAACGAGTGCGATGTCACCTTGCCCGCCGCCCAATCTGGGTGGTAAAAGTCCTTCTCACCCAGATCTGCATCAGGAGCCGTCACACGCCAGTACTGCAAACCGGAGACGGCATCTTTGCGGTGAAACTCGCGATAGTCGGCGTCGCCGGGGTAGCCCCACTCTGCAGACCAGACCTGCATGCCGGTGCGCTCGTTTCGCCCAATGACCGCCACCGGCGGCGTCGTCACCGTCCCATCCGGTTCCGCCACCACGTAGGCCTGGTAGGTGCTCCCGCCGGGGTCGGCGCTCAGCTGGGCGCGCGTGTCCTCTGCGGCTGTAGACACCTCTGCCTGGAACCTTTTCTCTGCCAGGGCATAGGGGCCAACGCCGATCGCGCTGCGAGAGCGATAGCCAGGGCGCCCCTTTTCGATAGAGGCACTCTCGACGAAAAAGCAGCCGATACCCTGGGCAGCCAGAAATGCTTCTATGCCGGGCCTGACAGTCCCATCCGCCTCGGATCTAGCGGGCCGGTAGGCGCATTCTGGGAGCCAGATCGCTCGAGGCGGGCGGCCAAAGTGCCTGGTGTGACTGGCCACCGCGGTGCGAACCTGTCCATAGATGGACGAGTCGCGCGACAGCAGAGGAAGGTAGCCGTGCGTCGCAGCGCAGGTGCTGATCTCGATACAGCCCGTGTCCTGAAGCTTGCGAAACGCGCCCACCACATCCTGCCTGTAGCGATCCACGAAACTGCTCTTGATCTCTTCGTAAAAGTCGAGGTAGTAGGACGCGAGATAGTGCAGCTGCGGTTGCTCGTCGGGATCCAGCCGGGCCAGATCGCGGCTCGCCATCTCGATCTCCTCATCCAGATACAGCAGGAAATTCCTGCAGACATCCGAGTCTGCCAACTGCTCCACCAGCACCGGGGACAGACTGAGTGTCATCTTGCCGCGGATACCCCGCTCATAGAGGTCAGTAAGCACATTCAGGAGGGGGATATAGGTCTCGGCGAGCGCTTCATGAATCCACTCCTCACCATGCGGCCATCGCCCTGCCAGCCGGCAATAGGGCAGATGACTGTGCAGGACAAACTGAAACGCCCCTGCCGCCTGTGTAGCTCGGGAGCCGGTCTCCGCCTCAAGTGCCGCACTGCTCATAGCATCAACCCTCCACGGTAAACCATCTCTGTCCATCTGTATTGCCGCCATGTCCTGCGCACGTTACCACAGGGCGCGACCTTGCGTCAAGCGGTAACGGCAATTGTGCGTCTGGGCTCAAAATATGCCCCCGGCTCTCGTTGACGGTGGCTGCCCGCTTTCATAGAATGCGTGCATGGCAGCTAATACATCCCCTCCTCACCCGCATTCAAGCGCCAGAAGGCCCGTACAGGGCGCCTTTTCACTTGGCTCTGAAGGCGAGCCGGTGGAGGGCGTCTTTAGTATCGTGCGGGTTACCTTCGCGAACCCCGACACAGGATTTGCCGTTGTTCAGATGCTGCCCGAAGAAGCCAAACAGGGCAGTACGATGACCGCCACGGGCATATTCGGCGCCGTTGAAGAGGGTACCTGCTACCGAATTGAGGGCACCTGGCACGTCGATCCGCGCTACGGCCCGCAGATTCGGGCCAGCACTGCCATCATCGAAACGCCCACCAGTCCGGACGCCATTGAGCGCTACCTGGCCGGAGCCAGCATCAAGGGCCTGGGGCCCCATCATGCGCGACTCATCGTGGAGCATTTCGGCCCCAGGGTGCTCGAGGTGCTGGACAGCGGCGGGGAGAGCCTGGAAGAGGTGCGGGGGATCGGCCCGGTGCGTGCGGCCAAGATTCGCGCGAGCTGGACAGAGCACCGCAGCATCAACCGTCTCATGGTTAACCTGCAAGGCGTTGCTGGACTCACGCCCCGCCAGGCACAGCGGATCTATCGCGAGTTCGGCGATGACGCGTGGCGGGCCGTGTCCGCCAATCCGTACCTCCTGGCGGAACGGGTATCCGGCTTTGGATTCAAGACCTGCGACCGCATCGCAGGATCCCTCGGCCTGGACGACATGGCGCCCCAACGCCTGCAGGCAGGTATACTGCACGTGCTCACCCAGGCGCTGGGAGACGGGCACCTCTGGACCGCCCCGGATGAGCTCCTCAGCGCAGCAGCAGAGTTGCTCGAGGTCGACCGGGACACTCTTGAGCCGCACCTGGGAACCCTGGTATCCGAGCGACGCGCCATTCGCCGGAAGGTGGATCAAGTGGCAGGCTCGGAGGGCGTCTACCTCCCGGCAGTCGCCGAGACTGAAGAACGCATCGCGTCCAGGCTCTCGTCGTGGCTGCAACAGCGGCCGGCAGAGGCGCTCCACCTGAAAGGCGCTTCTGCCGGTGACCTGATCGGTCGGCACAGCAGCGCTAATCTCACCGGCGAGCAGCGCGCAGCCGTGGAAGCGCTCCTGACCGGTACGCGCATGGTTGTGTTGACCGGCGGCCCCGGTACCGGCAAGACGACGACGATGAGGACGCTGATCCTCTGTCTAGAGTCCCTGGGCGTCAGCTATGCGCTCTGTGCGACCACGGGACGGGCTGCCAAGCAGTTGGCCATCGCTACAGACCGCATGGCGTCAACGGTCCACCGCTATCTGGGTTTGGGGACCATGGGCGAACGGTCTCCAGCGGAGCCAATCAACGAGACTGTGCTCATCATCGATGAAGCCTCAATGATCGATCTGTGGCTGATGGATCAGATTGTGGCGCGGCTCGGGGCCGGCAACCACCTCTTTCTGGTAGGAGACATAGATCAGCTGCCGCCCGTCGGACCAGGCGCGGTGTTACACGACCTGATCGGAGCAGCGACCGGGCTGAAATCAACGCAGATGACTGTCGTCCGTTTGGGGCAGATCTTTCGACAGGAGGCGGGCGACGTCAGTCTGATCATAGCCAATTGCCATCGCATCCGTCAGGGGCAGCGGCCGACCCGCCCTTCAGGGCCGGTCTCTGATTACTTTGAGATGCCTCGCGAGTCTCCCTCTGAGGCTCTGGCCTTGGCCGTGGATCTCGCCGCCGACCGGTTGCCCGCATTCCTCGGGGTACCCGCCGAGGAGGTTCAGGTCCTATCGCCGGTGCACGGTGGCGACGCCGGGGTGCGCGCACTCAACGCCGCCCTTCAGGCGCGACTGAATCCGGCAGCGCCCCACCGCGATGAGTACATTCTGGGGCGGCATACCCCGGGCCAGCCGGTCGTCCTTCGTGTCGGCGACAAAGTGCGCCAAACACGTAACGACTATCAAAAGCGCGTCTTTAACGGAGAGCTGGGAATAGTCCTGAGCATCGACAGGGAAGACCAACTGGTACAGGTGCGCTTTGATGACGCCACGGTCAGCTACGCCTTTGCAGAACTGGATGACCTCGTGCACTCATGGGCGATGACCGTGCACGCGGCGCAGGGCTCACAGTGGCCCGCCGTGGTCATGATCCTGCTGTCATCTCATTATGTCATGCTGGAACGTAACATTCTCTACACTGCTCTGTCGCGTGCTCAGCGGCTGGCTGTTCTCATCACCCAGGAACGTGCACTCCAGATTGCGGTAAAACGCACAACGCTCGTGAGCCGGCGTACCGACCTTGTCGCAAGGCTTTGTGCCAGCATAGCCGGTCGAGGCTCGTGATCGCGATCGCCGTGGCCGTTCACACGACAGCAAGACCGGCCAACTCAGAGTCGCGTTGGGAGCGTCCTCAGTCATATGCTTCCCTGTCCGAAGCAGGAATGTTCGGTCAAGAGATAACCATACCGGATAAAAGTAGTCTCTTTAGGAACCCCGGGAAGAGTGCGGATTTGCCGCACTTTGCGGGCAGCCCTATAATGAGGCGTCCGTGCTTGGCGCAGGCGAGGCGCGGGTTTTGTGCTGCTATCTACTGGCGTGCCAGATAATGGGAGGGAGTAATCGATGGTGAAAAAGTGGGTGTATTTGTCCTCAGAGGGCAACAAGGATATGAGAGACCTGTTGGGCGGCAAGGGCGCGGGTCTGGCCGAGATGACCAACGCGGGACTTCCAGTGCCCCCCAGCTTTACCTGCACAACAGAGGCCTGCCTGGCCTACTATGATGCAGGTAAACGATTCCCGGATGGCATGTGGGACCAGGTCAAAGAGGCAATGGCCGTCCTGGAAGAGCAGACGGGGAAAAAGTTTGGCGATCCGACAAACCCCTTGCTCGTCTCGGTGCGATCGGGTGCTCGCATCTCGATGCCCGGTATGATGGACACCGTGCTGAATGTCGGCCTGAACCCTGAGACCCTCGAGGGGCTTGCGGCCAAGGCGGATGACTATCGTTTCGCGTACGACTCTTACCGGCGGCTCATCTCGATGTACGGCCGGATCGTCAAGCGGATCGATGGCGAAAAGTTCGAGCGCGTCCTTGACCGCTACAAGGCTCAGACCGAGGGCGGTCGCGACACCGACTTGACTGTGGACATGCTCAAGCAGGTGGTCACCGAGTTCAAGGCGGTCTACAAGGCAGAGTTGGGTGAAGAGTTCCCCGATGACGTCTGGGATCAGCTGAGCCAGGCAATCGAGGCCGTGTTCAATTCCTGGTTTGGCCCCAATGCCACCACCTACCGCCGCATCAACAATCTCTCGGATTCCTGGGGCACCGCGGTCAACATCTGCACGATGGTCTTTGGCAACATGGGCGACGACTCGGGCAGTGGCGTGGCCTTTACGCGTAATCCCAACACCGGCGAAAACCGTCTGTTCGGCGAGTACCTGCCCAATGCTCAGGGCGAGGACGTGGTCGCCGGTATCCGCACGCCGATGCCTATCGCAGAGCTAGAGCGTACCAACCCGGACATCTACAAGCAGTTCCTGAATCTGGGCAAGCAACTCGAACGCCATTACCGTGAGATGCAGGACCTGGAGCTGACGGTCGAGCAGGGCAAACTGTGGATGCTGCAGACACGCACAGGCAAGCGCACGGCGCTGGCCTCTGTGAAAATCGCCGTCGACATGGCCAATGAAGGGCTCATCTCAATTCCAGAAGCTCTTGACCGCGTCACCACTGAGCAGGTGGATGCGCTGCTGCACCCGATGTTCGACCCGGATGCCAAGGCGCGGGCCAAAGCCGCCGGCGACCAGATCGCTCAAGGGCTGAATGCCTCTCCCGGCGCCGCGACCGGTATCGCCGTGTTCGATTCGGATCGCGCCATGAAACATGCGGAAGACGGCGAGGCCGTAATCCTCGTGAGGCCCGAGACCTCCCCTGACGATGTGGGCGGTATGCTCATGTCCAAGGGCGTGCTCACGCAGCATGGCGGTGCGACATCGCATGCGGCGGTGGTTGCGCGCGGCAACAATATGCCCTGCGTCGTTGGATGCGAGGAGATCAGCATCGACCCTGAGAACAGGCGCTTTACCAGGGGTGACCTGGTCGTAAAGGAAGGTGACGTGATCTCCATCGATGGCACCACCGGCGAGGTCTTTGTGGGACAGGTTCCCACCCTTGAGGCGGATATTGCGTCCAACGAGGAGTTGGCCCAGCTGCTGGCGTGGGCAGACGAGACCCGCACCCTCGGGGTATACACCAACGCGGACTATCCGCGCGACGCGCGACGCGCCCGGGCCTTTGGCGCGCAGGGAATCGGGCTGTGCCGCACCGAGCACATGTTCTTTGAGGAGACCCGCCGCCCCGCTGTGGTGGGCATGATCATGTCCCGCACTGACGAAGAGCGTGCCAGGTATCTTGAGCAACTCTTGCCCTTCCAGCAGGAGGACTTTGAGGGCATCTTTGAGGCGATGGACGGCCTGCCCGTGATCATCCGCCTGATCGATCCGCCCATGCACGAGTTCCTGCCCAGCCGAGAATCGCTGCTGGAAGAAGTGGTAAAGCTTCGCATCACAGGCGAGGATCCGGAGACACTGGCTGAGAGAGAACACATGCTCAGCGTCGTGGAGAGCATGTGGGAAGTGAACCCAATGATGGGCTTGCGCGGCTGCCGCGTGGGCCTGATGATGCCCGGTCTCACCGAGATGCAGGTGCGCGCCATCTTCCAGGCCGCCTGCAGCCAGACAAAAAAGGGTGTCAAGGTCAAGGTCGAGGTGATGATTCCGCTGGTATCTCATATCAATGAGCTGCGGGCCGAGATCACCAAGCTGCGTGCCGTGGCCAAGCAGGTCATGGAAGAGCAGGGCGTCACCGTCGAGCACAAGTTCGGCACGATGATCGAGACGCCACGGGCGGCGCTGACCGCAGGGGCCCTTGCCGGGGAGGCTGAGTTCTTTTCCTTTGGCACCAACGACCTCACCCAGATGACCTTTGGCTTTTCGCGGGATGACTCAGAGGGTAAGTTCCTGTTGGCGTATGTCGATCGCGGGCTGCTCCCTGCTAACCCGTTCCAGAGCCTGGATCAGGATGGCGTCGGCCAGCTCGTGCGCAAAGCTGTCACCGACGGGCGCGCCACGCGGCCGGAGATCGAGCTCGGTATCTGTGGCGAGCATGGCGGCGACCCCGCCTCGATCGACTTTTTCCATCGCGTGGGCCTGGCCTATGTCAGCTGCTCGCCTTTCCGTGTCCCTGTGGCGCGGCTGGCCGCAGCACAGGCTGCCCTGCGGAACGATCACAACATCAGTGCCGAAAAGGATATCTAGCCACATCGCTGCTATCTAAAGGAGGCCGGGCTGATCGCCCGGCCTCCTCGCTTTCCCCTCCCGGTCACCTGCCCTGCTACACGATCCATGCGCCTTGAGGGCGGCGCGATGCCGTGTATAATGGGGTCGCAGAGTGAGAGTGGCGCTCAAGCTTACTCGTGCTGGCAGCCCAGCCATTGGCCCGGCCCCGGTTACGCCGCGGCAAACACAGCTCTCTGCTCGTCCGGTTGCGAGCATCTGGATAGCCTCCGAGGCTCTTGTCACCTGTGTGGGTCTGGCCGGTGATTGCCCAGGAGCGCACGCTTCAAGCGCAAGAGCCCGCCAGACCTGGCCTCCTTCACCGATAGGTCGTCTTGCGCTCTCCACAGCGGCGAATACGATCGCCGGCGCAGACTGAGGAGTGAGTGATGTCCGTCGTCGATGAGATCAAACAGAGGCTCGATGTCGTCGAGGTGATCGGCTCCTATGTAGCCCTGAAAAAGACGGGATCTACGTACAAGGGCCTCTGCCCGTTTCATACCGAGAAGACACCCTCCTTTGTGGTCTTTCCTGACTCGCAGTCATGGCACTGCTTTGGCGCGTGTTCCACCGGTGGCGATATTTTCACGTTCATCATGCGCCACGAGAACCTCGACTTTGGCGAAGCGCTCAAGCTACTCGCTCAACGCGCGGGCATCGAGTTGGAGCCCCTTTCCACCGGCGCCAGAGAGCATGCCGAGCAACTGGACAGATTGCGTCAGGTGAACGCGCTGGCTGCGAGCTATTACCAGCAAGTTCTGCTCGAGTCGCCGGAAGCCGCCCCCGCGCGCGACTATCTCGAGAGGCGCGAGGTCTCAGCGGCCTCGCTGAGCGCATTCCAGCTCGGATATGCTCTCAACGACTGGCATCGTGTTGAACACTATCTCCGGTCTCAGGGGGTCTCACAACAGGAGGCGATAGACGCAGGCCTATTGGCCACGAGCGATTCGGGCAATGTCTATGACCGTTTTCGCGGGCGCATCATGTTCCCCATCCGGGATGTGCAAGGGCATGTGATCGGCTTTGGCGGGCGCGTACTGGATGACTCGCAACCCAAGTACCTGAACTCGCCCCAGACCCCGCTCTTTGACAAGGGCAGTGTTCTCTATGGCATCGACCGCGCACGGGCAAGCATACGCGAGACAGGCACGGCCATCATCGTCGAAGGCTACATGGATGTGATCATCCCTCACCAGTGCGGAGCGACTAACCTTGTCGCTTGCATGGGGACGGCGCTGTCCGAAGCACACATCGACATCCTCAAGCGCCTGTGCAAGACACTGATTCTAGCACTGGACCCCGATGAAGCCGGGCTCAGAGCAGCGGAACGGGGGGCCCTGGCCGCAACAGAGAACCTGCCCAGAGACATCGTGCCTGTACCAGACGCCCGCGGCCTCATCCGATATGAGGAGCGCCTGGGCGCCGAGGTGCGCGTGCTGTTGTTGCCGGGAGATATGGACCCCGACGAGTTGATCTTGAGCGATCGAAGGCTGTGGGACAAACTCGTCGAAGATGCCCTTCCGGTCCCAGAGTTCTATCTGGAACGTGCCAGGAAAGAGATTGACGTCAGTACCGCGAGAGGCAAGCAGGAAGCCGCGGAACGCATGCTCAGCGTGATCGCGGCTCTGGACAGCCCGGTGCAGCGTGCCCACTATGTACAGCGTCTCGCACAGTGGATTCGTGTCGACGAGCGCGAACTGACACCGCAGCTCGACCGCATCCGGCGCCAGACGGGGGCATCTGGCTCCCGCATGCGCGGCCCCACGCGCCGGCCAGCGATTCTCAGTGCAGGCATCGGCCAGACTGGCATGGAAAGCCTCATCAATCTCAGCCCCGAGGAGCACTCGCTCGCCCTGATGATCAGAGACCCGCAAGGCGCCGCTATGCTGATCAAGGAGACCGGGTTAACCGAGCAGACCTTTGAGGACCCGCGGCATCGCGAGGTATTTCGTCAGTTGTTGCCGTATATGCAGGATTCTGGCCAGCAATACACATTGGCCGCCCTGCTGGCTTCACTTGACACAGAATCCGCGGCTCAGGTAGAATCGCTCAGCCAGCGACTGGGCGAAGGGCCGCCTCTGACGGAGGAGATGGTTCTCGAGGACCTGATCAAGGGCTGCACACGCCTTCGCAGGCAAGAGATCTCTCGTCGCATCGAAGAACTGCGGTTTGTGCAGCAAGAAGCGCGCGACGCCCAGGATGCCGATACCGTCCGCGATCTGGACGCTCGCATAGCCGAGCTTAACGTAGAGCAACGGAGGATTGAGCGCCGCTTTCAGGCTGCCACCTATACCGGCAAGCGCCACGCGCAGTCGAATGGACAGTGATGAGCACCGAATCCTCTCGTAATCGAGCGCTAGACGAACTGCTCGCCCGCGCAATGCGGGATGAGATTGTCACCAAACAGGATCTGGTGGCAGCCTTGCCCTCTGGCGCCAACGTTCAGCGGGATGTTGACGAACTCAGCAACGCGCTGGCTGAGATCGGGGTGCTCGTTATTGATCCAGACGACGATCTGCTGAATGCCACCGAGGAAGAGCTCGCTCCCGTACCGGAAACGGCCGCGGTTTTGCCCCGCAGGCGTACCGAGCCACTGGCAGACTCTGTTCAGATGTACCTCAGAGAGATCGGCCGTGTACCCTTGCTGGACGGCGATGATGAGGTGCGCCTCGCGAAGGCAATCCAGGCTGGCATGGAAGCAGCGGAACGACTCGAGTCCGAGGGAGACAGCCTCGAACCCCAAGAACAGTTCGCGCTCAACCTCAAGGTGCAGCGCGGCGAACTGGCGCGCCGGCACATGATCGAAGCGAATCTGCGGTTGGTGGTCAGTGTTGCCAAAGGCTTCTCCGGGCGATCGATGTCTTTTCTGGACCTCATCCAGGAAGGCAACCTTGGCTTGCTGCGAGCGGTAGAAAAGTTTGACCATAAAAGGGGCTTTAAATTCAGCACCTATGCGACCTGGTGGATACGCCAGGCCATCAACCGCGCCATTGCCGACCAGGGACGCACCATCCGCATTCCCGTGCACATGATCGAGTCGATCAACCGGCTGACACGCACCAGGCGCCAGCTACAGCAACGGTTGGGGCATGACCCTACCCCGGAAGAGGTCGCTATCGAACTCGATTACATCTCCGAGTCCGATCAGCGCATCATCGAGGAGGCGCAAGCCAAAGGCAACCCGCTGCCTCCCGATGTTCGCATCCGGCTCAAGCGCGCAGCCCAAAAGGTACAGCAGGTCATGTCCGTCTCGCAGGAGCCCATGTCCCTCGAGACGCCGATGGGCAACGAAGACAACAGCGTCCTGGTCGACTTTATCGCGGACGACTCCATCGCCAGCCCAATAGAGGAGACCAACCGCGAGCTACTGAGGGAGCAGATGCAGGATGTGCTCACCAGCCTTGGCGAACGCGAGCGCGAGGTGCTTGCGCTGCGCTTTGGCCTCGAGGATGGAGAGACCCACACCCTGGAGGAAGTCGGCGCCAGATTTGGCGTTACGCGGGAGCGCGTGCGGCAGATTGAGGCCAAAGCCCTCCGGAAGTTACGCCACCCGTCCTTCAGTCGTCGGCTGAGGGACTATTTATCCTAGAGCAGAGCACAGGCAAATCCAACCGAAAGATTTGACGCACCCCCCTTTCTGATGTAGACTCGCGCCATCGCGATTGATCCTCGGTAGCTCAATGGTAGAGCGGTCGGCTGTTAACCGATTGGTTGTTGGTTCGAGTCCAGCCCGAGGAGCCTGTCCAGACTCTCGTTCGGCAACGCTGCCGGCGAGAGTCGTTTTGCTTCTGGCTTTCTTCGAATTCCCTCCGTCCAGCATTCCACGATAAGTGACCGCCATCTTGTCAGGTTATGCTTCGTGCGACTAGAATACCCATGAATCCACAGTCCTTAGCGCAACGGAAGGAGAACGATCATGTCGCCAATCCCTGCACAGGTGATTCTGCAGTGGGCTCTGGAGATCGAGCGCAACGGGGAGACCTTCTACACGGCAGTCGCCGCCACCGCCCAGGATCGGGAGGTCAAGACCCTGTTTCAGGATCTTGCCTACCAGGAACAGCGGCACTATCGCACATTTGAGCGCATGCTGGCCAAAGCCCCCGAGGCCCCTGCAGACACAGACAGCAGTGAGTATCGCGAGTTTCTGCAGAATGCCCTGGCCGGGGCTCTACTCGGACCGGACAAGGGCATGGAGCGTGCGAAGGCGGCTGAGAATGAGACGGAGGCACTCCGCGCGGCCATGGCCTTTGAGAAGGACACGCTGCTCTTTTTCTACGAGCTGGTTGAGGCAGTCGCTGAGGACCAGACAGCAGCCATTCGCGCAATCATCGACGAAGAGCGTGATCATTTGCGCCAGCTGAGCCGGGTTCTGGCCGATGGACCCTGGGTGGCCTGACACCACGCCCGTCTCGATGACTGACAGCCAGTCCACTGCTCACAGGAGGAGGTTCTGATGACTACCGTTGCGATAGTGGGGGCGGGTCCTGCGGGGATATTTGCTGCCTACGAGCTGGCAGGAGCGGGGCACCGCGTCGTCGTCATCGACATGGGCAAGCCCGTCGCTGAGCGCAACAGGCGAGACGGCTATGACCTGCTGCACGGCATGGGCGGGGCTGGGACCTTTTCCGACGGCAAGATCAACTTTCATCCGCAGGTGGGCGGCGATCTCTTTGAGTTCATGTCCCCAAACCAGGCGTGGGACCTGATCAACCATATCGAGTCGATCTTTGCCACGTATGGCGTCAGCGTGATGGAGACCAGCGATCGCGCAACCCGTGAACTGGAAAAGTCCGCGGCCAAGGCAGGCGTCCGTTTTCTGCCGATCCGTCAGGCACATATCGGTTCTGATCACCTGGTGGAGCTCATGCAGCGCCTGGCCGACCATCTGGCGCGCATGGGCGTCGCCTTCCGCATGCAGACGCGTGTCGTAGATGTCCTCGTGAGCGAAGGCCGCGCGCAGGGTGTGGTGCTGGAGAGCGGAGAAGTCATCCGGGCGGACGCCGTGCTGCTGGCGGCAGGCCGCGTGGGGAGCGAATGGACCCGGCGTGTCATCGAACAGCTGGGGCTTGCCGTCGTCTACAACCCCGTTGATGTCGGCGTCCGCGTGGAGATCCCGGCTATCGTGATGGCCGACATCATCGACGTCTGCTATGACCCCAAGTTCTATGTTCGCGCCCCCACATATGATGACCAGGTGCGCACTTTTTGTGTCTCGCCTCACGGATTCGTGGTCAAGGAATCCTATCCTGAAGAAGGCGTCGTCGGTGTTAACGGCCACTCGCTCAAGGACCGGCACACCGACAACACCAACTTTGCCCTGTTGACGAGCATCAATCTCACCGAACCTGTCGAAAGCACCACAGCCTATGGCGTCTCTATCGCCCGGTTGGCCACAACGATCGGCGGGGGCCGGCCGACGCTGCAGAGTCTGGGGGATCTGCGCCGTCATCGCCGGTCGACCTGGAGCCGGCTGACAAAAAGCCCGGGAGATGTTGTTCCTACCCTGGAGGATGTGACACCGGGCGACATCTCGATGGCCCTCCCCCACCGAATTGTCACTGACCTGCTGGAAGCGCTGGATATCCTGGCTCGGATCATCCCAGGGTTGGACGCGGACCGGACACTGCTCTACGCTCTGGAGCTCAAGCGCTACGCCAACAAACCTCGCACCGATCGCAACCTGCAGACTGAATTGCCGGGGCTGTACGTAGCCGGCGATGGCGCTGGGGTAGCCAGAGGTATCGGTGGTGCTGCCGCCACGGGCGAGATCGCAGCTCGCGGGATTATGGCGGCTGCAGGATGACCAACCCAATGCGTTGGCGGCACACCTGAAGGTGCGACTGCCAGAACTCGTCCGTGGCATCTTTGTCCAGCGTGATAATCGTTTCCGGGCCACCGTACTCGTAGACGACCGCCCTTGCGCCGCCAGAGTCGCCAGTTCCGGGCGCATGCAGGAGTTGCTTGTCCCCGGTGCAACCATCTGGTTGGCACCGGCACTCAAGCCGGGCCGCCGCACAACCTACGATCTGCTACTGGTCGAGCACGGAGACACACTCGTCTCGGTCGACTCGCACCTGCCAAACCGCCTCTGGCCCGAATTCATCCAAAGAGAAGGTTGGCTTGGGGAACCGGTGCACGAACTGGCAGCCGAGCGCCCGTACGGCTCCAGCCGTCTGGACTTTGTCCTTACAGCGGTTGACGCTCGCACCTGGATGGAAGTCAAATCTGTGACGCTGGTGCAGAATGGCCGGGCGCTATTCCCCGATGCGCCCACAACCCGCGGCACGAGGCATGTACAAGAGCTCACCCGGGCCGTAGCTGAGGGGGACCGCGCTGCGGTGATATTCGTCATACAACGCAACGATGCGGCCACATTCTCGCCCCACGTACAGGCAGATCCCCTTTTCGCCGCCACCTTGGTCGAGGCCGGCCAGCGAGGCGTTGCCATTCACGCCTATGCCTGTGAGGTCACAATCAGTCAGGTCACCATTGAGCGCAGAGTGCCCGTGTACCTGGAATAGCCCAGGGGGCATCCCCAGTCCGCAATCGCCGCCGATCACTCCTTGCGGGTTGAGGGCAATCCAAAGGACAAGACCAGTGCGCCCAGACAGAAACAGAGCGCAAGAATAAAGACCGCCTGATAGGACAACAGGTCCACTACAAGGCCCCCAAGCACGGGTGCCAGCATCGTCATGGCAGAGAGTGTGTTGGCAAGACCGATGTACATCGGGCGCCGAGTCTCAGCAGCATACTCGAGCAACCAGTTGTTGAACGGCCAGCTGCCGCCACCGATATAGACTCCCAGCATAAGAAACAGCGCCATATACGTCCACCGCACTGCTGCCGGATCAACTCGCGCCACCAAGCCTGCCAGGAGCGCGAGGGCGGGCGCGGCCATCGCCAGGACCGCTTGCAGCCTGATGTGCGTCAGCGGCCCCAACTTGTTCTGGATATAGCCCAGCAAAAAGCCGGCGATCATCGACCCGGCCACCTGCGACGAGACGAAAAGCCCTGTGTCTGCAAGTGAAAACCCCAGTTCGCGCTGGGCGTACAACACGTAAAAGGTCGTCGCCACTCCAACAAATCCGATGAGCAACTGCACGACGATCATACGTCTGAAAGGTCGGTCCTGAGCCAGGAAACCTGGGAGCAGCGCCAGGTTCTCTCGCGGAGAGGGCGCCACGGATCCATCCGTCGGAGTGCAGTCAGGATCCGAGATGAAGGAGATCGAAACCGCCGAGAGAATCAACAGAATTCCCGCGACGGCATAGACGAGCGCGTAGTTGGCCGGATAGTCCCAGGGGCTGGCATCGCTGAGCAGATACCTCACCGCGGCACCGGCGCCAATGCCCCCTATCCCTCCCAGTACCTGTCCCAGACCAACAACCATCCCCCGCCGGCGCGGTGAGATTGTCCTTGCCAGGTGGTCGAACCAGGGCACGCTGACGACTGCATCCAGCGTGAAGAAGACGAACAAGAGAGCCAGGATGACTACAATCGTAACCGACGGCCTCGGGACAGCAAACTGCCAGATGACCCAGGCTATCAGCAAGAGCAACGGACGCGAAAGCCAGGCCGCACCGGCGATTACCTTTTTCCTGTGTGCCATCCTGGTGATAAACCCGGCCACGAGAAGCTGGGGCAAGAGCCAGGCACCCCTGGTGATGCCGCTCCCGACACCAATAATCAGTTGCGATTCGGTCAGCGTCCCGAGAAGCGCGGGCAGGACAGTGGTGGCTCCAATAAGACTCATGGCCATGTAAAACAGCGACGAATCGCCGATCAGAGCAACGATATTCCGTCTGTATTGCGAGCGAGACGTTGTCAGCGAGTTTGCCACATCCATCCTTCATCACTCGAAGTGCTTTCTGGCAGATGCCCGTACTCTAGTCGAACAGCCTGTTCTGGCAAGCAGGCCTGTAGCCATCTGATATCCTTTGCCGTCACACCACGGCCATGGTAGAATCACGGTGATCATGCAGAAACCCCGATCCGATGGTATGAATATGTGGCGTACGATTGGACACAGATGGGCTGTGGAGCAGCTCGCCGCGGGACTGGTTAGTCATAATATCTCGCGTGCCAACCTGTTCACGGGTCCCGAAGGCGTGGGCAAGGCGCATCTTGCCACGGAGTATGCAGCTGCGCTCAACTGCCTGTCCGACACGCCGCCATGCGGATCCTGCACACACTGCAGGCGTATCTCAGCGCTGAGCCACCCCGATGTGACCTTTATCAAACCTGACAACGGCCACATCAAGATAGGCCAGATACGGCAGATGCAGTACGAGATATCGCTCAAGCCCTATGAAGCACGCTGGCGTGTTGCGATCATCACCGATATGCACACGGCGACAGAAGAGGCAGAGAATGCGCTGCTCAAGACGCTCGAGGAACCCCCGGCGCAGGCAGTGTTGATTCTGACAGCTCTGGACGCCGGGCTCTTGGAGCCGACGGTGGTCTCACGTTGCCGTGTTATGGCGCTCCAGCCTGTGCCGGCCGATGTCATTGCACAGGCCCTTGTAGAGCGGGGGATTGAGCCGCTGTCCGCAGCCGAGATCGCCCGGCTATCGGGGGGACGTGTGGGCTGGGCCCTGCAGGCCGCCGGCAATCTGGAACTCGTCGAACGACACCAGAACGTTGTTGCCGATTTCCTTGATCTATTGGAAGCGGGCTACGCTGATCGAATCGCCACAGCCGAGGCCCTCGGCCGTCAGGAGGATCTTGTCGAGATCATCGGCACATGGCAGTCCGTTTGGCGCGATGTGATGCTTATCTCGGCAGGGTGTAACGATCTGGTGGTTAATCACCGGCAGCGTGTGAGGCTGGAACAGTACGCGCAGGCGACTGGCCTTGAGCAGGCGTTGCGTGCTGCCACGGACATACAGAATGCGATCACTCAGTTAGAACAGAACGTCAACCCGCGGCTGGTCGTGGAATCCATGCTGCTGGGTTGGCGCGACGCTCACGCAGGCCCAACAAGCGGCCTCGAGGAATAAGGATACACTATGGCGTTAGTATGTGGCGTCCGCTTTAGAGGTGCAGGCAAGGTCTACCACTTTGATCCGCTAGATGTTCCTGTCGCAGTGGCTGATTATGTCATTGTTGCTACCGCCCGTGGCGACGAAATGGGGCAGGTCACCGAGGCGCCGCATGACGTGACGGCCTCGCAGATCGTGGGAGAGCTCAAACCGGTCCTGCGCAAGGCCAGCGCCAACGACATTGCGCGCGCCGAGCAGTACCGTGAGAAGGAGATAGAGGCGGTAACTGTCTGCCAGGAGCATATCGGAAAAGTCGGACTGCAGATGAAGGTCGTGAGTGCCGAATTTAGCTACGACGGCTCGCGCCTGACTTTTTACTTCACCGCCGAGAATCGCGTCGATTTTCGGGCGCTCGTCCGCGATCTGGCGCGCACCTTTCGGGCGCGCATCGATCTCAGACAGATCGGTGTGCGGGATGAGGCCAAGCTTGTTGGCGGACTCGGACCGTGCGGCCGCCCCTTGTGTTGTGCGACCTGGTTGACGCAGTTCTCTCCCGTCTCGATTCGCATGGCCAAGCAGCAGAATCTGCCTCTGAGCCCGATGGAGATATCGGGACTCTGCGGACGCCTGTTGTGCTGCCTGACATACGAAAACGACTACTACCGCGAGGTCCGGGGGATGTTCCCCAAAGTAGGCAGAACAGTTGACACCCCTTACGGCCGCGGCAAGGTGATCAAGGTATCCGTACTGAGAGAGACTGTGACGCTGCTCCTTGAGGACGGCTCGACAGCAGAGATGACGGCGGACCAACTCTCCGGGGCAGAGCCCATGGCCCCTCGAGATGGGGCAGTGGAGGGGGCGAGCCTGACCAACAGTCTCAGGAAGATAGCGGCGCCGGCCCAGAGTAGCGAGCAGCGACCAGAGCGAGGCCAGGGATCGAACCCGCGCGGCCAGGACAGATCGCAGCGATCAAGAGGAGCGAGCCGTCAGGCTGATTCTGGGCAATCTGCACAGGACGCACAGGGTGCACGCAGACCAAACAGCGCGCCGAATAGCCCCCGACCGGCTGCGCCCCAGAACAGCGGCGAGAACAGCCAAAACCATGCCAGACCGGGCCAGGACCCGGATGGTGCATCCGAACAGAGAAGCCGGCGTTCGCGCGGCGGCCGCTCGGGGAGGAGGCGCACGCCTCGCGGTCCCGCGCCCACCGATCCTACTCAGTCCTGACCCCTGATGTAAACAAAGAGGCGCACCACGCGGTGCGCCTCTTTTTCATTAGCGGCTAGTTTCCATAGCGCCCATCCATCGCGGCCAGGCACTCCAAAGGAACTCGAACCTCGCCAAGAGAGGGGGCCTTTCGGCCCGGCCCGTGATAGTCAGACCCTCCTGTGAGAAAAAGCCCGTACTCCTGAGCAAGTCTGGCAAGGCGTCCTTGCTGACACGCATCATAGTCCCGGTAAAAGACTTCTAGCCCGTCAAGCCCCTGTCCCACCAGCGGCTCCACGAGAAAAAGGATGCTCCAGGGATGCGCCAGGACAGCCAGCCCCTGCGCACCATGGATCATCTCGATCGCATCGGACGCGGAGATCTTGGCTCGCGGCACGTAGGCCTTCTGACCGTGATTCAGGTATCGTCCAAAGGCCTCCTCAATGGATGCCACATAGCCCTCCTGCATCAACAACCGCGCTATATGGGGCCGACCAACAGCCCCACCCTGCATCTCGTCGCCAAGCTGTTCGGAGGGCAGCGAAATGCCCAGAGCATGAAGCTTCTCAAGGATGCAGTAAGCACGATCGAGCCTTGCCTCTGAAAAACGATGCAACTCACTCACCAGCGACGCATCTGTGTGGTTGATGAAATAGCCAAGCACATGAGCCTGCACGCCCTCGTCGTCCGCGCTAATCTCGACACCCGGGATAACACGGACACGGGTGCCTGCGGCCCTCTCCAGGGCCTCGTCGACTCCCGCCACCGTGTCATGATCGGTCAGGGCAATCACCTCAATTGCCCTGCGCTCTGCCATATCCACGATCTCTGCCGGCGTGAGAGTGCCGTCAGAGGCCGTGCTATGGACATGCAAGTCGATAGATCCCATCATCTTGGTTCGATAATCAGCCTGATCGCAGTGCGCTCCTCGTCGGCGATCACTACGTCGGCAAACGCCGGGATACAGATCACATCTATGCCGTCCAGTGCCAGATAAGAGCGTGCAATCGCCACTGCCTTTGTCGCCTGGTTAACAGCTCCGGCTCCGATCGCCTGAACCTCAGCCCGCCCGTGCTCTCGGACAACACCCGCGATGGCACCTGCCACCGCTGTGGACCTGGAGTGTGCCGATACCTTGATGACTTCCATGGTGCTGACTCCTTCGGGATTGCACAGCTCACGCCAACCCCCGCAATCTGCACCTTGTGCGCCACGGGGCTGTAGCCCACAAGCTCCAGTAACCGGACGAACCCTTACTGCGCGTACTCTGTTGCTCTGAGTTCGCGGATAACCGTGACCTTGATACGGCCCGGGTATTGGAGGCTCTCCTCAACCTTTCTGGCGATATCCCGCGAGAGGCGGATGGCGGCCAGATCATCGATCTGCTCCGGCCTGACCATGATCCGAATCTCACGGCCTGCCTGGATCGCAAAAGAGGATTCCACGCCGTCGAACGAGTTCGCCACCTGCTCCAACGCACGGATGCGCTTGATATAGTTCTCGAGAGACTCGCGCCTCGCGCCAGGGCGACCTGCCGATATGGCATCCGCTATCTGGATCAGCGTCGCCTCGAGCGAACACTGCTCGATATCACAGTGATGCGCGCCGATGGCATTCACGATAGACTCGGGCATGCCATAGCGCCGGGCGATCTCAGCCCCGATCAGTGCGTGCGGTCCGTCCACCTCATGGTCGACCGCCTTGCCAAGATCGTGAAGCAATCCGGCAAGCTTGGCCTGCTGGACATCGGCGCCCAACTCGGCTGCGATCAGTGCTGCGATCATCGCTGTCTCTGTCGAGTGCTTGAGTACATTCTGACCATAGCTGGTACGATAGTGCAGTCTGCCCAAAAGCCGGATGATCTCTGGCGGCAGGCCGTGGACACCCATAGAAAGTGCAGCCTCCTCGCCCTTTTCTCTGATCGTCTGATCGATCTCTTCTTGAGCCTTTTCCACCATCTTCTCAATGCGCCCTGGATGGATGCGGCCATCAAGTATCAGGCGCTCCAAGGCAACGCGAGCCACCTCGCGCCGCACCGGATCGAAACTTGAGAGGATCACCGTGTCCGGCGTGTCGTCTATCACCAGGTCCACACCTGTGATACCTTCCAGAGCGCGAATGTTTCTGCCGCCCCGTCCGATAATGCGACCCTTCATCTCATCGTTAGGCAGTTCCACAGCCGAAACCGTGGTCTCAGCCACCTGATCAGTAGCCACGCGCTGCATCGCTATCGTGACAATCTCCCGCGCGCGCTCCTCCGCCTCCTCATGGGCCTGTGCCTCGATGTCGCGGATGATCTTGGCCGCGTCTATTCGAGCCTCGGCCTCTACTTCCTTCAGCAAGACTTCCTTTGCCTGCTCCTGGGTGAGCCCAGAGATCCTCTCGAGCTCGGCCAGGTGAACTTGCCAGGCCTGATCCAACTCCACCTGCCGCGCATCCAACCGCTGCTCGCGTTCCTTGAGCCGCGTGTCGCGGATCTCGAGATTGTCGAGGCGTCGATCCAGACTGTCCCGCCTCTCCTGCAGGCGATTCTCCTGGCGACTGATCTCCTTCATACGCCGTGAGGCTTCGTTCTCCGCCTCCAGCAGGATGCCCTGAGCCTTGTCACGAGCCTCGATCTCCAGCTCCATCGCTCTGGTGCGAGCCTCGCTCAAGCTCGAACGCGCCTCCTCCTGAAGCTGCGAGATATTGTCCCCAATCGTTCGGTTCTTGAGCAGATACCCTAACGCAAACCCCCCGGCCGTGCCCAGAATGAATAGCACGAGCCATACGATCCACATGCCACCATTGAACATTCCAGTAATTCCTTTCCCATCTATGTTAACGGGCTTCCCCGCTAGCTCCCATCGGTCGCATCTCTCTCGGACTGTATTTCGGACCAGTAGTGCTCAGTTACGGTGCGCGCGATGCTGTATGAAAAGCCGCGCCTCTGTAAAAAGCCCATCAGGTGACGATAAAAGTCATCGCGCTCCTGCTGACGATACCGCCGGATGGCCGGACTTGCCGCTCTCATAGCGCTGTCCATTTCATCGAGACCCTCCAAAGCTGCCTCGATGGTGTCAGGCGACACGCCTTTCTGACGGAGCTCACCTCGCAGAGCCCAGCTACCTCGCGGGCGAAAAGCCTCTCGGTTCTCCACCCAAAACTCGGCAAAGGCCCTATCATCGAGAAATCGCGCTCTCTTTAGCCTGCCAACGACCTGGTCGATTTCCCCATCACTCAGAGCACGCTTTGCCAGGTAACGTCTAATCTCATCTTCGCTTCGCGGCCGGTATGACAGATAGTTGAGTGCTCGCTCGTACGCCTTTTCGATAGTGTCCGCGGCCCTAAGTTCGGTGATCTGGTCCTTGGACAGCTCCTGTCCAACCATTAACCTGGCTGCCAGGATAGCCTGCACGCTAAAGGCGTATTCGTCATCGATATAGATGTTAACCCGACCGCTGGCTCGCCGCTGTGCGCGAATAGCTGTTAACTTCAAGGTTGCTCGCCTATATTACAAAAGGGACTGCAGCCGTAGCCACAGTCCCCCATCACCTGCGAGTTATGCCCCCCCACAATCTACTTACGGTGGAGAGAGGTTGCCCAAGCAAGGGACCTCGTATTGCCCTGGAACGCTCAGGCTCCTCAAAACACTCTCCAGGCACACATGAACACGATGAAAAGATACTCCTAACCGTCTCAGCCGCCGTCCCGCAACCTCAGAGGAGGAATACGTCGCTAAGCGTAACGCCGGCCAAACGGCGCCCGCGGGCGCCAACAGGATTACTCTTCGACTTGTTCCGATGGGTCTGCTACGGTCTCGTTCTCGCTCATTTTGCGCGACAGCAGGCCAATTTGCTCACGCACCTGCTTTTCGATCTCGGCGGCGATCTCGGGCTGATCGCGCAGATACTCTTTGGCGTTTTCGCGGCCTTGCGCCATGCGAACGTCACCAAAGGAGTAATAGGATCCGCGCCGTTCGACGACACCTGCCTCTACGGCCACATCCAGCAGGCTCCCCTCTTTGGAGATGCCGTGATCGAACATGATGTCGAACTCGGCCACCCGAAACGGAGGCGCTACCTTGTTCTTCTTGATGCGCGCGCGCACGCGGTTGCCAACGACCTCGCCCTTTTCCTTGATCGACTCTGCGCGCCGGACGTCGATTCGAATCGCAGCATAGAACTTGAGGGCGTTTCCGCCGCTCGTTGTTTCGGGGTTCCCAAACAGGACGCCGATCTTCATCCGCAACTGATTTGTGAAAATGACCGCCGTATTGCTGCGTTTGATGGCGCCGGTGAGCTTGCGCAGAGCTTGCGACATCAGGCGAGCCTGAAGCCCCATGTGTGCATCACCCATCTCGCCTTCGATCTCAGCCTGCGGCACGAGAGCCGCGACGGAGTCGATCACAATGCAGTCAACGGCGCCGCTGCGCACAAGTGCCTCTGTGATCTCCAGAGCCTGTTCACCCGTGTCCGGCTGAGAAAGATACAGTTCATCAATGTTAACACCGCATCGCTCGGCATAGGCCGAGTCCAGCGCGTGCTCAACATCGATGAACGCTGCTGTGCCACCTTGTCGCTGGCACTCGGCAATAATGTGCTGACACAGCGTCGTCTTGCCAGAGGACTCTGGACCATAGATTTCCGTGATTCGTCCCTTGGGAATCCCGCCGACGCCCAGAGCGACATCGAGCGCGATACATCCGGTGGGAATCACATCAACTTCCAGCCCGGTACCTTCGCCAAGGCGCATGATGGCACCTTCACCATAGCGCTTGCGAATTTGTGCAAGCGTCGTGTCCAGCGCCTTCTGTCTGCCATCCTGAGTCATGGAACCCCCTGGGTCTGGCCTAGTACACGCATATAGTGTACATTATATAATATCTATACGCAAGTATTCGGCCCACCGGCAGACAGCATGGCTACAGATAGGAGATCAACGTGAATGAACTGCCCCGGGTGCCTTTGGGACATTGGCCGACGCCGCTACAGGAACTGAGGCGGCTCAGCGAAACGCTCGGAGGTCCGCACATCTGGATCAAGCGTGATGATCTCTCCGGGCTGGCCCTGGGAGGCAACAAAACACGCAAACTGGAATTCCTGATTGCGGACGCACTCGCTCAAAAGGCGACCACCGTGATTACCACTGGCGCCGTGCAATCGAATCATGCTTGCCAGACCGCCGCTGCCGCCGCGCGCTACGGTCTACGATGCATCCTGGTGCTGTCTCATCAGTCGCCTGCGCGGCCAGAGGGCAATCTCCTGCTGGACAGACTGTTAGGCGCACACATTCGCTGGGCGGGGGATAGAGATCCCGTAGCAGTGATGCAGGAAGTGACGACGGAAGAGCGGGAGGCAGGCCGCATTCCATATGTCATCCCTTACGGAGGTTCAAATGCCATCGGGGCGTCGGCGTATCTGTTCGCCATGCGCGAATTCGTCCGGCAGGCGCGCGAGCGAGATCTGGTGTTCTCGGACGTCATCATCGCGTCGAGTTCGGGGGGGACCCAGGCCGGGCTGGTAGCGGGGGCGGCATCACTCCACCAGAGCAACAGAGTCCTGGGCATCGCGGTGGCGGAACCAGCCTCGCAGCTCATTCCGCGGGTACACACGCTGGCGCAGATGACGCTACAGCATCTCAATGTGCGCATGGATGTCCCGCTGGATAGCATTCTTGTCGAGGATGGCTACCTCGGTGATGGATACGCCAGGATGGGCGCCCCCGAACGAGAAGCGATCGCGCTGCTTGCGCGCACAGAGGGCCTGATCGTAGATCCGGTGTACACAGGGCGGGCATTGGCAGGGCTGATCGATCTCATCCGCTCGGGAAGATGGTCTCGCGATGACACGGTGCTCTTCTGGCACACGGGAGGGACAGGCGCGCTGTTCGCCTATGGTGATCAGCTAGACAATAGTGAGCGGTCAAGCTCATTCACATAGGTTTGGGTTATTAGTGCCCCCGACAGAGCCCAATCGTAACGATCGCACGCCCTTTGACGCAACAGTCGCCCTAGGTCGCCGCAGAGCGGATTGTCGACTACAAGTTCGATACATCTTGCCAAATCCTCACTATCTCCCGTTGCCGCATACATGCCAAGGTCACCGAGATACTCATGGCCCACAGCCGTGTCAAAGGACACGACCGGCAAGCCCATAGCCATATAATTCAGTAGCTTACCAGCCCCCTCAGTCGCAGAGAGTTTCGGAGACACAGCGACATCGCCTTGGGCAAGTAGATCTGGTGCATCCTCATAGGGAATCTTGCCCGTGAAGGTACAATGATCCTCGATCCCCAGTCTCGCTGCCATCTGACGGTAGTGGTCCGTGTTGGGAAATCCGGCCACTAGGAAGTGGATATCGGCGCGGCGAGAGCACAGCAGCGCCGCTGATTTC
Source organism: Anaerolineae bacterium (assembly GCA_040772225.1). Taxonomy (GTDB): domain Bacteria; phylum Chloroflexota; class Anaerolineae; order UBA1429; family UBA1429; genus JAAYED01. Next base: position 1,276,288 of record JAXGYO010000002.1, read on the forward strand.
AGAAGATGGTCAGTCCCCTGGTACTGTGCAAGTAACCCCAAATACACCACGACCTTGCGTGAAGCAGGGATTCCGAGTGCTCGGCGGTACGCCAACCAGTGGGCATCACGCGGCCTCGGGCTAAAGATACTGGTATTGACACAGTCGGGCACGTGGGTGATCCGTTCGGCATCACAGCCGAATTTGCGACTAAGGAGCTCAGTATAAAGCATTGTGCTCGTCAGTATGCGCGTAGCACTTTGATCGATCATCCCTTCGATCCACCGAAAAAAACGATATGGGAGGCCGCCTGCATGAACAAAGTGATGATCCACCATTTCGTCAGAAAGGCTGCCCTGCAAATCGCACACAACAGGACATGAGAAAAGCCGCGAGAGCAATATGCCAATCAGAGAGCCCTCGTGAAGATGCCCATGGATGATGTCGGGACGAAAGTCTCGCATGCTCCTGATCGCCCGCACGGCGAGTAGCATATCCATGGCAATCTTGTGCCGAGACGATCCCACCTCATAGTCTGTACGCCAGGGTACACCCCTCGACCGATGGATCATTACGCCCTCTGGGTCACGCCCCAGGTGGTAGGTGCAGATGACGACCTTATGTCCAGCATCGCGAAGATACTGTGCCTCTTCCAGAATACGGACATGGCAGCCATAGTCCGCAAAGAACGAAGTCGGAGCAATCATAAGAACCTTGAGTGCATGGGGAGAGGTTACACTCACGTCAGCTACATCGGACATACCGAGCATATCAGGCTCCTCGTTCCTGGCGCAGTTGTCGGCGCAACTTGATCAACTCCCTGAAGGCGCGCAGCACGACTCTTGGGTTGGCACCCGTCTGTTTTCCTGCAACGCGAGGGTGATGGCTGACCGGCAATTCGGTGATGCGAAACCCGGCACGACGGGCGCGCACAAGAAACTCTGCGCTAAAGGTGGCACCGCGAGAGGTGACACTGATCTGCTCGATCACCTCCCTGCGAAAGAGCTTGTAGGCGCAATCCACATCTCGCGCGGTGTGTCCGAATAGGAGATTGACCAGCCAGCTCCACCCGTGTCCGAACACGCGCCTGAACCAGGGATCACTGCGAGCCTGTCGATAGCCTATGACCATGTCAGCCTCGGCCATTCGGGCCATGAATGCTGGCAGCTCGTCAAAAGTAAACTGAAGATCCGAATCCGTGAAAAAGACATAGTCCTTGCTCGCAGCCCGAATCCCGTCATACACTGCCGCACCATAGCCTAGATTCACGGGATGCCTGATTAGGCGCACACGCGGATCCAGACTGGCAAGCTGTTCGACAACATCTGCCGTTCTATCGCGGCTCCCATCGTCCACCACAATGATTTCGAGATCCTGCACCAACGGACCGACTTGCTCGCGAACCAGGTCCACCATGGCGCCGATGTTGCCTTCTTCGTTGTAGGCGGGCAGACTAACCGTCAGACTGGAGACCGTGCCAACCCGGGTCATCACCACTTTATGCTCCTGTGACAACATTCGTGCACCAACTCAGAGCGGGATACAGCCCCCGTACGATCAGCATCTATCATCAGCAGCTCGCAAGAGCGCGAGATCGTCCAGAGACACATCCTCCGGCAACAAATCTGGCGCACTGTCGTGCCATCTGACCAGCGCGACTACCTCCGGCGCACACCCAGCTCTGGAACACAACTCGGCTCCGTACTCTGCATGGCACAGCTGGCGGTACAGAGGGTATCTCCAGGAGTGCGGACTGGGAGAGGCGACACGCTCCAGCATCCCCACGTGATCAAGAAGCACGCCGATGGTTCGCCAAAACAAGCTCAGACCAGCATCCGCTTTGCCGGCATCGTGCAGCAGCGCAGCCTGTGCCAGCGCCGCCGAAACATCAGGCGCCTGCTGAACCTGCCGCAGCACACAGAGCGCATGTACCTGATCCGCCCTGTTGAGCGACTCGAATAGAGACCAGGCGGCTTCGGGCAACACCTTGCGCGCCGGCTGCAGGTCGATACGGCCGGGCCACAGGTTCAATCTGAGGCGTGTAAAACCCTGCCAGAGCCGGTAGCCCCAATGTGCGCTGCGCGCACCGTTCATGATTCTCCCCGGCAAAACTCGTGGCTCACCAGCAGAAAAAACATGACTAAAAACCGGTCAGCAACGAGAACAGCGCGAACGCGGGCCGGCCAACCAGGATGTCCAGTAAACCAAACCCTGTAAACTGCGAGATGAGAATGACGCCGAATAGGATCATCCAGCCATACCGGTACAATCCCTCGAGCGATGCAATGGCTTTCCCGGACCAATCCTGCTTGATAAGAGAGAGAAAAGCAATCAGGACGCTAAAACCATCCAAAGGAGGAATAGGGAGAAGGTTGAAGAAGGCAATCACCAGGTTGATAAGGACGATAAAATCCCTGGCCTCAAGTAGCACCGCGGGAATTCCACTCCAGACGCCTGCCAGACGACCAACCACGGCAAACAGCGCCGCGGTGACCAGGTTGGCCCCCGGCCCCGCCAGCGACACAATGCCGTTCCCCAGCCTCGGCCCGTAGCGGAGCCGATAGGTGGCCACAGGAACGGGCTTGCCCCAGCCAATGCCGAAACCGGTAATGGTCGTGATGAGCATCATGAGGCTTCCCATCGGGTCCAGGTGCGCGAGCGGATTCAGGGTGACACGCCCGGCGCGGGAAGCGGTATCATCGCCCAACCTGTGGGCGGCCCAGGCGTGGCTGCACTCGTGAACAGTGATTGCTATCACGAGAGACAGCAGCATCAGCACCATACGCACAGCCGACCCTGTATATAGTAGTGCAAAGGCGACCAGAATGAGCAGTACAAACAGCCAGAAGCCCCGATCCTGATTAAAGCGCCCCAGATTGATGTCCTTGAGTTTGTCCATACTGAACATTATACCACACTCACGGCATTCCAGGCTGGCTCGGTCCACAGCCCCGGGTGCGCTGCATTGGAGGTCAAGACCCTCGCCGCGCGCAAATATCGCTTGTGAGAGCCTCCGCCGGACACTATAATGGTGTATAGTGCCAGTGTAGTGTCATCAGGCACGGCGTGGAGCCCGGACAGAATCGGGGGCCGGCCAATGGATCTTTTGCCACACGCACTAGAAGGACCCACGCTATCGTGACCGCCCTGCTTGACAGATTGGCCAAACTGATCGCCGCAGTGCTGGGCACATTTCCCTCCGCGCAATACGCGCGCCTATCGCGCTGGCGCGATGGGGCCCGCCCGGCCAAAGACGAACGCCGGGGTTTTATCGTCGTCCAAATCGATGGCGTCTCCTATGATCACCTTCGCGCGGCGATTGAGCTGGGATATGCTCCGCACCTCAGTCGCCTGCTGAGTCGCGATGAGATGCGACTGCATCCCTGGAAACCTGGCGTGCCCGGCACCACGCCTGCATCCCAGGCGGGAATCATGTTCGGAAGCAGCGCTCAGATACCGGCCTATCGCTGGTATGACAAGAGCACGGGGCAGATCAAGGTATCCTCACAACCCGAAGTGGCCCAGGCCCTGCAATCCGAGCTAACCCAGGATAGACCGGGCATCCTCAAAGGCGGATCGAGCTACATGAACGTCTTTGATGGCGGGGCCGAGCAGGCCCTCTTTACGCTAGGAACCTTTGGCAGACATCGCCTCTTTGAGGGCCTCCGCGGCTTCGGGTTCCTGCTGCTGTTTAGCCTGAATCCTTTTCGCACGGCCGCGCTGCTGGTGCTCTCTGTCTGGGAGTACCTCACGGATCTTGCCCAGAGAATCCAGGCTACGCTGAGACAAACGACGCCTCGCCCCTTGAGCCGCGCATTTCCCTTTCTACGGGTCATGAGCAACGTTGTCATGCGAGAGATTCAGACATTCTCAGTGAGTCTGGACATCTTTAGCGGCGTACCGGCCATCTACACAACATACTATGGATTCGACGAACTGGCCCATCACTATGGTCCGCGATCCAGGCCGGCCCTCCGCGCCCTCCGCGCCATCGACAGTCGCGTGCGGCGCATTGATCGCTATAGACGCATGAACGTCTCGCGGCCGTATGACCTTTTCCTGCTCTCAGATCACGGCATGACCGATGACATCCCGTTCTCTGTCGAGTATGGGCAAACACTCGGCGAACTGGTACAGGATCTCGTGGGGCGGAGTGCGGCCATTCGTGAGCTAATAAGTGCGCAGCAGGCCGACCTGCCGAGCACGCTCTTTGTGCAGCGGGAATTATCGGCGATCGGCGCAGACAGTCCCCCGGCGATCTCCAGGCTCAGCCAGTATTTGCTGCACTATGTGGAGAGTCGCGTTCCGATCGAGCTTGATGCCGGCGATTATGAGCCTGCCCAGCCGAGTGATGTTGTCGTGAGTAGTTCGGGCTCATTGTCACACATCTATCTGAATGCCAAAACAGAGCAGCTGAGCTTGACCCAGATTGCCACCCTTTACCCTACCCTCGTCCCTTCACTGCTATCGCACCCGGGCATCTGGTTGGTGCTGGGCAGAGAAGAGGGAAAGACGATCATTTTTGGCAAGGAAGGTGTTATATCTGTTGCCGAGTCGACACGGATAGAGGGCCAAAATCCACTGCAACAACTGGCATACGGGGAGTGGGCTGTACGGCAGTTGTCGCGGCTCGCCTCGTTGGCAAACTCCGGCGACCTTATTCTTGTCGGCGCCTATGATGCTGACGCCCAGTGCGTCTCCTGCTTTGAGAATCAATGGGCTTGTCACGGCGGTCTCGGGGGGCCACAGGACATGGCAGTCTTTATGACCGAGTCGCACATCGATTGGCCACTCGCCTCTCTTGATCGCGCAGCCGAGGTATACAACCTTTTCATTCGCCAGTACGATATCACGTGATGCAAAAAGCAATAGCACAGATCGTCGTTCTAAACAGAGGTATCTTGTGATCCAATGTCGGGCGCGCCATTCCTGGAATCTAGAGCCAAAACAAGCGGTTGCGCTGCAAAACAGCCTTGCAGGCGAGCTTGTTCTTCGTCCCATGTCCAGGGCAGTTGGCGCTATCGCGGGTATCGACATATCAGTCAAAGGCGATCGCGCCCATGCGGCAGTTGTCGTACTATCTTATCCATCGCTGGAGGAGATCGAACGTCGCACGGCGATAGCAAAGGTGACCTATCCTTATATCCCGGGGCTGCTGACCTTTCGCGAAGCACCGGTAGCATTGCAGGCGTTGGCCGAACTGAGCACCTGGCCGGACCTGTTCATGTTCGACGGACAGGGCTATGCACATCCCCGCCGCCTGGGACTGGCCAGCCATCTAGGGCTGGTGCTGGACACCCCGGCGATCGGCTGCGCCAAGTCACGGCTCTGCGGCACCTACGAGGCCCCCGCACTGGAGCGCGGCTCCTGGAGCCCGCTGATTGATGACGAGCAAGTCATCGGAGCGGTGGTCCGTACACGCACTGCTGTTAGTCCAGTCTATGTGTCGGCAGGGCATCTGACCGATCTGCAGCAGGCGATACAGTTCGTGCTGAACACATGCCGCGGTTACCGGCTGCCTGAACCCACGCGCCAGGCGCATCGCCTGTCCACACAATGGCCGGAGAGACAATGAAAACCATATACAGACTGCAGTCCGCGCTTTGCATAATGGCCATCCTCCTGATCGGTATCTCGGTGTTCTCGCCGTATATGGGCGCTGCTCAATCAAAGCAGCCAGAGAGCGGCATCGCCGGCCGAGTCTTTCACATCGTCACCCTGAAGCCAATTCCTGATGCGATCATCACTGTAGGGACCGTGTCCGTCATCTCTGACGATCAGGGCTGGTACAGCCTGAATCTGCCGCCGGGCACCTACACAGTTTCGGTACAGGCCGCCGGTTACATCGGCATGTCGCAAGTGCTTCAGCGGGTCGAGGAGTACAAGACCACTGTGGACCTGGCCATGATCCCCAGCGATCCTGACGATGAGATGAGCGAGCAGATCTCCGCAGCGCTAAATCTCCAGCCACAAACGGCAGCCGACCTGATCGAGGTCGCATCACCCGCAGGCCAGTTGATGGCCTCCAGCGTCACCGCGCTTCCCGCAACCATCCGCCTGGCCGTGAGACAAGATCCCACCGTAGCGGCAAGTCCGATTATCGAGGTCATCACCCTCGACTTTGAGGAGTATATCAAGGGCATTTTGCCGTATGAGATGTCGCCGACTTACCCGCTGGAGGCTCTCAAGGCTCAGGCGGTTGCAGCGCGCAGTTACGCAGCCGCCAACCTGGGTAAACATATCGAGGATGGCGCCGACGTCTGCAGCTCGGTGCACTGCCAGGTATGGCGCCCAACGCGGTACGAGACCACCGATCGCGCGGTTGATGAGACCCGTGGTATTGCGGCCACCTACGATGGCGCGATCATCTATGCCTTCTACCACGGGCATTGCGACGGGCATACGCGCAACAGCGAGGATGTGTGGTCAGCGGCGTTGCCCTATACGCGCGCGGTTCCGTGTACCTGCGGCTACGATTACCTGTGGGGACACGGTGTAGGCATGTGCCAGGAAGGGGCCCGCGCTATGGCCAATGCCGGAGCTACCTACGACCAGATCATCAAGCATTACTATACCGGTGTTACGCTCCTCGACGCCCCCACTTCCGAACTGACGGAAGGCCACGTGCATCCCTCTTCGGGATTGGAGAGTACGCTGTTCACATTTAGCGTGCGTTACACCTCCACGGCCGCTGTCCCGCCTCCCATCGCCAACGTAATCATTGATGGGCACGCCTACGCCATGACCCGAGGTGCTGGCACCCCCGAAACGGGCTGGGACTACCATTATGCAACCACCCTCGGTGCGGGGAATCATACTTTCCACTACGAGTTCGACGACGGTTACGGACGCATCACGCGCGCTCCACAGTCTGGTAACCTGGCAGGGCCACAGGTGGAAGCTGCAACGTTCGTGACACCGCCTGAGGATGGACTCACAGGGAATATCACAGCGTCTGCGAGCGCGGACTGGGCGGAAGGCCATTTCGAGCAGGTCGAAGTATCCCACCGCGACAAGGACGTGCTCGCGCTTGCGCCCGGCAGCACCTCTGGCACCTACACCTCTCCGGTCCTGCAGACCAATCAGACCTTTGTCGGCTACGGACTGACCTGGTACGCAATTGTGCCCTTGGGTGGGCAAGTGTCTGTAGCATCTCGCTCCAGTTTGGATGGCGTGCTTTGGAGCGAGTGGCGGACCGCTATAGGAGAAGGGTACGTCGCAGGCAACGACAGGCTCATAAGCGCAGAGATGGTGTTCGGCGAAGCGCAGTATGTACAATACCGGCTCATCCTGGGGGCCAGTCCAGATGGCACAAGCCCGACAGTGCGGAACATCCGCATCTCCTATGCGGACTCGCGGCCAGGTCCGCTGGCCAGTGATGCTGCCTGGACGGGGGCAACAGATGCGAGCGCGCCGGCGATCATCAGCCGTGCGGCATGGGGCGCCAACGAAAGCTGGATGACCTGGCCACCAGAGTATCGTGCGGCGCGCGCCATGATCATGCATCACACGGTCACCGATGATGGCGGGATCGATCCTGCCGCCATCGTAAGAGCGATCTACTGGTACCACGCCGTGGAGCGTGAATGGGGCGACATCGGCTACAACTATCTGATCGACCATTATGGCCGCGTCTACAAAGGTCGTTACGGGGACCCGGGAGTCGTGGGCCATCATGCTGGCGATCCCTACAACTATGGCAGCGTGGGCATCAGTCTGATCGGCAACCTGGAAGAGAATCCGGTGCCCTACGCCATGTTTGAGAGTGCCATCGACTTCCTGGCCTACCAGTGCGGGATGTGGGGCATCAACCCGATCGGACAAACCTATCTCATCGACCGCTGGCTGCCCACCATCCTGGGACATCGCGATGTCGCCGCGACCGCCTGCCCGGGCATCTACTTTTACAGTCGTCTGCCCGAGGTACGGACCAGGACGCTCGAGAGGATGTCGACACCGCCTCCAACCATCGCCATCAGCGCGCCTGTTTCGGGCCAAAGGCTGCGCGGTGTCGTAGAAACGCACACCGCGACAACCGGCACCATTACAAGGATGAGTTACTATGTCGATGGCGTGCTCGCTGCGCAGCAGAACGGGCACTTTAGCTGGAAATGGAATACGACACTCTACACCGATGGCCCACGTGTGCTCAGAGTGGTGGTAGAGAACGCGGCTGGAAGCGCGGAAGCCTCCGTGAGTGTCATTGTGGACAATACAGCACCCACAGGCACAGTCTCCGCTCCTGCCTGGACCTCGGCGTCTCAGATAGCCGTGTCCATCTCCGGAGAAGCAGACGGGATTTCCTTCAGTCCCGGATGGACATGGGAGGGCGAGGCCCTGGAGCATCATATGGGAAGCGTCGTCGCCGACGAGCAGGCGTCACGGGGGATGGCTCTGCTCGGCAGACAGGGGGTCGACGACGCCGGCCCCTGGTATGGCCCCTATACTTGCGCGCTCCCAGCGGGTGACTATGAGGTGCTCTATCGGCTTCGAACAGACTCCACTGGGCCAGGCTCCGGGTTGGCCACCGTCGACATCGCCGGTAATCAGGGGACGATCACGTATGGCTATCGCCCCGTCGCCCCTGATGACTTTGCCGGGTTGGCTTACCAGGAGTTCCGTCTGCCCCTCGCATACAGCGCGGCACCATCATGCCAGCCTGGATTGAACGGCCTAGAGTTCCGTACCTGGTACAGCGGGGCCGGCAATCTCTGGCTCGACCAGGTGCGCGTCTTTACCGCGCCCGTCACTGCCTCCGACATCCATCTCTGGCCTGCACCAGCGGAGGACGGGCTGAGCCCACTCTCTGTGAGATTGCTGGACCTGGCAGGGAATGCAGCAACACATGAGTTGAGCGTTGGGGTGGATCGCACATCGCCCTATTGGCGGGGGCCTTATGGCAGTGGCTACTGGGGCGCCGATGCGACATCAGGGCTAGATGTCACCCAGGCTATGTGGCAGCAGTCGTTCGATGGCGGCAGCACATGGAGCGCCTGGCAGCCAGTTAGGTTACAGGCCGCCAGCGGCACCAGGTCACTCGTGCTGTTTTACACGGACATCGCCGATCAGGGGCTGGTTCGATACCGCGCAGTGGACCTGGCTGGAAATGAATCGATCAGCCCGCCCGTGGAGGCTGGCCTTGCATTCCCGCCTCTGGACGAAAAAGTGTATATGCCGCTTGTCTTGCACTAGGGCTACGGAATGCGCAGCACCTGTCCCTCCTGCAAGAGCTCAGGAGCAGCAACCGTGTCTCGGTTCGCCTCCCAGAGCGTCATCCAGTCCAGATCATGGTCCGCGGCGATACTATAGAGCGTGTCACCGGACTGTACAGTGTAGGTCGTGCCGCCGGTCTCGAGAGCACGCGTCTCCTGTACCACCGGGAATAACGTCTTGTCCAACTCGATGACCGGCGCTCTGGTGGACCTCGACCGGGGCGTCCGACTTGGGTCGATCTGAACCTCGCCCTCCACTCGCATGGGTTGACCGGGCACGGCCAGGAGCCGCTGCCCACGCTGCAGCTTGACCGCCTCCCGCCCCTGTTCGATTTTCAGGGTACCACCGTAGGCTTGCACCGACACACTCTCCCCCTGGACAGCAACACATCGGAACTGGGAACCATGGATGGTCACGATATCTGTGTCTACATGAAAGGCACCGCCCCACCCCAGCGCCTGCATTCCTGCGTCGATCTCGCCCTCCTCGAGGAACAGCACAATCTCAAAACCTCTCGGAAAGGGCGCCTTTTCCAGCTGTTCGACCCGCAACACGGTGCTACCGGCGACAAAGACCGAGTTCTCACCGATGGACAGCGTCGCCTCGCCGCTCCCCCCCGTGTCCAGCGTATCGCCGCGTTGCAGTGTCGCAACTTGTCCGGCATACAACCGCTCATCCTCGGCATCCGCATGGCGGATGTACACCTCGCCGGTCTCGCCAGTAACAGTCGCCAGAATAGGCACCGCTCGCGTGCCAGAACGTAACCAAACATAGCCCAGAAGAGCCATGCCAACCAAAGCCAGCAGCAAGCAACCTCGTCTGGAACGCCGCGGCGGAGGAGCAACCTCCTCGGGCTCCGGGTTCGGCGCGCGCCTCACAAGCTCCCCTCCATCAGAAAACGCGTCACAAGTGCCTCGGCTTGGGGCTGTGAATCGTCTGACGCGTCGAGCCAGTGGATTCGAGAATCATCGAGCCGAAACCAATTGTACTGCTGCCGGACGAACCGCCTGGTCTGCCGCTTGATCAGCACAACTGCCTCATCGAGAGTACAGGCACCCTGCAGATACGCTGCGATCTGGCGGTAGCCCAATCCAGACATGGCAGGCATATCCTGGCTGTAGCCCTGCTCGAGCAACCCACGCACTTCGTCGACAAGCCCCGTATCCACCATGCGATCAACGCGTTCATCGATGCGGTTGTAGAGCCGTGTGCGGGGCATCGTCAGCCCCAGCCAGAGCGTGGCATAGTTCGGATCCTCGCGAGTTTGCAGGTCTGAGATGCGCCTGCCCGTCTCGATACACACCTCGAGTGCGCGAACAACACGCCGCACGTTGCGCGCGTCGATCGCCTCTGCCGCACCCGGATCGATCTCCTCGAGCTCACGATGCAGGCTCTCCGCCCCCTCCCTTTCCGCCCGTGCGTAGAGCCGCTTTCGCAAAGCCTCGTTGGGCGGCACCTCCGGAACTGCCCATCCCTCAAGAAGCGCGCGCACATAGAGACCCGTCCCGCCCACGAGAAAAGGCAGCCGGCCGCACGACCAGATGTCGTTCAGGGCCGCAGTCGCCATGTCACGAAACTGAGCCAGGGTGAGGCTCTCGTCCGGTCGTACCACGTCGATCAGATGGTGCTTTACGCGAGCGCGCTCATCGCCTGTGACCTTGGCCGTACCAATGTCCATGCCGCAATAGATCTGTCGCGAGTCCGCGGACACAATCTCACCATCAAAGCGAGCAGCCAGTTCCAGTGAGAGTGCGGTCTTGCCGACAGCGGTCGGCCCCACGATAGCAACAACACGGCGATCGTGACCCATCAGTAAGCTCCGACGCCCCGCACAAGGTGGTACCGCGTGGGTCCCCCACGCTCGCTCAGCTCGATCGCCAGCAGGTCCACACGCCAATCGACGTCGCTGACACCCGATTCCGCCAGATACCACCTGCCCAACTCTGACACACGACGCTGCTTTGCGCTCGTCATGGCATCCTCCGGGTACTGCAACCGGTGGCCGCGACGCGTCTTGACCTCAACAAAAGCCAGACAATCGCCCTCGCGCGCGACGATATCGATTTCGCCGCGAGGACAACGCCAGTTCCGCGCAAGGATCTCATACCCCTGTTCGAGCAGATAGGCACATGCCAGATCCTCGCCATGGCGGCCCAGCGCCTGCCGGTATGCCATCAGCGCCCAGCCTCTCGAGTTGCCTCGGAGCCATCTGAATGTGTACCCAGTGACTTGACCATTGTTCTTCGTATAGAGTCATAGCCTAGCCTGCTGTACAGGCTCTTTGCACCGGTGTTGAACTCGTATACGCTCAATTCGATCTCGGCCAGGCCGCGCCCTTGCGCCCACCTCTCGGCCTGTTCCAGCAGGTCGGTCGCTATACCCTCGTGCTGGGCCTCTGGCAGCACAGCCAGGCTATCCACCACAGCGAACCGCCTTGGCACGAACAGAGATATCTCCGGCGGCATACGCTCAATGGCATAGATCAGGCCAACCGGGCGCGCGTCTCGCTCTGCGATCAGGAGGATGCCCGCACTGTTTTGAACGCAGGCCAGCACGAATTCGTCAGACCGGTGGCTGCCCTCAATGCGCTGGAATACGTGCGGCAAAGCGGTCTGGTGGCAGGCGTCTACATAGTCAAAGATCGTGCGCAAGGCTGGCAGATCGGCCGCCGTGGCGTGTCTGATAACAACAGCCACCATGCCTCCTGAAGGGGTGTCGTCCCAAGAACCGAGTGATGTAGACCAGGGGCATGCGCAGAGCGGCTTTGCCTCTTGAGGGCTGAGTGAACCGCCATGCCAGACGCTGAAATTACTGCGCCCCGGCCAGGACTCGAACCCGGGACCCACTGCTTAGAAGGCCCCCGGCAAGTGGGCGGCGACACTCACGCCTCCGAGGGCATCATAGCACAAGCCGTAGTGTGTGACAACGGTCAAGCGTCTGCATGTTGTGGCTCTGAAATCGAGAGGCACAGCGACCCATGGCAGAGCGAATTATGCTGCAGACGGAACCGGAACGCGACAGGCTGGCAGCGGCCTATGAGGCCTTTATGCTGTCGCGTGAGGCGATGCTATGCACCCCGTCAACGCTGGCATTCTATCGGCACATCCTGAGGCCGTTTGTGCTCGAGCTGCAGGCCCAGGACGTGCACGCGCCCGACGGTATCACAGCGCATCACATCCGGGCGCACCTGGTAGGGCTGCAGCGCCGCGGGCTCCTGGATACCACGCAACACGCCCACGCGCGGGCAATCAAGACCTGGTGTCGGTGGATGTGGAACGAAGGCGACATACCCGATAACCCCATGCGGCGCGTGGCCATGCCCCGGCTCGAGCAACGCATACAGCCGCCCTTTACCCCTGAGCACGTCTACCACCTACTCGCCGCCTGCGACCGCCAGGACCCGATAGGCGCCCGGAACTATGCCATAGTGCTGACCCTGCTTGATACCGGCCTCAGAGCCGCAGAGCTCCGAGCGCTCCGTGTGGGCGATGTGGACATGCGAACGGGGCTGACCGTTGTCATGGGCAAGGGGCGCAAGCAGCGTCAAGTGCGGGTAGGCGCCAGAGCGCGGGCGGCAATCGTGCGGATGCTGGCCATGAGAGACAACGCCGGGAACGGGGCGCCACTGTGGGCGGCCTACCACAACGGCGAGGAAACGGGAAAGCCGCTGCTACAGAGCGGGCTGCAAATCATGCTCCGAAAGCTGGGCGAGGATGTAGGCGTCACGCCCTGCAGCCCGCACCGTTTCCGGCGCACCTTTGCGCTGTGGTGCTTGCGCGATGGAATGGACCTTCACACCCTGCGGCACTTGATGGGGCACTCGAGCCTGGACGTGTTGCAGCGGTATCTGGCACTGGACGGGCAAGACATAGAACGGGCGCACAAGGCGCACAGCCCCACGGATAGGCTACTCGGGTGATGCTTGCAGAACAACGCGCTCTGCAAGGATGGTGACGCCCACGCGCGCGGGGGCAGGGGAGGGGAGTATGCACCAAGACCGACAACGGGAACCGACACACGACACACTGAGCGAGGGAGGCGGCGAAATGAACGACTGGCAATGGGAAGACCCGACAGACCTAGCACAGGGGCTCGCCCCCCTGGACCCGGCGAGGGAAAGCATGATAGAGGCAATGGCCGCGGCGCTGCAGTGGGCAGCCGAATACGGCAACGCCCACGGCGAGCGCATCCTGTGGATGCTGCCCGGCGGTACCTTTACGAGTCGGCACGAAACGGACCCGGCCCCCGCTGAGGCGGCGCTGGAAATCCTGCACATCGGCAATCTGGAGGACATGCTAGGCGAATACTGGACCGAGGGACTGAGCGAACTGGAAGGCGGGGGGTACGAACTGCCAGAGACAACAGCCCGAGAGTGGGCGGCCTGGTGGGTGGGTGAGTATGGCCAGACAGCGATTGCAGAGGCACAGGAACGGGAGGCCAGACCATGAGCCCGCGAACGCTAGACGAAATCAAAGCACACGCCGACAAGCTGGCCGCACAGTATGGCCGGGAAGCGAAACAGCGCGGCTACTCTGAAGGCATGGCCCGGCGCTACACCGTGGCCCTGGAGCGCTACATCGGCAACATGGGAGCCTATGACTATGAGACCTTTTGGGCTATCCGCAAGGTACAGGCCGCCTTGCTGGCCCTGACCAGTGGAACCACGGAGGCGAAAGCATGAGCGCTTTTGTCGTGGAACCTGAGACCATCGCGGCAATCATCGGAGAGATAACATGGGATGCGCCCGACGCCGGGCTCGCGTCACACTTTGGCTTGCGTGAGTACATGGCCTCCGAGGGCTGGCCCACTGACACAGAGGGCGAACGCGAACGGCTGGCCCAGGCCATGTGGGACATGAACGTTGACGCGGTTGTCTGGCGCTACCCCGGCCGGGAGACCCCGGCAATGCACCCGTGGCCAGGTACGGGGCGGATCTACCACCAGGGAAACGTGCAAGGCTACAAGTCGCTACTCTGCTACCTGTACCAGTGCATGGAGGGCCCCATACCAGAGCGCCCGCTGTATAAGGTCCTGGACCGCGTAAGCGACCTGCTGGCCCATGGCATCGTGCGCCAGCTGTGGCAGTACGAAAAGGCAGAGTGGGGGTGAGTCGTGGCGACATTGACGAAAGAGGAACGGGAGCGCCTGAGTCTGGCGATCCGCACTATAGGCGACACTTTACGGCACGTTTACATGTGCGCCGGGGAACGTGAGGCGCTGGAGATGGCCGCCGACGATCTGCGGGCCCTGTACAACGGAACCACCCAGGAAGGGGGGAACGATGACACTGCATGAGTTGCGAGTCGAGCTGCTGGCAATCGCCACAGAAGCAGAGAGCGGCGAGGAGCTGATCGGAGCGCTCGAGGAGCTGCTAAAGCGCGCGCAAACGCCCGAGAAACAGCCCCAGGAGCCCCCCGCTGTGCGGATCGTGGCGCCTGTGGCGTGATCGGGCACGGATCGGCGCACAGAACGAACCACCGGGGGCATTCTGGCGACCGGGTGCCCCCAGAGAGTATAGACACTGGACGGAGCGCGGCGAGTTTGGGCGGATTGGCGCGGAAGGTGCTTGACATACCCTATTTTATAGGGTATAATTCCGAGTGTATAAGGGAAATACCTAGGAGGTGCCAAGATGCCCGCTACTCAAAGAGTGCAAGTGTCGTTCAACGTCTACCCGTGGGAATGGGAAGAAATCAAGAAAACGGCTGACGCCCAGAACAAGAGCGCGTCGCAGTTCGTGGGAGAACTCGTGCGTTGGGGCGTGCGCGGAATGGCTATAGAGGGGATGCGGCAGGGGGTGGAGCTACACCTGGACGATCTCTATCACTACATGGTAGAAACCGTGACCGAATACCACTGGGGGGCGGTGGCCCCGTCTCTCACGGTTGCCCAGGAAGTCGGCCTTTGGCTCGACAACGAGCTCGACGTGACCGATGCGCGCATAAAGATTGACGATGCCGACCCCGACGCTCTGACCGCTGCAGTGCGCCGTGTGATCGAAGACATGAAAGCAAAGGGGGAGCTATAAGGCCATGCAGATAACAGCAAAGAGGACGCCGACCGCTACCCAACCACGAGTCACGGTCGGCCCAAACCACAGCGCTAGCGCATCTGAGGCTCACGCTTATTCTAGCACGCCAGCGGAAAACCGCAAGGCGCCCGGCGCCGACGCGCGGGCGATCCTGCGGGGCGAGCTGATCTACCGGGGCGGGCGCCATGTGGCGAGCGTGCGCGGCGGGGAGTTGCGCCGGAACTTTGACGGGAGCAGCGAGCTGTTGCGCGGCTCGCTGCTTTTCCATGATGACGTGCTCGGATTGGCGGCCAGCGCGGGGGCTACCGTGATTGTGGCCACCGAGAGAGAGAGCGGCGAGGTCTACAGGATCGGGCTTGCGGACTTTATCCGGCAATCGTGGCCCTACACTCACCCAACCTTTGGCGCACAGCATGGCGCCGATCTGTCACGCTTTGAGCGTGTGCGGGAGGGGGTGCCGGAGGCCGTACAGGGGGCGCTATGGTGACAGACCGCGAGAGACAGCGGGCGCACATACTGCGAGCGTTGGGCTTATTGTACGCCCCGGGCGACGTAGTAGAGCTACGCATACCCCAAGCAGGGCGGCGCGGCACGATTGCGGGATACTTTGACGACCTTGACGCACTGGCCGCCGCCGCGATACGCGAGAGCGGACGGGTTGCGGGGATCTACACGACTCTAAACCCGGTAGCCCCCGCTTTGCTGGCCCGCTATGCAAACCGGCTCGAGGATTGGGCCAAAGACACAACCCAGGACAGCCACATACCGCGGCGGTGCAATCTACTGATTGACGCTGACCCAGACCGGCCCAGTGGTATCTCTAGCACGGACGCAGAGCACGCCCAGGCGCTCGAGTATGGTCGCGCCTTGCGCGATGACCTGGCCGCGATGGGCTGGCCAGCGCCCATCTATGCCGACTCTGGCAACGGTGCACACCTTGTCTATCGTGTAGACTTGCCCGCCGATGATGGCGGGCTGGTCCAGCGGGTGCTGCAAGCAATCGCCGTGAGATGGGTGCGAGAGGGCATAACCCTAGACCTGAGCGTCTACAACCCAGCACGCATCACGACTTACGGGAGAAAAGCCTGCAAAGGCGATAACACGCCGAAAAGACGCGCGGCCACCGCTACGCCCCATACGGACGCGCGGATGCACTCGAAACGGCAACGCCGCGCAACGCTCGAAGCGCTAGCCGGTCCGACCGGCGAACGAAAGAGCGGGGTCACAATCAGCAGCCGACTATGGCGACTTTGACTCTGCGGCATGGATGCGGCAATCGACCGCCTCTTTCGACAGAGCGGCTATACCGTGACAAGTGGGAAACGGGAGCGCGGGACGCTGACCTACGGAGCGAGGTACGAGAGGCCAGCGGACCGAAAACGCGCGCGCGATATGGCGAGGGCGGACGGAATGCACTAGACGGGACAGGCGCCGGAGAGCACTGGCCAACGCCCCGCCCCCGAAGAGGGGCGACTGGCAACCAGCCCCACGCGAACTGCGAGAGATCTTGGCAACGCAGATGGCTATAGGATTTGGCAGGACGCACAGGCGCAGAACCCGACTGGATGGATGATGGCTGCCACGCGGGATGGAAGCGCTGGCAGCCCAACGCAGTGGGCCAGGTACAGCGACATGGCGCCCAAGAACGCGGCGCGCAACCTGTAGCGCTGAGAGGCCGGCGCCTACGCCTGGGCGAAACTGGAGACTGCTCGCCGGAGAAACGAAAAGCCACAGTAGCCAGCGGCGAAAGCGCGGGCAAGCACGCCGCGGCTACCGAAAGCGCCACCCGACAACGGGCCATGCTTGATCTGGCATCGCTCTTGAGGGTGTGGAAGGCTGCCCGGACGCATGGGGCCGACGCCAGGCTCAATCGAACGTCAACAACGGAACGCTGACTTGCGAACGGGAGAGCTACGGCCACACGACCGCGCGATACGCCGACCAGCTTGCCCCTTGTGGATTGACACCGAGCGCGCGACGCTCCGACATGGCGGGCACATCTCGAGCGACATCGCCCAAGTGAGGCCGATGATGGGGCGCCAACTCGCAGCTGGCGAGCGACTGTTGCATCCTACTTGGTGACGTCCTCGAAGGGCGCTGGACATCTGGCACGGCCGACGCCGAGCGAACGGCAAGACCACCACAGAGCGGTAATCGGTCGATACCATCGGGGACTTTACCGCAAACGCGGCGCCCAACCGCTTATTGCCAGCAGATACGACAACGACCCCACGGAAGCTAGAAACCTGCGGGGCTCGCGGCTGGTTTTTGATGCAGAGATAGGCCGACGCGCGAACCCTGGACGAGGCCAAGGTAAAGAGCTCACCGGCGGCGAGCCAATCCTGCGCGCGCCTTATGCGACAGGACTTTTTCCGCTTTGCGCGCACCTTTTCGCTTGTGATGCTGGTCAAGGAAAATAGAGAGCCAACAAGGGAAAATCCTGCGCACCACCGACCCAACATCTCCGCGGATGATGGAATCTGGCGCGGGCTTATACCGCGCGCGTGTACGGATACCCGCGGTATACAGAACAGACGGCAACACACACCCCGCTCTGGTCGCGGAAGATGATATCTTGCGCTGTGACAACTCGAGGGGCTGGCCGATTGGCAGCGACCCGCGAACCCGCCGACGCGGTGACCAAGGCCACAGAGATCTACAAGGCGGAACAGGACCGGCTAGGCGCAATCTGACGATTGCTGCGAGATGGGCCACAACCGGGCGAGCCGTTGCTGACTGTACGAGGCACACCGATTGCCACGGAGAGCGGCCAAGAGGCGAGTCTGGCGGCGCGGTGCTGTGGGAAAGCTGCTAAGGCAGAGGACGGTATAACACAGAAGCGTACGGCACACGGATCATCGAAAACGCGGTTCGTGGTCCATACGGAGGTTGTGCCGGCGGATAAGCCACAGACGACAGGGTGACAAAGGGTGACAACTTTTCCGAAACCCCCATGAAGGGCCCAAACCCTGCACTGATGGGAAAACGGTCACCCTTTGTCACCCTCTGACCGTGTGGAAGAGCTGATAGCAACGTGGGCTGAGTGTGGGGCCAAGCAGAGCGCGGCGGCGTACGAGGCCGAAACTGACACAGAACAGGCCGAAATACCGAGATAGAGCCACTTATCGCAACGGTGTGGGGACGGTGCGGCGATGACTGACAAGCGGCCACCTGTGGCGCGTGTGCGCCGAAGGGCGCTTTGGTCTGGCAGGGCTGGGGGGTGTGGGACGACTGCAGATGTGGGATGCAAACCAAGTGGGTGGCTCGATCCCGGCCAAGGTACCATGCGGCCGAGGTCGGGTCGACCAGCTCCACCGGAAAGCCAAGGCATGGGGTGTCACCTGAGTACAGCACAGAGTAGGCGGGGTGAAAGGGCGACGCGAAAGATGGCAAGATGCGAGAGCGAACGCGCCTGAGATGCGCGAAATGAGCGTGTTTTTTGGAAAGAGCAGAGCGACGGACAGCGAGCGCGCGAAGCAGGGCGCTTTTTCTGGAAGGGCTGGGCGACGGCGCGCAGCCCGCAGTGGGGCGCCCCAGGAGGACGTGAAAGATGAGCGGGCGATGCAAGACCGGGGGGTAAATGAAATCGACAGGCAACGCGTATGCCGGCGCCAGGCGCGCAATGTTGGCGAGGGATCGACACGCGCGCCGGCGCCAGAAAACGGCAGCGGCCCTGGCAGCAAATAGTGCACGCAGACGCTTGACATGCAGGAGCTCCTGCCTTATGATGGTATCGGAACCGTGGGCCAGGTAAGGGAGCCAGTCAAAGCGCGGACGGGGGCAAGGCCCCAGGCGCTCGAGAGAGCGTGAGGGGTACGCCGGACGGCCGCGGCGAGGGCAGGCAAGCGAACGGGCCCGGCTACGCGAGGCCGTGGGCGCACGCCCAGGGTAAGCAAGAGCCTGCGCGGTGATGCGTAGAATACATCACGTGTGGAGGCTATGAAATGAACACGAACGAAATGCTAGCAGAGGTCCTTCAGAAAAGCCAGGACATCCTGGACGGCGCCGAGCACGACGGGCGCGACCTTACCCTGATCGAGAAGGGAAGGCTAAAAGACCTGACGGCCCAAGCCAAGGTGCTGAAGAGACAGGTGGCCAAGGAAGACGACGGTACCAGATGACAAGGACGCGACGACGCGCCCGGCAAGCCATGGGCGGCAACGGCCAGAAGGCTATGGGCCCATGGGCGACGGCCTTTGAGAAGGCCCGTCAAGAGTACGGCGCCAAGGCGCTGATCTCGACTTCCGGCTCCGTAGGTGTGCCCTCCCCCCTGAGCGTGCTTGCACCTCTGGGTGATCGTGTTGAGACGATCCTGCAGCTGATCCCCGCGGAAGGCACTGACTCGGACGCCTACGCTTTTCTGCGTGAGACCGTGCGGACGCACAACGCGGACACTGTGGCGGTAGGAGCCGCGAAGCCCGAGAGCGCCTATGGTACAGAAAAGATCGACGCGACTGTCAAGCAGATCGCGCATCTGACCGAGCCGATACCGCGAAGCTACCTGGTGGATGCGCCACTACCGAGCCGATACCTGGACGATCGGTCTGGGAGGGCGTACAGCTGGCGCTCGAAGAGCAGGTGATCGCGGGAACCGGCCTGGATGACGATCTCGCGGGCATTCTGGAGACCTCCGATACAGACGCAGGCATACAGCACGGACATACTGACCACATGCCGAAAAGCGGTGACGCTGCTTGAGATGGTACAGCGTTGATCCCACCGGCTGGGTATTCCATCCGTCCGACTGGGAGACAATCGAGCTACTGACCAGTGCCAATCACTATCTCTTGGGCCAGGGGCACAGGGGCAGGCGCTCCCGGTCGACAAAGCGCGCGCCGCCTGTGGGGTGTGCCCGTGGCGCGTGTCGGTGTCTCTCGGCGTGACCGAAGGCGAGGCGATCCTTGCCGACTTTGCGGGATCGACGCACCTCTGGGAGCGAGAGCAAACGCGCGCGTTGACTGGTCAGAGAACGTATACGACAGCGTGGCGTGGCAAAACGGACTTTGAGCGCAACCTGGTCCGCTATCGCGCCGAAGGGCGCTGGGGCTTTGCGGTGACGCGCCGTCTGGCGTCGTGGTCGTGAGTCTGACCGACTCCTAACCCTTGTAACCGGCGGGGTCGAGGCCCGGCCCGAGTGGGGTAGCACCCAGGCAAAGCGGATTATAGCACAACCGCCTGCCAGGTGAAAGACCCACCGGAGGCGGTTTTTTCGTACCTTTTGGCAGCGAATTATGCTGCAGTGCACCTTACCACTACATACAGACGCGAACGGCGACACACCTACTGCGAGTAGTGTCTGCGCCCCGGCCAGGACTCGAACCCGGGACCCACTGCTTAGAAGGCAGTTGCTCTATCCACCTGAGCTACCGGGGCACGCGGCGATATGACCTATCCCGACGGATTATAGGAGAGGGGGGCTTGCCTTGTCAAAGCTCCCACCGGCTAGCGACCGCACGGTCAAGCGCCGCTGGCATTCAACCCCGAACATGGCTAATATACCGTAGAGTACGGAGGCCACCTAATTAGATGCTGATCAGCAGCCTGCAGAATCCCCGAATCAAGGCCATTCGCCGTCTGCGCATGCGCAAGTACCGCTCTCGTGAAGAGCGCTATCTCATTGAGGGTATCCGCATCGTCGAGGAAGCTCTCGAGCGCAATGCTCCGGTAGAGACTCTGGTCTACTCGTCAGAGCTCCTGGTGAGTGGGCGAGCGCAGTCTCTCCTGCAGCAATACGCCGCCGTGGACCAGATCACCGTTACGCCAGAGGTCTTTGCGTCGTTCTCCGACAGGCAGGCTCCGCAGGGCATCGCCGCGGTCGTACGTACAAGCAACACCTCTCTGCAAGACCTCGAGCCCACCAATAACATGCTCATCGTCGTCGCCTGGCAGTTACAGACGCCGGGAAACCTTGGCTCGATCATCCGGACTGCAGACGCTGCAGGGGCAGATGCTGTAGCGATCGTCGAACCGTCGGTCGACCTATACGATCCGCTCACGGTCCGGGCAACCATGGGCTCGCTCTACGCCCTGCCCATTGTCACGGTGAGTAACGAAAAGTCCCTCGGCGCCTGGTTTGAGACGGTGAGAGCGGCGGACATCCCCCTGCGCGTCATGGGGACATCGGCGCACGGCGCAGCGCTGGTGTGGGAGGTCGATTGCCGAGGCCCGCTCGTCATCCTGATCGGCAGTGAGAAGGACGGCCTGTCGGAATATGCCCGCTCCGTGGCAGACACGCTGGCTCGCCTGCCCATGTCGGGCAGCGCAAGTTCCCTGAACGTCTCGGCTGCGACAGCAGCCATCCTGTTCGAAGCAGTGCGGCAGCGCAGCACAGCAAAGGACGGTAACGACCAGACCGAACCGGGTATCCTCCGAGGTTAGCGGCAAGAACTATCGCTTTGGTGCTGGCATTCTCTAGCCCTTGATCACTCCCAGGGGCACCGTGCGCACGACACGCGTTGCCAAACCGCTCTTATGCGTGACCTCAACCACCTCATCGACGTCTTTGTAGGCGACAGGTGCCTCTTCGGCCAGGCCGCTGAGACTGCCCGCACGGACAACAATCCGTCCGGACTCTAGCCTGGCCTTGAGATCGGACCCGCGGACGCGCCTGCGCGCCGCATGGCGGCTCAACGTCCGACCTGCGCCGTGACAGGAGCTGCCAAAGGTCGCGTCGAGCGCGAAATCGGTCCCGGCGAGCACATAGGAGCCGGCCTGCATATTCCCGGGAATCAGTACGGGTTGGCCGACAGTCCGGTAAGGCACGGGAACCTCTGGTCGCGACGGACCAAAGGCACGCGTCGCACCCTTGCGATGTACGCACAGCCTTTGCCGCTTGCCCGCGACGAAGTGTTCTTCCACCTTGGCGATATTGTGGCAGACATCGTACACCATTGCCGGCACAGCGGAACGAAGGTTAGCGGGAAGCTCCCGCTCAAACGTCTGCCTCACAAGCTGCGTAATCACCTGCCGGTTGGCCCAGGCATAATTGGCCGCGGCGCACATGGCCCGGTAGTAGGCCTGAGCCTCTGGCGAGCTGAACGGTGCGCAGACCAACTCACGATCCGGGATGTCGATACCATACTTGCCCACGGCAGCCTGCATCTGTCGCACCGCGTCGGTGCATACCTGGTGACCCAGCCCCCGAGATCCACAATGGATCCAGACCACAGCCTCTCCAGCGCGGAGGCCGTACGCCTCGGCAACTGCCGTGTCGTAGACATCCTCGACGCGGTCGATCTCCAAAAAGTGGTTCCCGGAACCCAGCGTCCCGAGCTGAGCCAATCCCCGTTCTTTGGCCCGCGAGCTGAGCGCCGCGGCATCAGCATCTTTTAGCTGGCCGTTGTCCTCGGTACACACCAGGTCCTCTGCTGCCCCGAGTCCCTGTGCGACTGCCCAGCCAGCGCCCTGATGAAGCACGCCCTCAAGTTGCGCGTTGCTTAGGTGCAGCGCACTGCAAGCGCCAACACCGCTGGCAACGTTCTCGTAGAGCGCCGTCATCAGACTGTCCATGTGGGGCTGCAATGCCTCAGCCGCAATCCCCGTACGGAGCAACCGAACGCCGCAGTTGATGTCGTATCCCACGCCACCGGGGGAGATCACGCCGTCGGGCAGAGCAGTCGCCACCACCCCTCCGATTGGAAACCCATAGCCCTGATGCATGTCGGGCATGGCCAGCGCATGCAGCACGATTCCAGGGAGGGTGGCGGTGTTTACGAGCTGCTCCAGCGCCCTGTCACCGAGGGCAGCCTCCAGCAAGACCTCGCTCATATACACCCGTGCAGGGACGCGCATATCGGGTCGAAAGCTTGAGGGGATCTCCCACTCCCAGGAGCTTGTCTGCCGCAGATCATGTCTCGTAACCATAGCATTCGCCTCCTTTGTCCAAACGCCAGAAGCCGCGCCAGCAGCGAGGTCTCACGCGTCCAAGACAATCACCGTCTCAAAGCCGTCGGCGCTCTCTACAATCGACAGCCCGGCGTAGGTCACTGCCTTGATGGCGCGTTGCGGAAGCCTATCGCCGGTGCACCGAATGTGGGCCCTCAGACTGGCGGGGCGCTGAACGCAGACAGATTGCATCTGCCAGCAGCGGCCCTCTCTTTCCGTCAGATAGAGAATTTCACCCAGCCAATCGACCATGAGCGTCTCCAGATCATCCGCCTGCAGGGAGATGTAGACATCTACCGGTTCGGTCCGCGGCTCTACAGGGATACCATGCAAAAGATGCGAGAGGCCCCGTGCAGCATTGAGATACAGAGAGGAAAGGTCTCTGCCGCGTACTTGCAGAGCCAGATCGGCAGGGTGTGCTAGCTCGCAGAATCCGAGGTTTCGCATAGCGTACCGTCCCGAGGAGGGGTGGCGTCCAGAATGGCACGCGCCCGCGCCATATCCTCCTGTACCTGGGCCACAAGCGCATCGGGATCCTCAAATCGACGCTCACCACGTAGACGCTCTACGAAAAGCACACGCATGTGCTGGCCGTAGAGCGATCCGCCAAAGCCCATTAGGTGCACTTCGAGCAGGCGCTCGCCGAGATCAAAGCTGGGGCGGCGACCCAGGTTTGCGACGCCCGGGTACCACTGGCCAAAGGCGAGCGCCCAAACAGCATAGACACCATCGCCGGGACAACCGCAGAGCGGACCTACCCGCACATTGGCTGTCCGAAAGCCTAACCGGCGGCCGCGCTGCGCGCCATAGCGCACGACGCCGCCCATGCCGTATTGCCGGCCCAGCATTGGTATCACATCCGCCACCAGGCCGTCTTCCAACAGATTGCGAATGCGTGTGCTGCTGATCGGCTGATCGCACGCATCCACCGGCTCAACTACATTCAGGCGATAGTCGAGCTCCGGTGCCAGGCGGGCTAACTCGGCAACATCCCCCCGTCTGTCACGCCCGAGTGCAAAGTCGGGCCCCACCCATAGCTCGCGCATGCGCAGATTGCGAGAGAGGGTGAGAAGAAAGTCGGATGCGTCGGTTGCGGCCAGCGTTCGATCAAAGCGCTGAAGCACCAGCAGATCGACGCCCAGCGCCTCGAACAGACGTCCCCGCTCAGCATCAGAAGTCAGGTAGCGAAACTGCGCGTCCTTTTGCAGGATCTCGCGCGGATGGGGATAAAAGGTCAACACAGCTGCAAGCATATCCAGCGCTCTGGCACGCCGGATCATCCCTCGCAGCAAAGCTTGGTGACCACAGTGGACGCCATCAAAGGCCCCGATGGTCAATACAACATCGCGCTCAAGATTAGCAGTGGAGGTTTCAGAGACGATTCTCATCATACCTCCATTATAGCCCATCCGCAGGTGTCCGTTAACAGGGCCATCCCCATAGTGCAGGGCTGGTTGCCTAACGAGGCTGTGCTATGAACACCTTTGCTGGCTGCCACCACCCGCTACGAGCATCCGGGCAAAGAATCGCCACCAGATCGCCAGAGCGGTCCACTGCACTGACGAGTGATGTCGGAGCAGCGTCCAGTGGCAGTGCGATGGCGCGGCCGAAAGAAAGCTCAACCACGGCTTCATCAGCTAGAACGACAGAGTCCATGTGGCGCAGAGCCTCGGCAGGCGATACGAGAGCTTGCCGCCAGGCCTTATCGGCGGCGAGTTCGTCAAGCGTCAGCGCCTGATCCAGCGTAAAGTGGCCAGTAGCTGTACGGCGCAGAGCGGCGAGATGCGCCCCCGCCCCGGTGACCTGACCCAAATCGTGCGCCAGTGCTCGAATGTAGGTGCCCTTGCTGCATTCCACCTCGAGCTCGAGATCCGGCGATGCCCAGCGTAGCAGCGTCAACCGGTAGATGGTGATGCGTCTTGGTGTGCGCTCCACTGACTTGCCCTGGCGTGCCAACTGGTACAGGGGCGTACCGTTGCGCTTGAGCGCCGAAAACATAGGAGGCATCTGGTCAATCTCGCCTACAAAACGCCTGAGAAGCGCATCCAGCGCGGCGCGAGATAGCGAGCGGGGATCGGTGGTGGAGACGACCTGTCCCTCTGCGTCCCAGGTGTCTGTCTCCACACCGAACCGGATCGTCGCCCTGTAGGACTTGATCATCTCTCCAAGGTATTCGACGATCCTTGTGGCCGTACCCACACAGACCACCAGCACGCCGGTGGCAGCAGGGTCGAGCGTCCCGGCATGGCCAACCCGACGCTCGCCGGTGATGCGACGCACCCGCGCAACAACGTCGTGAGAGGTCCAGCCCGGTTCTTTATCGACAACAAGAACGCCGCTGACGGGTGCCGGCGGCGTTCCGTGATTCTGACCCATACGTTGTTCCATCATCTCACTGGCTTGACGCCACCAGCCGTACCAGTGACGCCAGTATGGCCTCCCGCACGCTCTCCAGGTCTCCCGGCACCTGACATCCGGCTGCCGGAGCATGTCCACCACCGCCAAACTCGAGAGCCACCCGCGACACGTCCACCCCTGGCTTGGCACGCAAACTGACGTCTATCAGACCGTCGCCTTGCTCCGTAAAGAGCGCTGCCGCCTTGGCCTCTCGGACCGTGTTCAGCATGTTCGCGAGCCCACTTCCCATCTGACCGTTGGCATTGCCGCCAGGCAACCAGCGGAGCGGCAGCTCGGTCCACACGACACCTTCTCGCAGCTTCGCCGCGGCCAGCGCACGTCCCCAAAGGGCCAGCATCTCCAGCGACCGGCGATTGAACACCTGGTGCGAGATCTCGACGAGACCGGCTCCTGCCTCAACCAGTCTCAGCGCGGCCGAAAGAGAGTCGGGCGTCGTACTGCTGGTGCGGAACCCCTGTGTATCGGTGACAATGCCTGTCAGCAGACAGGTTGCGATCGTCTCATCCATGGACACGCCCAGAGCATCGATCACCCGAAGCACGATCTCTGCGGTGGACGATGCTTCCTCCACGAGATTGACCGTGCCGTAACCGTCATTGGTCACATGATGATCGATGACCAGCAGGGGCAGATCCTTCATTGTCTGGGGGTCATAGACCTTGCCCATACGCCGCAGATCGCTGGCATCCACAGCGATCACGGCCTCTACGTCGCCCCGGGCTTGCTGCTCATAGGCATCAACACCCGGCAGGAACATGATCTCGTCGGGGACAGCATCCTGGCAAGCGAGCACGACATCCTTGCCGAGCGACCGCAGTGCCCAGGCCAGTCCCAACGAGGACCCGATCGTGTCGCCGTCGGGATCCACATGCGACACGATCAGAAACCTGTGGTAGCGACTAATCTCCTGTACTATCTTGCTCAGCATCGCTATCGCCAGACCCCTCCTGGAGCTCGCGCTCCTCGCGCAGCTTGTCAAAGAGCTGATCCATGTGCTCACCATACTGCCAGGAGCGGTCAACCTCGAAAATGAGTTCGGGCGTCCAGGGCCAGTGCAATAGCCTGGCGAGTTCACGCCGCAGCACGCCCCGGGCACTCTCGAGACCGACCAGACCTTCCTTAATCGCCTCTTCGTCAGCGTAGGATGCCACATACACCCGAGCAATGCGGCGATCGCGAGTGAGCCTGACCTCTGTGATCGTGAGCGCATCCACCCGTGGATCGCGCACCTTCTCTCGCAGAATCACAGTCAGCTCCTGCTGAATAAACGAGTCGGCCCGTTCTTTCCTGTGTGCCATATTACCAGAGCTGTTCACGTAGAATCCTATCTCTTTTGTTCGCGAGTGTAGAACTCGATGATGTCATCTTCCTGTATGTCATTGGCTCCATCAACGCCGATCCCACACTCCAGGCCAGTGGTGACCTCACGGACATCCTCAGTGAATCGCTTGAGCGAGGAGACGCGACCCTGGTGGATCTGCTTGCCATCACGGACGATTCTAGCAGTCGCGTTGCGCAAACCGCGCCCCTCAGAAATCTGTGCCCCGGCGATCAGCCCCACCCGGGAGATCTTGTAGACCTGCCGGACTATCGCCCGCCCCTGCAACACGTCTTCATATTCGGGCTCGAGCATGCCGGTCAGCGCCTTTTCCACATCCTCAATCACGCGATAGATGATGTCATACACCCGGATATCGACACCCTCGGCCTCCGCCAGACGCTCCGCCGACGGGTCGACCCCCACGCTAAAGCCGATGATAACAGCGTTTGATGCCACCGCAAGCATGACATCCGACTCGGCGATGGTCCCTACCCCTTCGTGCACAAAGGTCACCGAGAGGTCTTTGACCTCGATCTGCTCCAGCGAATTGCGGATAGGTTCGAGGCTCCCCTGCACATCTGCCTTGAGAATCAGATTGAGCGATTGGACTTTGCCGGCCTGAGCCTGGCTAAAGACCTCTTCAAGCGTCAGTGCCGCCGTCGGATGAGAGCTCTTGCTGTGGTGCTCCTCAACTCGTTGCTCTGCCAGTTCGCGTGCCTTGCGCTCGGTCTCGACGGCGATAAAGCTATCTCCAGCCGCCGGAACATCGCGCAACCCGATCACAACAGCGGGCGTCGAAGGCCCGGCCTTGTCCAGCGTTGCACCGGTATAGTCAAACATGGCGCGAATCTTGCCATACGTCAGGCCGACAACGATCGAGTCTCCCGCCTGCAGCGTCCCCTCCTGCACCAGGAGTGTCGCCGTAGAGCCTCGCGACCGGTCCAGGCGCCCTTCCACAACCACGCCCTCAGCGGTGCGGCGGGGATTCGCCTTCAGGTCTGCCATCTCAGCGACGATGAGGATGTTGTCCAGCAGCGCACCGATACCCTCCTGGGTTCGGGCGGACACGGGAACGCAGATCGTCTCGCCTCCCCAATCCTCAGGCACCAGTCCGAGATCAGACAACTGCTGCTTGACATGATCGGGGTTAGCGGAGGCCAGGTCCATCTTGTTCAGCGCCACCACGATGGGCACTTGGGCAGCACGGGCGTGGTCTATGGCCTCCCGTGTTTGCGGCTGAACACCATCATCCGCGGCCACAACAAGGACGGCGATATCGGTGACGCTGGCACCGCGAGCCCGCATGGCCGTAAAGGCCTCGTGACCGGGGGTATCCAAAAAGGTGATGAGCTCACCCTTGACGTCGACCTGATAGGCGCCAATGTGCTGTGTGATGCCACCGGCCTCTGACGCCTGAACGCTGGTTCTACGGATGACGTCCAGGAGCGACGTCTTGCCATGGTCTACATGGCCCAGAATAGTGACCACGGGAGGCCGCGGACGCAGATACTTGGCCTCTTCCTCTGTGTATTCGCGCCGCTTGCGCACGGCCACTGGCGTGGCCTCGGCCTGCAGCTCCTCTTCCGGCTCCTCAACCGTTGGCTCCACCACGCGAAAGCCCATGTCCTCAGCGACGATCGCCGCGGTGTCATAGTCGATCTGCTGGTTAATATTGGCCATCACGCCCGCATTCATCAGCTCTTTGATCAGCTCAATTGGGCTGCGATGCATCAGATCGGCGAGATCACGCACGGTGATTGCCGGGGGCAGTTCGATATCCATCGATTCAGGCTTTGCCTTGGCCCTGGTGTCGACCTTGGGTTCGGGCGCGGAATGAACGGGGCTGCTCTGCTGGTTCCCCCGAGAAGGCCTGTTATAGCGTGTATTCCGTTTCATGTATATCCCCCTTATTGCCCAAACACCAGACGCCAGAAACGGCGACGGCGATCAGGATCGATGTCAAGGACAAAAGCTTAGGTCCGACAGGCAGAAGGGTTACCGGGGAAAGCAGGGGAGGGAGTGCCAGATCGAGCTGCCGTGAAAGGTTACATCCCCTGCTCCTGCAATCCATGGCGCCCGACACCCTCTGCCAGCGCCCGAGCTACCTGCTCCACCCACTCACAGACTCGTGAGCTCTCGTTCTCGATGCCGGATCTCGTTCCGCTCCGAATCATGACTCTGGAACCCCATCGACACTTTCATCGAGCTCTGGAAGACTCTCCGCATAGGCTCTCAAGCGCGCATCATCCTCGTCGGAGAGCGTCATCTTGAGCGCCCGGTTCAGTAGCTTGTGATCGAGCGCACTCTGCCAGCATCTGCGATTGGCGCAGAGATAAGCCCCGCGCCCCGCCTGCTTGCCGGTAGGATCTACCACTGCTTTGCCCTCGGGCGTGCGCACAATGCGAACCAACTCGCGCTTGGTAGCGGTCTGCCGGCAGCCGATGCAAGTTCGTTGTGGCTTTTTCCTGGCCATGGCCTGCGCCCCGTCCTAATCCCAGTCTTCTCCCCAGCCCGTACGATCGCGACGCTTGTGCTGCTTTCGCGCGACAACACGGCCGAGTTCCTCGTCATACTCAAATCGCCGGTCGCGGCGCGTCTTGCTCTTGTCACGCGAGCGGTCCGACTCGTCTTCTTCCTCTTCGACCTCGGGCACAACGCTCAGATCCAGTTCGGCGGCGAAATCCTCAATCGCGACCGCCTCCGGCTCCTCACTCCTCGCCCCTTCGGCCTGCTCGTCCTCACCTGATGCCGGCTCCTCGCCCGATGGCGACTCCTCAGCCTCCGCTGGCTCAGTATCGGGCTCCGCCACAGCCTCGGCAGGCTCCGCGACCTCTTCTGTCACAAGAGCCGCCTCATCCTCGACGGCAACTTCCATGGATGCACCTTCTTCGGGCATCTCGGCAACAATCTCCTCGGTCTCGCTGAGGCTGTCACCGGTTACCGCGGCCACTTCCAGAGCCAGTTCCTCGAGGGTAGGCACTGCGACCTCATCTGAGATTTCCTCAAGCTCGCCTGCCTGGGCGATTTCCCCAGCGGCCTCTTCCTCCGGCCCGGCCACCTCGTCTCCGTCACCGTCTTCGAGTAGAGCCTCGGCCTGGGCCAGGAGCGCCGCAGCCGCGAGCCGTGCCTCTTTGCGCTCCCGGGAGCGCTCCTCGGCCTCAGCCATCTCCAGAGCCAACTGCTCGCGTTCTTGCTCAGCCTCTGCTTCACTCTTGATATCGATACGCCAGCCGGTGAGACGCGCGGCCAAACGGGCATTCTGCCCCTCTTTGCCGATCGCCAGCGACAGCGCACGGTCTGGGACGATGACCTTGGCGTTCTTTTCCACCGGGTTTAGATAGACGTCGATCACTTTGGCAGGACTGAGCGCATTGGCGATATACACGCGCTCATCCTTGTTCCACTCGACCACATCGATCTTTTCACCCACCAGCTCGTTGACAATGTTCTGGATACGGACGCCGCGCATGCCCACGCACGAGCCTACTGGATCCACACCGGACTGCAGCGCCGCCACGGCGACTTTGGAGCGAAAGCCGGGCTCTCGAGCGATCCCCTTGACCTCGACCGTACCGCTGTATATCTCGGGAACCTCGAGCTCCAGCAGCCGCTTGAGCAGGTCCGGGTGCGTCCGCGAAACCGTGATCTGCGGGCCCCTGACGCTGCGCTCAACGGCGACGATATAGACACGAATGCGCTGGCCAAACCGATAGTGCTCACGGGGAATCTGCTCGCTGCGCGGCAGAATTGCCTCGGCCTTGCCCAGGCTCACCACGACGTTATTGGACCGCGCATCTACATTTCGGATGGTACCATTGACCAACTCGCCCTCGCGCTCGGCGTATTCGACATAGACCGAATCCCGCTCAGCCTCGCGAATGCGTTGTGTGATGACCTGCTTGGCCGTTTGCGCAGCGATGCGACCAAAGTTCCTGGGCTTGACCTCGACATCAACAAAGTCGCCCACTTTGGCGCTCGCGTCGATCAGATGGGCCTCGTCAAGTGCGATCTCGTTGCCCTCGTCTTCGACTTGCTCAGTCACGACCTTTTTGACATACACCTGGGCCTGACCGGTACGCGGATCAAGCGTTACGCTCACATTCTGGCTGGAGCCGTAATTTCGTTTGTACGCCGAAACAAGCGCCATCTCGATCGCCTCGAGAATAACTCGCGGATCAAGATTGCGGTCTGCGGCCAACTGCGTGATAGCGATCTCGAACTCGCTCTTCATACTGCCCCTGCCCTCCCGTAACCGATACCAGACGTCCGCAAAAGAAAAAGTGGGAGAAAAACGCCCACTTTGCCCAGCGGATCTTTGAGCCAATTATACCATTTCTCGACCCACTGGCAAACATCGCGTCTTGACAGAACGGCTGTTCGCTACCCTCGTAGCCAGGTTCAGCCTGCAAACAAAACGCCCCCGAGATGACGAGGGCGAACTTGACGCTGACAGCTCGAGAAGCGATCTAGAGGTATCGCTGCACCTTTTTGTCCAGAACGCCCAGCGGCATGTGGCCCGTTAGGTGCTCCACTGCCTCACCCTGCCTAAAGACCACAAGAGTCGGCAGGTTCATGACGCCATACCGTGCTGCCACGTCGGGGAACGCCTGCACATCGACCTTGACCACGGTCAAGCGATCCGCATAGCGGTCCGCAATCTGCGCCAGCAGGGGCTCCATCATACGGCAAGGACCACACCACTCGGCCCAAAAGTCCACGAGTACGCTGCACGACGCCTCAAGCACATCCGTCTGCCAGTTCTGTTCGCTCGTCTCCCGGATTTTCCCCACGCCTCGCTCTTTTCGCAGCCCTGCCAACGATCAGCCGGGCTGAGAAGGATCATTCTCTGGGACACTGCCCCCTGGGTCCGCATCGGGTGGCCTGGCAAACTGCCAAAAGTAAGACATCACCCGCTCGAGGCCCTCGGAGCCCTCGCCCTCTCGCGCCGTAATCAGACAGCGCTCAATGTGCGCCCCCATGATCAGCATCCCCGTCTTGTCCAACGCGGCACGCGCCGCCAGAAGCTGGGTGACGATGGCCTCGCAGTCCCGCTCGTCCTCCACCATCCGTTGGATCCCGCGTATCTGGCCCTCCACGCGGCGCAGCCGGGTCAGTATCTCACCTTTTTCACGCTCACCGGCCCCATCACTCACGCTGTTAACACCTCGAGGGTATAGGCCCCGCGGCACAGATACGCTTACAGAGTGCTCAAGAGTATAGACGCGCCTCCCAAACCCGTCAAAACACGTGCGTCCTGCTCACCCGTTTGCAGCCAAGAGTCCGCGCAATGCGCCTCCTGAGCACTGACTCCCCGGTTGGATCATCGTTTGAGCGATCCTTACTGCCATGGTCCGTCGTTGGCTGAGCGAACACGGATGGCCAACTCGCAGGAGCGCTCCCTTGGACACCACACGCAGATGTGGTAAACTTCCCGACGCTAGACAGTCAAGTCCAAGGAGCAGCATGCCTCGACGTATCTTATTGCCCATCTTGATCGCCATTATGTGTCTGGTCACCGCGATTCCGGCGGTCGCCGCGCCACTGCTTCAGGATGAGGTTCGGGTGGAGATCATCTCACCGGGGAGCGGCACTCAGGTCCGGGGCCGGGTGCCCATTGTCGGATCGGTCATCGTCCCCGGCTTTCAGTTCTACAAGGTGGAGTGGGGTATCGGACCCAACCCCTCACAGTGGGCGGTGATCGGTAGCCTGCACGATCAGCAGGTCACCAATAATCAGCTTGAGGTGTGGGACACGACCATTCTGCCGGACGACGTCTACACCTTGCGCTTGACCGGCGTCAAGACAGACGGTAACTGGGTGGAGTACTTTGTCCGCAATCTGCAGGTCGCGAACAGTGCCCCCGCAGCGACAACCACACCTACGGAAACACCCACACCTGAAGGCACGCTTACGCCCACGCCGACGCCCGACCAGCAGACGCCCGACCAGCAGACGCCCGCGCCACCCGTGAACGAGACGCCTGAGGCTGGCTCGGATGCCGAGACAGAGCCGATCAACGAGACTACCCCGGGCGTTCAGATCATCGCACCCACAGCGGCGCTGATGCGGCCGACGCCAACCCCCATTCCGGATGATGCCGAGGGCGCGGGCCTCCTGCCCTTTGACACAGAGTCTCTCAAGGACGCCTTTGTCTTTGGTGCCATGGCGATGGGCGCGGTCTTTGCTCTGGTGGGCATCGTGTTTGGCTTGCGGAGACTCTTTTAGGCGTTAGCCCGTCTCGCCTGATACATCGGACTCATACTCTACGGGCTGCCCGAACAATCGCGGGTAGCCTGTATTCTTTGCCGTCAAAGAGGTCAGAGCAGCATCGTGCCACGACAACCCTACTCTCAAACCACAAACTGCCCCTCCTCGCAGTGGACGCTCGTCGCCGGGCTGGGGAATCCTGGCGCTGATTACGCGGCGCACCGGCATAACATCGGCTTTCGTTGTATCGACGCTATCGCCGAGCGTCACGGGATAGCACTTGGCAAGAAGCGGTTCAAGGGGCTGTACGGAGAGGGGCGCGTGCGGGAGAGCCATGTTGTCCTGCTCAAACCCCAGACATTCATGAATGACAGCGGCTCATCTGTGGCTCCCGCGAGCCGCTGGTACAAGGTGGATCCCGGCCAGATTATCGTGATCTATGATGACCTGGACCTGCCCTTTGGGCGCATACGGGTGCGCCCTGGCGGCGGCAGCGGTGGACACAACGGCATCCGTTCCATCATCCGGGAGCTTGGCTCTGAGGATTTCGTGCGCATTCGCGTCGGTATCGGCAGGCCCGCCCAGGGTGACCCGGTCGACTATGTACTGAATGCCTTTGACCGAGAGCAGGCGCCCTACATTCCCGATATCTGCGCCCGCGTCAACCAGATCGTCACCACCTTGCTGAGCGAGGGAGTCAAAGAGGCCATGAACCTGTTCAACGGCCTTGACTCGGTCAGGCCCGGATCCGAGAACGAATAAGGAACACCATGTCGCTCAAGGGACTGCTGCCTCTGCTGCGCGAGCAGCCCGCGTATGCCCGGACCCTGGACAAAATCTGTGCACAAAGTGACACTCAGACGCCAGGCCGTGGTCTGAAGCAATGGGCACTGGAGCTCCCCCAATCAGCCCGGCCCTTTGTGATTGCCGCCCTTCAGCAGGATTGGCCAGGTGCCATCGTAGTGGTGGTTGGGCGTCCGGAAAGGGCCCGCGATCTGGCCGACCAGTTGCGCACGTGGTCGGCAGACCCTGACGGCGTACAGCACTTTGTGCCGCCAGATACGATCTTTTACGACCGACCGGCCTGGGATCGGGCAACATCTCAGGCCCGAGTCGGCATCCTGGCATCTCTGGCTGCCCTTCGCCAGCACCCCGAGAACGCGCGCGGGCAGGTTATCGTTACCTCCGCCTGGGCACTCTTGCAAAAGACGGCGCCACCGGTTGCCGTGCGGCGAGCCACCCGCACGATTGAGACCGGCGCCGTCATCCCGATGTATGAGCTACTGACGCATCTCGTCAATGCGGGCTATGAAGCCAGTGTCGTCGTGGAGGAGCCGGGTACCTTTAGCCATCGCGGCAGCATCGTGGACATTTTCCCAACGAACGCAGCCGCGCCGGTTCGTATCGATCTGTTCGGAGATGAGGTGGACAGCATCCGCCTCTTTGACCCTGCCTCACAGCGCTCGGGCGAACATGTGAACGAGGCTGTCATTCCCCCGGCAAGCGAGGCACTTCCAGAATGGGGTAAGGCAGCCGCTCTGCAGCTCAACGCACTGGATCTGTCCGAGTGTAACACCCGCACCCGCCAGCGTATGGCTGAGGAGATCGAGCAGATTGGGCGCGGGGCTGGCGCCACTGGCCTGGAGTATTACATCCCTTACCTGTATCCTCGACCGGGGACACTGCTCGATCACGCGCCCGCGAGCACATTGGTCCTGGTGGACGACTTGACGGCTGTCGAGTCTGCCAGTCTGGCCCTCGAGAACCAGGCTCTCAGCCTCAGAGCTGACATGATCCGCGATGGCGATCTACCCGCCAGCTTTGCAGTCCCCTACTTTTCCTGGCCGGAGATCGCGGAGCGACTGAGCACCCAGAGAACGATCGCCCTGGGCCATGGCTTGAGCGACATCGATTCCCCGCTAGGCCAGCTCTTTAGCCCTGCGCCGACCTACGGCGGCCAGGTACAGGACGCTCTCGGGGACATTGCCTCACTGCATCAGGAAGGACAACGTGTCGTGCTGGTCACGCGCCAGTCTGAGCGCCTGGCCGATCTGCTGCATGGCCACGGGCTAAGCATTACGCCCACCGACGTCTTGCCAGAGCCCCCGGCACCCGGTGAGTTGGTGCTCCTGGATGGTGTCCTTGGAGAGGGGTGTGCCCTGCCTGCCGCGGGCCTCACTGTGCTCACGGACGCAGAGATCTTTGGCTGGGTACGGCAGCGGCGCCGCGTGCTCAGACAGCGCGAGTCTGCGCCAGAGGCGCTCTTTAGCGATCTCAAAGAGGGCGACTATGTCGTCCATGTCGAGTACGGCATCGGACGCTACCATGGGATGGTACGAAAAAGTCTGGCCGGGCTGGAACGCGAGTACATGGAGATCGAGTATCAGGCCGGGGATCGCCTCTACGTCCCGATCCATCACTCCGATCGCGTCAGCCGCTACCTCGGCGCTGACGATCGTGAACCCTACATGCACCGGTTGGGCGGCACGGAATGGGCCCTCGTGCGGGGACGCGCCGAAAAGGCGGTACGTGATATCGCCCGGGAGTTGCTGGAGCTGTATGCCCTGCGCGAACTGGCGGAGGGCCATGCCTTTCCACAGGATAGCCTCTGGCAACATGAGATGGAGGCGGCCTTCCCGTACGTCGAAACGGACGACCAGCTTCGGGCTGTGGAACGCATCAAGACCGACATGGAGCAGCCGCGCCCCATGGACAGGCTGCTGGTGGGCGACGTCGGCTATGGCAAAACAGAAGTTGCCGTACGCGCAGCCTTCAAGGCCGTGATGGACGGCAAGCAGGTGGCCATCCTGGTGCCCACCACGGTTCTGGCACAGCAGCACTATTACACCTTCCGGCGGCGCCTGCGCGCCTACCCCGTGACGATCGAGATGCTCTCGCGATTCAAGAGCGATGCAGAGCAGCGAGACATTATCGACAGATTGCGTACCGGACAGGTGGATATCGTCATCGGTACGCATCGGCTCTTGTCGCGGGATGTCACCTTCAGGGATCTAGGGCTGCTCGTCGTCGACGAAGAACAGCGCTTTGGTGTCGCTCACAAGGAGCGGCTCAAGCGCATGCGCCGTGAGGTCGATGTGCTGACCATGACGGCCACGCCGATTCCGCGCACGCTGTATATGTCTCTGAGCGGCATCCGAGATATGAGTGTGATCGACACGCCCCCGGAGAATCGCGTGGCGGTCAAGACGCTCGTCGCAGAGTATGACGAGGGCCTGATTCGACGAGCGATCCTGCGAGAGATGGACAGAGGCGGTCAGGTTTATTATGTACATAACCGGGTTCGCGATATCGACCTGGTAGCCGCTGACCTGCAGCGCATCGTGCCCGAGGCCAGTATCTTGATCGGCCACGGTCAGATGCCAGAGGATGAGCTGGCACAGGTGATGCTGGGCTTTGCGCAGGGCGAGGGCAACATTCTGCTGTGCACGACCATCATCGAGAACGGGCTGGACATTCCCAACGTCAACACCATCATCATCGACCATGCCGATCACTTTGGGCTCTCACAGCTTTACCAGTTGCGGGGACGCGTGGGCCGGGGCATCGAGCGCGCCTACGCGTACCTCCTCTTCAAGCCGCCCCTTAGCGACGTCGCGCAACAACGGCTGCAGACGATTCAGGAAGCCTCCGAGCTGGGCGCAGGCTACCGGGTCGCCATGCGGGATATGGAGATCCGCGGCGCCGGAGAGTTGCTCGGCGCTGAGCAACATGGCCATATCGCTGCTATCGGCTTTGATCTCTATACGCGTCTGTTGCGGAGCGCTATCGAAGAACTGCAGCGGTCAGCCGGCGAACGGGGCGACGCCATCCGTCGCGCACAGGATCGGGCGGCAGGGGAATCGCTGGCACTGGATCTCGGGCCGAGCATCGACCTGCCTCTCTCGGCGCATCTGCCCCAAGAGTACATCCAGGATGATCCCTTGAGGCTGCGGCTCTACCGCAGGCTGGCGCGGGTACACACAGTGGGTCAAGTGGAAGCGATGGCGGTAGAGTTACAGGATCGTTTCGGCCCGCTTCCCGAGCCTGTATCGAACCTGCTGTACATCCTCAGGGTACGCGTTCTCGCGGCCGATGCCGGGTTGAGCACGCTCCGCACAGAGGGCGAGGAGATCGTCGCTCAGCTGCCACAGACGATCTCTAGAGCCGTGAGCCAGGCAATTGCCCGACATTGCCCGGACTGCCAGGCTCGCGGAACGCATGTGAGGCTCAAGCTCCAGGAGGGTTGGCAGGAGAAACTGGTGCTCGTGCTACAGGAACTGGCTCAGGCTCAGTAGCCTGCCATTTGAAGTACGCACAGAGGCCGCGGAGCAGATCTCCGCGGCCCTTTGCTACGCCAGCACTAGAGCGATGGGAACAACTTATCGAGCCGGGCGATGTGCTCGTCGCTCAGTTCCACGTCCGCTGCCCCTACGTTGGAGGCCATGTGCTCGGGACGGGTCGCGCCGGTGATAACGCTGGTCACCTCTGGATGGCGCAGGACCCACGCGAGCGCCAACTGAGAGCGCGTAATGCCCAATTCATCCGCGATGGCCTTCATCTCACGCACCGCGCCCACACGATCCTCGGTCAAGCTCTCGCGGAGATAATCGTTGCGGGCCGCGCGGCTGTCCTCGGGAATGCCCTCATCGTACTTGCCCGTCAGCACCCCGTTCGCCAGGGGGCTAAAGACCGTCAAGCCGATGCCCTCTGCGCGAACCGCCGGAAGTATCTCCTTCTCCACACGAGCCCGCCGCAACAGGCTGTAACCGGGCTGTTCGACCTGCGGGCGGTACAGATTGTGCGCCCGCGCCAGGCCGGCCGCCTCGGCGATCTGCGCGCCGGTCCACTCGCTGGTCCCCCAGTAGAGTATCTTGCCCTGATGCACAAGATCATCCATCGCTCGTACGACCTCCTCCAGCGGGGTCTCCGGATCGTAGCGATGGGCGAAATAGATGTCCAAATAGTCGGTGCCGATGCGCTTGAGCGATTTGTCCACCGATTCCATGATGTGCTTGCGCGACAGCCCCCGGTCGTTGATATCGTCGCTCATGGGCCAATACAGCTTGCTGGAGATCACCAGCGTATGCCGGTCAAAGTTCTTAAGAATGCTGCCCATCAGGCGCTCGGATTCACCGCGGGCATAGGCATCGGCAATATCATAAAAGTTCACACCGGCCTCATAGGCCGCGGTGATGATCTCTCGGGCATCCCTCTCTGCCGTGATGCTATCTCCAAAGGTGGTCCAACCACCCAATCCCACCACGCTCAGCTTGATACCCGCGTTTCCCAGTCTTCGGAACTTCATCAGTCTGTCCTCCTTTGTGATGAGCCCATCGAGAGAGTCGCCTCTCCGCAACGGACCCGGTGCACCGCCTGCGCCGTACCCAGTATACCCCGGACAGACATCATTGTCAACTAAACTAGTATAGAATATGGGTTATTCGCTAGAAGCCGTAGCGCCTGTGCTGCCGAGGGCTCTTACGAAGCCCAGGAGCGTGTGACATGTCGTTGGCCACTACGAGCCGGAAAGAGACCCTCCCATCCTTCTCATCGGACTCGAGGATGGTGACGCTAGAGGGATCGCAGCCAAAGTGGGCATAGACCAGCGGCGGCGCGATATGCAGCAGGTGCGCGAGAAGTGACAGTGTAACCCCGGCGTGGCAGAAAAAAGCCAGGGTCTCGTCGCAAGACATCTGTGAACGGTAGAGCAACCCATCGCGCACGTATCCCCGCTCGGCGAGAAAGCTATCCCAGGACCGGTAAAACGGCTCGAGCACCGCGCTCAGGTGCTCGCCATAGATAACCTGTCCGGGCCACGATGTCAGTGCTGGAGCCGCGTCGGAGCCCAGGAGATCGGCCGGGTGCATGTCCCAGGCGACGGCACCGGGGGCGTACAGCCCGTGTAACTCGGCCAGCCAGTCCAACGTGAGACCCTGTTCCCCCCGCCGATCCAGGGTGTACGCGGCCGTCAACTGTGCACGGCCACGCGGCGACAGGTAAAAGGCGTCGATCGGCATGGTCAGCAGCGTCTCTGCCAGCAGCCGGGCCTGCAGGTGCCCCAGATCGGTCAGGCTGTCGTTGGCATAGTCCGGATCAGCATGACGAATGAATACCAGCTTCATGGGCGTCCTTTTGTAGATACGGGCACTACTGATCCACCACCGAACCATCCACATGAAGGCGCGTATGCACCTCGCGCGGGCGGTACGGAAAGCGCTCGGCGGCGTCGGGGGCTAGCTCGATGCCCAGCCCCGGGGCATCCGGAATGATCAAAAAGCCATCCTCCAATGCGACTGTGCTCTTGACGATCTCGCTCTTGGGAGGTTCGTCCTCGCCGAGAGGGTACTCCTGGAGCGCGAAATTCGGGATGCAAGCGGCGAGCTGGATACAGGCCGCGGTGCTCACCGGGCTCAAGGGGTTGTGCGGCACCACGCCAACGTTGTGTGCTTCGGCCAGGGCTGCGATCTTTTTCGAGTGGCTGAGACCGCCCGCCAGGCAAACATCGGGGCGGACATATTGCACGGCACCGCGCGCCAGCAGCATCTCGAACTCTTGTATCGTATGAAGCCGCTCGCCCGTGGCAATGGGGATGTGAATGCGTTCCGCCACCAACGCCATGGCATCCAGGTTGTCGGGTAGGATCGGGTCCTCGTAAAAGAACGGATGATACGGCTCGATGCCACGCGCCAGCACGATCGCCTCGGCGGGGGCCATCCGCCGGTGGATCTCGATGCAGAGGTCCACGGCGTCGCCGAGGGCCTCGCGATAGCGGGCGACCGTCTGGATGGCGGCATCCATCTTGCTCGCATGCGTCTCAAAATAGGGGACGCTACGGGGTTCATCAAGGAAGGGCGTCAGATGACCCACGGCGGTAAAGCCGCGCGCCTTGGCGTCCACGCAACCTTGAATCAGTTCTTCTTTGGTCTCGCCAAAGACATGGTAGTAAACCCTCGCCTTGTCGCGTACCTTGCCGCCCAGCAACTGGTAGCAGGGCACCCCGAGATGCTTGCCGGCGATGTCCCACAGCGCCAAGTCGATGGCGCTGAGGGCGCCCATGATCGCGGCACCGCGGAAATGGGTCCACCGGTAGAGGTAGTTCCAGTGGTGCTCAATGCGCAGCGGATCCTGGCCGATAAGGTATCGCTTGAATGTCCCCACCGCAGCAGCTGAGGCCTCCAGAAATCCCCAGGCACCCGATTCGCCGAGCCCGGTGATGCCCGCATTGGTGTGCACCTCGACGAACAGATAGCGATCGATCAGCAACGTATCGATGCCGGTAATGACGAGTCC
This sequence comes from Anaerolineae bacterium, assembly GCA_040772225.1. GTDB lineage: Bacteria > Chloroflexota > Anaerolineae > UBA1429 > UBA1429 > JAAYED01. The sequence continues at coordinate 1,316,631 of JAXGYO010000002.1, forward strand.
CATGGTCATTCCTCCTCTGCTGTATGGATCCCGGCCCAGTGAGCGCTGGCTCTTCCATCAGTGCGTACGGAGCCAGGCGGTCAGGTCGTCGGGCACTGCAGCCACCTGCTCTGGCTGTCCGGCGTTGCGCATCGAAACCGCCCCCGCGATACCGGTCGCGACGCTCATCCGCCCCGCCAGCGGCGTGGCCTCGGGAGCTTTGCCATCAAGACACATGGCGACAAAGTCGCGACAGATGACCGGATCGGCGCCGCCATGGCCACCCGTAGCCGGCTTGACCTCATAGGTGCGGTCGGCCAACTCGCGCCACGAGTTTGACCGGCGCGTCTTGACCCAGACCTTGCCCTCGGGCTCAGAGTTCTCGATTCGGCCTTCGGTCCCGATAAACGTGTAGTTACGGTGATAATCCGGCGTAAAGTGACACTGCAGGTAGCTGGCCTTGATGCCCCCATCCAACTCCATGATCATCACCTGGTTATCCTCGACATCCACCTCGCGCCGGAAGGCGCACTGCACCCGCGGGCCGGCCAGTGCCTCGACGCAGGTCTCGCGCTCGGGGCACTCGGGGCAGGTCAGGTCATTGGGGCGGTCGCCGCCGAACATGTCCAGGCCGCCAAAGGCCGCCACGCGACGGGTATAGCGACCGGTGATCCAGTGGATCATGTCGATATCGTGCGAGCCTTTTTGGAGAAGGAGCGAAAAGGTATTATCCCGACGCGCGTGCCAGTCGTGAAAGTAGAAATCGCTGCCCATGCCCACAAAGTGACGCACCCACACGGCTTTGATCTCGCCGATGGCACCGGAATCCACGATCTCCTTCATGGTGCGGAACATGGCCATGTAGCGCATGTTGAACCCGACCATCAGGTGCCGGCCCGAGTCACGCCAGGCCCTCAGGATCGCATCGCAACCATCGACGGTGATCGCCAACGGCTTTTCGCAAAACACATGTTTCCCGGCCTGGAGGGCGGCCGTCGCATGCTCCTGGTGAAAGTTGTCAGGAGAGGTAACCGCGATGGCGTCAATGTCCTGCCGGTCGAGCAGACGACGGTAGTCTGTCGCCGTAAAGAGCACATCACCATGCTCCGCCCGGAATTTCGCCAGGCGGGTTTCGTCGATGTCGGCCCCCGCAACGACAATCGAACGTCCTTCAGGGCTGTGCCAGTGTCGCCACAGCCCCCCGCGCCCCGTCACGCCGATCATACCGATCCGCAACTGCTCTTTTGCCATGCCACCCCCCGTCACCATCCTGCACTCTTGCGGCTGCTGCGCTGATCATAGAAGCACAGGGGACCCTGTCAACCCTGCACCAGTGCAGAGGCGCAGGACGCAAAAAGAGCAGGGCCATACGGCCCTGCTCCTCGCAGTCTACATCTCCAAGCAATCAGCAATCCAGGACGATGTCCTCGGTATAGTGCTCGGCTTTGCGGATCGCCCGATCCCTGAGATCCAAAGCACGCTCACTGAGCGTCTCGCGCGTCTCACTGCCGGGCTGCGGTGCGGAGAGGATCCCGGCCGCCCAACCGGCCACCAGGCCTAGAAACACGCCAAAAAGAAACCTTCGCATCATACCCCCTGCAATCGCCGTGCGAGACTTGCTCACACCGCAGTATAGGCCCACCTGACCAGATGTCCAGTCGACACACGTTGTGCGCGCTACTGGCCCAGTTCAGCGATCCGCGCCTCGAGCCGCGAGCGCTGCTCTGTATAGGTCTCGAGCTTTTCCCGTTCTTTGGCCACTACGGCCTCCGGTGCACGCCCCGTAAAGCGCTCGTTCGCCAGCAAGGCCGTGACCCTCTCCAGTTCTTTAGCCACCGTCTCCAGCTCGCGCCCAAGCCGCTCCCGTTCGCGGTCGAGATCCACAAGGGCCTCCAGCGGCAGAAATGCCTCATAGCCGGAGGTCACCAGTGCCAGTGCCTTTTCCGGTGCAGTGGGTAACTGCTCGGTGATCTCCAACTGGCGCTGGTCGATCCGCGCCAGAGAGGCCAGAACCGAGGCCTGCAGGGTTAGGAACTCTGCCAGCGGGCCCGCGGCGATAGTGGCAGCGATGCGGCGCCCCGGGTCGACGTCATACTCGGTGCGTGCGTTCCGGATCGACCGCACCAGATCCATCAGTCCCGTCACACGCTCGCTCGCCTCGGTGTCCTCTGCCCCTGCCCTGGGCCAGGCGGCAACAATCAGCGCCTCGCCTTCGTGGGGCAGGTATTGCCAGAGCGCCTCGGTCACAAAGGGCATGTAGGGATGCAGCAGCCGCAGCGCCCCGTCGAGCACATACACCAGCACGCGACGGGCAGCGTCAGCCGCCGCCTGGTCATCGCCGCGCAGACGGGTCTTGCACATCTCGATGTACCAGTCGCAGTACTCGCCCCAGAGGAACTCGTAGATCTGCCGTCCGGCCTCGCCCAGCTGGTAGCCCTCGATCAGGCGCGTCGCGTCGGATACCAGGGCATGGTACCGGCTGATGATCCACCGGTCTGCCTCGTCGTCAAAATGCGCCGGATCGAGCACGCCCGACGATGCGTACTGTCCCGGATTTTCCCCCAGGTTGCCCAGCACAAATCGGGTAGCCTGCCAGATCTTGTTGCAAAAGTTACGGTTGGCCTCGATGCGGCTCTCGGAGAGCTTCATGTCATTCCCTGGCGTCGAACCGGTCAGCAGCGTAAAGCGCAACGGATCGAGACCGTACTCCTTGATGATAAAGAGCGGATCATAGCGCCACGCGTCCTCCATGGACTTGCTAATCTTTTCACCCTGCTCGTTGCGCACCAGGCCGTGCAGATATACCGTGTGGAAGGGCACCTCCCCCGTAAAGTACATGCCCATCATGATCATCCGAGCGACCCAGAAGAATATGATGTCATAGGCGGTCTCGAGCACTGACGTGGGATAAAAGTAGGCCAGATCCTCGGTCTGCTCGGGCCAGCCCAGCGTCGAAAAAGGCCACAGCCCTGAGGAGAACCAGGTATCCAGCACATCCGAGTCCTGACGCAGCGCGCCAGAACCGCACTTCTGGCACTTTTCCGGATCCTCACGGGCCACGATCATCTCGCCACAGTCGTCGCAGTACCACACCGGAATGCGGTGACCCCACCAGAGTTGTCGCGAGATGCACCAGTCATGGATGTTCTCCATCCAATTGTAGTAGATCGCATTGAATCGTTCGGGTACGATCCGGATACGCCCATCGCGCACTGCCTCAATGGCTGGCCCGGCCAGCACCTGGGCACGGACGAACCACTGCGTGGAGATGCGCGGCTCCACCACGGTTGCGCAGCGCTGGCAGTGGCCTACGGCATGCTCATACGGCACCACCTTGATCAGATCGCCGGCCGCCTCGATATCCCTGACGATGTTCTCGCGACAGGCATATCGGTCCTGGCCCGCGTAGGGCCCCGCCGCCTCGCCCATCGTCATATCATCGTTCATGACGTTGATGATCGCCAGGCCGTGGCGCTGCCCGATACCATAGTCCACCGGATCGTGCGCCGGGGTCACCTTGACCGCACCTGTGCCAAACTCCCGATCCACGGCATCATCTGCGACCACAGGGATTAGCCGCCCGATCACCGGCAGTCGCAACTTGCGCCCGATCAGCGCCGCGTAGCGTTCATCTTCCGGGTGCACCGCCACAGCCGTGTCGCCCAAAATCGTCTCAGGGCGGGTGGTGGCTACCGTGATGGAAGCGTCCCCCTCCTCGGTCCAGTAGCGCACGTACCAGAGATGCCCGGCGGTGTTCTCATGCTCCACCTCCAGATCGGAGATAGCCGTGCCGCAACGCGGGCACCAGTTGATCAGGTACTCGCCGCGATAGATCAGACCGTCCTCGTACAACCGCACAAAGGCCTCGCGCACGGCGCGGGAGAGGGCCGGCTCCATGGTAAAGCGCTCGCGCTCCCAATCGCAGGAGACACCGAGGGCATAATGCTGCTCGGTGATGCGCTTGTGGTAGATCTCTTTCCACTCCCAGACCCGCTCGAGAAACTTTTCGCGGCCAAGATCGTGCCGCGTGAGACCCTCTTTGCCGATCTCGCGCTCCACCACCGCCTGGGTGGCGATTCCGGCGTGGTCGGTGCCGGGCACCCAGAGCGTCGGCTGGCCGGTCATACGCCGGTACCGGATCAGGCCATCCTCGACGGCTGCCACGATGGCGTGACCCAGGTGTAAGGCCCCGGTGACGTTGGGGGGTGGCATCGAAATGACAAAAGGCTTTTGGTCCTTGTCGATGCGCGGCTTGAAATCGCCGCGGTCCCACCACCACCTGTAGAGGGGTTGCTCAATGGCCGCGGAGTCATAGGTCTGGGGCATCTCCTGCGGTAGCGGCGCTCGTTCACTCATGGTGCGATCCTTCCTTCCTCTCGGCATCAAAAAACCCCTCCATCTCGCGGAGACGGACGTCTCCGGAGACGAAAGGGGATCATCCTTCCGCGGTACCACTCCGGTTTGCCGCCCCGTAGGGCGACACACTCAATCCGCTGTAACGGGCGGATCCCGATGGACCGATACTTGCTGCCGGCGGTATACTCATCGCCAGCGATGTACCCATCGCCAACTCCCGGGCGACCTTCAGAAGCGTCTGCTGCGGAGGGCTTACAGCCGGCGGCCCCCCTTCTCTATCAGCGCGCTACTCCCTACTCCTCCCGATCACAGTCCCTGCCTATTGACACCGCGATGATATCATGTGAGGAACCGACTGTCAAAGCTCACGCGCCCGCACGCAAGAGGAAATGAACCGTTTTCGCATCTGGTGCGTATAATCAGTGTAGCGTGATCAAACAGAGCGGGGAGGAACGCATGGAGGATTGGTCGAAACGGGAGATCGGAGACGCCGGGGCAGGCTGGCGCGAGTGTAACGTTGTCGCGATAGCGCAGTCCCTGGCGCGGGAGATCACCTGCAGAAGCCTGCCCCGCGGCCATATGTTTCGGGGAATGTTGTTTTCAGAACGGATCGCCGAGATGCGGCGCCGATATACGAATCTCGAGGATCTGGTGCTGGAACTCCCGCTCTGCGAAGAGTATCAGGAGCAGTATGGCACTGCCTGCTGCGCCGCCATGGTCAATCTGGACGATCCGGAACGCTGCACCGCGATGGACGAGGCGATCGCGCTCCTGCGCCAGGCCGCCTCCGCCGCGGCGGTGAAAAAGTACCGCATGTGGCGGATGGGGATCTACGACTAGGGCACCTCAGGGCGCGTTGCCCCTCGCCTGACTCTATCCTGGGCAGGCGATTACGGCCATCTGGTCTCACGAATCAACTGTAACAGAACATCCAGCGGTTCCAGCGCCACGATCCGCGCCTCCGCCTCCCAGCGTTGCTTGAGTTCCACGGCGCCCTGGGCGAGGGTGCGCGGGCTCAGAGTCAGGCGCACGGGCACGCCCAGCAGATCGGCGTCGTTAAACTTGACGCCCGCGCGCTCGGGGCGGTCGTCGTAGAGCACGTCCAGCCCTGACGCCTCGAGTTCCGCGTAAAGAGCTTCGGCTGCCCGATCCTCCTCTGTGCCGGGGTGCGCAAGCGACACGAGGTGCACCTGGAAGGGCGCCACCGCTGTGGGCCAGATCAGGCCCTTGTCGTCGTGGCACGCCTCCATGATGCAGGCCATCAGCCGCCCCAGGCCGATGCCATAGCAGCCCATCTGCGGCGGCCGCCTCTCGCCCGACTCGTCCAAAAAGCCCGCGCCGAGCGCCTCAGCATACTTGGTGCCGAGCTGAAAGATGTGCCCAACTTCGATGGCGCGAATGGCCTCCAGGGGTTTGCCACAGTGAGGACAAGGATCGCCCGCCCGGGCGAGGGCGATATCGGCCACTATGTTTGGCGTAAAGTCGCGCCCGGCGTTGACATTGCGCAGGTGGTACCCGAATCGGTTGGCGCCGGCCACATAGTTGGCGCCCGAGCGTACCGAGTCGTCAGCCACAACGATCCCACTTGAGAACCCGATGGGCGAGGCGTACCCGGGCACCACACCGGCGGCTGCCAGCATCTCCGGCGTGGCGGCGAGCAGATCGACGCCCCCCAGCGCGGCCGAGAGCTTGGCCTCGTTCACGTCCAGGTCGCCGCGAATGACTGCAAACACCACCTCACCGTTGTCCGCCCGCTGGAAGAACACCGCTTTGAGGGTCTGCGCCTCACCGACACCCAGCACGGCGGCAACAGCGGCGATCGTCGTCGCCCCCGGGGTGGCGACCTGCTCCAGCGGCAAAGGGTCCCCCGCCGGTGCGGGCGACAGGCGGATGCGCGCCCCTTCGACGTTGGCCGCATAGCCACAGGCGGAGCACGTGATCAATTGATCCTCGCCATAGGGGCTGAGGTACATAAACTCGTGCGACACGTGGCCGCCCATCATGCCCGAGGCGGCCTCTACGGGCCGCGCCGGGATCCCGCACCGGGCAAAGATGCGTTCGTAGGCCCCATACACCCGGGCATACGACTCGGCCATCCCGGCCTCGTCGCGATCAAAGGAGTAGGCGTCCTTCATGAGGAACTCGCGCGTGCGCACCAGCCCGCCCCGGGAGCGGGGCTCGTCCCTGAACTTGGTCTGGATCTGGTACACCAGGCAGGGCATCTGCCGGTAGGAGTGAATCTCCTGGCGGGCCAGATCGGTGACGACCTCCTCGTGAGTCATACCCAGCACCAGCGCCTGCCCGGAGCGGTCCCGGAAGCGCGCCAGCGCCGGCCCGGGGGCCGGGGCCTGGTAGCGACCGGAAGCCTGCCACAGCTCGGCCGGCTGCACCACAGGCATAGAGATCTCCTGGCCGTCGATGGCATCCATCTCCTCGCGGATGATCGCCTGGATCCGCCGCATCACCCGCCAGCCGACCGGCAGCAGCGCATAGATACCCTGCGCCACCTGGCGCATCAGGCCGGCCCGCAGCGCGAGTTGGTGACCGGGAAGCTCGGCCTCGGACGGAACCTCGCGCAGACGTTGGCCGAACAATGTGGACAGGCGCATTTCCACTCTCCTTCACCATGGTAGACCGGTTGACGACATCCAGATGGTTCCCTATCATCGTACCGGTGTCGCACAGCATCTGCAACAGGGGCAAGCCATGGAACTGATCACGCTACCGGTGGGCTTTACGGCAGCCAACTGCTACCTCGTCGCTTGCGAGCGCACGCGCGAGGCGCTGGTCATCGATCCGGGAGACGAAGCCGAAGTCATCCTGCAAGAGATCGCGAGCCGCGGCCTAGATATCAAGCTCATCGTCCTGACGCATTTTCACTTTGACCACGTCGGCGCTGTCCCAGAGTTGCAGCAGGCCACCGGGGCGCCGGTGTGCATCGGCGCCGGGGACGCCCCTCTCCTGGAGAACCCGCCCGTGATGTTCGGCGCGCGCGGGCCGGCCGGACTCAAAGCAGACCGCCTGCTTTTTAGCGGCGACAGCCTTCAGGTGGGCGACATCACCGCGACCGTCATCGAGACCCCCGGGCACTCCCCGGGCGGCATTTCACTCTACGTACCAGCCGGTGCGCCGTCGGGCGCAGGATCGCTCTTCGCAGGAGACGCCCTCTTCCACCAGGGTGTGGGGCGCACCGACCTCCCGGGCTCCTCGACAGCGACGCTGGTCAACAGCATCCGAACGCAGTTGTACATCCTGCCTGACGACACAATCGTCTACCCCGGCCACGGACCTCAGACCACCATCGGCTACGAAAAACGCCACAATCCCTTTGTGCGCGCTCGCGACTAACTCATAGCGGCTTTCAGCCTGGTCAGGGCAGCGCGTGTCTGGCGCGCACTGCCTCCTGGCCGCGACCGCTTGTGGCAAATGCCGCCAGGGCGCTCGCCTCCGTGCTATATCCCTCTGCACTAACCAGATAAAGGCCATAGCCCAGCGGGTATTGACCTTTTTCGATGTTAGCCCTTGTCGGCAGCAGGAGATCTATCGCCAGGACACTAACAGGGGCATCGTCCGGCAGGCAGGCCGCGGCCGCATAGCCGATCGCCAATGGGTTCGCAGCTACGAACTCCGCCACCGCAGAATCGCTGGCCAGGACACGGGCCGTGCTGGAGACGCGGGCACCTGCCATCACGCTGGCATCGAATACGTCCCTCGCCGCGGTGCCCGGCGCCTGCACTGCCAGCTGTGGCTGGCCCGCAGGAGCGCCCAGGGCGGACCAATCGCTGATCTCACCAGAAAAGAGCGCCCGCAGGTCCTCCGCCGAAATCCGTGCCATCGTGATGCTCTGGTGCGCGACGATCGCCAACCCGGAGCGCGCCAAGAGGGTCACTGTCAATGCGCCGGCCTGTTCATAGAGCTCTGATGCGTCTCGTGCAGCCACCAGCGCGAGATCGGCTTGTCCATCCGCCAGAGCTTGCAGCGCCGAGACGCCGCCCATCGTCAGCGGCATGATCGTAACGTCGGGATGTCGCTCGGCATAGGCAGGCAACAGGTCTTGAGCAAGGCACTCGGCTTCCCGGCCGATCGCGAGGCGCAGCGGCAGCTCTGTGACGACGTCCTGGGCGATGGCAACGGCATCTGGCCTGCCCAGTGGCACAAAGACCGTGTCGCAGCCGAGCAGTGCCAGGCACAGGCCCACGAGCATTGCCGTGTTCAGCGCAGTCGCCGCGCGAACGAACCTGTGCCGCGCAGCCACTAGGCCCCGCGCACCAAAAAGACCACCAGCGTCAACAGGCCCAGCCCCCAGCAATAGAACGAAAACGCACGGAGACTGTGCCGCTGCACAAAGCGAAAGAGGACGGTGATCGCAAAGTAGCCGCTCACAAAGGCCGCCAGCATGCCGATCGCGAGCGTACCCCACGAGCCCGTCAGCCCCGCCTGGGTGACCAAATCGAGAAGCTCCATTCCTGCCGCACCCAGGATCACCGGGATAGACATGACAAAGGCATAGCGAGCCGCCTCGGGACGAGCCAGGCCGCGCGCCATGCCGGTGGCCATGGTTGCGCCGGAGCGCGAGATGCCCGGGATGAGGGCAGCGGCCTGTGCCAGTCCGATCAATCCTGCGTCACTGGTCGTGATCTCGGACATGGCACGGTCGCCCCTGCCCCTTTCAGCGAGATACAGCACGGTACCCGTGACCAGGAGAAATACCGCCACCGCCGCCGGCGAGCCAAAGGCGCTCTCGATAAGGTTGTCAAGCAAGAGGGCAACAAGCACGGCGGGGATGCTGCTGATGATCACCAGCCAGGCCAGCCGGCTCGCAGGCGTGTCTGCCCGTCGCCGCGCGATCAGTTCGATCAGGCCGCGAACGAGCATGACCAGCTCTGCACGAAAAAAGAGCAGAATGGCCAGCAGGGTCGCCAGGTGAACCAGCACGTCAAAGGTAAAACCGGGGGGATCCAGCTTGAGCAACCAGGGCACCACCACGAGATGCCCCGAACTGCTGACCGGCAGAAACTCGGTCAGCCCCTGAAGAACGCCCCACAGCACAGCCTCGATCGCAGTCACACCCACCATCCTCTCACCCCGGCTGGGTAATCAGTTTCGCGCCCGAACGGCACGTTTATAGATGGCTTTGTCCCGTCGCCGCACGCCCTCGTCGACAACCTGATACTGGGCCAGAAATTCCTGCCGCAGGTCGGCAAAGGTTCCCTCTTCGATCGAATGGCGTATCCTCAGCATCAAGTCGAGCAAAAAGTGCACATTGTGCAGTGTGCTCAGATGCGAGGCCAGCAACTCTTTCGCGATGGTAAGATGCCGCAGGTACGCCCGTGTAAAGTGCTGGCAGGTGTAGCAAGTACAACCCTCCTGGATAGGGGCTGGATCTTCCTTGAACCGGGCGTTACGGAGGTTCATTCGTCCGGCAGGAGTAAATACTGAGCCATTGCGTCCCAGCCGGCTGGGAAGTACGCAGTCAAAGATGTCAATGCCTCGCGCCACACCTTCAACCAGGTCCTCAGGCGAGCCCACACCCATCAGATACCGGGGCCTGTCCTCCGGCAACAGCGGCGTGACGTGGTCGAGAATGCGCAACATATCCGCCTTGCTCTCTCCCACAGACAGCCCGCCTATCGCGTAACCCGGAAAGCCCAAAGACGTGAGCGCTCGGGCGCTCTCGGCCCTCAGGTCCTCGTAAATACCCCCCTGAACGATACCGAACAGGGCCTGATCCTGGCGGGTGTGTGCGGCCAGGCAGCGTTCAGCCCACAGGTGCGTCCGGTGCATCGCCTCGACGATATACGCTCTATCGTCTGGCCTCGCGCACTCATCCAGCACCATGGCGATGTCCGAGCCCAGCGTCTCTTGAATCTCAACGACCTTTTCCGGCGTGAAACGGTGCTCAGAGCCGTCGATATGCGAGCGGAAGGTGACGCCATCGTCGCTCACCTGGCGCAGCCCCTCCAGGGAAAACACTTGAAAGCCGCCGCTATCGGTAAGGATCGGGCCATGCCACCCCATAAAGGTATGGAGACCTCCCAACCGGCCAATCACATCGGCGCCGGGGCGCAGATAGAGATGATAGGTATTGGAGAGGATCATCGGCGCGCCCAGTTCCTGTAGGTCCCTGGGCGTCAGGCTCTTGACCGTGGCCTGCGTGCCCACCGGGCAGAACACCGGGGTCGGTACGATACCGTGGGTGGTGTAGAGGGTGCCGCGCCGGGCGAGCGACGCAGCGTCCGTGGTAAGCAAGTCAAACGCCCCTGCGGGGGGCGCGCCGGGGCGCAAAGGGTTCACTAATTGGTTCATTGGAGCATTATATCACACAGCCCGACTGGCAAGGAAGGCGACCCGCAGACAGCAGCCTGCGAGCCGCAGATCGAACGGTATCTCAGTGGTGGCAGGTAGCGCAGGAACCTCCGGCGCAGCCCGCACAGCCGCCTCCACCGATCGACTGCGTAGAGCCGTCCTCGCCGCGGCTAAAGCTCGCACAGCGCGAGATCATCCGGCGGGTGTCCTCGCCCTGGCAGGTTGGGCAGCGAACAGGTGCGTCGGCCTGAGAGAACGAGCGCAGACGATCGAACGTGATGTCGCAGTGCGGGCAGTAATACTCGTATAGAGGCATATCCCCCTCCATGTAATCCCATCACCGGTACCAGATATCGCTATTATGTCTCGCGCGCTCGGGCTGTCAAGCCGGCAGCAACTGATGTTACGCGTCGGTCCTGGCCAAGTGCTCGCGTATCACGTCTCCGAGAATCCGAATCCCCTCGCGGATCGTCTCCGCAGGGACACTCGCAAAGGTCATACGGAAGGTATTGCTGCCGCCTCCATCGACAAAGAAGGGGGCCCCAGGGACAAAAGCTACCTTGCGCGCGGCCGCATCTTTGAGCATCTCGGCCGTGTCGATGCTCTCGGGCAGCGTCACCCAGAGGAACAGCCCGCCGTCAGGGCGCACATACCGCGCCGCGGTTGGAAAGTACTGGTCGATCGCCTCGCACATGGCATCGCACCGGCGCAGATAGGTCTGCCGGATACGCTCCACCTGGGGGCCGAGCCAGTCACGCCTCATGAACTCGTAGGCGATCATCTGAGACAGGCCATTGGTGTGCAGGTCCACTCCCTGCTTGGCCATCACCAGCCTGTTGGCAATCTGAGAGGGGCACACGACCCAGGCCAGGCGCAGGCCGGGCGCCAGTGTCTTGCTAAAGGTCCCCGAGTACAGCACAGTCGCCTGCTCAGGATCGCCGCCGGTACGCGCGGCATCGATGGCCGCGAGCGTGGGCAGAGCTTCCCCGCGGAACCGCAGGCGCCCGTAGGGATCATCTTCGATGATCGGGACGCCCGCCTCCGCCGCGAGAGCAACGATCCTTTCGCGCCGGCGCAGGCTCATGGTGATGCCCGTCGGATTGTGAAATGTCGGGATCAGGTACATGAATTTGACTGCGCGCTCTGACAGCACGCGCTCCATGGCCTCTGCTGAGGCCCCCTCATCGTCCAGCGGAACCGCGGCATACTGCGCGCCGTAGGCGTTGAACGACTGCAAAGCGCCCAGGAAGGTCGGGCTCTCCACCAGAATCGTGTCGCCCGGATCGATCAGAATTCTCGGGACAAGATCCAACGCCTGCTGTGACCCGCTCACAATGACGATATTCTCTACATCTGCAGAAATGCCCTGCGAGCGCATCTCCTCCGCCAGCGCCTGGCGCAGCAACGGCTCGCCGTCCGTCATCCCATACTGAAGCGCCTGCCGCGGGTAGGCATCCAGGACCTCTTCGCAGATCAAGCTGATCTGCTCGATGGGGAACAGTTCCGCCTCTGGCCACCCCCCGGCAAAAGGAATGATATCGGGGGATTGAGCAACTTTGAGAATGTCTCGGATGACCGAGGTTGTCATCTTCTCCAGACGGTCAGCATACAGTGTGTCCCAGGCGACAGGCATCGTGCTCCCTCCGAACGAGATTTATCTGCTGCCGGCGCCGCTACGGCCCTCGGCCAATGACGCCAGAACGATACCGATCATAATCAGTGGCCCACCCACCAGGGCCAGCGGCGCCGGCGTTTCACTCAGAATCAGCCAGGCCAGGAGCGTGGCACCGACCGGCTCGCCAAGCAGCGCCACGGTCACCATCAGGGGACTAAAGTAGCCGAGCGCCCAGTTGTAGGCAGAATGCCCCAATATCTGCGGTACAAGTGCCAGCAGCACGAACACGACGACCGTCTCTGAAGGATATCCCAGCAGAGGTTGGCGCGTCAGCAGGCAAAGGGCCAGCAGAATCAGCCCGGCCAGCCCGTAGCAGGGCCAGATATAGGTCAGCGTCGATACTCTGCGGCGTACCGTTTGCCCCAGCAGGAGATAGGCAGAGCCTGCCACGGCACCTCCCAACGCCAGCAAATCGCCCAGCAACGCTCGCGACGAGAGGGCAATATCGCCATACCCGATGAGCACGCTGCCAGCGAGGGTGATGGCGATGGCTACCAGCATACTTTTGCCGATACGCGCCTTGAGTACAAAGTGGGTGGCGAGGCCGACAAAGATCGGATTCGTGGCCACCAGAATGGTCGCGCTCGCCACGGTAGTCAACGTGAGCGAGTAGATCCATGCGGTAAAGTGAACCGCCAGCGCCACGCCGGAACCGAACAAGGCCATTAGCTCCCGCCGGGACAGGGCGCCCCACTCCTGGCGTGCTTTGCGCCATGCAAAAGGGGTGAGAAACAGGGTCGCCAGCAGGAGCCGCCACGCACCGATCACCAGTGGCGGTGCGTTGGCCAGACGGATCAGGATGGACGATGTGGAGACAGCGAGGATGCCCGCCAGCAGCATCCCATAGTGCTGCGGCGGATGACCGAGCGCCGTGCGTTGTTCAGTCCGTTCACCCATCGCTGACATCGGCCGGCCCTCCTGACACATAGGGCAGATGGTAGGCCCCGCGCCTATGCCTGTCAAAGACCGGTAAGAAGCGCCGTACAATAGCGATCCGATTGGCTGGCGCTCGCTCTGTGCTACAATGTGCCAGAGTCATTTGCACACCTCGGAGCACCCTATCCTCATGCCCATTCAAATCCTGCCACCAGAATTGGCCGCCAAGATCGCTGCAGGCGAGGTGATTGAGCGCCCGGCCTCGGTTGTCAAAGAACTGGTCGAAAACGCCATCGACGCTGAGGCCGATGACATCCGCATCGAGACAAGCCAGGGCGGACGTCGCATCATCGGCGTGTCCGACAATGGCTGCGGCATCCCCGCCGACCAGGTAGAGACGGCCTTTGCGCGTCACGCCACCAGCAAGCTCTCCTCGGTGGAGGATCTCTACCGGGTGCGCACTTTGGGTTTCCGGGGAGAGGCGCTGGCGAGCATCGCCTCTGTCTCCCGCATGACGCTCTCGACCCGCACGGAAGATGAAGCCGTGGGCACGACCATCGTCTATGAAGGTGGCCGGCTCCAGCGCACGGGACCGGTGGCGCGGAATCGCGGGACCGAGGTCGCGGTTGAAAACCTGTTCTTCAATACGCCCGCCCGGCTCAAGTTTCTGCGCACCGATGCCACAGAGAGCGGTCATGTCGCCAGACTTATCAGCAGCTATTCTCTGGCATTTCCTAGTCGCCGCTTTGAGCTGCGTAGCAACGACCATCTGGTGAGCCGGACCACCGGGACCGGCGAGATGAAGGACGTTGTGCTGGCGCTGTACGGTCTGGATGTGGCCGAGCAGATGCTCACAGTCCCGGAGAACAGCTACGAGCGCGATGGCATATCCGTCTCGGGCCTGGTAAGCGCTCCGGCATTGCAGCGCTCAAACCGGCGAGACATCATCTTTTTCGTGAACCATCGGTGGATCCAGGACACGTCACTCGCGTATGCAGTAACCCAGGCATACCATACGCTCCTGCCGCAGGGTCGCTATCCACTGGTGGTGTTGAACATCACACTGCCCCCGGAAGAGGTGGACGTCAACATCCACCCCACCAAGCAGGAAGTGCGCTTTCGCAATCAGGGGGCGGTGTATGCTGCCGTGCAGTGGGCAGTCCGCAGCACCGTCATGTCACAGAATCCGGTCTCGGTGGCCAGCATGCCAGGACGCACCACCGCCAGCTGGAATAGGCAGTATGATGGCCGTACTGGCACGCTCTCACCCGGCCAGGCCAGACTGGCTCTCGACCTGCACCGGACGGCTGATACTCCGCCAGCCGCAGAGTCCAGCCTGCTGAGCGCAGAGGCTCGCCCCACAGAGCGTCTGCCAATGCTCCGGGTCGTAGGCCAGATCGCGCAGACGTACATCGTGGCGGAGGGCCCCGGCGGCATGTACCTGATCGATCAACACGCCGCCCACGAACGCATCCGCTACGAAGCCCTGCAGGAGCAGCGGGCGGCCTCAAAAGTGCCGTCGCAGGAACTCCTCAACCCGCCCGTCGTCCAGGTCAGCCCGCAACAAAGCGCGCTGCTGGAGGACCACCTGAGCGACCTTGACGCCTATGGCTTTGACATCTCACTCTTTGGACACAATGCCTTCCTTATCAAGGCTGTGCCCCATGGGCTGCCACCTGACTTGATCAGCATCGCGGTGATGGAGATGCTGGATGCCGCCAGCGAGGGCGGCTCCGGGTTCTCCTGGGCCGATCAGGCGCTAATGACACTCGCCTGCCATACAGCCGTCCGCGGCGGACAGACGCTCACAGCCCAGGAGATGCGCGACCTGGTACAGCAACTGGAACGCACGGCACTGCCGCACACCTGCCCCCATGGGCGCCCCACCATGATCCATGTGAGCCAGAACGAGTTGGAGCGCTACTTTGGGAGAACCTGACCAAGCAACCAGAGGCGTCCGGCTGCGTATAGGGTGCAGAAGCATTCGTGCACCAGGGAGGAATCATGCGACGCCTGTACCGCAGTCGAAATGACCGCATCATCGCTGGCGTTTGTGGGGGGCTCGGTCTGCACCTGGGCGTCAACCCGCTGATCTTTCGTATCCTCTTTGTCCTGCTGAGTTCAGCAGGCGGGCTGGGAGTGCCCCTCTATCTGATCCTGTGGATCATCATCCCGGACGCCCGCGAGGTCTTTCAGGCCGAAGAGCGCAGCCTGGGCAGCCAGGTTGCCAATCCGGGATCCGATACGAGCCGCCTCGACGAGACGCCCCTGCCGGATTGGGCAACTGAACCCGACAGAACCAGCTCCGCAGAGTGGCCCGTTCTTCTCGGGGTCGTCCTGGTCGGCCTCGGCCTGATGATTCTGTTGCGGAATCTGGGCCTCTTTTCATGGCTGAGGATTCTCGCACCGGTAGCGGTGGTTGCCCTTGGCATCGCCCTGCTGATTGAGGTCCTCAACAAGCGTCCCTAGCTTTGGCCCTGTCCAGGTGCGTGGCGTTACCGAGCGCACCAGGTTTCACTGGCAAAAAAACTCCCCGCGCGAGCGCGGGGAGTTTTGATCGTCCAGCCTCGATATCTCAGGCTTGATCGTACAGGGCATCAATCCGAGCGTTTGGATCCACATCCGGCGACAGCGCGATCGGCAGCACCTGATCCATCGAGTCCACAAAGACCAGATTGAGCCCGCGTCTCATCCTGGGCGGTATCTCCGACAGGTCGCGCTTGTTACGCCCCGGAAGCACCATCGTGGTGAGACCGGCGCGGTGCGCAGCCAGCATCTTTTCGCGCACGCCCCCGATAGGGAGTACCCGGCCGCGCAACGTGATCTCACCCGTCATCGCCACATTGTGTACGACGGGCCTGCCAGTCAGCGCGGAAATGAGAGCTGTAGCGATCGTGATACCGGCCGAGGGCCCATCCTTGGGCACAGCGCCCTCGGGCACATGGATATGGATATCGATCTTGTCGAAATCCAGCTCCTCAAGACCGAGATCATCCGCCCGCGAGCGGGTGTAGCTCAGGGCGGCCTGAGCCGACTCTTGCATGATGTCGCCCAGCTGACCGGTCATGAGCAGGCTTCCCTTGCCAGGGAGGACTGTTACCTCAATCGACAGGGTATCGCCGCCCGATTCGGTCCATGCGAGCCCCGTAGCGACACCGACCTCGTCCTGGTTCTCAGCCTCGCCGATGCTGTACCGCGGCGGCCCCAGGTAGCGCGTGAGCGACTGGCAGCCGATAGACTTGGGCGCGGGCTTGCCCTCCGCGACCCTGCGAGCGACCTTCCGACAGATGTTCGCAATCTCCCGCTCCAGGTTGCGCACGCCAGCCTCTTGCGTGTACTCACGAATCAGCGTCTGTAGGGTGGCGCGCGAAAAGCTGAGATTCGCCAGACCGTTTTGCTCCAGCTGCCTCGGGATGATGAATCGCTCGGCGATGGACAGCTTTTCCTCCTCCATGTACCCGGGGAACTCGATGACCTCCATGCGGTCCAGCAGAGGATCGGGAATCGTATCCAGCATATTCGCTGTCGTGATGAACATCACCTTCGACAGATCAAAGGGCAATTCCAGATAGTGATCCGAGAAGGCATTGTTCTGCTCTGGATCCAGCACCTCCAGAAGTGCTGCCGAAGGATCTCCCCGAAAATCCATACCGACCTTGTCGATCTCATCGAGCATGAACACCGGGTTCGATGACTCGGCCCGTCGCATCGTCTGGATGATCCGCCCTGGCAGGGCGCCCACGTAGGTACGGCGATGCCCTCTGATCTCGGCTTCGTCGCGGATACCGCCCAGACTGACACGGACAAAGTTCCGTCCCAGTGCTTTGGCGATCGACCTGCCCAGTGAGGTCTTGCCCGTGCCGGGAGGCCCAACAAAGCAGAGTATGGGGCTCTTCATCTTGTCCGCAGCCAGCTGGCGCACAGCCATGTGCTCCAGAATGCGCTCCTTGGCCTTGGGCAGACCAAAGTGTGTTTCATCCAGGATCCGCTGCGCCACCTTGAGGTCCAGATTGTCCTCTGTCTGTACACCCCACGGCAGCGAGATGATCCAATCCAGATAGGTGCGGATGATGCCGCTCTCCGGCGAAGCGGAGGACAGGCCCTCGAGGCGATGCAGCTCCCGCTCGGCGCGCTTTTCGATCTCTTCTGGCAGGTTGAGCGCCCCCAGCTGCTCGCGCAGATCCTTAACTTCCTCGACGAAAGGATCTCCCTCGCCCAGTTCATCCTGCATCACGCGGATCTGCTCGCGCAAAAAATACTCGCGCTGCCCCTTGTCGATGCCTTCTTGCACTTGCGACTGGATACGATTCTCCAGCTCGAGCACATCCAGCTCTGTAGCCAGCTCGATACTGAGATGCTCCAGCCGGCGCGTGGCGTCCAACTCCTCAAGGAGCTCCTGCCGGCGAGGTACCTGCAGATCGATGATCGAGGCCACAAGATCCGCCAACAGGCCAGGCTCCTCGGCGTTCACAGCGGCCACGTAGGCATCCTCGGGCAGATTGTTGTTGAGCTGGACCACTTTTTCGAACAGCGCCAGCACCGCGCGCATCAGCGCCTCGGTTGAGAGCGACGTCTCCCAGTGATCCTCCAGCGCAACGGCCTGCACCGTGAGGTGGGGATACTGCTGAACAAAGCGCTCCACCTTGACCCGTCGCTGGCCTTGCACCCAGATGCTGGCTGAGCCATCTGGCATCCGCAGGCGCCGCCCGATGATAATCTCTGTCCCAATCTGGTACAGATCCTGCTCTCCAGGCTCTTCGACGTCCTGCTCTCGCTGCGCCAGAGCGATCATCCGCCTGCCGCCCTCCATCGCGGCCTCAACCGCGCTGAGGGAGCTGTTTCGCCCGACGAGAAGGGGAACCATCATATGCGGATACATGACTGCATCACGCAAGGCCAGCACTGGCAGTTCTAACAGATCGTCCTCTTCATCCGACTGGAAGCGCTCGAAATCCTCCTCCAGCCAGTCATCGAACATGCCGCCATCATCCATGTACTCTTGAGCCATAGGGCCATTACCCCTTAGAGTTATTCATATTTGGCCTTCTATGATAGTCCATAGGAGACCCTTTAGCAAAAGGTGAGCCTTACGGTATAATGTCAGTCGTGGCCTCTGGCCCCACCCACCCTATCACATGCTTTGCCAAATTGGAGGCATTCGTTGACTGACACCTACAGCCTGCCTGATGCTGGACAGCCGGGCGCACTGCTACAATCACCGATCACCGGGCTCATCGGCCGGTCGCGCGAACTCGCGGAACTGGAGACGCTCCTCTCCGCAGACAGAGCAGCCCCTGTTTGGCTTACGGGGTATGAGGGCATCGGCAAGACGGCTTTGATCTGCGAGACAGCCCGGAAACTGGTGGCCTCCGGGCGCTTTGAGCGCGTCGTGTACACAAGCCTTGGGGTGGCCGGAATCACCGAGGCAACGCTTTACGATCTGGGTCAGTCACTGATCGGCCCCGAGTTCAAGCTCTCCGAGAACGCCCTGCCAGAGATTGAACAGGCGCTGGCCGACCGGCCGACTCTCGTCATCTGGGATGATGTGGGCACCATTCTCTACGGAGGCTCACAGGCCCTTGATCAACCAGCCCTGCTCACCTGGTATCAGACGGCGAACCGCATCGCCACTCAGGGCAGGAGCGCCCTCTGCCTGATTTCGGATGGCATCGAGCTTCCGCCGAGCTCTCGCCGGCTGGCCGGGGTTCAGGAGTATCAGGTGGGGATTCTGGCGGACGACGCCGCGACAGAATTGGGGCAAGCGCTCGACCAGGCCACGGCCAGGCAAGAGCCTCTCACCAGTTGGCAACAACTGGTAGGGTGGCTCGGTGGACACCCGCTCGCTCTGCGCTGTCTCTCCGCGGCGAGAGGGGAGCGCTCGCTGGAGCCGGTGGCGGCTAACTTGCTGGCCAGGGCTCCGGGCCTGCAATCGGGAGAGGGGCGCTTTCGTAATCGCGCCCTCGAGGTAGCCCTGGATCAACTGGTTGGCACCCTCAGCGATGATCTGCGCGAGCGCCTGACTGATCTGGGCATATTTGTCGGCGGGTTTGTGCAGAACCTTGGCCCAGAGATCCTGGAGATAACGCGCGAGCAATGGGTGGACGGGTCCGCTCCCCTGGAGCAGGCGGGGTTGGTATGGAACGAACCTGCCCCGCTGCTGACGATCCCCGTGGTGCGTATTCATCCAGCCCTGGGACGATGGGCCGAACGCCGGCTGGGCAGCGATCGTCGCGCTGAGCTCGCCGCAGCGCACTCTAGCCACTATTTCGGGTTCATCTCATGGATATTTAGGTCTGCAAGCACGATTCAAGAGCGAGGCCCCAGGCTCTTTTACCGGGAGCTCGGCAATGTGCGCCGAGGGCTCGCGAGTATACTCGCCTCAGGCGAGGTGTCAGTAGCGATCAACTACATTCAGGTGTACAACGCGCTGCTCAAGGAACTCGGGTTTGAGCAAGAATCGGCTCGCGCCACTGATGCAGTCAGCGCGGCAACGCAGACGCTTCTCCCCCAGGAGGGCCCTTGGACGCAGCCGGGTGTCGAGATAGCCCTCAAGCAAGCAGAAGCGTTCATGTCGTCGGGCGATGTGCAAAAGGCTGGGAGCCTGCTGAGCCAGCTCGCGGTGCGTTTCGAGCGTCCGGACGGCGTCGACTATAGAGGACAGCAGGCAACGCTGGACCACGTGCGTATCCTGGTGGACCTGGCCCACGTCTTGCGAGCCACGCAGCACGCGGATGTGGCCGTGCGCAGCCTGAATGAAGCCCTGGCTCTGCTGGACCCCTTCGATGCCAATGAAGCCACCCGCACGCGCCGGGCCGAGATCTACAGCGATCTCGTGGAGGTTCATCTCCAGCTTGGACAGATAGAGGACGCCGCCGGTGCCTGCCAGAGAGGGTTGTCGGCGTTGGGCGATCTGGACAACCCACAGCTGAGAACCAATCTGCACACCCGGGCAGCCTTTCTCGCCGTCAAGCAGAGTGACCTGGACAGGGCCCGCGAGGAACTGCAGAAGGCTGCCTCCATCATGACGGAAAACAGCGATCTTGCAGGCCTGGCTGCCATCGAGAACCAACTGGCGACGCTGGATCTGCGCTCTCCGGAGGGCATTCCCTCAGCCATGGAGCATCTAGACCGAGCGATCAGCCACGCACGCGAGGGGGGACAGTGGCTGGTTGAGGCGCAGCTACATTCCCAGAGAGCGCAGTTGGCCGCGCAGCAGCGCATGTTCGATGCTGCCGAGAACGAACTCCGTGAGGCTGTTGCCCTGTACGAGTCCAACGGCGCGTCCGGATTGCTGACCATGGCCCGCGCAACATTGGCCGAGTTTCTGCTGCGCCGTAGCCGTCCCGAGGAAGCGCAGTCTGCAGCGGAGCTCGCCCTGGAGGCTGGAAAAGCCAGCGGGCAGGGTATTCCGTGGGAGTTGTACCTGCTCCTGCAGCGAATCGCTACGGCGCGTGAGGATGAAGCAGAACACGCCAGGTGGCGTGCACTGACGATAGAAGCCTATGCCCAATCACCGGCGGCAGCCGCAGTGGTGAATCGGTTTACCCCTCTATTCGAGGCCCTTGCCAAAGCCTCACAGGGTGAGGCTTTGGACACCGATGCAGCCGAGATGCTCGAGTCGATGGAGAATAACGCGCAGTCAAAGGAACTGGCCCAGAGCCTTTGGCGCGTCCTCTCGGGGGAGCGCGGCGATGCCCTCTTTGGCAGGCTGGATCACGTTGGCACCGCGGTGGTTCGTGCGCTTCTGAAGCGGATAGACGATGCCTCCGCGGGAGAGGCGCCGGTGGCAGACGCCTAGCAGGACAGAATCACTGCCACAAGTCATAGCCAATGTCACCATAGGAAGAAGCGAGAACGATCATGCCCGAGCTACCCAACAGTCTGGTACGCTGGCTAGCCGCCCAGATCGAGAGCCTGGCACCTGAGATTCCCCGCGAGAACGCGTGGTCGGCCACCATGGACCGCGTTCTCTCGTCTGCCATGGGGGCCAGGGAGAGTGCGAACCTCCGTGCTCTCCTCGAAACTCCGCCGGATGAGAAAGAGCGCCGCTCGACCATCCTCATCCCCGGTATCCTGGGGTCGCAGTTGGCCAGCACGCGAGGTATCAGTGCGATTCTTTGGCTCAACCCGACGCTTCTCATTTATGGCTATCTCAACTTGCTTGATCTCGCCGAGGACGGCGAATCAGACGCCTCGCCCGATGTCGAGATCACACCGATCGGCCTCGAGAAAATGGCGTATCTGCCGATCATCCAGACGCTTGGTCATCATACGCGGCTCTATGAGTTCCCCTATGACTGGCGCAAAAGCAACACGGCCAGCGCACACCGGCTTCACCAGTCCATCGAGCGGTGGTCCACAGCCGACCCGTCACGACGCTTTTCGATCGTGTGCCACAGCATGGGAGGTGTCGTCGCCCGCACCTATATGGCACTCTACCCACAGGAGGCCGAGGAGAAACTCGAACGGGTAGTGATGATCGGCGTACCGCTACATGGCGCTGCGGGAGCCGCGCTCGCGTTCAGTGACGAGCACCATCCCTATCTGCTGATTGCACATCTGAACAAAGACAACAGATTGGTGCCCTTTAGCCAGACGATACCGTCTGTCTATCAGCTCCTGCCCGCGCCCGAGGAGCTTTTCTCCGGCGGATGTGACTATCCCTGCGATTGGGATCTCTACGATGCTGCAGCCTGGCCTGTGCCCGGGATGCGTCAGGACTATTTGGATCGTGCCCGCGAACTGCACGAGTTGCTCGCAGCCTCCGACCCTCAGGTGCCCATGGTCAACTTTGCCGGCTGCCACAAGGCCACAGTTACGGCCGTACAGCGCGGTGCCGGCGATACCGAGTTTCGGCCCGTCTATGTGGAACACGGAAAGGGTTCCGGTGACGAGCAAGTGCCCCTGTGGTCGACGAGGGCACAGAACATCACGACGCACTTTATCGAAGAGAGTCATGTTGCGCTAGTAAGCAACGATCAGGTCCTCGCGGACGTGGTCGCCGTGCTGCGCGACGAGGAACCAAAGCTGCCCCAAGAGATACCGGGCCAGCAGGCGCCCGCCGGGCGACTGCGTAGCATCCCCCTGGCCCAACAGTTGGCCGAGATGCGCGATCGGATCGAGAACGGGACGCTGACCCGCATAGACCTGGATCACCTGTTCTTCTGGCGCTAAAGGGCAATCTCCGTCTGGTGTCTTGAGGACTGCTCGGGCAACGCGTCCGTCATACCGTGAGTGCGCCCAGGCCTTGCGCATACTGGCACCCCGACTTTTCTGAGAGAGAATAGCCTTGACCCTCAAGCGCCGCCGTGCTCTTCCTCACGGCTTGCGGGATGGGCTCAACTACCCTCTCGACTTTCACGCTCCCGCTTTCGAACCAGGCCTCTTGACTGGTAATGTCCCTTCCGCTCGCCCTGCGTCAGCAAGTACATGTCACAAGACAGGATTCCCGCTCTCGGGATCAGCACCTCCGGGCTCCCTGATATCCACATCTATCCTTCGGCGCCGCGCAAGCACTAGATCTTCGATCTCCGGATATCTCCGCATGGCTGCCCACAGAAAGCGCAGTCCAGGGCGCCTCTTGCCAGACAGGATCATGGAGAGGTGGCTGGTCGCAAATCCGAGCCGGCGCGCCATACCCTGCATACTGAGACTCTCCTCGGACATGATCCGCTTTAGGATGCGCACCAGTATCCTGACCTGGTCGTCCTCCATCGGCTCCTCCTGGCCCCCTAACAGCTATCATGGTCAGTATAGAACAAATGTTCTAATTTGGCAACAGAAGCTCACCCGGGATGAGGCCACAATCGCAATGGGAAGCGACTAGAAGGTGTGCCCGCCGCTCAGTTTGAGGCAGAATCCCAGGAGAGCGTGATGTGCCTGTCAAGCGCCAGGTCGGTCTCGACGGCACGCAGCGGACCGTTAGCAGTGGCATCACCAGATATGGAAACGTGTGAAAGGTTCACATCGGTCTCCAGGTGGAACGGGGTGGCGATGGTTCCCGGTTGTTTCTGGACCGTCAGGTTGTAGCGGCAACTGCCTCGATCGCATACCAGCGCCTCGCCGCCAAGTCGATAGATAAAGTCCAGTTGTTCCGTTTTCCCGGGAGCCACGACGACCATCGTGCCAAAGCTGGCCTTGCCAGCCTCCACTCCCTTATCGATGGCGTAGCTGCTACCGCGCGTCTCGAGTAGCTCGGCTCCCCTTGGGACGAGCACGCGCACGTAATTCCAGTAGCACTGCTCTGTAAGTTCCTGATAAGAGTCATAGATCTCTGCCTGGTGAACACACCCGTCCAGCTCAGCAGTGGCCGTGTTGGTATAACTCAGTCTCACGGTGACGACGGGGTCGCCCGATACGAGTTCAAGGCTGTATGCGATACGCCGCTCGATCCTGCGATCGACCTTGTTAAAGCCCACGTTGGCGTCCACGACCATGAGGTAATCCCCGGCATCAGAGAGCACCTCACCAGACCAACCAGCTCGCGACAGATCCTCTTGCGCCGCACTGCTCGTCAGTGACCAGACCTGGAGATGACGATCCTTGAGGCTGAACAGGAGTGTCTCCGCAAGCCTCAGCCAGACATCCATGCCCTGATCGGACAAATGCGCCCGCGCGGCATCGATAAAGTCACCCCCGAAATCCTTGCGATGCTCCAGCCAACCCTGGAGGTCCGCGGCGCGGCCTGACAGAGGGGCGCCCTCGAGAGGGTTCTCCCAGTACTGCTCTGACACCGCCGCCAGATTCTCACCGGTGACCGTCAGGCCGTACCTGGGCACCGGCACAGGGCCAATGGCATCAACAATCCGCCTCAGCAGCACCGAGTCTAGCGCCACGATGCCATCCACCGGGCCACGGCTCCCGCTATAGATGGCACCAAGTACCGCGGCCGAGGTGGGAAAATCAGGAGACCAGTTCGCGTCGCGAAATACCAGACCGGGAGCAGACATGTACTTGGCAAGTGGACCTGGGGCTGGAGGCATCTGTGCGCGTTCCGATTCGACATCATAGCTGTTCAGGAATTGCAGCGAGACGAGTTCGGTCCCGCGAAAGGCCAGCGACGCGAGACTCCCGATAAAGCCACCGGTGGGCCGCAGCTCGTCCGTATTCTGCAGGATCGCCAGGTACACCCGGGTTTGGTCGTCATCAAAGAGCTCCGGCCCCAGCAGGAGTGCATTCACTGTACCGGGTGCCAGCGTGCCGAATAGACGCAGCTTCTCCGGCAGGCGGGGAAGCGCGGCCACATTTGCATCCAGCCGCCCTGCTGCGGGCAAGAGCTTGACCAGGCGATCGCGATCGGAAGCAAAGTAGTGCAGGGCAGCCTGCACCTGGCCTGGCTGGTCGACAGTCCCCTGTGCAGCGACATGATCCATAGCTCCAAGAGCACCGGTGACCGAGAGCATCAGGCCCGACCCAGCCTCCAGCCCATCACATCCCAGCTGAGCGTATCTGCCGGCCACACTCTTCCCAAGAAGTTGCCCCAGCAGGCACAGTGGCGGGCTGGCCCAGCGCTGCAGTCCCACGAGATCCTGTGCAAGATACCCCGCCTGGAGGTGCGTGGCTCGCACCTCATCTCGAGCAGGGCCCGCCTCGTCCGATCGCGACTCCCACAGCGCCTCCAGATCCTGGAGAAACGCCCTGCCGTGGATCAGCGTACCCAAGCTGCGATAAGTGCACATACATAGCCACAGAATAAGCAGTCCCAACAGAACCCACAGGATGACGGGGCCATAGCGCGGGCGCCGTTCCGGGGATACCGACGTACTCATGTGGGACTGCCCCCTGAAGGGGCGGTGCAGCAGTGGGCGTAACGAGGAGCCTTGCAGCAGGGAGGAAATAAGAAGGCGTCTCCGATGGAGGGAACTGCAGACCTGTGCCTGCCGCAGGCTACCACAAGGGAGGGATCAGCAGATCGCAGAATCAATCGGCGGGACCCAGGAGTACAAAAACACATGCTACTGGCCAGCATGCCTCTCTACGAGCCTTCCATGCGTATGATGACACGAAAGGTATAGAGGCAGACGATCGCATCAAGCACCGGGCCTCGATGCTTGAGGTAATACAGGTCGTAACGCAGCTTTTCCAGGGCGTCGTCCACCGTATTTCCATAGCGGAAACGCACCTGGGCCCATCCCGTAAGCCCTGGCCGAACCGAATGGCGCACGGGATAGTAAGGAAAGGCCTCGGTGAGTTGTTGCACAAACACAGGCCGCTCAGGTCTGGGACCCACAAGTGTCATCGTGCCATTGATCAGGTTCCAGAACTGGGGCAATTCATCCAGACGCGTCGCCCGGAGAAACCTGCCCACGCGCGTGACCCGGCTATCGTGTGCGCTGGCCCAGACGGCCCCGTTTGCTTCAGCATCGAGCACCATAGAGCGGAACTTGAACAGTGTAAATATCCGCCCTCCCAGGCCGACCCGCTCCTGGCGATAGAAGATGCCCCCGGGGCTATCCAGGGAGATGGCCAATGCAATAAAGGGCAACAGCACTCCCGTAAACGCGAGGCCGAGCGCCCCCGCAACAATATCCAACAGACGCCGCACCACATCCCACAGTCGCAGCCCGACACCAACAGGGACGCCGACCAGCGCAAAGAGATTCTGCCCCAGATGCTGCGCAGGTACAGCACCGGTGAGGTGTTCATAGTAAATCGCCATGGGCACCACGTTGGCACCCATGCTCCAGCAGGCAACAAGCGCCTGCATCAGTTGCGGCTTGATCTCATCAGTATTGGTAATCGCGACCACAATATCCTGAATTGCCTTTTCTCGGACGAGCCTGACGAGATCCTGGCTATCGCCCAACACAGTGCTCCGTTGTA
The DNA here is from genome assembly GCA_040772225.1 of Anaerolineae bacterium. Classification (GTDB taxonomy): domain Bacteria; phylum Chloroflexota; class Anaerolineae; order UBA1429; family UBA1429; genus JAAYED01. The sequence continues at coordinate 1,342,645 of JAXGYO010000002.1, forward strand.
CCTCTGTGTCTCTAAGCCTCTCGTCATCATCCACAAAACCGACCAGCTGCAGACCGGACCAATAGCCGATGTCCTGGATCTCGCTCGCCATAGCTCGCCCTGACCACCCCGCACCCACTATAAGCACCCGGCACGCGAGGCTCTCCGTCCTGGAAATCCGAGCGAACAGGACGCGGCTCCCGCCGATGGCCAGCACGACACACGCCGCAAAGATGAACCAGGCGAGTCGTGAACGTGTCAGTGGAGCAGAGATGACCGGTATCACCAGGTAGAGCGCAGAGACTAGTAGAGCGCAGCCCGCCGCATACACAGCGCTCCGTGCAGGCTCCGCAGCCTGTTTGAGGTCATAGCAGTCAAAGATGGTTGCGAATGGGAACCACAGGGCGATCAGTGTGATCCACCAGATCGGCCTGGGGGGGAAAAAGCCAACCGGGTCCATGTCCACAAAGAGAGTACGGACCCACAGGGTGAAAAGGAGGGCTCCGGACAGGATGATAACATCCACTAGAACGAGGATAAACTGCCGTTCAGAGGTATGTAGACCACGAAAACCAACGGCCGGCCTGGCGTTGGATTCCTTTGCGCCCCGAGTTTCCAGTCTATTCTCTAGGGATGCCAAGCGTTGCGCCATCTTTCATCACTCTCCCCTGGGTGTTACCGACAGCCAGGGAGAGCATACTCCCGACTCACCTCGGATACAGCAGCAACTCAAGACCAATCGGGGATGCGGTTGGACCGCATCCCCGACCTACTTACAGTGGGGTGCTACTTGCCGACCGAAGGAAGGATGGGGCACGGCGAGTCTATGCAGATCTGATCGATCAGAGAGACCTGGTCGCCGCACTCGAGGTAAACATCGATGATATAACGCGTGCAGGGCAGCACGCTGGGATCATCGCACTTGAGCCGGACGTCATAGCTGATGTCGACCTGCGCACCGGGAGCCAGGTCCGGAACTGCGATGATGTAGGGAGAGGTTAACACTGTGCCGTTAACCACGTACTCCATCCCTGCGACATCCTCAAAGCGAATGACGCAGCCCGTCATCGTCTCAGTGCCCTCGTTCTTGATGGTCTCGGTCACCGTCGTCGACTCGCAGGGCGCCAGGAGAATACACTCCATAGACATCGGCGTCGGGGTCGGCTCAGGATCAGGGATCGTCTGCCGCAACGGCTGAGCCAACGGACTGGCCCACACAGCCGGAAGCGCCGCAAGCAGCACCACCCCTAGCAACGCGATCACCCATCCCAACGGAATTCGATTTCTGCCATCACCCATGGTTTGCTCCTTTGCTCTCCCAAAGCCTCGATGCCAACATCCAGAGACTCTTCGATGAAAGCCCCGTAAAGCAACTATAGCATATGTCAGGCGGATTGCAAGGACTAGCGGGCACCGAAAAGGGCAAAACACATCACAAGTGGTCGAACCAGGACAGCTAAACCGGTCTTGCGATGACAATGATACGATGGGTGTACACCCATTCAGGCCAGCAGGTGACCAACGTCAACCGCGTATCGTCGGTTGGCATGATGTACCGGGCGTTCTCCTGCCGCTCCTCCAGGCTAGCCCCTACCTCCTGGACCTTGACGACGCGCTCAACCGTGTAGAGAAACTGCCGTCCAATGCTATCCCAGACGTAGACCTCGTCCCCTGGCACAAGCTCCCAGAGATTCTGAAACTCGCCATTGCCGTTACCGCGGGTATGGCCGGTCAGCACGGTGTTGCCCGGGCCACCCAGGGGCGCGGAGCCCATATTATGTCCTGCGGCCCAGTCGATCGTCTCCCAGTCTGCAACCGGTTGTCCGTTGACGAATGTCACTTTCCAGCTTGCAGGGATAATCACCTGGTCGACACCGATCGCGGGAATCTGGACACGGCCGGTGGCGCCTTCAACGCCGTAATCCACCGTGGGTGCCGGGGTCGGCGTGATCGTCGGTGTTGGCTGCTCCGTGGGTTCGGCATCCAGCACTTGCAACGTGGGCGTCAACGTGGCGCCCGGCATGGCAATCGCGCGCGTAGCGACATCGACCCCACCCGCCGCCAACGTGATGACCGGAATCTCCTCACCGATCTGCGCCGCCTCTGGCTGCGGTCGGGACACGCTATCACGCAAGTATCCCCCCGCCCAGGCAGCAGCACTGATGATGACCAGTAGAACGGCGATGACCAAGTAACGCCTCTTTGCAGACACGTCTCATCCTTACGGTGTGTTTAGCACGTAACCCTCACCGTGGCTGATTATACCCCAACCACGCAGAGAGACACATTCTCCGGCTGTTGACGTGCGGCTATTCCGGCGGATATGATCATGGTGCCTCACCCGGCCAATCCCGAGAGAAGATAGAAGGCGCGAGAATGAACAACTCTCAGCTCTCTGCCGTGGACCCCAGACAGCTACGACATCGCTCTGGCGAGCAGTCCTTTGTGTTTCCAGGATATTCAACGCTACCAGAGTGGGAACGGCGTGCCCTGGATCTGCGCGAGCACCTCGCTGTGGTCACAGGACTCGTTCCCCGTCCCGATCTCCGCCCTCAGTGGGCTAGCGTAACGCCATGCAGCCAGGGGCCAGGATACACCGTCGATCGCCTGGCACTGATGGGCAGATCGGGATTGTTGTGCACTGGCAACCTGTACCGTCCGGTGGGACAGCACGAACCGGCGCCGGCCATCCTCAACCCACACGGACACTGGGAGGCCGGCAGGCTGGAGCACAGCGCGAGGGGCTCAGTACGCGCTCGCTGCATCACCTTTGCGCGCATGGGCATGCTGGCACTGTCCTACGACATGGTCGGCTACAACGACAGCCTCCAGATCGCTGATCATCACTTTAGCTCACGGCGCGGTGCCCTCTGGGGATTGACATCTTTATCTCTGCAGCTGTGGAACGGCCTCACGGCTCTCGAGTATCTCTGCAGCCTGCCCGAGGTGGATGCCAGCCGTATCGGATGCACCGGCGCCTCCGGGGGCGCGTCGCAGGCAATGCTCTTGACGGCTCTCGACGATCGGATTTCGGTGACGGCACCTGTGAATATGATCTCCGCGCATTTCCAGGGCGGTTGCGAGTGCGAGAACACGCCGGCGCTCAGACTGGACACTTACAACGTCGAAATCGCTGCACTGGCTGCCCCCCGGCCAATGCTGATGATATCCGCCACGGGCGATTGGACCTGCAATACACCTCTGGTGGAATTCCCGGCCGTTGAAAGTGTGTATGCGCTCTATGGCCGTACCGCGCACCTTGCGCATATCCAGATCGATGCCGAACACAACTACAACGCCGATAGCCGGGCGCCGGTCTATCGCTGGTTTGCACGGTGGTTCGGCATACCGCAGGAACAGGCTGTGGAACAGCCTTTCCCGCTGGATCCTGACGATCGCTTGCGCGTGTTTCCTGCCGCCGATCTGCCCGAAAACGTCCCCGACGCATCCGCCTTCCCAGAGTCATGGCGGCAGTTTGCTCTGAAAAGGCAAGCCTCGTTGTTGCCGGACTCAATAGAAGACATCGAACAGTGGCGCTCGATCTCGAAACTCAGGCTAGAGCACGTTCTCGGCGTCCGGCGGCCGGAGCCTGACGAGCAGATCGCGTTTTCGGTAGAAGCGATAGGGGCCGGGCAAGGTTACATCTGTAACAGGGTAACTCTTGGCCGGCCAGGTCGTGAGCGCATCCAGTGTACCGAGTACCTTCCGGACGGCACAATTCGCGGGACCGCAGTGCTGGTGGATGCCGCTGGCCTCGAAACGTACTCTGGGCCCACAGGAGCCCCGGGTCCGCTGGTTGATGCGCTGCTCAAAGGCGGGTATTCGACCTGCATTCCCGAGCCCTTTTCCAGGTCGGTCCCCCCTGCCGCCCCGGCGCGCCGTGACAGTGATTGGTATTGGTCATGCTTCAACCGGTGTATCACTGGCGAACAGGTGCTTGACCTGCTGGTCTCACTCGCACATCTCGACAGACGAGACTCCAAACCCTGGCTGATTGGTCATGGTGTGGGGGCGGTCTGGGCCCTCCTGGCAGCGGCGCTCAACGCGTCAGACATTGCCGTGTGCGCCGACCTGACTGAGCTTGACCTGGACGCCGACGAGACATACCTGCGTCAAGTGGACGTCCCCCTGGTGCGCGCTTACGATCTCTGCAGCACGGCAGGCTCGCTGATCGCCCCGAGCCCGCTGGTACTGGGTGTCCAACCAGACTGGTCGGGCAGCGAACGCGTTTCGCGCGCCTACGCGCTGCAGCAGGCGTCAAGCGCCCTGCGGATCGAAGATCATCCGCTGACAATAGGCAATATGCTATCCTGCAAAGGCCACGCGTGAACGACCCTGCCCTGCAAATCAACGCTAACCTGGAGATTCCACTTTCAGAAGTGCAGTGGCGGTTCTCGCGCGCCAGCGCCCCGGGCGGCCAAAACGTGAACAAGACGGCCACCCGGGTAGAGTTACTCTTTGACGTGGCTCAGAGCCCCAGTCTCACCGACACACAAAAGAACCACGTGCGCAGCAGGCTGGGAAGGCTAATCGATCGAGAAGGTGTGCTGCACCTCTACTCACAGGCCAGCAGCAGCCAGTGGCAGAACCGCCAGGACGTCCTGGAGCGATTTAGAGAGCTGCTAGTCTATGCCCTGCGCCCTACCCGCGCACGCCTCCATACGCGACCATCAAGGACCCAAAAGGCCAGGCGTCGAGAGGAAAAGAGTCACCAGAGCCGGAAAAAGCAGCGACGGCGGGCGCCGTCACCGGGGGAATGGTGAGCGCGATATATAGAGGAAGCATGCGTTGGAATCAGAGTCGCTTGAAGAGATATAAGGAGAACGCCCCATGCCTTTACTGGTAGCCTTCGCAAGCCTTCCTTTTGGCATTCGGGAACGCTCCTACACGGTTTCCACCGAGTCCGGACCGCTAACAGTGCACGTTTCTGAACAGCAGTTCAGCCCACTGATCGCAGTAGGAACGCAGCCGTCAGCGGAGGACCCTTCCGCGCTGTTCGGCGATGATGTGATCACGACCACCTACACCTGGTACGATCACCCCTTTGTCCTGCGCGTCATGTTTGGAGGGGATCACGCGGCGCTGGGCTCGATTAACTCTTCCGCCACGATCATTCGACGGCTACCCGAGGGCATCGATCTCAACAGCTCGGAAGAAATCGACCCGGCACGCGACCTGTTCGCCTCAGAAGCATTGGAGGTGCTCAACAATCTGGTGGCCGTGGTGCGCCGCAAGGCTCGCCTATACCATATCTATGATCTCAGGCGTGACGACATCGATCTTACGGTGAGAGCCGAAGACGGGGCTGTCCTGTGCGAGGATCCGCTCCAGGACGAGCTGATACGCGCGGAAGAGGCGCGGACTGAGACCTTTGATCTGCTGGGCGAGAGCGTTGCCTGGTATCGCGATCTCGATCGAGCACTCAGCGAGCAGCAGTCCGTAGACCTCGCCGATGAGCTACTAATCGAGGCAGAACGTGCGCTCGCGCAACGCTTCCCGCGGCAGACCATCGCCAGCTGCCACACAACCATCGAGGCGGCTGCCTCCGCACTGCTCACCGAAGGCATGCTCCGCCGTGGGATGGATGACGACCAGATCGACCACGTGCTCTCGACGCGCAGCCTCACATCGAAACTCGCAGCGCTAATGGGCGCCTACTGCGGCTTTAACCTCCGCAACGACAACCGACCGCTATGGCAGGCCTTTGGGCAACTCAATGATCTGCGCAACGACACTGTGCACCGGGGACGACGCCCTACGTACAGGCAAGCGCAGCAGGCCATTCGCACCACGCGGTCTCTGCTCGATTGGCTGCGGATGGTGCGCCACCGCAACCGCCGAAACCAGGCCACCCAAAACGACTGAGCGGTGACCGACCTCGTTATTTGACACGAGAAGTCACCGCGCTATAATCGATAAGGTACACCAGTTGCACGGATAAAGGGCCAGCTGGATCACCAGAGACGGCCCTTGTTTTATGTTGATGGTCCGCGAGCAGGCAGGCGTGACGCCGCGCTATCCCAGGATGAAGGACGGAAGAGAATATGGCACAGACTCTATCACTCGTGGCACAGTCACGGGATACCGAAATGACGCCCAGGGCACTCCGGCGCGAAGGGATTGTCCCCGGCGTACTCTACGGAAACCAGTACGCCTCCGTGTCCCTGCAGTTTGCAGAGCGTGAGCTCCGCAGGATGCTGAACACCGTGGGAACGACCCGTCTCTTTAGCCTGACTGTTCCTGACGCAGACATGCTTGAGACCGTCTTGGTGCGAGATGTGCAGCGCGATCCAGTATCCGGTAGCCTGGTACACGTTGACCTATACCGGATCGTCGCTGACCAGCCGATCACGACGACTGTACCATTGTTCACCCACGGCGAGGCCCCTGTGGTCGAACACGGTGGCGTCGTCAATACGCTGCTCAACGAGCTGGAGATCTCGTGTCTGCCGGGCGATCTTCCGGAGCATATCATCGTCGACATCTCTGTGCTGACAGACATGGATTCCGCAATCCATGTCCGCGATCTTCCCATCCCCGAAGGCGTCACCGTCCTGGTTGATGCAGACACCGCAGTCGCGCGTGTTGTGGAACCGAGGGCCTTGACGGAGGAGGAGCTTGAGGCTGAGGAACTCGAGGCCGAAGAGCTTGAGGGCGAGGAGATGGCAGACTAGGAGACTTCTAAGGAAGCGAGCGAATAGCACCCGCCTTTGTGCTGCCGGGTGCGCCCGACATATAGCGACAGCAAGTGAAAGGGGCTCTGGTTTGGCCAGAGTCCCTTTTGCATATCCGAAACGTCAGGCAGATCTACCAGTCCGGCCCGCGCGATTCGCCGCGAGGCCTGGCGATCGAGACGCGAATCGCCCTGCCCTCAAGCATGGTGCCGTCCAACTGCTCCACCGCCGCATCATCGGCCATCTCTACAAAACCGAATCCGCGCGAACGACCGGTTTCACGGTCGATCATCGCGATCGCCTCCGACACCTCGCCAATGGAAGAGAACAAGTCCTCAAGATCTTTCGCGTGTGCTGTAGGGGAGATTGCCCACGTACAGTCTCTTTGCCATTCTGTCCTCCAGGGTCCGCCGCGTGGTCCCGCGGCACGATGAGTATCGGCCGTGACTGGATCGGGACTGCGGCGGCTGGCCCCGAAATGCTGCCGCGGGCCCAGCAGATTGCCATCCCGTACCAGACAGAGGTCAAGGACAGAGACAACGCAGAGTTACGCAGCCACATGCAGCGGCGAGCAAACCGCAACACGATCGTCACAGATGTACGAATACTATCATCAGCATACAGCACCGTCAAAGGACGAGCGCGCCGTGGCCGCTGATGACAGTCGCTGCTGCAGGCTTGCCACAGTGTGCAATCGGCCTTATCATGATATCCGCTAGTCTCAATCACCCGTACCACGCCGCATATAGGATAGCGAATGAACTCCCGAGAACTTGTCCTGCGCACTCTCAGCTTTACCGGTCCAGAGCGCCTTGCGGCATCATTTCCGGAGCCTTATTGGAACGATCTGCTGCAGACCAGCTACAAGCTAGCCGGGTTCGATCCTGTATGGCAGGATGTCGGCCCCGAGCGGCAAGAGTACATCGATGAATGGGGCAACACCTGGGCGCGGCTGGATCGATCCAGCAAAGGCGAGGTGTTCAAGGGCGCACTCGCCTCCTGGGAACAGCTGGACAGTCTGGTTCTGCCCGACCTGGCAAATCCGCTCAACTTTCATCTGGTTGCCGAAGCCTGTGAGGAGAACGCCGGGCAGCGGTATGTCATCGGTCACCTCCCCGGATTTCCATTCAACATCGCACGTAAGCTAAGGCGCCTGGACCTGTTCCTCATGGAAATTCTGCTTGAGAAGGAGCGCGTGAGCGCCCTTCTCAAGCGAATACAGGACCTCCTGGCCCAAACGATTATCTCCTATGCCACCAGCGGCGTCGATGCGGTCATGTTTCCTGAGGACTGGGGCACCCAGCTGGGCCTGATGATCCGGCCTGCAGTCTGGCGCGAGATGTTCAAACCGGGCTTTGTTGACCTGTGCCAGACGGCCCACGCCCACGGGGTGCATGTGTTCATGCACTCCTGCGGCAAGATCACCGACATCATCCCCGACCTCATCGAGGCCGGAATCGACCTGCTGCAATTCGACCAACCCCGGTTGCATGGCATCGATACACTTGCTCGCTTTCGTGGCCAGATCACCTTCTGGTGCCCGGTGGACATCCAAAAGACACTGCAGAGCGGCGATCCAGCCGCGATCGAGCACGAAGCCAGGGAGTTGATCACCAAGTTGGGTGGGCCCGAAGGCGGCTTCCTCGGCGGGTATTACTCTGACAATGTCTCCATCGGGCTGGATCCGAAATGGCAGGACATCGCCTGCCGCGCCTTTATGCGTTACGGCAACTTCCGCCAGCAAGCCTAGAGTCTGCCTCAATACCCTTTCCCTGGAGTATGTATGTCGCCTGACCAACAGATCATCTATCTCAATCCGCGAGATCTGCTCCCAAGTAAACAAAACGTACGCTCAGAGCCCGGAAACCTGGCGGGCCTCGCTGAAACCATCCGGGAGCATGGTATATTGCAGCCCCTGGGCGTCTCGGCGGAGGGCCAGGCCTATCGCGTGGTGTACGGCAATCGCAGGAGAGACGCCGCCATCGTCGTAGGTCTTGACCGCGTTCCCTGTGTCACCGTGCAGGCCGAGGACCCTCAGCAGGTGATGATCCAGCAGGTCCTGGAGAATCTACAGCGCCTCGACCTCAACGATATGGACAAGGCGCTCGCCTTTGAGCGCCTGCTGAGGCATCTGACGGCGAGCGGCGTCTCTCAGGGGGATGCCCTTGATCATATGGCCCGCACGTTAGGCCTTTCGGCGAGGCAGATCCAGCGCTACCTGCGCCTGTTACAACTCTCGCCGCTGGTGCGGCAGCGCGTCGCTAGCGGCGCCATCGGCGTCACCCATGCACAGCATCTCGTCGATATCTCGCCGGACGAGCGGCAGGTGGCGATCGCTACCCTGGTGATCGATGAAAGCCTCTCCGCGGCGGAACTGTCGCGACTCTGTGCCTCGCTCATCAGAAACCCGAATATCGCTCCCGAGGCTGCTCTAGCGCTGCTGCGCCGTGGAGAAACCGTACCGCACATAGAGTCACGTATTCAGGACGGCTCCACTATGCCAGGCCATTCCGCTCTACCGGAGAGAGAGCAGACCGCGGAAGACGATGAGGGCCTCCCCCCATGGGAAAGCGAGGGCCCGGCGGCGCGAGACGATGCCGACTATGGCTACCTTGAGCCAGCCACCCGCGATGGCAACCGGGTGGTGCGTATACATTCGCTGGATTCCTTTATGGATGAACTGCAGCGACTGACAGAGTGTGTGCAGAGCGGTGATCTTCAGCGGCTGATGGAGAGTGACGGCGCCAGCACCGTCAAGATCGGACTGGCCGCGCGACAGTTGCGCTTTCTATCCGAGGCCATCAGCGCGTTGGCGAGTACGGAGAGATAAATGACACAGTCACGACCTCAGGTATCGCTCGTCTCCTGCGCTGACTATGAGCCACAGGCAGTCTATGACGCCGTCAAGCGATCCATCGACCTGCTGGGAGGCATCGAAGCCTTTATCAAGCCGGGATCCCGGGTACTGCTAAAACCGAATCTGGTGCGGAGCATGCCTCCGGAGCGAGCCGCCACAACCCACCCCACCGTGGTCGCCGCAGTGGCGCGGCTGGTGATCGAGGCCGGGGCGCATCCGCTGATTGCGGATTCGCCAGGAGGCCCGTACACGCCGGCAACGTTGCGGTCGGCCTATCGCCGCACGGGCATGGAAGCGGCCGCAGAGGCCAGCGGCGCCGAGCTAAACTATGACACAGCAGCGACCCAGGTCTCCAATGCAGAGGGCATCGTGCTGCACCGGCTCGACCTCATCAACCCGTTGCTGGAAGTCGATGCTGTCATCAACCTGCCCAAGCTCAAGACGCACAACCTGACCGTCCTGACGATGGGCGTCAAGAATCTATTCGGCGTGGTGCCTGGCGCGCTCAAGATTGGCTACCACTCCAAGCTCGTTGACCGCGAGAGGTTCTGCGAGGGGCTGCTGGATATCCTCCAGTTTGTCCGTCCGACACTTACGGTACTGGATGCTATCATCGGCATGGAAGGCGAGGGCCCCACCGGCGGCGATCCGCGCCAGATCGGGGCCATTGTCACCAGCACCGACGTGCTCGCAGTGGACACACTGGGTGCGACTCTGGTTGGCATGGAGCCCGATATCGTGACAACCACCCGATTGGCTGCAGCGCGAGGTCTGACGACTGGGAAAGTCGACGATCTCGAGATCCTCGGCGATAGCCTGGACAACCTCAGAATCACAGACTTTCGTGAAGGGATCGATACCCCTCTGGATCCCGGACTCATTCCCGCCCCGTTGCGCTTTCTGGTACGCGTGGCCACGCCACCCACGACCAACGATCAGCCGGACACACGCAGTGCCCGGGCGCTGCGCGGTCTGGCACAGGGCTGGATCTGGAAGCAGATGGTGGCCAGGCCACGTGCGACCGAACGCTGTATCGCCTGCGGCTTTTGTGTCCAACACTGTCCTGTCAACGCCATCGAGATCGTCAACGGACGGGCTCAGATGGATGGCAAGACATGCATTCGCTGCTATTGCTGCCACGAGCTCTGCCCGCACGATGCGATAGAGCTGTACAAGCCCCTTCTCGGCAGACTGATATCGCCCAAATAGAACAGCGCCGGGGAGGTCCCCCGGCGCTGTAACCCGTATCGGAACGATCTAGACCACAGGCGGGTGTGCAGGCTTGAGGTCTCCTACGACCTCCAGCACCGCCGCCTTGAGCTCAGCAAAGACCTGATCAATGGGCTGTGAGGCATCGATCGTCTCAAAGCCGTATTCGGTGCTCATCTCGTCCAGCGACTGGCGCATGCGATTCTGGTGCTCGATGTAGCTGGCGTAATAGTCAGCGTACCCCAAATAGTCCATGCCGGACTCCCAAAAGTCAAAACCGCGAGCGGCAAGAACTCGGGGGAGCAAATCTTGAACCTCTGCGCGCAGATACAGGATCTTGTCCGGCACCACAGCGAATCCCGTGAGAGACTTGAGCCATTCGCTGTCGGCCCCCCGGACACGCGCGCGGGCCATCATCGAGTAGATATAACGATCGGTAAGCACAACAAAGCCGGCCTTGAGCATGGGGATGATCTCCCGCTCCAGCCTATCCGCAAAGTCCGCAGCATAAAAGAGCGCCAGCGTGAGGTTACCCATGGTATGCCCCTGCTTGGCGGACTCGATCCCGCGGCTGGCCAGTTCCGATCGCTTAAAGCCGCTGGAAAACACCGCGTAACCGTTGGCCTCCAGCCATTCACGCAACAGGGCGACCTGCGTAGACCGGCCCACGCCGTCCGGTCCCTCCAGCACGATCAGCTTGCCTCCGATATCCACGTCCTCGGCACCCGGAAGACCATGTCCATAGAATCGTAGTTTGCTCATGGCTATCGCTCCACCGTTCGTGCCAGGCTATCCAGATACCGGCCGGAGAGACCCTCCGTGGCCAGCACTTTGCGCCAGGGGTTGGACTCGGCCATCAACGCACCTTCGAGGTGCGGCCTGATGATCTCACGCACCAGCTCCTGCTGCTCTACAATCGGCAGGCTTGCGTCCACCACGGCAAGATTGTATTCCCCGGCGATACGCTCATACTCCCGCAAGATGCGCCCCTGAAAGATACGGTAGCTCTCCAGCGGGTCGTCCGAGAGGCCAAGATCGAGGCCGGCCTCGTAGTACTTGAGATTGGGACGACCACTGATGATCCGGCGCAGCGACTCGTCGAGCGGCACGCGAAAGTAGAGCGCCACAGACGGGATCGCGGCGAAGGAATACACCTCACGTACCCAATCCCGGTTTACGCCTCGGGCGACGTCCCGCGCAAAAGCCGTAAAGATGTACCGGTCTGCAAGCACAATGGCGCCGGCCTTGAGCGCCGGCTCGATCTGCTGCTGGTACCGGTCCGCAAAATCGACGGCATGGATCAGACTGAAACTCGTAGGCGTAAGAAGCTGCTTCTTCTTGCCCACTTTGGTGGTCTTGCGCACCACCGGTGACGAGTTCCACTCGCTAAAGGCCACAGAGTACCCCAGCGACGTGAGCCACTTGTGTAACAGGTCAAGTTGCGTGCTTTTCCCAGAACCGTCAATACCCTCGACGATAAACAGGCGCCCCGGCAACTTGGTGCCATCTGGAAGTGTCGCCATAGATCCTCCTATCTGTACATCATCACCATCGACGAACCAATTCTAGTGCAAGTACCCCTAATGTACAGAAATATGGCGCGCGGGGCAATCGCAAAGCATCGCGATCAGACCGCCCCGATAGTCGCCCCCGGCACCCGCTCGATCAGCAACGCATGGCCTCTGCGTCCAACCTCACGTAACAGGCCGAGATGTCTCAGGCAATAGGAGGCCCGCTGCGCAGTTGCCATCCGCACGCCCAGCGCAGCGGCGAGATCACGATGCGTAAAGGGCTCCTCCAGCGTCGGGGGCAACAGATCGAGGAGATCCTCGGCGCTGCGAAAAGTACGTGTCTCCAGCACACGGTCGAGCAGCGTATCAACGATACTAATCCCTTTACGCCGCCACGATCCCGTTCCGTCCGCGCAGCGCACCTCCGTAACAGCTACCTTGACGGCAACAAGCTCCAGACGGGGTGCAGTCAACAAGTGAGGACAGTATACGAGTTCATCGAACAAACTTGCCCAGCCGAGCCGCGCCGGCGAGCGCCGCTGCCGGAGGACGGTCTGGCCATCTCCGTCGAGCGTGCGGATCATCTTTTCTGCGACCACGGGATAGAGAAGCCGCATATCATGGCCAAAGGCAAGTGTGCTCAGCTTGTTCTTGATACTTCCGATGCCACCCGTCTGCACCTCGATCAATAGATCGCCGCGGACAACATCCACGACATAGCCATCCACGGTCACTTCGGTCAGATCCCCAGGCTGTGAACACCAGGCTTTGAGCGCGGCATGGAGCGAACGCTCGTTGAGCTCTCCGATAGAGCTGGTGACACTGGCAAGATCGCGATCGCTCATGGCAGCATTGACGTGGCCACTGGCGGGTACAGGGTCAGTACCGTCACCTCTGGCCGGCATCCCAGCCTGATCGGTACAGTGGTCGTTCCCAGTCCACGATTCACGTACAACCAGCCGTCATCGACGCTGTATAATCCCTGATCGTACTGCTGCGCATAGTCAGGCAGGATGAGGGCCCCGCGACCAGGCACCCGCACCTGGCCGCCGTGGGAATGCCCGCTGAGTTGTAGCCAGACGCTGCCTGCTCGCACAAAGGGCTCGCCAAGATCAGGCTCGTGTATCAACATCACAACCGGCAGGCCTGTGGTGTTACCCTCTGTGGCTGCCGCCAGATCCGAGGTTCCGGACCACGCATCGTCCAGGCCCGCCAGATACAGCGCCGCCTCGCCATTGGACAGGACCACGCCCTCGTTATCGAGCACTTTGATGCCAGCGGAACGCAGTCCCTCCGTGACAACGTGTCGGTCGGTCCATAGATCATGGTTTCCTAGAACGGCATAGCTGCCCAGGGGTGCGGATAATCCCGTCAGCAAGGGTGTGGCCAGGTTGACCTGCGTCGCATCCTCGCGTACGAAATCCCCGGTCAGTACGACAGCGTCGGGATGCTCGCGTTCAACCAGTTCAAGGGCGTACTTGAGGCGGAGCACATCACGCCGCCCCTGCATGTGCAGGTCGCTAAGCTGAACGATCGTCAGTGGCGTATCTGAGGGAGAGCCAGGCGAGCCGATCGTGACGCGCTCGATCTGCGGCGTATCCTGCAAGCAAATGAACAATAGCAGCAACCCTCCCAGCAGAAACCACGGGACGCGCCACAACCAGTGCCTGCGCCTCTCGCCAGAGTCTCGTTCAGAGAGAGGCATCAGCACCCTTTGTACTCATCTCGCCCAGCGCATAGCCCACTACCGTGAGCATGGCCAGCCCGGCGGTCTCTGTACGCAGGATGCGCCGCCCCAGAGAGACACTCACGACCCGGCCGGAGCGCAGCAGCGCCAGTTCATCGTCATCAAAGCCCCCCTCCGGCCCGACAAAGATCCGGACTGCCGCGGGAAGATGATGGCTCTCCAGGACGTCGCGGATGCCGGGGACATTGTCGTCCAATGCACCTACCAGACACAGGTCGCCAGCGTCGATATCCTGAATGGCACGATCCAGCGTCACGATATCTGACACCTCGGGCAATCGCGCCCGCCCCGACTGCTCAGCCGCTTCCTGAACGATACGGCGCCAGCGCTCCAGCCGCCCGCCCCCAGCCTCGGGCCGCTCCGCCTTGACAGATCGCGAGGCCAGCACCGGCACAATCCTCGTTGCGCCCAGCTCGGTAGACTTTTGGAGCACGAGGTCCAGTTTCCTGCCGCCTGGCAAGCCCTGGTAGAGAATGAGCGGAACGGGAGGCTCTGTATCGGGATAATGGCAACGCAGGCGATCCGCCAGACATTGGCGGGGACTCACCTCCAGGAGCTGGACACGCCAGGCCGCGCCACTGTTGTCGAGCAGCTCGATCTCATCACCAGGCTTGAGCCGCAGAACTCTGCTTAGCTGATGAGCGACTTGTCCGTCAAGAGAAATGCGATCGTGCTGGAGCCACTCTGATGGGACGAAAAAGCGGTGCAAGTGCATGGCATCAGGCAGGCCGCTCGGCAACCAGCGCCACCCAGCCCTCTTGCTGCATCTCCTGGAGGATCGATAGCCCCTCAGCAGCCAGCGCATCCTGAACCATCTGTGACTTGTCCGCGAGGATGCCTGAGGCGATGCAAATTCCCCCCGGCTTGAGATACCCGGGCAGGCTGACGGCCATGTCGATGATGATTTCCGCCAGAATGTTGATCAGCAGCAGATCGTATGGACCGCCCTCGTGATAGGGTAATCCCGTGCGGGCGCGACCAGGGAGTGTGGCCCGACTGACCGAGATCGCGTCCGCCACATCGTTTCGTACGATGTTCTCCTGCGTGACCTGAACGCAAACAGGATCCACATCGATCGCATCGATGTGTGCTGCGCCCAGCAATGCGGCTCCAATTGACAGGATCCCCGAGCCGGTCCCCACATCCAGGACCCGCGCACCGGAGACCTGCTGTGACTCCATCGCGATCAGGCACAGGCGTGTCGTTGCGTGCAGCCCGGTGCCAAAGGCCATCCCGGGATCCAGATACAGGGGGAGGCGATTTTCGGGAACCTCATACTCGACCCAGCTGGGGACGACCACAAAGCGCTCACCAATCGGCAGCGGGGGGAAAAACGCCTTCCACGACTCGGCCCAGTCCGCCGCCTCCAGCAGGCGGGTGGCAGGCTCCGAGATCACGCCAGTCTTGCTGAGCAGCAGCAGTGCGATCTCGAGCTTCTGGAGGGTCTCCTGATCATGCTCGTCCATAAAGCCCTTGACGAGAATGCGTTCTTCCGGGGGCCATTCCGGGCCTTGTCGCAGTTCATCCACAGCGGCACCGCCTGAGCAGTGGCGGCTGAGGAGCCCAACCACGTCGTCGACCGCTTCGCGATCGGCCTGAACACTGATCTCGATCAGACGTGCATTATCCAGGGACATCAGATACCCAGCGCCTCCCTGAATCGATCGAGAAATCCTCGCCCAGCCTGGGGCGTCACCTCTGATCCCAGCGTCTTGCCCAATTGCTTTAGCAGATCTTTTTGATCAGCCGTGAGATCGGTAGGCACAACAACATTCAAGATGACCAGTTGCTCACCCCGGCCGTGCCCATTGAGCCGGGGCACGCCCTTGCCACGCATATGAAGCACGTTACCTGCCTGTGTGCCCGCGGGCACAACCAGCGTCTCTTCGCCTTCCAACGTCGGGACCTTTATCTCATCCCCAAGCGCCGCTTGAGCGATGTTGATGTTGACGTTCAGCAGGATGTCGTGGTCACGCCGCGTAAAGTACTTGTGCGGCGCAACATGCAACATCACGTAGAGATTCCCGGGAGGCCCGCCATACAGCCCGTGCTCTCCCTCACCTGCCAGCCGGATGCGCATGCCATCATCCACACCCGCCGGCACATCGACCATCAAGCGGCGGGTTTCCTGGCTACGCCTGGCACCATGGCAGACGCTGCACGGTGTCGTGACGACTTCGCCGGTCCCCTGACAGCGAGGGCAGGTGGCAACATTCACAAACGCACCAAAAACCGATTGCTGGGTACGTCGGACCTGACCTGTGCCATTGCAGTCCGGGCAACGGATCGGCGAGGTCCCGGGCTCTGCTCCGCTCCCATGGCAATGCGGGCACGTCTCCAGGCGCGAGATCTCAATCTCTCGCTGGCAGCCGAAAACCGCCTCCTCAAAGGCTATCTCCAGATCATACCGCAGATCGGCCCCGCGTCGCGGCCCCTGAGTGGCGGTGCGCATGGAGCCAAAGCCAAAGAGATCCTCAAAGATGTCTTCAAAACCACCAAAGCCGCCAAAGCCGAAACCGCCCGCGCCCGCCTGGCCTTCGAGGCCCGCATGCCCAAAACGATCGTATTGAGCCCGCAACTTGTCGTCGTTGAGAACCTGATAGGCCTCATTGATCTCCTTGAAGCGTTGCTCGGCGTCTGAGTCCTTGTTCACATCCGGATGGTAGCGTCTGGCCAACTTACGGTACGCTGAGCGCAGATCGTCCTTGGACGCATCCCGCGTAACTCCCAGCGTCTCGTAGTAGTCGCGCTTGGCTTCGGAAGACATCAATCATTGCTCCAGATTAGGGATCGTGACCGTCGAAAAGTCTAGTCCCTTTCAGCGAATGGGTCAAAGGTTCGTGACCCTGTCTGTGCCTTGTTGATAGCAGAGGGCCGGAAGTCCGGCACGCAGCCGCCTCCCGGCCCTCACTGTCGCGCGCTATCCCTAGACTTCGCGGAACTCACCTTCCACGGTACCGTCGTCGGTGCCTTCCGGGCCCGCACCCGGCGGGGGCGTCTCCCCGCCCTGCTGGTAGGCCGCCGCACCAACTTGCTGCAGCACCTGCTGAAGCTCATCTTTGCGCCGGCGCAGGCGCGCTGTGTCACTGCCATTCAGAGCCTCACGCACGGCACTCACCTTCTGCTCGACCTCTGTTCGCAACTCGGCTGGCACCTTGTCGCCCAGATCCTTGAGCGTCTTTTCCGCCGAGTAGGCAAGTGTGTCTGCCTCATTGTGCAGCTCTGCGGCCTCCTTGCGGTTACGGTCCTCAGCCGCATGCTGCTCCGCTTCGCGTACCATTCTATCGATCTCGTCCTCGGAGAGACCGCTGGACGCCGTGATTGTGATATCCTGCTGGCGGCCCGTTGCCTTGTCCTTGGCCGACACTTTTAGAATGCCGTTCGCGTCGATGTCAAAACTGACCTCGATCTGAGGCATGCCGCGCGGTGCGGGCGGGATACCATCGAGCGAGAACGTGCCCAGCAACTTGTTATCGGCAGCCATCGGGCGCTCGCCCTGCAGAACATTGATCTGCACCTGCGTCTGGCTATCCGACGCCGTCGAGAAAATCTGCTCCTTGTGCGTCGGGATGGTGCTGTTGCGCTGGATCAACGGCGTTGCCACGCCGCCCAGCGTCTCGATGCTCAGGGTCAGCGGCGTCACATCCAACAGGAGGACATCGTCAACCTCTCCACCGAGCACACCCGCCTGGATTGCAGCGCCCAGGGCCACCACTTCGTCAGGGTTGAGACCCTTGTGTGGCGACCGGCCGAACACTTCCTCTACACGTCGCTGCACCAGCGGCGTGCGCGTCTGCCCACCCACGAGGATGACCTCGTCGATATCGTTCACATTCAGCTCTGCGTCCTTCAACGCCTGGCGGCAGGGGCCGATGCTGCGCTCTACCAGATCCTCAACGAGCTGCTCGAACTTGCTGCGTGTGAGCGTCATCGAGAGGTGCTTGGGGCCGCTGGCATCCGCCGTGATAAACGGCAGATTGATCTCAGTCTGCGCCGTAGTCGACAGCTCGATCTTGGCCTTTTCGGCGGCCTCCTTGAGGCGCTGCAGAGCCATTCGGTCGTTGCGCAGATCGATGCCCTGATCCTTGCGATACTCTTCTACCACCCAGTCGATCACCCGCTGGTCAAAGTCGTCACCGCCAAGGAACGTGTCACCGTTAGTCGCACGCACCTCAAAGACGCCTTCTCCGATATCGAGGATCGAGATGTCAAAGGTGCCACCGCCAAGGTCATAGACGGCGATCTCTTGATCGTCCGACTTGTCCAGCCCATAGGCGAGCGATGAAGCGGTCGGCTCGTTGATGATACGAAGGACATCCAGCCCCGCGATTCGACCGGCGTCCTTGGTTGCCTGGCGCTGCGAGTCGTTAAAGTACGCGGGCACAGTGATCACGGCCTGCGTCACCGTCTCGCCCAGGTAGGCCTCCGCGTCAGCCTTGAGCTTGGCCAGAATCATGGCCGAGATCTCTGCCGGCGAATACTCTTTGCCGCCCATCACGACCCATGCATCCCCGTTCTCGTTCTCGACGATCTTGTAGGGCAGCAGTTTGATCGCCTTTTGGACTTCGGCGTCAGAGTAACGGCGCCCCATCAGTCGCTTTACCGAGTAGATCGTGTTTTCCGGGTTGGTAATCGCCTGGCGACGGGCCACCTGTCCAACGAGCCGCTCCCCGGTCTTGGGGTTGACAGCAACCACTGAAGGACACAGGCGCGCCCCCTCTGACGTCGGGATGACTGTGGGCTCATTGCCCTCCATTACAGCGACGACTGAGTTTGTCGTTCCTAGGTCTATTCCGATGATCTTTCCCATTGCTTTCTCCTTAAAACAAGAGTTCCTTAATCTCTATTCGCGCAGGTGGGGCTTAGCCCTCGGTGGGCCCCATAGACACCTTTACAAGCGTCGGTCTGACTACCTCATCACCCATCATGTAGCCCTTGCGCACCTCTTCAGTCACGACGCCTTCTGGGTACTCGTCACTGGTTTCACGCATCAGAGCATCGTGGTAGTAAGGATCAAAGGGCTGACCCGTGGCATCGATAGCCACCACTCCAAGTCCCGTCAGGAAATTCTCGAGCTTGCGCTGTATCAGGGTGATACCTTCGATCCAGGGCATACCGATATAGTCTTCCGGGACGTGGCTGACAGCGAGCGCGAAATCGTCTGCCACAGGCAGCAATTGGCGAATGAGTTCCATCCTGGATCGCAACTGCTGCTGTTCCCGTTCTCGCGCCACGCGCTTCCGATAGTTATCCAACTCTGCGACACTGCGCAGGTACTTGTCCCTTAATTGATCGATCTCTTGCCGTGCTGCTTCCAGTTGCTCCTCAGGACCAGGCTCTCCCTCGTCGGAGATCGTCTCCTGTTCCTCCAGCTCACGGATCTCGTCACAGTCCTCTGTCATAACTCTCCCATCCCCCTCTATCAGATACGCCAGCTATGCCCGCGTTTCGCCGTAGACTTCATCAATCAGGCCGTCCATCATGCAAGCGACATACCGCACTGTGGATACCACGTGCGCATACGGCATGCGGGTCGGGCCCACCACCCCCAACACCCCACTGGCTTTGTCGCGTATACCGTAAGGCGACAGCACCATACTGACGTCGTAGATCTCCTCAAACGGCCGCTCGCCGCCGATGATAATCTGTACCCCGTTCGCGCTCAGAGCGCGGCTCAGGACGAGATCCAGGCGCTGACGCTGCTCCATCATATCGACCAGCCGCCGGAAGGTGGACACATCCTCAAACTCGGGCTGCTCCAGGACATTGGCCAGGCCCGCCTGGTAGATTTCATCGATCGTGCGGACGTCGACGTCTTCCATGCGCTGCGCGAGCCATTCCACCACACGCAAAGGCCATCCAGTGATTCCTGGCAATTCCAGCGCCATCACAGACCGTATCTCTTGCGCCGTCTGATTGCGAAAAAGGTCGTTAAGCTGATTGGTCAACTGGCTCAACCGATCCTGCGTCACAGCCTCGGATACAGCCATGATCTCCTGATATACGCTGCCATCCTGCAGCACCAGGACCATCAGAATGAGCGTATCGTGCGTCGCGATCAACTGAATGTGCTTGAGCCTGGAATGGTCAGCATGCGGGGCGGTAACAAGCGACGCAGAGCGTGTCGTGTGCGCAAGCACCGCCGCAGTGAGCTGCAGCCATTGATCCATGTTGAGCCGAATCTGGTGAAACTGGTGGCCGATCATCGTCCGGTACGGCGCCGGCAGCTCGACATCGTCCATCAGTTGCTCGATAAAGTATCGATACCCTTTTATCGTGGGCACGCGTCCGGCGGAAGTATGGGGCTGTTGCAGGTAGCCCAGATCCTCGAGCAGGGCTAGCTCGCTTCGCACGGTGGCAGAGCTCACGCTCAGCTGACCGAGGCGCAACAACGTCCCCGAGCCGACCGGAGCCGCCGAGGCGACATACTCCTGCACGAGGAGACGGAGCACCTCACGCTGCCGGCCACTCAAGTCTTCACTTGGCGGGTCCTGAGCCCTCTGATCCATGTCGTTATCCAATCCCCCGAGGGCAGTTAGCAGTCTCACCCCTAGAGTGCCAACATCATAGCACCCTTGAGTGACTTTGTCAAGAATGGGGCCTGGAGATCGTCAAAAGAGTACAGGAGGGCTATCGGCGCATGGCGGGAATCCGAATAAAAGATATAGTACATACCTTAGATGGCACTAACCGCAATACCCTTAGTAGTCTGCTGCAAGATACCTGCGTGCCACATATATACTCGCGAACGTATTGCGCTGCGCTGCGCTGGATTTGTCGTGATCTCGTGCCTGTGCTACAATCCTTGACGCACTGAGGGATCGTCTAACGGTAGGACAGCTGACTCTGGATCAGCCGATCGGGGTTCGAATCCCTGTCCCTCAGCCAAAATGAAAGACGAGCAGCTGACGCCGTGTCACCTGTTCGTCTTTTCCATTCCGATCAGCCTGCTATCCTCACAGGGGCTAACTGACCCCTCTGTTGGCCTGCCGTCAGCGCTTTACGGCCACCGGACTAGAGAGATGCCCACGTCGAGTTCACACTCGACGTGGGCATCTCTGCGATACCGATTCGCTTATATCTGTCTCGCCGAACAGCCTAGACCTCGACGACCTCGATGTCCAGGAAATAGCAGGCATCCTTGAGCGCCTCAGTCTGGTCGCCATAGATCATGCTGGCATGGTGCACGAACCCGTTGCTGCCGATGGTCTTGTAGAGCCTGGCCAGGTCCTCCACCTCGACCCAGGTCCAGGTGAAGCGCGCCTCTTCGGCCTTACCCTCTTCCAGCGCCATTCCCTTGGCCAGCAGCATCTTGTATTCGCCATCGTACTGCTCCAGACGGGCAAAGGTCACCGGTCCTGCGTGCAGCTTAAAGTGGGGCATGCCCCGCTGGTCCAGACGGATCTCGCTGGACGCCATCGAAGGCGGTGCGTTGCCGACATGCCACGCGAGAAAGATATTGTCATGAAGCGGGTGCTTGAGGTTCCAGTCGGTCAGGAAGGGCGCCTCCTCGCGCAAGGCGGCCTCATACTGCATCAGCATGGCCAGGCAGCCCATGATGTCGACCTCAAACCCCACCATGATGCCCTGATCAGTCAGGCGGCCCTGAACATAGGGCGGCATCGCAAAGCCGGCGCCCACACCGAGCAGCTTCTTCTCATTCGCCCAGCGCTTGACGACCACCTCTGCCTTGGCGACCTGCAATAGGCGCTCAGCCGGTATCTCCGACGTATTTGCCTCAGCCTCGATGCTGGACACGACCGATACGACTTCCGGATCGTCATCGGCCAGAGCCTGTGCAGCGCTCTGCAGCATGACCGTATCCATAGGGATCACGCGGATGCCGTGGCTGGAAAGCAGGACCTTTTCGTCGATGGCGCAGGTCTCAAAAGCGCCAGGGCGCGGCCCGATCTGGCCGATGTAGGCGCCGCGGAACGCCCTCACGACGGCACAGGTGCGCACAAAGCGCTCCACGGCCGCCACAAAGGCCGCATCCTCCGGATTGCAGTAGCCATAGAATACATAGGGGATGTTGCGGCGATACAGCCCCGAGGCGATGGACAGGACGCCACAGAACGCATCGCTGGTCTGTGCATCCATCGTCGGCAGATAGAGATCGGGGGATTCCTCTGTCGCAAACACCAGAACGGGGACACCGGGCAATCCCTCCGCCACCAGAATGGCAGAGATCTCGTCTGAAAAGTCCATGCCACCGATGAGGATGCCGTCTACGTCCTTTTCCTTGAACAGCTTGATCACTTTGCGCGCATCGTCGTCGTTGCGCACCACGCCGGCCTGAGTCAGTTGCTCATCAGGCGTGACAATCTCCAGCCCCGGCACGCCGGATAGGGCCGCAATCGTGCGCTCCTTCATCCCCTTGGCCCACTCGTCCGTATAGGCGCGACTGTCGCGCTTGGCTGGCACAAACCCTAATCTGACCGTTGACATACTAGGCTCCTTTGTCTCTCCAGATCATGATGGAATGCCAGAGACATTCTTGGCACAATTGGTACCATACTTGCCCTGCAACGTCAAGGCTTCGTCGCCTATGGAACCCCAAGTGCGCTCGAGAGCCCGCACAGCGAGCAGGCTGGACCGCTTGCGGGCGATTTATTCTGTCTTCGCTTTGTGTGACAGGAGGTACACGGATTTGTCTGCTCTTGGATGCTTTTCGGGCGCGAGAGCCGCAGCCGGGAGGACTGCCGGCGGTATGCACCTGTGCGCTCGAATACGTGCCTGGCCGTGGCCATCAAAGGCCAATCTGCCAACAGCGCCCATGGTGCCTCTTCCCCAACCGACCAGGGAACATCGAGACCTCTGAACCAGTTGTACACAGACTGAACCAGATCGCGTGCCTACGCTGTAAGCTTCTGCCGTTGCGCCGGATGCGCCGATTCGACCATGACCCTCGACTCAGCGACGCACCCCTTGTTACACCGCCACTCGAATGCCATCCCATGGTGCAGGCACGTGGACTGGCAGCCCGTGCCGTCTTTGTGCTGAGCGCAAACACCCTTACTCTTCCGCTCCCCTGACCACAGTTCTGCTGGCACGTAACTCCGATCCCATTTGACATCCGTCCTCTAGAGAACTAATATCCTATTATTCCTATCATTTAACTAGGTATTTAATGAAGCTCAGTACCAGGATGCGCTACGGTACCCGTGCCTTGTTCCACCTTACGCTGAACTACGGCGAGGGCTATGTCAGTCTGGGGCAGATCGCTGCAGCGGAGGAACTCCCGGAGAAGTATCTCGAAGCCGTGCTGACGAGCCTCCGGATGGCAGGCTATGTTCATGCCCAGCGGGGCCCCCAGGGTGGGTATGCCCTCTCCAGACCGCCGGAAGAGATCACCCTTCGAGACGTCTTTGATGTTCTGGAAGGGGTGGAGGGCTATGTTCGGTGTACCAGCGAGCCGTCTTCGTGTCATCGCTGGGCGCATTGCGCCGCTCAGAACATCTGGGCACGGATGTACGAAGCCTCAATGAGCACGCTGGAGACTGTGACGCTCGCCGACCTTGTACAAGAGGCCCGCGCCGAGCACCCGTTACCGGACTACCAGATCTAGCAAAGGAGCCTATCCCTGTGAACAGCATATATCATGACATCACGGCCACCATCGGTCGCACGCCCCTTGTTCGGCTCAACCGAGTCACCGCCGGTCTGGCGGCTGAGATATTGGTCAAGCTTGAGGCTCGCAACCCGGGCGGCAGCGTCAAGGACCGCATCGGCCTGGCGATGATCGACGCCGCAGAGCGCGACGGCCGTATCACGGCCCAGACGACGATCATTGAGCCAACCAGCGGCAATACCGGCGTCGCGTTGGCGATCGTTTCCGCCGCGCGAGGCTACCGTCTGATTCTCACCATGCCCGAGACGATGAGCATCGAACGTCGCAAGCTGCTGGCGGCCTATGGGGCAAAGCTCGTGCTGACCCCCGGTAGCGAGGGTATGCGGGGCGCGATTCGGCGAGCTGAGGAACTGGCCCGGGAGATCCCCAACAGCTTTATCCCTCAGCAGTTTGAGAACCCTGCCAACCCCAGGATGCACCGCGAAACAACGGCACGGGAGATCTGGGACGATACAGAGGGCCGTATCGACATTTTTGTGGCGGGCGTTGGCACCGGCGGCACGATCTCCGGCGTAGCGGAGGCGCTCAAGCGCCTCAAGCCCGAGCTCAGGGCCATCGCAGTGGAGCCTGTCGGGTCGCCGGTCCTCTCTGGAGGTAAGCCCGGTCCTCACAAAATTCAGGGCATCGGCGCGGGCTTTGTGCCTGCTGTGCTGCGCAAAGAACTCCTCGACGAGATCCTGCAGGTGTCTGAAGACGAGGCCACCGGAATGGCACGCCGACTCGCGCGTGAAGAGGGGATCCTGGGGGGCATCTCGTCCGGTGCGGCCTTGGCGGCGGCGCTCAAGGTCGCGGCCAGGACCGAGAACTCGGGAAAACTGATCGTGGTCGTCCTACCCGACACCGGGGAACGATACCTGAGCACCACTCTGTTCGACGATTAGGCACCGTTCGTGCTATTCCAGCATGGTGATATTGCGCCAGAGTGCAGCATAGTATGCCAGGGTACCGGAAACGCTGAACGAGGACACCGGAGACAGGAGAAGCATGTATAGCGCTATCGTCATGGACCATTTCGCGAATCCGCGCAACATCGGCCGGATAGAGAACCCCGATGGTTTTGCCCGGGTCAAGAGCGAAATACACGGTGATCAGATCGAGCTATACATTCGGGTCATGGACGGCCACGTGGCAGAAGTACGCTACCTGACCTTCGGCTGTGTCGCGGCCATCGCGTCCAGTTCGGTAACCTCAGAGCTGGCCACCGGCCTCTCTCTGGACGAGGCGGCAGCCATCACGCGTGAACAGGTCGAGACTGCGCTTGGGGGCCTGCCGGAGGGCAAGCTCGAGTGCTCGGTTCTGGCCCCAGACGCACTGCGCCAGGCTATCGAAGCCTATAGACAGGCACCTGGCAATCCGTCCCAGCGTTGAGATCGTCCCGTTATTTCGCCGCGTGCCTTGCCCAACCGGGCATAGTCCCGCTTACCTGCACACCACAAACCTGCGTCGGGATTCCCGTCTCCCCCCCGCCCCAACACGCTCCCCCAGAGGGCAGACGTGTGTCGCAGAAATGGGCGGCATGCCGTGACCTCGGCCCCTGCCGACGGTGCGACGCTTGCCCACTTCCTGCGCCCAGACTAGAATCCCGGTGTACGGGCTATCGGACTCATCGGCACACTGACAGTAATATCGTAGAAGGGAGATCCATCTTGACTACCACAACAGCCGCGCGAACGGCCTACGGTCTACTTGAGGGCATCGCGGACGAGACGGGACTTCGCATGTTCCGTGGCGTGCCCTTTGCCGCGCCGCCCGTGGGCGATCTGCGCTGGAAACCACCCCAGCCGCTGGCCCCCTGGGAGGGCGTGCGTAAGGCGGATGCCTTTGCCCCACGCCCTATGCAACTGCGCCCCTTTGGCGATATGAACTTTCGTTCGCCCCATGTGAGCGAGGACTGCCTCTATCTCAACATCTGGACGGCAGCATCCTCGCCTGACGACCGCCTTCCCGTGCTCGTGTACTTTTATGGCGGCGGCAACATCGGCGGAGACAGCTCAGAGCCGCGGTACGATGGTGAGGCCCTGGCCCGTCGCGGGCTGGTAACCGTCACGGTAAACTATCGCCTGCACGTATTTGGCTTTATGGCCCACCCGGAGCTGACCGCTGAATCGCCACACGGCGCCTCCGGCAACTATGGCTATCTGGATCAGGTGGCGGCGTTGGCCTGGGTGCGTGAGAACATCGCGGCCTTTGGCGGCGATCCAGACCGCATCACGATCGGTGGCGAGTCGGCCGGGTCCATCTCGGTGAGCGTTCTGATGTGCTCGCCGCTCTCGCGTGACCTGATCGCCGGGGCCATCGGCGAGAGCGGCGCGGGCATTCCACCCACACTGGCACCCTGGGATCTGAGAGAAGCCGAGGAGCGGGGCAAAACCCTGGGCGAGGCGCTCGGTGCTAACTCACTGAGGGACCTGCGTGCGCTGCCGGCCATGGAACTCTTAAAGGGCGCCGACGAAAAGAGCCCTGGCATCTGGAATGGGACCCTGGACGGCTATCTGCTGGACAAGCCCCTGGCAGCTACGCTCGATGCCGGGGAGCAGGCGCACGTACCCCTCCTCGTGGGCTGGAACTCGGAGGAGATGGGATACGCCGCGCTCATGGGCGGTCCCGACATCTCAGAGGAGGCGTACATCAAGGTCGTCCGTGAGCGCTTTGGACAGGCAGCGGATGAGATCCTGAGGCTATATCCCTGCGGCTCTCCGGACGAGCTCAAGCGGTCGGCCACGGCGTTGGCCAGCGACAGCTTTATCGCCTACAGCACCTGGAAGTGGTCCGATGCCCACGCCAACACTTCCGGCCATCCCGTCTTTCGCTACCTGTACTCGCGCCCGCGGCCACCTATGACACCCGAATTCGGCGATGCCGTGGCCGCCCTGGCAGGCGGAGTGGTCCGTGGCGAGGAGGCCGAGGCGATGCGCATGCCCCCTGCAACAGGAGCGGTGCACTCGGCCGAGATCGAGTACGCGCTCGGCAATCTCGCCACGAACAAGGTGTACGCCTGGACCGACGAGGACTATGCGCTCTCCGAGCTCATGCAACAGTACTTTGCCAACTTTGTCAGGCTCGGCGACCCGAACGGAGAGGGGCTGCCCGCCTGGCCCGCGATCAACCGCAGCGATCCGCCGCAAGTAATGATTCTCGATGTCGAGAGCCGGGCTGTGCCAGAGCAACATCGTGCGCGCTATCTTATCCTGGAGAGCATATACAGCGGGAGCTGAGCCACTCGCCAACACTTTCGAAAGCTCTACAACTCATGACTCTGCAAGCCGTTGTAGCCAGAGATGCAATCGGCTAAACTGGCAGACGGCTGCGGTACCGTAAAGCACATCATCTCAGGAGGTCCCTAATGCGACTATCTGTAGGCAATTTCCCGAGCAGACTGGATTTCGAGGCGCGTGTCGCCATCGGCGGCGCGCTCGGTTTCGGCTCGATCGGCCTGGGTGCCGACATCATCGATGGGTATCTCGCCCGCAACGCCATGGATGAGCTCAAAGCGCTGCTGACACAGCACAACATGGCCATCTCCAGCGTAAATCCTGGCCTTTCCTACGCTCTGGAGGGCGACGCCTGGACGGCAGCCCTTGCCAAGGCAGAGGAGCGCGTCGCTGCTGTCGCCGGCGTGGCCACCAAGGCCGGCTTTATGGCGCCCAACCGCTGGCCCAAGATGGTGGGAGATAGCGAGTGGGAGTGGCTCGTGGGCAAATTCCGTGAATATGCGGACATGCTGGCCCGCTACGACATGGACATGGTCTTTGAGTTCCTGGGCCCCCAGGTGGGCCGCCCTCATCCCCGGCAGATCATGTATCCCTGGGTGATCGGCCTGGATCCAGCACTGGAATTGATCGGCCGTGTCGACCGTCCCAACGTGGGCCTGATCCTGGATGTGATCCACTGGTGGGCTGGCACGGACGGCGATTATGAGACCCTCCACAAGGTCAAGGGCCTGCCGCTGACCCTGCACGTGTTCGACCTGCCCGAGGGGATCCATCGGGACACCATGGCGGACTCGGACCGCTGCCTGCCCGGCGAAGGGTTCATCGACCTGGTCAAGTGGCTCAAGATCCTCAAGGCCGATGGTTACGACGGTGACGTGCTGCCCGAGGTATTGGGCGCCAAGGGCGCCGAGTTGGCCGAGATGGACTCCTGGGAAGGCCCCAAGATGATCCGCGATCTCTACTTTGAGCTGTTCAGCAAGGTCGGCTGATCGATAACGACGGCTGCCCCGTCGTTGAAACGGGTGTCCGGCGGTGGGCGCATCGCCGGACACAACTATGTATCTGGAAAGGCGTGTCATGACCTCAACGCTGACCGAGCTGCAATCCTGGGTGACCGAGACCGTACGCACGCTGTGCTCAGGCCCGGGGAACGCGATGCTAGGCCCCTTTGACGAACCCGCCTGGGCGACTCCTCTTGTGGGCTTTTGCCGGGGCGATGATCCGCTGTTTGCGGCTTACAGGGAGCATGTCGGCCCGGAGCACTGGACGCCCCTCGAGGCCATGACCCTGGCCTACCCTGCGCTGCATGTTGAGCCCGCTGAGCTGGCGGTTATCTCCTGGGTGCTGCCCCAGACTGAGCCCACCCGGGCAGACAGTCGCGCGGCAGCGGTCTACCCACCGGAGCGATGGGCGCGCTCGCGGATGTTCGGCGAGGCGTTCAATAACAAACTCAGGGCGCAGGTCGCGGAGGCACTGCGCAACGCAGGACATCCCGCGATATCGCCCATGCTCCTGCCGGAGTATCGCAGCGTCGACTCGAGTCGATATGTGTTCTCCTCAGTCTGGTCTGAGCGACATATCGCGCATGCCTGTGGACTGGGCACGTTCGGGCTGTGCGATGGTCTGATCACACCGGTGGGCAAGTCCATGCGTCTGGGATCCGTCGTCGCACAGATGTCAGTACCTCCAGCAACCCGGCCATACAGCGATCACCACGCCTACTGCCTGTATTACGCCCGGGGCACCTGCGGCGTGTGCATGCAGCGCTGCCCTGTTGGCGCCATCACGGAGCAGGGTCACGACAAACAGGCGTGTCGCACCCACCTGGATCGGACGCGACCCTTTGTGCGCGAGCAGTACGGCTTTGAGGGCTATGCCTGTGGCCTCTGCCAGACCGGCACGCCCTGCGAGGCGGGCATTCCGGAGGAACTGCGCTAGTGAGACGCTGCATGTCAGGTCTCGTGACGCAAAGAGAGCCGGCTTTGGCCGGCTCTCTTCTGATCTAGATTTGTCGCGAAAACGCTGCCGTGCAGATCAGGACGACGTACCTGTCTCCGCCTCGGGCGTCACTTGCGGGCACACCCCGCCAAAGCCTCTGCCACCCAGCACGTCCTCACCGGAGAAACCGCCGCGCATCCCGCCGCGGGGCATGCGGCCGCCGAACGACCCCTCAGCGCGCTCACCGGCGAACGGATTGGTCAGCTGGAAGGGCGCCAGCGCCTCAGCGCGCTCAATCAGCCAGTCTGCCTGCTCCTGCGTGAGCGTACCAGCGGCCACGGCCTCATCGATGACCTCTGTCTTTTCAGCCAGGATCGCATCAATCAGTTCCTGATCGGTCACACCCTGCTCAGCCGCGATCTCAGAGAGGGTGTTACCCTCCAGCCGGAGCGCATGGATCTCATCGTGGGTCAGGCCAAGGAGATCTTCGATCACTTCAGAGATCACACCGAACCCGGCGCGCATGTGGCCCCAGGCGCGTCCCAGCAGAGTACCGTTTTCCTCGGGCGTTACAACACCGTTTGGTCCCTGCGCCGATACAGCACCCACCAGCCCCAGGCCCAGTGTCAAGACAAGCATGAGTGCCAGTCCAAAAGTTACTATCTTCTTCATCGTCATTCCTCCTGCGAATATCTACGCTACCACATCAGTAACGCAGCTGTAGTATGACGCAGGTTTGTGGGCAGACTGTGAAGATTGTGTCGGTCTGATCTGGAGATGGCGCCACACACTAGAGTGCCCGCAAAAAGCTCTGCACCGCCCCGATATAGTCGTCATAGTTTTCGCGCCGGATATTGTGGCCTGCGTCCGCAATGTGCACCACCTGTCCATGGCGCAGCAGCGTGGCCGCCTCGGCCGCCACAGCCGGCGTCACGATCGCGCCCAACCCGGCAGCCGCCTGTACCTCAGGATCGCCCGTGAGAAGCAGTACCGGGCAGATGATACCCGCAGCCACCTCCCGCCAGGGCGGCCCGCCGATGGTCATGCGCTCCAGCGCCTCGCCCCGGCACAGAAGCTTGGCACGCCCCCAGGGCTCGAACTCGTCCTCGTGCCAGCCCACGCGATACTTGCGGCCGAACTCGATCAGCTCCGCCAGAGTCATGGACTGGTACTCTTCCAGACGCTGACGGTAACTGGACACGCCTCGGACAGGCTCTCCAGGCGCTGGATCGCGCCAGGGCGGATCCTCCAAGACTGCCGCGCCAAGCAGATCCGGATAGATCGACGCTGCCAGAGACACCGTGCTGGCTCCCATCGAATGCCCGATGGCCACAGGTTTGTCCAGGCCGAGCGCGGCCACCAGACCGGAGAGATCGGCGGCCTGATCAACCCCCGAATAGGGTGCGCGCGGGGTCTCGGAGCGCCCATGTCCGCGGGCATCGTAGGTGATCACGTCGAACTCGGGCGCGAGCGCCTCTGCGACGCGCGGCCAGCATTCACCCGAATCGGTAATGCCGTGCGCCAACACAAGAGTCCGGCCCTCGCCGCCCGAACGATAGTAGTGAATCCGTAAGCCATTAGCGACGACGTCGCCCTGCTCCCAGGTGTCGATAACGTTCATAGACGAGTGCTCCTTCACTAGAATCGCTGCGGCCACACCACTGTGCGCGGCCACATGCATACTGTGCGCTCAGCCGGTGACCCAGCCCCCAAAGACCGGATACTGGCTGCAGATGAACTCCAGATAGGCCGGCCTGTTCTGAGCGTTCTGCTCCAGCGCCCGCCTGAAGGCAGGAATGATCTGCTCCGGCTCGGTAACGTCCTCGGCATAGTAGCCCAGCGCCTCGACAGCCCGTGAGATATCCGCCGTGCTGTGGTCGCAGACCTCACAGGTATACGGGTCGTGACCGGCGCCCCAGAATCCGGGGCCGTAGCCGCCGAACCCGCCGTTATTGATATGGACAGTGGTCACGCCAATCCCTTGCCGGACCAGGGCCTCCATATTCCCCAGCATATAGCCCACACCGGCATCGCCCGTGACGTTGATCACCTGACGTTCAGGAAAGGCCAGCTTGGCTCCCATGGCGGCCGCCAGACCAAAACCCAGGGTGGAGACGTTGCCCCACCCCATGAACGCCCGCGGGATACGGGTCTCGATGATTGTGCTCAGCTGATCGCGGGTACCCCCCGAGTCATGAGTCACAAAGGAATTCTCTGGGTCCAGCACCGCGAACATGCCGGCATACACACGATAGGGGTTGATGGGTGTCTCGTCCGAGGCCATGGCGGGACGATACTTGGCCATCATGGCCGCTTTCTGTTCGGCGATCGCTGCCACCAACCCGGGCTTGGAAGCAGGCCCCGCGCGCCGCGCCAGCTCCGCCTGCAGCGCCTCCAATGTCAGCCGGGCGTCGCCGATCACCGCGTGGGCTGTGGGATAGGTGCGGTTCACGTCGCCCGGATCATCGGTGCAATGGATAATCACCTTGTGTCCCGCATCCGGTATCGCCTGCCTGAAATGGCCCACATACAGGCTGGTGCCCACAGCCAGCAGCGTATCGCAGCCCCGGAGGAAATGCTCCGCAAGGTCTCCGCGGACCCCGACCGAAAGCGGGTGCTCACCGGGAAAGACACTCAGTCCCTTGAGCGTGGTCAGCACGGGCAACTGCGCATACTCGGCCAGGCCCTTGAGGGCATCGACACCGTCCGCATAGAACACGCCCTCGCCGGCGTAGAGCAGCGGGTGTTTGGCGTCCAGCAGGGCATCGACCGCGGCAGCGATATCCGCCGGATCGGGGGCCGAACGCCAGCCCTTGACCGGCGTGTAGGGATATTCCTCCTCGTCGTACTCGCCCATCCCTCTGGGGATGGTGACAAGCACGGGCGCGCGCCGGCCGGTGCGGAGCGCGGTAAAGGCGCGGCGCATGATCTCGGGCACCCGCTCGGGCCGGTCGATGACCCCCACCCACTTGCACACACTGCCGAGCGCCTCGACCATGTCATACCGCCCGCGGCCGCCCGCCCCGGGCGGAACACCGTCGGTGATGCACAGCACGGGCGACGAATCCTCATAGGCCTGGGCCAGGGCACCATAGGCCATCTGCAGGCCGGCGGCATTGATCCCGCCCATCACCGTGCACACGCCGACCTTTTTCCCGCCTGTGGCGCGCGAGTAGGCGTCGGCCACGCCCACGGCATAGCGCTCGTCGCGCATCATGATGATCGGCATGCCCTCTTGCCCCAGCGCATTGTTCACACAGCAGGTAGGAAAAGTGGTCACCCACTCCACGCCCTCTTGTTTTAGTATCCTGGCCAGACCGTTCGCTGCGAGTACCATAACCATACCTCCCTTGGTATGCGTGAATTAGCTCTGGCTGTTACGCCAGCCCTTGTATGCCGCCCTGCCCATCCACTGCGCGGATTTACCAAGTTCCTCCTCCACGGCAATGAGATGGTTCCTGTCGCCGCCTCGCACCTGCCCGGCGTTCAGTCCGATGCTAAAATCCCCGACCGTCGCGTTATCACCGCGGCTGCCGCAGGGATGCACGTTATAGCCATTCAGATGCGCCAAACGGCAGGCCTCCAGGGCCTCTGTCACCGAGCCGATCTGGGTGATCTTGAGCACCATCGAGTTCGCCGCCCCGATGGCAATCGCCTCCTGCAGCCGCTGCGGGTTGGTGGTAAAGAGGTCGTCGCCCACCACCTCGATCCCCAGCTCCTGGACCGCCATGGCGTGGCCCTCCAGATCGCGCTCGTGCAGCGGATCCTCGAGGGAGGTGATCGGGTAATGCTCGACGAAATCCTTGAGCAGCGCGATGACTTGATCGCGGGTCTTTTCGCCGGGAGAGAACAGCCCCACATACCGGTCAATGTCGCGCTCATAGTAGCAGTCCGCGGCGCAGTCGAAATAGAGGCCCATCTGGCCCTCGTGTCCGGAGCGCACGATGGCTTCGGTCATGATCTCCAGCAACTCGCGGTCATGGTCGATCACGCCGGCCAAAGCGACGCCCCGGTAGGCCGGATTGAACCGGCCGGGGTAGCGCTCGCGAAGGATCTTGACCGTCTCCTCGGTCGCCTGCCAGGCCCAGTAGATCGCCTCGGCGTAGCTGCCCGCCCCCCACGGCGTAAACTCGTAGCTGGGCTTGAGCCAACGCGAGGTGCCTGGATCGCGATAGCGCCCGCCCGTGCCAATGCCGATAATCGGGATCGGCATCGTGCGCGCATCGGGGCCGCCGATGTATTTGTACAGGGGCAACCGCGACGATCTGGCCGCCGCTACAATGACCGCCAGTGACACACCGACGATGGCGTTTGCCCCCAACCTCGCCTTGTTGGGCGTGCCGTCGAGCTCTATCATCGTCATGTCGATGCCAGCCTGGTCGGTGACATCCATACCGATGATGGCCGGCGCAATCTCCTCATTGATCCTGGCGGCCGCCTTGCGCACGCCCAGACCGTTGTAGCGCTCTCCACCGTCCAGCAGGAATTTGGCCTCATAGGTGCCTGTTGACACCCCTGACTCGGGTGTCGACACACCCACGGCACCGTTCTCGGTCTCGACCCTGACCTGAAGCGACACCAGGCCCCGATTGGCCAGTATCTCGCGCGCGCTGACTCTGGTGATACGATCTCCCATAACTGTCACACTCCTTGTCGATTTCGTCGTCAGACTAGATAACGACGGCCACCCGCAAGTCGCCCAGGCAGGTACCCGTGTTGCCGGTATAGATAGCGCTCTTGAGCTGCATCAGCGGAAACGTTGCATTGTGATTGGCCAGCTCTGCAGCCAGATCGATGCCGGCCGCCCGCGCCTCGCTGGCCAGAAAGCCGTCCACCACGCCGCCAGCCATGCAGATGGGTTCGCCCCCCACGAGCTGGTTTCCGGGGCCATCGGTGCCATCAGAATCGACAGCCGCGACAGCCACGCGTCTGCTGGCGATCCTCCCGCTGTCCAGAAAGGCGCCCCAGGCAAGCGCAAATTCCTGGTTGCGGCCGCCCACCCCTGTGGCCTCGCCCACGGGTACCTCAAGATGCCCGCCGGTGATCAGCGCCACAGGCGGCTCGAAAGGCCGCCCGTAGGCTTCGCACTCGTGGGCCACCTGGGCCAGCACGTTGGCCGCCTCGCTGGAGACGGCGGTCAGGTGCGAGCACATCACAACGCCCTGCACGCCCAGTTCCTCGGCCCGGGCCCGGGCGCCCGCGATCATCTGGTACAAGTCGATGGGCTGCCAAAAGCTCATGCGCATGCTGGAGAACTCTTCCAGGGGCGGTGCATCATAGGCCGGGTCCAACCGGTCAAAGACGGCCCGCATCGCGAGAGGCAGCTCTGCGTACCAGGGCTGCGCCTGGAACACCGGGACATCCTCCTTCATATGCGCCACCCCCGAGGGCCAGGAGGGCACAAAGGACGAGCTGGAGGGGATCTTGCCGTGCCAGCGCTCGAACAGCCCGACCTCCATGATCAGGTTGATGCTACGCGCCGGATGGATATGCCTCATGATACGTCCCCGGCTGACCTGAGAAAAGTAGCTCATGGGCCGGATGATGATCCCCTGGCTGCCGTACTTTATCGCGAGGCGGTACAGTGTGTGCAGGTCCTCCAGCGTAATGCCCGGTGCCGGCAGAGGCGACAGCGAGGAAGCACCATCGGAAAAGACGGTAAAGACCAGATCGCGCTCGGTCGCCTGCCTGGCGATGTCCACCATCCTGGCCGCACCCAGCACCGAGCCCTCATCAGGCACGGGGTGGGCGCCCTCCGTCACTTCGATGCGCTCCAGCACGTGGGCTTCGCCGTGCTTGACCGTGATAGCACCGGCAGTAAGCCGGTCACCCAGGATATCCTCCAGCGCCCTGGCCTGAAACTGAACTGCCTTGCCAGCGCCGATGACATAGATGTGCTCTATCTCGTCCAGATCGATGACCTCGTCGCCATAGCCCGACACATCCATCTCCGGATGTCCGCCCACCAGCAGCCGGTGTCCCTCGACACGAATTAGTTTGCGCGTGTTCGCATAGGGATCTGAGGCGGCCAGCCCCCCTTCCAGGATATCCAGCGCCAGCGCCCTCCCTTCGCTGAAACCATGCGATGTTAGTTCCGCGCGGTTCTTGATGATCATGACGCTCCCCATCGGATATACATTCCCTGTACGCTCACTCCCCAACCACGGGACCGGGAGGCCGGTAGAAGCCATGCTTGGGCGTGTCCCAGTCAGGCGTAGGCTCGAACAGGCCGGGATAGCGCAGGTTGGCCTCGATGCCCTGATAGTCCAGGTCGACACCCAGGCCCGGCCTGTCGGGCACCGCTGCATATCCTTCCACAATGAGGGGATCGTCCAGGCCGGTCACGAGGTCCTGCCAGAAAGGCAGGTCCAGCGCGTGGTTCTCCAGCGCCACAAAGCTCGGTATCGCCGCGGCGCAGTGTAGATTGGCCATAAAGGCGATCGGAGAACCGGCAAAGTGCAGCGCCGTGGGCAGGCCATGCTCCTCACCATAGTCGGCGATGCGCTTGGTCTCGAGCATACCGCCCGAGGTCAGCAGATCAGGATGGAGGATGTCCACCGCCCGGGTGTCGATCATCTCCCGAAAACCATCCAGCAGATAGAGTTCCTCGCCGGCGGCGGTGGGCACGTTGATGGCCCGCGTCACCATGCGATGCCCCTCGATGTCCCACCAGGGCATGGGGTCTTCAATCCAGGCCAGGCCGTACGGCTCGAGGGCGTTGGCCAGCCGGATGACCTCTTTCGCCGTGAGGTAGCCATGACCAAAGTGGTCGATACAGAGCGAGACACTCCAGCCCACCGCCTCACGCACCGCCGCAACGATCTCCACCATGCGGGCGAGGCCGGTGTCCGTCAGCTTGGATCCCGCGCCGACTCCGGGCGCCTGTCCCACGCGGCGGTTGGGGTACTCAAAGCGTGTGGGGGAGCCGATCAGCGCGTCCGGAATATCCACCAGCACGTTGTGGCCGAGATCGAACTTGATGAACGTCAGGCCCAGGGCCTTGCGCTGAAGCACGCGCTCCGCGTAGGCCTCCGGTGTCGGATCGTGAGGCGTCGGCGTGTCGGCATAGATCCGCACCTTGTCGCGGTACTTACCGCCCAGAAACTGCCAGCAGGGCACGCCGTACACCTTGCCGGCCAAATCCCACAGCGCCAGCTCGATGCCGGATACGCCGCCACCCTCGCGCCCAGGTCCGCCATAGTGCCGAAGAGTGCGAAAGAGCATGTCGACATTGCAGGGGTTCTGACCCAGCAACAAGCTCTTGAGCCCGAGCGCGGCCTCTTTATGCCCCGCATCGCGCACCTCGCCGATCCCGTAGACATCCTGGTTGGTGTCGATCCGGATGATGGGGTAATCATAGTTTGAGGCGACCACGGCCATACGCATATCCGTGATCTTGAGAGCGCTCGGCCTCGAATGGGTCCTCACGCGATCCGTGAGGCGTTCTGTGTGGTCAGCATTGGGCATTCGCATCCTCCAGAGTGAACCGCTGCCGCTCGACTGCTACCGCTGCAAGACCGCCCCGAAGGCAGACGCAGCACTGGCGAATGGTAGGGCGCGGCCACAGCGCTGTCAACCGGCTACGGCGCAGAGGACTCTAGATATGCAGCTCGACGATGTCGCCATCGTGTAGCACGTGATCCCGGCTGACCATCTGGCCGTCAAAAACATCGCGTCCCCACACACGCGCAGCCTTGAGGTGCTCGACAAAGTCATGGTGCACCTTGGCCGCCATGTCCTCCACAGTACCTCCAACCGGCAGCACAAAGGGCGCGGCCATGTCGGGATCGCGGTTGGGTGCCTTGGAGTAGACGCGAATGATATGCAGGCTCTCAAATACTGCGTGACGCAGCCGGTCCAGGTGCCTCGCTGTGACGGCCGATACAGGGACGACAGGCAGCACCCCGCCAATGAGCTCACACAGAATCTCGCAGAGATCGTCCAGCGAGGCGTCATCACACTTGTTAGCCACTACCAACGCCGGCACTTGACCGGGCTCGAAAGGCTCGTCTCTATCCCCCGCTGGCACCAGCTCTACGTGATGCTCACTCAATAGCGCCAGCGTCTCCTCACATTGGCGCTCAGGGTCACCGGGCAGATCGACGACGAGCAAGACCAGATCACATCGCCTGACGAGATCGATGAACCCTGGATCGACATAGCCCGCATACAGCGAAGGCGTATCGATGAGCTGAACCTGAATATCCTCTATGAGCATCATGCCAGGCAGCGGATCAAAGGTGGTGAAAGGTGCCTCGGAGATCTCCGCCTCTGCACTCGTGAGCGCACCCAGCAGCGACGACTTGCCCGAATTGGGCGGCCCGGCCATCACCACCTGGCCCGCGCCCTCACTGGAGATGCTAAAGGGAGAGACTCGCCTGCTGCTGCCATGCCGCGAGCGAGGAGCGCGTCGCAACTCGGCAAGCTTGCGCCGCAGATCGGCCCGCAGCCTGTCCGTGCCTTTGTGCTTGGGCACGGTAGAGATCAGGCAGTCGAGCGCCGCGATCTTGTCCTCATTGGTCTGGGCCTCGCGATAGCGCCTGTCAGCCTCAAAGTACTCTGGAGGCAGATTCGTGGGCATCTCGTGACCCCCTCTGGCGTGGGGCGGCCGCATCCCGGGGCATCTCTGACCGGCATCTCTGCGGAATACCCAGCGACCGCCTGAACAAGCTGGACGCCGGTCAGTGACCTGACTGTGGTATACTAGCGCAGCCCGGTGAACGCAAGCGAGGTGGCCGCCAGGGGCCAGTTTGCACTATTCGCATCGAGCTGACGAAAAAAAGGGCGGTGGTTGTGGCCGACCAGCAACAGGGCATCATCGTTAACTGGAATGACGATAGGGGTTTTGGGTTTATCCGGCCCGATGAGGGCGGCAAGGAGTTGTTTTTTCACATCAGCGACGTCAACAATGGCGGGACGCGGCCCCGAGAGAACCTCAAGGTGTCCTACAGCGCCTCCAGGGATGAAAAGGGCCGCGCGTGTGCCGTCGACGTCAGTTTCCACGGGCTCGTCCTATCGGCCGATGATTGGCCTCCTGCCGTCGCACTACTTTTTCTCATCGCTGTCGCCGTGCTTAGCCTCGCCGGAATCCTGCCCATGTGGGTGTTGGCTGTGTATGTCGTATTGAGCGCGGTTACTCTGTTCGTCTATCGCTCCGACAAGGCGAGGGCGGAGAACGGGACCTGGCGCACCCCTGAGAAGGTGCTGCATCTGCTGGAACTGGCCGGTGGATGGCCGGGCGCACTGGTTGCGCAGTGGCGCTACCGGCACAAAACTCGCAAGGTATCGTACCAGATCTCGTTCTGGCTCATCGTGGTAGTGAATCTGGTCGTGCTGGCGCTCCTCGCAACCGGCAACCTCTAGTCGCCGCCTGGCCGCAGCCCCTAGAGGCCGGCACCCTCAGGGCAGCACCACCGTATCGACGGTGTGAATGATGCCATTGATCGCCGGGATGTCTCGGACGAGCACACGCGCCCCATCGATGATGAGACGACCGAGCCGGTTGCGGATCGTGAGTGGTTCTCCCGACAGCGAACCCACAGTCGCCATCTGGCCCAACTCAGCCGCAGTAACCGTCTCAGGAATCAGGTGGCGCTCCAGCCAGGTGAGCAGTTGCCCGGGATCATCGGTCAGGCGCGCAAACTCGGCATCAGATAGCTCCGCAAAGGCGTCATCGGTGGGAGCCAGCAGCGTCAGTCCACGCTCCTCACGCAAGAGGACATCTAGCCCGGCCAGCTTTAGCAACTCGGCCATACGTCCGAGCCCCGACATACTCTCAACTGTACTCATCAGGTCCACAGCCGGAGCCACCGTGGCGGTTGCCGTCGGGGTGGCGGTCGCGAGTGGGGTCTGGGTCGGCTCAGGAGTCGCAGTCGCGGTGGCCGTCGACGTCTCTGTCAGAATCGGCCGCGGCGTGGCAGCAGCCGCTATCGTGGGCCGTTGCGCCGGCGTTTGCGTGGGAGCCGGCGTCCCCGTGGCGTCCGGCTCCAGCCCCGACTCGGGCAGGACACCGTCGATAACGTGCAGTATACCGAAAGGCATGACGATATCGTGCTGTAATACGCGCAGACCCTCGATGGTGAACCCGCTACCCTCTGCGGCTGCCGCCACCTCGTTCCCGGCGGCCGCCTCGCCCCCTTCCGCAACCAGTTCCTCAAGCGAGATAACACCGGGGATCACATGGTAGCGAACAAATCGCTCCAGTGCTTCACGATCCTGCAACACCCCGTCAAGACGCTCCCGATTCACGGCGGCAAAGGCCCTGTCGCTCGGCGCAAGCAGTGTGATCGGCCCGGCCGCCGCGATATCGGTCAGCCACCCTGTGTCCAAAAGCCCGTATTCGAAAAGGGCCTCTCCTAGAGCCTGTAGCTGCTCATTGGGGAGATCCAGCGTCTCCAGATCGAGCTCTACGGGCTCCACCATCGATCGCAACGTCGCGGTGGCCACAAGCGCCGGCACCGCAACCGTGGGAGGGACGGTGCTGGCCGTTTCCGGCACCTCCGTAGTCGCGGGTACCAACGCCTCCTCTGCCAGCGGCAGCACAACGGTACACGCGCTAACCGCTAGAGCGGCCAGAAAAAGTACAAGGCACTTGAGTGAGCGCACCACTGAATGGGCCTCCGAATCGGTAATCACAGATCACAGGGCACGATAGTGCGCAGCCCGGCACCATAGATCGACGGGAAGGGTGCCGGGATTATACGGGCGCGGCTCGGTTACGTCAACGCCCGGGCGCCTCGTACTCCTCTTCCGAGGCGAGCTCTTGCTCATAGTCTTCAAGGAACTCCGAGTCGGCGTCATATGGCTCATCGAGTGCTACACTGTTCTCATCCGCATCGGCCGCGTCCACGGACCCTGTCTCGATCGCGTCGCTGTCCACGGTGATCACCTCCGCATTTCGCCGCAGGCTGGTTAGCTCGCCCTGAACGCGGGCCAGACCACTCGCCAGCTCGCGGCGCGAATTCTCCAGCATCGTCATCGCCCGGCTGTAGCGCCCCTCCAGCTCCTCCTGCATACTGGCAACATCCTGCTGGCATGCAGAGACGTACAACTCGAACCGCTGGACATCGATGCTCTGCGAGGACTTGAGCACGGTTTGGAATACGAGCAGGAGATAGGGGAGAAATAGGCTCTGCCCCACGAGAACGACGTTGGAGGC
The DNA here is from genome assembly GCA_040772225.1 of Anaerolineae bacterium. GTDB lineage: Bacteria > Chloroflexota > Anaerolineae > UBA1429 > UBA1429 > JAAYED01. Next base: position 1,382,561 of record JAXGYO010000002.1, read on the forward strand.
AAAGGCCTCGGCCTGGATCCCACTGCAGAGCTCATAGACCGCATCAGGCACCACCGCCAGGGCATAGCCCACGGTGCGGTTCGGATCGATGTACTTGCGCACTTCGCGTGCGCGCGCCAGCACCGTGGCCTCAAGGAGCGCCTTGATCTGTTGCCGTTTGACTGGATCATCCGTCCGGCTCAGCTGTTCCAGCAGCGGCGTTGCGGCCCATTTGCTGTCGATGGGCAGCAGTAGTCCATTGGGCAGGCGCAGGCCAAACTCCACCACCTTGTTGCCCACTCGCAGGTTACGCACCTGCCAATCCGGGGGGAGCTGACTAAATACGGCATCCAGCAGATGCTCTCCGGCCGCCCCGCGTGACTGGGTACCTGAGATAACGCGCTCCAGCCGGTGGATGGCATCGGCCGTGCGATGCTCCAACTCCTCGCGTCCGCGCAACCGGCTCTGTAGCTCGGTGATGCTGTCACGGATGTGCCCCACCGATTGCGTCAGGGGCCGCAAACCCTCCAGGCGCTCACCAAGCACGGCCAGCTGCGCCTGGTCCTGCTGCAGCGTGGCCAGCATGCGACGGACGTCCCGGCTGGGAGCGCCGCCCTGTTCCGAGCGTCTGAGCAGCGCCACTGTGACCGCCACCAGACAGGCGGATTGCACGAGCAGCAGCACGAATAGCACGACGTCTGTTGACATGACGTTCTCCAGATTGGCGGTACAGCCCACTAGTTATGTACATCTTCAGCGATTGGGTACGACGGGTAGTATACCTTCTCCGGCCGTGACGGCAATCCCCGCTAGACGGCCCATACCAGGATCGCTATACTGCGAGCATCGCACATCTCTGGAGGCACTCATGACTAACGACCTCGCAGCTCAGCGCGAGTTGCTCTATTCGCTGCTCGGCGACGTCCCGGACCGCCACCGCACCATCAGCGCCACGCTGGTCAGTGAAGAAGAACGTGATGGCTATGTGCTCGAGACGCTGATACTGGACCTGAACGGCATCGAGCCCGTGCCCGCGTACTTTGCCCGGCCGCTGGGTGAGGTGCGTCAGGCACCTGTGATCCTCTACCATCACGCGCACGGTGGCAACTATGAGCTGGGCAAGGATGAGCTTATCTCCGGGAGGGCTGCGCTGCAGTCGCCTCCCTATGCTAAAGCGTTGACCGATCTGGGCTATTGCGTGCTGTGTTGCGACACATGGAATTTCGGGGAGCGGCGCGGGCGCACAGAGTCCGAGCTCTTCAAAGAGATGCTGTGGCACGGCCAGGTGCTGTGGGGCATGATGGTCTATGACAGCATTCGGGCCATCGACTACCTGGAGACCAGGCCAGAGGTCGATGTGTCTCGCCTGGGCACGCTGGGCCTCTCCATGGGCAGCACGATGGCCTGGTGGCTGGCGGCCCTGGACGAGCGCGTCAGGGTGTGCGTGGACCTGTGCTGCCTGACGGACTATGAAGAGTTGATCGCCTCCCGCGGCCTGGACGGGCACGGCATCTACTACTATGTGCCAGGCCTGCTCAAGCATTTCGACACCTCGGCGATCAACGCCCTCATCGCGCCCCGGCCCCACCTGGCACTGGCCGGCCTGCTGGACCCGCTCACGCCGCCCCGCGGCCTGGACAAGATCGATGCTCGTCTCCAGCAGGTCTACGCCAGTCTGGACGCCGCGGATAACTGGCAACTGCTGCGCTACACCACCGGGCACTTTGAGACCGCGGATGGGCGCGCCCAGGTGCTGCGTTTCCTGCGCGCACATCTTGGCTAGCCGGCCACCATGATGACTACACAGGCAACAGGTATGGGGCCCATCGGCCTGGTCTGGGATATGGATGGCGTACTGGTGGACTCGGGGCAAGCACACTATGCCGCCTGGAAGGCGTTGTTCGATGAGCTGGGTCACCCACTAACCGCGGAACAGGTGTCGCAGACGCTCGGCATGTCGAACCTGCCGATCCTGAAGATGTGGCTGGGGGCCGACACGCCGAAAGAGATGCTGGTCGACATCGCCAATCGCAAGGAGCGCTATTTCCGATCGCTGGTGGGACAACACGTGCACCTGCTCCCCGGGGCGGGTCTGTGGCTCGAGCGCGCCCGTCAGCGAGGCTACCGTCAGGCCGTGGCCTCCTCGGCGCCCATGGCCAACATCACAGCGATCATCGAGGCCCTGGGTATCGGAGACGCCTTTGACCTGCTGATCTCCGGGACCCACCTGCCCGCGAGCAAGCCCGACCCGGCGATCTTTGTCCAGGCGGCACACGGCCTGGGATGCGAGCCCCGTCACTGTGTGGTGCTCGAGGACGCCCCGGTGGGCGTACAGGCCGCCGTACGCGCAGGCATGCCCTGCATTGCGGTGACCAACACGCGCCCTGCGACCGAACTTGTGGCCGCCTCGCTGGTGGTCGATAGCCTGGAGGACCTGCCCGCAGACATCGTTGAACAGCTCACCGGTTTCGCCAGGTAGCAAACGAGCGGGGCATGGCCCCGCTCGTTCCCTTCCTCTTCTGATAGCTCTCAGGCGCGTATCTCGCGGATCCACTCCAGACACTGCGCTGTAAGGTCGGTGATCCCCTGCCAGTCCTGCGCTTTGATCAGATCGTTGCGCACCAGCGCGGATCCCATGCCGACGCAGACAACGCCAGCGTCGAACCAGCCCTTTAGGTTCTCCCGCGTCGCGCTCACGCCACCTGTCGGCATAATCTTGGACCAGGGTGTAGGCCCCAGGATGGCCTTGACGAAAGAGGGGCCGCCCAGCTCGCTGCCGGGAAAGACTTTGCAGATCTCGACGCCCAGCTCCTCAGCATAGGATACCTCTGAAGCGGTGGCACAGCCCGGGAAATAGGCGATCTTGCGACGGTTGCAGAGCCGGGCAACTTCTGGATTGGTAACAGAACCCACGATAAAGTTGGCGCCAAGGTTGATATACAGCCCGGCGGTCACCGGGTCGAGGATAGAGCCTGCACCCAGCACCAGGTCCGGATCGCTCTTTTCAAAATGCACCACCAACTCGCGAAACACCTCAAAGGCGCGGTCGCCGCGGTTGGTGAACTCGACCACCTTTGCTCCGCCAGCAGAGATCGCTTCGATCACCTGTATGGACGTGTCCACATCGCCGTTATAGAACAGGGGCACCAACCCCAGTGCTTCCATTGTGCTCCATACATGCACGCGCGAGAACCTCGCCATTTTGCCTCCTTACTTTCCAGATTCCCTAACGTGAGACGCGCCCGGATGCGTCGCCACCCGTCAACTTGCGGACCTCGTCTACCGTGACGAGGTTGAAATCGCCGAAAACCGTGTGCTTGAGCGCCGAAGCGGCCACTGCAAAGTCAAGCGCGGCCTGTTTCCCCTCAAAGGTGCGCAGCCCATAGATCAGACCGCCCATGAACGAATCACCGCCGCCCACACGGTCAACGATATGGGTGATGTCATAGGCGGGTGCCACATAGACATCACCATTATCCCAAAGGATGCCGGACCACGTGTTGTGGCTGGCCGAGAGCGATCCCCGCAGGGTGATGGCGATCGTCCCGAGTCCCGGAAAACGCTGGTTGAGTCCTTCGCACACAGCGCGGTACTTGAGTGCGTCAACCTGCCCCGATGTCACATCCGTATCGGGCGCATGGATACCAAAGACCTGTGCCGCATCCTCCTCGTTGCCGATGGCCACATCACACAACGCCACCAGTTCGGACATGACCTCTTCTGGTTTGCGCCCCCACTTCCACAGTTTGCTGCGATAGTTCAGGTCGCAGGACACGGTCAGGCCACGCTCCTTTGCGGCGCGCACCCCCTCCAGGCAGGCCTCAGCCGCTCCCCGAGAGATCGCCGGAGTGATGCCCGTCCAGTGGAACCAGTCCGCATCGGCGAATACAGTGTCCCAGGGCACCATCCCAGGCTCGATTGTCGCGAGGGAAGAGCCAGCACGATCATAGACCACCTGGCTGCCGCGCATCACAGCGCCCATCTCGAGAAAGTAAATTCCCAGGCGTTCGCCGCCCCAGATGATCTTGTCTACGCCGACGCCGGCCTCGCGGATGAACCGCACACAGGCCTGCCCAATCTCGTTCTGCGGCAAACGCGTCACAAAGTCCACCGGCACGCCGAAATTCGCCAGCGAGACGGCTACATTGGCTTCGCCCCCGCCATACACCACATCAAAACTGCGCGCCTGCACGAACCGTTGCATCCCCGGCGGGGAGAGCCGCATCATGATCTCGCCAAAAGTCACCACTCGTGCCATATTGCACCTCGATAGTCAATCTGTACACCCAAAGGCCATGGTCAGGTTAGCCCGGCCCGCATGGATCGTCAACCCCGCGCGGCATCCCCGGAACGAGCTCTCACACGTTGTGCAGACCAAGCAACCGGCTCGCAGTGCCCTGATAGACTTTGGCCAGCACATCATCGGGCAGGAACAAGCCATAGATCTTCCAGCGACCCTGCGGAGGTATCTCCGCCTCGGGCGCATAGTCAAAGTACTCGTCATCCGTCTCGAGGAATCGATAGGTCGTTCGATACATCTTTAGCGACGGCGTGACATCGGTGCCATAGAGAATCCGGTCAGCGTACTGGATGAACCAGCGACGTGCGCTGTAGGGAACGCGCCCCAGTTCTGCAAAGCGCGCCGAGATGTCGGTATACAGGTTCGGATACCGGTCAAGCATCGCGGACACAAACTGCAGGTTCTCCGGGTAGCACCCTACATGAGCGGTGATAAAGGTGGTCCGAGGGTGCGCTTCGATCGTGCGATACAGCGATCCAATCAATGTCTCAAAACTCGGATAGTCTCCCCCGCCAAAGTGCCAGTCCGGATGCCGCTGCAACTCATCCCAACGCTCATTGGTGCCATCCAGAGGCCGGAAAAAGGCCACAGGATCTGCGCTGTGAATGAGCACCGGCACGCCCAGCTCAGCGGCCTGATCCCAAACCTCGGCGATGCGCGGATCATCGGGCATGAGCAACTGGCCATCCGCGTCCCTGTAATCGAGGCCAAGCGTCTTGAACACCTTGAGACCGCGCGCGCCCGTGGCGATATCTCTGCGCAACTGCGCGCAGGCCCTTTCGGCCCAGCCGCTCCCGCCCACACCGGACCAATCGACACTGCAAAAGGTCACAAAACGGTCAGGGAAAGCCGCGTCATAGGCCTCCAGCGCGCGCTCCAGCGCTGCGCCCGATCCGCCCGACAGGTTCACCACGGTGCGCACACCGGACTGGTCCAGCGCCCGCACCAGATCAGCAACCGCATCAGGCCGATCCGCTGTGGGGACCCTCAGATGGTTGTGAGCGTCGACCACCGGATACCGAGGCAGCTCGACGTGATGTTCGACTGTCACCAACTCGGACCGAGGCTTTATCTCCCGCGCCAAAAGATCGCCACTCATCGCCTTACCTCCCCGGTTCTCCACTGCATCACGACACACCGCAGGATAGACTAGAGATAGATGGACAGCAGCTGCACCAGCACCATGATGACTACCCCCAGTACCACATAGCTAAAGTACCGCCTGAGCTTTGGCCCGGCCATCTTGTCACAGACACTCTGACCTGCCTGTGCGCCAATGGTGCCGCCTGCCAGTAGCACGAGAAGCAAGGCGACATCCACATTGCCCGCCGAGGCGTGGCTGATGGCCGCAACCATGGACGTCAGCCAAACCATGACTGAACTGGTGACGATGGCCGCGTGCGTACGCATGCCCACAAGATAGACCAGAGCCGGCAACAGCACCACCCCGCCGCCGACGCCCAGCAGCCCTGTAAGGTAGCCTAGCAGCAGGCCAAAGTAGGTCAACACGGGGATGGAAAGCGCGGGGCCCTCGAGGCTGTCAAAACTGGCATAGGGCGGAATACGGATTTTGGCGAACAGACCGATCCGAACAATGGGTCCCGCCGGGCGTCGCGTCTCGAGGTACATCCAGACAAAGATCGCGCCAAGCAGAAAAAAGTAGACGATCAGGGTGTACAGATCCGCAGCCGGGATGGTATCGCCTCTGATGACAAGATCGCCCTTGAGCCTGAGCGACTCGAGTGTATCGGCGCCCAGGTACGCGCCGAGAGCATTGCCACCAAAGAGCACCGCAGCAAGCTTCAGGTCCGCCAGGTTGCTCTTGCGCCGCCACCAGAGGCTAGAAGTCGTCGTACCGACGATGTTCAGAGTCCCAGTCCCAACGGACAGCGGCATGGGAAGACCAAGTACGATATTCAGCATCGGAGTGATCAGAAACCCGCCCCCCACGCCAAACAGGCCCGTCAGGACCCCGGCAACGAGCGAGATGATGAGCCCCCCGATCAGATGCACCATCATCAGCCTTCACCGCCGGCTCTCGGCCCACGCTTTCTGTCGCGGATCCACTCGATCAGGCGCGCGCTCGCCAGCCCCCATACAACCGGGATCACCAGGATGCCGACAATCTGCAGAAACTCCACGATGAGGCCCCTTTCCAATCCATACTATCGACCACTGGCGGCGCGGCACCACACCTTCCCTGCCGACGTCCGAGTCAGTGCGCAGGTATCACATCGGCTGCTGGCGACGGCTGCGCATCGACCTTGATTCCAAGCACAAAGGGAATCGATAGCAGGATGATCACCGCCGCCCCCAGAGCCAGGGTTTCGTAACCGACCACGCCAAGCAGACTTCCTGCCACAAAACTCATCCCCACAGAGGTGATATGATTAAAACTTACGCCCGCCGAGAGCGTGGGTATCAGTTCCTCGCGAGGGGCGATCCGGTTCACGTAGGTAGATAGCCCAATCCTGCTGAGCAGCATCATGTTAATCAGGATCACCATGACGCTCATCGCCCAGACATTGTGGAGCAGTCCGTAACCCACGAAACACAGTGCCATCAGCGCGTAGACAACGGCGAGCACGGTGCGTTCGCCGTAGCGGTCGAACGCCTTACCCATGACGGGAGAGGCCGCCAGGTTGACCACGCCGCTGGTCAGCAGGATCAGGCTGATCTGCCACACCTCAAGATTGTAGTATTGCACCAGAATCAGCGTACCAAAGGCGCTAAAGACCTGCGTACGAACGCCTTCAAAGAGGATGAGCACATAGTACAGCCAGTACTTGCGCTTGAACAACATGCGTTGCTCGATCACCTGGCTCGCACCGGTATCCCTTGGCAGACGCGACAGCAATATCGCCGCGACGACAATCAATGAGCCACCGACAAGATAGTAAACGCGCAACGACATATCGCTTGCCAGCTTGCTCACCACAGCCAGCCCGCCCATCCCCACGATGATGGCCGCCGAGCGTGCCGAAGCGAGTATACCCATCACGCGGCCCGAGTGCTCCCTGGCCGCCAAACCCATTCCGAGACTGCTCTCGAGGGGCGTCCACATGTGAAAGCCCAGGCTGGCTGTGAGGGCCATTGCCACGAGCGCCATATAAGAGTGCACAGCGGCGTAGAGTGCATATCCTACGCCCATCAGCAGCACAGACAGCGCGGCCCGACGCGCCGGAGGAATGCGCATCGTCAACGCCGCAATCACCACCAGCAGCAACCCGGGAATCTCACGGATACCCTGAAGCCAAAGCACCTGCCCACCGGAGAGTTTGAGCGTGTCGACAAAAAAGTTCGAGCTTGCCCCGGAGAATAGCCCCTGGCCAAAGTTGATAAAGAACACGGACAGAACCAGCAACATGAGGTTTGATGTCCAGGCGGGACCGTCGGATGGGCGGCTCTTCTGGTTCATACGATCTCCTTGAACATGGGGACAGCGTTGTCATACTTGATTGCGAATTGTATCATACCGATGCAGGGTGACCAACATGTCGATGATACCCATTCTGGTCCCGGCAACACGACAGTACACCTGATCAGCGCGCCGCGCGCCGAGCCATGTAGCGTACAAGCCTAAAACGGGAACAACCTGTCGCGAGTTAGGGGAGTGAGAGGCGTTCCATATTCGCTGACCTCGAATACTTCCACAGCCTCGATCCTGCTGGCGCGCTCGGCGCCATAGCGCTCCACGATCTCGCCGTGATAGGCCTCCAGCAGGCGGGCCGCCCGGCCCATCTGCTGCTCCCTGAGCCACGCCTTCCTGGCATCGTCCTCTGCCGGCACAGCGGCGAGCTTGCCTGCGTTGTAGGGCAGCCACTCGTAGACCTGCGATGTGTGGCAGTGCAGCGCCTCAAGCTTGCAGTCCAGAGCCTCGGTAATGTCGACCACCACATCGGCACGAAATGGATAGGGGCGCTGAAAACCGTCCCAGACGCTTACCGCCACGGGCATGGCGTCCAGGTGCCTGACCGCCGAAACATAGTTGGGCACCGTTGCCAGATACATCGCGTCCATGACCACCTGAGCGGTGGCCCGATGATCGGGGTGATAGTCCCAGAGCCGGGGCGCCATGACGAGATCAGGAGACATCTCGCGAATCATGGCCACCACCTCAGCCCGAACCTCGAGGCTGGGCATGAGCTCGGCATCATGATGATCCAGCACGACATAGTCGATTCCGAGACACCTGGCTGCGGCTTGCGCTTCCTGCCGGCGTCTCCACGCCAGTGGCGCCCCGCCAATCTCATGATGGCCTGCATCACCATTGGTAAGCGACACAAAGCGGACATGATGTCCGAGCCGGGCATACAGACACGCGGTTCCCCCGGCGCGCAGGTCACAGTCGTCGGGGTGCGCCCCGAACACAAGGATGCGAAGCACATCCTGATCGGACGTTGGCTGCGGCGAATTGTTCAATGTGTTCACTCCTCCTGCGCAGCAACCCAGGCCTTGAATCGCCGCCAGAGCGTGGGACTCGGAGCACGATCCAGGATAAAGGTGCGCAGTTGGGCGCTCGGCACCTCTGTCTCACCATAGTCCACCCGAACATAGGTAAGACGCCTGCTCCCCATATACCGGTCGGGATTCCGGAATAGGTCCAGCCACGCAACATGGTCTGCGCCCGTCATATCGCGGCACCAGGTCCACGAACCCGCGTTGATGTACATGGCATCTCCTGTCAGTTCGATCTCGCAAGGCTCGTGGACATGCCCAAAGACGATCACCCGGGCATCCTCCTGAATCCGCTTTAGCTCTGCTACCTGCGCAAGGCGTTCACGCTGGGCATGCTGCTCGTCCTGACCCCTGGGCAAAACCGAGTGCCCGTAGACGCCGAATCGACCCAGCGGCCCGCCCGACCGCTCAACGCCGTACAAATCCAAGGCGATATCCACCTGATTGTAGAACACACTTCTCGCCTTGAGGCTGGTGTCAAGCGACGCCATCTGTCGCTCGTCATCCAGAATCCGCATCACCTGCTCTTGCGCCTGAACCGACTCTGACAGTGCATAACCCGTCGGAAGACTGCCCCAGATGAGCGAGGGGAGTTGGCGCAAGAGCGTTCTCAAGGCCCGCAGTGCACTGGCATAGTCCAGGGCAAACAGATACCAGATGAGCGCGGTGATCGGTTTGATCCCGTCCATCCAGTAATACTGGTGTTCCATGCGATTAAAGAACTCGAACACAAAGCGGGACCCAGCCGGCAGGTACAACTCGCGCGGATCATCGGGGTCATGCGGCTGCTCAAAATCCGGCCAGCGGTTCACCCACTCCAGGTACTGGTTTCCGTGCTCAATATAGAGGCCTTCGCGCGAAACGCACCGCTCCTCAAAGGTGAGCCGGCCAGGCGCCTGACCGGCCCCGAGCGCGGCACCAATCAGTGCCCGCACCTGGCGCCAATGCAGGTTCACGTCATGATTTCCCTTGATGAAACAGACGCTGCACTCGGGGTGCTGCAGCAGATCCCTGAGCGCCTTGAAAAAGAGTGGATGCCCGCGGATGATCAGATCCATCTTGCGTCGTGAAGATGCCTCATCAGATGGAGCGTAGCGAGCCGGTGGATACTCGCGGGCCGGCTCAAACGCCTCGCGTGCATCCAGTGCGGGCACCTGGAGGAATTCAAAGGTGTCTCCGGCAAAGATCAGCTCAAGGGGCCGGTTGTGTTCCAGGCTCTCTGCCGTCAGGTGCGAAAGCAACTCGGCAAAGGCCTCGTCCTGGTCAAAATCCTCGAGCCGATTACCCTCGTTCGCGAACCCAGCTCCCAGATGCAGGTCACTGAGAATGATCTTGAGCCTGCTCACCACACCTCCGCGTCATACAGAGCCCTGATCCTGACCTTGTGCTATACTGCCATTGTTCACGATCAGGTGCATAACACCTGCCTACGCAATTCTACCTTTCGACCGCTTGACTGTCGAGGACGGGTATGGAGCTATCGATTCTGCAACGGGTGCGACGCAATCATGCCATCGAACATGCCGCGATGCACCTGCTGGGGCGAACCCTGCAGGCACCGAAACTGGCGGCGCGCTCCGATTGGCGCGGGATCACCTTCTACGGCGACGTCGACTCTAGCGTATTAAAGAGCGCTCTCGAGGGCGGGCTGCTGGCACTCAACAGCGGCCAACGCGCACTCGCAGTACACCCGCGCTGCGGGTCGATGATATCGGCCTCGATGTTGCTGGCCATGCTGGCGGGCTGGCTTGTGCAGTCAGACCTCAAGCGCAAGCGCACGCCAGGGCGCGGCATGCTTGGTGTCGCGGGAATTACGGGGGCAATGCTGCTCGCACAGCCACTGGGATATGCTATGCAAAAGTACGTACTCACCGACCCTGATGCGTCGCACGCCCACCTGGTATCGATCCGCTTCTCCCAGCGCGGAGCGTTCACCATGCATCGCGTCACGATCGCCCACACCTGATCATGTTCTACGTATTCCATGGTGATGACGAGTTCACCCGGGCTGAGGAACTGGCGCGCTTTAGAGCGCGCATCCAGGAGGACGGCGTCGGCGAGCTCAACGTCACGACCTACGACGGACGGTCGACCCAGATCACAGAGATCATCAATGCCTGCAACACCCTCCCCTTTTTCACGGACAGGCGACTGATCATTGTGACCGATATGCTGCAGCAGTACGAGGGACGATCGGCAAAACGTCACGCAGGCGATGCAGAGGCGCTGGTTAACTACCTGCCCCGCCTGCCCGACACGACGCGCCTGGTATTTGTCGAATCGGTCAGCCTGCCCACTGATAAAGGCATCCTCAAGACGCTTAGCACACTTCCCAACGCCTACGTAAAAGAGTTCCCTGCCCTGAATCCCAACAGGCGCGACGACGCCGCGCGATTACGCCAATGGATCAGCGCCCGTGCCCGGGCCAAAGGGGTCGGCATCGAGCCCGCAGCCGTGGCCAGGCTGGTCGAGGCCGTCGGGGGCGATTTGCGCCAGCTAGATGCTGAGCTGGAAAAGCTGGCCGGCCGCGCGGGCTATGCGCGAGAGGTCCGTGCAGACGATGTGCTCGCCCTGGTCACCCCCAGTCCCGAAACTCGCGTATACGAGATGCTCGACTATCTCGGGCAGCGTCGGCGCACCGATGCACTCAAGAGTCTGCATGGCCTCCTGGCCACCGATCCGCGGTACTCCGATGGTCTGTACCCATTGACCATGATCGTGATCCGTCTCAGCGACCTGCTCACGGTCAAAGACCTGACGGATAACCGCCGGCTCGATCCCGATCAAGTCCGCAAAGCGATCAAGGTCGAGGCCTGGCGCTACAGGCGACTGGCTGAACAGGCCGGCCTATTCAGCATCGATGAGCTTGTGCGCCTCATCCGCCAGGCTCTCGAGATCGACCGGGGCATCAAAACGGGGGCACTCGATCCCGTGCTGAGCCTGGAGATGTTGCTGATCGATGCTACACGCCGTCCAGCGCAGGCCCGCGGTACTCAGCGGGAGAGATATCGCTCACGAATCCGGTGAGCCAGCACGACCTCGTCCTGATCACCTGAGGCCAGATCAAGATACAACTGCAGAGGGTGAGCGACGATGCTACCGTCGCGATAGCGGCGCGCTTCCCAGAACACCCCCTCATCATAGGGCGTAAAGACAAAGACCATCGTCCGGCCACGGTTTGCGCTGAGGCGCAGTCGCTCCGCCAGTGACTGCTGATCACCCGACCAGTACACAGCAAGGTGCGGTGCAACGCCATCAAAGGGAAGCATTCGCTGCGCACCTGACCACAGCGTAAGAGCATGCATCTCGCCGGGTGCGAGGATCACACTGCCCAGTTCCTCCTGCAGCAAGCCTGGATCCTTGTCGGAGCGCCAGGTCTGAAACAGGCTGCGCCGTAGATCATACTGCTGCGACCAGGTATCCAGCAGGGCGTCTGCATCCATCACCGACAGGCCCGAACGCCCCTTGAGCAGCAGGCCTTGCTCCGCCAGTGTCGATGTAACCATGCTGGCCAGGCCGAGGCTCACCTCGCTCGCCTGCGCCAGATCTCGCATGTGCCAGACCGTCCCGGGCTCCAGCATCAGCCTGCGCACCACACGTTCGGACTTGCCCTCAAACGGCGTCAAGATCGGCGTGCGCGCCGCGGGCTGTTCCTGCTGCTCCACGCTGATCTGAATGTAGACGTGTTCATTCTGTATGCCGATGTTGCCGCCCAAATCGATATACCCGACTCCCGCCTCCAGACAAAGCTTTTGGCCATCGCGCGGCAGGCGCGGCGCGATCAGCACCGGTACCCCAAGCTCCTTGACCTGCTCAGCACTCTGCTCCACCTGCCTCAACATGTGAGTCACCTCAGGCAGGTCACCAGATGTCAGGATGACGCAGAGCATGTCCAGCTCCACCTCGGGGCTGCCAAACGCCACCCGGAGGGCAAGCTGGTAGGGATCGCGAGAGTGAGCGGTGAAATGCCGGATTCCGCGAAAGCGGAATTGCGGATACAGGCGCCCGAAACTCTTGAGAAACTCGGATTGAACCTCAGCCTGGCGCAAGCGTGCCCTGCCCCCTTTGATCACCTGTGAGTACTGAACCTTTGCCAACGGGTAGCCCACAAACGAATTGGCGCCGTCCCGGCACCATGATATACTAATGACGATGTCTTTCTCAAGCTATCGCTTTATTTGCGCGCCAGATGCAGGTGCGCGTACCATCCATGGGAGGAACGCTCTGGAAGCTCTGGAGTTGGCACACGCTATCGTTGACCTGACGACACAGGTCATGGCCTCTGACATCGTTATGCTGGATATCTCTGCGCTGACGATCATCGCCGATTATTTCATAATCGTTACCGGTGAGAGCGACCGGCAGCTGGGAGCTATCTCAGAACACACAGTAGAGGAGCTGCAAAAGCAGCATGGCATCCGGCCTCTATCAGTCGAGGGGACACCCTCCTCTGGCTGGCTTCTGGTCGACTATGGCTCTGTAGTCCTCCACATCTTTGCACCCGAACAGCGCGCCCACTATCGTCTGGAAGAACTCTGGTCCAAGGCCAGAACCGTCGTCCGGCTGGTCTAGAGACTCTCACTCGAAAAGGCGAGCCCCCTTTGGCAGGGGGCTCGCCTTTTCCTTTCTCCTAGCGTGTGATCCAGGGGTCTGAAGACCGCTCCCAGTCAACCAGCTCCCCGGGCGCAAAATACAGGTTAATCTCCGTCTCGGCCGTATCCGGTCCATCTGAGCCATGGATCAGGTTACGCTCGATGTCCAGACCATAGTCTGCCCGGATCGTCCCCGGGGCCGCTTCCTGAGGATTGGTGGAACCCATGGTGCGCCTCACCAGCGCGATGGCGCCAGGGCCCTGCCACACCATGACGACCACCGGAGCAGAGGTGATGTACCGGATCAGGCTCTCAAAGAAGGGCTTGCCCTCGTGTATTCCGTAATGCCTGTGGGCCAGCTCCTGATCGATCGCCATGAGCTTCATTCCCACCAACTTGAGCCCCCTCCGTTCGAGACGGGACGTGACTTCGCCGACGAGTCCGCGCTGCACGGCATCGGGCTTGATGATCACCAGTGTTCGCTCCATCGATCCTCCTCCTTGGTAGTGTCAACCGGTTCCAGATAGGCAGCCATCCCGCACGATTCGCCTATCCTCTGAGCAAACGATCAAGGCTCGGCAATGAGCCCTCCTCCTCTTCGTCCTCGCCGCCATCCCAGAGCTCGCCCGCATCCAGATACAGCAGACCGGTGGGTTCCGTTACCGCCGTGGGCACCCGAACCGACCGTAATGGTAGAGGAGACTCATTGCCAAAAAGCCTCTGAGCCACCCTGTTCTCGGGCTCCAGAGTCTGTGCGCGCCGCAGCATCTCCCTCGCCAGTTCGTCTTCTGCCGATCCCAGCCCCAGCCTTCCCCGAACAAGCAAGGGAACGAGGCAGTCCGGCAGCCGCTCCAGGAGGCGATCGCAAACGTGCGCGGCCGCCCCATAATCTCCTGCGCGATAGGTCGCCTCTACGAGGCCCACAGCCAGATCATCGCGCTCGGGCATCTCCTCCAGTGCACTTGAAAACTCGAGCACGGCCTGGCCAAACATGCCAGATCGCAGCATCAGAAAGGCGAGCCCGCCCCGCGATAGCGTTCCTGGCTCCCAGCCCGCCTCCGCCGCAACTCCGGACCACAACCATCTCGCCTGCTCGTGCTCCCCGTCGTGGTGGGACTCCCATGCGCGCTGGAACCAGGCAAGAGCGGCACCATGGGCGCCACGCCTGTACTGCACGAGCCCCATACCCAGTGCAGCCTCTGCGTGTTGCGGATTGACCGCCAGCGTACGGGCGAACAAAGCCTCCGCACTTGCCAGATGCCCAAGCACAAGCATCGCCTGACCAAGAATAGCATATGGGTCCACGCATCGAGGCATTGCCAGCAGAATCTGACGGGAGACCGCAACAGCCCCGGAGGGGTCGCCGCGATCGATCAGTCCCTGTGCATGGCTCAATTGCGATGACAGCGTTAGATCCGGCATCTACCCTCGATGTGCTCTATCCCGGATGGTCAGTTCCACGTCGGCCCTACAGCGCACCGAGTCGCGCAATCGCCTCCTCGATCCTGCCAAGTACTCGCTCCCGCCCAAGGATCTGCATCGTCTCAAAGAGCGGCGGCGAGACAGGAGAGCCTGTCACGGCTACCCGCACGGCCCCAAGAGTATCCCTGAGCTTGAGGCCCAGGGCATCTGCCAGTGCGCGCAACGCTTCTTCGATCGCACTATCCTCAAAAGAGGACAACTCGGTAAGTGTTGACAGGGTCTTGTTCAGGATGCCCAGCGTCGTGGTGGCATCGGACTTTTTCGGGATGAGCGTCTCCACCTCATAGTCAAGCTGCTCGCTAAAGGCAAACCGCAGCAAGTCGACGGCGTCGCTCAAAGTGCGCATCCTCTCCTTGATGAGGGGCGCAAAGGCGAGAACGGTCGCAAAGTCGGCGGGAATGCCCGCCTGCGTTAACATCTGCAGCACCCGATTTGTGAGATCGTTATCCCCGAGGCTGCGAATGTACACTGCGTTCATGTGCTGGAGCTTTTCGTAAGAAAAGGCGCTGGGTGATTTGCTCACGTGATCGAGATCAAAGTAGCGCACCAGCTCATCACGGGTAAAGAACTCTGTCTCCGAATCATATGCCCAGCCCACGAGGGCAAGAAAATTCACCATCGCCTCTGGCAGATAGCCCGCCTCGCGGAACTCGTGGATAAAGGTTAGCTGGTCCGCCTGACCTGGGGTTCTGACCTTGCGCTTACTCAGCTTGCCTTTGCCCGAAGGATCCAGGATCGTTGGCAGATGAGCATGCTCCGGGATCTCCCAACCAAAGGCATTGTAGAGCAAGACGTGTTTGGGGGCAGAGGCCAACCACTCGTCTCCCCGCAGGATATGGGTGATCTCCATGAGATGATCGTCAATCACCACGCCCAGATGATAGGTGGGGAACCCATCCGATTTCAGCAGGACCAGGTCATCCAGCTCTTTGTTGCTGACCACGATGCGCCCGCGCAGGCGATCCTCAAAGGCGGTCTCGCCGTCAACGGGTATCGCCAATCGCACCACCGGCTTGACGCCAGCGGCCTCATAGTCAGCAATCTGCCGGCTCGTCAGATGACGGCAGTGACGATCGTATCCCGGCTTGACCCCCTCGGCGCGCTGCTGCGCTCGCAATGCCGTCAGACGCTCAGGAGAGCAATAACAGCGATAGGCCTTGCCCTCTTGAATCAACTGCTCCGCATATTCACGATAGATATGCACGCGATCCGACTGGTAATAAGGGCCATAGCTGCCCCCGACCTCGGGTCCCTCGTCCCACATACACCCCAGCCACCTGAGACTATCCAGCAAATGCGGCATCGCTTCGGGATGGTAGCGCCCGCGGTCTGTGTCTTCAATGCGCAGCACAAACTTGCCGCCATGATGCCGCGCAAAGAGCCAATTGTAGAGCGCAGTGCGCGCTCCCCCCAGATGAAAATACCCCGTAGGACTGGGGGCAAAGCGAACTCGAACATCCTGCGCCATGACACACACCTCGATATCTAGAGTAGAGGATTGTCCTCGCCGGGCCGTCGCAGCGCAACGCTCTGCGCAAGGCCCAGGGCGATCATCGTCGTGATTAGGGAGCTACCCCCATAGCTTACCATAGGCAGCGGTAGCCCGGTAACCGGCAGAAGGCTGGCATTGACACCCATATTGATGAACACCTGGGCGAAAATAACGATCGTAACCCCGGCAGCGATCAGCCGGCCAGGGCCATCTGCAGCGCGCTCGGCGATACGCAATAGCCTCATGAACATCACTAAAAAGAGCAGGATCAGCACCAGAGCGCCGGCAAAGCCGAACTCTTCACAGAGCACAGAAAAGATAAAATCGGTATGCCGCACACGTAGAAAACGAAGCTGACTCTGGCTGCCCTGCATGTATCCCTTGCCCCACAGGCCACCCGAGCCAATACTGATCAATGCCTGGTTGATGTTATAGCTCGAGCCCAACGGATCCTGCCCGGGGTTTAGAAACTCGGTGACGCGCCCCCGCATATAGTCCTCCAGGCGGAACCAGACCACGGGGACCGCCC
Source organism: Anaerolineae bacterium (assembly GCA_040772225.1). Lineage (GTDB taxonomy): Bacteria > Chloroflexota > Anaerolineae > UBA1429 > UBA1429 > JAAYED01. Next base: position 1,399,393 of record JAXGYO010000002.1, read on the forward strand.
CGGCCGCCACCCCGCTCAAGGCCAGCAAATGACGCCATCGCACACCAGAAATAAAGACCATCCCGATCCAGGTGATCGCCAGTAATAGCACCATACCGAGATCGCTTTGCAGATACACCAGCGCCGCGGGTATTCCCAGAACGACCACAGACTGCAACAGCGGCACCAGCGACTCGAGGCGACGCTGGGATTCACCGAGCACCCGCGCCAGTACGATGATAACGAACACCTTGCTCAGCTCCGAGGGTTGAACGCCGAAAATGCCCACGTCCAGCCACGCCGAGGTGCCAAAGGTCGGATTCGCAACAATCAGCGTGATGACCAGGATGACAAGTGAGGCTGCAAAAACCCAGAGGGCGTGCTCAACCAGCAGGCGATAGTCGATGATGGCCATGACCAGGTAGAGAACGAGGCCTATGCCAGCAAACAGTATCTGTCGCAGCAGGAGGTTATCTCTCCAGTCATAGTCAGGGTCTGCGGACGGCAGTTGATAGGCGCTGTTGATCATCACAAAACCGATGCCGATGATGAGGAGCATGACGATAAACAGAACCCAGTCGAACCGTCTCAAGAAAGACATATAGAGTCTCTTTACTGCTCGCGCCGTCGAAACAGTCTGAACCGTCCACGACGACGTCTAGCGGGTTCCAGCAGAGGGAGAAGAGCCACTTGCTCCCCCAGCAGGCGACGGGCGATATTATGGTAAGCCAGAGAGGCCGTTGAGCCGTTGTTGTGCGCCACGGGGATCCCCTGGCCGTTCCCCACGAGAACCTCCTCCTCATCCGGCACAATACCCAGCAGATCGATATCGAGTGTTTCCAGCATTTGCGCCGGGCTATACGAGTACCTGCGATGGACGAGCTCGGGGCGCAGGCGGTTTATGATCAACGAGCAATTCGCAGGCCCTTTGCTCTCCAACATGCCCAGGACGCGGTCCACGCTCTGTACCGAGCTTGCCTCAGGCGTGGCCACCACGATGAATTCATCGGCTGGCGCAATCGCGTTGCGAAATCCCTCGTCGATGCCCGCGGGAGAGTCCACCAGCACAAAGTCGCAGTCTCCACGCAACTGGTCGCACACCCGAATCATGTCCGCCGGGCTGACTGCAGATTTCTCGCGCGTCTGAGCGGCCGGCAGCAGGTAGAGCTCATCCAACAAACGGTCACGGATCAAGGCCTGCTGGAGGCGACAGCGTCCCTCCACAAGATCGACAAGGTCATAGATGATCCGATTCTGCAGCCCGAGCATCATGTCGAGATTGCGCAGGCCGATATCTGTATCGATGACGACCACACGCTTGCCCAGCTTGCCCAGGGCCACGCCAAGATTCGCTACGGTGGTCGTCTTGCCAACCCCGCCCTTTCCGGACGCTATTGTGATGACGCGCGTAGCCACCCGCCTAGTCCCTCCACCGGATGCCCGACCATGGCTCGACGATGATGGTGTGATCTCGCACATAGGCGACCTCGGGATACGTCCCAGTCGCGGTCGCGACTCCCTCATCTGGCCGTGTGACAATATCGGCAATGCGCAGTTGTAGCGGGCTGAGATCCAGGGCGCAGACGACTGCCGAGGTGTTGCCCAGACAACCGGCATGCGCTGTGCCTCGCAAGCGTCCCCAAACCACGATATCGCCCCCCGCGATAATCTCAGAGCCTGCGTTCACGTCCCCCAGAATAACGACGCTGCCCGAGTGCCGCACCGTCTGGCCGGCGCGCAGGCGCCGCCGCATGACGAGCCCGCGCGCACCGGCGCGGGAAATCGCCTCAGCACCGTCCTCCAATGCCGCGGGCTCGGCCGCCGGTGGGGTTATTGGCGGCTGCCCTGCCCGTTCCGAGGCCTCCTGCCTGGCCGGAGGTTCCTCCTGATGCCGTCCCCCGGCAATATGCAACCCGAGTGAGGCGGCGGACTGAACAGTCTGGGTGTTGCTGGCAGTCACACTGCGGAGCACCATCGAATACTCCGCAAGCAACTCCTTGAGCCGCACAAGATCCTCAGGTGTGAGGGGGCGGCTTGCTGCATCTATCGTAACGACGCCGCCACGAAAAAAAGCCCCCTGTTGTTTTAGGTGCCGAGCAAGTTCGTCGCAGAGTGGCTCCATCTCCCCCTGGCCCAGTGCAATGACCAGCCCCTCGCGCGTACCCTTGATTGAGATTGCGCCTTCCATGCGACCTCCCGTACCCTATCCCCCGGCGCCCGTCTGACCTGGAGCCGGAATGTCAAAATACGCGCGCAAGATCTCCTCCCCCACCGGCACAGCCGTTTGAGAGCCCTCGCCACCGCCGCGCAAAAAGACGATCAAGACGATCTCTGGATCATCATAGGGGGCAAAAGCCGTAAAATAGGCGTGGGTTGGGAGGTATCCCCACTCGTCCATGATGATGTTTCCATCCTCATCAAGCTCGGTGTACTCGGCCGTCCCGGTTTTGCCCGCCACGTCCACTTCAGGCAGGTGCAGGCGGTACGCAGTACCGTTGGTGACCGCGCCGTGCATCCCTCGCCTGACAAGCTCGATGTTCTCAGGGCTGATCTCGAGCTCACGGATGACCTCAGGCTCGAAAGCCTCTACAAGGTTCCCCTCTATGTCCACCACCTGATGCACAACCTGAGGCCGGTAGAGCGTTCCGCCATTGGCTATCGCCGCCGTCGCATTCAGCATCTGCAGCGGCGTCACCAGCACATACCCCTGTCCAATCGCTGCATTATACGTATCGCCGGTGAACCAGCTTTCGCTGTACGTGAGACGCTTCCATTGCTCGCTGGGCAGCAGCCCGGCTGCCTCACCCGTCAATTCGACACCTGTGGGTTCACCGATCCCAAACATGGCTGCGTACTTGCCCAGCCTGTCGATCCCGAGCCCGACAAAATCCTCAAAGCCACCTGTGGCCTTGTAGAAAAAGATGTCACACGATTGCGAGATCGCCGTCACGACGTTGATGCTGCCGTGACCATATCGGGCCCAACAGTAAAAAGGCTGGGCCTGGCTCAGGTCGTTCGGGAAGAACTTGTTGGGGAGCAGCATGGTCCCCCGGCACTCGAACCGCGTCGATTCGGTAATGACCCCCTCCTGAAGGGCACCGCTGGCGGGAATGATCTTGAACACCGATCCCGGCGGATACTGCCCACCAACCGCATGATTGATAAGAGGATGCCGTGGATCGTTACTGAGAGCAGCCAGGTCCGCATAGGAGATGCCCGACGCGAAAAGATTGTTGTCAAAGGTGGGCAGCGAAACCATCGCCAGGATCTCACCGGTACGAGGATCCATGGCGATAGCAACCCCCGTGTCTGACCCTGCCGCAGCCATGCCCTTTGCGAGCGCGGCCTCAACCTCTCTCTGGAACTCGGTATCGATGGTCAGATAGACGCTGTTTCCGGCGGTGGGTTCTTCGGCAGCAATGACCCGCACCTGGCGCCCTTCAATATTCACCTCAACGTGCCTCTGACCCTTGGTGCCAGCCAGAACATCTTCCTGAGTGCGCTCCACACCGGCGACGCCGATGCTGTCACCAGCCTCGTAGCCGCGATCGGCGCGCGCATCAAGATCGGCTTGCCCGATCCGGCCCATATAGCCCACGATGTGCGCAAAGAGCTCCGAGTCGAGATACTCGCGTTCGGGCTCGACCTGCACCGTCACGCCCGGCAGCATGAGGCTCTCTTCCTGTATCGTGAACGCTGCCTGCCGGTCGACCTTGCGCGCGATGGTCACCGGCATGTACTTGCCCGTCGCATAGGGCCCCGTAGTGTGCTCAATGATCAGATCATCGATGCCTGAGCCATCTTCACTGCGCAAGGGCATCTCTAGCAGATCCGCGACGCGCCGCAGAACGGCCTCACGCTCGAGTTCGTCCTCAGGCAGATCACCGGGAACCACGCTCACAGCAAAGCTGGGCACGTTGTGAACCAGCAACCGCCCCTGACGATCATAGATGACCCCGCGGGGAGCGTCAACGGACACAAGCCGGTAACGGTTCTCATCGGCCGCCGCGGCATAGTCCTCAAACGACACCACCTGCATAGACCACAATCTCAGAACCACGACCATCATGCTGATGACGACGATCGCTCGAAAAATGATCATGCGAAGCCGCGTGTACAGTCCACTCACAATGTCAGAACTCCACTACAGGGGGTTCGATGCGATTGGCGACCCACTTGACCAGAGCGTACATCACCGGCATGAGCAAGATATGAAGGAATAGCTCGGGGATAATCACACGGCCAAGCGAGCGCAGCAGCATGGGGTCGTAGCCTGCTACGCGCAATACAGTTACAGAGACGAGGTTCACCAACATCACCGCCCCGGCAACTACGATGTATTTAAGGAACCACGCCCCCTGAAACACATTGACCTCACCCAGGGCAGCAAGGGAGATGGCCACAGCAAGCGAGGCGATCCAGGTACCAAAAGGCGCAGCGGAACTGGCATCCAGAATCATGCCGCCCAGCAACCCAATTATCAGGCCTTCACTCAAGCCCCGGCGCAACACCCACGATATGGCAAACAGAAGGAGCAGGTTCAGATGAACTCCAAGCACCACCGCATTGCCCAGGACTGTCGTCTGGGCCAGGGCCAACAACAGGGCCGCTGGAACTGCGATATAAAGGCCGATGGGATGCCTCCCCTGCTCAGGTGCTGCGCAGCCGCCCCTAGGGCTCTGCCAGAAGCTGTCCTGGATCGTAATTGAGCAGAACGAGCACGTTCTCCAGGGTGCTCATGTCCACAGCAGGCGTGACCACTGCCTCCTGGTGCGCATCGACATCGTTCTGCCGCACGTCAACAACCTGCCCGATGACAAGTCGTTTTGGAAAGGCGCCGCCGAGACCTGAAGTCAGGACAATATCGCCGACAACGACCGTCTCCTCCTGCAGGATGTACCGCATGACCAGATCGGGGCCCAGATTCCCCTGAACCACCCCTGTAGCACGGGAGCGCTGTATATAGGCTCCCACCGAAGACTGAGAGTCAGTCAAGAGCATGACCTGCGACGAGCTCTGGCTAACCCTGCTGATACGTCCCACGAGCCCCGCATCGGTAAGCACGGGCATGCCCAGGCGGATACCGTCCACGGAGCCCCGGTCGATAACCAGATAGTGAAGGTAGCTGCTCGGATCGCGGCCGATAACCTCTGCGGCGATGAGCTGAAAGTTAGGAACTGCGCTCTTAAAGCCCAACTGTCGCCTCAGATCCTCGTTCTCCAGCTGTGCCTCTGCGAGAAGAATGATCTGGCTCCGAAGCTCTGCGATCTGGTTCTTAAGCTCCTGGTTCTCGCGCTGCAACTCGGCCCCGCGACCCAGCGCCTCCAGTTGATCCGCCACCGGGCTCAATGCACGACCAAACACAAGCTGAAGGGGAGCGATGATTCCAGTGAGGGTGTCCCGGATAGGGTTTACGGCGCCAATACCGTCCAGCAGCAACCAGACAAGCATCAGCGCCAACACAAAGACAAGAGCGATGGCGGATCGATGCCCTGCCCTCATCGACAACACACTCTGGCCGGCCTAGACCTGTGGGCGGCGTGCCTGGGAGATCGTGTCACGCTGGGTACTGGCCAGGACCTTGCTGTAACGGGCAAGATCGTCAACGATAGCTCCCGCTCCCCGCACCACACAGGTCACAGGATCGTCAGCACGATAGACACGCATATGGCATTCATTGGAGAGACGCTCAGGAAGCCCCTGTAGCTGACTGCTTCCACCCGCTAGAACAATGCCCTGCTCCATCAGGTCGGCAACAAGCTCAGGTGGCGTCTCATCGAGCGTGGCCCGCACGGCATCCACAACAATGTCGACGGGGCCAGAGAGGGCCTCGCGAATCTCGATACTGCTCACCTCGGTAGCCTCGGGAAGGCCGGTAATAAGGTTGCGCCCTCGTATAGTGACCGTCTGCTCCTCCGGCAGAGGATAGGCCGAACCGATCGCGATCTTGGTGCGTTCAGCCATACGCTCGCCGATCAGGAGGTTGTACTTTTGGCGGGCATACTGGATGATCTCCTCATCCATCTCATCGCCAGCCACACGAATCGACCGGCTCACCACAATGCCACCCAGGGATAGCACGGCCACCTCGGTCGTGCCTCCGCCCATGTCCACCACCATGCTGCCCACCGAATCACCCACAGGCAGTCCCGCACCGATGGCCGCAGCCATGGGTTCCTCGACCAGATACGCTTCACGCGCGCCCGCACTCAAGACAGCATCCCTCACCGCGCGCTTTTCGACCTCGGTGCAGCCGCTGGGGATACCCACCACTACCCTCGGCCGGGGATTAAACCATCTCGAACGCTCGTGGACCTTTTGAATAAAGTACCGCAGCATCTGCTCGGTGACGTCAAAATCCGAGATAACCCCATCCCGCAGAGGCCTGATGGCAATGATGTTGCCCGGCGTGCGTCCCACCATCTCTTTGGCTTCAGCTCCAAAGGCAAGCGGCCGTCTGGTGGTTTTTTCGATGGCGACAACGGAGGGCTCGTTGATGACGATCCCCTCACCGTGCACCATCACCAGGGTCGTGGCGGTTCCGAGGTCAATGCCTATATCTCTTGAAAAGAGACCCAGCAGGGCGCTGAGAGGTTTGAACAATGTGGTACCTTTCCTGAGAACCCGCAGTCGATTGCGCGGATTATAGCATATAACGGATTGCGGCAAAACCTCGGAGCGGCAGTCATCAGCCTGTGCTTGGCTATTGGCGATGCAGCATGCAACCTGTTTGGGCTGCCGGGGTTCCAAGGTAACATAGGGATCATCCCAATCAAACTGAGGTGCTCTTATGCAATACCAGGCCGCCCTGATCGTCTTTGCCTCGCTGCTCTTGTTGACCATCCTGCTCGGGTTTATCACGCTCAACCGATATCTTGCCTATAAGGAGCGCATTGCCCTGGCCAGACTGGGCTTTAGCGCCAGCGACCTGGCAGCGGCCGGAGACACGGCCAGGCAAGGCAGCCGCGGCGTGTTGTGGGGCGGCGTGATTACCATGATGAGTGGGTTTGCCCTCTTACTTGGGCTGACACCCCTGGGCAGTGGCGTCTGGCTTATCGCGGGGCTGCTGCCCATGTTCGTCGGTCTCGGGATGCTGCTCATCTACTTTACATCGTCGGGATCGCAAAAACGCAAGGATGCTGATTCATCTGTGCCGTCGGAAGTCTGGCCCGAGGAGCCCCTCGAAGAGGAACAGGCTGCCCGCCATGAAGATACCCTCTAGCGGAGCTTGCTTGCTATGCCACTCGGATCACGATCGGGACCGGGGGTGAGCGACCCAATGGCCGACCTTGTAGCTCGCGCACAGGTAGGGGATAGTGATGCATTGACGCAGCTCATCCTCCAGACCGAGCAGCGCGTCTACAACCTGGCCTATCGGATCCTGGAGAACCGGCAGGAGGCCGAGGACATGGCGCAGGAGATCTACCTCAAGGTCTGGCGCGCATTGCCCAACTTTCGCGGCGAGGCCAAGTTTACAACCTGGCTTCATGCGATCGCAACACACGCATCACTCAACCGCCTCCGCAAGCTCAAGCACGAACCGGTTGTCCTGGCGGACACAGAAGAGCATCTCGAGCGACTGCTCGACAGGAATACCGATGGCACCGGAAGCGAACTCGAGCCCGGAGATAGAGCCTATATCTGGCAACAGGTGCGGCGACTGCCGACCAAGTACGCACTTGTGTTGACGCTGTTCTATCAGCAACAACTCAGCTATGAGGAGATCACGCAAGTGCTCGGTCTACCCCTGGGCACCGTCAAAGCGCAGCTCAACCGTGCCCGGCTGGCCCTCGCACGCAGTCTCAAGGAAACGAGAACACCATGACCTGTGATACCTTGCGCGAACAAATGATCGACTATGTGGTGGCGGGCGAACCTGCAGACGATCAATATGCTGCTCTGCGCGCGCACCTATGTCACTGCGATGAGTGCCAGCAGGATCTGGACCATCTTCGCCAGGTTGAGCTGGCGCTCAGGGCCTGGCCTCTGGAGGAGGTGAGCGCCTCACTCCAGCTACGGCTCCTGGCGATTGGCAACCGCCCACGACAGCCCATAGATCTCTACCCGCTCCCCTGGGCAATCTGGCTCCCCGCCCTGACGGTGTTGATCGCCATCGGGCTCGTGCTGCTTCTCGCTCCCATACCTCTCTCCATCGCGCTCCAGCCCGCAACAGCGCCCTGGGAATGGACTCCGGCGGCGCTATCTCTGGATCAGGATGCCCTGCAGGCGGTTTGGGTGGGTGTATCTGTCGCACTGGCCGGCATTGGTGTGACCATGGCCCTCTCAGAGACAGAGATGCCCGACAGACGCGATATGGATGGCCTAAGAAGCAGGGCTACCCACGCCATTGAGCGTATCTGGCGCCTTGCGGGCCTCTCGCGCTAGGCACGCGGGCAGGCCAGCAATTCGCCGGGACAGACGGCAATTGACACCGTCTGCTCGTCGCTTTATACTCGTTTGTTGGACCGTTAAGACATACGAGGATGTTTACTCATGCAGGTTTTCCCCTTTTCCGCCATAGTGGGCCAGGAGCGCATGCGCCGAGCGCTCGTATTGAACGCTATCAGCCCTCAAATCGGCGGCGTGCTGATCCGTGGCGAGCGCGGCACGGCCAAGTCTACCGCTGCACGCGCGCTTGCTGCGCTGCTTCCTCCCATTCGGACTGTCGCCGACTGTCCCTTTAACTGCGATCCGGATCGCCCCGAGTTTATGTGCGACACCTGCCGCTCCCGCGTCGCCGCAGGTGAAGAACTGCCGGTAGAGGTCAAGCAAACACGGTTTGTCGACCTCCCTGTCAGTGCGACCGAGGATCGCGTGGTGGGAACGCTTGATCTGGAACGCGCGATCAAACATGGCGAACGCCACTTTGATCCCGGCGTACTGGCGATCGCCAATCGGGGCCTGCTTTATGTCGACGAGGTGAACCTGCTCGACGACCATGTTGTCGATCTGCTGCTGGACTCGGCCGCCATGGGTGTCAACGTCGTGGAGCGCGAAGGCATTTCCTTCTCGCATCCGGCGCGATTCATCCTGGTGGGCACGATGAACCCCGAGGAAGGCGATCTGCGACCACAACTGCTGGATCGGTTTGCGCTGTGCGTGGACATCCAGGGCATTTTGGACGCCGATGCGCGTGTTGAGATCCTGCGACGCCGCATTGGGTTTGATCAAGATTATGCAGCCTTCTGCGACTTTTGGTGCGCAGAAGAGAATCGCCTTACCGAACGTATCATCAAGGCGCAGGCTCTGCTACGATCGGTCACCTACCGCGAGAACGACCTGTACTATATCGCCCGGCTTACTTCCGAGATGGATGTAGACGGCCACCGCGCTGACCTGGTCATTCTCAAGACAGCGCTGGCTCACGCCGCCTATGAGGGGCGTACGCGCATCCGTGAAACGGATATCCTGCTTGCGGCCGAACTGGCTCTACCCCATCGTCTGCGTCGCACGCCCTTTGAGGATACTGCGTCCAAAATGGACAAGCTGGCTCAGCGGATCGAGCAGGCCCGGCAGGAGAGCGAGAAACAGCAGGCCGAGGAAGAACAGGCGGAAGGTAAAAAAAAACTGACTCGCGCCTGAACGAGGACGCACCCTCGGAGGGTGAAGAGGCGGATGCTGCCATTCCCCCTGAGCGGGGAACCAGCAACACCGAAGAGGCGCTGCAGCCCTCGCCCGATGATCCCACACGCCCCGTCGCTGTCGGCGATCCCTTTGATGTTCGCAAACTGCCCACCACGACAGACAGGCTCCCTCGGCGAATCTCGGGGCGACGCACATACACCGTGAGCAAGAGAAAGCGCGGACGCTATATCCGCGCTCGCGATGCGCAAGGACGGTATGATGACATCGCTATCGATGCCACTGTGCGCCAGGCCGCGCCCCACCAGCGCGAACGGGCTCCGTCCGAGACCGCAGTCAGCATCCGCGATCAGGACCTGCAGCGCAAAGTGCGTGTGCACAAGACGGGTAACCTCGTCGTGTTTGCCGTCGACGCCAGCTGGTCCATGGCCGCGGCGGAGCGCATGCAGGCCACCAAAGGTGCTATCATGTCGCTCCTGGTCGACGCCTACCAGAAAAGAGACCGGGTCGCCATGATCTCTTTTCAAAAGGACCGCGCCTTTCTCGTCTTGCCCCCCACCTCAAGTGTTGAGCGAGCAAAGAACGCGCTGCAGGAGATCCCCGTAGGCGGCAAGACGCCCCTCTCCGCAGGCCTGTTGCTCTCTCTGCAGGTCATCGAGCGTGAGCTCAATCAGAATCCAGAGATCTCGCCGCTGTTGATCCTGCTCACCGATGGCGCAGGTAATGTGTCGGTGACTGGAACGTCACCTCGCGAGGAGGCCCTTCTGATTGCGGACATGTTCCGTGACAAACAACTCCGTTCTGTAGTGATCAACACCGAACACGAGTCCCTTGATCGCGGGTTGGCTCGGGAGCTCGCCGACCGCCTGGACGGGTCATGCTATTCTCTGTCGGAGATACGCGCCGATAGCCTGTACGAGACCGTGCGACGGGAGATGGATCGATGACCGACACAAGCCTCCGACAGGGACGGCGCCAGCAGTACGCGGCAGATGGTCTGCTTCTGCTCGTGACGGCCGTCTGGGGCAGCACATTCGTCATGGTCAAGGATGCCGTCGCCGCCTACCCGGTGTTTCCGTTTCTATCGCTGCGCTTTGCTATGGGACTCGTGGCGCTCTTGCTTATTGGATGGCGCAGGCTGCGCTCCCTTGACCGGGCCAACAGCGTGGCGGGCTTCCTGGCAGGGCTGTTCCTTTTGGGCGGATATGCCTTCCAGACGCTGGGCCTGCAGTACACCTCCGCCTCCAAAGCGGGGTTCATCACCGGCCTCAGCGTCGTGCTTGTCCCGCTGCTATCAGCCATTATCGTGCGCGAACGGCCCCAGTCAGCAGCGGTAGTGGGCGTGCTGCTCGCTACCGCAGGCCTCATGATGTTCACATCGAGCGGACCGCTGGCCTTTGGGAGAGGTGAGTTGTTGGTCTTGCTGGGAGCGCTCTGCTTTGCGGGGCACATCGTCACCGTGGGCGTGGCAGCCCCACAGGCTGATCCAATCGCACTCACGATTATCCAGCTCGCCGTCGTGGCGATAGTCAGCGGCGTGATCGCACAGGCCACGGGGCAATGGAGAATGCCGCTGCCCGCTACCTGGGGAGCAGCGGCGTTCACAGGCATACTCGCCACAGCAGTAGCTTTTACCGTGCAGACATCCATGCAGCGCTTTACCAGCGCTACCCATACTGCCCTGATTTTTACGGCTGAACCCGTGTTTGCGGCTGTCTTTGGCGTGCTGTTTGATCAAGACGCGCTCACGACCCGACTCATCACGGGAGGTTTGCTGATCCTACTCGGCGCGCTAGTCAGCGAGATCAACTGGTCTCAGCGTACGGCTACTCTGATCTCGCGCTTTCTGGCGCCACACTATGTCCTTGCGGTTGGCCTGATACTGCTGGGGGCAAACGATCCCTCCGGCTGGCGCTCTGGGATAAAGTGGGTGACGCTGATCGGATTGCCCTCGCTCTTCCTCTTGCTAGGAGTATTTGCACTGGCCTTGCGAAACGGGACCATCACTGACTGGCACGTCTCCGATAGGCGACAGAGGCTGTCTCCTCTATTGGTCATTTCTGCTCTCATCTTTGGCAGTCTGCCCGCAGTGCTTTTATACCTGCTCGACGGGCCGCCGTTTCTGTTGGCTGCCGCCACCGCTGCACTGGCGCTCATCGTCGTCAATCTACTGATCACCACTTTCTGGAAGATCAGCCAGCACGTATCGGGCATCGCGCTGGTGGCGACGTTGCTCACGCTCAGTTACGGCGCCGCGGCAGCATCCGTGCTGCTTCTCGTCCCGCTGGTGGCCTGGGCACGTGTTAGGATCGGCGCGCACACAGTCATGCAGACCCTGGCCGGCGGTGTAACGGGTACAACCGTCTGCATTTTGACTCTCCGGCTGCTCAACGCCATCTAGCCAAGAGCACCCGCTGTCGAGGAGCACGCTCTGACCAGAGCGAGAAGGGAACAGTCTGGAGCCGAGATACGTCTATGTTTGGAAGGGTACGAGACGCATTGCCTGGAGGTGGAGCATGAAGGTTTCAAGACGGCTATTGGATATTGCGATCATCGCCATTCTGGTATTGGCTGTAACCGCTCCAAGTCTGGCCCAGACTGCGGTACCTGCACGCACAGGAACACCGGTCGTTGAGGAGCCAGAAGACGAGCAGGAGGCTGTTGTGACTGAGGAGGATCAGACGATCGCAGAGGCCGGAGAAGCCAGTGGTCTGGAGCTTACCATCTACAACCAGTCCATGGGGCTGGTGCGGGAGGTACGCTCTGCGGACCTGGCGGAGGGACTGAACGAGATCAGTGTAACAAACATACCGAACCAGATCATTCCCGCCAGCGTGTACATGACACCGCTGACCGATGACGAGGGCACCGCTCTGCTCGAACAGCGCTTTGACTATGACGTGGTCAACAGCTCGGGATTGCTGCGACGCTACATTGATGAGACCATCAGTCTCACGACACAGAACGGCGAGTCTCTCACTGGCAGGCTGATATCAGCGAGCGATGATATCGTGCTCCTGACTGACTGGGGCATTGAGATCATCCGCTCCAGCCAGGTGCAGCAATTCTCGCTGCCCACCCTGTCAGAACCCCTGATCACCCGACCTACCCTTACCTGGCTGCTGCAAGCGGCAGAGGCAGGGGAGCGTGACTACCGGCTCACGTACCTGACCGGCGGACTCACCTGGCAGGCCGACTATGTCGCCATGCTGAACGAGGATGATTCGCTGATGGATCTCCAGAGCTGGATCAGCATCCGCAATGATAGCGGTGCCAGCTTTGAGGACGCCAAGCTCAAGCTGGTAGCGGGGGAGGTCAATCAGGTCACGGAGCAGGTGGCGTATGAGGCCGAGGAAATGTACAAGCTAATGGACGCTGCTGCTCCGGCCCCTGGTGTCGTAGAGCGTGGTCTGATGGACTACCACGTGTACGATGTGGCCCGTCCAGTCACACTCAAGGACAACCAGTCCAAACAGCTCGAGTTCCTCAAGGCCACTGATATCGCGGTGGAAAAGCAGTACATCTTTGAAGTCACCAATCCTATCTGGGTGCGCCTGGGCGGCGCCGTGACCGATTCAGGGTACTTTAGCGAGGATCAGGTGGACATCCAGGTCAAGCTCATGATCACAAACGATGAGGAGAGCGGTTTGGGCCTCCCCATCCCCCAGGGCACCGTCCGTATCTACAAAGAGGATGTGGACGGCAGCGCAATCCTGGTCGGCCAGGATACAGTCGCGCACACACCGACGAATGAGATCATCCGCCTGTCGCTTGGAAATGCCTTTGATCTGGTTGGTGAGCGCCGGCAAACCCGGTTCCGCCAGCTTGGCGAGCGCAGCCTTGAGGAAACAATCGAGATCACGCTACGAAATCAGTCTGACGAGGAGGCGACCATTCAGGTAATAGAGCACCTGTACCGCGCACACGACGCAGAGATCACCGAGTCGGGCATGGATTATACCCAGGTCGACGCCAACACCGTGCAGTTCGATGTCACACTCGACGCGGAGGAAACGGAGACTGTAAGCTATACCGTCGTCTATCGCTGGTAGGCTCTTGCGGAAAGAAGGCGGGGGGACCGGCAAGTTTACCGGTCCGCCCGCTTTACTTTCTGTCCCTTCTACTGGTGTAGAATCGATCCCCCAACAAACTCTCGCAGCAAGGAGTTGCTTGGCACCAGGTCAGCGCCACAGGGCCTGATCCAATGCAAAAGGCTCAAGAGGCGGTCTGCCTCCACAGCTTCAGGTGTTCTGCGAGGTACACGCAGCAACAAGCGCTCGACAAAAGGCCTGAGCACCGCCAGCTCGTATACCAGCGCCGAGTTGAACATCACATCCGCGTTTTCCTGGTAAGGGAAGATGTAGCGTTCCTCTCCTTTGCGCACACTTGGCCATCGGCGGAGTGTCTCCTGCGCAGGAATCCCCCGGGTAGCATCGTCCCGTACCATCCTGCGCAGCAGCCTGTTATCGGTTGTCGCAACGCGGTTGTGCCGGTCGAGGTTCAGCTGTGTCAGCGCCGACACATAGATCCTGAAAATGCGCTCCTCTGAAACCTCTGACAGCAGGCGCGGATTCAGCCCGTGGATACCCTCGATAAGCACCAGCGAGCCAGGGGCCAGCTGAACCTGCTTTCCAGGCACCCCCCGACCTTCGATAAAATCAAAGCGCGGTATGGTCACCTGCTCCCCGCGCAAGAGCGCCTGTACCTGCTGGTTGAACAGCTCCAGGTTGACCGCTTCCAGAGCCTCAAAGTCATACGTACCGTCGTCATTGACGGGGGTATCCTCCCGATCAACGAAATAGTCGTCCAGCCCGAGCGCCAGGGGCTGCTGGCTGTTAACCAGGAGCTGGACGCCGAGCCGTCGCACAAAGGTGGTCTTGCCAGAGGAGGAAGGTCCCGCAATCAAGATGACCTGAGCAGTACCACGGGCCAGGATGGCATCGGCGATATCTGAGATGCGCTTCTCATGCAACGCCTCTGACACCAGAACGGCCCGCGCTGCCTCACCACGCTCGATCGCCTGGTTGAGCGCGCCCGCATCCTCAATGCCCAGAATGTTGAGCCAGTTCCCGTACTCGCGAAACACCCCCATCAGCTTGGGATACGTCGTATGGGACTCGAGGGGGAGCACATGTCTTTCAACATCGGCGCGCAGAATAAAGCCCGGGGGATAATCCTCCAGGCAGCAGTCTCCCAGCCTGCCGGTTCTGGGCAGCATTGGCCCGTAGAAACAATCGAGCACACCGCGCAGCGAGTAGATGGTGATCTGTTCCTTTTCGTGTCCCGACAGCAGGCGCACCTTGTCTGAGTATCCCTGTGCCTCAAAGATCTCGATGGCCTCTTCCACGGCAACTACTCGCGGAACAATGGGCTCATCCGCCTCGACGATCTCCTGCATACGCCTGCCGATGGCTTCGAGTTCATCGGTCGTGAACGTCGGCCTGCCCGTGACGGTACAAAAAAAGCCCCCTACTGTAACAGAGTGATCGATCGTGACCCGAGCCTCTGGATACAGCTCCCGGGCGGCGACAACCAGCACAAAGACCATTGCCCGCTGATAAATCCTCAGCCCTTCTGTGGTGAACGTGTCGACCGGCTGGACGTCTACGTCTCGCACGACAGGGTGTCCCAGCTCCACCAGACGTCCATCGACCAGCCCGGCCACAATGGACCGATCATCCGCATAGGCCGCAGTTACAAAGTCGATCAGAGGGGTACCCAATGCACCAGCAAAGACACGCCCATCCGGGAGACGTACCTGCACATCCTGACGGGGCTCTGCGAGACGTGGTGCTGAAGAACGCACGGAACTAGGTTGCGGTGCTTTCATCAGCGCTGTCCGTAGCCAGTCTTGTACTGCTCATGTGCCCGTGCGACCTCTTCGGCCGGGATCTCTTTAAGCTCGCCCAGTTGCAGTGCATAGTAGACCGTCCGTGCCACGTCCTCGACCATCACAGCAGCCTTTACGGCGGCCTCAACGGAAGGGCCAATGGTAAAGACGCCGTGGCTCTGGATCAGGATCGCCGGGCTTGTGCCGATGGACTTGACCAACTCGCGCCCGATCTCCTCACCACCGATCTGGCAATAGTCGCCGAGAGGCACCGGCCCGCCGAATTCGTCAGCCATAGCGGTCAGATAGACAGGGATTGAGCGGCCGGCCGCCGCAAACGCGGTCGCAAAGGTCGAGTGGGTGTGCACCATGCCAAAGACATCCGGGCGGTGCCGGTAGACATAGAGGTGCGTAGCCGCATCGACCGAGGGCTTGAGTTTGCCCCGGATCACCTTGCCATCCAGATCCACGATGACCATATCCTCCGGGCGCATGTCCTCATAGCGCACGCCACTGGGCTTGATCACCACATAGCCGCTGGCGGGATCGCGGCCGCTGACATTGCCGCTTGTCCAGGTCACCAGACCGGCCCTGGGTAGCGTGCAGTTCCCCTCATACACTTGCTGTCGCAATATCTCTAGAGACACCTTACTCCCTCCTCATGCTCTTTACCCTCGCGATTATGAACATCAACAACGCTGGTGTCAACCGAACAGGGCGCTGGCGCCCTTGCGGAGCGCTCGCCGGGGGCGTATAGTCTGGGTACATAGCGGTGTGCGGTAATGCCGCTCCCAGCGGCAGAACGGAGCAATAGGATGGCAGAAGAAATCCCCCTGTATAAAGACAGCACCGCGCCCGTCAGCGAACGGGTGCGTGACTTGCTCGATCGCATGACGCTCGAGGAAAAGGCAGCGCAGACCGCCGTGTTTCGCCTCGGGGGTATGGGTGCAGGCGGACTGCTGCAGGCCATTCCGCCGGAAGAGGTTCGCTCCTTTATGATCCGCATGGGCGCCGGACTGGGCATCCCCGAGGGCGGTATGCCAGAGCCGCCGCCAGAGGCACGCCTCGGCGTGTTTCGTGAGGACGGGTCTGTGGATGAGAGCAAGGTCGAAGCACTCCTGAAGAGTAATCCCGGAGGGGGCACCTCGGGAGCGGGCGCTACGCCGCGAGCCCAGGCAGAGACGGCCAACATCATCCAGCGCATCGCCCGCGAAAATACGCGCCTGGGCATACCCGTGATGTTTCATGGGGAGGGCCTGCACGGTTATGTCAACAATGGCACGACGATCTTTCCGCAGGCCCTGGCCCTGGCCGGCACCTGGAACACGGAATTGATCGGGCGCATCGGACGGGCAATCGGCACAGAAGCGCGCGCCATGGGCGCCCATGATCTCTTTGCCCCGGTGCTGGATATCGCACGCGATCCTCGCTGGGGCCGAACTGAGGAAACCTATGGCGAGGACCCTTACCTGGCCTCCCGGATGGGCGTGGCCATGATCAAGGGGATGCAGGGAAAGCGGCTCTCCGATCCCGATGCCGTCATCTGTGGCGGCAAGCACTTTGGCGGCCATGGAGAACCCCTCGGCGGGCGCGACAGCAATATGGAGGGGATCACCGAGCGCGATCTGCGTGAGGTGCACTTTAGGACTTTTGCCGCCGCAGTGCAGGAGGCAGGGGCCAACTGCATCATGGCGGCCTACCATGCCCTGGACAGCATTCCCTGCCATGCCAATCGCTGGCTGCTTACCGAGGTCCTTCGTGAGGAGTGGGGCTTTCGCGGTCACGTGGTGTCCGATGCCGGAGGCGTGGAGGGCATACACGACAAGCACCGTGTCGCGCGGGATCACCGCGAGGCAGTACGCATGGCCATTGAGGCCGGCGTTGACACCTTTCTGGCCTTTGGCGGCGGGTTCACCGCGGCCATCGTCGACCTGGTCGAAAAGGGCGAGCTCTCGGAAGAGCGCCTGGACGAAACCGTGAGTTGGATCCTAAAGTGCAAGTTCGATCTGGGTCTTTTTGACCAGCCCTATACGGATCCAGACGTCGCCGAGGCGGTCTGCAACAGCGCGGAACACCGGGCGCTTGCGCTGCAGGCGGCGGAGCAATCCATCGTATTGCTCAAGAACGATGGAGACCTGCTACCGCTGACCGGAAAGGCCCGAAGAATCCTGGTTGTCGGACCCAACGCTGACGCCGCCAGAAACCAGCTCGGGGATTATAGCGGCACCTCCACCGTCACCACCGTCCTGGAGGGTATCCGCAACCGCGCTGTTGACGCCCAGGTGAACTTCGTCCGGGGTTGCGGCATCAAGGACATGGATGCATCCGGCATCGCCGACGCTGTTGATGCAGCACGCCATGCTGACGTAGCGATCCTCGTGCTCGGTGAAGCCTCCTGGACCGAGGGGATGGTCTGTGGCGAAGGAAACGACCGCGCAGACCTGGATCTGCCCGGCGTCCAGCAGCAGTTGCTTGAGGCTGTGTGCGCCACAGGGACACCGGTGGTGCTGGTGCTCATCAACGGGCGCCCGCTCAGTGTGCGCTGGGCGAAAGAGCATGTGCCCGCGATCCTGGAGGCCTGGTATCCCGGACAGGAGGGGGGCACCGCCATCGCCAGAATCCTGTGGGGCGACGTCAACCCCTCTGGCAAGTTGCCCATCACCGTCCCGCAAAGCGTCGGCCAATTGCCGCACTATTACAACTACAAGCCCACTGGCCGTGCCTATGACTATGTTACGTCCGACTTTAGCCCGCTGTACCCCTTTGGGTATGGCTTGAGCTACACGACGTTTTCCTACAGCGACCTTGTGATCGCGCCGGAGACGATCAGCCCGGCTGCGCATGTCACCGTGCAGGTGACGGTCAGCAACACGGGTGACAGGGCCGGCGATGAGGTCGTGCAGCTCTATGTCAACGACGTCATAAGCAGCGTGGTCACGCCCGTGATCGAACTCAAGGCCTTCAAGCGCGTCTCGCTCGCCCCGGGCGAAAGCAAGGCGGTGACCTTTGAGCTTGGACCAAAGGACCTTGAGCTGCTGGACAAGCACCTGGAGCCCGTGGTCGAGCCGGGCACCTTTGAGGTAAAGGTGGGCGGACTCGAGGGTACCTTTGAGGTCGTGGAACCACCCTATATTACATATGAGCGCCGGCCAATGGGGCCGCAAGGAGAATGATTGAGATGACCCAGGCGAACACACCGCAACCTGAGCAGCGACGCTTTCCGCCGCCGACGCCCAACGACACACTCGAGTCTCCGATCGTGAACGACCGCGAGATTGCCTTCAGTGTGTATGCGCCCAATGCCCACGAGGTCGCCTTGCGCGGCGATCTCGTAGAGGGACCGCCCCGGACAGGCTTTGTCAAGGATCAGCACGGGGTCTGGCGAATGGTGCTCAGAGATGTTGTCCCCGGCACCTATCGCTACCAGTATGTCGTCGATCAGGTGATAACCCCGGATCCCCGAAACCCCCTGGTCAGCCCGACCCACACCACGGTGATGAGTCTGGTGAGGGTAACGGGGCCAGAGACGGCCTTTGAGGACACCCGCGCGGTGCCCCATGGCGCTGTGGCAAGCGTATACTATGCCTCTCCAGCATTCGGTGGGCATCGCCGCATGCACGTCTACACGCCACCGGCATATGAGCATGGCACCGGCTCCTACCCGGTGCTCTACCTGCTGCACGGGGGTGGTGATTGCGACGCCTCCTGGAGCACCATCGGACGTGCGGGTTTCATCATGGATAACCTGATCGCGACAGGCGAAACCCTGCCGATGATCATCGTCATGCCGGCCGGACACGCCCCGGGCCCGCGGCTAACCTTCCCCGGATCGCCGGCCATGACAGCCGATCCGGCAAATGATCCCTTTACCGACGACTTGCTTGAGGGCGTGCTGCCGTTCATGGAGGCCAACTACCGTGTGCGGGCCGCGCCGGAAGCCCGTGCGATCGCCGGTCTTTCCATGGGTGGCGTACAGGCTGCCAATATCGGACTCGTGCATGCCGAACTCTTCCGCTATCTGGGCATCTTTAGCTCAGGGTGGTTCCCCGAGGTCCGCGCCGAGTTCGAAGAGAGACATGCAGAGACGATGCGCAGGGCTGCCAGCCTGTACACCCTGATCTGGACCGCCTGGGGCGACACCGACATCGCCCGCCCCAATTCTATCGCGATGCTGGAGATGTTTGACCGTCACGGGATTAAATACCTGTCCAAAGAGACCGGCGGTGGTCACACCTGGATGAACTGGCGGCACTATCTCCATGATCTGGCGCCCCTGCTCTTTCGGTAGCGGGGACGGTGGCTATCGATCACTAAATCACAAGACACGGAGGATTCGCTATGCCCGAGATCAAGGGTGTTGTCGTACCACTGGTGACACCATTCAACGACGACGAGTCGCTGGACGAAGGTGCTTTACGCGTCATCGTCGACTATCTCATCGATGCCGGCGTGCACGGCCTGTTTCCCTCTGGCAGCCAGGGCGAGTTGTATGCGCTGAGCGGCCAGGAGAAGATGAGGGTCATGGAGATCGTGGCAGAACAGGCCAACGGACGAGCCTTTGTGATGCCCAGCACGGGCGCCGTGACCACGCGAGAAAGCATAGAGCTCACGCGCTACGCGCAGAGCATCGGCGCGGATGCGGTTTCTGTGATCACGCCCTACTTTATCCAGCCCTCTGCTCAAGAGCAGATCGAGCACTTTGCGCGCATCTGTGATTCGGTGGAGATACCGGTACTTGCATACAACAATCCGGCTCGAACCAATGTGAACTTTACGCCAGCCATGGCGACCGCGGTCGCAGACCGGGCAACGAACTTTGTCGGCATCAAAGACTCGAGCGGTGACCTGACGAACACGCTGGACTATATGCAGCGCTGCCCGCCTGGCTTTCGGGTCTTTGTCGGTCGTGACACGCTCATCTACGCGGCGCTGTGCTGCGGCTGCACAGGCGCAGTTGCCGCTACGGCCAACGTCGCTCCTGAACTGGTCGTCGGCATCTATACGGCCTATCAGGAAGGCGATCTGGAGCGCTCGCTGGATTTACAGCACCGTCTGGACCCCCTGCGTCACGCCTTTAGTCTGGGGTCCTTCCCGGTGGTGGTGAAGGATGCGATGGAGTTGCTCGGCCTGCCAGCTGGCAAATGCCGTGCCCCCATCACCTCCCTTGAGGGCGCACCGCGCGAAAGGCTGATCGCCATCCTCACAGAGATGGGCAAACTGTAGCGATCCGAAAACCAGGGCATGCTGGCAAGCAACTCTAGCTGAGGGCTTACCGGCACCCCGTGCCGCGAGGATGCGGCGCACTTGTGCTCGCCAAAGCGAGGCCGCGAAAGGGCACCATGGCTGAGATCAGGCTAGAGAACATCACTGTCAAGTATTACCGCCATGCATTGCAGCAGCAACCCAGCGTGGGACTGGTCAGGCGTGGCTACACAGGCTATCAGGACAAAGCCTTTGTCGAGCGCATCGCATCCCAGTCCGATATGGTGCCGAAAGCATCGAGCACCGTCACGGCGCTGGACAATGTAAGCCTCACGATCGCCGACGGCGAGACACTCGCGATGATCGGCCCATCGGGGTGTGGCAAGAGCACTTTGCTCAGAACCATTGCCGGTTTGGAAATCCCGGAAAGTGGCCGCGTGCTCTACGACGGACGCGATATGGCCGGCGTAAAGCCCGGCGAGCGCGGGATCGGGATGGTGTTTCAGAGCTATGCCCTCTATCCACACATGAAGGGCGAGGGCAACCTCGGGTTCTTTTTCCGCATACACAAGCGCCCCTCTGAAGAGATGATGGAAAGAATCCGCATCACTTCAGAGATTATGGGCCTTGGCTTTGACGACTTGCTGCCGCGCAGCCCCAAAACGCTCTCCGGTGGACAACAGCAGCGCGTTGCGATCGGCCGCTGTATCGTGCGCGATCCCAGCCTGTTCCTGTTCGATGAGCCGCTCTCAAACCTGGATGCCAAGCTGCGCGCCCGGACGCGCGTGGAGATCAAACGGCTGCTGAGGCGTTTTGCGATCACCTCGGTTTATGTCACCCACGATCAGACCGAAGCGATCGCTCTGGGTGACCGGCTTGTGGTGATGAATGCTGGACGAATCGAGCAGGTGGGCACCTATCAGGAACTGCGCACCAGCCCGGTCAATGCCTTTGTCGCCGGATTTGTGGGGACGCCTCCCATGAACCTGGTGCCGGGGTACGACGCGGGCTCCGCCGGTGTCCTTTCCGGCCCGCTGGGCGACGTATCTATCCCCGAGGGTATCACGCTGGATCACGCCAGGGGAAAGGACCTCACGCTTGGCTTCCGAGGCGCCGCGGCGCGCCTGGTCGAGGCAGGGGAAGCATCGGACGAGGACGCAACTGGACTCTGGCTCTCAGGTCCGGTACGATCCCGAGAGCCAGACTTTTCACGTCACGAGCAGACGATCTACATAGAGATGGGCGATCTGATGACCTCTATCCTGGCGCCAGAGCATGTCACGGTTCAAGTGGGCGACACCGCCCGCGCCCACATACCGTTCCGCTCACTCTATCTCTTTGACACAGAGACGGGCACCCGGCTCTATCCCTGACCGAGTCTCCGCCGCTCATTCAACAGGCGCCATTCGTTCATGCGCGCGCGCGACTGCGCGCCCTTCTTCCACATCCACCCGGCTGAGCAGTAACCCGCCCACAATGAAAAAGACCACGAGCGAGACAATCGCCCACCTGCTTGTGCCCGCCAAAGCTGCCGTGACGCCAAAGAGCAGCGGTCCGGCGATGCCTGCAAACTTGCTGCTGATATCGTAAAAGCCAAAGAACTCGGCCGAACGATCGCGAGGGCACATGGAGCCAAAGAGTGAGCGGCTAAGTGCCTGGCTGCCGCCTTGCACCGTCCCCACCATGGCGGCGAGTACCCAGAAATGCCAGGGCTCGCTCATAAAGTATCCCAGGATCGAGATGACTGTGTACACGGCCAGCGCTAGATAGATCGATTGCTTGGTGCCCAGGCTCTTGGCCAGGCGCCCAAAGAGCAATGTCATTGGAAAGGCCACCACCTGAGTCAGCAGGAGCGCCCCGGCCAGGTCCGCAGTGCCAATGCCGATTTCTGCACCATAGATGGTCGCCATCTTGATGATCGTCCCGATGCCGTCGGCGTAGAGCCAGAAGGCTACTAGAAACTTGGCAAGCTGGCGGTATTCCTTGATCTCGCGAAAAGTCTCAACAAGTCGGCCGAGACCCTCTTTGAAGACATTTCCCTGCGCGCCTTCAGGCGCCGATCTGGGCGGCTCCGGAACATTGCGAAAGATGGGGATGGAAAAGATCACCCACCAAACAGCGACGCTCAGGAACGAAACTCTGACAGCAGTATTGGCATCGGGGAACCCGAACCAGTCGGGCTTCATGTACCAGACAAGGTTGATCAGCAGGAGGATGCCACCCCCCAGATAGCCCAGGGAGAAACCCTTGGAGGAAACACGGTCCATCTCGTCGGGCCGGGCCACGTGTGGCAGCAACGAGTCGTAAAATATGTTGGCGCCGGCATTGCCTACACTGGCCAACACATAAAAGATCACGGCCATCAGCCAATCGCCCTCCTGGATCAGATACAGGCAGGCGGTAAAGACCACGGCCAGCGTCAAAAAGCCCCCCATGAACCGCTTCTTGCTACCTGAATAGTCGGCAGCGGCTCCCATGATGGGCCCCATGAACGCCGTAAAGAGCATGGCAATGGAGACTGCATATCCCCAGATGCTGCTGGCTTGGGCCGGTTCGAGACCAGCCGCTGCCACGTTGGAGAAATAGGGCGGCAGGAGTGCCGCCATGATCGTCGTAGCAAAGGCCGAATTGGCCCAGTCATAGAGGCACCAGGAATTGATCCGCAGACGATGCAGGCGATCAGACGCTTCAGCCACAGTCATATCTACCTCCGCCCCAAGAAGTTGGTACAGTCACACCCGAGGCGATTCTAGCAGCGGTAGGGCCGGTGTCAACGTGTTTTCATGTTTGGTGCGCTCCGACGCGCCCGCTATAATTGAAATGGGACTGTAATGTGCGTCCCGTCCATTCCGATCATTTTCCGCTGGCAGGAGAGAGATGCGGGAGAGACCTCCCATCACCATCGGTCTGATCGCAGCAGTCATCATTGGACTGGCGCTCTCGGTTGTGTCCTACGTGCTGGTGAGCACAATTCGCACGCAGGCTATCGGGCCCAGCCTGGCCTTTTCGGCAGCCCTCCTGGTTGTAGCATTGTCGTTGATGGGCATGTGGGCATACGGCCTGATAGAGTTGCTGACGCTGCACTACACGGTCGATCGCAACGGCATCGTGTTGGCGACGGCCTTTGCCCGCCAGACCATACCCCACGCTGCGATTCAGGGAGTCGTGGAGGGTGAATCAGCCAGTGCCCCGAGCAGGCTGAGAGGCATGACCTGGCCCGGTTACTTGCGCGGCACCTTCACCGCTGAACCTTTTGGCCGAATATCTGTGTGGGCCACAGAACCGCTCCTGAGACAACTGGTGCTGGTCACTGACAGTGGCTGCTACGGCATCTCACCGGCCAATCGCGGGCGGTTTCTGGCGAACTATGCTATGCGTCGCGATCTCGGAGCTCTAGAGCTAATCCCACAGGAGTTGACGCCTGTCGGTGTGGCCTCGTGGAGCATCTGGCACGACGGGCTTGTATGGGTGGCAATCGCCTTGAGCTTGGCACTCGATGCTGTCCTGGCGACGCTGTCGCTGGCCCGCTACAGTGCTCTACCCGCCATTATTCCGCTTCACTGGAATGCCCAGGGTCAGGCCGACCGTTTAGCCGCCAAATCGGGTATCTTTGCTCTGCCGGCAATCGGCGCGGGCGTTCTCGTGCTAAGCCTTGTGCTGGCTATCGCCATTCATCACCACGAACGCTTTGGCGCGAGATTACTGGCCTGGGGATCTATCGGCATACAGGCCGCACTCTGGACGGCGGCCTGGCAGATTCTGGGCACATGATGCCTCCCTGGCAGCCCCTCGCCGGGCTTGTGCTTGGACTGGCACTGGCAGTCCTGGCTCGGCATGCCCAATTGCTGCAACGAGGCGGCCGTATTGTGCTGCTCACGAGCACAGTAGCAGTGTGGGCGCTTGGGGGATGCCCCTGGGGCGTGACATTGGTGATTGTTGTCTTGCTCTGCGGGCTGGCCATTCGCTACAGACGTGCAAAAAAAAGCATCTTGCTCAGTAGACCAGCGACGCAGAGCGGAGAGGCAAGAGCGGTTGCCGCGAGGCTGGGCTGGCCGGTAGTCATCGCGGCCATGGCATCGATCAGCGGGGTCCAGTACCTGGGCCCATTCGCCGGTAGCCTCGCCGCAGTGTTTGCAGACATCTGGGCTACAGAGTTTGGCCTGCTCGCCCCCGAGCCTCCACACTCGTTGATCGACGGCCAGGCCACACCGCGGGGCACCCCCGGAGCAGTGTCGATGATGGGTACGCTCGCCGGGGCGGCAGCGGCCGGAGTGACTGGCTTTATCGCTCTCGGCAGCGTCGCCGCCCAGGCCCTCCTGCTGGACGGAATTGTCAGCAAATCGCTGTTCTGGCTGCCCCTGGCCACCCTCGCAGGAGGAGTTACAGCTGTCCTCACGGACTCGCTGCTGGGAGGCACCGCGCAAGCCCTGTACTATTGCGAAAAGTGTGAGGCATACTCGGAAAATCCCGCCCACCACTGCGGCACACCGGCACGGAAGATCCGCGGTTGGTCCTGGATGACCAACGAGGCGATCGACACGATTAGTTCTCTGGTGGGTGCGGGGATCACTGCAGCCACGATAGGTTTATTGGGCGCCCTCTAGTACACGCCAGCCACTTCCGGTCTCAAGCAAGAGATCGTGAGCCCGTCTTGACTCGTCAGCCTGTTACCTTGCGCCAAGTTAACGTGGGTGGTACAATCCTGGCGGTCTTGGCAGTTGCGGTCTATACGCACAGACGGAGGATACCGGCTCATGGACTACAAAGAAACGATCTTCAAAGGGATACTCGAGGGTGATATGCCGACCGTCGAGGAGGCCACTCAGGGCGCCCTGGACGATGGGATGTCTCCAGGGGAGATCCTGAACCAGGCCATGATCCCGGCCATGGATGAGGTCGGGCGCCTGTTTGAGGAGAACGAGTACTATGTTCCCGAACTGTTGATCGCGGCACGCGCCATGAAGGCGGGTCTTTCCATCCTTCGGCCTCACCTGGTAGCGACCGGGATTGAACCCAAGGGAAGGGTAGCCCTGGGGACCGTCAAGGGCGACCTGCACGACATCGGCAAGAACCTGGTAGGCATCATGATCGAAGGCGCCGGCTTTGAGGTCGTGGACCTCGGCGTAGACGTCGGCCCGGACCAGTTCGTGCGCGCGGTAGCCGACCAGAACGTTTCGGTTATTGGGCTGTCTGCCTTGCTCACCACGACCATGCCCAGCATGCAACGGACGATCGATGCGCTCAAGGAAGCCGGCTTGCGGGACAAGGTCAAGGTGATCATCGGTGGCGCACCGGTAACGCAGCGCTATGCCGATGAGATCGGTGCGGATGGCTACAGTCGCGACGCGGCCGCCGCCGCCAAACTCGTGAAGCAGTTGCTGGGCGTAGACTAGATCTCCAGAGCAGTCGCAGCGGACAGGGCGCGACCGTCCGAGCAAGCAGGAAAAACCGCCGATGTTCGCGTCACCAGCTCGCAGTGCTGGCCGGTGGCATGAGCATCGGCATTGACTATTGCATCTGCAGTTGGCCGCAGCGCTGCCTCAGGTAGGAAAGCACCATGTCAGATCGGATCGTCTCTCCTGGCCTCCAGGGCGAGGAGGGATTGCTAGAATCAAGCCTGCGACCGCGCAGCCTGGCGGAGTATATCGGCCAGCAACGGGTCGTGGAGAATCTTCAGGTCGCCCTGCAGGCAGCGCAGGGTCGAGGCGAACCGTTGGACCATGTGTTGCTCCATGGCCCCCCGGGGCTGGGCAAAACCACGTTGGCCTACGTAATCGCCGCAGAGATGGGCGTAAACGTCAAGGTTACCTCTGGACCTGTCGTCGAGCGGCCGGGCGACCTCGCGGCCATTCTGACCAACCTTCGACAGGGGGATATTCTCTTTGTCGATGAGGTCCATCGCCTGAGTCGCACGGTGGAGGAAGTCCTCTACCCCGCCATGGAGGACTATTGTCTCGATCTGATGATCGGCAAAGGCCCCGCGGCACGCAGCATCCGGCTCAACCTGCCCCACTTTACGCTGATCGGCGCCACCACGCGGATCGCACTGCTTACCTCACCTCTACGCGATCGTTTCGGGGTGATGTACCGCCTCGATTTCTATGACCATGAAGCAATGCGCAGCATCGTACACCGCTCGGCCGCTATCCTGGGTATCCCGATCGACGGACCGGGGGCCGACGAGATCGCCACCCGTGCCCGGGGAACGCCGCGCGTGGCAAACCGCCTGCTCAAGCGCGTGCGCGACTATGCCGAGGTGCGCGGCACGGGGGTGATCGACCGTGAAACCGCCAGCGCCGCCCTGTCGTTGCTTCAGGTCGATGGGTTGGGTCTGGATGAGTCTGATCGGCGCGTGCTCCAAACGCTTATCGAAAAGTTTGACGGGGGGCCCGTCGGGCTGGACACACTGTCAGCGGCTCTGAACGAGGATGCCGATACCATCATGGATGTCTATGAGCCGTACCTGATCCAGATGGGGTTCCTGGAACGAACACCCCGTGGGCGCATGACCACGCGTCACGCTTATGAACACCTTGGCCTGCCTTACATTGCGCCGAACGCGCCAAGAGGCTCCCCGCAGGAGACGCTCTTCTAATGTCCGTCACAGTACAGGACAGCAAAGGTCGCACCCTCTCGCCTTGTTCGCTTGAGCGGGCCGAGAGCCTGGTGGCGACAGGCACCGCAGAATGGGTCACGGCGAGCCCGGCCGTGATCAGGCTCCACCGTGCGGTCCAACTGCCAACGGTTTCGCCACCTGAACCTCATCCGCTGTCAGGTCGCAAGACGCTGTTGCACATCTGTTGCGGCCCTTGCGCCACCTTTACGGTGAACACGCTGCGAGCCGCTGGAGCCGTGTTGACAGGCTACTGGTACAATCCGAGTATCCACCCCTACTCTGAGCACGAGAGGCGTCGCGAATCGCTGGCCAGGTTCGCTGAACAGGTGGACCTTCCGATGATCTGGCACCCGGGCTATGAGATGACGGCCTTTTTTCACGCCGTCCACGGTCAGGAGCAGTTCGGGCTGCGATGCCGCGCCTGCTACCGTCTCAGGCTGGAGAGTACAGCCCGGGTGGCAGCGCAACAGGGCTTCGAGGCCTTTAGCACCACGTTGCTGATCAGCCCGTATCAGGACATTGAGAGCATTCGCTTGATTGGCGATGAACTCGCTACCAGGTACGGTGTTTCCTTTTACTGGGAAAACCTCCGTCGTGGATTCAAGCAACACCACCAGTTGGCGCAGGACTATGGTCTCTACAGACAGCAGTATTGTGGCTGTGTCTACTCAGAGTGGGAAGCTCTCGATCGCGATGCGCCCACAGGCCGCCGCAACACCCCCAGGCGGGATATGCCGCAGCCGGGCCTTCAGGGTCGAGGCTGAGCGCGGGCATGATTCTCCTATCACCCTTTGCGATCAGGGCCATCGGCAGGTCGCCACGCGCAGGCTGCTCATGCTGACCTCCGAGTTCGACTATGACCTCCCGCCAGACCGCATTGCCCAGTCGCCCCTTGAGCCGCGCGACCGTTCGAAAATGCTCGTTCTGAATCGCGCCTCCGGCTCAATCGAGCACCGCACGTTTCGTGACATTCAAGAGTACCTGCGGCCGGGCGATGTGCTCGTCGCAAACCAAACGCGAGTCATTCCGGCGCGCCTCTATGCCCGCAAGCACCCCACAGGGGGCCGCGTAGAGTTGCTGCTCCTCTCCCGCGTCGACGCGCATTGCTGGGAAGCTCTGGTCAAAGGCAGACGGGCCGCCCCTGGGCAGCACCTGACGATCGGCGTCGGAGCTGAGCAGATTGCCGGCCAGATAGAAGCGATCACTCCCGGTGGCGGGCGCCTCGTAAGGTTTGAGAGGCCAATCGAGGAGCATCTCGAGGAACTGGGAGAGATGCCTCTCCCCCCCTACATTCATCAAGCACTGGCAGACAGGGAGCGTTACCAGACCGTGTATGCCCAGGTCTCCGGTTCGGTGGCCGCCCCTACGGCAGGCCTGCACTTTACGCCCAAGTTGCTTGAGGGCATCAAGAGTATGGGCGTTGAATGGGCTCAGGTACTGCTCCACATCGGGCTCGACACCTTCCGGCCAGTCACTGAGGAGCAGGTCGAAGAGCACCAGATCCATACCGAGTACTGCGAGCTGGATGCCGCCACAGCGGCACAACTCAATCGAGCCAGACATGAAGGCCGGCGTATTGTTGCCGTTGGGACCACGTCGGTACGGGTGCTTGAGACAGCCGGCCAGAGCCGTACCACGGACCTTGAGCCCTTTAGCGGGAGAACCAGGCTATTCATTTACCCGGGCTACCAGTTTTCGGTAGTCGATGCGCTGATCACAAACTTTCACCTCCCGCGTTCTTCCCTGCTGATGCTTGTCTCGGCCTTTGCCGGAACCGAGAGGATCCGCCAGGCGTATGCCACTGCGATTGAGGCCGACTACCGTTTCTATAGCTTTGGCGACAGCATGCTTATACTCTAGAGTCGGCAACCAGTCTCTTGTGCGCGATGCCCATGACAGGCAATCCATCGCGGACGGATGTCCTTGTAGCGTGCGCACATCGGTGCTAGTATCTCCTGAAGAATTCGCCGTCCGCTTCGGCACCCCCATGGACCATGGACGCAGATTACCCTCCGATCAACCGCAAGGTGCAGGTTCCT
The DNA here is from genome assembly GCA_040772225.1 of Anaerolineae bacterium. Classification (GTDB taxonomy): domain Bacteria; phylum Chloroflexota; class Anaerolineae; order UBA1429; family UBA1429; genus JAAYED01. The sequence goes on from JAXGYO010000002.1 coordinate 1,428,641, forward strand.
GATCGCCCGCCGACGCTCTTGCGACGGGAGCGATTGGTTGGATTCCTGCACAGCAACATCAACCACAAGCTGGTGCTCGTTTCGGCAGGTGCGGGATACGGCAAAACATCGCTTCTGATAGATTACGCCCATGATGCCGAGCTTCCTGTGTGCTGGTACAGCCTCGACAGAGGCGACAGGCATGTTCTCACCTTTATCGAGTACCTGGTCGCGTCCATCCGGCGACGTTTCCCCACTTTCGGGCACTCTATCCTGCGCATCCTGCATGACTATATCGGACCTGCCGAGGACATTGAACCCTTTGTGCGCTTGATCCTTGATGAGATCCAGCAAACCATCGATGACTATTTCGTCGTGATCCTCGACGACTACCAGGAGGTTCTGGAAAGCGAGCCGGTGAACGCACTGGTCGACGGCCTCCTGAGATACTTGCCCGAGCACTGTCACTTTATCATCGCATCCCGTGCAATCCCTCGCCGCTTGACCCTGACGCGCCTGGCTGCTCGCGAAGAGATCGTCGGCATGGGTGTCAGGCAACTCAAGTTCACGCGCGACGAGATTCAGCAGATTCTGTCTCTGCGTGGCATGGATAATCTGGAACCAGAGCAGTTGGACGCTCTTGCCCAACGTTCCGAAGGGTGGATCACGGCCATCCTCCTCGCCGCACAGACCCGCTGGACAGACACGATTCAGGCGGTCGTGGAACTGTCCGGCTCGCTCGACAGCGTCTTTGATTATCTCGCGCAGGAGGTGCTTGCCGACCAGCCGGAGCACATCCAGCATTTTCTGCTCCGCACATCGGTCCTGCAGGAGATGAGCCCACCCCTCTGCGATGCGTTGCTAGATACAGATGACTCGGCGCGTACGCTGCGCTCGTTGGCAGAGCAAGGCCTCTTTACCTCAGAGATCAGCAGCACGTCAGGCTGGTACCAGTACCATCAGCTGTTCAGAGAGTTTCTGGTTTCCAAGCTCGAGGCTGACGCTCCCCGGCTTTATCGTGACCTCTGCCTGAAGGAGGCGCATCTGATGGCCAACCAGGGCCACTGGTCCTGGGCCATCGATGGCTATCTGTCGGGCAAGGCGCACGAAGAGGCCGCTGAGGCCATCGAGATCATCGCCCAGGACTATTTCGACGACGGGCGATGGCCCCAGCTTGAGACCTGGATCGATGCGCTCCCTGAGGCCGTGTTGCAGGGTCATCCCAGACTCTTGCTTTTTCGGGCACGGATCAGCACCGAGGCGGGCGACTATGCAGAAGCCGAGCGGTTGCTGGAGCCAGCGTACACGATCTATCGGCAGCGCGAGAGCGAGATCGGTACCGCACGGGTGCTGACGCAGCGCGCCATCGTCCAGCGTCTACAGGAACGCTACGGCGAGGCGATCAGGAGCTGCAAAGACATCCTCGAGACTGTCAGTTTCAGTGACGATCCTTCGTCCGTTGTCAAAGCCCACCAGAACATGGGCATCTGTTATCAGATTCTTGGCGATACGGCACGGGGGCAGCAGGAGATGCGCACCGCCTTTGAGCTCGCCCAGTCACAGGGCGATACCCTGAGTGCCGCATTCATCGCCCATGACCTGGGGAACAGCCTATACATGGCCGGCGCTGTTGAGCAGGCCAGGCAATACCTGCATCAAGCTCTGCTTCATTGGCGCAAGGTGGGCAACCCGGGCGCCCTTGCCCTGACGCTGCAGGGCCTCGGCGTGATCCACCATCATCTGGGCCAGTATGCCGAGGCCCAGAACAGATACGATGAAAGCCTTGAAAAAGCGAGAGACATCCGAAATCGTCGCCTGGAAGCCTACGCACTCTTAAACAGCGGGGACCTGGAGCGTGACCAGGGACACTATCCGCGGGCATTGCAGCTGTATTCTGAGGCCTTTGACATGGCATCGTCAGTTGGCCAGAGCAGCCTCATGCTGTACGTGCTCGCGTCACGAGGCGAAACCTATCGTCTGCAAAAAAACGTCGTGCGTGCGCGTCAGGCACTGACCGAAGCCCTCGACCAGAGCCTCAGACAAGGACTTGAAGAGCCGATCGGGCTGTGTCATCTCGCCTTTGGAGCACTTGCACTCCAGGAAGGGGCGCCTGACAGCGCCGAGAAGCATCTCAGCCAGGCTCTGGATCTTTTGCAGACAGCGGGCACACAGCGCGATGTGGGACGGGTCTACGTACAGATGGCACAGCTCAGCCTGATGCGGAATGATCGCTCCAGCATCGAGACCCATCTGCGCCGGGCAGGAGAGATCGCCTTGCGCCTGGGCACGGAGCAGTTCATCGTCGCCGAAGGAGCAGACGCCATCCCGCTGCTGGAATACGTCAGCGAGTTTGAGATCAAAGGGCTGGATGCAATCCGAATCCGCGCGCAGATCGAAGCGCTCTTCCCCTCTGTCGTTGTAGCGCCGCACCTGCGCATGGTTCCAGCCTCTGCGGAACTGGAACTGCTGGGGCTCGATCGAGGGCGTGTGGTTTTTCGCGGCCACGACATCCGCGACTTTGAGTCCTCGGTTGCACGCACCATGGCATTTCTCCTGGCAGAGCATCCTAACGGATTACACAAGGAGCGAATCGCCGATCTCTTGTGGCGCGACACAACACAAGCCCGTGCCGAGAGCCTTTTCCATTCCACGGTATACCGGCTCCGCAAGGCACTGGACAAGAAAGTGATCGTGCTCGAAGGTGGTCTCTACCGTCTCAATCCACGGCTCTCTTACCGCTACGACGTGGCTGACTTCCAGCGGCTCGCCAGGCTGGCCCAGGGCGACGATCATCCTGCACAACTTGCCCGCATGAATGCGATCGACCTCTACCGCTCGGACTATCTCGAGTCCTGTGATTCCCCCTGGTGTTTCGATGTGCGACTCGCGCTACAACACACCATGATCCAGCTCCTTACCAGGGAAGCAGAGCACCTCTGCTCTCAGGGCCAAATTGCGCAGGGTGAAACGCTGTACCTGCGCGTGCTGGCACTGGACGAATTCGATGAGCGTGCCCATCGTGGCGTGATGTGGTGCCGTGCCAGGCTGGGCGATGCCTCAGGGGCCACCCGGCAGTACCGCGAATGCACCCGCATCATGGCAAGCGAGATGGGACTCTCCCCACACCCGGACACCGTGCATCTCTACACACTGATACACAGCGGCAGCTTGCCTGTGAGCCCCTCGTAACGCCGCACTCCGACCGAGTACCCCAGTTTACGCAGATTGTTTCAGACGCCACCTACCGTGAGTGTTTCGTGAGTCTGTGCCCGTATACTGCCAGTAACACTTCTGAGGGGGACCAATGATGAAGAAAGCATACGTTTCAGTGATGTATGTGCTGCTCACGGCCGCGGCACTTTTGATCGCCGGCGGCGCGCCCATCCCCTGGAGCGGGACCGGTGGCGGCAACGGCATTTTGAGCGCCTTGACATCCTTCGGCCTCTAGGCCACGAATCCGCTAATCAAAGGAGCGATCATGAAAAAGATGTACTTTTCAGTGATGTATGTGCTGCTCACGGCCGCGGCACTTTTGATCGCCGGCGGCGCGCCCATCCCCTGGAGCGGAACCGGCGGCGGCAACGGCATTTTGAGCGCCTTGACATCCTTCGGCCTCTAGGCCACGAATCCGCTAATCAAAGGAGGAGCGATCATGAAAAAGATGTACTTTTCAGTGATGTATGTGCTGCTCACGGCCGCGGCACTTTTGATCGCCGGCGGCGCGCCCATCCCCTGGAGCGGAACCGGCGGCGGCAACGGCATTTTGAGCGCCTTGACATCCTTCGGCCTCTAGGCCACGAATCCGCTAATCAAAGGAGGAGCGATCATGAAAAAGATGTACTTTTCAGTGATGTATGTGCTGCTCACGGCCGCGGCACTTTTGATCGCCGGCGGCGCGCCCATCCCCTGGAGCGGAACCGGCGGCGGCAACGGCATTTTGAGCGCCTTGACATCCTTCGGCCTCTAGGCCACGAATCCGCTAATCAAAGGAGGAGCGATCATGAAAAAGATGTACTTTTCAGTGATGTATGTGCTGCTCACGGCCGCGGCACTTTTGATCGCCGGCGGCGCGCCCATCCCCTGGAGCGGAACTGGCGGCGGCAACGGCATTTTGAGCGCCTTGACATCCTTCGGCCTCTAGGCAGAAGGACGGCCAGTCCAGGAGCATGCGGCGATGAAAAGACGGCACATATCAGTTGTATACGTGCTTCGCGCGCCCCAAGCGTCGGTGATTGCAGGCGGCGCAGGCGTACCCTGGAGCGAGACTGGCGAAGGTGCCTTCCCAAATGGCCTTTTTCGCTGAGCTGTGGCCGCGACGAACGCTCCGTCCAGGCTTGGCTTGCATCGTAATATCGCGATTCTCTGATGGCACACCTGAATAATGCTTCTGGTTCTCTCGATCGGGCTTTCGTTAGTGATAGCTCTGGCGACCGGAGGCCGGCTGAGTGGGTTGGCACGCATCTCGTTCAGACTGGGGTGGCTGACCTTTGTCGCCCTGGGCATACAGATAGGTGCGGTCTATGTACGCGAACCAGCCTGGCTTGCCAGCACGCTGTTGGTGATCTCCTATCTGCTTCTGGTAGCGGTAATACTGGCCAATCTCAGGCTGCCGGGGCTGGCCGCACTGGGCCTGGGACTGCTCTCAAACATGGCGGCGATCATCGCCAACGGCGGCTATATGCCGGTAACACCTGAAGCAGTGGCTCGTGCCGGGCTACAGGAACTGGTCACAGTAACGGACGCCGGCGTCAGGGTGTTCGGATCGAAAGATATTGTGCTATCCGTGGCAGACACGCGGCTATGGATACTGAGCGATATCCTGGTGCTCAAACACCCGATTGCGACCGTCCTCAGTATTGGAGATCTACTGCTGGCAGTGGGGGCCTTCTGGTTCGTCTATGCCGCCCTAAATGCTGGCAGACGCACGGAGGACAAAGTCGCTATCCACAGCATGGATCGAGAACAAGAAACAACCTCGCATTCGAGTCGTTACGATAAGGGAGACTAGCAATGACGCATGAGAACATACAGGCTCTCATTGGAACGGCGATTGTAGACACAGAATTCCGTCAGCAGTTGCTCGAAGACGCTGCCTCTGTGATCGGTGAATTCGGCCTGACTCCCGACGAGGCCAGCGCCGTGCTCGCGGTCAAGGCATCGACCCTCCAGGGTTTCGCCTCTCAGCTGCATAGCTGGATCGCCAGCAAGAGCAGCGTACCCGTACTGCTCTACTGATCTCACGGCGCCTCGCGAGGTTCTGCGGGACACAGTGCCTGTGGCAGCTGCGCTGTTACGGACTACTCGCCAACTGGGTCTCCTCCAGCCGCCTCATCCAGCGCCTGTCCCCAGCTTTATGGAGCGACATCCTCTTACGCGATGTCAGGACCGATCGCCGATGCTGATCGCAACGCACAATCGGGGCAAAATCCGCGAGTACAGGGAGCTCCTCAGAGAGCTGTGCAGCCAGCTTGTCGGGCTCGATGATGTGGGCATCACGGAGCAAGCAGAGGAGACCGGTGACAGCTTTGCTGAGAATGCACTGGCCAAGGCGCGAGCTTATGCCCAGTTGAGCGGGCACGTGACACTGGCGGACGATTCCGGGCTGGAGGTGGATGCTCTGTGCAAGAGACCGGGGGTCTATTCAGCAAGGTACGGCGGCCCAGGTCTCACAGATGAGCAGCGCTACCTCAAGCTACTGACGGAGCTAGAAGATCTTGGTGCCGCTGACCGGCGGGCACGCTTTCGATGTGCCATCGCGGTCGCCTGGCCCGACGGACGATGTGCTCTGACCACCGGCAGCTGCGAAGGTGAGATCGCGTCAGAACCACTGGGCGCCAATGGCTTTGGCTATGATCCGGTGTTCTATATTCCAGAGTATCAACGTACCATGGCAGAGCTGCCTGAAACGATCAAGAATAGGATCAGTCACCGCGCGCGGGCAGCCCGCGCTATGGTGGAGCTCCTGAGAAATTGCACGGCGGGCCCAGAGCTCTGACCCGCTGCACAACGTCACTTTCTGATGACCCGCTACTTGGTCTCGCGAATGTCGACTATCTCCGCCTCAAGCTGGTCTACGATCTCCTCGATCTCCTCGTGCGTGATTCCCTGAATCTTGATCACCAACTCGCGATTCGTCGGGTCGTCGCCCCAAAAAGTGCCCAGTGCGACGATATCGGCGCCCCGGGCGGTGATCGCCGCCGCAACCTTTGCCAGCATGCCACGCTGATCGGGCACTTTGAGTGTGACGCGCGTGCCCCACTCGCGAGCACCGAGTAGCTCCAAAAAGACCTTGAACAGGTCGCTCTCGGTGATCATACCAACCAGCTTATCGTTGCGCATCACCGGAAGACCGCCGATGTTGTTATCGGCCATGATCCGGGCCGCTTCCTCTAGAGAAGTGTCTTCACTGACGGTCACCACATCGCGCGTCATCAGGCTCTCTACGGTGATGCGGGAGACGAGATAGTTCAGCTCATAGACGCTAAGGCTGGTAGCTGGCGACGGCGACGCATAAAGCAGATCTTTTTCCAGGACGATGCCAACCAGCTTATCTTCCTTATTCACTACCGGTAGACGCCTGACCTTTTCGTCGTGCATGACCCTCAGGGCATCGTGCAAAGACATATCAGGTCGAATGGTGATTGGGTGCCGCGACATACGTTCCTTAACGAGCATCGGAGTTCCTCCTGAGAGCACGTCTCTGTGCTGAGATACCCGAAAACCGTGATAGCCGCCGATCAAGCGAGGTGACAGGCACAGCCCTGCCATCTGATTGTGAGAATTATAGCCTCAGCAAAGGGCGTTGTCGAGCATCAGCGGGCGTCTGGAAGGCAGATATCTTGACACCCCCATCTGGTTATGCCATACTCGTTCACCAATGGGGGTAACACGTGTGAAACGAGAGGTCCCACTACAGATTGCGCACAGGCTGCTCGCGGGCAGGCCCACGTGCCTCCTCACCACGCGTTATCGCGGGCAGGACAATGTAATGACCTTGTCCTGGACCTGTCCGATCAGCCTCGAGCCACCTCTGATTGTGCTGGCCATTCACCCATCGCGCTACACACACGACCTGCTCGAAAGAGCCCAGGAGTGTGTCCTCAACATCCCTGCACGGCCACTGGCTGAGCACCTTGAGCTGTTCGGGACCCGTTCCGGCGCAGACATGAACAAGCTCGAGGCCAGTGAGTTGGACGTTGAGGCGGGCCGCAGAGTAGATGCGCTGTGGATCGCCGCGTGTCTCGCACATATCGAGTGTGCAGTAGTAGACCGCATGACGCCGGGAGATCACTCACTGTTTGTGGTCCAGGTCGTTGGAGCCTGGGCGGAGGACGAGGCCTTTGCAGGCTGCTGGCGTGTTCAGGGTCAACCTGAGGATCTTTTGCCCCTTACACATCTGGGAGGGGCAGTGTTCGGCCTGCTGGGCTCAGAGATCAAGCTATCATGACTTTTGGACGGATGACCTGAGGGACGTGTGTAAAGCCATATTACTGGACTAGAATGGCAGCCACCGCCACCCGACAGGCATGTGTGATGAAAAGAAGTGGGCTTACGGACACCACCAGACATTGAGAGCAGTGACGTTTTCTGGGACCTTGCCGCCACACCTTTGGGAATGGTGATAACCTTGACCCCGATCCTGACCGCAAATGCCTTTGACGTAGTAACGCACAGCCCCGCACAGACTTTTGCCATCGGCAGGCGGCTGGGCCAGTTGCTGAAGCCTGGTGACGTGGTCTGCCTGGAGGGCGAGCTGGGAACCGGCAAGACCTGCCTTACGCAAGGTATTGGTGCGGGTCTCGGCGTCGCTGGCGTGATCAACAGCCCAACTTTTGTCTTTGTCAACGAGTACCCGCCAGCCTCGACGGGCCCGTGCCTCTATCATATCGACCTCTATCGGGTCTCGAGCTATCTCGAGATCCTCGGCCTTGGCCTCGAAGACTATATCTACGGCGACGGCGTCACCGTGATAGAGTGGGCGGACAGAGCCAGAGATGCTATCCCGGCGGACCGCCTTTGGATTACGCTTGACTATACCGATCACATGAAGCGCTCCCTGATCTTTGAGGCTAGCGGGGCACACTACCTTGAGATGGTCACCGCTCTCAGGCACGATGTGCACGGTTCGCGCCAGGGTGACTGACGAGGAGACGAAATGATACTGGCCATCGATACAGCCACAAGGATGGCGAGCATCGCGCTTTACGATGCTACTGGCGTGCTTGCTGAGGAGACCTGGCGCTCGCGTAACAACCATTCGGTTGAGCTGATGCCGGCAGTGACGCGGCTGGTGGAGAGGCAGCAAAAAGCACTGAGCGATATCAGCGGCGTGGCGGTATCTCTGGGGCCCGGTTCCTTTACCGGGCTGCGCATTGGATTGAGCCTGGCCAAGGGGCTGTGTCTCGCATTACAGGTGCCCCTTATTGGTGTCCCCACGTTGCAGGTGACGGCCTATGCCGCAGGGGATCCTGGCTGCCCCATTCTGGCAATAGCCGAAGCCGGGCGTGGCCGCATCTGTGTGGGCAAGTTTGCCTACAGTGACGGGCTACCCGAGATGCAGGGAGACATCACCCTGCACCGCGCTACCGAATGGAGCCCCGACCTCGCAGACTATGTGCTGATCACAGGCGAGATCGATCCCGCTCTGGCAGACCGCCTCGCCGCAATCCCTGGTGCCGAGAGACTGTCCATCGTCTCCCCTGCGGGCACCGTCCGACGAGCCGGCTTTCTGGCAGAGCTTGCCTGGGATCGATTCCAGAATGGCGAGAGTGACGATCTGGACACGTTGGAGCCTCTCTACACACTGCAACCGCTATCCGGCCAGGGCAACTGACGAACAATGGATCTCGGAGATTTGCCCTATACGCTAGAGACCATGTGTCTCGACGATATCCCCACGGTGGCGCTGCTTGAGAAGCAGATATTCCCCACTCCATGGTCCGCCGAGGCATTTCGCCAGGAACTCACCTATCATCCCAGCGCGACCTATCTCGTGCTCCGGTATACAGATCAGGCTGCCTTGCGCCAGCGTTTCCCCAGGCGCCCGTGGAGCGGCCCCGAGGATCCCAGCCTGCTGGGCTATGGCGGCTTGTGGCAGGTGATAGAGCAGTCTCATATCAGTACGCTGGCCGTCCGTCCGCTTTGGCGCGGGCGAGGTCTCGGTGAACTGCTCTTTGCATCGCTCATAGAACAGGCCATCGCCGCACAGGCGACTGAACTAACGCTGGAGGTCAGGGTCAGCAACCTTACCGCACAAAACCTCTATGCCAAGTACGGACTACAAGTCGCCGGCCGCCGCCGGCGATACTATCCAGACAATCATGAGGATGCCTGGATCATGTGCTCGCCACCTTTGCAGACCGAAACGTACCGCGCGGCCTTCTCGGACCTGACCGGTCGCTTGCGGCGGCGGCTACTCATGATACCGCACCACATCCCGAACAGTCTCAGCCCTGAGATGAAAGAGACCTAGGCCAAAAGATGACAACCCCGAATCCGTCCGAGCGCACCATTCTGATCACCAACGATGACGGCATCGCCTCTGCTGGGCTGCGCGAGCTTGCCACCGCGCTGGCCACAGTCGGGAAACTGGCCATCATCGCCCCGGAACATAACTGGTCGGCTTCCGGACACTCCAAGACCATGCACAAGCCGCTGCGGGTTACCCCGGCGCACCTGTCCGACGGAAGGCCAGCGCTGGCCGCCAGCGGATCGCCGTCAGACTGTGTTGCTCTGGCACTCCTGGGCCTATTGGAGGAGCGGCCAGCACTGGTCGTTTCAGGCATCAACCAGGGTGCCAATGTGGGGCACGATCTCACATACTCGGGCACGGTCTCCGCTGCGATGGAAGCGGTGATCGCAGGCATACCGGCGATTGCTGTCTCTCTGGACAGCTTTGAGAGCCAGCACTATGAGGTGGCGGCGGCCTTTGCTGCACGCCTGGCAACCAGGTTACTGAGAGAGCCGGCGGAGAGACCGCTGCTCCTCAACGTCAATGTACCGGCCCTGCCCGCGGATGAAATCAAGGGTGTTCAGGTTACCCGTTTGGGCCAGAGGCTCTACCGCGATGAACTGGTGCATCGCTCGGATCCGCGAGGCCGCTCATACTACTGGATCGGCGGCGACCCGCCAGTGGGTGTCCCTGAGGAAGGTACCGACATCGGCGCCTTGAGTCTCGGCTACATCTCTGTAACGCCGGTTGCCCTGGATTTGACCGACAGGGCGGGGCTTGAGACGCTGCGACAGTGGGATCTCGGTATCTGACAGGTCCCTGGAAGCGGGCTGAGACAACACATCAGGTACGCTGTAACGCGACGCCAGGTTGATCGAGGCCACCCGCGGTTGGTGAGTCGTGTCTCGCGCCAGGATCACTGGCCGCTGACCGACACCATACTCCCGCAGTAGCGCAGCAACGGGATGATTATCGCGGCAGCCAGAGCGACATACAGCCATACCTGAGACATGCGTTGAGGATTGCGCTTCTTTGCCGGTTCCGGCTTGGGCAGCGGCGTGTCACAGCGCCAGCAGACCTTGCGATCTTCAGGGTTATACACGCCACACTTGGGACATTCCATGGGACTCTCGCTCCTCTGCAACTGCTATGCAGCCCGATTATAGCCTTGCCGCTTGCCCTCCTGCAACCGTCGTGAACCGGGCCGTGCGCCAGTGGCAGGCAAGAGCCATTGGCGGTCACCCCTCGCTGTGTTATAATGCCCTCGATGGTCATGCAAGAGAATCAGAGGATCTTCGCGAGATGATCGAGCTAGAGGTCTATTCGGTCCTATACAGCCTTCTGTCGCGACATCGCGTCGTCCTGCTAAAAGAAACCCAGGGCGAGCGGTTCCTGCCCATATGGATCGGCCAACACGAGTCCGAGGCCATCGCCATGCATTTGCAGGGCGCTATGGTCCCCCGGCCCTTGACGCATGACCTGCTCCGCTCTGTGATCATGCAACTCGGAGGGCAGCTGGACTATGTGCTGATCAATGACCTGGTGAACGGGACATTCTTTGCGCAGCTGGCCATCTCTAGCGGTGACGCTCTTACATTCATCGATTCCCGTCCCAGCGATGCCATCGCTCTGGCAGTTCGGATGGGTGCCCCGATTTACGCCGAGCCGGATGTCCTGACCAAGGCTGGGATTCAGGCGTCGCCTGACATACGCGAACAGGCAGAGGACACCCTGGACGGATTGGATGTTTTTCGCGACTTTGTCGACACGCTCGGCCTCGACGAGAACGAACCGGAAGAGTAAATAGCCCATGGCAGACCGCCTCCCGCCACAGAATATCGAGGCCGAGCAGTCAGTCCTCGGCAGCTTGCTGATTGATCCCGATGCGGTGATCAAGATAGCGACCTTTCTTCAGCCCGAAGACTTTTACCGCGAAACGCACCAGATGATCTATGCTGCTATCCTGGGGCTGCACGAACGCCGCCTTCCGGCAGATTATGTCACCCTTGTAGATGATCTCACGCGACTGGATCAGCTGGAAGTGGTCGGCGGCGCCAGCTACCTCATCTCGCTGATTAACAACGTGCCGACCTCGATCCACGTAGAGCACTATGCCCACATTGTGGAGCGCAGCGCCGTGATGCGCCGCCTGATCAGCGCAGCCGGACAGATCGCCTCTCTGGCCTATCGCGATCAGGGTGAGATCGACGAGGTCATCGATCAAGCCGAGCAGATCCTCTTTGAGGTGTCCCACAGACGCGTGAGCAAGTCGCTGGTACCGATCAAAGAGGTCGTGCGCCAGTATTATGAGCGCATCGAATTCCTGGTAGAGCATCAGGATGAGACCATGGGAGTTCCCACAGGGCTCGTCGATCTGGATCGTCTGCTCGGAGGCTTGCAGCCTTCGGATCTCATCATCATCGCTTCACGACCGGGCGTGGGCAAGAGCAGCCTGGCACTCACCATGGCCGCAAACGCGGCACTCAAAGCCGACTCGGTGGTGGCCATTTTCACAATGGAGATGCCCGCCGAGCAGCTGGTGCAGCGCATGATCTCATCCCGCACGGGGATCGATGCGCAAAACCTGCGCCTGGGCCACATCGCCGATACGCAGTGGGACCAGATCACCCAGGCCAGTAGCGTACTCTCAGAGGCAGCGATATTCATCGACGACACGCCCTCGCCTACCCCGATGGAGATACGCACCAAGGCCCGGCGGCTGGCGGCCGAGTTCGACCTGGACCTGATCATTATCGACTATCTGCAGTTGATGCAGGCCGGGTCGCGCCAGAGTGAAAATCGCGTGCAGGAAATATCCTACATTTCGAGAGCGCTCAAGGGGCTGGCAAGGGAGTTGAACGTCCCGGTCGTGGCCCTATCGCAGCTCTCCCGTGCCGTGGAGAGCCGCCAGGACAGGCGGCCGATCCTGTCGGACCTGCGAGAAAGTGGCTCTATTGAGCAGGATGCGGATATTGTCATGTTCATCTACCGGGAGGCGATGTACAACGAAGAGTCGGAACGCGCCAACATCGCTGACCTCATCGTCGCCAAGCACCGAAATGGTCCGCTGGCCACTGTGTCACTGCACTTTGATTCCAGCACAACCCAATTCTCCAACCTCGAACTGCACAGCATGGACGCCGACTTTTTCGGTGACGAGGACTTGATGCCGATATGATCCCGTTCGTCGGGTTTCCGAGCGGCAAGACGCGTCTCACGCCGGTTCCCGATCTCTTTTTCACCAAACTTCTGGTGGAGATACGTGACCCGGACGAACTCAAACTGCTCTGCCTCATGTTCTACTACCTGAACCGTCAAGAGGGCTATCCTCGCTACATGACGCTTGAGGAGTTGCAGAGCGAGGGCATCGTGCTCTCGGCTCTCAAACACGCCGATGACGACGAGAAAGAGGTGCTGGTACGCCGGCTGCAGGACGCCGTCGAGCACTGCATCGCGCGGCGCACGCTCCTGAGCGTGCGAATCTCAGAGTCCGAGGGCGAGACCGTGTATTTGCTGGCCAACACCGCTCAGGGCCGCGAAGCCTTGCGCCAGGTCACGGCCGGAGAACTGGTCCTGGAACGGCGAGGCGTCGTATCTGAACCTCACATCGCTCAAGAGCGGCCGAATATCTATGACCTGTACGAGCAGAACATCGGCCTGCTGCAGCCTCTGTTGGCAGAACAACTGCTGGAAGCTGAGCGGGACTATCCCCGGGAGTGGATAGAGGATGCGTTTCGCATCGCTGTAGAGAATAACGCCCGCAACTGGCGATACATCGATGCCATCCTTCGACGCTGGGCGGCTGAGGGGCGCGATTCCGATGGCGGTGCACACGGCACCAGACATAGAACCATTCGCCGTTCGCCGCGGACACGCTAGGCTGCGGAAGCTGTGAGCGAGGCTAATGACTGAACGAGAGCCAGAGAAAAAGCCGGATTCTGTCTGCCCGTACTGCGGCGGAGTCGGCTATGTGCGACTGCAGGTGCCGGTGGGTCATCCCCAGTTTGGCAAGGCCGTTCCCTGTATCTGCAAGCGCCGGGAGATGCGCGAGCACCGCCTGGTCAAGCTGCTGGAGGACAGCAACCTGCTCCACCTGCGCAACATGCGCTTTGACACATTCGAGATCAAGGAGGATGTCTCGAATGACGTCAGAGTGAGTCTGCAGGACGCGCTGGGGCTGGCGCGCGCTTTTGCAGAGAACCCCAGAGGCTGGCTCCTCTTTACCGGCGACTATGGAAGCGGCAAAACCCACCTCGCCGCATCCATCGCCAATCATCGCGTGGAGAATGGCCAGAGCGCGCTCTTTGTCGTGGTGCCGGATCTGCTCGACTACCTGCGGAGCGCCTATGCCCCTAACAGCCCTGCGACCTACGATGAGCGCTTTGAGCAGGTGCGCGGCATGGAAGTGCTCATCCTCGATGACCTGGGAACCCAAAACACCACACCCTGGGCGGCAGAGAAACTCTATCAGATTCTCAACTATCGGTACAACGCCGAATTGCCGACGGTGATCACCACCAACCAGAATCTCGCTGACATGGACCCACGGCTCGCCTCGCGGCTCAAGGATCAGTCGCTGGTGCACATGATCCCGATCTATGCCACAGACTCGCGCACCAAAGGCAACCAGGCCTTTGGCAGCCTCAGTCCTTACGGTCGCTGCACCTTTGACAGCTTTTCCACACGAGAGAATGAACTCGAGCGCGCGGATGCTGATGCGCTTGCCCGAACGGTGCGTTTCCTTCGTGCCTGGTCCGACAATCCGGTGAACTGGCTTATGCTGCGTGGGGCGTATGGCGTCGGCAAGACCCACCTCGCTGCAGCCGTAGCCAACCGCATCGCCAGCAGCGGCTTGAGCGTTCTCTTTGTGGTCGTCTCCGATCTGCTGGATCATCTGCGAGCGACCTACCAGCCCAACAGCCCCGTGTCATACGATCAGCGCTTTAACGAGGTCCGCCGCGCCCGATTGCTGGTGCTCGATGACCTGGGTGCCCAGAACGCGACACCCTGGGCCGAGGAAAAACTGTTCCAGATCCTAAACTACCGGTATGTGAGCCGTCTGGCCACCATCCTCACCGTTTCCGATGCGAGCTGGGAGAACATGGACGAACGTCTGAGAAGTCGGCTCATGGATGCCGATGTGTGCACGGCCATCGATATAGACATACCCACGTACCGGGGCACCCCCCAGCCCAAACAGCCGCCTCGGCGCTCCACGCGCAAGCGGCTCTAGCAAGAACGGCCATGAGATCTGCTGACAGCGGCCCTGGTCTCGAATGTCACTGCCAGGCAGCAGGGATGTGGCGCAGGTGAATATTTCCAGGAGACCGCGCCTGAGTCGCGTTATTGTACTCGCCACGGCTCTGCTTTTCGTGGCCGTATTCTTCCTGTGGTCCGTACCCCGGCGCATCTCCAGCACGTTGAGCGCCATCACGGGTGAGGAGGATCTCTGGCAGCAGGTCAAGGGCACGGGCGCCTGGCTGCTGCTCCAGCTCGAGCCCGATGTAGAGACAGCTCCGTTGACCCCGATGCAGCACTCTGGTCTTTCGCCTTATGGGATCAATACCTTCCTCGAACAAGAAGTCGAAGATTATAAGGTCGAACGCTCTCTTTCCATGATCTCCAGAGCTGGCTTTGATTGGATACGGCAAGAGTTTCCATGGGAAGACATAGAGATTACTGCCAAGGGCGATTTCTGGGACCATCAATGGGACAAGAGCGCCTGGGACAAGTATGACCGGATTGTGGAACTGGCGGAGGAGTACGACCTGGAGATCATCGCCCGGCTCGACAACCCGCCCGCCTGGTCTCGGGCCGTCGGCAATGCCGATGGCTGGACGCTGGCGCCGCCAGACAACCTCGAGGACTATGGTGACTTTGTCCACGCCGTTGTCGATCGCTACCGCGGGCGGATCCGCTACTACCAGATATGGAACGAACCCAACATCTACCCCGAATGGGGCGATCAACCGGTTGACCCTGAAGCCTACGTAGATCTGCTCAGGATCGCGTATCAGCGGGCCAAAGAAGCCGATCCAAATTGCGTTGTTATCGCCGCAGGCCTGGCCCAGACCACGGAGATGGGGCCGCGCAACCTCAGTGACCTGGTGTACCTCGAACGCATGTATGCTGCCGGAGCGCAGGGGTACTTTGATATTATGGGGGCAATGGTCTACGGTCTCTGGACAGGCCCTCTCGACCGCCGCACCAGTCCGGACAGGACCAACTTTGCCCGCGTCGAGTTGCTGCGGGAGATCATGGTAGCTCACGGAGATGCCGGCATTCCGATCTGGGCCACTGAAGTTGGTTGGAATGCTCTGCCCGCCGACTTTGCAGGCACCGCCGTCTATGGCCGGGTAACAGAGGAGAAACAGGCAGAGTACGCGGTACAAGCCTACCAGCGGGCTGCCCGTGAGTGGCCCTGGCTGGGCGTCATGAACTACTGGTTCTTCCGCCGGCCTTCGGACGCGGAGAGTGACCAGTCCTGGTACTATTTTAGAATGGTGGAGCCTGACTTTACCATCCTGCCCGTATACGATGCGATGCGCGCTCTCACCTCCGAGAGCCCTCGGGTTGCCCTCGGCTACCACCAGGAGGATCACCGGGCACTGGAGTACAAAGGGCCCTGGACGACTGGGGCGTCAGCACAGGCCACATTGGGCAGATACCGCGAGGGCGGCCCGGGCGCAGAACTGCGGTTTGCCTTTGAGGGCACGGCGCTGGACCTGGTGGTGCTGCCGGGCCAGACGGGCGACGATATCGCCGTCTATCTGGATGGCCAGCGCGTACGGCGATTCAGCACCGGCACAGCACCCTCCAACGGCGCACCAACGATTCGCATCGCCGCGCATCTTCAAGACACAACTCATACGGTGCACCTGATCGTGAGAAACCAGCTCTCGCTAGATGGATTGGTCGTCTACCGGCAGCCACTCTGGCCAGCGCGAGCGATACCGGCCGCTGTAGCGCTTATTTTGGCAGTGGGCGCGTCAGTCTTGCTGCGCAAACGGGACGGCCCATGAGATCCACGCGCCGGATCGAGTTGATCGCGCTTCTGGCAATTCTGGCGCTCGCCCTTGGGTTGAGGCTCTACCGCCTGGACGCCCAGAGCCTGTGGAACGATGAGGGCACGACGGTGGCGCTCGTACAGCGCGACTTGGCCACCATCCTCCAGAATGCTTCCGATGACATCCACCCGCCCCTGTACTATATCGTGCTGCACTATTGGGTCGGGGCATTCGGCACGACGGAGGCCGCCGCCCGAGGCCTCTCTGTGCTCGCCGGCGTGCTCGTGGTCGCCGGGACGTATCTCCTGGCACGGCGCTATCTATCTTCCTCTGGCGCACTTGTTGCTGCCGCGCTCTCGGCGGTGAGCCCCTTTCAGGTGTACTATGCGCAGGAGACGCGCATGTACATCATGGCGACGCTGCTGGCCATAGCCCTGGTAGCGGCCTGTCACGAGTTACTCGCATCCTGGGAGAGGCGAGTTACGCTGTTCTCATGGGAAGCGCTGGCAGTGCTCCTCAGTGGCGTCGCCCTCCTTTACACACACTATTTCAGTGCCACGATTCTCGTGGCCGTGAACGTGACCTTTCTTGTCTGGCTCTTTTCCAGACGCCGGCAGACCGGTTCCTTTCGCTGGGCGGCACTCTGGCGCTGGGCCCTTCTCATGTTGATGGCCGCAGCCGCCTTTGTCCCCTGGTTGCGCGAGGCCTGGTCCACGTTGATCTATTGGCCCGCCGTGAGCGCCCCCACCACCCTGCTCGGCATGGTGCGCCAACTGCTGGTGTCGATTCCGCTGGGCATCACTGCGCCAGAGGGTATCTTTTCCCTGAGCCTGGGCGCCCTCGCAGCTGTACTCGCCGGAATCGGCCTCGTAGCCATGATACGGCGTGATCGACTCCCCGGCCCGAAAAAAGAGGCTCCCTGGCGTCCGTGGCTTCTGGCAAGCTATCTGGCCTTGCCACCGCTCATCATGTATCTTGGCTCGCTTAGCCGGCCGATGCTCAACGTCAAGTTCCTGCTCCCCGTCACGCCTGCACTCCACATCACGCTCGCCGCCGGGATCATGGCCCTCATACCTGCCAAGACTCGGGCCGTCTCGCCACAGAAAAGGCTGCTCGGCCATATGGCCGCCCTGCTGATCAGCCTGGCCCTTTTCGCTGGCTCAGGCTGGTCCCTGCACCATCTCTACTATGACCCACGCTATGCGCGCGACGACTACCGCGGGATTGTCGCCTATATCCACGAACACGCAGGACCCGGCGCAGCCATACTGATCAATGCGCCCTCGCAGATCGAAACCGTGGACTATTACCACGATGAGCCGCCGCCCATGTACCCGCTGGCCCGAACGCGGCCGATGGATATTACGCAGACGCTGGCTGAGCTGGAGGCGATCGTCGCCAGGCACGATGAGCTGTACGGGATCTTCTGGGCCACGGGAGACAGCGATCCCGAAGGAGTAATCGAGAATTGGCTGGCGGAACACACCTTCAAGACCATGGACCGCTGGTATGGTAACCTGAGGCTGGTAACCTACGCCGTGCCGCCTGCGGCAGCGGCAGAGACATTGACGCCAGTCGACGCAGTATTTGGGGATAGTATCCGGCTGCGTGGCTATGGGCTCTTTCCCTCACAACCGGTCCCTGACAGTACCCTGCAGCTGACTCTCGAGTGGGAGGCTTACGCACCGATCGAGGCACGCTACAAGGTCTTTGCCCAATTGCTTGACGACGGGCATCAGATCGTTGGTCAGAACGATTCGGAGCCCTCGGGAGGGAACAAGCCCACCAACGCCTGGCTGGCGGGCGAGACAGTCCTGGACAGGCGAGGAATCCCCATACCTGCAGCGACACCGGCGGGAGACTATACACTGCTGGTGGGACTATATGATGAAGCCACCGGTGTTCGTCTGCCCGTGCAGGTGCAAGGCAGCCCGGCCGGTGATGCCCTTCCGCTGACCACTGTCACAATCGGTAGCCGTGCACCGTAGAATCAAGGTGCCATGCTTGCCGGCGAGGACGGTCCAGCCAAAAAGGCGCGGGATCCATGGATCCCGCGCCTTGATGTTCGCTAGCTATCCTTCTAGTCGCGCACGAACTCCTCGACCAGATCGCCCGCCGCGTCTACCACATTGACGATCAGCGGCATCTGGCCGACGGCATGTGTCGAGCACGAGAGGCAGGGGTCATAGGCGCGGATCGCCGCCTCAACCCGGTTCAGCATTCCCTCTGTGACGCCATTGCCATCCACAAACTCTTTGGCCACGGTGTCCACGGCGTTACTCATGGCCCAGTTATTGTTGCCCGTGGCCACGATAAGGTTCACGCGCGTCAGCACACCATTCTCATCGGTGTGGTAGTCGTGCCACAGGGTGCCGCGCGGCGCCTCGATAGCGCCGACGCCATGCCCCGTGATCTCGATGCGGGTGTTCAGGATATCCTCCGACAGGATGTCGGGATCCTCACAGAGCACCCTGATCTGCTCGAGGCCGTAGAGAGCCTCGATCAGGCGGGCATAGTGATAGTACAGGGTCGCCTGAACGGGACCGTCCGCCAGCGTCTTGAAGGACTTTAGTTCTTCGTTCGCCAGCGGTGTGGTGATACGATCCGCGATATTGAGGCGCGCCAGAGGCGCCACGCGATAGACTCCCTCGGGGTAGCCCATCGGTTTGTAGTACGGGAACTTTAGATACGTCCAGTCCTCGGTGCGCTCCTGCACATAGTCCAGGTACTGCTTGGGATCAAACTCGACCACCCGATTCCCGTTGGCATCGATCAAGCGGATCGGCCCATCGTACAGCTCGAGGGCGCCATCGTTGGTCATTCCCAGGTACATGCTGGGGAAGTTGGCAAACCGGCTCACCACATCCTGGTTTGCATTAAGCCAGTCTTTGGCCACGCCGAGTCCCAACTGTGCGATACCGATCATCTCGTCGTTCTCAGCCAGGATCGCGTCGCGCGATGCCTCGTCCAGTGGCGCACTGACGCCTCCGGGCACCGCCCAGTTCATATGGATCTTGCGACCGCTGAGATGCCTGATGACCTCCTGGCCATACTTGCGCAGCCGGATCGCCTTGAGGGCCAGATCGGGATTTACTTCCACCAGGCCGGCGACATTGCGGATCGCGGGATCCGCATCAAAGCCGAACAGCAGATCAGGCGAGGCGAGATGGAAAAAATGCAGCGCGTGCGATTGAACGATCTGTCCCATGTGCAGCAGTTGCCGTAACAGCGTCGCGGGCCGCGGAGGCTCGACACCGGCAACGCCGTCACAGGCCTTGGCCGAGGCAAGATGATGGCTAACAGGGCATATGCCGCAGATGCGCGGCGTAATCGAGGGCATCTCGAAGAACAGCCGTCCCTCCGAGAACTTTTCAAATCCTCGGAACTGATCGATATGCAGGTAGGTCTGCGCGACCTGATTGTTATCGTCTAGATGGATTGTCACCCGCGCGTGCCCTTCGACACGCGTCACAGGATCAATGGTGATCTTTTGTCCCATGTTGTTCGTCTCCTATCGTCTAATACCAGTATCTCATCGGCTCAGCCATAGCGCAGCAGGTCTTCTGTCCACTTGGGCTCACGGCCAGCAACCAGCTCCGTGATCACGTACGCGATTGCTTCAGCCGACGGAGGACAACCAGGGATGTAATAGTCCACCTTGACGATCTCACGAAGAGGTCTGACTTTGGGATAGAGCTTGGCAATCTCGGGCGACCGGGGAACCTCTTGCCCTGGCGCGGTGCTGTCAGTCTGCACATAGGCATACTTGAGCACCTCTTCGACCTCGAAAAAGTTCCGCATAGTGCAGATGCCGCCAAACACCGAGCAATCGCCCATCGAAATCAGGATCTTGACACGCTCCCGCATCCGGCGCGCAACCTGTTCCTGATGATCGTTGGACACCGCCCCGGTGAGAATGCCAATGTCGGCGCCCTCCTCAGGAGGGTGCTTGAGATCCGTAATGGGTGACGAGAGCAACTGGACCTTGTCCAGCAGGGCTACCAGCGCCTCGTCGATGTCAAGAAGGGACATGTGACAGCCGGAACAGACATCGAGCCAGTCCGTGCACAGTGTGAGCTTGGCCATGTATACCTCCACAGGGGCCGGCGTGAGCGCCATACGCTCGAGCCAGCACGATGCTTGTATCCTATCGGATCGCTTCCGCTAATTGAACCAGAGTCGCCGCAAGCGATGGTACGCGCGCCCCTATGGCCGCGACGACCTCGTGCTCCTGCCCATCGGCGCTCACCGTCGTGCCACTCTTCTCGAATGCCGTGGGAACCGGCAAGATAACATCTGCCACGCTGTCCCAGGGCTCGCGGTAACTGGAGAGCACCACGACAAAGTCCCGATTCTCGAGCGCCGCAAGCAACGAAGGATCAACCTGCGCCGTCTCGCCGGCCGCCACGACACAAACGCTGGCCTCCTGGCCCGTAAAGGCCGTGTCAAAGCCCTCGCCCGCAAGGCCGCGCCCGTTACCGCCAGGTGCATATGCTAGCAGTCTCGCCTTGGGTGACTTATTGGTCAACTCCGTCGCGAGCTCGAGACCCTCGGGGCCTGAGACAACAATCGGATTCTCCGCACGATTTAGCAGATCGATCACGCGATCCAGTTCGCCACCGCCTACCCTTATCGATGCCCACCCGTTCAGGCCATTCTCGCCCTCACCGACGAGCACCAGCCTGGCGCCGCGCTTGCGCACGCCCCGCTTGACGGCCATTCCGGCTACCTGATAGTCCACCGAGAGATCGGTGTTCGTCACGACAAAGAGATCGGCCTCGTCCATGTCGGCCAGGGTAACGCTGCCGTCCGCCGGTGGGACGTCGTGCATATAGTACTTGGCGCCAGCGAGGGCCTCGCCGAGTGCCCGACCTTCCTCAACCGTCACAAAACCTGAGGCGATGGTGGCCACCTTGTCATCTGCCGCAGCAATCTGCTCCGCTACCAGGCCCAATGCGTTCTCCATCTCGGCAACAACCCACTCACCATCTCGCTTCACCAGGGGTTGGCGCACCCGCGCGCGATGGTCATGCATCGGATCGAATCGACCCCGCACACACAAGAGGCCCTTATTCGGCTCGGCGTCCCAATCCCCTTCAACGCGAATGACACGTCCATCGCGCACGATCAGTTCGGTTCCACACCCCACAGGGCACGCCATACAGGTGCTCTTGACGCGCCTAACCTGATCGGTTGCGCCCATATAGGCCGAGGCCCGGTCCATCAAAGCGCCGGTGGGGCAGACCTGCAGGCAGGTACCGCAGGAAATGCAACTGGACTCGCCAAAGGGAACGTCCAGATCGGCAATAATCACGGTATCTGCGCCACGGTTCTTGAGCCCAAGGGTGCCATTGCCCACCAGCTCATCACACACGCGAATGCAGCGGCGGCACAGGATGCACCGATTGTGATCCATCACAAAGAATTCCCGTGACGCATCGACCGCGTACTTGGGCATGGGCCGCTCGAATTCCCAGTGGTCTAGCTCATAGTCATAGGCCAGATCCTGAAGCTCGCAGCTGCCGCTCATCTGGCAGAACATGCAAAAGTGGTTGCGCTCGGAAAAGAGCAGCTGCAACACAAACTGACGTGCGCCGACGACCTTTTCAGAGCGCGTCTGCACAACCATCCCCTCAAAGACGGGGAACGTGCAGGCAGGCTGCAGCGTGCGCTGTTTCTCGACCTCGACCAGACATATACGGCAAGCACCGATAGGCTCTATGGCGGGATGATGGCAAAGGGTTGGAATCTCCAGCCCCGCAATCTTGGCGGCCTCCAGCACCGTACTGCTTGACGGCACCGTTACTTCAATGCCATCAATGGTAACGTGTACATCGGGCATGTTCTCTGTCCTCCTATGCTAACGTCCCGATCAGAGTAACGAAATCTTTGCGCGCTATCACTCTTTTGCGCGCACAGGGCCCTGCGCCCTGATCAATTCTTCGAGGCGGTTCACAGCCCGCTCGGCCAGTTCGCCTGTCTGAGGCGAGAGCGCCTCACCGAAATCAAAATCGTGTCCCAACACCGATAGCATGTATGCATCCGGCGCGCCGCCGTACAGGCTCTGGGCCAGCGCCACAACGACTCCGGGCCTAAGGTGGTGACCAATCATGCCCGCTTCCACGGCCGGCGCAACCGGCTGCCAGCTCATATCGTCCCAGCCCGATCCCTCCACATGCGCATCTATGAACACCACTGTATCATATTGCGCCACCAGCTCCGCAAGTTCTGGGGCCAGCTGATGCAGAAAGAGCACTTTGATGCCAGGACTCGGCTCCAGACTGTCCTCGCCACCGATGCTGTCTGAATCCATGCCGAGCCTGCCAAGCAGACTCTGCAGGATATGGGCTGCAACACCGTCATCACGCCGGCTTGTGTTGCCATAGCCTACAAGCAAGATCGACGATGCCACGGTGCCAGGGGCCATCACAATGTCACACTCCTACGATGATTCACCGTAATGTACCAGTGGCCATGCCGCTGGCGCCGGCAAAACCGGCTTTCGCCAGGATACGCTGCCGCGCCACTCACTGACCGAACGACCCTACCGGCATGAGCTCGGTCGGAACCTCAATCGTCTCGCCGGACAGCTTGACGACCGCGTCGAACGGGCAGACCTCCATGCAGGTGCCGCACTGGATGCAACCATCCTGATTGATGATATGAATCATCCGTCGGTCGCCCTCGATCACTTGCACCGGGCAGGCCCGCTTGCAGATCTGGCAGCCCTTGCAGGCGTTGGGATCGATATAGAAGGACGTGAGCGCCACACACTGCTTTGCCGGGCATCGTTTCTCCAGAACGTGTGCATCAAACTCGTCCCTAAAGTAGCGCAAAGCCGTCAGGATGGGGCCAGGCGTGAGCTGCCCCAGCGCACAGAGCGAGTTCTGATCCATACCGCGGGCGATTTCTTCGATCTTGGTGATGTCGTCCAGCGTGCCATTGCCCTCGGTGATACGCGTGAGTAGCTCGAGCATCCGACGTCCGCCCACCCGGCACGGAACGCACTTGCCGCACGACTCGGCCGTGGCAAAGGTCAAAAAGTACTTGCAGAACTCGACCATGCAGGTATCTTCATCGACAACGATCATACCGCCGGAACCCATCACGGCGCCGGCCTGACGCAGTGAGTCGAAATCCACATGCAGGTCGAGACCTGACTCGGGCAGACAGCCTCCCAGCGGCCCACCGGTCTGAACGGCCTTGAACTTTTTCCCGTCCGGCACGCCCCCGCCGATGTCGTAGATGATCTCCCGCAGGGTGATGCCCATCGGAACCTCGATGAGTCCCGTGTTGTTCACCTTGCCCGTTAGAGCAAAGATCGCGGTGCCTGGGCTTCTCTGTGTTCCGATAGAGGAAAACCACTCGGCGCCGTTGCGGATGATCTGCGCAACGTTCGCATAGCTCTTGACGTTGTTGACGTTGGTAGGCTTGTCCCAGAGACCCTGATTCGCAGGGAAGGGCGGGCGAGGGCGCGGCTCGCCGCGGCGGCCCTCGATCGAGGCGATTAGAGCCGTCTCCTCACCACAGACAAAAGCACCGGCACCTTCCTTGACCTTGAGCTGAAAGTCAAAGCCAGAGCCAAAGATATCCTTACCCATCAAGCCGTATTCTGTGGCCTTTTCGATCGCGAGATGCAGGCGCTTGATCGCCAGAGGGTACTCGGCGCGGCAGTAGATATAGCCTTCGTGGGCGCCCACTGCATAGCCGCAGATCATCATGCCCTCGATCACCGAGTGCGGATCGCCCTCCAGGATGGAGCGGTCCATAAAAGCGCCCGGGTCCCCCTCGTCAGCGTTACAGACGACATACTTGATATCGCCGGCAGCACGCGCGGTAAACTCCCACTTGAGGCCGGTGAGAAAACCGGCACCACCGCGGCCGCGCAACCCCGAGGCCTTCATCTCATCGATCACCTGCTGGGGGCTCATCTCAGAGAGCACTTTACCCAGGGCTTCATACCCGCCGCGGGCGATGTACTCATCGATGCTCTCGGGATCGATCACACCGCAGTTGCGCAGCGTGATGCGCTGCTGCTTGCTGTAGAAAGGGATATCCTCATAGAGAGGGACTGCTTGTTGCGTCTCAGGAGCTTCATAGACAAGTCTGCTCACGACTCGCCCCTTGACGAGCGTCTCCTCAACCAGTTCCTCTACATCCGAAGGCTGAACCTGGCAATAGAATATCCCTTCCGGGTACACAATCACCACCGGGCCCATGGCACAAAAGCCACGGCAACCGGTCTCTACCACGCGCACCTCATCCTGCAGTCCGCGACGCGCTATCTCAGCTTGCAGTGCGGCCATCGTGGCCCGTGAACCCGATGACTCACAACTGGTTCCTGCGCATACCAGGACGTTTGCCCGGTATATCGGTTCCGACATCTCTCGTCCTCCTGGCCTGATTGGGTTGGATAATAGCACAATCTGAGCGCAGGACTCTAGCCCGCGCCCACGAACGTCAGGAGCTCTGCAGGCGGCCGACAACCCACTCTTCGACGACATGCCCCTTGACGAGGTGCTCCTCGATCAGCCTGGATACCATGTCAGGTGTGACATTTCCGTAGGTCACACGCGGCTTGCCAGCCTGCTCAATATCCACCAGAGGCTCCCTGGCACACATGCCGATACACCCCACGGTGGTCACGTTGGCCTCGATATCTCGCTTGTGCAACTCTTCGAGGATAGCATGCATCGTATCGCGCGCACCGGCGGCGATGCCACAGGTGCCCATACCAACGATGATGGTTGTGCCCGTGTCTTTGCGGGTACTGATGTCTCGCTCCACCTGCTCTCGCAAGTGGCGCAATTCCTCAAGCGACTTGATCTGTGGCATTGAACGTCTCCTTGTCACTCATGTACCGGATGGGCCGAGGCTCAGACTGCCGCCGCCCTGTTCAGTTCCTCATACTCCTGGATTAGAAACGATTCCAGCCATTCGCGCACCGCGGGATGCCCAAGAGGGATGTCTCCCAGAACTCCGCGCACCTCCGCAGTATCCAGTCTCAGCTCATGCTCGTCGATCCGGTGAACAAACTCCAGATCCCAACCGTTCTGACGGCTCAAGAGCGCCCCCATCAGTGTACTGACCATATCCCCCAGCGGCGCGCGATCGATGTGGTCCCTTTGAAAGTCGGCCACCACTGTAGTGCCCTCTCCCACACGAGAGGACAGCTCAAAACTACCTGCGCACTGCTCCGCCGCGGCCTTGATGAGCGGCAGCCCCAGGCCCACATGTCTCGTCGTCCGCGTCGTATAGTATGGGTCCACCGCCCTGGCCTGCGTCTCCGCATCCATTCCGCAGCCATCATCCGCCACGGTTATCGTCAAAGTGTTGGCCCGCGTATCCTCTTCAATGGTCACCCGTATATGCCGGGCGCCGGCAGCAAGCGCATTTTCCATCAGGTCCAGGATGTGCAGAGAAAGCTCGCGCACTAGTCCAGATCGCGAACGAGCTTTAGCAGCTTGTCTGGCACCAATCGCCCCACCACCTGGCCATCGATGACCGCCATGGGTGCCAGAGCGCAAGAACCGAGGCAGTATACAACCTCCAGCGTCACGCGATAGTCAGAGCTCGTCTCACCCGCCTTGATGCCGAGCTCTTCCTCCAGCGTCGTGACGAGTCTCGGTGCACCCTTGACATGGCAAGCCGTACCATCGCAGATGTTAATGATGTGCCGACCGCGACGCTGCAGATAGAATTGCGAGTAAAAAGTGGCCACCCCGTAAAGCTGTGCGAGTGAAAAGCCCGTGCGCTCGGAAATGACCTGGAGAGCCTCCTGAGGAACATATCCATAGGCTTCCTGAGTCCTC
The DNA here is from genome assembly GCA_040772225.1 of Anaerolineae bacterium. Taxonomy (GTDB): domain Bacteria; phylum Chloroflexota; class Anaerolineae; order UBA1429; family UBA1429; genus JAAYED01. The sequence goes on from JAXGYO010000002.1 coordinate 1,454,890, forward strand.
TGGAGAATGGGGATCACCACCCCCTCCTGCCCGTTGAACTCGGCCAGGATCTTGTCCAGCGGCTCTGTGTCAAACGCTTCGCGGCTCTCGGTTTTCGTCTCTTCAAGCACCACGTCTCATCCTCCCGATTGAGCTTGACGTCTCTTTCACTTACGAACTGCGATCAATCTTTCAGCCAAAGCCTGCGTCCCTGCTCACCCTGTAGAGCGAGCTCCAGTTCGCGTATGGTTCGTGTCGCCATCTTTGCTCGCGTTCTCACCGCCATGTCGGAGAGCTGATGCGCGTCACTGGATCCGATCAGTGGCCAGCATGCCAGCTGTGGATATGCCGCCCGAAATCCTTCCACTGTCTGCCGCCGGCTAATCTCCAGTCCCGCCAGGTCAAGACCCTCTGGTACAAAGCCCAGATTCGCGAGCAAACTGAATGAAGGACGATCAACATGTGCGGCAATCGGCAGACCGCCCAAAGCGCGCACCCCGGCCACCACATTGTCGGTCGACATGGCAACCGATGTCAACAGCAACCGCTCGTTCTCGTACACGAAATCGCCCGTCGCATCCACGACATATTGTGCACCAAAGACCTCAGGGCGGTTGCGGTCCGACGGAAGACTGTTATACACCGTCGCCTGCCACGCGCTAATCTGCTCCGATGTGTCAAAGAGGCAGAGAATGTGTACCTCTTCGCTCGTCTGCACCTCCATGCCCGGCAGCACCTTTAGCGCTGTCCCTCTCGCCGCCTCTTGAACTGCTTCTACGTTCTCCGCCGTATTGTGATCCGTGATCGCGATGAGATCCAGACCGAGCTCCAAAGCACGGCGCACAATCAAGGGCGGTATCATCTCGATCTCAGCACAGGCGGACACTACCGTGTGAATGTGCAGATCGAGGGCCAGCTCAGTCAGAGCAACAGCCCTGCCGTCACGCGCCGTTCTATCCATCAACCCCTGGTCTTGGAACTGGTGCCGCTCACGCCTCGTGCTGCCAACTCCCCAACAACCGTGAACGTCGTCTTTAAAGTGAGGAGAATCGGGATTCCGCGCTCATTGGCGCGATCCAGCGTGGCCTGGTCGGGACGCGTTCCCTCGGTGATCACAATACACGCCAGGCCGAGCAGATCCCCCACGGCCACCACATTGGGATGCGCCTGCAACGTCACCCACACCTGCCCGGCGCCCGCCCCGGCCATCACACAGCTCAACATGTCCGAAGCATAGCCGCCCGTGATCTCGCGATCCAGGCCTTCAGGGGCGCTCACGATCTCGAGATCCAGTTCGGCAACGATATCTGCTACGTTCACTGGTCACCCCCGGTTGATAGATCGAATACCATCTCAAGCCGAGTCCCCTCACCCATGACCGAAGTTAGCGACATGCGGTCAGTACACGAACGGATATTGGAGAGCCCCATGCCAGCGCCAAAGCCAAGTTCGCGGATCCAATCCGGCGCGGTGGAATATCCGGCCTGCAACGCCTGTTCCACATCCGCGATACCCGGGCCCTCATCTATCGCGACGACCTTGATGATATCCGGTTGGGCCTCGACGATGATCTCACCACCATGAGTGTGTATCATCAGATTTGTCTCAGCCTCATAGGTGGCCACCGATATACGCCGGATCAACTGTGGATGCGCGCCCAGACGTTCCAGGGCACGCTTGACCTTGCTGGATGCCTCACCGCCGTGCGTAAAATCCTGCGCGGCGACGCGGTAGCGCAGTATCAGCGTAGTCTGCTCCGACTCGATATCCTCGAAAATGTGACTCGCCCGGTAACGCCGTATCTCCTCCGAATGCCACAACGCTTCAAGATGCTTGAGCAGCCCGCGGACGATATCCCCCTGGGTCAGAATTCCAACCAGCTCGCCATCGGCGTTCAGTACCGGAAAGCGGCCATACTTGAAGCGGGCAAAAAGCGAGACCGCGCCTGCCAGCGAATCATCAGCTCGCACGGCCTGCACCTGGCGCGTCATCTTCTCTCTGATAGAATGGTCAGCCTCACCCTGCTCCAGAGCCTTGATCAGGCTCTCTACACTGATCATGCCGACCATCCGGCCATCCTCGACGATAGGCACGCCGGAAATCTGATTCAGCCGCAGAATCTCTTTGAGCTCATTCATGGTCTGATCAGGGGTGCAGGTGATCACGTCCCTGGTCATCACCTGCTCTACCTTGAGCTCATAGACAAGCTCCTGCACCTTGGTCAATTCAGCGTGAGAACCGCTACGGGCGCCCATGCCCCCGGCTGTCCTCCGGAGTTCGGCCATCATGCTGAAAGATTCTGCGGTCCCTTCCCGCGCCAGTCATCGGACTCGGAGCGGGCGAGGGTAAAGAGACCACAGCTCTGCAGACCCTGGGCGTAAAGCAGACCGCACGTCTCGTACATGGTATAGCGCGAGCCCAATAGTGGAATACCCATGGACTCGGCAAGTTTGAGCGTCTCTGGCGGCGGCAGCTTGCCCCTGACGAACACAATCGCCCTAATACCGGCCATGTCACTGGTTCGCACCACCTGCGGGTTGGTGAGGCCCGTCAGAAGAAGCGTGCCAGAGTGTGTAAAGGCCAGGACATCGCTCATGAGGTCGGCCCCACAAGCCATGTCGACCTCGATTGAGAGGTCGACATCGTCACTCAGGAGCTGACCGTTGATCACGCCAAGGATCTGTTCTAACTTCAAGTCCGCACATCCATACTCAATTACATCTCCCAGAGGAGACTTTGTGAATTATATCACCATCTAGAGAGATGTGTCAAACCTCCGCTGCCCGGTCGGGAAGTTGGTCACAGACTGTTACAGGTAAGAAGACGGCCTATTGCGCCCACTTGACCAGGCCGGGGATATGCTCGCTATGTAGATTCGGATGACTGGGCAGCACACGGATCGTAAATCCGTTCAGGCCGCTGGCATCGAAACGCGCCTTGACCTCATAGTGATGCGAGCCATCCTCCTCGGTCCGAACATAGTCCATCTCCTGAATCCGGTAATCGGTGATCTCACCGGCTGCATCTGCAGATCCCAGACAGACCTGCACTGCTACATCGGAAGGACTCAGCGAGCCAAGACGTACGTGGGTGCTAAAGGAGACCTCCTGGCGGACGGTGAGCCCATCGTGCGCATCGGTGCGCACGTCAGCGAAACTGATCTGGGGCCAGGCCAAGCGCACATGCGCCAGCCAATCCGCCAGTTCCCTTGCAGCCGCGGCATCCTCCGCCTGGAGCCGGTTGCGACGCTCCATCGATGGACGATACATACCATCGCTATACTCTTGCAACATGCGCTGCGTGTTGAACCTGGGCCCCACCCCCGCCATAGAGCGCTTCATCTTGGCTACCCAGGCATGGGGAATGACATTATTCCCATGATCGTAGAACAGCGGCACAATGTCCTTTTCCAGAAGATCGTAAAGGGCCTCTGCCTCCACCTGGTCACCAAAGGCATCATCACGATAGACCTCGCCGTGTCCGATGCGCCAGCCGATCTCTGAGGAATATCCCTCGTACCACCAGCCGTCCAACGAGCTCACGTGGATGGCGCCGTTCATGCAGGCTTTCATCCCGCTCGTGCCGCTCGCTTCCTGACCCCAGCGCGGGGTGTTCAGCCAGATGTCGGCGCCCTGCACAAGGTACCGTGCGATCTCGATGTCATAGTCCTCGAGAAAAACGATGCGCTGGCGCAGATCGGGCCGCCGCATGGTGTGGATCATCGTACGGATCAGTTCCTTTGCCGGCGTGTCCTCCGGATGCGCCTTACCGGAGAAGATGATCTGCACCGGCCGCCCGGGCTGATTGAGAATGCGCGAAAGACGTTCCGGGTCCTGGAATAGCAGCAACGCCCGCTTATAGGTCGCGAATCTGCGGGCAAATGCGATCGTCAGCACGTCCGGATCGAGCACGTTGACGACGTCATCCATATCGGTCTGGCTGGCGCCTCGCCGCTGCATCTGCATCACCACCCGTTCCCTGGCCATGGTCACCAGACGCTCGCGCCTGCGCTCGTGCGCCTGCCATAGCTCCCCGTCGGGGATACGGTCCACACGCTGCCAGAGATCGGTATCGGCGGGGTTCTCCAGCCATCGCGGACCCACGTATCGCAACAGCAGATTAGACATCTCCTCAGAGACCCAAGTGCGGTGGTGTACGCCGTTGGTAATTGCGCAGATCGGAATCTCTGGCGCGGGAGTACCGGGCCAGAGGTTCTGCCACATCCGGCGCGCCACCTGGCCGTGCAATTGGCTGACGCCGTTCGCCTTGGATGAGAGCGACAGTGCCAGGACGGCCATGGAAAAGGGCGTGTCGGCCTGTGTGTCGGGGGCACGACCCAGAGACAGGAACTGCTCACGGTCGATACCAAGTTCTTGCATCATCTCGCCAAGATAGCGATCGATCAGGTACGGCGGGAAAAGATCGATGCCCGCGGGCACCGGTGTGTGTGTCGTAAAGACGCTTCCAGCCACCGCCAGCACGCGGGCCTGCTCAAAGTTAAGGCTGTAGCGGTGCATGGCGAGGCGTATGCGCTCCAGTCCCAAGAACGCCGAGTGCCCTTCGTTCATATGGCAGACTGCTGGCTCGATCCCCAGCGCCGACAGCGCCCTGAGTCCGCCGATACCGAGAACAATCTCCTGTCGGATGCGCATATCCAGATCACCAGAGTAGAGCTTGCTCGTGATCTGGCGATCCTCGGGCCGGTTGGCCTCCACATTTGTGTCCAGCATGTAGAGAGGCACACGCCCCACCTGTATGCGCCAGATCTGAATGTGTACCTGACGCCCGGGAAACTGCACGGTGAACATCACCGGCCGACCAGAAGAGTCCCGCTCCAGCTGCACCGGCATGTTGTGGAAATCGTTGGCGGGATAGGTCTCCTGTTGCCAACCATCTGCATTGAGATACTGCCTGAAATAGCCTTCCTGATACAGCATGCCCACCCCGATCAGAGGCATCGCCAGGTCGCTGGCCGTCTTCAGATGATCTCCAGACAGCACCCCAAGGCCACCCGAATAGATGGGCAATGCCTCAGAGAGGCCGTACTCCATAGAAAAGTATCCGACGATCTGAGGCTTGCCCTCCCGCTCAAGGCCGGGCTCATCCCAGTGCGGAGCGACGGACATGTACTCCAGGAGATCGCGGTAGACGCGATCCATGTGAGACAGAAACCCCTCATCCTGGCTTACTTCATCCAGGCGCTCTTGCGTGATGCGCCCAATGGTGCTCACCGGGTTATGTCGCAAAGCGGCAAACAGGTCCGCGTCCAAACGCCGAAACAGGTCCACCGCATCTCGGTTCCAGGACCACCAGAGGTTGTGTGAAATCTCCAGGAGGGGCTTGAGGCGAGGGGGTAGGGACGGGACGACGTTTATTGTCCGAAAGGATCGCAGCATGTGCACTCCAGATGTATGGCTGTGGGCCATTATAGCGGCGCGCCACGATTGTACCAACTCGGCGGGCGGAGCGCCCTCCCCTTAACCGCCGCGAGGTATACCACCATGGCGCGCCCCGAAGGCAGTCGGTCAGGACGTGACGACCTCACCCTCGAAATCATCAAACAGCGCTTCCACCTCTGCGGTGGTCATCAGGCCAGCGGCCTCCAAGACCTTGGCCGCGGCCAACTTTTCAGGGGCAGCGCCCTCGAAATAGGTGTCCTCGTTAATGACTGTCCTGGGCACGCCATAGACGCTGTAGCGATTGGCCAGCTGCGGGAACTCTACCGCCTCGACCATGTCCGCTGTGACCAGATCACTGGCCATAGCCATTGCATGCGCGACCTGTACGGCCGCCGGACAGTACGGGCAGGTGGGCGTAATAAATACCTGCAGGTGAACCGGATCTGTCAACCGGGACAGCATATCCACGGTCTCGGCGGAGAGGCCATGCTCTTCCCGTGACACCGCGACAATATCCTCGATTAGCGTGTTGAATTCATAGCCGGAAGGTATGCCATAGAACCGCATGCCATAGTCCCTGGCGCCCATGACCACTGTGGCCGGGATGCGGCTGATGTTATATTCCTGGGCAACGTCCTTGTCCGTGACAAAGTTATAGACCTGAAGAGTGATCTTGTCCGACAACTCGGACACCTCGGTCAGCAGCTGCTTTGTCTCGCGACAGAACTGACACTCGAGCGCCTGTGTAAAGAGCTTGAGCGTGACCGGTCCTGTCAGGGTGTGCTCCAGATGATTTCGCAGAAAATCCTGATCCTTCTTGCTTAGTATTGCCATATTACGTCCTCCTACTCCTCGATAGCTGCTCTGCGTGTATTGATCTCACGGAATAGCGCCGGATCGAACTTGGGTCGGCGGTCATACGTGTAGAGCCCATTCACTTCCTGTTCGATATCGTAGAGCTGGGTGTAGCAAAAGGCACACATGCGCGGATGGTCCAACAGCGCATCGGTGAGTGCACGGTACCGCTCAAGAAACGCCTCTGGCGAGGTGGGACGCCCGGACACACCGCCGTACCCCCAGCCAACCTCATCGGCCTGACCAGGGTTCCACCAGATTCCACCATACTCGCTCACAAAATAGGGTTGTCCCTCATAGGGGGCATCATGTTCCGGCCGGTTTCTGAACGGCTCTCCTCCCTCGGCCAGCGCGGCAAAGACACCGCTAAAGGTCTCCGGGTTCTGATCATAGTTATGCACATCGTAAATGTCCGTCTCGACATGCTGATAGCCGCTCGCGTCGATCACCGGTCGGGTGCGATCGGCGATCTTGGTCGCACGGTAGACCCCCCGCAGCACCCCGGGGTCCTGATCGACCTGTGTCTCGTTAAAGGGACACCATCCTATCACCGAGGGGTGGCTGTAATCGCGCTGTATGGCCTCCAGCCACTGCGGCAGAAATACCTCTAGAGCGCGAGGCTCACTGACATCGAGGCCCCAGTTGGCAAACTCGTCCCACACCAGGTAGCCCATGCGATCAGCCCAATACAGAAACCGGGGTTCAAAGAGCTTTTGATGGAGCCGTGCGCCATTGAACCCAAGTCCCTGAGAGATGCGAATGTCGTTCTTGAGCGCCTCGTCATCCGGAGCCGTGTAGATCCCGTCAGGATAGTAGCCCTGGTCCAGCACCAACCGCTGGAAAACAGGCTGTCCGTTGAGGAGAATCGCGCGGTCAGAGAGCGACACCGTACGCATCCCAAAGTAGCTGCGCACCGGGTCCTGTCCTCCTGCCGCCGGCTCCAGCGTCAAGTCCAGGTCATAGAGCGTAGGGCTGCCAGGCGACCACAATTGCGCCTCAGGCACGTCGAGGATGAGAGTCGCTTGCTGCCCTTCGAATGACGCCTCTCTTCTTGCCACCACCCCACCGGACAGTGAGGCGATCCCGCGCAACACTCCTCTCTGCCGCTGTCCGCCCAGGGATGCCTCTACAAGCAACTGACCAGTCTCCACAAGAGGCGTCATTCGCAGATCCGCGATATACGTCTCAGGCACTGGCTCGAGCCAGACCGTCTGCCACAGCCCGGTCGTGCGCGTATAGTGGCACCGTCGCGAGTAATAATCCGGGCACTGCTTGCCTGAGAGGACCCAGGGCGAGCGCGTATCATCCCGCGCGTGGATCGTGAGCACGTTCTGCCCCCGCTTTAGCGCAGAGGTGATATCGATCTGGAACGGCGTATAGCCACCGCGATGGGTCCCGACCAAGTCACCATTCACCCACACGGTGGCATCATGGTCGCAGGCGCCCACATGCAGGAGCACGCGTCCCTCTTCCCAGTCTGAACGAACAGAAAACTCACGTCGGTACCAGACGCCGGCATGAAAGTCCACGTCCGCCACACCTGAAAGGGCGCTCTCTGGACAGAAAGGTACAACGATCTCGGACGCCAGGCTGTCAGCATGTGCCAGGCCGCGGGCAATCCCGCTAAGCCCAGGATCGAACTCAAACTCCCACACACCATTCAGGTTGATCCATCGTTGGCGGACCAGTTGAGGACGAGGATACTCGGGACGCGGAATCTGCATGTCCCCTCCATGTCTCTACGTATACAGCCCTTGTATTGTAGACACGGTCATCCAGCCCGTCAATACTTTGCCGGGGCCTGCGCTGTTGACAGACGCTCGGCCGGGCCATATAATCATGATGGTACGTTTAGCAAAAGATTGTTGTTCTGTGCGTACGTGATGGTTTTTTATAGCTGAGCTTCTGTGAATTGGTCAACACGGCGCCGTCCGAAGGCATCGGCTTGCCGTACAGAGCAGTTGGTCTTTTCCCCCTTGAATCCTACGAAAGAGCTTGAGCACTCTATGCCCATCAAGGCACTGGTTTTTGACTGTGGTGGCGTCGTACTGCGTGACCGTGATGAGTCCTATTATGCTCGCTGGGAGCAGCGCCTGGGGCTAGATGCGGGCGTATTGAAGCAAGAACTGTACCAGGGCTTTCTTTGGTCTGAAGCTGAGCTCGGAAAGATCAGTGAGGACCAGTTCTGGCGCTCCGCTGGAGAGCGGTATGGCCTTTCCCCAGCGGAGAGCGATGCACTGGGCGCCGACGCCTGGAAGAGCTGGGGCGTCGACCCGGTTGTGCTCAGCCTGGTGAAACGTGCGCGCGGACGATTCCGGATCGCGATGCTGAGCAACGCGACCGATGCCCTCGAGTCCAAATTGAGTGCTATCTATGGCATCGCCGATTTTTTCGATCCGATCGTGAACTCGTCTCGGCTCGGCATAGCCAAGCCAGCCCCCGAGATCTATCAGGAGCTACTCAGAAGGATGGGGCTCGAAGCGGGCGAGACCGTGTTCATCGACGATCGCGCGGACAATGTCGCGGCAGCCGCGTCACTGGGGATGCACGTCATCTGGTTTGTGCACCCGAATGAGCTAGAGCGACAACTCTCACCGTATCTCGCTCTTGAGAGCGTTGCGATCGAGTCCCCCTGATACCCAGTCCGCATGCGCAAGGAGCAACCCGTGGTGTGCACACGCTAGTCTTCCGAGTCAAGCCTCATCCCGTGGCCGTCGGCCACGGGCCCCTTATCTGTGCACGACAGGAGCTCTATGCTACACGTATCTGATCTTTCCAAGCGCTTTGGCGATACTCTACTTTTTGAGCAGGTGAACTTTACGATTAACGATGGCGAGCGCGTCGCGTTGATCGGGCCCAACGGCAGCGGCAAGAGCACGCTGCTGCGCATTCTCGTTGGCGAAGAGGTCCCCGATCGCGGCAGCATCCGTTTTCAGGTGCCCCTCGACCGCGTCGGTTACCTCCCCCAGGGCCTTATCTATAACGATGAGCTGCTCGTCAGCGATATCCTCGTCGATCGGGAACGCGACCAGGCCGCCTGGATCGCGGAACTGGAGAGGCTCGGCATCGCACTATCAAAGGCCTCGGACAGCCAACGGCCCGCTCTCGAGCACGCCTACGCCACCGCCCTCGAACAGATCTCAAACCCGGACGTCTTGCCTGAGCATCAGGTCGAAACCATTCTGGCCGGGCTGGGGTTATCAGATGTGGCGGCGAACACGCCCATACGCACGCTGAGTGGCGGCCAAAAGACGCGGCTCGGGCTTGCACGATTGCTGCTGCAACAACCCAGTATGCTGCTCCTTGACGAGCCCACCAATCACCTGGATATCACAGCCCTGGAGTGGCTCGAAGTCTTTCTGGCGCAATACCGCGGCGCGATGCTGATCGTATCCCATGACCGTACCTTTCTCGAGAACACGGTGAACACGGTCTTTGAGCTGGGGAACGAGCAACACACGCTAACCGTCTATCCGGGGAGTTATTCCGAATATGCGCTTGCCAAGCGTCGTGAAGAGGCGCATCGATGGCAGCAGTACAACGAACAGCAAGAGCGCATCGGCAAGCTGGAGAACGCGATCCAGCGCTGGAAGGGCCAGGCCAGCCGCATCGAAGGCGAAACGATCGCCTTCTACTACAAGAAGCGGGCAAAAAAGGTCGCTCACCAGGCAGTCATTCGTCAGCGACGCCTGGAACGCATGCTGGAATCTGAGGATATTGTGGACAAGCCCGTTCAGGGTTGGAACGTCAAGCTAGAGTTTGTGAACACACCGCCGAGCGGCCAGGATGTCCTGGTCGTTGAGGGCGTCTCCAAGGCGTTCGGCGCGCACGTGCTGTTCAGCGATGTAAATCTTGTCTTGCAGCGCGGTGAGCGCATCGCGCTCGTCGGCCCGAACGGCTCGGGGAAGACGACCTTTTTGCGGATGCTCGTAGGGGATGAAGAGCCTAGCTTCGGCGCCCTGCGCATCGGTTCGGGAGTCCAGATCGGCTACTTTGCACAAGAACAGGGGACGCTGAACCCGGACGCAAACGCACTGCAAATAGTTCAGGAGACCACTGGCCTTGGTGAAACAGAGGCCCGCGGCTTTTTGCATTACTATCTATTCTCCGGGGATGATGTGTTCACACCCATCCGTGACCTGAGCTATGGCGAGCGCGCCCGCCTGGCCCTGGGGATGCTCGTCCTCAGAGGCTGTAACCTGTTGTTGCTGGATGAACCTGTTAACCACCTCGACATACCGTCCCGTGAGCGTTTTGAGCAAGCCCTGAGCGATTTTGAGGGCACCGTACTGGCAGTGGTCCATGACCGGTACTTTGTGCAGCGGTTTGCCACGGGGGTCTGGGGCCTTGCGGGAGGCACCATTCGGCGCTACCCCGATCTCCACCAGGCCCTGGTCGACGCCGGTCAGTGACGTAACCGCCACCTAACGACAAAGAGCAACGCGCACAGACGCGACCAGGAGCATAGCGATGCGACAAAAAAAGCTGGACGACACCCCATCTCCATGGGTGCTTGAGCCCGATGAGCCAGAACCAGACACCTGGTCACTGATACTGCGGGGCGCGGCACTGGGTCTGACCGTTGTCGTTCTGGCCGTCACGCTGGCCCTCGCAACGGGTCTTGCCGTCTATGCTTACTATGCACGGAACCTGCCCTCGCCGCAGGAAATGTACGAGCGCACCGCCACCTTCAAGACGACCCGTATCTATGACCGCGACAACGTACTGCTCTATGAGATCATCGACCCGCTGGGTGGCCGGAGGGTGCTGGTCCCCTATCAAGATCTGCCCCAGGACGTCATTGACGCCGCTGTCGCCACTGAAGACAAGACCTTTTTCCACAACCCGGGCATCAATCCCGTGTCCATTGCCAAGGCTTTTGTCGAGAACATGCAGGCAGGCGAGATCGTGCGCGGAGCCAGCACGATTACGCAGCAAGTCGCCAAGATGCTGTTCCTGTCGCCCGAACAGACATACTCGCGCAAGATCCAGGAGGCGATCCTCGCTACTGAAATCACGCGACGCTATTCCAAGGAAGAGATCCTGCAGGTCTATCTGAATGAGTCCTACTTTGGTAACCTGGCCTACGGCATCGGTGCGGCGGCTGACACCTATTTTGGCAAACCCGTCAGCCAGCTAGACCTGCCTGAATCCGCCCTTCTGGTGGGCCTGTTGCAGGCACCCTCCCTCTATGACCCCTACACCGATCCACAGTCGGCGCTGGACAGGCGGACAATCGTCCTGCGTCTGATGCTTGCCGAGGGGTATGTGACCCTGCAGGAATTCGAGCAAGCGTCGACCGCCCCGCTCACGCTGCGCCCACGGCAACTCGAAGGGTCGCGTCAGGCACCGCACTGGGTAGAGTACGTCCGCGCCGAACTGGAAGCGAGGTTTGGTGCAGAGGCGCTGTACCGGGGGGGCTATAACGTCTACACCACCCTGGACCTCGACCTTCAGCATCTGGCCGAGGACGTCGCCCGTGCACACATTGAGGAGCTCCGCTCTCGAAATGCCACCAATACAGCACTGGTGGCGATGAATCCAACCAATGGTGATATTCTCGCCATGTTGGGAAGCGTAGACTTTGACAGTGAAGAGATCGACGGCCAGGTCAACGTGGCCATCCGGCCACGACAGCCGGGATCGTCGATCAAGCCACTCACCTATCTGGCCGCCTTTGAGCGAGGCTGGACACCATCCACCATGTTGATGGACGTCAAACAGAGCTTTCCTGATGGCGCCAACCCACCCTATGTTCCCGTAAACTATGACGGGAAAGAATTCGGACCGGTGTCCTTGCGAGCAGCCCTCGCTGGCTCCCGCAATATTCCCGCCGTGGCAACGCTCAACGAGATCGGGCTGCCTGCCCTGCTTGAGGTGGCTCAGCGAATGGGGATCCGATCACTCACGCGCCAGGATTATGGTTTGTCACTCACCCTGGGAGGCGGCGAAGTCACGCTGCTCGAGATGACAGGCGCCTATGCCTCTTTTGCGAACCAGGGTTACCGTCTGGAGCCACGAGCCATCCTCTATATCACCGATCAGCAGGGACGGGTGATCGTCCCCGACTCTGAGCCGGTTCTAACACGAATCATGGACCCGCGTCATGCCTACTGGATCAGCGATATCCTCTCCGACAACGCTGCACGCACGCCCGCCTTTGGTGCCGACAGCTTTCTCAAGCTCTCTTTCGCTGCTGCCGCCAAGACGGGAACGACGAATGACTATCGAGATGGGTGGACGATCGGCTACACGCCGGACCTGGTGGCCGGCGTCTGGGTCGGAAACAATGACTATACCGAGACCGACCGGCTCACAGGGTCGCAGGGAGCCGCTCCGATCTGGCACGACTTTATGGAGCGTGCTCTGGCGGGCACGGCGCGACCAGACTTTGTGCGACCGGCCGGCCTGGTGGACCTTCAAGTCTGTCCCATATCTGGTCAGTTGCATACGAGCCAATGTCCCGAGGCGATCACCGCATCTTTTCTGGAGGAGGAATTGCCGGAGGCGTGCGAGGTGCACGTACAAGTGGATATATGTACGGTAAGCGGACAACTGGCCACGGAGAATTGCCCGCGCGATACGGTGGTCCGACGCGTCTTTGAGGACTATGGCCCGGAATGGGACGTCTGGGCACAGGCCCGCGGTATCAACACACCGCCGAGGGAGAGTTGCAGTGTGCATTCAGAACCGATGCGTATCGAGCTTATGGCTCCCCTGGAGTCAAAGCCAGGCATCGTGACGCTCACCGGCAGCGCCGAGATGAGCGGTTTTGCCTATTACTATATCGAGTACGGCGCCGGCGCCGAGCCTGGTCAGTGGAACCGCATCACCGACAATGTGTCGACACCCGTCCGCAATGGATTGCTGGCGCGATGGGACGCCTCGCTGGTGGCGGAAGGGGACTATGCGCTTCGCCTTGTTGTTGCCAATAGCGATGGACGGGCCTACGAGGCGCGCGCGTCCATACGCATCCTACCGGGAGCGCCAACGCTCACACCCACCTCCACCATCACCCCAACGGCGACAGCGACGCCCACCAGCACGCTCACTCCCACAGCAACACACACTCCTACCGCGACGCCGGCTCTCACGCCAACCGCTCAGCCTACCGCAACCGAGACCACGGCGCCCGTGGCGACGGAAACCATCGCGCCCACAGCTACGCCCCCCGATGAAGCACCTACGCTTCCATTGCCCACGCTTCCAGTACCGCCCCTGACAGGCACTCCAGACTCGGAGATCCCGGCAGAGACGGCCACGCCCTAGGTTGCCCGCTGCATGGGCCTACGCCCGCGATACCAGCGACGCCCTCGGCGGATGCTGGCTATCCACAGACGGATACCAAAAAGGCGCACCTGAGAGACTCAGGTGCGCCTTTTTCGGTGCGTCGAACGTTACGGTAAAAAGTTAAATGGGTTCAACTGTGCCCCGCCCTTGTGCACCTCAAAGTGCAGATGGGGCCCCGTTGAGTTGCCCGTGCTGCCACACTTGCCGAGAAGATCGCCCTTGGCAACCGTCTGACCAACCTCAACAAAGAAGGCGTCCATGTGGGCATACAGCGTCTGGTAGCCATTGCCATGGTCCACCACAACCATTCGACCGTACCCCGTGGCCCAGTGCGCCGCCACCACAGTTCCGCCATCAGCGGCGATGATCGGCGTGCCACGACTGGCGGCAATATCGATAGCCCTATGGCCTTCCCAATAGCCCTGGCTTATCCGACCGCTCATGGGCCAGGCCAACTGTCCGGTCCCTGTCACGCCACTTTGTGTAACCGCCCCAAGTGGCTGATAGGTCTGCACTGGCTTGGGAACGTACGGCTTGACACCGCCGGGGATGATAAGGTACTGGCCCGCTGTGAGGATATAAGGCTCCTCCAGTTTGTTCCCCGGATACAGTGCAATCGCGTCCGACTCGACCTTGTACTTGGCGGCGATCGATTGCAGCGACTCTCCAGAGGCCACTTTGTGGTAAGCCCCGTCGACAGGCAAAATGTAGAGCTCCTGACCGATGCTGAGCAGGTCATTCTGCCCGGCCAGTGCGTCGTTGGCATACAGCAGCGTTGTCCCCTGCAGGCCAAACTCACCGGCGATCTTTAAAAGCGTGTCTCCAGGCTGCACCGTATACACGGTGACCGTCGTGCGCAGCAGACGCCGTGGCTCTGCCACCTGCGGCAACGTCTGGCCCCAGGCTTGCGTGGTATAAGGGATCGTCTCCAGTTCGAGATACCGCTCTTCGGCGGCGGGACGCGCATAGGCGTCCACATAGTCATAGTCGGCCGCAGCGTAGGTGCGCGTAGCAAAATCACGCTCACGGCCAAGAAGGTTATCGAGCGCTGACAAGCTCAGGCTCTGTGAGGAAACGCCATAGAGCACGGACATAAACAGCGCAACCACTACGATGTGCCCGGCGTAACGAGATAGCGTGGGCAGATCATGCAAGACGACAGGAAACGAAAGCGATACGGACTGACCCTTTTGCGGCAAAGCGTGGACCGCACGCGAGATGACTCGCGATCCGTACATAGGCTAGACGTCCTTATTCAGTGTCTTGAGAAACTCTTCGTTGGATTTGGTCCGGCGCAGTCTCTCCAAGATCGGCTCTACCGAGTCCATCGCGCCGATCGTGTCGGTCATTCGCCTGAGCAGCCACACTCTGGACAACACATCAGGCTCCAGCAAGAGCTCCTCACGACGCGTTCCGGAACGCTCGATATCGATTGCCGGGAAGATACGACGTTCTGCGAGCTTGCGGTTAAGATGCAACTCCATGTTGCCGGTGCCCTTGAACTCTTCATAGATGATATCATCCATGCGGCTGCCGGTGTCGACCAGGCAAGTGGCGATGATCGTCAGGCTGCCTCCCTCCTCGATCTTGCGAGCGGCTCCAAAAAAGCCCTTGGGAGGGTGTACCGCGGCAGGATCAAGTCCGCCTGAGAGTGTACGTCCGCTGGGTGGAACGATCAAGTTGTAGGCACGCGCAAGCCGCGTGATGCTGTCGAGCATGATCACGACGTCGCGGCCGACCTCAACCAGTCGCTTGGCTCGGGCCAGCGCCACCTCAGCCACCTTGGCATGATTCTGCACAGGCTCATCAAACGTAGAGCTCACGACCTCCGCCTCTACGGAGCGGTCCATGTCGGTGACCTCTTCCGGGCGCTCGCCCACCAGCACGACCATCATGTGAACATCACGGTGATTCGCCGAGATGCCATTGGCAATCTGCTTGAGGATCGTGGTCTTGCCAGCCTTTGGGGGAGACACGATCAGGCCGCGCTGACCGCGGCCGATGGGTGCCAGCAGATCCATCATACGCGTGCTGTAGACGTTCGAAACCGTTTCCAGCTTGTATTGCTGATTGGGGAAAATAGGCGTCAGTCGCTCAAAAACAGGCCTGTCTTTGGCTACCTCCGGGTCCAACCCGTTAATGGCCTCAACTCGCAACAGCGAAAAGTACTTTTCCGAGTCCTTTGGGCGCCGCACCTGACCGATGACCATGTCACCGGTACGCAGCCCAAACCGGCGTATCTGCGACTGGGAGACATAGACATCATCCGGGCCCGGCAACAGATGGTCGCTTCGCAAAAAGCCAATACCATCCTGGACGATTTCCAGTACCCCCCCGCCGAACAACAGGCCGCGCTCCTCAGCCTGCGACCTCAAAAGGCGCAGGATGAGATCTTGCTTCTTGAGGCGACTATAACCAGCGATCTCTTTGGACCGGGCCACGTCGCGCAACTCGGACAGGGTCATCGTCTCGTACTCAACGATGTTCACGGTGGGCATGCTCCATTGGGGAGATAGGCGGAATGGTCACAAACCATCTACGCGGAAGAATAGCAGACTGTCAGATAAGAGCAAACAGGTCTCATGCCTTGACGCACAGATCCGAGGGTGGGATTAGGGATAACTCAGAGCGCGACTCGCGACAGACATTGGCCCCAGGGGCCGAGGTGGTAAAGTATCACATCCTTACATACCGGAATTATAGCAACGCAACATCATTGTGTCAATAAAGACGACAGCATACGCGCTCGGCATACAGCAGACTATAGGCACGTGCACGGCGAGGGCATAGCGGCCTACCCGAATCAGACATGCTGCCGCCGGCGCTTGAGGCGCTCCCATTCGCGCCTGAGTCGCGCCGCAGCAGTGATCTCCGATCCTACCGTGCCACCTCCTTCGCAGAACAAAGATGCTGAGGCCCACCCAGGGACCACGACGGAGAGAGCCCGGGGGACCACCTCAACAGAAAGCGGCGTTGTGCCCACAGGATTGCCGTCCACGTGCATGGGCAGGGTGTTCTCAGTCAGGACATAGACGTTTTGTCCTTTTAGCACCTCGACACCCCGGCTACCTGCGTGGCGCCCCAGTGCCAGAAGCGCATAGTGCCAAAAGATGTCGACCAGGTTGCTGCCACGGAACACAAAGATATCCAGCAGCCCATCGTCGAGCCGCGCTTCAGGCGCCAGCTTGAAGGAGGCCCCATATAGCTGGGCGTTGGCGATGACAACGAGCATGGCGTGATAGCGCAGCGCCCGCCCATCTACCACAACAGTCGTTCGCGTGCCGCGCATGAAAAACGCCTCAGCGACCGCCATCACAACATAGGTCAGGTTCCCCAGGCTGCGCCTGGCGTCCCGATGGGGCTCCACATCCTGGGCCACCTGAGCATCAAAACCGACCCCGCACCACATGACAAAATAGTGCTCATTGGCTTTGCCCACGTCGATCCGTCGATGCTCGCCTTGCACCAGGATGCGTGCGGCGTCCAAAAGCGCGGAGCGATACACAGGAGACCATACCGGCAAGTCAAGCATATGGGCCCATTGGTTGCCGGTCCCCACTGGAAGCACGCCCAGGACCGTGGAGGTCCCCACGAGCCCGGCGGCGACCTCGCCGATGGTGCCATCCCCCCCGACGGCCACAACCATATCGTAACCCTGTGTTGCGGCCTCATGCGCCAGTTCGGTAGCATGGCCCTGCCGCTCGGTAAGTCGCACGACGACATCCCAGCCACGATCTCTCAGGTACGACAGCACACGCCTGAGGTCATCCTCGACATCGCGCTGCCCGGCCACCGGATTTCGAACAAGTAGCGTCTTCATTGGCTTCATACTAGTCCTGCATCCAGCTTCTGTCCACATTTGACGCCAAAACGCTTCAGGCGCAAGATGGCCAGGATGATGATCATCGACGCCCACACGCATATCCTGCCCCCGAGCATCATACAGGCGCGATCCGAGTACATGGCCGCTGATCGTTGGTTTGGCCTGCTGTACGCATCGCCGCGATCACGCCTCGCTTCTGCGCCGGATCTCATCGCCAGTATGGATCGCGCCGGCATCGATGCTGCGGTCTGCTTTGGATTTGGCTTTCGTGATGGCGAGATCTGCCGGCGCTGCAACGACTATGTGCTCGATTCGGCAGCACAGTGGCCTGGTAGGATCATCCCCTTTTCGCTTGTGAGCCCGGCCGAGGAGGGCGCCGTGCGGGAGGCACAACGGTGCCTGGACGCCGGCGCCGTCGGCATCGGAGAACTCATGCCCGACGGGCAGGAGTTCAGCCTGCAGGATGAGAGGCTCGCGACACTGATCCAGCTGCTGGAGGCGAGCAACGCGCCGCTGATGCTGCACGTCAACGAGCTCGTCGGGCACCGGTACCCCGGCAAGGGCCGGGTCGGCCCTGAGGACGCTTACGCACTGGCAACCGCCCATCCTGCTCTCAACTTGATCCTGTCCCACTGGGGCGGCGGACTACCTTTTTACGAGCTCATGCCGTCGGCGCGTGCGGCTCTGACCAATGTCTGGTACGACACCGCTGCCTCGCCTCTGCTCTACGACGACCGGATCTTTGCACTCGTCTCCCGATGGGCCCCCAACAAGGTCATCTTTGGCACGGACTATCCCCTTCTCACACAACGGCGTTTCCTTGATCGCGTCCTGAGCGTTGAGATCCCGGCAGAGGAACTGCAGGCGATGCTCGCGGGGAACCTTATGACTGCCCTGGGCCAGTCAAAGACAGAGAAGGCATGACGTCGGCCACGATGCGGACCTTTGTGGCCGTCCGGTTGCCGGTCGAGATACGCGAGGCCTTGCACGCCGCTTCCCTGCGTCTGCGTGACCAGCCCGGGGGCAAAGCCGCCCGGTGGGTACAAGCCGAGAATATACACCTCACGCTCAAGTTCCTCGGGGATGTCGATAATCGCCGGCTGGGTGAGGTGTGCGATGCGGTCACTGAGGTCTGTGCCGGCTTCCCATCCTTCGAGATGGCCGTGTCCGGGCTGGGTTGCTTTCCCAACACAGCCCATCCCCGCATCGTCTGGGCGGGCGTGTCGCGGGGGACGCACGAGTTGATCCATCTGGCCACATCCATGGATATCGCCTTGAACCGGCTCGGTTTTTCACGTGAGATCCGCCCTTTCGATGCTCACATCACGCTGGGGCGCGCAGACCGGCGCGCAACACGCGCCGAACTCGTGTCCCTCGGGCACACCATCGCCGGGCAGTCCGGATGTCTTTACGGATCTATGACCGTCACCCGGGTGAGTCTCGTCAAGAGCGATCTGCGCCCCACCGGCTCCGTCTACACCGATATCGCCACCGCAGCGCTGAGACACGAATGACGCGGTTGCCTGCTGGCGAGCGGCGCTTGACGGCGTACTACTGCCGTACTAGAATGCATTCAGTTCAAATCGAATAGCCTTCGGGGCAGGGTGAGACAACAGTCAAGTCCCTACCGGCGGTGGGGCAGCGCATAGCTGCCAAGCCCGCAAGCCAGTTTCTGGTGGATCCGGTCAAGCCGGAGCCGACGGTATAGTCCGGATGGGAGAAGGCACCAATAGAGCCGTATCTGTTCATGACGCCCCGTCGCTATTCAGCACGGGGTGTTTCATTTTGATCATGCATCGCCCGCCATCAGGACCCGCTACGCCCAGAGCTCAAGTCATACGGGCAGGACGCCGCTTGCTGCCGGTGGTCGTTTTTCTGTGCCTGTGCGCTCTCTGGGAACTGATCGTGTACCTGGGCGACTATCCTGCGTTTTTCCTGCCCTCTCCCCGTCTGGTCTGGGCCCGAGCTCTGGTAGCAGTCCGCGACGGCAGCCTGCTGATGCATACCTGGGTCACCCTGCGGGTGGTCTTTGCCGGGCTGGCCGTGGGTCTGTCTGTAGCGGTCGTTCTGGGCTATCTGCTTGCCAGGTCCCCTGCGGTGGAGCGTCTGGTGGCCCCCTATCTGGCGGCATCCCAGGCCATTCCGATCGTTGCACTCGCACCCCTGCTTGTCATCTGGTTGGGTCCGGGGGCTTTGTCCAAGATCGTGGTGTGTGCCCTCACCCTCTTTTTCCCGGTACTTGTCAACACCATCGTGGGCATGCGCAACGTTGACAGCGAACTGGTGGAATTGCTGCGCTCCCTGCAGGCCACGCGCTGGCAATCCTTTATCTATCTGGAGATACCAGCGGCGTTGCCCGTGCTGTTGGGCGGGCTCAAAATCGGGGTGACCCTGTCCGTCATTGGCGCTGTTGTGAGCGAATTTGTCAGTGCCGACCGTGGCCTCGGCTTTCTCGTGAATCTCGCGCGGGGCCTCTTTGACACGCCACTGATGTTTGTTTCCCTCTTTACGTTGATGGCCATCGCCCTGGTCATGTATCTTGCTGTATCTGCACTCGAACGCCGCGTATTGCGGCGGCAAGGCAGGGGATAAATCACTGCCCCCTGACTACCGGAAGGAAGAGTAACCATGAAACGTGCTGCGAGTCTAATCGTCCTGTTGTTGGTCACGATCGCATTGCTGATAGGCTGCGGTGAGCCTGAGCCATCGGCGCAGGTCACCATCGCCATGGGCTTTGTACCCAACGTGCAGTTCACGCCCATGTATGTCGCCATCGAGAACGGCTACTTTGCGGAGCAGGGTGTTGACGTTGTGCTGGACTATGGCATGGAGACAGACCTCTTGCAGCGCCTGGGTACGGGAGACCTGCAGTTCGCCATCGCCAGTGGAGATCAGGTGGCCCTGGCCCGGGCGGCCGGACTCCCCGTCACCATGGTGGCCAACTGGTACCGTCGCTTTCCTGTGTGCGTGGTGTCGCTCGCAGAGTCAGGCATCGATAGCCCGGAAGATCTGGTGGGCAAGACAGTCGGGATCCCAGTCATGGAAGGCGCCAGCTATATTGGGTGGCAGGCGTTCTTGCGCGAGGTAGGTCTCTCTGCGGAGCAGGTAAACCTGCAGCCCATCGGTTACACGCAGATCGCGAGCCTCACCGAAAAGAGGGTTGATGCCGCCGTGTCCTACGCCATGAACGAGCCCGTTCAACTTGCTCAAGCCGGTTACGACATCAATGTCTTTTACCTGGACGAATACACGGGTCTGATCTCTAACGGGTTGATCTCAAGCGAAGCGATGATCGATTCCGATCCGGACCTGGTGCGCAAAGTTGTTGCAGCCTTTGTTAAAGGGATCGAGACAACTCTGGAGAAGCCGGACGAGGCCTTTGCAATTACGCGCAAGCACATCCCGGAGATGGATGACACTACCGCAGAGCTTCAACGCGCGGTGCTGGATGCTTGCCTCCTCTTCTGGGAGTCTACAGAGGTCGGATATAACGACCCGGAAACCTGGCAAGAGTCCGCTCAGTTGCTCCAGGATCTGGGTCTCATCAGTGGGGACGTTGCTGTCACGGAGATGTACACCAACGAGTTCCTGCAGCAATGAGCGAGAGACCGATCCTGGTTGCCCGGCAGCTTCAGGTCGTCTTTGAGTCAGAGGACTCTCGGCTGGAGGCGCTTCAGGAGGCTACCTTTGACGTACTCCCCAACGAGTTCGTCTGCATCATCGGGCCGTCCGGTTGTGGCAAGTCGACGCTTCTCCGCGCGTTGGGGGGGCTGATCAGGCCAACACGAGGTCAGGTCCTCCTGGACGGCCAGCCGCTGACGGGCCCGCAGCGGCGGATCGGCTTTGTCTTTCAGCAACACAATCTCATGCCGTGGCGTACCGCCCTGGAGAATGTGTCGCTCCCCCTCGAGTTGCAGCGGATCCCCCGGCACGAAGCCAGAGCGCGGGCAAGAGAGATGCTGGCTCTCGTGGATCTTCAAGAGTTCGCCGGGTCACGCCCCCAGGAATTGTCGGGAGGCATGCGCCAGCGCGTGGCTTTGGCACGCGAGTTGGTCTATGACCCGGATGTCCTCCTGCTGGACGAGCCCTTTGGGGCACTGGATGCCCTCACCCGCGAGCAGATGAACCTGGAGCTCTTGCGCATTTGGAGCGCCCGCAGAAAAACCGTTGTGATGGTGACGCACAATATCCAGGAAGCGATCCATCTCTCAGATCGCGTGCTCGTGATGACTTCGCACCCCGGGCGCGTTGAAGGCGAGGTGAGGATCGACCTCCCCCGCCCCCGGTCGGTGGACGACCTCTATGCACCCCGTTTTGTGGAACTTGCCCGCACCTTGCGCGCCTCTCTGCGTTGAAAGCCGCCAACAAGGGGTTGGCTTCATGCCGTCTCGATACTATGGATCGACTCTTGCGGGACGCTCCGAGGATCGCGCACGAGCCAGTGCATGTAAAGTACGCCCGCGAGCGACAGCACAATCGCAATGCCGAACATCTGCTTGTAGCCCGCAACATCGACCAGCCAGCCGCCAACGAGTGGGGCCAGGAGTACGGGCAGTGCCTGCACCGTGCTGGCGAGCGCCGAATACGTTGGCATCTCATCTGGCGGTCCAAACTCCATCGTGATCGCCATGGCAGAGATCATCCCTGAAGCCATCGAGAGGTTGGATAGGACAAAGACGAGATACAGCCCGGTGCTGCTGGCTGTAAGTATCGCCGCCACCAGAGCCGCCACCAGAAACAGGCCGCTCAACTCCATCAGAAGCTTGTGCCCAAAGCGATCGCCGATCTGGCCCAGCAATGGTGTACTAACCGACTGGGCGATCAGCGCCGCCATGGTTAACCCCGCTACAAATGTATCCGAGATACCAAAGGCTTCCCGGGCATAGACCACATAAAAGGCTGTTCCCATCGAGCCCAGCATCGACACCGTACGGGCAATAAGAAACCGCCGGAAATTGCGATCCGCCTTGAGAATACGGGGCAGATTACGCCAGTACTCCCGTGCGTCCGTCTGTGGCGCAGTGACTGCGACTGTAGGCTCCCGGTTCATACGCAGTACAACCCAGGACACCATCTGCACCAGAAAACAGAGAAGGAACGAAATGCCAAATGTAAAGGGATATTCCCAGCGCTCAAAGATGAATCCTGAGAGCGCGGCGCCACCGACGCCCAGGAGACCGCCCAGAGCATTGCTCGTTCCGAACATCAGGCCCCGTCGTCGCACAGGAACAACCTTGGCGATCATCTTTTTCCAGGCGGGGTTGGTCACCCCGCCGCCGGCCATGGCCAACGAGAGCCCCAGCAGCAGCACTGTATAGGACAGTGCTGGCGGAGCACCAGGCCACAGCAGGATCATCAAGGCGATAGCGCCGTATGGGATCCGCTCGAGCAGATTGTAGCGCACCAGCCATGGTTTGATATTAGCCAGGGACTGGGCATGACGCGCCAACAGCAGCTGAGGCACAAAGAACATGCCATTCTGGAGAGCGGGGATCAGGCCGATCAACACTGCCGAACTCGTCAGATAGCTGGCATACAGCGAAATGACGGTGGGCCCATAGATAAAGCTCATGGAGAGTTGGAACAAGGCAGAGACCATGACATTGACCCAAAAGTTCCAGGATAGATTCCGGTCTACCTCTGCCTGTACCGAGGCTGACTCTGCCGATGCCGGTCGTATCGTCACAAAATCACCCCTTCTCGCCACCGGCAACAGAGGCCGCCAGCATCCCACCCTGTGGATCACTTCGCGGCTCCTTGACCAGCAACCGCATCACGACAAAGCCGGCGACAGCAAAGGCCAGCGCCACACCAAATAAAAGCCTGAATCCACCCACATCCACAAGGACGCCGCCCAACAGAGGCGCGAGCAACGTAGGGACTCCCGTAATGGTGCCCGCCATGGCGGTAAACGTCGGTATCTCATCGGCGGAGGAGAATTCCATGGTAATGCCCATCCCAGCGATAGAACTGGCCTGCAACGCCGCGTTGACGAGGATAAAGGCCGGGTACAGCCAGATCTCGCTGGGAGCCAGGGCAATGATCACAATCGCAGCCGCGATGATGATCCCCGCTATCTCGAGAAGCCACTTGTTTCCCCTGCGGTCCGCCAGGCGGCCCATGAGCGGCGCACACAG
This sequence comes from Anaerolineae bacterium, assembly GCA_040772225.1. Taxonomy (GTDB): domain Bacteria; phylum Chloroflexota; class Anaerolineae; order UBA1429; family UBA1429; genus JAAYED01. Next base: position 1,478,373 of record JAXGYO010000002.1, read on the forward strand.
GCTCTGGCCGATCAGCGCCACCATCGTCAAGTTGCCGGCCATCGCATCAGAGATCCCAAAGGTGCGCCGTCCATAGACGATATAGAGCGCCGTCCCCATCGCACCGAAAGTCAGCAGTGAGGTGCCGATGAGATACCGCAAAAAGTTCGGGTGTCCCTTGAGCATGCGCGGGATGTTGCGCCAATACTCTCTGGCGCTTGGCGCAGAAACCTCCGGCGCCCGTGCCGGTTCACGGTTTAGCGTCACAGAAATGTAGGAGATCAGCTGAGACAGGAAGCAGAGCCCAAAGCTGATTCCGAAAGAATAAGGATAACCGTAGGTGGCCAGAATATGCCTGGACAGCGCCGCACCGCCGATTCCCAGGATCCCGCCCAGAGCGCTGCTTGTCCCGAACATGGTGCCGCGCCTGTCCAAAGGAATCACCTTGGCAAGCATGGCCTTCCAGGCAGGACCTCCCAGCCCCCCGGCACCGCTCGCGGTGATCAGCGCCAGCATCAAGATGGCATAGGAGACCTCGCGCGGCGCGTCTGGCCACAGAAAAATCGATAAAGCTACAATAGAATAGGGGAGGCGCTCAAAGATGCTGATCCGAACCAAAAGCCACTTTTTCCTGGGAAGGCTCTGGGTTTTGCGAGCCAGCAACATTTGAGGCAACAGAAACATGACACCCTGGATGGCAGGGATCAGACCGATCAAAACCGCGGAATCCGTAAGATAGCTGGCATAGAGCGACAACACTGTCGTGCCATAGATAAAGCTCATTCCCAGGTGGTAAAAGGTCAGATCGAGAACGTTGACCCAAAAGTTCCAATTGGCATTCTTTTGTAGATAGGCCTTGTACTCGGCATCAGACAAATAGACAGACATGAACTCACCCGCAGGAGTTTTTTTGAATCACCCTATGCAAAGCAAGGACCCTGCCATTGCTCTCGGCAGAGTCCTACGTAGATCCGCCATCCATCGCCCGCAAGTTGCGCCGCGTACGTGAGCCTGCGGCCGGCACCGCCCTGGCGCAACACTCTGGATCGCACACGGCAGTCCAGGTCCCCCCTCTTTAGGGAAGCAGCACTGCCTTGAGCGCCTCTCGCCGTTCTACCGCTTCGAGAGCATCGGTGGCCTGGGCTAAGGAAAACCGGTGGGTGACCAGCCCGGCCAGCCGGTCCGGATGCTGTCGAATCACGCTGATCGCTCGAAGCGTGTGCCGGACATCGCTCACCCACACGCCCTGGATGCGCACGTTCTTGCGAACGACCTGCTCAAAGGGCGCGATCGTCATCTCCCCCACCGGCGTGCCGAAACCAACCAGCGCCAGCGCGCCGCCACAGCGTACGAGATCCAGTCCCTCCGTGGCCGCAGAGACGGCTCCGGAAGCCTCAATGATCAGATCGGCGCCGAGGCCGTGTGTCAGGTCTAGAACCGCATCGCGACGCTCGGCGGCTGAGGTCGCATGCCGGTCCAGCAACGTTGTCGCCCCGGCGCCGCGGGCAAGCTCTAGCCGGCCGGCTGTTCCGCCGATCATCACGACATTCTCGGCACCCGCAGCCCGCGCCAGCGCAACCGAGAACACGCCTACAGGACCTGGCCCAAACACGACCACTGTATCACCAGTGTGCAGGTCGACAAGATCAAAGGTATGCGCTGCGGTTGCACCAGAACAGGAAGCTACAACCATTGTCGCGGGATCATCATCATCCGACAGGGGAATGATGTCTGTTCGGGCATCCAGGATGATGTGTGTGGCATAGCATCCATTCAAGAACGGAGGCGTCTGCGAGGAGCGATGTATTCCATAGGCCCACCGCTCCGCGCAAAGAGAGGGTTCGTGCAGTACAGCACAGTGATAGCAGTGTCCGCAGGGAACCCCACGCTCCCATGAGATGAGATCACCGGGCACAATTGGCTGCCCGAAGATGTCCCGTCTCGGGCCGGCCGTCTCCACCACGCGCCCCACGCCCTCGTGGCCGAGGATGATCGGCAGAGGCGTACGGGGATCCTGGCCGCGCCACATGTGGACATCAGATCCACAGACACCAGCAGCAACGACCTGTACGAGGACCTGCCCCGGAGCCAGGGAAGGGACAGGTATCTCGACGATAGCCAGAGGGAGATCGAACTGCTCCAGTACAGCGGCCATTGCCTTCATCATCATGGCTCCGTCAGCGTAGAGTTGGCCCAAGCCACAACTAGTCGCGATTGAGAAGCAGTTGCATCCAGGCTCTCCAGTTGGGGTTATCGAAATAGGAGAGTTCTTGCACGCGATCGGTGAGGCTAGCCCCTGCCTGCACTTCACTGATGCCGGTGTCGATGGCGGGAGCGGTTCCGTCTGAAGGCACAAGCCTGACCGCCAGGACCTCAGGAGGCACCTGACCAGTCTCCTTGAGCGCCTCGTCGATCCATGCCAGGGATTGGCGTCGCTCAATCTCGAGCAGCAGATTCTGTCGGTCCAGTTCCATCTCTGCGATCTCGACCCGGAGATCGTCGCGCCATGCACGCAGGCGGTAGGTTCTGATGGCTTTGCTGGCGAATGCGCCGATAAAAAAGACAATAACAGCGAGGGCCAACACCCCAACCACCTGGGTTACAGAAATGGGGCGCGGGCCGCGAGAATCTACCATGGCTCACCTCTGCCGGAATAATAGTGAAAGCCGGCTTGCACGTCAATGATGCCGGAGAGCGATGCTCGGCGACATGGCAGCCCCGGACAGGGGGACCAATATCCTGAAGCCACCCTCTTTTGCCTTTACCTGTGTCCGCGCATGAGTATAATAGGTGTGACTAGTGAATTATTGCCCTGTGGATAGCTCGTGTCTAGTCTGGTAGACTGTGAGAACGGTCAAAGGGAGTGCTATGGGTGACCTGATTCTAGTCGTCGATGATGATCCGGCCGCAGTGGTGGGCATCGAACGCATACTGAGCCACAACGGCTTTGAGGTGAGTGTCGCGCTACGAGGCGTGGACGCACTGACTATCGCGCGAGAGCAGCGCCCCGCCCTCGTCATCATGGACATTATGATGCCGGGGATGGACGGAATCGAAGTCGCCCGGCGCATGCGCGAGATACCCCAGCTAGCACGCTTGCCCATCCTATTCCTGACTGGTCGCGGCGAGATCGATGACAAGATCGCCGCCTATCAGCAGGCCGAGGCTGACGACTATCTCACCAAGCCCTTTGATGTCCGTGAGTTGGACCTGCGCGTCAAGGCCCTCCTGCGCCGCGCAACACAAACAGTGCCACCCGAGGTAGATGAAAAGCTGACAGTGGAATCACTGGTTCTGGATATGCGCACCTATGAGATCAGCACGCCAGACAAAACCGTGCTGCTGACTCCCATCGAGTTTGAGCTCATGCGTTTTCTCATGGCTCACGCGGATCATGTCTTTTCCACCGATCAGCTCCTGGAGGAGGTCTGGGGATATCCTCCTGGCACGGGGATGCCCGATCTGGTACGCGTACACATCAAGAACATACGAGACAAGATAGAGCCAGATCCCAAGAACCCAACCTACGTGCGCAATCTGCTGCGGCGGGGGTACATGGTTACCTCTGAGCAACGCACCAGCGCATGAATGCGCAGGCGCACCAAAGACAAGACCCCTCTCTTTCGAGAGGGGTCTTGTCCTGCGTGTCCTAGCAATCACTCGGAGGTGATGCTAGGACACTACTCGTACTACAGTGTTCCATCTGCACATCACCTCCTTATTTTAGAGTGCGATTTGGGTCCGGAGGACGTACCTCCCAGACGCCATTATCATAAGTGATAGAGGAACGGTTGTCAAGCCAGACACTCCAGCAGAGACTCCGGTATACATTCAGTCGTGTGCTATAATCCTTGGCAAGTTGGCACCCTGTGGTTGGGGGAATAGAGTGTTTACAGATCATACTGTCAGTGGATTTCTTGATGAACTGGCATCCGCGGATCCTGTGCCCGGAGGAGGCAGTGCCTGTGCTCTGGCCGGTGCAACTGCTGCCGCACTGGTGAGCATGGTGTGCAATCTCACGGTGGGGAAACGCCGCTACAAAGACGTAGAGTCAACGCTCCGTGACGTGCTGGCACAATCCGAGTTTCATCGCGCGCGCCTGATGCAACTGCTGGAGGACGACACGGAGGTCTACAATCGCGTCATGTCTGCGTACCGCATGCCCACAGAGACTGACGCGGAGTGCACCGCCCGCGAAGAGGCGTGGCAAGCAGCGCTGCTCGATGCAGCTGCTGTCCCGATGGCAATCGCCCGTGAATGCCTGGGTGTTGTGCAGTTGGCAGAAACCGCTGGTCGTCACGGCAACGCCTGGGCGGTCAGTGATGCTGGCGCTGCGGCGCTCCTGGCCAAAGGCGCGGCACGCGCAGCCGGGCTCAGCGTAGAGGTCAACCTCAGAAGCATACGTGACAAGGCAATTGTATCCGGCTATCGAGACGACCTGGCATCGCTTGAGCAGGAGGCCCAAAGCATATGCCAGCGGGCACTTGACGCCGTGGAGGCCCGGATGGGGGCATGACCGTGCCAAACTGCGACGGAACCGGAGGCCGGGCGATTTGGATGGATGGACGCGAACTCGCCAGGACGATGCTGGCGGAGCTCGCGGGCCAGTTTGCGCAGCTAACTACTGACACGGGGACTCCAGTAGTCCTCGCTATCGTGCAAATAGGCCGCGATCCCGCCGCAAGCAGCTACGTGCGCGCTATTGTGCGTTGCTGCGACCGGGTAGGTGTCACGCCGCGCCTGATCACCCTGGACAGCGATACAGGCCCCTCTGCGCTGGCTGAAACGCTCCACGTCCTCGATGATGACAGCGAAACCGCTGGTATCATCATCCAGTACCCTCTGCCGGAACTGCTGGCACGAGCTGTCCGCGCACATATGCCCCCACATAAGGATGTGGACGGCATCCACCCTCTAAACGCAGGGCTGCTGGCCCTGGGCGATCCGTCCGCCCTCGTTCCCGCCACACCGCTCGGGGGTATGGCACTACTCCATCACTACAATGTCGATCTTGAGGGAAAGCATGCCGTGGTGATCGGCAGAAGCCCGATTGTGGGCCGCCCAATGGCTCAGCTCCTGCTGCAGGCTCACGCAACCGTGACAATCTGTCACTCTCGCACGCGAGGCCTCGATGAGATCACCCGCTCGGCAGACATTCTGGCGGTAGCCACTGGTCGCCCCCGCATGGTGACGGCAACGATGGTCAAAAAAGGCGCAACCGTCATCGACTTTGGGGTCAACTTTGTCGACGGTCAGATGGTCGGAGACGTGGACACCGAGCCTGTAGCAGAGATCGCCGCGCGCATCACGCCTGTCCCCGGTGGGACCGGCCCCATGACCAATGTGATGTTGATGCAGAACACGCTAGCTGCTGCCATTAGGCAGCGGCCTCAGGACTGATCGCGCTGCGCCGCGAGCTCGCGTAGCTTCAAGATGATCCACACGCTCAATGCGGCAAACACCAGGTTGGCGCTTTCAGCGACGGCGAATCCCGCCAGCTGCGCCAGGCCCGGGACAATGACCGCGATGGACATGTGATAGAGAAGCGCAAAGCCAAACCAGCGTTTCTGGCGTGATACCAGGCTTTCCATCACCAGCAAAGCCCAGGCGACCTGGTGCGGCAGCGCCAGCACGCGTTCCAAAGCCACCACCAGTGGCTGCGTCCAGGTAACATTGCGCGCCGCAAGCAGCGCGAGGGACGTTGCCCCGGGAGAGTCCGCTCCGATCTCCCCGGAGAGCAACGGTCCGGCCAGCAGGTATGCCACAAAGCTCACAAAGGTCAGACCGGCTATCAGCCACATCGTCTCCAGAGCGTTATGGCCCAACCCAAAGGCGACGCCATTCCGCCAGGTCATGCGCAGGTCTCGGCGCGGAAACAGGTAGCGATAGCCGATCGCCCGGCCGCCCTCTTCGACGAGCGCAGTCACTGTGGCCATGGCCATTAACCACACAAAGGCCCCGCCGGATGATGTCATCCTCTCACCCCAGGCGACATCGACAAAGGCACTAAAGGGAAGCCACGTAAACATCTGGAAGACAGCGAACACAAGAGCACCATAGGCATATACCGCCCAGGGTGTATGCATCCGGCGCCGGTATAAAAGTATCACTCCGAGAGGATAGCCTACCTGAATCAAGAGTGATACTATGAATGCGATCACAATGGCAGTCTGCAAGAGTCCCCCCTGACTGGTCAGACGCTCCTGTGGGGATTATAGCAGTCACGGCCACGCCAACAAGTTCGCGGGACCCTCCCGCGTATACGCCTTGGACGAGGATTCTGAGAGGAGCATGACATGAACACTGCACAGATCGCGGATCGCGCTCTCGATCAGGGACAGGGCATCCTGCGCCTGGCACCGAACTGGGTTCCTCGCAGCTTTTGCATCCCTGGCCGGAGACTCAAACTGCACCCCGATGACTATTACGCGCTGGGCGCCGATCGCGGCGGCATAGATGAGCGCTGGTTTTCCTCCACCATAGCAGCTGACAATGGTCCCGGGACGCCATCAGACGAAGGCCTGAGCTATGTGGTGTTTGCAGAGGGTCACGATCTCAACCGAGTGCCGCTTGCTGAGATGGTGGCATTGCAAGGAGCGCGCATTATTGGGCAGCGGCTCATGGATGCCTACGGCCGCTGGCCCATGTATTCCAAATTCTTTGACAATCTCGGACCGCTCCCGCTGCACATGCATCAGATGGCTGTGGACGCCGATCGGGTGGGCCAGCAGCCCAAGCCTGAGGCGTACTACTTCCCCACCCAACTGAACAACCACCCGGGAAGATTCCCCCACACCTTTTTCGGGCTGGAGCCAGGCACAACACGCGAGCAGGTGCGGCAATGCCTGGGCGCCTGGAACAGCGGGGACAACAAGATTCTGAATCTTTCCAAAGCCTACGCCCTTGAGCCGGGGACGGGTTGGGATGTCCCTGCCGGAGTGCTCCATGCGCCGGGCAGCCTGCTCACCTACGAGCCACAAGCCGACAGTGACGTCTTTGCCATGTTTCAGTCCCTGGTGGACCTGACGCCCATCGACCGAAGCCTGCTCGTCAAGAATGTGCCCCCGGAACGCCAGGACGATCTTGACTATATGGTCGATATGCTGGATTGGGAACTCAACGTGGATCCCGCGTTTCGCGAACACCGCTTTGTGGCCCCCAAACCGGTTCGGGATGAACAGGAGATGCGGGACCGAGGCTATGAGGATCTTTGGATCGCCTATCGAAGCCCGGCTTTTTCAGCAAAGCAGACGACGATCCTCCCTGGACGGCAGGTTACCCTTGTAGATAGCGCATGCTACGGCCTCATCGCCGTTCAGGGTCACGGCCGGCTTGGCGCCTGGGCAATCGAGACGCCCGCGATGATCCGGTTCGGCCAGCTGACGAACGATGAGTTCTTTGTCAGCGAGGATGCGGCGCGACAGGGAGTAGTGGTCGAGAACAGGAGCGACACCGATCCGCTGGTTATCCTCCGCCATTATGGTCCTGGCAATCCCGATCTCTAGTCCCATCGAAAAGAAAGAGGGCGGGCTACCGGTAAGCCGGCAGTCCGCCCTGTATGTCTCTTGAGATCACCCAAGCGCGCGCTTAAAGAGCAACCCGCCCAGGCTCAGGGCGTACAGCGCCTTGCTGTCACCGTCGCCATGCAGCGCAAGCGACACAAAACTCTTGCCCTCAGCACCCTCAGAGAAGGTATGCCAGGTGCGGCCACCATCGGTAGACCGGTACACGCCGTTGCCAGTAGCCGCGTACAGCACGCCGCCATCATCGATCTCGCCGGTAGCCAGGATGCTCAGGACATTGGCCCCGGCCGGATCCACGGCGGTGCTGATCCAAACGTCCTTTGCTTTCCGCAGAGGCCGCAGACAGAAGGGCCCCGTGGCCACCACAGCCTGATCGGCCACCTTGTCAGTGGCGTCCGCCGGCATGGTGATATCCATCCAGCGCGACTCTGTCTCCTGCGTGGTGACCTGGTGCCAGGTCCGCCCCTTGTTGCGTGAGCGCCAGAGCACCACCCTGCCTTTGGTACGGCGCGTAGCAGCCACGGCAGTACCGGCGTAGATGGTGTGATCCTGCTCGAAACCCGGCGACGCGACAATGGTCAACACTGCCTGACTCTTGCTAGGCCCGTCATCGGCGAGGGCCCACGTAGCGCCGCCGTCCTTACTGGTCAGATACTTGCCCTCGGAGGTCCCGGCCCAGCCCAGGCCTTCACCCGGGACAATAGTGATAGCACTCACGCCGGACTGATCGCTCCTCACCCGCCAGGAGCGCCGTGAGCTGGCCAACTGCAGGATGCCGTATTCGTGACTGCTCGCAAACACGGCGCCATCACTTCCTACGTGCAGCGATGTGATCGGCAGATAGTCATCGAGTCCTTCCATCGCCGTCCACGTAACACCGCCATCAGTAGACGTATAGATGCCCTCCTGTGGCCCCATGGCATAGAGCGTCCCATCGGACGCTTGCAGCCGTGCAAAACCGCGGGCAACGATGCCACCTGCAGCAGCCCAGGTCTGGCCGCCATCCTCAGACTTGAACACGCCTGAGTTGTGAACACCAGCCAGCACCACATGCTCGTCACCAGCCAGTGAAAGCACAGAGCCCGGGAGTTCCGCAAGCACTTCCCATGTTTGGCCTCTATCCGAGGACCCATAGATACCGTTTCCCACACCAGCGAGCATCCTGCCACTCTCAGCGAACTGCGGGTCAAGCCACAGGCAATACACGGGGCCCTCTGCGATCTGCTCGTGAACCATTGTCCAGCGCCGGCCGCCATCGGTGGATAGATAGAGCACACCGGCCTCTGTGCCAGCAAAGACGGTCTGGTCTTCCATGAAAGCGGGACTAACTGCCAGTGCGTCGACGAGGTCCTCTTTGGTCACCAGTTCGGTTGCGCGCCAGGCACGGCCACCGTTCCTGGAGATATAGACCCCCTCTTCGGTGGAGGCCCACATGGTCTCATAGCGCGACCAGTCCGGCGACACTGCTACAGCAAACACAAGCATGCTGTTCAGCCCAAAGCTGGCATCTTCCCAGGTCTTGCCGTTGTTGCGCGTCACCATGACGCCGCCGCCATCCATGGCGGCGAAGGCCGTACCGTCGGTGCGAAAATTGGGAGAGCTGGCCATCCCGGTCACGGTCCCTTCGACGTCCCAGCTGGGCTTGCCCTTTTGCCAGGACTTGCCATAGTCCAATGAGACAAACAGCCCTGCATCCAGCGACCCGGCGAAGAGCGCACCACTGGGCGTAACGGTCAGTCCGCTGATCAATGGGGTCGTCAGACCATTCAGCTGTTGCTCCCAGGTCTTGCCTCCATCTCGGGAAGCGAAAACGCCGCTCCCGGTAGCGGCCCAGTACCCCGGGGCATCCTCCCTGGGCGAGATGCCAACGGCAAAGACGGTACCGCCATCTACGATGGGGCCCAACAACTGCCAGCTATCTACAGAGCAGTCTTTGTCAGTAGAGATCATGGGTTAACGCTCTCCTGTGGTTTTCGATGAATAACGAGTGCATCGGTAGTCAGCAGCATCAGTGCGCCGCTCACTCCGTGCTCCAGAGCCCGCCGCGCCACTATGGCGGGGTCGGCGATGCCCTTATCAATCATGCTCACGATCTGCTTGCTCACAGCATCCAGGCCGTAACCAGAACCCAGTCGCTGTGAGTCATTGACAGCGAGCGGGGGGTGCACACCTGCGTTCTTGGCGATCTGGCGCATCGGCTCCTCAAGGACCTTCGCCAACACGGACACCCCGACGGCCTCATCCCCCTCAGCCTGCACGGCTTTCACGGCGGGAATGCAGGCCAGATACGCAGCGCCGCCACCGGGGACGATTCCGCTCTCCATGCCAGCTTCCACCGCCGTGATCGCGTGTTTAGCGATCTCCGTCAGCCGCGTACGTTCCGAAGGCGTGAGCGCCCCCACCCGCAACTCGGCGATTCCCCGCGAGAGCTGACTGGTGAGGATGCGCAATGTATCGCGTTCCTCGGGGTCCCTGGTCACGCGGAGCCTCTCACGGAGACTCTCCATTCGGGCTTGAATGGCAGAATGCGATCCGCTGCCGCCGACAATGACGAACTGATCCTTTTCGACCACGATCCGATCGGCATAACCCAGGTCAGCCACTGTGATCATCTCGGGCACCAGCCCGGACCTGTCATTCAGAGGCTGGCCTCCTGTGAGCACCGCGATGTTCTCAATGGTACCGCGCCGCGCGTCTCCGATTGGCTTCAAGCTGGCGACTGTCGACTGCACCGTCTCGCGCTCGTTATTGGCCACCAGGGCCCCAATGGCCTTGTCAGTGATCTTTTTACAGATCACAAATAGCCGCTTACCGCCTGCCTGGGCGACCAGATCCAACAGGTGAGCAGCCCCCTCTGCGGTGTCAATGACCAGATCGGCGACCAGAACGTGGACATCTTCCAGCACCGCGGTCCGCTGGATCTGATCGGTGAGGAGATACGGGGAGACGAAACCCCCTTCGAACCGGGCCCCTTCGCGATAGGCCCGATCGTGGTAGGTGGCGACGTAGGGGACCACGACGATCTGAGCATTGGGGCCCAGGACGTCATAGATCTCGCCCAGGAGCTTGCCGATCTCGGCATCTCCTCCGGCTGCCGTAGCGACCGCGGCAATGCGCTCTTCATCATCGAGTGGAAGGGCCAGATCCTCCAGGGCTGCAATCGCCGCAGCGAGCCCCTTTTCTATCCCTCTACGCAGAATCATGGCGTTGGCGCCCGCGGCGATCACGCGTTGCGCTTCGCGCGCCAGAGCATAGGCGATGACGGCCGAAGTGGCGCTGCCATCGCCCACTTCTTCGCGCATGTTCCACACGATGTGTCGCATCAACATGGCGCCTGGATCTTCAGCAGGCTCCGGGAGTTGAATCACTCTACGAACCGCCGTTGCGGCATCGCGGAGCAACTCGATCTCTCGCGTGCCGTCGCGTTCGTTAGCAATGGCACCTCTCACGGGTCCCAGGGTGAGGCTCACCAGACGCCCCACGGTCTCGAAACCGCGCAGCATCCCGATACGGCTGGCCTCTCCTAGCAGCAGGTTTGGCTTGGGCATTGCAGACACCTCATTGTCTCCGCGGCTTGGCACTTTTTGCCGCGCGTGCGGCCAGTATAGCATTATTCATAGCGCGCGCCAATGTAGGTATTTTCGCCTAGATGTGGCTTGCCGCGGATCTGTACGCCGTGTATAATAAATAGGTCGTCTTAACCCATGGTCAAAAGGAGACAGTCCATGCCAGCAAAAGTAAGTATCCGCTACTGCACCTCTTGAGGCTACCTCCCCAGGGCCGCCAGTCTGGCGAGCCAACTGCTGGATCAGTACAAGAACCGCCTGGAGCAGGTGACGCTGGTTCCGTCGATGGGCGGGGCCTTTGAGATCAGCGTGAACGACGAGACGATCTACTCCAAGCTGCAGACAGGTCGCTTCCCGAGCGAGTCAGCCGTCCTTAGCGAAGTAGGCAAAAAGCTCTAAGGCGCTTACTATCGGGTCTCAAAGGGGAGCTATCATCATTGAGCTCCCCTATTTCTTTGCTCAGACGGCGCCAACGTACCATGACGCACATGACAATCAAGGAGTATGTGATGGTCAAAGAGATCCGGCTCGCCATAATCGGGCTAGGCAACATTGGCAGAAATCTTCTGGATATCCTGGTCGCACGGCAGGAGGCCATCAGCAAAGACTATGGATTGCACATCTCACTGGTAGCGGCCGCGGACTCGTCCGGGGCAGCGCTTGATGAACACGGTCTCGACCTCGCGGCCCTCCGCGACATCAAGCTCGCACGACGGGGAGCGGCCACCTACCCTGGGGCCGGGCATTACGGCAAGACAGGATTGGGGATGCTGCACGACATGGCCTTTGACGTGCTTGTGGATGCCTCACCCACAAACATGGTTGACGGTGACCCGGGCATGAGCTGCGTGCGATACGCTCTAGGAAACGGACGCCACGTCGTGATGGCGGACAAAGGTCCTTTGGTGCTCGCCTTTGGTGAACTCACTGCGCTGGCACAGAGCACCGGCACCCGACTCCTGTACAGCGGCACTGTCGCCGGGGGCCTACCCACGGTGAACATCGGTGTTCGCGATCTCGCCGGCTCTGGCGTCACACGTGTGGAGGGTATCTTTAACGGCACGACCAACTATATCCTGACCAGGATGGAGAACGAGCAGATCGACTATCCTGAGGCGCTAGCCGGAGCCCAGGCTGCCGGGATTGCCGAGGCGGATCCGACCCTTGACGTCGACGGTTGGGACGCAGCGAACAAGCTCGTGATCATCGCCAACAGCGTGCTGCGACGCCCGACGCGGCTTGCCGATCTAACGGTCAAGGGCATACGCGATGTCACGCTCGCCGATCTCGAAAGCGCGCGTGCGCGGGGCCAGATCATCAAGCCTCTGGCTGTGGCTGAGTGGGATGGATCTGACTACAAGCTCTCCGTCGGACCGGTAGCGCTCGATGCCAACCATCCCATGGCACGCACAGGCATGTGGGATATGGGCGTGGTCTATCACACGGACTATATGGGCATCATCAGCGCGGTAATCGAGGAAAGGGGCCCTGTACCGACCTCTGCAGCCGTGCTCAGGGATATTATCAATATCTACGCCGCTCGTTAGTTCAGCGTAACGCCCCCGGGCCCTGCCGGCGAGCGGGCGCGTCCAGGAATTTGACGGCGATGTCAACGATGGCTGCGACGATCAGGCCCCAGGAAGCCATTAGTACGACGATGAGCCCGAGATAGACAAGAGGACTCTGTTCTGAAGCTTCCACAAGCAGTCGCAATAGAGATACATACATTGGATACTCCTCATCTGCCGCTCCAGCTGAAACGATCGGACGGCAGCGTTAGTGATCGATGCAAGGCTCTGGCCGACGCATTTTCTCAGACGCTATTGGATTGGTACGCCATCCATGGGCGGCGCCTGCCATGGCGGCTGGAGCCTTCGCCCTACCATACCTGGGTCTCAGAGATCATGCTCCAACAGACACAGGTCGCCACCGTGATTCCCTACTACCAGCGCTTCCTCGCGCGTTTTCCCGATATCGACACTCTTGCCGCGGCCGAGCTCGGCGAGTTGCTCGCAGTTTGGCAGGGGCTGGGCTATTACTCACGCGCCCGCAACCTGCACGCCGCTGCGCGCGACATCGTGCGTCTCCACGACGGCCAGTTACCGGACGATCGTGCCGCTCTCCTTGCGCTGCCGGGTATCGGTGACTATACCGCCGGCGCGATCCTCAGCATCGCCTACAACCTGGATTATGTCGCCGTGGACGGGAACGTCAAACGCATCCTGGCGAGAGTGCTCGACTATGATCGCGAAATTGACTCGAGTGCCCATGCCGCTGAGCTGGCCAGTTGCGCTCGCGCGCTTTTGCCTTCGGGCCAGGCGAGTGCCTTTAACCAGGCAATGATGGACCTGGGCGCCACCATCTGCACGCCGCGCGAACCCTGCTGCCAGACCTGCCCTGTGGTCCGCTTTTGCCTGGCCCAGGAGCGCGGGATCCAGGAGCAGCGCCCCGTACGTGCCCCACGGAAGGCTGTGCCCGTTCGTGAGATGGTGGGGGCGATCGTAGAACGTGAAGACGGCTCGTGGCTTGCTCTGCGCCGCAACCCTCAAGGACTGCTCGGCGGACTGTGGGAGATACCGATGTACGAGCGGCGCACCGATGATAATATGCCGCCTGACGCAAGGCTCATCACAGCCCTGGCGGAGACGCTCCAACTGGAGGTCACCACGCCAGGCACGGCCTGGTTGGTCACCCATGCGTACACCCACTTTCGCGTCCGTCTCACCCTCTTCAGATGCATGGCACAGAACATGCCCGTTCTGTCATCTCAGGACATCTGGAATGCGCTGCGATGGCTGAACGACACAGACATGCCATCTCACGGACTCACAGGCTTGACGCTCAAGGCCCTGAGAGCGGTCCATGCACAGCGTAACGCGCTACTCTAGGTCCAGGCCCGGAATCCCCGGCTCGGTCATGGCATAGGCATCGAGCACCTCATCCAGCGCTTTCTCCGTGAGATAGCCGTGCTCAAGCACTATCTGACGTAGCGATACGCCCCGCTCCATTGCCTCCTGGGCCACCTTGGCCGCCGCAGAGTAGCCGATGTAGGCGTTCAGAGCTGTGGCGAGCCCGATACTCCGCTCTGCCAGATCCTGGCAGCGCGCCTCGTTGGCCTCGATCCCGACCACGCATCGCTCGGTGAACAGCCTGATACCGTTGGACAGGATCTCGAGCGATTGCAGCAGGTTATAAGCGATGATCGGCGTCATGACGTTCAACTCCAACTGCCCGGCCTGGGCAGCCGCCATGATGGCCACATCATTCCCCATGACGTGAAAGCAGACCATGTTGAGCATTTCCGCCATGACAGGATTGACCTTCCCTGGCATGATGGATGATCCAGGCTGCATCGCCGGCAGCGTGATCTCATACAATCCGGTGGTAGGACCGGAGGACAGCAGGCGCAGATCATTTGAGATGCGCGTGAGGGTGACCGCTGCTGTGCGCAGAGCCGATGAGAGATCGGTCATGTCCGCGGCACTCTGCATGGGCTCAAAGAGATTGCCCGCACTCTCAAACGGAATTCCGGTGAGCTCTGACAGGCGATCGACCATGCGCAGATGATACTCAGGATGGCTGTTCAGACCGGTCCCCGTGGCCGTGCCGCCAATCCCCAGACGGTGCACCGTCTCGAGCACCCGCGCGATACGTTGCCGGTCCAGGGCCACCGCGCGCGCATAGCCGCCAAACTCCTGCCCCAGCCGCACAGGCACGGCATCCTGCAAATGGGTACGCCCAGGCTTGAGAACACGATCAAATGCTGCAGCCTTGACCTCAAGCGCCACCACCAGACCATCGAGCGCCTCAAGCAGCACCAGTGACTGGATCGATGCCGCCACGCGCAGCACGGTCGGGATGACGTCATTGGTGGACTGCGCCATGTTGACGTGATCGTTGGGGTGCACCGGCCGGTAGGAGCCGCGCTCCCCACCGAGGGCCTCGTTCGCCAGATTCGCGATCACCTCATTGGCGTTCATATTATGCGACGTGCCCGCGCCCGCCTGGAAAGGATCGACGACGAACTGATCGTGCCACGATCCGCCGACGATCTGGGTCGCTGCGTCCACAATGGCGCGCCCACGCTCTGCATCCAGCATGCCGAGAGCGACATTGACCTCAGCCGCGGCCCGCTTGACCAGTGCCGTCGAGGAGATGTAGACCGTCGCCTGTTTCAGACCACTCACCCGAAAGTTGTCTATGGCCCGCTGGGTCTGAGCGCCCCACAACGCATCGTCAGGAACCTGCACAGGTCCGAGAGAGTCCGTCTCCGTCCGCATCGTGCCTCCTCCTACTATGTCATTCCTGAAGCGCGGTCACGCATCCTGCCCTGAGACCGCCGTGTCCTCCTCCATCGCCATGGCCATCAGATAGCCGCGGGCACGCTCGGTCCTGTCATAGCGATAGACGAGCGACCAGAACCGCGGTGAATGATTGGACTCGACCAGGTGAGCCAGTTCGTGCACGATCACATAATCGAGCACGAAATCAGGAACGCCCTTGAGGCGGTCAGAGATGCGAATTGTCCCATTGGCCGGGGTACAGCTCCCAAACCGCTGTGTCTGATTGCTCACAAAGCGGATGCTGCGCCAGTTCAAGGTACCATCGAAATAAGTTCGATTGTGGCGCTCCGCCCTGGCCTGCAAATCGGCATCGGACCGAAAGTCCCGTTGGCGAGCGCGCCTCCTGTGCATGCGCCCTACGAGATCAGCCACGGCACGATCCAGCTCTGCGTCAGGTAGATTTGCCGGTGCACGAATCTCCAGAGTCTGCCAGTCAACCAGACGGCCGCTGATGGTCTTCTTTCGACGTTCGCTGGTAATGATGCGAACGCGAAAACCGTCCAGACATCTCTCGTCCACCGGCCGCTGCGTCATCGGCTGATTACGGGAACCTAGCCTCGCACCAGGCACGCGCATCCCTCCTCGAATTGCTCTGGAAATAAAACAGCCCCCGGACCGATAACGGCCGGGGGACTCTGTGCCGAGAGAGGGATTTGAACCCTCACGGATCTAATATCCACTACGCCCTGAACGTAGCGCGTCTGCCGGTTCCGCCATCTCGGCTACACGTACGCATAGTAGCATTTCGCCGCGTTCCTGTCAAACGAGGTGCCGTCAGAAACGCCCTAGTCAAAGATCGGCGTGATCAGCCCCTGATCCCTCGCCTCGGTGTAGAGCATCCGCTGCAAAGAGAGATGCCACTGCGGGAGTGTCGCAAACCGCTCCCCCGAGCTGGCCATGGGCGCTATCTGAACACCGTATACACCATCGTCCACAGCAAAGGTATAGACAGGCTGGTACAGCAGTAGTGATGGGACATCTTCAGCAAAGAGCTCCTGGAAACGCTGATAGAGGCTCCAACGCTGGTCGATGTCTGCGGTGCGGCGGGCTTGAGCGATAAGCGCATCGGCTTCGGAACTAATATAGTTGGCAAAGTTGACGCTATCCTCGTTGACCTGGCTAGAATGCCAGTAGGGGTAGGGGTCAGGGTCTGCCGGAAGGCTCTGCCAGCCACTCAACACCGCGTCGAACCGTCTCAGCCGCAATTGCTGTCCAACCAGATCCTCCCATTCAGCGTATTCAGGGATCGCGCGGATACCCACTTCGGCAAGCTGTGCGCTGATCATGTCCACCATGGCCACACGCGATGCATCATCTACATTCGTCGCTAGTTTGAACTCGAGCCTGAGATCGCCCCGTTCGCGTACACCGTCGCCATCGTCATCAAACCAGCCTGCCTGCTCGAGCAAAGCGCGAGCTTTGCGCAAGTCTTGCGTGTACGCCGGCACCTCCTCGTTGTACGCCCACGATTGCGGCAGAATAGGGCTATCGATCACGATACCCTGACCCTGCAGAATCTCGTCTACGAGCGCCTGCCGATCCAGCGCCCACATCATCGCCTGGCGCACCAGCCGATCCTGGAAAATCGCCCGGTCGAGGTTCAGAAAGACCAGGTTGTAGCCCGAAAGCGGCGCAGAGTAGAGCGTAAGATCGGGGTCTTGCTGCACTGCGGCGATGTAACGCGGCAGGACGCGCCCCATCCCCATGATCTCACCGCGCTCCCTTGCCTCCATAACGGCTTCCGCATCAGGATAAAAGTACAGTTCCAGCCGATCGATATAGGGTCTGGGCCCATAATAACCCTCGTGACGTGCCAGCACGACACGCTGCGAGTCGATATCCTCGACCTTGTAGGCCCCTGTGCCCACAGGAGTCGCATTAAAGGCGCTCTGGCTCAACAGTGACACATCTACACTGCCCAGAATATGGGCGGGAAGCAATCCGATCGAGGTATAGTCGAGGAACGGGGCAAAGGGCTCGCGCAGGATAAAGCGCACAGTATGCGTATCGAGCTGCTCCACCACGACTGTTCGCCACATCGTGGAGATAAAGGACATCCCCTCATAACCCTCATGCTGCATGACATTGACGGTAAAGACCACGTCCGCGGAAGTCACGGGGGCGCCGTCATGCCATATAGCGTCCTGACGCATGAAGAAAGTGTAGACCATGCCGTCGCCGGAGATCTCCCAGCGCTCGGCTAGATCCGGAATCACCTCACCCTGAGAATTGACGCGGGTCAAGCCGGTGAAGATGAGAGAAACCAGATCCTGGTCAACGGGGTTGGCCTGGCATAGCACCGGGTTGATGAGCATCGGGCTGCCAGCGATGCCTTCGGTATAGGTACCTCCTGCCTGAGGCACCATCACCGTCGTAGCCGTCAACGCCATATACCCCAGCACAACTGCCAGGATAAGGACGGCCGCAAGCGCGATCGCGACCTGAAGTCGGACGCGCCCCAAACCTGTTGGCTGCATCAAACGGTCCTAGATCAGCACGGTGATCAGCGACGTAATAAAGAACGTCACTGCCAGTATGATGGTCAAGTTATGGAGCGTCTTTTCGATGCCACGTCGCGTGCGATACACACCAGTGTCGCCTCCGAGGAGACCTCCCAGACTGCCCTGCTTGCCCTGGAGCAAGATAACGGCGATCAACGCGACAGACACAATGATCTGAATGATATCGAGGTATACTTGCAAGATGGCCCTCCCGCCTGAATCCAGAGGATCCCTGGAACACGTTCGCGATTATAACATGCAGCCTATCCACGGACAACAAAGCACCTTCTACCTGAGAGAGCGTATGGTGCCGAATCGCAGGTTCAGCGACCAAATACAGGCACAACCTGCACCGCTCTCGCGCAAGTTGTTTTGGATAGAGCGAGAGGTTTGACATCCCGCAGGCGATCGTGTACAATCCGGAACGCTAGAGCAGTGCCGAGGTAGCTCAGTTGGTAGAGCACTTGACTGAAAATCAAGGTGTCCCCAGTTCAAGTCTGGGCTTCGGCATCTGACGGTAGACCCGTCACTGACGCGGAAGTGGCTCAGTGGTAGAGCATCTCCTTGCCAAGGAGAGGGTCGCGAGTTCGAATCTCGTCTTCCGCTCCAGCCACGGCGCGGTTCCTTGCTCATGCAGACAAGGAACCGCGTCCCGTTGCGGCGACGTAGCCAAGTGGTTAAGGCAGGGGTCTGCAAAACCCCCACCATCGGTTCGAGTCCGATCGTCGCCTTGGATGCTCTGTCCAGTAGAATTTCGGGAGGGTCAAGTTGGCCAATACAGCTTCAGCAATCAAGCGTGTGCGTCAGGAAGCCAAGCGGCGGGCACGGAATCACGCTGTCAAGTCGCGGATGCGCACGTACATCAAGCATGCGAACGAGGCGATCGCTCATGGTGACCGTGATCTGGCCGCAGACGCCGTCCGTACCGCCATCAGTGAGATCGATCGTGCCGCCTCCAAGGGCGTGATCCACAGCAACAATGCATCTCGTAACAAGTCTCGGTTGATGATGCGCCTGAACGGCCTGTCGGAGTAAATCCAGGCCGGGGCAGCGTTCCGCTCGCGATGCAATGAGACCATCGCTCCGCCGGAGCGATGGTTCTTTGCGTATAGCGGCAGAACCATCGAGCCTGCAGCGACATGGAAGGATCGTGATGTGACAGAACAGGCCAGCGCAGATCGGACGATTGAGCTGGGTCACCCCAGCTATGTCTGGCGCGCCGGGCAGCAACGTCGCCTTGAGATGCTCCAGCCCTACGTAGCTATCGCGGGACGCCGCGTGCTCGATGTGGGATGCGGTCTCGGCCTGTATGTGCAGCAGTTCGGAGCGTTGGGCGCGGAGGCGCATGGCGTCGATCTTGACCCTGATCGGATCGAGATCGCACGACAGACGAGCCCGCTGGTCAGACAAGGATCTGTAGAAGCACTGCCATACCCCGATGCGTATTTCGACCTCGTCTTTGCGAATGAGGTGCTCGAGCACGTCGACGACGACCGGCAGGCGGTGCAAGAATCCTATCGCGTCACGGCACCCGACGGCTATCTCGCCTTTTACGTGCCGAACCGCCTGTATCCCTTTGAGACGCACGGCTGGTACTGGCGCGGTGAGTACCGCTTTGGCAATATCCCCCTGATCAACTACCTCCCCGACGTCTTGCGTAATCGCCTGTGCCCTCACGTGCGTGCCTACACGCGGCGGCAACTCAGAGGCCTGTTCGCCGGCCTCCCAGGTGAAATCATCCTCCATCGCGGGGTCTTTGCCGGCTATGACAACATCATTGCCCGGCATCCTCGGCTCGGAGCGGCCATCCGCGATACCAGCTATGCGCTGGAACACACGCCCGTTCAGTGGCTCGGGCTCTCTCATCTCATCATCTTTCAGAAGGCAGGGTCGCCGCAGGCGCCGCCGGAGGGACAGCCATAAATGCCAGTGAGATTTCTACCGCAGGACACCTGGCACGAAACCCATGACGGTGAGACCGTCCTGCAAGCCGCTGACCGAGCCGGAATCGCCATCGAGCGCGTTTGTGGCGGTCATGGGACCTGCGGTAAGTGTCGCGTCGTCCTCGTGGAAGGGACACTGGGGGCGTTTACCGAGGCAGAAGTGCGCAGCCTTTCCAAAGAGGAGCGGCGTAACGGGTACCGCCTCGCCTGCCAGGCTCGGTTGGACGGCATATCTCGTGTGACACTGAGCATTCCGGATGAGGCGCGGCATGAGGCCGTAAACATCCTGGCAACTGGCATTGACAATAGCCGACCGGTCGATCCCTGGGTCACACGGCATTACCTTCGAGTCATGGCTGCCGAGTTGGAGGATCAGACCGCTGATCTGGACGCGCTGGACCGTGCGTGGAGCGCCGTTGAGAATGCCCCTCTCAGCCTGAGCTTGCACGCCCTGCGCCAACTACCCCGCGCGCTGCGCGAGGACAACGGCCTGGTCACTTTGACCCGTGTCGATGAGACGATCGTTCGGGTAGAAAGCGGGCGCAGGAGTGAGCCCCTGCTCGGCATCGCCTATGACATAGGCACCACAACCGTGGTGGGCTATCTCATGGACCTCGGCACGGGCAAAGAACTCGCCGTCTCATCCGAACTCAACCCTCAAACGAGGCATGGCGACAATGTGATCTCGCGCATACAGTATGCTGATGAGGTAGCGGAAGGTCTGGAGACACTGCAGGCTGAAATCGCCGGCGCGCTGAACCGAATTCTCGCGACAGCTACGGAAGCGATCGGACGGCGGTCCGAGGATGTGCTGGCAGCAACCGTTGTCGGCAACACCACCATGCAGCACCTGCTCCTGGGCGTGAGCCCGTCTCATCTTGCCCAGTCGCCCTACGTTCCTGTTTATACTGGCGCGCAACGGCTCCAGGCTGACGAAATCGGATTGCGGTGCGATCCCGGCACACACGTGTGGCTCCTGCCCAATATCGCTGGCTGGGTGGGCGCCGACACCGTCGGGGTGCTGCTGTCTACGGGCATCTATGACGACAAAGAGCCGGCTCTGGCCATCGATATCGGCACCAACGGTGAAATGGCCATGGGTTCGCGCGAAAGGCTGATCACCTGTTCCACAGCGGCAGGCCCCGCCTTTGAGGGGGCACACATCTCCTGTGGGATGCGTGCCTCTGCGGGCGCCCTGGATCAGGTCCAGATCGATGGCGATGTTCGGTGGCATGCCATATCGGATGGCGCACCGCGCGGCGTTTGCGGATCGGGGCTGGTGGATGCCGTCTCCGAGCTCTTGAGAACAGGGGTGATCGACGGTCAGGGACGCCTGCAAAGCCCCGACACGATCGCGGATCGCGGGTATCCGGCACTGGCTGGCCGTGTGCAGGGAGAGAACCGGCACCGGACCTTTGACCTGGTGTTGGCCAGCGAAGGCTCGAGCGGTCGACCGGTCCAGCTTACACAGCGTGACATTCGCGAGCTGCAACTGGCCAAGGGCGCCGTACGCGCCGGTATTGAGATACTGATGATAGAGCTGGGGCTTGAACCGGAAGATATCCGGAAAGTGTACCTGGCGGGTGCCTTTGGGAACTATATCAAGCCAGAGAGCGCGCTGGGGATCGGGCTACTGCCGCACTTTCCGAATGCCACCCTCATACCGGTTGGAAACGCTGCGGGCTCTGGCGCCCGGTTGGCTCTGCTCTCACGCCGCGAGCGCACCCTGGCCAGCAAGCTGCTCGAGCATGTCGAGTATCTGGAACTGTCGGGACGGCCAGATTTCCAGGACGAATTCGTCAACGCCATGCTCTTTTAGCCGCGGGCCGCTTTCGATTTTCTTTGACAGCCCACGGCACATCGAATATACTCCAGGAGGCTACGGGGGGTGAGTAGTCGCCCGCTTTGGCCTGTATACCCGGATAGGCTATCAGCGTTCGACCCGCTCAGGCGTGCGTCATACGCTCCAAGATAGACTAGCGTTTCTGGCACAGACGAAAGGAGTCCGATATGGTGATCAAGGTAGGCATTAACGGATTTGGGCGCATCGGGCGCCAGGCATTCAAGGCCATCGTGCAGAACTATTCAGAAGAGATGCAGGTCGTCGGCATCAATGACCTGTTTCCCCCGGACAGCTTTAGCATTCTCCTCAAGTACGACTCGATCTACGGCCATTTCCCCGGCACCGTCGAGAGCGCGGCAGACGGTCTGATCGTCAACGGCAACAAGATCAGGTTCTCCGCCGAGCGCAACCCTGCTGATCTGCCCTGGGGCGAGCTTGGCGTCGATGTCGTCATTGACTGCACAGGCTTTTTCACCGATGGAAACAAGGCCAAGGCGCACATCGAAGCCGGCGCGAAAAAGGTCATCATTAGCGCTCCCGGCACGAACGTTGACCTTACCGTGGTCCTGGGCGTGAACGAGAAGATGTACGATCCCGCCAAGCACACGATCATCTCCAACGCCTCGTGCACCACGAACTGCCTGGCCCCTGCGGCCAAGGTCGTTCACGACAACTGGGGCATCGTCAAGGGCCTCATGACGACCGTTCACTCTTATACGGGCGACCAGGTGCTCCACGACAACTTCCACAAGGATCCTCGCCGTGCCCGTGCCGCAGCGCTCAACATCGTCCCGACAACGACCGGCGCGGCCCGCGCAGTTTCTCTGGTGATCCCTGACCTCAAGGGCAAGTTTGATGGCATGGCCCTGCGCGTCCCCACGCCGACGGTCTCCATCGTTGACTTTGTGGCCGAGCTCGAGAAGGAGGTCACCAAGGACGCTCTGATCGCTGCCTTTGACAAGGCCGCTGAGGGCGAGCTCAAGGGCATCCTGGGCGTATCGCACGAGCCGCTGGTGTCCACCGACTTTATGGGTGACACCCGCTCCAGCATCATCGACGCAGACTCTTGCTCCGTTATCGGCGGCAACATGGTCAAGGTCATCAGCTGGTACGACAACGAGTGGGGCTACTCGAACCGCCTGGCCGATGTCATCTCCTACATCGGCAAGCAGGGCTTCTAGCTCATTACCTGGCTGCAAGAGGGGCGCCTGACGATCGTCAGGTGCCCCTCTGTCGTTCTGGCTTAGGCCGGAGACTGCCCCCGGCGAAGCCAGAGTTTCTGCAAGAGCGCGTACATTGGCGCCATATACACATAGTCGTAAGCGCCGACGTACCGCACGACCTCCCCGCCAAAGCCCTCCTTGAACCGTTGTACGCCCTTCAGATCGTCTTCCTGAGCATCGGGGCCGATATCTGAGATACCCCACAGATCGTACTGTGTGGCCCCCTGCGCTTTGGCCCACTGCATCGCGCGCCATTGGAGCTGGTGGTTTGGCATCAGCTCGCGGCCCGAGTTGCTGGACGCCCCGTACATGTACCAGGCTTGTCCATTAAAGGCAAAGGGCATCAGCGCGGCCAGAGGCTCTTCATCCCGATATGCCAGCAACAAGCGGGCCCGGCCATGAGCCGAAAACAGCTCATACGCGCGCTCATAATAAGCGCGGGAGTGAATGCCAAAGTTATCACGCTCGCCCGTCACGCGCATGAGCTCATAGAACGTCGCCAGCCCTTCCCGCCCAGCCTCCCTCACATCCACGCCTCTGCGCGCTGACAGGCGGATATTGTAGCGCCACTTGCTCTTCATCCGCGCCAAAATAGTGTCCTCATCCTCGACAAGGTCGACAATGACCGTGCGCCGCGGCTGGATTGTGATCGGGGTGGGGCGAAAACCGTGGCGCCGCAGCCAGGCATGGCGTCCGGGCTCATTGTCCAGCCACTCGGGCTCGACCTTGAGCATGACCGCGCGCATCCGCCGCGAATGCGCGTGTACCGCCTCCCAGAGGATCTGCTCAACCTCTCCATCCTCGCTGCAAAGCACAGGACCCTTGGGGATGTAGGCCATGGCGAAGGGTCCCAGCCGCCGGTACAAGACCTGAGCGCCCGCCACCAGGGCGCCATCCTGTTCTACGGCTACACGCCAGGGCGTCCAGCCAAAGGCCCCCTTGAGTTGTCCCCAGCTCCAGGTCTGCAGCAAGTGACCATTCGGGTCCTGTGACACGAGATCATCCCAGACTTGCTCGCCCAGACCATCTTTCAGCGAGTCGATACTGCGCATAGCACCTCCGCATTGTTCTACCCCGGGCATTATACCATATGCCTCTCAGGGGCCTGCGCTGCACCCAGGCGCCTGGCTGCCTTTGACCCGCCTCTCTCCGGCCGCTATACTCCCTGTGCAGAGATGGAACAAAGGGGTGGCCAGGATGCGCGTGTTGATCACAGGAGGTGCAGGATTCATCGGATCGCATCTATGCGATCTCTTACTTGCGCACGGGCACACGGTGCTCTGCCTGGACAATCTCATCACGGGAAGCCGCGACAACATCGCCCACCTCGCGGATCACGACCGATTCACCTTCTTGCTGCATGATGTGACTGCCGCGATTCACATCGACGGCCCTCTGGATGCCATATTACATCTCGCCTCCCTGCCGAGCCCGGTGGACTATATCGAGATGCCCATCAAGACCCTCAAAGTAGGCTCTCTGGGCACCCTCCATGCCCTCGGACTGGCCAAAGCCAAAGGTGCGCGCTTTCTACTGGCCTCGACTTCCGAGGTCTATGGGGATCCACTGGTCCACCCACAACCCGAGACCTATTGGGGCAACGTCAATCCGATCGGCCCCAGAGGCGTGTACGACGAGTCCAAACGTTTCGGCGAGGCTCTCACCATGGCCTACCACCGTACCCATGGTATGCAGACAAGGATCGCGCGCATCTTTAACACCTATGGTCCCCGGATGCGCATCGATGACGGGCGCGTGGTGCCCAACTTTGTGCGACAGGCGCTCCGGGGCGAGCCCCTCACCGTCTACGACGACGGCACGCGCACGCGTAGCTTTTGCTATGTCAACGATCTGGTAGACGGCCTGTATCGCTTGCTCATGTCAGATGAGGTTGAGCCGGTCAACCTGGGGAACCCGCGGGAGATCACTATCCTGGAACTGGCAGAAACTGTCGTATCTCTGACAGGGAGTGCATCGCCGATCACCCTGGTGACTCCGGGAGACGCCCGCACGCAAGATGACCCGCAGACGCGTCAGCCGGACATCACCCGGGCCCGCACGCTGCTTGGTTGGGAGCCCCGGATCAATCTGGAAGAGGGCCTGCGCCTCACCATCGCGCACCTGGCGCAGGTGGCCTAAATGCTCCCCTGGAGTGCGGCAGCTGCGATCCGGGATCGTCCATCCCACGCTCTGGATGGGGCCAATCGCATCCTGCGCTCCGCTATCGCCATAGTAGGCCTTGCCCTTCTGGGCCTGTTCCTGGCGCGCGCACCGATCACATGGGCCATGGCGCTCCTGGTGGGGATAATTGGCGGCGTGCTCCTGCTCATCAGACCGGCTATCGGCCTCTATGCGCTGGCCATTGCCATTCCCTTCGGATCAGTTCGCACGCTGAGCGTGGGCGGTGTCAATCTAAGCCTGGCACAGCCTGTACTGGCGTTGACGCTGGCCGCCATGGTAGCGCCACTGCTTGCTTATCGCCGCTCTACAGCGTTGCGCTCCGGTGTGACGATGGCCACGATGGGACTGGTGGGCGCTCTCGCGCTGTCGCTGTTGCCTGCCAGCGACTTGCGGGCTGCAGGGACCGAGTTGCTCAAGTGGATCGAATTCGCCCTGCTGCTCGCGTGTGCTGCCATCACCATCCGTGAGCAGGAGAGCCGCTGGCTGGTCGCCGCCCTGCTTCTGGCCGGGATGGCAGAGGGTCTGTTAGGCATCTACCAGTTTCTGCGACAGGTAGGGCCACCAGGGTTTGTGCTGTTCGGGCGCTATATGCGCGCCTATGGCACCTTTGCCCAGCCCAATCCCTACGGCGGCTATCTGGGCATGCTCTTGCCGCTGGCCTGCGCCATTCTCCTGACCCGATGGGGCAGGCGCGGCCCCGGGCGACTTCGTTCGCTCTGGGGTGACCGCGTGCTCTGGCTGCTGAGCCTCGCCTCCTTTGCGACCATGTTCGCCGGCCTGATCATGAGCTGGTCGCGGGGCGCCCTGCTTGGCGCGCTAGCGGGCCTGGCGCTGGTGTTGCTGGCCCTGGCGCGGCGCGCCTGGCCTGTGCTGTTGATGCTCGCCCTGGTAGCCGCGGTTTTGGCTCCCCTGTGGTCACCCCTCGTCCCAGGCGACTACCTCTCGAGACTGGACGACACCACCGCTTATCTGGGGCAGGACCTCGCCCTCGTCGAGATCGATGATGCCAATTTCGCCGTCATCGAGCGGCTGGCCCACTGGGAGGCCGCGTGGCGCATGTTCTCCCGTTCCCCATGGATCGGTGTGGGTATCGGGCAATACCCCGTGGTGTATCCCACGGTCTCCCTGGCTCGCTGGCAGGACCCGCTGGGTCACGCTCACAACTACTATCTGCACATGCTCGCAGAGGCAGGGATCCTCGGTCTGTTGGCCTACCTCGGGCTGCTGATCGCCGCCCTGTCTCGCGCCTGGCGGCAGGCGCGCCACGCCGAGGGCTGGCCACGCGTGCTGGGGCTGGCCGCGTTGGGCATGCTCGGACACCTGATTACCCACAGCCTGGTCGATAATCTGTATGTGCAGGACATGTATTTGTTGGTGGCTCTGGTCCTGGGTATGCTCCTTAGCGGTCCGAGTCCAAAACAATCAGAGGCCGTCGGCACAGGCGGCTGCGAGCAGTGCCAGTACAGATCGGAAGTGGCATGACATCGAGAGGGATATCTGCGAGGATCACGACACTGCTGCACGAGCAGCGGGCAGAGGTGGTGCGCTTTCTCAAGTTCTGCGTGGTAGGCGCCATCGGCGCCGTCATTGACTTTTCTATCCTCAATTTCGGCATCCAGGTGCTGGGGCTGCCTAAATGGTTGGCCAACACCTTTTCCTTTTTCGCGGCGGTCCTCAGCAACTTTGTCTGGAACCGGCACTGGACCTACCCCGAGACGCGGGGCGATCCTATCGGACCGCAGCTCAGCCGCTTTATGTTGGTCAACGTTGGCGGGTATGCCATCAACCAGGCCATCTTTCTGTCGCTGGACCGGTACGTCTTTACCGACTGGGGGCCGCTGGGCTATAACCTCGCCAAGGTGATCGCCATCGGGGTGGTGCTGTTCTGGAATTTCGGTGTCAACCGCGTGTGGACCTACGGAAAGGTCAAGTAATGCGCATCGGCATCGACTATACCGCGGCCGTGCGTCAGAGGGCAGGCATTGGGCGATATGCCCGCAGCCTGATCCGCGCCCTCGCACGCCGTGATCATGAGAACGACTATGTCCTGCTCAGCGCAGGGAAAGAGCCAGACGCAGAGCCCTGGCCCGCGAACTTTAGTCTGCGTGCGCTTCCCGTGACAGACCGGCACCTGTCTATCCTCTGGCAGAAACTAAGACTGCCGCTGCCGGTGGAGTGGCTCACCGGCCGCCTCGATCTCTTTCACTCGCCCGATTTTGTCTTGCCGCCGGTGCGCAAAGCCCGCACCGTGCTGACTATTCACGACCTGTCGTTCCTGCGACATCCAGAGTGCTCCTCCCCCGCCCTGCTCGAATACCTCATGAGCGCCGTGCCGCGCTCGGTGGCGCGGGCCGATCTGATTCTGGCGGACTCGCAGAGCACACAGCATGACCTGATCGAGCTCATGGGGATGGATCCAGCGCGTATCCGGGTGGTCTATCCGGCCGTGGATGACACGTTTGCGCGCAGTAATCAAGCGGGCGTGGCCGCAGTGCGCGCCCGCCATGACATCGGCGGCCCCTACATTCTCAGCCTGGGCACACTCCAGCCGCGCAAGAACTATGTCCGGCTGATCGAGGCCTTCCGAATACTGAAGGACACGAGCGATATCCCGCACAGGCTGGTGATTGGCGGCGGCCCCGGCTGGCTGTACGAGCCTATCTACGAGACGATCGAGACGCTCGGGCTCCAGGACGAGGTCCGTATGCTGGGTTATGTCGATGAGGGCGACCTGCCTGCGCTATATACCGGTGCGGACGTCTTTTGCTTCCCCACACTCTACGAGGGCTTTGGCATCCCGGTGCTGGAGGCGATGGCCTGCGGCACCCCCGTGGTAGCGTCCAACACATCCTCGCTGCCCGAGGCCGCGGGGGATGCTGCCCTCCTCATGTCGCCCACCGATACCGAGGCCATGGCAGAAGCGCTGGGGCGGGTGATTACTGATACAGATTTGCGTGAGCACTTGATTCAATCCGGGTTGGTCCAGTGCCAACGCTTCTCCTGGAGTGACTCGGCCAGAGATTTGCATATGGCCTATATGGACCTATTGCATGGAGGCAATCATGTTTGAACTTGCTGAACGCATGTCACGGTTAGGAACCGAGTCGGCATTTCAGGTGCTGGCCAAAGCCAGAGCCCTCGAGGCGCGGGGAAAGGATGTCATCCATCTCGAGATCGGGGAACCCGATTTCGCCACCCCGGACCACATCATCGACGCCGCGTGCCGCGCCCTCCACGAAGGCTGGACCCACTATACGCCCACGCAGGGCATCCCGGAGCTCGTCGATCTGATCGCGGAACAGATCGGCGAGCGGCGAGGGCAACCGGTGAGCCCGGCGCAGGTCGTGGTGACGCCCGGCGCCAAGCCCATCATGTTCTTTACGCTGCTCGCACTGGCGCAGCCGGGCCGCGAGGTGATCTATCCCGATCCCGGCTTTCCCATCTACAAATCGATGATCGACTTTTGTGGCGCCAAAGCCGTACCGCTCCCGCTGCGGGAGGAATTGGATTTCCGCTTCCAGCTGGACGATCTGCGCCCGTTGATCAACGAACGCACGGCGCTGATTATCCTGAACTCACCGCACAACCCCACCGGCGGCATCATGGAGCCCTCCGATCTGCAAGAGATCGCCAGGCTTTGCGTGGAGCACAACATCCCGGTGCTCTCCGATGAGGTCTATGAGCAAATCCTCTATGATGGCGAGTTCCATAGCATCGCCACCTATCCGGGCATGTCCACGAAGGAGCGCACAATCATTCTGCACGGCTTTTCCAAGACCTACGCGATGACGGGATGGCGCCTGGGCTATGGCGTGATGCCCGAGTGGCTGGCGGAGCATGTCAAGCGGTTGATGGTGAACTCAAATTCGTGCACCAATGCGGCTACGCAGTGGGCCGGCGTCGCGGCACTGACGGGTACCCAGGAACCGGTAGCGGAGATGGTGGCCGCCTTCCGTCAGCGGCGAGAGGTCATCGTCGCGGGGCTGAACAGCATTCCAGGGATCACCTGCCGCATGCCTAGAGGCGCGTTCTATGTGTTCCCAAACATCACCGGGACGGGACTTTCCAGCCAGGCGTGCGAGGACCTGCTCCTGCAAAAGGCCGGGGTCGCAACGCTCTCAGGGACGTCATTCGGGGTGACCGGTGAGGGCTACCTGCGCCTGTCCTACGCCAACTCGGTGGAGAATATCGAAAAGGCTGTCGAGCGCATCCGCACAACTCTGGCCAGCCTGTAGGGCTCGCACAGAGCTAGCTATAGATCTCGGGCTTGAGGACGCCAACAAAGGGGAGATTGCGATACCCCTCGGCGAAATCAAGCCCGTACCCGATCACGAACTCGTCCGGGATCTCGAACCCCACATAGTCCACGTGCAAGTCCACCTGGCGGCGGGCCGCCTTGCTGAGCAGGGTGCAGACGCGGATGGACGCTGGCTGGCGCGAGCGCAGGTTCTCCAGAAGATAAGTCAGCGTCTGTCCCGTATCAACGATATCCTCCACCACCAGGATATGGCGCCCGCTGATATCCGAGTCCAGGTCTTTGAGGATCCGCACCACGCCGGTGGATTCGGTGGCGTTGCCGTAGCTGGAGATGGCCATAAAGTCGATGCTGTGCCGCAGACCCAAAGCCCGAGTTAGATCAGCCAGAAAGACATACCCCCCTTTGAGCACACAGATGAGCATGGGGTTGAGCCCATCATAGTCGCGCGTGATCTGCTGGCCGAGCTCGCAGATCCTGTTTTGCAGGCGCTCCTCGGTGATGAGAATGTGGTCCACATCGCCAAGCTGAGCATCGTTCTCGGGGTGCTGGTGCTGTGCCATGGCGCTCCTCCGCGTTCCCATGAGATGGCGTGCGCCCATTCTAGCCAACGTCACGCGCGGCGCAAGCGCAGCGACTAGCAGTCTGGCTGGTCCATCAATCGACGCGGCAGATGAATCCCTTCAGATAGGCCCCCTCTGGGAAAGACAGCAAGACCGGATGATCCGCCGCCTGCCCCAGGCGCTCCAGAATCTGGACATCCCGGCCCGCATCGAGGGCGGCCCCGAAAACAACCTTCTGGAAGAGCGCCTCATCCACCGCGCCAGAGCAGGAAAAGGTGGCAAGAATACCGCCGGGGCGCAGGAGATGCATGGCTTGCAGATTGATGTCTTTGTAGCCTCGCGTTGCCGAGGGAAGCTGCGCCTTTGAAAAGGCGAACTTGGGCGGGTCCAGCACGATCACGTCGAAACGCCGAGCCTGATCGCGCATGGTACGCAGGACGCGAAAGGCGTCCCCGGCCACGATCTCACAACGCTCAGCCGGAATGCCGTTCTGCGCCATGTGCTGTGCCGCCACCGCCAGGGCATCCGCCGAGCTATCCAGGTTCACAATTCGGCTGCCCCCTGCCGTGCCGGCGTACACGCCAAAACCGCCGGTGTACGAAAAGACATTCAGCACCTCCGCTCCTGCGCAATAGGCGGCCACCCGCTCTCTGTTCTGGCGCTGATCCAGATAGAAACCGGTCTTGTGCCCGCGCAGAAGATCTACCTGGAACAGCCGACCCTGCTCCTGAATCGCGACCGGCTCGGTCGGCGTCTCGCCACGCAGCGAACCCACCTGATCCGCCAATCCCTCTCTGGGGCGCACGTCCACATCGCTGCGCTCATAGACACCACGTGGGTCAAGCGACTCTATGAGCAGATCAGCGATCTCTTCCTTGAGCCGCTCGATGCCGGCAGTCAACGACTGCAACACGAGCCAGTCATCGTAGCAGTCAACGATCAGGCCCGGCAGGCCATCAGACTCGGCGTTGACCAGTCGGCAGGCCGTAGTGTCATCCAACCCGGGAAGGCATTGGCGGCGCGCGATCGCCGCCATAAGGCGTCGACGCAGAAAGGCGCGATCGATCTGTTCGTTCGGATCCCAGGAGAGAATGCGGATAGCGATCTGGGAGCGCGGATTGAGATAACCCAGGGCGCGCACTTGGCCATGCGCGTCAGCGATCCGCACGATCTCCCCCGACGGAATTCCCCGATCCAGACGATCGATGGCGCCGCTGAAAATCCAGGGGTGCCGGTTCTCCAGCGCCCGCTCCCGTCCCTGCTTGAGCCGAACCGTGATCATGATTCCTCCCCCAGGGGCGCCAACGGCTCGAACCAGATGTGCAGCACCCGCTTTGTGTTGTTGCCTACCGCAAAACGCCGGTCCACCCGCAGACCCACGACCCAGGCCAGTGCGCCGCCCGCCTCCAGAATCGGCAGTGTATCGCGCTCCTGGGCGGGGACCTTGCGGTCGATCATTAGCTCCTTGACGCTCTGTGAGCCCTGCATGCCCAGCGGCAGGAGACGATCGCCGCTGCGCCGCCCACGCACGCACAAAGGCCATGTGAGACGCTCGGCATCCAGCCAGGCATGGTAAGCCCCAAAACCCCCGCGCCAGGCAGCAGGCAGAGCGGCGCGATCGAGCACCTCTGTACAGACGCGCCAGGCACTCTCGGGCAGAGCCGTGTCGCCCGGAACGGCGAGAGTCAGCGAGCGCTCAACCCGCGGTCTCTCCTGAAGAGGCCAGGAGGCCCCCTCGTGCGCCAGCATGACACGATCGTAACCGATTGTGAGCACCAGAGCAGGTGGAAGCATCGCCCGTGCGCCCACCTGCCCGTCTCGCAGGACGGCCACCGCGCTGGTGATGTGCTCCCACGTGAGGTCGCGAACCGAGCCCGTCAACGCCAGCACACCGCGCCGCAGGAGTGCGCGCTGCAGGGGCAGAGCCTGCTCCGCCAGTCGTCCTCGATCGTAGAGCACCCTTTCTGCGTCGGCCTCGACAACCACTTTTTGCCAGGCCTCGTCGGTCGCCGCCTCGATTAGCGCATAGTCGCCAGCCAGAGCCTCGGCCGTGCGGCTGAGCGTCGCCCGAATATTGGGGTTGTAGGTCTCCAGCTCGGGCAACAGCTCATGCCGAACGCGATTGCGCAACAGCGTACGGTCGGCGTTGGAGGGATCCATCACCGGCTCGAGACCCTGCTCCGCCGCATAGGCCACGAGCTGCGACCGTGACACGTACAAAAGCGGCCTGATAAGGCGAATCCGCTCAGACCGCGTACGACCAGTGTCCGCATCGACCATGAGCGCAGCATCGAGCCAGGACGCCGGCTGCATCCCGCGCAGCCCCCCCAAACCGGTGCCCCGGATCAGATGCATCAGCACCGTCTCCGCCTGGTCATCCGCCTGGTGACCCACCGCAATAGTGCTGGCGCCAACCTGTCGCGCCAGCCCCCCGAGAAAACGGTAGCGCGCCAGCCGGGCAGCCTCCTCCAGCGACAGTCGTTCGGCCTCCATCAGGCCCTGCACGTCGGCGCGGCCCACAGTGCAGGGCAGGCCCCAGCCGGCACAGAGTGACTGCACTAACGTGGCCTCGTCGGATGACTCTGGCCGCAGTCCATGGTTCAGATGGCCAACATGCAGCGAGACACCATAGTCAGGGGCCAGAGCGCGCAGCAGCGTCAGCAGGCACAATGAATCGAGGCCGCCAGAGACGGCAACGACGACTGTCTGCCCGGAGGGCAGCAGATCGAAACGCGCGATTGTGTCTTTGACGACCCGCTCGAGATCCACAGAAAGCCTCGGATGCTGTTGAGATATTACGGATTGTACCCTCGGAAGGCCGCCGGGCGAAAACGCCGGCATCCGGACAAGTCAGTTTCTGCAACGCGGATCGCAGGCCACGGGGTGCGCACCAAAGCAAAGGAGGGACCGTACGGTCCCTCCTCTCGAAGCAGGTTCAGAGCGCCGGGATCAGGCCTGTGGCAGCGCCTGGCGTGCAAGCTCTTCTGGCGCATCGTCCGCATTCAGCGCGCGCAGACGCACCTGAAAGTGTGTCGGCGCCGTGAGCAGCAGATACTCGGGGCGCGTCCCGGGACCGCAGCTGGCCCCGCCCAGGCCCATCTGGCGATAGTCCAGGTTCAGCGTCACCTCCGGCTGCCATTCCAGCTCGTTGGTGTGCTGGGCCTGTGTCAGGTTCTCGGTCGTATAATGATGGGCACTGACCTCCAGGTAAGGCGCGCCCACAGCCATCAACCCGACCCCGTTCGCATCGGTCAGGGCCGCCCAGCGGACATCGGTCTTGTTGCCATTCTCCTGCGGCATGACGTACGGCACATACTGCTCGTCCACGCTGCCGCTATGCCGCCCGACACTGGCCCCGGCCAGGCGATCGATGTAGCTCTCCTGTGGGCCCCTCCCGAACCAGGTCATCTGGTCCAGGCCGGCCGCCAGGCGTAGCTGCAGCCCGAGGCGGGGGAGCACGCCATAGCGCACTGCGGGATCAAAGTACACATCCACCAGTACATCGCCGCTACCGTAGACGGTGTACACCTGGCGCGCGGCAAATCCAAAGGTCGTCTCCGGCGGGCTCTGCCATTCGCGCACAGTCACACGAACCACCCGCTCGGATAGGGCCTCGGCGGACACCTCGCGCACAATACGCGCGAGGCGATTGAGCCCGGCGCGGGCCCAGGCCTCAGCCACCGGCTCCGAGCGGTGGCGCCCGCGATCGTTATCCGTCGGCGCGCGCCAGAGGTTCAGCCGCGGGCCGCGATCCAGCAGCTCGCGCCCAGAGACTGTAAACGAGGTCATCTCCCCCGCGGCGCGATCAAAGACGACCGCGAACCCGTTACCGGCAACCGTGATGGACTCGGTGCTCTCGTGGAGAACAATCGCCGGCATCTCGTCAAAGCGCGTGACCCGCGCCGAGGCCTCCCAGGGCATTCGGAACTGCTCCCAGGCCACCAGGTGGCCGGCCTCGGCCCAGCCCGACGGCTCTCGCAAGGCGAACCTGAGATTCAGCCAGTACTCGGCTCCGGGCAGCAACTCGGGCTGCTCCACATCGAGCGCCAGACGCACGCTCTGCCCAGGGCCGATCTCCACCGGCGCCACTTGCCCGCTCTGCAGGACAGTACCGTCCTCCTCAAGCGTCCAAAGGATGTCGAGCCCGCCCAAAGAGGCGAAATCGTAACGGTTGGTGATCAGGACCTCGCCCGCCTCCAGGTCCAGCGCCTCGACCACCACGGGCTGGATCAGATATTTGTACTCGAGGAGGGCCGGATGCGGTACCCGATCGGGCCCGATCAGGCCATTGATGCAAAAGTTATAGTCGTTCGGCACGTCGCCAAAGTCGCCGCCATAGGCAAAGTAGGTGCGCCCCTGCTCGTCAGTCCGGGCAATGCCTTGATCGATCCAGTCCCAGATGAATCCGCCGATCAACCGCTCGGTGTTTCGGATTGCATCCACATACTCGCGCAGGTTGCCGCAGCTGTTGCCCATGGCATGGGCGAACTCGCACATCATCACCGGGCGCGGGTCATCGGGCACGGTGGCCATCTCGATGATATGTTCCACCGTCGGGTACATCGTCGAGACCACGTCGACATAGGGCTCGCGTCCGGCCGATTCGTAATGCACAAAGCGACTGGGATCGCTGGCATGGACCCAGTCCGCCATGGCCGCGTGATTCGGCCCGTGACCCGATTCGTTACCCAGCGACCAGCAGATCACGGAAGGATGATTTCTATCGCGACCCACCATCCGAATCGCGCGCTCCAGAAAGGCGTGGCGCCAGGCAGGGTTGCAGCTCGGTTTCTCCCACACGCCATGGGTCTCAAGGTTGGCTTCGTCGATCACGTACAGGCCAAACTGATCGCACAGTTCCAGCCAGTAGGGATCATTGGGATAGTGCGAGGTACGCACCGCGTTGACGTTATGCTGTTTCATCAAGAGGATGTCGGTCAGCATCGCATCGCGGGAGACGGTCTTGCCACCATACGGATCGTGGTCGTGCCGGTTGACGCCGAACAAGAGCACCGGAACACTGTTGATGTACAGCTGGCCGTCACGTAGTTCGACGGTACGAAAACCAATCGATGCCGCCTGAGCTTCGACCACCTGACCGGCGCCGTCTCGCAGTTCCAGCACCAGACGATACAGATGGGGCGTCTCCGCTGACCACCTGGCAGGCCGCTCCACGGGCCAAAAGGCAGAGACCTCTGCCTCAGCCCCGGGCGCGATCTTGAGCCCCTGCACCATGGGTGCCTCCAGCACCTGCGCACCCTGCGGGTCGTACAATGCGGCCCATAGTTCTGCAGTCTGCATCTCCCGCGTGCTGTTCTCCACCCACGCGCGCACGTCCAGCACGCCGTCCACATAGTCCAAGGACAGAGGGGCCTGCACGTTAAAGTCGCGCAGATGCACCGCAGGCAGCGCGGTAAGCGTGACATCCCGGTAGATGCCGGCCAGCCGCCAGTGGTCCTGATCCTCGAGATAGGTGCCATCCGACCAGCGATAGACGCGTGCCGCCAGCACATTCTTTCCAGGCCGCAAGTGCGGCGTGAGGTCGAACTCGGCCGGCAGCCGGCTGTCCTGGCTGTAGCCCACCGGCTCACCATTCAGCCAGACGTAAAAGGCCGATTCCACGCCGCCAAAGGTCACGGTAATTCGCCGGCCTCCCCAGGCTGAAGGCACCTCGAAGCTCACCCGGTAGCTGCCCACTTGATTGCTGTCATGAGGGACCCGCGGCATCTCGTCCGGGGGAAAAGGATATTGGACGTTAACGTATTGGGGATAGCCATAGCCCTTCATCTGCCAGTTGCTGGGGACCTCGATCTGATCCCAGGACGAATCGTCCATATCGGGATTGTAGAACGTCTCCGGCGCCTCGTCCGGATTGGGTGCCCAGTGGAACCGCCACTGCCCGTTAAGCGATAGCGTCCACGGCGAGGATCCCCCATCCCTGGCCAGATCGCCCGTGGGATAGGGCGCCGACGTGACATGCATCGGCATACGGTTGATCTCCACAACCTCTGGATTCTCCCAGTCGTTGACCCATGATGACATGATCTTTCTCCTCAGGTGCAGTGGCGACGAACATGCTGCCGTCATCGCCCCAATGTTCGGTCAGGTCTGGTCGCTTTCGTCTCCGATGGCGCGCACCTGCTCAGCACTCAGGCGGCGCCCCGCTGGCTTTTCCGATAGTGCAATCGGATCATCGCGTCCGGGCATGTTGGGATAGTCAGGCCACCCGATATCCCGTACCAGATCATCGATCTGCACGGCGTTGCCGGTAGCGATCGAGATATTGGCTGCCACACCGGTCAGAATGGAGTAAGCACCGCCCCGCTGATCCGCCGCACGCAGGTAGGGATCGGGAAGCCGCTCCTCTGGATGGCCAAATAACTCGGCAAGCATGATATCATCCCCGCCGCCGTGTCCGCCCTCCGCGCTCCAGACCGGCACCATGTAGGCCGTGCCAAAATGAGGAATCACCTTGATCGTGGTCCCCTCTGACAGCAACTCTCCGGGCACCGTGCCATCCCCGCTGACGTACACGGTCTCCTCGCAGTGATGCTCGATACGGCCTTGAGAACCATTGAACGCCACGATATACCCCTCCCAGGGCATAAAGGCATTCAGCGAATAGCTCAGCCTGGCGCCACTCGAGTAGGTGACCGTGAGTTGCATGCTGTCCTCGATATCGATCTCAGGACTGAACACGCAGCGGTCACGGTAGTAGCCGTCATGCGCTTCGTTGTCGCGGTAGAGCTCCTGCAGATCCGGGCTGGCCGCCAGATCCAGGTAAAAGGGACAGCGGCTGGCCTCAGGACAGCCCGTGCAGCGCTCGCCCCGCCGGTCCAGGCCATACCTTTCGGCCTGATGCGGGGTGTAGAACGCGCGCCGCCCGGAAGCGTACACTGTCTGAGGCACGCTGGAGAGCCACCAGTTGATGAGGTCAAAGTGATGGGTCGCCTTATGGACCATCAACCCGCCCGAGTTGCGCTTGTTACGGTGCCAGCGCCGAAAATAGTCCGCACCGTGATGGGTATCCAGCAGCCAGTGAAAGTCCACCGAGAGCACGTCGCCGATCACCCCCGACATGAGCAGATCTTTGATCTGGGTGCGCGGCGGGGAATACCGATAGTTGAAGGTAACGCGGCAGGAGCGGCCGGTGGCGCGCTGGGTATCGATGATCCGCTGGCACTTTTGCTCATCGGTGGTCATCGGCTTTTCGGTGATGACGTCGCAGCCCAACGCCATCGCCTGGCAGATATAATCATCGTGCGTCGCGTCGACTGACGTCACAATGACGACATCGGGACGGCACTCGGCGACCATGCGATCGAAATCCGCGGCGGCATAGGTCGGCACTGCGACGCCACGCTCGCGCGCCCAGCTCTGGCGCAGCGCCAGCCGGCCAGGGTTGGTGTCACACAGGCCGACCAGCTCACAGTTGCCCGCATAGCGCTCCACTATCGCCCGGGTATACATCATCGACCGGCTACCCACACCTACCTGAGCGTATCGTACGCGCATGGCTACCACCTTACTTCCAGTCGTCTTGTTCTCAGGCCGATTGTAGACTACAGACACTAACACGGCAATCGCGGGTAGTAAAAACCCCCGAAGCGACTGCTTCGGGGGCTCTGGGTGAGCGGTGGGAGTTGAACCCACGGTCTTCTGGGCCACAACCAGATGCCTTAACCACTCGGCTACGCCCACCACGACGGGCAGATTCTAGCACAATCAGCCCGCGCTGACAACTAACATGCGGCTCGCATCAATCACGCGCCCTGTGGCCCCGGCGAATCATCTCCCAGGAGCGGTTCGCTGCGCACCTGCTGGTATACCCTGACCATGCGAAAGATCGCAGTTGCCACAGTCCCGACGGCGAGAATCCAGGCCAAAGCGACCACAAAACCCGAGAGCAGCCCGAGAATGGTGACGATTGTGCGTTCCACGCGGGTAAACAGACCTTCCTTGCACGTGATGCCAAGTCCCTCTGCCCGCGCCCTGGCGTAACTGACCATCAAAGAGCCAACCAGCGCCACATAGATCAGAAGCTCTTCAACCTGGCCAGGTTGCTGCATAAAATACCAGGCCAGACCCAGCAGGACACCGGCCTCAGCAACCCGATCCAGACATGAATCCAGAAATGCGCCGAACTTGGTGCCGCCGCCGCGCTGCCGGGCTAGCGCACCGTCAAAGGCATCGAACACCGCAGTCAGCCCGAGCACCAGCCCCCCGACCCAGAGATGGCCTGCGGCCACGATCGCGCCCGCGCCGATCTGGAGCAGACAGCCGATGACGGTGAGCATATTCGGACTGATCCCCAGCCTGCCAAAAAAGCTGGCGCCGGCATCGATCAACCCACCGAACGTCGTGCGCAACCACTGCGTGAACATGGTTAGCCTTTCTCGTGAAGCGAGTTGCCCTCTGGCAACTCAGGGATCTAGTCTAGAATCCTTCCATCTCGCTCAGGTCGATGATCCCATCTGCCAGCGCTCCAATGCTCTGCAGGAGCGCCAGGCGATTCTGACGCACAGCCAGGTCCTCCGCCATGACGAGTACATCATCGAAAAAGCGCGCAATCACCGGTGTCAGTACGACCAGCCCCTCCATCAAACGGCTAACCGTCGGTGACTGCCGCAGATCAGCTTCTACGTCACGATACACGCGGTAGAGATCACGCGTTGCAGGCTCAATGATCATCGCCTCATCCACGGCATAGCGCGATGTCAGATCGCGCGTGATGCGGATGCAGCGGGCATAGTTATCCAGCAGCGTCTCCCAGTCAGGACGCTCGATCCACGGCTGCAGCGCATCCAACGCCTCTCTTGCCCCGTTGGGATCGTCGCCCTGCTCCGCAAGCACGGCTTGCACGGCATCGTACCGGTAGCCCGCCTCCCTGAGGTAGCCCTCAAGACGCCGGATCACAAACTCTTGTACGTCACGCAACACCTCGGGCTCTGTAGTCACAGGCAATTGCTCGGCCGTGGCCGAGATCGCCTGCGCCAGCGATATCGAGATGCGCCTTTCTACAAGAACCTGTACGATTCCCAGTGCGGCGCGCCGCAGACCCCAGGGATCGGCCGCGCCGGTGGGCCGAATACCCACCGCAAACAGACCAACCAGCGTGTCGAGCCGGTCTGCCAGTCCGACTGCCAGGCCCTCGCTCGCCGTCGGCAGCCGGTCGCCCATAAAGCGTGGCAGATAGTGCTCTTCGATCGCCAGCGCAACAGCTTCAGGCTCCCCGGAGAGGGCAGCATAGTGCCGCCCCATGATACCCTGCAGTGAGGTAAACTCGACCACGAGCTGCGTCGCCAGATCGCTCTTGCAAAGCGCGGCGGCGCGGCTGGCCATCGCCGTCTCATCAGGCGGTAAAGACAACAGCTCACAGATATCCGGAACCAGCCTCTCCAGGCGGTGGACTTTGTCCAACACAGAGCCCAGGTTCTCCTGAAACGCCAGCGTATCCAGCTGTTGCGTCACGTCCTCCAGCGGGCGTCGCGTGTCCGCAGCGTAAAAGAAGGCCGCATCAGCGTAGCGGGCCCGCAATACCTCCTGGTTCCCCTCGCGGACTGCCTCTACGTCCAGTTGTGCGCCATTGGCCACGGCCACAAAGTACGGCAGAAGGCGCCCGTCGCTGATCACCGGCAGGTAGCGCTGATGCTTTTGCATCACCGCCAGCAGCACTGCATCCGGCAGACTCAAATAGCTCTCATCGAACGATCCCAGGATCGGTACCGGGCCTTCGACCAGATTGGCTACTTCGCGCAACAGCGCCGCGTCACCACCAGGCTCACCTCCCACCTGAGCAGCGAGCTCACGGGCGCGCGCGGAAATGGCGGCCTCTCGGCCCTGCACGTCCAGGACGATCCCCTGTTCCGCGATAAAGGGATCATAGGCGGCAACCCTCGCGAGCGCGCAGGGCTGCGACCCACCTGGCCGAATGCCCCGTGTTACGCGCCCACTCTGTACGCCAGCGTACTCAAAAGGCACCACTTGATCGCCGAGCAGGGCAACCAGCCAGCGTACTGGCCGCGAAAAGGCGACACCGCTCTCATTCCAACGCATGCTCTTGACAAAGCGGAGCCCGGCGCACACCTGGGGCAGCAGGTCGGCCAGAACAGCCGCCGTCCCCCGGCCACGCTCGGTTGTCACGGCGATAACGTAGGGCTTGCCATCGAAATCGCGCTGCTGCAGGTCCACAACGTCAATGCCGCGGCCCCGGGCAAAGCCCTGGGCCGCACGCGTCGGCTGACCGGCCTCATCGTAGGCGATGCTCACTGCGGGACCGCGAGACACCTGTTCCACATCCGGCTGCTGCGCCGGGAGGCCGTGTACACGGGCGACAAGGCGCCTGGGCGTGCCGAACACTTGCAGGGCGGTATACGACAGGCGCGCTGCCTGTAGAGCGCTCTGCAGCCCTTCC
Organism: Anaerolineae bacterium; assembly: GCA_040772225.1. Taxonomy (GTDB): domain Bacteria; phylum Chloroflexota; class Anaerolineae; order UBA1429; family UBA1429; genus JAAYED01. Next base: position 1,518,707 of record JAXGYO010000002.1, read on the forward strand.
TGTAGCTGCTCTATGGCGCTATCGAGATCGGCGACAGGAAGCTCCTCCACGCCAATCTCGAATAGCAGATCGTGCGGCCCCTCGCCGGCTGGCTCCGTGACAGGAGGCAGCGCCGGAAGCGCCGCAGTCTCTACAGCAAATGCTCCCTTGAGCGGATAGCCCAGGGCCTCGCGCTGCGCCGCCATCAGTTGCGCCACCTTCCGAGATAGATCGCGCATCCGAACAAAGTACCCCGCGCGCTCGGTCACGCCGATGGCGCCCCGCGCATCGAGGACGTTAAAGATGTGCGAACACTTGAGCACATAGTCGTGCGCCGGCAGCACCAGCTCACGCTGCAACGCATTCAGTGCCTCTGCCTCGCACAGATCGTACATCTGGCGCAGGTTGCCGACGTCGGCCACCTCAAAGTTGTACGTGCAGTGCTCGACCTCACCCCGCAAGAGCATGTCACCATAGGTGACGTCACCGTGCCATTTGATCTCGGTAAAGGCCTTGACGCCCTGCAGCACCATGACGATGCGCTCAAGGCCATAAGTGATCTCCACCGACACAGGGTCGAGATCCAGGCCTCCGGCCTGCTGGAAATACGTGAACTGGGTGATCTCCTGGCCGTCCAGCCAGACCTCCCAGCCCAATCCCCAGGCGCCAAGAACCGGTGACTCCCAGTTATCCTCTACAAAGCGGATGTCATGGACGGAGGGATCGATCCCCAGGGCGCGCAGGCTGTCGAGATAGAGCTCTACCGGGTTACCCGGGTCCGGCTTGAGGATCACCTGGTACTGGTAGAACTGCTGCAGGCGATTGGGATTCTCGCCATAGCGCCCGTCATCCGGTCGGATGGATGGCTCGACATAGGCCACTTTCCACGGCTCTGGCCCCAGAACGCGAAGCACAGTGGCGGGGTTGTTCGTGCCGGCGCCCACCTGAACGTTGTAAGGCTGCCAGATCAGACAACCCTGGTCTGCCCAGTACTCTTCCAGGCGCATGATCACCTGTTGAAAATCCATACCGCTCTCCCTTGGCTGCAGTCTCAAAACGCAGACGACTCTAGATGTAATCGGGCCACCCGTCAAACCTGCACGTTGCCCTCGCCGGACACAGCGTCGGGGCGCCCCGCTTCGTGCATTGCCAGTTCAGAGCGCAGCTGCCGCAGAAAGGCCGTTGACTTGAGCTCGCGCTCCAGGGTGTACTGCAAGTAGGCCTGCATGAGCGACTCTAGCTCGCGATGCGTCTGCTCATGCAACTGCAGCAGAGCCACTTCTGAGGGCGACCTGGTCGACAGATACCTCAGGACCTTTTGTGCGGCCAGGCTCACTGCCCGCGCCCCCGCAATCGCTCCCCCACATCGAGGGCAGGCCAGCCCACCCTGCGTCACGTCAAAAAAGTTGATCTCTGCCTCGAGTGCTATCCCGCAGACAATGCACTCGTAGAGAGAGGGCTGGTAACCCGCATGCCTCAGGAGAGAGAGCTCAAAATAGCGCGCCCACAGTCGCAGGTTTTGCTCTGTTGAGAACCAGCCCAGTGCCGTGCTAAAGAGATCATACAGCTCCGGGGTGCCCTCGTGCTCAGGCACAAGCAGATCGACGAGCTCTGCAGCATAGCACGCATAGGTGAAACGAAGGAGATCGTGCCAGAGCCCCTCATGGACATCCAGCACCTCTGCCTGAGTCACCAGATCCATGTTACTGCCCTGAGCCAGCATCAACTGAGAGCGGTGAAACAGACCCAGGTGCCCGGTCTTGCGGCTGGTGGGCTTGCGAACGCCGCGCGCAAGCACCGTGACCTTGCCGCCCGGCGTCAGAAGGGTGAGAATCCTGTCCGCCTCGGAATAGTCCCGTTCGCGCAGCACAATCGCTTCAGTCTGATGAACGCGCGGCCTTGGCAAGGCCAAACCGCCTTAGCTGGGGGCGCCCGCGACGATTTTCACGCCGGAGCTGGCACCAATCCGCGTGGCGCCCGCGCCGATCATCGCCATGGCGTCATCGTAGGTACGAATGCCCCCCGCAGCCTTGACTCCCAGGTCCGGTCCCACAACATATCGCATCAACGCCACGTCGCGCGCGGTGGCGCCCGCTGTGCTGAATCCAGTCGAGGTCTTGGCAAAGTCAGCGCCGGCCTCCACAATCGCCAGGCAGGCCGCCACCTTTTCCTGATCCGTCAGCAGGCAGGTCTCTATGATCACCTTGAGCAGGGCCCCACGCGCATGGCAGACCTCCGCCACAGCGGCGATATCATCGCACACACGGTCTACCCTACCCGCCTTGAGCAGGCCTACGGCGATGACCATGTCGATCTCGCTCGCTCCGGCGTCGATGGCCAGGCGCGCCTCGGCCACTTTTGCCTCTGTTAGCATCGCTCCCAATGGGAAACCAACGACAGAGCATACTGCAACCTTTGATCCCTGTAGTTTCTCAGCGCAGAGCGCGACGTGGCTCGAGTTGACACAGACCGACGCGAACGCGTGCTCAGCCGCCTCGGCGCATAGCGCTGCTACCGCCTCCGGGGTCGCATCGGCTTTGAGAATGGTATGGTCTATGTACCCCGCGACTTGAGCGCCGCTCAAAACGGGTGTGACAGCGGCCGTATCTGGCTCGACCCACGTGGAGAGAATCTCTTTGCTCCTGGCAAGTACCTGCTCGGCCCAGCGCCCATCATGCCTGGTCATGTCAACCTCCTGCTCAGCACCCGTATTCATCACAGATGCCTCCATACCATAATTCACCCTGGGAAATGCATCGGGGAGCAGGGCGGCGAGACTGGTCATCCAGGCATGCCCTGCGGTGTCCGCGACCAGAACGGGCAGATCGGCCTCGAACTCGATCAGGACCTGACGGCAGGCGCCACACGGCGTCGCGCCGGTATCTGTAATGACGACGAGTGCCTGAAAATGCCTCTCGCCCTCTGAAACCGCCTTCCATATGGCCACACGCTCGGCGCACACCGTCAGACCACTCGAAGCGTTCTCGATGTTGGCACCGGAGTAAATGCGTCCGCTGCCCGTACGCACGGCGGCACCCACGGCAAAGCGTGAATACGGGGCATGTGCGCGCCCCCTGGCCTCTGTGGCAGCCTCGAGCAACGCGCGCCAGGAGGGGTCCAGTGCGGCAAGATCGACCGGTTCAGCGATCATCCCCATCCCCGACCTTTTTCTCTCTCGCCGGCACCCCATAGGCCAGAGCACCGTCCCCCACATCGTGCGTGACGACCGATCCGGCGCCGAGCCGCGCCCCTGCGCCGATCCTTACAGGCGCCACCAGCATGGTCCCGCTACCGATAAAAGCCCCGGCACCAATCGTCGTGGTATGCTTGTGCACGCCATCATAGTTGCAGGTGATCGTGCCCGCCCCGATATTGACGCCCTCATCGATCTGGGCGTTGCCGACATAGGAAAAGTGTCCCATCTTGGTGCCGGGGGCAAGGTAGGCATCCTTGACTTCGCCAAAGTTGCCCATGTGCACGCCCTCCCCCAGATGAGCCCTGGGGCGCAGGTGCCCGAACGGACCGATCTCGGACCCACGATCCATACGCGCTCCCTCGACGACAGACGCCACCACACGGCAGCCATCACCGATGATCGAATCGCGCACGACGCAGTTGGGGCCAATGACCGCCTCGCGGCCAACGATCGTCTGCCCCTGCAGGCAGCTATTCGGATAGATCACCGTGTCCTGCCCAATCTCGACAGTGGCGTCGACGTATGTCGTCGCAGGATCGATCATCGTCACGCCGGCAAGCATCCAGTGCTCGTTGACGCGCTGCTGCATAACGCGCTCGGCCTGGGCGAGCTGCACCCGATTGTTGATGCCCAGCACCTCGCTCACATCCGAAATAGTCAGCACCGAGATGGGCAGTTCATCGGCCACGGCCAACGCCACCATGTCGGTGAGATAATACTCATCCTTTGGAGGCGTGGGTCTCACATCTGGCAACCGTTGCCAGAGCCAGTCGGCATCAAAGCAGTACACACCGCAGTTTAGCTCGCGGATAGCCAGTACTTCCGGTGACGCCACCGCCTCCTCCACGATCGCGCTCACACGGCCCTGCTCATCCCTGACGATGCGACCGAAACCCATGGACTCGGCCGCCTCCACCGCCAGCAGCGTGATTGCAGCGTGGCTATCATTGTGAAGAGCCACCAGCCGTTGCAGCGTCTCCAGCCGCAGCGTGGGCATATCCCCGTAGAGCGACAGCACCGTCTTGCTCCTGGCCTGAAGCAGAGGCGCAGCCTGGAGCAGGGCGTGCCCTGTACCCAGGCGCTCTGCCTGCACAACATACTCTGCCCTGTCCCCGACGACCGACCGCACCGATTCCCCATCCCGGCCGATGACCAACACCAGAGGATCGGCGCCCAGAGTTCGTGCGTTGTCCACGGACCAAAAGACCATCGGCACGCCACCCACAGGGTGAAGCACCTTGTTAAGATCAGACTTGAGACGCGTTCCCTGACCCGCTGCCAGTATCGCGACACCCAGGCCCTCGCCCACCTTGCTCCTCCACAACCCTAGCATCCACTTCACATAGTCCAATTGGCACGCCAATTCTAGCCCTGGGGCGCCATGCTGTCCAGCGGTCGGGTTCCCGCGCAGCGCTGTCAGAGAGCAAAAAGGAGACCAGCATAGCCAGTCTCCTGCGTGCATCGGCACAAAGAATGTAGCTGGGGCGGAAGGATTCGAACCTCCGAATAGCGGCTCCAAAGGCCGCTGCCTTACCGCTTGGCGACGCCCCATCAAGGCGATTCTAGCACAGGCGGCGCGCCCCTACAAACTTCGGCCACCACGGGCGCACATGTCCACGGCCGATAGGGACAAAAAAAGCGCACGATGGCGATATACCATAGTGCGCGCTGTGGGTATCGAAAAGGGTTCCTTGGCAATGACCTACTCTCCCATCCCGTCTCCAGGAAAGTACCATCGGCGCTGGAGGGCTTGACTGCCGGGTTCGGTATGGGACCGGGTATACCCCCTCCGCTCATATCACCAAGAAACCCTATTCTCCATGTTAATGGCACATGCTTCGCATGTGCTCAGACGTATGTACCCATACGTCTTAACGCACTTCTGAGTGCGTCTTGCACCCTAAAAACTGAACAGGGTTTCTTACCTAAACTGACCTATAAGACCTCGATCATTAGTACGGCTTAGCTAAAGGCCTTGCAGCCTGTACACTTGCCGCCTATCTACCTGGTGGTCTTCCAGGGATCTTACTGGCTTTATGCCATGGGTGATCTCATCTTGAGGCGGGCTTCCCACTTAGATGCTTTCAGCGGTTATCCCTGCCAAACTTGGCTACCCAGCGATGCACCTGGCGGTACAACTGGCTCACCAGTGGTTTGTTCACTCCGGTCCTCTCGTACTAGGAGCAACTCCTCTCAAATCACCTGCGCCCACAGCGGATAGAGACCGAACTGTCTCACGACGTTCTGAACCCAGCTCGCGTGCCGCTTTAATGGGCGAACAGCCCAACCCTTGGGAACTTCTCCGCCCCCAGGATGCGACGAGCCGACATCGAGGTGCCGAACCTTGCCGTCGATATGAACTCTAGGGCAAGACTAGCCTGTTATCCCCGGGGTAGCTTTTATCCGTTAAGTCACGACCCTTCCACGCGGTGTCGTGAGATCATTAAGCCCGACTTTCGTCCCTGCTCGACTTGTTGGTCTCGCAGTCAAGCTCCCTTCTGCCTTTACACTCTTTGGCTGGTTTCCATTCAGCCTGAGGGAACCTTTGGGCGCCTCCGTTACTCTTTGGGAGGCGACCGCCCCAGTCAAACTGCCCACCAGACACTGTCCCCCTGCCGGTTCACGGCCAGAGGTTAGGGCCAAAACTCATTCAGGGTGGTATTCCAAGGTCGACTCCACCGAGGCTGGCGCCCCAGTTTCACAGTCTCCCACCTATCCTCTACAGACTGAGCCCTAACTCAATATCAAGCTGCAGTAAAGCTCCACGGGGTCTTTTTGTCCTGCTGCGGGTAAGACGCATCTTTACGCCTACTTCAATTTCGCCGGGCCCCCTGCTGAGACAGCGCCCCACTCGTTACACCATTCGTGCGGGTCGGAACTTACCCGACAAGGAATTTCGCTACCTTAGGACCGTTATAGTTACGGCCGCCGTTCACCGGGGCTTCAGTTCAAAGCTTCGCTTGCGCTAACCTCTCCCTTTAACCTTCCGGCACTGGGCAGGTGTCAGCCCCTATACTTCAGCTTTCGCTTTCGCAGAGACCTGTGTTTTTGGTAAACAGTCGGTAGGGCCGTTTCTCTGCGATCCCAATCCGCTCCGGTGGCTAGCACCTTCACAGACCAGGACCCTCCTTCTTCCAAAGTTACGGAGTCGTTTTGCCTAATTCCTTAGCAGAGGTTCTCCCGATCGCCTTGGTATTCTCTACCCGTCCACCTGTGTCGGTTTGCGGTACGGTCACGCGAGACTCACTAGAGGCTTTTCTTGGCAGCTTGGGTTTAACCACTTCTGGGCTCTGGGCCCCCCCGTCACCCCTCAGGCTCTGGATCCGGATTTCCCTGGACCCTTCATCGCCCTACAGGCTTGGACCTGAATCCATTAACAGGCTGGTCTACCCTCCTGCGTCACCCCTTCGCTCAAACATCTCTACGTGGTACGGGATTATTAACCCGTTGTCCATCGCCTACGCCTCTCGGCCTCGGCTTAGGACCGACTAACCCGACGAGGATTATCCTTGCGTCGGAAACCTTGGACTTTTGGCGAACATGTTTCTCACACGTTTCTCGCTACTCATGCCAGCATTCTCTCTTCTGAGCGCTCCACCAAGCCTTCCGGCTCCGCTTCGACGCACTCAGAACGCTCCCCTACTGAAGCGCTACCAAAGGTAACGCCTCCCGCAGTTTCGGTACCAAGCTTAGCCCCGTTATATTGTCGGCGCAGAATCACTAGACCAGTGAGCTATTACGCACTCTTTTAAGGGTGGCTGCTTCTAAGCCAACCTCCTGGCTGTCTCAGTAATCCCACTTCCTTTTCCACTTAGCTTGGATTTCGGGACCTTAACTGGCGGTCTGGGCTGTTTCCCTCTCGACGATGAAGCTCATCCCCCACCGTCCGACTGCCGGGCTTCCAGTTATGGTATTCGGAGTTTGATATGGTTCAGTAAGCTATACGCCCCTTTGCCAAGTCAGTGCTCTACCCCCATAACTTATACTCCCGACGCTAGCCCTAAAGCTATTTCGGGGAGAACCAGCTATCTCCAAGTTCGTTTGGCATTTCACCTCTACCCACAGCTCATCCGTCACTTTTGCAATAGTGAACGGTTCGGTCCTTCACAACGTTTTACCGTCGCTTCAACCTGGCCATGGGTAGCTCACCTGGTTTCGGGCCTACTCCTTGCGACTCGTCGCCCTGTTCAGACTCGCTTTCGCTTCGGCTCCGGGTGTACTCCCCCTTAACCTCGCCACAAAGAGTAACTCGCTGGCTCATTCTCCAAAAGGCACGCGGTCAGAAGGCCGTAGCCCTCCTCCCACTGCTTGTAAGCACACGGTTTCAGGTTCTATTTCACTCCGCTCGCCGCGGTTCTTTTCACCTTTCCCTCACGGTACTTGTTCACTATCGGTCGCTAAAGGTATTTAGCCTTGGAGAGTGGACTCCCCAGCTTCCCACAGGATTAGCGTGCCCCGTGGTACTCAAGATTCCGCTAAAGAGTGCTCCGCTTTTCGCCTACGGGACTTTCACCCCCTCCGGTCGGCCTTTCCAGTGCCGTTCGGCTAAGCTCGGCTTTTGTAACTCTTTCGTGAGGATGTGGCCTCACCTCGCAGACCTTACAACCCCCCTGACGCAACACCCACATGTTTACACGTCACGGGTTTAGGCTCTTTCCCTTTCGCTCGCCACTACTCGGGAAATCCTTTCTTTTCCTGGGGGTACTAAGATGTTTCAGTTCCCCCCGTGCCCTCCTCTACGCCTATGTGTTCAGCGTAGGGTGACCGGGCATTCCCCCGGCCGGGTTCCCCCATTCGGATATCTCCGGATTATCGCTCGTCGGCAGCTCCCCGAAGCTTTTCGCAGCCTACTACGTCCTTCATCGGCCTTTAGCGCCTAGGCATCCACCGTGTGCCCTTGTTCTCTTATAGATCCGTCTTACTAGACAAAAACCCTGTTCAGTTTTTAAGGTGCAAGTCTGGAAAGTCTGAGGCTTTACCACCGCTGGCGGCTCTGCACCCCTTTCTCCGCCTCAAGCTCTCGCTTGATTGTGGAGATGAGGGGACTCGAACCCCTGGCCCCCTCCGTGCAAGGGAGGTGCTCTCCCAGCTGAGCTACATCCCCCAGCTTCCCCTGTGGGCCTTTCTGGACTCGAACCAGAGACCTCTCCCTTATCAGAGGAGTGCTCTAGCCGGCTGAGCTAAAGGCCCGCTCCCCTTAACAACTAAAAAGTGACAGAAACGCGCTCGCCCTTGACTCGGTTCTTGCCTCTCAGCCACCGCTGACTTTGAGGTCTTTTTCTACCCTAGAAAGGAGGTGATCCAGCCGCACCTTCCGGTACGGCTACCTTGTTACGACTTCGTCCCAGTTACCAGTCCCACCTTAGGCAACTGCCCCCTTCCGGTTGGCTCGCCGACTTTAGGTGTTACCAGCTTCCATGACGTGACGGGCGGTGTGTACAAGACCCGGGAACGTATTCACCGCAGTATGGCTGACCTGCGGTTACTAGCAACTCCGACTTCATGCAGGCGGGTTGCAGCCTGCAATCTGAACTGAGACCGGCTTTCTGGGATTGGCTCCGCCTCGCGGCTTGGCTACCCTCTGTACCGGCCATTGTAGCGTGTGTGTAGCCCTGGACATAAAGGCCATACTGACTTGACGTCATCCCCACCTTCCTCTGGTTATATGCCAGCAGTCTCGCCAGTAAAGTATAACTGGCAACAAGGGTTGCGCTCGTTGTCGGACTTAACCGAACACCTCACGGCACGAGCTGACGACAGCCATGCAGCACCTGTGTACGCTTCCCGAAGGATCGGTCGCCTTTCGGTCCCCTACGACGTACATGTCAAGCCCAGGTAAGGTTCTTCGTGTAGCATCGAATTAAACCACACGCTCCGCTGCTTGTGCGGGTCCCCGTCAATTCCTTTGAGTTTTAACCTTGCGGTCGTAGTCCCCAGGCGGGATACTTAACGCGTTTGCTTCGGCACTGATGGCCTTGACCACCATTACCTAGTATCCAACGTTTACAGCTAGGACTACCGGGGTATCTAAGCCCGTTCGCTCCCCTAGCTTTCGCCTCTCAGCGTCAGGTACAGGCCAGAAAGCCGCCTTCGCCACTGGTGTTCTTCCCGATATCTGAGCATTCCACCGCTACATCGGGAGTTCCACTTTCCTCTCCTGCCCTCTAGTCGCTCAGTATTGGACGACCTCTCTCAGTTAAGCCGAGATCTGTCACGCCCAACTTGAACAACCGCCTACTTGCCCTTTACGCCCAGTAAATCCGGATAACGCTTGCCTCCTACGTCTCACCGCGGCTGCTGGCACGTAGTTAGCCGAGACTTTTTGCTGTGGTACTGTCCTTTTTCTCATCCCACAGTAAAGGGTTTTACAACTCGAAAGCCTTCTTCACCCACGCGGCGTTGCTGCATCAGGGTTTCCCCCATTGTGCAATATTCCTCACTGCTGCCTCCCGTAGGAGTCTGGGCCGTTCTCAATCCCAGTGTGGCTGATCATCCTCTCAGACCAGCTACCGATCCTCGCCTTGGTGGGCCATTACCTCACCAACTAGCTAATCGGCCGCAGGCTCATCTCAAAGCGACTCGCGCCTTTCTTCCAGGCTTGGCCTGGATATTATGCGGTATTAGCTGCTCTTTCGAACAGTTATCCCCCACTTTGAGGCAGATTACCTACGTGTTACTCACCCGTCCGCCACTCACCAACGTCGCCCTTCCGCCCCTTCTTCCCGCTTGTACGATTTCTCGTACGCCCGTTCATCCAGAGCCTCCAGGCATTGTCGATGCGTTCGACTTGCATGTGTCAAGCACGCCGCCAGCGTTCATCCTGAGCCAGGATCAAACCCTCCATGAAAAGTTACCCTCTCACGAGAGTTGGTTTCTGACTAAACTCAAGTTCTTGGACTCGCTGTTTCTGTCACTCTTTAGTTGTTAAGGTGTTTCCGCTTCGCCCATGACCCTGTTCCCAGCGCCTCAGACCCCGCGGTCACCCGCTCCCGGGTGCATTGATCATTCTACCCGATCCCACAGCTACAGTCAAGTCGCTGTAAAACCCTGTGTAATGATCCGCTACCCCCTTGCGGGTGGACATGCTTGCGCACATCACTCTCATCAGTCTACTCGCCTGGTCACCATCCGTCAAATCCGGATTAAGACCGTTACGAGTATTCTGCATCGCTGGTGATTCCCTGAGCTCTTGCCTGGGCAGTCATCCTGCCAAAAAAAGTGGCCGACGCCTGCAATAGGCTTCGACCCCGCGAGCTATCTCGCTCCAGGATTGTCCACTCAGCGACTGCGGGATAATACCGTGTACCACCCACGCTGTCAAATCTGCTGAACGACCCTACATAGAGCCCGAAAACACGCTGTTCTCTTGTCTGGGGAAAAGCTCCCTCTCACCGCGAACTTGAGGAGTCTACCATGCCGCTCAGCTGCTGTCAAAAACGGGAATCGAACGTTTTACGAGTCGGCCGTATCCACGAGCCGATCATAGAGCGCCTGCAGATCCTCTTCTGAGTAAAAGTGGATCACGAGACGTCCGCCCTTGCGGGAGCGAAACAGCTCGACCCGCGTCCCCATGGCCTCACGAAAGTCCTGCTCCAACGCCTCAGTCTCTGGCGAGCGCTGACGGCGCACCGGCGCCTCCGGAGTCTCCGAAAAAGACCCCTGCCGGCGCCGCACCAGCTCCTCAGTCTGTCGCACAGAGAGGCCCTTGCGGACGACCTCCCTGGCCACGCCACTCTGGTCATCATCCTGATCCAGCATGAGCAGCGCCCTCGCATGGCCTTCTGACAACGTGCCGCTCAGAATCATCCCGCGGACATCCTCCGGAAGCCTCAAAAGGCGCATCGTGTTGGTGACACTCACGCGGCTTCGGCCGACGCGCGCCGCTACCTGCTCCTGCGTCATACCAAAGTCCTCAACAAGCTGCGCATAGGCGTGCGCCTCTTCGAGGGGATTAAGGTCGGCCCGCTGGATGTTCTCCACCAGCGCCAGCTCGAGCATCTCTTGAGGAGAGGCGTCCTTGACGACGACATCCACGTGCCGCAGGCCCGCCAGCCGCGCCGCACGCCAACGCCGCTCACCGGTGATAAGCTGGTATCGGGGCGGCTGGGCCGCATCCAGCGTCTCTTGAACACGCTGAACGATCAAGGGCTGAATGAGGCCGAGCTCGCGAATAGAGTCCGCCAATTCCTGGAGCGCCTCGGGGTCAAAAACGGTCCGGGGCTGCATGGGGTTGGCGACAATCGCGTCAATGCTGACTCGGCGGAGCCCCGTTGACTCTTCAGTCTGGGGAATCAGCGCATCGAGGCCCTTGCCCAGACCTTGTCTCCTCATAGACGGCATAGCGGCACCTCCGATGCTTTACAGTGGGCTACCAGCGGCAGAGTGAAGCTCACGCCCGCTCCGATGCCAGAATCTCCTGGCAGAGGGCCTCATAGGCCATCCCTCCAGGGGAGTCAGGGGCATAGGTCAAGATTGGCTCTCCATAGCTGGGCGCCTCACTGAGCTTGACGTTGCGCGGGATCACCGATTGAAAGACAGTCGTGGGGAAGTGGTCGTGTATCTCCTGCACCACCTGACGCGCCAAATTGGTGCGGCGATCGTACATGGTCAGGATCAGGCCGCGGACGATCAGCTCGGGATTCAGCCTTTCGCGAATCAGATCAATCGTATGCAGTAGCTGAGCCAAACCTTCGAGGGGCAGGTACTCGCATTGAATCGGTATCAACACACCATCCGATGCGGTCAGCGCGTTGACAGTGAGCATGCCCAGACTGGGGGGGGTATCGATGAGAACATAGTCATACCGGGGGCTAACCTGGCGCAGCGCGTGCCGGAGCCGCGTCTCTCTGCCGATGACGTGCAAAAGCTCCACCTCTGCCCCGGCCAGGGCCGGCGACGAGGGGAGCAGATCCAACCCCATGCATGCCGTCACCAGTGTAAGGCTTGTGGCAGACTCGGCGCCAATGAGCAGGTCGTATACTGAGCGGGCCAGAGCGTTCTTGTCAACGCCCAAACTGCTGGTTGCGTTGGCCTGGGGATCGGTATCTACCAACAGTACGCGCTTGCCGCAGTAGGCCAGATACGCCCCCAAATTGACGGCCGTCGTCGTCTTGCCGACCCCGCCCTTTTGGTTGGCTAGCGAGTAGATCCGGCCCATGCTGCATTGCCCCTGTCTACGTCGATCAGTTATCTAGTCTCTGAGCGTGCCCTGCGCCAGGCGTTCCTCCACCCGCTCCCTTGTGGGTATGGTGCTTGGCCCCGGTCCCTCCACAACGAAGGAAGCCGCGCTATTGGCAAAGCGTGCAGCCTCTACCGCGTCATGAGTCTCGTTATATCGAATGAGAAACGCAGCGGCAAAGACGTCTCCCGCGCCAGTCGGATCCACTTCATCGACTACGTAGGCAGGAACGCGCTGCGAGTTACCGTTCATGTGCACGATAGCCCCACGCTCGCCAACGGTCAAGACAAGCAGCTTCGCCCGAGCGATATACTCTTCAAGCAAAGCGCGATCACCGCCAAGGTCTTCGAGGCTCAGAACCACCACATCCACCGCATTGAGGATGCGACTGCCTTGCACCCATGCGATGGGCGAAACGAGGCCCTCATCATCCCAGCGACGCAGCCATCCCTGCGGGGTCACCCCCACGAGCGCTCCCGGAAAAGCCTCAGCCAGCGCCGGGCTGACCTCCTGAGCGATCGGGCCTAGATGGACGATCGGCGCAGAGCGCCACCCCTCCGGTATGTCTGCATCCTGAAGAACTGAGGCAACGCCGCGCACATACTGCCGACGCGCGTGGTCTGTGTAGATGTTCTCAAAAACCGTCGATTGCGGGCTGGGCACCCGGTGAACCAGGATACCATCGGCGGCCGGTGGCTCAGTATCCGCGTCCCCACTGGTGAGGACGCCGACCTGCAGGCCGAGATGATGTGCAGCGAGAGCTGCGTACGTCGCCGTGCCGCCCAGCCTGTATCCAGAGCCATTCACCAGATCTTTGGTAATGTGCCCGACAATCAGGTATTGCGGTGTTACGATAGAGTTTGGCATGAACCTGCTTTATCTGGGGAGAATCTGGACTTTGCGCCGATCCTCTTTGCCCGTGCTCTCGGTGTACACGTCCGGATCGTCCCGCAGAGCCAGATGGACGATGCGCCTCTCGTTGGCCGGCATCGGCTCCAAAGCCATGGGCTCATGCGAACTACGGACCTGATTCGCGATCCGCAACGCCAACGCCCGCAAGGCCTCTTCACGACGTGCTTTATAGCCCTCGACGTCTACAACAAGGTTGGGCCATACACCCAGCCTGCGGCTGACAATCAGCCGCGTCATGAACTGCAGGCTACGCAACGTCTCTCCGCGACGGCCGATCAATACGCCCAGATCGTCCCCGACGACATTGAGAATGAGAGGGCTGACTTCATCGGTGGCCTGGTCGATGGCGCCGCCCCTGGACACCACCTCGACAGCGGCCAGGGCCCCCATCTTGTCCAGCAGGGTGGTGAGGACCTCAAGGGCGGTGTCCTCAAGCTCGGGCGGATTGCCTTCGGCACTATTGCCAGTCTCATCGTCCTCATCGTAATCAGCATCTTGTTCTGGGACGACGGCTTGCTCCTCCACCTCTTCGCGAGAGAGCTCATCGTCCTCATCCTCAATGTCCTCAGGCAGGGGCATCTCGGCTGCTGGCGCTTCCAGGCGCGCCGCCTCGGCGTGCCTGGCCGGAGTTGCGTCCTCCCAGCTTACTCGGATTGTGACCTCCCCGGTGCGTACAAAGCCGAGAAAACTGCGCGTGCTGTCCCGCATCACCTCATACTCCAGTGCAGTTGCGGGTAGCTCCAGCGCCTCCGCGGCGCTCTCCAGAGCCTCCTCCACCGTCTTGCCCGAGAACTCTGCGTTATGCTTTACGGGCTTTGTCTCTCGATCCATATGCCGCCTTTTCTTTCCTCTTGTTGGTAGCTGGTTCCACGACCTGCGAGGCGCTCCCCCCGTTAATCTGCCGTTCCGCCAGCCATTGAATGAGCATGCCTATCAGGTTCGAGATCACGAAATAGATGGCCAGTCCCGCAGGGAACTGCATCGCAAAAAAGCCAAACATCAACGGCATCATGAGCTGCATACTCTGGTTCATCGATGCCTGCTGCGGATCCGTGCTCTGCTGTGTGGTCATCTTGTTCTGCAGATAAGTCGTGCCGGCCACAAGAATGGGCAGCACAATAGATGTGGGGTCAGGCTTCGCCAGGTCGATCCCGAGGAACACGCCCTGCAGCGGGATAATGTCCACCACTGCCGAAAAGCCGTGATAGATATTCTTCCCCAGACTCATCAACTCGACAGGTGTGTCGGCCAGGACGCTGGTGATGCCCTGGTACAAGCCAATCCAGATCGGCAACTGCACCAGAGAGGGCAGGCACCCGCTAAAGGGGCTCACGCCCTCTTCCTTGTATAGCTTTTGCTGCTCCATGACCAGTCGCTCGCGGTCGTTTCCGTACTTTTTCTGCAGCTCTGCAATCCGCGGCTGTAAGGCGCTGGTAGCGCGCATAGAGCGGATCGACTTTATCTGAAGCGGCATCGTGATCAGTCGCAATAGCAGTGTCAACGCTGTGATCGCGATGATAAAGTTGCGGCCGAGGTATGCGTACAGGAACAACAGCCCGTTCAAGAGCGGCCGGATGATGACTTCGCGCCAGATGGTGCCAAAGCCCACCTGCGAGACGATAATAACCGCGACACCGATGAGAGCCCAGGTAATGAGCGATTTGCGTACCTGTTTCGGATCGACCCGCGGCGCGTTAGCTGCCTGCACTGATTCTTTCACTCTCCAGGCTACTCCTCAGATGAAGACGGATATACCCACAACTCGGGCGAGCGTTCGGCCGGGTCGAGGGCCACAATAAAGCCAAAGGTGCTGCCGAGATAGACGACACCATCTTGCGAGGAAGGTGCGGAGAGGTATCCGCCTCGCTGTTGGTCCTGCACTGCACCATAGATCACGTCTGCCGTGCCGGCTCCCGCATCGATGAGGTATACAAGCCCTTCTTCAGTAGCTGCAATAATCGCGTCACCGGACGCCACCGGGCCAGCGCTAATGCCGCCCTGCAATGCGATAGGAGCCCACAGTGCCTGACCATTGTCCAGCCTGTGACCATGGACATGGCCGTCTAGAGTGGTAAAAAACACGGCATCATCCGCGACAAGGGGCGCACCCCATACCCAGGCATCGAGCACATTGGTCTGCCAGATCTCCTGGCCAGACGAGGCGTCGATAGCGTGCAAGCGTCGATCTACGCCCCCCGCCAGCAACGTGCCGTCGTAGAGTGCAATGTCTCCCTGTATGGCGCCACCAAGATCCGCTGACCAGACACTCTGACCACTGTCCAGATCGATCGCATAGATCAGGTGATCCATCGAAGCCACATACAGGAGCCCCTCTCCCACAATGGGCGTACTCCAAACACGATCACCCGTGACAAAAGGCTGCGACCAGACTGCCTTGTGCGTCTCGAGATCCACAGCATAAACCTTGCCGCTGACGGTGCCCACGTAGGCCACGCCGCCCGCAACGGCGACACCACCAATTACCGCGGCATCGACAGGAAATGTCCAGGCGAGGTCCCCGGTTGCCGCATCGAGGGCGATCAGCGCAGCCTCGGATGATCCAAAGACCATCAGCCCATCACTGACGGCCGGCGACCCGTAAACAGCCCCGAGTGATTGCTTTTGAGCTACGGGTGCGGTCTGCTGCTGAGTGATACCGCAACCTGGTCCCGCAGATGCCGACTCAACGGCGTACTCCCAAATCAGATTGCCAGAGTCCTGCAGATCAAGCGCCACCGCATCGCCGGTCGAGCGCACAGCATACAGGGCTGATCCATCCACCGTCAGCGCAGTCCAACCGGAATCGTTGACGCCCTGGGAAGGCATGCATCCGGTGGCCACCAGAGCCACGACAATTAGCAGAAGGGCGATCCGCCCCCCTGACCATAGCTTGTTCAATGAGCACTCCTTCTGCCGCAGCCGGCGCAGGCGCGGGTCATGGTACAGGATCATAGCCGCCCGGATGAAAAGGGTGGCAGCGCAATATGCGCTTGACGCCCATCCAACCGCCCCGCAGCGCACCATACCTGGTTACCGCTTCCTGCATATAGGTAGAACAAGTGGGATAATATCGGCAGCTGGGGGGCAAAGCGGGAGACACAAATCGTTTGTAGAAAGCTACTACCCCAAGGATGATGCGCGCACCCAGGGACACGTTATCACCCCAATCAACCAACAACCGGCGTCTCGTTCGAGCACAAGACGCCTGCCTGCCCAAGGAGATGACCCACGGAACTCGCAACGTCCCAATAATCGGCCACGCTCACCCTTGGCCGGGCGATAATCACGATATCCCAACCAGGTACAAGCAAATCAGCATACGCTCGTACCGATTCTCGCATCAGGCGCTTGACTCTGTTACGCCGGACCGCCTTGCCTATGCGCTTGCTGACAGCATAGCCCACTCGCACGTTGTCCAGGCCGTTGGGATAGACACAAAGCACCAATCTCGAATCGGACCAGCAACGCCCTTGTTCACGAACCCGCCGAAAATCTTGCGAATCGGCAAGCCGTCGCGGGCGGGTTGTAGGCGCCAGGCCGCGATCCGACTCTTGCATAGCAGGGCGCCTACGCGCCCTTGTTCTGAACCGTCAGCACCTGCCGCCCACGGGCGCGCCGGGCCTTGAGCACGTCTCTGCCGCCCCGCGTTGACATCCTCTGCCGGAAACCGTGCACACGCATGCGGCGTCGCTTCTTGGGTTGCCATGTCTTGGACACGATCTAAACTCCTCTATCCCTGATGGGATATGATAGGCATTACGGACTCACGTCGTGCGATTATACCTTGCGGAGCCGAGCACTGTCAAATAACGGCGCCTGTCCGGGCTTGATTACAGGTGGAGTGAGTAGACCAATCCCAGATCGCCGCTGTCGAAATAGCCATCGACATAGCCCCGGAAAGCATATCCTCGGTGCGGTAAGAGGCTCGTCGCCGGATCGTTCTTGCTCTGCACTACGGCAGTCACGCCCCGCAGCGCGCTGTTTCGCGCCCAGACCTCGCCGCCTTCCAGGAGCATACTCGCTACGCCGCGGCGCCGGTAGGGGCGGTGTACTACCAGATGCTCGATCCATCCCTGCCAGTTGTCGCGCCGCACCACCATGCTGAGATATCCAAGAACCACACCAAGTTCGTCTGCAACAAGAAAGCAGCGGCTGTTCTGCCAGACCTCAAACAAATCGTCATCGCAACGCGGATCGCGGGCCTCCACGGTTCGCGGAAGGCGCACCCGCCGGAAACCAACGGACACCTCGTCCGGACGGATAGATTCATCCATATGCCAGATGTAGCCGGTGCTATAGCTGCCATCCAGACGCTTGCAGCGTTCAATATCGGCTATCGTTGCAGGGCGAACTTCCATGCGCTACCCTCTTGAGAATCGGTTTGTACATTACAGTCCAGCGCGTGAAGGTATTACCGTCGCTCTGCCCGCACCCGCGTCCCTGGCACCGCGACGCTCTCCAGAACATCCCGCACGACTTGACGCGTGTCGACATTGCGGATGCGCGCCGATGGGCTGATGATGATGCGATGAGCGAGCACTACTTCCGCCAGGGCCTTGACATCATCGGGCGTCACAAAATCGCGCCCGTGCGTGGCCGCCAGAGCCTGCCCGGCACGGTACAATCCCAGGGATCCTCTCGGGCTGGCGCCCAAAAAGACATCCGGATAGACACGCGTCGCCTGCACCACAGCGACGATGTAATCCTTGACCAGCTGATCTACGTAGATCTCCCTGACCTGCTTTTGCGCCGCCACCAGTTCGCGAGCCTCGGCGACCTGGCCCAGCGTCTCAAAAGGATGCCTGTGCTGTTGCGCATCGAGAATCTCGATCTCTTCGCTTACGCTGGGATGTCCCAGCGTGATGCGCATCAGGAAGCGATCTAGCTGCGCTTCGGGCAGGGGAAAAGTCCCCTCGTACTCGATCGGATTCTGTGTGGCCAGCACGATAAACGGCTCCGGAAGTCTGTATGTGTGTTCATCAACTGTGACCTGACGCTCCTCCATACACTCGAGCAGCGCGGACTGCGTCTTGGGAGTGGCCCGGTTGATCTCGTCGGTCAACACGATCTGCGCCAGGATAGGGCCGGGGCGAAACTCAAAGGTACGCGTCACCTGACTGAAAACCGATACACCGGTGACATCGCTGGGAAGAAGGTCGGGGGTAAACTGAATCCGGCTGAAACTGGCGCCGATACTGCGCGCCAGTGACTTGGCCAGCATCGTCTTGCCCACTCCGGGGACATCCTCAATCAGAATATGCCCCTGGCTCAACATGGCGACGATCGCCAGTCGCACCTCGCGGTGCTTGCCGACAATAACCTGCTCCACATTATTGATGATCCGGTCGGACAGTTCCTGTATCCCGGTCATAGAACTCACCTCAAAGAAATTCGGCACACGCTTTAGAATACCGTTTACCATAAGAGGTGTCAATGTGTCCTGTTATGTATCACGTGCCTGCGTGGGCCACTCACTCAGCCTGTAGCCTCATAGTTGGCGTGAAGGTGCCGCGCGGCTATAATGTGTATTCATGGATCGAGAAACAGAGGTAGAGGCATGACGAACGGCCAAATTCACTATCTGACACCCGACGGCAGAGACAAGCTCCAGTCAGAGCTCAAAGAGCTGACCACGGTGCGCCGCAAGGAGATCGCCGACGACCTGCGACGTGCGATAGAGGAAGGCGATCTAAGCGAGAATTTCGGCTATACCGAGACCAAGCGCCAGCAGGCGCTGCTCGAAGGCCGCATTCGCGAGATACAGACCCTATTGGCTAACGCGGCCACCCTCGAGAATAGCAACAACAGCCATGCCTCGCTCGGATCGACGGTTCAGATCCAGGAGCCGGGCCAGGAGCCTGAGACCTATCAAATCGTCGGCCCTGCCGAGGCAAATCCGCGTCTAGGTCGTATCTCTCACGAATCACCGCTAGGGCGAGCCATCCTGGGCCATCGTCCGGGAGATGACGTCGAGGCGGAGACCCCGGGCGGCAAGCTCTGTTTCAAGATCCTCAGTCTCCAATAGTTGCGGCGGCTCTCCGCCTCCAACGCCACTTTCGCCAAGGATGCGCCATGCCTGAGACCAATGACCGCCGCGAACAGCGCCTCGAGAAACTCGGCCGTCTTCGTGAACTGGGTATAGACCCATACCCGCCTCGCGCAGAACACTCACACACCGCCGCAGAGGCCATCGCTGCCTTTGTTCCGGATACAGAGGAGCCAGTATCCGTCAGTGTAGCAGGTCGCGTGGTGGCCTTGCGCGTCATGGGCGGGTCAACCTTTGCCCACATCGCGGACGGAACGGGACGGATTCAGATCTACCTCCGTCGAGACGTGCTCGGTGAAGAGGCCTACGACGTCTTTCGGCGCCTGATTGACCTGGGCGACTTTGTTTGGGCCGAGGGCACCCTATTCCAAACGAGAACAGGCGAGACAACCGTCAACGTCAGCAACTGGAAGTTTCTGTCCAAGACGCTGCGCCCGTTGCCCGAAAAGTGGCACGGCTTGCGCGATGTCGAAACGCGCTACCGCCAGCGCTACCTGGATCTGGTGGCCAACGACGAGGTGCGCGAGATATTCATCACCCGCAGCCGTATCGTGGCATCCATCCGGCGTTTGCTGGACGAGCGTGGCTTTATCGAGGTAGAGACGCCGGTGCTGCAGCCGATCTACGGCGGGGCAGCCGCACGCCCGTTTACCACCTATCATAACGAACTGGAACAGACCTTTTATCTGCGCATCGCCGATGAGCTCTATCTCAAACGGCTGATCATCGGCGGGCTGGACAAGGTCTATGAGATTGGCCATAACTTTCGTAACGAGGGCATCTCGACACGGCATAACCCCGAGTTCACCGTTATCGAGCTGTACCAGGCCTACGCTGACTATGAAGAGATCATGCGTCTGGTAGAGACGCTGTATTCAGAGACCGCTCGCCAGGTCCTCGGGAGCGAGACGATCACCTACGAGGGCCACGAGATCTCCTTGACTCCGCCCTGGCGGCGCATCAGCATGCGCGACGCCATTCTGGAGCACTCGGGCATCGATATCGAAGAGTTCAACACGCTGGATGCGCTGATGACGACGGCCCAGGCCAGGGGGATCGCGATGACACCGCAGCCCGGTTGGGGCAAGGCCGTGGAGAAGCTCTTTGAGCTCTGCGTCGAGCCCACCCTGATCCAGCCCACCTTTGTCACCGACTACCCGATCGACATCTCGCCTCTGGCCAAGAAAAAGCCCGGCGCACCGCATCTCGTGGAGCGATTCGAGTTTTTCATAGGCGCTTTGGAGTGTGGAAACGCCTTTACCGAGCTGAACGATCCCCTGGATCAGCGAGAGCGGTTTGCCGCCCAGGTGGAGGCAGCCGCCAGGGGAGATACCGAAGCCCATCCCATGGACGAGGACTTTATCACCGCCATGGAGCATGGCATGCCCCCCACGGGAGGCCTAGGCTTTGGCATCGACCGCATGGTCATGCTGTTCACCGGACAGTCCTCCATCCGTGAGGTGATTTTGTTCCCTGCACTGCGCAACCGTACAGAGCCTCTGGCGGATGAGCACGAGGAATGATACCGGAAGGCTTTGAGACGCTCTGCGAAAAGGCCCGCGCAGTGCTGAACCCTCGCAGACTCTCGGATAGCGCAGAGGCCGGCGGCGTGGGACCCGCACTCTTGGCCGACGACGGACATGTTTACACAGGCGTCTGCATCGACACCGGCTCCTCGATGGGCTTTTGCGCCGAGCACGCTGCCGCGGGCGCGATGGTCACAGCCGGGGCCAACCGGGTGCTCCGCATGGTCGCTGTGCTCTGGGACGGCTCGGTCATCCCTCCCTGCGGCCGCTGTCGCGAGTTCATCAGCCAGCTGCATCCTGACAACCTGGACGCCGAGGTGATGGTGACCGAGGATCGCGTGGTCACCCTGCGCGAGTTGCTGCCGTATCACTAGAGGTCACAGGACACCGCTTGAAGAGACGCCTCCGCCGGGCTAGCCCGGCGGAGGCGTCATCGTCTGCAGAGATACCAGTCTAGTAGATCGGCCCAAGGCGCAACATCGAGAACTCCTCATGGCCCAGCGTCTCGGCGATAGAGGGCATACCTGAGCTTACGCGTAGCACCAGCTCATAGAGCCGATTGCCCACCTGTTCCACCGATTCTTGCCCGGAGATGATTGTGCTGGCATCCAGGTCGATGTCGGACCCCATCCGGGCCCAGGTGTGTGCATTGCCGGTCACTTTGACCACCGGGGCGATAGCATTGCCCATGGGGTTGCCACGGCCGGTGGTAAACGTCACCATCTGGCAGCCGGCCGCCACCAGTCCGGTGACCGACGCCGGATCGTTCCCGGGAGTATCCATGAAAGACAGCCCTGCAACCGTCGGCGGCTGCCCGTACTTGAGCACCTGAACAAAGGGCGAGTGCCCGCCTTTGAGAATGTCTCCCAGCGCTTTTTCCTCCACGGTGGTGATGCCGCCGCGCACGTTGCCGGGGCTGGGCTGCTTGCCCATGAAATCCTCCCCGGTGGCCTTGAGCCAGCGCTCACAGCTCTGCACGGTCTCCATCAGTTCCCTGGCCACCGCAGGATTGGCGGCGCGATCCACCATGATGTGCTCAGCACCCAGTAGTTCGCTGGTTTCTGCCAGAATGACCCTGGCGCCCTGCGCCACCATCAGGTCACTAAAGGCGCCCATGGCCGGATTCGCGGCCATGCCAGAGGTCGCATCTGAGCCGCCGCATTCGAGACCAATCGTCAGCGAGGCCACAGGACATGCCACGCGATTGAGCTTTTCGGCCCGCTGTCGCATCTGGTGAGCCAGTTCAACACCCCGCGAGACCGTCCGGGCAGTGCCCCCCAGTTCCTGAATTGTGAGCAACTCTACCGGAGCGGTGCCGTTGCCAGCCTTTTCTGCCAGCAGATGGGCGTTGAGCGTCTCACATCCCAGGCTAACTACAAGGGTACCGATGACATTAGGATGTCGCGCGTACTGCGCCAGCAGGTCCGTCGCCAGAGCGATATCGCCTTCGGTTTCGCCACAACCGCCCGTATAATTGAGCAGAGCAGCGCCATCCACGAGCGAGGCGATTCGCGCAGCAGCATGTTGTGCACAGCCACAGGAGGGGATGACCGCGACGAGATTACGCACGCCCACCGAGCCATCGGCACGCTGGTAGCCCTGGAAGGAATCAGCGATCACTGGGCGGCTCCTCTCACGCTGCGAAGATTATGCACATGGACGTGCTCACCCGGCGCAATATCTCCTTCAGCCAGGCCGATACTGGCGCCGTATTTGAGGATCTCTTCGCCATCGCGTATCGGCACGAGCGCCACCTTGTGACCGAAGGGTATCCCTTGTCGGGTCACCACGCCTTTGCCATGACCACAGGTCGGTTCAACCTCCGTCCCAGCCTGGAGATCATGCAACGCCACACCCACGGAATCGCCTGGATGTATCACCAGAGTATTCGACATGACTCGCCTCCCAACGCGACATTAACCTCAATTCTAGCATGCCCGGCATAGAGGGTGAAATCGCCACGCCCTGGCACATGGGCCGTTTTATGGCTAATATCTGTGCATGACCTACACAACTGAGATAGGTGAGTCATCGTGGCACTAACGCCGAGTAAGAGGGACCGGCTGGCACTGGATCATATGCGCATCGAGGATGCCTTGCGGGCGCGAGGCCTGTGCGCAGAACCTTATCCTGTCATCCGTGATCGCGGACGGGCCGAGGGCAGTGGGGCGGCGCGCGCCTACCCCATCCAGGGCATACTCAAGTATCATGGGATGGCCGACTGGGCCCTGCGAACGGCTTACCTCCCCAGCATCTCGGTGAACAATGACGCTGCCTATACGCTCACTCTGGTCCAGTTCGACGCAGGCCTCGATACAGATCTGGTGACGATCAATGGCCTTCCGGCCGATGCCCATGCCCGCAGCCGCGTCGTTCAGACCCTCAACGCTGTACGGTCTCTGGCGCGGATCGAGACGCGCGCGCTGGTCGTATCCCACAACGTCACGCGCGCCACGCGCGTAGGCAAGGGCCTTGGGACGAGCGCATCCGCATCGGCAGCCCTCGCCATGGCTGCCATCTCCGCCACGCTCGGGTCAGAGCTGGCCGTAAACCGCCGTTTCCTCAGCTGCCTGTCGCGGTTGCTCGCAGGATCGGGTTGCCGCAGCGCCACGGGGGGCGTGTCGCTGTGGCTCTCCCATCCGAACGTATCGCATGAGGACAGCTATGCCATCCGGCTCGACCAGCGCGATGAACTGGCAGACATGCGACTTGTGACAGTCCCCATCGATTCGCGCATTGGGCTTGCGACAGAGGCCGCCCATCGCGAGGCGCCTCAGAGCCCGTTTTTCGCCCCGTGGTGCATGAGCCGGGCAGATGAGGTCATCGACTGCGTGGATGCCATTCAGCGTGGAGACTGGCGCGTGCTGGGCCGCTGGGCGGAGCTAGACAGCATCCGCCTGCACGGGGTGACCATGACGGGCAGCATGGAAAACAAGCTGTTTGCCTGGGAGCCGGAGAACATTCCGCTTTTCAGACTGTGCAACGACCTGAGGAGCGCGAGCATACCCGCCTATTTCTCCACCGACACGGGGCCCACAATGGTCATTCTGACGGATCGCCAGCATGTCACAGAGGTCGCTCAGGCCATCCGTGACCTCAACATGCACCTCGAGGTCATTGAGGGGGAGGTTGCAGGGCCAGCAGAACTGGTAGCTGCCAATGATGCGCGCCTGGAACTGGGAGTAGCGTGATGCCGCTGCCTGTTCTTTCCGATAGAGAGGTGACACTTCGCCCCCCGCTCCCTGAGGACATACAGGACCGGTTGCGCGTGGGCAGAGTGCCAGAATACATCCTTATGTGTGGTGGCGAACCGGATGACAGCACGGCATATGCGGAGGCTGATGCCATCGCGTGGTACGAGCGCGCTCTCTCAGAGCCTTACGGGTGGTGCATCGAGGTCGGCAAGCGCTGTATCGGGCACGCGCGCCTGCACTCGGTCAATGAGGCGGACAGGCGGGCGCGCTACGCCATCGGCATCTTTGACCCATCCGCCTGGGGGCACGGATACGGAACGCGTGCCACGAAACTGGTGCTCCGCTATGCCTTTGAGGAACTGTCCTTGCACCGCGTCGATCTGCGCGTCCTGGCCTATAACAGGCGCGCCATCGCCTGCTACACCGCCACAGGATTTCGCCGAGAAGGCATTGAACGTGAGGCTGCGTACATCGGCGGACGCTGGCACGATGATGTGAGCATGAGCATCCTTGAGCAAGAGTATCGCGCCCAAAACAGCACGGCGGGTGAGCGAGCTGAGACAGCCACTGAAGGGGCACAGCGTGACTCTTGCATGCGAGGGGTAGTGTAGGAGGTCAGAATCTATGGAACTCTCGGGGAGACGCGCTCTGGTGACCGGCGCCGGCATCGGAATCGGCCGCGAGGTTGCCCTGGAGCTCGCCCGGCAGGGTGCGGATGTGGTGTTGAGCTATCATGCCAGCGGCGATGGGGCCCACAGTGCGGTTAAAGAGATCCAGGGGATCGGCAGGCGGGCACGCGCCCTGCAGGCCGACCTCAGCCAGATCGACGCCTGCTTTGCCCTGGTCGAGAGTTCTGTCGAGTTCCTGGGCGGTCTCGACATTCTGGTGAACAACGCGGGGCGTACCGACACGACGCCATTTCAGGATGTCACGCCAGAGCTGTTCGACCGGCTCTTTGCCACCAACATGCGCTCCCAGTTCTTTATCGCCCAGCGCGCCTTGCCCTATCTAGAGGCGGGCAAAGGCGCCATCATAAACATGACCTCAGTCCATGCGCTGGCATCCATGCCGAGCCACACGGTCTACGAAGCTACCAAGGGCGCCATAGCCACATGGACGCGCGGGCTCGCCGTTGAGCTGGCGCCGATGCATATACGGGTGAACGCCGTTGCCCCCGGCGCCATTGAGGTGCCCAGATACTATGATCGCAAGGACTATTCCTCCGACGAAATGGGCGCCAAGGTTCCGTGGGGCGAGGTGGGGCGTCCCCTCGATATCGCCCACATGTGCGCGTTTCTGGCCTCGGACCGGGCTGCCTACATCACTGGAGCCACATTTGTGGTCGACGGAGGCCTCGCGGCGCGGATGTCGCTCTTTGTCTAGGGAGAATGGCAGGGGCCAGCCCCGAGCTGTTTGTGCGCACTTGGGAGCTCCTGTATAATTCCCCGCAATCCGGACTGCCCCTAGCAGAACGGTATCCCTTCCTTCTTCGGCAACGCTGCCCCTGCCCAGTGTCGGCCTCGCGCCATGATCGGCGATCGTGCTCTTTGCGCCGCGCACCCTGTACGGGAGAACAACCCATGATCGTGCTCAAGTTTGGCGGAACGTCGGTCGGGACCGGTGAGCGAATGGCCAATGTGGCCCGCATTGTGGCGCGCACTGCCCAGCAAACGGGGAGCACTCCTGTCGTGGTCGTATCTGCCATGAGCGGCGTCACAGATAGCCTCCGGCATGCCGCCCGCACAGCAGCCAGCGGCGACCGGCGCACCTACGGACTGATCCGGGACGAGCTGCAGCAGCGGCACGATCAGGCCATCGCTGACTGTGTTTTTGATGTGGAGCACGCCCGCGGCCTGCGCGCCGAAGTGAGCGCGCTGCTGCAGGATTTCGAGCATCTATGCTCCAGTATTTTCACCCTCGGGGAGCTGACTCCCAGAGGCATGGACGCTGTCTCTGGCCTGGGCGAGCGACTATCGGCACGGCTGGTGGCAGCAGCGCTTCGCAGCCAGGGCTACAGCTCGCAGATGGTCGAAGCCACGGGCCTGCTGATCACCAACAACAACTTTGGCAGCGCCTCACCCCTGCTGGATGAGACCACCCGACGCGTGCGAGAGATTATCCCTCCTTTGCTGGAGCAAGGGACGATACCCGTCGTCACAGGCTTTATCGGCTCAACACCCGATGGTGCTACGACGACACTGGGGCGGGGCAGCAGCGACCTGACTGCCGCGATCCTGGGTCGCACGCTGCCGGCGCAAGAGGTCTGGATCTGGACCGACGTCGACGGCGTGATGACAGCGGATCCGCGCATCGTTCCGGACGCGCGCACCATGCCCAGCATCTCTTACAGCGAGGTAGCAGAGTTGTCCTTCTTTGGGGCCAAGGTGCTCCATCCGCTCTCCATTCAGCCACTGGTGGAGCCGAATATCCCCCTGCGTGTGCTCAACTCCCTGAACCCCGACCAACCCGGCACACTGATCACGGGCAATATCACCAATGGCACGGTGATCAAAGGCATCACTGCGATTCGTGACCTGAGCATCATCACGGTACAGGGCCGCGGCATGCAGGGTGTCCCGGGCGTGGCAGCGCGTGTCTTTACGGCTGTGGCCCACAGTGGCACGAGTGTGCTCATGATCACCCAATCCTCGTCAGAGCAGAGTATCTGCTTTGTGGTGCACACACTGGACGCACCTTCGGTGGTACGCCAGGTGGAAGAGGATCTGGTGCTTGAGATCACACGCGGACAGATCGACAGTGTCATCTGTCAGGATCAGGTGGCGATCCTTGCCGTCGTCGGCGCAGGTATGCGCGGCGAGCCTGGCATCGCATCACAAGTTTTTGGTGCCCTCGCGGAGCAAGCGATCAATGTGATCTCTATCGCCCAGGGCTCTTCAGAATACAACCTCTCGCTGGTACTGGCCCACGATGACGTGAATGCCGGGGTGCGGGCGATTCATGAAAAGTTCGGACTGGGGAACGGAAGGGCCGATCTAGCGCAAAGGGAGGTGGTTTGAGATGGATCCCATACCTGTCGGTGTACTGGGCGCCACGGGCGCAGTCGGACAGAGGTTCATCCAATTGTTAGCAGGTAACCCCTGGTTCCGCATCACTGCTTTGGGTGCATCAGAACGTTCCGCTGGAAAACGCTATGCCGACGCCTCTACATGGAGGCTTTCCGCAGACTGCCCCGAGCAGGTGAGGAATCTGGTCGTGCAGCCTTGCGAGCCGGGTCTGGATTGCCGCCTCGTCTTTTCAGCGCTGCCAGCCAGCGAAGCGATGCAGGTCGAGGAGCAGTTCGCCAGCGCGGGGTATGGTGTGTTCAGCAACGCCAGTGCGCACAGGATGGACCAGGACGTCCCCTTGCTGATACCTGAAGTGAACGGCGATCACCTCTCGATGCTTGCACATCAGCGCGCCTCACGGGGGTGGGATGAGGGGTTCATCGTCACCAACCCCAACTGCTCGGCGGTGGGACTGACGGTCGCTCTCAAGCCGCTCTACGATGCCTTTGGCCTGAAACGGGTCGTGGTGACCACCATGCAAGCACTGTCCGGAGCCGGATATCCAGGGGTATCTTCACTCGACACGCTGGACAACGTGGTGCCCTATATCGGTCAGGAAGAAGAAAAGCTCGTCATCGAGCCGCTCAAGATGTTGGGCACTGTGGATGCGGCGACGGGCACCGTGATCACGCCGTCAATTGCTGTAAGTCCCACATGCAACCGCGTCACGGTCCGGGATGGGCATCTGGAGACCGTCTCCGTTGAGCTGGAACGCGATGCGTCCATATCAGCGGTGATCGACGCGCTCCGCTCCTTCAAGAGTCGCCCCTACGCCCTGGGCTGCCCGTCAGCAACCGATCCAACCATCATTTACCGGACAGAGAATGATCGGCCTCAGCCTTACTACGATCGGGACAGCGGGGGCGGCATGGCGGTCACGGTGGGCCGCCTGCGCCCCTGTGAGGTGCTCGACTATAAGATGGTGGTGCTGTCTCACAACACGATTCGGGGCGCCGCCGGCGGCTCCATCCTAAACGCCGAGTTGATGATCGCCGAGGGCCTCCTGTAATGGCCTGGCCGCGTGCGAAATTATCCGATGTGATGGGCCAGCGCGTCATCTATCGAAACCTTGCGCCGGTCATGCCAGGACTCGCTGGTCTCGAGGACCTGTGGCGAGAGGTCGGGTTGGATCGCTTCCTGATCCCGCGCAAGACCAGCATGGAATACGCCCGGATCGTCTGGCTCATTCTTCAGGACGCTCAGCGCCTACGGGGGGAAGTCCATCCACTCGAGCGCGTGCTGCTGATCGGTGACAGCACCCGCAATGATGGCGCCGTGGCGCGGAATATGGGACAGGAGCACCCGTCGCGGGCATTCATCGGACTGGATGCGCTCGCAGAGCCCAGGCGCGTCCAAACCGATGAGGACACCATGACCGCCAACCGGTGGGACGCCCTGGTCGAGATGCTCGCCTGGCTGGATAGTTCCGGATTCGCCTGCGATGAACGGACGGCGGTCCTGGTTGATATTGACAAGACCATCATCGGAGCGCGGGGACGCAACGACCGCATCATCGATCTCGCTCGCGTGCGAGCGGCAGAGCGGACTGCCGCGGGTGCCCTTGGAGCCGACCTGAACGTTCAGAACTTTCGGGACCTCTATGCCCGGCTCAACCGGTCCGAGAGCCACTGGCTGACCGAGGATAACCAGGATTATGTCGCCTATCTCAGCGTGCTGGTGGCGGGGGGAATCTGCCCGGAAGAAACATTCTGGGAGATGATGTCCGAGAAACGCTTTGCAGACATCCTCGGCTTTTGCGACTGGTGCGAATCACATGCAGAGCGTATGCCCGCCGGTCTGCTGGCCGCTCACCGTGAGGTCCGCGAGGGCCTGGCCCAACAGGACCCGACCCCTTTCAAATCCTTCCGCAGAGATGAGTTTCGGGAGACAATCGCGCTGATGGACGTGCTGCCTGACGACGCAGACGCCAGCCTTGTCCTGAATAGCGAGATCGTGATCACCGCCGAGGTCCTCGATGTATGCCGGACGCTCAGCGATCGGGGCGCTCTGGTATTCGGACTCTCAGACAAGCCCGATGAAGCCTCTCTGCCGTCGCCCGAGGCCGCGGCGCAAGGCCTCCGGGCCATACATGACACAACCATCAAGATCTATGGAGAGCGCCTTTTCTAAAGGCTGTGCCCTCTGAGCGTGACGTCGCCGGCCAGCACATGATGGTGTTGTCCGGCGAGATCCCTCACGACAAGGGCCCCGTCCGGATCCACATCCACGGCCTCACCCTCCAGAATCTCGCCGGGGGTGCCGACCCGCACCGCTGTACCCAGCGTCGCCAGGTGGGCACGCCACTCTTCGTGCGGCGACCAACCTGACGCCAGCGCTTTGTATCGCCGCTCGATCCCTTCGAGCAGGCCGCACAGCAGTTCGGTGCGCGATATCATCCGGTGTGCCTCGGTCATCAAACTGGTGGCCGGCACCATGACCTCTGGCAACAGGCTCGTGTCGAGATTCACATTGATGCCCATGCCCACAACGATGTGCCGCAGTGATCGTCCCTCGGCGACCAGTTCGGTCAGGATTCCGCCCACCTTGCGTCCCTCGATCACGATGTCATTCGGCCACTTTACCTGGGCCGTGACGCCTGCTACAGCCTCTATGGCCTCCAGGGCACCGAGGGAGCATAGCATGGTTGCGCGTTGCGCCTGTGCAGGGCTGATGTCCGGACGCAACACCAGCGACAGGAGCAAGGCACTGCCAGAAGGCGCGTGCCAGCGACGCCCGAGACGGCCGCGACCGGCCGTTTGCTCCTCCGCGATGACCAGCGCCCCATCCGGAGCGCCGTCTGCTGCCCATTCCAGCGCCCGGCGGTTGGTGGAGTCTATCGTGCTATACCACTCCAGGCACCGCCCAAGATCAGCCGTGCTCAGCTTGCCGAGGATTTCAGTTGCGGACAGCACCGAATCGTGCCCGGCAGAGATGCTCTGCATCATCTACTCGTCCTCCTTATCCTCTGGGGGCTGCGGAACGACGGCCATCAGGCTGTAGGGGTCCTCCCCGAATAACTCCTCAATGTAGCTGCCCTTGGCATTCCAGTACAGCCACCCCGTCGCACCGCCATCCTCGGCACCCTTTCGCTGACGCAGCAACTCGTCCAGGCCATAGGTATAGCGCCCCGAGTAATGCTGGAGCCAGGGCCGCACCCGGGTACTCGTGCGCGAGAGCGTCTTTTGTACGCTATAGTAAAGCGTCTCGTATGGATACAGTTCGACATCGCTGATACCCAGGAATTGCAGGTTAGCCGGATTAAAGGTCTGTGGGTACAGCATCGGCGAGATATAGTCCATGTGCGCCGCGATGTCGTCCAGACGCTGCCCGATGCCCATGTCGCGGCTGGCGTCGACCCAGACCGTCAGGCCAAAGATATCGGCCGAGAGAAAGGCAGGAGTAGGCTCAATGGCGGCATAGGCGGCAGCACAGAAACCCGCCATCGCCGCTGTGCGCGACTCAAAGGTGGCCTCCTGGCTGTACACGCGATCAGAGACTCTGCCCTCAGAGGGAAACCGCAGATAATCGTACTGGACCTCGTCAAACCCCTTCTCTACCGCCTCGAGAGCGATCCCGATGTTATAGTCCCATACCTCGGTCAAAAAAGGATCACTCCAGGGCAGGTTCTCCCCATCCAGGTACAGTGCGCCACTCTGCGTGTGAATGGCCCACTCAGGCTTACCCTCGGCCAGTACCCGATCCTTAAAGGTCACGATGCGGGCGATGGTATAGATTCCGCGCTCTTTGGCCGCGGCGATCACCTCATCCATATCCATCGGTCCGGGTACATATGCCCCGATCTCCTGTGCGACAGGCATGTCACTGGGCCAGGCGATGTGAGCCCAGTCGCCCTTGACGTCAATCACCACCGCGTTCAATGACGGGGATCGCTGCACCAGATCCAGTAGCTCATAGATGCGATCCGGCAGTGAAAGCAGGCCAAAGGGGATATAGATGCCCTGTGCCACAAAGGGTGCAAGAGAAAGATCGAGCTGCCCCAAACGCGTAACAGGTACGCTCAGCCGGTCGTAACCGGCGGCCTTGATGTAGAGACTCGTCACTTCGGTGGCGTCAGGGATCGCATAATGCCCCCCGGCATCAGTACGGAGCAACTCGGGTTCAGTGTTCTCGCCGCGAAAGATCTGCACCAGGGCGTGCTGCACCGGAGCGCCCGTGTCCTTGTCGACAATCGTTCCCTGCAGGAGGGTCGGCGTGAGCGCCACGGAAATGGGATCCATTTCACCCTGATAGGTTACCGTAGCTGTCAGGTACCCGTACGCAGCAATGGCCAGCGATGTCCCGGGCGAAACACGCGCGCTGGCGTTACCGCTGGAATCGGTCAGGCCGACCTGTTCGCCCGCAACCAGCACCGTCGCACCTTCCAGCGCGCGCCCGGTCCCTTCCTCTGCTACATTGAGGTTGGCCACGAAAGGCTCCAGAGTGATCGTTAACTCCTCTTCTCCCTGATAGGGCATCTCGGGCGCAGGATGATGCCCCACGCTCGTCACGCTCATCAGCTCACCGGGCTCAACAAATCGCAGGGCATATCTGCCCTGCGCGTTGGTCCTGGTAAAGGCCGGCCCTATGCGTACCTCCGCGCCCTCTACGGGCGTGCCATCTGGCTCAAGAACGGTGCCCTCGGTCTTTCGCGGCTGCACGGCGACCTCGAGCGGAGCCAGCAGAACACCATCAGCCGCAAACAGTGCTTCCACCTCAGCAGCCGGCAGCTCCTTCTCGATGATCCCATAACCGCTGATCGCCAGGTCGCGGATCTCGCGCGCCGCGACGGAAAAGGCACCATCTGGCCCGGTGCTATAGAGATCCTCCCCATAGGACACAGTGAGATCCGCCAATGGCTCGCCGGTATCGCCCGCCCGCACCATGCCAATGAGCAGACGACGCTGCAAGTCCAGCGTCACAGTGTGGTTCTTTTCCGAACTGGTCAGGCTGAACGCCTCCGTGCGGCTGACATACCCCGGGGCCTGCACAACGGCCTCGTAGTCGCCAAGCTCAAGTTCGAGAGCAAAGGCGCCCTGATCATCGGTAGTCGCCAACTGGTCCCCTACAGAGATCTGCCCCGCGATAATCGGGTTGCCTGTCTCGGCATCTCGCAGTGTCCCCGCGAGACGAGGCGCGCCCAGGCCACACCCGGCTGTCAGGGAAAGGATCAACAGGCAACCCGTCAAGACGGGCCGCAAACGTCTCAGATTGCTCATGGTCCCTCGCGTTCAGAGTGGTAAGACATGGCCGACAGTATAACACAAGTCGCGCGCAAGATGCTCCGCGACAGGAGAGCTGGAATCCGCTCTTCGCCTGCTGCGTCGTTGTCTGAGCCCGTCTCCTGTGCTATCATTCTGCTGAGGTTACCACCATAATCATGATGGATCTTGTGCCCGAGCCCGACCAACACGATGACATGCACTGGCTGAGGCCACTGCTCAGCGGTGTCTTTCAGATCGATGACATCACGAGTGGGCTGGCAGAAGGCAAGGCCCTGCGCATCAGGGGGCACCTCTTGCGCCCCGCCTCAGAGGTCTACGAGCGTCTGGCACCGGAATTCGCCAGGCACCAGCGTACGCTCCTGCTACGCAGGCAGGGCGATCAGGATGTCATCGTGAGTCTGGCCTGGGTTAATCAGGTCAAACCGGACAAGAACTGGCTGGCCGTCGTACTGGGCATCCTCACCGTCATCTCGGTCCTGGCCACATACATGCTCAACTATGTGATGCAGGAGTGGACCTGGACCAGCTTTCTCGAGGGCATCGGTGAGGGACTGCAGTTCGCCCTGGGCTTGTTGGGGATCCTCGTCGCGCATGAGATGGGCCACTATCTCGTAGCTCGGCGGTTCGGAGTCCCTGTCAGCCCACCCTACCTCATCCCGCTGCCTCTGAGCCCCTTTGGCACAATGGGCGCGGTGATACGGATGAAAGGGATCCCTCCCAACCGGCGCGCTATGCTGTTGACCGGCGCCGCCGGCCCGCTTGCGGGCCTCGTCGTCTGCATCCCGATCCTGATTGCAGGCCTTGCCATGTCGGAGATCCGCCCTTTGCCGCAGACTGGGAGCTACATCATCGAGGGCAATTCGCTCCTGTATGCCGCTCTCAAGTACGTCATACACGGACAGTGGCTACCAAGCGCCACCCATGATCTCTTTATGCATCCGCTGGCATTTGCGGGCTGGGCCGGACTGCTCGTCACGGGCTTTAATCTGATCCCCGCAGGCCAACTGGACGGCGGGCACGTGATCTATGCCTGGCTTGGTCACAAGGCGCGCTATGTCACCTGGGGCGTGATCGGTGTTCTCTTCTTCATGGGGTTCTTGTGGCAGGGTTGGTTCGTGTGGGCCGCACTCATCGTGCTCCTTAGCCGAGGGCAACAGGAGCCATTGGAGAACATTACCCCCCTGGGCAACCGCGAGGTCGCTCTCGCCATCTTTTTGCTATGCCTCTTTATCGTGACAGTCACGCCGGTGCCGCTGCGGTTTGTTAACTGAACACTGCTGCGCGCCATCACCGGCCTACGGAAGGTAAACCATGCTCAATCGCGCACCCCTCTGGAAAACGGTAGGCATCGCTGTCGCAGTGGCCGTAGTCGTTCTCGGCGTCGTCACGACGATCGTATGGGCGACCGTAGCGCGTGACCGAGTCTCTGCGCCCACCCCTACACCAACAGCGACACTCCCGCCGACGAACGTGCCACCGACAGCAACCATCACCCTTACCGGGACACCAGAGAACACGAGCACGCCCATACCTCCTGATGCCGCACTGGGCGTCGTCGAGGACTATACCCCCGGGGCATTGATCATCGTCATTGCACCAATAGAGGGAAAGGTGGAGCAGATCATCGTCCCAGAGAACCTGGAAGTCACCTGGAAGGACGGCAGCCGGGCATCTCCTCGTGAGATCTCGCCCGGCCAGACCATCTATGCAGAGGGCGTGCTGGATCCCCTGGGACGGCTTGTCGCCAGCGCCATTACGATCATCGATCCCGAGGCCGCTGCCACCGTGACCCCCATGGTCAGCCCAACACCGCTGCAATCGCCCACTCCAGATGTGCCCGAGTCGGCATGGCTGGGACACTATTACGCCAACGTTACATTAACCGGGTCTCCGGTGCTCGTACGTGAGGATCAAGATATCGATTTCCAGTGGGGTGCCGGCTCACCGGACCCCGCAGTTCCTGCGGATCGTTTCTCTGCACGTTGGCGCGGCTACTGGCCGTTTTCGGCTGGACGCTACGCCTTTGTCGCCTATACCGATGATGGCGTGCGCATCTGGGTCGACGGCCAACGCGTTGTTGATAACTGGGTCGACCAGGCACCGGCCATCTCCTCGGGGGAAATCTACCTTCAGAGCGGGATGCACCTCGTGGAAGTGGAATACTATGAAAATCGCGAGGGTGCTCAGATTCGCGTGTACTGGGAGGAGGCAGGCTCGTTTGCGAATTGGAAGGGGGAGTACTTTGACAACCCTCTACTGCAAGGCGATCCGACCCTCGTTCGCAACGATGAGGAGATCAACTTTAACTGGAGCACTGGCGCGCCCAGCCCACAGATCCCTGCGGACAACTTTACTGTAAGATGGACGCAGACGATAGCTTTCTCTGAAGGGGCCTATCGCTTCAAGGCCAGGGCCGACGATGGCGTCCGCGTGTGGGTCGATGATACCCAGATCATCGATGGGTGGTTGCCAAATGTGGAGCAGACCTTTGTAGGGCACATCTGGCTGCCTGCGGGTAACCACACCGTACGGATCGAATATCTGGAGCTGGGTGGGAACGCCTCCGTACAGGTGTGGCGTGAGGAGATCACATCGTTCTCGGCGTGGCGGGGCGAGTACTTTGCGAACCCCGATCTCGCCGACGCGCCTCTGTTCGTCAGAGACGACCCGGAGATCAGCGCGAACTGGGGCGACGGCTCTCCAGGGTACGGCCTCCCTGCTGACAATTTCTCCATTCGCTGGTCGCGACGGCTCACTCTCGAGGCAGGCCGCCACAACTTTTGGGCCTATGCCGACGATGGCGTCAGGGTGTATGTAGACGGACGGCTGGTCATCGATGCCTGGCACGACTCTTCCGCAGAACGTTACGATGGTACCATCGATCTTGATGCTGGCGAGCATCGTATCGTTGTCGAGTATTATGAGGGGCAGGGGCAGGCGGTGATCCAGTTCGGCCGCGAGAGAGTAGCCGTGCCTACTGCCACCCCTACGGTTACGGCGACCGCAACCGCTACTGCAACCGTTACGACTGAGCCATCGGCTACGACTGCCCCACCGACGGAGACTCCAGCGGTGACGCCGACACCGTCGGAGACCGTGACTACCGGGGCTCCCGCGTCGTGACCATTTCTGGATGATGAGGGTGAAAAGACAATGAATCAGCAACTGGTTCCGGATATCTACCACAACAATTTCGGACCATACGCCGCCGCCATCTCGGTCAGCGACGGTGATACCATCTGCACCGCAACGCTGGATTCGCGCGGCCGGGATGCCAGCATGACGACCGTCGCAAAAAGCCCAAATCCTTTGAACGGCCCGGTCTTTGTGCAGGGTGCGGAACCGGGAGACACGCTGGCCGTGGAGATACTGTCCGTACGGCCCAACCGCACCTATGGCTATAGCAGTACCGCTATCGCGGCCCACATCGTAGACGCCGATGCAGTCGCGCGCCTGCCTCAGCGCGGGCTCGCAGAGTGGCATGTCGATGCCGAGGCATGGACGGCCACCCTCGACAACGGTCCGGCCGCTCTTGAGGACCTTGTGCTGCCACTGAGCCCGATGCTCGGCTGCCTTGGAGTTGCCCCGCGGTGCGGGCAGGCGATCAGCTCTGCTACATCCGCTGAGCATGGCGGAAATATGGATTACCGGGGACTGGTCGCCGGCACCACTGTGTTCTTTCCCGTTTTTGAGCCCGGCGGGTTGCTCTTCGTGGGGGACGGACACGCCGTTCAGGGTGATGGCGAGATCGGCGGTATGGGCATAGAGATCTCCATGGACGTATGTCTACGTGTGCGCATCGTTCAAGGCCTCAAGACACGCTGGCCCCGGGGCATGTCGGCCAAATCCCTGTTCACGATGGGAAACGCACGCCCGCTGGATCAGGCGCTTCAGCACGCCACAACCGAGCTCATGCACTGGCTGGATGAAGCCTACGGCCTCGATGCCACAGCCGCCAGTATCTTGCTGGGACAGTGCATCGCGTACGATATCGGTAACGTCTTTGATCCCGCCTACACCGTCGTGGCGCGCATTGAGAGGTCGCTCATAGAAAGATGAGTACGGCCTCGACAGGCGAGCCATGAGAATCGTCATGATGGGCCCCTTTGGCCTGGAGCCACGCATGACGATGCGTGCGCGCGCTTTTCAGCTGGCAAGACACCTGGTGATGGCTGGACACCAGGTGTCTATCCTCATGCCGCCCGTGCACATCCCCGAGATGGCCGGGCGTCGCTGGACAGAGGATGGTGTAGAGCTGTCCTATGTATCCCTCTCGCCGCTTCGAATGCCACTGTCCGCACCATTGATCACCTGGAGGCTACTCCGTCACGCCTATGCATGGCACCCTGATGTCATTCACGTGTTCAAGCCGATTGGCCATGCCGGGGCGGCGGCCTGGTTACACCAACTGACGCACCGCTTCTCCTCCAGGCCGGTGCCGCTCGTCATCGACGAGGACGACTGGGAGGGTACCGGCGGATGGAATGAGACCATGCCCCGCAGCCCAGTAACGCGCTGGCTCGTCGGGCAGCAGGAAGGCTGGGCGCTGGGAAACGCCACCGCAGTGACCGTGGCTAGTCAGGCACTCCAGTCGATGGCATGGTCGATGAGGCACGATCCAGCTAACGTACACTATCTGCCCAATGGCCCCAGGGAATGGCCTGCAGGGGACAGAGAGACGATGCGCGTGCATCTGGGTATCGGTGCCGCACCGGTTGTGCTACTGTACACACGGTTCTTTGAGTATGATGTTGAGCGTGTTGCAGAGACCTTCCGCTTGATTCGTGTCCGGCAGCCTGACGCGCGGTTGCTCGTTGTCGGCCAGGGGCTGGAGCCCACGGCAGAGGCACGTTTTTACGACTCTATCGAGCAAAAGGGGTTGACCCCCTTTGTGACCCGTTCCGGATGGATCGCCGAGGACGAACTCCCCGGCTATTTCGCGGCGGCGGACGTGGCCCTGTATCCCTTTGATGACACCCTCATCAACCGCACCAAATGCCCCGTCAAGCTTACGGATCTGCTCTATGCCGGGGTGCCAGTGGTAGCAGATGCCGTCGGTGAGATCGTCGCCTACATACGCCATCGTGAAACCGGTCTTCTGGTGCCCGCCGGCACACCGCAGGCGATGGCCGAAGCAGCCCTCGAGCTCCTTCAGGATACGTGCCTGGCACAGAGACTCTCGGCACAGGCAGTGCAAGCGATGCGCACGCGCTACGCATGGAGCGCCCGCGCCGACCAGCTGCAGAAGATCTACGAGCACCTGCTGGCGGAAGCCAGCGAAACCCAGGGACGACAGGCATGATCGAACAGGAAAAAGGGAGGTACAACGATGGATAGACTCTTGCCCGAGAAGCGGCTCTCTCTACTGAACCCACCGCATGGGCGCGTCAGCTTTGTCATGGATACCGACACCTACAACGAGATCGATGACCAGTTTGCCCTTGTCTACGCCCTGCTCTGCCCGGAGATGAAATTGGAGGCGGTGTACGCCGCGCCGTTCCACAACAACCGGTCGTCGGGGCCAGCCGACGGCATGGAAAAGAGCTATGAGGAGATCCTCCGCATCCTGGAGATCATGAATGTCTCACCGGAGGGCCTGGCCTATCGGGGCGCTACAGCCTATCTGCCAGGGTACGGAGAGCCTGTAGAGAGTGCGGCCGTCCACGATCTGATCGCCCGGGCGCGCCAGCATGGCGCAGGGCCGCTATACGTGTTGGCTCTGGGGGCGATCACCAATGTGGCCTCTGCCATCCTGCTGGCACCGGATATTCTTGACAAGATCGTCGTCGTCTGGCTGGGCGGGCATCCGCCATACTGGCCAGAAACACGGGAGTTCAATCTCAAACAGGACGTCGCGGGCGCGCAGGTGCTGTTCGATTCGGGCGCGGCTGTGGTACAGATCCCCTGCGCGCTGGTAGCGGAGCAACTACGGACGACGCTACCAGAGATGGAGCATTACGTGCGCGGACGCGGTGTGATTGGGGACTATTTGTACGGTATCTACCGTGACTATGTCCCCGAGTCCCTTGCGCATTCCAAGGTCATCTGGGATATCAGTACAGTGGCCTATCTCGCTGCGCCCGGCAGTATGCAATCAGAGCTCCATCCTGCTCCCGTGCTATTGCCGGATGTCACCTGGGGCACTGTGGACGATTCGCGCCACCCCATCCGCATCATCCGCCACATCGACCGCGATGCGGTCTATGGCGATCTGTTCTCCAGGCTGGCGCGCGCCTCAGGCGCCAGCTAGGACCTAAAAGGGAACCCTGTCCGGGCTTGCCCAAGAGCAAGCCCGGGCACTCAAGCCCGGTCACGCCGGCCTGACGCAGATGTCCTCACATCCGATGCGCCCTTCCTCCAGCACAATGCCGATGGCGCCATCCCGGAGGTCGCTCTCGTCGGTGACATCAAACACCACCTCACCATTTACCCGTGCTACCAGATGGGGCCCGGTTACGGTCAGCGCTAACCGGTACGGCGTATAGAGGGACCACTGCAGGGGAGCTGAGGCGAGGACCGTCGTGCCGTAGCGCTCGCGCACAAGGCGCACGCTATCCGCTGCCAACTCCAGGGCATAGTAACGCCTGAGCCCCTGTACCCTTGCGGCCACACCCATCGAGCGGGCCAGGTTTGCTGTGAGCGTCGCCTCGACGGTGTAGTTGTGCCAGTCACGGGTGCCCTGGATCATCAATCCACGTCCCTCGTTCTGTATCATCCTGTAGGTGTCCTCGGGGTGCGTTGTGAGCACGCTGCAGGCGCGTGTCCACGCCTTGAGCCAGCGCGTGCCCGCAAACGCCGGCCGCCCAAAGCACAGATCGGGCTCCCCGTCCCAGTTCAGGTAATCGAGATAGACGCAACCATCCAGGCGTCTCTCAGACAGGAACTCGAGTCCCACCCAGGAGATGGGCGCACCCTCGGGAACGACTGGCTTCCATAAGGTCTCCAGCCCCTCTCCCGGCTCCAATGTCACCTGCGGGCCATATATCTTGGTCAGCACATCGTCTGCTCCGGCCACCTCCAGATAGGGCCGGGCCAGCGCCGGACCAGGATTCCTCTCATCCGCCTCCATCCTGGCGCGCACCGTCTGCCCCGGGTAGAGCGTGGGCGAGGCGACCATCCCATATCCGCCAGAGTCGCCCATGTCCGGATAGGTCTCGCGGCGCACCCGGGCACACCGGCCAGGGGCAAGGCCCTGCAGTTTGATGGCCAGACTGCGCGTCCCCAGGACGCTATGTCCCGTCACATTTTGCAGAGACGCCACCCCCCGGCAGACCGGGTCGTTATCGACGAGAAAACCCTGCACCGATCCAGGGAGTTCAAAGTGATAGCGCGCACCGTTCTTGATCCGAGGTCGCTCCAGACCTGCGAGCTCGCACCCGATAGTGGCCACATGCAGGGCAGCGGTTGCGGCATCGGTCACTGCCCCTCCCGTATCCGCAGTGGGCACCACCATCCGGTCAGCCACAGGGCCACGCCAATCGGCGCCCGCATCCAGGCCGACCAGACCGTTAGCTACACCCAGAATGCAGCCCACATTGCCCGAGTTGCAGTCTGTATCCCAGCCCGCCGTATTGACCACGGTCATCGCCCGGCCGAAATCTCCGTCGCTGTACAGCAGCGCCATGATCACCACGGCGTGATTGGGCACAATGTGGCAGTTGCCTCCATACCGGTGATAGCCGTAACGCTCGGCGACACGATGAAAGGTGTCGTACCAGCTCGGATAGACCGCATGCCACTCCCGCACATCGGCAATGATCCGATAGATCAGAGAGTCGCGCGGAATCAGCCCGACAGCCGTGTCCAGCAATGCATCGATGCGCTCTTCGAAAAAAGCAGAGGCAACCATCGCCGCGATCACCTGGGCACCATAGATCGCTTCGCCATCGTGGCTGACGCTGGCCGCGCGGCGCGCGAGATCCGCGGCACGCTCCGGATCGCCCGGGCAGATCAGCCCCCAGCCGTCGATAAAGATCTGTGACCCGATCTGCTCCGAAACGACCTGGCCGTTCAGGGCCATCGACCCACTGGCAGGTGCTGGCACCCCGGCTTTGAGGCGGAGATAGGCCGTATGCTCGGTGCTCATCCCCATCCCGCCCCACCAGAGGACCGTACGCCCTTCGATCAAATAGTTCAGCCAGGTCTCGCCGATCTGAGCCGGCGTTAGCGCCATGCCCACACCCTGATCGGGCATCGCCCTCAGGAAGGTAAACGTGCCCGAGATATCATCATCGATGACGATCAGAGGCTTGCCCAGTCGTTCGTGCACATAGTAGGTAATCTCGCCCAGATCATGAATGATTCTCTCGTGGGGCCACCCTTCGAACGGGCGCCCGACATACACGCCAATGATCTTGCCAAGGACGCCTGCGTACACCCGCTCGAGATAGTCCAAAGGCCAGTTGTTCATCTCGCCTGCCTTTCGAGAACGCCGTAAAGCTGCACCCAGCGCTGACTCTAGACGGCCGCTGCCAGGCCGTCAAGGCACATTATCCACAGCCCCCGCAAGTTCTCCACAGCCTGTGGATAGTTATCCACAGGGGCCCGCCGCTGTTGACAAACATGGACCTTTCGGGCATAACGGTGGCTGTCTGCAGCAAGCGAACAGGATTCGAGGAGTATCACATGCGCATAGATCGCGTCCAAACATTTCTGGTGTCGCCCCAGAGTCACACCGCCGGCATGATTGGCGGCAAGAACTGGCTCTTTGTCAAGCTCACAACGGACGACGGGCTGGTAGGCTGGGGCGAGTGTTACACGCAGCTGGACCGGGACGTGGCCATTGAGCGCCATGTGTTGGAGCTCGCCCGGTACGTCGCGGGGCTCAGCCCCTTTGGCATCAAGCACTTCACCTCGACGGTATACCGCGATTTCGCCGGACTGCGTGGTTCCATGGACCTGTCCTGTGCTCAGGCGGGTATCGAACAGGCGATGTGGGATCTGGCTGGCAAGGCGTTGGGTACGCCCGTCTATAATTTGCTCGGCGGGCCCTGCCGAAGCCGCATCCGCGTGTACGCCAATGGCTGGTACGGAGGCGCTCAGACGCCCGAGGCGTATGGCGAGATGGCCGCTGCCACGGTTGCTAGGGGGTTCACGGCCCTCAAGTTCGATCCGTTCCCCGGGGCATGGCGGCAGTATGTGAGACGGGACGGGGAGCAGACTTTTGTGGCCAACGTGCGTGCGGTACGCGAGGCCGTCGGACCAGATATCGATCTGCTGATAGAGGGGCATCGACGTCTCGCCCCCATGCACGCGATCCGGCTCGCAAGGGAGATCGCCCCGCTTGGCATCTACTGGTATGAAGAGCCAGTGCCCGCGAACAACGTCGCGGCGCTCGCCGAGGTACGCCGTGAGGCGCCCATGCCGATCGTGACCGGGGAGACGCTGTACAGCAAGGGGGACTTTGTACCCGTTTTTGAGCAGCGGGCGGCGGACATTATCAACCCTGACGTGTGCAGCTGCGGCGGTATTCTCGAGCTCAAGGAAATCGCTGCTATGGCCGAGCCCTACTATGTAGCCGTATCCCCGCACAATTACAACAGCACGAGCATCGGGCTGGCAGCAACTGTGCAG
This sequence comes from Anaerolineae bacterium, assembly GCA_040772225.1. Lineage (GTDB taxonomy): Bacteria > Chloroflexota > Anaerolineae > UBA1429 > UBA1429 > JAAYED01. The sequence continues at coordinate 1,560,598 of JAXGYO010000002.1, forward strand.
GCGGCGGCAACCATGCCGAACTTTATCATCACCGAGTACTTTGTGAACTTTGCGACCACAAGCGCCTTAATCTCGGGCAATACACTGACTCCGGAGAACGGGTATATCGATCTTCCAGATCGGCCCGGCCTCGGGGTGGACCTGGATGAGCAGGCCCTCGGCGAGTACGCGTACCGGCAGTATCCGCGACGCGCATTTCCCGGGCTCCACCAGGAGCTATAGAGTCTTTCAAGGCCAGCCCGCAATCGATTCTGACGCCGCACGGCAGGCTATAGAAGATAGGAGTGGATAGTGAACAAGAGGACCTTGATCATCGTGGTAGTCGCGCTGGCTGCCCTGGTGCTGTTGAGCCAGGTGTTGAGTGCCGCGTTTCCGGTAGAGCCCAGGTATGCGTCGCGGCTGGACGAGGCAACGGTACCTCCGCGGCCGACACGAACCGCGACGCCAACCTTGACACCTGTACCGCCCACCATGACGCCAACGGCGACGGCTACCCGGGTGCCGCCCACGGCGACACCGGCACCGCCAACGAGGACGCCAACAGCTACGCCGGAACCGGCCACAGCAACGCCAACCGCGACGGTGACGCAGACCCCTACCAATACGCGAGTAGCCACGGCAGCACCGCCCACGGCGATCCCACCGACCCGTGTGCCACCCACCGCGACGCCGGCACCTGTCACTTTTCTGACATCCGCCCCAGTCGATAACGGCTCCTGGGGCACCAATCAGATTTACATTCGTTATGATGGGTCAGTGGACGAGATTCAAAGCGACATCCTGGTCAAGGGAGCCGACGGAGGCACCTACCGGGCGGAGATGGGCTTTTTGTCCAGCAGTGCTGCGCTAACCAAGATACAGGAGTATTGGAGCTATGCTCAGCGCGGCGAGGCCAACTGGAAAGGTTTCGTGCGCTTGTACGACGATGTCAATTGGCTGACATGCAGCGCACAGGCCAATGTCTGCTACCAGAAGGATGAGAACTTTGGGCAGGCTGCGGTTACATCACAGATCTATCTGCGACCGCATGTGTGGGAGGCGCTGCTCAAGGATTTCCTGGCGGGCGGGATGATGGCTACGACCGGCAACGGCTACTACTATGAGATTCAGAACGCTGTGTTCCGCCCCATCATCGACATCGCGCCCCCAAGCGTGCCCTGTGTCGTCTTTCGCTTCACGCGAGTAAGCTAGAGCCGGACCCTACTACAGAGGGCGAGCCTTTGGCTCGCCCTCTGTGATATGGGAGCACCTCACGCCGTGTCGCCGAGATATGTCCTGCAGACCTGGCGAAAATGGAAACCATAGATCGCCAGCGTGACAGCCTCCGGAAACAGCCTCGGCTTATGCGCCAGCGCCCAGGCCAGAAACTTCCAGTACTGCCAGCGCCCGCGGTGCAGCACGCCCAGCCTGATGAGCGACCGGAAAAAGGCCGCGAGATACTCCCATTGAAGCCGGTTTCGGACGATCGCGGATTTCTGATAGGTAGAGAGAAAGGTGCGGACACGCTCATAATACCTGGCAGGAGCATAGATCGTCTCCAGGATCTCACGATAGCCCTCGTGCAAGAGCTCGGGGTCCATCTTTGGTAGGAAATTCATCGAGTCATCCGTGTTGTTCCCGGAGAATGACCCGATCAGGCGCCCCTCTTTACGCATCCTCTCATAGAGACGCGTACCATAGGGCGCCTGCAACAGCCCCACCATGGCCGTCACAATGCCGCTCCGCTGGATAAAGTCGATCTGTCGCTGAAAGATCGAGGGCGTATCGCTATCGAACCCCACAATGAACCCACCCTGGACCTCTAGCCCGGCAGCCTGCATGGTATGGACGGCAGCGACCAGGTCGCGCCCCCTATTCTGGACTTTGTTGCACTCGGCCAGCCCCTGCTCATCGGGCGTCTCGATCCCGACAAAGACCCGATCGAACCCGGCACGGACCATGAGGTCCATCAGTTCTGGATCATCAACCAGATTGATCGAAACCTCCGTCTGGAACCCAAAGCCCTCCTTGCCCTGCCGCCACGCGATCAGTGCGGGAAGTATGTGCTCTTTGAGATCGCGTTTGTTGCCGATCAGATTATCATCGACGAAAAACACGCCTCCGCGCCACCCCATCGCATAGAGTCCATCGAGTTCGGCGATCACCTGTTCCGCCGTTTTGCAGCGCGGCCTGCGCCCCAGCATAGCAGTGATGTTGCAGAACTCACAGTCAAAGGGGCATCCGCGAGAGTACTGGATGCACATCGAGGAATAGTGCCGCAGATCTACGAGTTCCCAGAGCGGCGCGGGCGTCTGGCGGATGTCCGGAAAATCCGCGCTCTCATAGACACGCATGGCCTCGCCGGTAGAGAGATCGGCAAGAAAGGCCGGCAGAGTCAACTCCGCTTCGCCGAGCACAAAGTGGCTCACCTGATCAAAGTCCTGCCACTCTCCGAGGAAGAGCGGTCCTCCCGCGACGACTGGCACACCGGCAGCATGGCAGCGCTCGATCACCGCATGTGTCGATTCGCGCTGTGCGACCATGGCGCTCACAAACACATAGTCAGCCCACTGGATGTCACTGAGACTGAGGGCCTGTACATTCATATCTACCAGACGCTTTTCCCATTCCGTTGGCAGCAGGGCAGCCACGGTCAGCAGCCCCAGGGGAGGAAATGACGCCCTTTTGCGGATGAACTTGAGCGCGTGCTTAAAGCTCCAGAATGTGTCGGGAAACTCGGGGTACACCAGCAGTATTCGCACTATATTACCTCTCTTGACTATTGGACACCGTTGAGGATCGTCTATCTGTTTGACACCTCAGCCCGCTCAGGGTTGCATGAGTTCACTTGTGCCCTACTCGAGATATCGTTAGGTGTGCTAACTAATGGGGGCTTTTGTGAACGATCTACGCGTCACCGTCGCTGACATGATTCTTCGCCTGGTGCCCAGGCTGATGGGGGCACTGGCATCGGACCTGCGCAGGACGCTGCCCAACCTTGCGCCGGGGCACTTTCAGGTGCGCGTTGCTGGCACCCGGCGAGCGCAATCTGACCGCGCTGGCGGCGGATATGGCGGTCAGCCTGCCAACCATCTCCAGGACGATCGCCACGTTGTCTGATCGGGGTTGGGTAACTTCGCGACGGGACCCCACAGATCGCCGCTGCCTGCTCATCTCCCTATCCTCTGATGGGAAGGAAATCCTGAAAACAATCAAGGCACACGCCACGGAGACCATCGCACGTGCCCTCGCGCCGCTATCCAACGAGGACTGCGTCTGCGTACTGGCGGGCCTGGATAGCCTGGCGGCGCTCTTTGGAGAGGGGTCCACGGCATACGCGCCAGACTTTTGCACCCCGACAGATGAGGCCGATCCACAGGCGCCACCGCGGACAACACCATAAAGTCACTCTTGCGTTCTTCTCGCTACATGACCGCGTATTGGCCACTCGCCCTGGCTCAACTCTTGTGCATGCTTTTGGCGACAGCCGGGATGCTGTTGATTCCGCGCCTGCAGCAGGTGATCATCGACCGGGGCATCATCGACAACGATCTAGACTATGTGATCCAGTTCGCACTGCTGCTTGTGGGATTGGCTGTGATCAGGGGCCTGTTCCAGTTCGGTCAGGGAGCACTCGCCGCCCGCGTGTCGAACGGCATCGCCTTTGATTTGCGCAACGACCTGTACACCCGGATCCAGTCCCTGTCGTTCAGCTATCACGATCGCACGCACACAGGCCAACTGATGACGCGAGCCACATCGGATGTCGACCGCGTTCAGGGCTTTATTGCTCAAGGCGCGATCATGCTCGTTTCGGCGCTGCTGATGATCACCGGCTCTTTTGCCCTGCTGTTCAGCCTGAATGTGCGCCTCGCCACCCTCGTCCTGCCACTGATCCCCGTGACCCTGTTGCTGTTCGCCATCTTTGCCCGTCGGGCCATGCCACTCTTTGGGCAGATTCAACGCAAACTGGATGATCTAAACACGGTCTTGCAGGAGAACTTTGGCGGGATTCGCGTCATCAAGGCGTTTGTGCGCGAGCGCTACGAGCAAGTGCGTTACGATCGCGCCAACCAGGACTTTTACGCCCTGAATATCGAGGTCAACAACGTCCTCTCGATGGCCTTTCCCTCTGTGTTCGGCGTGCTCAATGCTGCCACCCTCATTGTGTACTGGGTCGGAGGCACACAGATACTCAGCGGGACACTGACGGTGGGTGAGCTTGTCGCCTTTGCCAGTTACCTGATGACCGCCTTTTTCCCGATCTTGATGCTCGGATTTATTGTCAGCTCGCTCTCCAGTGCTTCTGCGTCGGCAACGCGCATCTTTGATCTGCTGGATGCCCAATCCGAGGTCATTGAGGCGCCCGATGCCGAGCCGCTGCCTCCGGTGCAGGGCCAGGTTGCCTTTGAGAATGTGACCTTTCGCTACTATGAGGGCGGCGATCCGGTGCTGGATCACTTGAGCTTTGTGGCGGAGCCCGGTCAGACCGTGGCGCTGCTGGGCACTAAGGGATCGGGCAAGTCCACCATCATCAACCTGATCCCCCGCTTTTACGACGTCGGTACGGGCACGGTGATGGTGGACGGTTACGATATACGCGATGTCACGATTTCGTCGCTTCGCCGGCAGATCGACATCGTCTTGCAGGAGACTAACCTCTTTGAGGGAACGATTCGGGAGAACATCACTTTTGGTTCGCCAGAGGCTGACACGGAGCAGATCGAGCACGCTGCCAGGGCCGCTGAGGCGCACGACTTTATCATGGGCTTTCCTGAGGGATATGAGACACACGTCGGGGAGCGGAGCGTGAACCTCTCCGGTGGCCAAAAGCAACGGATCGCGATCGCCCGCGCACTGTTGTCAGATCCCGCTATCTTGATCCTTGACGATGCCACCTCCAGCGTGGACCTCGCGACAGAAGCGCGCATCCAAAACGCGCTTGACCGCCTGATGGAGGGGCGCACCAGCATCATCGTCGCCCAACGGGTGGCCACAGTGGTCAACGCGGACCAGATCCTGGTCCTGGATAAAGGACGCATCGTGGCCAGGGGCAAACACCAGGATTTGATCGAGAACAGTGAGCTCTATGAAGAGATATATTGCTCGCAATCGCAGGACCGCCGTACGGCACCCGTCCCGTTCTCCACGGAAGCGGAGCCGCTGCGATGACCGACAAGACTGAGATACGTGAGAGTGCCGGCAGCAGCGTCACTGATGTCTTGCGGCGTCTGGCGCCCTACTTTGCTCCCTACCGCGCACAGCTGATCTTGGTTGGCATGCTGCTTGTTGTTGGTACGCTGGTCGACCTCGCTGTCCCTTACCTCCTGGGGCTCGCGATCGATCAGGTGCTGCCTCCCCAGCATGTGACCAATCCCGCGTGGTTGTCAGCGCTCGTGGGCTCATCACCCTCGTCGGCAACATCCCTTCGCGCCGTCATGTTGCTGCTCGGATCCATGTACCTGGTCTCCTGGGGCCTCAATGTTGTCCAGTTCCGGATCATGGTCAGAACCAGCCAGGGGGTATTGCTCCGGCTGCGCGCCGAGATCCTCGAGAAACTGCATAGTCTGTCCCTGGCATTTTTCGACGAGCATCAGGCCGGTGACTTGATGAGTCGCCTGACCAGTGATACCCAGGTCATCAACGATATGTTCGGGCCGGATCTGATGCGTCTGTTGCGCATGCTCCTGTCGCTGATCGGTATCGTCATTGCCATGGTGAGCCTCAATTGGCGCCTCGCCATTGCTGCTTTTGCGATTCTTCCCGTTATCGTAGTGGCGACCGCTTATCTCTCGCGCCGTGTCCGGCGGGCCTACCGGGAGACGCGGCAAACGATCGGGGATGTCAGTGCCGAGTTGCAGGAGAATATCGCCGGTGTCCGCGAGGTGCAGGCCTTTGCGCGGGAACAAGAGACCATGGGTGAGTTCCGCGCCGTCAATGAGCGCAATCGCAATGCGCACGTCCGCGCCGGGACGCTGAGCGCGGTCTATTCTCCTGTACTGGATGTACTGAGCACGCTGGCCCTCGCATGTGTGATCGCATTCGGCGGCTATCTGGCTCTACGGTTCTCGCCGCCGCTCGTGACGGTGGGCGTGATTGTATCGTTCACGAACTATGTGCGCAGATTCTACGACCCTATCCGGGAGATGGCAGGACTGTACGGCCAGCTACAGTCCGCGGTCGCTGCCTCCGAACGCATCTTTGATCTGCTAGACACGCGCCCTGGCGTCAGCGACAGCCCCGACGCCATCGTCTTGCCCGAACCGGTGTCGGGCCACATTCGCTATGAGGATGTGTCTTTCCGTTACCGGGAGGATGAGCCTGTCCTGGAAGGGATCAACGTTGAGGTGCTGCCGGGGCAGATGCTTGCCCTCGTCGGTGCCACGGGTGCCGGCAAAAGCACCTTTGTCAATCTCCTGTTGCGTTTTTACGATGTGCAGTCAGGGCGCATCCTGCTGGACGGCCATGATCTAAGAGAGGTCCACGCCGACAGCCTGCGGGAGGCGATCGGCATGGTACAGCAGGACACCTATCTGTTCTCTACAGATGTGATGGAAAACATCCGATACGGGAGGCTCGACGCCACCGACGAGGAGGTGATAGCCGCTGCCCGGACGGCCAATGCCGACGAGTTCATCCAGAGGCTGCCCTACGGCTACCAGTCCCAGGTTGGAGAGAGGGGATCGCTGCTGAGCCAGGGGCATAGGCAGATGCTCTCCATCGCCCGGGCCATCCTTCGCGCACCGTCGGTACTCGTCCTCGATGAGGCCACCAGCGCGGTGGACACGCGCACAGAGCTGTTGATCCAGCAGGCTCTGGATCGCCTGATGGCGGAGAGGACCAGCGTCGTCATCGCGCACCGTCTGAGCACGATCCGCAAGGCCGATCAGATTCTGCTGATCGAAGACGGTCGCATCCTTGAACGCGGCACACATGAGGAATTGCTGGACCGGCGCGAAGCCTACTATGCGCTCTACATGAGCCAGTTCAGAGACCAGGAACAGACGGCGCTCTTGAATGCCCCCGAAGGTACGTGCCTGCCCGATCCTGAGATATCGCCATCCTAGCGACGCGACCGGCACTCGCCGCAATGCGGACGAAACCCACGAGTACCATCTCTGCCGAGCGCTCTGTCTCCTGGGTCCAGACGGGTGCGTAGCTAGTCCCGGCTACTCCAGATGCTGGCCATTCCCCAGATGTCCATACTGCGGAGCATGGCGGTACCCTTGTTGCTGACGAGCGCCAGACCCATGGCATCGTCTCTGGTTGGGTAGGCCCGCCCGGTCATACAAATCCGGTCATTGGCAAAGACCTCGATGACGGACCGATCGATGAACACCCGAAGGCGGAGCGTGCCCTTTGCCAGCGCCAACGGTGCCTCAGACAGCCTGCCCTCAAACCCATCGCCAAGGCTTGCCCTGCGAGTATCCATAGCCAACACACCGCGGCCGCAATCGTACAGAATCGTGGTTCTCTCCGTGCCATCAGGGGTCGCGAGCAGCTCCAGTCCGGCTTCTTCCGCGCCCTTGAACTCTAGCGCGAGATCGATCTCGAGCCCCGTACCAGCGATGTCGAGCTCCCGCCTGCCCGTCCACAGCCCGGCGGCTACCTCCTCATGCGCGGTGCGCAGTGTCTCCAACTCTGGAATCGGTCGCTGTACCAGACCGCCGTTCGCATCGAGAGAAAGCATCCGCGGCAGCGATTGAACACCGGCCCAGCCTGCCGCAGCGAACGCCTCGGGCGTGCGTCCCTCCAGCAGCCAGCCAAAGCAGATGCGCCGCCCCGCCTCATCGATGAATGCTTGCGGGGCATAGTAGAGCCCACCATGATCGAGGAGTCCGTGGATCCTGGGCAGAAACCGCAGTGCCTGCTGGTCACCGACATAATAGTGCGCCTGCCGAAACGGCTCGGGGGAAAAGATCAGCAGGCGGCGGCTATCCAGGGTCAGATAGTTGGGACACTCCCAGTTGTGCCCAGTCTCGTCGATCCTGCCCTCCAGCAGCGGCCCCAGATAGTCCCAGTGATGCAGATCGTCAGAGCGGTAGAGCAGAATCATCCCGCCGACACCGCGCGCGCCAGATCCAAGCACCATGTACCAGTGCCCGCCCTCTTTCCACACGCAGGGATCCCGAAAGCCGGTGGCATCGAGGCCAGCCGGCGGTCCCGCAATCACAGGATTGTCGGGGTCCTTCTCCCAGACGATCAGTTCATCATCGCTGGTCGCCAGACACTGGACCTGAGGCCGCACGCCGGTATACACGATCGTGGGGACACCTTCATTGCTGATCGCACAGCCGCTCCAGGCACCATCTTTGTCCGGGCCTTCCGACGTTGGCGCGAGAGCGATCGGCAGATGCCGCCAATGCACCAGATCGCGGCTGGAAGCATGTCCCCAGTGCATGCTTCCGAAACCTGTGCCTGTGGGGTTATACTGGTAGAAAAGGTGGTAGACGCCTTTCCACTGGATCAACCCGTTCGGATCGTTCATCCAGTTCGCCAGCGGCAAGAAGTGATACTGCGGCCTGTGACAGAGTTCCATAGCTATTGTCCTCCGATGACGGCCAATGTCTCACAGCACTCGAGCGGCGAGGTCCGGTGCGTAACGTTCCAGATCGCGCCTCAGCTGTACCAGCGCCAGATCGCGGGCTTTGGCCTCGAGCATGATGTCAAAGGTACGCAACCCTCGAGCGTTCTCCATCCAGTCGATGAACTCAAAGGGAACGACAAAGTCAGCGTGCTCCGTCCACGTTGGCAACTTGACGCGGCGTGAACCCTCTAGTAGACGCATCTCGCTGCGTGCCGAAGTGAAATGAACCTTGGGCTTTACGTCCCTTGGCCATGTGCCGAGCGAGTAGGCCAGCGCCTCACGCATGGGCACCTGTTCGGCGTTGTACACGCGATGGTGAAGGTTGTCCAGGACAAGAGGCACCCCGCAGGCCTCATGGATGGCGCGCACTGCGGCATGATCATAGCGTCCGTCGTCCTGCTCCAGCACAACCCGGCGCCGTACGGGGGCGGGTAAGGCCTCGTAGCGTCGCACAAAGCGCTCGGCCGACAAGCGCGGGTTGTCATACACGCCCCCCACGTGCAGGATCACTACAGCCTCGGGACCCAGCCCCAGGGCGTCCAGGAGCGCGGTCTGAGCCGCCAGATCTCGCCGCGCGCGCTCCGCCTGTTCCTCGTTCAAGGCGTTCAAAGTTACCTGGCTGTAGGGGTGAAAGGAAAGCCTGATCTCGGCCTGGCGGATGAGTTGCTGCAACTGCTCGATCTGCGCCTGGCACTCGTCCAGCTGCCTGCCCAGGGCGACGGGATCGGCATACAACTCGGCGGGGATGACATTCGAGTGCATCCGATAGAGGTGGATCTGGTTCGTCTGGAGAAACAGGCAAATATCCCGCAGAAAGGCGAGGTTGATGCTCAGGTGACTGCCTGCCCCCGACCGCCGCGCGTCGTGCGAAGGCAGATCAGGAGAGCCATAGACTCGGATTGAGAAGCCGAGTCTGTAGCTCTCCTGATCCTGGATCGGGCGAGAATCCGGCATACGTGGCCTAGAGCAGGGGCGGCTCGCCCTGGATACTCTCGACAAAGGCTACCGCATCTTTGATGTCTTCGCGCTCCCCCAGCAATAGCAGTCTCAGTCCACCCTCAGCACCGGCGATTCCCCCTGCTGCCACAGGGATTGCATCGACGCCAAACATGATCCCCAGTGCCTCGATCTCGGTAAAGATCTCTCCATGGATGGGAAAAAGGCTCAACACCGAACCGTACTGCTCCTCATCCGCAGCGAGCAACTGGCTGGCTTCGACAATATCGTAAGGGACTTCTTTCTCCAGCCCCACAGGGATGAGGAGACGGAGCTTGCGTCCAATGATATGACCGATAGAGCCACCCACCGTGCCGCCCGTGGGATTGCCGATGCTCACGCCAGCCACACCATTGTTATAGTTCAGCGCATTGGCCCCCTTGATGAACACATCCCCGGGCTGCATCCGCTCGAGCGCCGTGAACCGGTTGAGTTCTGCGGACGGCTCACCATCGACCAGCACCAGATCCGGCAGCGGCTTGACATCCCAGTCGGGTTTGTTTGCCGCGGGCCACGTCCGACCTGCGAGGTACGCGCGTTTGTCGATCGATTGGCCGGTGAGTTCCTCATAGATGTAGGCATTGGTGCTGCCGCTGGGCACGACGATGATACCCTTTTCCAGCCTGGCCTGGATGAAGCGCAACGAGGCAACCCCTTTGGCGATCAAACGCTTGGATTCGGATACCGTAAGAACAATCTCAGCCTTCATAGTGCCCCCTCTATTCTACCGTGATCAACTCGCGTATCTGCGCAAAATAGCCCTCGCCGATGCCGCTGACATCCATAATGTCTTCGATGGCGCCAAAGGGCCCATGATCCGTTCGATAGGCGACAATGCGCTCTGCCAGCACCGGACCGATACCAGGCAGGCTCTCCAACTCGGATGCGGTGGCCGTGTTGATGTTCATCAGCCCGCCACTGACCGGCACTACCAGGCCCGGAGCAGCCCGCTGCGAGACCGCCAACGGGTACGGCGTGAGCGTGGGCTGCGTGGTTGCGCCAATGGCCGGCACCCTGACCTGCTGCCCGTCGCTCACGCGGTCCGCCAGGTTGATCATCTCTGGATCGGCCAGCGCCGTGAGACCGCCGGCAGCCGTCACGGCATCAACCACACGCGCATCGCCCGAGAGAGTGTAGACCCCCGGCCGTGCCACCTCGCCAACCACATGTACAACTAACGGAAGCGGCGTGGGTGTTGGGCGCATCGCCTCCGCCGGTGGCGGTAACGTCGCCTCGACGATCTCGATCGGCTCCGGTTTCGGGCTCCTGACGATCAGCGTGTAGACCGCGATGATCGTGAGAGCCAGCAACAGGATATAGATTGTGCCCCGATTCTGCTGCAGAAAGGATCCCACCCCTCTCCTGCCTCTGCGTGCGGGCTATCCCTGTGCAGCCTGGCTCCGCAGCCACGCTACCAGCAGGCGCACGCCGTATCCTGTCGCACCTCGCGGCGCGTATCCCCTGGTCTCCTCTCCCCAGGCCATCCCGGCGATATCCAGGTGCGCCCAGGGATACCCTTCTGCAAACCGCTGGAGAAACTTGGCTGCAGTGATCGCACTGGCGGCCCGGCCGCCGCTGTTCTTGACATCGGCGATGTCACTCTTGATCTGGTCGGCGTACCGGTCAAAGAGCGGCAATTGCCAGGCCAATTCCCCTGCCTGATTGCCGGCCTCCAGCAGAGCATCCACAAGCGCCTGGTCGCTGCCCATCAGCCCCGCAGCCACGTTTCCCAGAGCTACGACACACCCACCGGTAAGCGTCGCCAGGTCTACGACAGCCCGGGGCTCACACCGCGCAGCATACCCGAGCGCATCTGCCAGAACCAGGCGCCCCTCAGCATCGGTACTGATGATCTCGATGGATAGCCCTCCCATGGCGCGCACCACATCGCCCGGTTTGAGCGCATCGCCGCCCGGCAAGTTCTCTGTGGCGGCAACCAGACCAATGACACGGATCGGGAGGTCCAGTTCGGCAACAGCGCGCATCGCGCCGAGCGTGGCCGCGGCCCCTGCCATGTCATCCTTCATGCGCTCCATGCCCTCGCTGGGCTTGAGACTGATACCGCCCGAGTCAAAAGTGATCCCCTTGCCAACGACGATATAGGGCTTGGCCTCTTTGTCACCGTTGTGCTCGAGGATGATAAAGCACGGCTCCTCATCTGAGCCGCGGGCAACACCCAGGAGCGCCCCCATACCCAGCTCGCGCATCTCCTCGGGCCCCAGCACCTGGCAGGTCAACCCTGACCGGCTCGCCATCTCCACCGCAGCCTGAGCCAGCATCTCCGGTGTCATGTGATTCGCTGGCTCATTGACGAGGTCGCGTACCCAGTTCGCCGCCTCGGCCACGATTCGCCCTGTCTCCGCACCGCGCGCGATGGCCTGCAACGCCTCTGCATCGCTGGTGACCAAGGCCAGCTCCTCCAACTGAGGCCGCTCGTCCTCCGGACGCTTGCCATAGCCCGGAAAGCGGTAGGCGCCCAGCAAGGTGCCCTCAACGATGGCCTGTGCGGATTGCTCAGGATCCAACCCGGCTATGCCAGCCCCATGGACGATCGAGACATAGCGCGTGACCCCCAGCGAGCGCACGTGCCTGGCCACCAGGGCCGCCAGCTCGCGCACCCGCTCCATCGTAAAATCCTCGGACTTGCCCAATCCGGCCAGCAACACACGCACAGCGGGCATGGCCCCCCGCGGATACAGGACTGTCATCTGCCCGAACTCGCCCAGCGGATCGCCTGCCTGTAGCCGCTCCGAGATCGCGCCGTTCAGCGCGCGATCGACGGCGCCAGTGGCCCCTCCTGGCTGTGTGACACCCTGGAACAGGTTCACGACAACCAGTTCCGTTGCCTCCTTCTGAATCAGACCCTCGCGAACCGTAACCTTCATACCATTCCTCCACTAGAGATTCGCCGGCAGGTGCGCAATTCGGCATCCCCTGCAGCGATCACGATGTCAGGCTGCCGCGCAGAAACGTGTCACGACATCGTATAGCACGCGATAGCCGAAATACAGGTTCTCCAGCCACAGACGCTCATTCACAGCGTGGGCCCCACCGCCCTCGCCGCTCTCCGGCACCGGCATCGAGGGGATAAAGCCGTACACGGGGACGCCACGCGGAATCAGGTGCTTGGCATCGGTAGAGCCAGCGCACTGCCAGGGAATGACTTGCGCGCCGGAGCATTGATCGCCGATGACCGCACGAATGGTGCGCATCATGGTGCTGTCGGGCGGCGACTCTTGTCCCGGGCTGTAGTCATCATCATAGAGCTCGACGGTCACGTGCTCACCGGCCAGCAACTGGAGTCGCGCTATAAAGCCACGACTGGTCTCGCCGGGCAGTAGCCGGCCATCAAGATACGCCTCTGCCTTATCGGGGATGACATTGAGCCTATCGGTACCGCCGGCGCGCAGCACCGTCGGTGAAACGGTATCGTAAAAGAGCGCACGATGACGCAAGGCCTCCGCCTCGGAAAAGCCCGCCTCACTGAGCGCACGTTCGATCGCGCCTTGCTCCAGCATCTGGCTCACACGAGCCGCCCTGTTAGGGGAGAACGCCCCGGCGATGCCAATTAGCGCACTGCGCATCGTATCGATAACCCGTCCGCCGAGATAGCCGTCACCCAGGCGACTCAATGCAGTGGCGAGCTGAATTGTCGACATATCCGCGCGCGGCCTCGAGGCATGACCGCTCGGCGATCGTGCCGTCCACACGGTGCGGCAGATGCCCTTTTCAGCCGTCTGGCAGGTGTAGAAAAGACGGTCCCCCACCTGAAGCGCATCGCCCCCACCCTCATTGATGGCGCAAGCGACATTCTGGATCTCGGGGTCATGCCTGGCCAGCCAACCCATGCCCCACCGGCCGCCGTGCTCTTCATCGGCTGTGGCGGCGAGCACAACGTCCCGGGAGAGCGGGATCCTTTCCTGTGAGAGTGCCATGAGGATCATCGCAGACATGGCGATCATCTGCTTGTTGTCGGTAGACCCACGACCCCAGAGGTACTCTCCTTCGATCACACCCTCAAAAGGCGGATGTTTCCAGCCCTGCTCCCTGGCCGCGACAACGTCCAGATGCCCCATGAGCATCAGAGGCCGCTCAGCACCACTGCCGCGCACTCGCGCGATAAGGTTCCCTCGTCCGGGCGCCGTCTCGACCACCCGGGTCTCGACGCCTGCCTGCGTCAAGAGCGGCTGGAGATACGCTACGCAGGCCATCTCGTTGCCGGGCGGATTGGTGGTGTCGATCCGCACGAGATCGCGCAGGATCGCAACGAGACGCTCACGATATTCGCCGGTGCCAGGCAACATGGCAGTACGACCTCCATCCGCTAATGCAGTGAGCGTAACACAGCCCCCCCTCATACGCAAGACAGACACCTATCAGGGTGTTTGGTCGGCCCCCAAGCCCCATGCTATAATGATCTGTAATCAAGAGTCCGGCTGAGGCACCAGAAGGGCCTCGATTCATGTATCTGAACTCGACGCGACGACGAAAAAAACCGGTTCTTTGGCCCTGGGTGCTGTCCGTTATCGTGGCTTTTGGTCTCGCCTGGACACTCTACTCCCGCCAAACGGCGATAGTGGAGGCAGTACGTGGGCCACTGCCAACGCCTACGCCGACAGAGATCAGTGCCGCCCAGCACCTCGCTCAGGGAGACCGCCTTTTCGAGCGCGGACACTATGAGCAGGCCATCGCAGCCTACCGTCGCGCCACAGAGCTGGACCCGGGTATGGCGAGTGCGTTTGCCCGCTGGGCACACACGCTCGTGCGTCGCCACCGGCCTGCCGAAGCAGAGCCGCTCGCGCGGCGAGCGGTCGAGCTTGATGCAGAGTCGGCCGAGAACCAGGCGATCCTGGGCATCGTGCTCGACTGGAACAACAAGGTCACCGAATCGATCGGGGTGTGCATCGCCGCGACGGATCTAGCGCCTGACTATGCTCTCGGGTACGCCTGTCTTGCTGAGGCCTATGGGGATCAGGGGCGCACGACAGAGGCCCTGCAAACGGCGCAATACGGGGTGGAGCTTGCGCCCGATGATGCCCTTGTGCGGCGCAGCCTGGGATACGTGTACGAGCTTATGGGAAGATATCGAGACGCGGTGCAAGAGTATCAGACCGCGATCGCCTCCAACCCGCGGCACGCCTTTATCCATCTGGATTTGGGCCGCAACTATACCGTGCTTAACGAGATCGAAAACGCCACCCGAAGCTTTGAGCGGGCAACGAAACTCGACCCCTACGATCCCTATCTGCGCGCCCAGCTCGGCTGGAGCTACTTTAACCAGGGGGCATACCGCTCCGCGGTGGCTGAATACGAAGCCGCTATCGAGATCGACCCGGCTTACGCACCAGCCTATGGCCAGCTGGCGATTACGCTCTATGTCATGCGCAATTACGAAGCCGCCATACCTGTCTACGAGCAGGCGATCGAGATGGAGGGCATCCGGGAAGAGTACGCCTATGGCCTGGGGTTCTGTCACGCATTTACCGACAACTGTGAGGTCGCCATTGGATGGTTTGAGGCGGCCTTGGAGGTCAATCCCAATTCTCAGCTAGCCCGCCAGGGGCTGGCGTTCTGTACAGACTAGCCGCACCGCGGATCGACAGGAGTATCAGTTGAAACGTCAGAAATACAACAAAACGCAGATCGCGATTTGGGTCATCAGCTTGCTGGTGGTGGTGAGCATGCTCTGTGGCCTTGTGAGCTCGCTTTTTTACGGCAACGAGGGCGGCACCAGCATGGCCCCACAGATGTTCGCCACGCTGCAGCCACTCGCAGGAGTTCTGTGAGCGGGTCCACGTGTTCGATGCACCAGGCGCCGCCTGTGAGCGCTGGAGATCCCGAGGTTAGGCATGCTCTTTGATCAGGCCACCATAGAAGTCAAGGCTGGCGACGGCGGCAACGGCGCCCTCAGCTTTCGCCGGGAAAAATACGTGCCCTTTGGCGGGCCTGACGGCGGCCATGGCGGACGCGGTGGCAACATCTACCTGCGCGTCAGCGATCATCTGAACACCCTGATGGCCTTTAACCGCAAACGCCACTTTACAGCCGCAAATGGCGGGCACGGGGACGGTAGCCACATGAAGGGCGCCAATGGCGGCGATCTCTATATAGACCTGCCGCGAGGCACTGTCGTCACAGATGCAGAGACCGGACAGGTACTGGCCGATCTGTCGGAGAGCGGACAACAGGTTCTCGTCGCCCGCGGCGGTCGCGGCGGTAGAGGGAACGCCGCGTTCAAAACATCGACGCGGCACACACCGCGGTTCGCCGAAAAAGGTGCGCCCGGTCAGTCGCGCCGCCTGCACCTGGAGCTCAAGCTGATCGCCGATGTGGGCCTGTTGGGCAAGCCAAATGCGGGCAAGTCCACGCTGCTGGCCCGGGTAAGCGCGGCGCGGCCCAAGATCGCAGACTATCCGTTTACAACCCTCGATCCCTATCTCGGCGTGGTCGAGGTCGATCAGCGGACCTTTGTCATGGCCGATATCCCCGGGCTTATCGAGGGGGCACACGAGGGTGCCGGGCTGGGGCTGCAGTTCCTGCGTCATGTAGAGCGCACCCGGCTCCTCATTCATCTGCTAGACGGGGCCAGTCTGGACCCCGCGACAGACTATGCGGCCATCAATAGGGAGCTGACGCTCTACAGCCAAAGGCTCGCGGAAAAGCCGCAGATCGTGGTCCTGAACAAGGCCGATCTTCCCGACGCGCAGGTGATGCTCGGTCTGTTACGCGAGACGCTAGGCACCGATGATATCATGATGATCTCGGCAGTCACAGGTGAGGGCGTCCCGGAGCTATTGCGCAAGATCCGCGCCACACTCGATGCGCTGCCACCCGAAGAGGTCGATGAGGAGCTATTCGTCTTCCGGCCGCTCGACGAACGCGAGGATCGGAGCTTTACCGTCACGCAGATCGGGCCGGATACCTATCGCCTTGCCGGGCAGGAGATTGAACGTCTGGCGGCAATGACAGACTGGAACAACTACGAGGCGGTGGACCGATTTGATCGCATCCTGGCCGCCCGCGGAATCACCCGTTACATGGACGATCTGGGCGTTGAGGCGGGCTGCACGGTGATGATCGGTGAGGTAGAACTGGAGTGGCAATAGGCGATATGGGCCGCGACCCTTCCAAAGTGGGGGCTCTGCGAATTGGCGTCATGGGCGGGACCTTTGATCCTATCCACATTGGTCACCTGATCATTGCCGAGGAGGCCCGGTGCAGACTCCGCCTGGATCGCGTGGTGTTCGTTCCCGCGCATCTATCGCCGCTCAAACTGGACGATGGCACCCTGTTCGAGAATGAGCAGCGCTACGCCATGGTCTGCGCTGCCGTCCGCAGCAATCCCGCGTTTATTGTCTCACGTGTGGATCTGGATCGCCCTGCGCCCTCTTACACCATCGACACGCTGCGCCTCCTCCGCAAGGAATTTGGGGAGCAACACCAGTACCACTTTGTGATCGGGGCAGATTCTCTGGTGATGCTTGGCAAGTGGCGTCATCCTGAGCGTATCATCGGACTGGCCCGCCTGGCCGTGATCAGCCGGCCCGGTTTCCAGCCAGACGTCGAGACTCTGGAGCGGGCTATCCCTGGTATTGGAGCCGCTACGGACCTCCTGGACGGCCTGATGCTGGACATTTCCTCCAGCGATATTCGCCGTCGCATACAGAATGGCCTGTCTATTCGCTATCTTGTGCCCGATGACGTCCTGGCACTGATTACCGATGGCCCCCGCGCAGACCTGGCAGGGTAACCGCAGAACCAGCGCCAGTCCGAGCGAGTACAGCCGCATTGCGACAGCGCCCTTCACTTGCCGGCGCTCCGCATATGGCCTATCCTTGCGCAGGTATCCTCCCCGGTGAGTGACACCTTTTGTACATACCATGAGCGCGCAAGCGCAAAAAGGAGTATCTCAATGCCCCAGGCCTTTGCTCCCCTGAGCCCCTCCCCCCGACTCTTGCTCGGGCCCGGCCCAAGCCAGATCTCGCCACGCGTTCTGCGCGCCTGTGCCACACCTCTGCTGGGCTATCTTGATCCGGAATACGTGCGCATGATGGACGACGTCCAGGTGCTGCTGCGAATGGTGATGGAGACAGAGAACGAGTGGACCATGTGCGTGCCCGGGACAGGCATGGCAGGCATGGAAGCCGCCCTCGTGAATATCCTCGAGCCGGGAGACAGCGTCCTGGTGTGCGTCGCCGGCGTCTTTGGCGAGCGCATGGTCAACGTTGCCGAGCGCATGGGCGCAGTCGTCACGCGCGTAGATGCCGAGTGGGGTACCGCGATCCAGCCCGAACAGGTCAAGGAGGCGCTGAATCAGGTCAGCCCCAAAGCGGTCTGCATCGTCCATGCAGAGACCTCCACGGGGGTGCTGCAACCGGTGAGTGAGATCGGAAAACTGGCCCATGCCGCAGGGGCGCTCTTTGTAGTCGATTGCGTCACCTCGCTGGGCGGCATGCCCGTGAGCGTTGATGCGATCGGTGCCGACGTGGCCTACAGCGGGACGCAAAAGTGTCTGGGTGCCCCACCGAGCCTGTCGCCGATCACCTTTAGCTCAGGCGCGGTGGAGGCCTATCGCGCCCGCAAGACCGCGGTACAGAGCTTTTATCTGGATGCCGGGCAGATCTGGCGCTACTGGGGGCCAGACCGCGCTTACCATCAGACTGGCATGGTCAACATGACCTATGCCCTGCGCGAGGCCCTGGTAATGATTCAGGAAGAGGGCCTCGAGGCACGCTTTGCCCGTCACCGGCAGAACCAGCTGGCACTGATCGCGGGCGCCGAGGCGATGGGGCTCGAAATGGCTGTCAAGGACCCGACTGTCCGGCTGCCCTCGCTGACGACAGTAATGATTCCAGATGGCATCTCCGATCAGGCAGTTCGTAACGGACTGCTGGACCTGTACGGGATCGAGATCGGCGGCGGTCTGGGCAAGTTCGCGGGCAAAGCCTGGCGAGTCGGCCTGATGGGGTACGCCTCGCAGCGCTCCAACGTCATGCTGCTGCTTTCGGCCCTGGGCGACCTGCTCAAGAATGAGCGCGTCGATGAGGGGCTGGCGGCTGCGGCCGCAGTATACTCCCGGGCCTAGGCATCCATGACATCTGGCCCTGCGTCAAGGATGCAGCTCAAGCTGATCGCCTGCGAGGTGCTGGCACGCCAGGCGTATTACGTGGCTGCGCTGACACCGCACGTGGTCGATATTGAGTTGATCGACAAGGGGTTGCACGATGAGCCCGAAAAGCTCCGCGCGTACCTGCAGGGCCGCATCGATGCCATGCCAGCAGGCCGCTATGACGCCATCCTGCTCGGCTATGGGCTCTGCAGCAACGCCACCGCTGGGCTGATCGCGCGCGACACCCAGATCGTGCTGCCCAGAGCGCACGACTGCATCACGCTCTTTCTAGGTTCAGCAGAGCGCTACGCTGAAGAGTTTCGGGCCACGCCCGGCACGTACTGGTATGTCGCTGACTATATCGAGCGCGGAAACGGCAGCTCAGGCAAGATGGTTGCGCTGGGCTCCTCAATGGATGATCGACAGACACACAGCATCTATGAAGAGTATGTCGCTAAATACGGCCGTGACAACGCCGATTACTTGATGGAGGTGATGGGCGCCTGGCAAAAGCACTATAGCCGGGCGGCGTATATCGAGAACGCCGAGATGCCCATGCCAGACTACAGGGAGGACGTTCGCGAGATCGCAGGGCGCCGGTCCTGGAGGTTCGAACAGCTGGAGGGCCGGCTCCTGCTCGTGAGAGACCTCATCGAGGGCCACTGGGAGGACGACAATTTCCTCGTTGTGCCCCCCGGTATGGTGGTGCTGCCGACCAATGACGCCCGCATCGTATGTGCAGGGCCTGCACAGTAACGCAAGAGTCACACCCTATCGTGTATCTCGAACCGAAATGAGCAACGAGGCTGGATTTCGATTCGTTCAGTCCACAGGAGCAAGTAAGATGTCCACCAAGATAGACCCCGCGCTGCGTGAACTGGCAGCCAAGACGATCCGCATGCTCGCCGCCGATGGCGTCGAACAGGCCAACTCTGGCCATCCGGGTATGCCCATGGGGGCGGCAGATTATGCCCTCACGCTCTGGCTGCAGTATCTGCAGTTCAATCCGGCGGACCCAGCGTGGCCCAACCGCGACCGCTTTATTCTCTCGGCGGGCCATGGCTCGATGCTGCTGTACAGCCTGCTCCATCTCTTTGGATTCGACCTCCCGATGGAGGAGTTGCAGGCTTTCCGGCAGTTTGGCAGCAAGACCCCCGGGCATCCCGAATATGGACTCACGCCGGGAGTAGAGACGAGCACCGGTCCGCTGGGCCAGGGCTTTGCCAATGGCGTGGGCATGGCCATAGCCGCCAAGATGACGGAGGCACGGTTCAATACTGCCGAGCACCCGATCTTTGGCCATTACATCTATGGCATCGTCAGCGATGGCGACCTCATGGAAGGCATTGCCTCGGAGGCAGCGTCGCTCGCAGGCCATCTGGGACTGGGCAATCTGATCTATATCTACGACGACAACGAGATCAGCATCGAAGGATCCACAGAGCTGGCCTTTACTGAAGATCCAGCCCGGCGCTTTGAAGCCTATGGCTGGCACGTGCTCACCATCGATGGTCACGACGGAAACGCCGCAGCGGCGGCGCTGGAGCAGGCCCGAGCGGAGACGGAGCGTCCGACGCTGATCGTGGCCAAGACGCATATCGGATACGGCAGCCCCGGCAAGCAGGATGACGCCGAAGTCCATGGCGCACCGTTGGGCGCAGAGGAGCTGGCCGCAACCAAGCAGAACATCGGCTGGCCGGAGACACCGCGTTTCCACGTGCCCGATGAGGTGTCCGCGCTGTTCGCTGCACGCGTCAAGGAGCTACAAGCGGGCTATGACGCCTGGCAGTCACGCTACGCCGCATGGCGCGCGGCCAATCCCGAACTGGCACGGGAGTACGACCGTTTCATATCCCGCGAGCTCCCTGACGATCTCGAGGAGCAGCTCCTGGCTGCGCTGCCGGCCAAGTCCAATGCCACGCGCCGGCTGAGCGGGGATGTGATCCAGAAGCTGGCCGAGGTGGCCCCGATGCTCGTCGGAGGATCCGCCGATCTGGCGCCGTCAACCTCCACCCTGATCAAAGGTGCCGGGGCCATCGCCAGGAACAGCTTTGGCGGCAAGAACTTTCATTTTGGTGTCCGCGAGCACGGCATGGGCGGTATCCTGAACGGCCTGGCGCTGTATGGCGGGTTCATCCCCTTTGGCGCAACCTTCCTGGTTTTTGCGGACTATATGCGGCCCACAGTGCGCATGGCGAACATCATGGGCATCCAGGTCATCTATGTCTATACCCACGACAGTATCTTTGTCGGCGAAGATGGCCCGACTCACGAGCCCGTAGAGCAAGTCGCGTCACTGCGCCTCATCCCGGGTATGACGGTCATTCGTCCGGCGGATGGCCCCGAGGTGGCAGCCGCCTGGGCCTGGGCGCTGCGGCATCAGGACGGGCCTACGGCGTTGATCCTTACACGCCAGAGCGTGCCGGCCATCGAGCGGCAACAGGCATTCTCGTGCGAAGCCTTTGGCCAGGGGGCATACGCCATCAGCTCCACACCCGGACGTGAACCGGAACTGGTGCTGATCGGCACGGGCTCTGAGCTGCAGTTGGCGGTAGCCGCCGGTAAGGCTCTCGAGGAACGGGGCTATGCGGTGCGCGTCGTATCCATGCCCTCGCAGGAGTTGTTCCTCAAGCAGGACGAGACCTTCCAGGAGACCCTCATCCCTAAGGGTGCACGCAAAGTCGTCATTGAGGCGGGAGTACGTTTTGGGTGGGACCGTATCGCAGGGAACGATGCCCTCTTTATCACCCAGGACGAATACGGCTACTCAGCGCCGGCGGCTGTCCTGGCGGAGAAGCTGGGATGGACCGGTCCTCAAGTCACCGAGCGCATTCTGAACTGGCTAGCCTAGCCCGATCCGTAAAGCCACAGGGCCAGCGAAGGTGTCTTCGCTGGCCCTGCCTGCCCTCTCGAACGGGCTCGCATCAGGCTGCCTCTTCTGCAGGACGCTCCTCCCGACCCACGCCGAGCTTCCAAAACGCCAGGCCTCCGATGGCACGTACCAGAGCACCAATCCCCAGAGCGATCCGGATCCCCAACACGTCGGCCAGCAACGTCCCGACCAACGGAGAAATAAAGGCCGCCAGATTGGCCAGAAAAGAGTTCGTAGCCAGAAATGTCGGCCGGTCCTCCTCCGTACTCACCTGATACAGCGTGTTGCTCAGATAGACATCCATGCCGGGCGCAAACAGGCCGCTCACCACAGCCGAAATCAGCAGTTGCTCCGGTGTTCTGGCCAGGGCCATCGTCAGAGGATAGAGCATCGTGCCGACACACGAGATCCAGAGTTTGTCGCGAATGCCCGGCCTGGTGAGGATGCGGCTCAACAGCATGTAGAGCCCGACGCCCACCAGCCGCTCTACGGTAAAGAGCACGCCGATCCAGGCATCGGAGGCCCCCAGGGTCCGGACGCGGTAGATGGCAAAGAGCGCCATGGGTAAATGCAAGCCCATCCGGTAGACAAAAGATGCTGTCGCATAGCGCTTGAACAGGGGTGTATCGTTGACAAGCGCCACCATATCCTTCAGACCAGCCTGAGCACGTGCCGCCCGGGGCTGGCGCGCGCTCTCTGGCAACCGTATCCGGGACAGGGCCAGCGCACTGCCAATACCTGCCGCGAGTGCACTGAGAAAAAGAACCTGATAGTTGAGCGGGAAGCGCACCCTGTCCAGCCACTGGCCTGCGAGCAGGCCGACGACCGCGGCAGTGATGCCGTGCACCGCCATACGCGTGCTGAGCATCGCTGGGCGCCGCCGGGGCGAAGTCGCCCATCCAACGATGGTTGAGTGGGCCACGTCGAGCACCGCACTGGGAACAGCGATGAGACTCTCTGCCGCCACCATGACGAATGGAGCAAGCCCGGCGGGGAGGTAAACCAGAAAGCCAAACGTGCCGATCACGATGCGGTAGATCAGGCGCGCGACGTTCGAGACCTTGACCAGATCACGCTGGCGCCGCACGAATGCTCCCGCGGGGAGCACTGTCAGGATGATCATCAGCGCGGGCAAGGAGGACAGCAACCCCACCAGATAGTTGGGGGCTCCGAGACGGACGAGAAATACAGAGGTGAACGAAAACGCGCCGGCGCCGGCGATCGCCTGAAAGAACATCTCCGTGTAAATCACACGCTCGTTATGCTGCTCATCCGTAACAGGCGGCCGCGTGTCAGGATGGATGTTCCTGACAAGCCGCTTGAGCGGCAGCAGGAGATCGCGCCGGTGGCGCACAGGCGGAGCCTGAATCACAGGCGCTTCGCCAGACTGGACCTCTCTATCCTCGGAATCGATCTCCTGCAAGACCCCTCCCTCAGCGGGCCAGTGCCCGTAGCTGTGCCCGGATGGCCTCACCCACCTCGGCCGTCGTCGCGGAGCCGCCAAGGTCCGGGGTCAGAAACTGGCCCGCTGCCGTCACAGCGTTGATCGCGCGCATGAGCAGATCGGCGCAATCCTCGTGACCCAGATGATCGAGCATCATTGACGCTGCCCAGATCGCGGCGATCGGGTTCGCTATCCCTTTGCCCGCAATGTCGGGAGCAGAGCCATGCACCGGCTCAAACAGCGAGGGATAACGTCGCTCGGGGTTGATGTTGCCGCTGGGGGGGATACCCAGACTTCCCTGAAGTGCGCCGCCCAGGTCCGTGAGAATATCTCCGAACAGGTTTGAGCCCACTACAACATCGAGGCTCTCGGGCGCAGTGATCATGCGGGCTGCCAGCGCATCCACATGGTACTGGCGGCAGGTCACCTGCGGGTACTCTTGCTGCAAGCTCTTGAATACCTCATCCCAAAAGACCATCGAGTACTGCAGCGCGTTAGACTTGGTCACGCTCACCAATTCCCGTCGCGGTCGGCGGCTAGCCAGCTCAAAACCGTAACGCAACACCCGCTCCACACCGGAGCGGGTGAACACGCCCGTTTGCACCGCGACCTCGCTCTCCATGCCCCGGTGAATCCGTCCGCCCACGCCGGCATACTCGCCCTCGGTATTCTCCCGGATGCAGACAAAGTCGATATCCTCGGGGCCCTTGTCGCGCAGCGGCCCAGGAATGCCGTCGAGGAGTTTCACAGGTCGCAGATTAATATACTGGTCAAAGTACTGACGCAAAGGAAGCAGGAGTCCCCATAGCGAGATATGGTCCGGCACGGGCGGAAAACCCACAGCACCAAAGAGGATGCTGTCATAGTCGCCCAACGTCTGGAGTCCGTCAGCGGGCATCATCTCGCCGTTCTGCAGGTAATAGGAGCACCCCCAGGGGAATCGGTCATAGCTCAGCGCCAGCCCACCGTGCACCTCACTGAGCACATCCAGCGTCGCCTGGGCCTGGTCGATGGTATCAACGCCTATGCCGTCCCCTGGAATCACTGCGATCCGGTACTTGTCCATACATGTCTCCTTTATGGCGAGTAGGCCAGATTGTCCAGCACTGCTGCCGGTGATTCTAGGCCGTTCACAGGATGCTGCCAAGGTATCGCCGTGCCGGTGAGTATGCAATGCTACTTGATCGCCATCAATGCGTAGACTATGATAATGATGCATCGCATGTCGTGACGGTGTCATGCGAAAGGGGTATAGCTATGAAGTACGGACAGGTCCTTCAACGGGCAGCCCGCATCACGTGGGACTACAAGAGCCTGTGGCCCTTTGGAATCGCCCTTGCGCTCTTTGGAGGGGGCGCGGCGAGCGGCAGTAACGGCAGTGGCTTTCGGTACACCCTGGGCAGAAACGATTGGGGAAGCATGCAGCGCTGGGTCGCCCGAGACTGGGGGCAGATCGCGGCGGCCATCACAGCCGTATTCGCCGTGATCGGCATATTCGTCCTCATCCTGGCGATCGTCGGGATCATCGTGCGCAATACAAGCGTGGGCGCTCTGATCGGAATGGCCGAGGAAGCAGAGCGGGCCGGGGACGTCAGTTTTCAGACCGGGCTGCGCCGAGGGTGGAAGAACCTGCTGCCCCTCTTTCTGTCTGGCCTGGTGATCGGCATGGCTGGAGCGGTTGCCGCGTTCCTGTTGCTAATCGTCTTGGCCGCCATTACAGCATTGGCCGCGATCCCCGCGGTCCTGATGTTCAGGGCGGGCCAGGGCTGGAATGTCGTCGGTATCATTTGGTCAGTTGTCGCGGGCCTGCCCCTCCTTGCGGTAACCATACTGGCTGCAGTCGTTTTCGGCGGTGCGTTTACGGTCGTCAGGGAATACACCTGGCGGTCCATCGTCCTGGGCGAAACAGGCGTGTTGGATGCTATCAGCAAGGGCATGCAGACCGCGAGGGCGCACTGGAAGGAATCCGTGTGGATGTGGATCGTGCTTGGCCTGATTCAGATGGCGCTTGGACTGGTTCTCACGCCGTTGTTTCTCGCGATCGGGGGAGGCACGTTGATCCCGGCGCTGGCCCTGGGCCGCGCCACAGAATCGGCGGCTCTCCCTTTGCTGATCGCGGTACCCATGACTATCCTGGGCGTTCTCATCATGCTGGCGATCGGCGGCATCTATGCAGCATTCCAGTCAGTGACCTGGACGCTGGTCTACCGTGAACTGGAGCCAGCGGCGGCCTGAGCGGGTACACTACTGAGCAATTCCTCGGCGCTGCGACGATGCGATGCGGTTGCAGCGCCGCCCAGCATGATGGCGAGCTCTTGAACGCGCTCCTCATGCGCCAGTGGCCGCGCGACCGAATAGGTCCTATCGTCAACGACCTGCTTGGACACCTGATAGTGCTGCGCGGCATAGCGCGCTATCTGCGCCAGGTGCGTCACGCAGAATACCTGATGATCGCAGGCAAGGCGCCAGAGCTTGTTCCCCACCACGTCGCCCGTGTGGCCGCCGATGCCCGCATCGATCTCGTCAAAGATCAATGTCGGGACGGCATCCACTGCAGAAAGCACAGACTTGATCGCGAGCATCAAGCGCGATATCTCCCCTCCGGAAGCGATCCTTGCCAGCGGCTGAGGCTCTTCGCCCGGATTGGGCGCAATAAGGAACTCTACCCGATCCACTCCGGTAAGGTCAAAACGTACTGCCTCGCCATCCACCAGGACACCCTCGGCCTCGCGACTCTCAGGCAGACGTTCGCGCTCCAGCGCGACGATAAAGCGCGCCTGAGCCATGTTCAGCTCGTCTAGCTGGCGCTCCACCTGTTCGCTCAGCTGTGCAGCTACCTCGCGGCGACGCGCCGACAGCTCACCAGCCAGTTCGGCCAACTGTGCCACTAGACGCCCTTCAGTATCCCGCAGCGCCTCGAGCCTCTCCTCGCTATGGCTGATCCCATCCAACTCCTCCTCGGCACGGCGCCCAAAAGCGAGCACATCTTCTATCGTGTCCCCATACTTTTGTTTGAGGTTGCGCAGCAGTTGCAGCCTGTCCTCGACGGCGGTCAGTCCCTCGGGATCGAACTCGACGTCATCGCGATAGGTGCGCACCGTTCGCGCCAGTTCCTCCAGCTGGTAATACACGGAATCCAGGGCTTCCCGTTCGTCCTGCAACGCACTGTCCAGATTTGCCAGCTCAGCCAGATGCTCCGTTGCACGTCCCACCAGGTCGAGAGCCGCGCGCCGCGATTCCTCCCCACCAACGAGGGCATCATAGATCCTTGCCGCCAGCTGTAACCGTTGCTCTGCATTGCCAAGCAAGTCTCGCTGCCTGGCCAGAGCCACGTCCTCGCCGGGCTGGAGCACCGCCGACTTGATCTCCTCAATCTGATAGGTGAGCAGATCGATACGTCGCGCCTCCTCACGCCTGTCGCGCTGAAGCGCGGCTATCTCTGCACGGACACCCCTCAGTTGGCCGACCACACGCGCCAGCACCTCGCGCTCGGGCATCAGCTCGCCATAGCGGTCCAGGTAGTCGATGTGCGAGCGGGGCTGAAGCAAGGCGAGATGCTCGCCCTGGCCATGGATATCGATCAGGTGGCGGCCCACGGCCTCCATCGTCGAAACAGGCACAGCGCGCCCGTTGATTCGGCAGACACTCCGGCGCGAGCGCATGATCTCGCGTCGCAGAATGAGATCGCCACCATCACCGGCCAGGCCATTCTCCTCAAGAATCGGCTCGAGCACAGTCAGGATGGCCGGCTCAAGGGCGAAAATCCCCTCCACCGTGGCGACGTCCGCCCCCGTGCGGACCATGTCCGCCGAGGCTCGGCCACCAAGCAACAGTGTGACGGCATCGATGATGATGGACTTGCCCGCACCGGTCTCACCGGTGAGCACGCTGAACCCAGGGGAAAAGACCAGACGCACAGATTCAATGATCGCCAGATTGGAGATCGACAACTCCAGAAGCAACGTCACCCTCCAGATGGGCCCTCACGGGGCAGGTCAGGTATGTGAACATTATCGTGACCGCCCCACCCCATGTCAATCATCGATCCACCCGCTCACTGTAACGCTTGACGTCAACCCAAGGCGATGGCTACAATATGTATAGTCGAACATAGCAGGCACTGCACATGCAGTACAATCAGAGAGAGGCAAGCGACATGCAAGAGGAGCAACTGACGACTACGGCGAAGCAACTTGTCGCGCCGCGCAAAGGGATCCTTGCAGCGGACGAAAGCACGGGCACGATCACGCGCCGCCTGGATAGTATCCACGTACCCTCGACCGAGACCACACGGCAGGCCTATCGGGAGATGCTCTTTACAACACAGGGTGTCCAGGACAATATCAGCGGTGTGATTCTATATGAAGAAACGCTGGGCCAGGCCACATCTGAAGGGATGCCCTTTCCTGACTATCTCGCAAGCCGGGGGATCATCCCGGGGATCAAGGTAGACACCGGTGCAAAAAAGCTAGCCCTTTACCCGAACGAACTGGTCACGGAGGGGCTCGACGGGCTCCGAGACCGGCTGACCGCCTACAAGGCGCGCGGCGCACGTTTTGCGAAATGGCGTGCCGTGATCACCATCGGCGAAGGCATCCCCACCCCTGGATGTATCGACGCCAACGCACACGCCCTCGCTCGCTATGCCGCCCTCTGCCAGGAGGCAGGGCTGGTGCCCATCGTCGAGCCAGAGGTGCTGATGGACGGGGGCCATGACATCCAGCGCTGCGCTGATGTGACGACAGACACACTTTACTGCGTCTATGACTGGCTCTATCGCATGCGCGTCATGCTGGAAGGGACGCTGCTCAAGCCCAACATGGTGCTTCCTGGGAGCGCCTCAGGTCAGACGACAAGCCCAGAGGAGGTCGCCCGGGAGACCCTCCGGGTGCTCAAGCGTTGCGTGCCAGCGGCGGTCCCCGGCATCGTCTTTCTCTCTGGCGGGCAGTCTGCCGAGGAAGCCACTGCCAATCTCAACGCCATGAACGCTCTGGGGCCGGCGCCATGGGAGCTGTCGTTCTCGTACGGGCGCGCCCTGCAGCAACCTTCGCTCAAAGCGTGGGCCGGAGAGAGCGCGAATGTGCCGGTGGCACAGGCACTCTTTGCCAAGCGGGCGATGCTGAACGGCGCAGCACGTGATGGTACGTACACCGCCGCAATGGAAGTAGCGGGCTGATAAAGGGGCTGTACGGGGGTCGCCCTGCCGCGCACTCTCCGAAAGCGGAGACTGGGGCGGCCCTCAGGTTCTATCTGCCCAGCCCAGACGCCGGAGAACGGTCTCGTAAAAGTAGCCCGTCTCAGAGAGCCTCACAAAGCGCGCCACATTGGGGCTGGCCGTGGTCGTCAGCCGGTCACCGGGCTGCAGAGGTAGATCTATCTGACCATCCACGGTGATGACCGCGTGATCCCCTTTGATGAGCGTCAGGCACAGCTTTCGGTTGGCTGGTATCACCAGCGCGTGTGCGATACCCAGATGCGCGGCGATTGGCACCATGGTGATCGAAGGCAGGTCCGGAGCCACGATGGGGCCGCCGGCAGCAAGACAATAAGCGGTGCTGCCCGTAGGTGTCGCCACAATGATGCCGTCGCAGCTCGGCGTAAACACGTGGTGCCCGTCGACGTTGACCTCGATGTGCACCGTGCGAGATACGAGACCGCGGGCCATGACGACCTCATTGACAGCGTCTGTATGCAGCAGGATCTCGCCAGCGCGTTCCACCTCTACACTCAGAATCATGCGCTCTTCGATCTGATACTGGCCCGAGACCAACGCGGGGAGGGCCGCTTCCACCTGTTCCGGCTCCACCTCAGCCAGAAATCCGAGCCGGCCCAGATTGACACCCAGAATGGGTACCCCATGCTGGGAGATCGAGCGTATCGCCCGCACGATGGTGCCATCGCCGCCCAAAGTCACCAGCAGATCGAGATCCGGAGCGGCAGAAATCAATCCGGATTCATCATCCAGGCCACCGCGCCACACGGTCAGGCCATGTTTTGTCAATAGGCTGGCCAAACGCTCGGCCATCTCGGCGGCATCGGACAAGCCATCGCGATAGAGTAATCCTATGCGGTGCATGCCGTATCCATACCCAGACGCGCCTTCAGGACTCGGACTGTATCATCAAGAGCCAGGGTCTCCCTGGGAGCATCACCCTGCATATCCTGCAGTACAATCTGATCCGCGACAAGTTCCTGCTCGCCCAGCACCAGTGCATACGGCGCGCCAATGCGGTTGGCGTTGCGCAGCTGGGCGCGAAGGCTGCGATCGTCAAAACCCATGGTGGCAGCGATTCCGGCCTCGCGCAGGCCATCGAGCAATTGTATACACCGCATCTTGGAGGGCTGGCCGTGGTACACAAGGACGACCTGCGACGCGCCTGGCTGAGGGATCTGCACGCCCTGCTCCTTCATGAGCATCACGATCCGCTCGATACCAGAACCGAATCCTATGCCAGGAGTCGGCTCGCCGCCGATCTCCTCAGCGAGACCATCGTACCTGCCACCTCCGCACACGGCATTCTGAGCGCCGATGCCCTGTGCCCAGACCTCAAAGACGGTCTTGGTGTAGTAATCGAGGCCACGTACGAGCCGGTGGTTGATGGTGTATGGTCGCCCCAGCGCATCCAGGTAGCCACGCAGGGTGCTAAAATGCTCAGCACACTCGGGGCACAGATCGTCCTGGATATGCGGGGCACCAGCGATGATCGGCTGGCAGGTCTCGACCTTGCAGTCCAACACGCGCAGCGGATTGCGCTCCAGACGTCGTTTGCAGTCCTCACAGATATGCTCGCGTTGCCCCTCATAGTAGCTGACGAGCTTCTGTATGTAGGCTGGCCGGCACGCGGGGCAACCGGTGCTATTGAGTTGAAATGATAGCTGTCTGAATCCGAGCTCGCTAAACAATTGCCAGGCGACTGACATTACTTCGAGGTCGACAGCCGGATCGCTGGAGCCAATGGACTCGATATCGAACTGAGTGTGCTGACGATAACGGCCGGCCTGCACCCGCTCATATCGAAAGATGGGGCCTGTGGTGTATACCTTGACCGGCTGTGGCCAGGTACGCATGCCATTTTGAATGTACGAGCGCATGATACCCGCCGTAAACTCGGGGCGCAGCGTGATATCCCTGCCCCCCTTGTCGACGAAAGAGTACATCTCTTTATCTACGATGTCCGTGCCCTGGCCAACCCCGCGCACATACAGCCCGGTATCTTCAAAGATAGGGATATCGAGCCGCTGGTAATCAAAGAGCTGCGCCACACGACGGATCTGATCATACACATAGAGCCAGTAGGGCTGGTCCTCGGGCAGAATATCGATGGTACCCCGCGGAGCAAGAAACACGATGGCCTCCTCCACTCTTGATGCGGCGTTGATTATAGCCCAAAGGAGCGGGAGCGTCTATCACCGGTCAGATGGCGCCAGTGCTTCGAGAGGCGGCCGAAAAACGGCACCGCCGGTCCGCATAGTCCACCGGAGCAGTGCCCGATTCGATCCTGGAGCTAAGCCTGTAACCAAAGCAGAGCGACTAGAGCTGCGATTGCAGGCGATCCTCAAACTCTTTGAGCGCGCGCTGCAACATGTTCTCCCGCACCGCGGTGGTGAGATCGCCACGCGTCCGCTCCGTCACGCCCCGTACCATGTCCGTCGTGCGCCGCAGCCCGCGCGTCAGTGTGTCGGGGAAATCCATCGTCACCAGGAGACTGTAAATATCGTCCATGTAGCCAAGCGCCCGCTCGGCTTCGACCAGGTCATCACGGCGCATCGCATCCAGCGCAAAGCGACGCAGTTCGCCAGCGGCCTCCCCCAACCCGTTAAGATAGGGCGCACCGGGCACCTTCAGGCTGGCAGGTGTCGGCAACTCATCGCCAGTGACAAAGGCCAGGGTGAGGGCTGCCTCCGCCATCTCCTTGAGCGCATCCAGCAGATAGCCTGAACCCAGGATATCGCCAAAGGGCGCAGCCTCCTTCTCCATCAGAGCCGCCTCCTCCTGCGCCTGATCCAGCAGCGACTGCGCCTCCGCGTACTCGCGACGGTGTGTCGCGCGTATCGAGTTGGCGCACAGGCGGATCAGCATGCGCGAACGCTGCAGTGTCAGATCCCGCACATGATTCTGCTCTGTCCATTCGTCGCGGATTTCCTGCACGATTGTTTCGAGATCCGGCATCGACTCCCCTCCTCAGCCCCTACTCGGCCTGCTCGAATACCACCCAGCTCAGACGCCCCCACGCCGTCTCGACATCCAACGGCAACGAGGGCAGATCCGCCAATGTCAGCGTGTAGGTCACGGGGTTGGCCAGCCCATCGAAAGAGAACTGCCCCGTCCCATCAGTTGTCGCGAACACACTGAAATCCCAGGCCTGTATCTTGACCCGGGTGCCCACCACGGGCGCACCCGATGCATCATAGACGTGGCCACGGATGAACATCTTGTCGGGGCCAACGACCTCTGCCTGCAGTTCACGCCCTGCGTACGTCCCTGACGGGGCGTCAACGACAGCGCCGGGCGTCGCCGCCTCCTCTTCCTGGGTAGTCTGGCACTCTGTAGCGGCGTTGGCCGCGAGAGCTTCAAGCGCAGTATCTGCAGCCAGGTCGAGCGCCAGCTCAAACTGCGTGGCGGCCTCGCACCAGGCCCCATCATCTGCCAGCTGCTGACCATAGGCGATATACGCAGCACGAAGGCGCGTGCTCACATCCTTGAACTCGGGGTCGAGTGTATACAGGGCGCCAAAGCGGTCGATAGCGACGGCCCAATCAGCACCGAAAAAGCGCAAGCCGTCCGCATAGAGCCTCGCCAGATTCTGAAGATGGATGGCCTGTGGATCGTCGGGCCGGAGATCGAGCGCACGACTGAGATAGCGATGTGCCTCCTCCATGCGATCCTCTTCGATCGCCCGCTGGGCCAACGCCAGAAAGGCACCATATAGATTATCGTCGAGCGCCTGCCGTTGGTATCCGGGATCGCGCAGCATGATCTGTTCGGCTGTCGCCACGACCTGTAGCCAGTCGGCAGCGGCAACGTAACCCAGATGCTCCTGCCAGAGCTCCTCCACCGATGCCTCTTGCTCAACCAGGGTCGGCGTGGGAACCCCGCTCAACAGGGCTGTGGCCTCTTCACGACGCAGGGCGGCGAATGGGTGATCGGGGCTCAGCATCAGCGCCTGGTCGTAGGCGGCAATGGCCAGTTCATACTGCCCCTCCAGCATATAGGCCTCACCCTGCTCATAGTAGCTCTCTGCCTGGCGAGCCTGCACCTGTTCGCGATCCCGCAGACCGAAATAGACAGCCGCCACCGCAATGAGGCCTACGATCAGGACAACCAGCAGAGCAATGCCCCCTACGGTGAGCGCGGTACGACAGCCCTGTCGCGATCCCGTAGCAGGCGCCTGCGCGGGAGGCTGGTCAGAGACAGACTCCAGAACGCGCGTCGGTTGCTCGATCTTGAGCCCGCAGTTGGAGCAAAAAGCGGCATCTGATTCAAGAGGAGTGCCGCAGCGAGGACAGTCCATGAGGTCTCCTTTTCGGAACTAGAAGGCATACTCCAGAACAGGTGTGCCCTCCAGGTCAAGAATCTGAAGCTCTATCTGCGCAGCACCGTCATCAGGCGAGAGAGCTGCGCGGTATGGGATATCCGGTCGCACATCAAAAACCTGATCACTCAGGATGATGCCATCCTGGACGGCAATCAGACGCCATCGATGCTCCCCCGGCGCTGCAACTGTGACTCGAACCGTATCGCCATCACGCCAAGCATACAGTGAAGCCTGCTCATTGGCGAAAGTGATGCCCCCGCTCTGAGACACGACATACCACGATTCGGTCCAGACGAGCGTAGCCCCCGCCGAAAGGCTGGCGTTGTCCCAGAAGGTCGGCGTCACCCCCGTCCAGAGCTCCAGGTACTGTGCACCATCATCGCTGTAGGCGCTATCATCAAAGTCGCGCCCAAAGCCAAAGAGCTTGGAGCCCGTGAGCACAGCGGCTCCTGAGGCCTGGACCATGCCGATCTGGGTAGCCCGGTCGTACACACCCGCAAAAGGCGCGGAGCGCTGCGGCCCGAAAATGCCGAGCCAATTGCGCCACTCCCCATATGAGCCTAGATCACGACCGGCATACAGCGGCCAGGTCATGCTGACCCCTGCGGGGGGCAGGCTGTTATCTCCCGTGCTATGCACGACAACTCTCTCGGCCGGATAGGTGATTTGGAGCTCGGGTCCCACACCGTGGCGGCCAGGAGAGAGCATGGCATTGGTCCAATACTGAAACTGCTGGGTAGTGCCACTGGTGTTGGTAATGGAAACACGCAGGCGTATGGCGGCCTCACCTGGCCTGAGGGTGATGTACACACGCGTGAGCAATCCGCGGGTTGCCTCGAGGATTTCCATGACCGCTGTGGCTGAACCATCGCTCTCTCGCACGATGGCTCCGCCCCAGGGTTGCGCCGAGAGATAGCCGTGCTCATCGACAGGCAACGCCCACTCCATGCCGCCCACTGCCAGCCACCATCCCTGATCCGCGGGCCCCCAGCGCGTCGGCTTGGCCACGCGGCTGTTGTAGAGCAGAGGTTGACCGGTCGGCAGGAAATGGCATTGGTAGATTCGCCCGCCCAGATCGGGAATGATCACAAGCTGCAGATAGCTGTTCTGCAGCACAATCGTCCGAAAGCTTCGGCTAATGGGCGCGCCCACGCGATCGTGATCCAGGAGCGGGTAGGGATGCCCAGCCCCCTCGTCGGTATACAGAGCGGGCTCATAGTCGTACATCATGAGGGTCACCTGATCCTCATAGGCGAAAACTGCGGGTATCGGCGTCGGCGCGGGTGTGTCTGTTGCAACTGGAGAGGGCCCCAGCGAGGCGGTCGGCGTCGCCCCGAATATGCCTGGGGTTGCCGTAGTTTCCCGCGCAGGCGACACGGGCGTCGTGGTAGGCAGCGTCACCAGGTTCGCGCTGGCAAGATCCTCCGCGCCGATCGCAAAAAACCTCACCACGTCCTGCACGTTGCCGGAAGCATCCACAGCCACGATCCGCATGGCGTGGGGCCCAGCTGCCAGCGCGCGGGTATCGAGGTTGTGACGGAGCCTGTCTCCCGCGAGTTGATAGATCAGTTGGCCGTCAACGTACAGCGCCATACTCTCGACGGCGCGGTTGTCGTCACCGAAGGCAGTGATCTTGAGCCCGTCGTCCGGGAGGGCGGTCTGGGGAATCTCATCCACGACAATGTCAGGGGGTCGGGTGTCATACAGCTGCGGCGCGATGACAACAACCTGGTCGCATGCGACGTCGACTGAAAGCGTATAAGACGCATAGCCATCTGCCCAAAGCTCAAGGAGGTGGCGCCCTTCGGTGACGTCTACTTGAACCGGGGCATTGCCAGCCGGGTGGCCATCGATGCTAACGCTGGCACCCGGCGGATCTGGCTGAACATCCAGCACAGCCCCACAGGGTGTTCCTGTCGGCACCGGTATCAGGGCGGGCGTGGTAACCGGGCTGGCCTCCGGAGAGCCTTTACAGGCAAGCAGCAACGCCAGGGCCAGCATGCAGACTACTCCCCGTATGGTTGCGATCGCGGACACCGTGGCTCTTACTCCTCGCATGGCCAGAGTTTAGGCAAGGCGAAGGGCATTGTCCAGAGCGAGACGGCCAATCATTTGACGCTCTCGAGTCCGCGTGTTATACTGCCGCACATTCCCGCCACCCTAGCTCAATCGGCAGAGCAGGCGCTTCGTAAGCGTCAGGTTTCGAGTTCAACTCTCGAGGGTGGCTCTTTTCTTTTCCTCGACGTGACAGATCCATCACCTGCTACAGGCCCTGCTCCCCGGGCCCCAGGCTTGTTGTCTCCACCAACGCCGCGATCCACGCTATCTCGCACGCTGGTCGCCTGCGTGTTCTTCGGCCATAATGTTCACGAGTACGCCAGTCGCGTCCACGGGGACAGCCTGCATGGGCTCCGGAACACGGCCCGTGGCACAGATCGCAGATGTTGGAAGGAGATTACACAATGGCATTGGCCACGCTGAACTTTGAGAGTCAGTTTTTGAACGGCAACACCACAGTGAGCATCATCTTGCCCGACAAGACGCGCGATGTCTCTCCCGACGCCTTCTATGGCTCTGGCCAAAAGTACCCGGTCCTCTGGCTCTTGCATGGGACCTTTGGAGATCACAGCGACTGGGTCCGCAAGTCGATGGTCGAAATCTATGCCCGCGAGCAGGATCTCGTCGTGGTTATGCCCAGCGCGCTGAACAGCGACTACTCTAACTGGGACCAGTGCATGATGGGCTATGGCATGTTCGATTACCTCACCCAGGAACTCATGCCCGTCGTCTACAACTGGTTCCCTGTGTCAGACCGCCGCGAGGACAACTTTATCGCCGGCCTGTCCATGGGCGGCGGAGGAACGCTCAAGTACGCTCTGGCCCATCCGGACAAGTTCGCGGCCGCGGCGGTGCTGTCCTCTTCGGCGCGCAACTATGAGCGCATACTCGCAAGCCCGGAGGCAGCGCAGGACAAGCGACTGGCCAACAGGCTGCGCAATTATGGGGGCAGGGAGAATTTCCTAAACTCGAACGAGAATACCTGGCGCATGCTCGGTGAGATGGTCGGTAAAGTGGACCTCCCGCGAATCTATTGCGCCTGCGGCACAAAGGATTTCGGGTACGAACGGTTCCGCGAGTTTCAGACCTATGCTCAGGAACTCGGCGCCGATATCACCTTTGAAGAAATCGAGGGCTATGCCCACGAATGGCGTTTCTGGGACCTCACCATTCAAAAGGCGCTCAAGTTCTTTGGGTTCGACAAGCAGCCCTCTGACAGCCTGTTCTAGGAAATACCGCCTGCGACCGGCATGCAACAGGCGGTAGAGGCCCTCGGCCACGTTTATGCACATGCCCCCCGAGGGCCTCTACCGCCACATCTCAACTGAGCAGGCACTGCTGCCTCCCGACGGGCCGCGACCTCCACCGTCGGAATAGCCCCTGTGCTCAACCCATTTGGATCGCCATAGTCCCCCCGCGGCCGCACGGTATAGAGAGCCTCTGCACCTAATGTCTCAAGATAGACACAGATCGCAAGGCCAGAAAGTCGCTGCCAGATCGCGAATTCATGGAGCACCCTTCTTTTGGTTCTGATGCAGTTTTTACCAGTATATAACCAGAGGTGCCGTCTTGTCCGGCTTGAACGCTGAGGGGCATGTGATACAATCGAGCCGGCTTCTACGAGATGCATACTCTACAAACATTGCGGACCACCGAGCACGCCGCAGTCACGCTCGGCCGGTAACACTGGATGGGGCCGCGCAGTTAACCACGTAGCCCTGAACAGGAGGATGTGGTGGGTTCCTTTGTCCACCTGCACGTGCACAGCGAGTTTTCCCTGTTGGATGGCCTGGCCAGGCTGCCGGACCTATGTAGACGCGCCAGGGAACTGGGGATGGATTCGCTTGCCCTGACCGACCATGGGCAGATGTACGGCACGATTCGATTTCATCACGCCGCGCAGGCAGCAGGCATAAAGCCTATCTTTGGCTGTGAGGTCTATCAGGCGCGCAGACGCTTATTTCAAAAAGAGGCCCGGCTCGATAACCGCTCGCATCACCTGATTCTGCTGGCCGCCAACATGACAGGCTATCAGAACCTGCTCAAGCTCGTGACCACGGCCAACATCGATGGGTTCTACTATCGCCCCCGTATCGACCGGGAGTTGCTGGCCGAGCATAGCGAGGGCCTGATCTGTCTGTCCGGCTGTATCTCGGGACAGGTCGCATCACTGGTGCGGGAGGGCCAGCTGGATCAGGCGCGCGACACAATGCACTGGTTCAAGGATCTCTTTGGCCCCGACCGATACTTTGTCGAACTGCAACGCCACGCTGGCGTACCCGAGTTGGATTCCATCAACGTTCAACTCGTCGAGCTCGCACGCCAGGTAGGGCTCAAGTGCGTCGCCACCAACGATGTTCACTACACTCGTAGAGAGGATGCCTCAGCACAGGACCTCCTGCTCGCGCTGCAGACCAATACGACCCTGGCCGACCCCAACCGCATGCGGATGGGCAGCGATGACTACTACCTAAAGTCCGCGGAGGAGATGTCGGCACTGATGGCCGCCTATCCTGAGGCAGTAGAGAACACTCTCCTGGTTGCCGAACAGTGCGATGTAGATCCTGGCCGAGAGGGCTATCACCTGCCGAAATTCCAGGTGCCGGAGCAGTGTACACCCGAGGCTTACCTCCGCAGATTGTGCCAGGAAGGGTTGCAGCGCCGCTATACTGACATCACGCCCGAAATCCAGTCAAGGCTGGATTATGAACTGGGCGTGATCCACGATATGGGCTTTGACGAGTACTTTCTCATCAACGAGGACCTGGTGCGCTGGGCAAAACACGATGCCAAGATGCTGGTCGGTCCGGGTAGGGGCTCCGGAGCCAGCAGCCTGGTCGCCTATTCCTTGGGTATCACAGACGTTGAGCCTTTGAGCCTGGGCCTCATCTTTGAGCGCTTTCTCAACCCTGGTCGCATCACCATGCCAGACATCGACCTGGACTATCCCGAGGATCGTCGCCAGGAGGTCATCGACTATTTGACGGCACGATATGGTGAGGATCACACCTCCCAAATCGCGACATTCGGCACGATGCTCGCTCGCGGCGCCATCCGCGACGTTGGCCGGGCGCTCGGAATCCCGCTGAGCGAAGTGGATCATGTGGCCAAGCTGATCCCTTCGGGTCCCAAAAAGACGATCCAGGACGGACTGGATACGGTCCCAGAGCTTCGCGATCTCTACGAAACCAAGCCGTACATCCGCGACCTGATCGACTATTCACAGAAACTGCAGGGGATCTCGCGGCATCTTTCCACTCACGCGGCAGGGGTTATCATCGCCGACCGGCCTCTGGTCGAGTATACGCCGCTCCAGCGGGCGCCTCGAGGCGAAGGACTGATCTCGCAGTACTGCATGTCGGATGTCGAGGATATCGGCCTGCTCAAACTGGACGTACTGGGGCTCTCGACGCTCACCGTGCTCGACAAGGCTTTTGCGTGGGTCAAGAGAACCCGGAGTGTCGAGTTGACGCAGGAGAATATCCCGCTCGATGACCCGGATGCCTATGCGCTATTGGCCTCTGGAGATGTCACTGGCATCTTTCAGGTCGAGAGCGAAGGGATGCGTCGTGTGCTGCGGGATATGCAACCCACCGAGTTCACGGACATTATCGCCATCCTCGGGCTGTACCGGCCCGGCCCGATGGCTTCGATACCTGAGTACATTGACCGCAAGTTCGGCCGGAAGCCAGTCACCTATGCCCATCCCCTCCTGGAGCCCGTCCTTGCCGAGACCTATGGCATCATCGTTTATCAGGAGCAGGTAATTCAGATCGTCTCCACGCTTGCGGGGTTCTCTGCCCCTGAAGCGGACCTGCTGCGACGTGCAATGGGCAAGAAAAAAGCCAAGGTCATGGAGCAGCAACGCTCCAAGTTCATCGAGGGTTGTGTGGCCAATGGCGTCTCAGAAAGTATCGCTCAAGGCATCTTTGCAGACATCGAGACCTTTGCGGATTATGGCTTTAACAAGTCTCACGGTGCAGCCTACGCAGTCATCACGCTGCAAACCGCCTATCTCAAGGCGCACTACCCCGTCGAGTTCATGACCGCCCTGCTGACCGTGGAGCGCGGCAAACTGGACAAAGTCGCCATGTTCATCAGCGAGTGCCGCCGCCTGGGCATCACCGTCCTTCCCCCTGACATCAACGCGTCAGGCATTCACTTTGAGGTCGAGCCCGCAGAATGGTCGACACTGGAGGAGCGCAGCCAGTTGCAGGGCAAGCCGGATCTGGCGATTCGCTTTGGGCTCGGCGCCATCAAGAACGTCGGCGACGGGCCGGCTGAGATCATCGTCCAGGCGCGGGGCAACGAGCCCTTTGCCAGTCTCGACGACCTTGCCAACCGTGTGGACCTGCGGCAGGTCAACAAGCGCGTCCTAGAGTGTCTCGTCCGGGCTGGCGTGCTCGACTGCCTTGGTGAGAGAAACGCTCTCCTCGCCTCGCTGGACCGGGCGCTGGCACTCAGCCAGGAAGTCCATGGCGCACGTGATGTTGGGCAGCGCAGTCTGTTTGAGCTAAGCCCTCAACTGATGAAGCAGAGTGCTCCGCCAGTCAAGCTAACAGAATCTGTTCCGCAGATGGGCCAGAAGCAGCGGCTCGCGGACGAGAAGGAACTCCTGGGATGCTTTGTGTCATCCCACCCCCTCGACGCCATGAGCGAATACATCGATCCCCGATTGACGCCCCTATCGGAGTTGACGATCGAACAGGACGGGCAGCAGGTCACCGTAGCAGGAGTGATCGATGCGATCAGAACGATCACCACGCGCAAGGGTGACCCGATGGCCTTTGGGCAGTTGGAGGATCTCTCCGGCACCGCAGACCTGGTGCTTTTCCCGCGCACCTATGAGCAGTTCAAGGATACGCTCGTAGGCGGACAGATTTCACTCGTCGAGGGTAAGGTGAACGTGCGTGCCGATCGGGTATCGGTGGTGGTGGACAACATCACATCCTATACCGTCCCCAGGGATGCGGTCAGAAGGACCACGGGGAAGCGGCGCCCTGCACACATCGTTATCGAGATTCCCTTGAATGGGGACAGCAGCGGCGATGCTGTCACGGCTCGCCAGGTGCTGGATATCCTGGCAGAGAATCAGGGTGACGTGCCCTATTCGTGTGCGCTCAAGGCACCACAGGGAAAGGTGACCCTGGACTTTGGCGCAAAGACGAACTACACGCCACAACTGGAAGCCAGGCTGGCGGAGCTCATTGGCCGTGGCTGCCTGAAGGTAGACTGGGCTTGAGTCTCGGATGCGGTCATCTGATCGCTGGCGCACGGTTCCCGTATCCGGACACACGCAGCCGCACGATCTAAAGGACAACATGATCTATGCATAGGTCCAGGTGGACGCCGCGCGTGCTGTTGCTCGCCGCGGCGGTGCTTGCGCTGGCAGCGCTCCTGCTCAGGCTCTCGCCGACAGGGGATCTCCTGCTGCAAGAACACGGCTTGAGCAACCCTGACGGTGCGATCATCACAGCTCTTGCCGTACACCCCGCCGACGCTAATATCCGACTGGCATCAACGACTCTGGGCGTCTACCTGACCCGAGATCACGGTGAGACCTGGGAGCGGGCCGACACGCCCCCCTCCTGGAGTACGCCCGCCGAGCAGTTGCTATATGATGCGGGCGACTCCGACACCGCCTATGCGCTGGGGGCCTTTGGCCTGGGCATCTCGCGCGATGGCGGCGAGACGTGGAACGTCGCACCGCCCCCACCCGGTGCCAGTCGCTACCTGGGTATCGTAGCGAGCCCCGCTGCTGGACCACTCTACATATTGGCGCCCAATGGTCTCTTGAAAAGTTCCGATCGCGGGGCTTCGTGGACAGCGCTGCCGCTACCCGCAGACACAGGTCCACTCCGCGCCATGGCGGTTCATCCCGATATCGCGGGCATCCTGATCGCCGGAACCGACCAGGGATTCGCGCGCTCCAGCGATGGCGGCGGAGCCTGGCAGACCCCGTCAGGGGGCCCTGCCGAAGCGGTCGACTGGCTCGCCCTCAAGATAACCTCAGCAGGCCAGTTGATGGCGTTCACGCCCTCGGGGATCTATTCATCGGAGGACGAGGGCAACACGTGGGCGTATACGGGAGAGATAGCAGCGCTGCTTCAGCCTCATCAAGCGGCCAGCCTCAACCCCATCGACAGAGGCACCCTCGCCCTGTGGGCATCCAATGCCCTGGAGGAGGGCTCGCTGCCGGGCGTGCCGGAAGAGATTGACCTCCTGTGCGCTTATGCAGAGCCCGCGACGGGCATCCGCCTGCTGGCCAGCAGTGCGGGCATCTATGAGGCTGTAGATGGCACGCCCACATGGCGATTGTGGGAGACAGCTCTCCCGGCCGCACCGATCGAACTGTTGGCCATTGCGCCGGGATCCATCGGGCGCCTCTACGCGATCACCCACTCTGGCCTCGCCACCAGTGAAGACGGCGGCCAGACGTGGCAGAACGGAACGCTGCCGGAAATCGATCCGTCAACGGTTCAGTCTATCGCAGTTGATCCTCTGGACGGTCAGACGGTCCACTTGCTGACCAGCGACGGCTCCCTGTACCAGACGACAGACGGAGGACAGCGCTGGGACGCTCATGCCACGCTTGCAGAAATCTCGCCGGGCGCTGGCACGCTGACAGCGGTCAGAGACACACAGGGGGCCTCCATTCCCTGCCTGCTTTCTGACCAGCTCTACTGCCTTGTGGTCCGAGACGATGCTCGATGGCAAGTGTTCGGGCCGCCCGAGGCAGCCGCACGCCCGATCGCTCTGCTTACCCATCCGGGGAACCAGTACAGCCTGATCCTTGACGACGGCACCGTCTATCGCACCGTTGACCCGGTCTCCGGTGAGTGGCAAGTAGCCGGCAGGGCGGACGTCCTGCAGGAGGCGCTGGCCACAGCGTACACTTCCGCCAATGGCGCCGCACTGAGCGCCGTCTCGATCAGTGGGGATGTGTACACCCTGGAAAAGGGAGTCTGGCGCCTGGTGGCCGGTGCGCCCGAGCATGTCCAGGACATCCGTCAGCCAGCCGTCCTCGCGGCAACAGGATCTGACCAACCGGTGGCCCTGGCATACACTGGCAAGGACCTTACGGCCTGGGACGCATCCCGGCATGTGGCGGACCTGGAGACATCTGAGGGACGCGCGGCACACGCTGGCACGCTGGTGGCCGGCAGCACGATGGATGCAACGGTATACCGCCTTTCCCCTGAGGGCACGCTCTCCCGCGTCGTCATCGTGGCCGGCGACAACACGCGCCTCGCAGCCTGGCTGGGCATCTGTAGCGGCCTGATGCTCCTGGTGGCGCTCGTGCTCTGGACCACCAGAAATGCGGGAGCAGGACTCAAAGTATGGCGGCCGCGGGGCGGGCGCCACAAACATGCCATCCCGATCCAGGGCCAATCCGGCCGCGCAGATGCAGCAATGGCGGCCGCACGTCACGATACGCCTGGCTCGGCAGACGCCGGCCTGGTTGGTGTGCAGGAAACACCGTGGCCTGAGGGCCGGCAGGATAGCGCGCCGGTACGCAGCGCCGAAATGCCTGCAGTTCCAGCGGCCGTGGACATGCCCGCCAGCAATGCAGAGCCGGAGCCTGTCCCTGCAACCGTCATCGCGGCGGCGAGGTTGATCGAGACGCTCTGTGAGCGACTCGGCGCAGAGATCCGATCGCAGGAGACCCGCGGTTCGTTAGCAGGGTACATGATGGACACCTCGCAGCTGCGCATGACCCTGCCAGCAGCGCTCCCTCTGGTCATCACGGGAGCAGAGGTCATTGACGCCGACCTCTCCGCCGAGATCCAGTCTTTCGCGGCGGATATGGGAGCAGCCTCGCCGTTCACGCTGGTGGTGCACGCGAACGCTCCGGATGCGCCCGAAAAAGCACCGGCACAGCCCACCGGCGACCGCGGCAAGGCTGCCAATGGGCTCATCGTGGTTGGCACAGACGATCTGAGCCAACTCGTGAAGTCTGAAGATGCTGCGTCCGCCCTTGGACAACTCTTGCAGCGCGATGTGCCCCTCGGACAAATCTCGCCTTTTGTCGCTTCAGGGCCGGTGCCGCTGACAATGTTCTACGGCCGCGAGTACGAGATCAAAGCGCTGATGCGCGGGCTCTACGACAAGAGCCTTGCCATCGTAGGTGGCCGAAGAATCGGCAAGACATCCTTTCTGAGCCGGGTCCACCAGGAGTTGACGCAGAGCCAGGACTTCTTGCCAATCTATGTAGATTGTCATCACGTCAGCGACGACACAGGATTTCTGCATACGCTCTCGCTGATGGGAGGAGTTCCCGTCGAAAGCGCCTCTGTTGAGGTCCTGCGACGCGTCGTGATGCGTCTAAGAGCACAACAAGAGTCTGCCGGGCAGATCGTCGTTGTGGAGTTGGACGAAGTAGATAATCTGCTGCGCTATGATATGGCCGTCGACATGCGTCTGTTCCGCGTGCTGCGCGCACTCTCCGACGAGGGTCTCTGCCGGTTCGTGCTCTGCGGTGAGCGCGTGTTGGCCAGCGCGCTACAGGATACCAGCCTGCCACTGGGGACCTCGTTCCGCAGCCTGAAGCTGGGATATCTGACCCAGGACGACGCGACAAGGCTCGTTCGCGAACCTCTGGCCGGTCTCGGCATAGCCGTACAGGATCCTGAACAAACCGTGGCCGAGATCGTGGCCCTCTCCGGACGCCACCCTAATATCCTGCAAACCATCTGTCAGATGCTGGTGGAGCGTGTTGCCGACCGAGAGGAACGGATCATTCTGGCACAAGACCTGGAGGCTGTGAGCCAGTCTGCTGCTTTTCGGGACATGTTCTTTGAGGTGAGCTGGGGAAATGCCACGACGTTGGAACGATTGGTCTCGGTGCTGATGGCCCAGAAAGAGGTGTTCAGTCCTAATCAGGTCCGTCTGGCTCTGGAGAAACTCGGCATCCGGCTGCCGGAGGAGGAACTGGCTTTGGCATTGCAGGGGCTCGTACTCACGTCCTTGATCGTACCCCGAGGTATGGATTATGCTTTCACCTCAGATGCGTTTTCACGCGTACTGAGGGAAGCTGGTTTTGCTCAGGGATTCCGCGATAGTCTCGCCGAGATGCTACTGGAAGAAGAAAGCGAAACCTAGCGCTGGTCCCATACACCATCGTGGCAGCGAGCGCTGCCATCAGAGAGAGGAGCAGATGATGCGTCAGATCACGATCACAGCTGGCTCGATTACGGCCAGCGCGGTACTCAACGACTCGACCACCGCGGATGCAATCTGGGAGGCCTTGCCGATCACGGCACGCGCGAGCACGTGGGGAGATGAGATCTACTTTGGCATTCCGGTGCATCTTGACGAGGCCAACGATGCCAAAGAGGTAGTCGAACTGGGAGACCTGGGGTACTGGGCGCCAGGACATGCTTTCTGCATCTTTTTCGGGCGCACCCCGATGAGCCGTGGCAACGAGATCCGCCCCGCGAGCGCAGTCAATGTCTTTGGCAAGGTCGAAGGCGACCCGCGCGTCTTTACCGAGGTCACGAGCGGCTCGCCGGTCACCATTGAGCGTGCGACTGGCTAGCTGCCAGGTCTAGCCTGACAGTCCGGCCAGCAGGCTTTTCTCCTTTTCCGCAATGGCCTGCAGGGTCGTATTCGCCAGAACGCCGGTGAGCTGTTTCTGAGCTTCGCACACGAAGGGATACAGCCCGCAGGTGTCTATTCGATCGCAGCCCTCTGATTCACAAAGACAGGGACAGAGAGCCA
The DNA here is from genome assembly GCA_040772225.1 of Anaerolineae bacterium. GTDB lineage: Bacteria > Chloroflexota > Anaerolineae > UBA1429 > UBA1429 > JAAYED01. Next base: position 1,604,899 of record JAXGYO010000002.1, read on the forward strand.
GCGGGCCATCAATAGCCCGCACAATCTCGTAAAGGGTTATCTCGGCGGGCAGCCGAGCCAGGGAGAATCCTCCTCTCGCCCCTCGGTGCGACTGCAGGATCCCCTCGCGAGAGAGGTTCTGAAAGATCTTGGCCAGGTAACTCTCGGGGACACTCTCCTGCCGGGCGATCTCGCTGATCAGCGCGATCGTGCCCGGCGGCTGCATCGCCAGGTAGATGGCCCCTCTGGCCCCATAGTCAACACCTCTGGTCAGTCGCACAATCTCATCTCCCGTTCGCCGAAATGCTAACGGCATTCTATCATAGGGCAGCAGATCACTCAAGATAAATCGGGGTTGATTTGTCCGGCTTGTGCCGAAAGGTTGGTGTCCCGTGCTCCAGGAAATCGCTGCAGCATGCAGCCACACCGATGTCCTCATAATAGGCGGCGGCGGAGCAGCGCTCCGTGCCGCTCTGGCCGCCTGCGATGCTGACCCGGCGTTGGAGATCACCCTCGTCACCAAAGGTGCCCTGGGCGCCAGCGGCGTCACCGCCACCGCCTGTTCCGACCGCATGGCCTTTCATGCCACCCTATCGCACACGGCGCCTGGAGGGCCGGACGCGTGGCGCTATCACGCCGACGACATCTACACCATCGGAGGGCAGGTCTCGGATGCAGACCTCGCAACTATCCTGGCGCAGGACGCCGCCGAGGCCTTTGCGTATCTGGATTCGCTGGGCGTGCCGTGGGCCAGGCGGCCTGACGGCACCGTCGACCAGTTCCTGACCGATGGCTCTCTCTACCCTCGCGCCTGCTACACCGGTCCATATACGGCCAACGATATTGAGGCCGCCCTGCTGGAGCGCCTCCGGTCCACGCCCGTACGCGTTCTCGACCACCAGATGGCCGCCGAATTGCTGCTGGACGCGGAGGGCGCCGTCAGGGGCGCTGTCCTTGTCTCAGAGAAGGATAGTACCGTCACCGTGATCAGCGCCGGGGCGGTGGTGCTGGCCACCGGGGGCGCCGGAAACGTGTTCGCCACCAACGTGTTTCCCCCGGATTGCACCGGTGATGGCTACGCCATGGCCTACCGCGCCGGGGCGGAACTCGTCAACCTGGAGTTTATCCAGATCGGCCTCTGTTCGACTGTCACGGGGCTGGCGTGCTCCGGCAGCATGATGCGCTCGCTACCGCGTCTAATCAATGACCGTGGCCAGGAGTTTTTGCCCGAGTACATGCCCGACACGACTCCCGCTCAACGGCATGCTGTGCTGTTTCTAAAAGGTGCCAGCTGGCCTGTGTCACAGCGCGACCCGTCGCATCAGATCGATGTGGCGGTGGCGCGGGAACTGGCCGCCGGGCGACGGGTCTACCTCGATTACCGCAGCAACCCCGGCTCCTTCGACCTCGACGCACTGCCCGCGGAGATCCGTGCCAGGTATGCTCAGGAAAAGGGCGCAGACATCAGCCAGTCTGACGCGATCTCGCCGCTGGAGAGGCTGCTGGCCATCAACCGGCCCTCAGTGCAGTGGTTGGCCGAGCGAGGCGTGGACCTGGAGGCCGGCCAACTCCTGGAGATCGCCCCTGCCGTCCAGCATTTCCAGGGCGGCGTGAAAATACGCGCTGAGGCCGAAACCACTGTCGCTGGCCTATACGCCGCGGGAGAGACTGCGGGCGGCCAGCACGGGGCCAACCGCCCCGGTGGCAATGCCCTGCTCGACAGTCAGGTCTTTGGGCGAATCGCGGGCAAGTCCGCGGCCCGCTACGCGCGCGCTCATCCTGCCGGGCACATCGACCCGGCCGAGGGGCGGGTCAAGCTGGAACGGCTCTTTACCCCCGGGGGCAGTGCAGCGGAGAGCGTCATGGCGGAGGTCCAGCGCTGCATGTCAGCGGCCTGCGGCGTGTGCCGCACGGGCAGCGGGCTGCGCCAGGCGCTGGATGATCTCCGAATGTTGGCCCAGCAGGGGGTGCGCTGCGATGATATGGCATTGTCTCGATCTATCGAGGCGGCCAACATCCTTGAGGTCGCCCAATCGGTGGCCCTCGCCGCACTGCAGCGCGACGAAAGCAGAGGGCCGCATCTGCGTTTTGCGACAGAGGACAGTCTGCGGCCCGTTCCTCCGGACGAGGAGCGCTGGTCGCGCTATATCGTCATACGCCGTGCTGAGGGAGGGCCTGTGGCAATGGTCAGGGAGCCGGTACGACCCGCGACCGGCCCGGAAAAGGCGTCGTGTTGACCCGTCCCGGTCATTATGGTAACATCTGCGGCAATGGAGTGTAAAAGATAGATGACAACAGCCCCTGTCGGAAGAAACGATCCCTGCCCGTGCGGCAGCGGAAAAAAGTACAAGAATTGCTGCATGCGCAAGGACCGGCTCGAGGCAGCGCGCAATGCCAGCGTGCGCGGTGAGGAGACAGCCCTCTATGCCAGCCTGGCGCAGTTCATCATCCAGCCGCGCTATGCTGCGGCATTGAGTGAGGGCATCTCCATCTTCTGGCGGGGACAATACGCGCCAGAGGCTGGATCGGCCATCGACTCCGAGGGCACCCGGCGGATGATCGAGTGGTTTGTCATCGATTACCCGTATGGCCCCAACCGGGAACGCCTGATCGATACCTTTATCGAGGCCGAAGGCCCCCGTTTCATCCCGCCGGTACAGGATCTGATGCGCGCCTGGGCCGATTCGCGGATGGGTCTGTTCCGCTACCTGGCGCGCAAAGATGAAGAAAGGCTCACGGTCGTCGAGCCTCTCCTCGAGGCGGACTCTATCGTCCGCAGCCGCCTGCTGGCACAAAACGCCCGCCCGGGCGACCTCCTGGTGGGCCGGGTGTATGCGCTGGAGGGAGAGCCTTGGCTGACCTCGGCGACGCTCGTGCTGCCCCGCGAGTTTGAGCAGCCGATGGTCGAGTATGCGCGCAATGCCCAGCGACGGTACCTCGACGAGCACCCGGGCACAACGATGGAGCAGTTCCTCAAGGCCAATGGACACATCTTTAACGCGTTCTTGCTTTCAGACCGTGCGGAGAGCCTGCGCGGCCTGATCGGCCCCGGGACGCGCTTTGTGGACCCGGCCGTCGTCCGCGACCGGATGCGTGAGATCACACGCGAACAGCAGCGCCAGCAAGCAGCGCGCGAGATGGCCACGCCCGACGAGATGCAGCCTCAGGCCCTCACGCGGCGCTCCGCCGGCGGGATCATCCTGCCTGGTGCCGAGGAGCCGCACACCGAAGGTGATACGCCGGCGCCTCAGCGGCCGACCATCCTCATCCCAGGCCGGGATCTCTGACCGGCAAACGGGACACCGATAGCACCCATCCGGGACGAGGCACTGGCAGCGTCCCTGTACGCAATTACACCGCACCGGGAGGCGTCTTGGCACAGGCAAAGATAAAGGCCGCACTGCTCGATCTCGATGATACGTTGTTGATCAACAATATGGAGACCTTTTCACCGCCCTATTTCCGCGCCCTGCTGGCCAGGGTACAGGGTATGTGCCAGCCGGGCACCTTTGTAGAAGCTCTTAACACCGGGATCAGAGCGATGTTGCAGAATGACGGCCGCGGCGCCACCAATGCCGAGGTCTTTGCACGCGAGTTCTATCCCCGGCTTGGCATCTCCCGCCAGGAGCTTGAGCCTGTTTTGGACGAGTTTTACCGGACGGACTTTGAGAGTCTCGCGCCCCTCACAGAACAGGATCCGGATGCGCGCGAACTGGTGCAACTCCTGCAGCGCCAGGGCATCAAGATCGCCGTCGCTACCCAGCCGATCTTTCCGGCCACCGCGATCCTGGCGCGGCTGCGCTGGGCCGGTGTCGGTGCGGAAGAATTCTGCTATGATTACATCACATCCTACGAGGTGATGCGTGCTTGCAAGCCGCGGCGCCCCTTTTTCGAGCAGGTGCTCAGCCAGCTCGGGTGCCGGGCCTCTGAAGCCCTTATGGTTGGAGACAGCGCCGAGATGGACATGCCCGCCCGCCGCATGGGATTGCGCACCTTCTGGGTCGATCGCCGGCGCGCCGGGGAAAATGGAGCCCCCGAGTGCGATGCGCAGGGTTCGCTGCGGGACCTGATCACACTCATCGAGACAGGAGCGATCCATGAGCTCTAGTGACACCGCCGATAGAATGTCGATCTTGCGGGAACGGGTAACCAGAACCTTTGCTGAGGCCTTTGGCGCGCCGCCGGAGATGTTTGTCGCCGCGCCAGGCCGTGTCAACCTGATCGGCGAACACACCGACTATAACGACGGCTTCGTGTTGCCCGCGGCCATCGACCGGCATGTCCTGATGGCGATCAGCCCCAGAAATGACGAGCATGTGCGCCTCGTCGCCGCGGATTTCGGGTCCCGAGCGGCCTTTACCCTCGATCGCATCGTGCCGGATGACACGCACCGCTGGAGCAACTACCAGCGCGGTGTGGCCTGGGCGCTACGCGAGGCCGGCTATCCCCTCAAAGGCCTGAACGTTGCGCTCACCAGCGATGTCCCCGTCGGCTCGGGTCTCTCGTCCTCGGCCGCGGTGGAGGTGGCCATGGCGTACGCTTTCCAGGTGATCGGGGGTTTTGAGCTCGATGGTGTGACCCGCGCGCTCCTCTGCCAAAAGGCCGAGAACGATTTCGTCGGCATGAACTGCGGCATCATGGACCAGTTTATCGTCTCCCTGGGCCAGCGGGGACACGCTCTCCTGATCGACTGCCGTAGTCTGGAATACACGCCGGTGCCTGTCCCGAGCGGCTGCGACGTGATTATCTGCGACACAAAAAAGCGCCGCGGACTCGTGGACAGTGAGTACAACCGGCGCCGCGAGGAATGCGAGCGGGGCGCGGCGATCCTGGGGGTCAAGGCGCTACGCGACGTCTCGCTGCAAGAGCTCGTCTCGCGCAGGAAAGACATGGACGAGATCACTTTCCAGCGCTGCCACCACGTGGTGTCGGAGAACGAGCGGACCGTTGAAGCCGTCAACACCCTGGGGGCCGGTGACCTCAAGCGCTTTGGCGAGCTGATGAATGCCTCGCACATCAGCCTGCGCGATGACTATCAAGTTAGCTGCGCCGAGCTCGACGCCATGGTCTCCGCAGCCTGGGCGCAGGAGGGCACGCTGGGCGCACGCATGACAGGCGCAGGGTTTGGGGGCTGCACGGTGAACCTGGTCGATGTGGCGCACACCGAGGCCTTTGTACAGAACGTCAGACAGTCATATATGCGCACCATCGGAGTGATCCCCGATATCTACGTCTGCCAGGCAGAGGATGGCGTCCGCACGCTAGAGTAACTCGCTACAAGTACCCCGTCTGAGCTGTGCACTCGTCCAGCCTCCTCGGTGCGGGCCCCTTGTTAGCGGTGACTGGCGCGGGGATCGACGTTGCGGCCTGGCGTGATCCTTGAGGTGGTTTCGTGCCTGTTTCCGTTCTGGTGATTTTCTGGTTTTCGGTCGCGGTAATCGCCTACACTTATCTGGGCTACCCGCTACTGCTCGCCTGCCTGACGCGTCGGCGCCCCGAGCCCCCGGAGCGCGATGATCCGCCCGCTGTCGATGTGGTCATCGCGGCCTACAACGAGGAGCGGTGGATCGAGGAAAAACTGCGCAACACCCTGGCGCTGGACTATCCGCCGGATAAGCTCACCATCACGGTGGTCACCGATGGATCCACCGATGCCACACCGGAGCTGGTGCGGCACATGGCGGGAGAGCGCATCCGCCTGCTGCACCAGCCGGAGAGGCAGGGCAAAGGGGCCGCGCTGGCACGGGCGCTCCCAGGCCTGAACGGTGAGGTCATCCTCTTTACCGATGCCAACTGCTCGCTGGCGCCCGGCACAGCACGCCGGATGGTACGGCACTTTGCTGACCCTCAGGTTGGTGGCGTGAGCGGCGCCAAACGGCTCCTGGAATCAGGACGTCACGGGGGCGGAGAGGGGCTCTACTGGCGGTATGAGAGCTGGCTCAAGGCGCTGGATGATTGCTTTGGCTCGGTGATGGGGGCCCCCGGCGAGGTGTGGGCGGCGCGCCGCAGCGCCTATCGGCCCCCACCGCCAGACATCGTCCTGGAGGATTTCTACGCCTCGGTCGACCTCGTGGCCCGCGGCTGGCGTCTGGCCTACGAGCCGGAGGCGCTCTCCACCGAAGAGCCCTCGCCGACATCAGGTGCTGAGTGGGAGCGCCGCGTGCGCAACGCCGCTGGAGGTTTCCAGGCGGTTCGGCGACTGCAGCAGGTCTGGCGCTCCGGCGCCCGCACGATGTTCCAGTACATCTCTCACCGGGTGTTGCGCTGGATCGTCGTCCCCCCGCTCATTGTCCTCTTGCCGCTCTGGACGCTGCTCCTGCTCCCGAGCCCCGTTTATGCCGCGATCCTGGGGTTGGAGATCATGTGGGCCCTGGCGGCGCTGGCGGGATGGTACCTGACCGCACATCGCGGCTCCGCCGGGTGGCTGGCGCTGCCTCTCCAGTTCGTCATGCTGAACGCCTCCGCTCTGGCCGGAGGCGTTCGATACCTGTCGGGGCGCACCACGGTGCTGTGGCCCAGGGTGCGCAACTAGCAGCGCTCAGGCACCAGGAGGCGTGACCTCACGTCCCTGATAGTGCTGCTGGTAGTAGGACTGATAGTGCTCGCCTGACTTGATCTTGCGCCACCACCACTCGTTGTCCATATACCAGCGCACCGTCCGCTCCAGCGCGCTATTAAAGTCATGCCGGGGCCGCCAGCCCAGCGCCTTGATCTTGTCCACGTTTAGCGCATAGCGCCGGTCGTGGCCCGGCCGGTCGGTGATATACTGCAACAGTGACTCGGGTTTTCCCACGATCGCCAGCAGTTTCGTGGCCATCTCGATGTTGCGGGTTTCGACACCCGTCCCGAGGTTGTAAATCTCGCCCAGGGCGCCTCGATGGAGCACGACATCGATCCCTTCGCAGTGGTCGCCGACGTACTGATAGTCGCGCATCTGCAGGCCATCGCCATAGATAGGCAGGGGCTTGTCGTCCAGCGCGTTGGTGACAAACAGCGGGACCACCTTTTCCGGGTACTGGTAGGGGCCGATGCTGTTGGAGCCGCGCGTGATGGTGACGGGCAGACCAAAGCTGGTAAAGTAGGCAAGCACCATCAGATCGCCGCCGGCCTTGCTGGCCGAGTAGGGGCTGCGCGTCTCGATGCGGTCGGTCTCCACCGAAGCACCCTCGAGCACCTGGCCATAGACTTCATCGGTACTGACCTGGTGGTAGCGCTCGAGCTTGAGGTCCTTGGCCGCCTCGAGAAGTACAAAGGTCCCATACACGTCGGTCATCACAAAGCTCCCCGCATCGGAGAGCGAGCGGTCCACGTGAGTCTCGGCCGCAAAGTTGACGATGGTGTCGATCTGGTGCTCCGCGATGGCGCTGCGCACGCCCGCCGCGTCGCAGATATCGCCCTGAACAAAGGCGTACCTGGGGTCGTCCGAGACATCCTTTAGATTATCCAGGTTGCCGGCGTAGGTAAGCTTGTCATAGACGACAATGGTATAGTCTGGATGCGCCCTGAGCATATGGTGCACAAAGTTGGAGCCAATGAACCCTGCTCCGCCTGTCACAAGTATATTCTTCATCGTTCTCCTTGCCTGTCGCCAGGGCGCAGTGCCTATGACTGATCAAGCGCCCTGCCCGCGCCGTGATTCTAGACGCGCCCACGCCGTTTGCCAAGCGGTCACCGCGCGCGGCATGCCACAACGTCTTGTCAAAAAGGTAGGGTTGTGATCGCCCGCGCCCTCGCCCGGTTGCAGAGCGCGCCCGATTATGCCGGGCAGATCGTCCACATCGAGATGCTGCCCGCCCGCGAGGCACGCTACGAGGCGCTAACACGTCCTCTGCCCCCGCCTTTGGAAGACATTCTGCAGCGTCGCGGCATCAGCGGCCTCTACACCCACCAGGCCTGCGCCATCGATGCGGCACGCGAGGGCGAAAACGTGCTGGTGGCCACGGGCACGGCCAGCGGCAAGACCCTCTGCTACAACCTCCCTGTGTTGGAGAGGATTCTCGTCGATCCCATGGCCCGGGCGCTGTATCTGTTTCCCACCAAAGCGCTGGCCCAGGACCAGACACGCTCGCTGTCCGAGCTGGTGGCCGGCAGCGCGCTCGCAGGCCTGCGCCAGGGCGTTTACGACGGGGACACCGAGCCAGGAGCGCGCACCCGCCTGCGCCGGCATGCCTCCGTCATTCTCTCGAATCCGGACATGCTCCATGTGGGGATCCTGCCCAACCATACTGGCTGGGCCACCTTCTTCCGGCACCTGGCCATTGTCGTACTGGACGAGGCGCATGTTTACCGGGGCATCTTTGGCTCGCATGTGGCGCTGCTGATGCGCCGCCTGCGGAGGGTGGCAGCCCAATACGGCGCGGCACCCCAATTCATCCTCTGCTCGGCGACGATTGCCAACGGCGGTGCACACGCCGAGAGGCTCATTGGACAACCCGTCACGGTGGTCGACACCGATGGCTCGCCCGCGGGCCCACGCCAGTTTGTGTTCTGGAATCCGCCGCTGACAGACCCTCAGCATGGCACACGCCACAGTATAAACGCAGAGGCCGCGGGCATTCTCGCGACGCTGGTGCGCGAGGGGGTGCGCAACATCACCTTTGTGCGGGCCCGCAAGCTCGCCGAATTGATCTATCTGTACGCGCGGGATGGACTGGCCAAAGACCAGGGAGATCTCGCCGACCGGATCGCACCCTATCGCGCTGGCTACCTGGCCGCCGAGCGGCGCGAGATCGAGCGCCGCCTGTTTTCCGGCGAATTGCTGGCCGTAGTCTCCACCAATGCCCTGGAGTTGGGGATCGATGTGGGGCATCTCGCCGCCACCGTGCTGGTCGGCTACCCGGGGACCATCGCCAGCACATGGCAGCAAGCGGGTCGTGCCGGGCGCGGCCGCGACGAGTCGCTGACCGTGCTGCTGGGGTACAGCAATCCGCTGGATCAGTATTTCATGCGCCACCCTCAGGAACTGTTCAGCCGCTCGCCCGAGCATGCACTGACCAACCCAGAGAACGCGCATCTCCTGCGCGGACACCTGCAGTGTGCAGCGTACGAGGTGCCGCTTGGCGAGCAGGACCTGGCGCTCTTTGGCCGAACGGCAAGCACGCTCCTGAGGAATCTGGTCAGTGAAGGCCTGCTGGAACGCCGTGGTGAGCGCTGGTTCTTCCCCTGGGAAGAAGCGCCGGCGCAGCGTGTCAGCCTGCGCGGCACCGAGGGAGACCCCTTCCTGCTGCTGGACACCTCCGACGACAACGCCGTACTGGAGGAGTTGGACGCAGCGGGCGCCTTTTTCCGGGTGTATCCGGGCGCGATCCATCTGCATCAGGGGCGCTCCTACCTGATCACCGAGTTGGACCTGGCGCACCATATCGCACTCGCCGAACCCACCGAGGCGGCCTACTACACTGAGCCCGTGGAAGACAATCAGGTCGAGGTGATCCGCTCGACGCGCGCCCGAACAGACCTCGCTACTGAGGCCTACCTGGGACGGGTGCGTGTGACGGTACAGGTGTTGGGATACCGCCAGCACGAGCAGTTTACAGGGGCCACCCGGGGCGAGTTCGATCTGGCACTTCCCCCGCAGTCCTACGAGACCGAGGCGCTCTGGTTCGGCCTGCCCGAGGGCGCGCGCCACGACGTGCTCTCGCAGAACCTCGATCTCGCCGGTGGGCTGCACGCGGTGGAACATGCGGTGATCGGGATGCTGCCGCTGTTCGCCATGTGCGATCGTAACGACATCGGGGGCGTCTCGACGCTGCTGCACCCCGATACCGGCGCAGCCCAGGTGTTTGTGTATGACGCCTATCCGGGAGGGGTGGGCATCGCTGCCGAGGGCTTGAAGATGCTCCAGGATCTCTGGGAGCGCACCCTGGAACTCGTGAGCGAGTGCCCCTGTGCTGAAGGATGCCCTTCGTGCATCCAATCGCCCAGATGCGGCAACAATAACGAGCCGTTGGACAAGGCAGCCGCAGTGCTCATACTGCGCGCGCTACTGGGCGATTACGACTCGTAGACTGTCTCTGTCTCAGAGGTGTCTGGCGATAGATCAGGATCGGGCACGCGCGCCTCTACATAGATCTCGCCAAAAGGCCGCTCCTGGATGGCGCGCACGCGCTGCTGCTTCATCAGCTCCAGCAACGCGAGAAAGGTGACGATCACCTCCAGCCGGCTGCGCGCCGAGCGCAGCAGCGTGCTGAACCGTACCCGCGGGTAGCGACCCACACGGTCGAGGATCAGGGAGATACAGTCGCCGATGTGCACGCTGAGCGGCGCAACGACATCATCCACAGGCTGTAGCGGCGGGTGCGCCTCCAGCACCTGGCGAAACGCGGTGATCAGATCGGCGAGCGTGGCATCGCCCGGCTTTAGCCGGAGCTCCACATGAGGCGGCGGGGCAGCCCGGGGAAAAGTACGCCGGCCGCTCTCCTCAATCTCGCGTAGCCGAGCCGCTGTTTCCTTGAATCGCTTGTACTGGCGCAGTTGAGCGACGAGATCGTCCTCATCGACCGGGACTTCATCGCCCTCGGCGGGTGCCTCAGGACGTGGCAACAAGACCCGCGACTTGATCACGATCAGGCGTCCAGCTACCTGCAGGAAATCGGCGAGCTGAGCGGCAGAGCGCTCTTGCACCTCCGCCAGATGCGCCAGGTATTGATCAGTCACCAGCGCCAGCGAGACGGTAGTGATGTCCAGTTCCTCTCGCTCGATCAAACGGAGCAAGAGATCCAGCGGACCCTGATAGACTTCGAGCTCGACCCGATACCCAGGCAATCTGACCTCCTCAAGAAGCCTCTCAATCATAGTCCCGGAGAGGCCCATTGTCGATTCAGCTTCCCAGGGCGGGGAGCGCGAAAGTTGGCCAGAGAGAGCAATATGGGTTAAGCTTGGCTCTACGATCCCTGTCCAGCAGGAGTGGTCATGCTCAGTCTAAAACCAGACTATGAGAACAGCGCGCAGCGTATCGCGGCCTTCTGGGAGCGCGAGATCGTCGACCGCCCGGTGGTCCAGTTCTCGCTTTCGCGTCCAATTGAGGAGCGCGTGGCCCTGCCCGTGTCCAATCATGCCACTCTGCGGGAGCGCTGGCTGGATGCGGACTATCAGGCAAAGTACATGCTCGCCCACCTCAGCAACCAGGAATTCCTCGGCGACACGCTGCCTGTGGCCATGCCGAATCTGGGACCGGAGATCTTTGCCGCCTTTTACGGGTGTCCGCTGCATTTTGGCGAGTCCACCTCATGGACCGACCCCATCCTAGACGATTGGTCGCGGGCCGACGAGGTCCGGTTTGACCCACAGAGCCCCTACCTGGCCAGTCTGCACGAGTTCACAGAGGCCTTTCTCGAGGTCGGGCGCGGGATATTCATCACGGGCATGACTGATTGGCACCCGGGCGGCGACTGGCTGGCCGCGCTACGCGATCCGGCCAACCTGGCGGTCGACCTCATCGCCAATCCTGAGGATGTGCTTCAGATACTTGAGCGGGCGGAAAAGGACTATATGCGGATCTATGACGTGTTTTACGCCAAGCTCCGCGCGGCGGGACAGCCTATCACAACCTGGCTCCCTTTAATGTCCGAGGGCCGCTACTATGTGCCCTCGAACGACTTTTCTTACATGATCTCCAACGCCATGTTCGAGCGCTTTTTCCTGCCCGGGCTGATCCGTGAGTGCCAGTTCCTCGACCGCTCGATCTACCACCTGGACGGCCCTGGGGCGCTCAGGCACCTGGACTCGATTCTCGGCATTGCCGAGCTCGGTGCCGTGCAGTGGGTATATGGTGCGGGCAACGAGGGCTATCACCGCTGGGTGGACGTGTACCGCCGCATCCAGGCCGCGGGCAAAGGCGCAGAGGTCATCTGCAGCATGAGCGAGGTCGATCAGGTGATGGAAACGCTGTCGCCGCGGGGGCTGTTTCTCAGCGTAGAGGGCGTGCCCTCCCGCGAAGCGGGGCTGGATCTGCTTTCGCGACTATCGCGCTGGTGCACGGGCCGGCAGTGGCCAGGGGCCGATCTGGTTACCACCGAGGCCTAGACATCGCTAACGTGCACTTCTATACTGCGGGCGCATGACTGAATTAGGTATTTGGCGGAAGGAGCCTTGACAATGATCAAGATCGCAATGATCGGGGCTGGAAGTATCGGGTTTACACGACGACTGATGATGGACATCCTGGCCGTCGAGGAACTCAGGGACACCGAGTTCCGCTTTATGGATATCAGTGCCGAGAACCTGGAGATGGTCACCAACCTGAGCCGCAAGCTCATCGCAGACAACAAGGTGTCGGCGACCATCATCCCGACTATGGACCAGCGCGAGGCGATCACCGGCGCTGACTATGTCTTTTGTATCGCGCGCGTGGGCGGGCTGGAGGCCTTTGGCTACGACGTGGAGATCCCGCTCAAGTACGGCGTAGACCAGTGCGTGGGCGACACGCTGGGGCCCGGCGGTATCTTTTACGCTTTGCGCACGATCCCGGTGTTGCTCGGTATCGCTCGCGATATGCGGGAACTGGCGCCCAATGCGCTCCTGCTGAACTATTCCAACCCGATGGCGATGAACTCGTGGGCCGTGCGCCGCGCCGGCGGCGTGTTCTATGTGGGCCTGTGCCACGGCGTGCAGGGCGGCCACGAGCTGATCGCTCGGGCCCTCGGCCTTCCTCCCAGCGAGGTCGACTATGTCTGCGCTGGCATCAACCACCAGACCTGGTATATCCAGGTAACCCATCGCGGCAAAGATATGCTGCCCTATCTTCATGAGGCGATCTCACAGAATCCAGAGATCGCCAAGCATGAGCCGGTGCGCCTGGATATCCTGAAACGCTTTGGCTACTTTTCCACCGAGTCCAACGGACACCTGTCCGAGTACGTGCCCTGGTACCGCAAGCGCCCCGAGGAGCTGGACCGCTGGATCTACCCCGACGTCTGGATCGACGGACCCACGGCCGGGTACCTGAACCACTGCCGGGCGCGGGCCGACGAATACCGCGAGATGTATCCGAAATGGATGAGCGGCGAGGTGGAGTACATCCACCTCGGCGATCGCTCCAGCGAGCACGGCTCGTACATCATCGAAGCGCTGGAGACGGGGCGCATCTACCGGGGCCATTTCAACGTTGAGAACCAGGGCCTGATCACCAACCTGCCGGACGGCTGCACCATCGAGATCCCGGCCTACGTGGATCGCAACGGCATCAGTCCCGCCTTTGTGGGGCCGCTGCCCGAGCCCTGCGCCGCCACCTGCCGGGTGAGCATCAGCGTCCAGCAGATGACCGTGCAGGCGGCGCTCACCGGTGACCGCGATCTGGTCAAGCTGGCACTCCTGCACGACCCCCTGACCGCCGCGGTCTGCAATCCGGACGAGATCTGGGCCATGGCCGATGAGATGTTCGCAGCGCTGGCCCCCTGGATGCCCCAGTTCAATGGCGAGGGCCAGACCTGGCCCGATATCCCGGCCCCAAACAACCGGACGTTGCGGATCGTGCGCCCGGCGGGGGATGACCTGCCGCCCAGCCTCGCGGGCCGCTAGCAGTGAAACGGGCCCTTGCTCAGGTTGAGCAAGGGCCCGTTATCTTATGTCGGCGGAGGCTATTTGCGCTCGTTGACCGCTGCCACCATGCGGCGCGCGAGGTTCTCTACGGTTTTCAGGCCCACCGCATCCTCCGCCGCGCGCCCCACGATCGCGGCGCCCGAATGACTGTAGCCCGGTCCGTCGGCGATGGTATACATATCCTGCTGCAGGAAGAACGTCTGCATGTTCTGCAGAGTCAGCTCCTGGCCGCCATTGCGGAAACCGCCACAGGCGATTCCCGCGCCCACCTTGCCACTCAGCTCGAATCGCCCGCCGGTGCGGAACAGGACGGTGCGGTCGCAAAATACCTTCATCTGCCCGGTGACCATGCCCATGTATACGGGAGAGGCCAGGATCAGGCCGTCGCAGGCGCGCAGCGCATCATAGACCGGCACCATGTCGTCGTCGTACACACAGTCGCCCGAGCGACAGGCAAAGCACCCATCGCAGAATCCGATGTCTAGATCTGACAGCGCGATATACTGGGTGGCCACGCCCAACTCCTCAACAACGCGCAATGCGTAGCGGAGCGCATAGGCTGTGTTGCCGTCGCGGTGCGGGCTGCCACAGATGCCCAGAATCGTCCTGGCAGGTTGCATCCGTTCCTTCTCTCCCTCAGGCTGTATCAGGCACCCAACCACCCGCCATCCACGGGCAGGATGTGGCCATTGACGAAATTCGAAGCGTCGGACGCCAGGAAGACCACCGGACCGAACAGGTCTTCCAGCTCACCGGGGCGCTTCATGGGAATACGGCTCAGGATCCAGGCCCGTGTGGTGGGATCGTCCAGCATCGGCGCGGCCATAGCCGTGCGCGTAAAGACCGGCGCGATGCCGTTGACGTTGATGCCCTGTGGCCCCCATTCGATCGCCATCGAATGCGTAAGCTGATTCACGGCACCCTTGCTGGGGGCATAGGCGGCATCCTGCGCGCGACCCTGAAAGCCCCGCACGGAGGAGATATTGATGATTTTGCCCTTGCCCTGCGCCAGCATCACCCGCGCAGCGTGCTTGCAACAGAGAAACACCGATTTCAGGTTGACATCCATCACCCGTTGCCAGGCATCGACGTCGAACTCGGCCATGGGCTCCAGATGCACGATGCCCTGGCTGTTGACCAGGATGTCGATGCGGCCGTACGTATCGGTCATGTGCGCCATCAGGCGTGCCACCTGCACCTCTTCGGTGGCATCCAACGCGAACGAGGTTCCGCGGCGCCCGAGCTTGCAGATAGCCTCGGCGGTCTCGTCCAGCCCTCCCGGACCTCGGCTGGCGACACAGACATCGGCACCCGCGGCAGCCAGCGCCAGCGCCATGGCCCGCCCCAGGCCTTTGGTGCCACCGACGACCAGCGCCGCACGGCCGTCCAGGTCGAACATCGCTGGTACGGATCTGGCTGCTTCGACCAGGCGCACCAACTCGCTATTATCAGTCATGGTTACCTCCAGGATGACGTACGAGGATTGTAGCCTTCCGCTAGCATGACCGTCAAACCAGGAGCGTCGGACCGACAGGCCTGCCCCTCCCCAAATGCGACTGGAGCCTTCTATGACACGGACATGGCCCCCGACTGCGTATGCCTGTTTCACGAGTAAACGGGGGCGCGTCTGGCGACGCGCCCCGGATGATTGGATGTGACCTGTTCTGCAAGACCCTACTGGATCGCGTACACCACCTGCAATTGCGCGGAGTAGTCCAGGCTGCCAACGCTGATCGGACCTGCCCCGCCGCCGCCCATGCCCATCGCGGCCTCGCGCGTCACGGGATACACCGACGACCCTATCACCTCACTGACGCTCACTACGGCACCGACCTCGAGGCCCATCAGTTCGGCCAGTTCTTCGGCCTTGGCCTTGGCATCGACGGCAGCCTTGGCCCGGGCGTCCGCCGCGAGCTCCGCCTTGTCCTCAATCGTAAAGTTGATCCCCTGGATGGAGTTGGCTCCGTTATCTATGGCCGCATCCAGAATGGCGCCCAGATTGTCCAGGTCACGTACCGTCACTGTGACGATGTTGTTCACTCTGTAGATCGGCTTGGCATCGTCGCCGACCATGTCGGACCGCGAGCCATAGTCCGTCCACACGCCATATCCGCTGGTGCGGATATCCGCCGCGACAACACCTTCCGCCTTGAAGGCACCCAGCAGGGCCTCCATGACGTCTGCCGACTCACCGGTCGCTTCCTGAACCGAGTCTCCAACCACCTCAACACCGATCATGGCCACAGCCTGATCGGGCTCTGCGGACACTGTGCCCTCGCCGACCACGGTGATCGTGCGCGTCGTGTCCACGACTGCCGCTGTGGTTGTCGTAGACTGAGCAGCAACGCCACCCAGTAATCCGGGCAGGGCATAGAGCCCACCCACTACCAGCAAACCGATAATCACACCCACTGCTACGAACCCATACTTGCGCATCACAGTTCCTCCACGAAATCGTTTGTTGTGCGAACATGTATCAGACGCGCCAGGACCCCGGAAGGTTCCCGCATCTTGACGGTTATCCGCTGCGCTTTTAGAATGCCTGCGTAGGATAACCAATTCGAACGGCGAGAGGATGTATACCGATGGTTAGAATTGCCCGGTTCGTGTACCAGGATGACGTTCACTATGGCGTGCTCGAGGGTGGCGAAGCGCTTCGAATCGTTCAGGGCGACATCCTGGGAGACTGGAGTGTGTCACCGACTGCCGTTGAACTGAGCAAAGTGCGGCTGCTGGCGCCTGTGGCACCCCCGAATGTCATCGCCATTGGCCTGAACTATCGCAAACATGCCATCGAGAGCCAGATGGCCATCCCAGAGCGTCCCGTCATCTTTTTCAAGACCACCACGGCCGTATGCGGCCCCGGCGACCCCATCATGCTCCCGACCATGGCGCCTGACGAAGTTGACTATGAGTGCGAGCTGGTCATGGTGATCGGCAAGGCCGCCAGGCATGTCTCCGCGGAGGAAGCCCTGGACTATGTACTGGGCTATACCTGCGGCAACGACGTCAGCGCCCGGGATTGCCAGACCCGGCTGGATGCACAGTGGGCCCGCGGCAAATCCTTTGACACCTTTGCCCCCCTGGGCCCGTGGATCGAGACCGAGCTCGATCCAGATCATGTCCGCGTAATGACGCGCCTCAACGGCCAGGTGATGCAAGATTCGAACACTGCCGATCTAATCTTTTCGTGCCGCGAGTTGATCTCGTATCTTTCCGACGCCATGACCTTGCTCCCCGGCACCGTGATCATGACCGGCACGCCTTCCGGCGTCGGCTTTGCACGCAAACCGCCTGTGTTCCTCAAGCCCGGGGATACAGTAGAGATCGAGATTGAAGGGATTGGCACTCTGAGCAACCCGGTGATCGCCGAGCCGTGAGCGACGGCAAGATAAGCGAGGCTATGATGGACAAACTGCGGCAAGAGTTCCCCAACCCTGGACTGGACCTGCGGGGCGCGCCGTTCTGGTCCTGGAACGACCGTCTCGACCCGGAGGAGTTGGCCCGGCAGGCCAGAGACATGAAGGCCCACGGCATGGGCGGCTTTTTCATGCACTCACGGGATGGTCTGGAGACCACCTACATGGGCCCCGAGTGGCTCGAGTGTATTCGCGAGACGGTGCGCGTGGCCGAGGAGGAGGGGATGGGGGCCTGGCTATACGACGAAGACCGCTGGCCCTCGGGCGCAGCCGGGGGCCTCGTGCCCGCCGCCGGCGGAGACGCCTTCCGAGCCAAGATGGTGACGATGGAGATCAGCGAGGTGCCGGCCAGGGGTGACGATGTACTGGCGCTGTTTCGCGCTAGCCTCGACGGGAGGACCGTCATCGCGGCCGAGCGCAGCGATCCCGCGGACCCCAAGGGACTCGCCGATGGGCAGGTCTATCTCATCTTTCGACGCGAAATCTCGGGCCCCAGCGAATGGTTCAATCAGGATGCCTATGCGGACAACCTGAACCCGGATGCCGTGCGCTGTTTCATCGACACGACCTACGAGCCCTATTACCGCGAGGTCGGGCACGCCTTTGGCAAGGCGGTGCCGGGCATCTTTACCGATGAGCCCAACGTCTTTGCTGTCCAGGTGCGCTCTGGCCGCCCCGCCCTACCCTGGACCGACGGCCTGCCGGCCTATTACGCCGAGCGCCGCGGGCGCGATCTGCTGGACACGCTACCCTGGCTTTTCCTGGACGGTGAGCCATCAGCCAAAGCGCGGCATGATTACTGGTACACGATCAGCCAGCGCTTTACCGAGGCATACAGCAAACAACTGGGCGAGTGGTGTGAGGAGCACGGCCTCGCCTTTACCGGGCACTATTTGAACGAGAACGACCTGGGCATCGCCACGATCCGTGGCGGCGCCATCATGCCCCACTATCGCTACCAGCACGTGCCCGGCATCGACATGCTCACCGAGCAGAACCACGAAGTGCTCACGATCAAGCAATGCTCCAGCGTGGCGAGCCAACTCGGCCGCAAGCGTGTCCTGTCAGAGCTCTACGGCTGCACCAGCTGGGAGTTTACGTTCGAGGGACAAAAGTGGGTCGGCGACTGGCAGTATGTACTGGGCGTGAACCTGCGCTGCCAGCACCTGGCGCTGTACACCCTGCGCGGCTGCCGCAAGCGCGACTATCCCCCCGCCTTTAACTACAACACCACCTGGTGGCCCTACAACGGCGTCGTGGAGGACTATTTCGCGCGGGTCGGGCGTGTCCTGACGGAGGGCGAGGCCGTCCGAGACGTCCTCATGATCCATCCGATCGCCACAGTCTGGGCGATGATGGGCGAAGGCGAGGACCAGACCATGCAGGCCAACCTGTATGGCGAGCGCCTCAACGCCTTCCTGGAGGCGTTGCTGGCCACACACTATGACTGCGACCTCGGCGACGAACAGATCATGGCCGAGGAATCGCGCATCCAGGGGCACGAGCTCTGGGTGGGACGGCGGGCCTATCGTGTCGTGGTCATTCCTGAGGAAACCAGGACGCTGCTGAACTCTACGGTGATGCTGCTGGAAAGCCTGTTGGACAATGGTGGACGTGTGATCGTTGTGGGCGAGCCCCCGGCGATGATCGAGGCCGAGCCCAGCGAGCGCATCCGCGGCCTGTGGCAGCACCGTAACGTCGTACGGATCCCGGATCGCAGCCAGCTCCAGTCTGCGCTGGAGGCAAGTGTGCCCCGCCGGGTGAGCCTGCGAACGACCAGGGGGCAGGAGGCGGCTTCGGTGCTCTACATGCAGCGGACCTCCGGCGGGCGAAATGCGTACTTTCTCTTTAATGGCGACCGCTGCAACGGCTACGACCTTGAGGTGATGCTGCAGGGCAAGGGCCGGTTGGAGGAATGGGACCCGCTCACCGGCCAGATCACCGAACTCAGCGCCGACGGTTCTCAGGAAGGCAGTGTGCGCTTTGGCACGCACCTGGGCCCAGCGGGCTCGCGCATCTTTGTCATCGACCCGGCGGGCATACTCACACCTGGACCCCGGCGGGCCGAACCGGTGCATCACCGCACCCTGCGCACGGCCCTGAACACACGGTTCATTGGACCCAGTTGCCCGTTCACCCGCACAGACCCCAACATCCTGACGCTGGACATGTGCCAGTATAGCCTCAAGGGCAGCCCCTGGTCGGAGACCATGGAGGTCTGGCGGGCGCAGGATGCCATCCGCAACGCCCTGGGGATGCGCCCGAACTACTACAACGGACTGCCCCAGCGCTACAAGTGGGCCGTTCAGCCCCACGAGAACGATGGTGCCGAGGCCGCGCTGCGCTTTGACTTTGACGTGGATGACTTGCCCACCGGACCAGTGAGTTTACTGGTGGAGGGCGCCGAGCAGTTCGACATCCTGTTGAACGGCGCAGCCGTGAATAATACTGCCGCCGGCTGGTATCTGGACAGGAACATGCATACCGTGACGCTACCCGAGCTTGAGCAGGGGAGCAACACGCTCGAACTCCGTTGCCGGTATACGAACCACATGGAACTGGAGGATATCTTTATCCTGGGTGACTTTGGCGTGAGCGTAGACCGCGCCATCATCGCCGAGCCAGCCGAACTGCACTTTGGCGACTGGACCACGCAGGGCTACCCACACTATGCGGGCGCCATGGTCTACCACGGCAGTTACGACTATCAACCTCTCGAGGGCAAGCGCGTGCGCCTGTATCTCGGCGAGTACGAGGCGGTCCATGTGACCGTCAGTGTCAATGGGGAGTTGGCCGGGCACATCCCCTGGATCTCCGCCAATGGCCTGGATATCACAGATGCCCTGCACGAGGGCGAGAACGCCATCGACATCCAGGTGGTCACCAGCCCGCGCAACATGCTCGGGCCGCTGCACCTGGCTCCGGGACGCGAGGCCTGGACGGACTGGCGGTCGTTCCGTCGCACCGATGAGACCTTTACTCCCGACTATGTGCTCAAGCCCTGGGGACTCATCGGCCAGGTACACATCCGCCAGGAATAGACTGTGAGATCACGCAAAGAACAAGAGAGGAGAGAGATGGGGAGAGTCAAGATTGGAATCATTGGATGCGGCAACATCAGCGCGGCCTATCTGCGCACGGTCAAGGCGTTCCCGGTGCTCGACTGCGTCGCCCTGGCGGACATGTTTCCCGAGCGTGCCGCGGCCCGGGCGGAAGAGTTCGGTGTGGGCCGGGGCTGCACGATGGAGGAGCTTCTCGCTGATCCCGAGATCCAGATCGTCGTCAACCTGACGACGCCCCAGTCGCATACGCCTGTCAACCTGGCCGCGCTGGAGGCGGGCAAGAACGTCTATACGGAGAAACCACTGGCCGTTGCTCGTGAGGACGGGGCCAGGGTGCTGGCGTTCGCGGCGGAGAAGGGGCTGCGCGTCGGCAGCGCCCCGGGCACATTCCTGGGCGGTGGCCTGCAGACCTGCCGCAAGCTGATCGATGACGGCGTTATCGGCCAACCGGTAGCGGCGTCGGCCTTTATGATGGGACACGGACACGAGAGCTGGCACCCCGATCCTGCCTATTACTACAAGGTCGGCGCCGGCCCGATGTTCGACATGGGCCCCTACTACCTGACTGCCTTAACCACGCTGCTTGGCCCGGTCAAGCGTATCTCTGGCCTGGCGGGCATTCAGATCGGCGAGCGCACCATCACCAGCCAGCCCAAGTACGGCGAAAAGATCATCGTCGAGACCCCGGACCACGTGACCGGCCTGCTGGAGTTCGCCAGCGGCGCCATTGGCACGATCATCACGACCTTTGCGACCTGGCACTCGCAGCTGCCGCGGATCGAAATCTATGGCACCGAGGCCACGCTGAGCGTGCCCGACCCCAACACGCTGGGCGGACCCGTCGCGATCGCCCACGCCGGCAAGCGTGAGTTCGAGGATGTCCCGCTGACCCACGGCCACTTTGATCGCGTGAACATGTGGGGCATCGGCGTGGTGGATATGGCCTATGCCATCCTCAACAACCGGCCGCACCGCGCCACAGGCCGTCAGGCCAACCATGTCCTCGACCTCATGAACGGCTTTCTCGAGTCGAGCGAGTCGTCGTCGTACTATGAGACCGTCACGACGATGGAGCGGCCTGCGCCCTTGCCCGTGGACCTGCCCGAAGACGCGCTGGACTAGGCGTGCGCGAGACTGTCTGCGTGTTACGTAAGAAGCGGGAGGGGCAAACACCCCTCCCGTCACAATTATCGGCGCCCAGCGGCACTAGCCCTCGCGGATGATCCGATCCACCACCAGCTGGCGAAACTGCGGCGAAAGGCTCGCAAAGTAGGCACTGAACCCCGTCACGCGCACCACCAGATCCGGATAGAGGCTCGGGTCCTTGTGCGCCTCGAGCACCTTCTCCGCGTCGAGCACGTTCAGGTTCACCTGCGTGCCGCCCAGATCGATGTGCGTCTTGATCAGGTCGCAGACGTTGTCGACGCCGCCGTCATCGCGCCCGAGGCCGGGGTCGAGCTCGATCTGCATCGGTGAGGAGTTGCCCCAGCCGCACTGCACGCTGGCGATGGCGGTCGCCATGGCGCTGGGAGCGCCGTCGCGCCGGAAACCGGGGTCGGGATTGGCGCCGTGCGAGATGGGCTCGCCGGCATGGCGCCCGTTGGGCGTGGCCTTGAGTCGCTTACCCATGGGAATCGTGTTGGCCCAGGAAAAGTGCCCTGGGATCATGTTGTAGCCCCCTGGCGTCGGTCGAGTCTTGACCGCATCCACAAAGGCCTGCGTCACCCGCACGGCCCACTCGTCCGCGCGGGCCCCGCCGCTGCCAAACCGCGGGATATTGCGCATCATCAGCCTTGCCTGCTCGCCCTCGGGGCCGTCCCAGTCGGAGGCGATGAGTTCGCCCAACTGCTGCCAGCTCAGCCGATGTTCCTGCTCCACCCGCTGCTCGATGGCTGCGAACGAGTCGGCCACCGTGGCCAGTGCCGCAGCATCCAGGCCAAAGTTCACATACTCCACGCCACCGTGCGAGGCATCCAACCCCTTTTCGATGGGTCCGTAGCAGCACAGGTCCAGCGCCAGCTCCGGAAAGACCTGGTGCTTGTGCTCAACGTGAAAATCGTACACGTCGGCCATGACGGCCACGGCCTGCTCCAGATGCCAGACGAAGCGGTCCCAAAGGACCATCACGCCAGGCTCTCCCGCCACCCCGGCCATGACGTCCTCAAAGGCCAGCTCAAATACCCGCCCCAGGTTGATTTTGGCACAGTCGTTAAGGCAGTACTCGCGGCCAGGGATCGCGAACCAGTGGCAGCCAGCATAGGCACGCTGGCGCGCATCCTCCTCCGGGATCCCGTTCCGGCCAAAACCACTCACGATGTTCGCCGTGCCCAGAAACTTGGGGCTACCGGCCTTGTCCTCGAACTGGATCTCCACCCCGCGCCGCAGCAATCCCGGATCGGCCTCAGGCCCCACGGAGACGCCCACGTTGGTGGGGATGCGCAGCTTGTGCGCGGCCTCGAGGATGATGTACGAGACGCGGTTAGTGACATCACGGCCCGTCTCATCGGGCCCGCCCAACTGCAGATAGGTGGTGTCGCGCAGCAGGACGTTGGCGATGTGGAACTCGGCCTCCTCATCGGTGAGGATGCCCGCCGCAACGTCGCGCTCATAGTAGGGCGTCAGCAGCACGTCCAGGCGCCCGCCGGAGCCGCTGCCGTTGTACATGCGAGCCATGATCAGGTACCAGAGGATCCACTGGCAGGCCTCACGGTAGGTGCGCGGCGCTCCGTCCACCAGCCAGGCGTTCATGTCGGCCATCTCCAGCAGGTTCTGACGAACCTCCGGGTGCGTCTCTCGTGCCGCTATATCCCGCGCCGCGTCTGCGGTGCGGGAGATCCAGTCCTGCGCCCCCAGCAAGGTTGCTTCCAGTCCATCATAGAAATCGGCATGCTCGGGGGCGTTCAGCTCACGGTAGTGCCGCACCTTCTCCAGGAGTCCTCCATAGCCCAGGTCGAGGCCAATCTGCATGTCCTGGCAAAAGTGCTGCTGGCCAAAGAGCGGCGCCGCAAGCCGGTAATGTTCGATGCGCTCGGGCAGCCCCTGCAGGTCCATCTCCGGCGGGTGATCCACCTTGCGGTAGGAGCCAAAGTTCACCATATAGCCGCCCGCCAACGATCCCATAGGATCGATGTACACGGGATGAGCGCGCATCAGCGCGCCAAAGTTACGGCCTACCGCTGCTGGCCCGAAAAAGCCACCGGAAGGATGGTTAGACTCTGGCTCAAAGCTCCTGAGCAGCACGTCCTTGATCGGCATGCCCGAGCCGCTGATCGCATCCACCAGGACGCGCTCCTCCTCAGGAGGCAGAATCATCCCCCAGTCGTCGTGATCCATGGAGCCAACGACCTGCTGCTTTTCGCGGGTCTGCGCCAGCTTGGTAGCGCGCAGCGCATCATAACGCTCAGAGTATGTGAAACCAGATGCCTGGATCGGGTCGGACATGCCACCTCCGTGTACGCGGTCAACTTGCCTAACAGTACACCCTTGAGGGTACCCCGCGCTGGTGCCTTGTCAAACTGGTGCCAGGTCGATCGAGAGCAGGCCGTCCGGTTGACATTGGCCCTCATAAGGGGTATAGTTTGCGTAATGAAGTAGTCTAAAGGCTACGAAGGAGAGGTTAGGTGGACCGGCCCCTCCCAGGGAGAGAGGATCGCTGACTGCAAGTCCTCTTGCGGGGTTGCCCACCGAGTTCGCTCCGGAGCCGACGGCTGAAGCCCGATGATCTCGGGTGCGTAGGCCAGTCCGGAAGCCCACCGTTAGCGGGGCGGCCGATCGCTATGGGCGCAAGCCCACCGCCGTCGGAGTGAGTGGGCCCTTCTTCAAGGGCCAAACAGGGTGGCACCGCGGAGAATGCAGCCATGACTTCGTCCCTGAGGTCGTGGCTGTTTTTTTGTTTTCCAGGTGAGTAGATCAACGCGTGAGGGATGAGACGATGCTGGATATGATACAGATGCAGGAGCAGGCGCTGGCGGAGCTGGCGCAGGCCCACTCCCCCGAGAGCCTCGAGGCCTGGCGCCAGGCCTATCTCGGCCGGGCTGGCCAGCTGACGCTGGCGCTGCGCGGGATCGGCCAACTGCCGGCTGACGAACGGCCGGTGGCGGGCCAGCGCGCCAACCAGGTGCGCGCTGCGCTGACCGCAGCATACGAGGAGCGCGAGGCAGCGATCAAGGCCGAGACGATGGCCGCTGCCCTGCAGGCATCAGCGCTGGATGTGCGCCTGCCCGGCCGGCCACAGTCTCTGGGACATATCCATGTGATCACCCAGGTGCTGCGCGATATCTATGCCATCTTCAATCAGATGGGCTTTTCTGTGTTCCAGACCCGTGAGGTCGAAGACGACACGACCAACTTTCAGATGCTGAACATGCCTCCGGACCACCCGGCGCGCGACATGTGGAGCACCTTTTATACCACCACGCCCGGCGTCGTGCTGCGGACGCACACATCGCCCGGGCAGATCCATGCCATGCGGCAGTTTCACCCGGAGCCGTTCCGGGTGATCCTGCCCGGCAAGTGCTATCGCTATGAGCAGGTGACCACGCGCAGCGAGCACATGTTCTATCAGGTGGAGGGCCTGGCCATCGGCCAGCACCTCACCATGGCGGACCTCAAGGGCGTGCTGGGGCACTTTGCCCGACAGATGTTCGGCCCGGAGCGCAAACTGCGCTTTCGTGCCAGCTACTTTCCGTTCACCGAGCCCAGCGCCGAGTGCGATGTGGACTGCGCCATCTGCGGTGGCGAGGGCTGCCAGCTGTGTAAGCACACGGGCTGGCTCGAAATCCTGGGCGGAGGCATGGTGCATCCCACCGTGCTTAGAAACGGTGGCTATGATCCGGAGGTCTACACCGGCTTTGCCTTTGGCATGGGCCCCGAGCGGCTCGCCCTGCTCAAATACGGGATCAACGACATCCGGCTCCTGTACGCGGACGACGTGCGTTTCCTTGAGCAGTTCGGCTGAGCCGATCTCCTGATGAAGCGGGATTGCACACGAATAATCCAGCGAACGTTGCGCTGGTTAACATGATCGTGAGGGCAGAACACAATGCTTGTACCACTGAGCTGGCTGAAAGAGTTTGTAACCTGGGACTGTAGCCTGGAGGCGCTCCAGGAACGGATCACGCTGGCAGGCCTGGAGGTCGCCGGAGTCGAGGAGATCGGCAAGACCTGGGATCGCGACAAGGTCGTGGTCGGCCAGGTGGTGTCGGTGCGCCAACACCCCAACGCCGACCGCCTGGTGCTCGTCACCGTGGACTATGGTGGCGACACGCCGCTGGAAGTCGTGACGGGAGCGCCCAACCTGCACATAGGCGACTCAGGCCAGAAGGTCGTCTTTGCCATGGAGGGGGTGACGCTGCGCGACGGGCACGCCGAGGGCGTCAAATACAGCAAACTCAAGCGCTCCAGGATCCGTGGCGTGGAATCCTCTGGCATGGTTTGCTCCGAGCTCGAGCTCGAGATCTCCGACGAGCACACCGGCATCATGCTGCTTCCCGATGACGCTCCCGTGGGCATGCCCTTTGTCGACTATTTCGGGGACACGGTGCTGGAGATCGATCTGACGCCCAATCTGGCCCGCTGCTTCTCGATCCTCGGGGTGGCCCGCGAAGTAGCGGCGCTGACAGGCGGGACGTTCCACCCCCCCGCCATCGAGATGCAGGCCACGGGCCCGTCCATTCAAGGCCAGGTTGAGATCGAGATCGCCGACCCGGACCTCTGCCCGCGCTATAGTGCCGCACTGATCCGCGACGTCACCATTGGCCCCTCGCCGCTCTGGATGCAGCGCCGCTTGCGGTTGGCGGGTCAGCGCCCCATCAGCAACGTGGTCGACATCACCAACTATGTGATGCTCGAGTTGGGCCAGCCGCTGCATGCCTTTGACTATGACGGGCTGCGACCGCGGCAGGCCGGTGAGCCACCGGCTATCATCGTCCGCCGCGCCGCCGAGGGCGAGCGCATGACCACGCTCGATGGCGTGGACCATCCTCTCGGCCCCGACATGCTGATGATCACCGATGGCGGCGGGCCGATCGGCGTCGCGGGCGTCATGGGCGGCCTGGAGAGCGAGGTCACGGACGCCACGCGCCATGTGCTGCTCGAGGCAGCGAATTTCAACAACATCAGCATCCGCCGCACATCGGCGGCGCTCAAGATCGCCAGCGAGGCGGCGCAGCGTTTCGGCCGGGGTGTCGACCCGGAACTCACGACCACAGCCTTGCGGCGCGCCGCGGAGCTCATGCGGGCGCTGGCGGGCGGCACCATCGCCGAAGAGTTCGCCGATGTGTATCCAGCCCCGAGTGATGAGGTCCACCTCAGCATCAGCGAGGAGCGGATCGCGCGCGCGCTGGGTATCACACCCACAGCCGCGGAGATCGCCGAGATGCTTCGACCTCTGGGGTTCGCCTGCACGATCGACCCGCAGGAGCCGCAGACAGTGCAGGTGACGGTGCCCAGTTTCCGGCTGGACGTGTCCATCCCCGCCGATCTGGTCGAAGAGGTCGCGCGCATGTACGGCTACGACCAGTTGCCCTCCACGACCATCGCCGAGGAGATGCCAACGCTGGCGCAGAGCAGCGATGTCAGCCTGCAGGATCGGGTGCGCGACATCCTGGTCGGCTGCGGCCTGAACGAGATCATCACCTACTCGATGACTAGCCTGTCCAGCATTGCGTCCCTCGCGCCTGGTGGTGCTCAGCCCGATCCAGAGACATACATCCAGATCGCAAACCCGCTGAACCGCGAGAATGCCTACCTGCGGCAGACGCTGATGAACACTAGCCTCGAGACGCTGGCCAGCAACCTGCGTAACGTGGACAGGGCGGCCCTGTTCGAAACAGCGCGGATCTACCTGCCACAGGCTGGCGAGGCGCTCCCGACGGAGCCCCGGCGGTTGAGCATTGTGATGTCGGGCCCGCGCTCGGAGCGCTCCTGGCTGGACAACGAACCCGCCAACTATGACTATTTTGACCTCAAGGGCGTGGTGGAAGAGCTTCTGGCACGCCTTGGGATCGAAGAAGCGGTCTATGAGCCCGTTGAGCACAACACATTCCAGCCCGGACGGGTTGCCGCGGTCCGGCTGGGTGAGCGCGACCTGGGGGTGATGGGCGAGGTGCACCCGATCGTCCGCGAGCAGTTCGAGTTGCCCGAGCAGGCCGTCTGCCTGGCGGAACTGGACCTGGATGCACTCCTGGAGCTAGCCGATACCAACTGGCGGTTCAGCCCCGTCTCGCGCATGCCCGCGCTCAACGTGGACCTTGCACTGGTAGTGGATCAGTCGGTACCCTCGGACGCGCTTGAGGAAGCGATCCGCAAGGCCGGGGGTTTCCTGCTAGAGGACGTGCGGCTGTTCGATGTCTACCGCGGTGCGCAGATCGGCGAGGGCCGCAAGAGCCTGGCCTACAGCCTGACCTTCCGCTCACCGGACAAGACGCTCACCAGTGAGCAGGCCAATCGTCAGCGCGACCGCATCGTTCAGGCCCTGCGACAGGCCTACAACGCCGAAATCCGCAGCTGACAAAGAGAACCGGGAGCACTGGGAAACCCCAATGCTCCCGGTCCCACCGGCATGCCTCGCAGTACTCTAGCCCAGCGGCTCCACGCGCACGCGAATCGCCGCCTCTCCGACGACGGGGCAACGGTTCTCGCACAGCCCGCAGCCGATACACAGCTCATGGTTCACCACCGGCGCCTGCAGCATCTGCCCCGCCCACGCCGAACCCTGTGCCTCGACTTCTACGAGGGTGATCGCCTTTTCGGGCAGCGGACACATCTCCTCGCAGACGATGCAGGGCACCCGTCCGGACCAGGCCAGACACAGGCCTTCATCCACATACGCCTTGCCGATGACCGTCAGGCGCTTGTCCTCCAATGCCAGCCTGGGTATCGCACCCGTGGGGCAGACCGTACCGCAGGCAGTGCAGGTATAGTCGCAATGACCCAGCCTTGGCACTAGAATGGGCGATCCAATCGCCAGCAGCCCCCCCTCGCCCAGACTCATCTGCAAGCCATGCGTCGGGCAGGCGCGCAGACAGGTTCCGCAGCGCACACAGGCCGCCAAAATGTCCTTCTCGCTCGCGCCGGGCGGGCGCAACAGACCATCCTGCGGGTGATGTGCATCGGTGGTTACATTGGCCAGCGCGACGCCGGCCAGACTCGCGCCCAGCATGCCCATCACCGTGCGGCGATTAGGATCATACTCCCAGCCGCGATCGACCGAACGGGTCCCCTGGAACCGGATCGCACCGGTGGGGCAGTCGCCC
This sequence comes from Anaerolineae bacterium, assembly GCA_040772225.1. Taxonomy (GTDB): domain Bacteria; phylum Chloroflexota; class Anaerolineae; order UBA1429; family UBA1429; genus JAAYED01. The sequence continues at coordinate 1,633,153 of JAXGYO010000002.1, forward strand.
AGACAGTCCAGACATTGGATGCACTCGCCAGCATCGCTGGCATATTCTCGCGAGCCATCGATCGCATCCATCTGGCAATTGCGCTGGCAGGCGCCGCAGGACACGCAGGAGGTGTCTACACGGCGCTTGAGCCAGGACACTTTGGATGCCAGACCCAGCAGCGCACCGAGAGGGCACAGGTACCGGCACCAGAAGCGCGGGGCGATGCGATTCAGGCCAAGCAGGCCCGCAAAGAGCAAGACCGTGGGCCAGAGTCCCTGCCAGAAGGGCTGCTTGTAGCTGAGCACTGCGGGACGCAACAGGCCATCCAGGGCGTCGGCAACCCCGGCAAACACCTCGGTGCGATAGAGCCCTGCCTGCAGGCGCGCCACCAGCCACTGGAATGCGGGCTGCACAGCGACGGCGAGGGTGCGCACAAAGATGGTGATGGGATCCAGCAGGAGGAGCGACAACGAGCCCAGGAGCGCCGCAAAGAGAATCAACAGCAGCAGGCTGTACTTGACGCCATGCCACCGGCGGGGGACCGCAATGCCAGCCTTGCGCGGCGAGGTCCACTCGATCAGGCTCCCCAGCGGACACAGCCAACCACACCAGAACCGGCCGGCGACCAAAGCCAGGGCCAGCAGCACCAGCCCGGGAACAAAGGCCGCGATAAAGCGCCGGGAGGCCAGCATAGCCACAATCCCAGATAGCGGATCCAGTCGAACCAACCCCGTTGCCGTCCACACGGTGGCGGGGCGGGTCGCCGTCCACAGCACCATCAGCGTGAACAGGCTGAACGACAAAATCTGAACCGTTTGCCGCGCCCGGCGCCAGCCTTTTGCTGTCATTGGCTAGATCGTCTGCTCAAGGACGCTGAGCGTGCTCAGGTCCATCGTGCCCAGCCCCATCTCGTGCGCCGCCAGAATGTATCCGATATCCTCCGGTTTACGTCCAAAGAGCGAGGTCGCCCAGGCATCGGCGGCCACAATATCCTGCGAAGCGATGATCGTGTTGGCCACCAGTACGTCGTCCAGGCTACCGCCAGTGGGGCCGTTGGCCAGCAGGATGCGCGTGGCATCGATCACCGTAAGCTGCGGGCTCACCCGCGAGACGAGATCGGCGATGCGCTGCCCGAGATTGCGGTGGATGCCGCCACGATCCTCGATACACCCCATCATATTCTTGCCGCCCAGCGTGAGCCGGGCCAGGCCATGATGCTTGGCGATCGGGACGTTGATGACCAGGTCAGCGTCCAGGATTGGCTTGTAGAACCGCCAGGAGGTGATGTCACGCCCTCCGGGGATATCTGCATCAACAAAGCGATGGGATGCCATGATCTCCATCTCGCCGCCAGCGGCCTCAACAGCGGCCCCCACCTGAGAGATCACATAGGCCTGCTGGGCGCTCCCGGCGAACGGGTTGTCCATGACGCGGACCTTGCCGGCTCCCGCTTCGAGACACAGGCGCACCAGCGTGGCTACCACCGCGGGATTGGTAGTCGACGCGTACTCCGGCCCGTGGTTGGCGTTGCAGATGTTGGGCTTGATGATGACATCATACCCGGCCTGCACAAAACGCTGAATGCCGCCCAGCGCCTCGATCGCCCGCCGCGTGGCTGCCTCGGCATCCTCACTGCGTATCACGGCTACATCGGCCGCCCCCGGCGGCGCGGGTGTGGGCGTGGGCGGGTGCACAGCCACGGAAACGGGCTCGGCTGTGGCCGCCGGTGACGTTGCAGTCGCCTCGACAGAGCCAGTGGTTGGCACCAGGGTCAAGGGCGTAGCGGAAGAGGCCAAAGACGGAGCAGGGGCCTGCGTGGCCGGAGCAGTGGCCCGTACGCCATCTGACACAGGGGCTGAACAGGCATTGGCAGCCAGCCCGATACCCAGCGCTGCCGTCATACGAAAAAGTGCCCGGCGAGTGTACAGCTTCATCTCTGTCCTCCAAACAATAAAAAGCGGACAATTACACTCTTATTCTACGGGCGTCATTTGCCGCCGTCAAGTACGTCAGCAAACGGTGTGCTGGCGTCAAAGTTGACGCCTAGAAGTCGCTATGCTATAGTCCGCCCAGCGATACAGGAGTCGGTGTTATGTTTCGAGTCGCAGCTTTCTCAGCGCGAGAGCTCTATCATCACCATCATAAACGATAGGTGAGTTGTTTGCTGCATCGAGGCAGCGCCAGAACAGCTCGCCGCAACGGAGACTAGTTCCCAGGAACTGGTCTTTTTTGTTTGTACGATGGTACCATATACCAGAACAGGCAGGACCATGACCGATCAACTGAGACGTCTGCGCCCGCACGGGCTGAACGAGCTGTACGATGAACAGGCCGCGATCAAGACCGCGCTTGAGGCTCGGCTGCACGAGACTTTTGAGCGCTGGGGCTACCGGCGCATTATCCTGCCGACCTTTGGCTACTATGAGAGCCTGTCGGCCGGCGCTTCGACCGAGCTGCAGCGCCAGATGTTTCGCTTTTTTGACCGCGAAGGCAACATCATCGCCCTGCGCGCCGACATGACACCCCTCACCGCACGGTTGGTGGGCACGCGCCTGTATGACAGCCCGCTTCCCCTGCGCTTCTGTTACTCGGGCAGTGTGTTCCGCCACGAAAAGCCCCAGGCAGGCCAGCGTCACGAGTTCACGCAAGTGGGTGTCGAGCTGATCGGTGCCTCGACCGCTGAGGCTGACGCCGAGGTCATCTCACTGGCCATCGCCGCCCTTCGGGCCCTGGGCATCGCCGATTTCCAGATCAATCTGGGTCAAGTCGCCTACCTGCGTGCTGCCCTGAGCGATCGCGCGGTACAGGGAGAAGGGCAGGATGCCCTCGAACAGGCCATCGGGCGCAAGAATGACCTGGAGGTGGAGCGTATCCTCGATGACCTGAGTGTCACCGGCGCTGCTGCCCGGCTGATTGCGGCCCTGCCGCACCTCTACGGCAGTGCTGAGGTACTGGATACGGCAAGGAACCTCGCCATCAACTCCGAGGCCCGCGAGGCGGTTGACTATCTCGAACAGGTTTACGCCCGGCTGGTCGCGCAGGGCGTGGCCGAACACGTGTTACTCGATCTGGGCGAAGTTCGATCCATGGCCTACTACACCGGCATCGCCTTCCGAGGCTACGCACACGGACTCGGTCTGCACCTCTGCAGCGGCGGCCGGTACGACGATCTGATCGCGCGCTTTGGGCCGAGCACGCCCGCCGTGGGCTTTGCCCTGGGCATCGAGCGGGCCATGCTGGTCTCATCGGCGTCCGCGGACCTGCACCTGGATGCGCTGTTCTCGAGCGCTCTCCCTGCGGGCGTGCATCGCGCGATCGCGGAGGCGCGCACGCGGGGCCTGAGGCTCGAGGTAGACGTACTGGACCGGCATGGGACCGCGCTGTCAGACTATGCGCGCCAGCGGCAGGCAGCCCGCACCATAGATACCCTCGCGAATGGCCGCGTAACGATCGAGCAAAGCGGCACGGTACGCGAGATGGACCTGTCGGAGTTGGAGCAGGAGGTAGACCAGTGGAGCCGCTGACGGTCGCATTACCCAAGGGCCGCATGCAGGATGAGGTGCTGGAGATCTTTCGCGAAGCAGGCTACCCGGCCGAGTCCGATGGGGGACGCAGCCTGATCTTTCCCGATCTCACGGGCACGCTGCGCTTCCTGCTGGCCAAACCATCCGACGTCCCGACCTATGTCGAGTACGGTGCTGCCGCGCTGGGGATTGCCGGCACGGACACTGTGCGGGAGGGCGACCACGACGTGTACGAGCCGCTGAGCCTGGGCATCGGACATTGCCACCTGGCACTGGCGGGACCGGTCAGCTGGCGCGGCCGCGATCTCCGGCTGGAGCCGTACCTGCGGATAGCCAGCAAGTACCCGCGCCTGGCGCAACAGTATTTTACCCAGCGCGACCTCTCAGCCGAGATCATCTATCTCAGCGGGTCGATCGAGCTCGCCCCGATCGTGGGCCTGGCGGATCTGATTGTCGACCTGGTCGAGAGCGGCCGGACGCTGCGCGAGAACGGTCTGGTGGAGCTGGAAACGATCCTGGAATCCGAGGCCACCCTGATCGTCAATCGGGCGGCACTCAAGTTACGTTCTGGAGAGATACGCGAGATGATTGGCAGGCTCTCGGCCGCTGTACAGAGTCGAAAGGAGCGCCAGTGAGCGCTGAGGGGATCGTCCGCATTGTGTACGGGGCCGAGGCGGCCCGCCGGACGCTGCTCGTGCGAAAGCCTCTGGACGAGTATGCGCCCTCGCCGGAGCTCGCGCAATCGATTGAGCACCTGTTCGGCGAGCCGCTCACGCCCGACCAGGTCGTGGCGCGCATTCTCGACGATGTCGCGCGCGAGGGAGACGCGGCGGTGCTGCGCTATTCTGCTTTGCTCGACGGGGCAAAAGAAACGACGCTTTGCGTGCCGCCTGAACGCATTGAACAGGCCTGGGAGGCCACGCCTGCCAATATCCGCGAGGCTCTGGAGCTGTCCGCGGCACGTATCGCCGCCTTTTATGAGCGGCAGCCGCACCAGTCCTGGATGGACTGGGATGAGTCGGGGGGCGGCCTGGGCCAGATCATCCGTCCGCTGGACCGGGTGGGCATCTATGCCCCGAACGGCCGCGCTGCCTACCCCTCTTCGCTCCTGATGGCCGCCGTACCCGCGCGCGTCGCGGGCGTGCGAGAGATCGTCATCGCCACGCCACTACGCGAGGGCCGCCTGAACGACACAATTCTCGCTGCCGCCCGCGTCGCTGGCGCCAGCGAGGTGTATGCCATGGGCGGCGCTCAGGCCATAGGCGCCCTGGCTTATGGCACAGCATCTGTGCCCGGCGTGGACAAAATCATGGGGCCGGGCAACATCTTTGTGGTGCTGGCCAAGCGCCGGGTGTATGGCCGCGTGGGCATCGATGCCCTTCCCGGCCCAACGGAGACCCTTTTGATCGCCGATGATACGGCCAATCCCGTCTGGGTCGCAGCCGACCTGCTGGCTCAGTCGGAGCACGACCCGCTGGCCTCTGCGATCCTGCTGACACCCAGCGCCGAGCTGGCCGGGCGCGTGCGAGACCAGGTCATGGCACAGTTGGTCACGCTGGACCGGCAGGAGATCATCTGCACCTCGCTGAGCACGCGCGGGGGCATCGCCGTGGTCGATAGCGTAGATCAGGCCCTGGACCTGGCAAACGAATATGCGCCGGAGCATCTGTGTCTGTTGACCGCCGATCCCTGGTCGCTCGTGGGCCGCGTGCGGCATGCTGGAGGCGTCTTTGTGGGTGAATATTCCTCCGAGGCGCTGGGCGACTATGCCGTCGGCCCCAGCCATATCATGCCCACCGGTCGGACAGCGCGGTTTTCTTCTCCCGTCAACCTGTGGGATTTCTGCAAGATCACCAGTGTCTTTGGCGTCAGCGCAAGCGAGTCTGCCAGGATCAGCCAGGCAGCCATTGACCTAGCAGAGGCTGAGGAACTGACAGCACATGCCGCAGCAGTGCGCGCACGGTTGGATCCGGACGCCGGAGGAACGGAGTAACATGGCACAACAGAGAAGCAAGTCTTTTCCCGCTGACCTCGTCGGCAGCCGCGTCCAGGGGCTCCAGGAATACGCGCCAGAGCCGCTCGCCGAGACGGCCCGGCGACTCGGGATGCCGGTCGGATCGCTGATCAAGGCGGATGCCAACGAGAATCCCTACGGACCAACGGCGCGCGCCCTGCGCGTGCTGCGCGAGTTCGATCAGTACCATCGCTACCCGGACCCGATCAGCCGGCGGCTCGCGGAACGCATCGGCGACTATGTGGGCGTGCCGGACGGGCACATCCTGGTTGGGAATGGCTCCGACGAGTTGATCGATCTGATCCTCAGGCTCTTCAGGCCCGATGCCGAAGGGAATGGTATCAGCGAGGTCATCGACTGCCCGCCCACCTTTGGTATGTATGCCTTTTACGGCGCTACCAATGACATGCGTGTGGTAGAGATCCCCCGCGATGCCAGCTATGCTGTGGATATCGACTATATCACAGCGCTGTGCGCCCGTGATCCGCGACCGCGGGTGTTATTCGCGGCTTCGCCCAACAATCCCGATGGCCAGCTGTTATCCTGCGATGTCCTGGAAAGGCTGCTGGCCCTGCCGCTCCTGGTGGTGTTGGATGAGGCCTATATCGAGTTCGCCGGCACCTCCCGCGCCTCCTGGGTACCCCGATATGACAACCTGATCGTGCTGCGCACCTTTAGCAAGTGGGCCGGGCTGGCGGGGCTGCGCGTGGGATACGGCGTCTTGCCGCTGTCGCTGATGCCGGCGCTGCTCAAGCTCAAGTCACCGTACAATGTCAACGGCGCTGCGCAGGCGGCAGCCTTGGCAACCCTCGAGGACGTGGACGCCGCACTGGAGCGCGTGCGGGACATCGTCCGGGATCGCGACATGCTGTACGAGAAACTGGCGTGCATCCCCGGTGTGCAAGCCTACCCCAGCCAGGCCAACTATATCATGTGCCGGCTCGAACACGGTACGCTGGATGCCCTGAGAGCCTACATGGAGGTACGGGGAATCTTGCTGCGGTATTATGGGCGCGGCGGTCTGGAGCGCTGCGTGCGCATCTCGGTCGGGACGCCAGAGCAGAACGAGACGATCGCCAAGGCGATGGAGGCTTTTGCGGCAACCAGCAGTGGGGATAAGCAAGTAGGAGGATCATGATGCCGGGCACTCGCACAGTGAGCCAGAGTCGCAAGACGCGTGAAACAGACGTAACCGTGACTCTCAACCTGGATGGCCAGGGGCAGTGGCACTGCGATAGCGGGGTCCCCTTTCTGGATCACATGCTGAGCCACGTGGCCGCGCATGGGATGATCGACCTCGACCTGGCGGCACGCGGCGATACCGAGATCGACGATCATCACACCGTTGAGGATGTGGGCATCCTCCTGGGTCAGTCACTGGCCACGGCCCTGGGTAACAAACGCGGCATCAGCCGCTATGGGTCGCAGATCATGCCCATGGACGAGGCCCTGGTGCTCGTAGCGCTAGACTTTTCCGGGCGGGGGCTGCTGGTCTATGACGTCGCCCTGCCCTCCGGCCGGGTCGGCAGCTTTGATACCGAGCTGGTGCCCGAGTTCCTGCGCGCCCTCGCCAGCAACGCCGGAATGACGCTGCACGTCAAGCTGCTTCACGGCATGAATACCCACCACATCATCGAGGCCCTCTTCAAGGGCCTGGGGCGTGCCCTGCGCCAGGCCGTCAGCATGGACCCCCGCCAGACGGGCATACCCTCGACCAAGGGGAGCCTGTAACATGCTGGCCATCATCGACTATGGCATGGGCAACTTGCGCAACGTGGAGATGGCATTCCGACGTCTGGGCGTAGCGCCCCTCGTCACCAGCGATCCGGTGCTCGTCGCACAGGCGGAGGCTGTGGTGTTGCCCGGCGTCGGAGCGTTTGGCGATGCCATGGAACGGCTGCACACACTGGGGTTGGTGGATCCACTGCGGCGGGCCATCGACAGTGACCGCCCTTTTCTGGGCATCTGCCTCGGCCTGCAGCTCTTGTTCGAGAGCAGCGAAGAGATGGGGGCACATCGCGGCCTCGCGGTTCTTGAGGGCACCGTGCCCCGCTTTTCCGAGAATCTGACCGTACCTCACATGGGCTGGAACCAGATCGACCAGACGCGGCCGATCGGTCTATTTGCGGGTGTGCCCGATCACAGTTATGCCTATTTCGTGCATTCCTATTACGTCAAGCCGAGCGACCCCGCGGTTGTTGCCGCATCGACCCACTACGGCCTGTCCTTTGCATCCATTGTCGCACGCGAGCATCTGTATGGCATCCAGTTTCACCCCGAAAAGAGTCAGGACGTGGGCGCGCGCATCCTGCGCAACTGGCTGCGGCTGGCAGGCGTTGATTCCGTCGCAGAGGCACAGGCATGATCATCTACCCTGCCATCGACCTGCGCCAGGGGCGGTGCGTGCGCCTGCAGCAGGGCAGCCCTGACGCCGAGAGCGTCTTTGCCGCCGATCCTGTGGACGCCGCCCGGCGCTGGGCCGCCGAGGGCGCAGAGTGGCTGCATGTGGTGAACCTCGACGGTGCGCTGGGCCAGAGCGGCCAGGAGAACCTGCGCGCGCTGCAGCGCATCCTGTCCGCCGCCGACGTGCCGGTTCAGTTCGGCGGAGGCGTGCGCTCTGCGAAGGATGTATGTACCCTGCTGGACCTGGGAGTCAGCCGGGTTGTGCTCGGGACAGTAGCTGTCTCACAGCCGGAAGTGATCGTAGAGACGCTCATGCGCGTCTCGCCCGACCAACTGGCTGTGGGCATCGACGCGCGCGATGGTCGTGTAGCCATTCACGGCTGGCGGGATGTGACAGAGATCGACGCGGTGACGCTGGGCCGCCGCATGGCCAGGCTGGGGGTGGCACGTCTGGTGTATACCGATGTGAGCAGGGACGGGATGCTGACGGGCATCAATCTCGATGCCACGCGAGAGATGGCGCGAGAGACCGGACTAAGCATTACCGCCTCGGGAGGGGTGGCATCCATTGCCGACATTGAGGCTCTAGTCGCGCACCGCAGCGAAGGCATCGACGGCGTCATCATCGGGATGGCGCTCTACCGCGGCACCATCGGACTGGCTCAGGCGCTAAAGATCGCAAGAGGAGATGAGCATGTTAGCTAAACGCATTATCCCCTGTCTGGATGTGATGAACGGCCGTGTCGTCAAGGGGATCAACTTTGTCTCGCTGCGGGACGCGGGCGATCCCGTTGAGCAGGCGCTGATCTATAGCGAGGAACGTGCGGACGAACTGGCCTTTCTGGATATTACGGCATCGCACGAGGCCCGCGACATCGTGATCGATATGGTGCGCAAGGTTGCCGATGCGGTCACGATCCCCTTTACGGTGGGCGGTGGCTTGCGCACAGTGGAGGACCTGCGCAGCGTGTTGCTGGCCGGTGCCGATAAGACATTGATCAACAGCTCCGCAGTCCGCACCCCCGATCTGATCGGCGAGGGCGCCAAACGCTTTGGCTCGCAGTGCATCGTAGTGGCGATCGACGTCAAGACCGAAGCCGATGGTCTACACCAGGTCTACATTAACGGTGGCCGCGTACCCACCGGCCTGGAGGCCGTGGCGTGGGCGCGTGAAGCACAGGAGCGCGGCGCCGGCGAGATCCTGCTCACCAGCATGGACCGCGATGGCACCAAGAATGGCTACGATCTTGCGGTCACCCGGGCCGTCGCCGATGCCGTCTCCATCCCGGTGATCGCGTCGGGCGGGGCCGGCACCAAAGAACACTTTTACGAGGCACTCACCGAAGGTGGGGCCAGCGCGGCCCTGGCGGCCTCGCTGTTTCACTTTCGCGAGTTGTCCGTCTCAGAGATCAAGGCCTACCTGATCGAACGCGGGCTGCCAATCCGGAGCTAGGAGGACACATGCCGGAGGATACCCTCAGCGCGCTGCCCGAGACGCTTGTCTGGGATGACCGAGGACTCGTGCCTGCCATCGTCCAGGACGCCACGACGGGTCAGGTGTTGATGCTGGCGTATATGAATCGCGAGTCTCTCGCCAGGAGCATCGCGTCGGGCGAGACCTGGTTTTGGAGCCGAAGCCGGCAGACCCTATGGCACAAGGGTGAAACATCCGGCAACACCCAGCGCATCATCGAGATCATCGCGGACTGTGATACGGACACGCTGCTGGTACGGGTGGATCCGGCCGGCCCTGCCTGCCACACCGGACGCGTCACCTGTTTCCATCGGCCACTGGTCGCGTCTGAAACAGACAGCGTTCGATGCCCGACGCCGCCTGAAGGAAAAGTGCGATGAGCGATACCTTAACCGCGCTACAGGCGACCATCGTCGACCGCAAGGAGCACCCGCAGGAAGGATCCTACACCTGCAGCCTGTTCGCCGCGGGCGATGTAGAGATCCTCAAGAAAGTCGGCGAGGAGGCTGTTGAGGTGGTCGTGGCCGCCGCGCTGCAGGATAACGACCGCATGGTCTATGAGAGCGCCGATCTGGTGTACCATCTGCTGGTCGCGCTGGTAGCGAAAGGGCTCACCTGGCAGGATGTTGAGGCAGAGTTGGCTCGGCGGTTCAAGTAGGGGGTTGCGGATGAGGGATCCCAGGCCGGTTCCGATGCAACAGATCCGGGCGGTGCTCTTTGATCTGGATGGCACCCTAATCGAGAGCGACGACCGCTGGGTAGACAAGATCGCGGCGCGCCTGGCGTTCCTGCACCATGTCTGGCGGCGCGCCGATCTGGTCGCCCTCGCCCGGTGGATCGTTATGACGGCCGAGACGCCAAGCAACTATTTCCTCTCTGCCGTAGAGCACCTGGGGCTAAAGACATCGTTCTTCGGCCTGACCGACAGGCTGAGACGGGCGCGGGGATTGGCCACGCAGGAGCGGTCGGCTACCGTTGAGGGCAGCCTGGAACTGCTCGAGACACTGCACGGGAGCTACAGGCTGGCTGTGGTCACGACACGGGCACGGGCAGAGGCGCTGGCCTTTTTGGCGCACAGCGGCCTGGAGGCGTACTTTGAGGCGGTCGTCACGAGACAGGACGTTCTGCGGATGAAGCCACACCCGGAGCCGATACGCAAAGCCGCGAAACTGCTCGACGTCACGCCAGATGTGTGCCTGATGATCGGCGACACTACGAACGACGTCCTGGCCGCTCGGCGCGCTGGCGCCTATGCCATTGGCGTGCTCTCGGGGTTCGGCACGCGTCGCGAACTGGAGCGGGCAGGTGCTGACCTGATCCTGGAGCGCGCCGGCGAACTGCTAGCTGAGCCTGTCTGGCTCCAAACCCCCAAATAGAACGAGCCCGAGGAAGGTGCTCCCCGGGCTCGTACGAACTCTGTTGTGATTCAGCCGGCCGCCTGCTCTCCGGCAACGTCCACATCTGGCTCTTCATCGGGGATACGCCAGAACTTGTCCTGGGTCTCTATCCGGTCGAAATAGAGCACACCGTCCAAATGGTCCAACTCGTGCTGGAATGCCTGGGCTAAAAGACCCTCGCCGCCGTACCGCACAGGGTGACCATACTCATCCTGGCCTTTGATGACGACAGAGGTGGCTCGCTTGACAAGACCCTGATAGCCGGGAACGGAGAGGCACCCTTCGACCATCTCCTCCTCGCCTTGCAGGCGAATGATCTCGGGATTGATGAGCACATAGTCTTCCTGCGGGGAAATCTCGTTGCCCTCGTCATCGATCTCGGCCGGTATACCCACAACAAAGACCCGCTGAAGAATGCCGATCTGGGGAGCCGCGAGACCGACGCCCCCGGCATAGTCCATGGTATCGAACATATCCTCCACCAGCTGTCGTACAGCCGGTGTGAAACGCGTCACCTTTTTGGATTTTTCTCTGAGAAGCGGATTCTCAGACGTAACAATATCTCGCACTGCCATGTTCTGCCCCATACCTCATGATTGTTAAGTCAACTGCTATATAATAGCCCCGGGCCAGCGGATGTCAAGTTGCGCGGCATCGTAGCCCGCGTATTGACATGCCCCGGCCTGCGGTCTACATTTCGTCCAGAACCCAGGAGGTACAGAGCCTTGAAGCGACAGCACAACTCCCGCAATTGCTTTCTTTGTGGCATGGATAATCCCGTCGGCCTGAAGCTGGCTTTTTATGAACTGGATGACGGTCGCGTAGCGGCCCGCTTTACACCGAGAGAAGAGCATCAGGGCTATCCGGGCGTCATGCACGGCGGTATTGCCTGCGCGCTGCTGGACGAGACCATCGGCAGGACGCTTGAAAATCTGGATATCTGGGCGATGACGGTCGACCTGAACACGCGCTTCCTCAAGCCTGTGCCATTGAACGAGCCGATCACAGTGATCGGTGAGATGGTGCGGCTGCGCAGTCGCACCATGGAGGGCAAGGGAGAGATCCGCCTGGAGGACGGCACCGTAGCCGTCGTCGCGGAAGCGCGCTACATCCGGCTCACGCAGGAAAAGATGGACGAGTTTCGCAACGAATTGAGCTTTTGGCAGATCGTCGAGGAGGACCAGCAACAAGAGGCCGAAACGCAAGAGGCCTTGAGACGTATAGTATCAGAGTAGCTGTCCCAGGGGAGGTGTCGTATGGAAAAGAACAATGCGATCGCACTCATTATCGTGGTGGGCGTGCTTGCACTATTGGTCGGATGCGTCGGCGGCGCCCTTGCCGGGGGCGTTGCGTCCTATTTTGTCGCGTCACGCACAGAATCGTCGCAGATCGAGCAGCCAGTGCCGCCAATCACGCGGGAATACCAGGCTCCGATAGTGCCGCGCACACCGGTGATTCCCGAATTCCGCATGGAAACGGTATACGCACTGGTTACTGCCGTGACAACGGACAGCCCTGCCGATCGCGCGGGCATCCAGGTCGGCGACATGATCACGCAGTTCGACGGTCAGGAACTTCCGGAGGCCGGTCCCGCAGAGCTCATCACCGAGTATGCTCCTGGCGATAGAATCACTGTTACCGTGCTGAGAGGTACCGACGAACTGGACCTCGCTGTCACACTTGGGGAGAACCCTGATACGCCTGGCAAGGCTTGGCTGGGCATCACCTATCAGGCCATACCAGGGAACATGCAGCGTTTTGGCTGGCCCGATCAGGAATAGATCCACCCGGGGCCGATCGCAGAAAAACGTCTACTTGACAGGCGACGGCCCTAATATTAGAATACGAGTGTAAAGACGTTGAGCAGGAAGAGTACCTGCCAGGGTGCGGCACAGAGAGCCGGGGTAAGGTGTGAGCCCGGCGCCGACATGGGCAGCGAATGGGCCTGGGAGTCGCCCCGTCGAATAGGGTAGACGGGGACGGAGACGCCACCGTTATCAGGGCTGAGGATATCGAATCCTGTCGACGGGTGACAGGGATTCCGTATCTGCAGAGTGGGGCTGGCTCGCAATCATCCGCCGTCACGGCGGATGTTGTTGTTTACAGGCCAGTCCAATAAGGGTGGTACCGCGGGAGTGCTGGCTCTCGTCCCTACTGAGGGGCGAGGGCCTTTTTATTTGGCCCAGACAATCCGCTCCGATAGTATCCAGCAGAGTGGCCTATGTACAGAAGAACCAAAGGAGAATCTCGCCATGCAAACCCAATTTCTGCTTACTCAGAACGATGTCCCTACCCGCTGGTACAACGTCGCGCCGGACCTGCCGGCACCTCTGCCTCCCACTCTGCATCCGGGTACGCTGCAGCCCGCCGGCCCTGACGACCTATCGCCGATTTTTCCGATGGAACTGATCATGCAAGAGGTCAGCCAGGACAGGTACATTGACATCCCGGCTGAGGTTCGAGAAGTTCTGCAGCTCTGGAGACCAAGTCCGCTGGTGCGCGCCTCCAGGCTGGAAAAGGCACTCGGCACCCCCGCCAAGATCTTTTTCAAGTACGAGGGTGTAAGCCCGACAGGCAGTCACAAGCCCAATACGGCCGTTGCACAGGCCTACTACAACATGGTCGCGGGCGTCAAACACATCACCACGGAGACGGGCGCAGGCCAGTGGGGTGCCGCTTTGGCCATGGCCACCAGCTTTTTTGACATCACGTGCAAGGTGTTTATGGTGCGCGTGAGCTATGATCAAAAGCCTGGCCGGCGCTCGCTGATGCGCATGTTCGGGGCCGAGGTCTATCCCAGCCCGAGCGTGGAGACAGAGTCGGGACGCGCCCTGCTTGCACAGGACCCCAACTCCCCCGGCAGCCTGGGTATGGCGATCAGTGAGGCGGTCGAGATCGCGATCAAAAACGACGACACCAAGTACTCACTGGGCAGCGTCCTAAACCATGTGCTGTTGCATCAGACGGTCATCGGCCAGGAGACCTTGATGCAGCTCGAGATGGCAGGCGTGGAAGCCGATGTGGTGATCGGGTGCGTCGGGGGCGGCTCGAACTTTGCCGGCATTGCCCTCCCCTTCTACCACCGCAACGTGACCGATGGCACCAAGACGCGCCTGGTTGGCGTCGAGCCCATGGCATGCCCCACCCTGACCAAGGGGCCCTATGCCTACGACTATGGCGACACAGCCAAGATGGCGCCCGTGGTCAAGATGAACACGCTGGGCCACGACTTTGTGCCTGCAGGGATTCACGCCGGGGGCCTGCGCTACCACGGCGTCGCACCGATCCTGGCGCTGCTGCACGAGCACAAAGCCATCGAGTCAGTCGCCTACTTCCAGATCCCGGTGTTCGAAGCTGCCGCGCTGTTCACCAGAGCAGAAGGCATCCTTCCAGCTCCCGAGTCGGCGCACGCCATTCGCGCTGCGATCGATGAGGCGCTCGATGCCAAGGAAAAGCAAGAGGAGCGCGTCATCGTCTTTGAGCTTTCAGGCCACGGATTTTTGGATACGGCGTCCTATGACTCGTACCTGGGCGGCAAACTCGTGGACTATGCCTATCCCGAGGAGAGCATCCGCAAGTCTCTTGAGAAACTACCCAAAGTGGACTTTTAGGGCCACTCTCGTTCACACAGGGGCCGGCAGCGTGCTGCCGGCCCTCTGCCATTCCGCTAGTAGGCGCCGGGGGGGTCCGAAGGATACGGCGGCTGGCCCTGCAGCATTGCCCAGGCCGACATGACCTCGGCCACCAGAAAGAGCGAACCGGTAGCCAGGATGAGGTCTCCCGGGCGCGCAGCGGCGACAGCCTCTCGCAGCGCCTCCATGGCGCTGGAGGCTGTTTTCACCTCACGCTCCATCTCCAGTGCCATATCGCGCAATAGCTCGACGCTGGCCGCCTTGGGATGGTTCGCCTCTGTCACAAAAGCCTCTGAGACCGATGGCAGGAGCACTTCAAGCAGTTCTCCAGGACGATGTGTCCGTCCCGCACCAAATATGAGCACAATCCGTTCATAGTCGAGATGGGCCGGCAACGACTTGATCAGCTGGTTGATCGAATAGGGGTTATGTGCCCCATCGACTACGACAAGGGGCTCACGTGACAGCACCTGCATGCGGCCAGGCCAGTGCACCTGAGCCAGTCCCTGCTGAACCGCCTCCACAGGGATCTCTATGCCCTGCTCGCGCAGCACCTCGACCCCGGCGATCGCGGTACAGGCGTTCTCCAGCTGGAAGTCGCCCAGCAGCGGCAGAAAGAGGTCAGGATAGTCGGGTTTGCGCCCGTTGCCGCGACGGTAGACAGCCAAATGCTGTCCCTCCGGGCCCCTGTCAAGCGCGCGCCAGCGCCAATCCGATTGCACCAGTGTGAGGGGCGCCTCGAGCCGGGCGGCAGTGTCGCGGACAACTCTGAGGGCTGGAGCCCTCTGCGGCGCACTGATCACGGGGACCCCTGGCTTGATGATGCCTGCTTTTTCGCCGGCAATCTCGGCCAGGGTGGAGCCCAGAATCCCCACGTGATCAATGCTGATCGATGTGATTATAGAGACCAGCGGGTGGATAACATTGGTCGCGTCGAGCCGGCCTCCCATGCCCACCTCAAACACGCCCAAATCGACCGCTGACCGTGAAAAGTGCCACATGGCTAGCGCTGTGATCGTCTCAAACACCGAAATCAGCGGCCGGCTCGCCAGCAAGGGGAGGATTCCCTCGACCAGCTCAACCAGTTGCGTTTCGCTGATAGACTCACCCTGCAGGCGGATACGCTCGCGAAAAGTATGCAGGTGAGGGGAGGTGTACATGCCGGTGCGGTAGCCCGCAGCCCGCAGAATCGCGTCCATCATCGCAGTGGTCGAGCCCTTGCCTTTGGTGCCCGCAATGTGGACCGTGGCATAGGACCGGTGCGGCGATCCCAGCTGTTCCAGCAGTTCCTCCACGCGTGCCAAACGCCAGTCACGCTGAGCGTAAGGTGTCCCGCGATCCCGTTCAAAATCAGCACGGTCCAGAATGGCCCGCAGTGCTTCCAGGTAGCTGAGCATCGTCTCTCCTTGCCAACACCGTGACGCGCGACCGCTATTCTAATGCAGCCCGACCACCGCGACAATATGGCATCAGTGAGCCAGGTGGAGCCGGATCAGCGGCACTGACATGGTCCCAGGGATTGCGCGCATGTCTCTCTTGACCCCTATCGAGCGATTCACTACACTGGCGTGGTGCATACAGATACCCACATCGATCCTAGGAAACATGCAATGTCTCTCCGGCATCTCTTTATCGTCATGATCGCACTGCTCACAGCCACCGTTCTGGCCAGCTGTGGCTCGTCGGCGCTGCTCGGCGAGGTGGAGATACGCCCGGATACGATCTCGCCTAACGCAGATGGGGACTCGGACGTCGCCGAGATCCAGTACTCTGTCTCCCGCACGGCCTTTGTCTCTATCTATCTTGTCGATGCCCAGGGCGGCAGGCACGATCTGCGCGTGAACGAGCGCCGCTCCAAGGGGGAACGCACCGTCTACTTTGGTGGCGTTATCGACGGAACCCTGCTTCCCGACGGCCAGTATCAGGTCGTGTTCGAGGCTGTGGACACGCGCGGCCGCACAGAGAGCGTGGCCTCTTCCATCGTGATACAAGATGGCGATCCTGTGCCCCTCGCAATCGAGAATCTGCGCGTCTATCCCAATAGCTTTACGCCAAACCGCGATGGCATCGGCGACCGCGTCAACATCGGGTACAGTCTGAGCAAAGAGGTCGTAAGGGTCGAAGTGTATCTTCTGGGTGCCGATGGTACCAAGTATCCCGTGCCCGAGGACGAGATACGAGAGGACGGCGCTGCGGGCACGCACGAGCATGACTATGACGGCGGCATTGACCTCGGGGCCTCCCCGCCGCCCGATGGCGACTATACCGTCGTCGTGCGCGCGGTGGATGCCGTGGGAAACGTCGCAGAGGAGCGGGCGAGCCTGACCATCGAGGAAGGCGGCGTTCCCCTCGTTCAGATTATCAACCGGGCGGCTATCTTTGAGCCCTCCGTCCTGCCGCTCCACAGCACGCTATACTTTACCTGCACTGTAAAGAATACAGGCAGGGTGCCGGTGCGCACCAAAGGCCCGGAGCCGGGAACTGTCTACTCCACCCGCGAGAACTATAACTCCTTGGAGGAGTACGAAGAGCCGGGGCTGTTCCGAGTCGGCCTGGACTATGAAGGCAATAGCGCCGGTCGGGTATTCCCCTTCCGCTGGCAGCTGGGCATGGACGAGGAATTGACGCTGGTGGACACCATCGCGGGACCGCAACGCTATCTCATGCCGGGGCAGACGGTTGTTGTCACCGGCGGCCTGACCATCGACGATATTCCGGTCAAGGATGCCCCCTACTACTGGCTCGGCCTGATCCACGAACAGGTGTGGATCGTCCAGGACAGGATCTCCCCCACGCAGATCGCCATTGGCTATTAGCGAGGCGCACGGTGGACCTGGGTATCGTCGTTGTTAGCTACAACACGCGGCAACTGACCGCAGACTGTCTGCGATCTGTCTATGAGGCACTTGAGGCCGAGCGTTTAGCCGCTCAGGTATGCGTCGTCGACAACGCCTCGGGCGACGGCAGCGCGGAGATGATCGGCGAGGTCTTTCCACAAGCCCATTTGATCGCTAGCGCTGAGAATCTGGGCTTTGCGCGCGGCACGAACCTGGGCATCGATGCCATGTTGCGCTCACCTGACTCTCCACGCCACGTGCTCTTGTTGAATCCTGACACTCTGGTCAGGCCGGATGCCCTAACAGAGATGGTGTCATTCCTGGATACCCATCCCCAGGTTGGGGCCGCAGGCGCCCGGCTGAGCTACGGGGATGGCTCCTTTCAGCACAGCGCCTTTCACTTTCCCACGCTCCTGATGACCTTTTTCGACTTTTGGGCCATCAATCACCGTCTGATCAACTCGCGGCTGAACGGCCGGTACCCGCAGCACCTCTATGAGGCCGGTGAACCCTTCCCCATCGACCATCCCCTGGGGGCAGCGCTCATGATCCGGCGAGAAACCCTTGCTCAGGTCGGGCCGCTCGATGAGGGCTTTTTCATGTATTGTGAGGAGATCGACTGGTGTATCCGCGCCAAGAGGGCGGGATGGAACGTATATTGCATCCCTCAGGCACACATCATACATCTGGGGGGGCAGAGCACCGGGCAGTTTCGGGATCGGATGTTTGTCGCCCTCTGGCGCAGCCGGTTTCGGCTCTTTGAAAAGCACTATTCCCGTGCCTACACCGCAGCTGTTCGTCTGATCCTCAAGGCAGGCCTCGCGCGCCGTGCCAGACAGGTGAGACTCGCGCTGGCAGCAGGAGCCATCGACCAGGAGGCCGCCGACAAACAACTGTATGCCTACCGAACCGTTCTGGAGCTCTAGCGTGACCGAGATCACCGCCGCTATTCTGGCCAGCAACAACGAGTCCATCATCGCGCGCTGTTTGAAGAGCGTCGCATGGGCAGACAAACTGCTCGTGATCCTGGACGACAGGAGCACCGATCGAACGGCCGAGATCAGCCGCAGCCTGGGTGCCCGGGTCGTTATGAACCGCTTTGAGAACTTTTGCCAGCAACGCAACTTTGGCTTTGAACAGGCCGAGACAGAGTGGCTTTTCTACATCGACTCCGATGAAGAGGCGACGGAGGAACTGGCTCGCGAGATTCGCCAGGCCGTGCAGGATCCAGAGCGGGCCGGCTGGTGGGTCCCCAGACGGAACTTTATCTGGGGTCGTGAGACGCGCCATGGGGGCTGGTACCCGGACTATCAGTTGCGGCTCTATCGCGTGAGCTGTGCGCGCTATGATCCGGAACACCCGGTGCATGAGGTAGTGCTGCTGCAAGGCGAGGCAGGGTACCTGCAGGAGCCGCTCATCCATCACAACTATGCCACGATGGAGCAGTTTTCCGCCAAGCAAGAGCAGTACGTGGAACTCGAGGCCGGCAACAGGCTACGCGCGGGCATACAGCCCAAACCCTGGACGCTATACTCACAGCCTGTGCGCGAGTTCTTCCGCTACTATGTGCGGCTTGAAGGCTACCGCGATGGATGGCATGGCTTCAAGCTCTGTGCTCTGGTGGCCTATTACTATGGCTATCGCGTGACGGCGCGCCTGACCGAGATGCTCCGCGAACAAGAGGCGGCTGCCGGCTGAGTAGCAAGAACGGGGTGGGGACAAACCCCACCCCGCATCGTGACCTGGTTCCTGCTAGATCAGCTCGGGCAGCAACAGGCCATAGCCCTCATCACGCCGTCTGTACACGACGCTATAATTGCTGGTGGCCACGTTGTAGAACACGAAAAAGTCGTGCCCGATCAATTCCATCTGCTCGATCGCCTCTTCCACATCCATGGGCCGGGTCTGGAATGTCTTGACGCGAATCAGACTGTCAAGCTCCTGCTCCTCATCGGGTTCCAGTGCCTCTACGATCTGGTCCTCAGCGCGCTCTGCCGCCCGGCGGGCACGCGACTGCCAATGCTTACCCTTATAGTTCCTGATCTGCCGTTCCATCTTGTCCATCGCTGCGTCGATCGAGGAGCGCATATCTCCAGATCGCTCCTCTGCCCGCAGCACCACGCCACGATTCGACCGCAACGTAATCTGCGCAACCTGGCTATCTTCGGCACTGCGCGTATTCTGCACCACCAGATCGACCTCGGCCGCCGACACATCGGGAAAATAGCGGTCCAGCCTGTTCACCTTGCGCTCTACATATTCACGGAGCGAGTCTACTGATGCGAGCCCTTTGCTCTTGACAGAGACCTGCATATTGGAGCCTCCTTGCGTTATCGGGCATTGAGCCGAGGACACCGTAAATGCTCTAGCCCCCTGTGTTGGTAGCCAGACCGATTCAACCGGCCTGTCTGTGAGAGGATGGTATCATCTCACCCAGCCTCTGTCAATGTTCAGCGCCCACCAACCACCGCTGGAGGCCAGAAATCCGTAATCCGGCACCGGATTCAACAGACAGTACTTCTAGCCAGGGCATCAGCAGCCGATGCGCCCACTACCTGTAGTATTGCCAGGTTCAGTCCTGCGCTATCCCGCATGCAAACATGTCTTTTGCCACTTGCGTTACCGGAAAATCGGGTCTATACTGCGCGTATCGTCAGAATTCGAGTTTGCAGTCAACAGTGCCGTGCAGCGAGGCCGGGGCCTCGTCTTGCTGCGGCACTCTTTTTTGTCCGTATTCGCGCTGAAGGGAAAAAGCTCAACATGAAAGCACTGGCCAATAGTGTCATAGGTATAGACAGGTCGCCCATCCGGTTCATTCTGGATCGCGCTGCTGCCTATCCCGACGCTGTCCACCTGGAGATTGGCCAGCCAGACTTTGAGCCGCCGGCCCACGTCATAGAGGCCGCAGTCAATGCTGTGAGACATGACTATACAGGGTATACCGCCAATGCGGGCATGCCGGCCCTGCGCGAAGCGATCGTCGTCAAGCTCGCCCGCGAGAACAACATCCACGTCACGCCTGAACATGTGATGGTTACCGCAGGTGCGATGCAGGCAGTCCACTCAACGATGACCGTGCTGCTGAATCCTGGAGACGAGATTCTGTTGCCCGATCCAGGTTATGGCAATTTCGCCATGGCTGCCCGCCTGAACCACGCGATCCCGCGCTTTTACCCGACGGTTGCCTCGCGCGACTTTGAACCTGATCTGAGCGCGCTTGAGGACCTGGTGAATGAGCGCACGCGTGTCCTGTTCATCAATAGCCCCTCCAACCCAACCGGAGCCGTGTATTCTGAGGCAACGATGCGCGCCTGTCTCGATTTCTGCCGGCGCCACGACCTCTATCTGGTGTCCGATGAGACTTATGACCGGCTGGTATTCGAAGGGGAACACATCTCCCCTGCACAGTGGGACAGCGAAGGCCGTGTGGTGAGCATCTACACCACCAGCAAGTCCTATGCCATGACCGGCTGGCGCGTGGGCTATGCCGTCGCGAACAAAGAGATCATCGCGGCCCTCAGCAAGATTCAGGAGCCGACTACATCGTGCGTGAATACAGTCGCGCAGCATGGCGCAATCGCGGCGCTGCTTGGTCCGCAAGACTGTGTAGACGCCATGCGCGCCGAGTACCGGCGGAGGCGAGACCTCGCCGTTGAGTTGGCCCTGGACAATGAACTCTCCGTTTCCTACCCTCGCGGTGCTTTTTACATGCTCGCCGACATCTCCGCGCAGCCGAAAGACTCGATCAGCTTCTGTTGCGATCTCCTGGAAGCCGAGCACGTCGCGGTCGCGCCAGGGCGCAGCTTTGGCGAGCGATGTGATGGATATGTACGCATCTCACTCTGCGCGGACGAGGCTTCGCTGCAGGCTGGCATTCCGCGTCTGGCCGCCTACCTCCACCGGGTTTCAGATGCGGCCCGAGAGGGCTCTTTGGCCTGCGCGGCAGCAGGAAGCTGACTCCTTCTGACGCCCAGGGCATCCACACGTTACGCCGCCCTTGTCATCAAGCCGGCGTGGCTTGCCTCAGATTGCCCTTGCCCTGCCTGATGAAGGTAGACCAACGCCGTCCCAGGCCGCCCGGCCTGCCAGCGTTTTGGGGCAGGCTGAGGCCTTTGACCGATCGCCTGTAGATTGGAGCCGAAGACTGGGCCGCCAGGCGTGCGTGCCAGGCGCTCGGCTCTGCCCCCTGGGGCGCCGATTGACAGGCGGCGTTGACGTCCATATAGTGCCTGTCGCAGAAAACGGGAGGCGATAGTGGACCCTGTCATTACCACAAACAGGCTTTCACGGCAGTTCGGCGAGAACTGGGCTGTGCGCGATCTCAGTCTTTCGGTAGCGCGCGGCCAGGTGTTTGGCTTCCTTGGACCGAACGGTGCGGGCAAGACGACGACGGTCCGCCTCCTGAATGGCCTGCTTCAGCCCTCACAAGGTGCCGCCTCAGTACTCGGGATGGACCCCGCCACCGACGGGCATGCGATACGGGCCCGGAGCGGCGTGTTGACCGAGAACCCCAGTCTGTACGAAGCCCTGACCGCGCGCGAAAACCTGCGGTTCGTGGGCCGGGTCTATGGAGTGCCAGAAGAAGTGTTGCCGGGACGCATTGATACTCTGCTGGCACGTTTTGGCCTACAGGATCGCGCTGACGACAAGACAGGGGCCTACAGCCGCGGCATGAAGCAGCGTCTCGCCATCGCGAGAGCCTTGCTGCATGAGCCCGAGATCTTGTTTCTGGATGAGCCCACCTCTGGTCTGGACCCTGCGGCCTCCAGGGATGTACAGGATCTGGTGCAGGAGCTGGCGCAGCGTCATGGCCTTACGATCTTTATGTGCACCCACAACCTGGTCGAGGCAGAGAAGCTGTGCGATCTGGTAGGGGTGATCCATCGCGGCAGTTTGCGCGCCATCGGCTCGCCGGCTCAGTTGGCGCGAGAGCTCTGGCACAACACGCTCATAGAGATCGACCTGAAGGACCCCCCTGACCATTCAGTGAAACAGGCTGTGCAGAACCAGCAGGGTGTAGTGGGTCTGGAGATAGACGGCTCGCAGATGATCGTCGAGGTATCCGACCTCGACGTCACACCGTCGCTCGTCCAGGCTGTTGTGGCCGCAGGCGGCCAGATCTATGGAGTGCGCAAGCGGGACCACGGACTGGAAGACGTGTATTTCGCCCTCGATACCATCGAAAGGGCCGACGCACAACCCGGGGGTAAGGCCGATGCGTGACTGGAACTGGCGCGGCATGTGGGCGGTGGTGGCCAAGGATCTGACACAGGTACGGCAAAACACGATGGTATGGCTTCCGATGGTGATCTTGCCAGTCATTCTTCAGATCGTTCTGCCTCTCGTCATGATCTTGCTGCCGCAGATCGTGGGCGAAGCAGCGATGGACATGCAGGAAATCGAGCCCCTGCTCGCCATGATTCCAGCCGGCTTGATCCCTGTAGCGGACAATACATCGCCGGAGGCGCTGTGGATCATCCTGACGTCGTGCTATATGTTTGCACCCTTCTTCCTGATCATACCCTTGATGGTATCATCGATTCTGGCCGCTGACAGTATCGTAGGGGAAAAGGAACGCAACACGCTGGAGGGGCTTTTGTACACGCCGCTCACCGATCAGGAGCTGTACATCGCCAAGACGCTGGTATCCATCCTGCCAGCCCTATCGATCACCCTGGTCTCCTTTGTGCTCTATACGATCGTTGTCAATGCAGCTGGCTACGCGGTGGTCGGCCGGATCTTTTTCCCCACACTGATCTGGTGGCCCATGGTTTTTTGGCTGGCACCGGCTCTTTCCGTAGCCGGCCTGGGTGTGACCGTGCTCATCTCCTCCAGGGCCAAGACGTATATGCAGGCTCAGCAGGCGGGTGGCCTGCTCGTGCTGCCCATCGTCGCGTGGATGGGCGCTCAAGCTACCGGGGCCTTTTTTATGGGGCCCGGACTGCTCATGTTGGTGGGGCTCTTTGTCTGGGCCCTCGCGCTGTGGCTTATCTGGATCGGATCCAAGACCCTATCGAGAAGCAACCTGATCTCACGGGTCTAGCGACTCTGCTGATGTAAAGGATAGTAAGGGGCCCCATGCTCGATAGTCATGAACGCCTTGTCCGCAATCTGACAGAGGCCTATACCCGTGCGTTTCCCGAATCGGGCCAGAGCCATGCACGCAGCCTGGATGTCCTGGTTGACGGAATCAGCCACGGTGCGCGCACCTACCAGCCCTACCCGCTGCGCATACAGACTGCTCAGGGAGCCTGGGTCGCTGATGTCGATGGCCACCGCCTGGTGGACTACTGGCAGGGTCACTATGCCAACATCCTGGGCCATAACCCGCCGGAAATCACTGCAACGCTGATCGAATCTCTAGAGGCCAGCTATGGCCTTCAGACTGGCTTGCCTGAGGAGCAGGAAATCGCCTACGCGAGCCTCCTGGCCGAGACCACAGGCGCCGAGCAGGTGCGGCTGACGACATCGGGCACGTTGGCGACCATGTACGCGCTGATGATCGCGCGCGCCCATACCGGGCGCAAGATCGTGGTCAAGGTGGGGGGCGGCTGGCACGGTGCAAACCCGCTGGCGCTCAAGGGCGTCGGACACCGCGACTCAGGGTTCGATGGAGTGGACTCTGCCGGTGTCTCGTCTGCGACCGACGACGAGATCATCGTCACACGCTTTAACGACCCGGAGGCTCTGGAGCGCGTCTTTGCTCAGCATGGTGACCGCATCGCCGCATTCATATTCGAGCTCTGTCCCAGCATCGCCGGCTTTATCCCCGCCACGGGGGAGTATGTGCAGACAGCCCGGCGCCTCACGGAGCGATACGGGGCGGTGCTTATTCTGGATGAGGTCATCACCGGATTCCGCTACTGCGCCTCAGGTGCGCAAAGCCTGTACGGCGTGCAGGCCGACCTCTCCACCTACGGCAAAGTCATCGGCGGGGGCATGCCCGTGGCCGCAGTCACCGGACGTGCCGATCTGATGTCTTTGACCAGCGACTATGCCTCTCCACGGGTGTGGTTCAACGGCGGCACGTACTCTGCCCATCCCCTGTCTCTAACCGCCGGCCTGGCCATGCTCCGCCACCTCATTGCGCACCAGGACACACTCTACGATGAACTGGGCAGCAAAGGGGCGGATTTGAGGCGACGCGTTGAGCAGGTCTTTGCCTCGCGCGGCGTATTGGCGAAATGCTCGGGCGGCGGGAATGATGTCATCCGCTCCAGCTCACTCAGCAGCGTCTACTTTCCCCGGCAGGCCGACCTGGAGCCGCAAGGCCCCGAGGACCTCAATGATGCAGCGCTCTGTGACCAGGTGCTACGCGAGAAGGTTCTCAAACTGGGGATGCTGCTGCACAGGGTCAATGTCGTTCACGGGTTGGGAGCCCTGTCCACCGCACACGGAGAGCAAGAACTTGCGCTCACCTGCGAGGCCTATGACCGGTTAGCCCAACAGATCAAGACCGGGCGCGCCGATCAGTAGGCGTTTCGATCGCCTCGCAGGATATTGATGAACGTGCGCACGATGATCTTGAGGTCAAAGAGCAACGACCAGTTCTCGACATAGTACAGGTCGTACTTGGTGCGCTCCACAATGCTCGTATCGCCGCGCAGACCGTTGACCTGCGCCCAGCCCGTCATGCCGGCCTTTTCCGCATGGCGCTCCATATAACGGGGCACCACCTGCCGAAATTGCTCCACAAAGACAGGGCGCTCCGGACGGGGGCCCACCAGGCTCATCTCCCCCAAAAGTACATTGATCAACTGTGGCAACTCATCCAGGGATGTGCGCCGCAGGATGCTCCCAAACCGCGTTCTACGTGGGTCATCCGCTGTAGCCCACACAGGTCCCGATTGCTGCTCCGCGTCGACACGCATCGACCGGAATTTGAGCATCGGAAAAGGCTTACCGTCCAGTCCCACCCGCTCCTGGGCATAGAACACCGGGCCTTTGGACTCGAGCCGGATGAGCGCCGCGATCAGCATCAAAACAGGCGACAGGATCACCAGACCTGCGGCGCTTACCGCGATATCCATCGCCCGCTTGACTGAGCGCTTCCAGCCGCGGAGCGCTACGTCGCGCACCGAGAGCATCGGCAAACCGTCCAGATCAGAGATAGCCACTTCAGCAGCCATGATCTGGAACAGGTCAGGAAAGATGCGGACCATGGCACGCTCCGCCTCGCAAACCGACACCATCTCCATCAGGTCCTCGTGCGAAGCACTCGCGAGAGCAATAATCACTTCATCGACCCGATACTCACGAATCAGCCTGCCCAGCTCGCTCTGGGGCCCCAGCACCGGCAGCCCTGCCACTTCCTGGGGACCATCAGCGGGACCGACAAACCCCACCAGGCGATATCCCAGGCGAGAGGTGGTCGTCTTTTGCAGGATCATCCGGGCAACCTCTCCCGTGCCAACCAGCAGCAAACGCTGAGGGTTTCTCCGCCGCACCAGGTCACCGATCCGCCCGGTAATGAGCCGCCCGATGGTGATTAGGATTACCGAGAGAGCCCAGTCATAGATGATCAGACCACGTGTGAGCCCCTGATCCGAGTGCAACGTCAGGAAACTCAGTGCGGTTGCCAGCAGCGTGGCGATAGAGACGGCACTGAGAATGCGATAGAACAAATCGATCCGCGACCCGCCCGCTCTTCCGTGATACAGGCGATAGAAAAAGAACGATATACCCACGCTGAGCACATGGATCACGAGTTGTCCTGTGTAAACAGCAAAGGGGGCAAGGTGCAGGGGCGTGGGGATGGGTACTCTGGCACGGAGCTCATAGGCTAGATAATAGGCCAGCGCTGCCATAATCAGGTCTACGGCGACGACGAGGATCGTGAGCAACAGGTTGCTTCGCTTTGCCATGGCTATCCTAAGCAGAGGCCACGCGGCGCCTATCAGCAGGCCGCAGCCAGTTGATGACCGTTGCCCGAACTCGCAGCAGGGCAACCCCCAGATCGACGGCCAGGTTCACAGGTGCCGGGTAGTGGGCCCGATAGTGCTTGTCGTGAAAGATCTTCATCGCATCATAAAATGCCGCGGTGGCCTGGGCGGCGTTCTTGCGGCTCGCAGCTCCCTTGACATGCAGCACCGTCACTGCGGGATAATAGTGGACCCGCCAGCCGTTCGCCTTGATGCGGTAACAGAGATCGAGATCCTCACCATACATAAAGAACTTTTCATCCAGGAGCCCTGCCTGGTGTAAGGCTGTACCGCGCATCATCATAAAGGCCCCCACAACGGCATCCACATCCGTCTCGACCATCTCATCCAGATAGGTCATATTGTAGCGCCCAAAGCGCTCACTGTCCGGAAAAAGCCTGGGCAGGCCCAGAAGGTGATACAGAGAGACCTCTGGCGTAGGGAAGCTCCTTCGGCATGCACGATCCAGGGAGCCATCGCGCCGCACGAGTCTCGGACCGATAACGCCGATATCCGGGTGCTGGTCCATAAAATCGACCATCGTGTCCAGGGTATCGGGAGGCAGAATTGTGTCAGGGTTCAGCAAAAGGGCGTAAGCTGGATACACGATGGAATCGTCAGTGCACCCGAAACCCAGGGCGCGCAGGCCGATGTTGTTGGCGTATGCGTATCCCCCGTTATAGGCGCTCGGGATCAGCTCGACCCATGGATAGGCCTCGCGGACCATGTCCACGCTGCCGTCGGACGAACCATTGTCCACGACAATGACCCGATAGGGATGACGCCCCGGCGAGTCTGCGATGGAATCCAGACAACGCCCCAGATCCTCGCGCGTGTTATAGTTTACAATGACGATCCCCAGGACGCTCAATACTGAATCTCCATGATCAGGACGCTACCCCAGGCAAGCTAAAGGGCTCCGCTGCCGACTACCATTGGCGTTTGGCCCAATCTCCCGGCGGGGCATGTCTGCTTCTCCAGTGAACACCCACCGGATAACCCACCATTTTGGCCACGTCACCCGCCACGCGCAAGAACACCGCCAGCACCAGCGCCAACGGGCGTCTCACCGGCTTTATATCACCCAGCAAGGGCCAGACGCGCTTGAGCGGCGACCACGCGATGACACCCAGCACGCCCGCCAGAGCGATCCACCCCACAGGGTGCAGCGCAACAAGAACAATAGCCACCGGCAGAGCCAGCAGATAGGTCGCGTACCGCAGCAAGTGCCGGTACCGCCAAAAGTCAGCTTTGCCATCCCCGCGCGCATACCGGTAATACTGCTTCAGATAGGCCTTGAGCGTGCCACGCGGACGGAAATAGACTCTCGCGTCAGGCACAAAGGCAAATCGATAGCCGGCATCCTCCAGGCCAAAGTCAAAGAGCAGATCCTCACAATAGTCTAGCCATTCGGGATAGCCGCCCACCTGTTCCCAGGCCTCACGGCGGAAAGCCACCGAACGCGATGAGGGGTAAAAGTGGTCCGGATCGATCTCCTGTAGCGACGGGAGCGTAACAGCGCCAAGGACGTGCTCAAAGAAACTGTGATGCTCGGGCACAAAGAATCCACTCACAACGTCGGGGGCGGGTTCGTCTGAAAAGGGCGCCAGGAGTTGCTCCAACCAGTCGGGCTCCAGACGAACGCCGGCATCGGTCACCGCAATGATAGGTCCCGCAGCCTCCGAGATGGCGAGGTTACGGCCCTCTGAGATATTCGCGCCAGGTCTCACCAGCACTCGCATGGCAAAAGGCGCACCAGCGGCGAAGGACTCGAGTATGGCCACCGTACTATCCCGCGAGCCGCCATCGACGATGACAAGCTCGTCGGGTGGTCTGCCCTGCTCGGCCATCGAGTCCAGCAACCGCCCGATCGATGCCGATTCGTTCAGCACAGTCGCCACAACCGAGACGCGCTCCGCCATTGAGCCCCTCCTGTGCAGCCTATTATAGATGGCACCACGGGAGGCGCCAATCCTTGAGGGACGCGCTGAGCGGGGGCATCTGCCGTTACAGGGAGAGTCCGAACAGGCCGAAATCGCGTGGGTTTGTGCGAGACGCAAACTGCAGCGCGGAGGGGGAACGAGGACAGGAAAGTGACGATAGCGCCGTACGATCGTCAAGCCGATATCACTTCAGTGGCAGCGATTGCCAGCGCCAGCAGTCTGACCCTTCCGCTCCCTGCAAGTCCGGCTGGCGCTGCAGCGGATCGGGTCGCAGGAGACCCGCACCTTCCAGGAATGGCAGCCAGTATCATGGCAAGAATCAAGTCGGATGCTGCGCTTCCCCGAGCGTTACGGCGTCGCCACGTCTCCCTGCTCGTAAGGAGCCCATAGCTGCGGCTGGTACACAGGCGCCCTGCCGTCAAGCAGTACATATGGCGCGATCCTGTTGGCCAGGGCGCCCTTGAGCCCGGCATGGTCCAGTTCTCCAAGACGTCCGTGCCGGCGACGGGCCACAATGCGCTCTGCAGATTTTCGGCCGATCCCGGGCACCCGCATCAAGTCACGCACGCTTGCGGTGTTGAGCTCGATTGGAAAGCGCTCGGGATGCTGGCGCGCCCAGAGGGTCTTGGGATCCGCGTGTAAGGGGAGGTTGCCTGTCCCGTCGAAATAGAGTTCATCCACCTGAAAGCCATAGTCATGCAACAAAAAGTCCGCCTGGTACAGCCTGTGCTCCCTGACCAGAGGGGTGGGCGGGTGGCCCTCCAGCGGTGTGTCCGAGATGGGCTGAAAGGCGCTATAGTACGCACGGGCCAGACCGAGGTCGCGGTAGAGAGAGGCGCTCGTCTGCAGCAGCTCAGCGTCCGATTCTCCTGCGGCACCCACCACAAACTGCGTGGTCAGGCTGACCCAGCGCGGAGATTCCCGCCTCACACGATCGGCCACCTTGAGATACGCAAGCAGATCCTCATAGCGCTTGTCGGAGCTGAGCAGCCCCACGCGCGACTGGTTCGGCGCCTCGAGATTAGTGGAGACTCGCGAAGCCAGCCTCACAGACTCCTCAATGCTCGCCAAATCCGTTCCCGGCAGTATCTTGAGGTGGAGGTAGCCGCCAAACTGGTAACGGCGCCTTACCAGATCAGCCGTCGCCAGCATGCGGTCCGTGGCCGCGACGGCATTGCCGCAGACACCCGAGCTCAGAAACAGCCCCTCCACCCGGCCCGACCGTGCAAGATCGGCAAACAGACGAGCAAGCTCATCAGGCTGAAACGCTGTCCGGCGCACATCGCGATCCCGCCTGAATGCACAATACGCGCAGTTGTTCTCACAGACGTTGGATTGGAGCACTTTGAGCATCCGGATGCGTTTGCCGTCGGGCCTCACCGCGGGATAGATCCACTGGTCGATTCCGCCGGGCACCCGCCCACCGCCGGGGCTACAACCGCGCTCCGTATCCCAGGTCGCCGCCTGACCCAGCACATCTACCTTCTGCCACAGGTCCATGCTACACTCCCCGCCCCATCGATACACCTATGTTCTGAGAACAATATAGCACAAATGTTCTAGCCCCTCAAGGTGCGAGGCTGATGAGCATGCTTTTGGTATCAGAGGCTACGCAGGGAAAGGGAGCGCAAGGCGCGAGCCTGGCCCGCGATCAAGTCAAGATCGGCAGCCAGGAACAAGCTAACAGCGATAAGGCATGTTCAGGTACGTTCGCCGCCAAAGGCCTCGATGGCCTGCAGCCGCTCCCGGTAGACACGATGCCGGCCAGCATCGGGCTCGAACACGCGGTCGATTCGTACCAGCGCCTTGACGCCTTCCTCCAGGGTGTCAAAGGCGCCAATTCCCAGGCCTGCGAGAATCGCGGCCCCCAGAGCTGCGGATGGTGCAATCGCGGGACGCTCCACTGGCCTCCCCAGCACATCTGCGCAGAGCGATGCCCACCGATCGGTCCGCGCCCCCCCGCCCGTCACACGGTAGCGGGCTATCGGCAGCCCCCTGGATTCCAGCCTGCGCTGAAGCCGTGCATTCTGCAAAGCGACGCCTTCGAGCATCCCCTTGATCAGCTCACCGCGGGTGGTTTCGAGAGTCAGACCCTGGACAGTGCCCGCCCGTGCCGTGTCAGATCCATGCGGCGGCCGAACCAATAGCGGAGAAGGCGCGTCCGGCATCTCCTCCAACAGCGTCCTGTACAGGCTCACACCTCGCCTGGCGGACTCTCGTTGCTCCAAGGGTGCGATCTCGTTACTAAACCAGCGCAGCCAGGCGCCGCCCGCGCGCACATAGCTATCCGCCAGCAACAGCTCTGGCGCAACGTGACGCTCAATATTCACCCCTTCATGCAGAAAGAGCGACATCAGGGGGACGGGATGGAACACCGCGGTGAGGTGCACAGCTGCGCCCAGGCTGAGGGCAGCCATTCCTTCATTCAGAGCCCCCACACCCAGGGCCTGGCACGCCAGATCATGCCCACCCAGCACGATGGTAAGCCGTGGTGATAGCTGGAGCTCCTGAGCAACCCTGCCAGAGATCGTCCCAATGGGCGTACCGGACTCTGCCAGAACAGGGAATTTGGCGGGGGAAAGGTTGCAACTCGCAAGGATCTCTCGCGACCAGGCCTTTTGGTGCAAATCAAAGCACAGCGTGCCGCCGGCCAGAGAGTAATCGCAGGTCGTTGCACCGCCAAGGAGATGGGCGATGATCCCCCCGATCAGCGCAAAACGCCAGGTCGAACTGTACAATTCTGGCTGCATGCGGCGCAGTACACACAGCCTGGAGAACGTCGTTGAACGATCTGGCACCTGTCCGGTGATATCGTAGACGCGCTCCTGACCGTACCTGGCCACCAATTGCGCCACAACCTGGTCATCAGCTTCATTCCCCACCAGGAGACACCCGGCAAGGACGCTGCCATCTCGGGAAAGAGGCACAAAAGCGTCCCCCACAGACGAAACCGCCAATGCGTCCACGGGGTCCGAGTGTGTGCGTTGCGCCGCCTCTCTAAGCACCGCCGCGACACCGGCCCAGATGCCGCGCACATCCAACTCGCACGCGTCGACATGCGCAGTGGGACCATAGCCACGGCCGACGTCGGCAAGCAGCGTCCCGTCTGTCGACACGACCAATGCTCTGCACCCCGATAGCCCGATATCCAGCCCGAGAAGACTCACGATTTCCCCCGTGTCTGGCCTTGACTCCCGTCAATCCTTTATGACAAGCGTAGCAGCATTTGATATGTCAATCAAGAGTCGCACACTCGCCGCGCCCCCCGGCGTATGCTATAATCGCTGTCATCGATAGTGTCACTTTTGTCATGGTGAGGAGTGTGAGTTGCCGGCCGTAGAGCGCCTCTTTTGGCAGGATCCCTATCTGGTAGAATTTCACGCCAACGTGACGCGCCGTCTCGAGGAACAGGACCAACCGGCCGTGGTGCTGGACCAAACCTGTTTCTACCCGACCTCCGGAGGCCAGCCTCACGACACAGGCAGTCTCAATGAGGCACGCGTGGTTGACGTCCTTGAGAACGACGGCGAGATCATCCATGTCTTGGATAGACCGCTGCACGACACGGCAGTCATCGGGCGCATCGACTGGGTCAGGCGGCAGGATCACATGCAGCAGCATGCGGGCCAGCATCTCCTTTCCGCGGCCTTTCAGCGCCTGGTCGGAGCAGCTACGCTTTCGTTTCACCTGGGGGCAGAGGAGTGCACGATCGATATCGACTGCCAGTCGCTCAGCGCAGGGCAAATCGATCAGGTCGAGGAGTACGCCAACCAGATCGTGCTGGCGAACACAGCGATCACAGCCCGGCAGTACACAAAGAACGACCTGGAGACTATTCCGCTGCGCAAGCCACCCACTGTGGAGGGGATGGTTCGTGTCGTATCGATAGGCGATATCGACTATTCTGCCTGTGGGGGCACACACCCCGCACACGCCGGTGAGATTGGTGCGATCCATATCGACCGCTGGGAGAGCAGGCACGGCTCGGTGCGCGTTACTTTTCTCTGTGGAATGAGGGCGCTGCGCGACTATCGTGCCAAGAGCCGGATCTGCCGGCAACTTGCGACCAACGCCAGTGTCAGTGTCAACGAATTGCCTGAGGCAATCGACCGGCTCAACGCCACCAACGACGGACTGCGGCGGCAAGTGAGCGGGTTACGAGCACAGTGGCTGGAGATGCAGACAGCGTCGCTGCTCGCGGAGGCTGAGACCCGAGGGCGCTACCGCGTCGTCTCAAAGATCCTGCAGGGCGTCGAGCCCGCGGAGATGCGCACTCTTGCGCAACAGATCTGCGGCACGCCGGGCACAATCGCGCTGCTCGCCGTCCTGGAGCCAAACCCGCAGTTCTGTCTGGCGCGCTCGGAGGACATCCCTCTCAACATGAATAGCGTCCTGAAAGCCTCTGCTGGGCGCTACGGCGGACGGGGAGGCGGCCAGCCGCATCTTGTCCAGGGGGGTGGTCTGGATCGTGAAAGTGTTAGCAGCATGCTTCAAGACGCCCAGGAGTTCATACTGGACAGAAAGCACAACGTGATAGAAGGGGACACAACGTCATGATTCAGCTCGCGGAGGGCGTGTATGTCGAGACCGAGTTTGCAGGTGGCAACTGCGGCCTGATTGCCAGTGACCGTGGTCCAGTTCTTGTGGATACGCCCATGTTCCCTTCCGACGGACAGCGGTGGCAGGCCCAGATCGATTCCCTGGGTCCGAGCAGGGCCTATGCTATCGTCAATACCGACTATCACCCGGAACATCTTTTGGGTAACCACCTGTTCATGCCGACGCGCGTTTTCGGCCACGAAGAGTCCGAAAAACCGCTGGCTCGTTACGACGAATCGACGCTCGCCGACCTGGCAGGAGACCTGGCGTCCAACAATCCCTCTCTGGCCAATTCGCTGGCTTCCATTCGCCCGGTACACCCGGATATATCGGTCTCTGACCGTGTCACACTGCACCTGGGCGGGGAAGAGGTGCAGATCATCCATCTCGAGGGGCACACTCCTGCCTCCCTGGGAGTCTATCTGCCAAAGCAACGTGTGCTCTTTGCGGGCGACAATGTCACGAACAACGAGCATCCGGTCGCGCAACACGCCAACACGCTGGCATGGCTCGAGACGCTGCAGCGCATCAAGGAAATGGACGTGGAAGTGATCGTGCCAGGTACCGGGGCACCAGGTGGCAAGGAACTGATCGATCCGTTGTACCAGTATCTGGCCGAGATGCGTCGCCGCATCCTGGAGCTCTTTATGGAGGGTGCCAGCCGGCGCGAATGTGTAGAAAAGGTCGGCATGCTGGATTACTTTCCTATCGCCAAAGGTCAGGAAGGTGAGGTCAAGCTGCGGCGCCGGCACAGTATCGAACGCATCTACACAGAGATTCGTGTGGCCCTCCGCAAGCGGCGATAGAGGATTTAGTCGATGGACAGCCTGATCTCCAGGCGAGAGCCCCCGCTCAAGCGTTACTTTATGGCGACGTCGGTGGAGGAGGCCCTGGCTTACCTGTCAGCCCACCGCGGTGAGGCGCAGGTGGTGGGAGGGGGAACCTCGCTGATGCCCGTTGTTCTCAGAGGCGAGTCCGTCGCACGTCATCTGGTGGACGTATCGCGCATCGCCGCGCTCCGCCGCATTCGCGTTGAGCGCGACTATGTCATCCTCGGGGGGAGCGTCACCCTCGCGCAGTTGCTGCGCTCCGAGACGGCGCTCGGCGCCCTGCCCGTGCTGGGCGAGATAGCGTCCAGCACAGACACCCCACGTCTGCAAGAGCTCTCCACTCTGGCGGGGAACATTGTCAGCGCCAGAGGAAACAATGGTGTTACGGCGATGCTGATCGCCCTGAAGGCAGAGGCAGAGATTGCAAACCTGACCGGATCACAGTGGCTGCCGGTGCGCTCGCTGCTTGTGCGTCCGGGGTCCTGCCGGGTAGATAGCATGTCTGAGGTGCTCGTCTCACTGCGCATTCCAATACTTGAGCCCGGCTCTGGCGCCGCGCTGATCGATGCAAACAGCGGAGCGGGCGGCTCTGAGCCCCCTGCTGTCGCAGCAGCGGCCGTGGGCTTTGATGGGGCCCGCAATCTGATCTCGTCACTTTGTCTCGTTGTGGGTGTCCCGGACAGCCTTCCGCAGATAGGCCGGCTGTCCGACATCACCGAAGAGCGTTCCCCCGCGGTCGAGGCCGTGCGCCGCGCAGTATTCCAGTGGGCTGTGTCTCTGCCCCCGGGCTCGTCCGCAGGGGAGACCGCGACGCGATCGGAGATGCTCGGAAGAGCGGCACAGCGGGCCTTTGACACGGCCCTCGAACGCGCACGAGCAAGCCTCTCGAACAGCATGCCATGAGTGCTGCTGCTGCTGAGCAAGCTAGCGCCGGCATTTATGTACACATCCCCTTTTGCCATGCCAAATGTCGGTACTGCGACTTTGCCTCACTGCCGGGCAAACAGGAACTGTATACGCCGTACGTGGCCGCCCTGCTGCGTAGCATCAGACAGGCGCAGGCCAGTTGGCCTGGGCCTGCCTTTGACACACTTTACATCGGCGGCGGCACACCTACTGCGCTCAAGCCCGACCTCCTCACTGCGATCGTCGAAGCCTGCCGTGCGCATCTGGGGTTGCCCGCCGGGGCAGAGATCACCTGCGAGGCCAATCCCGGTACCGTCTCGCGCCAGGGTCTCCAGGCACTGCGCCAGGGCGGTATGAACAGGCTGAGCCTGGGGGCGCAGAGCTTTGTTGATGACGAGTTGGCGCTGCTCGGGAGGATCCACGACAGCCAGGCGATCATTGAGGCGTTTCAGAAGGCACGCAGGGCCGGATTCGAGAATATCAGCCTGGACCTCATCTACGGCGTGCCACGGCAGTCGCTCGATAGTTGGACGCACACACTGGAACAGGCACTGGCCCTCGAGCCTGAACACCTCTCGCTCTATGCCCTCACTCTCGAGCCCGGTACGCCGATGGCCAGTGATGTCCAGTGCGGTACGCTGCCTGCCCCTGATGACGCCCTGGCGGCGGACATGTATCTCATGGCCCAGGAGATGCTGAGCTCACGGGGTTACTCCCAGTACGAGATCTCCAACTGGGCTCGCTCTGACGCCGAGGATCTCCCGGGGCGAGAGCCACGTCTTGCCAGCCGGCACAACCTGCATTACTGGCGCAACGAGCGTTATCTGGGGCTGGGATCGGCCGCATATTCATTCGACGGGCACTCGCGTTTCGGTCGATGCCCCGATCCGACGGAGTTTATGAGACGTGTGGAGGCTGGCGAGGACACTACGGACACTGAGGAGGCGGCCTGCCCTGACACCCAGATGGACGAGACGATGATGCTGGGATTGCGCCTCATGAGCGGGGTTACCTGGTCCGCTTTCGAGCAGCGCTTTGGGCGCGATCTGCGAGACGTCTATGCCGAGCCGATCGCGCGCCTGCAGGAAAGCGATCTGGTGATCCTCGATCACGCGGGAATCCGGCTTGCGCCGACAGCCTACCTGATCGGCAACCGCGTTTTCGCCGAGTTCCTTCGCTCGCCCCACTGACACAAAAAGAGGGCCAGAACCGCATTGGCTCTGGCCCTTGACCGTTTCAGCAAGCTATCCCTGGTCGACCTCAAGCCGGTCCGCGATCTGTCCCCGAATACCTGTCAGGCGTTCTTTGGCCTCTTCACCGATATTGTCCCCCACCTGCGCCACATAATGATCAAATGCCTTGAGGAGATTGGCAGTGACCAGAGTGCCGTGCTCTTCCAAAAGATTCGCGGATTCCTCCGGGAAATCCGCCCGCAGGAGCTGGCTGATGAGGCGCAGATCAGGAGGAAGCTTCTCCTCACGTACATCACGGGCCTTGTCCAGAATCGCGCCGAGGCGCCCGGCTCGTTGCTCGTTGTTCCGACTCTGTGCAGTTTGGCGCAATCTCCCCAGCACGAGGAAAAAGACCTCATCAAGCTGCGCTTCACGCTCTCGCACAGCCGCGTCAAGGTCCTCTGCCTCCAGGAGTTCCATGATGAGCAAACTGGCAGCGTCCTCGGCCTCGCGCAGCGCCTTGCTCTGGCGGTCGATGGCATCGAGCAACGCCTTGCGCAACTGCTCCAGAGGGCCAGCTGTATCCGCATCCTCGGCAGCCTGCGCGGCCTCAAGACGCTCCGTCAACGCCTGGAAGAAGGCATAATCCATGTGCGGAAGATAGTCTTCAACCACATCGTCCCACTGGGGACCGCCCTGAGCCTCCAACAGGATATCGATCAGCTCTGAGGCGCTGGTGGGTTCTGGCGGCGGACTCGGCATGGCAGGCGACGAGCGGGTCAACAGCCGGTCCCGTAGATCCCGAAGTGACTGCGAGGTCCCTTCCTCACTCTGCTCCGCCTGCGCATCGATAAGATCCGCCAGCAGAAGATAGAACTCATAGTCCATCTTGTCCAGGTTCTCATCCGCGATCCGGTCAAAGGCCTCCTCGTCATCCATCGCAGCCACGAGACTGTTGATGAGCTCAAGCCATGAACGCTGACGCTCGAGGACATTCTTGTCAAAGCCCTCAGCTTCAAGCACCGTCTCAAACAGACTGTCATATGTCAGCACCGTCCGAGGCGAGAAAAAGTACGCCTTGCGCTGCTCCGCCGGCGTCTCGTTCATCACTGCATTGACGAGGCTGCCGATGGTGCGCTCCTGATCCTGGGCGGAGAGCTGCAGCTCCGATGGCACATAGGCCACCAGGAGTTCCTTCTCCGGGTCGTGATAGATGATCATCGTGTTAAGCAACCCGCTGGTGCCGCACTCTGGACACCGTGCGCGGTTAAGCTCGCCTCGCAGAAACTGATCTTTCAGCTCCGGCTCCAGGCCAACATCGACGATCGTCCGTATGTCAACGAGAAACTGCGTATTGCAGCTTGGGCATCGAATCTGCGTGGGCATGGGCGGAAAAGGCATCGTCAGCGAACTCCTTGTAGTCGTTTCAGACGCGTTCGCGTCTGCTATCCTGAGTCAGAATACGCTCGAGAAGCGCCAGCGGCGTGGTCACCGTGGCGGCATGCACGTGGGCCTGATCGAGTCCAGCCGCCCGCGCCACCGTCTGCGAAAAGGCGAAATCGATCAGATCTCCCGGCGCGTGCGTATCGGTATCAACGACCATGAGCGCATCTTCTTGCGCGCAGATCCGGGCGACGTGCCCGTTGGTGAGGCTGTGCCCCTTGCGGCTCGTGATCTCGATGATACAGCCGCGATCGCGGGCCTCGCGGGCCTGCTCACGGGTGAGAAAACCGGGATGTGCCAGCAAGTCTACGTCGGGCGAGGCTATGGCGGCAGCATTGGTGCCGGGGGCGACTGGCTCCACAATCGTCTCGCCATGCACCACCACCAGATCGGCACCCAACAGGTGGGCGCGCCGGGCAAGCCTGGAGATATCTGACGGAGCCACGTGTGTGAGCTCCACACCGACGATCAGCTGGAGTCCAAGATCATGGCCCTGTTCCTGTCGCAGCCGCAAAAGCCCGGTGATCAACTCATCCAGATTGCTCGCATCGGCATGATCGGTGATAGCCAACGCCCGGTGACCTTTTACCACGGCACGCCGAATGAGCTCGGAAGGAAGCAGTTCCCCGTCACTGAACACCGTATGGCTGTGGAACTCGATGCGCTGATAGTTTTCCATAACAGCCTGATTATACCGATCACAGGGCCTCTGTCAACGCTCGGGGGGGCCTCCGGCGAGTCCATCCCAGACCATGCCCGGCGTCTCCCGCCGGAATCCCAGGGAGGCCAGCATCTCACCAATCGCGCTCTCCAGCGGCGAGCGCCCGTTCCAGGCATTCACAAGCACGCGCCTTGGGCGGTGGGCAAGCCCGCCGCTCCGAGTGATATGCGACAGCAAGAGAGCCACAGATCGAACCACCAGTTCATCATCGCCCCCCTCTGCGGTCTGCCAACTCCCGGATCCATGCTCGTACACGAGCACGGGCACTCCGTTTTGCAGCACGACATAGTTGGAGGGAATCCTCGAGAAACTCGGCTCTTTCACGATGGCGTCCGACCCGCCATCCTCACCTGAAGGCGTATCCGGAGTGTAGCTTTCGCGCCCATAGATCAGGGCAGGGTCTGCGGCGTTGATTAGCACCAGGGCATCGCGCCCCGGGGCATCGGCGCGCGTCCATGCCCTGAGCGCGTCCACGGCCTCAGGGAGGGCGTACTGCAACCCCGCCAGGCCCTGCACAAAGTAGCCGCGGCGCACCTCTCCCGTCAGCTCCATGCGGTAGAGATGCGGGTAGAGTGCCGCCCAGGGCAGCATGCCTCGCTGGCCCTCGATGACATCGCGGCTGATGATCCCATAGCAGTGCAGGGCCTGCCGCGCCTGAGCCTGGGCCTGAGCAAATGGATCCAGCGGCTCGCCGAGCACGCCATACCGGTGAACCAGGGACCACCGGCCCTCCACAGACAGGCGCGGCGGCAACCTGCGTGCGACCCGGCGCCTGCCCGCCAGCATCTCGGAACGGCTGGGCCGCTGCAGGAGAGCCGGCTTTCTCTGCTCGCGCCATTCTGCCAGATGGTCGTCCAGTGAGCTGCGAATCCCCTGGCCCTCGTCGACCCCGAATCGTCCAGCGATGATCGTGCGCAGTATCTCCGGCCGGTCATTGGTCATCAGGCCCGCCAGGACCAGCTCCCGGAGAGCCTTATCGCAAGGCCCGGGCGCCAGGTCGAGAGCACTCTGCAGTACGCGAGAACCGACCGGGCCCTCTGCCCGGACGAATTCGTAAACTCGGCAGGCATCGGCGTCTAGCCCCTCGATCAGGGAAGAATCCGGCTGCTCCTCGAGGTACAAGTTCCCCTCGCCAGCCCAGAAATACCGCACGCGCAGATGCTGCCAGTCGGAGCCTTGCGCCTGCCATGTCAAATCGCCCTGCGCGCAGAGCGCGTCCAGCAGCGCCGGCGTATAGTCTGGCATGCGCAATGGAAACACGTCGCGCTCCCAGATCTCGGCCGGGAGCAACTGCCCGGCCAGCTGTCCGACTGTCACCAGAACGGGATCCTCTGCCGGATGATGGGCAGGATGAAGCCCCTGCCAGCGTGAAAGAAAGCAGGCATAGTCTGGAAGAGGAACCGCGCGCACCTCGCGACGCAGCTGCGATAGCGTCTCCCGGTGGAGACGCTCCAGCACATTTCTGTCACACCACTGATCGGCCGTCGAGCCCGGCGCCAGCCTGCCCCGGAGCACGACGCCCTCGCCGGCCAGCGTTTCCAGCGCGTCCGCAAGCCAATCCGGCTGCAAGTCGTATCGGGTGATGATCGCTTCCAGTGTCAACGGTCCGTGCGTGCGGAGCATGTGACGCAGCACCGCCATGCGCGCCGTATCACCATCCATGTCCATGGGATCAACGGTCGCCCTGGGCGCCTCTGCATCGCCTGTCGCCAGATCGAAGGCGATACGATAGCGCAGGA
This sequence comes from Anaerolineae bacterium, assembly GCA_040772225.1. GTDB lineage: Bacteria > Chloroflexota > Anaerolineae > UBA1429 > UBA1429 > JAAYED01. The sequence goes on from JAXGYO010000002.1 coordinate 1,672,690, forward strand.
TATGCTCGGCAGAGACCCACCGCTCGCCGCGGCGCGGAAGCAGAACGCGCTCGACGCGGCCATCCCGCTCGAGCTCTGCCAGCCAGGCCCGACCGTCGCCTGGAGAACGCTCCGCCACCTCCTCTGTGCTGAGGTCCCCCAGCTCACGCAGAATCACGGCCAGCTCATCGCGGGTGCGTGCGCGATAGCCATCGGCGAGATGCTGCAACTCCTGTTCAACCTGTTCAATAATGTCGGGGCGCAGTAGCTCCGCCAGACTGCCATCATCGAGCAAGTCAGCGAGCAACTCCCGATTGATGCTCAGCGCCTGCATCTGCCGTTCGAGCCGCGGCGTGTCGCCTTCGTAGAGATGGATCCCGGCGAACTCCAGGACCAATCCAGCAGCGACTGGCGACGGCACAAGCGTTCTGGTCTCGACAATACGAATGTCCCCGGACGTCAGCCTGTCAAGCATCTCGCCCAGGTGCTCGACATCCAGCACATCGCGCAGGCAGTCGCGGTACGTCTCCGCGATCAGCGGAAAGTCATCCCAGTCCCTGCAGATGGCCAGCAGATCGCGCGCCCGGAGACGTTGCAGCCAGAATGGCGTCCGCCGCCCAGCGCCGCGTACCCGAGGCAGGATCAGCGCCCGGGCCGCGTTCATGCGAAACTGGGCGCCAAAGAGCGCCGAGTTGGGCAGCTCGCGCAAGACGCGTTCCCGTGCCTCCTCCGCCCCCATGCTGCGGATGATGTCGAGCGGCGGCTCTCGATCTCCCTCCAGGAGCCGGAACAGGATCGCATCGTCGTTCACCTGAACATCGACCGTGGTCCCGAGCCGCTCGCGAAAGGCATGCGTCAGTGCCATCGCCCAGACGCTGTTAATCCGCGCGCCAAAGCAACTATGGATCACCAGCCTCTCGTCGCCAAGGGCATCGGTGAATCGTTCGAGCACGATCGTATCGTCGCTGGATATCGCCCCGCTGTGGCCCAGCTGCTGTCCGACATAGCAGACAGCATTGCGGGCGGAAGCGTCATCCATGGCGTACTCGCGCGCGAGCCAGTCGAGCACCATGAGAGCATCGCCAGGCCACGGCCCGCGCGGGTCCTCTGGCACCCAGCCGAGGTCCGCAACACGTTCTGCCAACAGTCGTCGAAAGGCGCCCAGGGCGCGTCCCATGTGATAATCGCGCTTGGGGAGCTCGCCGCGCCAAAAGGGCATCCGTGGCATGGCTCCAGCCGCATCGGCTACCACCATGCGATCCTCGTCGATGCTCATCACGCGCCAGGTATTGGTACCCAGCGCAAAGACATCGCCTACGTGCGTCTCGAACACAAACTCTTCATCCAGGGTGCCCAGACTGGTATGTCCATCGGCAAGCACAACACGGAACTCTCCCCTGTCCGGGATAGTGCCTCCGTTGCGGATGGCCAGCAAGCGCGTGCCTGGCAGTGGCAGGAGCATGTTGTTGACGCGATCCCACTCGACGGCGGGGCGCAGTCCGCGATACGCGTCACTGCTATACCCTCCGCTGATCATCTTGAGTACAGACTGCAGCGCCTGGCGCGATAGTTTCTCGTAGCCATAGGCCTGACGCACCAGGCGGAACACATCATCCACACTCCGCGGCTCGACAGAGACCATCGCCACGATCTGCTGTGCCAGGATATCGAGGCAATTCTGTGGCGCATGGGTGGGCTCTATGTCGCCCTGGAGCATGCCATGCGCCACGGCACCGGCATCCAGCAGATCCTCACGGTGCGTGACATAGATGCGGCCATAGCTCGTCTGCCCCACCAGGTGTCCGGCACGGCCAATCCGCTGCAGCCCTCGCGAGATACCTCTCGGCGACTGCAATTGCAGCACGGCGTCCACGGAGCCGATATCGATACCCAGTTCGAGCGAACTGGTGGCGATCAGAGCCGCCAGAGCGCCCGACTTGAGCGCCTGCTCCAACTCCAGCCGGACGGCACGAGATACGCTGCCATGATGGGCGCGGAAGGGCCCTCCGACTCGGCCCGTGCCGGCCCACCCCTGGCCCCTGGGCACACCATCCACAAGGAGCCCCTCCGGAGAACCTGGTGGCACCTCCTCATCAGCCTCCCGGGCATACTGCTCATTGAGCCGGTCCGCGGCGCGCTCGGCTGCACGCCGGCTGTTGGCAAACACGAGCGTGGTATCGTGCCGCCGGATCTCATCCAGTACGCGAGGAACGAGCGCGGGCCAGATCGATCCACCCGGCAGCCGGCGCAGGTCGGCAACAGGGGTGACGACCTGGATATCCATCGGCTTGAGCACGCCGGCATCGACAACGGTCACAGAGCGAGGCGTCAGTACCGGCTCTTTTCCCCCCGCCTCAACCCAAACCTGTCCCCCGACATAGCGCGCCACCTCATCGAGCGGCCGCTGGGTGGCCGAAAGGCCGATGCGCTGTACCCGATGGCCAGCGAGGCTTTCCAGTCGCTCGAGACTCAGGGCAAGATGCACACCGCGCTTGTTGCCGACCAGCGTGTGGATCTCGTCGATGATGACGCTCTCTACCGGTGCCAGCAACTTTCGGGCCTGTGGGCTTGTGAGCAGCAGATAGAGCGATTCAGGCGTTGTGATCAGGATATGTGGCGGGTTGCGCACCATCCTTTGCCGTTCGGAGGCAGGAGTATCTCCCGTGCGAACAGCCGTCGCGATGGCAGGCAGCGTCTCGCCGTCTCTGGTCGCTGTGTGGTGTATCCCTCGCAGTGGCTCTTGCAGGTTGCGGGCGATGTCGTTATTGAGCGCCTTGAGCGGCGAGACGTACAGGAGCAGGACACCACTCTCAGAGGGACTGCGCGACAGCATTGCATAAATACGGTCGATGCCCCACAGGAACGCCGCCAAAGTCTTGCCCGAACCCGTAGGCGACAGGATGAGCGTGTGCTCGCCGCGCTGAATGGCCGGCCACCCCAGCGACTGCGCGCGGGTGGGTTGGCCATACCGTTGCTGGAACCACTGACGCGTCGCCGGCAGAAACGCCGCTAGCTGTCCTTCCATGGCATCACCTCAGCCCGTAGCATAACGCCGCTACCATCGAGCCGCAAACCCCGCCGCCACCCTGACTGGACTCGGACCGTATGTCGAGGTAACATAAAGACACCGAGGGTGGAAGGGGTGTGTGACCATGGCAATAACGAAAGATGGAGAGTTCTTTCTGGGCAAAGTGTTCGATCTTGCGGCGGGCAAGCTCACAGATACTCCCCTTACTTATGACCCTGCCGATCTAACGACGCATGCCATCGTTACGGGGATGACGGGCTCGGGCAAGACGGGTATGTGCGTGGGGCTGCTTGAGGAAGCGGCTGTAGAGGGCATACCTGCCATCATCATCGATCCGAAGGGCGACCTGACCAATTTGCTCCTCCATTTTCCCGAGTTTCGCGCTGAGGACTTTGCGCCGTGGATCGATCCCGAGATTGCGCGCCGCGAGGGCAAAGACCTGGCGGTTGCAGCGGCTGAGACGGCGGAGAGCTGGCGCAAGGGCCTGGCAGGCTGGGATCTTGGATCGGACGACATTCGCACGCTCAAGGACTCGGTGCGTTTTGGTTTGTTCACGCCGGGTTCCACAGCCGGCACGCCCGTCAATATTCTCTCGTCCTTTGCCGCCCCGGAGGTAGCCTGGGATGAACATCGAGAGATACTCCGCGAAAAGATATCAACGATCGTCACCGCCCTGCTCGGGCTGATCGGTATCGGCGATATCGACCCGCTTCGCTCGCGGGAGCATATCCTGCTGTCGAACATCCTCGAAGATGCCTGGGGCAAGGCCGAGTCGCTGACCCTCGTGGAACTGATTCTGCGCACGCAGAACCCACCCTTTGAAAACCTGGGGGCCTTCCCCGTAGATAGCTTCTTCCCGCAAAAGGACCGCTCCGATCTCGCGATGCGGCTCAATAGCTTTTTGGCCTCGCCCTCCTTTGAGGTCTGGCGTGAAGGCCAGTCGCTGGATATCGGGAACATGCTCTATGGGCCCGCGGGCAAGCCACGCCACAACATCTTTTATCTGGCACACTTGAACGACAGCGAGCGCATGTTTTTTGTCACGCTCTTGTTTGCCTCCATCGAGTCGTGGATGCGGACGCAGCGGGGTACCAACAGCCTGCGCGCGCTGGTGTATTTCGACGAGATCGTTGGCTACCTGCCTCCCGTAGCCAACCCGCCCTCGCGGCCGATCATGCTTCGCATGCTCAAGCAAGCTCGTGCTTTTGGTGTGGGGTTGTTGCTGGCCACGCAGAACCCCATCGATGTCGACTATCGCGGCCTCTCCAACGCGGGCACCTGGGTCATCGGCCGGTTGCAGACAGACCAGGACAAGCAGCGTCTCCTGGATGGCCTGGACTCGGCGGGAGGCGGTCTCGATCGCAAGGAAGTAGACCGGATCATCTCGATACTGCCCAAACGGACCTTTTTCATCCACAACGTCCATGAAAATGCGCCGCGCATCTTTGGGACGCGCTTTGTACTCAATTACCTGGCCGGTCCGTTGATGCGCACCCAGATCCCCGAGTTGATGGAACTGGACGGCATCGAGCACTTGACGCCGGCCGGCTCAGCCTCAGAGGCGGCAGCCAGCGCTTCTATCACAGCGGAGACCGCGCCGGCCCAGGCAGCCGTTTCCGCGGCAGTCTCGGCCACATCCTCAACAACAGCCGATGGCGAGTTGCTGACCATGACGCGCCCGGCGGCGCCGGCCCGCACAGAGGAGTACGTCGTGCCCGCCGACCTCGCGCTGGGTCAGGCCCTCGACACGGCGGGTTTCGGATCTGTGCCAGGCATCACACAGGGCGATATCATCTACCGGCCAGCCCTGTACGCCCAGGCGCATGTCGCCTACTCGTCCAGCAAGTACGGGATCAACTATGAGCGCAAGATCGCTGCTCTGCCGATGGAAACGCGGGGGCGCACGGTGGTCTGGGACGATTTCGTGTGGAAGAGTTATGACATTGCAGAGCTCCACCAGACAGCCCTCCCCGGCGCCAAATACACACAGATCACCGGCTGGTTGGCCGATCCACGCCTGCTGTCTGCCCTGAAAAAGGACTTTGCCGAGTGGGTGTATCGCGCCGCGACGATCCAGCTGCGCACGATACCCGGCCTGAACGTATCCGCTGGCCCAGACGTCAGCGATGCCGAGTTTCAGGACATGGTGCAAAAGGCATCAGACAAGGCGACACAGGAGCAACTAGACAAGCTCAACGATGCACACAAGAAAAAGGTCGCCGATCTGGAACGCAAGATCCGCCGGCAGGAGCAACAGGTCGTGAGCGAGGAGACCGAACTCAAGCAACGCCGCATCGAAGAGGTAGGCAGCGCCGGAGAAGTCGTCCTGGGATTCCTGGGCGTCGGCAGAAAGCGCAGCGTCTCCTCCAGCCTGACCAAGCGACGCCTCACCTCTCAGGCCCGGCAGGATGTTGACGAAGAGCAGGCTGAGCTCGATGACCTGGTAAAGCAGTTGGAAGAGCTTGAGGCAGAGCACACCAGGGAGGTAACCGCCCTCCAGCAGGAAGCAGCGGAACGAATCGGTCAGGTTACAGAGGTGCCTCTCACCCCGTACAAGAAGGACCTCTTTGTGGACCTGTTCGGAATCGCCTGGTGCCCCTTTTACACAGTCATTGTCAATGGCCAGACCAGAGAGTTGCCCGCCTTTAGCGCCGAGAGCTAGACCTGCCGCTGTGCAGCTGAGTCCCCGCCCGCCTGCCGTCCCCTGAGGCGAAAGCGGGCGGGGCTCGCGTTTGCCCCCTCAAGTGAGACGCCTCTCCTTCGCCACCCCGCGGCTAGCAGATCACGCATCCTCTCGGCCAGGGATGGAACGGGGCACCGCCTCGGAACCCCGGCTTCGGAAGAACGCTTGACCAACCGCATCGTTCGGGGCACAATGCAGATGGATTTATTGCAGACCATTCGCCCGGGGCATCCTGCGCCATCGCTGGACTCACCCCCCGGGCGCAGACAAGGATAACAGCATGGAAGAACTGGTGAGACTATGGGAAGTGCCGGAGACGACCGAGAACTATATGATCGCGGGCTTTGAGCAGTGGGCGGACGCCGGCGAGATCTCCTCTGGCCTGCCCGCCTACCTCATCGAACTGACCGGCGCTGAGCGCATCGGCAAGGTACGGCCGGACGGCTTTTACATCTTTCAGGTCCCGGGAACGCACCATTTGCTCCGGCCCCAGGTCAAGATAGTGGACGGTCATCGCGAGCGCATGTCCACACATGAGAACAATCTCTTCTATGCCAATGTCAACGGCAAAGGACTGTTGATTTTTACAGGGGAAGAGCCGCACCAGAACGAGGAGCGCTACGCTGAGGCGTTTCTGGACATGGTGGAGGCCACCAACGTCAAGCGTGTCATCGTAGCCGGCGGCGTGTACGGTGCGGTGCCCTACGATCGCGATCGCGATATCTCCTGCGTCTACAGCCTCCCGCGTATGAAAAAGGAGTTGGACCAATACGCGGTGCGCTACTCCAACTATGAGGGGGGCACCACGATAGGGAGCTATCTGGCGCATCAAGCCGAGTTTCGGGGCATCGAGCTGATCGTCTTTAATGGTTTTGCCCCGGCCTATGAATTTGGCCAGATGGGTCTCACCGTACAGGCGATGCGTGTTGAGGAAGATTGGAAAGCCTGGCTGGACATGCTCAAGCGCGTCGACTATATGCTCGGCCTGGGCCTGGACCTCTCAGAGCTCGAAAAGCGCAGTGCGAATCTGATTACTGCCTGGCAGCGCAAAGTGATCGAGCTGGAAGAAAAGCACCCTGAGCTGGGCATCAAGGCCTACCTGGATGCCATCGAAAAGGACTTTGAGGAGCATCCCTTTATCCCGTTGGATTCTGCCTGGGATGTGCTGGGCGATATCCTGGAGGACGAGGACGCTGACTGAGGGAACGAGCCTAACGCTGCCGAGGCAAGACGCCCAGCCGGCGCAGCGCCAACAGCAATGCCAGAACCACCACAACGAGCGCCCCAAGGCCCGCGAATAACGGGAGGAGTGAGGCGCTCGGTCTCTCCCCGGAACGGACCTCAAGCGCGTCGATGACAACCCTGTTTCCAAGACTGGCGGGTTCCCCCTGCGCGGCGATCGTGAGCCGCAGAGTGTGCGACCCGGGTTGGTCAGCGGTCACCAGAGGGATTAGCACACCGGCTCTTTCCTCAGCGCTGTACAGACTGATGTAGGACTGGTCGCTGTCGTCGCGCTCGAGGCCGGGAACAGCCCGGCCATCCAGCGTCACCAGCACTCTCCCGCCATCTGGCCCGGTCCGCGTCAGTAGACTGACCGCCTGCCCGCGATAGGATAGCGTGACGCTGTCCCCCGCGGTGCTGGAGCGCAGATATGCCTGGCCGCTGGCGTCTGGATCCGTCACCTGAACCCAGTTACCGTAGCGCGTGATGGCCGCATTCAGTTCCTGGTAGAGACCCTGCCCGACTTCTCTTTGTTGCTCTGTCGCATCCTGAACGGCCAGATAGACCTGTCTCGGCGTAAAGTCAGTGTCCACCATGCGGAAGTAGTACTCGGCATCATCGGGCGAAAGGTTGCCCACCTGGCGGAAATACCAGATCATAAAAACGCCGGCCCAGGGCCATTCTTCGCGGGCCAAAGCGATCCCGCGTAACGTATAGTCGGCCTGCTGTTGTTCGCTCACCCGATGCCAGATCAGCTTATCAGGATCCATGTCCTCGGGGGCAGCATTCCACCCGTACTCGTTGAACCACACCGCCTTGCCAGAGTCTCCGTACCGTTCCATGATCTGCCGGTGCAGCAGAACCCGCTGAAAGTTCAACACTTGCGGATCGGGAGGATCTTCGGGCGGGTATTGCAGGCCGAACGCGTTGGCGCTGTAGATATCGAAATAGGCCGCAGCACCCGCTTCATACATGGCCTCGAGAAAGGCCAGGTCATTCATCGCACGCCACTTGCCTGGCTCGGGATGCGGCTCACCTAGCGTGATGGCCAGCGGAGCGCACAGCACCCGGACGTTGGGGTCCGCCTCTTTGGCGCGCAGGTACCCGACCTTGAGCAGGGCCACATATCCCGCCGGATCGACAGGCCGGTTACCCCATTCAGGAAAGATGTTTGGCTCGTTCCACAGTTGCACATAGTGGATGCGCCCCTTGTACCTGGACACAAAGGCGTACACAAAGTCCCCATAGTCATCGAGGTTGTCCGGAGGCGCCTGAGGATAGGTATTGTCCTGCCGGCTCCACGCTGGAGGGCGGTCCAAACGTGCGACGATCTCCAGGCCATACTGCTCGCAGTAGGCCACGATGCGGTCGTACTTGTCCCAGGTACTATCACGCGTCTGCGGGTTCAGGTATTCGCCTTTGCGCTCCGGCTCGATCTGCTCCCAGGGGACCTGAAGCTTGACCCAGCCAAGCCCTGCATCGGCCGCAAGCTGTAGCGTCTTTTCGATCTTCCAGGGCTCGACCTCGCGACCGAGAAAAAAGTTGGCGCCATAGGGATTGACATCGGTATCGGGGATGGTCCGCTGCGCCACTGGCGCCTCACCCTCGCTACGGGCCTCCACCGCCAGATAGACCGTACGGCCGATCCATATCGACAGGGCGATCATCAAAGCGGACAGCAGTACCACTGCTGCCCACCACACTGACCTTGACCGTCGCCATAGCATCTCGCCAGGTACCTCACATTGCCCGAAAGTAACCCACGTCGAGTATAGATTGCCGCCGAGGCGCTTGTCAATAACACGGTCCGTCCCTATAATTCGCTTCAGGATGCCTCTATCCCCATTTCACCCGAGCAGGCCATGAATATTATCACAAGCCACGAGCGCGCCGACATGGATGCCCTGGCATCGATGTATGCCGCGAGCCTGCTCTATCCAGGGCACCACGTCGTTCTACCGCAGAATCTAAACCGTAATCTCCGCGATTTCATCGCACTGTATCGCGATCAGTTGCCGTTTATCGATCGGCGGGATCTCCCCAAAGAGCATATTGGAGAGGTCATCCTCGTCGACACCCAGGCCATTGCACCCATGCGTGGCATGGACCGGCGAACGCACATCCACGTCATCGACCATCACGTCAGAACCGATCCGCTGCCTGAACGTACGACCTATGAAGGCGAAACGCTCGGGGCTGCCACCACTTTGCTGGTGGAGCGGCTCGACCGGGAAGGTGTTGATCCCACCCGCGTCGGCGCATCGCTGATGCTTATCGGCATCTATGAGGATACCGGATCGCTGTCCTACCTGACTACGACGGCGCGCGACGCGCAGGCAGCCTCGTGGCTACTCTCCCATGGCGCCGACCTGGAGATCGCGGCCGAGTTCCTGCGGAGACCTCTCACAGACCTGCAGCGCAAGACCCTTTCGCAACTCGTGCAAGCAGCAGAGATCCACACCATTCTCGATCGCTCGATCTGCATTGCGGGCATCCATCTCGACCAGTATGTCGATGAGCTATCGTCACTGATCCACGAACTCCTGGACCTTTACGATCCGGATGCGTGCGTGCTGCTCGCAGAGTACGAAGGGAACATCCAGATGATCGCGCGGAGCGCGACCGACGCGATTGATGTGGCCAAAGTGCTGCAGCCTCTGGGCGGTGGTGGGCATAGCAAGGCCGCCGCAGGACGAGCTGAGGATCAGCCGTTATCCGATCTGATCCAGAAACTACTTCAGCTCTTTGCCGCCAACGTTCGCCCCCCGGTACGCGTGCGCGAAATCATGTCAACCAATGTGCACACCCTGGATGCAGACATGTCCGTCCAGGATGCCGCGAACCTGATGCGTCGCTATGGCCATGAAGGGTTCCCGGTGGTAGAGGGAGACCAGCTGATCGGCATTCTCACGCGCAGTGACGTGGATCGTGCCCTGCATCACCAGCGCGGCGGCAGCTCCATTCGCAGCATCCTGTACACAGGCGCAGTGTCAGTCTCCCCGGAGGCACCTGTCGATCGCGTGCAAGAGATCATGCTGGAACACGGTCTCGGCCAGGTGCCGGTGGTGGATGAAAGTGGCTTTATTGGCATCGTCACCCGCACCGACTTGATCAAGCTCTACAGCCCGTCAGCAAATGGCAGTTCACGCATGGAAGGCATCCGCAGGGAGATGCAAGAGACGCTGCCAGCGGGCTTGACCGAGCTCCTGCTCAAGGCCCGCGACGCTGCCAACGATCTGGGCTATTCGCTGTATGTTGTGGGTGGATTTGTGCGTGATCTGCTGCTGGGCCATCCAACTCTCGATCTCGACCTGGTCGTGGAAGGCGACGCCGTACGCATGGCTCGGCGACTCGCAGAGATGGCCCACGGCCACGTACGCAGCCATGCGCGCTTTGGCACCGCCAAAGTCGTCCTGGACGGGGAGCTTCCCCCGGGCGTGCCGCCCTCGCTGGATTTCGTCACGGCGCGCACCGAATTCTACGAGAGCCCCACGATGCTGCCGCAGGTGGAGCGCAGCTCCATCAAACAGGATCTCTATCGCCGCGATTTCACGATCAACACGATGGCCATTTGCCTGGACCGCGAACGCTTTGGCGAGCTCCTCGACTATTACGGGGGTCTGCACGATCTCGAAGACGGACGGATACGCGTCCTCCACAACCTGAGCTTTGTGGAGGACCCTACCCGCATCCTGCGAGCCGTGCGCTTTGAGCAACGTTTGGGCTTTACGATCGAATCGCGGACCTATCGCCTGATGGAGGATGCGCTGGATCTCCTGGAGCATGTCACCGGCGAGCGGCTTCGCAACGAGCTCTTTCTTATCCTCAAAGAGGACATACCGGAGAACAGCCTGCAACGGCTCGATCAGATGGGCGCGCTGGAGCGCATCCACAGCGCCTTGCGACTTGGCGCCGACACTGCGGAACGTTTTGTGCGATTGCGGCAGCACCTGCAGGAGATGGCGATCAACGGTTGGCATGACGAGACCGGGGCGGAACGTCGCCTGCCCGAGCTACGCCAATGCTATCTGGCGCTCCTCACAGGTCATCTGTCCGAGGCGGAGCTGGACGCATTTGTGCACCGGATGCGTTTCACAAACGATGACGCCCGTTTTTTGGGCGAGGTGGTGCAGCTCAAGGATGTCATGGCATCACTGCAGGCCGAGCGGATGCTTCCGAGCACGGTATATGAGAAACTGCATCGCTTCTCACCAGAAGCGCGCTTTGTCCTCTCGGTATTGGCAGACTCGCCTCGCGTGCGGCAGCGGGTGGTGCTGTTTGAGAAAGAACTGGCAAGGGTATTGCCCACACTTTCGGGAGACGACCTGAAAAAGATGGGCGTTCCACCGGGACCTGTCTACCGGGTGATACTGGACCGCGTCCGAGACGCGCTGCTCGACCGGCAGATCGCCACCCCTGAGGAAGAACTGGCTCTGGCCCGCTCACTGGTCGACGTGACCGCGCATCCCGACGGGGGCTAGAACAGGCGGGCGATCTCGTCCGAGTCGTATCGCGGCAACGGATGCCGGCCCTGCCCATCGATGATGGTACAGCCCTCCTCCGCCGGGACAAGATCGGCCACGTGTGCGCAGGGAATCCCCAGCGCCTGATAGCGGCCCATGAGAGAGGCAGAGTGCTGCGGCAAGACAGTGACCAGTAGCGCGCCGGAGGCAATGACCCCGAGAGGATCCAACCCAAAGGCGCGGCACAGCGCTTCGCCCTCGGGCAGCACCGGCACACGATCCCGATAGAGCGTGACGCCCGCATTGGCTGCAAAGGCCAGCTCATGCAGACCGGTCGCAAGGCCTCCCTCGGTCGGATCGTGCATCGCGTGCACGCCGGGATGATCGACAGCCATGTGGGCGGCAGAGACCACGCTGATCCCGGGCTCGTAAAGATAGTTCCTCGCCCTGTCCAGCATGTCCCGCGGGAATCCCCGGCGCTCGAGTTCCTCGTACTTTTCGCGCGCAATAATCGCGGTGCCCTCTATGGGAATGCCTTTTACCAGCAAGACGTGATCCCCGACGCGTGCATCCGAGGTCATGTGCAGTCGCTCTCGCGCGACCTCGCCGATCAGCACACCCACAACGATCGGCCGCTCGAGCCCCCATGCGACCTCCGTATGGCCCCCGACCAGGGTGATGCCCAGACTCTCGCAGGCGCGGTGCAGCTGGTCAAAAATGTCATCTACCAGAGCGGGCGTGGTGCGCTTCTCCGGCAAGAGAACCGTGTTCAACATCCAGAGGGGCCGTGCTCCGCTCGTGGCGACGTCGTTGGCGTTCACGTGGACGGCATACCAGCCGATCTGATCGGTGGCAAAGGTGATCGGATCGGTCTTGACAACCATGTAGCGGTCGCCCATATCGATGACAGCAACGTCCTCGCCGACGCGCGGACCTGCGACGAGACGCTCATCCACCTGCAGGTACCGGGCCAACAGAGTGTGCAGGTATTCCAGCGGCAACTTGCCCGTTCCAAACACAGCGCTATCGTTCATCACAGCGAGATGCACCTTCCAGACATGCTATTGGGGAACAGGCCGTGGACGCGTCAATGCAGAGGCGCCCACTAGAACATCAATACAGGCACAGCTCTGATTCCTCAGACATACTCTTCCAGGGCCCGTGCGATAGGTACCCTGTACGGGAGATCCAGACTCAAGCCTGGCGTCGCTCCAACAGTCGCACGCCGTCTGTACCAGCAACGACCACGGAATGAACCATGCCTAAAAAGAGCCCATGCTCTACGACGCCAGGAATGGCCTTGATCTTGCAGGCCAGACCCGCGGGATCGTCTATGGGCTCGTAATGGCAATCCAGGATCCAGTTGCCCTCATCGGTGACGAACGGAAGATCGCCATTCATCCGCAGCACTGGGCGCGCTCCGGTCTGCTCCAAACCTTTTGCCGTGTTTTTCCAGCCAAACTTGAGCACTTCCACCGGCACAGGGCTTTTCTGGCCCAGTTGGGAGACGAGTTTGGATTCATCCACGACCATCACTTCGAATCGCGTGGCGTAGGCGACCACCTTCTCACGCAGCAAGCACCCGCCCAGCCCCTTGATAACGTTCCATAGGGGGTCCACTTCATCGGCGCCGTCGATGGTAATATCTATCGTGCCGTGCTGCTCAAGCGTCGTGAGCGGGATTCCGCCTTCGCGGGCCAGAGCCGCAGTATCCTCAGAGGTGGGGATGCCAACGATATCCCGTAGCTCGCCAGAACGCAGTCTCTCCGCGATGCTCAAGGTAGCATAGCGTGCGGTGCTGCCGCTCCCGAGGCCAACAACGGATCCGCTGCGGACCATGGCCGCTGCACGCTCACCCACCTGGCGCTTGAACTCGTCAATGGTCATCCCGTCCTCCTTACGCTCAAGGACCCCACTGCCTCGTACGGCCCATTATAAGCTCACAGACTCTGGATACAAGCCGCGTCCGGCAGGCTCGACGTCTCGAGCCGGGGCTTGACGCTCCTCACGTCGCACCCCTATAATCCGAACATGCCAGCCCGCTAACCTGCCCCATTGGAATGGTAATGGACTATCTCAGCTTTGACCTGCGGATCGGGGAGTGGAACACTCAGACGCACAAGGGTGTCGTGGAGGTCCTGTTATCGCCCTCGGGTGAGGGCCGGCGCTTTCCATTCCTGCTCGAGCTGGACGTGACCTCCGTTCTGCGCAGCCTTTCCAGCGACCCTGCGCAGGCTCGCCGTTTGGGACGTCTGCTCGCCAACGCCATCTTTCGCCACGAGATTGCTCTCGCATGGTATGAAAGCTATCAGATCGCCCGCGAACGCCACTGCGGGCTGCGCTTGAGACTGCACATCGAGTCCTGGGAACTCTCCAGGCTCCCCTGGGAGTTGCTCTTTGACACGCGGGCGGATGATTTCATGGCGTTCGACGAGCGGCTGTCGATCACCCGCTACATCCGTCTCAATAGCGCGCCGCCGGCGCTAAAACGATCAGAGACGCTTCGCATTCTCGTGGTGGCCGCAAGTCCGGTCGACGAGCCCCCGCTGGGCTGGGAGAATGAGATCGCTCTGCTCAAGGAGGCAGTGGACCCGCTGGTGCGGCTCGAGCGCGTTCGCTTTAGCACGTGCGAACACGCTACCCGGGAGAGCCTGCATGTTGCCCTGGTGGAGAACCATCCGGACGTTGTGCATTTTGTGGGGCACGGCGAATACGACCTTGTAGAGCAGCAGGGATTCCTGGTGTTGGAGGATGAGAGACGGCATTCGGTCTACGTCGACGCCACAGAGCTCGCCAGACTGTTGCGGCGCTATGGCACCAATGCGGTTATCCTCAACGCCTGTGAGAGTGCCCGTGGTATTTGGGCCGGCCTCGCACCGACGCTCGTACGAGCGGATATCCCCGCGGTGGTCGCCATGCAGTGGCCCATCGAGGACCGCGCAGCCATTACCTTTGCCAAGTCCTTTTACAGAACTCTGGCTGCGGGTCGCGCCATCGACGAATGTGTATCCGAGGGGCGCGTAGCCATCGATACGGCATCTCCCCACTCGATCATGTGGGCCGCCCCGGTCCTGTTCATCCGCTCGCTGGATGGGCAACTCTGGGCACCGCAGTCGCCGCGGCGACAGAGCGAGGCAGAGACGACGCCCCGTCGGGCTGTGGATGGCGTTAGGGACACTGACGCGGCCGCTGATGCGGCCGCTTCCCCCCTCTTTCGCACGCGGGGACCCTTGCGGCTGCCGGATGACCGGGAGATCCTGGTGGACCGCCCGGAGCTGGAAAAGGCACTGCTGCTGGCCCGACAGCCGGTGGTTACGCAGTATCTGGCCATCCTGAGCGCTCGCCAGACAGGCAAGACAACCCTGCTTCTGGGCATGATGGACGCGCTGCGAGACGAGACCACCTGCGTCTTTGTTGACCTTTCGGTACTGCGTGGCCAGGATGCACCTGATTGTTTCCGGCTGGTCTCTTCTCAACTGGCGGCTGCGCTCGCTGCCCACCGCGGAAAGGGAGACAGCGCGATCCCCAGCCCAACAGCAGACAGACCCGTGGCCTTCCTGGACTATCTCCAGCGTCTGGCCAAGGCCATCGCTGTGCCCCGTATCGTGCTGCTGATGGATGAGGTCGGCGCCCTTGCTCCAGAGGTCTCCGATGCGTTCTTTAACACTGTTCGAACCGTCTTTACTCAGGGACGCGGCTTGAGAAACTCTCTGGCCAAATACCTCTTTGTATTCAGCGGCGCAGTGGATCTGTATGGCCTCACGTTTGGAACAAACTCACCTCTCAATATCTGCGAAAAGATCTACCTTGAGGATTTTGATCAAGAACAGGTATCACAGCTGATGGGGCGTTTCACCCGACTGGGCACTCCAGTATCCTCAGATGCCGCGTCGGCGGTTCATGCACTCACCGGCGGTCACCCTTATCTGACGATGCGACTCTGTGCCCTGATGGAGGCCTCAAACGCCAGGCAGATCACGGCGCAAACGGTGCAGCGGGCAGCATCGCAGATGCTCGTGGAAGACGATAACATCCGTCATCTGATACGCGAACTGGAAAGCCAGCCCGGTGCCAGACGCCACCTGCACCACATTTTGATCGAGGGACAATCAGTGCCTTTCAGCCGAAACAATCCGATCCTCGCATCCCTGGAGATGCTCGGGGCGATAAAACCCGTCCAGCCCTGCGCCGTCAGAAACAAGCTCTACGAGCGGGCCCTGCGCGAGTATTATGCCAGCCGGACCGAGTAAGCCGGTGGAGACGAAAGATCTAGCAGGCCACAGCTGGCCCCCCTCAGAAAGCTTTGACAGGCCTGCCCGCGCCCCTATAATGCTCTCTAGCCTTGACGAACGGAGGACCTGCCGATGACCAGGAGAGCGTTGCCCATAAGCCTGGCGGTCGTCGCCATACTGCAGTTCGTTGCGCCTTTGATCTTTCCCCCTGCTTACTATGGCGGCATCGCGTTGCCCCTGTGGATTGTTGTTGCGGTTGTGTTTGCCATACTGGGTATCAACCTTATCCGCCTGAAGGAGTGGGCGCGTGTGGCAACGATCTTTGTCCAGGGCTTTTCCATCATCGTCCGGCTGCTCACCATGTTGAGCAATACCATACCTGCGAGCGGCGCCCCGGCGGACATGATGCTCGTGACCACCTCCCTCATCTCCATGTTTCTGTCTGCCGTTATACTGTATCGAGTGGATCTGCCCGACGTCCAGCTCCTGATGCAGCAGTAGCCTCGCCGCTCCCGCCCTCTTATCCTACCCCTTTAGCCGGCAATCACGCCTGCATATGGTTGCTGCCACCGTGCCGGCGCACCGGTGTCCGTTGGCTCTCGCGGACTTACGTGCTAGAATCGCCCCATGGTATGCAATTATCGCATGCACAGAACAGCAGAATATCCCAAAAAGGTTAGATAGAGTGAGCCTTTGGCCCCTGCTGCCCATCGTTGTCCCCCTGGCGAGCATCCCGGTATGCGCTGCGACCAAAGAGCGCGATGCTGGCCGGTTGACGCGCCGCATGGTATACACGGCGGCTCTGGGGATGACGGCAGTGTCCATCGCACTCACCGCGTTGCCCGGGACAACAGCACAGACCCTCGGCAGCACTGATGGCTACCTCGCGGTCCCGACCGCACCTCTTTGGTCTCCGCTGAGCTACTGGGCAGCGTCCGTACTCATGCTGGTCCTTTTGCTCGGGCAGCTGACACAGCTCCGGCGCCCGCTCACCGCTGCGCGCTCCATGCATTACCTCGTCACCTTGTCAGCCACAATGGCCACTGTGTCGGCATCGAACGCGGTCAGCCTTGTGCTGGCGTGGTCGATTCCATATCTGCTGGTGATGTACTTGCGTTCCGCGCAGGGTGAGGCGACGGTACGCTCGTCGCGCTGGGATACCTGGTCCAGCTTTGTATCCCTGGCGCTGGTAGTCATCGGAGCTGTAGCATTAGCCGCTGAACAGAGCGGGTCGCTCTATCTGGTGGCTATCGGCCCTGGGCTCGCTTTCACAGCCCTTGCCGCGGGCGCTGGATTTCGATTGGTGTCCTGGTTACTAGCAGGTGGACCGGGCCGCTGGTGGCAATTGCACGCCATGTCCATGATCAGTGGGTTCTACCTCTGGTTACGCCTGGGAATCATTCTCCAGGCCGAACAACCGCTGTTGAGCAATCCAGGGCTGGCAGTGCCCATCGCCCTGGCCCTGGGGCTGATCATCGGGCCCAGAGAGAGGCAGTCTCGCGTCGTACCAGTCGGCTTTGGGTACTGGTTGGCACTGGCGGTCCTGGCGCCTGCCCTGGACCCCGACACTGGCTTTGCGGTCAGTCTGCTAGTCGCCACACAGCTGCTGCTATGTCTCTTGCTCCTCAGGGGTTCCTCGGACACGCCTGGCAGGAGCCGACTGGGCACTGTCCCGGGAATGGTCGCCTGGGGAGCGCTGAGCGGCGTCATCCTCACCAGTGGGTTTGTTGCGCATTGGGCCTTTGGGCAGATCTGCCTGCGTGCAGGAGGGCCCGGTCTGCTGGCGATAGCGTCGATTGGCTATCTCCTGGTAGCAGTTCCCCTGGGACGACGGCTTTTGTGGTCATCAGGCTCCTCGCTTCTGGGCCACCTAACCGCCGCACGGGACTCTGGTGCAATCGTGGGATTGGTTGTCGCTGGCTTGCTGGTGCTGCTGGGGATATGGCCCGGGATCATCGAGGAATTCTGGCCGGATATCCGTCTCGGCCTTGACGCCTTGCAGCATTCGCGGCTCTGGGGGGATAGCGCCGCCGACAGGCTGGCGCTCTTTGTCGCCGTGCTGGTGGTGCCAATGGGTGCCGGGCTGGCTGCCAGACGCGTGCCCCGCGTCCAGGATATGCTGTACGGCTGGATTATTCGCGCCGAGCAAGGCCTGAAGGGTGAGTGGCTCTATTTGCTGGCACAGCGAGTTCTGGCCTGGGCGACTCGCGGTCTGCGCCATAGCCTTCAAGTCGTAGAGGAGTCCCTGCCGCTAGGGTGGTGTCTGCTCTGGGGCCTCGCCCTGGTCTACTACCTTCTTCAGAGGTAAGGATGTGCATTCGACAGCCCTGGCCTGGAGCCAGATATGACTGACTTGCTTGCCCTGGGGGGCCAGGTACTGCAAGCGGCGATGACGCTGACCGCTGCGACGGTCCTTTTCGCGCTGAGCGATCGTCGCCTGCTCATGGTGCCTGTCGCGCTGCAGTATATCCTGGTTGCGTCGCTCATGGGCCCATCTGTAGGCCTACCGATGTTCGGCATCCGTCTCACCATGGGCCTGGCAATCTCCGCCATCCTGTACATCACCGCGACCAGGATGGAAAAGTTACTGGGACAGCCGGTACGCCGTGGACCCGGGAACACCTCGCCCCACATCACACTACCGCAGATGGGACCCGTTTTTCGGGTGCTCGCCTATGCACTGGCAGCACTGCTGGCGGTGGGATTGTGGAACAGCTATCCCGTGCCAGGGGTTCCCGCCGCCCTCCAACTGAGCGCCTTCTGGTTGCTGGCGCTTGGGGGGAGCATTGTACTGACGAGCGCGGACCCGCTACGCATTGGCGTTGGCATACTGGTAGCGATCAATGGCTTTCAGACGGCCTATCTGACGCTGGAATCCAGTCTGCTGATCGTGGCACTGACAGGGCTGGTGGACCTTTTGATCACCCTTGCGATTGCCTACGCCAGCGACAGGTGGATAGAGTCGATAGTGGACGAGGTCACGGGATCATGATCACTATTGTGCTCCTGATCCCGTTTGCCGCTGCGGGGATCGCCTATTTACTACGCAACCTGCGCTTTGCCGCCGCTACGTTCTCGGCCGCCACTGCACTTGGCCTTGCCGCCCTGCTCATCCTTGGAGGGGCAACAGCCGAGTTAGAGATCCTGGGACGTACGCTGATTCTGCTACCGCCTGTGCGTGCGCACCTGGCTTTTAGCCTCGTTTTGCTGGCGTTGGTATTTTTGACCACGTGGCACCTACCTGAAAACGAGCTTTCCTGGATGATGGCGTTCCTGTCACTGGGATTTATGTTTCTGAGCGCCGCCACGCAGACGATGTCCCTTTCGGTGCTCTTTGTGATCGCCAGCGCGGCTGCGATGGTGATAACCGTATCGTCTGCACCGTCGCGGCCAAACCTGTGGGCAGTTCGCATGCTGGCAATCATCGTTTCCAGCGGGTTCCTGATGGTAGCCGCAGCGTGGATCATTGAGCAACCAGTCGGTGATACCGCCACCGCCCCGGCACAGATAGCCCCGATCTTGCTGTTTCTGGGTTACTGGGTGCTGTTCGCTGCGTTCCCCTTTGGTGTGTGGCAATTACCCGGTCTAAAGACGGATAGCTCCATAGCGCGCGTCCTCCTGGGTGTCGTCCTCTCACAGACGCTCCTTGTACAGGCCTTGCTGCAACTGGAAACGAGCCTGGCGCCGATCAACGCACTCGTCCCGGTGCTCTTGTTCTATGCTGGAATGGCAACTTTGATCATGGGGGGCATTGGCGTAGCCGTTCAGCACAGGCTGAGTGGCATGCTGGCCTATCTGACCATGGGTGAGTTTGGTGCCGCATTGATCGCTCTGGGCTCCGGAGCGACCTTTGCTTCCAGCCTGGGTACGCTGTGCCTGTTATACCGTGGACTCGGCCTGGTGACTATGAGCATCGGCATAAGGGTCTTGAGCCACAGCCTGGGGGATGATGACATTGAGCGCATGCGGGGGGTGTTCAGCAGGGCACCCATGGCGGCCACGGGCACACTGTTAGCCGGGTTGTCGCTGGCGGGGTTCCCGCCTATGGCAGGATTCACCACACGCTTTGCGATCTACCGCATGATCGCCTCTGAGAGAACGATCTGGGCGATGGTGCTCGTAATTGCGGGAATGCTCCCGGCGGTGGCGCTGACGCGCTTTTCATTGCGGGCATTTCAGACGGTGCCAGTTCCCGGTAGCCGGCGCGAGACGCTCTGGCCGGCAGTTTTGGTGCTCTCTCTGGGTGTACTGCTGCTGGTTGCGGGGCTTTGGCCACAGGGCATCGGCACCCTGCTGGCGCAGTGGGGCGATTTGCTTGTTGGCGTGAGTGCGGCGCCGTAAGCGTCTATTTCGAGAGAACTAGGATCCCCCAAGGGATCTCAGCGCGCACAAGATGCGTTCATCAAGTGCGTCTACCCCATCTGGGACGGCAGCCAGAGCATCCCTGGCCTCGGAAACACTGTACCCCAGGGCAGTCAGCGCATTGATCACGTCCATGTCACCCTGTTGCATCGCCGGCATGCCCCAGGATGCACTGTCGGCGCTGCCGATTCTATCCCGCAGGTCCAACACCATCCGTTCCGCGGTTTTTCGTCCAATCCCCGGAATGTGAGTCAATGCCACGACATCCCCTCTAGACACTGCGCCGCTGAGCGTCTCTGGCGAAAACGTCGACAGCACAGCCAGGGCGGTCCTTGGGCCAACGCCATTCACGCCCAGCAGGAGCAAAAAGATGTCCAACTCGGCCTGCGAACCAAATCCGTAGAGCGCGATGTCGCTCTCGCGCACGTGGAGATGGGTGTACAAATCGATGTTCCGTCCAACGTGCGCCTGCTCAAGGACGCTCCTCGGCACCTGAACGCAGAGACCCAGACCGCCCAGAGCGACTACCAGCGCCCCTTCTTGCACGACCTGGACGGTTCCATGGAGCGTCGCGATCATCACAACACCTCAACACATGGTATCAACGCGGGAGCGGCTATCGTTCGAGCAGCGAGGCCAGGCCAGCAGAGTGATGGTGGCATATCGACACGGCGAGGGCATCCGCGGCATCGTCAGGCTGTGGAAGTGTATCGAGCGTGAGAAGGAGCCGTACCATCTGCTGGATCTGGTTCTTGTCCGCGCCACCATACCCGGTGATGGCCTGCTTGACCTGCATGGGTGTGTATTCATAAATGGGCAGCCCGGATTGCGCCAGGGTGAGGAGTAAAACACCTCGTGCTTCTCCTACCAGCATGGCAGTCCGGGCATTGGTGCTAAAGAACAGCTCCTCCACGGCAGCCACATCGGGAGCATGCTGAGCAATCACATTCTGCAGGGCGTCATGCAACACGACCAGTCGATCGGACAGGCTGAGAGACGGATCGGTCCGGATCACGCCATAGTCTGCGCTCTGAAGGTGTTGGCCATCCCCTCGTACAAGACCAAAGCCGGTAATGGCCAGGCCCGGATCAAGTCCGAGTACGAGCATGGTCAGGCAGCTTCGCCTTCCAGACTGGCAAGCAACTCATCGTTCAGGTCCAGGTTAGAGAACACTTCCTGAACGTCATCGAGCTCTTCCAGAGCATCCATTAACTTGAGGGTCGTCAATGCCTCGCGCTCTTCAAGCGTGATCTGACTCTGCGGTATCCAGGAAAGCTGCGCGTCGCTGATCTTGTAGCCCATCTCTGACAGGGCCTCTTGCACAACCTTAAAGTCAGTCATCTCGGTATACACGGTGACGCCTTCATCGGTCGTCTCTACATCCGAAGCTCCCGCGTCGATAGCCACGAGTGCGACCTCATCGGGATCCTCGTTGCCCACGTCGACCGTGATAACCCCCTTGCGAGAGAACATCCAGGCGACGCTCCCGTCAGAGCCCAGATTGCCGCCATACCGCGTAAAGGCATGCCTCACCTCAGAAACCGTCCGGTTCCGATTATCCGTCATGACCTGGAGGATAATCGCCGTGCCATGAGGACCGTAGCCCTCATAGATATGCTCCTCCATCTGCATCCCCTCGGAACCCTCGCCGGAGCCGCGCTTGATTGCGCGATCGATATTCTCTTTGGGCATGTTGGCCTGTTTGGCCTTGTCAAGGACGAGACGAAGGCGAAAGTTCATCTCGGGATCAGGGCCGCCCTCGCGCGCTGCCACTGCGATCTCGCGTCCGAGCTTGGTAAATATCTGGCCGCGTTTCGTATCATTGACCCCTTTTTGCCGCTTGATCGAAGCCCATTTGCTATGTCCAGACATCCTACACCTCCCGGTGACAGAACGGAGGATTCCTCACCACACCGATTATAGCATTACGCCGACCGCTCACCAACCTGAGCCAGCTCACCGCCGCGTCTCCAAGGATGGGGTTTCATGCCACCCAAGCTTTCGAGGGCGGAGCATAAGGACGCCCCCGGGACTGCCAGCCACCCTCAAGTCCGCCTCACTCCTCATCATCCTGGCCAGGGCCGTCGGCGGCGTCATCAGCGAGCACTGCCCTTGACCGCCCCCCCTCGCGCATCGGGCCAACCACACCACGCTCCTCGAGCTCATCCATGAGTCGGGCGGCCCGTGGATAACCGATGCGCATCTGCCTCTGCAGGAACGAGGCCGACGCGTTGTCGCGATCGCGCACCAGCTCGGTCGCCCGCTCGAGCAGGTCATCATCGGGGTCCGGATCGAGCGACATCCCCTCCCAGGGTGGCGGCTCCTCCGGTTGGTCCTCCAGCGAGGCCGGGGCAACATCCTGCTGGCTCTCATACCAGGACATCAGGCTGTCGATCTCTCGGTCAGAGACAAAACTGCCCTGAATGCGCTGCAACTTGGGCGAATCAGGCGCCATAAAGAGCATATCCCCTTGACCCAGTAACTTTTCTGCACCGGGGGTATCCAGGATCACGCGGGAATCGATCTGGGAAGTGACAGCAAAACTGATGCGGGCAGGAAAGTTGGCCTTGATCAGGCCGGTGACAACATCCACCGAGGGGCGCTGTGTCGCAATCACCAGATGGATGCCCGTCGCGCGCGCCATCTGCGCCAGGCGGCAGATCGTTCTCTCGACATCATCGGGAGCCGCGAGCATGAGATCGGCAAGTTCATCAATGACCATCACGATCATCGGCATCGGTTCCTGATGCCGTTTATGGGCACCTCGGTTATAGTCGCTGAGGTTGCGAGCACCGACCTGGGCAAACTGCTTGTAGCGAGACTCCATCTCGCCGGTCAGCCAGCGCAGAGCCGCAACTGTCTTTTTGACATCGACCACCACCGGGGCGATGAGATGCGGCAGACCGTTGTACTTGGTCAACTCGACGCGCTTGGGGTCGATGAGCAGCAACTTGAGCGTGGCCTCTGTGTGCTGGTACAGCAGTGATACGATGATCGCGTTGAGACAGACGCTTTTGCCAGAGCCAGTCGCTCCCGCGAGCAGCAGGTGAGGCATCTTGGCCAGATCGGCGACCACCGCCTCACCGGACACATCACGCCCCAGCGCGACTTTGAGCAAAGAACGCATCTTGGCGTAACGCTCAGACTCGAGCACGCTCCTCAGTCCCACGACGGTCTTTTCGGGGTTGGGCACCTCGATGCCCACCACGGACCGGCCGGGCACAGGGGCCTCCACACGGATAGGCGCAGCCGCCAGCGCCAGCGCCAGATCGTTTTGGAGTGCCAGGATCTTGCTCACACGGACCTTGTAGCGCCTATCGTTTCGCTCCACGTAACCGGGCTCGACGCCAAACTGGGTCACAGAGGGCCCCTTGCTCCATTCCACCACCTGGGCAGGGATCCCAAAGGCCGAGAGCGTCTCCTCAATCACCTGCGCTTGATGGCGTGCCCCTGCATCGTCGCCTCCCGCGGCCACGTCGGGTATCAGTAACTCCAGTGGGGGCAGGGCCTCGGCTCTGACAGGTAGGCGATCATTTGCGCTCCTGGGCGTGCGCCCGGCTCTACGACGAGCCTCTCCGGCCGCCGAGACGGTCGTGGCACTGCTGACGGTAGCAAGATCCGGCGCCACGTCACTCGCAGAGGCCGCGATTCGGCGTAACCTGCGAGCGGTTATCATGCGGCGTACGCGGGTCCCCACCTGTGCCCAGATCCACTGGATACGCCAAAGGACCATCCGCCAGGTGATGCCTGCCGCTATGCCGGCGGCGACCAGGATCAACAGGACGAGCAGCGCGGCGCTGAGAGCAGGCCCAATCCAGGGAACCGTGATCTGCCATTGCGCCCAGCCGATATAGCCCCCTGCCTTGCCGGCCCGCGCCAGCTCCAGCGGATCCCCTGTTATCAGAACGTGGACCAGGCCCAGGAAAAGCACAAAGGCGGCCTCTGCTCCAACAACCGTCTGCCACCGCGGCTGGAACCTCACTTCGAGTGCATCACGGAATACCAGAAACAGCCCGCCGGCGAACACCATCAGCGCCACGGGATAGACGCCGACGCCGAATACCCGCCTGAGGAGCATCGTCCACGCAGTGCTGAGTGCCCCCTCATCTGAAGAGAGTAAGCTGACCAGTGTCACCGCACCCACGGTCGCTACGATGATACCGATAACCTGTGGGCGCATCAGCCACGCGCCAATACTCCCCCAGTCGATGCGCGCAGAGGAACCCTTTGTTCTGGACGTGCTCGCTGCTCGTCTGGCCATAGACTCCCGTTCTTTATGAATACATCAGGGCCGCCTGAACGTGTTACCTCATACACCGGCGATGGCCAGAGGCCATTGATCGTCGGGCGCCGCACCAACCCCGGTATCTAGTAACCCCCGGGGTAGACAGCGCTGCCAGTATCCGAGAGATCGCTATCACCGTCGCCGTCTTCCGCCGCCTGTCTCAGGCTCAGGCTGAGGCGGTGTTGCTCCTTTTCGATGCGCAGCACGCGGACCTGGACGCGATCCCCAACTCGCAGAACCTCTGACGGGTGCTCCACATGCTCCTCTGCAAGCTCTGAGATGTGAACGAGCCCCTCAAGACCCTCCTCAAGCTGGACGAATGCCCCAAAGTCCACCAGATTGGTAACCTCTGCCTCCACAAGATCACCGATACCATAGCGGACATCCACCATCATCCAGGGGTTCTCCTGCAGTCGTTTGATGGACAATCCGATATGATGGTGCTCGCGATCGATGCTCAACACCAGGACACGCACGCGATCACCGATCTTGAGAAAGGCAGAGGGGTGTGTAACGCGGCCCCAGGATATCTCAGAGATATGGACAAGGCCGTCTATGCCGCCGAGATCGACAAAGGCGCCAAAGTCGCAGACATTGCTGATCGTGCCCTCGCACACCTCACCAACGGTCATCCGGCTCAGCAACTCCTCACCCTGGCCTGGACCCCAGCTCGCTGCCCGCTCTGAGAACACCAGGCGATTGCGGGCCGGGTCAAGCTCGATCACCTTGAGCAGCAGATCCTCCCCCAACCAACGCGACAGGAGCTCATCTCGGCTGGCCTCGGTGGTAAAGACGGGAACATCTGCCAGCTGCGACGCAGGGACAAAACCCTGCAGCTCTTTCCAGCGCACGAGCAGTCCGCCACGATTCCATCCAGTCACGACACCGGTCACGGTCTGCTCGCAATCCATGATTTCAGCGAGCTGCTCCCACAGATGTCTGTGCGCGTCTACGCTTATGGGAACCTCGGAGGCAGCTGCTGCAGACTTGAATTGGACAAAGGGTGCCTGCGATTGCTCCGGGGGCATATACCGTTCATGAGCTCGTTCCAGAAAGAGTGCTAGAGAGTCGAGGCTATAGGTATCCATGCTATGCTCAATCCCATCGTTTGGAAGTCTTTGTACCGGGCTGGCTGCTCACACCACACCGCCCGGACCTTGCAGCAGAGGACCATTCTCGATAGAGTACTGTAGACGGGGCAAGGATGATCGTCAAGTAAGGTGGCCTTGGTCCGTAGAGAGGGTATGAGTCGCACATTATGTCACGATCACGCAGCTTCTCCCATGAGCATGGGGGACCAGCATTAGCAGAATGGCTCGGTGCAACGTTGCTTCTGACGTTGGCATTCCTGGCATTGCTGCAAATCGTCGGGCCACAGCTGCAGGTTTTGTTCGATGCCATGCTGGAGTTCGCCCGGTCACTGCTCACATAACGTCTGCGCCGTGGACGCTTTGACGCTCTACTCGTTTGCGCTATACTTGCTGGTACGGGGTGTGGCGCAGCCTGGTAGCGCGCAGCGTTTGGGACGCTGAAGTCAGAGGTTCAAGTCCTCTCACCCCGACTGTTCGGTTATTCATGCGGGCGTAGCTCAGTGGTAGAGCTCCTGCCTTCCAAGCAGGTTGTCGCGCGTTCAAATCGCGTCGCCCGCTCTAGCCCAACTCACCTCACTTGCGGAGGCGCTTCTGACGGCACGGCCCCGCGCTTGCCAACCCAGACTGTCTCTTGCCTTTTGCCACAGGCGGTTCATCGCCGCACGCCGATTCCCATGCCGCCCGATCTCTCCCTCCATGCAGCACGTCTCACGACATCGCCTACACTTGTCACACTGCAACCAACCGGGCACACTGCAGGTAGAGCCATCAGGAGGATGGGGATGACAGAGCACCAGCCGACCCCCGCTTCAACCAGGTGGTTTGTGGTTGTACTGGCGCTTCTGAGCACGCTCGCAGTCGGCTTTTTGCTAGGCGTGATGTATGGCCAGCGCGACAGCGAGCCAATGCAGGCTATGATGGAGCGCATCGCCGAGGCAGCTGCGCCCAACCCGACGCGCACTCTGGTGCCTACACGCACGCCCATACCCACGGAGACGCCTGTGCCCACGCCGACAGTAGACTTTGGTCTGACGACGGCTGCCCTCTGGTCCAGGCACAAGAGCGCCACGGAACTGCAATGGCCCGCATACGTGGACAGCATTGCCGGCACGCGGGTCGGTTGGCAGGGAAAGGTCATCGAGGTGTCGCCGGGAGGTGTGGTGAAGCTCGATCCGGAGGAGGTCCGGTTCCCGGTCACCGACTTGTTGGCGCACGAGCTCTCACAGAGGATGGGCAAGGGAGGACTGTTCGCCATTACGTTTGACCTGCCGCGGGAGGAGGCCCTCGTCCTGAGCAAGGACCAGCTCGTCGCCTTTGAGGGTCGGATCAAGTCCGTCAGAGAGTCGGGGGCGACCGTTGTCTCTGTCACTCTGGAGAACGTGCGTATCGTGAACCAGGACCCTCTCGGTGGTGCACCTGACCCCGGCGGAGGGCCGGCGCCGCTGTCGTCTGCTGTCTTGCTCCACCCGCAACTGCAGGATGCTCTCCTTACGGAGGTCGATCATGTCTGGGACCGCTGCCTCGCTCCCCTATGACCTGACCGGGCACGTCGCACTAGTTACCGGCGCCAATCATGGCATCGGCGCCGCAACAGCCAGGGCGCTGGCGGGCTGCGGCGCAGCAGTGCTGGTGACATTCCTGCGTGTCGCTGATCCGCACGACCTGCCGGAGCAGTATCGCATCAACCGTGCACGGACGGCCGACGACGTGATTGGAGCGATACGCGATCAGGGAGGGCGAGCAGTGGCCCTGGAAGCCGACCTCAGCGACCCGGAGACGCCATCGCGCCTGTTTGACCAGGCAGAGGCACAACTCGGCCCGGTGGACATCCTGGTGAACAATGCAACGGGCTGGCTGGCGGATACCTTTGCGCCCGATGGACGGCACGTCACCGGATCAGGGTCGACGTTCCTGTCAGCGGCGTCTCATGACCAGGTGTTCAGCGTTGACGCCCGAGCGGGGGCCCTGTTGATTGCCGAGTTTGCCCGGCGGCATATCGACCGCCAGGCGACCTGGGGCAGGATCATCGGCCTGACGTCGGGCGGGCCGCTGGGATTCCCGACTGAGGTTTCGTACGGCGCCGCCAAGGCAGCGCTGGAGAACTATACGATGTCGGCCGCGTTCGAGCTCGCGCCGTGGGGCATCACGGCAAACATGGTCTATCCGCCTGTCACCGACACTGGCTGGGTGAACGACGCGGTGCGCGAGGTGGTGCAGCGCAGCACCGAACTGATCCACGTCGCCGAGCCAGACGAGGTCGCGGAGATCATCGCGTTCCTCGCGTCGGATCACGCACATCTTGTCACGGGGAACATCGTCCATCTGCGATAAAGAAAACCGGCCCCGTCGAGCGCCCATCTCGAGGAGCCGGTCTGCACATAATCGCAACTGTGGGATCCCTGATCCACTAGAACCCGAGTGGGTCCTCCATGGGAGGGCCGCCAGGGGCCAGAGCATACAGAGGCCGCGAATGCCGCGGTCTCCCTCTCCCGCGTGACCGCTCAATCCGGCGCTTCCTCGGGCCTGAAGGCCCGGTTGCCCCGAAGAGCTGGTTCGCCGCCCTCATCTATTGTCGGCGTGACAGGATTGCACTGTCCGTCCCGCTCAACGGCCTGCTCGGGCGTGCGCACGACATAGGATCCGTCAGGTATCTCATAAATGCACACGGATCCCGCTGCCTTGCCATCCTCGACCATGTTATGAGCTGGCGCAGCCCGGTGGGTCAGACCGTCGTCACTTGCCTGGGCCTCTGAATTCGCCAGCGTCGGCGAAGAGCACAGCGGATTCCCCCCGTGCGGATCGAAACGCCCGAGAGGCAATCACACGGTATGGGCAGTTATGAACCGTGTCTGGGCGCACTTCGGCAGTGGGGCATCTAGTACGAGAGGCGTGCGAGTTGCCCGCTGCTGACGGCGAGCTCAAAGGACGACCAGGGGCCAACCTTTGACAGAAATAGATGCACCTCATTCGGAGAACCCCGGGTGATGACCGGCGTTCGTATGTTGCTCTGGAAAAGGAGCGTGTCGTCAGCCACGATATCCCCAACCACCGCGTATAGCCCGCCCGGTCAATGGTCGACGGATCATAGGGGATCTCGAATTCGGCCGGGTAGCCGCCGTCCGCGACAATCAGAACGTAACTGCCCAGTATGACTTCGCCCCCGCTGGCGTTTGAGACGTCCAACAAGCGGACCGAGATCCTGGCTTCGGGCGCAAGAACAACAAGTTGGCCCCACACAACTTTCCCTGTGACACTGGCCGGGGCGAGAGTTGTGGTCGTGGCGCCGTTCCGGGCACTGTTCGCAGGCCGTAACGCCAGCGCGGTGGTGGTATAGACCGCGGCTACGACCAAAAATACAATAAAGGCGACAAACAAAAGAGAGCCAGTCCGGTTCATTTTACCAGCTCCCATTGTCCCCAGGCCGTTACGAGGACTCAGACTGTGCAGATCGCTTCGCGAAGACACCCGGGGTGCCCGCTCTTGACCAGAAAGGCGTCGGCCCCGGCGGCCAGTGCTTCCTCGCGGTAGTCCCCGTGAAGAGTCAACACGATAACCTTAACCTCAGGCCGCTGGCTCTTGATCAGTCGCATGGCTTCCAGCCCGTCCATCTCCGGCATCAGGACATCCATCAGAACGATGTCTGCCCGCCTCTCCAGAGTCAGAGACACGGCCTCGCGCCCGTTCGACGCCTCGCCGACCCACTCCACCCCTGGCAGCAGGTCCAGCAGTGCGTGCAGACCATGCTGAGTCGGTCGCTGATCATCGGCAACGAGCACCCGCCTGATTGATGACATGAACACGGCCTCTCCCCCGATGGCTGGATAGGATCTCACTACGTTCAGAGTACTCTGGAACTGACTGCCTGCCATCGTCAGAAGGAGCGATCTTGTACTGCGCGAAAGAAACCGTTCCGGCCGGATAGAGACCAACTTTAGTATGATGGCGATTCTCCGATCGTCGCCTTAGCTCAATAAAGCATTGACATAGCGGCCCCTCCTTTGGTAAGATTGCTCTCGGAAGCGAGGAGTACGATGGCCACGGATGGCAGAGAGAGCGTCGAATCGCACGAGGACATGCGACGGCGGCTGGACGAGAGCCGCAGTCTGCAGCGGGTGACGGCCGGGCTGCTGCAGAGGCTTACACTCGACGAAGTGCTCGCCATGGTGCGCCAGGAGGCCCGTGACGTCACGGGCGCACAGGGCGGCAGTGTGTTTCTGCTCGAAGACGAGGCCTGGCTGCGTGAAGCTGGCGACGATGTCGAGCTCGATCCCCTTTCCCAGCGCATCCCGGTGTCGGGAACCCTGACGGGGGAAGCGATGCGCAGTGGCAGACCAATGCTGGTCAATGACTATTCCTCCGGCTTGGCCGAGACGCGCACCCCGAGCCGCAAGACAGACTCTCTGCTGGCGGTGCCTCTGCAGGTCGAAGGCACCTCGATCGGCGCAGTGAATGTGGCCAACAAGCCGGGTGGCTTTACCGAGAACGATGCCCGTATCCTGGGCCTTCTGGCGGATGTGGGGGCTGTCGCCATCGAGAGCGCCCGCCTGCGCGAAAAGGCGGATCGCGCGGCCATCAGGCAGGAGCGCGAGTGGCTGGCCCGCGAGCTGCATGACTCGGTCACACAGGCGATGTACAGCGTAACGCTCTATGCTGAGGCGACGCGACTGGCCCTCGAGGCCGAGAAGGAAGACGTGGCCTTTGAGAACCTGCGCGAGTTGCAGGCGATGGCCCGCGAGGCTCTGGTCGACATCCGGCTGCTCATCTTTGAGCTGCATCCGCCTATACTGGAGGGCCAGGGTCTGGCGGCAAGCCTGCGAATCCGCCTGGCGGCCGTGGAGAACCGGGCGGGATTGCAGACCGAACTACACGTAGAGGGGGCGCGCATCTTGCCTTTGGCCATCGAGGAGGACTTGTATCGCATCGCGCTGGAGGCGCTTAATAATGCAGTCAGGCACGCCCACGCTCAGCGCGTAAAGGTGCGCGTGTGGTTTGAGGAGCAGCTCGTTGGCCTCGAGATATCGGACGATGGGGTCGGGTATGATGCCGCCACCGCCGGTGACAACGGTGGCATGGGACTGCGAAGCATGGAGGAACGCGCTCGGCGCATCAACGGCAGGCTGATTGTTGACAGCGTTCCCGGTAAGGGCACCACGATCAGGGTAGAGGTGGTTGTGTGACAGCACAGGCGGGCACCGCGGGTTCGGACCGGCGCATACGCGTGTTGCTTGTGGACGACCAGGCCATCGTCCGCAAAGGCATTCGCGCCCTGCTGGCAGAGATCCCCGGCATCGAGGTGGTGGGGGAAGCCGCCAACGGCGAGCAAGCGGTGGCCCAGGCCGCCGCCCTGGACCCGGATGTGACTGTGATGGATCTGGCCATGGAGGTTATGGACGGGATTGAGGCCATTCGCCAAATCACCGAGCGGGATGCCAATGCACACATCCTGGTGTTGACCAGCTTTAGCGGCGAGTCCAGTGTCTTCCCCGCCATCAAGGCCGGAGCGCTGGGCTACTTGCTCAAAGACTCTGAGCCGTCGGATCTGATTCTCGCCATCGAACAGGTCAGCCGGGGTGAGCCGTCGCTGCACCCCAAGATCGCTATTCAGCTGCTTCAGGAACTGCGCCGGCCGCCTGACAGTGCGCCTGTTCCGGATGCCCTGACGCCGCGCGAGGTGGAGGTGCTGCGCCAGGTCGCCCGAGGCCTGACCAATCGCGACATCGCGGCCGAGTTGGTCACGACAGAGGCGACTATCAAGACGCATGTCAGCAGCATCCTGAGCAAGTTGCACCTGGCCAACCGCGTCCAGGCGACGCTCTATGCATTGCAGGAGGGAGCCGAGTCACTCAGGGACGCGACAGAGCACAGAGAATAGACTGAGACGGATGAGCACCTAGAACTCAAACCCGCTCTGGGCTCGTAGCGCCCAGCCAAGAGACAGACCTTTTTGCCCCGAAAGTATGAGGAGGCCGCCGCAAGGCGGTCTCTTTGTATTGAGGGGATGTTCAATCCTTTTGGCGATGGCAGATCATGGACGGCAGGTTACTATGAGTGTGTGAGGCGGAGTAGATAACAGGCGTTCGCCGGCGGGGCGGGTGGTATTCGAGCACCACCCGGCGCCGTTGAAAACATGGCCGCCCGAAGAGACAGTCGCCATCGATGGAGCAGTGCCCAGGAGGGACAGAGTAATGAACAACGACATTCTCGAGGGCAAGTGGAAGCAGGTGCGTGGCCAGGCCAAGGAGTGGTGGGGAAAACTCACCGACGATGACCTGGACCGCGTCGCCGGCAAATCAGAGCAACTCATCGGTCTGCTCCAGGAGAAATACGGCTATACCCGCGAGCATGCGGAGGAGGAGTTCAACCGGCGGCTGAGTGAAGTGAAGGACGCCTAGGGTTACAGCTCGATCACGCGATCATGATTGCCAGAGGCACAGTCGGTGACTGGCGCACTCGAGAAGGTATTCAGATTCGGACAAGTCGCGATTTTCATACACAGGAGAAAGCAACATGAACATCATCATCTATCTCATCGCAGGAGCATTGGTCGGCTGGGTAGCAAGCATGATCATGCGCACGAACAGCCGGCAGGGACTACTGCAGGATATCGTCGTGGGCGTCGTGGGCGCGTTCCTTGCGGGCTTTTTTCTGAGCCCCATTTTCGGCGTCCCTGCGATCAACGTGGGGGGCAGCCTTAGCATACCTACTCTGCTGGTATCGTTGGGCGGCGCCATCATCCTGTTGGCGATCGTCAAACTATTCCGCCGGCGCTGATGGGCGGAGGTCCTGCCACAAAACCCCAGAGGGGTTGTTTATCGATACTGGCCCCATGTATGACTGATATGGACCAGAGTGGCGGGACTTTAGGGGCCGGCTCGATGGTCGCGCCGGTGAGCTTACGCAAGACACTGGCGCGACCTGATAGTCACCGAGGGCCCTCCGATGTTAAACAGCCGGAGGTTCTCGACAGTGCGATAGGGCGCCCACATTTGATGCAAGATTTGATGCAAAACAGAGCAGTGCCAAAGGCACCTGAGAAGACACCATGACTGACAACAGACCTATTAACGAGACTCCTGTAGATCGCCGCGAGGAAACGGTCGTTACACAAGAGCAGGGCTATGCAGCATCCGAGCGGGTCACCCGCGATGTCGCGGCCGAGAGGCGACAGAGCACTTTCCAGATCACACAGATCATCTGGACCCTGGTAGGCATCCTGGAGATCGCACTGGGGCTGCGGTTTGTGCTCAAGCTGATCGCCGCCAATCCGGATGCCGGCTTTGCCCGCGCCATCTATGGGCTTACGCAGCCCTTCCTGGTGCCCTTCACCGCGCTGGTGGGCACACCCACCTCTGGAGGAACGGTCCTCGAGGTGACGACGCTCATCGCCATGGCCGTCTATGCGCTCCTGGCATGGATCGTCGCACGGGTGATCCGGGTCGCCACCGATCGTCCCAGCTCTCGCACGACCACGCGCTCGGTGCATGAGCAGGTCCCAGGCACCGGCACCATAAGTACGACCAACACCATCCGCAGGGACTAGTCCTCAGAGCCAGATTGGAGCGAGCAACATGAAAATCGCAAACAGCCTGCGAATGCTCTGGCTGGGGATTTGGATGATCGTCACCGGCCTGCTGCTGGTGATCAGCGGGGCAATGGCCGCTGTAGCAAAGACGGATGAGAATATCAGTGCGCGGGAACAATGATGCCCGGCCCGGAGTAAAGAGCTGATCGGCCAGGTGACACACATGTGTACACCGCTGACGCGGAGGGCAGCGGGGAAGCATAAAGAGTCGCCAGGATGCCTGCATGCTGGCAGCCGCAGCGCGAATGCGGTCAAAGCCAAAGGACCGTGGCCTAGCGTGCCTTCGGCGGAGTGCGGTTCGTAGCGCGCCATACATGGCGCACAAGTGACAGAGAATGAGGTCCAATTGTGAAAAAGATAGCGTACTTGATTATCCCACTGGTCATGGTCATGGTTCTTTTGACGACAAGCCTGTCGGCCGCTGTGTCCGCCAACACGGTAGCGCCCTTCTCAGCGCGCCGGGGGGTACCCGCCGTGGCAACGGCGCCAACGCTGGGCACGTCGTCCAGCTTCGCCGTCCTGGGCGGCTCGACGGTGACCAACACCGGTACTTCCACAGTCAACGGTGATCTTGGCGTCTCTCCAGGCACGGCCGTCACTGGCTTTCCGCCGGGGATCGTAACTGGAGGAACAATACACTCCGCTGATGCGGTTGCGGATCAGGCACAGGTCGACCTCACCGCCGCGTACGATGCTCTGGCAGGCCAAGCGTGTGATACCAATCTGACGGGCCAGGACCTGGGCGGAATGACGCTCACGCCGGGCGTCTATTGCTTTGACACTTCGGCCCAACTGACGGGGGTGCTCACCCTCGATGCCCTGGGCGACCCATATTCGGTCTTTGTGTTCCAGATCGGGAGCACGCTCACCACCGCCAGCAACGCGTCCGTCCTTATGACCAATGGTGCAAACCAGTGCAACGTCTACTGGCAGGTCGGGACCTCGGCGACGCTTGGTACAGGGACGGCCTTCGCAGGGAGCATCCTTGCAGACGCGAGCATCACGCTGAATACCGGGGCAAACGTCATCGGCAGGGTCCTGGCGCTTAACGGCGCAGTGACCATGGACACCAACGTGATCTCCTACGACCTGTGCACGTCTGCGCCGATAACGCCGACGGTGACGCCGACAGCGACGCCCACTGAGCCCGTGACTCCGACGGCCACCGCTATCGCGACTGAGACGAGCGCACCGACCGCGGAGCCAACCAGCGCACCGCCCGCGGAGCCAACCAGCGCGCCGGCGACAGACGCGCCGAGGGCCACCGCTATCGCGACTGAGACAAGCGTGCCAACCAGCGCACCGCCGCCGGAAGCGACCAGCGCACCGACCTCGCAGCCGACCAGCGCGCCGGTCGCTGCACCGGCGACAGAGACGCCGGTAACCGCTCCGCCCACCCCCACCGCCGAAGCGGTCCAGGCGTTATTGCCGGCAGCGGGTGTGGCTGGCGCGGCGGGCGGCAATCTCGGCGGACTCATCGCCGGAACGACCGTCGGCCTGTCGGCCGTGGCGATCTGGCTATCCAGAAAGAACCGAAGGTGATCTGA
The DNA here is from genome assembly GCA_040772225.1 of Anaerolineae bacterium. Lineage (GTDB taxonomy): Bacteria > Chloroflexota > Anaerolineae > UBA1429 > UBA1429 > JAAYED01. The sequence continues at coordinate 1,707,163 of JAXGYO010000002.1, forward strand.
CCGGGCTGAGCAGCAGGGCTCGCGCAGGCACGAGCCCCTGGGGAATGGCCACCCACCGCCGTGGTCATCTTCGGTAGAAAACGAGTGCCAGGGGCCTGGCGGTGCTAAAGACGAGGCTTATGGTCCACGAAAAGCGGCGATACTGGACAATGAACGACTATCGAGACAGGAGATGAGACAATGCAGAGCTTCAACACAGGAAACGGTCACTCGAGCGGCAACTCCGGAGCGTTCCTCGCCGGACTGTTCATGGGAGGTCTGCTTGGGGCGGGTTCAATGCTGCTGCTGGCGCCCCAATCGGGTAAAGACACGCGGGACCAGATCCAGGAGGAAGGGATTGAGCTACGCGATCAGGTGACCGAGACGGTGGAAGGCGCCGTCAAGCAGGCACGCGGGACAGGCCGGCACATGGCGGCCGACCTTCGGAAGGAAGCAAAGGACCTGCAAAAGCGGGGTCGCGACGCCCTCAAAGATCAGGTAGAGATCGCTTCTCAGGTCGTCGATGATGAGAAGAAGGCCATCAAGGATCTCTAGGGCCAAATGGGCTCAGATGGGAGAGAACATGGAGAATAATGTGCAGTTCCGACCGGTCAAGTCCGTTCCGTGGTGGACCCGTGTGGCCACGTATGCGGCGATATTGCTCGTTGGCATACTCGTCGGCTTTGTGCCCATGTGGGTAAGAGAGCGTGCATCTGCCGTTGACGTATCGGCGGCGGCGACCCGCGCCGATCTCACCAGATCGGTGGACGCGCTCGCGGCGACGGTCGTCGAGCAGAATCTGAACAAAGCGGTGCTACAGAACGCTCTCGCCAGTGCTGCCATCGACGTTCAGCGCGGCGACTATGAGTCGGCCCGCCAGTATGCCAGTGCCTTTTTCACCGGCCTGCGCGCAGAGGTCGACAAGGGAGACGGATCGGCCCTCTCCCCGGCACAGCGTGAGGGAGTGCAGCCGCTCTTTGCCATGCAGGACGAGGTCATCACCCTGCTGGCGCGCAATGACCCCGCTGCCACGGCCCGGTTCTCTGATCTGTATGTATCGTTTCGTGAGCTCTTGAGCGAATAAGGGCTTGAGTTGTGCGTTTGCTCAAGCCGGAGACGGCTCTGCAGACGTAGCTCAGACGTCGCAGGCGGGTCTTCCGTCACCTGGGGTTCGTATGAAAGACCCGGACCACTGTCATTCGACTAGACTTGATCCGGTATAGAAGGAGACACATGCTCTGGACAATCGTCGTCATACTGGTGATTCTGTGGCTGCTGGGCTTTCTCGGCCCCCGAATGAGTACCAGATTCCCCAACACGGGAGGCACGGTCCACGTGCTGATCGTGATCGCAGTGATCCTGATCATTCTGAACCTGCTTGGCGTCATCTGAGGATGGCGGCCGACCCGAGCGTTGCTACCGCGAGTCCCAGTCCAACGGGTGCGGTCGCTGAACCGCTCGAGGTGAATAGGGGGTCATCTGCCACGCTGCCCGGCTGGTCTAGCAGTTGCAGATGACCCTGACCGTTGGCAAAGATACAGAGAGACTCGAAGGAGCGCGGCGCGAGGACTTGCGCAGGCGAGGCAAGCGGTGAAGACAACAAAGCCGCCCTTCCCGCCATCGAGGCTCCCAGGAATGTACAGTCGGAGCGATGAGAATACCCGCACCTGGCCAAGGCGCAGACACAACATATGGTCATCCTTGTGTGAACCCGTGCAGCGCTTGCTTCCGCCGGACAACCGCGCGTGCCAGCACAATATCTGGAGACGGTAAGGCAATAGTGAACAAACAAAGTATGACCGATGCCGTGAGCAAGGCGATAACGTGGAGAGCGGCACACGACGGGGCTGACGGGCAGTGCGTGGTCTGGATTCTGTCCGATGGCACGTTCACAGTCGGGCACGGCACGGAAAGCGCCCCGACTGATGGGGCTCTGGCCGCCCTTCGAGTCGGCAATCTCGACGAACTCCTCGGTCCCTCCTGGGGAACTGGGCTGGGCCGGGATGATGCTGGCCGCCCTGGGGTGACAAAGGAACTGGCGTATAGGTGGGCTGCCGCATGGGTGAATGAGAACGGCGCCCGGCGCGTATATGACGTGATGGAAGAGGGCTGGTAGCCGTCACCAACCTTTACGCTGCTCGCCTTGAAGTAATCGAACGAAAGTGTGTTGATTGCCAGGCTCGGCAGTGCCCGAGTGGGCATACACTAGACAGGGGAGGCACGCGATGTCGCAACAGGATGCAGATTCAAGAGGCGCAGACCGGATCGATCTGTCGCTATTGAGCGAGATGGTCGGCGTGCGCAGAGGCATGGCTGTGATGGTAGAGAAAGGCGTAGAACCAACACGTGAGGTGATCCTGGCTCTCATGGAGACCGAGAAGGCTGTATACGTCGCTGATGGCGGTTTTCCGCACAAGGAGCAGGCCCTGACGTCTATCATTGCAGCCTTTCAGAATGGACGACTGAGCGTAGCCGACCTGATGAGGGCCGCGGGCATTGACGCAACCAAGGTCAAGCCCACGGGCGGCTTCCTCAAGAGGCTTTTTGGCCGGTAGCAGAGCGACGATGCGCAGGCCCGTCGGACTTGGCGTGGGGCATGAACGCCGCACGCACCAGCACCGAGCGGAGCCATACACGCCCCCCAAGTATGCTTATAAGTGTCGGGGCGGCCTCGTCGTGTGTCACAGCAAGTCTTGATAGCGCGGCCAGGCGCCAGCTGCCCCCTCGCAGGCTTTTCGCCGGATGACGCGTCTGTGCTATACTTCGTCTGCCCGGGTGTGTTCACCACCTGGGACTGGCCTCGGGCTGCTCGCTACAGTGCCGGGGCCGTTTCTGTCCCCGGGTGGCAGAACCTCGCTCTTTGACATGCTCGAGACCAATCCAGGCGAACCATGGCCGACCACGGCCACAGCGATATCAGGGGCCAGGCGCAGACCCCTGTGTTCACCGACGCAAGGCTGCCAGGTACGGACTGCGAACGCCGCGCACTGCTTCGGTGCCCGCCCGGCTAGGCTCGCGCAGCCAGGTCGCTGCAGCCAGGCGCATCTGCCTCGTTACGCGCCAACTCCACCAGCCAGTTGGGATAGCCGCCGACGGCATCCTCTGCCGCCATCTTTAAGCCGCGGCGTACCACATCGGGATACTGCGCAGCGACGTTGACTGCGCAGGGGTCGCCCGCTGACCGATCGTACAAGAGAGCGCCGGTGCCGTCGCACTTGGCGTTGAACCACCAATCGCGCGTAATAACGGTCGGTGTGCTTCCCCAGCCCACGGTAACGTGATCCCGCGTTCCCATATTACCCGAGAGAGCATCACTGAGGAATGGCTTGCCATCGAGACAATCGGGAGGGCTCATGCCCAGCGCTTCGAATACGGCGGCGGTAAGGTCGTGATGCTGGACGAACATGTCGCTGACCGTACCGGCATGCTCAGCGCCCGGGAAACGGACCATCAACGGCACTTCAAAGACTTCGGGCATGGACGGATAGCCCCGCTTGCCCATATAGTTGCGATCGCCAATGGAATGGCCGTGATCCGAGGTGAAAAAGACGATGGTGTTATCGAGCAGACCCAACACGCGCATACTCTCAAAAAAGTAACCAAACCACCGGTCGGATTGGGTTACGGAACCCATATAGTTTGCCCGCGTACGCGCCAGCATCTTTGCTCCGAGCTGGGTGCAATCAGCATAACCCGACTTGACCTGCTCCTGGCCCTCCTCTTTCGAATACAGCTTGCGATAGTGCGCTGGCACAAGCCACGGCTCATGCGGGTCAAAAGACTCTACCGTGAGGAAGAACTGGGACGCGTCCTGGTTCTCCTCCAGCCACTGCGCCGCTGTCTTGAACACCTGGGGAGAGAAATAGTCCTCCTCGTGACGCCGATCGTGGATGTTCATGATGGACGTTTGGATAAACCGGATGTTAGCCTCGGTCCACATCTCCCGAGGCAGCCAGTAGGCCAGTTGCTCGTCGGTCAATCGAGGACCCGACCTCGAGGGATCCTGCTCCTGGCCCCGGAGAAAGGTCCACTGGTCGAAACCGCGCCAAAAGTTCTTGGAAGGCTTGAACTGATGGTACACGTCCGAGATGAGCGCGGTGCGATAGCCCTGTTGCTGCAGCATCTCCGAAAGCGTCGGCTGATCCTCGGGAATGGGCCCCCAGCCCGGCGCTCCACGAAAATCGCCCTTGAGATTAAAGTCGGCATCATGAAACGGATAGACACGCTGGCCGGTATATATCGCCCGCCGCGTCGGCAGCGTGGGCAGCGATTCGGGCCAGGCGTTGGTCATGACCAGGCTCTGCTCCGCAAACCTTTGCATGTGCGGCGTCTGGATATCTCCCCAGGGGCCCTTGCCATAGACTCCGCAGCTATCCTTGCGCAGCGAATCCAAGATAACCAGAATGATGTTCATACTTGCCCCCTCTTTAGGACATCTGGAAACCACAGAAACTACAACGGCAACGTGGCCCTGGCCAGCGTGGCGATGGTCTCCTCCAACCCCGGAAGCGGCCGCGTGTCCTCTGGCGTGCGCGTGCCCAGTTCGGTACGCATCACCAGCCGGTACATCTCGGCCGCACCGTGAAGCATGTCGGGCGTGAGGCCCAGGCCCCCAAAGGTCCTGGCGATCTCTTCCATCTCGCCGATCCAGCGGTGCGCCTTGGGCAGCATACCCGGCACGCCCCGTTCCATCCGCGTGACCATCGCTCCCTGGCTCTCCCGGAACTCGTGGGCCAACGGCTCGCTGATCCCCAATTCTTCCGCGGCGACCAGCAATTCCGTACACAGCGCGGTGAGCCCTTTGGTCAGGGCCGCGTAGCACATCTTGAGCCCCGAAGCCTGCCCGGCCTCGCCCTGTAGATCGAAGACCTCCAACCCGTAATCGTTCAGCGCCAGCAGCGCCTCCGTGTGTTCGCCCGAGACGTAGATGCGGTTGCGGCCGCCTCTGCCGGGAGGCGAGCCGATGATGCCCGCGTCCACAAAGCGCGCCCCGGCTGCCGTGATAACACGCCCGATCTGGCGCGCGGTCTGCGGCGCGATGGCATTGCAGTCCGCGTAGGTCAGGGCGGCACCGACATCTGCTGCTCGAAGCGCATCCGCCACGCGCTCCGCGAGCGCGACAGCCTGGGCAGGCACGACGATGGAAAGGAGAAGCTGCGCCTGACGCACCAATTCTGCATAGCTGTCAACGTCCTCAAGGCCGGCCTCGGCGGCCAGGGCACGCGTCCGGTCACTACGGCCCTCCAGGCACGTAATGACCCGCAGCCCGTGTCCGGTCAGCACGGCGCCCACGGAATGCCCCATATCCCCGGGGCTCAATAGTGCGACAGTGTGCAGTTCCATCTTTCCTCCCGACTGAGGCCCCACTTTCGAGTCGGCTAGAGACCAAGAATATCTTCGGTTTGAGAATCGCTGCCGAATAGCCCCTTCGCTCAACTGTGAGCGCGACTCTCGAGCCGTTCCGCTCCGCTTGATATACTCTAGAGAACGACAGATGCCCTGTCAATCGCGGTAACCAGTGCCAGGAATTGTACTATCGCAAAGGGATGTTGCAGTTGAGGCGCCGTTCATGTGCCAGATGGCAGGTCGCGAACCAAACGGCTTGACCGCACCCGCGGGATTCGTTACGATCGGCAGCATCATCACGCGGAGAAGGGGATGCCCACTGACATCGCTTCGGGAGAGGTCCGTGCGGCCGTTACCTGCGACACAGACGGGCCGCCTGCGCGTGTGACGCCATTCGACAGGCTGCGCCGCACGTTCGCCTTTATGCGCGGCAATCTGCTCGTCCTCACGCTCACGCGCTCTTCCGGCATGTTCGCCCGCACGATGACCTTTCCTTACGCCTCGCTCTACATCCTGGCGCTGGGCGGCAACCCTGAGCAGGTCGGTCTGATCAACTCCCTCTCTCCGCTCGCCAGCCTGATCGTCTTTCCCATCGGCGGGTACCTGGCGGACCATCGCGGTCGCGTAGGCCTGCTGGGTTGGACCAACATCGCCATGGGGCTGGTGTATGGGCTGTATGCCCTGGCGCCCAGCTGGCCCTGGCTGCTGGTATGCTCCCTGCTCGTCGGCTTTGGTGTCATCTCGATGCCCGCCAACTCGGCCATCACCGCCGATTCGCTTTCCCCGGCCGATCGCGGCCGCGGCATCTCACTGTCGAATTTTATGTCCAGCGCGCCGGCCATGGTAGCACCGTTGCTGGCAGCGGCTGTGTTCCGCTCCTTTGGCGTCGATCCCGGCATGCGCTATCTGTACACCTTCCTGGGGCTGTCTTATGCCGTGGGCGGGATCGTGAACATGCGCCTGCTTAAGGAGACAACCACACCCTCCGGACCCCCACTGCGACTGACTGCGATCCCACGCATCGTGAAAGACACCTATACTGGCGTGCTGCCGATGCTCAAGGCGCTGCCGCGCTCTACTCGCGGGCTGGGCGCGATGGTCATTCTGGGCTTTATCGGAAACGTCGTGGCCGCGCCCTTCTGGGTGCTCTATGCGGTCCAGGTGATCGGGCTGGACACAACGGCCTGGGCCACCATTCTGCTGATTGAGGCCGTGGTGCGCGATGTGGGCTACGTCCCTGCCGGCTTTCTGGTCGACCGGATCGGGCGCGTGCGCTGCATGCGGCTGGCCCTCATCATCGCGCTGGTCGCAGTGTCCTCATTCGTCTTTACCCGGGGATTTGCCTCGGTGCTGATCGTGAGGATGGCGATCTCTGTGGCCTCCGCAACCTACATCCCGGCAGGAACGGCCCTGATGGCAGACACGGTTCCCCGCGCACTGCGCGGACGCACCATGGCGGCGCTGGGCCGCGGCTCGGTCTTTCTGGGGAGCACCGGCGGCGGCATGGGCGGTCCTGGCCTGGGCTATCTTGTGACCATACCCGCCATGCTGGCCTCGTTCTCGGGCGGCTATCTCTACGCCGCCGATCCGCGCCTGCCCTGGCTCGTGTCCACTATCGCGCTGCTCTCGTGCCTGGCGGTGTCGTTCATCGTGCTGCGCGAGCAGGAACAGGCGGAAGATTAATACCACACCCGGCGCAAGTAACTGCCGGCAAGGATACGCATGGCGCGCGGGGTCCCGCGCGCCAGCAGAGTGCTTGATCTTTGCCCCAACCGATTAGCTGACGATTAGCCTGGCCTTGAGCAGATCGCCATCCCGTGAGGAGGGTCCCACCAGGATGTCGAACTCGCCAGGTTCCACGACATAGTCGCCCTGCGCGTTCACGATCTGGAACGCTTCCCAGGGCAGGTCCACCTGCGCCGTCCTTTTCTCGCCTGGCGCGAGCGCCACCCGCGCAAAGCCCTTGAGCGCCTTGTTCACCCAGGTCGCAGAAGTGACCACATCGCTCACATAGGCCTGAACGATCTCGACCCCCTCGCGCGGCCCGACGTTCTTGACGTCGACGCTGACCGTGACAGACTGACCATCCGTGAGGCGGGTCTCATTTAGCCGAAGGTTGGAGTAAGCGTAGCGCGTATAGCTCAGGCCATGGCCGAATGGGAACAGCGGCTCCTGTGTCAGGTCGGCGTAACGGTTGCCATGCTGGCCGCGGACCTGGCTGTAGAATACGGGCTGCTGGCCAACATGCACCGGGATCGAGATCGTCAGCTTGCCGGAGGGATTCAGCAGGCCGAAGAGTGCCTCCGCCAGCGCCCGGCCGCCCTCCATGCCGGGATTGAACAGCTCGATGATGGCAGCCGCGTTCTTTGCGGCAGGCGGGAGAACCAGCGGCTTGCTGTTCACCAGCACCACCACCAGCGGCTGGCCGGTCGCCGCCAGCGCGTCCAGCAGGGCGATCTGCCCGCCCTGCAGCTCCAGGGTGGCGGTGCTGCGCGTCTCGCCGACAAACTGCAGGTGATCGCCCACCACGACCACGACCACGTCCGCCGCCTGTGCCGCGGCCACAGCCGCCGGAACGCCCGACAGGTCGTCGTCCACGATGGAACAGCCTCGCTCATAGCGTACGTCCAGCCCTTCTGGCGACAGGGCGCGGATCCCGTCCAGTACCGTCATGGTCGCCTCGCGCGGGTGCTTGCCCGCCTCAGGCGGGTGCTGCGAGGCACCCAGCGACCAGTCCCCCAGCTGCTGCAGATCGTCGTCCGCGTTCGGCCCGATCACGGCGATCGTCTTGAGCTGGCCAGCATCCAACGGAAGCAGCCCGTTGTTCCGCAACAGCACCAGGCTCTGGCGCGCCGCCTCAAGATTGACTGCGCGATGCTCAGGGCTTCTCACCACCTGGGCAGCCCGCTCGAGATCCGGTTCGCGCGGGTTCTCGAACAACCCCATGCGGAACTTTAGTTCCAGCAAACGTGCGCAGGGGGCATCGATCTCGGATTCGGCCAGACGGCCGCTGCGGACGGCCTCGATGGCTCCCTCGTAGAACGACGGCGTGGTCATCATGATATCGTTACCGGCGCGCACCGCCACAATGGCCGCGTCGGCGATGGTCTCGCAGACCCGCTGCTCCCGGACCAGCCGCCCCACGTTGTCCCAGTCCGTCACAACCACGCCGGCAAAGCCCCACTCGTCCTTGAGCACCTCGGTCAGCAGCCAGTGATTGCAGGTCGATGGCACGCCCTCCATCGACTGGTAGCCGGTCATAAAGGTCATCGCGCCGGCCTTGGCGGCACGCTCAAAGGGCGGCAAAAAGTAGCTGCGCAGCTTGCGGCGCGAGAGGTCCGCCTCGGAGGCGTCGCGGCCGCCCTGCGTCTCCGAGTACCCGGCATAGTGTTTGGCGGTGGCCAGGATCCCCTGAGGATCATCGAGGCCCTTACCCTGGTAGCCACGGATCATGGCCGCAGCGAACTCGCCGATGAGATAGGGGTCCTCGCCAAAGGTCTCATCCACCCGCCCCCAGCGCAGGTCGCGAGTCAGACAGAGGACAGGCGAGAAGGTCCAGTGAATCCCTGTGGTCACCACCTCCTCCGCCGTTACCCGCGCCACCCGCTCCAGGAGCTCGGCATTCCAGCTGCAGGCCATGGCAAGCTGGGTGGGAAAGATGGTGGCGCCTTTCCAGAACGAATGCCCGTGAATGGCATCTTCGCCGATGAGCAGAGGTATCCCCAGGCGGTTCTGCGCGGCCAGGTGCATGGCCCGGCGGGTCTTTTCGCCCAGAATGTGCAGAATGGAGCCCGGTTGACGCGTGTTGATAAAGGATAGGTCCTCCGGCTGGGCGTTGAGCATCATGAGCTGGCCGACCTTCTCCTCCAGCGTCATGCGGCCAAGCAGGTCGGCCACACGCTCCTCAACGCTCAGCGTCGGATCGCGGTAGGGCAGGATCGTCTGGGTTGCGTTTGGGTCAGGCATGGTGAACTCCCTTCGATCGTGAGTAAAGACATAGGTAGCGCTGGCATATCGATCGTTCGATGTCCACGGCCAGCGGCCGCGTTTCTTGAGTGCCTGTGTCTCTATGGTATCGGCAACCATGCTCGAACTCAAGCGATTGCGCCCGGCAGGCTCAAAAGACAGCAAGGGTCAGGACGCGGAGATCGCCAGCGTCGCTACCGTCTTGGCCGGGACGTGGATGGCGGTTTGCCAGCCCGGCCAGGATAGCGTGCATGCCTGCGAGCGCCTGGTCTGGTTCACGGCCACGACCACGAGCTCGCCGCCGGGATTCTCGAACGCAGCAAAGGTCAGCCTCCTGGTGGATCCCTCGTCGCAGCCGATGCGCACCGCTCCGCGCCGGACAAAGCGCGTGATCTGCCCCATCAGCCAGTACTCGGGAATGTAGCTCACCTGGTCCGGATCGGCACGGTTCACGGTGACAAACGTCGGGCTGCAGGGGTGCGGCCCAGGGTTAGGCTGCTGAGTGTCGTCCAGACAGGTCACCCAGGCGTTATAGCTGCGCGAGCCATTCCGCAGGTACTGCAGAATCCTCTCGATGCCGCGTGTGCCCCAGGTTGAGTGCTCGGTCATGTACACAGGCTTGCCCGGATAGCGCTCGAGCAGGGCACCCATCTCGGACGGCTCCCCCTCATAGTCGTGAAAGGCCACCCCATCGGACGCCGCGTAGCCAGCCGGATTCGCCAGAATCCGTCCGGGGTAGGCCTCGGCATCGGCAAAGTTGTGGTCAAAGATCCAGATCTCGGTCTCCAGCCCCGCCCGATCGAATTCATGGCGCACGGCCAGCAACAGCCTCAGCTGCTGCTCCCACGCCATCCGGGTGGTGGGGTAGCGCCGGTCGGCGTGCAAGGGCTCATTCTGCAACGTGATGGCGTGGATCGGGACGCCCTGAGCGGCGTAGGCCTCCACCGCCAAGCGGTAGTAGCGTGCTGCGACGGCCTCGTATTCTGGAAGCAGCGATCCGCCACACATGGAGCCGTCCGTCTTCATCCAACCCGGCGGGCTCCAGGGCGAGGCGAACACCCGTAGCTCCGGGTTGAGCGCCATCGCCTCGCGGATCACATCGAGAATGTGCAGGTCGATGTCCCTCTGGATGCTAAAGTGCCTCAAATCGGGGTCTGTCTGTCCGGCAGGCATGTCGTCGTACGAATACCACGGTGACGACGTGAAATCCGAAGTGCCCAGACAGATGCGCATCAGGTTCCACCCGATCCCTTCCGTAGGATGCACCAGATCGCGCAGCACCTTGGTCCGCACATCGGGAGACATGCGCATGAGATGATAGACGCTGGCCTCCTCAAAAGAGGAACCCATTCCCAGGATCGCCTGGTAGCGCGTGCCGGGGTCGATCTGCACTACGGCCTGTGCGTCCGCCTTTATCGGGTCAGCAAGCACCGCCGGCTGCGCGGTTAGCCGGTGAGCACCGGCATCCTCAGAAGTGAACCAGACATGCACTATAGGATTCATACTCTGTTCTCCTCGCTCGTGGATAGCGGCCTATCTCTACGCAGTGTAACGCACGGGTGTGCCAGCCGCCAATGGCCAGGACGGGAAATCTCTCTCAAGAGCGATCATCCTCTCGACGCCAGCCGTATGCCGCTCTAGAATAGCGCCGTTAGCACGACACCAGATCTGGCAGGAGAGTACACCATGAAGATCATTGATCTCAAATGCGCCGTCATCGGCAACAACCCCATCGTCCGGATCGTGACCGATGAAGGCATCGATGGCTATGGCGAGGTGGAGTCGTACAAGCCCTATCTCAAACCGCACGTCCTGTTCTACCGCGACTATTTGCTGGGTGCTGATCCCACTGACGTGGAGCGCACCATGCTCCGCATCCGCAAGATGGGCGCCTTCAAGCCCTGGGGGAGCGCCGTGAGCGCCATCGAGATGGCCCTGTGGGACATCGCCGGCAAGGTCTCGGGTCTGCCGGTATACAAACTTCTGGGCGGCAAGGTCCGCGATGAGGTGCGGGTGTACGACGGGGCGGTCCGCTTTCCCATGGCCGGCTACTCGCCGGAGGACTATGCCGAGAACACGGCCAGGATCAAGGCCTCACCGGAAGGCTTTACCATCATCAAGCAGGCGATCGCCTTTCACTCCCGCATGGCCGTCGAGGTGCCGGGCTTTTACTATGGCGACGCGACGCCCGTGGGTCGGCATCCTTACCGCGGGCTGATCACCGAGCGCGGACTCAAGCACGTGATCGCCTGTGTGGAGGCGATGAAGGACGTGCTGGGCAATGAGATCGGGCTGGCGCTGGACTGCGGCCCCGGCTGGACGGTGCCGGATGCGATCCGACTGGCTAGAGCGCTGGAGCCGCTCAACGTCATGTGGCTGGAGGACCTGATCACCGGCGACTATTCGCCCGCCGTGCTGGCTGACGTCTATCGCGACGTGACGCAGAGCACCTCCACACCGATCCACACGGGCGAGCAAATCTACCTGCGGGACAATTTCCGCGAACTGATCGAGGGCCACGCGGTGCGGATCATCGGGCCCGACCCCTGCGACATCGGCGGCATCGCCGAGCTCAAGCGGGTGGCCGAGTACGCCGACCTGCATGGGATCCTGATCGCCCCGCACGGCACGGGGGACGGCGTACTCGGGCTGGCAGCGCTGGTGCAAGTCTGTGCCACCCTGCCCTCTAACTATATCGCATTTGAGTATCCCGTTGGCCAGCCGGCCTGGTGGTACGACATCGTCGAGGGCCTGCCCTCGCCCATCGTCAAAAACAGCATGATCACCGTCTGGGATCGGCCCGGCATGGGCGTCGACCTGATCCCTGAGGCCGCCAGCCGCTATCTGCGCGAGGAAGACGCCGATTTCTTTGACCCGGCCTGAGGGATTGAACACGCGTACTACGTTGTCAGTTAAAACGGCCAAAAGGCCATTGAATCAGAGCGTTACGTCCTGTATACTGATAGCAGTAGGTCATAGGCATATTAGGGAGAGTGGGGAGGTGCAGGATGAAACTCTGGGGATCGGTCAAGCAACAGGCAAACAAGCTGGCATTCGATGCGGAAAAGGCACTGCGCGTCAAGCGTCAGGAGGGCGTGATCTCGGCGCTCCGAGATAAAGTTCAGGCTCAGTACACCGAACTGGGCCAGGCGACATTGGCGCTGATGGACGAGGGAGCAATCGTTCATCCGCAACTCGCCGCCTTTGCGAACGAAATCGCCCAACTGCAAGAGTCGATCAGAGACGAGGAGGCCAAGCTCGCTACGATGCAGGCCGAGGAGTTCGAGTCCGCAGAGGAGGCGGTTGCCGGACCGGCAGCCCCTGCCGCGAGCAGCATGCCACCGGTAGAACCCCCGATGCCCGCACCACCGGAGAGCGAAGAGCCAACCGCGCCGCCACCGCCGGCGGAATAGCCAGCCTCAGGACCGACTGGGCCTCGTCTGCGTTTTTCTATCAGCGAGGGTCGTCCACACGACCCTCGCTGCGCTTACGAACTCGGCCTGGATTTCCCTCACGAACGCTTGCATCCTTGCCCCACACCGCCTAGAATGGACGCAAGCCACGACAACGTTGTCTATCGTGATATTGCCATCGCTACCGGCGGCGCTCACTATTTCGATCTCTACGCCTAGTCGCGGGCGACAATGGAACCAGAATCCGACTGCACCCGCGAGAGAGAAGGACTCCCCAAACGATGATCAACTGGAAACGGAACCTGATCGTACTCAGCATGGTGCAGCTTGCCACGATGATCGGGTTCTCGGGGTACCATCCGTTCGTGGCCTACTACATGCTGGATCTGGGCGTCGCCAACGCTGCGGAGGCCGCAACCTGGATGGCAGCCTTTAACAGCGGTGCGGCCGTCGCCATGATGATCGCTTCCCCCATCTGGGGTATGCTGGGCGACCGGCATGGCCGCAAGATCATGCTCGTCCGTGCCACAATAGCGGGCTGCGTTTTCACCTTTCTGATGGGAATGGCAACCGATCCCACGCAACTCGTGATCTTGCGCGTGATTCAGGGCATGTTCTCGGGCACGGTCGTTGCGGCGATCACTCTCGTGGCCACCGGCACCCCTGACGAGTATCTGGGTCGCAGCCTGGGGATTATGCAGACCGCACAGTTCATCGGTCAGTCCATTGGCCCGCTCGTGGGCGGGGCCACTGCCGACGCGCTCGGCTATCGCAATGTCTTTTTCGTGTCCGCAGGATTGATGCTCGCCTCTGTTCTCGCGACCATCATCCTGGTGAGAGAGCCCAAACGCGCAGAGGCCGCCGATCAGCCCAGAGAAACCGCAGCTGTGGCGCGAGGTGGCGCGCTCGCTGCCGTTGCCAACCGCAACACGCTCCTGCTCGTGCTGACCCTGGCCGGCAACAGCTTTGCCATCGCGGTTCTGAGCCCGATTCTATCGCTGTACATCCGGCAGATCATCGGCGGTGAGGTGCCCAACCTGGCCACCCTCTCCGGCACCGTGATGTCGGTCGCCGCTTTCAGCTCGAGCCTGTCGGCCATCTATCTCGGCCGGCTCGCAGACCGCATCGGACAGAAACGGATTCTGGTGACCTGCGTGTTGGGCGTGGCGCTGGTTCACATTCCGCAGTCCTTTGTGACCCATCCGAACCAGTTGATCGCTTTGCGTGCCATACAGGGCCTGTTCATGGGTGGCATCATGCCCACGGCCAACGCGCTGCTCGCCAAAGCGACCGATACGGAGCATCGCGGAGCTGTCTTTGGCTTTTCGAATAGCGCACAGGCTGGCGGGCGCGCCGTAGGCCCAGTAGTGGGTGCCGGTGTCTCCAACGCCTGGGGCATGTCCAGTGCCTTTCTTGTGACAGCCGCGATATTCGGGGCCATGGCCACGCTTGTCGCGACCCTTGTCCGGGTGCCTGAGGATGCGGCCGAACAGGATCCCGCGACGGCAGCCACGGCCTGAAGTCAGAACCTACCGGATTGCGTATCGCCTGGTAGTTGAACCCGAAAGAGGATGCGGTGGCCCCGGTTCAGTGTGCCCGCTGCGGTGTTGTCATCAGCTCCGAGGTGGGAGGCGAGCGCCTCGCATCCATCTCTGGCAGCATCTTTGGCGATGAATGCACCGAGACCTGGTATTACTGCGCGCAGTGCGACGTATACACCGTGGAGATCTACTGGGACACGTTTCTTGTCGAGGACTCTGCATCTACCCGAGGGCCGATTCCCCGGGCGGATGGGGACGAGCAGATCGCCCTCATCCGCGAGTGTACCACCCCCTGGCTCAAAACCTGTCGTTGTCCCGCACATCGTGCCTATTTCGGCAGTGTCCTGGGTTAGCAGATGCCTTGATACACGAATCCGGCTGGCCGAGCCAGCCGGATTCGTGTTTAGTATGACTGGTGCGTTACCGGTCAGTCCAGGGAGCAGAGCACCCGAATCTGTATGCGCGTGGCGACGAAATCGCCATCGTCCTCGACGTATCCAAAGACCATGACATCCGAGGTCGGGCACTCGTCAAGGTACTCTCTAAGCGTATCCAGATCGATGATCTCGGCCGTTGCCCCGGTAACCGGGTAGACCGACTTGATCACCGTGTCCTCAGTGATCGCCAGCACAGACTCTTCCATCCAGAGTTCGGCAGCCCAGCGGTTGCCACCCTCAAAGGTAAACACGAACTCGTCACCGTCAAAGGCCGCCGTCCCGGACATGCTAAAGGGCGTAACGCCGAACCACTTGAACTGGACTAACGCCGGGGCGTTTCTCTGCAGCCAGTTGCGGAACTGAGCCGCCATGCCCACAGGCTCCTCAATGCAGCCTTCCTCGCAGACCTGCAGACGCACCTGATTCTGGAGCGGCTCCTCCACCGGCTCACCCGTACCGATTTGCTCACGGACGGCCTCGCCTGCCTGTGCGCGAGTCGGTTCAGCGATTGGGGAGAAAGGGCCCCGCGGCGCGCGTCCCGGGGTTTCCGGCGCGACGCCAGGTCCCTGCCGTTCGCCAATCGGCTGGCCCGGCCCCATACCCTGAGCGAATGCCGGTGAAGCAACCACCAGCAGCAGAACCACCATCAGTACGACCACCAGACTCTTGCGCATGTTGCTAACCCTCCGATGCAATCAGCCTATTTGTCCATCTCTCTGCACCCTGTATGACGAACCTGTCGCTCAAAGGTTACAGAGACAGATACGGTCTCATCAGTTTTGAACTAGTGGCCCCGCTCGCCGGGATGGTCGCCAACAGGTACGCTGGGCGTGCCTGGAAGCCGGATCGGCTTGGTCACCGTCGGGGCCGGTCCGCCGGGCCGCGACCCTGCCGCGGGCGTTGAGATCGCCGGAGCGGTCATGGAGTTAGCGGGCCCTTGTTGCTGCGGCGCGTCAGTGGCACTCTCTCGAGGGGCATCCTCCGACCGAGGGACGGCCGTCCGTGCCGGTGCGCCGGGCGTCACGGAAGGGCTGCCTGTATTGTCGTGAGCGGACTCAGACGGCTCCGCCTCGCCCGTCCCTGTGGCGCGACGTGGCACCTGCAGTGACGGATGCTCGTTAGCCGGCGGCATCCCTTCGGCCAACTGCACCGAGAGCGCCCGCATCTCACGCGCCTGGACGGAAACGTGCACATGGACCTGGGAGCCCAGCGCGGGAGCGTCTCCCTGCCATACCTGGGGCTCCACGATCACATCGAGACCAGACACCTTCCACACTGCGCCCCGAATCTCAGAGAGAACCCCCTCCAGATCCATCTGCGCCTCGCGCCCCATAGACAGCAGGGCCTGCGCCTCGGCGCGCCGCCGCTCGGCAAAGCGTGCCTCCAGCGCATCCCGCGCCTCTTGATCCACTGCAAGAATCCGCTGTGCCTCCTCAACCCGAAGCTTGATGGGATACAACAAGTCGCCAGGAAGAGCATCGCCAGAGGCCGCCACAGCACCGCCCCCAAGCCCCAGAAGGAGCACCAGCAGCAGCGCAAGCGCCCAGGCACGCTGAGCCAATCGCGGGGACCGTCGGGCAGCAAGGCGCTGCTGCACCTCGGAAAACGAAGGCCGTGAGACCATCTGGGGCAATCCGGCCAGCAACTGATCCTGCTCCTCATATTGAGCCAGCATCTCAGCGCAGGCGGGGCACTGCGCCAAATGCTCGGACATCCCGGCACGCTCGATCTCGTCCAGATCACGCCAGATAGCCAGATTCTCGGAATGCTGTCGCTCGCTCACACTACTTCTCATCGTGAAACGCCTTGCGAAACATCTCTCTTGCCCTGGACAGACGCGTCTTGACCGCCCCCTCACTGATACCCAACGACTCTGCGATCTCCTTGACCGCGTATCCCTGAACGCTAAAGAGCACCAGTGCTGAACGGTACGTCTCGGGAACTCGCATTAATGCCTGTTGGATGGCCTGGTGCTCCGCCAGCCTATCCGGCCCTTGCGTGACACGCTCATCCTGATCGGTCTCTCGAAGCGAAAACCACCTGACGAGTCGCCGGCGCCGGAGCGTATCGTAGGCCAGGTTCGTCGCGATGCGATACAGCCACGCCCGATAGTTCGAGTTCTCCTCGAGCCGGGATAGCCCGCCGTAGGCACGCACAAAGACGTCCTGAGCGAGCTCCTCAGCCTGCTCGCTGTCACCCACCATCCGGTACAGGTAGTTGACGATTGGCCGATGGTACTCAAGGTAAAGTCGCTCCAGGAGATCATCCGATTCAACGATAGCCGTGGCCATCATGCGAGCCTGTCCATCGCTGCCTCTAACCTCACACAGTAAAACGAACGTGGCAGACAAAGGTTACAGAGGAGGAACGGGAGCGAGGATAGCGGACTCGATGCTCATCGAATCCTGATCTATCAGTAGGTATCATCGTGAAAGGAAGCGCCCTGTGGAGCCCCTGGCACACTCCCGGCCCTGGGCACATCCGGCACTAGTTCATGTCAGCGAGCTCCCGTTTGCGCCAGGCGACGAGGCCAAAAATGAGCGTCGTAATCACGCCCTGCACCCCGATGACCGACGGGACGCCGACACGGTCGGCGATGGCCCCCGAGGGGAGGGTCCCCAGGGGCATCAGGCCAAACTCCATCATCGATATGCTCACGATGCGACCGCGGTAGGCCGGGTCGCAGTAACTCAGAATCAGCGTATTGCTGAGCACCATGTACAGATTTCCGAGACCACCGATCAGCAGTAGAGAAAGGTAGACGGCCGGCAACCAGCGGACAGTCGCCAGGGCAATCAGGCACAGCCCCAGCACCGCACTCGCCCTGGCCAACAGGCGTCCCTTGCCCCGCATTTCACCGAGATTACCGGCAATCAAGCTTGCCAGCATACCGCCAAATCCAAGAATGGACTGGAGAAAGCCCAAACCAGAGGCATCGAGCCCCAGATTGTCGCGGGCAAAAGCGGGCAACAACGACATGTATGGCATCACAAAGAATACACGTGCAACTCCGAGTATCAGCACCAGCAGCAGCAAGGGCTCACCACGCAAATAGGTAAAGGCACTGGTGATATCAGCCCATACCGAACGCCGCTCCACCGAGCGCGTGGGCACATCTGGTACGCGCGTGATGGCAAAGAGAGACATCGCGTACAGCCCGGCCATGAAAAAGTACACTGATTCGGGGCCGATAGCCTCAATGGCCAACCCGGCCAGGGACGCGCCAAAGATACCCATCAATCCCATACCCAGGGCATCGAGCGACATGGCGTTCATCAGCGCGTCAGAGTCCACAAGTTCAGATACCATGGACTGTTGAGCGGGCATCAGGAACGCCGACAGTGCCCCATTGAGGAAATTGGCGAGGGCGAGATGCCACACCTGTATCAGACCGCTCGCTACAAGCACACCGATGGTGAGTGTGCTCAACATCATTCCCACACGCGTCCAAAAGATCAGGGCGCGCTTGTCAACGCGATCAGTAATCGTGCCGCCATAGAGACCCAGCGTCAGGGTAGCCACACTCCAACCGGCTCCAACCCAGCCCAGCGCAAAGGCCGATCCCGTGAGATTGTAGACCAGCCAGCCTTGAACCACATTGCCCATCTGGAAGGTGCCGGAGGTGGCCAACCTGCCGATCCACAACCAGCGGTAGTGGCGATTCTCCAACGCCCTGAATGTGTTCCTCAATGTCCGAACAGCGAGAGCCAAGTCGACCTCCGGGAAACGCATTCGTCGCCTGAAAGGCCCCACGGCGGGGGCGGCCTGCTAAAGGGAACAGGTCAACGGCCGGCACTGCCAGATACCAAACTGTAGAGTCTACGCGATGGGCGAGAGAGCCTGGAAGCAGCGAAAACGCCAGGAAAAGTTGCCGACGTAACGGTGCAGCCCGCACCACGGACGTGAGAGGAGTGGTCGCCCCGTGGCGGGCGACCACCAAAGCCGAAACAATCCGCGCTACATCGCCTGCCGGTAAATCGCCTCTACATCATCCGCCGTCGTCACGCGCGGATTCCTGCCAATCCCGGCCGACTTCATCGTATCGGCGATGAGATTGGGGAAATCCGCCTCAGTGACGCCACACGAGGCCAGGCCGTCGGGGATGCCGACAACCCGATTGAGCTCACGCACGCGCTCCACCGACGCCTCGGCGGCAGCGAGTCGCGTCATCCCGGTGGTATCAACACCCAGGGCCTCGGCCACGCGCGCAAAGCCTTCGATGTCATAGGCCGCGTTAAAGGCCATCACATGGGGCAGCAGGATGGCGTTGGCAACGCCATGCGCCGTCCCGCACCAGCCGCTGACGGGATGCGACATAGAGTGGACGATCGTCAGGCCCGATTGGTTAAAGGCAATGCCCCCCTCCAGGCAAGCCATCATCATCCTCTCGCGTGCTGTTCGATTGCTGCCATCGTCGACAGCAACGGGAAGCCATTCGCCGATGAGGCGGACGGCGTCCAGCGCCAATGACCGTGTAAGGTCATACGCCCCCTTGCTGGTGACAGACTCGATCGCGTGCGTCAGAGCATCCATTCCCGTCGCGGCGGTCATCCCCTTGGGAAGTGTCAGGGTCATCTCCGGGTCCACCAGAGCGCGCGTGGCAGCGCAGTTAGGGCCCGAAAGGCCGAACTTGAAACGGCTATTGGGGTCCGTGAACACGATATTGTTCGTGACCTCGCTGGAGGTCCCGGCCGTAGTGGGGATGCAGATGCTGGGCAGAGGAGCGACGGGCGGGTTCCTCCCCATATAGTCTTGCAGCCGGCCGCCATTGGTGGCCAGAAAGGCGACGCCTTTGGCCGTGTCCATGGGGCTGCCTCCGCCGACGGCAACAACGCCATCCGCAGCAGACGCCTTCAGCAGTGCCAGGGCCTCTTCAACCATTGTGGTCTCTGGATTGGTGCCCACGCCATCATAGATCTCGGCCGAGATGCCAGCGCTGGCCAGTGATGCGAGAACCCCATCCACAAGCCCGGCGCCACGCACACCCCGGTCGGTCACCACCAGCACTCGGGTCAGCCCCAAACCCTGGGCTTCCTCACCGGCCAGTGCGGCCACTCCCGCCCCATATGTCACAAAGGACGGCTGGCGAAACAGATATTTGTCCATTGCCCATAACCTCCTCATGTCAGTGCACTGCTTCCATCTTAGTAAAAAGCCGCCAGGATTTCCAGTGCAGGAGCGCCCTGCCGCAAGCGCGCCACCGTTATCCCACAAAACCGTCACTTGGTTGCATTCACGCGACTCTATGCTATACTTGTCTCGTAGCGGGTGCGTGGCTCAGATGGTTAGAGCGCACGGTTCACATCCGTGAGGTCACAGGTTCGAGTCCTGTCGCGCCCATGAAAGCCTCCTGTAAACAGGGGGCTTTTCACTTTTGTGAAATACTCATGCCAAAACCTCTGGTCAGAAGGCCCACTTGGTGCTATGCTGCCAGGTGTAAATGGCTCCAGCACAGCGCGCAGGTCGGCGAGCCGGTCATCACCTGCGACCGCTAACAGGGGCAGACGCCACACAAAGGCAGGCCAATGAGACTATCTCGTCCGCTCTCAAGCTATGTTCGAATCACACAACTGTTCTCTCCCACAGTGCACTACGGTCTGGACTTGAGCGCCTATGTGGGCACACCGGTCTATGCTACCGTCGATGGAATCGCCTATGGCAGATTCGACGCCACAGGCTTTGGACGCTACGTGCGCATTGAGACGCCAGAGGTCAAAGTGTACAGCGCACATCTGGATACGATCATTGTGGGTGAGGGGCAACCGGTCAAACGCGGCGCGATCATCGGCTATAGCGGGAATACAGGCAACAGCACGGGCCCGCATCTGCATCTCGAGGTCCGGCGTAATGCCGGCTCACCCTTCAAGTACGGAGCGATCGACCCCTGGCCGCTGATCGATTGGGAGTCCGCGCCAAAGAGCCGGCGCATCACCGGCGTGCACCTGGGCAACGCCTGTATCCTGAGTGCCCTGGACCGGCGGGTCGTCTCGATGCTGCATCCTGGATGCGTCGTACTCCGGCCTGATTATGCCCTCGATAAACAGCCTGTGACTGTGGCTGACATCGCCTGGATCCTCTCCGTCGTTCCTGACTGCCACGTGATTCTGCGGCCTCAGGTCACCGCGCTGCTTTCCAGCAGCGATGCAGGCTGCCGCCAGTACATCTCCGCAGTGGTAGGTATGCTCGACGATTGGTTGCGGGTGGTTCCCGCCCGTCAGCTTCACATACAGCTCTGGAATGAACCGAATGTGCCCCCGGCATCAGGAGGCACCGGTTTTGGAGACACAGAGGCCGGTATGCTACGCCTGAACAGCATGTTCTCTGAAGGCTACTGGCGCATCAAGGAACGCGCTCCCGAGGTCCGTGTAGGGTTCCCGCCGCTGGCCCCGCGGTATCGTGACTGCTGGTTCCCCGGCGATGCATCGGGCCGTTACTACTTGCACGGCACCTCAGGATGTCGCGGAACCGAGACCATGACAGCGAGCGACCGGAGTGCAGCTCTCTCCAGCGGCCCCTGTTTCGGAGCGCTCACTATGGCTGACGAAGTCTACGCGCACACATTCGTCCACAACCGCGATGGCGTGCTCTCTTGCTGGAATCACGCGGCGTACGGGCGCCGCTACGAGGCGCTGCGCTACTGGTGGCCGAACAAACCCATGTGGATCACCGAGTACGGCTACCCCAACAGGCAACTGCTGGAGCAAGCGGGCGCCAGCCAGGCGTTGCTCTCCCACGCGAACTACATGGTCAGTCAGAGCGCCTTTGTGGGGAGCGCGGCGCTCTGGACACTGGGAAACGACCCCACCTGGGGAGGAGAGATGTTCATCCAGGACGGGCGCCCTTCTACGATCATACGCGATCTCACACTGCTTCAGGGGGACGGTGTGCCCGCCCCACCCAAGGAGGTACCTCCCATGTCTGACGAGCAGATCGGTTCCTGGCTATCGGATTTCCTTCAGGATCATGTACTGCCCCTGAACTCTGATGCTGCGCTGTACAAGGCAGCCAAGTTAAAGAACCCACGTCTGACGCCCGCCAGTGACGAGTGTCGCCCGGCAGAGCTGCCTATCAGCCTGCCAGATAGCCTGCCCGCCGACATCGTCTGCCAGGTCTTTCGGGATCCCCTGGATGATGCCTGGCAGGATATCGCCTGGACGCGCATCGGAGAGTGGGCGCCTTCACAGATCCACTGGATACGCCGCAGGAACTGAGCCTGCGACTGTGCGCGGCGCTGGGGAAAGAGGCTCGAACTGCACCAAACCGGCCCGAACGATAGTTATCGTTCGGGCCGGCAATGTGTACGATCCGCGGAGCTAGAGTTTTGGCAGGTACCGGGCCAGCTCCCACTGGGTGACTTCCAGCCGATAGTCGTCCCATTCCTGCAGCTTGGCTGTGCGGTAGCGCTGGTAGATATGGGGACCCAGCGCCTCCTGCACGACCTCGTCCCGATCCATCTCCTCAACAGCCTCGCTTAACGATCCCGGCAAGGTCTTGAGCTTGCTGCGTGCCTCCATCGATTCGAACAGATCCTCTTCACTCGCCTCGGGCAGCGGGAGCTCGCGCTTGATCCCATCCAGGCCACACTTGAGCATCACAGCAAAGGCCAGATACGGGTTGCAGCTCGGATCGGGACAACGCAGCTCCAGCCGGGTAGCAGCCGGGGCTGGCGCTCGCGGTACCCGAATTAACGCAGACCGGTTCACCCGTGCCCAGGAGATGTACACAGGGGCCTCATAGCCGGGCACCAGACGCTTGTATGAGTTGACCAGGGGTGCGAGCACCGCCGCCATGCCTCTGGCATGCGCGAGCTGACCGGCGATAAAGTGCTTGGCCAGCTGCGAGAGACCGTACTTGTCGCCGCCATCGTAGAACATGTTGGTACCGGTACCGGTGTCGGCCAGACTCTGATGCACGTGCATACCAGAGCCGTTGATACCCCGGATCGGTTTGGGCATAAAGGTCGCATAGACATTGTGCTGCTGGGCGATGGCCTTGAGCACATACTTGAAGGTGACCGCCGCATCAGCGGTGATCAGGGCATGTCCATACCGAAAGTCGATCTCATGCTGCCCATTGGCCACCTCGTGATGCCCGGCCTCCACATCGATGCCAAAGGGCTCCAGAGCCGTGATCATATCGTCGCGCACCAGTGCACCACGGTCTGCGGTCTGATCGAAATAGCCAGCCTCATCATGGGTGGCACCGGGGATAGGGGTGCCAGTCTCATCAGTCTCGAAAAGAAAGAACTCGAGCTCTGGTCCGACGCGATACTCGAATCCCATCTCTCGGGCTTCGGCCATCGCCTTGGATAGCATGGTACGGGGAGCACCGACGAATGTCTCGCCGTTGGGGGTAAAGACATCGCACACAAAACGCGCCGTCCCGTGGGTGCTGTTCAGCCAGGGGATGATCGCAAAGGTGCTCAGATCGGGGCGCAGGAACATGTCACTCTCGCTAATGCGCACAAAGCCCTGAATCGACGAGCCGTCGAACCAGACGCCGTTCTCCATCGCATTCTCGAGCTGGCTGACAGGCACGGTGATGGTCTTGACGTTCCCCATGATATCCGTGAACTGCAGGTTGATAAACCGGACCCCGTTGTCCCGAACCGCCTTGATGATCGACTCCTGAGTATGAACAGCCATGTACCCTCCTCTTCATATACCGAATCTAGGTCACAGGATAGAACACTGCGACGCTGTGCACATCGTGCACAGGTACTCAAGCGCGCGACCTGTCATTTGTGCATCTTGCACAAGCGCCGTCGCTAGGCGCCGAGAAAGTGGATCCGCAGCGCAACCTGCAGGGCGAGTCGCGTGTCTGCGCTATCCAGATCGAGGCCGATGATCTCGGAGATACGCTGCAGGCGATAGTTGAGCGTGTTGCGGTGTACATAGAGCCGGCGGGCAGTCTCGCTGGCATTGGAGTTCTGCTCGAAATACGCCCGGAGCGTGGCCACCAGCTCGGTGTTGTGCTCCCGGTCATACTCCACCAGCAGACCGAGCGTGTCACCGTAAAAGCGGCGCACTTCGGCCTGATCCCGCAGCCCAAGCAGCAAGCGGTAGAGACCGAGATCGGAGTAGAAAAGCGGCCCTGACTGATCCTTCATCCGCCGGCCCATCTTCTCACCTGCCAGAGCCTGGTGCACAGCCTCAGAAAGACCCCTGGCGTCGGGAGCCACCCGACTCACGGCAACACGATAACCACGGGCAATCAGAGGCTCCGCCGCCCTGGTGAGCATGACACGCAGCCGCTGATCGCTGCTCGAGGGCGATGCAGAGACCAGAAACAGAGACACATCCTGATACCCCAGGGCCAGAGCAGATACGCCCTCACGCCGCCCGCAAAAACAGAGATCGCTCTCGAAAGAGGTTGCCAACGCGCTGGCAGCGCCCACTGTCTCATCATCAGAGGCCAGAGCCAGCACAAGGTGCCTCCGCCCGGGCGTGACGTCATAGCCCTGTCGTGAAAGACGGGACAGGATGCTGTCCGCATCAGCCGAAGCAGACAGGAGATCAGAGACCAGGTCAGCCGCAAATTGATCCTCTGTCTCGCGCCGCACACAGGTCTGGATCATCTCGAGCGCGCAGACCTCAGCCGCCTGTGTCGCAGCCACGCGCAGCAGCGCCGGCGCCCGTTCGGCCGTGGCGACCTTGAGCGTACCCAGGGACTTGCCAGTGACGGCAACCGGGTAGGTGTGCTCGCTTTGGGACATGTGCCCGCCGTTTCGCGCACTCTGAATCAGTACGGTCCCTGCACCATCCACCAGACAGGCCTGCACATCGAACTCGTCAGCCAGTCGCTCGATCACGGCGACTGTGCCTCGATCCGACAACAACTCCTGGTACTCCTGCCGCCAGCGAGCAGCGTACAAAGCCTCCTGCCCCTCGCGGTCAAGCAGCGTTCGCAAGGCTTCTCGCTCTAGGGCGCGCAGGTCGGTGTCTGCGGGCACAGCGAACAGCGGTAGCACCAGCTCGTCGGCGAGTCTGCACGCCTCCTCATCAGGGGCCTCATCGATCACCAGGCCCGCCGCATCGGCACGAGCCAGCTCTCGCATCAGATACGACAGGGTCAACTGGGCATCCAGGCGCCTGGCAACCTCCGGACGAGCGATGGCCAGGTGCCCCCGATCCAGCTCCGGGAAGAGCGGGTAGGTGGCGTGCAATGCGGTGACCCACTCCACCTGGCGATCGAGTCCGCGCTCTCCCCCACAGGGGCGGCAATCCCCCAGAACCAGGTCCCAGATATCTCTGACAGTCACTTCCCTAAGGGCGGCCATGTTCATACTCCTGCAGGCTCAGGACCGTGATCTCGCGCGTTCTCAAGGATGAAATGGCCTCCGCTGCCGCGCTAGCGGCAGAGATCGTGGTCAGCACGGGCACCTTGTGAGCGATGGCCGCCTGTCGCAGACGGTGCTCATCAGACACAGAGCGGCTACCCAGGGGCGTATTGATCATCAGGTCGATCTCGCCGTTGATCACCAGATCCTCGCCATTGGGTCTGCCCTCACTGACCTTGTTCACAATCTGCACCTCGAGACCGTGCTGGCCTAGATAGTGCGCAGTCCCCCGGGTGCCCACGATTCGGAATCCGAGCGCCACAAGCGAGGCGGCCACTGGCACCAGCGCTGCTTTGTCACGGTCATTGACGCTCACAAAGGCCGTTCCTGAGGTCGGAAGTGCGTTCCCGGCCGACATCTGCGCTTTGGCGTAAGCCATGCCAAAGCTGGCATCCATCCCCATCACCTCACCGGTGCTGCGCATCTCCGGCCCCAGGATCACAGGTTCGTGAGGAAACTTGTCAAAGGGAAGGACGACCTCTTTGACGAAATACCCATCCAGACGCGGCTCGTCGGGGACGTCGAGCTCGCGCAGCGGGCGCCCGGCCAGGATGTTGCACGCTACGTCTATCCAGGATACGCCGGTCGCCTTGCTGACATAGGGCACCGTCCGCGAGGCCCGCGGATTGGCCTCAATCACATAGACGACCTCATCGGCAACGGCATACTGGATATTCAAGCAACCCACAGTGCCCAACGCCAGCGCTAACCGCCGGGTATAGTCGCGAATCGTGGCCAGCGCTCGCTCGCTGATCGCAACGGTTGGAATCACGCAGGCACTGTCTCCAGAGTGCACACCCGCCAACTCGATCTGCTCCATGATGGCCGCGATGCGCACGTCCACCCCATCACTGACACAGTCGACGTCCAGCTCAAAGGCGCCCTCGAGGTACCGGTCGATGAGCAAGGGCCCATCTTCCGAGACCTGCACCGCGAAGTGCGCATAATGCCGCAGCTCATCGGGGGAGTAGACGATCGCCATGGCGCGTCCGCCCAGGACATAGGACGGGCGCACGAGCACAGGATAGCCAATCACCTCCGCCACCTGCAGAGCTTCCGCCACAGAGCGCGCCGTGCCGTGGTCCGGCATGGGAACCCCGATCTGCTGCATGAGCGCTCCGAAGCGCTCCCGATCCTCCGCGAGATCCATGGCGTCGGCCGATGTACCCAGAATAGGCACGCCGGCCTCAACCAGCCGCCGGACCAGCTTGAGCGGCGTCTGGCCCCCAAACTGGACGATGACACCCTCTGGCTTTTCGAGATCGACGATGTTCAGAATGTGCTCCAGCGTCAGCGGCTCAAAGTACAGGCGATCGCTGGTGTCATAGTCTGTGGAGACCGTCTCGGGATTGCAGTTGGCCATGATCGTCTCATAGCCCAGGCCACGAAAGGCGAACGACGCCTGCGTACAGCAATAGTCGAACTCGATCCCCTGGCCGATACGATTGGGACCGCTACCCAGCACCAAGACCTTGCGCCGTTCGGTGGGTTGGGCCTCGCAGATGGACTCGTACGTGCTGTACAAATACGGCGTGAACGCGGGAAACTCTGCGGCACACGTGTCCACCCGGCTATAGACTGGCCTCACCCCGTGTTCCAGCCGCTGGCGCCGCACAGCCATCTGGGGCTCCGGTGGCGAGAGCAGCCGCCCGATCAGGGCATCGGTCATGCCATTCTGCTTGGCCTCGCGCCAGAGCACTGGCGACACCTCTTCGAGCCGCAGCCCCGCCAGGCGATCCCGGAGCAGGCGGAGCTGGTCGATCTCGTCCAGGAACCAGGGATCGATGGCCGATAGAGCCGCTATCTCATCGACAGACAGCCCGGCATCCAGCGCAGGTACGATGCTCAAGATCCGTTCAGGCGTGGGCGTCCGCAGCAACGAGCGGAGATCCTCCTTCGCCATCCCGTCAAAGACGGGGTCAAAGATCCCATCGCGCCCATCTTCGCGTGATGCGAGCGCTTTGCTCAGGGCCTCAGCAAAGGTGCGCCCGATGGCCATCACCTCGCCAACAGACTTCATCTGCGTCCCGAGGGTGCTGTCCGCACCGGGGAACTTGTCCATGTTCCAACGCGGCACTTTGACCACCACATAGTCCAGCGCGGGCTCGAAGGAAGCCGGGGTGACGCGCGTGATATCGTTCGGCAATTCATGCAACCGGTACCCGACGGCCAGCTTGGCGGCGATCTTGGCGATGGGAAAGCCGGTGGCCTTGGATGCCAGCGCGGAGGATCGTGAGACGCGGGGGTTCATCTCGATCACCAGGACACGGCCGTCCCGCGGATTCACCGCGAACTGTACATTGGAGCCGCCCGTCTCCACGCCCACGCGCTGCATCACCAGACGCGCCATGTCGCGCAGCCGCTGGTATTCCTTGTCTGTCAGGGTCTGGGCAGGGGCCACGGTGATGCTGTCGCCGGTATGCACACCCATGGCATCCAGGTTCTCGATGGAGCAGATAACCACGAAACCGTCATCGGCATCGCGCATCACCTCGAGCTCGTACTCTTTCCAGCCGATGACAGACTCCTCGACGAGCACCTGGTTGACAGGGCTCTGGTCCAAACCGTGCACCACCATGTGATCAAAGTCGTTCAGGTTGTAGGCGATGCCGCTCCCACTGCCGCCCAGGGTGAAGGAGGGTCTGATGATGGCCGGCAGACCGATCTCGTGCAGCACAGCGCGGGCCTCAGCCAGCGTCGACACGGCGAAACTGCGGGGCACCTCCAGCCCGATCTCTATCATCGCGCTCTTGAACAGGTCCCGGTCCTCTGCAAGATCGATGGCCTCCGCAGAGGCGCCGATCAGCGTCACACCATACCGGGCTAGAATGCCGCCGCGATGCAGATCCATCGCCATATTGAGCCCTGTCTGACCGCCCATGGTTGGCAGCAGGGCGTCAGGCCGCTCCCTGGCGATGATGCGCTCCAGCACCTCCGAGGTGATGGGCTCGATGTAGGTGATATCAGCAGTCTGAGGGTCCGTCATGATGGTTGCGGGGTTGGAGTTCACCAGGAGGGTCTCATAACCCTCCTCTCGCAGCGCCTTGCAGGCCTGCGTTCCGGAATAGTCAAACTCACAGGCCTGTCCGATAACGATCGGGCCCGATCCGATCAGCAGGATCTTGTGCAGATCAGTTCGCTTTGGCATGAACGCCCTCTCTACTGGCAAGCGCATCTACAAACCCCTTGAGCAGCTGGAGGCTGTCATGGGGGCCGGGGGAAGACTCGGGATGGTATTGCACGCTGGCGATAGGCAGGGTCCGGTGTCGGATCCCCTCGATGGTGTGATCAAACAGGTTCACGTGTGTGATCTCGTAGGGCAGTCCCCGCAGGCTCTCTGGCATTACCGCATAGTTGTGATTCTGGCTGGTGATCGAGACGCGGTTGGATCTTACGTCCTGGACAGGATGGTTGCTGCCATGGTGCCCAAAGGGAAGCTTGAAGGTGCGCCCGCCTGCCGCCAGGCAGATGATCTGGTGCCCCAGACAGATCCCATAGAGCGGAACACGTCCCATGAGTTCCCTCACCGACAGGATGGTGGCCGTCGCCTGCTCAGGGTCTCCGGGTCCGTTAGAGATCAAGACGCCATCCGGCGCAAGGGCGAGAATCGCCGAGGCCGAAGCATCCGCAGGCACGACGGTGGTTCGCGCACCAAAGCCGGCCAAAAGGCGGAGTATGTTCTCCTTGGCACCACAATCGATCACGACGACATGGGGAGCACTGCCAGTGGCGGCCAGGTCATCCTGCACCGCAGAGAGCCAGGCGCCCGCTACTGTCTCAAGCCACGCGTGGCGTTCGCTCGAGGTCACCTGAGCCACCGGCGCCAGCAGGCTCATGTCCGGCGCATCTCGCGCCATTCTGACCAGCCGCTCGGGGTCCAGGTCGATGCTGGAGAGCGCTCCTCGCATGACGCCGGCCTCGCGCAGTCTCAGGGTGAGCCGCCGCGTATCGATGCCGTCCAGCGCGGGGACACCGGCCTCGCGCAGCATGTCCGGCAGCGCCCGCTGTGCGCGCCAGTTACTGGGTCGAAGTGTGATACGTCTGGCGAGAACGGCCCGTACGTGGGGTATACGCGCCTCACCATCCTCATCATTGACACCCACGTTTCCAATATGCGGGCAGGTAAACACGACCATCTGCCCCCAGTAGGAGGGATCGGTAATGGTCTCCTGATAGCCGGTCATGCCCGTCACAAACACCACCTCGCCGACCCACTCACCCTGTGCGGCGAGCGAGCGCCCGGCGTAGATGCTGCCGTCCTCGAGCGCGAGCAACCCCGAGACAGCCTCGGACACGGGCTGTTCATCCGCGGAGGTCACGGGCTTGTTCGCACGATCAGCTGTACAGGCGGACTGGAATGTCATGCTTTTCGCATTTGCTCCATAGTCGGACAGGGTTTGAGTGTTGATCAGTACGCATAGAGACGGCCATAGGGCCGCCGGGTGCGCGGATACAGCTTGAGAAACGAGCCGTCAAGCAGAGCATCGGGATCGCGACCGAAACAGGCCGCAAAGGCGACCACATACTGGCGGACTGTGACCCAGTCATCGGCGTCGAGTTCGGCGACACCCACTTCCTTACCGAGGAAGCGATCATCAAAGGGGCCGCGGAGATAGATCACGCCGCCGTGCATGCCAGTGCCGATATAGCGTGAGGGATGTATCTCGCCCGCTTCGAGATTCGCGCCCAGCACCAGGATAACGCCGCCGGCCATGTACTCGCCGAGGAAATGTTGTGCCGTCCCTCCGATGACAATCGCAGGGCGCTGTTCCCCATACTCTTTCATGTGGATGCCCACGCGATAGCCTGCGTTTCCATTCACCAGAATGGTGCCTCCACGCATCGAGTGCCCAACGATGTCGCCAGCGGAGCCATGGATCGCCAGCAACCCGCTGTTCATCGTGTTGCCGCAACCGTCCTGCGCGTCGCCCAGCACTTCCACCAGCGGTCCATCCATAAAGGCACCGAGATCGTTGCCCGGAACGCCCTCAATCACCATACTCACAGGCGCCTTCAGGTTCGTCCCCAGATAGCGCTGGCCCGATACAGCGTGCAGGGATAGGCGCCGGGCGCCCCGGTCCACCAGGCTGGCCAGCTCTGCATTCAGGGCCCTGTAGGGCACCCCGCGCGCATCGATGTCGATCGTCTCTGTTGAACAAATTGAACGGGCCGATTCCAGCGAGACGAGCAGGCGCAGATCAGCCATAGCTGGGCTCCTTCACAGTACGTAGAGCTTTCCGGCTGGCGGTGCGCGGCGCTACCGGCATCTCGCCAAGCCTTCCCACCACGGCCTCGCCTCCGTAGGGTGTCCACACGGCGTCAACATCTTTCTCAACCAGGTGGATAGGGGCGATCTCTGATGACACATAAAGAATCGAGCCGGCGGTGGCCGCAACCAGGGGACGCAGCCGGATGCGATCGCCGAGACCGATCATCTCGCCTGTCCTGCCGATGATGACGGTAAAAGGCCCATTCATGAGCAAGGGCGCATACGTCTGACGGATCGCCCGGTAGAGGTGTTGCTCTCTCTCTGGCAGCATCTCGATCTCGGACCAGAGAGGGCTGGCCATCACCAGCGACGCCTGTTGCGGCGTGAGGCCGTGGCGGCGCATCAGCAGGTCGCAGGCATAGGCCATGACCTCGGTATCGGTGCGCATGGTGCAGTGATAGCCCTTCATCTCGAGATACCGCCGGTTGGTGCCATAGGATGAGATCTCACCGTTGTGCACAACCGACCAGTCCAGCAGGCCAAAGGGATGGGCGCCTCCCCACCAACCGGGCGTGTTGGTCGGGAAACGGTTGTGAGCGGTCCACATGTAACCGGCATAGTTCGCCACTCGGTAGAATTCTGCTATCTGCTGCGGGTGCCCCACACCCTTAAAGATGCCCAGGTTCTTACCACTGGAGTAGATATAGGCGCCCTGCATATGCGTATTGGCATACATCACATGGTGCACGACCCACTCGTCAGCGGTGAACGAGCCATCATCTGGCAGCCTGGGAGCGCAGAAAAAGCGCCAGACGATCGGGGCATCCTCGATACCGGCCACAGGCCAATGGGGCACCGGCTCCTGGTGAACGATGGAGAACTGCCGGGCCAGGTATTGCTCCATCTCCTGCCGGTCCAGATCAGACCGGCACATGACGTGGAGCGCGTACATCTCCGCCAGGTCCGGGTAACAGCCGTAGACAGCATAGCCGGCACCGAGGCCATTGCCGCGCTCCTGCATACTGTCCAGGGCCTGGACGGCTGCCTGGCCATCGTGCGTCCACCCAGAGGTATCTATGAACCCGAACAGGCCGCATGCGCTCGAGACACGATCGTCGTTGTAGCGATTCTCAATATGAGCCCAGGCCATATATCCCCCTATACCTCAATCCCTGCGCCCTGGACCACATGCTTGCGGTACTGCTCGGGCAATGAGAGCAGACTTACATGTCCATCCAGCAGGCGCTGGCGATGCTGGCCGACGTCGATCTTGTTCCGGATCAGGCCGGTGTAGATTCCTGCGCGGTCGATCTCACCGACGAGGATTGCCCCGATCAGTCGTCCATCGCGCATCACGAGCCGCTTGTACGTGTTGCTGCGCTCGTCGATCTGGGCCAGCACGTCGTGTCCCTCCTCGGGAGCATTGCCGTTCCCGATGGACATAGCCGGCACTCCCATCACCTCAACAGTATTCATGGCCACGCCGCCCGGGTCAGGGCGAGACACACCGACCATGTGCGCGCCAGCGATCGCCCCCTGGCGGTAGGCGTTGGGCCAGATCGCTACCGTACGGTTCATGTCCACAACCAGATCGTAGGCCTCGGCAACATCTCCAGCGGCATAGATGTCGGGATCAGAAGTGCGCATGTACGCATCGACGGAGACCCCCCGGTTGACCTGCAGGCCGGCTGCACTGGCGAGGCTCGCATTGGGCCGCACTCCGATCCCAAAGACCACTGCCTCGCAGTCCACGATGGTGCCATCCTTGAGCAACGCAGCCGAGACGCGGCAGTCGCCATCGCCTCGAATCTCCGTGACCGTATTCTCAGTTCGCACACTGACGCCTTGAGCCTCCAGCAGCCGCTTGATCATGGCGGAGGCCGTGCCATCCAGCGCCGCAGCCAGGATAGTGGGCGCCAGCTCCACCATCGTCACCTGAACACCGCGCTTGATCAGGGCATCGGTGGCCTTGATGCCGATCATCCCACCGCCGACCACCACTGCACGGTGTTCGCCCTGGCCTTCCAGATAGCGGGCCAGGCGTGTCGCATCCCGTTGACGGGTGAAGGTGAACACGCCTTCCAGATCAAGGCCAGGGACAGGAGGCACAATCGGCTGCCCACCGGTGCTGATCAGCAAGCGATCGTAGGCGATCACCTTGCCCGTGGCTGTCGTGACCTGATGCGTCGCCGGGTCGATAGCGACGACGGGATCATCGGTGATCAGGGACACGTGATGTCGCGTGTAAAAGTCGGCGGGACGGTAGGCCAGTCGAGAGCGGTCGATCTCGCCCGCAAGGTAATGTGACAGCATCGGCCGCGAGTAGATCATGGGACCCTCTTCCGAGATCACCATGATCTCTGCCCCCTGATCGTGCTCCCGGATCGACTCTATCGCGCCAACAGATGTGGCCGAGTTCCCAATGATGACGATTCTCATGCCGCACCCCCGTTGCGCTCAGGGACCTCTTCATAGGTGAGGGCCCCATTCGGGCAGTGGTCGACACAGGCGGGCACCTCCGCCCCATAGCAGAGATCGCACTTGCTCGCGATCCGGGTGCCAAGCGTGTTCTGTCGTATCGCCCCGGCCGGACACACCATGATGCACATCCAGCAGCCCACGCACCTGCTCTCGTCGCAGACGACGGCGCCAGTACGCTCATCGCGATGCATGGCTCCAGAGATGCAGGCCTCCAGGCAGGCCGGCTCGTC
The DNA here is from genome assembly GCA_040772225.1 of Anaerolineae bacterium. Taxonomy (GTDB): domain Bacteria; phylum Chloroflexota; class Anaerolineae; order UBA1429; family UBA1429; genus JAAYED01. Next base: position 1,740,104 of record JAXGYO010000002.1, read on the forward strand.
ACACTGGCGACACTGCAGAGCAAAGGACACCGGGCCGCTCTCCTCAACGATCAGACGGGGCATCAGCTCGGTCCGCTCGCGACGGTAAGCCTTGATGATGTCGTGTGACTTGGAGTGTTGGACCAGGCAGTGTACCTCGCACAGGCGGCAGCCGATGCAGTGCTCTTCATGAATGACGATGCGCTTCATGGCGACCCCCTATAGCCCTGCGGCTCGGATGCCGAGGGTGTCCAGCTCAACCTGGTTCAGCCCGACGCCGCGCAGATGATCGCGGTTGCCCCGCAGACTCTCGATCGCGTTGACGCCCATGCCTCCCATCATCTCCTTGATCTCCAGGCTCCAGGCACGCAACAGGTTGGTGAGCCGTTGCGCCCCGATATCCGGGTTCAGCCGCTTGGTAAGGTAAGGGTCCTGTGTGGCGATACCCCAGTTGCACTTGCCCGTGTAGCAGTTCTGGCACAGGTGGCAGCCCATCGAAACCAGGGCGGATGTCGCGATATAGACCGCGTCGGCGCCGAGGGCAATCGCCTTGACCACATCCGCGCTGCTGCGGATGCTGCCGGCAGCGACGAGCGAGGCGCGATGACGGATGCCCTCATCTCGCAACCGCTGGTCCACTGCTGCCAGAGCAAGCTCGATAGGGATGCCGACGTTGTTGCGCACCTGCGTCGGGGCGGCGCCTGTCCCGCCCCGCAGGCCATCGATGGCGACGATATCGGCGCCCGCTCGCACGATCCCGCTGGCGATGGGTGCGATGTTGTGAACCGCCGCTACCTTGACGCTGACCGGCTTTTCATAGCCGGTGGCCTCTTTGAGTGCATAGATGAGCTGGCGCAGGTCCTCGATCGAGTAGATGTCATGATGGGGAGCCGGGGAGAGCGCATCGGTGCCCACCGGGATCATCCGCGTTGCGGAGATATCGGGGGTCACCTTCTCCCCAGGCAAGTGTCCACCAATACCGGGCTTGGCCCCCTGCCCGATCTTGATCTCGAGCGCGGCGACGGCATTGAGATAGTCGAGATGCACGCCGAACCTTCCGGAGGCGACCTGAGCGATGGTGTTGCCACCGTAACCATAGAGCGCCGGATGGAGCCCGCCTTCACCAGTGTTATAGAACGTTCCCGCCTCCTGTGACGCCCGGGCAAGGGACTCGCAGGCGTTAAAGCTGATCGAGCCATAGGACATGGCCGAGAACATGATCGGGACCTCGAGCCGGAGCAGCGGCGCCAGTTGCGTCTCTGTGGGCTCTCCATCCGCACCCCACTCCAGACGCTCCGGTTTGGCCCCCAGGTAGGTGACCAGCTCCATCGGCTCCCGCATGGGGTCGATCGATGGGTTGGTCACCTGGCTAGCGTTAAGCAGCATGTGGTCCCAGTACACGCGATAGGCTTGATCACAGCCCATACCCGTGAGGAGCATGCCGCCACTCTCAGCCTGCCGGTAGATGTTTCGGAGGGCCTGGTTCGACCAGTTGGCATGGGGCCGGAACTCGAGGGGATTCTGCCGCACCGTCAGGGCGTGAGTCGGGCAGAGCGTCACACACCTGTGGCAACCGACGCAATTCGCATCCTCGCTATAGACACAGTCGTCCTCGATGTCATAGACATGGACGTCGTTGGCACATTGCCGGACACACACCTGACAGGAGATGCACCGGCTTTGGTCGCGCTCGATGACAAAGGCGGGCGTCGTGTAGGAGAGCGCCATGGCTTACCTCAACTGGAATAAAACCGCCGCCCCCTGAGGAGCGGCTTCGCTGCACGCGGTGGGTCATCAACATCGACCCGATCACCTGTAGGCTTATCTTACAGGGACCGGTCCGGGGCCACATCGACCGAGTGGAGGATTTCGAGGATGCCGAACGGAGGATTTAGAGCGCCATATACAGCGAGAGCGGCCCTACCCACCGGGGTGGACCGCTCCAACGGTGCAGATGAAAAGCATCAGGTCGTGACCGTGTCGCGGACCCCTGCCATCAACAGACCGATCTGCTCACGCGTAGCTGTCGGACCGTCGACCGTGGCGATAATCTCACCCTCGTAGATCACGGCGATGCGGTCCGAAAGGGTCAAGATCTCGTCCAGTTCAGCCGAGACCAATAACACGGCAACGCCTCGATCGCGTTGCGCGACAATCTGCTGATGAATGAACTCAATCGAACCCACGTCTACGCCACGCGTGGGTTGGCTGGCTACCAGCAAGGATATCTCCCGTCCGAGCTCACGGGCAACCACCATCTTTTGCTGGTTTCCACCTGACAGCGAACCTGCAGCCGTATCAACATCGGGTGTGCGAATGTCAAACTGCTCGACCAGCCTCTCGGCATGCGCATAGCAGGCGTCATCATCGCGAATGCCACGATTAGCAAAGGGTGCCTGGAAATAGGTATTGAGCACGAGATTGTCAGCCACCGAATACGAAGAGACCATCCCATAGCGGTGCCGGTCTTCAGGGATATAGGCCATGCCCAGATTGGTGCGGTTGCGAGGAGTCGAGCGCGTGATATCGATACCGTTGAAGATGACCGTCCCCGACAGCGCCCTTCGCAGGCCGGTAATCGACTCGACCAATTCAGTCTGGCCGTTCCCCTGCACGCCCGCTACGCCCAGTATTTCGCCGGCACGGACCTGCAGGCTGACATTACGCAGGGCCACTCCGCTGCGCTCGACCTGCGTTGAGAGCCCGCGCACATCCAACACCACCCGCTCCGGATGGGCGGGCCCTTTGGGCACCTGCAGGATCACCTCGCGCCCCACCATCATCTCGGCAAGCGACGCTTGCGTGGACTCTTCAGGCGTCGCCTCGCCGACCACGCGTCCGGCCCGCATCGCCACGATACGATGGGAGACATCGAGCACCTCGCGCAGCTTGTGCGTGATAAAGATGATGGAATGCCCTGCGGAAGCGAGATCGCGCATCACCCTGAACAGATCTCGGATCTCCTGAGGGGTGAGGACCGCCGTCGGCTCGTCGAGTATCAGGATGCGGGCATTACGATAGAGCGCCTTGAGAATCTCGACGCGCTGCTGCACACCCACGGGAAGCTGCTCTATAACCGCATCGGGGTCGACGACCAGACCATACTGCTGGGACAACTCGATGACGCGCTTACGTCCAGCATCCAGATCCAGAAACGGAGTGTGTCCGTGGGTGATCTCCGCTCCGAGCAGGATATTCTCGGTCACCGTCATCGGCTGCACAAGCTGAAAGTGCTGGTGCACCATGCCGATTCCCAGTGCGATCGCATCACGGGGCGAAGCGACTCTTACAGGCTCACCATCGACAAAGAGCTCGCCCTCGTCCGGGTGATAGAGACCATAGACGATATTCATCAGCGTGCTTTTACCTGCGCCATTCTCACCCAGGAGCGCCAGGATCTCCCCTTTGTGCAGCGCCAGACTCACGCGATCGTTCGCCACGACGCCTGGAAAGATCTTGGTGATATTGCACGCCTCGAGGACAATGTCCGTCATCTGTCACTCCGTCTCATAGACCTCGCCCTCGGCTGCCGGGGCCCGTGTCCGCCCAATAACGCCTACGAGGACGACGATTGTGGTAACATAGGGCAGCATGCTGATGAAAAAACGTGGGATTCTGGTCACGCCCGACAGGAGCAGCTGGTTCTGAAGCGCCTGCGCATAGCCGAAAAGCGTCGAGGCTCCCAGAGCGCCCAGCGGGTTCCAGTTTCCGAATATCATCGCCGCCAGTGAAATAAAACCGCGTCCAGCGGTCATCCCCTCTTTGAACTGGCCCACGGCCTCCAGCACAAGAAAAGCACCGCCGAGCGCGGCAAGAGCCCCACCGAGGGTCGTGTTGATGTATCGCCACCGGTTCACGTTGATTCCCATGGTGTCCGCCGCGCGCGGATGCTCACCGATAGCCCGTGTGCGCAGTCCCCACCGGCTGCGAAAGAGCAGGAATTGCACAATAAAGACCATCGCGAGTGCTAGATAGGTCAGAAAGCCATTGGTGAACAGGATCTCGCCAAAAACGGGAATCCGTGACAGTAGCGGGATACGGATATCGGCGAACTTACCCCTGCTAAGCCAGTCCGGGTTAAAGAGATAGGTGCTCAGTCCCGTCGCGAGCACGATCAGCGCCGTTCCGCTGATGATCTGGTTCATCCGAAAACGGATGCTGAGCAAGGCGTGCAGATACCCCATAGCCGCCCCCACCAAAATGGCGGACAGCGTGGCGAGAAAAAGGCTCACAGGAAGCGGCAGGCCGCCGGTAAAGGCCTTGACAACAAAAGCGCCAAAGGCGCCTGCCAGCATCATGCCCTCGATCCCGATGTTGATGATGCCCGAGCGCTCGCACAGGATACCAGACAGGGCACCAAAAATGAGGGGAACCGCTGCGCGCAGTGTGTAGCGAAGGACCCCTTTTCCCACAAAGATGCCCAACACACCGTTGCCAAGCGGCGTCGTCTCTGCAAGGATCGCCAGAATCGCAACGATGACTATCAGTGCCCAGCTGAACCACCGGCTGGTCGGCTTGATGCGGGCGGCTCTGATTCCAGTGTTCTCTCGAACCGCCATTCTAACCTCCCCAGCCCGTAGCGAGCTGTGTGTCCGAGGTATCCTCGCCGGTGCGCCGGCCGCGGATGCGATAGATCACCCGCACGATCTCCGGAGCCGCCACGAGTATGAGTACCAGGGCCTGAACCACCTGGATGATCTCGCTGCGAACACCAGAGTCAAACTGCATTTTGGCAGCGCCGCCATACAGCGCGCCCATGAACACCGAGGACAACACGACGCCAAAGGGCTGCGTACCACCCAATAGGGCCACCGTGATCCCCTCAAACCCGGAGCTGCCGGTAAACTCGGGGGCATAGCGATGGTACAGCCCAAGCGTCTCCACCGTACCGGCCAAGCCTGCCAGTCCTCCGGCGATGGCCATGGTGAGCACAATAGTCCAGTTGACCCGAATGCCAGCGTAACGCGCCGCACTGAGATTGGCACCAACCGTGCGCACTTCAAAGCCAAAGGTACTCTTGCGCAATATCCACCACACGATGACCGCCGCCACCAGCGCAACCACGAGGCCCCAATGGACATCGGTAAACACCCCGGGGAAGAATTCGGGCAGGATGGCTGTGGGCAGCACCTCCTTTGTCTGGGAGATACCCCGCACCGCTGCGACGGGATCTGATAGTGGCCCCGGTTGCTGTCCTTCAGTGCCGCCGGCGTAGATCAACCAGCTCACGAATAGCGAGGCAATATAGTTCAGCATGATGGTGGTGATCACCTCATGCGCCCCGCGCCATACCTTGAGCAACCCTGGGATCGCCCCCCAGAGAGCACCTCCGGCCAGGCCGGCCAGCAGCGCCAGAGGGAGATGGATGTATACGGGAAGCCCCTCCAGGCTGACCCCAACAGCAACCGAGGCGGCCGTACCCATCAGATACTGCCCGGAGGCGCCGATGTTGAACAGGCCGGCCTTGAAGGCAAAAGCGACCGAAAGTCCGGTGAGGATAAATGGGGTCGCGGTACGCAGGGTCCGAGAGATCGCACCAACGCTACCAAATGCACCCTGCAGCAGGCCTGCATAGGCCGCAAGCGGGTTCTCCCCCGATAGGAGCATGATCACGGCGCCCACGGCAAAAGCCGTAAACAGGGCAAGCAAGGGCATCAGCAGGGGATGGGTGATTCGCGTGAACCAGCGGGAGCGGTCGTGTGGCTGATCGGCCGGGTCACCCATGGCAACTCCAGTCTACTTGAAACATCCATACGCATCGAGGCGGCAACGCTGCAGAGCATCCCGGACCTCGAGCCGGGTAAGGAATAGACATACAATGGGGAGGCTTAGCCTCCCCATTGTGTTGAGCCGATCTATTGGCCGTATCCGGTGCTGATCGAACCGTCAGCGAGGCCGGCTGCGATCTCTTCGAGTTCACTCTTGAGCTCAGCCGGAAGCTGATCCTCAAAGTCATGGTACGGTGCCAGCCCGGCATCACCAAAGACCTGGCCGCCTTCAAAAGAACCGTCGGCAGCGGCAAGGATCAGGTCTCTGACGCCAGAGCGCACGGACTTGATCGCGCTTGTGACCAGGCAAGGATGAGCCCCGGGGAGAGTCTCCCACTGGTCGGTGTCCACACCGATGCAATAAAGGCCCTCATGCGTGGCTGTCTCCTCAAGCGCACCGTTGCCTGTCTGGCCGCCGGCGGCGAACACTACATCAGCGCCTCCGTCGATAGCCTGCGCAGCCGTCGCGGCGCCCCACTCGGGGTCCGTAAAGGCCTGAGCGATCTCACCCGGGTGGTAAGCAGAGATGATGTTGATGTCGGGCTTGACCGACCTGGCACCAGCCTCGTAGCCCTCACGGAAGGCCACCACAGCCGGAATCAAGTCTGTCCCAAAGACGCCGCCGATGGTGCCTGACGTGGTCAGATTGGCCGCCAGCACACCGGCCAGATAGCCAGCATGATCCTCATGGAATACCAGGCCAGCCACATTCGGGACGGTCTCAGCCTGGAACTGATCCACACCGATGAACATCGTGTCCGGGTACTCGGCAGCCATCTGCAACGTGGCATCGCCCAGTGCATAACCCACCGTAACGATCACATCGTAGCCCTCATCGGTAAATTGACGGATGTTGTCAAGATAGTCGGTCGCAGCCTTGGTTTCGATGTATTTGGCCTCGACACCCAGCTCTGCCGCCGCATCCTGGACACCTTCCCAGGCAGACTGGTTAAAGGTGCGGTCATTGACGCGCCCCACGTCCGTCACGAGACCTATCTTGAAGTCTTCCCCTCCAGAGGCACCCTCACCCCCCGCGCAGCCCGTGGCCAGCATGGCCACGACCAGCATTATGGCCAATAACGATACAAAGGTCCTGTGCATCTTTCTCTCCTCCATGCTTCATCTCTACCAGAGTCCCTGGCACGCCAATGCCACCTTACCCATCGGGTGACCTGGCGAGTGAAGATTAGCACGGGCAGCCAGAGTCTGCAAGCAGCAGCCCGCTCCCTGCACCCGCTCGGAAGACACCGTGCAAGCCAGGAGACCATTGAACGTCGGAGACAACTGGATGTGCCTGGGGCCGAAAACGCAAATGACCGCCACCCCAAAGGGACGACGGTCACATGACTGGCATTTGTGCCCCTGACTGGACTCGAACCAGTACGCCCTAAACGAGCACAGGCCCTCAACCTGCTGCGTATGCCAATTCCGCCACAGGGGCTCAATCGCGAGTATAGCCCATAGCCTGCAGTTGTCAACTCGGCAGCGCACAGGGTACAATTGCGGCCAGCAACGCGACAGTCAGTTCACCCCCGGGAGGCTCATATGCGTATTGCTCTGGATGCGATGGGAAGTGACCATGCTCCCGCGGTGGATGTACGCGGCGGTGTGCGTGCGGCGCGCCGCTTTGGGCACGAGATCATCCTGGTTGGCCGTGAAACCGAGATTCGCGAGATTTTGGCCGCGGAGGATGTGTCGGGCCTGGCCCTCTCGGTAGTCAATGCCTCCGAGGTTGTAGAGATGGGCGAGCATCCTGCGCAGGCCGTGCGCGCCAAAAAGGATGCCTCCATCGTCGTGGCCATGAGCCTCCTGCGCGAGGGCAAGGCCGACGCCGTGGTCTCCGCCGGAAACTCGGGCGGCGTCCTGGCTGCCTCGCTGGCCAGTGCCGGGCGCATTGGGCGCATCGCGGGCGTGCAAAGGCCAGCTATCTCGACAATCTTGCCCACCATCGACGGCCACGTGTTCATGCTGGACATTGGCGCCAATACCGACTGCAAGCCCGAGTGGCTGATGCAGTTTGCGATCATGGGCTCTGCGTACGCCCAGCACATCATGGGCATCCCGAGTCCGCGAATTGCGCTGCTCTCCAACGGCGAGGAAAAGACAAAGGGAAGCACCCTGGTTCAAGAGACCTATGGGCTGCTGGAGCGTAACTGCCCGGATCTGAATGTCGTGGGTAACGCCGAGGGCAAGGATATCCTGCGGGGGATCGCCGATGTCATTGTGACGGATGGCTTTACCGGGAACGTCGCGCTCAAGACCGCGGAGGGTACCGCGAGCATGCTGCTGAGGGTGTTGAGCCAGGAGATCAAGTCACGGCCGGTGGCCGTGCTGGGCGCGCTCCTGGCAAAGCCTGCGTTCAACGCCGTTCGCAAGCGATTGGATTTCCGCGAGTATGGCGGCGGCGTGCTTCTGGGTGTCGATGGCGTCGTTGTGATCGCCCATGGTCGCTCCGACGAACTTGCGATAGAGAATGCGATGGGTGTGGCCATTGCTGCTCGCGAAGGGGAGATTGTCCGGGTGATCGAACAGCGCGTGGCCGCCATGAAAGAATCCGCGTCGCAGGAGAGCAAGGCCGTCTAGCGACCGTCATTCGTTCTAGCCAACAGACTGAGGTTATGCATGCAAGCTTTCGCCAATGACGCCTTTCTGGACAAGCGCCGCAAATACGCCAAGTGGGGCAACTATATTGGGCTGGGCGCCCTCTTTATCGGGCTTTTTACCGCCGCGCGGTCGCCTGTGCTGTCGTCGTCCCTGCTTCTGGTCGGCGTTCTCGGAGCATCGGTCGGCGCCTATATGGCCAACAGGTATGTACGCGAGCCGCGCCCCGATCAACTGCTTGCGCGCGCACTCGATGGTTTGGACAAGCGGTACACGCTGCTCAGCTACTATCTTCCCTCCGACCAGGTCGTGTTCTCCCATCGCGGCTTTACGGTGCTGGTGACACGCGCTCAGCAGGGAGAGATCACCTACGCCGATGGGCGCTGGGATCACCAGATGCGCCATCGCAGGATCAAGCAGCTATTCGGCGAACCGGCGATCTCCACACCTGAAAAGGACCTGGGGCTGGAGGTACGAGACGTGGAGAGATGGGTGTCGTCACTGGGCCTGAGCGATCAGGTCCCCGTAAATGGGGTCATTGTCTTTACCGGTGAGGACGTACAACTCGATATCCAGGATCCAGATTTTCCCGCAGTTACCCTCGAGAACCTGGCGGCATACTTCCGAGATAGCACGAGGGACCAAACCCTCCTCACCACCAGCCAGCGTCGCGAGATCGAGAGCAAACTTGATGCACTGGTCGGCAGGGTCTGAGTCGTACGGGCGCCTCGCCCGGCGCGCCGCGTTGCCGGGCATACTGCTGATCGCCCTCGCACTGCGCCTGTACCGGCTGGGGGACGCGAACCTCTGGTGGGACGAAGCCCTGGCTGTGTGGGCCGTGCGCAAAGGCCTGGGCGGTGTCACGCTCTGGACCGCTTCGGACGTCCACCCCCCGCTCTTTTTCTGGTCCCTCTGGGCCTGGGTGCAGGCCTTTGGGGAATCCGAGTTCGCCCTGCGATTGCTTCCGGCGCTCTTTGGCGTGTTCACTGTGGCAGTCGTGTACCTGCTTGGGCGCCTGGTAGGTGGCGAGCTCACCGGCCTCCTCGCCTCGCTCCTCACAGCCCTGAGCCGGTTTCACGTGTGGTGGTCGCAGGAACTGCGCATGTATGTTCTGGCGGGGCTGCTGGGGACCCTCTCCCTGTACCTGTTCCTCCGCTGGCTGCGCACCATGCGCTCCGATGCACCGGAGGCAACCAGACCAGCCGGTAACCGCCTGCTGACGGCCTGTTCTCTGGCCACACTTGGCGCCCTGTACACCATCTTTCTCAGCGGGGCCTGGGTGCTGGTGGAGAACCTCGTCGTGGTCTATATCCTGGTGGCGTTCAAGGGCTATCGCCGCCGCGAAGTGCTGCTGCGATGGGTCATCTCACAGGTCGCCATTGCAGCCATATTGGCGCTGTGGCTCTGGCTCTCCTGGGGACGGATGACGACCTGGTCCGTGTCTGAACCCGTGTCCCCGGCCTTTGTTGCGCGACTTTATGCCATCCTGTTGACCTCCGGCGCGTCAGTGGATATCGATCGCTACCTCTGGACCACAATCCTGCCCCTGCTCACGTTGGTCGCCGGCCTGGTCATCCTCATACGGCAGACCATTCAAACCCGAGATTCTGACAGCGCAGGGGCGATGGCAACCCTTTCTCTGGCAGTGCTCCTTCCTCCGTCCATCGTATATCTATCCACCCTGCCGCGCAGCCTCTTTTACACACCACACATCGAGGCCCGCTACCTGATGCCCTTTGCGCCCGCCTTCTGGGTGCTCCTGGCCTGGAGTGTGGTAGCCATTGCTCGTCGTTGGCGAGTGGCAGGCGGAGCCATCGCCCTGGGGATCCTCGCATCCTGGCTGGCCGTCCTCCCTGGCCACTATGCGGACCGCATTCTGCGCGACGATTACCAGACAATGGTCCGTGCCATTACCAGTCAGTCAGAGCCAGGAGATGTCGTTCTGCTGGACTCTAGCAGCCGCTACCCTCTGTTCCTGTACCAGTACGAACAGCTGGCAACAGAGGGGCGGCCTCCCTTCCGTACCGTTCCCCAAACGGGCCCGTCCCTGTCTGAGCAGGACGTGGCCTCCTGGCTAGAGGAGAACGCCGGCCAGTACAACCGCATCTGGCTGGCCGAAGTGGATGTGAATCTCTCGGATCCCGGCAGGATCCTCAGAAAGGCGCTGGATGAGGCCTACGGCCTGGACTGGGCCGAGGGCTATGGGCACAACACATTGCTGCTGTTCGCGCCCGGCCAGGAGAGCCCAGGTCTCGCAGAGACCTATACCCCTGAACGTGAGAGCGAGCTCCGTGCAAGCGAGATGGGATTGCGCGGATGGGAGCTGATGGTCGATCGATTCGTCATGGATGAGCCGATCTGGGTGAGCCTCTACTGGGATCAGCCCCCGGCATCACCTTGCTTCCTGCAGATGCTCAATGCAGCGGACCTCGTCGTCGCCAGCCGTTCCGTGGGGCACCCGGAAGCGTTCCCGGGACGCGAGCGCATCGCGCTGCCGGTCACAGCGGCGCTGCCGCAGGGCGAGTACCGGCTTAGAATGGCTGGCCCCAACGAGTCGTACACTGATCTGCGCACGGTGCGCATCGAAGGCACCCCGAAACTCGCCATGCCCGCCGGACCTGCGGTGGCCACCGAAGCCACGGTCGGAGACGCCATCGTACTCACCGGCTATACCCTACTGGACGCCTTCGCAGATGGACCACTGACGGCACATCCTGGAAAAAGTGTCGTGCTGGATCTCTACTGGCGCGCGACAGGGAACCCCGAACGGGATTGGACCGTGTTCACGCACCTGATCGGCGAGGCCTTCAACCCGGCCACGTCCGGCCCGGTGTGGGGTCAGCAAGATGGCATGCCCGGCGGCGGCCAGTGGCCCACGTCAACCTGGCGCGCCGGAGAGGCCGGCGTCGATCGCTACATCATCTCGATCGATCCACAGGCGCCACCGGGGGACTATACGCTGTCCTTTGGTATGTACGATGGCAGCACGGGTGAGCGGGCTGAGATTCGTTCGGCGGGGGGACTGAAGGCAGATCAGCTAACAGTTGGGACGACGATACAAGTCGTAGCGCCTTAGCTCACGGCACTGTCCGCGTACTGCGCGGTCACATCGATGTACTTGATCCAGGACTCGTGTACTGGTGCGTGAGCCAGGAGCACGACTGCGCAGTACATGGGCCGGTAAGGGGCGCGTCGCAGAGGCATATTCGCCTCCTCAGGGGTACGGCTCCCCTTACGGGTGTTGCAGCGCTGGCAGGCGCAGACCACATTCTCCCAGGTCGTGGTTCCGCCCCGTATCCGTGGCAGGACGTGGTCGACCGTCGCTTCAGATCGGGAGGGACGCTGGCCGCAATACTGGCAGGTGTAGTTATCGCGCATAAAGACGGCGCGCCGTGTCAGAGGAACGCCCGTCTGCCTGGGGACGTGCACAAAGTGGACCAGCCTGATCACGAGTGGCACGGGCAACGACAGTGTCTCGGCACGGAGACGGCCCTCCGCGGCCTCCACGACTTCGGCCTTGTCCTTGAGCAAGAGTACGACCGCACGTCGCAGACTGACGACACTCAACGGCTCATAGGTAGCATTCAGGACGAGTACGGCACTCATGCCTGTCCCTTTCGTACTGCCTCTTGTCCCCAATTGAGCGGCAGTGTACTATGGCACAGCACGGGCGTCAACCAATAATCGGTAGAGTGAGGCGCTAGCCCACTTGAATGGTCGCAGAAAGGGAACGGTCAAGTATGGAGAGCCCTCGGGCCAGCCAGCATGCGCTGCTGGAGATGCTTTGGCGCGAACGCATGCATACCGACCCGCAGGCCATAGAGCTGGCCCCGGTGCCAGTGCGACAGGCCTTTGGGTCCATCTGGGAGCCCGCAGAGCGGATACGCGGCTATCTGGAGCGCCTGCCTGCTGGTTTGCTCTCACTCTGGCTTGAACGGCCTCGCGGCCACCTGGTCTTTACGCACCTGCCCTCAGGATACCATCCAGGCCTGTACACCTGGAGGGGGCGGGAGTTTGAGGGCGTCTGCACCATTTGCACCGCCGATCTGGCACAGCAACCCTGCACGGCCCTCGTGGCGGTCGGCGATCTGATCGACCATTTGCTGGGAAGCGGCCTGGAGACGGACGGCGCCTGGCTCGCCGACGGCCTGGGATTAACAGAGGGCCTCAGAGAACTCGCACCTCGTCTGGCCAGGCTGCGTGTGCTCGGGTACGCGACTCCACACGACATCACGGACACGCCACGCAGCTATTTCTCTCGCGCCTTTGCGCTCTACCTCACCGACTCGGCCGGGCTCAACGTCACGGACCCGCTCGCCTACCGATTCTTTCACCACGCGCTGCTCTCAGACGCGTGGTGGAGAGGTATGCCCGGGTAGACCCAGGCCCGCTCAACTCATGAGACGCGTTCGCCCATCAGGTCGTACGGCTCCGCGCCGGTGATGCGCACATCGACCATGCCATCCGGTGGGTCTGATGATGGAAATAGCACGGTGCCATCGATATCCGGGGCATCGCGATAGCTGCGTCCCACAGCCTGGCCGTCGATATGGTCCTCTACCAGCACCCGCAGCACCCGACCGATCTGCTCCCGGTTGCGCGCCAAAGAGATCGCCTGCTGGGCCACCATCGTCTGGTGGTATCTCTCCAGAGCGACGGTTTCAGGCACCTGTCCCGGCATCCGGGCGGCCAGTGTGCCGCGCTCGCGGGAGTAGGTGAACACGCCTACGTGATCAAAAGCGATTTCCTCGATCAGCCCCAGCAGCGCCTGGTACTCCTCGTCAGTCTCGCCCGGAAAGCCCACAATAAAGGTGGAACGCAGCGCGATATCGGGCATGGCCTGGCGCAGCCCGCCGATGCGATCGTAGATCGACGCCAAATCGTGTGGCCTGCGCATGCGCCGCAGCACATCTGGGTGCCCATGCTGAAGCGGGAGGTCGAGATAGTGACACATCTGCGGGAGCGAGGCCATCGTCCTGATCAACGCATCGCTGATATGCTGGGGATAGGCGTACAGAATGCGTATCCAGCCCTCCTGCGGGAGGATCTCCGCCAGACGCTCCAGAAGCGGGGGCAGCCCGTCCCGCAAACCGAGGTCACGCCCATAGGCGGTGGTGTCCTGGGCGATCAGCACCAGCTCCTGAACGCCCTGATCGACCAGCTCCTGTGCCTCGCGCAGGATCTCCGCCCGCGGTTTACTGACCTGCGGTCCCTTGATCGCTGGAATGGCACAAAAGGCGCAGCCAGCATCGCAACCGTCCGCGATTTTGAGATAGGCCGTTCGCCCCATAATTGCGCTGCGTTGTACTGAGGCAACCAGATCGCCGCGTTCATGGATGCGGCGCAATACTCCCCGCCGGCGTTGCCCCAGAGCCTCTACGAGCTCAACGATCTCGGGCCACGAGCGCGTTCCCAGAACGGCATCCACAGCGGGGACACGCCGGCAGATCGTGTCGCTGTCTCGTTGAGGAAAACACCCGGCGGCGATCAGCGCCTGATCTGGCCGCTTGTGGCGGGCCAGGTCCTCGAGAGTCTCGAGAGATTCTTGCCGCGCATCATGAATAAAGGCGCAAGTGTTGGTGATGAGAATATCGGCCTCGTCCGGATGGGCGACAGCGCGGTGCCCCGCCTCGATCAGGAGCTGTGCCATCATCTCCGAGTCCACCTGGTTTTTGGGGCATCCGAGGGTGATCAGATAAAAGTTCATGAGGTTCCACCATACGAAAAAAGGCCGCTGCTCACAGGCACCGGCCTTCCAGGGGTCGCCGCCGGCTCACTGACCCGGAAGGTTGTCGACGTTGTATTCAAGAGTAATGACCTGGCCGCTATCGCCCAGACTACCGACGTCATAGCCATTAACGAGCAACTGGAGCCCGCCCGCGTTTCCAACCCGCAAGATGATCGTCTCGGCCGCCTGCCACTGGGCAGTGTCGTTGGGGCGCATGATCCCGGTGTAGACCCTGGTACCATCAGCCGTCGCCTCCACGTAGGTGTCCGCAGTGGCCAGCGCCTCGATATACACGCCAGAGACGATCGTCGGGGTCGCCGAGGGTACCGATCGGGGCGTGGGCAAAGAAATCCTCGTCGCTGTCGGCTCCACGCTCGGCTCACTCTCCGCCACGGCTTGAGATGGTTCACCACCGGGTTCGGCGGATTGTTGCGGCTCTGGCGTTGTGCCATTGTTCGGCGCGATGACAGTCGCTTGTCCGGAAGGAGAGACAGGCTCAACTGCAGGGGTGCTGATCACAAGAGGCCAGAGACTCTCGACCCGCATGCCCCGATCGACGTACAGCTCTGTGTAGGCGAACCATGCCGCCACCAGCAGGGTAACAAACAACAGAAGGGCAATGAGCCAACCGCAGCTGCGCTTGATGGGGGCCAGGGGCTCGTCGAGGACCTGCGGGTAAACCTGCTGCGATCGCCCGATGTAGTGAGAGAACTCTTCAACAGCAGCCGCGGGGTCAAGACCAACGTAGCGGGCATAGTTACGCACCAGCCCGCGTCCATAGACATCACCGGGCAGCTCGGAATAGCGGCCCTCCTCGAGCGCACGCAGCAGGCCACCGCGGATGTGCGTGGCCGCCTCCGCCTGCTCAAGAGAGATGTCCTTGCCTTCTCGCGCCTCACGCAGGCGCTCTCCGAGATCGCTCACATATGCCACCCTGGGGTCTGTTTACACTATTGGTGACTATACACTGGCCACAGGGGAGTGTCAAAGCCAATTCGCAGGCGCCAGGCGCGCAACGAGCCGGGTCCCGTCCTGTCTGTGGGGCACTAATTGCTCTCCACAGACAGCAATGCTACAGTCATTTCATGGGTCTATCGCCGCCTGACAGAGATTCATCCGGAGAGTAGATGAAAAACAGGGTGCAACTGACGCTCACAGACATGGCCCACGGCGGCGATGCCGTCGGGAGATACGAGGGGCAGGTGATCTTTGTTCCCATGGCGCTGCCCGGGGAGACGGTTACTGTGTCCCTTGAGCAGTCCAGAGCATCCTACGCTCGCGGCAGGCTCATCAGCATCGATCGCCCTTCGGACGCGCGCGTGTCGCCCCCCTGCCCCGTGTATGGGCGCTGCGGTGGCTGCCAGTGGCAGCATATCAGTTACCCCGCCCAGCTTGAGTTCAAGCGCGGTATCGTTCGCGACGTGCTTGAGCGTATCGGTGGCGTACAAGAGCCCAGGGTGCAGCCCATGCTGGGCATGGCTGAGCCATGGCACTACCGCAACCATGTGCAGCTCCGCATCAACCGCTACGGCCAGGCCGGATACTATGCGCTGCAGAGTCACGAGATCATCGCCACTGAGCATTGCATGATCGCACACCCTCTTCTCGACACCATGTGGGACGCACACCGCGCCTGCCGAGTCCGCGCCGATGAGCTGGTTCTGCGCGCGGGCACCAATACGGGGGACCGGCTAGCCCAGATCAGGGGACGCCACGCCGTGACGGTGCGGGACGACCTGTCCGTCCCCTACAGTTGCCTCTATACCGGGCCGTCCGGCAGGCGACAGACTCTGGCGGGCCGGGAGTACTACACCGAGCGGGTGCTCGATGTGCCCCTGCGCGTATCCTCAGACGCGTTCTTCCAGAACAACACTGCACAGACGGAGCGTCTGATCCAGGTCGCGGCGTCCTACCTGCAACTCCAGGATGGCGAATCGCTCCTGGACGCGTATTGCGGCGGAGGCCTGCTGGGCCTCACGTTGACGAACACGTCCAACGCTCTGTTCGGCGTAGAGTCCTACAGCGCCTCGGTACGCGACGCGCGTGCCAACGCCAGGGGCCGGGGCACATTCCTGGAGGGCGACGTCGCCCGCGTGGTGAAAAGCCAGGAAATGCACGTGGATGCGATCATCCTGGATCCGCCACGCACGGGCTGCACGCCGGAGACCGTGGATGCTCTGGCGTCCTGCGGGGCCAGCCGGATCGTGTATGTCTCCTGCGATCCGGCGACGCTGGCCCGCGATGTCGCACGATTCAGGGAACATGGGTATGCTCTGGTAGAGGCCCAGCCGGTGGACATGTTTCCGCAGACCTATCACATCGAGGTGGTGGCGTTGATGTCTAGACCTGAGACACAAGCGAAGAGATGTGCCACATGATCTACACGGACATGACAAAACTGGCGCTCAGGCTCTGCTATGATGCACACAGAAATCAACTTGACAGAGGCGAGTTACCTTATGTTTACCACCCGCTGCATTTGGCGGAGCAGATGCACGACGAAAGCACCGTCATTGTCGCGCTGCTGCATGATGTTGTCGAAGATACGGAATATGACCTTGAAGACCTGGAAAGAAGGGGCTTTGGTAGAGAGGTGCTGGATGCTTTGGCGCTGCTAACTCATGATGATAGCACATGCTATATGGACTATATCGCGGCGATACGGGATAACCCCATCGCAAGAACGGTCAAGCTTGCCGATCTCAAGCACAACAGCGATCTCTCGCGTCTGAACAAAATCACTCCTGAAGATCGCCAGCGCGTACGCAAATACCAAAGGGCACAGGCCATTCTTGAGGATGACGGATACGGCCCCGTGTGAATACGTCGCGTCAAGCAGATTCCCCTGGACGACAGCGAGCCGTATTACCTGGCTGCGTAAAGTCCAGCCGGTGGACATGTTCCGGCAGACGCATCGCATCGAGTGCGTCGCGCTTTTATCAAGGAACTCGGTTCAGCCATAGGGACGATGGGCGCTGCGCAGGCAGCTCGCTGGCGTGGCCTGCGGAGCACCCGGGTCGCTCTTTGCAGGGCGAGGAATGCGCAAGTGAAGGGAAAATCATGTTAGGATACGGGGTCTTGAATCTCGGCAGCTTTGTGCTCGGGCTGATCGCTCTGATCCTGCCCATTGCGAGCCTGGTCGTGCAGCGCCGGGTGAGCGACACAAGTCGGATCATCTCGCCCGCTGTGAGTCTGGGCGCTTGTGCCGTTTCACTGTGCCTGCAGCTCTTTTACGGGGCACACCTGGTAAGGATAGAGGATTGGTCTGCGCTCATGGACACTGCAGACGCGGCCGCCCGCGTCTCTGCGGCTCTGCTGGTGTGCACGCTTGCGCTGAATGCACTCTCACTGGCGGCACACCGCGGGGACGCAGAGTCCGCCTGGAGCAGCACGACAGGGAGGCGCCCCGATGGACATCTACAGTGAAGCGATAGCGGTCATGGACGAGCAGTTTGGACATGACGTGGTGATGACGCTGGCAACCGTAAATGGCAGCCAGGCAAACGTACGTACGGTCAATGCTTACTACCGGGATGGCGCGTTCTACATCACCACCTATGACCTGAGCAGCAAGATGAAGGAGATCGGTACCAATCCCAGCGTGGCGCTGTGCCACAGCCTGTTCGTAGCACATGGCAGGGGCACCAACCTGGGGAACCCTCTGGCAGCGGGAAATGAGACGCTTCGAGATGAGCTGCGCCAGGCGTTCTGCGCCTTTTACGACAGGCATGTCAATGAACCGGATCCGCACACCTGCATCCTCAAGGTGGACCTCACGGACGCAGTTGTCTTTACGGAGAATGCGAAATACGCCATCGACTTTTCCGGCAAGACCGCCGAAAAGACGCCCTTTGTCAATGACATCGTCTATTAGCCCGTGCGGCGATCCCGACTCATGCAAGATTGGATCTGTGACACTATGATTGTAGCAAAGAAGCACTATACGCTCCTGGAGTCCTACCGCATCCTGGTCGAGGGCCTACTTTCGATGCGCTTTCTGTCGCGAGCCAGATCGCAGGGTGACTTGAACCAGGAGTTCATCGAGCGGATCATGCTGGCGGTGACCGAGGTGAACGGTTGCGCCGCATGCTCCTATGCTCACACAAAGATGGCGCTGGAGAGCGGTATGAGCGCCAGCGAGGTGCAGGCGATGCTTGCCGGGATTATCGACGATGTCCCCGCAAACGAAGTGGCTGCTATCCTGTTCGCCCAGCACTATGCCGATACAAAAGGAAACCCAAGCCGTGAGGCATGGGAACGCACGGTTGAGCTGTATGGTCAGCGAATCGCACAGGGCATCCTCGGGGCCATTCGCGCCATCATGATCGGAAACGTCTACGGTATCCCCTTTAGCGCACTGATAGGCCGGATCAAGGGTAGGCCTGACCCGCAGAGCAGCTTTGGGAGAGAGATTGCGATGCTCCTGGCCTTTGTACCGGCGCTGCCTGTGGCGCTGCTTCACGCTCTGGTAGCAACTCTGGCGCGGGTTCCCGTGATCTCGTTCTCTGAGCATTCTGCCACAGCGGCCCACTAGACCTGTGCCAAACCTGGCGCCAGGCCGTTCGCGGGGGCACAGGACCCCACCTGTCGCCAGACGCGGTCCGAACGCGGCGCACGGAGAAAAGTGAAAACCTGGCCTGGAGCGATGTTAATGCCGACAATCGGGCACGTGGCCGTCTGGTCAGCCGACATCGAGCACCTGCGGGCGTTCTACACTCGCTACTTTTGTGGCGTCGCAGGGGAAAAGTACACCAACAGGAGCACTGGCTTTCAGTCGTACTTTGGAGACCGTTGAGAAAGTTGGGGCAGACGGATAACAGAGCCCCATTAGGGCGCAAATTTACGAGTTATGGGGTTCTGCAGGGGTCGGAACGCTGGTCGATAGGCTCCTCCAGGCCTGTTTTTGGCCCTCGTGATGCTCGTGGCGCCCGATAGATCGCTCTTGGCGTGTCCATCCGGTCCATAGGCGCACTACTCCCCTCTGTTCAGATGCTATTGAGAGTCGGGCCTCGTAACGAGACGCCCGTAAGGCCACGGATCAACTGCTTCAAGTTCAGAGCGATCGCGGTCAGGTACGCCTGCACAGCGTAGCGCTCCAGAGAGAGATAACGGCAGTCCCTCAAACCATGATACAGCTTGGCTTCTCCGAACTTGCGCTCGATCTGATAGCGTGTGCCCAGCGCGGGCCGATACCAGGGTTCCTGTATGAGCTGTTGCCAGACCTGTTTGTTGGCATCCTTCTTCCGAGTGCGCGTGCCAACCAGATGGATCGCGTTTCGGATACCGAGTTGCTGCAGGATGTAGTGGATATGTGTGTCATCGTAGCCCCTGTCGGCAACGCAGGTGTCGACGGCCAGACCCTGCGCCAGGTCAGAGCGAATCAGATCGCACAGGTAGGCGTTGTCAGGACGATTGCCAGTGGAGATATGCAGACTCGTGATCATCTGGGCGCCCTCGTTAAAACTCGCGTGCAGCTTGTAGCCATAGAACCACTTCTTCCCCCGCTGCGGCTGGCCGTCCTCCCCATGGCAGGTGTAGGTCCCTTTACATCCCCAGCGGGCATCGGGATCGCGGGGTCCCCGGCCGTCATCCTTGCGCTGCTTCTCTTGCGCCAGATCCACGTCTGCAATGCTATGCGTGCTGTCCACCAACTGAAGGGGGCCAAATTCGATCTTCGCCTCTCTGGCAATCGCGATGATCTCATCCAGGAGACGCTCGTAGGCAACCACCTTGCCATTCTCCAGAATCCGATTCTTGAATAGGGTCAAAGTCGAGTGGTCAGGTGCGTGTGCGTCAATGGCCAAGCCCAGGAAATACTTGGCCGGGAGGAAGTAGTTGCAGAACTCTTCCACCTGGCGCTCCGATAGGTCATAGAGGTAGCTCAGCAACAGCATCTTTAGCAGGATGGCCGGGTCGATAGGAGGGCGTCCGACCTGACCTTTGCCCCTGTAGAACTTGATCAGACGATATGTGAAGCGCTGCCAGGGCACCAGATCGCGCAGCAGACGCAAGAAATGGTTCTCGGGGACGATGTTAGCGTACAAATAGTCACCGTAGAATGAGTCTGTCTCGGCTTTCTGCAGCTTCGGCTGAGCCATGGGGTCCTCCTCCGGCGGGATGCCCACAGTCTACCGGTTGTGCTCATCCTGGCAAGGTCATGCACCAGTTTATCAACACTCTCGAAAATGCCTGTTGATGCCCGACTAATTCTATAGTATAACACTAGACAATTGCGGATGCGTGGTGCTCCCGGCAGGGACGTCTACCATGGGTCTTTCGCCTTACCCGAATTGCCCTGGCAACTGCCGGGAGATGCTCACGTTCTATGCTTCAGTTTCTGGATCGGCTGAGCGAGATCCTCACTTATGGGAAGATGCCGGGCGACATGTCCGCCGTCGTGCCCGACGAGATGCGTGAACTGGTCGCCCATGCGGAGCTGAATATCCATGGAACCACGGTGGGCTTCTCGGACCATTTCCCGCCCAGTGCAGCCGTCACTGGCAACATCGTCGGCGGCTTGTTTCTGACGTATAGCGATGCTGCGGTGCTGCGAAAAGAGTTCGACGCACTGAGCGAGGCAGGCACGGTGGAGATGCCCCTGGCAGAGACGTTCTGGACCAGCCTGTACGGCGTACTGACGGACCGGTTCGGCGTTCCCTGGCAATTGATGATTGAAGACTAGCCTCACCAGGCTTGCGTGACGTCAAGGGACGAAAGACGATAAAGGGCTGCCGCTCGATGATTTGCCTCAAAGGCCCGTCTGTGCTATAATCCTTGCTGTCAATCGAAGATTGTGCAGGAAGGACAAGCCATATGCCGCTAACAAAAGGCGAGAAGGACGCGATCGTAGAGGATTTTCACCGCCACCCTGACGACACAGGATCGCCGGAGGTGCAGATCGCGCTGCTCACCAAGCGGATCAACAGGCTGACGGAGCACCTGAGAGAGAATCGGGCTGATGAGCACTCTCGTCGCGGCCTGCTAAAGCTTGTTGGCCAGCGACGGCGCCACCTGAATTATCTGAGCCGCGAGGATGAGACGAGATATCGTGAAGTGCTCGGCCGGCTCGGGCTCAGGCGCTAGGTCCGCACAATCCGGGTGCGCTCTGCCAAAAACAAGAGAGTAGCTCTCGGCCCCCTGGGTCATGAGCTACTCTTTTTGCTAGGCAGACAATGGTTCGCGTTTCCACAGGGAGATCCAAGCAAGATTGCGCAGGAATTGGGGAGTGTGCCTCAAGTGGACGGGACTCACTCCCCAGTCCCTGGTCAGTCTGCTCCGGACTCCCGCGAGTCTATGAGTGAGTAGGAGCAGAAATGGAAAGAGAGTTTACAACGAGTTTCGGGCGAGAGCCCATCACCATCCGTACGGGCAAGCTGGCGCCGCAGGCTGGCGCCGCCGTGCTGATGCAATGGGGTGACACCGTCATCCTGGTGACAGCGACAGCCTCCAAGGAGCCCAGGCAGGGAATCGATTTCTTCCCCCTGACGGTTGACCTGGAGGAGCGTCGCTATGCCGCTGGCCGGATCCCCGGGGGCTTTTTCAAGCGCGAGGGCCGTCCTTCGACGGAAGCCATCCTCACAGTGCGCAAGGTCGACCGTCCGCTGCGCCCCCTGTTCCCAGAGGGCTATCGCAATGACGTACAGATCGTCATCACGCCGCTTTCCGCCGATGAAGAACACGCCATCGACATCCTGTCGATCGTGGGCGCCTCAACGGCACTGATGATCTCGGATATCCCCTTTGAGACGCCAGTCGGCGCCACACGGGTCGGGTATATCGACGGCGAGTTCGTCATTAACCCGCTGAACAGCGAGATGGAGAGAAGCGAGCTGGACATGGCTCTGGCCGGCACCGAAGACCACATCAACATGATCGAAGTGGGTGCCAAGGAGCTTCCTGAGGACCTGATGTTGCAGGCGATCCAGCTGGGCCACGAGAACATGCAGAACCTGATCGCACTGCAAAAAGAGATGCGCGCGGCGATCGGCAAGGAGAAGAAGGAAGGCCTGCGCTTTACGCTTCCCGCCGAGGTGCTGGATTACGTGCGGGCCAACGCAAGTGCCAGGATCGAAGACCTGGTAAAGAGCGCTGCTCCGCGCGATGAGCGCCGCGACGCCGAGCAGGCACTGCGTGACGAACTGATCGAGAACGCCGGTACCGAAATGCCCGCTTCAGAGATCAGTGAGGCGTTTGAGCTCCTGTCCAAACAGGCGATGCGCAAGCACATTATCGACTCGGGTATCCGGATCGATGGGCGCGGCCTGGACGATATCCGCGCCCTCAGTGCGGAGGTGAGCCTTTTGCCCCGCGTACACGGCTCGGCCCTCTTTAACCGTGGCGAGACGCAGGTGCTCAACATCGTGACTCTGGGCTCGGCCGACGACGAACAGCGCATCGAGTGGCTGTCCGAGGACGGCACCCGGCGCTATATGCACCACTACAACTTCCCGCCCTACTCGACAGGCGAGACCGGGCCCATGCGTGGACCCCGCCGTCGAGAGATCGGCCACGGTGCCCTGGCGGAGCGAGCCATCGAGGCCGTGCTGCCTTCGCCAGAAGAGTTCCCGTACACGATTCGCTCGGTTTCCGAAGCGATCTCGTCTAACGGGTCCACTTCCATGGCCAGCACCTGCGCAAGCAGCCTGGCGCTCTATGATGCCGGTGTGCCTTTGCGCGCTGCGGTAGGCGGCATCGCTATAGGCCTGATCACGTCCGACGATCGCTATGCTCTTTTGACGGACATCCAGGGTCTCGAGGACCATCTGGGTGACATGGACTTTAAGGTGACTGGCACAACCAAGGGCATCACAGCTATCCAGCTGGACATCAAGATCGCCGGCCTGCCGCACCAGATCATTGCAGAGGCCCTGCACAAGGCTTACGTGGCCAGGATGAAGGTGCTGGATGTGATGAACTCCGTGCTGTCCGCACCGCGGACGGACATGTCTCCGTATGCGCCGCGCATCACCACGGTGACGATCCCGGTCTCCAAGATCGGTGCACTCATCGGGCCAGGCGGCAAGAATATCCGCGGGATCATTGACGATACGGGCGTCAGCATCAATGTTGACGATGATGGCGTGGTTACGGTAGCCTCCAACAATGGGGAGGCCATGGCCGAGGCGCTGTCCCGGATCCAGGCAATTACCGCAGAGCCGGAAGTAGGCCGCATCTACACCGGCAAGGTCGTCCGCACCACAGACTTTGGTGCTTTTGTCGAGTTCATGCCCGGGCATGATGGCCTGGTGCACATCTCCCAGCTGGCTGATTTTCACGTCGCCAATGTCGAGGATGTCGCACAGGTGGGCGACGAGATCACCGTCATGGTGACAGACATCGACTCCAACGGCCGGGTGAGACTGTCTCGCCAGGCAGTTCTAGAAGGATGGACGGCCGAGGAGGCCCGAGACCGCGATCGCAAGCCCAGTGGCGGCGGCGGCCGAAGCCGCGATGGCGGACGCAGTCGTGACGGCGGCTCCCGCGGTCGCTCGCGCTAAAACCCCGTGGCGGGGGAGTGCAGACTCCCCCGCCACCATCAGGTGTTCAAGATGACAAAAGATACATTGGATACGCAGAACCCCGGGCAATCTCCCACAAAGTCATGGTTTCGCGAGATGCTCGAGTCGGTCCTCCCGGCTCTGGTCATTGTCATCGTCGTCAACCTTTTTATTGCGCAGGCGACACGCGTCGAGGGCCAGAGTATGGAGCCCAATCTGCACAATAACGAGCGATTGATCATCGAAAAGATCAGTTACCGTTTCAGGGAACCGGCGCGGGGCGACATCGTGGTCCTCAAGCCACAGCAGCACGGGACCGTTCCTCTGATCAAGCGCGTGGTTGGTCTGCCGGGCGAGACTGTCGAGATTACACAGAATCAGGTGTATATCAACGGTGAGCCTCTGCAGGAGGACTATTTGACCGAGCCCACCGTTGGAGGCATGCCCGCACAGATCGTTCCGGAGGCACATCTGCTGGTGCTCGGCGATAATCGCAATGCCAGCAACGATTCCCGGTCCTTTGGGATGATTCCGTACGAAGACGTGATCGGGCGGGCCTGGTTCCGCTATTGGCCTATCGAAGAACTCGGTCTGATTCGTTAGCCTGACTCTGGCATAGGCCTGTTCGCACGAGTCGTGAGAAACAAGCGATCGCACAAAGGAGCACGTCATGGCCTACGAAAAGACCTGCTACCTCCAGCACACTGCCGTCTGGGTCAAGGACATCCAGTGGCACATTGCTTTCTTCAAGGCGATTGGCATGCCGGTGACCCGCGTCGCAGGCGATCCGGATGCCCCCGACCAGGTCTGGACCGCCGGCGGTATGCAGCTCAAATCGGCAGAGGACTTTGAAGGGCCCGAAGGGCGCTTGGACCACCTGGGCATCTTTGCCGATGATCTGGAGGCCGCCCTTGATGAAGCCTACAAGTGGGGCGTCGAGGAGATGCCCCAGGGGCATAACTGGTTCCGCCTGCCGGACGGGCTCGTGATCGAGATGATGCAGGCACCCAAGAGCTGAGCCTGCCCCTTATCCTGTGTGAGGACGCACGCAGGGCGACTCCGAGAAGAGTCGCCTTGCGTTTGTTCTATGGGCACGCGCCGGACGCCAGCCTGCGTTGCTGTTCGATAAACCAGAGCTCCCCGCTCGCATCCAGTTGCGGAACCGGGACCGCGGCGCTCTCAAGCCCCTGCCACCAGTCCTTGCGGGAGCGGGGATCCATAAAGGACCCGTTGTCGCGTACAGCCACGCCGATCTCGCCGTCGATAGCGCGACCGATGGCCTGCCCAAAGCGCAAACCGGGGAGATACGTGCGGCCCGTGGCAGCCAGGGCATCATACAGCGCCAGGAGCCGCGGCTCGACGCAGATACCCTCGATGTGAATCGTATAGCCGGTGATCACATGGTCATCGCGGGTGTACTTGAGGGTGATGCGATCCGGTGCGGCATAGAGCACCATCGCTACATAGTGTTTTCCCGTAATTGTATCGTGAAAGATCTCTGCCGCCCGTGTCGGGACATGAATCTTTTCGCCCGCAGTACTCTCCAGGCCAACCAGCGTCACATCGGGGCTGAGGATCGGATAGACGCCGTAGGTGCCGGGCCACTGGCCATCCCACTGATAGACCCGGTAGACATGAGGCATCACCGGCCAGCGCGCGTCGCCAAAGAGCGTCTGCAGGCGCGGCGCCAGCGGATCATAGCCCCCGCTATAGTCCACGAGGCCGCGATAAGCGGATAGATTCTCAGAATAGCTCCGGAGCTCGAGATTCAGGTCGGGGTGATCTTTCGCAGAGACACCAGGGTCGGGGGAGAGGCCATCCACCGGGATGGCATCGTACGACTCTTCCGGTATCGGCTGGCAACTGGCGGCTTGCTGATGCAGCACGATGGGCAAAAAGATCTGCAAGCCAGGCTCGGCACTCGCCGACGCGACCGGCATCGCCGCTGCCAAAAGGTACATTCCAAGAGCGCACGAGATCGTAGCGGCCGCTCCAAGACCAGGCCATCGAAAAGCCATACAAGTGCTCCCCTGGCAGACTCCTAAACGGGCAAGTCGACATCCCTTGCACTGCCGCGCCGAAGCCGCGCGCTCTCTACTCGAGCGAATTCCCCCGGCGCCGGCGCCTGGCCCTGTTGCTAGAGGGAACGGTCCGCGCTCAGGCGGCGCGTCCCCACCAACCCCAGCAAGAGGCAGAACACGGCTGTCATGATGAACATAGGCGGCAGACCCCACATGTCCGCAAGCACCCCGCTGAGAGCCGGCCCGGCAAACATGCCGATCGCATAGACAGCCTGGTGAAAGCCCATGGCCGTGCCGCGCTGAGCCTCCTCCACATTGCGGATCGACATGCCCATAAGCACCGGATACCCGATCCCGTTGGAGATGCCGATGAGGAACTGGAGCAGAAACACCGCTACGAGCGACTGCGCAAAGGCTGCCGCGGTGGTGCCGATCGCCAGCAAGACAAAGCTGAGATACACCATGTTCCGTGCCCCAATCTTGCGCACTACCGTCGTCGCGATCAGGTTGCCCAGGGTGACTACAGCGATGTTAAAGCTGAGCAGAACGCTCAGTGTCACATCGGTGGCTCCCAGCTTTTCCGCCACAAGAGGCACGAAGGAGAAGGTGGTCGCCCAGTTGGCGTACTGGTGCACCATGCTCAGCAGCGAGGGCAAAAGCACATCAGAGCGGCTCAGCAGCCGTGCGAGATTGCTCAGCGACGGCGCCTTGGGCGGCTGGGCCTGCTCACGCGCGGGCAGTATGGCCACAATCGCGAGCACTGCCGCTCCAGCAGCCAGGTAAAAGGCCAGCGAGTAGCCCATCCAGTTATTCAACGAGCCCGTGACCGCCGTGGCCAGTATGCGCCCCACCCCGCCGATAAAGGTCAGCAACGCGCTGGCCCGCACGGCGTCCTCAGGCGGAAAGAGGCTGGAGAACATGACGACCAGTGGGACCCAGGTGCCAGCCGCAAGCCCGGTGATCGCCCTGGCGGTGACCAGGCCGCTCGTGCCTTCCGCTCCGGCAAGCATCCAGGCACCCAGGCCGCCCAGTGCCAGACCGACGAGCACAAATGGCTTGCGCCGGCCCATCCAGTCCGCAAAGATCCCCAGAGGGAACCGGATAATCGCCTGCCAGAGACCGTACATGGAGAGGACAATACCCACCGAGGCAAGATTGTCGACCTTGCCCTCAACATACGTCGGAAGCGTGGGGGCATAGAGGTACAGCGATATCCAGTACATGAAGACAGCCACACACAGCAGGATAGTCATCATGCGGCGGCTGCTTGACGCTGTGTTTCGTGCGGATGGATCGCCCATGGGTCTCCTTGCCTGGAAATGGAATTCGCGCAGGCGTACGCTCCAGTTCAGCGCACCAGCCAGCCCCCGTCAATGGGAAGCACAATGCCATGGCAGTATGCCGATGCCGCTGAAGCGAGAAAGACCGTAGCGCCTTGGAGGTCTTCGGGAGTGCCCCAGCGGCCCGCGGGGATGCGTGCAGTGATTGCAGGTTCCCGCTCAGAATCGGCCGCCAGTGGCGCCGTTAGGTCAGTGAGCATATACCCCGGGGCAATAGCATTGACGTTGACTCCCTGCGAGGCCAGCTCATTGGCCATCGCACGGGTGACCCCGGCGACGGCATGCTTGGAGGCTGCATATGGGACCGCCAGGATGCCGCCCTGAAAGGACAGTGCCGACGCGACGTTGATGATCTTGCCACCCCCGTGTGCCACCATGTGCCTGGCTGCCGCCTGGGATAGGAACATGAGGCTGTTGAGGTTCACGTTCAAGACCTGCTCCCAGTCCTCCGGGGGAAATTCGAGAACGGGATGCCGGATGGTGGTACCTGCCGCGTTGACCAGGATGTCGAGGCCGCCAAAGGTTGCGACCGTAGCCTTGACCAGGCCCTCGAGATCAGCCGGGCTGGCCGCGCTGAGATCGCAAGGCAAGTGCATAAAGCGACGCCCCAGAGCCGACACAGCAGAGCCTGTAACATCGCACGCGCCGCGAGATATCCCGACGATATCCGCGCCGGCCTCCGCCAGGCCGAGAGCCATACCCTGTCCAAGGCCGCGGCTGGCCCCTGTGACCAACGCGACCCGACCGGCCAGATCGAACGATGTCAGTATCATCAAATCCTCTCTTGCGCGGCACACAGATCATGGTACAGCATGGACACAAAGACGAACCTGTGCAGGTCGGCGCGGTGTGCCGGCCCACTTCAGGTTCGGGAATCGCTACAGGCAGCCGATCATCGGATCGCACTGGCGCCGTCTGGTGCTAGCGCCCGGCAAGCCTCTCAACATAGTCCTGCCCCAGAATGACGGCCACATCAACCGCCTCGGTGACATCATCCTGGTAGATCACCGCTTCAGGATCCACCCCCAACTCCAGGGCAAGGGCAGCCACCGTCAGGGGCCTGTCACGATAAACAACGATAAGCGTCTGGGTGTGGTCAAAGCGGTCGGCGCTGCTATAGCCAGCGACGACATAGCCCTTGTCCTGCAGGAGCGCCGCGGTTTGCTGCGCCAGGTCGGTCGTCATCGTCCCATTGTATATTGCGACCGACGCCTGCTCGGCGCGGAACGCATCCGCAGGGACTGGCTCCTCCGCAGGCGGGGTCAGGGACGTCGTCGGGAACAACTCATCAACCAGAATCCGCACCTTGTCCCAATCCGCCACTTCCACCATCCAGCCCTGTGGCGTGGTGACGGTCGTCGTCATGGAGCCGTCAATAACGCCGCTGCGCAGATTGGCGGGATCGATCTTGCGCGCCGCATCCGCCAGCGTAACGATCTGCGGGAGCGTGAGATCTGTTTGGACCGACGACCCCAGGAGTTGCAGAATAATGGGGATGCGGGTCAGCGGAATATCCAGACTGAGGATCTTGTCAAAGGCCGCACGTATCACCTGCTGCTGGCGCTCCATGCGAGAAAAGTCACTGGACCCATGGCGTGTGCGGGCATACTGCAGCGCCATCTCGCCATCCATATGCTGCAGCCCTGCGGGGATATAGAGCTCCATGGTGCCATAGTCCGCCGTGGGATATTTGGCATCGTAGATATCCTCGGCCACCTCGATATCCAGCCCCCCGATGGCATCCACCAGTTGCTCAAAGCCAGCAAAGTTGACGCGGATATAGTGGTGGACCGGCACGCCGAGCGCGTACCAAACGGTCTTTTTCGCTAGTGCGGGCCCGCCGCCCGGATAGTTCTGATCATCCCCGATGTAATGCGCCGTATTGATGCGGCTCTCACCGTAACCTGGTATGGTCGTCCAAAGGTCTCGGGGAATGGACAGCATCGACGCTGTGTTACTCACGGGATCCAGCGACAGCAGAATCATGGTGTCCGTTCGCCAGGGGCCAGTTTCGCCATCGCGCTGATCGATGCCCAGTGCCAGCACATTGATGCGCTCGTCGAGTTCGACAGCCTGAGGCAATACCACTTCGTCAGCCCTGGCCGGGGTGTTTTGATCTGGGACAGGCTCTCCCACGGTCTGCGTCACTTGCACGACGCGATCTGCAAAGGGCAGATTCATCTGTGCCACCACCGAGCGCACCGTGCTAAAGAAAAAGAACCCCGACCACAACGCTCCGGCGGTGATGATCACCGTCAGAAAAGTGCTGATCGCGCGCTGCCACGAGCGTTCTCTGGGCATGAATCGTTCCTTCCGAGAGCTTCCTGAGGTGTAACGGGTCGAGTATATCACAGGCACGCCAGTCGACCAAAGGGCAGCGCAAATCTTGGGCCTATCGCTCCTTCGGCCGGCTGGCCAGGTTCGAAACAACGTGATTATGACGCCAGGCGTAACCGAATTGTTCCACCGCCCCGACGCTGCCCTGCGGGTGATCATCACACATGCGATACAGCCTCGGTGCTCGACGCATAAGCAAAAGCTTGGTATCATAGCGAGACAGGATGCCTGCCCGACGGACGCCGGCCCGCGCGGCGCACGCCCGGCGTCTATGCAGAAGCTGTTTCGCGGCCACAATAGTGGCCTGGCACCAGAGCACAAGAGGTGATCATGATCAATCTGCTCAGCTGGAGCGATGTCCCGGCAATGTTCGGAAACCGGTTGTTTCTGGACTATGTCGGACAACAATCTCGTGCCCTCTCGTACTATACCCATGGACCCACCGATTATGCTGCTGCACTCGCAGCGCGGGAGGGACACGCCTATCCCCGTGCCGAGGTAGCCGATCTGCTCGAGCACTACAATCGCCCCCTGGGAGCCTCCGAGCAGACGCTGTCGAACATCTCTGCACTTGCGCAGCCAGACGTGTACTGCGTCGTCGGCGGTCAACAGGCCGGGCTGCTTGGCGGACCAGCCTATGTGGCGTACAAGATCGACTGCACTGTGCGGCTCGCGCGCCGCATCTCGGACATGCTCGGTGTGCGTGTCGTTCCGATATTCTGGCTCGCGAGCGAGGATCATGATTTCGGCGAGATCAACCACACCCACTATGTGCAGCGGGATGGGGAGATCGGTCGCGTCTCCTTTGACTGGCACGACAAGGGACGTCCGATCGCGGACCTGGCTTTGACAGAGCAGGTTCGCAAAGCGGTCGATGAGTACTGGACCTCAGCACAGCCAGGACCGTTTGCAGAGGTTACTCGTGCGTTGACTGAGCCACGCAACTCCCGGTACTGCGACTGGTTGGCTGCTTTCTGGCTCAAACTGTTCGCTGACGACGGCTTGGTGGTCGTCGAACCGTCGACGCTCCGGCCTGTGGCGGGGTCCTTTTTCCAGAGAGCATTGCAGGAGCGCGAGACCATCGGCAACCACCTGCAGGGCGTGGCCGATCGCCTGCAGCAGGACGGCTACACCCCGCTGCTGGATCCAGAGACTGCCGGAGTGCTGTACACCTTTGATGACAACGGGCGACGCGTTCGCGTTCACGAACCCGCCACGCGACTGGCGGAGGCCCTGACGCACCCCGAGCGCTTTTCGACCGATGCGGCGCTGCGCCCGCTGCTGGCAGACAGTACGCTGCCAGTCATCGCCAGCACGCTGGGGGCCGGCGAGTTGGCCTACCAGGGTATGTTGCGTCCGGTCTATGAGGAATTTGGCATCCCTCAGCCGATCTGCTTTCCCCGCCAGAGCTACACTTTTGTGTCTGCGACCGAGGAGGAGCGGCTGGCGGCCTACGGTCTGCGCCCGAGGGATGTCATGCGACATGAGATCGACATGGACAGTAGCATGCGAGGTTTGATGCCTCCCGGAGAACTGGACCGGTTCGCTGAGGCGCGTACGAACATTGAGCGGGCACTCGATCCATTGCGAGACTATGTTGAGCAGCTGGATCCCAACCTGGGCCGCTCATGGGAGCAGGCTCTGTCGACAGCGCTGCGCAACATCGACAAACTTGAGGACCGCGCCGTGAATGTGACCCTCAGCCGGGGTGGCTACTCCCGCCGCGAGCTGCAAACGCTGCGCAACATCATTCTGCCTCGCGGCCGGCTTCAAGAACGCGTTCTACCGGTGACACACTTTATGCAGCACTATGGGCCCTCGTTCCTGGGCAGACTGCGGGAGACTGGCGAACTTGAGCGCTTTGGACACGCCATCGTGACGCTGGAGGGTAAACATGCCTGAGGTGGACGTCATGGCCTTTGGGGCGCATCCGGACGATATCGAGATCGGTTGCGGCGGTACGCTGATCAAGCTGAGTGAGCGAGGGCGCTCCATCGCCCTGGTCGACATGGTGCGCGGGGAGATGGCCACCCGCGGCACTATCGAGACTCGCAAGGCCGAGTCCAAAGCAGCCACCGCCATCCTGGGCGCTGTGGCGCGCGAAAACCTCGAACTCGAGGATGGAAACGTCCATTCCAGTCCGGAGGCGCGCTATCGTGTCGCCAAGGTGGTGCGGCGATACCGCCCCTCGCTGGTCATGCTCCCCTACTATGAGGACCGGCACCCGGATCACTATAACGCCAGCCAGCTGGCCTACGAGGGGATCTTTGCCGCTGGCCTGGTGCGCCTGAACACCGGACAGGAGCCCTTCCGCCCGGCACGGATCATGTACTATATGGGCTGGTACGAGTTCGAGCCGACCTTTATCGTGGACATCAGCGAGCAGTATGAGCGCAAGATGCAGGCGATCTATGCCTATACCACACAGTTTCGGCCCGATGACAACTTTTACCAGCAGACGCGTCTGACCTCCAGCGAGTACAACTGGCACCTGCAGAGCCGTATGGCGCATCTGGGCGCACAGATCGGCTCCAGGTATGGAGAGGGGTTTCTCATCCGCGGCCGCATGGCCGTCGACGATCCTCTTGACGTCTCATTCTCGACATTCTAGCGGGGCAGGCGCCTATTCCCCCTACGGAGAAATGCGATGCGAATCGGGATCACCTGTTTTCCAACCCATGGCGGCAGCGGCGTTGTGGCGACCGAGCTGGGCAAGATACTCGCCAGGCGGGGCCATGAGATCGCCTTTATCTCTTATGCAGCACCCCTGCGCCTGGCTGATATCCCGGAGCGCGTGAGCTTTCATGAGGTCGATGCGATGCAGTATCCCTTGCTGCAGACCTATCCGAACGACCTCGCTCTGGCCTCGAAAATCGTATCGGTCGCTCGCATGAAGCGTCTGCAGGTGCTGCACGTGCACTATGCGATCCCCTTTGCCCCCGCTGCGCTCATGGCGAAATACGCCGCGCCCGAGCTGGACCTCAAGGTGGTGACTACCCTGCACGGTACCGACATCACGCTCGTCGGCAGCGACCCGACCTTTCGGCCGATCACCCGTTGGTCCATCCAGGAATCGGACGCCGTCACGGCGGTATCCGAGTGGTTGAGGACAAGGGCGATTGAAGAGTTCGCTATCGACCGCCCAATCGATGTCGTGCACAACTTTGTCGATCCTGAGCGCCATGCGAGACCCTGCCCCGGTTGTATCCCGCCCCTGACGTGCGCCGGCGAGGTGACACTGCTGCACATCTCAAACTTTCGCCCGGTAAAGCGCGTCGAGGATGTGGTGCGCGTCTTTGCCCGTGTGCGCGCCAGGATGGAGGCACGGTTGCTGCTGGTGGGGGATGGACCCACGGCGGGCAGTGCCATGGAGGTTGCTACGGAACTGGGTGTCGCAGACCGCGTCCACTTTATCGGCGTAGTGGAACAGATCGAGCCTGTGCTCCAGCAGGCGAACCTGCTGCTACTCCCCAGTGAGACAGAGAGCTTTGGGCTTGTCGCGCTGGAAGCCATGGCCAGCGGTGTCCCGGTGATCGCCAGCCGCGTGGGCGGGCTGCCCGAGGTGGTTGCCCATGGTGAGACCGGCTACCTGGCCCCCGTCGGTGACGTGGATGCGATGGCAGAATATGCCATCGGGCTGCTGCAGAATCCGATCGCATATCGGGAGTTCTCTCAAGCCGCTCACGAGCGTGCCGCCAGATTGTTTGACTATCATCTGCTTGTCGATCGCTACGAGGGCATCTACGACCGGGTCCTGGGAATATGACGATATCGGACCTCGAGTCCCTCGTCCCCGAGCTGCCGGAGCTGCACCTGGCAGCGCCGGTTGAACGGGCCGGACTCGCTTCCTGGCCGGCCGCGTCAGAGCAATTCCTGGATGGCCTGCTCCTGAGGTTTTCCGAGGGGTATACGCGACGGGCCAACTGCGCCAGCGCCTACACCGCCGGGGCCATGGCTTTGGCGGACCGAATCGCCACCTGCGAAGCTTTTTTCGTTGCGCACGCTTTGCCCCCCGTGTTCCGCCTGATTAGCGCCTGGCCACAGCCGGCCCTGGATGCGGCCCTGGCCGAGCAAGGTTACGCCCTCGGCGACCGCACCCACGTGCTGACCGTGGGCCTGGCGGATAGCGCTGGACTGGGCGGATCCGCGCCATTCTGGCGGCAGGGTGATGCCAGCAGTTGGGTTGAGGCCTACAGCCAGGTAAGTGGCATGTCTCCCTGGCAGCACGATCCACTGCTGCGCATCCTGCGGGACATCAAGGGGGAGAGATTGCTATGTGGCCTGGGTTGTGTGGAACAGCCGTTGGCCTGCGGCCTTGGGGTCGTTGAGGGTGGCCTGCTCGGGCTGTTCGACATCGCCGTACGGCCAGATTGCCGGGGCCGGGGGTATGGACGAACCCTGGTGACCGCGATGTTATCCCTTGGCAGAGCTTGTGGCGCGCGTGTGGCCTATCTGCAGGTCACAGAGGCGAATGTCGCTGCGAGGAGCCTGTACTACAGCCTGGGTTTCGCGGAGCTTTACCAGTACTGGTATCGTCAAAAGCCAACCCCGGCTCGCCAGGCCTGACCGTCCGAGGGCACAGACTCCAACCAGCGTGCAACTCCACGGGCGGAGCGCAGGCGAATCACCCGTAGATGCGCATATTCGGGGAGCGCCAGGAGTCGCGGGTATTGCTGCCGGTGCCGGCGATGGCTCGAGAGCAGATACAGCACCAGACCATCTCTGCTGAAAATCGCGTCGCGGAAGGTCTCCCGATTGCTGTTCCAGAGCACCTCGCCCGACACGACGCGCCAGAGCGCAACAGGCAAGGGCATGTCCAGCCAGATCAGGGTATCTGCGCTCTCCCAGATCAAATCCCGAGCCTGGCTATAGTTGCCATCGGTCACCCATCCCTCACCCAGCGCCAGACTGATTCTGTCACGCAGAACCTCGCGCGACACCGGCTGCCAGCCTGTCTCCCAGTAGAGGCTGTCCAGTTCCACATGAGGCACCCCCATGCGCTGCGCCAGGGCAACAGCCAGCGTAGTTTTCCCGCGCCCGTCGATCCAATGATGGCGACGCGTCGCATCATCGCGCCACCTGTTGGGTTGGGAGCCATGAATACTCCTGAGTGGGGATGGTCGCCGTCTGACCGGCGAGCCTACGAACGCGTCGTTCCGGCGAGGCGCTTCCCCTTGTCGGTCACGCGCCAGACCCGCCTGTTGCCCAGGATCGCACAGATTGCGGCCTGAGCGCAACCAGCACAGTGGCGATCGCATTCTCCGGTGACAGCGACGAGATAGCCGCCCCTCTCTAGATCCTGCAGCATCTGCTCGACAAGGTCAGCACTCACCGAGAGCCGTGACGCCACGTCCTGGACGGTGGACAGTTCACCACTGGCGAGGATCTCGAGAAGATTTTCCAGCACAGCGCGTGCCCTACAGCCAGAGGCGGGCCAGCTGATAAACGACGATACCGCCAGCCAGAGCCAATAACCCCAAAAAGAGCACGTTCACCAGCACCCACTTCCAGGATCCGGTTTCTTGACGGATGGCGGCCAGAGTGGCGACACAGGGGATAAACAGCATCTCTACTGCGAGAAAGGCCAGGCCGGAGGCCGGAGTGAACTCGGTACCCATGAGGGACCGCAGCCCGCCGCCTTGCTCGCCGACACCATACAGCACGCTCAGGGTGGCGACGGCATTCTCCTTGGCGACGAAACTGCTCAGAATCGCCACGATGGATCGCCAGCTCAGACCCATGAGATCGCCCACCGGCTCAAGCGCATGTCCGAGGACCGCCATGTAGCTGCTGTCGACATCGCCGCCGGGAAAAGTCACCAATGCCCAGACGATCACCGACACAGCCAGAATCACGGTTCCAGCCTTTTTCAGAAAAGACACCGTCCGCTGCCACACCGTCATGCCGATGGTGCGTCTGTTGGGGAGATGGTAGAGCGGCATCTCCATGATAAAGGCAGACTGGATGTTCTTGAGGAATACCTTCCGGATGATGATGCCTGAGAGCGCCAGAACCACCAGCGGCAGGGCGGTCATACCCACAGTCACCAGTACCGCTCGATCAGCAAAGAACGCCTGCGCCAGCACCGTCAGTACCGCAAGGCGTGCTGTGCAGGGGACCAGAGGCGCAAGCATAATCGTCAGGATGCGATCACGCCTGGATTCGAGAATGCGGGCGCCCATAATGGCCGGCACATTGCAGCCAAAGCCGAGGAATAGCGGCATAAAGCTCTTGCCATGCAGCCCGATGCTGTGCATAAAGCCATCCATCACATAGGCCGCGCGCGCCATATAGCCCACGTCTTCGAGAAAGCCCATGCCCGCGAAAAAGATCACCAGGATAGGAAGAAAGGTCAGCATCGTCCCGACGCCGCCGATGATTCCCTCGACGGCCAAACCGCGAACCCACTCCGGCGCCTGCGCCAGCGCTTCGCCGGTCCAGCGGGCCAGCGGGCCCATCACGGCAGAGTCGACCCAGCCTTGCAT
This sequence comes from Anaerolineae bacterium, assembly GCA_040772225.1. Lineage (GTDB taxonomy): Bacteria > Chloroflexota > Anaerolineae > UBA1429 > UBA1429 > JAAYED01. Next base: position 1,775,860 of record JAXGYO010000002.1, read on the forward strand.
GGGCCCACCGACGGCATAGGTCAGTCCGAAGATGGCTGCTAGAACGATGGCCAGGACCACAAGCCCCCAAAAGGGATGCGTGGCATAGGTATCGATGCGCTGAGTGATCGTGACATGTCCGGCCCTGGGCCTGGTCATGGCCGTGAGAGCCACCTGACTGATCCAGGCATAGCGTCCGCTGGCCACGGCAACGATCGCATCCTCGTGCGCTCGGAGCACATCCTGCATCTGCTCCCACGCCGGCGTTGGCAGCCAGTCCTTGGTCAAACCGGTGATCTGCTGATCGCCCTCCAGCAGCTTGAGTGCCACCCAATCCGCCGGGTAGGGCTCTGGAACAAAGTCACCAATAACCGCCAGCACGCGTTCCAGCACATCTTGATGATCGGCACGGATCTCCGGCCGGTTGACTTGCTGCGGCTCCTGTCGCTGAGCCACCTCTATGGCGGCATCCAGGAACTCGTGCACGCCGACGCCCCGTGCCGCCGTCATCGGCACAACAGGTACGCCTATCGCCGCAGACAGCACCTCAGGGCGAATGGCATAGCCCTCCTGCTCGGCGACATCCATCATGTTCAGGCCGATCGCCAGCGGGCAGGAAAGCGCCAGTAGCTCTGTAACCAGGTAAAGGTTGCGTTCCAGCGAGGAGGCGTTGATGACGACCATCACCACGTCGGGGCGTTCTTTCAGGATATACTCGCGTGTGACCACCTCCTCCGGCGAGGCAGCGGTCAGGCTATAGGTGCCGGGGAGATCAATGATGTCCAGAACAAGACCATGGTGCTCGAGCGTACCCGAGCGCATCTCCACGGTCTTGCCGGGCCAGTTTCCCACATGCTGATTGAGACCCGTGAGCATATTGAACACGGTGCTCTTGCCAACATTGGGCTGCCCTGCCAGTGCGATCGTCAGGCGGCGGGCGCCAGGCGTGCCAGTGAGCTGTGAACCGGTCGTCACAGTCTATCGTCCCCTCTGGCGCACAAGCACATGCCTAGCCTGGCCGCGGCCCAGCGCGATACACGTGTCCAGCACATTGACGATAATCGGACCGCGGGGTGGATTTCGGAGGACACGAACCGTCACCCCCGGAGTGAATCCCAAAGCCGCCAATCGCCCGCTGAGTCCATGCCCCCCGAGCAGAGAAACGATGGAGGCCTCGTGGCCCTCTGGGACAGAATCAAGAGAAGTTGTCAGGTCGCTCAAAAGCGTACACCTCATCTCTGATATTAGCAGATACTAACGTCAGTCTACCCATTCACCGCCCACTGTCAAACAAGCGGGCAAGTTGACCAGATAGGCAAGAACGAAGAATACCCAGTGTGCCAGCTCAGGAACAAACAGGGCATTATCGATGAGGCCATGAGCGAACATGGCCGCCAACCCTCCCAGGAGCCCGACCAGCACCGCGCGCGAGGCTGGAGCGTACACTTGCCAGCGCCTGGCAACTGGAAGCCCCGCAGCGACCAGGGCGCCCAGGAACAACAGCAGACCGGGCAGACCGGTCCGAACCAGGAGATCCAGGGCAAAGTTATGCGGATGGGAGAGCCAGCGCTCGATCTCTGCGCCGGGGAGAATATAGTCTCCGTAATAATAGAGAAAGTTATCGAGGCCCACGCCGGTCCATAGATGATCTTTGGCCATCTCCCAGCTCGATTGCCAAAGCTGCAACCGCAAGAAGGTGGTGCCGCTCTGTAGATCCAGCAGGGAGGCAAAGCGCTCCGTCTGCATCAGCGGGATCAGGCAGAGCCCAAGGACGGCAAGGGCAACCAGGGCGTATGTTCGCACGCGCTTGCCCTTGAGCAGGCCGATAACCAACAGACCCGCCGGCACGCCGAGCAACCAGGCGCCACGGGAATAGGTGAGGATAACTGCAAGAAGAATCACCGCTGCCCCGGCTGCCCAGAACCATCTCTTTTTGCCACTGCCCGACACATCGTCACCCGCTTCGGTGGCCACCGATATTCCCAGCGGCAGCATCCGTTCGAGATAGAGCGCCAGATTGTTGGGGGATCCAAAGAACCCACGCGCGCGCCTGACGCCCTCCGCCTCGATGACGCCCGCAGGAGAGGGATATCGCACAAGAGCATAGAGCGCGACCCCGACTGACGAGGCGAAAAAGACACCCACCAACTGCCGCCAGAGGCGGCGGTCGGCCCCCGTGATCCGCAGCAGGAGATACAACAGGGCCGGCTCGGCCACCGCGGTGCGAAACTCGCGCAGGGCCTCGCGCTGGTACTCGGCACGCCAGGCTCCCATCCCCACCCAGGCCACAAAGGTGAGCAACAACAGATCGACCCAACTCAACTGCTTGAAGCGTAACAGCTCAAGGCGCTCGCCTCCAAGTATCGCGGCGCCTGCCCGGGCCAGCGCGGCGCAGAGCACGGCCAACTCGGTTATCGAAAAGGTGCCAGGGCCCAGTCCGACATGGAGCGGGGCCAGGGGGATCGTGGCGACCGCGACGAGCAGGGCAGCATCGGGGCGCAGGAGCACCCCCATCCCGTACAGGGCCAGGAATCCAAGCCGGAGCATCGACCCGGGAGCCACCATGGCAAGCCCAAAGGTGAGCGCCATCGCGGCCAGGAGCCAGCCATCCGGTAGAGCATCGACTCGCGCGCGTGCCCACCGGTAGGGGCGTCGCCAGTCGACCAGCCGCAGCCCCTGAACGATCCCCACTAGAAGCCAGGCACCGAGCAGCAATGAGAATCCGATCGTCGCCCATAGTCGTGTCACCTCAGGCCTGGCACCGACCTGCAACCCGCGAATGGCGTCGATCTGCGCGACGGTACCCACCAACGTGACAGTGCGTCTCTCGGCCGCCGCCGTCCTCACCACCCGGAATCTTGCGATTTCATCGTCGTGTGCATTCAGGATGATGGTTCGCTCATAGGGTGCCAGCACGCGCAACACCCCTTGCAGCCCGTCAGTATCCATCTCCACGAACAGATCGGACCCGTAAAAGTCAATCGAGACTGCGCGCTCCTCGGTAGCTGGCAGACCCGCCGGAAGGAGAGAGGAAACGCTGTGGCGCCCTGGAAAGCGCGTGCCATCAGTGTGCAAGCCCGGCTCTAGCGAGAGCATCAGCGGTTGTGGCTCCCCATCGGCGCCCAAGAGGCTGAGTCCCCAAACGGGGTCATCGATCTGTGCCATTGGCTGCAGATGGAGCGCACAGAACAGCGTCATCCAGGGCCACTCGCGCTGTACACGATTGAAGGCCTCTTTGAGGCGCGAGGCCTGCAGCGTCGCGCTGTCGCTGCCCAGCGCCGAGGGTTGGCCGGTCCAGCCCTCAGGGAGGGCCACCCAGCCGCCTTCCAGCGCCCAAACTGGCTTGGCATCCTCACCCCGCTTGATCATCTCCTCGCGGAGCAGGATTACCCGCGAGAAATTGAGCACATCCGCGTCCACGCGCCTGTCATAGGCCCCCGACCAGAAGCCATAAGCCTTGACACCCAGCACATCAAAGTAGGGTGCCCCGCCCAGACGATAGATCTCTCGCAGAAAGAGGAGATCACTCATGTTGCGGCCGGAGCGCTCAGTGTTGGGCGCCATGCCCCCCGCGATAATCAGAGCGCCCGGATCGGCGGCGCGGATTGCAGTGGCAGCCTCTTGCAGCATCGCCACATATCCCGCGGGATCGATAGCTCCCTTGCCCCAGTGGGGGTAGATGTTGGGCCGGTCCCAGATCTGGTAGGCACGAATCTGCTCGCCATACCGCTCCGCGAAAGCAGCGGCGAACCGTGCAAAGGCCTCAGGATCCGCCGGCGGAGCCCAGGGATTGTCGGCCTCGTGTGTGGGTCGGGCCCAGATGGGAGAACGCTCCAGAACAGCCACGATCTGCAGTCCCTGCCCGTGCACCAGCGGCAGAACCTCGTCCCAAAAGCCCCACTCAAAGCGCCCGGGCTCCGGCTCGAGCGCATCCCAGAAAAAGTGCTGCACCAGCGTGCCATAGCCGAGGGCTTGAACGGTACTCAGCGCATCGAGTACCTGGAGGTTGGTGGTGTACTGCTCCAGAGCGACATTGATGCCCGCGCGGGGCGACTCCAGCACGGGCTGGTCGGCCGCCAGGCCCGACGCAACGCCCCTGTGCTGCTGCCGGTACGCACTCACGTCCTGGACAGCGACCGCCAGCAGCGCGACCAAGAGAATCCCTCGCACCAATATGCCGGCGAGGTCAAGCAGCGTCTGGCGTCTCGATCGCATCACTGTCCCCCTGCCGCTGCAGGCGCAGGCAGATATAGAGTGCAGCTATCGTGAGGATCAAGCATCGCAGTCAGGCTCCGGGACAGAGGAGAGAGACGATTGCCGATGCAGGTGCACCAGCAACACCGAGATATCGGCAGGGTTGACCCCGGCGATGCGTGCCGCCTGGCCCACGGTTTCCGGCCGGTAGTGATCCAGCCTCTCGCGAGCCTCGGTCCGCATCCCGTGCATGTTCGCATAGACGAGATCGGGCGGTATACGCCACGTTTCCAGCCGGCGTGCACGGGCGACCTGTTGCTGCTGTTTGGCCACATACCCTTCGTACTGGATCTCGACCAGGGCCTGATCCTGCACCTCAGACGGCACGGCCTCTTCCGCGGCTGCAAACAAGCGTACGATCTCCAATGTCGCTCCCGGCCGCTTGAGCACCTGGTAGGCAGGGGTGGCCTGTACCAGGGGCTCCAGACCTAGCTGCTGCAGAAAGGGATTGACGACATCGGGGGGCAGGCTGACCCGCTTGAGTCGTTCAATCTCTGACGCGATCCCCTCGCGCTTGGCCGTTACCGCTCGCCAGCGATCCTCGCCGATCAGGCCGGCATCGTGCGCAAGGTCCGCCAGACGGAGGTCGGCATTGTCCTGCCTGAGCAGCAGGCGGTATTCGGCACGGGAGGTGAGCATCCTGTACGGCTCGTCAATCTCGCGGGTGACCAGGTCGTCCACCAGGACACCGAGGTAGCCCTGATCGCGCCCGATCACCACCGGCGGCTCGTCCCAGGCGAGGCGCGCGGCATTGGCGCCCGCCAGCACACCCTGTGCCGCCGCCTCCTCATACCCCGATGTGCCATTGATCTGACCTGCCAGGAACAGCCCTGGCACCGTGCGCGCTTCAAGAGACCTCGTCAGTTGGGAAGGCGGGCAAAAGTCATAGGCGATGGCATAGCCCGGCCTGATGATTCTGGCCTGAGCAAGAGCCGGGATCGTGTGCAGGAGCTCCTCCTGGACCTCCACAGGGAGCCCGGTGAAGCAGCCCTGGACATAGACCTCGTTGGTGTTCCACCCCTCAGGCTCGAGAAAGAACTGGTGACTCTCCTTATCCGCATAGCGCACTATCTTGTCCTCAATCGAGGGACAATAGCGCGGGCCGCTGGCCTCGATCGCCCCGGGAGCAATCGGCGAACGATGCAGGTTATCACGGATCACCCGATGGGTCTCTGCGTTGGTCTTGACCAGGTAACAGGGCAGCTGTGGCCGCCATGCCGTCTGATGCCCAATCGGGTAAATCGGGTTCGCCGGCCAGAGCAGCGGCTCCTCAGCGGGCTCTCTCTGAGAAAAGTACAGGGGCTCATCGCTGCCGAACTGAGATACAGTCAGCGCATAGTCGATGGTGCGTGCATCGACGCGTGGCGGCGTGTTGGTCTGCAGCCGCCCCAGCCGCAGGCCCAGAGCGAGCAGCGCCCGAGAGAGACCCGTGGCGGGAGGCTCGCCTGCGCGCCCGGCTGGCGTCCGGTACTCCCCGCTGAGGATCTGGCCGTTGAGAAAGGTGCCCCCGGTGATGACCACCGTCTTGCCCGGAATCTTTGTGCCGCTGGCCAGCGCGACTCCCGCTATGTGCCCCTGGCGCACTTGCAGACTGGACACCTGTCCCTGGAACAGGTCCAGATTGGGTGCCTGCTCAAGCCGCTCCCTCATAGAAAGCGAATAGAGCCGTTTGTCCGCCTGAGCGCGCAGCGACTGCACCGCGGGACCTTTGGACAGGTTGAGCATCCGGATCTGAATCAGTGTGCGATCGGTGTTGCGTGCCATCGCTCCACCCAGAGCATCTACCTCGCGCACGAGGTGCGCTTTGGCGGGCCCCCCTACGCTTGGATTGCAGGGCATGAGCGCGATCAGGTCAAGGTTCATTGTGACGAGCAGCGTGCGCCGACCCATGCGGGCAGCCGCCAGCGCGGCCTCACAGCCCGCATGACCTGCACCCACCACGATCACATCATAGACCAGCCCTGTCACCCGCTCTTTTCCTCCAGGGCCCGGGCAGCCAGGCGGTGTGCCGCCGCCCGGATCACCCCCCAGTCGTGCCACCGGCCATCCAGCGCCGCCAGCTCATCGGCGATAATGGAGAGATCCTCCGGTGCGACATGTCTGAATCCGCTGATCTGCTCGTGCTCATCCTGAACGCCAAGCGTCCCGTCCAACTCGGCAAGCTCGATCAGATAGCTCGTGAAATCGAAACCCTCATCGCCATGCACAAACCGCTGCGCGAGAACGCCAAGGAATCGCTCCATCTCAACGACCAGCCCCGTCTCCTCACGTGCTTCGCGCAAGGCGGCCTGGATCAGGTCCTCACCGGCATTGATGCCGCCGGTCATCAGCCGGTAGGCCCCCTCGGGATAAAAAGTCTTGGTGTGCAGCAGGTAGCGGCCGTCCGGATGCCTCACCAGGAGCACCACTTCTGCGACCCGGCCATCCTTGAGCTGGCGCCAATAGTCCAGGGTCTCTTGCGAAACAGGTATCTCCACATGCTCCGTCAGCGGCGTGCCATAGCGTGCCATGGCTGCCTTCACCCCGCTTGGCCCCCGGTTCTGCTGCGATTCTGACATGGGTTCTCCTGCACTATGGTAGGCGGATTATAGCGCCTGCGCATGGCCACAGGAAATGACCCATCACGGGAAACAAAAAAGGAGCCGGCGAGGCTCCTTACCTGTACAGAGGGATTTGGCCTATTCCTTTTGCGACACCATCTGCAGAATCGCGCCCAGATCGGCGGTGACATCAAAGCTGCCCCAACGCCCGCTTGCATCGCCGGCGTTAAAGACCGCAAAGCCAATGACATAGGGGTCCCGCCGCAGCTCATCGTCGTACCAGGAGAGTTGCTCGATATATCCTGCGAGTGAGCCCTCGGGCCCGCTCTCCTCAAAGTCCTGCCAGCCTCCCAGTCCGGCCTTTTGGGCAACCAGCACCCCGCCATCAACGCCAGCCTCTGTCACCACCAGGGGCACAACCAGCCTGGCAGGGGCGAGATAGTGCTCGTACCAGTAGCGATAGCGCAACGTGAGACTGCCGTAATCCGCCTCCGGGTCGTGGCCGGGTATACCCTGCCCAACACCGTCCATCATCGTCGGCGCCGAGTACTCGTGCAGAGCAAGAACGCCGCCATGGGCTTTGGCAGCCTGGATAGCAGGAAGGAACGCTGCAAACTCATCCGCTTCGGGCGTTCCAGTGGAAAAGTTTCCTACAGCGACCTTAAAGCCGAGGGCGGCCATCAGCTCAGCACGTTCAGCCTCAAAGCTCGCGTACCATGCCATGTCTGCGGGACTGTCGATGCCGGGTTCATTCCATCCCAACCAGTAGTCCACGCCTGGATTTGCCAGATATCGCGCTGCGTGGGCCATCACAAACTGTTGCGCGCGCTCGGCTGGATCGCCAGTCAGGGTCTGATCGACCTCATCAAATCGCCCCAGCGTGATCGTCCCAGGAGAAATCTCTTTGGCCTCAGTCAGCCAGCCCAAATCCCCGACACCTACAAGTACCGCGGGCTGGGCATCCTTGATAAAGGCCATGATGTTCGGATCAGAGTTTCTGGTGACGTGCAATCCCAGCTTGCTGCGCCCGTCGGAATAGTCAAAGGACAGGGGCTCTTCCTCGACCACAAAGGCCATCTCGGCGCTCAAAGGCACGCTCCAAAGAGTAGTGCGACTGCCCTCGCCCTGATCGACCACAAAGGCGCTCCACCCCTCGGACCAGTTCATCTCGATCTGGTGGCAGCACGCCAGTGGATCTGCCTCTTGATACGCAAAGACATGCGAAACAGACTCGCCAGCAGGCAATACATCCACGAACCACTCGGCGCTCTGCTCATCCTCGGACTCTGGGGCAAAGAAACGGTCCAGGACAAACAGGCTGTACAGGTCCCAGCTGCTCAGGTTGCTCATGGTCACGACGTACCGCGGAGAGGTAGCTGGAACAAAAGTGGCCTGCAGGAGTAGCACATCGTCTGCCACAGGGTCTACAAGGGGAGCGGACAGATGCTGGGGTGCGTCTACGACGATGACGGAATCACCGCGCACCAGGGCGACAGGGGCGCAGGCCAAGATCACCAATGCCAGGGTGAAGAGCGCTCGAAGGATAGAGCCGGATCGCAAGTGCACCTTTGCCTCCAAGGCCGCCGCACAGAACGCAGGTTCGTGTACACTTAAAGTATACACGATGCTCAGATGCGCAACAAGGCCTTTCCATCCGCAGTTCTTACCGAGTCCCATGTGAAACACTACGGAAATCCGACGCCAGGGCCAGGCGGATGGGTCAGCGCCATGCCCCAGACGATCTCTGCACCGGCATCGCAGAGGGCCTGTGCACAGGCGGACATGGTCGCCCCAGTAGTGAGCACATCATCGATCAGAAGCACACGCACGCCCCTGGGCACCTCTTCCGTACAAGCGAAAGCGCCTGCAACATTGTGCAATCGTTCCTCGGGCGAGAGCCCCACCTGAGACCGGGTCGCACGCCAGCGATGCAGGACGTTGGGACACAGGTCAAGGCCAGTGTTTGCGCAAAAGCCGCGGCCAAGCAACTCTGCCTGGTTGTAGCCGCGCCGGCGCAACTGGGCGCGATGGAGCGGGACGGGGATCACGACGTCCACAGTGCGCGCCTGCGCCCGCCAGGCGTCCGCGAGCAGGGTGGACAATGGATCCGCGAGGACGCGAACGCCACCGTACTTTAGTCCGTGCACGGCTTCGCGCAGGGGATAAATGTGAGGAGACAGTGTCAGTGCCCCTGCCAGCGCCTCCGTCCGGTTCCGGAGACGCGGCACAAGGTTCAGCCTACCGCGGCCGGGTATCGACGAGATGCACGCCGGGCAGAGCCAATCTCCTGCGCTGCCGCAGGCCACACAGTGTGGCGGAAACAGGCCATCAAGCAGCGTTCCAAGGGGCCCGCTATCTTTCGCCCTGAGCCAGACTGGCAACGTCACCCTTCCTCGGGAAACTCGCTCCACAGGCCGTCCCTCCGACCCTCAACGGCATTGACCTGGTTTGTTTCTGCGCCTATCCTAGCACCGAACTACTGCAGTTGTCACCCGGAGAGTGTGAGCCATGAGCAAGATCCGCGTCCTTGTCACCATCCCACAGCCACTGCGGGACCTCGTGCTGGCACCCGAGACGCTGGCGGAACTCCGTTCCTTCGCCGACGTGACACTCAACGAGGACGGGCGCAACTGGGATGCCGAGGCCCTCTGCGCCCGCCTCCCGGGTGTAGATGCGATCCTGGGAAGCTGGGGTCTTCCGCAGCTCACGTCCGAGGTGCTTTCGCAGGCGGACCGCCTGTCATTCGTGGCCTATGCCGCGGGCAGCATCAAGCCCTTTATGACCGACGCGGCTTATGACCGGGGCATCCGCGTGACGCACGCCGCGGCGCGTATCGCCGAATCGGTGGCTGATATCACCCTGGTGCTCGCCATGATGGGCCTGCGCCGGCCGCAGGATTTTGACCGCAGGCTCAAGTCGGGTGAAGCCTGGCCCGATGCGCGCGCGGTGGATACCTACGAGATCCGCGGCAAGACCGTGGGCCTCCTCGGCCTGGGCTATGTCGGGCGCCGCACCGCCGCACTGTTCCAGGCCGTCGGGGCGCAGGTCTGGGGCTATGATCCCTACGTCGACGAGGCCGCTATGGCCGCCCTGGGGGTGCGTAAGGTGGCCCTGGATGACCCGCTGCGCGGCTGCAAGGTGGTCTCCGTGCACCTGCCGATCACGCCCGAGACGCGACACCTGCTCGGGCGACGCGAACTGAGCCTGATCCGCGATGGCGCGGTGTTCATCAACACCTCGCGGGCCTGGGTGGTCGATCAAGAGGCGCTGCTCGACCAGTTGCGCACCGGGCGGTTCTGGGCAGCGCTGGACGTCTACGAGCCCGAGCCCTTGCCTGTCGATTCGCCCCTGCGCACGCTGGACAACGTCGTGCTCACGCCCCACATCGCCGGGATGACCCGCGACTCGTACCTGGGCCTGACCCGCGAGATGGTGGACGAGATCCGGCGCCTGTTCGTGACCCACGAGCCGTTGCGCTACGAGATTACCCGCGAACGCCTGGCCCGCATGGCCTAGAGTTCTTTGACAGAGGGAGAGATCAGGATGCAGGACAATGCGATCGGACTGAACAAATGGGAACTCGACACGCCTGCGCTGTGCCTGGACCTGCGCGCGTTGGACCGGAACATCGCCCGGATGGCGGATTTCCTGCACGACGGCCCCACGGGCGTGCGCCCGCACAGCAAGACCCACAAGTGCCCGACCATTGCCTGGAAGCAACTGCGCGCCGGGGCCGTGGGCATCACCTGCGCCAAGGTGGGCGAGGCCGAGGCCATGGCCAGCGCGGGGATCAAGGACATCCTCATCGCCAACCAGGTCATCGGCCGGACCAAGATCACGCGACTGATGGGGCTGGCCGCCGACACCGAGATCATGGTGGCGGTGGAGGCACTGGAGAACGCCCGGGAGTTGTCCGACGCGGCGGTGGCCGCCGGCGTGCGGCTGCGCGCCATCATCGAGGTGGACACGGGCATGGGGCGCTGCGGCACCCTCCCCGGCAGCGAGACGCTGGACCTCGCCCGTGAGATGGCCCGCCTGCCCGGGCTGCGCCTGGAGGGTATCATGGGCTATGAGGGGCACGCCGTGATGATCCCGGATATGGAGCGCCGTCGCGCCGCCGCCGAGGAGGCGATGGCGCTCTTGATCGACACCCGGGACCTGGTGCAGAAGGACGGCCTGCCGGTGCCCATCGTCTCCGCGGGCGGCTCGGGCACCTACAACATCACCGGGCGCTATCCGGGCGTCACCGATATCCAGGCCGGCTCGTATGCCACCATGGACGCCCGCTATCGCACCATCATCCCCGAATTCGAGATCGCCCTGACTGTCGTCGCACAGGTGATCAGTGTCCGCGGGGACCACGCCGTGATCGACGCCGGGCTCAAGACCATGACGCCCGAGTTCGGCAAGCCGGAGGTTATCGGGCCCGAGGGCTGGGCGTTGGACCACCAGTCGGAGGAGCACAGCACCCTGACCCGCCAGGGCGGCGCCGCGCTCAAGCCGGGGGACAAAGTCGAGATCGTGCCCTCGCACGGCTGCACGACCATCAACCTGCACGACGCCTATCACGTCATCGATGGGGAACGCCTGGTGGCGCTGTGGCCGATCGCGGGGAGAGGGAAGATACGGTAGGGGCATGAGGCCCCGCCTTCGGACGGCGGTGTGCCCTGCAAACCGTCAAGAGGCTGGGACTCGCGTAGGCGAGTCCCAGCCTCTGTCTCTTTCCAAGCCTATGGCCGGCTGACGGGAACGTCTAGACCAGGTTGACAGCGTCCTCGGGCATCCAGTGCTCATCCTGGTTGGCCCACTTGACGTTGCAGCCGATCGGGTTGGTGAGCGGCGTGCGGACCGGCCTGCCGGCCGTGACGTCCGCCAGGGCATTGTCCAGATCATTGACAGTCATATGGACAATGTCATCGGGCGCATCCACGCCGCGCCCGGTGTAGACCAGCTTGCGCTCGCGGTCGAACACGAAAAAGTGCGGCGTGCGCAACCCACCATAGGCCCGGGCCACGTCCTGCGCCTCGTCGTACAGGTAGACCCAGGGGAACTTGAACTCTTCCATCCGCGCGATCATGAGATCCCAGCTGTCTTCCGGATGCGCTCCCACCCAGTTGGCATTGATGGCCACCATGCGCACGTCCTTGTCAGCGTACTTTTCGATGGTGGCGCGCGTCACCTCGTCCGAACCGGTAACGCAGGGGCAGTGGTTGCAGGTGAATGAGACCACCAGCGTCTCGGCATCGGCGAAATCGGCCAGGGTGTAGGTGCGGCCATCGGTGGCCGGCAGGCTAAAGTCGGGGGCTTGCGAGCCCAGGGGCAGGGTAAAAGGCATTCTTGAACTCCGTTCGCTCGTGACAGATGTATCGCCGGAACAGTTGACGAAATTCATTATACCGGGGTTTGAAGATGCGGCCAAGCGGAGAGGGGTCGTTGAGGACGAGCAGATCAAGGCAGTATTCTGAACAGCGGTTCAGATGGGAAATGAACCCAGCATCAAGCGCCCTGACATCGTCATTGCATCACAGGTCGCGAGCATATCTCTTTGCATCGCCGCGCCCAGAATACGCAACTGATCCAGACAAAACAACATGTAGTAGCGTGAACGACATTCCGCTACTACATGTTGTCTACTGCGGAGGAGGTGGGATTCGAACCCACGGTGACGCAAGCGCCACAACGGTTTTCGAGACCGCCCCGATCAACCACTCCGGCACCCCTCCCTATTCAGTTGTTTCGTCCGGTGCCCCTCAGCCCCGCGAAAAAGGCATCCATCAGCGCGCGGACCTCGCCCTCCAGCACACCCGACTGCACCTGCAGCCGGTGGTTCAGCCAGGGCGACCGCACGATGTCGTACACCGAGCCTGCCGCGCCCGTCTTGGGATCGCGCACGGCATAGACCAGCCGCTCGATCCGGGCGTTCACCATCGCCCCCGCACACATCGTGCAGGGCTCGAGCGTGCAGTAGAGCGTCGCCCCCGAAAGGCGCCACGCGCCGCGGTTGACCGCGGCCTCGCGAATGGCGACAATCTCTGCGTGGGCAGTGGGATCGGCGCTCGATTCCTTGCAGTTGTGGCCCCGCCCGATGATCGCGCCATCGAGCACGACGACCGCGCCGACGGGGATATCTCCCTCCGCCGCGGCCAGTTCGGCCTCGACGAGCGCCTCCCGCATCCATCGTTCGTGATCCATTGCCAGCGGGATTATAGCATAGTGAACGAGAGCGGCAAAAGCAGCGCCCGGCCCAGACTCGCGAAGGTTATGTTCAGATGACCCTCGTCTACATGACGCTGGCCTTTGTCGCGGGCATGGCTCTGGCGGATATTGTTCCGGTACCCTCCGTGGTGCTTGGTCTGCTAGCCTTCTGGGGTACCTGCATCGCCCTGCTCGAGTGGACGCACCCCGTTCGCCGACGCGCTGCGCTTGTTGTACTCATAGCGCTGGTCGGGTGCTGGCGTTGGCAGACAGCGCAACCCGTTTCCAGGCCAGGCGATCTGTCCTACTACAATGAGACCGGATCTCTGCGGATCGAAGGATTCATCTCCTCCGATCCCGTGTTGCGCGAAACGCGTCAGCAGATCGCGTTCACGGCGGAGACCATCACTGTAGCGGGGGAGACCGTACCCGCGCGGGGCGCCGTACTGATCACGACCTCGCTCTACCCGAACTACAGCTACGGCCAGAGGCTGGCTGTCACCGGAGAGTTGGAGACGCCCGCCATTCTGGAAGGCTTTGACTATCGCGAGTACCTGGCCGCTCAGGGTATCGGCTCCACGATGCGTGGCGCCGAGATCGAGATATTGCCCGGCTATGGCGGCAGCCGGTTCCTGCGCGCACTATCGCGCACTCGCGCGCTCCTGTGCCAGCGCATCGAGCAGATCCTGCCGCACCCTGAGGCGGGCCTCTTGCAGGGTATTCTGCTTGGCATGGACCACACTCTCCCGGAAGACCTCGCCGAGGCGTTCCGCGTGGCCGGGCTGACGCACATCATCGTGATCTCTGGCTACAATGTCAGCATCCTCCTCCAGGCATGGTTTGTCGCATCCACCAGACTGATCCATCGGTGGCTCAGCCTGGGCGCTGGCCTGCTTGTGCTTCTGGCGTTTGTGCTGCTTGTGGGCCCATCCCCGCCGGTCGTCCGTGCGGCCATCATGAGCACGATGTACGTCCTGGCGCAACTGGCGGGCCGACGCCAATGGCCAATGGCCAGCCTGGCTCTGTCCGCTCTGCTCATGCTGGCTGTGAATCCGTTGCTGTTGCACAGTGTCAGTTTCCAGCTATCGCTTGCCGCAACGCTGGCGCTGATCCTGCTGCAGCCCAGGTTGGCCGCCACGCTGGATAGCTTTATCCAGGGCACCCATGGTGACAGCCTTCCGCCCATGAGACAGATCATCGGCGAAACTCTCTTGACGACCTGTGCCGCACAGATGTTCACCCTTCCCGTGATCTGGGCACACTTTCAGCGCGTCTCGCTGCTGGCGCTTCTGGCCAATCTCCTGGTGCTGCCCCTCCAGCCCCTCATCCTGATACCCGGCGCCGCCGTGGTCTTTGGCAGTTTGGTGACGCCAGAAGTAGGCCGCGTCCTGGCGTACGTGCTCTGGCTTCCCCTCCGGTGGACAATCATCGTTGCGCGGTGGATCGGCGCCATCCCCTGGGCATCGCGGTCGCTCCCCGAGCTATCGCCCGCCGCCGCGTGGCTGCTGTACCTGCTCCTCATGGCCCTGGTGTGGCGCCTTCCCTCTCGCAAACCTTCACAGCAGACAGACACGCGGTTCGAAGCGCGCCAACTGCTTCCGCTGGTCGCCGCGGGAACTATGACGGCACTTCTCTGGCTGGCCGTGCTGTCGATGCCCGATGGCCGGCTGCACGTATACGCTCTCGACGTCGGTCAGGGAGACGCGATCCTGGTTCGCACGGGCGACGGTCAGAATGTGCTGATCGACGGCGGCCCCGACCCGGTACTGCTCGCCAGCCGGCTGGGAGAGGTCCTGCCATTTTGGGAACGGGACATCGATCTGGTGCTGGTGACGCACGATGACACCGACCACATCGGGGGGCTGGCTCCAGTCGCCTTTCGCTACCGCATCGGACGGGTCATCCATGCCGGACCGATGGACAGCAACGCCGCAAGCATAGCCTGGGATGCTGCCGTCGCGGCTGCAGATATCGGCCGAACCAGCCTCGGTGAAGGTTCCGAGATAGTTCTGGGTGACTGCCGGCTGAGCGTGTTGCATCCGCCCCTCCCTGTGGCGCATAATGGCCTGAGCAGCAACGACCAGTCGCTGGTTGTTTTGCTGCAGCAGGGCCGTTTCCGCATGCTCCTGACGGGGGATGCTGGCGAGGCGGTCGAACGCAGGCTGCTGGCGATGGACGCGTCCCTGGATGCGACGGCTCTCAAGGTGTCGCATCACGGCGCGCAGAGCGCCACGAGCGCTGCGTTCCTGGCGGCCGTCACGCCGCAGGTGGCGCTCATCAGCGTGGGTGCCGACAACCGCTACGGCCATCCTGCGGATGTCGTCGTCCAGCGCCTGGAGAGTGCGAATACTCTCGTCCTGCGGACCGATGAGCGCGGTACGATCGAGTTGGCGACGGACGGCGCTCAGATGTGGATCAAGACGTCCAGATAGTCCGGTCTGTAAACAGTCGAGATTGTGAGGCGAGATGAGCGCAACTGTTCAGGTTACGTGGGGCATCGCACTGGTCATCATGATCCTCGGCCCCGTCGCCCTGGGGTCCTGGTTCTGGGCGCGCTACCGTCCAAACCCCAGAGCCTTTGTACTGGGAGCCGCGGTCTTTCTGATCGCCCAACTCCTTGTGCGGCTGCCTCTGACGGGCTGGATCACGCAGCAACTGGGCCCGTCCATCCAGCAAGGGTTGCCCATGTTCCTATACATGATCGGGATGGCCTTTTCCGCGGGGCTGTTCGAGTCCGTCGGGCGCTGGGCCGGCTATCGCTGGCTCTTTCCGCCCCGGTTGCCTTATGACTGGAAACACGCCGTTGCCTACGGCATCGGCCACGGCGGCTTTGAGTCCGCCATCTTTGTGGGCGCCATGAGCCTGCTCAACTTTTTGCAGGGCAGCGCCCTCACGGCCATGACCGCCGCACAGGTCCAAGAACAGTTCTCGGGCGATACGCTGGCCCAGGTGATGGATGCCCGCCAGCTCTTTGCCGGGCTTGCGTGGCATGAGCCGCTGCTCGCCGCCGTGGAACGTCTGGCTACGGTGCCCTTTCACATCGCCATGTCGCTGCTGGTCCTGCTGGTGTTCACACGCAAGCAGATACGCTGGCTGTTCTGGGCGATCCTCCTGCACGGTCTGGCTGATCTCACCGCTGTGCTGCTCAACCAGGCTGTAGGAGATACCCCCTGGCTGGTGGAACTGGGCGTGCTTGCCTGGGGCCTCGCGGCCCTATGGTACATTCTCCGCAGGTACCGGCAGGATCGGGCAGAGCAGCAGACGATCCAGGAGGCAGTGTGAATAACCCGTCCAGAGAGAGCTATCGAACTCATGTCGTACTGGTAGACTTTAGCCGGCCGCTGTTTGAGCCGGTGGGCTTTGAAGCGGAGAGGATGGCCGCCGCTGGGGCATCCTGGGAGCAGTACGAGTGCCGCAGTGAGGAGCAAGTGCTGGCGGTCGCCAGAGATGCGACCGTAGTCGTGGTGCAGTCGGTGCGCCCCCTCCTGACCCGCAGGGTGATAGAGCAGTTGCCCGTGTGTCGCTGCCTGATACGAGCCGGCGCGGGCTATGACAGCATCGATGTAGAGGCCGCCACCGAGCAGGGTATGCTGGTGTGTAACACACCCTCCTACTGCGTGGACGAGGTCGCGGACCACGCCATCGCGCTGCTGCTCGATTGCGTCCGGCATGTCTCGCGGCTCGACCGTGTCATGCACCAGGGGACGCAGCCACAGCGCATCCCCGGTGAGACACGCCGTGTGCATGGTGCCACCCTGGGGATCATCGGCCTCGGCCCGATCGGGCGACGCGTCGCCCAGCGCATGGCCGGGTGGCAACCACGCATCCTGGCCTACGACCCGTATCTCGCCCCGGAGCAGGCGGCCACAGTCGGCGCAGAGCTGGTCTCGCTGGAGGACCTGCTCCGTCAATCGGATTTCATCACACTGCACTGCCCGCTCACCAGAGACACGTTTCACCTGATCAATGATGAAACCCTGGCTCTGGTGAAGCCGGGCTGCATCCTGGTCAATGACTCACGCGGTGCTGTGGTAGACGAGGCTGCACTGGTTCGCGCGCTGCAGGGCGGTCGTCTGTGGGCTGCTGGTTTAGATGTCTCTGAGAAGGAACCGCTCCCCCTGGATTCGCCCCTGCGTTCGATGGACAATGTCGTGCTCACACCTCATGTGGCCGCCTATTCACCCGAATCGCGCATCGATCTCTACGCCGAGATCTGCGAGGTGTGCGCCGATGTGGTCCAGGGCCGGATCCCTCGCACGGTGGTAAACCGCAGCGTACTCGGCAATCTTCGCCCGTTGCGATCCGAGTGATACCAAGAGGCCCCGCCAATGGCGGGGCCCCTCTTTTCCTCACATCAGCTGGCGCGATCGTCTGGCGCTTGCGCTGCCTTCTCGGGTGTGCTTCCCTGTGCGAGTCTCTCATCCTCGGCAGCGGGAGCAGCGGCACTATCCTCCCTTTTCAGAGAGAACGCGAGTGCCGTGCGCTGCGCGTTCACATCAGCGATCACGGTATCGCCAGACCCAAAGTCGCCCCGCAGCAGCCGCTGGGAAAGCGGACTCTCCAGATGTTTTTGCAGGGCACGGCGCAAAGGACGCGCGCCGAGATTGCGATCATAGCCCTGCTCAGCAAGCCATACGCGCGCGGGCTGCGTGACCTCCAGGCCAATCTCCTGATCCGCCAGCCGGGAGCGTATGTCCTTGAGCTGGATGTCCACGATCTTGACCATGTCATCGCGCGAGAGCACGTTAAAGATGATGGTCTCATCGATTCGGTTCAGGAACTCGGGCCGGAAGGTACGCTTCAGGCTCTCCGACACGCGGTCCGTCAGGCCGTCATCGATATCTTCGGCGCCCATCCCCAGGAATCCCAGGGTTCCCGCTTTTCGATCGGCGAGGCTGGTGCCGATGTTGGAGGTCATGATCACCACAGTGTTCCTAAAGTCCACCGTGCGTCCATGACCGTCCGTGAGCCGGCCCTCCTCAATGATCTGAAGCAGCGCATTCCAGACCTCGGGGTCGGCCTTTTCGATCTCATCGAACAGCACCACCCGGTAGGGCCTGCGGCGGACAGCCTCGGTCAATTGGCCCCCCGAATCGTATCCCACATAGCCCGGAGGAGCGCCCACGAGCCGCGACACCGTGTGGCGCTCGCTATACTCGCTCATATCGATCTGAATGAGCGCATCCTCGTCTTCAAAAAGAAACGCTGCCAGGGCCTTGGCCAGTTCGGTCTTGCCCACGCCCGTGGCACCGAGAAAGATAAAGCTGCCGATGGGCCGCTGCGGGTCCTTGAGCCCTGCACGGGCGCGCCTGATGGCATCAGAGACCGCGACAATGGCCTCGTCCTGACCCACGATGCGTTCCCGCAAATAGTCTTCCATACCCAGCAGCCGCTCGGTCTCTGCCTCTTGCATGCGCGAGACGGGCACGCCGGTCCACGAGGCCACGATCCTGGCGATTTCGTCGGCCCCGACGGTCTCATCGAGACCCTTCTCCTGTTGCCATGCCGCCCTTCTGGCGGTGAATTCCATCTCGAGTTGCAGGCGTTCGCTGCGCAACTGTGCGGCCGCCTCATAGTTACGCTCCTGGCCGGCCTCCTCTTCTCTCTGCGTGAGATCCACCAGAGCAACGCGCATCGCCTTGAGATCGGGCGGCAGGCTGTGCATTTCGATGCGCAGCCGGGATGCGGCCTCATCGATCAGGTCAATCGCCTTGTCCGGCAGGCGCCGGTCGCGGACATACCTGTCGGACAGCCGAGCGGCAGCCACCAGAGCATCATCGGTGATCTCCACCTTGTGATGCTGCTCATAACGTCCCTTGAGCCCGCGCAGCATGGCGATGGTGTCCTGAACGCCGGGCTCCTCTACAAAGATCGGCGCAAAGCGGCGCTCCAGGGCGCTGTCTCGTTCGATGTGCTGGGTGTACTCATCCAGCGTGGTAGCGCCTACGCACTGAAGTTCGCCCCGGGCCAGGGCCGGCTTCATCATGTTCGAAGCATCGATGGCGCCCTGCGCGGCACCCGCTCCCACGACGGTGTGCAGTTCGTCGATAAAGAGGATGATCTCGCCCTGGGCCTTTTGGACCTCCTCGAGCACACTCTTGAGACGCTCCTCGAATTCTCCTCGGAACCTGGCGCCTGCGACCATCGCCCCGAGATCCAGCGACAGGATATGCCTGTTCAGTAGATTCTCGGGCACGTCACCGGTGGCGATCTTTTGCGCGAGCCCCTCCACGATGGCCGTCTTGCCCACGCCGGCCTCGCCGATGAGGACCGGGTTGTTCTTGGTTCGGCGGGAAAGCACCTGCAGCACGCGCATGATCTCTTCATCACGGCCGATAACCGGATCCAGCCGGCCCTCGCGCGCCGCCTGTGTCAGGTCGCGACTGTACTTTTCAAGGGTTTTCCACGTTGCCCGCTGGCTGGGCTCCCTGGCCTCCGCCTTGCGCGCACGCTTTAGCTCCTCACTGAAGGCTTTGTGCGTTACCCCGGTCTCGTTGAGGATCCGCACGGCCGCGCTATCGCCGTCGCTCAGCACGGCCAGCATCAGGTGCTCGGTGGAGATGAACTCATCCCCAAGGCTCACCGCCTCCTCGTTCGAGCGATCCATCAGCCGCTTGACGCGGGGCGTGATGTAAACCTGCTGCGGGCGCGGTCCGCCAGCAGTTGCCGTCCGGGAGCCGGCTTTGAGCACGTCCTCCAGACGCTGCTTGAGCGCCTCGGTATCGACACGCAACCCCTGGAGCACCGTGTGAACGATCCCTTCCTCCTGCTCCAAAAGCGCGATCACAATATGTTCGGTATCGAGCTGCGAATGCTCGTGACGCATCATTACCTCATAGGCGCGCGTCACCGCATCCTGCGCTCCGTCTGTAAAGCGATCGAATCCTGGCATGTTACTCCTCTGCGGAGACCCGCTCATGCGGGTCTCCATATATCAACAGCCAGCAAGCCCCTTGGGGCTCGCACCTGGTCGGGCTATGCCTGCGCCACAGGCTCTCTCTGCTCCCGCCGCTCAAAGGTATAGTTATCGCCGTCGAAATCGACATAGACGGTGTCTCCGACCTTGAACAGGCCTGTAAGCAGTTCTAGCGCCAACGGGTCCTGAATGCGGCGCTGGATCGTCCGCCGCAGCGGCCGCGCGCCATAGACAGGGTCGAATCCTTCGTCTGCGAGAGCGGTACTGGCGCGTTCCGAGAATTGCAAGTCCAGGCCCCTCTCAGCCAGCAACTCTCGCAGGTGTCTCAGCTGTATCTCAACGATACGTCCCAGGTGCTCCCGCGTCAGGCTGTGGAAGATGATGGTTTCATCGACGCGGTTGAGAAACTCGGGCCTAAAGTGCTGCCGCAGAGCCTCCATGACGCGGCGGCGCATCTCCTCCTGCTGGCCAGCACCCAGTTCGCTGATCCACTGGCTGCCGATGTTGGATGTCATGATCACCACAGTGTTCTTAAAGTTGACCGTGCGCCCATGGCCATCGGTCAGGCGACCCTCATCCAGGATCTGCAGCAGCACGTTAAAGACCTCGGCGTGCGCCTTTTCGATTTCATCAAAGAGCACCACCGAATAGGGATGCCGGCGTACCGCCTCGGTGAGTTGCCCGCCCTCGTCATAGCCGACATACCCGGGAGGTGCCCCGATCATGCGCGCCACGGTATGCCGCTCCTGGTACTCACTCATGTCCAGACGGATCATCGCCCGCTCATCATCGAACAGAAACTCGGCGAGGGCCCGCGCCAGCTCCGTCTTGCCCACACCTGTGGGACCGAGAAAGATAAAGGCGCCGATGGGACGGTTGGGATCCTGCAGCCCGGAGCGCGAGCGCCGCACCGCATTGGAAACAGCCGTGATCGCCTCATCCTGGCCGACGACGCGCTCGTGCAGGCGCTCCTCCATATGTACCAGTTTCTCTACTTCGCTCTCGACCAGCCGCGTCACCGGAATACCGGTCCACTTGGCCACGATCTCGGCGATGTCCTGGTCCGTGACCTCCTGCTGAAGCATCGTCTCTTCGTCCTCACCGCCTGCCGTGGCCTGTTCACGCGCGCTGAGTTGCTGCTCAAGCTCGCGGATCTCACCATAGCGCAGACGTGCAGCCTGTTCGAGGTCGCCCTGGCGCTCGGCGCGCTCCGCCTGGACGCGGAGATCCTCCAGCCGGGCCTGCATCTCTTGCATGCCCTGGATAGCCTGCCGCTCACGCTCATAACGCGCGCGAAGGGCACTCAGCTCCTCCTGAAGGTCAGCGATCTCCTCTGTGATCTTGTCACGCCGGTCACGGGAGGCCTCGTCACGCTCTTTGGAGAGCGCCTGTTGTTCGATCTGGAGCTGCATCAAGCGCCGCTCGCGCTCATCGATCTCGCGGGGCGAACTATCGATCTCCATCCGCAACCGTGCCGCTGCCTCATCCACCAGGTCAATGGCCTTGTCCGGGAGAAAGCGATCGGTGATATAACGATCGGATAGTGTTGCGGCCGCGATCAGGGCGCCATCCTGGATGCGCACGCCATGGTGCACCTCGTAGCGCTCTTTGAGACCGCGCAGAATGCTGATCGTGTCCTCCACTGAAGGAGGTTCGACGAAAATGGGTTGGAAGCGCCGCTCCAGAGCCGGGTCCTTTTCGATATACTTGCGATACTCGTTGATCGTCGTGGCCCCGATGGCGTGCAGTTCGCCCCGGGCCAGCATCGGCTTGAGCATGTTTGAGGCGTCCATGGCCCCTTCAGCTGCACCTGCGCCCACCAGCGTGTGCAACTCGTCGATGAACAGCACGATCTGTCCCTCGGATTCTTGCACCTCTTTCAGCACAGCCTTGAGCCGCTCCTCGAATTCGCCGCGATACTTGGCGCCCGCAATCAGCGAGCCCAGATCCAGGGCGATCAAACGCTTGTCGCGCAGGCCAGTCGGCACATCGCCCTTGACGATACGCTGGGCCAGCCCCTCTACAATGGCCGTCTTGCCGACGCCCGCCTCGCCCACAAGCACGGGGTTATTCTTGGTACGGCGCGAGAGCACCTGTATGACACGGCGAATCTCTTCATCGCGCCCGATCACAGGGTCCAGCTTGCCGCTGCGCGCCAGATCGGTGACATCTCGCGCATACTTTTCGAGTGCCTGATAGGTGCCCTCCGGATCCTGGTCGGTAACCCGCTGCGAGCCACGGATGCCGGTGAGCGCCTGCAGGAGCCTCTCCTCGGTGATGCCCTGAGCAGAAAGCAACTGCCCGGCATAGCCCTTGCTCTCCAGCATCGCCATGAGCAAATGCTCGGTAGAGATGTACTCATCGTGCATCTGCTGGGCCTTGCTCTCAGCTCTGCGCAGCACCTGGCCCAAATCGGCCGACAGGTAACGCTGGACAGGCCCATAGGCCTTGGGCTTGCTGCTCAGGTGCCTGTCCAGATCGGCCCTCAGAGTCTCTGGGGCGGCCTGCAGTTTGAGCAGGAGCTGTGGCACGACGCCATCCTTTTGCTCCAGCAACGCCAGCAGGAGATGCTCGGGCTCGACCTGGCTGTGGTTCAGCTCCTCGGCCAGCGACTGCGCTCTGATCACAGCCTCTTGCGCCTTGTTCGTATACTTGTTTAGATTTGTAGTCATATGATCTACCTCGGTAGGATATATCTCTACTGGAAATTTTCAGGCCTCCCGCCGCACGAGCACGCAGGAAGCCGTCGCACCAGCAGGTGCCTATGGAACGATTGCGGGAACGTCGCCGCGGGTGTCCGGAGCATCTTTGTCTGGTTTCTCTGATACATCGGTGGCGGACACGTTAATCACCGGATGCGGAGGTGTGACGCCGGCCAGATCCTCCAGCTGCCGGATACGCTCCCTGAGCGTCTTTATCTCTTGTTCGGCGCGCGAGCGTTCCTGGTCGAGCTCCTGCTGCAGGTCCTCGACCCGCTGTGTCATGTTCATAATCACTTCGACACCGGCCAGATTCACGCCCAGGTCCTCTGTCAATCGCGCGATCTTGCGCAGTACCTCGATATTCCGCCTGGAGTACAGCCGGATGCGACCTTCAGTCCGCGTTGGTTTGACCAGCCCCAGACGCTCGTAGTAGCGCAGCGTCTGCGGATGGAGACACACGAGCTTGGCCGCCACGCTGATCACATAGGCAGGCTCATCGAGTGGCAGGCGTTCATCCAGCGGATCCAATGTCATTTCATCACCTCAAGGTCATTGGCTGAGCAGATACGTTCTATGACATATGCTGCTCAATACGATTCGCTCACTTGGTTGGCTTGCGGATCGCCGCCAGCTCCGTGAAGAGCTGCTTTTCGCGCTCGGACAGATCCGAAGGGATCACGGGCACCGCTTCCACAAATAGATCTCCAACGCGCTCTCCCTGCCTCAGGCTGGGCATCCCCTGCCCGCGCAAGCGAAAGGTCTGACCGGTGCGTGTGCCTGCCGGTATGCGCAGTGAGACGCGCCCCTTGAGGGTGGGCACGACAACCTCACCACCCAGGATCATGGTGTACAGATCAATAGGCAAGGATAGCTTCAGATCGGCCCCATCCCTCTGGAACCGGTCATGCGGCAGCACGCGAATGACGAGGTACAGGTCCCCCGCGCGAGCACCCTGCATCCCGGGCTGACCTTCGCCAGCGACGCGCACCCGTGATCCGGTATCCACCCCGGGAGGGATCTTGACCTCCAGGCGACGATCGCCCACCTGGAGAATACGGGTCGTCCCGTGAAAAGCTTCCTCAAGAGAGACCTCTACCTCCAGTTCGGCATCGCGTCCCGCCATGGCCCGGCCATTCGACCAGCCTTGCTGCCCGGCGGAAGCCCGGCCATTCGACCAGCCTTGCTGCCCGGCGGAAGCCCGGCCACCAAAGATCGTCTGGAAAAAGTCAGAGAAACCGCCCTGGCCAAAGAGATCATTGAGATCGCCGTACTCTGTATAGACGCGCTGGCCGCCGGGCCGCGCCCCTCCCTGTGAGAACCACTGGCTCCAGTCAAAGCCACCAGGGTCTCCTCCGGTCTGCTGGTATCGCTGCCAGTTGGCACCCAGCCGGTCATATTTGCTGCGCTTTTCAGGATCGCGCAGTACTTCATAGGCCTCGTTGATCTCCTTGAACCGCTGCTCGGCGTCGGGATCGTTCGGATTGACATCGGGATGGTGCTTGCGCGCCAGCTTACGGTAGGCCTTTTTCACTTCATCGGCAGAGGCCGCTTTGTCGACTCCGAGTGTCCGGTAATAGTCCTTATATTCCATCGATCGTTTCGCCCCCCTTGGGCCAGGTGAACGCAGCCAACGATGCTACAAGGCATGCTGCGCCCGACCAACATTATAGGGCACAACGGCGTCATTTGTCAAGTAAGTTTAGTTGTATCGACTCAAGTTCGCTTATAAATTGACCTACTGATATCTTGACAAACGTGTTCACATATGCTACTATACTGGCGGATAGAGCGACAGGCCCAGACGAGGCCAGATTGTTTGGAGGTGTAGATATGGATAGAAGCATTGAGAGAAGAGTGCGTTCACCTCTTGCTCTGGGGGCCCTGGGTGGCGAAGATCTATTGACGGCCCCTGGCCAGCGACCCTTCCGGGATGGTTTCCTTGCGACCGATGTGTACGAGACCGAGTCATCGTACGTGGTCAAGGCATCTGTTCCGGGCATTTCGGCGGACGACATCAAGATCACGCGCGCCGGTGGCACGGTTACCCTGGAAGGCGAGGTCAAACCCGCGAGCGTCAAAGAGGGCCGCTATCTCTACCAGGAGCGCAGCTACGGACAATTCTCGCGGACGCTGCCCCTGCCCGAGGACGCGGGCAATGATGTGAACGCAACGCTTGAGAACGGTGTGCTTGTACTCGAGTTCGCCAAGCCGGCGGAGCGTGTGCCGCGCACCATCAGCATCAAGTCAGGCGAATAAAGAAGCGAACAACAAATCACATACGTGTGGAGGTATGAGAGAATGGCAATGACAAGATGGGAGCCCTTCAAGGACTTGATGACGCTACGGGAGGCCATGGATCGGCTGTTTGAGGACAGCCTGGTACCGACCGGCACCCGCTGGGTCAGTGGTCGTGGCGAGATGCGCTGCGAGCTTCCGATGGATGTCTATACCACGGACGAAGAGCTGATCATTACAGCCGCGGTCCCCGGGATGAATCCGGAGGATGTAGATATCACGATCGAGGGCGACACGCTCACGATCCGCGGCGAGATGGCTGCTCCGATGGAGAACGTCAACTATATCGCCCAGGAGCGGTCATACGGCAAGTTCGTCCGTGTCCTGCGCCTGAATATCCCTCTCGATTCTGAGAGGGCCGAGGCTACTTTTGACAAGGGCGTACTCACCCTGGTGATTCCAAAGAAGGAAGAGGTTCGCCCCAAGACCATTCAGATCAAGTCCAAGTAACGTCTGCTCGGCATATACAAAGGACCCCGGTATAACCGGGGTCCTTTGTATATGCGCTCACAATGGACGTGGGGCCAGCGATCTGGCCCCAAGTGTGTCCTGGAACTAGTACATCCCGCCCATGTCGCCGCCACCGCCCGCGGGCATCGGAGGCTCTTCCTTGGGAATATCGGTGATCAGTGCCTCGGTCGACAGGATCATCGCCGCGATCGAGGTTGCGTTCTCTACCGCCGACCGCGTGACTTTGGCCGGATCGATGATCCCCGCCTCGAACATGTCTACGTACCGGTTCCCCATCACGTCGTATGCGATGGCCGTGTCACCGGTCTCCGCCTGACGACGGCGGATCTCTGCGATCACGACCGCGCCGTCCATCCCGGCGTTGCTCACGATCCCCTTCATCGGCTTTTCCAGCGCCGTCCGCAGAATGTTCAGGCCTGTCCGTTCGTCCGCGTACTCGACCTCAAGACCGTCCAGCGCCTGGACCGCGTTCACCAGCGACACGCCGCCGCCGGCCACGATCCCTTCCTCGACCGCTGCACGCGTCGCCGACAGCGCGTCCTCCACCCGGTGCTTTTTCTCCTTGAGCTCGACTTCTGTCGCCGCGCCCACCCGGATGATCGCTACGCCGCCGCTCAGCTTGGCCAAACGCTCCTGCAGCTTTTCCCGGTCATAGTCCGACGTCGTCGACTCGATCTGCGCCCGGATCTGCTCTACGCGACCGCGAATCTCTGCCTCCGCACCCATGCCCTCGATGATCGTCGTATCGTCCTTGGTCGAGACCACACGCCGCGCCTCACCCAGGTCCTGCAGCGTCGCCGTCTCCAGCTGCCGCCCCATCTCCTCCGTGATCACTTCGCCGCCCGTCAACACCGCGATGTCCCGCAGCATCTCCTTGCGGCGATCGCCAAAGGCCGGCGCCTTGACCGCCACCACGTTGAACACGCCCCGCAGCTTGTTCAGCACCAGCGTCGCCAGCGCCTCGCCGTCCACGTCCTCAGCCACTACCAGCAGGTTCCGCCTGCCCGCCTGCACCATCTTTTCCAGCAGCGGCACCAGGTCCTGCGCCGAGCTGATCTTTTTGTCATAGATCAGCACGTACGCGTCCTCGAGAATGGCCTCCGCCGTGTCTGCGTTGGTGATAAAGTACGGCGAGATGTACCCGCGGTCGAACTGCATACCCTCGACATACTCAACCTCGAACTCCAACCCCTTGGACTCTTCCACCGTGATGACGCCGTCCTTGCCGACCTTGTCCATCACGTCCGCGATCAGGTTGCCGATCTCCATGTCCGCGGCTGAGATCGCCGCCACGTTGGCGACGTCCTCGCGGGTGTCCACGGGACGGGCCATCTCACGGATCGCCTTGACCACGGCCTCGCTGCCCACTTCCAGGCCGCGCTTCAACAGCATGGCGTTGGCGCCGGCGGCCACGTTCTTCATGCCCTCGTTCACGATCGCCTGCGCCAGCACGGTCGCCGTGGTGGTGCCGTCACCGGCCACGTCGTTGGTCTTGGTCGCCGCTTCCTTCAGCAGCTGGGCGCCCATGTTCTCGTACGGGTCCTCCAGCTCAATCTCCTTGGCCACGGTGACGCCGTCATGCGTGACGGTCGGGGCGCCCCATTTCTTGTCCAGGGCGACGTTGCGGCCCTTGGGGCCCAGCGTGGTGCCCACGGCCTCGGCCAGCTTGTCCAGCCCAGCCTTCAGGCTGCGGCGCGCTTCATCAGAAAACTGCAGTTGCTTTGCCATTGTGCTTATCCTTTATCTCAAGTCTTGACTATTCTTCAACGATAGCCAGGATGTCATCTTCCCGAAGGATGAGGACGTTCTTGCCATCCACCTTGATCTCGGTGCCACCATACTTGGCAAAGAGCACCGTATCACCCACCTTGACATCCATCGCCACGCGGCTGCCGCTATCGTCACGGGAGCCGGGGCCTACCGCCAGAACCGTGCCACGCTGTGGCTTTTCCTTGGCGGTCTCTGGAAGCACGATGCCTGACGCCGTGCGCTGCTCCTGCTCAGCAGGCTCAACCACAACACGGTTGCCCAGCGGACTGATCGTTGTCGCCATGTGGAACTCCTCCTCTGATCCGAATGCATGAACAATAAAGTTAGCCCTTGAACTATTAGCAGTCAAGGACGAGGACTGCCAAACCATCTCCTAATATACCCAAAGACCCACCGCCGTGCAAATCGGCGTTCTCAAGCTCTGCCAGAAGGACGCGCGATCAGGGGCAGTCCGCAACCGAGGCAAGCACAAAAGTGGGACTAACAGTGGAGGATGCGAGATCGGAGGCCTGCGTCACGCCGCTCAACACCAGAGCTGTGTCCATCCCGGCAGTGACTCCCATAAGCATATCGGTGGCGAGCCTGTCGCCCACCATGAGGCAGCGGTCAGCGGTCACGCCCAGCCTATCCAGAGCAGCCCCGAGCATGTGGCTGGAGGGCTTTCCTGCGATGGCTTGCACGGTACAACCCGTTGTTGCCTCAAGAAAAGCGATAACACCAGCACAGTCCGGTATCTCTCCCCCACGCACAGGGCAGGTGCGATCGCCGTTGGTGGCGTACAGCCGCGCGCCCCGGACCAGCGCCTGATGCGCGACGTTCAACTTGGTATAGTCCAGTGTGCGGTCAAAAGCAGCAACAACCACGTCGATCTGCTCAGGACGCGCCGTCACCTCGAAACCAGCGCCCGCAAGCTCCTCAACGAGTTTACGTTCCCCGACCACGTACAGCCGCGCGCCCGGTTCCGCCTCGCGCAACACATGCATCAACGCCTGTGTGGAGTTGATCACATCCTCCGGCGGGGTCGGAATACCCAGCCGGGTCAGCTTGGCCGCGTAACTCGATCGGGGCTCCAGGGGTTTGTTAGACAGAAACACGACAGGCCGGCCCGCGCCACGAATGCGCTCCACCGTGCCCTGTGCCCCGGGGATCAATTGATCCCCGAGATAGATCGTGCCATCCAGATCAAAGATGTACCCGTCATAGCGTGGAAGGGACATCGGGAACCTCACCGTTCTGAACTCCAATTGCGTGGATATC
Organism: Anaerolineae bacterium; assembly: GCA_040772225.1. Classification (GTDB taxonomy): domain Bacteria; phylum Chloroflexota; class Anaerolineae; order UBA1429; family UBA1429; genus JAAYED01. Next base: position 1,804,239 of record JAXGYO010000002.1, read on the forward strand.
CGGGATCACACAGTCCGCGTACGACGCCAATACCTCCCCGGGCATTGATCCCGAAGCGACACCGATGGCAGCAGCCAGGCCAGCTGTCCGTGCCATGACCATATCAACGGCACTGTCCCCAACCATGATGGCCTCGGAGGGATCGACACCAAGCTGCGAGCAGACCGCCAGCGCCATATCCGGCGCCGGCTTGAGCGGTATACCGTCATCGGCGCACACAATCGCACCGAACAGATGACCAATGCCCAAAGCCGCCAGATGTCTCTCGGTTGAGACGCGCGTGTCGGTGGTAACCAGCGCCAGACGATGTCCCGCAGCGGAAAAGGACTGCAGCCGGCCGCGTACATCACCGATCGCGGTCAGCAGGCGCGTATCGGACAACACCTCTCGCGCGTAGACCTCTGCCCTGTTCACCAGCGCCAGGGCCTCATCCCACACCATGCCTTCGTAATGATAGAGTTGTCCGGCGGTCAACAGCAGTACTTCACCAGTCGAAGCAAGTGTCAGGGGCCCCAGAGGATCCCAGTCACCGTCGACGGGATCATATCCCAGCGTGCCTGCCAGACCAAGCCGGGTCTGGAGACCAAGACGCCGGTCTCGCTCAACACAGGCCATAAATCGCTTGAACCACGTGTGCCACATCGCCTGAAACGCCACCAGCGTTCCATCCTTGTCCAGAATGATTAGCTTTGGAGCGTACGTCTTGCCCTGGATCATCAGCATCGATATGTCCCCCGCTTTTGCGCCGGGCCAGTATTCCACTTTCGAAACACCCTGTCAATCACCGACCTCGCGAGCCGATTGCGGCCTGAGTGTCCCTTGGTCAGCCAGGCTGTCGAGGCTATAATCGGTATCTGGAATCACCACGGCGGAGCGGAGAGAGCATGCCCAGAACGTATGTGGCGTTGGACCTGGAACTGACAGGACTGGATCGTCAGCGCGATGAGATTATCGAGATCGCTCTGGTGCGATTTCGCGGAAGCGAGGTGCTGGACACATTCTCGAGCCTTGTCCACACCAAGCGACCGGTCTCGCCGCGTATCGAGCAGTTGATTGGCCTGACCAGCAAAGACGTCGCCGATGCGCCCCGGCTCGAGCAACTACGCGGAGAGATCCTCAGGTTCATCTCCAATTACCCGCTTGTAGCCCACAGCATTGAGAATGACCTGTTCTTTCTGCAAAAGCAGGGCCTCAACCTGCAGAACGTGGCTCTGGATACCTTTGAGCTCGCATCGATTCTGATCCCTGAGGCCAACACGTATAGCCTGACTTCACTCGCAGAGATGATGGGTATTCCGCTCTCCGATGCACACCGCGCTCTGCCCGATGCTCTTGCCACGCATGAGCTTTTTGTTCAGATGGTGAGTCGCTTTGATGACTGGGATCTGTCGCTCTTGAGAGAGCTCCTGAGCATGGCGCAGAGTGTCGGCTGGTCTCTATGGCCACTGCTGCAAGACGTTGTTCAGGACCGACAAGCGCAGAGTGGTACCAGCATTCTCTCGGCGCAAGCCGCAAGGCGTGCCGCGCGCGGGGATGAGTTTGCCGGACTGCCGCGACCCAAAGAGGATACCGGCCCCTTGCCGCAAGGGCTCGATGATATCGTCCCCATCGATGCAGCGCCCCTGGTCGCTGCTCTTTCGCCTGGGGGCGCACTTGCCCAGATATTTCCGGGATACGAATACCGTCCTCAACAGATCGAGATGCTTCAGGCGGTGGTTGACGCCCTGAACACGCCCGAGCATCTTTTGGTGGAGGCGGGCACAGGCACGGGCAAGTCCCTGGCTTACCTTCTACCGGCGATCCAGTTCGCCGTACAGAACCAGCGCAGGGTCGTCGTGTCATCGAACACAATCAACCTGCAGGACCAGTTGTTCAGCAAAGACATTCCCGACGTTCGGCGGATTCTGGATCAACCCTTCAGGGCGGCGCTGCTCAAGGGACGCGGCAACTATCTCTGCCTGCGCAGGTTATCATCCTTCCGGCGCAGCCGCCAGCTTACCGTCGATGGCGTGCGTGTGTATGCCAAAGTGATGGCATGGCTGCCCAAGACCACGACTGGCGACCAATCAGAGTTGCTCCTGATCAATTCAGAGAACGCTATCTGGAGAGAGCTTCAGGCCACCTCCGAGACATGCATCGGCGACCGGTGCCCCTATTACTCTGGCGGGCGATGCTTCTTCCATCGGGCCCGAAGGGAGGCGGAGCGCGCTCATTTGATCGTGGTCAACCATGCGCTGTTGCTGTCCGATCTTGTGCTGGAGAATCGCATACTTCCCGAACACGACTATGTGATCATCGACGAGGCACACCATCTCGAGGAACAAGCCACCAATCAGTTTGGCCTGGAGCTGGAACGCCAGGATATTGCTGCGTTCCTGGGGACGCTCAGCCAACCCGGCACCACCGATCCCAGCGGCCTTCTTGGGCGGATACCCGGTCTCTTTGATGCCTATCAGGTGAGCGAGCCCGTACGACAGACGATTGCCGATCAGATCGAGCGTTTGCTCAACCAGATCGGCACCGCGATGACCAATCTCGATGTGCTTTTCCACGACCTCACGTTGTTTCTTGAGGACTATCGCGACACAGGCACACGGTCGCAGACTACCTATGATCGCACCATACGCATCACCCCTGGCCTCCGGATCCAGCCGGGATGGTCGGACATCGAGATCGCCTCTGATAACCTGGCTACGCCTCTCAAACAGATCGTTCAGGGGTTGGACCAGATGGCATCCTGGATGAACCGCCTGCCCGATCAGGAGGATCAGCTCAAGACGGATATACTGATAGAGGTCAAAGCACAGATGCAGCGCGGTATGGAGATCAGCCATGGGATCGATCAGATCCTGGTCGATCCAGACGATGATTTCGTCTACTGGGTGTCCGTGTCACAGTACAACCAGGAGGTCGCGCTGCACAGCGCGCCAATCCATGTCGGCGATATGCTGAACGAGCGCCTCTTTAGCGACAAAGACAGTGTCATCCTGACCAGCGCAACGCTGCGAACGGACCGCGATTTTGCCTATATCGAGAACCGTCTGGGCATAGACCACCCCGCCCGTGTCGCGGTCGACTCCCCCTTTGACTTTCAGTCGGCCGTGCTACTCTACGTGCCCAAGGACATCCCGGAGCCCAACGAGCCCTACTACCAGAAGAACGTGGAACAGGCCATCGTGAACCTGGTGCAAGCTACAGAGGGCCGTGCCCTCGTACTGTTTACCTCCAACAGCCAGCTCAATGCCACCTACCGGGCAACCCGGGCATTGCTGGAAAAGGAAGGTATCATCGTTTTTGGGCAAGGAATCGACGGTTCGCGCCGGCAGGTCCTGGAGAACTTTCGAACAACGCCACGATCCGTGTTGATGGGTACGCGCAGCTTTTGGGAGGGCATCGACGTTGTGGGTGAGTCGCTCAGCTGCCTCATTATCGCCCGCTTACCCTTTGCCGTGCCCGATGACCCGATACTGACAGCGCGCTCGGAAACTTTTGAGGACCCCTTCAACCAGTACTATCTCCCCGAGACGATTTTGCGCTTCCGCCAGGGATTCGGCCGGCTCATACGCAGCAAGGAGGACTTTGGCGTGGTCGCAGTTCTCGACAAACGTCTGATCACCAAGGCCTATGGCAAGACCCTCCTCCGCTCTCTCCCCCCATGCACGGCCCGAATGGGACCCGTTGAGACACTGCCTGTCCTGGCTCAGCGATGGCTCGATCCTGAACGTTTCAGTACGGATCGCGCTAAACAATAGATTATAGATATATCATTCTATCTTATCTCTATATAGTAGTCGTAGTAGGGCCTGTGGAGATGTGGATAAGGTGGCTAATTGGCCAGATGTAGTATGAGTGTGACCAGCCGCGCCCACGCATAGGGTTACTTTATCCACAGGGTGTGGGGATAATGATGTGGATGGCTGGAACAGCCACTGAAACGATTATCATGGTCTGGATACTACAGATAGTATGTGAGTCAACCATAGATACTATCTGTAGATAATAAGGCCATCGTGGAGACAAGATCGGTCAACAGCGGTTGTGGATAAGTGAGCGACTTTTCCCCGGATATCCACAGCCCCGGGCAGAGTTATCCACAGGGGCCGTGGAACGAAAAGCAAAGGCGATCGACGGGCATGGCCTCATCGATCGCCTCTATATATCCGGCAGGTCAGGGGCCAGGCTAGTAGTAGGAGCTCAGAGAGGCCGTCATCGGGGCGTTGTTCAACACAGATCCAACAATATGTGCGTTTACGTTCTTCAAGCGCTCGATGGCAGTCTCGGCCTGATCGCGTTTGGTCTCGCCTGCATTGACCACGAGCAGCACCGCATCCACCTTGGTGGCAAGCACGATGGCGTCAGTAACGCCAACTACGGGCGGAGCATCGAACAGGAGCATGTCTGCTTCTTTGAGCAGGCGCTCGACGACGGTATCCATACGCTGTGACCCCAGCAGATCCGCTGGGCGTGGCGGCAATTGTCCACTGGGCAAGAGCCAGAGGTTCTCCACGCCGGTCTCAAGCAGAGGCGGATGCTCAAGCATCTGGTCGTCCAGCATCATGGTGGTGAACCCGGTGGCATTGTCCAGGCCAAAGATCTCATGCAGACGCGGCCGTCTGAGGTCACAGTCGACCATGATCACCCGTTGCTCCACCTGAGCGATCGTCACCGCCAGATTGGAGAGTGTCGTGGACTTGCCCTCTTCTGCCCCCGCCGAGGTCACCAGCAGCGACCGCAATGAGCGATCCAGCGTGGCATATTGCAGGTTCATCCGGAGCGTACGGTAGGCCTCACTGATCTGAGATGATGGCTCTTGCAGTGTGACCAGGTTGATCGGATTAGGCATGGCTATCTATTCCTCCGTCAGCCGCGTCTGGTGCGGCTACTCCGCTTTGAGGAGGTCGTATCGGAAGCTGGGACGAGGCCCAGAACGGCCACGCCCGTATACTCTTCCAACTCGCGCGCATTATGGATGATATCTGCTTCGAGAAAACGCAGGACAAACACGATGATGACACCGACAAGCGCCCCCAGGACCGCCCCAGCAAGCACATTGATCTTCCATTTGGGCTTGTGCAGCGTGCCCGGCCGCGCCGGATCGAGGATGCTCACCTCTACCCTGTCCGCTGCGTCCTGGTCCTGCATCTGTACGTCGGTGTACTCGACAAAGACCTCGGCGGCGGTCTGTGCGATGCTGCTGGCGATGATCGGGTCATAGTCATCGGCGTCGATCTGGATCTGCAGGTCAGACTGGATCGGTTTGACGGTGATCTTTTCAGAGAGCTGATCCGGAGTGATGTCCAACTGAAGCCTGGAGATCACCTCCTGCGCCGTTGAGCGAGAGGTAATAATGCCCGCATAGTTGCGCATGACACTGACGATCGTCTGCTGGAGTCCCCAGTCGAGGCGCGCAGGCACAACATTGAGGTAGATCGTGGAGCGGTAGACGGGCGTCTGGAGCCGGCTGGCGACAAAGGCTCCTGACATGGCGATCACCATGGTCAGCACGATGATCCAGCCACGTCTGGCGATGATGCGAAAATACTCACGTAGTTCCACGGCGTCCTCCCGAACTCGATAAGCCATTATACCCCGGATGAACGGTCCGCCAATAGCAGAGGGGTCAGGGTAACGATCGCTTTAGTGGCAGATAGGTGCGCCAGCGTTGCCGGGGCGGGATCTCTCCCAGAATGGGCAGACCCAGGGTTGCGAGATCGTCTCTGTTCCGGATAGAGGCGTCGATATAGTCGAGCAAGAAGGTGAGCGCAATGCCTGCTGCGAGAGCCAGCAGCAGGCGCAAGGGCAGGTCGATCCGGTCGCGCAACGATCTGCCAACGGGCGATATCGCGGGCGCATCGATGAGCGCGATGACGGCGGACTCGGTGGAGAGTTGGCTAAAGTACTTGTCTGCCTGTGTAGTGAGGATCGTGGCCACCGCGTCGGCGATCTGAGCCAGCTCATGGTCGCTATGCCAGGAGATGCTGACGCTGAGAATCCGGTGCAATTTGCCCGCCGATGTGGCGCCCTGAATGACGCCTGGCGCGATGGGCAGACCAGTAAGCGTCACCACATCCTGGGCAAAGGCCTGGCTCTTGACTACCTCGGAGAGATCGTCGACCAGATACTCTGCGGTGAGCCAGGTGTAATAGCGATCGTAAGCGTAATAGTCACCCTGCGCTTCCGGCTTGATACCCACGACAAAGCGCATCCCGGTGGTGTAGCTCGTCTGCGCCTCGGGGGTAAAGAGCAGGTAGGTTACCAGCACGAGCGCGAGCAGACACAGAATGATCCACGCGCGCCGGATGACGATGTTCCAGTACCGCCTCAACTCCATAGCGCCATCCTCGAGATTATTTAAGGCCGAGCTTTTCCAGGATCCGCGCACCAAGGACCATGATGCCGATAAACGCAGCGGTAACGGCAAAGACGAGAATCGCTCCGGCCGCAACGTCCTTGGAATACTTGGCTAGCTCGTGCTGTTCGGGCATGATCATGTCCACGGTCAGCTCAACCACTGTGTTGAGCATCTCTCCCGCAAATACCAGGCCGATCGCGGTGCCGACCAGAGCCCACTCGATACGTTCCAATCCCAGCCAGAGGCCGAGCAAGAAGACAAGCACCGCGGCGATGACGTGGATCCTGGCGTTTCGCTCGGAGCGGACTACAAAGTAGACACCATCAAAGGCATGCCTGAAACTCATCGCCAGACTCTGTTTTTCGCGTCGCCTCATTGGGACACCTCGAACGGTGATTTTTCAGGCAGGTCCTGCGGGCTCTGAGCGCCGCCGGGTCTGTGCGCGATCAGGATACTGTACGCGTGGATGGTACACCCCCGTAAGGATACTGGCAAAGGCCTGACGTATGCCATCCAGATCCTTGAGCGTCAATTCCGTCTCATCCAGCTGGCCGCTGATGAGGCGATCGTTGATCACCTGGCGGATCACCCGCTCCATTTCCGGTTGCGTCGTCGGCCGGTTGGCGCGCGACCAGGCCTCGACCGCATCGGCCAGCATCACGATCGCCGTCTCTTTGCTTTGCGGCCTGGGTCCCGGGTAGCGGAAAGTGCTGTCATCCAGCTCATCCTCGCCTTCGTAGGCCTGGACAGCGCGACGGTAAAAGTACGCCACCAGCGTGGTGCCGTGGTGCTCTGGGATAAATGAGATCACCTTGTCAGGCAGATGGTAGCGGCGAGCCAGCTCTATCCCTTCACTGGTGTGTCCGATAATGATGTCGGCACTGGTCTGCGGGTCCAGGTTCTCGTGCGGGTTCTGGCCGTCGGTCTGATTCTCTGTGAAAAAGTAAGGCCGCAGCGTCTTGCCGACATCGTGATAGTAGGCGCCAACCCTGGTCAGCAGGGCATCAGCGCCGATAGCCTCAGCAGCACGCTCCGCCATGTTGGAGATAAGAATCGAGTGGTGGTACGTGCCCGGGGCTTTGATCAGTAATTGACGAAAGAGCGGATGAGTTGGCCGTGCGAGTTCCATCAGCTGCAGCGATGTAGTGATGCCAAAGAGCCTGCCAGCAAAAGCATAGGCCACAAAACAGAGCGTGCTTGAGATCACCGCATTGACGGCGCCAGCACCGGCCAGCTGTAAGAGCCCCAGCGTGTCATAGCTCTCGCCCTGGATGCTGGAAAGGAGCAGTATCGCGATGTTGGTGCCGGCGAGTGCAACGGTTGCAGGGAAAAAGGCGCTCAGCTGATCCGTTTTCATCAGGAGGAGGGAGCCAACGAGGCCCCCCACCATCGCATAGATCGTGAGCTGCAAAGATCCTCCGCCGATGCTACCCAACGAAACTGCGGTTGCGACGGCAATCAGCGTCCCCAGATGTATGTTCAAAAACAGGGTGACCAGCATTGCTGCGGCAGCGGCCGGGAATATGTATGGGACCAGGATGTGGCCGGGAATAGATACACGGGCCGACACCGTGATGAGGACCAGTGTGATCACCAGCAGCATCTGCTGGCGAGGACGATCGATCAGAACGGGGTAGACGCGGGCGGTGTAGACGACCATCACAATCACGATCAGCAGACTCACGCCCAGGTCGGCGGCGTGCTCTTGCCAGCCGACTTGCTGATCCGTCAGCCCGAGCACTGTGAGCTTTTCGTGGATGGTCTCGGTGATGATCTCGCCCTCACGCACGATCGATTCGCCCTGCAGAATCGTCCGGACGATGGGTTGAACGGCGTCGCGGGCTGCATCTCGCTGCTGTTCCGTGGCCTCTGTGTCCAAAAAGGTGTTAGGGACTACCAGTTTGGTGATCAGGGCGTTGACCACATCGCGATCGGCCGGTGTCAGGGTATATGCCATCAGCCGCTGCACGTCCAGCCGGGCGCGCGAGATATCGGTGGGGCGTACTTCGCTGCTCAGGATAACGTTGAGCACCCGGGCGCTCTCCTGACAGAGGGCCTCCCAGCGACTCTCGCTCATTTGCAGCATCGCTTCCCAGGCGTCGTCCGTAAGGTCGATGTCGGGAATTCCCGACAGCATCGCCAGGCGCTCGTCCAGTGTCAGATCGGATGCTTCTCTGGCGGCAGTTACCGCGTCCTGAATGACATCAAGTTGCTCAAGCTGTTGTCTCGCGACGCTCATGTCTGGTCGCGTGTACACGTCTGCTACTCGCAGCGCAGCCTCCTCGCGGGCGAGGCGCGTGGCTACGTCGCTGATATAACTTACCCGGCTGGAGGCCTTTATGTCGCGTGGCGAGGCACTGCCGACCTCCAGGGCCAATGTGCTCTGCGAGGGGACAAGAATGGCCACCGCCCACGAAAGCCAGAGCAGTGCTCCCATGACGATGGCCCGTGAAAGATATCGGAGGCGAGACGCCCGGGGCTCAGCCTGCCGAGAGCGATCTGCGGCGGGTTGGAGGGGCGCGGCTTGGCCTGCTGGAGCTGCAGAGGGTGACTGCGTCATAAGGGAGGCATCGCGGCATGAGAAAGTGCAGGAGAACTCATGTCCTCCTGCATCCTATCGGTTCAGCAACTCACGGGCGATCTGATTGACCAGACGCCCATCTGCCTGACCCCTGAGCCTGTTCATCGCCTCTCGCATCACCAGGCCCAGTTGCTGTGGTCCTGTGGCGCCCAATTCTGCGATGATGCTCCGCAGGGTCGCTTCAACCTCTTGCTGTCCAAGCTGTTGAGGGAGGTACTCTTCCAAAATGACCAGTTGAGCCTGTTCCTCAGCCACGAGATCTTCTCGGTGGCCCTGCTGGAACATCTCAATAGACTCTTTCCGCTGCTTGACCTGGCGCCCGAGGATGTCGATGACTTCCTCTTCGGTCGCCTCGCGCAAGAGGGCCTTTTCAGCGTTCAGAATGGCCGCTCGGGCCATCCGGATGGTATCGCGGCGGACAACGTCTTGCTCGCGCATAGACGTTTTGAGATCCGCCATCAACCGTTCCTTGATCGTCATGCCACACTCCTGCGCAGGACGCGCCCCGTCTTTTGGGAAAAGAGCCTCTAGTAGTTCCTCATCTGGTCCTTGAGGGTTGTCCGCCGGCTCTTGCGGCGCTTGGCCGCCTTCTTCCGCTTGGCGATCTGGCTCGGCTTTTCGTAGAAACGCCGGCGTCGCACCTCGGAGAGGATGCGGTCTTCCTGGACGGCCTTCTTAAAGCGCCTGAGTGCGCCTTCAAAGGACTCCCCTTGCTCAATAACGATACGGGCCACGCTGTCAACCCCCTTTTTGCTCGGACTGTGTCTCTAGACACGTGAGCAATGCCCAAAAGGCACAAGCAATTATAGGTGTGCTGTAATCAAGCGTCAAGTTACACGTGGCCGGTCTGGCACAAAACAGCCGGCGCCGCCTGTCAGGGGGCGCCGGCGATCTAGCCAGTGCGATCTAGCGCGTGACGCGATAGGCCCGCATGCCGGCAAAGACGGCGTTGTCGCCCAACTCACCCTCAATGCGCAGCAAGCGGTTGTACTTGGCAACGCGATCGCTGCGAGCCGGGGCGCCGGTCTTGATCTGGCCGGTGTTTAGAGCGACGACGATATCCGCGATCGTGCTGTCTTCTGTCTCGCCCGAGCGGTGCGAGACGATGCTCGTCCAGCCCGCGCGATGGGCCATCTCAACCGCGGCGATCGCCTCGCTGAGGCTGCCGATCTGGTTGACTTTGCACAGCAGCGCGTTGGCCGCCCGTGTATCAATGGCCCTTTGCACCCGGGTCACATTGGTCACCAGCAGGTCATCGCCGACGACCTGGACTCTGTTCCCGATCCTGGCGACGAGCTTGCTCCAGCCTTCCCAGTCATCTTCGTCGAGAGGGTCTTCGAGCGAGATGATCGGATAGCGCTCCATCCAGTCGGCCCAGAAATCGACCATCTCGTCGCTGGAGAGCACGCGATCCTCGCGCGCCAGCACGTATTTGCCGTCCTTGTACAACTCACTGGCAGCAGGATCGAGGGCGATCCAGACGTCCTCACCGGGACGGAACCCTGCCTTCTCGATCGCCTCAAGGATCACCTCGAGAGCCATCTCGTTTGTGTCCAGCGAAGGAGCAAAGCCGCCTTCGTCGCCCACGTTGGTGTTCATGCCCTTTTCAGAGAGCACGTTCTTCAGGCTGTGATAGATCTCTGCCCCCCAGCGGAGGCACTCGGAAAAGCTGGATGCCCCGGCCGGCATGACCATGAACTCTTGAAAGTCGGTGCTGTTCTTGGCATGGGCGCCGCCGTTCAGGATGTTCATCATCGGGACCGGCAGCACGTGGGCATTGACGCCGCCGATGTATCGGTAGAGAGGCAGTTCGACATCCAGCGCCGCGGCCTTGGCCGCCGCCAGAGATACGCCGAGGATGGCATTGGCGCCTAGTCGCCCTTTGTTCTCGGTGCCATCGATCTCGATCACTAGGCTGTCGATACCCATCTGATCCGTGACGTCCATACCGATCAGTTCAGGGCCGAGCTCCTCGTTGACATTGTCCACGGCCTGCATGACGCCCTTGCCGTTAAAGCGCCGGGCGTCACCATCACGCAGCTCTACCGCCTCATGGACGCCGGTAGAAGCGCCCGAAGGCACCGCCGCCACGCCCACCGATCCCAGCTCGGTGGTGATTTCGACTTCGACTGTGGGGTTTCCACGCGAGTCAAGGATCTCCCTGGCCATCACGTTCGCTATTGCTGACATGTTCCATCTCCTTTTGCCTGTGCGCGGTCCATCGCGCCGGCGGGTACTCGAACAAATGACGATCTGGGGCCAGCGCCCCAAAGGTCAGGCTGGTGTGAGAATCAGGCGCATATCCACAGCCACGGCGCCTGCTCCCTTGTCGCGCACGAGCAAGGGGTTGATGTCCATCTCGGCGATCTCGGGCCAGTCGTTGACCATCTGGGAAACGCGCATCAGCGTGTCCACGATGGCATCGATATCCGCAGGGGCCTGTCCGCGGACACCCGTCAGCAGTTTGTACGAACGAATCTCTTCGACCATTTCCTCTGCTTGCAGACGGGTCATCGGGGCCACACGAAAAGCGACATCGCGCAGCACTTCGACATAGATGCCGCCCAGGCCGAACATCACCAGCGGCCCAAACTGGGGGTCGCGGTTCATACCGATGATGACCTCACGGGCATTGGTGACCATCTCCTGAACCTGGGCGCCCCAGATAGTGGCGTTGGGCACATGCTGCTTGGCCCTCGCGATCAGCGTGTCAAAAGCCTCACGCACCTCGGCCTCATTGGAGACGCCGACGATGATGCCGCCCACATCGGACTTGTGCAGGATATCCGGAGATGCGATCTTCATCACGACGGGATAGCCGATCTCTTGGCAAAAGGCCACGGCCTCGTCGGGGGTCGCAAAGACGTCTGACTTGGGTGTGGTGATGCCATAGGCCTTGAGTATGTCCTGGGCCTCGGCATCTCCGATTCCCGTGCGTCCCTCTTTGCGGGCCCGCTCAAATACCTTGGCGACGGCCTCTCGGTCGATCTCAAAGCTCTCGGTTACGGCATCTGGCCGGTCCAGGAACTGGCGGTAGGTCCACATGGCACCAAAGGCGTTGACCGCGCGCTCGGGAAAGTGATAGTTGGGCACCCGGTTCTTGGCGAGGATATCGATGCCCGCCATGGCTTCCTGCTTGCCCATCCAGCAGCCCAGGATCGGCTTGCTTGCGCGGCTGCAGACATCAACAACGCCGCGGGCCGTCTCAACAATCTCCGTCGACGTCTGCGGCGTCACGATCACCAGGGCGCCATCCACGTTGTCGTCGGCCAGTACGGCTTCCAGCGCCATCATGTAGCGATCGCTGCGTGCGTCGCCCAGCACGTCTACGGGGTTGTGTGCGCTGGCGGCTGCCGGCAACTGGCTTTCGAGGTAAGCCTGCGTCTCCGCAGAAAGCGAAGCCAGAGCCAGCCCATTGAGCTCCAGGGCGTCGGTAGCCATGACGCCAGGGCCGCCGGCGTTGGTTACGATCGCGATACGCTTGCCTTTGAGTAGCGGCTGGTAGGCAAAGGCCGTAGAAAAATCGAATAGCTCCTCTACCGTCTCAGCACGGATGACACCCGCCTGCTTGAATCCTGCGCTGTAGGCGGCGTCCGCGCCCGCCAGGCTTCCCGTGTGCGAAGAGACAGCGCGTGAACCCATGGCCGTGCGGCCCGACTTGACCGCGATGATGGGCATGTTGCCCGCGGTCTTGCGCGCCTGGCTGATAAACTCGGCGCCATCGCGAAGGCCCTCGATATAGGCGATGATGACGTTCGTGCGGTCATCGTCGCCCCATGCCTCCAGGAGCGTGACCTCATCGACGTCGGACTTGTTTCCCAGGCTGACAAAGTGCGAAAAGCCGATCGTCTCGGCCAGAGCATAGTCGAGGATGGCGGTGCAGAGCGCACCGGACTGTGACATGAACGCGATAGAGCCGGACTTGGGCGTGCCTGCGGCAAAGGACACATTCATGGGGACAAAGGTATCGATGATACCCAGACAGTTGGGGCCAATGATGCGAATGCCATACTCTTTGGCAACCGCCAAGAGCTCTTTTTCGCGAGCGACGCCCTCGGGTCCTGCTTCTCGGAAGCCTGCCGTGATGATGACGGCACCCTTGACGCCCTTTTCACCACACTCCCGCAGGACACCCACCACTGCCCGCGAGGGGATCATGATGACCACCATGTCTATTGGGCCCGGCGTGTCCAGCACAGATTTGTAGACCTTGAGCCCCAGGATCTCTTCTGCGGAAGGATTCACCGGGTAGATCGCCCCGGGAAATCCGCTGCTCACAAGATTCGCCAGCACCTGATATCCCAGCTTACTGGAATCGGCTGAGGCACCAATGATCGCGATCGCTTTGGGGTCAAAAAACATGTCCAGCATGGACTCGCCCTCCATATAGGCACACAGTATTTTATGCCAATCATAGTCCCTTGTTGGGGGCGCGCCAAACCTCCAACAGAACGGCACCGGGAGACCGGAGATTGCGTCCACGCAACCTGGTTACAGGTGAAAGGCTTTCGCCGCTCGACCGTTATCGCTTGACACAGTCATTTGTTGCTGATAAAGTGTGTGTGGTCTGAATCGCTCAAGGTCATTGGTTGGCGCCCGTATCGAAAGTAAACGAAAATCACGCCGCCTCGCTCAATTCCTCTTGAGCATGTTCCCACTACACGCCATGAGTGGTTCGGCCTCGTGCAAAATGGTTCGCGTTCCGATCAAGTATCAGACAAGGAGTCCAGGAATGGCAGCTGAACAAATGACAGAAGCTCTGCGCTTTCCCCCGCCGCCCGAGTTTGCTGAGAATGCTCTCATCGGCTCGATGGAGCAGTACCAGGAGATGTACGACCGCTCGGTAAACGATCCGGACGCATTTTGGCTTGAGCAGGCGCAGACACTGGACTGGGTCAAGTTCCCAACCAAGGGTTGCGAATACACTTGGAACACCGAGGACCGAGTTATTGAGCACAAGTTCTTTGAGGATGGGATCCTCAATGTCTCATACAACTGCCTGGACAGACATATCACGACCTCGCGCAAGGACAAGCCAGCCATCATCTGGCAGGGCGAGCCCGAAGAGGATGTGGTGATCCTCACCTACGAGGATATGTACCGCGAGGTGAACAAGTTCGCCAACGTCCTCAAAAAGCACGGCATCGGGCGCGGCGATCGCGTGGCTGTCTATATGCCGATGATCCCCGAACTGGCGATTGCCATTCTGGCCTGCACGCGCGTCGGTGCGGTCCATTCGGTCGTATTTGGCGGATTCAGTGCAGCCTCTCTGGCCAGCCGTATTCAGGACTGCAATGCCAAGATGGTGATCACAAGCAATGTCTCGTTGCGCGCGGGAAAGGCCATCCCGCTCAAGATCACGGCGGATGAGGCCGTAGAGTCCTGCCCCAGCGTCGATACCGTCGTCGTCGTTCGCCGTACGCCCGACGTGGTGGCGATGGAGTCCGGGCGTGACGTGTACTGGGACGAAGAGATGGGCACGGTCGAGGAGTACTGCGCTCCCGAGCCCATGAACGCCGAGGACCCGCTCTTTATTCTCTACACCTCCGGTTCCACGGGCGCGCCCAAGGGCATTCTCCACACCACGGGCGGTTATCTGACCTATGTCGCTGTGACCCACAAGTACATCTTTGATATCCATGAAGAAGATGTCTACTGGTGCACAGCAGACATCGGATGGATCACGGGGCACAGCTACATCGTTTACGGACCTCTGGCCAACGGCGCTACCTCGCTGATGTTCGAGGGCGTCCCGACGTATCCGGATGCGAGCCGTTTCTGGAAGGTCGTGGAAAAGTTCCGCGTCAGCATCTTTTATACCGCCCCCACAGCCATCCGCTCACTGCAGCGCCTGGGCGACGAGTGGGTCACCAGCGTGGACCTGTCTTCGCTTCGCCTGCTGGGGAGCGTCGGTGAGCCGATCAACCCGGCGGCCTGGCTCTGGTACCATCAGGTGGTGGGCGGTGGACGCTGCCCGATCGTGGATACTTGGTGGCAGACCGAGACGGGCGGCATTCTGATCACGCCGCTGCCCGGCGCCCACACCATCAAGCCGGCTAGCGCCTCCAGGCCGTTCTTTGGCGTCGAACCCCTCATTCTCAACGATGACGGGACTGAGGCTGGGCCGGGCGAGTCGGGCAAGCTCTGTATCGCCAAGCCCTGGCCGGGCATCGCGCGCACGATGTACGGCGATCACGATCGTTTCATCGACACCTACTTTACCATGTACTATAACCTGTACTTTACCGGTGATGGCTGCATGAGGGACGCCGATGGCGACTACTGGCTACAGGGTCGTATCGACGACGTGGTCAATGTCTCGGGCCACCGCATCGGAACTGCTGAGGTCGAGCATGCGCTGGTCAGCCATCCGCTGGTGTCAGAGGCGGCCGTGGTTGGCCGGCCGCATGACATCAAGGGTCAGGCGCTGTACGCCTATGTCACCCTGCAGCAGGGCGTTGAGCCCAGCGACGCCATTATCAGCGAACTGATGAATCAGGTGCGCAGGGAGATCGGACCCACTGCACGTCCGGATGACATCCAGTTCACGGACGCGCTGCCCAAGACGCGCAGCGGCAAGATCATGCGCCGCATCTTGCGCAAGATTGCGGAAGGTGAGCTGGGCAGCCTTGGAGATACGTCCACCCTGGCGGATCCCTCCGTCGTGGACTCGCTGATCCAGGGGCGCAAGTAACCGTCTCTTTTGGGCGCACTCGTGACATAAAACGCACGAGTGCGCCCTTTTTTGTTGGCAGTGTCAGGACTATTCATGGAGGCGAAGGATGTCGCAGAACGTCGAAACAAAGGTGGCCAATCGCTGGCTGGTGGTGGTGGGTGCAGTGATCATCCAGCTCTGTCTGGGCGCGATCTATGCATGGAGTGTGTTTACACCCTACCTGATTGAGGCTCCATTCAGCTTCACCAAGACGCAAACGCAGGTGATCTTTTCCGTATCGTTGGCAAGCTTTGCCGTGACCATGATTCTGGCAGGACGCTGGCAGGCTCGGTCCGGGCCCCGTATCGTTGCGTTCACAGGAGGCCTGGTACTCGGCGCAGGCTATTTGCTGGCGGGGCTGCTGAAGGATGCCCTGTTTGGACACTATGTGAATCAGATCCTCTTTGTCGGACTCGTCGCCGGGATCGGCATCGGGCTCGCCTATGTGTGTCCCATCGCTGTTGGCATGCGCTGGTTTCCGGATAAGAAGGGCCTGATCACCGGCCTGGCCGTCGCAGGCTTTGGATTTGGCGCGTTGATCTGGATGCAGCTGGCTGGCGAATTTGGCGGTCTGCTCGAGTCCATCGGCGTCTCCGGGGTGTTCACGCTCTATGGCGCTATCTTTGCCATCGCAGTGAGCATTGGGTCCATCTGGATGGTCAATCCGCCGGCGGGCTGGTTGCCAGCGGGTTGGTCCCCTGTGGCCGCGTCGGGGAGCAAGACTGCTTCGGTGATGGCCATGCGCCCGAGGGAGATGCTGCGCACGCCGCAGTTCTATGCGATCTGGGTGATGTTTATCTTTAGTGCCATGGCCGGCCTGCTGGTCATCGGTAACATCAAGCTATTCGGCATCGAGCGCCTGCAAGAGGCGGGCCGTTCCGCCGAGGAGGCCAGCGTCATCGCGGGGATCGCCATGGCCGTCTTTTACTCCCTCGCGAATGGCGTAGGTCGTATCGTATGGGGCATCATGTCCGACCGCATCGGCCGTCAGAAGTCACTGATCATCATGTGCCTGACCCAGGGGATCATTATGATCCTTTTCTACTGGATGGGCACCTCCACAGCCCTGCTCTATCTGGGCACACTGATCATTGGCTTTAACTTTGGTGGCAACTTTGCGTTGTTCCCCACAGAGACGGGTGACCTCTTTGGTGCAGAGCATGTGGGCGAGAACTATGGCTGGGTGTTCACGGCCTATGGGATCGGCGGGATCCTTGGGCCGATCATGGCCGCAGGGTTCCGGGATGCCTTCCAGAACTGGATGGCGGGATTTGTCGTTGCGGGCGTAGCGTGCCTGGTCGCGGCCTATATCGGCACGCGCCTGCGTCCGCCCGTCGTGCAGGAGAGCGTTTAGGCTCACACCGCACGCCCCCGGGGCGGTACATGCTAGACATTGCGAATGCTCTCCCTCTCTGGTACACTTGAGCCAGGGTGCACGGCGCCCAGGCCCTGATCGGGGGGAGAGCATTCTGCTGTGTAGGCTGCCCCTCAACCTTGAGAATCAAGCGCAGCCCTAGTGCGTGGCTATCAGAAAAGGAGATGGCCCTATGCCAGTGGTAAGTAACTGGATCAAGAACTATTCCAGCCGGCGTATGAGCGCCCGGGAGGCTCTGGGCAAGATCCATAGCGGCAGCCGGGTATTTCTGAGCCCCGGTTGTGCTGAACCGCAGCATCTCCTGGAGACACTGGTCGAGCTCGGCGGTAAAGAGCGCACACTGAACGACGTCGAGATCGTTCACATGCTCACCATCGGGTCCGCGCCTCACGCGAGCAAGCGCTACGACCAGCACTTTAGGCACAACTCGCTGTTCGTGGGGCCAGGGGTGCGCTCGGCCGTCTATGAGGGGCTCGCTGACTATACGCCCATCTTTCTCTCAGAGATCCCCGAGCTGTTCCGCAGTGGGCGCATGCCGCTGGATGTGGCCCTGATACAGGTCACCCCGCCCGACCGCTTTGGTTTCTGCTCCCTGGGCGTCTCTGTGGAGGCCGTGCGCGCGGCAGCCGAGGCCGCCGATCTGGTGATTGCGCAGGTTAATCCGCAGATGCCGCGCACGCTGGGCGACAGCTTTATCCACGTCGAGGACATTGACGTGATTGTCGAGCATGAGGAGCCGATCCTCGAGTTGCCATCCGCCGAGCCGGATGACACCTCGTTGGCCATCGCGCGGCATGTGACGCGTCTGGTCGAAAATGGCTCGACAATTCAGGTGGGCATCGGCAAGATCCCCAACGCCGTGCTGTATGGGCTCGCAGAGAAGCGGGATCTCGGCGTCCACACCGAGATGTTCTCAGATGGGCTCATCGACCTCATCGAGTCAGGTGTTGTCAATAACACACGGAAAACATTCCACCCCGGCAAGGTCCTGGCCACGTTCTGCGTCGGCACGCGCCGGCTGTATGACTATGTCGACAACAACCCGATGTTTGAGTTTCGCGCCGTAGACTATAACTCATCACCCGTCAACATCGCCCGTAACCATCGCATGGTGGCTATCAACACCGCGATCCAGGTTGACATGACCGGGCAGGTCTGCGCCGATTCGCTGGGATATCGCATCTATAGCGGCATCGGCGGTCAGGCAGACTTTATGCGGGGCGCTGCACTTGCACCCGGGGGGCGGCCGATCATCGCGCTACCTTCCACGGCGCGTGGCGGGTCCGTCTCGCGCATCGTCCCGCATCTGGATGAGGGCGCCGGGGTTGTTACTACCCGAGGCGACGTACACTATATCGTGACGGAATACGGCGTGGCCTACCTGCACGGCAAGAGCCTGCGCGAGCGGGCCACCGCGCTGATTCAGATCGCCCATCCCAAGTTCCGTGAGTGGCTGACCCAGCAGGCAAAGGAAAACCGCTACATACCTCAGGAACAGGTTGGCGTCATCGAGGGCGTGTACCCTGTCGAGTTGGAGCATACCGCGCAATTCGATGGGTTGGAGTTGTTCTTCAGGCCTGTCAAGGCCAGCGATGAGAGACTCTTCCAGGAGTACCTGTACGATCTCTCCGAGCGGTCGGCATACCTTCGCTTTTTCGAACGGCGCAAGGCGTTTCCAAGGGAACTGGCGCAGTCGCTGGTAGCTGTGGATTACTCGGAGAATCTGGGCATCGTCGCTACCCTTGGCACCGCGGATACCGATCCGATCGTGGCAGCCGGCCACTGGATGCTGGATACCAACGAGAATATGGCCGAAGTCGCATTCTCCGTCGCGGACCGTTTCCAGCGCCGAGGTATCGGCGAGCACATGTTCCGCTTGCTGGTCCGTCTGGCTCGGGAGCAGGGCATTCGGGGCTTTAAGGCAACTGTCATTGCCCAGAATACCGGCATGCGCCGCATCTTTGAAAAGAGTGGCTATGTCCTCCATACAGCTTATGACGCCGGGGTCATCACGCTCTGGTTCCGTTTCGACGAGCCCGTCGAAGGCGTCCGGCGTAACTAGTCCCGGACCAGGGACGACATCTTGTCACCTCTTGGCAGTGGCCAGCATTAGGAGAAAGCAATGAGCGGCTCCACCTTTCCGCATACGATCTTTATCCTTGGCACGGCGCGGGACGTTGGCAAGACGGTGACATCGGTAGGTGTCATTGGCAAGCTCCTGTCTGATGAGCATGGGTACGGGCTGGACGAGATCGGATATATCAAGCCCGTGGGTCAGCAGGTGCTGTCGGTGATCGATGATGATGGCTCACCGATCGACGCCGACAAGGATGCCGTTGTGGTCACATCTCTGCTCAAGGTGCGCAATGTGGGCTACAGGCACCTGAGTCCGGTGATCTGGCAGGGCGGGCTTACGGCTTCCTTCATCGCCGACAGCCAGGAAGGAAACGCGCTGGAGGGGCGCCAGGCCTTTATGGAGCGTATTCGCGAGTCGTACAAGCTTGTGGCTCGCGACCGCAAGGTGGTGATCGTAGAGGGGACAGGACAGCCGGGCGTTGGGTCTGTGGCGGGCATCAGCAATGGCGATGTCATCAATATGCTGCGCGAGATGGGCGTCCCTGTGTTTGTCGCGATGGTCACCCGCGGCGGCATCGGCGCCACCATTGATGAGGTGTTTCCGTATTTCATGAGCCTGGATCACCTGGGCACCCGGGTGGACGGCTTGATCGTAAACGGCGTCTATATGAGCAAGGTTGACAAGATCAAGGCCAGCCTGGAGGGGTATTATGAACACATCTTTGCCCCGATTTACGGCTCCTATCTGAAGCAGCCTTTCCCGCCCATCCTGGGTTTTGTGCCTTCGATTCCCGAGCTGAAGCTGCCCACGATGCGCCTGATCGGGCAGCAGTTTGGCGGAGACCCCAAGAGCTCTCTGGAGATCATCACGCCAGAAGCTTTTGAGAAGTATGGCAGCGCACTGGTTCAGCGTATGAAGGTCGTCAATCTTCGCTACGGCTATGAGCGCTATGTCGACGCTGGGGATGCGGTTGTCGTGGGAATCAACGCCAACGACAGTGTGCTCTCCGTCGTGCTGCACCACGAGCGCCTGCTGAGCCAGCATGGAAAAGGCCTCTCCGGACTGATCCTTTCTTGCCGCCAGGTGGGAGGTCTCTCACAACAGGTGCGCTCCGAACTCGGCCGTGTTGAGGATCTCCCCGCCATTGCCGTCGACTATGACACCGCCGATCTCATTCAGCGCGTCGATAACATGTCCGTCAAGCTCCAACCCTATGATTTCTACAAGCGTGATCTGATCGCCAAGGCCTATAGCGAGACGGTGACCTTCTGGCCCGACCTGTAGCCTGAGCTGGTCAAGGTTCGTAGCTGCGCTGCGCCGTCCTCATCAGATGGTGCAGCGCAGTCTTTTGACGCCCAGGGCGGAGCATGATATAGTTAATCCCGACTCTTTGATAGGGATTATACAATATGCGTCTGTCTGCCCGAGAACGGACCGGTTTACGCGCCATGATCGCTTTTGCTCGCAGCTATGGACAGGGACCTACGTCGCTGCGCGAAATCGCAAACGAGCAAGATCTGCCCCTGCCCTATCTTGAGCAGATCGCCTCATCGCTGCGTCGCGCCGGGTTGCTGGCCAGCGTGCGTGGCGCACAGGGGGGCTATTATCTCACGCGCGAGCCGTCGCATATCTCGGTCACAGAGGTGCTCTCGGCGCTCGAGGGCCAACTGGTGAGTCTGGACTGCCTGGCCTCGGACGAAGCCGGTTGTGACCGGGAACACAGTTGCGAGGCCAGAAGCATCTGGCTGCGCGTCCAAGCTTGTCTCGAGGAGACGCTGGGCAATATTACCCTGGCAGACGTCTTGTGATGCCATGGATGTAGGAGAGGACTGCGGATGAGCATCATCAGCGTGATTCATGAGGATATCCAGACCGTCTTTCAAAAGGATCCCGCGGCCAGGTCCTGGTTTGAGGTATTGACGTGTTATCCCGGGTTGCATGCTCTGTGGATGTATCGGATCGCTCACTGGTTCTGGCGCAAGCGGGCGTACTGGCTGGCACGCTACATATCCCACTGGGCGCGCTTTTTGACCGGTGTGGAGATTCACCCCGGGGCGATGATCGGCCGCCGTCTCTTTATCGATCATGGCATGGGCATCGTGATCGGCGAGACAGCGGTGATCGGTGATGACGTGCTGATCTACAAGGGGGCGGTGCTCGGAGGGGTCTCGCTGACCCGTGGTAAGCGGCATCCCACAATCGGAGATCGAGTCGTGATCGGGTCGAATGCGACGGTCCTCGGCCCAGTTGAGATCGGCCATGATGCGAGGATCGGTTCCGGTGCGGTGGTGATCAAGCCGGTTCCCGAGGATTCGACGGCCGTGGGGGTTCCAGCCCAGATCGTCCGCGGGCCGCACCTGGTTCCCGGACCCTGCGAGAATCTCTCCCACGGGGAGTTGCCCGATCCTGTTGCTGAACAGTGCCGGAAGATGATGGAAGAGATACGGAGGCTGGAGAACGGGCTCGAGACTGTGCGTCGTTCGCTGGGCAGAATGGGCAACGAGCCGCTGCCCGTCCTCGAGGCGCCCGTCATGGCGCAGGGCAATGGCGAGCAGCCCGATCCTGAGCCGTCCTTCGGCAGCGAGGAAGGCTGACATGACAGAACCCGATCGCATCTATCTGGACAATGCTGCGACTACGGCTGTGGACCCGCGTGTGCTCGAGGTCATGCTGCCCTTTTTCGTGGAGCAATACGGGAACCCGTCGAGCGTGCACCGCACAGGGCTGAACGCGCGCCGAGCGCTTGATGGTGCTCACAAGACCGTCGCTGATCGGCTGGGCGCCAGTCCCGAAGAGGTCGTCTTTACCAGTTGTGGCACCGAAAGCAGCAACCTGGCGCTGCGCGGCGTGGCCTGGGCGCGCGAGCATCAGGGCAAGCATCTGATTACCAGCTCTATCGAGCACCATGCTGTCGGGCATACGCTTCAGCAACTGCAGGAGCGCTTTGGCTTTGAGGTGACCCATGTCAAGGTAGATCACCATGGTATGGTCGATCCCGATGACGTGGGCCGCGCTCTGCGGCCTGACACGACGCTGGTGTCGATCATGTTGGCCAATAACGAAGTGGGGACGATCGAGCCGATCGCCGAGATCGGACGCATCGTCCGCTCACATGGCGCGACCTTTCATACAGACGCAGTTCAGGCGGCGGGCCAGCTGCGGATCAGTGTAGACGAGCTCGGTGTCGACCTGCTCTCTATCTCCGGTCACAAATTGCATGCCCCCAAAGGGGTCGGGGCGTTGTACGTGCGCAAGGGGACACCGCTCCTGTCCATGCAGACTGGCGGCGCCCAGGAGTTTGGCCTGCGAGCAGGGACCGAGAATGTGCCGTACATCGTCGGGCTTGCGCGCTCTATGGAGATTGTCTCCGACGAGATGGAGGCGCGCACGGCCGAAATCCGCGTACTGAGGGACCGGCTCATTCACGGTGTGCTGGAGCGTATCCCGGATGTGCAGCTTACCGGGCATCCGGAGCGACGGTTGGCCAATAACGCCAGCTTTGTCTTTCTGGGGGTGGACGGAGAGAGCCTGGTGGTGCAATTGACCACTGCCGGTGTCGCGGGGAGCACCGGTTCGGCATGTTCTTCCGGGGCAAGCGGCGCATCCCACGTCCTGGTGGCTATGGGCTATGAGGATCCCTGGGTCCGTGGCAGCCTTCGGCTGTCACTCGATCGGAGCACTACCGCCGAGCAGATCGATCAAACAGTGTCCATTCTGGCGAAGGCGGTAAGCCGGCTGCGGGCGTTTTCGCCCGTTTATGCGCCGCGCTCTCCGGAGGCATAGGTAGGGACTCTGCTGTGATGCTGCCTTCTGCCTGCGCAGATCTGGTCGGCCCGGTGGCTGTCGCTTTGAGCGGCGGGCTCGATAGCGCCATGGCCCTGGTTCTGCTTCACGAAGCGGGCTACCAGGTGACCGGCGTGACCATGCGGCTCTTGCCGGATGCTGCCGAGGACGGACAAGAGACCGCGGATGTCGCCAGCGCACGAGCGATCTGTGCGCGCTATGGGATCGACCATCACCTGGTCGATCTCAGCGATGCGTTTTCTCGCCAGGTGATCGCATCCTTTGTTGCAGAGTACGGCGCTGCGCAAACGCCAAACCCCTGCATCCTGTGCAACCAGGTCATCAAGTTCGGCGCGCTGCTGGAGTATGTGCAGGCACTGGGCATGCCCTGCATGGCCACGGGCCACTATGTGAGGATCGGCCGCGCAAGCGGCCAGTTTCGCCTGTTGCGCGGGGTTGACGCTGGCAAGGACCAGTCGTACTTTCTCTATACGCTTTCTCAGGAGCAGCTGGCGCATCTCTGCTTTCCCCTGGGCGGGTACCTCAAGAAAGAGGTTCGAGCACTGGCGCGCGAGCGTGATCTCTCCGTGACCGAGCGCCCCGAAAGCCAGGATGTGTGCTTTCTGCGAGGGGAGGCATATGCGGCTCTCGTTGGCCGTCTGGCGCCGGGCAGTATTCGTCCCGGACCCATTCTGACGCGCAGCGGCGTTCAGCTGGGCATGCACAAAGGTCTCCCGCTGTACACCGTTGGCCAGCGCAGCGGACTGGGAATCGCTGCGCCGCGCCCCGTGTATGTACTGGAACTCGACGCAGCGCGCAATGCGCTCGTTGTGGGACATAGCGACGAATTGCTGGCTACGGCGCTTGTAGCAGATGGCATGCGATATGTTTCGGGGGTGGCGCCCGCTGGTCAGGTGCAGGTTCAGGCGCAGATCCGGTATCGTGCGCGGCCCGCAGCGGCGACGCTCTTTCCCCTGGAGGGCGAAAGGGCCCTGGTCAGGTTCGATTCTCCAGTGCGCGCAGTTGCGCCTGGTCAGGCAGTGGTGCTCTATCATGGCGATGAGGTTATAGGGGGCGGACGTATTGTCCACGCGCAGCAACAGAGTCATACGGAGGAGCAGTAACATGTTGTCATCGCCGGTATTCCTGCTCGGAACCACTATCGCAACATTGCTGGCCGCGCTGTTTCACTTGCTGCGGGGGACCCTTTTCAGACAAGCGGTGCTCTTCTGGCTCACGTCGGTTTTGGGTTTCTTTCTCGGCCAGCTGCTGGGCAGCGTCTTTTTTGCCTCGTGGCCGATGCTGGGGCAGATTCACATCATTCCGGCGGTGCTGCTTTCGGTCGTTGCGATGTTCATTGTCAGAGCGCTCAAGCTGTGTTAGAATAGCTTTGGAGTAGCAAGCCGCTCGCTGTAGGGGGTGTGGATGGTTCTGGCAGCTATAAGAGATGTGGCCATTGTGCTATTGGCCATCGCTTCCCTGGCAATAGGGGTGCTGCTGGCGCTGCTGATCCTTCAGGTGCGCAGTCTGGTGCGTACTTTGCAGGACGAGGTGAGTCCCATCCTCAAGACGACGCAGGATACGGCCAGCCGTGTGGGCGGCACCGTCAATCTGATGAGCGATACAGTGGTCACGCCGTTGATCAAGGCGAACAGCTATGCGGCAGGCGTGCGCCAGGCGATAGGCACGCTGAAGGGTTTTCGGAAGGATGTCCATCGTCGTACACCGCGTACTCAAGGCGGGCCCCGTCCGCCTGATTCGGTCTAGTATCTGGCATAGCAAGGAGGCGATCTATGAGCAGTGATTCTGGAGCAAGTGATTTCCTGGCGGGATTCTTTATTGGGACGCTTGTGGGAGCAGTCTTTGCTCTCCTGTTTGCGCCGAGCTCGGGCGAGGATACACGCCAGCAGATCAAAGAAAAGGGCATCGAACTGAAGGAGCGTGCCGCCGAGTTGGAGCTGGATTCCTCTCGGTTGAGCGAGCTCAAGGAACGTGGAGAGGGGTTGCTCGAAGAGCAGCGTACCCGATTCATGGAGGCAGTCGAGGAGGGCAAGCGCGCGGCGGAGCGCCGTAAGGAGGAACTGCTGTCCCAGTTCCAGGCGCCGACCACCAGCCAGCAGGCCATCGATCTGACGCAGCCCGAGAGTGGCGGCGCCAGCTAAGCGTCTGAAACAGCAGATCCGATTGCTTGCGAGGACCTCTCCATTGGGGAGGTCCTCGCTTTTCGTCTAGTCGCCGGTGATCGCTCGGCGCGCGATGGGCAAAAGATCGGCGAGATCGCCGGCCAGCATGCCGGCATGGCCGTGGTCCCGAGCCCACAGTACGCCTGCCAGACCGTGGACATAGGCGCCGCAGACTGCGGCGTCATGACAGGAGAGTCCCTGCGCCAGCAGTCCCGCCACGGTTCCCGCAAGGACATCTCCTGTCCCTGCTGTGGCCAGCGCCGCTTCTGCAAAGGGGATCACCTCCGCGTCATGGCCTGGCGAGGCCACAACCGTGTAGGCCCCCTTGAGCACGACCGTGCAGCCCCATTTCTCCGCCGCCGTGGCGGCAACCAATACACGGTCCCGTTCCCCGGCCAGGGGATCATCTGACAACAGGCGCGCCATCTCTCCCGGGTGCGGCGTGAGCACGGTGCGCTCCGGCAGCAGCGCGGGCCAGGAGGGGATGCCTGCCAGCAAGTTGAGCCCATCGGCATCGATCACCGTCGCCGGGAGCGTGATTGCTTCGCGCTCTTCTCTGGCTGGTCGGATAAAGCCGATGGCCTTGGAGGCGCTCTTCTCGTGCCTCTCCAGCAGCGTCCTCACAAAGCCGCGGGCGGGTTCCTCCTGGGTCAGGCCCGGGCCGAGCAACAGCACATCATACCCGGGCAGGCTGTCGGCCAGGAGAGATACGGCCGGCGGCGCGATGACGCCCATGTCGCTGGGTAGCGTCAGATAGGTGGCTTCGGGAAGATGGCTGGCCAACGCTGTGTGAAGAGGTCCCGGCGTGGCCAATGTCACCAGCCCGGCGCCGCTGCGATAGGCTGCCCGTGCCGCCAGTGCGGGCGCCCCGACATAGTTGCTGGATCCTGCCACCACCATCACCTTGCCAAAGCTGCCCTTGTGAGCGTCTGGAGGACGGGCGCCGAGGCGGCTCTGTATCTCTCTGTCTGTCACAACTGAGGATTGCACAGCATCTGCCAGCTGCTCCTGTGTGCCCAAATTCGCAACAAACAACTCGCCGACGTGAGCAGCCCCGGGAAAGATAAAGTGTCCGCGCTTGGGGTACGCAAAGGTGATGCAGATGTCGGCATGCAGGGCCCGTGGATCGATCTCTCCGGTGTCGGCGTCCAGGCCAGACGGGACGTCCACGGCCACGATCAGGGGCACTTTTGCCGGTTGGCAGCCACCGGGCGCATAGCCTACAGGGCATGGTGTCCGTCCTGGCAGGGCCCGTCGCTGAGATACCGCAGTCGAGATCGTCGTAAGGATCTCCCCGGCCCCATCCCGCAAAGCGCCTTTAGCACCGGTGCCAAGCAGGGCATCGATGATGACGTCAGCGCGCGTGGCGATGTCGTTCAAGGTGTTCAAGGAGGGATCCGAGGAATGGCTATGAATGGTAGCGCCGGCCTGGCTCACCTGAGCGAGGTGTTCGTCGTCTCCCATCTCTGGCCGTTTCCACAGATAGACGTGCACCTCATGCCCGGCATCGGCGAGAATGCGGCCGGCGACTAGCCCATCACCCCCATTATTGCCCGGGCCGACAAGCACCAGAATGACACGGCCAGACGACTCGCATCGACAGATGACGGCCTGAGCGACGGCGCCGCCAGCACGTTCCATCATCTCTGCATATGGGAGCCCGGCTCTGTCAGCGGCCCGCTCAATGTCCTTCATCTCCTGCACGGTGACCAACTTCATGACTGTCTCCTTTTTTACTGCTGAGTGTGCCTCGCGTGATGATCCCGCGGCTGGCGATCATGACTGCCGACCCGGTTGCCCGGACCGCCCCGGAGTGATAGAATCCAGCCCATGATGTTCATGGGTGGGGGCGCTCCGATCAAGGTATCGGATCTCATCGCCGCTTGGCTTATCGTGTAGAGAGGATACCACAATTGAAGGCCCTGTTCGTACTGTTACACTATCTCGGCAACACAGTTCTGGCTGTACTTGTTTTCGCCCTCTCGCTATTGCTTCTTCTGGCAGGCTATGTCGCCTTCTATCTTCCGATGTGGGAGACGGCCGGTCTAGAGGAGGGAGCGCCAGGCGGCGCCTGGATGTGGATCGAAGAGCGGCCGATCTACTACCGTACCTGGGGAAGCCAGGATGACCCGACCGTCGTGCTCGTCCACGGCGATGTTGTGGAGGGCTCCCGAATCTGGGACGCCAACGCGGCGGCGCTGGCGGATGCCGGGCTGCATGTCATCGCTGTGGATCTGTTGGGCTATGGGCACTCGGAACGGGTGACCGAGCCGATCTACACCTTGCGCGCGCACACTGGCGTGCTGGCACAGTTGCTCAACGAACTGCGCGTCAGCGAGGCGACGCTCGTGGGACATGGCCAGGGAGCGGGCGTCGTGCTACAACTGGCTGTGGAGCAGCCGCAGTTCGTTGGCAACATGGTGCTCATCTCACCTGACATTGACTCTCGTGACTCGCTTCTCTGGCGGCTGCTTGCTCGTGAACCCCATATCGGCCGGGCGGTGGTGTGGGCGGTCGAGTCGGGGGGACCGCTCTGGAAGTGGCAGCGGACACAGATGGTCGCCGATGCCGGACGTTACCCCGCGGAGTATATGGACGCTGCGCGGCAGCCAGCACGCATTGTGGGTACAGCCGAGTCTCTACGGATGATGGCTCTGTCTCAGCCGGATGATAACCTGCCAGAGGCCATTGACGGGCTGGGTATGCCGGTGATCATCCTCCGGGGAGAGCAGGACCGCACTTGTTCCGAGCAGCAGGCGCAAGATCTCGCGTCCCTGTTTTCTGATGCCTCGGTCTTAGCGATCCCAGGGGCTGGCCATGCTGCACAGATCGACCAGCCCGGCAGAGTGAATGCCGAGATCACGCAGGCCGCGGGTATCGCGTTAGCAGACTGACCCTAGTCCTCCCGATAGTGGCAGCCGTGGCTCTCGCGGTTTTCCCACGCTGCCCGTGCCACGATCAGAGCCGCCAGCACGGCGCTACGCAAACTGATCATCTGGGGCTCTACCCGGGTGGTGCGATAAAACGCATCGATATCGTGGCTCAGGTTGTTTAGGTCGCGGAGGGCACGCTCCAGGCGACGGCGGCTGCGCACCAGCCCGACATAGTACCACATGGAATGCTTGATCGTCTGCATGTCATGACGCACCAGGGCAGGGTCCGCGGCATCGCTTCCCGTTGATTCCCAGGCAGGAATCAGCGCCGGGCTGGGCGCGTCCATGCCATTGATCTGCCAGCGGATATCCCTCGCCGCGCGCGTTCCCCACACGAGGCCTTCCAGCAGCGAAGAGCTGCCCAGGCGGTTCGCGCCATGCACGCCGGTGCAGGTTACCTCACCCACGGCGTACAGGCGCTGCAGGCTGGTGCGCCCCCAGGCGTCGACCCAGACGCCGCCGCAGAAATAGTGCGCCGCCGGGACCACCGGGATCGGATCGGTCGTGGCGTCTACCCCGTATTGCAGACAGCTCTCGTAGATGTTCGGGAATCGGTCTCGGATGGTCTCCGCGGACATCGTCGAGGCCACATCCAGGTACACATGATCGGCGCTGGTGCGCAGCATCTCGCGGTGGATGCTGCGGGCCACGACATCTCTCGGCGCCAGCTCCTGCCATTCGGGCTCATAGTGCTGCATAAAGCGCTCGCCGTGGATGTTCAGCAATTTGCCGCCCTCCCCACGGAGGGCCTCACTGATCAGGAACCGGGCGTTGCCTTGATCATAGAACGTGGTTGGGTGAAACTGGACATACTCTGCATTGATGATACGTGCTCCGGCACGGTATGCCATCGCGAGGCCATCGCCAGTGGCGCCTTCCGGATTGGTAGTATGCAAAAAGATCTGTCCCAACCCGCCGCTGGCCAGGATGGTGGCCTTGGCAAGAATAGTTCGGACCTCGCCGCTGTCGTGATCGTAGACGTATGCGCCGACGCAGGAGAGCGGCTCATAGATCGCCAGCCGGTTGAGAGAGTGATGCGCGGGCGTCAGCAGGTCAATGGCCGTGTACTGGGTCAGGATCTGGATGTTGGGTTGCACGAGCAGTGCTTTGACGAGACTCTGCTGGATGGCGCGTCCGGTGGCGTCGTTGACGTGGAGAATGCGACTCGTCGAGTGGGCCGCCTCGCGGGTGCGCTCAAGCTCGTTCTTCGGCGTGAGGGTGAATGGCACCTCGTACTTGTCCACCAGCAACTCGCGCACGAGCTTTGGTCCCTCATGCGACAAGATCGCGACTGCCTCGCGGTTATTCAGCCCGTCGCCGGCACGTGTCAGGTCCTCGGCCAGCTGTTCGGGCGAATCCTCCTCACCGGTGTAGATGATGCCCCCCTGGGCATAGAACGTGTTTGACTCGAGCGGATCCTCGTACTTGGTCAGCATGATAATCCGCAGGTTCTCGTTCTCGGCCAGGTTGAGTGCCGCGGTGGCCCCGGCGATACCGCTGCCGATGATCAGAACATCGCACTGTAGCGTTTCGTTGCTTGTCATAGATCCTCGTCCTGTTATCGAGCTTTACTGCAGCATCTTGGCCAGGGCCAGGCGAGCCCCGGACGCTATCTCAGGGGGTACCGTAACGACGTTACGCACCACACCTTCTCTCAAGTCCTGCAGCACATGGAAGAGATGCGTCAGGCGGGTCAGGCCCATCGATGCACAGGCCCGACGCTCCAACGGCAAGACACGCTTGTCTGAATACTGCCTGCTCAGGCGATCCACCATGTGGCACTCGGTACCGACGATGATGGTGGCTCCTGCGGGGGCGTCCTCAACCGCAGAGATGATCTGCGAAGTCGATCCCGCGGCATCGGCGGCTACGACAACAGGGCGCGGGCACTCGGGGTGCACAATGACCGTGGCTCCGGGGTACGCAGCCCGCGCACGGCGCACATCCTCGACGGTAAAGCCTGTGTGGACGGAGCAGAACCCCTGCCAGACCACGACGCGGGCATCTCGGAGCGTCTCGGGGTCAGGCGGCTGCAGCGGGTTCCACAGGCCAAGCTCCGACGGCGCCAGGCCCATATCAAGGGCCGTGTTGGTGCCCAGATGCTCATCGGGGGTGAACAGAATGCGTCCGCCCTGAGCAAAGGCCCATTCAAAGATGCGCCTGGCATTGGATGACGTGCAGACCGCCCCGCCCTTTTCGCCCACGAAAGCCTTGATGTCGGCGTTCGAGTTCTGATAGGTGATGGGGATAATGGGCTTGTCCCAGACGCCTGACAGGGCATCGTAGGCAGACGCGACCTGTCTCCGGCTCGCCATTTCAGCCATAGGGCATAGCGCCTCGATCACTGGCTGGATCACAGTCTGATCCGGCGCACATAGGATGGCTGCAGTCTCGGCCATGAAATAGACGCCGCAAAAGACGATATAGGGTGCGTCCACAGTCGCCGCGATGCGCGAAAGCTCGAGGGAATCCCCGGTATAGTCGGCGAACTGGACGATCTCGTCGCGCTGGTAATGGTGCGCCAGGATTGCCACCTGGTCGCCAAGTGCGGCACGCACCTCTGCAGTGGCCGCGACAAGGTCGTCATCGCCCATCTGCAAGTGCTGGGACGCCTTCTGTCCGTTGCCGCGTTCTGAATCCATCCTAACCCTCCTGACTGCTCGCCAGGTCCATCTTCAGGTCCAGGCTGATATCGAGCGCCTTGACCGAGTGGGTCAGTGCGCCGACAGAGATAAAGTCTACGCCCGTGGCAGCGATCTCGGGGATGCGCGGCAGCGTGATGCCTCCCGAGGCTTCCAACTCAACACGCCCCGCCACCCGCCTCACAGCCTCGTGCATGGTCGCCGTGTCCATATTATCCAGCATGATGCGATCGACCCGCGCCGCCAGAGCCTCATCCAACTGGTCGAGCGAGTCGATCTCGACCTCGATCGGGAGTGAGATGCCCGCTTCGCGTACGCGTGCTACCGCGGCGGTGATGCTGCCCGCGGCCTCGATGTGGTTGTCTTTGATCAACACCATATCATAGAGCCCCGTGCGATGGTTCGTGCCGCCGCCCAGGCGCACGGCGAGTTTGTCGAGCGCGCGCAGCCCAGGCATCGTCTTGCGGGTGTCCAGAATCCGAGTGCCTGTCCCTGCGGTGGCCTCAACGTAGGCACGCGTCATGGTGGCCACGCCGGACATGCGCTGCAAGAAGTTCAGCGCCACCCGCTCGCCGATAAGAATGCCGGGGCCGTAGCCTGACACGGTCGCCAGGATGTCACCCACCTCAAATGCCGTGCCGTCCTTGCGCAGCGGGGTAAAGACAATGGTCTCGTCCACCTGGCGAAACACCTCGATTACAACGTCCATGCCGGCCAAGACACCGCGCTCCTTGGCGAGGAACTCGCCGTACAAACGGGTGCCGGCTGGAATGGTGGGCACGCTGGTCACGTCGCCCGTGCCAAGGTCCTCTTCCAGCGCCCTCCGCACGATCTCTCTGATCTCTTGATCAAGGTTCATGATGGTCCTACTCTCGCTTGGCTGCTCACCGCGCCCATGATTCTAGTCCAAGTCGAGCACATGTAAAGGTCGCGTCGCACGCTCAGAGCGATTGCCTTCGAGCAGGCTATCGTGCCCAAGATGGGCCGGCAGCCAGGGATAGTGAAAACAGCAGCCAGGCCACCAGCTGCTGTTTCGGATGGTGCGTCGCGCGCTGCCTCTGGTCTAGCTATTGACCGGGGTCAGCCAGTTGTAGCGATCGGCTGTACGGCCCTCCACGATATCGAAAAAGGCGGTCTGCAGCGCGGCCGTGATAGGGCCACGCCGGCCGGCGCCGATGGTGATGTGGTCCACCGAGCGCACCGGTGAGATCTCCGCCGCTGTTCCGGCAAAGAACAGCTCGTCCGCGCTGTACAACTGCTCACGCGTGATCTGGCACTCGACGACGCTATAGCCCAGCTCGCGTGCCAGTGTGATGACCGAATTGCGGGTGATACCACCCAAGATGGAACTGCTGAGGGATGGCGTGTACAGCACACCATCGCGCACCAGAAACACGTTCTCTCCGCTCCCCTCGCTCACGTACCCGAAGATGTCCAGGGCAATCCCCTCAGAATAGCCGAGATCTGCAGCCTCCATGCGAATCAACTGCGAGTTGTTATAGTGGCCGCCGGCCTTGACGCCAGCCGGGGTCGTATCCGGGGCCATGCGGCGCCATGAGGACACCCCCACGTCCACGCCCTCCTCGAGGGCGTCGGCGCCAAGATAGGCGCCCCAGCTCCACACGGCGATCGCCACCTGCACCGGGCAGGTGCGGGGCTCGACGCCCAGTTGCTCATACCCACGGAATACGACGGGACGGACGTAGCAGGAATCGAGACCGTTCTTTCTGATCGTCTCCAGGATCGCCTGCCCGAACTGCTCCCTACTGTAGGGGATCTCCATGCGGTAGACCTTGCAGGAGTCGTACATGCGTCGAAGGTGCGGCTCCAGGCGGAATACCGCCGGGCCAGCCGGGGTCTTGTAGCACCGGATGCCCTCAAAGATGCTCGACCCATAGTGGACGACGTGCGAGAGCACGTGAATCCTGGCGTCCTTCCAGGGCACCAACTCGCCATCGAACCAGATATACTCGGACTCGGGAATCGGCATAGTGTCAGTCTCCTCTACGCTACAGGCTTGATCCGTCGGGCGATCAACTCACCCATGACGGTTGTCGACACGGTCTCTCCACCGGGCTGGGCGATGTCTCCCGTACGATAGCCTTCCGCCAGAACCTGCTCGACGGCGGCTTCCACGGCCCGTGCTTCGCCCTCCAGTTTCAGCGAGTATCTCAACAGCAGTGCGGCGCTCAGAATTGCCCCGATAGGGTTCGCGATCCCCTTGCCGGCGATATCTGGCGCCGTGCCGTGGATCGGCTCGTAGAGCCCCAGGTTCCCCTCAGCCAGCGAGGCAGACGGCAACATACCCATCGAGCCCGAGAGCATCGAGGCCTCGTCAGTGAGAATGTCCCCGAACAGGTTCTCGGTGACGATCACATCGAACGAAGACGGGCGACGAATCAGGTGCATGGCGCAGGCGTCCACCAGCAGGTGCTCGCATGCGACATCGGGGTAGTCGCGAGCCACGCGCAGGGCGGTCTCGCGCCAGAGACGAGAGCTTTCCAGCACGTTGGCCTTGTCCACCGAGGTGACCTTGCGGCGGCGGGTGCGCGCCAGATCAAAGGCTACCCGCAGCACGCGCTCGATCTCGGCTTCGGTGTAGATCATGGTGTCAAAGGCCGTGCGCCCGCCATCGCGGCGGCCGCGCTCGCCAAAGTAGATCCCGCCGGTGAGCTCGCGCACCACCACCAGGTCTGTGCCCTCCAACACCCCGGGCTTGATTGTCGAGGCGTCGATCAGCGCTGGCGTCAGCTTGACCGGTCGCAAGTTGGCAAAGAGCCCCAGCGCCTTGCGGATGCCCAGCAGGCCCTGCTCTGGCCGGACGGCGGCGGTGGGGTCGTCCCACTTGGGGCCGCCGACGGCGCCGAAAAGGACCGCATCCGAGCGCTGGCAGAGCTCGAGGGTCTCCTGCGGAAAGGGGCTGCCGGTGGTGTCGATGGCGATGCCGCCGATCAAGCCTTGCTCAAAGCAAAAGGTGTGGCCGTAGGCCTGGCCCACGGCCTCGAGGACCTGGGCGGCCTGGGCGGTCACCTCCGGGCCGATGCCATCGCCTCCGAGGACGGCGATCCTGTAATCCATGCTGCTCCCTTCCGTCTAGTCGCTATCGACCAGGGTGGTGCTGGCGCGCGGGTATGAGCCGAACACGCGCACAAAGGTGGTCATCTCGCGCAGATGCTCCAAGGCGCGCCGCGCGGTTTCCTCGTGCGGCCCCCCGGCAAAGTCCACGTAAAAGACGTACTGCCAGGGTACACCCTTGAGCGGGCGCGACTCGATCTTGGATAGGTCGATGTCGCGCAGCGCAAAGGCGCTCAAGCAACGCCACAACAGGCCCGGACGGTTGACCCCGGCAAAAGCGATAGAGGTCTTGGCCTCGATCTCGGGCCCCGGCGTCACTGGCTCCCGCGAGATAGCGACAAAGCGCGTATAGTTGGCCTTTTCGTCTTCGAACTCGTGCACGAGCACGTCCATGCCATAAATCTCGGCGGCGCGGGCGCTAGCGATGGCGGCGGCATGCGGATCGCCGCCCTCTTTGACCATCTTGACGCTGCCTGCCGTGTCGTACGTGGCGTGGATTTCGACATCCTGCAGGCCGCTGAGCGACTGCTCGCACTGTGCCAGCGCCTGCGGGTGAGAATACACCCGGCGAATCTGGTCCAGGCGCGTGCCCGGGTGGGCGATCAGGCAATGTGAGACCCGCAGGTTATGCTCGGCGATGATGTGCAGGGCGTGCTGCAGCAGCAGGTCATAATTGCGATGGATGCTGCCGGCGAGCGAGTTTTCCACCGGCACCACGCCATAGTCGAACTGGCCCCCCTCGACGCCAGCGAATACCTGGTCAAAGCTGTCGCAGGGGACGGCGTCGATGGCGTCGCCAAACAGCGCCAGGCAGGCGGCCTCACTGTAGGCGCCGGGCTCGCCCTGGTAGCCGATCCGCAGCGGCGCGGTCATCTACTGCCCCGCCGCGATCTTGCGGCGCGTGTATTCCACCAGGCCGCCAGCGTCGATCAACGCCAGCATGAACTCGGGATAGGGCGTCGCCTCATAGGTTGCGCCTGTATCCACGTTGCGAATGGTGCCGGTGCTCAGGTCGATCTCGAGGATATCCCCGGCCCTGGCGGCCTGGGCGGCCTCGGGGCACTCGAGGATGGGCAGCCCGATATTGAGCGAGTTGCGGAAAAAGATGCGCGCAAAGGTCTCGGCCACCACGCAGGAGATGCCGGCGGCTTTGAGGGCCAGAGGCGCATGCTCTCGGGAAGAGCCGCAGCCAAAGTTCTTGCCCGCTACCACGATATCTCCGGGCTGTACGCCCTTGATAAAGGAGGGGTCCCAGTCCTCCATGCAGTGCGAGGCCAGTTCCTCTTCCGACGTGGTGTTCAGGTAGCGCGCCGCGATAATCGCGTCGGTGTCGATATTGTCACCATACTTCCACACGCGTCCCTCAAGTGTCACTGGAAAGGTCCTCCTCTGTTCTGCTGCTATCCCTGGCGATCAAGGAAATGGTGAATGGCATCTTTGACGGCGTCCGCGTCGGCGGCGAGTTCCACCGGCGGGTTGCGCCGTTCGGCCTGGATCCCCGCCAGACTATTCTCATGGTAGGCGATCTTGAACGGGCTGAACTTTAGCCCATGGGCAGTCGAGATGACGACCACGCGGTCGTCCTTTTGGATCTCGCCCCGCTCGATCAGCTTGAACAGTGCCGCCAGCGCCACGCCGGTGTGCGGACAGGCGTACATCCCCGTCAGGTCGGCGCGGGCGGCGGCATCCGCGATCTCGTCCTCGCTGGCCTGCTCCACGCAGCCTTCGAAACGCCGCATCACCTTGACGGCGCGCTCGTAGCTGACCGGGTTCCCGATCTGGATGGCGGTAGCAACCGTCGCCCCCGCCTGGATCGGCTCCAGGCTCTCAAACCCGCGCTGGTAGCTGCGATAGAACGGGTTGGCCTGCTCGGCCTGTGCCGCCACCAGGCGCGGGAGCCGGTCGATGAGTCCCAACTCTTGCATCATCAGGAACCCTTTGCCCAGGGCCGAGATATTACCCAGGTTGCCCACCGGGATCACGATCCAGTCGGGCACCTGCCAATCGAACTGCTGGACGATCTCGATCGCCACGGTCTTTTGGCCCTCGATGCGCAGCGAGTTCATCGAGTTGGCCAGATAGATGCTGTTGTCCCGCGTGACCTCTTTGACCAGCGCCATGCACCCGTCAAAGTCGGTGTCCAGGGCCAGCACCAGCGCGCCGTTGGCGATAGGCTGGATCAGTTGCGCCGCCGAGACCTTGTTCCGCGGCAGGAAAACGATCGTCGGGATGCCCGCGGCGGCGCCGTAGGCCGCCAGCGCGGCGGAGGTATCCCCCGTGCTGGCGCAGGCAACCGCCCGCACCGGCGAGCCATCGGCGATCATCTGATTGACGACGCTCACCAGCACGGTCATGCCAAGATCTTTGAACGAGCCCGTGTGGCTGTTGCCGCACAGCTTGACCCACAGGTCCTCGACGCCGATCTCGGCACCCAGACGCTGGGCCCAGAACAGGTTGGTGTGTCCCTCGTACATCGAGACGATGCGTTCGTCGTCGACCAGAGGCATCACCCATTCCTTTTTGCCCCACACACCGCTTCCATAGGGCCACTCGTTGCTGCGCGTCCGGTCGTCGAACAGCGTCCGCCAGTCA
Source organism: Anaerolineae bacterium (assembly GCA_040772225.1). Taxonomy (GTDB): domain Bacteria; phylum Chloroflexota; class Anaerolineae; order UBA1429; family UBA1429; genus JAAYED01. The sequence continues at coordinate 1,840,547 of JAXGYO010000002.1, forward strand.
GCCCCCGAGCGCTGTGCCAGCGTCTGCATGTCGTGCTGCACCTCCAGCAATCCGCCGCAGGTGGGGCACTGGTAGAGCACGTCGGTGACCGGGTACCGTCCGGCGCATCCGCGGGCACATTGTAGCCAGCAGTCGTAAGCCATACGGGTCTCCTGCCTCTAGCTCTGCCGGGCGGGCAATTGCTCAGGGCCGCCGATGTGACCCAGCACGGCGCTGGCCGCCGCGATCGCCGGGCCGGCGAGGTACACCTCACTGTCCACATGGCCCATGCGCCCGACAAAGTTACGGTTGGTGGTCGAGATGCAGCGCTCCCCTGCGGCGAGCACGCCCATGTAGCCGCCCAGGCAGGGGCCGCAGGTGGGGGTGCTGAACACCGCGCCGGCGCGCACAAAGGTCTCCGCCAGGCCCGCCTGCACGGCTTGCAGGTAGATCTCCTGGGTGCCCGGAATGATGATGCAACGCACGTTGGGGTGCACCTGGCGCCCCTCGAGGATCTCTGCCGCCTGGACCAAATCCTCCCAGCGCCCATTGGTGCAGGAGCCGATCACGGACTGGTCGATGGTTACCTCGCCCACCTGGCTGAGAGGCCGGGCGTTGCTGGGAAGATGAGGGAACGAGACTGTGGGCTCGATGGCGGTGACGTCGATCTCGATCACGCGATCGTACTCGGCATCGGGATCCGGGGTAACTGCCTGGTAGGGCCGCCTGGCGCGCGTCGACACATAGGCCTCGGTGATGGCATCGGGCGGGAACATGCCCGCCTTGGCACCTGCCTCGATCGCCATGTTGGACATGGTCAGGCGGTTGTCCATCGACAGGGTCTCGATCGCCGGGCCCGTGAACTCGATCGCCTGATAGCGGGCGCCATCCACGCCAATCAGGCCGATGGTGTGCAGGATCAGGTCCTTGCCTCCCACCCAGGGCTGGCGCTCGCCGGTGTAGACGATCTTGAGCGTGGAGGGGACCCGCATCCAGATGCTGCCGGTGGCCATGGCCACGGCGATATCGGTGGAACCCATGCCCGTCGCAAAGGCGCCCACGGCACCGTAGGTGCAGGTGTGTGAGTCGGCGCCCACAATGACCTCGCCGGGCAGCACGAGGCCCTCCTGCGGCAGCAGGGCGTGCTCGATGCCCATCCGGCCGACCTCCCAGTAGTGGACAATGCCGTACTGGTGGGCGAACTCGCGCATCTGCTTGCACTGCTCGGCCGACTTGATGTCCTTGTTGGGGGCAAAGTGGTCCGGCACGAGAGCGATCCGCTCCGGGTCAAAGACGCGGTCGACGCCCAGGCGGGCGAACTCGTTGATGGCGATAGGCGCCGTGATGTCATTGGCCAGCACCATGTCGACCTGGACATCGACCAGTTCACCCACAGCCACATATTCGCGGCCCGTGTGCGCCGCCAGGATTTTTTGTGCCATGGTCATCGGTTGTCTTGCTGTCAACGTTGCCTCCCTGTGCGCTCAGTTTGGGCTCCCGCCCGCGTAACGCCTGATGTAACTACTTGCCTGTGGCCGGCCGCGCCGGGGGCCTGTGCCCGCGCACGGCGATCAGCTTGTTCAGGGCACTCATGTACGCGCGGCCGCTGGCAACTATGATGTCTGTGCTTGCGCCGTGTCCGCTATACAGATAGGTGCGCCGCTCCGTCTGGGCATTCATCGGCAAGTTGTCCTCGCCGTTGGCTTCTGTCTGAATGCGGATGGTCACCTCACCTACGGCGTCGATGCCCTCGGTGACGGCCTTGATCGAGAACTCGATCAGCTCGTTGGGTACCTGGACGATCCGATTGATCGCTTTGTAGACGGCGTCCACAGGACCGGTGCCATGAGCCGCATCGGTGTAGATCTCGCCGTCGGGTCCCTCCAGTTGCACTGTCGCCGTGGCTATGGCCCGGTCGCCGGCCGAGACCTGGATCTGCAGCAGGTGATAGACCTCCTCCGGCTGAAAGATCTCGTCGGAGACGATGGCCTGCAAATCACGGTCATCGACGGTCTTTTTCCTGTCGGCCAGCTCCTTGAAGCGTGCAAAGGCCCGGTTCAGCTCTTCCGAGTCCAGATGGTAACCCATTTGCTCCAACTTGTCAGCAAAGGCATGCCGTCCGGAGTGCTTGCCCAGCACAAGGGTATTGTCGCCCAGGCCCACCATGCGGGCATCCATGATCTCGTAGGTTTGGCGGTTCTTGAGGATGCCGTCCTGATGAATGCCTGCCTCGTGGGCAAAGGCATTCGCGCCCACGATGGCCTTGTTGGCCTGTACGGCCAGACCTGTAAAGCTGCTCACCATCCGGCTGGTGGGAAAGAGCTCTTGCGTCACGATGTTTGTGCCGACCCCATAGTAGCTGCGTCGCGTGTGCAGGGCCATGACGATCTCTTCCAGCGCTGCATTCCCCGCCCTCTCGCCGAGGCCGTTGATAGTGCACTCGACCTGGCGCGCGCCCTCGCGCACGGCCGCCAGGCTGTTGGCGGTCGCCATCCCCAGGTCGTTATGGCAATGGACCGAGATGATCGCTTTTTCAATGCCGGGGGTGTGAGTGCGGATGCCGCGGATCAGCGCCCCGAACTCGACGGGGGTGCTATAGCCCACTGTGTCGGGAATGTTCAGCGTCGTGGCGCCCTGGGCAATGGCCACGCCGAGCACCTCGTAGAGGAATTCGGGATCGGAGCGTGCGGCATCCTCGGGCGAGAATTCGATATCATCGCACAACGAGCGCGCATAGGCCACCATTTCGCGCGTGCGCTCGACCACCTGCGGGCGTGTCATGCGGAGCTTGTGCTCCATATGGATGTCCGAAGTAGCGATGAACACGTGGATGCGCCGGCGCTCGGCGTCCTTGACCGCCTCCCAGGCGGCGTCGATATCTGACTTGACGCAGCGCGCCAGCCCGCAGATCGTCGGGCCTTTAATCTCGCGGGCGATGCGTTGCACGGCCTCCAGGTCGCCGGGGGATGAAGCCGGGAACCCGGCCTCGATCACATCCACGCCGAGCCGGGCCAGTTGTTTCGCGATTTCGAGCTTTTCGTCCGTGTTCAACGTCGCCCCGGGCGACTGTTCACCATCTCTCAGGGTGGTATCGAATATGACGACGTGATCGATGTCCATGCTGATGCTCCTCTTGTGACGTAATGGGCAGTAGGCGCCATGGCGTCCTGCGGGCCCCTGGTCCCCGACGGATTGCCTGTGGCCGTCAGGTCTGCTAGGCAGAGGCCCGCCTGAGTAGCGGTAGCTCAAGGCTGTCGATAAGGGCCTGGAAGCTGGCCTCGATGATGTTCGCCGAGCACCCCACCGTGGTCCACGTGGCATCGCCATCACTCGCGTCGATCGCCACGCGGGTGACCGCGCCAGTGGCGCTGCGCGGGTCGATGATGCGCACCTTAAAGTCGGTCAGGTGCGTATCCCTGAGTTCCGGGTAGAACGGCAACAGGGACTTGCGCATGGCGGTGTCCAGCGCGTTCACGGGGCCATCCCCCTCGGCGGCGGTGTGCATGATCTGGCCGTCGACGCGGGTCTTGACCGTGGCCTCCGCCAGGATGTCATTGTCCGAGCGCTTTTCCACCAGCACGAGAAAGTCGAGCACCTCAAAGGGGGCGCGATAGTCGGTCTGCGCGCGACGGATGATCAGCTCAAAGGAGCCTTCAGCGCCCTCGAACTGAAAGCCGCGATTCTCCAGTTCCTTGATGCGCTCCGTGACAGCCCGCGTCTGTTCGGGGGATAAAGTCATTCCCAGGTGCATCTCGCTCAGCTTGTGAACGATGTTGCTCCGGCCGGCGAGCTCTGAGACGAGCACGCGCATGCGGTTGCCCACCATCGCGGGATCGATGTGCTGGTAGCTGGCGCCGTTCTTGAGCAGCGCATTGGCGTGCAGGCCCGCTTTGTGGGCAAAGGCGCTGCTGCCCACATAGGGGGCCTGGCTCGGCGGGCGCAGGTTGGCGATCTCGCTCACATAGACCGAGGCCTCGGTCAGTACCGACAGATCGCCATTGGCCAGGGCTTTGCAGCCCATCTTGAGCTCGAGATTGGGGACCACGGTGCAGAGGTCGGCGTTCCCGCAGCGCTCGCCGTAACCGTTCATGGTTCCCTGGACGTGGACACACCCCGCCTCTACGCCTGCCAGCGTATTGGCCACAGCAACACCGGTGTCGTTGTGAGCGTGAATCCCGAGCGCGGCCCCTGGCAGAGCGGCCAGTGTCTCGCGGATGATGCGGTCAATGCCCGAGGGCAGCGTGCCGCCGTTTGTGTCACAGAGCACTAACAGGTTGGCGCCCGCCTCCTGCGCCACGCGCAGGGTGGACAGGGCGTACTCTGCATCCAGCAGGTAGCCGTCGAAATAGTGCTCGGCGTCAAAGAGGACCTCGATCCCGCGGGCCACCAGGTAGGCGACCGTGTCCCGGATCATGGCCAGATTCTCTTCCGGCGTTGTACCGAGCACCTCGGTGACGTGCATGGGCGATGACTTGCCGACAATGACGGCGACCGGCATGCCGGCCTCGAGCAGCGCGGCAATACTGGGATCCTGTTCGACGGGAATACCTACCCGACGGGTACTGCTAAAGGTCGCGATGCGGGCGTGACGCAGTGAGAGAAGCCGCGCCCGTGCAAAGAACTCTGCGTCCTTGGCGTTGGAGCCCGGCCATCCCCCCTCAATGTAGGCGACGCCCAGCTCGTCGAGTTTGGCCACGATGCGCAGCTTGTCGTCGACCGAGAAAGAGATCCCCTCCATTTGCGCGCCATCGCGCAGGGTCGTATCCAGGACGGATACCCGTTTCAGCATGATAGGACTGGTTACCTCGTGTTCTCTGGCGATCTAGTCCGTGGGTGGACCGGTAACGGCCCACCCCGGTTGTTACTTGAGATGCTCTACTTGGCGTCGAGCCAGGGCATCATGGCGCGCAGCTGGCGGCCCACCTGCTCGATGAGTTGGTTCTGCTCGCGCTTGCGGATCAGGTTAAAGCTCGGGCGGCCGGCCTGGTTCTCAAGCAGCCACTCGCGTGCATAGGTTCCGTCTTGGATGTCGTCCAGGAGCTGCTGCATGGCCTTGCGCGTCTCATCGGTGACGATCCTGGGTCCGGCATAGTAGTCGCCATGCTCGGCTGTGTCGCTGATCGAGTAGCGCATATAGCTCAGGCCGCCCTGGTAGATCAGGTCCACGATCAGCTTGAGCTCGTTGAGGCACTCAAAGTAGGCGATCTCGGGCTGGTAGCCGGCATCGACGAGGGTCTGGAAACCGGCTTTGATCAGGGCGCTGACGCCGCCGCATAGCACGGCCTGTTCGCCAAAGAGGTCGGTCTCGGTCTCTTCGGCAAAGGTCGTCTCGATGATCCCCGCGCGGGCGCAGCCGATGCCCTTGCCATAGGCGAGCGCCAGTTGCTTGGCGTTGCCTGTGGCGTCCTGGTACACAGCCAGCAGACCGGGCGTGCCCTGGCCATCGACAAAGACCTCGCGCACCCGGTGGCCGGGGGCCTTGGGGGCGATCATGGTGACGTCGACGTCCTCGGGCGGGATGATCTGGCCATAGTGGATGCAAAAGCCGTGGGCAAACATCAGCATCTTGCCGGCGGTCAGGTGAGGCTTGATGTCGCTGGCGTAGAGCGCCGCCTGCACGGTGTCTGGCGCCAGGATCATGATGATGTCGCTCTCAGCGCAGGCTTCCGCCGTGGTCTTGACAGTGAGGCCGGCCTTTTCAGCCACGGCCCAGGAGCGGCTGCCCTTGTACAAGCCCACACGCACGTCGCAGCCGTTGTCCTTGAGGTTCAGCGCATGCGCGTGCCCCTGACTGCCGTAACCGATGATCGCGATCTTTTTGCCCTTGAGCAACTCCAGATCGGCATCCCTATCATAGTAGATCGTTGCCATGAGTTTCCCTCCATATTTGGTGCCCCTCGTGAGTCGAGCGGCTCTGTCCCTGAATGACCTAGCGGCGGCCCCCGGCCTGAAGCGCACCGCGTACCATCGCGACGCGCCCGGTGCGCGTCAGCTCTTTGATCCCGAACGGCCGCAGGATCTCGACCAGCGAGTCGACCTTGTCCTCGGTCCCGGTGATCTCGATCGTCATCGAGTCATGGGCCACGTCGATGATCTGTGCACGGAAGATGTCCACCAATTGCTTGATCTCGGCTCTGTTGGTCGAGATAGCGTGTACGCGGATCAGTGCAAGCTCGCGGATCACGGCATCATCATCGGTAATGTCGGTGACCTTGGTGACGTTGATGAGCTTGTAGAGCTGCTTCGTGACCTGCTCCAGAACCGCATCGCTGGCGTAGACGACCACCGTCATGCGCGAAATGTCAGGCGTTTCGCTGTGGCCAACTGTCAGGCTCTCGATATTGTAGTTGCGGCGCCGGAAGAGATTGGAGACGTTGCTGAGCACACCGGGGCGGTCCTCCATCAGCACCACCAACGTGCGCCGCGAGTAGTTTTCGCTGTTCTGTGCCAGGGACATATGTAAAGCCCTCCTCTAGCGCGGCTGTTCGTTGGGGTGTGGCCTGCGGATCATGTCGTCGATGGCGCGTCCCACCGGTACGATCGGGAAGACGTTGTGCTCTTGCTCGATCTGGAAATCGATCAACACGGGTCCCTCAGTGCTGGTGGCACGCTCTAGCGCGGGAACCACTTCATCGCGGGTCTTGACGGTGATGCCGGTGATGCCGTAGGCCTCCGCCAGTCGCGCAAAGTCCGGGCCCGGGAGCGGCGTCCCGCAATAGTTCTTTTCGTAGAACAACTCCTGCCATTGCCGCACCATGCCCAGATACCCGTTGTTCATCAACGCGATCTTGATGGGCAACCCTTCCTGCCGGATCGTCGCTAGTTCCTGAATCGTCATCTGGAGACCACCATCACCGGCGACGAGCCACACGGGGGCATCGGGGCATCCGGCCTGAACGCCGATGGATGCGGGTAAGCCAAAGCCCATCGTGCCCAACCCGCCAGAGGAGATCAGCCCGCGGAAGCGGTTGTGGGTGTAATACTGAGCCTCCCACATCTGGTTCTGCCCCACATCGGAGACCATGATCGCCTGGCCCTGGGTGATGTCGCTGAGGCTTCGGACGATATACTGTGGCACCAGTTCGTCGCTTTCCTCCCACTGTTGGCTGCGTTCTCGGGTCTCACCGCGCCAGCCGTCGATCGTTTCGATCCATTCGGAGCGATCCACAGGCTCTACGAGAGGCAACAGTTGGCGAAGCACGTTCAGGGCATCTCCGACGATAGGAAGATCGACACGGATGCGCTTGGCGATCTCCGCGGGATCGATATCGACGTGGATCACCCTGGCTTTGGGCGCAAAGGTGTGGGCGCTGCTGGTAAAGCGATCGTCAAAGCGCGCGCCGATGTTGATGATCAGATCTGCCGCCTGAAGCGCAAGATTCGTATAGCCCTCGCCATGCATGCCGCCCATGCCCAGGTAGAGCGGGTTGCTCTCGGGAATGGCGCTCTTGCCCAACAGGGTAGTGGTAACAGGGATGCCCGCCCTTTCTGCCAGAGCGGTTAGTTCCTGTCCGGCGTTGGCCACGATGACACCTCTGCCAGCGATGATCAGCGGCCGGCTGGACTGATTGATCATGTCTGCGGCTTGAGCCACCTGACGGGGGTTGCCCGTGGTATGCGGTCTGTATCCAGGCAGGTTGACCTCGTCGGGGTAGACAAACTCCGTCTGCCCTATCTGCGCATCGACCGTGACGTCGATCAACACAGCGCCCGGGTGGCCGGTGCGGGCGATATGAAATGCCTCGCGGATGGCCTGCGCCAGCTCGGTGACGTTTGTGATCAGGTAGTTGTGCTTGGTGATCGGCATGGTGATGCCGGTGATGTCCACCTCCTGAAAACTGTCGGTTCCCAGGTCAGAAGACGCCACCTGGCCGGTGATGGCAACAATGGGCGAGGAGTCCATCTGTGCGTTGGCGATGCCCGTGACCAGGTTCGTGGCGCCAGGCCCGGAGGTGGCCACGCACACGCCGACCTTACCGGTGGCGCGGGCATAGCCGTCGGCGGCGTGTGCCGCGGCCTGTTCATGGCGCATCGTGATGTGATGAATCGGAAAAGCGGGCAGTTCATGATAGAGGGGGATGACCTTGCCGCCGGTGATACCAAAGACGGTATCCACGCCCTCGCGGACGAGACATTCCCAGATGATCTGCGCTCCGTTCATCCTCATATCAGATACTCCTTGGCAAGGGTGTCATCACTGGTCGCGAGTAGATGATCGTCATGATTCGTCCAGGATCGCGCCGGTGCTGGCAGAGGTAACCAACTTGGCGTATCGCCTCAGGTAGCCGGATGTGACACGAGGCTCAAAGGCTGGCAGAGCGGCAAGACGGCGCTCGATCTCAGCCCCCGAAACCTCCAGATCCAGTCGCTGGCCCGGGATATCGATGGTGATCATATCGCCTTCTTGCACGGCGGCGATTGGACCGCGCGCGGCCGCTTCGGGCGAGACGTGACCTATGGCTGCGCCACGCGATGCGCCGGAAAACCGCCCGTCGGTGATCAGCGCCACGCGGTCATCCAGACCCATCCCTGAGAGGATGGACGTGGGTGTGAGCATCTCGCGCATGCCTGGCCCTCCCTTCGGGCCTTCGTAGCGGATGACGATCACATCCCCTTCCTTAAAGCTCTGTGCCATGATCGCCTGCGTCGCCGCTTCCTCATCGTCAAACACACGGGCGGGGCCGGTGTGCTGGCGCATGCGCGGGGCCACTGCGGCGCTCTTGACCACGGCTCCTTCGGGGGCCAGGTTGCCAAAGAGGATCGTCAGGCCGCCTGTTTCGGAATAGGGATCATCACCACTACGCAGGACATTCCGGTCCACCGTGGTATAGTCCGGCGCCCACCGATTGCCGGGCTCGAGATTCTCAGCCAGCGTCTGCCCGGTGGAGGTGATGACCTCCTCATTGAGCTTGCCCAGGGTCTGCAGCTCGCGCATCACTGCGCCGATGCCGCCCGAGTAATACAGATCCTCGATGTGCTGCGGGCCCGCCGGTGACAGCTTGACCAGGTGCGGCGTCCGCTGCGAATACTCGTTCAGTCGCGGCAGCGGCACGTCAATGCCCGCCTCGTGCGCGATGGCCAGCAGATGCAGCACCGAATTGGTCGATCCGCCCATGGCCATATCGGTGATAAAGGCGTTCTCAAAGGCCTCAGGAGAGAGGATATCCCGGGCGCGGATGTTCTTCTCCAGCATTGTCATCACCTGCACCCCTGCCTGGCGGGCCAGGGCCACGCGGCGGGAGCTGACTGCGGGCGTCGTGCCATTGCCGGGTAGCGCCAGGCCCAGCGCCTCACACAGGCAGGCCATGGTATTGGCGGTGAACATGCCGGAGCATGAGCCGCATCCCGGGCAGCAACTCTGCTCGATGCGGCGGGCCTTTTCCTCATCCATCTCGCCCGCCGTGACCGCGCCCACGGCCATAAAGGCGCTGTTGAGATCGAGGATCTGACCCCCGTGGCGTCCAGCGAGCATCGGGCCGCCGGTCACCATCACGGCCGGCAGATTGAGCCGCGCTGCTGCCATGGCCATGCCGGGGATAATTTTGTCGCAGGAGGGCACCAGGACGATAGCGTCGAAAGCGTGGGCAAGGACCACGGTCTCCACCGAGTCAGCGATCAGCTCGCGCGAGGCGAGGGAGTACTTCATACCCTGGTGGTTCATGGCGATACCATCGCAGACGGCGATGGTGTTGGCCTCAAAGGGCGTGCCCCCTGCCATGTAGACGCCACTCTTGACCGCATCCGCGATGGTGCGCAGGTTGGTGTGCCCGGGGACAATCTCGCTGTAGGAGCTGATCACGCCGATGAACGGACGCTCCATCTCCTCGTCGGTCTTGCCCAGTGCCCACAGCAGCGAACGATGGGGCGCACGCTCCAGGCCACGTTTCACCGAATCACTATTCATAGCACCATCTCCTGTCTCGACGCGACAATGAAAAAAAACGCCACTACTCTCCGGCCAGGCTATGCCGGTTTGATGGCGTCTTTGCTTCGCTGGGGCCCTTCATTGAGGCCCGCTGGCTAGTAAAAAAGCCTCATCCCGGTTGGGTGAGGCTTCTCTGCATTCGGTCCCTTCGGCGGCTAGCTCTGGCGCGACCTCCCCCCAACCGGTAGCAGCTCCTCAATAACGAGGAGCTCCACTAGAACGAGAATAATGCCTACGGTTGAGGGAATTGCTGTCACTAGGCCACCTGTAAAGTGAACAGATTAGCGGAAACATATCACATATAGACAACGGTGTCAAACACTCGCGCCCGACTGCGACCTGTTTGGTCAGGTTATCATTTGAGTGAACACGGCCGGTATATTGTGCTGGCCGGTGGGCGCGCGATGTGGTAAAGTCAAGCTCTATCAATTGCCGGGGCCGTCTGTTCCCGGCCCTATACAAGGAGACACGGATATGCAGTATCGCACACTGGGTCGTACGGGCCTCAAGGTGTCCCTGATTGGTCTGGGCACGGGCGGCCCCTCTCAACTGGGTCAGTCCACCGGTCGCACGCCCGAGGAGTCGTACCGGGTGGTGCGTGCGGCGCTCGATCTTGGCATCAACATCCTGGACACGTCGCCGGCCTACAAATCCAGCGAGCAACTGCTGGGCGACGCGCTGGTGGGCGTACCCCGCGACCAGTACATCCTGGCGACCAAGTTCAATCCGGGGCGTGTCGCACCCGATGCCGGCGCGGAGGCGCTGACACAGCAACTGGAGGATAGCCTGCGCTACCTGCACACAGATCATATCGAGGTGCTGCAGTACCATGGGGTGTCGCCAGAGGCCTACCGCTCGATCATCGACCGGTTTCACCCGGCGGCGTTACGGGCGCAGGAACAGGGCAAGATCGGCTACATTGGGATTACCGAGACCATGGGGACCGATGTTCAGCACGAGATGCTTGAGACCGCCCTGCAGGAGGACCTCTTTGACACCTTTATGGTGCACTATGGGATCCTCAACCAGCTGGCGGAACAAAAGGTGTTTCCGATGGCTCAGGAGCGCAACGTAGGCGTCTTTGTCATGGGGCCCGTGCGGATGTCGCTGCGCACGCCCGAGGAAGCTGCGACCCGCCTCAAGCACTTTATTGAGCAGGGCTGGCTGGATATCCCCGAGCCGCAGGTCGCGGATCCCCTGGGCATGGCGCAGGTCAGCGCAGCTACCGCCGACGTCACGCGGGTCGCCTACCGCTTTGCGGCCGCGCACCCGGCGGTCTCGACCATGCTCGTGGGCACCGGGAACCCGGACCACCTGCGACACAACGTCGCGGATGTCCTCTCTGGAACGCTGACCGAGGCTGAGCTCGCCTACCTGCGCCGCACCTATGGCGGTCTTGCCTGGCACCAGTGACAGTACGAGGGCCATCCCCGCGGGGACGGCCCTCTCTTCATTTATGAGCTGGCGAGCGGCCTTACGCCTCGAACGTGTCGTACAGTGAGCGCAGCTCCAGCTGGCTCTCCAGCGCCTCGGGCGTGATCGGTTCCTGTGGGGTGACAATGATCTCGACTGGTCTCCCCGGCACGACGTGCACAAAGTTGTCCGAGTAGCGCGCCTCAACTGTGCCCAGCGTGATCCAGGCCCACAGAGCTGGCTTTTCCGCCTCCACGGTGACCCTGAATGACCCATCCCGCAGATCGGTTACGGCGGCCCTGAGCACAGGCTGCTCCAGCGCCATGTGCTTGGGCCGCGCAAAGGAAACAAAGTTGGTGGAGACAACTTTGCCCTGGGCTTTCAGGTCCAGCCAGAGCATCATCTCGCGAGGGCCGCTGCTCTTGAGTTCATCGGAGAGGTCCAGGGTTGTCGCGAGCATGTTCCCGCCGGGCACGATATCTACCGGCAGTGCACCGGTGGTGAGCGTGTCGCCGCGGACGTTGGTCAGCCGCCAGGTGACGATGCCAGGCACCTGCTGCTGCAGATCGCTGGTGATGTGGATTTCGACCGTACCCTTGTCGGGGTCCTCCACGCCGGAGACCAGTAGCGGCGCATAGAACTTGCGTGCCATATAGTTCAGCGCCTTCCAGCGTCCCAGGCTGTCCACCGAGGACCAGCTCGCCACGGGCCAGCAGTCATTGAGCTGCCAGTAGAGCGTCCCCATGCCGCGCGGCATGGCGCGCCGCCAGTGCTCCACGGCGTACTTGATGGCCATCCCCTGCAGGATCTGGCTCAGCCAAAGGGTCTGCTCAAAGGAGGACGGCAGCCGAAACCAATCGCACATATAGGACATGATCGTCGTATTGCCGATGGCGCTCCTCTGGTGGTGTTCCATCACGGCGCTGGTGATATTGCGGTCACCCGGGCGCGTATAGGTGCAGGTCGTGCGCGGCTCGGGGAAGGACTGGAACCCGAACTCGCTGTTGAACCGGTGCTCGCAGGTGCGATACCACTCGAAAGGCATTTTGCCGTGCCAGACGCTCCACAGGTGCGCGTCGCCGCAATCGGGATTGTTGAAATCGCGCCGGTCGCCGCAGGGCGTGTGCGGGCTCGAGGGCCAGTAAGAGGTCTGCGGGTCGAGACGCCCCACGATCTCGGGCAGCATCACGTCCCAGAGGGGCTTGTAGTCTTCCCAGCTCATGGTGTACTCGGTCCACTCCTCACCGACAAGGCCCTGCTCCATCTCGTTGTTTCCGCACCAGAGCGCCAGGCTGGCATGGTGGCGGATGCGCGCGACGTTCTGCTCGGCCTCGACGCGCACGTTGGCCATCCAGTCGGGGTCGAAAGTCGGGTAGGTAGCGCAGGCAAAGATAAAGTCCTGCCAGACGCACAGTCCCATCTCGTCGCACAGGTCATAGAACGCGTCCATCTCATACAGGCCGCCGCCCCACACGCGCAGCATGTTCATGTTCGCATCCACAGCGTCCTGTAGAGAGACGCGGTAACGCTCGCGCGTCATGCGGGAAGCAAAGACGTCGTCGGGAATCCAGTTGGCGCCCTTGGCGAAAAAGGGCACGCCGTTGGCTGCGAAATAGAACGACTCGCCGAACTCGTCCGGCTGGCGTACTAGCTCCAGTGTGCGCAGGCCGAGGCGCTTGCTGGCGGTGTCGAGCACCTCGCCTCCGCCGCCTTTCAGCTCGACCTTGAGGTCATACAGCGGCTGCGCACCCATCCCGTTGGGCCACCAGAGCTGCGGCTCTACGACTGTCAGGGTCCCGCTGCCCTGACCCTCCTGGAGCCGAATGGTCTTGACCGCCACGATGGCCCCGTCAAGCGAGAGGGTCAGTACAGCCTCGAGGTCCACCGCGGCGGCGACCTCGACCCCGACGTTGACGGTCAGCGTCACGCTGCCCGCCGTACTGTGATCCTGCAGGATCTGCACATCCTCGAGCCGCGCCGTGTCCCAGGCCACGATCTCGATGTCCTGCCAGATGCCGCTGGTGGCGAGCTCCGGTCCCCAGTCCCAGCCAAAGTTGCAGGGCTCTTTGCGGATCCAGCCGCCGCTGTCGAGCTTGTGGTGTCCCACGCCCCAGGCCGGCAGGTAGCGCGACGAGGCGTTCTTTTCGCGGACGTACTTCATCGGCGCGGTAAAGGCCACTTCGATCTCGTTGGCGCCCTCGCGCAGGATGCTCTTTACGTCGTAGGTCCACTCGCGGAACATGTTGTCCGCATAGCCCAATTCCCGGCCGTTGAGCCGCACATGCGCGATGGTGTCCAGTCCCTTACAGCGCAGCATCACGCGCTCACTGGCCAACAGCTCGGCGGGTACCTCAAAGCTGCGCCGATAGGTCCAGTCGGTCTCGCCTACCCAGAGCACAGCGAGCTCATTATCGCGGTAGTAGGGATCGGGAATCATCTTGTTCGCGAGCAGATCGGTGTGCACGCATCCGGGGACGCTGGCGGGGATCGCGTCGCCCTGCCCTTCTTTGAACAGCTGCCACGCACCGTTGAGTGAGAGCGTCTTGATAGCCATCGGGACTCCTTGTCTGGTTCTGCCTGTGCTCTGAATCGGTACGTCCAAGACGCCTCTCCGATCAGGCCTGATGCATTCTTCATTATACAGATGGACGCAGGCATTCTATCACACGTAATCGTCAACGGCCATCGCAACAAGCGCGACCGCCACGTATGTAGCGGTCGCAGATCTGCATTGGCCAAACATCGGTGCCTGTGTAAGGACTGACCAGGACACCAGTTATTGCATGACTGGTGTCCTGATATGACGCACCGCCATGGACCAGGCTCGGCACAAAGACCAACGGAACAGCCACTCACGTGAGAGATTTTCTCATCACAAACCTCTGATCCGTCTCATGGTACACAGCGAAACCGCTCTTGATGTACAGCTCGAGGGGGCCCATAAAGTCCTCGGCGTCATCGGTGAAGGCCTTGTTTGGGTAGGCCTCCACGAAATCATAACCATCCTCCGCCGCATCCCGGCAGACGCGCTCCAGGAGTTGCCTGGCGATACCCTTTCTTCGCATCTGCGGTGCAATCGCAAAGCAAAACACGGACTTGATCCTCAGGTCCGGAGCGGACTCCTCTGTAGGGATCGCACCCATGAATCGCCGCCAGCTGTAGCACTGCAGGCATTCTGACTTTGTGTTGGCATTGCACCACCCCACGACCTCACCATCGCAATAGGCGAGATAGCCCTGGATGCTGTTGCCTCTCACGTACTCGACGGCGAAGGCTCTCCTTTTCTCTGCCGACGAGTAGTCTTTCCCCTCGGAGTCATCGCTGCACCAGCACACGCAATAGCACTTGTGTTCATTGACGTTGTCCGAGTGCGGTGTCGTATCGAAAAAGCGCACATAGTCCTCGGCAAGGTCTGGCGCCAGTCTCCGTATCTGGATGTTCATCAGCATCACCCCTCGGCACGCGTTCCACGTAACACGTGTGGCACTATCGGGACATACGCGATACTTCCCGGATCGCTAGTCTCTGTCGCACTGCCCCAATTCGGTTGTCCGATAGGTCGAGGCTACAGGTTATAGTTCTCGCGCCGCGCCACGATACCGGTCGCACGCGCGACAAAGTCGTCCACGGACATGGCGCCCAGGTTCTCGTTGGTGCGCAGCCGCACCGAGACGCTGCCTGTCTCGGCCTCGCGGTCGCCGATCACCAGCATGTAGGGGATCTTTTGCAGTTGGGCCTTGCGGATCTTGGCGTTCATCCGGTCGCCGCTGTCGTCCACCTCCACGCGCAACCCGGCGGCCTTGAGCCGCGCGAGGACCTCGTCGGCAAAGGCGATGTGCCGGTCGGCGATGGGGATCAGTTGCACCTGGACAGGCGCGAACCAGACGGGGAAGGCGCCGCCATAGTGCTCGATGAGCACCCCGAAAAAGCGCTCCAGCGAGCCCAGCAAGGCCCGGTGCACCATGTACGGACGATGCTCCTGACCGTCGGCGCCCGTGTACTTCATGTCAAAGCGCTCGGGCTCGTTGAAATCGAACTGGATGGTGGTCATCTGCCATTCGCGGCCCAGGGCGTCTTTGATCTTGAGATCGATCTTGGGTCCGTAAAAAGCCCCGCCGCCCTCATCGATCTTGTAGGAAACTCGCTCCGTCTCCAGCGCCTTGCGCAGCGAGACGAGGGCCTGCTCCCAGCGCTCCGGCTCGCCCACGGCTTTTTCCGGGCGCGTGGCCAGGTAGGCGACCACGTTCTCAAACCCCATGTCGCGCCAGAGGCGCAGCGAGAAACGCAGCACCTCCAGTATCTCATCCTCGATCTGCTCTGGCGTGCAGATGATATGCGCGTCGTCCTGGGTGAACCCGCGCACCCGCAGCAGGCCATGCAGCACGCCGCTGCGCTCATAGCGATAGACCGTGCCCAGCTCCGCCCAGCGTAATGGCAGCTCCCGGTAGGAGCGGACATCCGTGTTGTAGATCATGATGTGGAACGGGCAGTTCATGGGCTTGATATAGTATTTCTGCTCGTCGATCTCCATGGGGGCATACATCCCCTCGCTGTAGAAATCGAGATGCCCGGAGGTCTCCCAGAGCCAGGAGCGGCCGATGTGCGGCGTGTACAGGATCTCATAGCCGCCCTCATAATGCCGCATGCGCCAGAAATCCTCGATGATCGTGCGGATACGCCCGCCCTTGGGGTGCCAGTACACCAGGCCGGGTCCAGCCTCCTCGTGCAGGCTGAAGAGGTCCAGCTCGCGCCCCAGGCGCCGGTGGTCCCGCCGCTGGATCTCCTCCAACTGGTCGAGATAGGCCTTGAGTTCCTGCTTGCTGGGGAAAATTGTGCCATAGATGCGCTGCAGCATGGGACGCTTTTCGTCGCCGCGCCAGTAGGCGCCGGCCGTGTTGAGCAGCGCAAAGGCGTCCCAGCGCAGGTCGCCGGTGTTCGCTACGTGGGGCCCACGGCAGAGGTCGGTAAAGGCGCCGTGCCGGTAGATGGAGATGGGCTCCTCAGGCGGCAGATCGCGGATCAGCTCCAGCTTGTATGGCTGGTCGCCAAAGATCTGCTCCGCCTCCTGCCGCGAGACCTCCTCGCGCTCAAAGGGGTGCCTGGCCTTGATACTCTCCTGCATCAGGCGCGAGATCTCCTCCAGATCCTCGGGCGTGAGCGGGCGGGGCAGGTCAAAGTCATAGTAAAAGCCATTCTCGATGGCCGGGCCGATGGCGAACTTGGCCTCTGGAAAGAGGCGCTGCACGGCCTCGGCCATGACGTGTGAGGCGGAGTGCCTCAGTTCCTCAAGACTATATGCTGACATCGCAGGTTCTCCCCTCGTCGATCAGAATGCGGTTGTGTGCCTGTCCCCCGGGTCTATGCCCGGGGCTAGAGTCGCGGTTCTGCCCATCTCTCTGCCTCGCGATCCGAGACCATACAAAAAGCCCCCTTCGCCTTGGGGCGAGAGGGGCTCTCACGCGTTTCCACCCATGTTTGCCAGCAGTGCACCCACCGCCAGCCTCAAGGTTGCCGATAACGGGGCGACCGGGGCTCTATAGTGGCGGACACGTGCACAGACCCGGCGTGTACTCACGCCTAGGCATGTACTCATGCCAGTTTTCCAGAGCCGGCTCACAGGGGGTTTTCACCGTGTGGGGGGCAAGCGCGGTTCCAGTCTACGCCACGCTCTCCCTGGGCCCTCGGGGGCGGTTACTCGTCCTGATCGTAGCCTGCAATCATTTGATTGTGTCAAAATTATAGCACTGCGATCGGCGGCCCGCAACATCGCAAAGGTTAGTGCTGCGCTCTTTGCGCAAACCTCCTCTGGTATGCTATAGTCTGCAGCGTATCGTATTATCGATTGCGATATCAGGAGGTTGTTCATATGCCGTCAGTCAAGGGTACCCAAAC
Organism: Anaerolineae bacterium; assembly: GCA_040772225.1. Lineage (GTDB taxonomy): Bacteria > Chloroflexota > Anaerolineae > UBA1429 > UBA1429 > JAAYED01. The sequence continues at coordinate 1,857,756 of JAXGYO010000002.1, forward strand.
CGAAAAGAACCTGCTGGCCGCCTTTGCCGGCGAGTCTCAGGCCCGCAACCGCTACACCTTTTTTGCCTCTCAGGCCAAGAAGGAAGGCTACGAGCAGATCGCGGCGATCTTTACAGACACCGCCGCGAACGAAAAAGAGCATGCCGAGATGTTCTTCAAGCAACTCGAGGGCGGCGATGTCGAGATCGTGGCCGCCTACCCCGCCGGGGTGATCGGCGATACGGCCGCCAACCTGGAGGCCGCGGCCGACGGCGAGCGCCTGGAGTGGACGACGCTCTACAAGAACTTTGCGCAGACCGCCAAGGACGAAGGGCTGCCCAAGATCGCGGTCGTGTTCCAGGAGATCTCCGAGGTCGAGGAGCAGCACGAGGCGCGCTATCGCAAACTGCTGGCCAATGTGCGCGAGGGCAAGGTGTTCCAGCGGGACGAGCCCGTCAAGTGGCGCTGCCGCAACTGCGGTTACGTCCACGAGGGGACCACAGCGCCCAAGACCTGCCCGGCGTGCCTGCATGCCCAGGCCTACTATGAGCTGTTTGTAGAGAACTACTAGACCGGCGAGCGCTGCGCAGCCGTGCCATAGGATTCCGTCTGGCGCTGGTGGTGTCGCGGCACCGCCAGCGTCGGTTTATGCACCGTGGCGACGACTCAATTGACCGGCCTTGGCGCAGGTGCTAGAGTTGACATAGCATCATTCATCAAGGAGTCTCGTGGTTCGTGTTATCGCAGGCAGCGCCAGAGGACGGCGGTTGTTCTCGGTCCCCGGCACCGGCACGCGCCCGGTGACCGACCGGGTCAAAGAGTCACTGTTCGACATCCTGAGTGCTGATGTGCAGGAAAGCACCTGGCTCGACCTCTTTGGTGGCACTGGCGCGATCGGCATCGAAGCCCTCAGCCGCGGGGCGCGGAGCGCGGTGTTCATCGACAAGGCGCACCAGGCGATCACGACGATTCGCCGCAACCTGGCGCTGACCGGCTTTGCGGGTAGCAGCGAGGTGATCCGCGGCGATGCGCTACGTTATATCGCGCAGGCCGCAGAGGGGGCGCAGTTCGACTATATCTATGTGGCACCGCCCCAATACCAGGAGCTCTGGGCCGAGGCGCTGCGGGCGCTTGACGAACGCGCTCTCGATGGGCGATCCTTGCTGGCGCCCTACGGCCAGGTGATTGTGCAGATCCATCCGCGGGAGTACGATCCGCTGATGCTGCAGACGCTGGCCCTGCAGGACGAGCGCCGCTATGGCAGCACGCTGCTGTTGTTCTATGACCGTGTTGAGGACCAGATGGAGGAGCAGGATGCTGCCTCAAGTTAGCCCCGGGGACCGGGTCACCCTGCGCAAGCCGCATCCTTGCGGCTCGTACGAGTGGATCGTGACGCGCATCGGCACCGACATCGGGCTCAAGTGCGTCAAGTGCCAGCACCGTGTGATGCTGCCGCGCGGCGAGTTTAACCGCCGTGTCAAGCGTATCGACCCTGCGCCGCGCGATCCCACTGACATCGAGCAGCCCTGAGCCAGTATGTACACGCTGGATGATACCATCGCCGCCGTCGCGACGCCTCCGGGCGTGGGCGGCATCGCCGTCATCCGCATCAGCGGTCCAGAGGCGCTCACCATCGCCCAACGCGTATTCAGAACGGCGCGCGGTGCGCTGCCGCGGCTGCGATCGCACCGGCTGTACCACGGGCATATCGTGAACCCGGATACCGGCGAGACCGTCGATGAGGTACTGCTGAGCACTATGCGGGCCCCGCACTCGTATACGCGAGAGGACGTGGTCGAGATCAGCGTCCATGGCGGGCCTGTGCCGGTACGCGAGACGCTGGCGCTCTGTCTGGCGCAGGGAGCCCGCCAGGCCCAGCCGGGGGAGTTTACCCTGCGCGCCTTTCTCAACGGACGCCTGGACCTCTCGCAGGCGGAGGCGGTACTGGATGTGATCGCCTCGCGCACCACTCAGGCGTTACGCGTTGCAGAGGCACAACTCGCCGGCAGCCTCTCGAACGAGATTCGGGACCTGCGCCAGCGCCTGTTGACTCTCTTTGCCGGGCTACAGGCGGCGATCGACTTTCCTGAGGATGTCGAGGCGGTGGATATGCGACCCGAGCTGCAGGCAATACGCGAGCGCCTAACATGGCTGCTCGATGAGGCCGAGCGGGGCATGATCTACCGGGACGGGCTGCGTACGGCGATCGTGGGCCGGCCCAATGTGGGCAAGAGCAGCCTGCTGAACGCCCTCCTGCGCACAGAGCGCGCCATCGTCACGCCGGTGCCAGGCACGACGCGGGACACGCTGGAGGAGGTGTTGAACCTGCGGGGTGTGCCGCTGCTGCTGGTGGACACCGCGGGTCTGGCGGAGACCGAGGACCCGGTGGAGCGGATCGGCATTGACCGCACGCACCGCGCGCTGGCGCAGGCGGATCTGGCGATCGTCGTCTACGACGGTAGCCTGCCTCCGGGGGAGCAGGATGCCGATGTCGCGGCGCTGGCGCAGGGTATCCCCGCCGTGGTGGCGGTGAACAAGAGCGATCTGGGCACGGTCGAGGGGTATTCAGAGTTGCTGCCCGGGTCTCCCCACATTCGGGTCTCGGCGCTCACGGGCGCGGGCATTGATGCTCTGGAGGAGGCGCTTCTGGCGGCCGCTCTGGGGGGCGATGTGCCGGGACACGATCCGGTGGCCAGCAACCCGCGCCACGGCGACCTGCTGCAGCGCGCCTTGTCAAGCCTCGATGACCTGGAGCACTCGCTGGCCAGGGGAGAGGCTCTGGATCTTCTGGCCATCGATCTCTCGGAAGCCATCGCGGCGCTGGGCGAGATCACCGGTGAGCAGGCCAGCGCGCAACTGCTGGAGACGATCTTTGCCCGGTTTTGCATCGGCAAGTAGCGGGTGCCTGGCCAACGCGAGAGAATGAGGAGCAGGCTGTGAAACTGGCGATCGTATTCTCCTGGCTGAACCAGTATGGCGGCGCCGAGCGGGTGCTCGAGGTGGTACACGACATGTACCCGCAGGCCCCGATCTACACCTCGCTGTATCGCCCGGAGGCTCTTCCCGAGGCCTACCGCTCCTGGGATATCCGCACCTCTTTTCTCGATCGCATGCCGCTCGCCCGGCGCAAGCACCAACTCTATCTGCCATGGTACCCGCTGGCCTTTGAGAGCTTTGATCTGCGCGGCTATGACGCTGTGCTCAGCCTCACCAGCGGGTTCGGCCACGGGGTGATCACCCCGGCTGAGACGGCCCACCTGTGCTACTGCCTGACGCCGGCGCGCTTTCTCTGGAGTTACGATGCCTATATCGAGCGCGAGGGGATCGGCAAACTGGCGCGGCTGGCGCTGCGCCCGACACTCAAGAGCCTGCGCCAGTGGGACCGGCTGGCCGCCGACCGCGTGGACCAGTTCGTGGCGATCTCGCGCACGGTGCAGCGGCGCATCCAGAAGGTCTATCGCCGCGATTCCACGATCATCTACCCGCCCATCGCCACGCGCCTCTCGCAGCCGTCGGCGCCAGAGGACTATTATCTGATCGTCTCCCGCTTGATCCCGTACAAGCGCATCGACCTGGCTGTAGAGGCGTTCAACCGGCTGGGACTGCCGCTTCGCATCATCGGGGACGGCCGTGACCGCGCGATGCTGGAGCGCATGGCCCGCGATAACATCCAGTTTCTGGGATTCGTGGGTAGCGACGCCGAGGTGCGCGATCAGATGGCCCGCTGCCGGGCGCTGATCTTTCCGGGCGAGGAGGATTTTGGCATCACACCTCTGGAGGCGATGTCGGCGGGGCGTCCGGTGATCGCCTATGCGGCTGGCGGCGCGCTGGATACAGTGATCGAGGGGCAGACGGGAGCGTTCTTCCGCGAGCCCACACCCGAGTCCCTGGCGGAGGCCGTGCGCAGGTTGGAGGGGATGACCTTTACCGCGTCGGCACTGCAGGCGCACGCCGAGCAGTTCAACGCGGCGCGGTTCCAGCGGGAGTTGGACCAGGCGCTGCGGGAGGCTGTGGCTCGCGTGAGGGTATAGCCAGCGTCACTGTCGTGTCAGCAAGAGAGGCCGCGGCAGATCGCCACGGCCTCTCTTGTGGTGCTCACTGATCGTCTAGCTGAACCGCTCCCAGCGGCCGTCCCCGTAGAGCACATAGATGCCGCCCCACGGGCTATAAATCATCAGGCCATTGCTGAAGGACTGCACCGCGCCGTTGAACCCGCGTTCTTCGATGGTCCCCCAGTTCAGCGCGCTGCGCACGCCCAGGACGTTGCGCCATACCTTGCCAAAGCCCCGCTTGGGCTGGTAGTACCCGGCCGGCGCCACGATGCCAGTGTCCCACTCGGGCTCTGCCGCCGTCCAGGTATCGGCCACCTGTTGCCAGGTGCCGTTGGCGTTCAGGACATAGATCTGGGTGTTATCCGAGCGCCAGAACATCCGGCCCGCGATAAAGGTCTGCTCGCCCATCCAGATCGTCTTTTCGGCCTCGGTCGCGCACCCCAGACCGGCCTGGACGCGGCTCACACTGCTCCAGATGCGTCCAAAGCCCATGGTGGGGATGATGCTGCAGGCTGGCGGCGGAGGAGGTGGGGGGGCGCCGCCGCCGTCCTTGATGAACCGGATCGCATCGTAGGCCATATACTTTGTCGCGTGAGGCTCGCCGGTAAAGTCGCTCAGGTACACGAACTCGCCCGCTCCGCCCCCGAACCAAAAGCTTCCCAGGCTGACCCACTGGCTGTAGTAGATGTTCTGGTTGACGGTGCGAACATGCTGAGCGCCGTTGAGGTTGATCACATAGTTCGCCCGAGTCGTGGTCCCATAGCGAGACGGGACATAGACCTGGACCTCGTAGTTACCCGGGATCCCGACGTACGGATACCACTTGCCCCAGTTGTAGGTGCCCGACGCACTGTTCTTGGTCCAGTACATCCAGCCGTTATATCCCCATTGCACCGTGCGCCAACCGCTGGCCGGGCCGCCCCAGATGAACCCGGGGCTGCGATCGTCCACGACGATCGTCGTGCTGGTGGCCGGAGGCGGGGTACCGCGTGTCCAGGTCAGGTTTACCGCCGCGTTACCGGTGGCCTCATAGTAGGCGACACGGAACGTGTGGTAGCCCGGAGCGAGATAGCGCGACGCCGTGTAGGTGGTGGGCAGGTGATTGTGCCACTCGTTGATCAGGATCACATCGTCTACCCAGACGCGAATGCCGTCGTCGGCCCAGGCGCTGAACGTATACGTGCCGCCGTCCAGCGTGGCCGAGCCCGCCCACTGGGCCGAGAAATAGTCTGCTGGCACGCCGGCCCCTGGCGCCCCGGTTCCCCAGTTAAAGCTCAGCGCAGCCTCGCCCCGTGTCAAGACAGGTGAGCCACTGAGGCTGACATTGTTATAATAGTAGCCTGTCCAGACCGGGGCTGTATCGGCGGCGACCTGCCCTGGCAACGCCAGCACCCCGCTCAAGATCAGAGTCAGCGCGACAATGAGTTGCACTGCCACATGAGACCAACGGATGAATGCGTTTCTCTTGTTCATTCTGTTCACTCCCCTGGGCGAGTCCCTTTCGCCCTGCTCTCTTGCCTCGGAAGAGTCCTGCCTGCGCCGCAACACCATCCTCAGACCCTCCGTCCATTAGGTTAACACGTGTATACCTGTTGCGCAATAGCACCGTCATAGACGCTGTTGCGCCGCGGCCGGTTCCCCACCAGTCAGTATCTTTCGCCCTAATCCTCCTCCGGTCGGCCCCACCAGGCCTCAAAAAAGGCGCGGATGTTCTCCAGCGAGTAGCCCTGATTGATCTCCGCCTGACCGATGACGCCGCCATACCTGTCGCCCAGGGCTGTCTTGACGCGGCTGACGGCCGCGTACACGTCAGCAGGCGTTCCGAAAGGCAGGATGTGCTGCCGGTCCAGTTCTCCCCAGAAGGTGATGCGGCCGCGATAGCGAGCCCCGATCTCCTCGATGGGCATCGTGAATAGCTGCGAGTTGATCGCGTCGACGCCGATCTCGATCAGGTGCTCATAGAGAGGCAGGATGTAGCCATCCGAGTGCATGAATGCGAACTTGCCATGGGCATGCGCCAGCGCGACATAGTCACGATACAGCGGTTTAAAGTAGTCGACCCACATCTCTGGCGAGATCAAGAGCGCCCGCGCCGAGCCCCAATCATCCATGAATGAGACGGCATCCACGTCTGTGCGCACGACATGCTCAAGATGGCGCAGGTAATAGTCGTGAATCATCTCCAGCAAGCGGAACACCTCCGGCACGCCCCAGGCCAGGTCCATATAGACGTTCTCGGTTCCCCGCACAAACTGCAGCCGTTCAAAGGGGCGCGGGTTCCCGAGGTGGATAAAGCGATCGCTCTCTGCGCAGGTCTGGTTAACGTTCTCGAAACCGCGTCCGAGCAGTTCATAGGGCGGGCGCCAGTGCTCCAGCTTGCGCCAGTCATCCAACGCAGGGTGCTTGACCTCGCCGATCATACCCGGCTGGATGTTCAGCCAGCGGCTGCCCCAGGGGTCCGTCCACTCGCCGGGCACGTACAGGGGCGACTCGTCAGTCGGGTCCTCGAATCCCGAGTCCCCGAAATCGCGCGGGTACTGGTCTAGCAGCGCCTGAAGCGCCTCCTCCCTTCCGAAAAACGCCGCGGGCAGCGTCCAGACATCGCGTGCCGGGCGGTCTACGCTCTCAAAGCGCAGCGTCCGGATGACACGCTCCCTCGGTGTGATGCCCATCGCCTTGACCTCCGCAGCGCAGTGACATGCTCTTATGTTATCTCTGTCCTCTACCATCATAGCACGTCTGATCCTGTCGCGTCCAGCGCTTTTTGCCGTCGCAATGCCCTTTGACGGGCCGGCGGGATGCGGTATGCTCAAGGACGTAGCGCAGTTCCTTGGTAAGGAGCAAGTCACCCATGGCCCGTTCGCTGTTGATTGTCGAGTCGCCCGCCAAGGCCAGGACCATCAGCCGCTATCTCGGCGACGGATTTCAGGTCAAGGCCTCTGTGGGGCACGTGCGCGACCTGCCGGATAAGGAACTGGGCGTGAATATTGCGCAGGGCTTTGAGCCCGTGTACCAGGTGTCGCCGGGCAAAGCAGCCGTGCTGGAAGATATCCGCACCGCGGCGCGCTCAGCCGAGCGGATTTACCTCGCCACGGACCCCGATCGCGAGGGCGAGGCCATCGCCTGGCACGTTGCTGAGGCCGCCTCTCTGCCGGCGGAGCGCACGCGGCGTGTCGTCTTTCACCAGGTGACCAAAGATGCGGTGCAGCACGCCCTCACGGAGGCGCGCGACCTGGACCACGATCTGGTGGACGCACAACAGGCCCGGCGCGTGCTCGACCGCCTGGTGGGATATCAGGTCAGCCCGTTGCTCAGCAAAGCGATGCGCAGGCCGCTCTCCGCCGGCCGCGTGCAATCGGTCGCCCTGCGGCTGGTGGTAGAGCGAGAGCGTGCCATCCGGGCCTTTGTGCCCGTCGAGTACTGGTCTCTGGACGTAGATCTGCAGCGGCGCACGCCGGAGCATGAGGTCTTCCGGGCACGCCTGCTCAAGATTCGAGGCCAGGATGCCGAACTCAAGGGGCGCCCCGACGTCGATCAGATCCTGCGGGCTCTCGAGGGGGCTGAGTACGTCGTACACGAGATCGAGGTGGGCCAGCGCCGGCGGCGCCCCCAGCCTCCCTTTATCACCAGCACTCTTCAGGCCGCGGCCAGCAGCCGGCTGCATTACAGCCCGCAGCAGACAATGCGGCTGGCGCAGCAGCTCTACGAGGGCATCGAGGTGGATGGCGCGCCGGTGGGGCTCATCACGTATATGCGGACGGACTCGACGCAAGTGGCGCCCGAGGCGCAGCAGGAGGCGCGGGCTTTTATTCGCGAGCAGTATGGCCCCGACTATCTGCCCGACCGCTCACCGCAGTATCGCAGCAAGTCCGCGCTGGCACAGGAGGCACACGAAGCGATCCGGCCAACCTCTGTCTTGCGTACGCCGGAGGCCATGCGCAGTGTCCTGGATGCGCGCCAGGCGCGGCTGTATGAACTGATCTGGCAGCGGTTCGTAGCGAGCCAGATGGTACCGGCGCTGTATGAGACCATGCGCGCGGATGTGCTCGCCGCCAGGGATTATCTCTTTCGCGCTACGGGCCAGCGTCTGCTCTTTGCCGGCTACCTGGCTGTCTACCGCGACGAGGAGGATGACCAGGAAGAGACGCGGACCCTGCCGCCGCTCGTTCAGGGGGAGATCGTCGATCTGCTCGAGTTGCTACCCGAGCAGCATTTTACCCAGCCCCCGCCGCGTTTTACCGAGGCGACGCTGATCAAAGAGTTGGAGGCGAACGGCGTGGGCCGCCCTTCCACCTACGCGAGTATCATCAGCGTGATCCAAAACCGGCAGTACGTGGTCAAGACCAGGCAACAGCTTGCCCCCACCGATCTGGGCATGGTCGTGTGCGACGGTCTTGTGGCGGCCTTTACGGATATCATGGATGTGGGCTATACCGCTGAGATGGAGACCCATCTGGACGAGGTGGCTGGCGGCAAGCTGGGCTATCGCAGCATGCTGGAGGGCTTTTACGGGCCTTTCTCGCAGACCCTGGCCGGTGCGCGCCCGGTACTGGACGCGGCCATCGAGGCCTCGTTGGCATCCAACCTCGCGGTCGCGGATGAGGAGTTGGTATGCCCAGAGTGCGGGCGCCCGCTGCAGGTCAAGCTCAGTCGGGCCGGACGCTTTCTCGGATGCACCGGTTACCCCGAGTGCCGGTTCACCCGCGATCTGGATGAGACCGGCAAACCGCGCGATGCAGAAGATGTCTATGCTGAGGGAGAGGTATGCGAAAAGTGCGGCGGGCGCATGAAGGTCATCACGCGGGGCCGCTCCCGATTCCTCGGCTGCGAGCACTATCCCGAGTGCAAGAACACGCGGCCTATCCTGAGTGATCGTATCAAGCAACTGGCGCAGGAGACGAGCTGTCCGGCCTGTGGGCTGACGCCGCTGGTGCCCAAATCGGGGCGCTATGGTGAGTACCTGTATTGCCCCACCTGCGACGCCAACTATTCGCTGCGTAAGCTGGGACTGACTGGCGGCGCGAGGGCGTCGAGCGGAGGCAGTTCCGCCACAGAAAAGGTCGACCTGGCGTGTCCGCTGTGCGGCCATCAGGGCCTTGAGCGGCGGGAGGGGAAATATGGGCCCTACTATCGCTGCCCGGCGTGCAAAAAGAACATCTCGGAGAAAAAGATGAACGCCCCGGGAGACACGCCCACGGCATCCGAGGGGAGCCCGGGTTCGAAGGCAGCCCCTCGCGCAAAGAGATCCGGGCGCAAGAGGACCGGAAAGGGTGCCGGGGAGTCCGGCGACGTATAGCACAAAAGGGGCGGCCCATGGACTGCCCCTTTTTGCGATACTGTACCGGTTGACTATTTGACCTGAACGGTGGCGCCGGCCTCTTCGAGCTTGGCCTTGGCAGCCTCGGCGGCGGCCTTGTCCACGCCCTTGAGCACCTCGGAGGGGGCTTCGTCCACGACGGCCTTGGCCTCGCGCAGGCCCAGCGTTGTGAGCTCGCGTACGGCCTTGATCACCTGGATCTTCTGGTCGCCCGCCGCGGTGATCACGACGTCGAACTCGGTCTGCTCTTCCTCTTCCTCAGCTACGGCTGCGGCCACGGGGCCTGCGGCTGCAACGGCCATCGGGGCCGCGGCGCTAACGCCAAACTTTTCCTCGAGGGCCTTGACCAGTTCGGCCAGCTCAAGCACGGTCATGTTGCCGATGGCATCGATCAGTTCTTGCTGCGTCATTCTATGATCCTCCTGTAATTCTCGAACAAAGGGTGTTGGTAACGTACGAACAGATGTGTGCTGCTTAGGATTCTGAACCCTCGAGCTGCTGTGCCCGTGCGTTCAGCACGTTCATTACGCCGCGAACCATCGCTGCGAGCGTGCCCACGAGGCCGCTGACCGGCGCCTGGATGCCTCCCAGCACGCGGGCCAGGAGCACCTCGCGCGAAGGCAGGTCTGCCAGAGACTGGATCTGCTCCACCGTGGCGATTTTGCCGCCCACGATCCCGCCGACGATCTTCATGCGCTCGTTGCTCGTGCGCGCAAAGTCGTTCAGCACCTTGGTGGTTGCTGCGATGTCGTCGTAAGCAAAAGCCACCAGACTGGGGCCAGTCGTCAGTTCTTCGCTGATCGGCAAGCCCTGTTCCTGCAGCGCCCGTTGCATCAGGGTGTTCTTGACGACGAGAACGTCGCCGCCTGAGGCTCGGATCTGCCGACGAAACGCGGTCATCTGAGCGACATCGATCGCGGTGTAGTGCGACCAGATCAGCACCTGGGCTCGCCCCAGCTTCTCTCCGTACTCTCGAACCAGTCGTTCCTTTTCCTCACGTGTTAGAGCCAAGGTATATCACCTCCCTCAAAAAAAAGGTCTTTGCGCCATAGCACGCAAAGACCCGGGGAAAACCCTGTGATGTCTCTGCCTCGGCAGGCGTGCTGATTAAGCGATTGACGCACCTGCTGTCTATGGCAAGCAATGGGACAACGTATTCAGTTACTGACGGACCCTAGACAGCGCGCATCGAGGATGCGGCCTGTATGTTCAGCGGCAGGGCCGGGCTCATTGTTGCTGTGAGTGTAGCGCTCTTGATGTACTGGCCCTTGGTTGCAGCCGGACGGGCAGCAACTACCGCGTTCATGACGGCCGTCAGGTTCGCCATGAGTTCTTGTTCGCTAAAGCTGATCTTGCCTACAGGAATGTGCAGGTTCGCCGTGCGGTCCGTGCGGAATTCGACACGTCCCTGCTTGAGCTCCTGGATGGCCCTGCCGATATCCTCGGCCTGCACCACCGTTCCTGTGCGCGGGTTCGGCATCAGGCCACGCGGACCGAGCACACGACCCAAACGCCCGACCTTGCCCATGACCTGCGGCGTGGCGACGGTCACATCAAAGTCGATCCAGCCACCCTGGATGCGATCGATGAACTCGTCTGTTCCGACATACTCTGCACCGGCCTCCTGAGCGAGCCTTACGGCTTCACCTTCGACAAAGGCCATAACCCGTACCTGCTGGCCGGTACCTGAGGGCAGCATCACTGTGCTGCGGACCTGTTGATCGGCGTGCCGCGGGTCCACGTTCAGGCGAAGATGCAGCTCAACCGTCTCGTTGAACTTGGCGTGAGGCATGCTCTTGAGCACAGCCACGGCCTCTGACGGATCATACTCACGATCCTTGTCGACCAGCTGCTGAGCCTCCAGATACCGTTTTCCATGTTTTGCCATGCTTTTCTCCTTGTGGTTCGTGCGGATGATTCAGACGATCATCCTCCCACCCATACAGGGATTGTACCCTGAGAACCCACTAATCTTTGATCGTGATGCCCATGCTTCGGGCAGATCCTTCGATCTGCGCCATGGCGCCCTCGACGTCAACGGCGTTGAGATCGGGCATCTTTGCCTCAGCGACCTCGCGCAGCTGCGCCCTGGTGATAGAGGCCACCTTGAGCGTGTTCGGCTCGGACGATCCCTTTCCAACACCCGCGGCCTTGAGCAACAGATCCTTGGCAGGCGGCGTCTTGGTGATAAAGGAAAAGGACCGGTCCTGATAGATGGTCACTTCAACCGGGATCACCGTTCCAGCCTGAGCCTGGGTCCGGGCATTGTATTCTTTGCAGAATTGCATAATGTTGACGCCGTGCTGGCCGAGTGCCGGACCCACGGGCGGCGCCGGATTGGCCTTGCCGGCCTGAATCTGCAGCTTGACAATCGCCATGATCTTTTTTGCCATCTCGCTCTACCTCTCCGTGCAGACTGGTCCCTCCGGGCGGGGCAGCCTAGATCTTTTCTACCTGTAAAAAGTCCATCTCGACCGGGGTCTCACGCCCAAAGAAGGAGACCAGCACACGGACTTTGCCGCGCTCCGGATAGATCTCGTCGACCACTGCCATAAAGTCCGCAAAAGGCCCTTCGACGATTCGTACCGTCTCACCCAGCCGGAAGTTGACTTTGATCCGCGGCTGCTCGGCTTCCATGCGCTCGAGAATCTTGCTCACCTCGGACTCTGTCAGCGGAATCGGTCGGGTGCCAGATCCCACAAAGCCAGTGACGCCGGGCGTATTTCGCACAACGTACCACGACTCGTCGTCCAGGACCATGTGAACCAGGATATATCCCGGGAACACGCGCTTGCGCGTGGTGCGCTTTTTGCCCTCGCGGATCTCCACCTCTTCTTCGGTGGGCACCACGACCTCAAAGATACTGCCCTGCATGTCCATGGTCTCTATGCGCTGCTCGAGGTTTTGCTTGACCTTGTTCTCATACCCTGAGTAGCTGTGGACCACATACCAGGACCCGACGGGCTCCTCAGTGCTCGCTTCGACCTCAACATCCTCGTCCTGATCCTCAGGCACGAGGTCTTCGGTGGCCATGTCTGCGCTGGCCATGTCTTCCGGATCTTCTGTAGGGTCCATGAACTCGCTCTCTATCATCCTATCGATCCGCTAACCAACGATCAAGGCGAAAAGACGGGTAAACAGCCAGTCTACCAGCCCCAGTGCGGCACTCATCACAAACATCACAGCCAACACGATGCCCGTCAGCCGGAGGGCAGCCTGTCGGGTCGGCCAGACGACTTTGCCGACCTCGGCGCGGACTTCCCTAAAGTAGCGGATGAGACGATTCTCTTTTTTCTCGGGCTGTGCCGCTTGCTTCTTGGCCACGGTTGGACCCTCTTTCCTCTGCAGGGTGATCAATGTCACCGTTCGACCGAACCAGAAACACCGTAGACCAGAGTAGGCTACCGTCACTGCGACCTACGGATGTGCCAGAGTGCCTCTGGATACGGTGTCTGGTGATCCTACAGGCAGGCGAGGCAGGAATTGAACCCGCAACCTACGGTTTTGGAGACCGTTGCTCTGCCAATTGAGCTACTCGCCTGCGAAACCTAGCGCTGCTCGCGATGCTCTGTGTGCCTGCGGCAGCGCGGACAATACTTGTTCAATGCGATGCGGCCCGCGTCGTTGCGCCGGTTCTTCTCAGTGAGATAGTTGCGCTCTTTGCACTCGGTGCAGGCCAGCGTAATGATGATACGATCTGCTCGTTTTGCCATGGCTTATGACGCTACCTTCCATAGCCCGGGAGACCAGGCCCCCGAGTTTATTCGATGATCTCTGTGATGGCACCAGCACCCACGGTGCGGCCGCCCTCACGAATCGCAAAGCGAGAACCTACCTCCAACGCCACCGGAACGATCAGCTGGATCGTCAGGTTCGCGTTGTCACCCGGCATCACCATCTCCACGCCCGGGTCGAGGATCACCTCGCCCGTCACATCCATCGTCCGGATAAAGAACTGCGGACGGTATCCCGGGAAGAACGGCGTGTGTCGACCGCCCTCTTCCTTCTTGAGCACGTATACCTCACTGCGGAAGCGGGTGTGCGGCGTGATCGACTTGGGCTTGGCCAGCACCTGGCCCCGCTCTACGTCGTCGCGCTGGATGCCGCGCAGCAGACAACCCACGTTGTCGCCCGCCAGACCTTCCGTCAGCGTCTTGCGGAACATCTCTACGCCTGTCACCACCGTCGACCGCGTCTCGTCGCGCAGACCCACGATCTCTACCGTGTCGCCTGTCTGCACCCGGCCGCGCTCTACACGCCCCGTCACCACCGTGCCGCGCCCCTTGATGCCAAATACGTCCTCAATGGGCATCAGGAACGGACGGTCTATCTCGCGCACCGGCGTCGGAATGTACTCGTCCACCACGCGCATCAGCTCCAGGATCGGAGCATACTCTGGCGCGTTGATGTCCGTCGAGGTGCTCTCCAGCGCTGCCAGCGCCGACCCGCGCACGATGGGAATGTCGTCCCCGGGGAACCGCTGCGCAGTCAACAGATCGCGCAACTCGAGCTCCACCAGCTCCAACAGCTCTTCGTCGTCCATCATGTCGGTCTTGTTCAGGAACACCACCATGCTCGGCACCTCAACCTGGCGCGCCAGCAGGATGTGCTCTCGCGTCTGCGGCATCGGACCGTCCGGAGCGGATACCACCAGGATCGCCCCGTCCATCTGCGCCGCACCCGTGATCATGTTCTTGATAAAGTCCGCATGGCCCGGGCAGTCTACGTGCGCATAGTGCCGGTTCGCCGTCTGGTACTCGACATGCGAGATCGAGATCGTCAGGCCGCGCGCCTTTTCCTCAGGCGCGTTATCGATCTGGTCATAGGCCAAAAAGTCACCACCGCCCTGCATGGCCATCACCTTGGTGATCGCCGCTGTCAGCGTGGTCTTGCCATGGTCTACGTGCCCGATTGTCCCCACATTGACGTGAGGCTTGCTGCGCTCAAATACGACCTTACCCATCCCGCTATCCTCCTGCGATGTTGGGGCCAGGGTCCCCACCGAGAAATGGAGCCCAAGATGGGATTCGAACCCATGACCTCATTCTTACCAAGAATGTGCTCTACCTACTGAGCTACTTGGGCGACCTGCTGACAAGGTGGGCAGAGAAGGATTCGAACCTCCGAAGGCGCTGCCAGCTGATTTACAGTCAGCCCCCTTTGGCCACTTGGGTATCTGCCCAAAACTACACGATCGATTTGGAAACTGCTCTTGTTCTGAGCCGACGGAGGGACTTGAACCCACAACCGACGGTTTACAAAACCGTTGCTCTGCCAATTGAGCTACGTCGGCCTGTCGTCCTCGGAACGGTGTCAAGGGTTCGCCGGCCAGAAAGCACCAAGAGGATAGTATACGGATATGCCGATAACGGTCAAATAAGCACATCGCGGGCACGGAAGATGCTTCAGACGCGCGCGCGCGAACCTCCAGCATCCCGTGCGGTTAACGTTTCGTACATCACGATGGCTCCAGCGACCGACACGTTCAGTGAGCTGATCCTGCCTCGCATCGGAATGCTCAAGAGATAGTCGCACTGCTCTGTCACCAGCCGCCGCATGCCGTGCCCCTCACTGCCAAGGACCAGCGCGAGTGGCCTGCGATAGTCAGCGCGGCGATAGTCCTGAGCATCGGGCCGATCCTCGATGCCAGCTATCCAGAGCCCTCTCTGTTGAAGCTGCTGCAGTGTTCGGGCGATGTTGGTAACCGAACTTATGAGCAGGTGCTCGGCTGCCCCTGCCGATGCGCGGCTCACCGCCGGCGTGATCTGCGCCGCGCGCTGTGAGGCGATCACCACGCCGTGAACGCCTGCTGCCTCGGCCGTGCGCAGCAGGGCCCCCACGTTTTGTGGGTCTTGAAGCTCATCGAGCACCAGCAGCAGGGGGTCCTGACTGGAGGCTTCCGCATGAGCCAGAATCTGGTCTAGATCGGCGTATGGATACTCACTCACCCGGGCGACGATGCCCTGATGAGTGAGCTCGTCGCCCAGGCGGTCCAGCTCATGCCGTGGTGCGCGGTTCACGGGAACGCGTGCCGCGCGGCAGAGCCCCAGGATCTCTGCGATGATCCCTTGCTCGCCCGTGCGTTCCGCGAGCGTGACGCTCTCAAAGCGCCGGCGCCCCGCGATAAGTGCTTCGCGGATCGCGTTGCGCCCAGCCAGAATCTCCATCTCGCTCAGTCCCTATCCAATCGTCCAGGAGGTGCCTTGCGGGCCATCCTGCAGCTGCACGCCGAGGGCGCTCAAGCCGTCTCGCAACTTGTCGGCCAGCTCGTACGCCCGTGCCTGGCGCAGCTCGCGTCGTGTCTCGATCAAGAGTTCGATCAACTGCCGCGAGAGCTCTGGCGCATCGGACTCTCGCAGCTGATCAGGGAGCACACCCAGCACATCGCCCGCCAGCCGTCCAAAGAGACGGTCGATGACCTCCATATCTCCGCTGGTCAACGTGCCCGGTTCCTGCAGCAACACATTTGTGGCACGGCTGAAATCGAACAGCGCTGCGATGGCCCCCGGCGTGTTAAAGTCGTCATCCATGCTGGCCTCAAAGGATGCTCGGCTCGATTCCGCCAGCCTGGCGACCTCTGATGATGCTGCTCCTTCGGGCGCGGAGGCAAGCTGTCTGCGCACGGCGCGGACGGTGCCATAGAGCCGCTCGAGGCCCCTGGCAGCAGCGTCCACCGCTTCCTCGGTCATATCCAGGGGGCCGCGGTAGTGACTCTGCAGGATGAAAAAGCGCAAGACCATCGGGTCCCAGCGCTCATAGGCCCGCTCCAGCGTGATGAAATTCCCGAGCGACTTGTGCATCTCCTCGCCACGGATCATCAGCATGCCATTGTGCACCCAGTAGCGCGCAAATGGCAGGCCGGTAGCTGCCTCTGCCTGCGCGATCTCGCATTCGTGGTGAGGGAACTTGTTCTCTACCCCGCCGCCGTGGATGTCAAAGGGTTGGCCCAGGTACTTGGTCGACATCACGGTGCACTCAATGTGCCAGCCGGGATATCCCTCGCCCCAGGGACTGCTCCAGCGCATCACATGTTCTGGATCTGCCTTTTTCCAGAGCGCAAAGTCCTCGGGGCTGTGCTTGTCCTCGGCCTGCTGCACGCGCGTGCCACTCTGTGCCTCCTCCAGCCGGCGCCCCGAAAGCTTGCCATAGTCCTCAAAGCGTGAGACATCAAAATAGACCGAACCGTCGGACACATAGGCGTGGCCGTTATCTACCAGTGCCTGTATCCAGTCGATCATTTCATGGACGTGGCCCGTTGCCCGCGGCGAAATGTCCGGTCGCAGGACATTCAGCCGGTCCATGTCTGCAAAGTAACGTCGCGTATAGTGCTCGGCGAGCTGCATAGGCTGCATCTGCTCGCGCCTGGCGCCCTGCACGATCCGGTCCTCACCACTGTCCAGGATATGTCCGACGTCTGTGATGTTCTGGACATAGAGTACCTGGTAGCCCATGTAGCGCAGGTAGCGGACCATGATATCAAAGTTGACATAGGTCTTGCCATGTCCCAGGTGCGCATCGTTATAGACCGTGGGACCGCAGACATACATATGCACACGCCCGGGGTGCAAGGGTTCAAAGAGCTGTTTTTCGCGGGCAAGCGAGTTGTAGATTGAGAGCGCCATATATGTACTCCTGCAGGGGATAGTCCGGCGGATCGGCTCGCTGCGCGGGACGGTCGCTACACGCGCCGTCCCCAAGCACAGATGCACTGGCAGGCTATGCGGTGGGCTGGCATAGGTCGTGACTCTCCTGTGCGCGCTGTCTGCAGCGCTGTTCTCCGAGCAGTGATGTGACGACCCCCAGGCAGGGGCCTCTAAGGCTGCCGGTGAGCGCCGCTCGGATGGGGAACATCACCTGGCGGCCCCTCAGGCCGTCAGAGTCGCGCAGAGCATGGCGCAGTTCGGTCAGCCAGGCATTGGCGGCTTCCGGTGTACTGATGGCGGCTGCGGTCAAACCATCCAGAAACGCAGAGAGGGCTCGTGCCGCCTGGGGCTCTGCCAGCGCCTGCTGTGCTTCCTCGGTGGTATCTGGTGGGTGAGGAGCCAGGGCAAAGGCACAGAGCACCACCATATCGGACAGGGTCGTGGCCTCTTCCTGGGCAGCGCCGACAAGCAGAGAGTACCAGTGTTCTGGCGCGTGCGCCGTCCCCTCAGCGGCCTCCCAGCGTCCGTAGGCCTCCTCCAGCCGCGGGCGCAAGAGATCGGCAATGTGGCCGCGATCTGCGCGCTGGAGTTGCTTTTGATTGAACCACTCCAGACGGGCAGCATCGAATGTCGACGGGTTGGCAGATAGCCGGCGCACATCAAACAGGCGAACGAGATCGTCCAATGTATTGCGCTCGGCGTTGCGCCCGGGGGCCCAGCCAAGGGTGGCGGCATAGGCTAGAATCGCCTCAGGGAGGTAACCCTC
This sequence comes from Anaerolineae bacterium, assembly GCA_040772225.1. Classification (GTDB taxonomy): domain Bacteria; phylum Chloroflexota; class Anaerolineae; order UBA1429; family UBA1429; genus JAAYED01. Next base: position 1,875,513 of record JAXGYO010000002.1, read on the forward strand.
GCGGGCATAGTGCTCGATGGATGTGTCACCGTGCCGTTTGCTCATTTTGCTGCCGTCGGGTGACAGGATCAGCGATATGTGGCCAAAGCGTGGCGCGACATAGCCGAGGGCCTCGTACAGGAGCAGTTGCCGCGGCGTGTTGGAGAGATGCTCCTCGCCCCGCAGCACATCGGTGATACCCATCGCGTGATCGTCCACGACGACGGCGAGGTTGTAAAAGGTACGTCCCTCTGCCAATGTCTCATCGGCGGCGCGGTAGATGGCAAAGTCGCCCAGGTCGTTTGACGCGTAGGTGACCTCGCGACGGATCAGGTCGGTGAACGTCATCTGGCGTCCTTCGGGCACGCGAAAACGGTACACGGGCGAACGCCCGAGGCGCCGCAACCGTTCACGCGCCTCTGGATTCCGGCAGTGGCCGTTGTACCTCGGCGGCTTGCCTGATGCCAGCGCCACGCGCCGCTGCTCCGCCAGTTCCTCGGGCGAGCAGTAGCAGGGGTACACGGCATCCATATCGATCAGCCGTTCCATCGCCTGTCGATAGAGATGTTGCCGCTCGGACTGGCGATAGGGGCCATAGTCTCCGCCGATATCCGGGCCCTCGTCCCAGTTCAGCCCCAGCCACTTTAGCTGCCCGAAGAGGTCTTGCTCGAACTGCCTCTGGGAGCGTTCCGGATCGGTATCCTCCACGCGCAAGATAAAGCGGCCGTCCTGCTTGCGGGCGTGAAGATAGTTGAACAGCGCCGTGCGCACGCTGCCGATGTGTTGCTTGCCGGTTGGGCTGGGTGCGTAACGCACGCGAACAGGTTCGCCCATACTCTCACCATCTGCTAAGGGCGCCATGTCTGATAGTCTGCCCGCGCCCTGAACAGGGATGTTAACATGTGCGTTATGATCTGTCAATGCGTCCGAAAGCATTCATGCCGTTAGTGGCCCCGCCGCGCACCGCGGGGTTGACAGCGCTCTCCTCCCCGCGCTACCATCGACCAGCACGAATGACTGGAACAAGAGTGAGGAGGCAGTGGGATGCGGCTTGTATGCGTAACGGATAACTGCGTTCAGCGTGGTTCACATTTCTGGGGCGAACATGGGCTCTGTTTCTGGATCGAAACCGGGCAGGGCAATGTGCTGTGGGATACTGGCCAGACGCCGGAGGTGCTCAACCACAATCTCGCGATGCTCAAACTGGATGATCAGCCTGTGGATGCTCTGGGCCTGAGCCATGCCCATTATGACCATACCGGTGGTCTCAGATCTGTGCTCGCCCGTTACCCTGGCGTGACCGTGTTTGGCAATGCCTCTCTCTTTGAGCGGCGCTTTGGCCAATCCGGCGATGTTGTGCGCGAGATTGGACTGAGCGGCGATATTCGGGAGTGGCAGACTCTGGCCAGCTTCTCGCTTTCCGATGCGCCCCAGGAGATGATTGCTGGCGTGAGGACGACGGGCCGCATCGCGCCGCGCCCTTTCCCTCCAGGAGCCAGCCCTCATCATGTCATTCGCCAGGGTGAGGCATTCGTGCCCGATCCCTATGCTGATGACATGTCGCTGGTCTTGAAGGTCCGGGGCGGCATTGTTCTCTTGTGCGGTTGTTGCCACGCCGGGTTGCGGAACACGCTGGCCACTGTGCGGAGCCAGACCGATGAACCGCTCGTGGCGATCATCGGCGGAACGCACCTGGCGGATGCGACAGAGCAAGAGTTCGCCGCTCTGGTTGAGCTGCTCAAACAGGAAAGCTCTCCAAGACTGTATCTCAACCACTGCACCGGCGAACGTCCCGTGTATGCGCTGCGCGCGGCCTTTGGGGAGCTGGTATCGCCCTGCCCGGTGGGTACAGTGATCACCTTTGACTAGCAGTCTCGCGAGGCCTGGGCGCGCTACAGTGTGCGCCCAATGGCCTCCGCGATCAGCCGGCACTCGGTCATGAGCCGTGAAAAGTCGGAGAAGGTGAGGCTCTGCAGTCCGTCAGAGAGCGCGTTAGGCGGATCAGGATGCACCTCGATCAGCAGGCCGTCAGCGCCGGCAGCGATCGCTGCTCGTGCCAGCCCGGGAACCAGCGCATAGTGTCCGGCGGCGTGACTGGGGTCCACAATGACCGGCAGGTGGGACTGTCGCTTGATCACCGGAACGGCGGAGATATCCAGCGTAAAGCGCGTGCTATCCTCAAAGGAGCGGATACCGCGCTCGCACAGGATCACCTGATTCGCGCCTGAGGCGAGCACATAGTCCGCCGCCTGCAGCCACTCGGTCACCGTCGCCGCCAAACCCCGCTTCAGGATGCAGGGCTTGTTGGTCTCGCCGACTGCCCTGAGCAACGTATAGTTCTGCATGTTGCGTGCGCCCACCTGGAGGATGTCGATCTCGCTGGCCATGCGCTCCACGTATTGCGAGTCGGTTACCTCACTGACCACGGGGACGTGCAGTTCATCACCGATGCGGCGTAGCAGATCGGCCCCCTCAAAGCCCATACCCTGGAAGCTAAAAGGCGAGCTACGTGGCTTGAACGCGCCGCCGCGCAGGACCGTTGCTCCGGAGCGCACCACGTGCCGGGCTGTCGCGGCAAGTTGCTCCCATGACTCGATCGAGCAGGGGCCCGCCATCACGACGATCTTTGGCCCGCCAATGGTGACGTTTCCGGCCTGCACCAGGGTTGACTCTGGCCGGAACTCGCGCGAGGCGAGCTTGTATGGGCGCATGATCCGGGTGACCGATGCCACACCAGGGAGGACCTCAAAGTTGGCAGTAGGCACATGGCCGGTGTCGCTGCCGAGCACCGCCACCACAACCTTGTCGGTTCCCTGGTTCAGCTGAACCTCAAAGCCGTAGCCGTGGGCCCGTTCGATCACCGCATCCAGTTGTTCCTGGGTCGCGCCACGCTGCATCTCGACGATCATAGCACTCCTCCTCGCCGCTGGCCGAATCTGCGATCAAGTATAGGAGCAACGGGGCGCAGGCCAAAGCGCCTCTGGCCGCTGGGCACTGCTCGGCCTGGAGGCCAGAGTCGCGGCGCGCCCGGCGCTGCTTTGACGGCCCTTCCCTGCTGGCCTAGAATCGACCCGTTCGATAGTCTTGGAGCATCCCGGGGGCTGGATTCATCATGAGAGCGCTCATCACAGGCGGCTGCGGCTTTATCGGCAGCTATCTTGCCGAGGCCTTGCTGGCTCGGGGGGATGCTGTTACGGTGGTGGACGACCTTTCCACCGGACGCTTTGAGAACATCGCGCCTCTGGTTGGCCGGCCCGGCTTTTCTTTTGCCATCGAGACGATCGCCAATGAGACCGTCATGGACCGGCTGGCAAGCGAGTGCGACATTATCTATCACCTTGCTGCGGCGGTTGGCGTAGAACTCGTCGTTCGCGATCCGGTGCATGTGCTGGAGACCAATGTTCAGGGCACAGAGGTGATCTTTCGTGTGGGCGCCCGCTATCGCAAGAAGGTGGTGCTGGCCTCGACCTCGGAGGTATATGGCAAGGGCGCCCGGGTCCCGTTCTCCGAGGACGACGATCGCACGCTCGGACCCACCACGCGCAGCCGTTGGTCCTATGCGTGCTCCAAGGCGCTGGATGAGTTCATGGCGCTTGCCTATCACAAGCAACTGGCGCTGCCTGTGGTGATCGCGCGTTTCTTTAACACCGTCGGGCCGAGGCAGAGCGGGCGATACGGGATGGTGATCCCGCGCTTTGTGCGTCAGGCGCTGTCTGGCGAACCCGTGACCATCTATGGGGATGGGCAGCAGTCGCGCTGTTTTGCCTATGTAGAGGACGTGGTACGGGGTGTGGTGGCGTTGGCCGATTGCCCGGAGGCTGTCGGTCAGGTGTACAACGTTGGCAGCACCGAAGAAGTCACGATCGAGCAACTGGCGCAGCGAGTCATCGCTCTTTCAGGCAGCCAGTCTGAGTTGGTTTATATCCCCTATGGCGAGGCTTACGAAGAAGGGTTCGAGGATATGCTGCGTCGTGTGCCCGATATCCGCAAGATTAGAGACGCGGTGGGCTGGGAGCCCACAGTCGATCTCGATGGCATTCTGACGCGAGTCATTGCCTCAATGCGGTTGTAGCGCCAGAACAGACTTCTCGCTGGTTATGGCTGTAGGCTGTACCCATCTCCCCACAGGAGTACGGATGTCTCTACCTTTCAATTCTCTCAAGCGTGCGCTCCTATTGGGCGCACTCTGTATCCTGTTTTCCGGCTGCGCCGCGCCGGAAAGCGGCGAGACCACGCCTACGCCGGATATTGCCCTGCTAGAGACCCGCACAGAGGCGCAGCTGGCGGCGCGCCTCACCGCCATTGCTCCTATCCCCACAGCGACTGCGACGCCCACGCCGGCCCCGCCCACGCCGGTACCCACGCCCAGACCCACGCTGACGCCGACATTGGTCCCGACGGGCTCCGCGCCTCCGTTGGTCATAGTCAATGTGCTGGCCAATGGTTCTGCGAACATCATCGTCCCACCCTGGGCGGGCGAGGAACTCGTGCTCACGCACTTTATCGAGCCCATGAGTATCAGCGCGGTCCGATGGCTGCCAGATGGCGAACACATCGGCTTCACGAGTTCACACGATTTCGTCTTTAGCCGTGACAATGAGAACAACGTGTTTGTCATGCGCGCGGACGGGTCAGAGCAACGGATGCTAACCGGACAGCATGTGGCGCCCGAGGACGCCGTTGGTCCCTTTGTCGCACTTGAGGGGCGCGTGGAGGGATCCGCCGGATTCTGCCGTGTGACAGCGCAGGGGATGGCCAGCCTCGTCGACGCCGATGAGACCGGCGCCTTTGTCATCGAGGGTGTGCCGCAGGAGGCCACCTGGGCGCGCGCTGTCTGCCAGGATGGGGCAACGACCCTACAGGGGAGTGTTGACCTTGATCTCTCACGTGGACCCGGAGAGATCGTTATCACGGCGGCTCCCGGCGGGCAGGGCTGGCGAGATGTCAGCTTTGCGCCCGATGGTGAGCGGTTTGTGGGCACGCATTACCAGTGGCGATTGGATGATGCCGGAGAAGTCGTCTACGAGCTGGCCGGTGTGCTGTATGATATTGCGGCCGGAGAGTATGGCCGGTTAGAGCTCCCCGAAGGCATGTCTTTCCACGGGGCTGCCTGGTCTCCCGACGGGGAGCGCATCGTCGGCGGCCTGTCGGACGAGGAAATGGCCTATCTGTGGGAGTGGGATGCCCAGGGCGTATCGGTCGGCGAGCTATACCGGATTGATAACCCGGAGGATCAGATCCTGACGATTATGCGCCCCACATGGTCGTCTGATGGCTCATCCATCGCCTTTGAGCTCCACCGCTGGTATTGGTGGAGCGGCCAGAAATTCCGAACGGAGCTCATGACGGTTGACGCCGATGGTCAGAATGCGATCACACTGCTGGAGCCCGAATGGGGCTGGCACGCCACAAACCCAAGCTGGGGGATGGGAGGCGCTTCGGTGTTCTACCAGTTGTACGCCAGCGAGATCGATCTGGGGGGACTCATGCCGGTGCAGGCTGACATCTGGTCGGTGGACGTCGAATCGCTCGAGTCTGCGCGCTGGACACAGGATGGAGGGAGTTTTCTGCCGGCCGTTCGTCCCAGGGCAGCCGGTTCGTAGCCGATGCGTTGCGCAGGCGTCATATGACAGAAGTGTGGGCTCGTGGTACAATCTCACGAATCTTCTGAAGGAGACAAGGCGTGCAACTGCCTGCGAATCTGAATGTGTATGCGGCCGCAGCACTGTTTGTCATCGGAGCCTATCTGGTGGCAACGTATGTGGGCCTGGTCGTCTGGACGTTTCGCGATATTCGCTCCCGGACCCGTGACGTTCTGGGGCAAATTCTGGCCGCCCTGCTGGTGGCGGTGTTTACGCTGCCCGGCGTGTTGATCTACATCCTCCTGCGTCCCAAAGAGACGTTGGCGGAAGAGTACGAGCGTTCACTGGCTGAGGAGGCCGTGCTGCAGGACCTGCATGATCGTCGCACGTGCCCGAGTTGCCAGCGCCGAATCGAGGAGAGCTTTGTGCTCTGCCCCTACTGCAAGCACCAGTTGCGTGACACATGCCTCAACTGTGGGGAGTTGGTGGATCTTGACTGGGTGGTCTGCCCCTACTGTGGGCATCCTCACGAGGTCCCTGAGCAGGAGAGCGGCCGAAGCAAGCGCAAGGCTGCCGGGGGGGCGAGCGCGGAGCCAGCGGAGCAGGAGCAGCTGGATGAGCAGGTCGCGGAGCTTGAGTCTGTGCAGAATGGAGTTTCGGCGGCCGAAGAGCGCTAATCTGAGCACAATGATCAACCGGAGGCAATACTTGCCTCCGGTTTTGCTGTCTCAGCGGCTGATTCTGGGCCAGATATTACGTCTCTTGAGCTCTGCGATGAGGCGTTCCATGTTGTCTTCATCCACCAGGCATCGCGTTGCACCAAGAGCATGGCCGAGCAGGGCGGCAATCGCTGGTACCTTGCGGATTCTTTGCATCGTAGCGGCATCCACCGTCTCCAACAACACGGCGTGCCTCAAACTGGCACTGCCGTAGCGTTGGCCCCATGCCTGCAGCGTGCGCATAGCGATCTCTGGCAGGCGGTCGTTCGTGATTCGCCTGAGAAAGGTTAGCATCTGGTCGGTGGTGATGCCCGCATTCTCGGCCTGCCATACAGAGTCTTCTGAAAGCTGGTAGCGCGCCTGTCCCTCGCCATGTCGGCGCCACTCGGCAAGGCGTTCCAGCTGGTAGCGCTGGTAGCGCGAGTTGCGCAGGTCGATGGTGACCTGCAATCTGGCGTCAATCACGGCAAGAGGAGCGCCGGGCCGGTCGTCGGGGATGTGAGGAGGTAACTCCGATAGCAGTTCGCTCCCGGGTGCGCTGATCCTAAATATCTGGTGGGTCTCGGCATCTGTGCCGAGATCGACGATGCCGAGCCAATGCAAAGGCCCGGTCACGAGATAGCGCGCGAGAGCGCCCTCGATGGCCTCCCAGCTGGACATGCCGCGCAAGAACTCCCCGCTGGCAGCATCGCGCACAAGCCAGCTGTCCATGTCGCCGTCGGGTCTCAGATAATCGGGCTGAACCTGCCGGAGCGCGGCCACAAAGCTGTCGAGTTCATACCACTGCTCTTCCGCAAGTCCCTCGAGGTGGCTGCACAGCCGCTTTCGTGCCCCCCAGGGTTCGTTTGGGCAGGTACTCCGGTCGCAGATGATCCCGGGCAGATCGTAGAGCTCATCCCAGGTACGGTCGTCTCGCCAGGCGATGTAGCAGGCCAGCCACTGATCAGCATCGGGCTGCCCCAGCCACTGCCGCGCTCGCAGCGACAGATGCCACTGTCTGCCATCATGTTCGACCAGGTCCTGCCCCGTGAGCAGGCGCCACAGCAGATGCATCCGCTCTGAGCTGGAGGGGCCACTGAGCCTCGCCCCGAGGTCCAGTCTGGCCGCGAGCTCGGCAGGGAATCCGCTGGAGGCCGGCAGGCGTATCGGCTGCTGTCTCAGATGGACGATCTCGGCCATCACATCCTCGACGAGGGTATCGCCCTGGCAGAGTAACTCATCTGTGGGCAGCGCCGCGATAAGGATGTTTCTGAAAGATGGCGGCTCGAGAGCGGGCAGCCGGGCCAGCAGTTGATCCGGAATGACAAAAAGCTCGCCGACCAGGTCGCCGAGGTCCCCAAAGGCGCGATAGATCAGCCCCCGGTAGTACAGCTCCTCCAGCGGGCTGGACGGTTCCTGCCAGGGCTGTTCACGGCGTAGCGCGGCTGGTCCAAAGCGCCGAACCTCACCGTAACGCATGGCCAGAGTGCGTCCTGCAGAAGCACCACCGTCCGCCGCCAGATGGGCCAGCGCCTCTAGCGCCTCCGGCGAGAGCGTCTGTACTATCCGTTCCACTGCACCGGCCGCCAGCATCCCTTCGCCCAGCCGCAGCACCCGATGCAGTGGCTCGTCCGCAGGCAGGTCGATATCCCAGGTCTCCGCCAGAGCCCGGTGGAATTCTTCCGGATAGTCGTCGAGACTGCGAAATAGATCTTTCATCTTCGGAACGCGATGAGTATAGGAGGGGTCGAGCCTGGCCGCAACCAGTCAGGGCGCCTAAAGGGAGTATAGCCTTCCCTTACATTATGTCCTGTTGGCCCTGGTTAGTTGCCAATAGAGGGCAAGCTTGGTACAATCATTGCGCTAGAGTTACGAGCAAGAACCTGACGGAGCGACAAATGCTTCATGAGGTATGTCTGTGATCAGACCCTTCAGTCTGCGGGATGCTCCTGCTATCTGGCACCTGCAGACTCGGGGCGCGGCTTTTGACTACAAGCGGCGCCTTCTGAGTTCGCCAAATCCCACGCGTTCGGCTGTCCTCGGCCTGGTGAGCGGCCACCATATCGGAGCCCGTACCCTTGTGCACACGGGAAGGGCGGACGGCCGGCCGATCGCCTTTGTCCAACTGCTTCCACGGGAAGATGGCTCCTGCTGGGATGTGTATTGCATCGCTCCGGCCCTGGATGATAGTCAGGATGTGGCCTGTATCTGGCAGGATCTCCTGGGCCAGGCCATCATTACTGCGGCAGAGCAATGTGTGTCGCGCATTTATGCGCGCTCGCCCGTTGATGATGAATCTGCTGCAATCTTGAGGCGCAGCGGGTTTTCGATGGTGGGGTGCGAGGAGATCTTTGTGTCCTCCGGCCGACGACCCAAGGCCCCCATGCCGCCGAATCTGCGAGAGGTCCTGGAGGGCGATGGGTTTGCGCTCTCAGAGTTGCGGCGTCAGGTGATTCCTCCCCTCGTCTATCAGGCCCAGTGGTTCGGGCCGGAGGAGGCGGCCTCGACCGCGCGGGCCAGAAGCGGGTATGTCTGGGCCGAGGACGGTAAACTGGTGGCGCATATGGCTCTGGAGTCAACCGGCCGCGGCCACTGGATCGAATGTATCGTCAGGCCAGAGCGGCGCGGTGATCTCCTGCCCTATCTGCGCTGGCTCATGTACATGGCTGATGGCGCGGGCAACAGGCCGATCTATGCCGCCGTACCGGACTATGCTGTGGGTCTGGGGTGGCTGCTCCGCATGCTCGGGTTCGAATCTTTGAGGCGCCAGCAGGTTATGGTTGCCCACACCGTCAGCCGAGTTACCGTGGCCCGGCCTGCGGTGGCTCATGGACTTGAGGGTGGCATCGATATGGTTGCGCATTAATGGCAGCAGGATACAGGGGCTGATCCAGTGCCAGTCTGCATGCCAAGAGGTATATATAGACGAAATGACAATACGGATTACTGACGACATAGACGCCTTGATCGATGTGTTTCCTCCGGAGATCGCCTCCGCGCTGAGACGGGCAGGCCAGTTCGATGCGTTGCTAGAGGTCGTCATGGACCTGGGGCGTGTCTGTGAGGCACGCTACGTCGATCGCGAGATCGCGCTCACGAGCCACGAGATCAGGCAGGAAGAGATCGACTATGTAGTGGCACGTATCGGCGACTTTGGCGAGGATAACCGCGCTGGCATCGCGCGCACGCTGCACCGCATCTCAGCGATCCGCAATCGCCGGAGTGACGTCGTTGGGCTGACGTGCCGCGTTGGCCGGGCCGTCTATGGAACAATCGAGGTTATTGAGGACATTGTGCGCTCGGGCAAGAGCCTCCTGCTGCTCGGCCGGCCCGGCGTTGGCAAGACCACGATGCTGCGCGAAGTGGCGCGCGTGCTTGCGGAGAAAATGCGCGTGATCATTGTGGATACGTCCAACGAGATTGGCGGTGATGGAGATATCCCCCATCCCGCGGTGGGGCGTGCACGCCGTATGCAGGTGATCACGCCTTCAATGCAGCACGCGGTCATGATCGAGGCGGTGGAGAACCACATGCCGGAGGTGATCGTCATCGACGAGATTGGCACCGAGCTCGAGGCATCAGCGGCCAGGACCATCGCCGAACGCGGCGTTCAGCTGGTGGGGACCGCGCACGGCAACACGCTCGATAACCTGATGATGAACCCCACGCTGAGCGATCTGGTCGGAGGAATTCAGACGGTCACACTCGGAGATGAGGAGGCGCGCCGCCGTGGCACGCAAAAGTCGGTCCTGGAGCGCAAGGCGCCCCCTACCTTTGATGTGGTGATCGAGATTCAAGATCGCGATCGGGTCGCCGTTCGGGCGGACGTCGCCGCATCTGTCGACGCTCTCCTGCGCGGGCGCAATTTGCCGGCGGAGATTCGCGTTCGGACGGAGAGTGGCGAGATCGAAAAGATGCAGGAAGTACCCGAGCGCATTCGCCAGCCTCGGGAGGAGGAGCGAGAGGAGCGGGAAGTGCCCTACCCGCTGTCGCGGTCGGTGCGGGGAAACGGGCGGCGCAAGACGGTGCGGGTCTATCCCTACGGGCTCAACCAGAATCGGATGCGGCAGGTCAGTCGCCGGCTGGGCGTTCCGCTCGTACTGGTGGGGGATCTCGCTCAGGCGGATGCGCTGCTGACCCTGCGGACCTACTATCGCAAGCGGCCGGCGGCAGTTGAAGAGGCGGAACGCCGCGGCATACCGGTGTACGTCCTGCGCAGCAACACCGAAACGCAGATTGAAAAGTATCTGGCCGAGGTGTTCGATCTCGATCTGGAGCCAGAGATGGGGGTCCCGGAGCTGGAGATTGCCATTGAGGATGCCCGCCGCGCGATCGAAAAGGTCATTTCGGGTGAAAGAACGTCGGTCCAGCTCTCCTCTCAGGACGCCATGGTGCGCAAGATGCAGCATCAGATGGCCAAGGACGCGAACCTGTATTCGCGCAGCTCTGGCACCGAGCCGCAGCGGCGTGTCACGATCTACACCAACCGGTAGGGACGGGCATGGGACTTTTCGTAGTGTTCGAGGGGCCAGAGGGCAGCGGCAAGACGACGCAGATACGCCTGTTGCGTGAGGCCCTTCAGTTGGCCGGGCGGGATGTTCTGTGCACCCGTGAGCCCGGAGGCACTGCCATCGGAGAGCAGATTCGCGCGGTGTTGCACGCGGTCGGAAACGCGAGTATGTTGCCTATTACAGAGGCTCTGCTATACTCTGCTGCGAGAGCACAGCACGTGGGTGAGGTGATTCGTCCGGCGCTCTCCAGTGGTCGCTTTGTGGTCTCTGACCGGTATGCCTACTCGACGCTGGCGTACCAGGGTGAGGGGCATGGCCTGGACCGGGCGATGCTTGAGCAGATGACGCTGTGGGCCACGGGCGGGTTGGTGCCAGATCTGGTTGTCTATCTGGATCTGGACGTGACCGAGGGTCTGCGCCGCAAGCAACTCGCCTTTGACGAGGGCGGCGAGTGGAACCGAATGGATCAGCTCGCTGTAGAGTTTCATCGGGCCGTGCGAACAAGCTATCTGCGGATGGCCCAGGCAGATGCGGCGCGATGGATGGTGATCGACGCCGGACAACCGGCAGATGCCATACATCGCCAGATTCAGCGGCGGATCGACGAGCTATGTGAGCGTTCTGGCCTCATTGCAGCTCAAGGGGGTTAACCTATGACTACCAAACTTGTTGTGAGCATTGTCCACAGCGATGACGCGGATCCGCTCATCTCTGCACTGCGAGACGCTGGCTTTTCGTCCACCAAGATCAGCACGACGGGCGGCTTTTTGCGTGAAGGCAACGCGTCCATTCTGATCGGCACGGATGAGGAAAAGGTGCCCGCCGTGCTCGAAATCATCAAGCGCAACTGCCACACCCGCACGCAGTATGTCAATCCCCTGCCGCCAGTGATGGAGCCGGGTGAGTTGTACATGCCCAATCCGGTCGAGGTTCAGGTGGGCGGGGCAGTCATTTTCGTGCTTGATGTCGAAAAGCTAGTCCGGTACTAACGAGTACATGCGCGGGCGCCCCTAGTCCGGGTGCCTGGTGAGTCAACGGCTCGCTTCTCACGCAGCGCCTGCACGCCGGGCGCTGCGTCTGGCTTTTCGGGCCGAGACGCATCACAAGGAGTAGTGCTATCCCGTGTCATCTCAGGATACCAATCCGCTGGCTCCCTATCTCGCACCGGCGCCTGTTCTTATGGTGATCACCGGCCCATCGGGCGCGGGCAAAGATGCCGTCATCGCTGAGATGAGGCGCCAGGGGGGCTCTCTCCATTTTGTCGTGACAGCCACCAACCGTGAGATCCGCCCTGGCGAACGTGACGGCGTGGACTATATCTTTGTGACGACCGAGGAATTCCAGCGGATGATCGATACCGATGAGTTGTTCGAGTACGCCGTGGTCTATAACCAGTACAAGGGTGTGCAAAAGGCTCAAGTGCTGGCGGCGCTTGCGGCGGGCAAGGACACCGTGATGCGCCTGGATGTGCAGGGCGCCCAGGTGATCAAGGGGCGGATCCCCGGCGCTGTCACCGTCTTTCTGGCGCCGAGCTCTACACGGGCACTCAAGGCGCGGCTGGAAAGCCGGGGCGTCGACAAGCCGGAGCAGATCGCGCAGCGACTTGCGACGGCAGAGGCAGAGATTGCCCTTGCGGAATCCTTTGACTATGTCGTGATCAACCACGACGGGCGCCTGTGTGAGGCCGCGCGACAGATTCTGGCTATTATGGACGCGGAAAAGCGGCGTACGGCCCGCCGGCCGCTGGAGTTATAGGCGGATGTCGCTAACACCGGATCGGCCGGAGGTAGAGTCGCCGTCTGCGCCTCTCGCGGCGCCACCGTTCCGCACAAGCCTGCCGGTGCCGGTGCACGCGCCGCTCTGGACCTATGTGCTGCTGGCCCTGAATACACTGGTCTGGTTGGCGATGACCGCCCTCGGCGGATCAGAGGATATCCGGATTCTCGTGCTCTTTGGCGCCAAGTACCAGCCGTTGATCGTTGCCGGCGAGTACTGGCGTCTGTTGACCGCCAACTTTTTGCATATCGGCATCCTGCATCTGTTGATGAACTCGTACGCGTTGTACCTGTTTGGTCTACAGGTCGAGCGGCGTTTTGGCCGGCTGCGCTTTGTGGTGCTCTACCTGCTATCAGGCCTGGGCGGGACCATACTGAGTTATATCGGCAGCAGTGCCCTCTCTGCGGGCGCCTCGGCGGCAGTTTTTGGCTTGATCGGGGCCGCCACGGTCTATTACGCCATCTATCGCGAGGCTTTTGGATCCCAGGGGCGCCGGCAGCTGAGCAGCCTTCTGCTGGTGATGGGCTACAATCTGCTCTGGGGCCTCATGAATTCGCAGATCGACAACCTGGGGCATCTGGGCGGACTGCTGGTGGGACTGGCGATGGGGTGGGCATACTGTCCCCGGTACAACCTGGCGCAGGGGCCCTCAGGCGAGTTGCAATTGCAGGATCGCCTTCCCCTCGGCCGCGCCGTTGCGGTGACGGTTGCGATGGCTTTTCTGCTGGTGGCCTTGAGTGGGCTCGGCACCTGGATTCACACACGGGAGATGCTCTGACAGACCGGGCCCTGTTTCGTGATGGAGGTGTGGCGATGGCAATACGCAAACCTCGTGTAGCGGGCAGCTTTTATCCGGGGACAGCGCGCGAGATTCGTGACACCGTGCAGGGCTGGCTGGAGCAGGTACCGGTAGAGGTCTCAGGCACGGTCTATGGCGGTATTGTGCCGCACGCCGGGTGGGTCTACTCCGGGCAGACGGCGCTGCGGGTGTTCAAGGCCCTTGCGCTTCAGGAGCGGCTGCAGGGCGAGCAGCCGGACACGGTGCTGTTCTTTGGTGCGGTGCATACCCCGGGCGTACCCGGGCCTTCACTCTACGGGAGTGGCATGTGGCGCACGCCGCTGGGAGACGTCGCCATAGATGGCGATCTCGCCCGGGAGTTGCTGGCAGCGGACGCACGCTTTGTCGATCGTCCGTCGGCCCACGCTGACGAGCATTCGATCGAGGTTCAGGTCCCCTTCGTCCAGGTGCTCTTTCCTCAGGCCAGAATTCTTCCTGTGGCGATGCCCCCGCACAGCGACGCGCAAGCGTTGGGGGCCGTCACCGCCGCGGTTATCCAGAGCTCTGGCAAGCGGGTAGCGGTGATCGGCAGCACCGATCTGACGCACTATGGCCCGCGCTATGGTATCGCACCGGCGGGCACTGGCGAGGCCGGGCTGGCCTGGGCCCACGAGAATGACCGTCGCATGCTCGATCTCATCGTGGGCCTGCAGACTGAGCGGGTCCTCCCGGAGGCGCGCGCACACTATAACGCGTGCGGGCCGGGCGCGGTTGTGGCCGCTATGGCGGCTGCGCAGGCGCTGGGCGCCACGCGCGGCGAACTGTTGCATTACACGACCAGCTACGAGGTGATGCCCTACGGTCGCCCCACCGATCTGGTGGGCTATGGGGCCGTGGCTTTGGTGGGGGACTAGACCAGGTGGGTTCGTTGGAGCAGGACGACCTGGCACAGCCTGATCGGTATGCTATCGTAGCCGTGAATGCTGGCGCGGTCCGCCCCAGGCATGCGCGCGAGTTGCCAGTCGACGACGACGAGCAAGAGGAGCGCCCTCTGGAGGCGTTCCACTACCGGATTCCAGAGAACCTCGCAGGGCTGCAGCCGGGCCACCTTGTCTGGGTGCCCTTTGGGCCGCAGTATCTCCAGGGTGTGGTCATGGCGCTGGATGACCGCTCCCCGGTGGCGGAGACTCGCCTGATCGACCGGCTGGCGGACCCGGAGCCCATCCTCAACCCGACGCAATTGAAGCTCGCCCGCTGGATCAGCACCTACTATATGGCGCCCCTTCAGCAGGCCATCTGGGCCATGATCCCCCCGGGAAGCACCGAACAGGCCGAGGCATTCCTCGAAAGCAAAACAGCCCTCACCAGCACTGAGATTGAGGGGCTCACACCCGGTCAGCGGGAGATTCTGGCGCTCGTTCGAGAACACGGCCCGATCTCTCTAAGCCAACTTGGCCGCCTGGCGCGTCCCCGCACCTGGCGGGAGATGCTGCGACAGATCGAGGATCAGGGGCTGGTCGTGCGGCATATGGAGATCACGCCCCCGCGGGTGCGACCTCTAATGAAGGACTTTGTCCGCGTATGCACGGTGCCCCCGGACGAGTCGCTCTCCTCCCGGGCAGAGACCAGGCGCAGGCGCAGCGCTGTGATAGAGACGCTACGGAACTGGGCTCTGGAACGGCCCGACACCCGGGGCTGGATGCTCTGGGATACGCTGGCGCGCGAGTCCGGGGGAACCAGGGGCGATCTGAACTGGCTGCTCGAGAGGGAGATCATCGCGTGTGTAAAGCGCCAGGTGTGGCGCGATCCCTTGGAGGGTAAGGCTTTCGTCCCTGTCACGCCTCCCCATCTCACACCCGATCAGGAGACGATCTGGGACACGATCTCGGCCGACCTGGGCGCGGGTGGCGCGACGGCCTACCTCCTGCAGGGGGTCACAGGAAGCGGCAAGACAGAGCTGTATCTGCGCGCCGTGCAGCAGGTGCTGGCGCGGGGCAAGAGCGCGATCGTCCTGGTGCCTGAGATCGCCCTGACGCCTCAGACGATCCGGCGCTTTGGTGCACGTTTCCCCGACACGATCGCGGTGATGCACAGCGGCCTGACGCCGGGAGAACGTTACGATCAGTGGCGGCGCATGCGTGCCGGAGAGCTGCGGCTGGTGGTGGGGGCTCGCTCAGCGATTTTCAGCCCCCTGCGGGATCTCGGCCTGATTGTGCTCGACGAAGAGCATGAGTGGACCTACAAGCAAGACCGCTCCCCGATGTATCACGCCCGCGACGTGGCACTCCAACTGAGGCAACTTGTTGGCGCTACAGTCATCCTCGGCAGTGCAACCCCCTCGCTTGAATCGGCCTATGCCGCTGAGCGGGGCGAACTGGTAAAGCTGTCGCTGCCGAAACGGATCATGGGCCATCGCCGGGCGGTGAAAGAGCAGGGCTCACGCCTGACCCATCCGGTAGCAAAATACCGGCCGCTCTCCAGTGAGGATGCGGACGCGCTCTATACCGACCTGCCCCCTGTTCACGTCGTAGACCTGCGCGATGAGCTGCGCGCGGGAAATACCAGCATTTTCAGCCGGGCGCTGCAAGAGGCGCTGGATCGGACGCTCGCCGCGGGTGAACAGGCAATCCTGTTTGTGAACCGGCGCGGCTCTGCCTCTTTTGTAATGTGTCGCGACTGCGGGCACGTGCTGGCCTGCTCACGGTGCGGTCTGCCGCTCACCTACCACAGCGCTGAAGAGGATCTGCTCTGCCATCGCTGCAATGTGCGCGAGCCTGTGCCGGAGATCTGCCCGGTGTGCGGCAGCCGGCGCATTCGCTATTTCGGGCTGGGCACCCAGCGCGTTGAACAGGAGCTCAGTGCCCGGTATCCGCGCGCGCGCGTGGTGCGCTGGGACTATGACGCGACGCGCCAGCGGGGAGCTCATGAGCAGCTGCTGGATCGTTTTGTGCGCGGCGAGGCCGATGTGATGGTTGGCACGCAGATGGTGGCCAAAGGGCTGGACCTGCCGCGCGTGACCCTGGTGGGAGTCATCTCGGCGGACACGCTGCTTAACCTGCCCGATCTGCGTGCGTCCGAGCGCACCTTCCAGTTGCTGACGCAGGTCGCCGGACGCGCCGGCCGGAGCATGCTCGGCGGCCAGGTGATCATCCAGACCTATGCGCCGGAGCATCCGGCCATCGTGGCTGCCAGCGCCCATGACTATGAGCAATTCTACAGCCACGAGATCGCCTTTCGGCGCGAGCACTGGTATCCGCCCCTCAGCCGCATGATCCGGCTGTTGTACACGGATGCCGATGCGCGGCGCGCCGAATCGGCCGCCGAGGAGCTGCACACGCTTCTTTCCGAGCGCATCGCCCGGCTTGGACTGCCCGAGGTCGATCTGATCGGTCCGGCGCCAGCGTTTTACGAGCGGCTGCGCGGTGAATGGCGCTGGCAGATCCTGGTGCGCGGCACGGCGCCCGCCGAGGCGCTGCGCGACGTCCTGCTGCCGCCGGGGTGGCGTGTAGAGGTGGACCCCGAGTCGCTCCTGTAGAAGAGGCAGACTCCCGAGCTCGCCCCGGGAGCCTGCCTGGTAGACTCTTTCTGTTCGTCAGCGCCGTCAGGCGGTGAGCACCTCGGCGCGCAGCGCCTTGAGGCGCTTCATGACATCATTCTCGCCCCGCCCGAAATAGTCGTGCAGGATGACGTACTCGCGATAGAGGCGATCATAGATCGCGTGGTTCTCGGCGATCGGGCGGTAGGTCTCATCCTTGAGGTGAGCCATGTGGGCTGCCGCTTGCTCGATGGTGTCATAGCCGCCCGCGGACGATCCCGCGGCTACCGCGCCGTGCATGGCTGAGCCGACGGCACCCGCCTGTGTGGTGGCCACCACCTTGATCTCCTGCCCCATCACGTCGGCATAGATCTGCATGAACAGCCGGTTGCGCTCTGGCAGGCCGCCCGCGGCCACCAGGTCGTCCACTGGCACGCCGTTCTCCCGGAACGATTCGATAATCACCCGCGTGCCGTAGGCGGTCGCCTCGATCAGCGCGCGATAGATCTCCTCAGGCCGGGTGGCAAGGGTCGCGCCGAGCAGCATCCCCGTCAGGTCCACATCCACGAGGACCGAACGGTTGCCGTTCCACCAGTCCAGGGCCAGCAGCCCCGATTCGCCCACTTTGAGGGCGGTGGCTTTCTCCTCGAGCAACTGGTGTATGTTGAGGCCGCGGCGTTCGGCTTCCGCTTCATAGGCGGCTGGGACGCAGTGCTCCACGAACCAGGCAAAATGATCGCCGACGGCCGATTGGCCGGCCTCAAAGCCAGCGAGGTTCGGCAGAATCCCGTCCTCTACCACGCCGCACATGCCCGGCACGATCTCGGGTTTCTCGCCCACCACCATGTGGCAGGTAGAGGTCCCCATGATCATCACCATGCGGCCGGTGCCGATGACCGTTGCAGCGGGCACAGACACGTGCGCATCCACGTTCGCGACGGCGACGGCAGTGCCAGCGCGCAGGCCCGTAGCGGCGGCCATCTCCTCCGTCAGGCCGCCTGCCCGTGCGCCCAGCGGCAGGATCTCTTCCTTCATCTTTTCCTTAACGATGTTACGCATGCGCGGGTGCAGCGCCGCAAAGAAATCGGGGCTCGGGAAGCCATCCTCCTTGCTCCAGATCGCCTTGTATCCGGCTGTGCAGCTGTTGCGTGTCTCGACCCCTGTAAGCTGCCAGACGATCCAGTCGGCCGCCTCGATCAACCGGTCGGCTGCCTCATAGATCTCTGGCGCCTCGTTCAGAATCTGCAGCGACTTGGGAAAGAACCACTCGGACGAAATCTTGCCGCCGTATCGGGAGAGCCAGGGCTCGCCCCGCTCGGCCGCCACCTGGTTGAGGTAGTTGGCCTCCGGCTGGGCGGCGTGATGTTTCCATAGCTTGACCCAGGCGTGCGGGTTGTCACGATACTGGGCCAGCGCGCAGAGCGGTGTGCCATCGGCAGTGGTCGGGAGCATGGTGCAGGCGGTAAAGTCGATGCCGATGCCGATGACGTCATCGGGTGAGATACCGCTCTCGGCGAGAACTCGTGGCACGGTCTCCTTGACGGCCGCCACATAGTCCAGCGGGTTCTGTAGCGCCCAGTCCGGCTCGAGGCGGATGTTGGTCCCGGGCAGGACCTCATCGATGACGCCGTCGGCGTACTCGCTCACGGCTGAAGCAAGTTCGGCGCCATCGGAGAGCCTCACGAGCACGGCACGGGCGGACTCGGTGCCAAAGTCGATGCCGATGGTGTACTTGGTCACGTTGCTGCCTCCTCGATTGGAGAATCAGAGGGTCCGGAGTATGGTGCGATTCTGGCGGCACTATAGCATGGCGCTCGCGGGGGCGTCAAGGCAGGCGCAGGGTCCGCCCCAGGCACATCATTCGAGCCGCAGCTGCGGGCTCCTGGAGGAGATGCGCTGGATAACGCTGCGGCGCACAAAGCGCACCGTGACCCAGGCCCCATTGCCCGAGCCATCGGTTTCGATCACGATGCCGCGACCGTACACGGCGTGCCGCACCCAGGATCCCACGGCGTATGCCGGTCCGGCGGGCGCGGGCTCTGCTGGCACAGCAGCGGCGGCCTCATGGATGCTTCGCTTGCGTGTGGCCAGATCGATCTCTTCGATCGCGCGTTCCAGGCTGCGCTCCAATCCACTCCCCGCGCGCTGTCGCCGGGCCGGCGTCACCGCCCCGGATGCAGCGAAAGCAGGCGCCAGTGCGGAGAGTAAGACGATGGCCGCATGCTTGTCCAGCGATTCGTTGCCCCGGCGGCAACTGCTGGACTGGATACAGGCCGGGCATCCATCCTGGCACGAGCAATGTACCACCGTGTCATAGGCCAGGGCCAGCAGTTGTTCAATCCGTTCAAAGCCTGCCTCGGCCAAACCGATCCCGCCTTCATAGGCATCGTAGAGAAACAGCGCGCCGCCCCCCACATCGGGATGGCTGACGGCGAAATCCCCGCCGATATCGCGGCGGTCGCACATCACCAGCAGCGGCACCAATCCAGTCAGAAGGTGCTCAAGTGCGTGCAGGCCATATTCCAGGGCGCGCAGGCGCTCGCTCTCGGACGCGCCTGACATTGCTTCCTCAAGCGTGGGTGGCAGGCTGACCCATAAGCCGGTGGTATGGAGCCGGATGCGCAGGGGCGTCTCTAGATTGACGCGGCGCACGAGGCGGTTGCTGCCCATCTCGAGCTCCTGGTAGGCCGAGACGACCTCTGCGACCGAAACTTCGCCCAGGTGCACCGAGAGGCCAGCTTGCTCGTCGCCCAATTGCCTGCGAGCCAACTCCCTGGTCACCGAGATGCTCGAGGCGCTCTGCGAGCGGGTATAGTGTGGCAGCGGCTCGGGGCGCACGGTGATCGCGTGCTCATAGCGATTGAATCCCACTACCCGATAGTCGCCGTCGATGTGCTGGTAGATGGCCCCGAGGTGCGCCTCGCGATACACATTTGGCGGCTGTATCGTACCGATCTCGTGACGCTGTTCATCACGAATAGTAAAGGTTTCCTGTCCCGCCGAGCGCAGCGAGATTTGCATGTGGAGCCCCTTGCGTGCGTCCTCGCCCGGGTACACCAGCTGCGGCTCTCCCCTGGGGCTCTGCTCCTCCAGAACGCCAGCCTCCTTGAGCGCTGCCATGTCGCGCTGGATGTCGGCCGGCTGGCGAGCGACCTCCTCCAGCGACCAGGGGATCTCGCGGGCGCTGCAGAGCAGGTGCCGCAGCCGCACAAAGGGATTCGCCAGGTCGACCACCGCCTGCTCGTGGGGCTCTGCAAAGAACTGCTCGGGATGCGACATATAGAACTGGTCCAGGGGGTTCTGTGAGGCGACGAGGAACACCAGCGCATCGCGTCCGCGCCGTCCGGCGCGACCTGCCTGCTGCCAGGTGGACATGATCGAGCCAGGGTATCCGGCGATGATGGCGGTGTCCAGCCCGCCGATGTCGATGCCCAGTTCCAGGGCGTTGGTCGTGATCACTCCACGGAGCTCTCCCCGCTTGAGGCGAGACTCGATTGCCTCACGTTCCTCGGCCAGATACCCCGCCCGGTACGAGGCGATCTGAGGGACGGGCTCGTCGGTGGCCTCCTCCGATTCCGTGTTGAGCCCCTGGCTCTTGCGTAGCATCTGTTCCGTGACACGGCGTGCCCGCGTAAAGACGATCGTATTCATGTCGGCTTGCAGGCAGAGTTGAAGGAGATCAACGGACTCGTCCGTGTAGGGGCGCCTGACATTCTCGCCCTCTTCGGGCTGGAGCGGCGGGTTCCAGAGCACAAACAGCCGCCGGCCGCTGGCCGAACCGTCCTGATCCACCAGGGTGCATGGGCGCGAGATGAGGCTTTCGACCAGTTCGCGCGGGTTGGCGATGGTGGCAGAGCAGCAGATGAACCGGGGATCGGCGCCATAGTGATGGGCTACCCGCAGCAGGCGCCGCGCCAGGCCCGCCATATGCGCGCCAAAGACGCCCCGGTAGGTGTGCACCTCGTCCAGCACAATGTAGGCGAGGTTCCTCCACATTGGCGCCCACAGATGGTGCCACTGGAGAAAACTCAGATGCACCATCTCTGGGTTGGTCAGGATGATGTTCGGTTGTCTGGCGCGAATGTCTCGGCGGCGATCCGTGGTCACCGAGCCGCTGTAGCGATCGATGCTGACCGCATCATGCCCGAGCTCGAGGTTCAGCCGCGCCAGCGAGTTGAACTGGTCGTTGATCAGTGCATTGATGGGGTAGATGTACAGTGCATGCGCCTCGCGGTCCGCCAGGACGCGCTCGAGCACGGGGAGGTTGTAGCACAGCGACTTGCCACTGGAGGTGGAGGTGATGACAACCAGGTCCTTGCCCTGACGCGCAGCTTGTAGTGCGGCGGTCTGATGGCTGTACAGTCGCTGAACGCCGAGCTTTTTCAGGGCCTGGCTCAGTGACGAGGGCAGCCTGGGGTTCGGCTGCCCGTAGAGCGGGTTGCGTGCCGGAATGCTGGCGATGTAGGCGGCCTGGCGTCCTGTTTCGACATCCATCGCCGCCATGATCTCCGCCAGGGGGCCTGTCACGGAGGAGACAGCCAGGGGCTCCACGGCGACAGCGGGTCCCTGGCTGATGGAAGCGGCCCTCACGGTGCTCATCCCCCTAGCGCCGGAAATGGTCTACAGTCCGCTCAAGGCCCTCGCTCAGAGATACCGTCGGAAGCCATCCAAGCAATCTCTCTGCCTTTTCGTGCGTGATGAAACTGCGCAAGACCTCACCCTGCTTGGCCGGGCCATGGGTGCGCTCTTGCGTATAGCCCGTATATCGCTGCAGCAGGTCGAACACCTCATTGATCGAGGTGCCGATGCTCGAGCCGAGGTTGATGATCTCTCCGCCGCCCTTGTCGAGAGCCAGAACATTGGCGCGGGCGATGTCACCCACATAGACAAAATCGCGCTCCTGTTCGCCGGATCCGTACACGATCGTGGATCTGCCCTTGAGCATCCTGCCCGTCCAGATGGCGATCACTCCCGCCTCGCCCTCCGGGTCCTGCCGTGGTCCGTAGACATTGGGATATCTCAAGACGGTATAGTCCAGACCGTAATGCCGGCCATAGATGTACAGATAGTGCTCGACCTGGTGCTTGCTGGCACCGTACGGGTCGAGGGGGTTGATGGGGTGATCCTCATCGGCGGGTACATATTCCGGCTCGCCATAGACAGCACCCCCCGTGGAGGCGTAGATGATTTTCCTCACCTGGTGGTGACGTGCGGCCTCCAGGATGTTCAGCGAGCCGAGGATGTTGACCTCGGCGTAGAGCACGGGCCTGACCATCGATTCGCGCACGTTGGCTTTGGCGGCCTGGTGCGAAATCACCTCGGGCTCTTCCTGCGCGAATACGGCCTCCAGAGCAGCCTCATCGCGAATGTCGACCTCATAGAGACGTGCACGCGGGTCCACGTTTTCACGGTGGCCCGTGGAAAGGTCATCCACAACGCAGACATCGTGTCCCGCCGCCAGCATCGCGTCGACGATGTGCGAACCGATAAACCCGGCGCCACCGGTCACCATTACCTTCATGGATCCAATACCTCCGCGAAAGCAGACTGACGTAACTGGGCTAGAACCCTTTGGAGCGGACAATCGATATCAGCCACCAGGCGGCCAGCAGGCCCGCCACCAGAAAGGCCACCTGCGGGATCGGAAGCACGATATCCGTGAGCGGCAGCCGAAAGGCCGCTGCCTCCTCGCCACCGAGCAGGATCAGGGCGGATCCCATGATAATCGCCGCGATCACTACGCTGAATGAAATGCGGTTGCCGATGGCTTCCGCCCGTCGCAGCATCTGATCCATTCGCTTGAGATCGACACCGACGGTCATTTCGCCCCTGGTGAGTTGGTCCGAGAGCAAATCCATCCTGCGCGGGAGCACCTGCAGGGCCGCACGGAGGTCATCTATCGTCTTGACGGCATCCAGGCCAAGCCTTTTGGGACTGACTCGCTCGCGTAACAGGCGAATTATAAAGGGTTCCAGACGTTCGGCCAACACCACGCTGGGCTCCAGGCTGCGAATCACGCCCTCCAGGACGATAACGGTGCGTGCCAGGAGTGCCAGGTCCCCGGGCAGGCGGATTTGATAGTGAAAGGCGACGCCCATCAGTTCGCTGAGAAACTGCGCGATGGGGATGCTCTCCAGCGACACGCCATAGTAGCGCAAGAGTAGCCGTTGAAGTTCGCGGCGCAGCGGATCGGTGTCCGTTTGGCGTGACATCGCGCCCATGTCGACAAGCACCTGCAGGAGCTCGTCGGCATCCTGCCTGACCAGAGAGAACAGCAGCTGCCCCAGGTGGTCCCGCATGGCCGGGGTCAGGTAACCGACATTGCCAAGATCCACCAGGCCGATGCGATCCCCACATACCATGATGTTGCCCGGGTGCGGATCGGCCTGAAAGATACCGTGCACAAAAACCTGGCTCATGTAGGCGTCGATGACGCGCTCGGCCACCTGTCGCAGGTCATACCCTGCTGCGATCAGCGCCCTGCGCTCGCTGATCTTGATGCCCTGAAGGTCCGTCATGGTGAGGACGCGCCGTGTGGTGTGATCCCAGATGATCTCTGGTAGCAGGACGAGATCGTCGCGCACTAGCTCGCGCAGCCGGTCGGCGTTGCGCCCTTCCATGTGATAGTCCAGCTCATTCAACAGACTGTCCGAGAACTCCTGGATGACCTCGCTCAGTCCAAGAGAGGCTACTGTTCTGGACCGTCGTTCGAGCGCTCTGGCCTGGGCGCGAATCAGGCGCAGGTCTGCTTCGACCTCCTGCTCGATTCCGGGGCGCTGCACTTTGATGACCACAGCTCTCCCGTCAGGAAGGGTCGCGCGATGCACCTGGCCGATCGAGGCTGAGGCGATGGGCTCACCCACGAAAGTGGCATACAGCTTGTCGATGGGCTGTCCGAGCTCTCGCTCGATCACCTGGATGATCTCAGCCGGGGGCACCGCAGGGGTATCATCCTGCAGCTTGCTGAGCTCGACGATATACTCCTCAGGGAGGACATCGGGGCGAGTGCTCAGGATCTGCCCGAGCTTGACATAGGTGGGACCGAGCTCCTCCAGCGTCCGGCGAATGCGTTCGGGCAGCCTGCGCACGTGCTCGGACGTCTGCCGCCCTTGCCGGGACGTCTCCTTTCGGGCTCTTTGCGCTCGCCAGAAGGGCAGGTAGCGAGAGAGACCGCTCCGATCCACCACAAAACCAAGCCCATTGCGGATCAGCACCTGGGCGATCTGGCGTGCACGTGCAATGTCCTGAGCCGCTTCGCGCGGCCATGACCATCTGGGCATCACAGGGTTCCTTGTATATATATGTGTGTATGATGCCAGCCCATGGCTGGCTACAATACGGTGTAGAAGCTGAGGCCGACGTTGTGCTCCTTGAGGTTCTGCCTCGGCCAAAAGACTGTCGCCTCAGCTCTGCGCGAGGTCTCGGATAAGCAGGTTGCAGACAAGCTGCACATCACCCACAAGGCTGAGGGTCGCGTAGAGTTTTGAGGACGCCTGGCTTCCAAGCATCGCTGGAGGTGACTGCCATGTTCTATTGTGGGATCGATATCGCCAAGCGCCAACACGTCGTTGCCTTGTTGGATGAGAATGGGCAAAGGATGCAGTCGATCTTTTCCATTGCCAACGACCGTGCTGGTTTCGACCATCTGATACAGTCCTTGCCCGCTATGGACGCTGTCATGATCGCTCTTGAGGCGACGGGACATTACTGGCTGGCGCTGTATGACGTCCTGACTCAGCAGGGCTACTCCGTGGCCGTCTTGAACCCCTTGCAGGTGGCCGCCTACCGACGCAGTGGGGTCCGCAAGGTCAAGAACGACCGCTCCGACGCCGTCTGGATCGCAGACTTTGTCCGCATCGCCAACCCATCTCCGACGCGCCAGGATCTCCCGGTGCACCTGCAACTGCGAGAACTCTCTCGCTTCCGCTTTCGTCTCACTGAGCAGATCGGTGACATCAAGCGCAAGTTGCTGACCATCCTGGACCGGGTGTTCCCCGAGTACGAGCAACTCTTTTCCAGCGTCTTTCTGCAGACCTCGCGCTCTCTGTTGCAGCAGGCCGTATCGGCACAGGAGGTTGCCGAGATGGACCTGCAGGAACTGGAAACTCTGCTCCATGCCGCCAGCCGCGGCCGGTTTGGTGGTGAGAAGGCCCAACAGATCCATGCTCAGGCCGTACAGTCGGTTGGCGTTGGCTTTCTCGCCGATGCCGCAGGCATTGAGATGCGCTGTCTGTTGGCGCAAATCGAGCTCCTGGAGCAGCAACGCGACCAAATCGATACGGTCTTGACGACACTGATGAGCCAGATCCCGCAGCACATCACCTCTATTCCTGGTATTGGTCCGGCCACCGGCGCAGCCATTGTCGCCGAGATCGGAGATATCAGCCGCTTTGACAGCCCGGAGAAGCTAATCGCCTATGCAGGCATTGACCCCTCGGTCTACCGGGCCGGCCAGTTCACAGCCTCTGAAGCCCACATGAGCAAGCGCGGGTCACCCTACCTGCGCCACGCGCTCTGGCTGGTGGCGTCCGTCGCCATCAAGCAGGATCCCGAACTCCAAGCCTACTACGAACGGAAACGCGAGGAGGGCAAGCACCATGGCACTGCACTCGGCGCCGTCTGTCGCAAGCTCCTGATCCGCATCTACATCGTCCTCAAGGAGCAGCGACCCTACACTGTTCGACCAATAAACCCATCTTCTGCTATTTGACTCCAGATAGCAGGTCTTTCATCTTGTCCTGGGTCAGTATATCACAAGGACTCTGGTCTGAGACATGCGCCCGAGCGGAAGAGACCAGCCGGCGCTTCGAACGGCTTGGATACGTCCAGGGAAGGTGCTAGAATCGCCCTGCAGGTGTGCATTTCCATGATGCCTGCGATGAGGCCCGTCGATCACCAGATGCGGTGAGAGCACAATGGAAGAACGTTTCGCCGTTTTACAGCTTTCTGGCTGCTCTGGCTGTGAGGTGTCACTGCTCAACGCCGACGATTGGATCGATAACCGCCGGTTGCTCTATATGCCCCTGGTCATCTCCAGCGACGACATCCCTCAAGTGGATACTCTGCTTGTCACCGGCGCGGTCTACACCGAAGATGACCTCTTTCGTCTCCGAGCAGCAGTGCGGCACGCGGACCATGTGGTGGCCGTGGGCACCTGTGCCGTCTCTGGCGGCGTGGCCAATCTTGGTTCGCGGGACGAGGTGCGTGAGCTCTTTCTGGACTCGATGGAGCGTCGCAATGTTCCGCGGTTGCTGGGCAAGTCCCGTGGCATTGATACTGTCGTCCGTGTGGACCGCTACCTGACGGGATGTCCTCCCACACCCGAGCTGTTCATGGCTCTGCTGTTCAGTCCTGAGAGCTTTAGCGCCCCGCGTATGGTCTGCGCCGAGTGCGGCAGGAAAAAGACTCGTGACCGCCCCGATCATCTGGTCGGCTTTCATGGCGGCACACTGGACCCTGAAATCTGCCTGATCAACCAGGGATTGCTGTGTATCGGGTCATCCACACGCGGGGGCTGCGGGGCGCCCTGCCCGCGTGCGGGCCATCCCTGTGTCGGTTGCCGGGGACCGTCGGACACATTTATCGAACGGTCCTCCGATGAATGGCTTGAGGGCATCAAGCGCGTCTTTGCCGGGCTGACGGATATCCCCTCCGAGGAGGTGGATCGCGGTCTCCGCTCTCCCCAGTTCTCTCTGTTTGTGTTTCAGTTTGCCGATTACACCGGCACCCCGCGCGACAAGAGCAAGGTGTTCTGATGGCTACACTGACTGTGCCGCTCAGCAGAATCGAGGGGCATGCCCGCGCGGTGATCAACTTTCGCGGGGGCAAGGTGCTCTCGGCGCACTTTCAGGCTACGGAGCTGCGCGGGTTCGAGTTGCTCATCCAGGGCGTGCCCGCGGAGCAGGTACCTGTGCTCGTGCCGAGGATTTGTGGCGTCTGCTCGACGGCCCACCATCTGGCCGCCGTCAAGGCGCTGGAGGATGCCTGCGGTATCGTCCCACCTCCCGCCGCCGTACAGATCCGTGAGTTGATGATGCTGGGTCAATTGATCCAGAACCAGGCTACTTCTCTCTTTCTCTTTACCATGCCAGACTTTTCGGGTGCGGAGGGCCGGCCGAGCATCTTTCATCTCGGTGACGAGCACGCGGACATCGCGCCGCGGGCGCTGGCGATACGGCGCCTGGGCACCAGGCTGATCACTCTGGCGGGCGGGCAGTTCATCCACCCGGTGCGTGCCGTGGTGGGTGGGGTGGCCTCAGGCCTCGACCGCGCGGCCATGGATACTTTGCAGCGAGAGTTGATCGATGGGCTCGGTCCGGCGATGGAACTGGTGGATCTCTACTGGGCCCTGTTCGCGGGGCTGAGGGAGCGCATCGGCACCCTTGGCGATGACGAACCCACCTACTATCTTGCGTCAGTGCACCGCGGTCACAGTTACTATGGCTCCTCTATTCGGGTGCTTGCGCCCGATGGCACAGAAGCGGACAGTTTTTCGGCGCGGGACCTGTCTGAGCATCTGGAGCTTGAGCCCATCGAGGCCAGTTATTCGGACGGCATTCTGTTTCGAGGGCAGATTCTCCGTGCCAACTCGCTGGCCCGGCTGAACCTGCTGCCCGAGATGGGCACGCCCGTCGCCGATGGCCTCCTGGCCCGCTTTCGATCCGAGTGGGGCTACCCCGCGCATGCGATCCTGCTGTTCGATCTGGCGCGTTGTATCGAGCTCATCTACTGCCTGGAGCGTGCCGTCGAGCTCCTGGAGACAGATCTATCACATGCTGAGTTGCGGGCGCCTTGCGGCGGCATGGAGGGCGAAGGCTATGGGCTCGTGGAGGCCCCGCGGGGACCACTCATCCACCATTATGTCATTTCCGGTGGCCTTGTGGAGCGGGCCCGCTTTGTGATTCCCACCCAGTACAACATTCTGGCGATCGAACGTGCGTTAGAGGTGGCGGCGCGCCGGTATATTACGGATGCGGGGATCAACCTGGAGCTGGAGCGCGCCGTGGGGCGCGTCGTTCGTGCCTTTGACCCCTGCATCGCCTGCGCCACGCACTGAAAGGTTAATGCAGCATGTACCTCGGTATCTCTACGCTCCTCCCGCTTAGCATGGCGCTCTCTCTTCGCCATCCTGCGCGCGCTAATAGGTGTACACATGCTTGCTAAGGCGCAGCGGGAATTCGATCGAGCGCTGCAAAAGGGGCGCTGGCGACGCCGTTTGAAGCGTCTTCTCGGGCGGGATCAGGGTCTCCTTCCGTTTGAGGAGGTCAAGCAGAGGATCGGGCTGCGCGAGCAGCGCTATCGCGGCCTTCAGCCGGTGCCTCTGGATCGGATCGTCGGGAGCCTGGGGCGCAGCGGCGACTTTGACCGTGTTTTCACGCCGCTGCAACGTTATCTGCAGGGCAAGTGGGTGAGCGTCAGCTCAGCATCGTCAGCGGGCGTACACCTGCCTCCCATCTCTCTCTACAAGGTTGGCGACGCCTATTTTGTGGTGGATGGTCACCATCGCGTATCCGTTGCCCGTCAGGAAGGGCAAGCGTTTATTGATGCGGAGGTCGTTGAGGTCTCCAGCCGTGTGCCTGTCACGGCCGATCTGACTCTGGAGGATCTGGACACCCTGGCGGCCTACCGCCAGTTCCTCGATGAGACGCATCTGGATGTGCTGCGGCCGGAACAGGATGTGCGCCTGACAATGCCCGGCGATTATGCCAGGCTGCAGGAGCATATCAGGACACATCGGTACTTTGTAGAGACCGAGACCAGCCGCGAGATGTCCGCCGATGAGGCGGTGACGCACTGGTACGACCATGTGTACATGCCGGTGGTGCATGAGATTCGTCGCGGCAATATGCTTGCCGATTTTCCGGGTCTCACCGAGGCAGACCTCTACTTTTCGGTGATCGAGCGCGGCTATCTGATGTCCCTCGAGCTGGGTCGCCCTCTGGCCCCCTGGGAGCTGGCCCGAGACTTCGGACAGCAATACGGTACGGGTATCAAGAATGTGCTCCGTCGGCTGGTGAGCCGGTTGCTGGGCTGGATCGTCCCGCGCGTGCTGCGTAGCGGGCCGCGGGCTGGCGCCTGGCGCAGTGAGCGCGTCGAGGCTGCCGGAGAGCAGAAGCTATTTCATGAGATCCTGGTGACGCTGACTGGAGCGCCCAGCGGATGGCGCGCTGTGGAACAAGCAGCGGAGATTGCCAGGCGCGAGGGGGGTGCTCTTCGCGGTCTGCACGTGCTGGCCAACGGCAGCGAAAAAGCGCGCCAGTATGGCCAGCAGGTGCTGGACGATTTTTATGAGCGAGCCCGGGAGCTCGGCGTCATGGCCACAGGCCGTATCGTCCAGGGAGACGTGGTGGAAAAGATCCTGAGCGACGCGCGGTGGGCCGATTTGGTGGTCATCAACCAGCGCCGTGAGCAAGGCCAGGTCGCCGAGAGACCCCTTGGCACGATCTTTCAGGGTGTCGCCACCCGTGTGGCCCGGCCCATACTGGCGGTGCCCGGTTCGCCTTCCCTGGACCTCCAGCGGGTTGCGCTGGCCTACGACGCCAGCCCGAAATCTCGAGAGGCACTGTATGTCTTTCGCTACATACTCTCGCACTGGGGCCTGTCAGGCGTGATCCTGTCGTCCGGTGAGACAGGCGCCTCAGAGAAGGATATGTCCGAAGCAGAGGCGTATGTGCGCGAGGCAGGTGTCACAGATGTGCAGCTCCGTCGTGAGAACGGCCCGGCGCATGAAGCGATCCTGCGAGCAATGGAGCGCGAGTCGGCGCAGTTGCTGTTGATGGGAGGCTATGGCTCGGCTCCGCTCATCAAGGTCTTTGCCGGGAGCACCGTTGACCGCGTATTGCGCCACGCCTCTTTTCCCGTTATAATATGTAAATAGGTGCGCTTTCGTGGAGGTCCCTGTGGGACGCCCATCGCTTGTTCTGGTGCTCTTGGCGACCCTGCTTCTGCCCCTGGCGGTGTATGCCGAAGGGGCAGACTATGGCGTGCCGGCGGATTTTGTGCTGCCCTGGGCCTGCGGGGAGAGTTACCGCGTCACGTGGGAGCCCGAGGGTCACTGGGAACAGGGTAAGGCTACCGGCATCGCCTGGGATCTGGGCATGCCGGAGGGCATCGCTCTTTATGCCCCGTTTTCTGGAAGGGCGTACTTTCGCACTGATCTTCGCCCGCTAGAGACAACCTACGGTCATTATGTTGATATCATCGATGAGACGGGCAACTGGCTGGTGAGGCTGGCGCATCTGCGGGATCCGCAGTCCGGCGAGCGTTTTGTGCGCACCGGCGAGCCGATCGGTCACTCCGGCGTCTCTGGCGTCACCGAAGCCCATCTCCATCTCGAACTCCTGGTCCGTCAAGGATCCGAATGGGTGAGACCTGACCTGGACAGGCTGCGCGAGGTCTATGGTCTGTCGCGCTACGAGCTCGTCGAAGGGGCATACATCGGGCGCGACGGCTGTCTGATTCCCGTAGAGATCGCCGGGCAGGTGACGCCTTCTATTCAACCCGCCAAACTCGGCGAGACGGTCGAGCTTGTTGTTCCCCTCATCAATCAGAGCGCGGCTCCCTTCCGGCTGGATGTGTTGCAGGTCTCGCTTTACTCGCTCGACGGGGACAGCCATGTGGCAGAAGCCGAGGGGAACTGGATACTCGGTACCGGCGAGCGCCTGGATGTGCGTGTTCCTGCGCTGCCGGATTCCTCCGGTACCTGGTTTGTGGGACGCGTGTCGTGGCACTCGGATCAGGGTGCCGCCGGTGTGCCTGCGCGCGGGCAGTTGGATGTCGGGGGCGCACCCTTGACGCTCGTCAGTCTGACCGGGCCAGCGACAAGCCTTCAAGTGGGTGAGCGGATGACGCTGTCGCTCGGCGTCCGGAATACCTCACAGGACAGCCTCTCCCTGGATGGCCTGGTGCTCGAAGGCCTGCGGCCCGATGGGGCCCGGTGGGAGGCAGTCTCCGATCGGCGGGTCACGCTGCCCCCGGGGGCTGAGGCACAGGTGCAGGTCACTGCCGCCTCTCCGCTTCAACAGGTGGGTGACTGGCAAATCCAGACCCTGTTCTATCTACAGGCAGGACATCGCCTGGTATTTGCTCGCCTCACGGGGGATGTGACGGTGGAGGGACCTCAGCTGCAGATCTCGACGTTTTCCCTGTACAGCTCTGGTGAGATGGCCTATGTGCTGATGCAGGTCAAGAACGTGGGCACGCAACTGGCCGCGGTCGACGCGCTGGAGGTATGGGGCTGGAAACCGGATGGTGAGAGCTTTGAGGCGCGCCTCGCGGGCCTGGCTCCGGTTCCCGCCGGACAGAGCGCGCTGGTGCAGGTGCAGGTGCCCCTCGAGATAACGGAGGGACTGTGGCGTTTTGTCGAGGGTGGCTACTGGCTGGGCGGCAGCTATTATGCCATGAGCCTGCCGGGACAGCCGGTGCTGGCGGTACGGACAGCCGTTACCCCTGTTGCGGATATGTATCTGCCATTCAGACTGGCCGCTAACGGCGATACGGTGCGCTGAGGCCCCCCATGTCAGGCCGGGTCGGGCGCTCCGGCATGCTCTTCGACCAGCGCCAGCAACCAGGCCAGATCGCTGATGCTACCGGGTTCCAGGCGGAATACCTGCCTCTCGCCATTCTGACCCCTAGCGATCAGGTCGTAGGCGTAGGGGGGGATGCGGGCAAAGAGCCGGCCTTTGGTCAGCCAGCGGCTGAGCCGGGCGACGCGCCCGAGCCGGGTATCGCGAAAAGGTAGCACCTGCTTTCGAAACTCGATGACATCCGCCCATAGTATCTTCTCATAGCCCCAATGTGACAGCCGCTCGATGTGGGCGTCCGTTACCCGCACCTGTTCGCCCCGCAGCATCCTCCAAAAGTGTACCCCAAACGCTATGGGCAACACGAATATCAGCCCATAGAGCCAGAACCACCTGGAATTCAACAGCAGGCCCAGCCGAAAGGGCTGTCCTGAGCGGAGGCTTGCCACCACCGTGGTTGCGACAAAGAGGATCAATGAGAGCAGCAAGAAAAGCCGCAGGTAGTGACCTCCCTGTCCTTCAAAGGTCTCCTGCTCTGGAATGGGATCACCACAATGGGGGCAGGTTGTGCCACCTGTGGCGGATATCTTGCATCTGGGGCAAAGCATCTGCGGGTACCTGGCCCTACAAAGGGGTGTTGGGCAGAATCACGCCACCGCGACCGGCACCTCGGCGGCTTTCCGTCCCGCCCTGTTCGTCCTCGTCCACTTCCCGCAACTCGGCTGCGAGCCTTTCGATCTCCTGCAGTGAGAGGCCATAGCCAGGAGTGCCCTCGATCAGCCGTCTGACGAGTTGCTTTCTCAGCTCGCTGGCAAAGGCTTGAGGGGTCTCATAAGACTGCCAGTCCGTGCGTATCTGGCGCATAAAGGCGCTCAGAGCCGGGCTGGGCGTGGCCGCCCTGTTGCGATAGCAGAACGCCGGTATGCCGTGCTCCTGCGCGGCAACGTACTCGACGCCGATTGGCGCTGTGATATCGCGGCCCACGAGCAGCACATAAAAGTCTGCGGTCTCCAGTGCAACCCAATCGGGATCCGTCTTGTCATGCGCAGGGGGCGTGCGCTTGATCTGCCAGCGCACGGAGGGGGTCAGCTGCGCCAGCATCTGCCCGAGCAGTTCACACTCGGGATCCATCTCTGGACTGGCACTCACATACAGGCTCAACTCGCGCACAGCGGATCTCCCCTGGTTCATCGTAAAGTGATGGCGGATCAGCACAACATGGGAATTATATCCCCGGGGTGTTCTCTGTCAATGGTCCTGTTCCCCTGGAGCACTGCGGCCGCGGGCGTGGGCCCCGAGGCGAGCGAGTGCGGCCGTTGGGACCCGGCGTGGCTAATGCAGGATCTTGCCCAGGAACTCGCGGGTGCGCTCGTGTCTTGGGGCCCGGAATAGCTCGCCTGGCGTGGTGTCTTCGATAATGTTGCCCTCATCCATAAAAATCACGCGATCGGCGGCGTTGCGAGCAAAGCCCATCTCATGCGAGACCACGACCATGGTCATACCATCCTGCGCGAGCTGGAGCATCACATCCAGCACCTCTTTGATCATCTCCGGGTCCAGCGCCGAGGTAGGCTCATCAAAAAGCATGATCTTGGGCTGCATCGCCAGGGCGCGGGCGATCGCTACGCGCTGCTGCTGGCCACCAGAGAGCTGGAGGGGGTAGGCGTCGGCCTTTTCCGGGATGCCGACCTTGACGAGGAGTTCCTCTGCGATCTCCTGCGCCTCCTGCCGCGAACGCTTGCGCACGATGCGCTGGGCCATCATCACGTTTTCCAGCACACTGAGGTGTGGGAAAAGATTGAACTGCTGGAAAACCATGCCGATCTCGGTGCGCACTTCGTTGAGGTTGTGCGTCTGTGACAGCGAGATCCCATCGACGATGACCTCGCCCGAGTCGGGTACCTCTAGGTAGTTGAGGCAACGCAGCATGGTGGACTTGCCCGATCCGCTGGGCCCGATCACCACCGCGACCTGCCCCTGCGGCACATCCATCGAGACATCGTCCAGCGCCACCAGCTTGCCATGGTAAAAGGACTTGCGCAGGTGACGAATCTGGATGATGGGCTCTGCGCTATTGTTGGTCTGTGTTTCTGTATCCATGATCTTGCTCCCGATCAGCGCTCAAATCGCGTCTTGGATTCGAGAAACTCGACGATCCGAGACGAGACCAGTGTCAGGACCAGGTAACAGAGGGCCACCATGATCCAGGTATCGAAACTGAGAAAGGTGCGGGCCATATATTCGCGGCCACGTCGGGTCAGGTCAGAGACGGCCAGGACGGACACGAGAGAAGAGTCCTTGATGAGGGCCACGAACTCATTGCCGATGGGCGGCAGGATCACGCGCACCGCCTGAGGGAGCACCACGTAACGCATGGCTTGAAAACTGCTCATGCCCAGAGAGCGCGCGGCCTCCATCTGGCCGTGGTGAATCGAGGAGATACCCGCTCGGAAAATCTCAGCCCCATATGCTCCGTAGCAGATGGTCAGGCCCAGGACCGCTGCGGTATATTCGTTTAGCCGCAGGTCGCTCAGCCAATTTCCGAGGCCCGCAAACTGCGGCGGAAGACGCAGCGCGACATCGCCGAGCGCACGGAACAGGCTGGGCAGGGCGAACCAGATAAACAGCAATTGGACCAGCAGCGGTATGCCGCGGACGATCTCGACGTACAACGAAGCGATGCCATAGATGATCCGGTTGTGGGAGATTCGCCCCAGGCCACCGAGCAGGCTGACCAGCAGGATCAGGCCGTAAGACACGATGACGATGCGCAACGTGACCACAATGCCGTCACTGATAAAATTCCAGATCTCGAGGTAAGGGTAGGGCCGCACCCGGATCAGCAGCCAGATGATCAAGGCCACGACAAAGGCCAACGCCCACCAGTTGAGCAGCGCGCGCCGCGTCTCAAAACGCAGGCTCCAGATCCCCAGCGTCATGGCAGTCGCACCGGCCAGCGCTACCCAGAATCCGGGGGCAGGCGCCAGCGCTCCTGCGCTCAGCTCCAGCAGATAGGTGGAGAAATCGAACTGATGGCACCAGGCCAGCACCAGGCTGCCCACGGAGAGCACGCTCATTGTCAGGGCCACCGGAATCAGCCCGGACGCAATGCCCTCCTCTCGGGTCCAGCTTTTCACCACCAGAAGTAACGCCAGGACAGCACCGAGGATGGGCATCACCATGGTGACGGCAAAGCTCAGCATCGGGTAGATGTCCTGAGATGTGAACGTGCGCAGGAGCCAGCTCAGGCCAGAGCTCTGCGCGCCCGCCACTGGCGCGATCGACAGGTCAACCGCCTCGAGCTGACCGTTCCTCAGGGTCTTGGCATGGGTGACGTGCTGCCCGTGCACCAGAAACGGGAATTCCAGGGTGATCGCCGGATCCTTTTGAAAGCGGGTCGTGGCGGCCGTGATGCGTGCATCAAAAAAGGGTAACGCGTACGCCAGCAGTAGAACCAGTGCGCCGGCCAGCGTGAGCAAAAAGCGCCAGTTGCGCCGCTCGGCGTGTGACAGGCGATGGTCCCGGAATTGAGAACGATCCAGCAGCACGATACCCCCTCATTCTCGAGGAAATAGATACAGCGAGGCCAGCAGAGTCCGCAGGCATCTGCTCAAGCCTCGCTGCTTGATGGTAGCTTTGTCTAGCCCAGGTACGCTTCGCGTATCTGGGGGTTCCTTAGCACAGACCGTGCGTCGCCTTCGAGGACCACGCGGCCGGTCTCGAGGACATAGGCGCGATCGGCGACGGACAGGGCCATGGCAGCATTCTGCTCGACCAGCAGGATGCTGGTGCCCTGCGCATTGATGGATTTGATGATCTCAAAGATCTCCTCAACGAGGATCGGCGCCAGGCCCATCGAGGGCTCATCCAGCAGCAATAGCCTGGGTGAGGACATCAGCCCGCGGCCCATGGCCAGCATCTGTTGCTCGCCACCCGAAAGCGTCCCGCCCAGCTGATTCTGGCGCTCCTGCAAGCGCGGGAAGCTCTTGAACACGCGCTGCATGGATGCTTCGATCTCCTGCTTGTCGCGGCGCGTATAGGCGCCCATCTCCAGGTTCTCCCTGACAGTGAGCGTGGAAAAGATCTGGCGTCCCTCGGGGACCTGAGAGATGCCCAGGCGCACGATGCGCTCAGGCGATGTGCGCACGATGCTCTGGTCCTGGTATAGAATGTCGCCGCGGAAGGGCCGCAGCAGGCCCGAAATCGTCCGCAACGTGGTGGACTTGCCAGCCCCGTTGGCACCGATCAACGTGACGATCTCGCCCGCATCGAGATGGAAGGAGATGCCCTGAATGGCCCGGATGGCGCCATAGGCCACGTGCAGGTTGTCGACCTGGAGTAGCTGCATGCCTACAACTCCCTTCCCGCTGCGCGGCCGAGATAGGCGACGATGACATCCTCATTGTTGCGGATTTCATCCGGTGTTCCTCGGGCGATCACCTGTCCAAAGTCCATTACCGTGATCCACTCGCAGATACCCATCACCACGCGCATCTGATGCTCAATGAGCAGGATGGTGAGGTTGAATTCCTCACGGATAAAGCGGATCAGCCCCATCAGGGTCTCAGACTCGGTGGGGTTCATGCCTGCGGCCGGCTCGTCCAGCAGCAGCAATCTGGGCTCGGCAGCCAGGGCGCGGGCGATCTCCAGCCTGCGCTGCTCACCATAGGGCAGGTTGCGGGCTATCTCCAACTGACGATCCTGCAAGCCGAACACCGCCAGAAGATCCTGTGCTCGCTCCGTCAGCGCCCGTTCCTGGCGACCAAAGCGCCCGAGCCGCGAGATGGCCTCCACCAGGTTGTAGCCCGAGTGGGTATGAAACGCGATGCGCACGTTGTCCAGCACCGTGAGGTTCTGGAACAGGCGAATGTTCTGAAAGGTGCGGGCGATGCCCATCCTTGTGATCTGAAAGGCCGCTCGGTCTGAGATCGCCTGACCTTCAAAGCGTATCTCGCCCGAAGTGGGGGTATAGATCCCGGTGATCATGTTAAAGACCGTCGTCTTGCCAGCGCCGTTGGGCCCGATCAGGCCGTAGAGCCCTCCCCGGGGCACGTCCATCGTGAACTCGGAGACGGCGCGCAGGCCGCCAAAGACCATAGTGAGATCGCGGATGTCCAGTGTCGGCGGCAGGGACTCGGCAGTAATCACGCGGGGCGCAGTGACGGATTGTGTTTCCATTATGCTTCCTCGCTTGGCGTTACAGTGGCCTGGCTGTGAGCGCTATGGCTTGGCACGGGAATATCGCGCTCCGGCGGCAGAGGTGCCCTGAACCAGCCCCACTCTGAGGTGCCCATGAGCCCCTTGGGCCGCAACAACATGATCAGTAGCAAAATGATCGGATAGATGACAAAGCGCCAGTCCTCAAAGCCTTGAGGAAGCAGCACGCGCAAGCCTTCGATGACCAGGGCGAACATTAGCGAGGCCAGCACGGTACCGGTCATGCTGCCCAGGCCGCCGAACACGATGATGATCAGCGGGTCAAAGCCCTTGATGGTGTTAAAGGTGCTGGGATGGAGAAAACCGTACAGATGGGCATAGAGCGCGCCGGCAACACCGGCGTAAAAGCCGCCGACGGTGAACGCCAGGTTTTTGAGCTGCGTGACGTCGACTCCCATGGACTGCGAGGCGATCTCGTCCTCGCGGACCGAGATAATGGCTCGTCCATGGCTGGAGCGCAGCAGGTTGCGCATCACGATGAGCAGCAGTGCCAGCACACCAAACACCCAGGGCCAGGTGGTCCAGGGGGGAATGGCCACCATGCCGCGGGCACCCTTCATGGTCTCGATCACCAGGTCGGAATTCTGCAGTGCTGTATAGACCATGACCGCAAAGCCCAGTGTGGCGATGCCGAAATAGTCCGAGCCCAGCCGCAGCAGCGGCAGGCCCACGAGATATGATACAAGGGCGGCAAGCGTGCCGCCGTTCAGGATCGCCAGCGCAAAGATGATCGGCCGCGACACATTCCCTGGCAGCGCCACGACGAGCGACGCCATCAGTTTGGCCAGTACCGCA
Organism: Anaerolineae bacterium; assembly: GCA_040772225.1. GTDB lineage: Bacteria > Chloroflexota > Anaerolineae > UBA1429 > UBA1429 > JAAYED01. Next base: position 1,912,906 of record JAXGYO010000002.1, read on the forward strand.
TGCAGGGCCCATGAGGCCAGAACGGAAAAAGCGATCACAACGGCGATGACGAGAAGGACCACGACAGCAGACAGCGTCCTGGCTTCATGGTGTGCCAGGTGGTGTGACAGCGAGGCTGTGATCCGCTTGCGGAACGCCCCCAGTTTGAGTCTGTTGGCGAGGACGAACAGCAGTACGACCCCAAGTTGTCCGGCGATCAACCAGGCCAACGCTGTGGTCTGGCCGCCGCTCCACTTCATCGTATAGTCTTTGGTGATGAGTGCCGAGGTATAGGCGCCGATGGCATAAAAGCCGACATGGCCCAGAGAGAACTGGCCATTAAAGCCATAGATCAGGTTGAGACCCAGCGCAGATATCGCTGTGATGGCAGCGATCTGGACGACCTGGTACCAGTACACCGAGATCAAGTCGTTCTGCTTCGCCAGGAGCACCCCTAGAAAAAGGGCGATGGCAACGGCCAGCGTTGGAATCCAGGACGGAACCGCGGATCGCTTCATAGTCGCAACTCCTCCTAGACCTTCTCAACCTGGGGTTCGCCAAAGATCCCCGTGGGTTTCACCAGGAAGACGATGATCAGGATCAAAAAGGCAAACAGATCGCGCAGACGGGAACCGAGAGGCAGGAAACTGACCACCAGCACATCCACAGTGCCCATCAACAGCGAGCCGACAAAGGCTCCCGGGATACTGCCGATACCGCCCAGCACGGCGGCAATAAAGGCTTTGAGGCCGGGCATGATGCCCATGAACGTCCAGATCTGGGGGAAGGCGATCGCATAGAGTGTGCCGGCGGCTCCGGCCAAAGCGGCGCCCAGGGCAAATGTGAAGGTGATCACACCGTCCACATTGATGCCCATCAGGCGGGCCGCAGATTTGTCAAGTGAGGTGGCGCGCATGGCTTTGCCGATCTTTGTTCGGCGAATGATGAATTGCAGACCGAGCACCAGCGCCAGGGTGATGCCCACAATCAGCACGGTCACATTGGTGACACTGAGACCCCAGAACTTCCAGACCTGGATCTCAAAGGGGCGCTTGTAGGTGATATAGTCTGCGCTAAAAACAAAGTTGAGCGCCGTAAAAGACTCTAGAAAGAAAGAGACGCCGATCGCAGTGATCAGCGAGGCGATGCGCGGCGCAGATCGCAGAGGCTTGTAGGCGACGCGCTCGATGACCACGTTCAATAGCAGGCATATGACCATTGCGAAAAGTATTGCCGGGATGAATCCCCAGCCGTAACGGGCGATCGCATAGTAACTGGCAAAGGCCCCGACCATGAACACGTCGCCATGGGCAAAGTTAATCAGCCTGACGATGCCATAGACCATGGTATAGCCAAGGGCTATCAAGGCATACACAAATCCCAGCCGCAGTCCGTCCAGGATGGCCTGTGCAAAGTACGTTGGGCCGTTCAGCCGGATCAGGTAGGTGATACCATAGATCAGGCCTGCAGCCAGCGCCGCATAGATAATCCACACGACGGGTCTCAAGATCGTTTTGGCCAGGATCTTGTTCATATCTCTCCTCGGTGCAGGGATCGAGGCAGCTCTCGGGCGACGCTATACGCTGTGAAGGGGAGAGCAACACCTGTTGCTCTCCCCTCAAGAGCCGGGTTACGGCTTAGGGAGCGACGAACTTGAAGAAAACAGGCTGGCCATTCTCGATCTTGACGATGGCGGCAGTCTTGATGGGGTCACCGAACTCGTCGAAGGTGATCTCGCCAGAGGCGCCCTCGTACTGGATCGCGGACATGGCGTCCTTGACGGCGGCGGGGTCATCCACACCGGCCTCTGAAATAGACTGGAGCAGGATCTTGGCGGCGTCGTAGGACAGTGTAGCAAACGCGTCAGGCGCTGCGCCGTAGTTGGCGGTATAGGCGGCGACAAAGTTCTGGACCACAGGGCGGGGATCAGCGGGCGAGTAGTGGTTCGAGAAGTAACCACCCTCAAAGAGCTCGGTCTGGAGCTCGGGGGAATCCCAGCCATCAGCGCCGAGGAGGGTTGCCTCGATGCCCTTTTCCTGGATCTGAGCGGCGATCAGGTTGTTCTTGTTATAGTAGTCAGGCAGGAAGATGACATCGGGAGCCGCGGCGGCGACCTTACCGAGGACGGCGGAAAAGTCCGTATCCTCCTTGGTATAGGCCTCATAGACGGAGACGGTGCCACCCAGGGCCTCGAAAGAGGCCTTAAAGTACTCTGCGAGGCCCTTGACATAGTCGTTACCGACGTCAAAGAGGACAGCGGCGTTCTGAGCGCCGAGCTCCATAGCCAGGCTGGCGACGACCTCACCCTGGAAGGGGTCGAGGAAGCAAGCGCGGAAGACGTACTCCTTGTTGGAGCCGTCCTCGTTGATAGTGACAGCCGGGTTAGTGGAGGTAGGGGAGATCTGCAGGACGCCATTCGCCTCGGCGATTTCAGAGACGGGGATCGAGGCGCTGGAGCAGACCGCGCCGATGATATAGTTGACCTCATCCTCAAAGATGACCTTGTTCGCGGCGTTGGCCGCTTCCTGGGCATCGCAGCGCGAGTCTTCGAGGACGGTTTCGATCTCCCAGCCGGCGGCGATAGCCTCGTCAAAGGCCATCTGAGCGCCGTCGCGGGTGGACTCGCCAAAGGTCTTGACGTCACCGCTCAAGGGCGCCAGAACGGCGATCTTGACGGGGAAGCCAGGAGCGGGTGCGACCATGCTCTCGGCCTCAGCCTCTTCCTCTGCGGCGCCAGCGGGCGCCACGAATTTGAAGAAGGTGGGCTCGCCATTCTCGATCTTGACGATAGCGGCGGTCTTGACGGGGTCACCGAACTCGTCGAAGGTGATCTTGCCAGAGACGCCCTCGTACTGGATCGCGGACATGGCGTCCTTGACGGCGGCGGGGTCATCCACACCGGCCTCTGAGATAGACTGGAGCAGGATCTTGGCGGCGTCGTAGGCCAGTGTAGCGAGCGCGTCAGGCGCTGCGCCGTAGTTGGCGGTGTAGGCGGCGACAAAGTTCTGGACCACAGGGCGGGGATCAGCGGGCGAGTAGTGGTTCGAGAAGTAACCACCCTCAAAGAGCTCGGTCTGGAGCTCGGGGAATCCCAACCATCAGCGCCGAGGAGGGTTGCCTCGATGCCCTTTTCCTGGATCTGAGCGGCGATCAGGTTGTTCTTGTTATAGTAGTCAGGCAGGAAGATGACATCGGGAGCCGCGGCGGCGACCTTACCGAGGACGGCGGAAAAGTCCGTATCCTCCTTGTTGTAGGCCTCATAGACGGAGACGGTGCCACCCAGGGCCTCGAAAGAGGCCTTAAAGTACTCTGCGAGGCCCTTGACATAGTCGTTACCGACGTCAAAGAGGACAGCGGCGTTCTGAGCGCCGAGCTCCATAGCCAGGCTGGCGACGACCTCACCCTGGAAGGGGTCGAGGAAGCAAGCGCGGAAGACGAACTCTTTGTTGGAGCCGTCCTCGTTGATGGTGACAGCCGGGTTGGTGGAGGCAGAGGAGATCTGCAGGACGCCATTCGCCTCGGCGATTTCAGAGACGGGGATCGAGGCGCTGGAGCAGACCTCGCCGATGATATAGTTGACCTCGTCCTCAAAGATGACCTTGTTGGCGGCGTTGGCCGCTTCCTGGGCATCGCAGCGCGAGTCTTCGAGGACGGTTTCGATCTCCCAGCCGGCGGCGATAGCCTCGTCAAAGGCCATCTGAGCGCCGTCGCGGGTGGACTCACCAAAGGTCTTGATCACCGGTCAAGGGCGCCAGAACGGCGATCTTGACAGGGAAGCCAGGGGCGGGCGGAACGCTTGCGCCTGCAGCCTCGCCATCGATCGGCTTGGCACTGCCCTCACCAGAGATCCACTTGGCATAGATCTCGTCATACTGGCCGCTCTCGCGGACCTTGGCCAGGCCCTCATTGAACATCGAAATGAACTCGGCGTTCTGGCCCTTGTTGACCAGGGCGCCGTAGAACTCTTCGGTGATCGCATCGCCGACGATCTTGAGCTTGCCAACGAACTGCTCAGAGGTCAGAGCATAGTCAGCGGCGACCGGGATATCCACGATCACGACGTCGAGATTGCCGCCCACCAGGTCCAACAGGGCCAGGTCGATGGTGTCATACTCGGCGGGGGTGTGCCGGTGATCTCTTCGGCCGCAAAGGCGCCTGTGGTGCCGATCTGTGCGCCGATCTTGAGGCCAACCAGATCTGCCTCACCCATCACAGTCGTGTTGTCGGCGGGCACAATGATCGCCTGACCGGCATTGATGTAGGGCTCGGTAAAGTCATAGATCTCGGCGCGGTCGTCGCGGATCGTCACCGAGGACATGATGGCGTCATAGTCGCCGGATTCGAGGCCGGCAAAGATGCCATCCCAGGCGGTGTTCTTCCACTCGACCTTGAACCCCATCGTCTCGGCGATGGCATTCAGCAGGTCGATGTCGAATCCGGCGATGTTCTTGTTCTCGTCGACAAACTCCATCGGCGGGAACGCGGCATCGGTGGCGACGACGTAGGTCTTGACCTCTTCTTCAACCACGACCTCGGCCGTGGCCTCCACTCCGGTCTCAGTCTCGGTCTCAGTCTCGGTCTCAGGGGCGGTCGTTTGCGGGGTTGTACAGGCTGACAACACCATCGCAACGACCATGAGGATAGCCAACCAGGTAGTCCACTTGGGCTTCATCAAACGCTCCTCCTTGTTCCGCATCGGGTCAAAAAGATCTAACGGGCCGCATCAGACTGCAGCATCGCGTAGGGTATCAACCCCACCATTGCCCTGCCCTTGGGAAGAAGCGTCATCGCTTGAGGCCGAAGGGGCTAACCTTCAACCATCCTGCTCGATCGTTGCAGGTGTTATATTTCCCGCCATTATAACACAATCATTGCATCTGTGAAATCGGCCAGCACGGTTAGCACCGACGCTCGACAGTCAAGTTGGGTGCCCTGCATTGGCGGGTATAATCGTAGCCCATGTTGCAGTGCAGGAGATGAGATACATGATGTCCGCCAGCTACGCGCTACTGGTGCTGCTGGGTGCCATCTGGGGCGCCTCCTTTCTCTTGATCAAGATCGGCACGACCGAGATCGCGCCCATGACCTTTGCGTTTCTGCGCATTATCACCGGTGCGTTCACCACAGGCATCGTGCTGATCGCCACCCGGCGGCGGGTTCCCCGGGGCGCTCGCCTCTGGGGGCATCTGGCGGTGATGGGGCTCCTGGGGATCGGGTTCCCCTTTGCGGCCATCAGCTGGGGTACGCAGTACATCCCGAGCAGCCTGTCGGCCATTCTCAACGGCATGATGCCGATCTTTACCTTTCTGGTCGTGATAATCCAGCATGGCGAGCGTGCGACCCTGAAGCGGTTCATCGGTGTAGCGCTGGGCTTTGCGGGTACGGTGATTCTCGTGCTACCTCAGATACAGGGCAGCGAGGGCAACGTAGGTCTGTACGGCGCTCTCGCGGTCATCGCGGCGGCTTTGAGCTATGCCCTGGCGGCTGTGTATGCCAGTCGGCATGTCTCACACCTGCCCCCGCAGGTGGCCTCTTTCGGGCAGTTGCTTACCGCCTCTTTGATATTGCTGCCGGTGGCGATCGCAGAGCCCTCCTGGCGCACAGCGCTCACGCTGCGGTCCATCTCGGCAGTGCTGTTTCTGGGCGTGGTCGGCACCTCACTGGCCTACCTGATCTATTACCGGCTCATCCATGATGCCGGGGCGACCTTTACCTCACTGGTGACGTATATCTCCCCGCCCTTTGGCGTGTTCTGGGGCTGGTTGATCCTCAATGAAGCGATCACCTTGAACGTACTGTTGGCGTTGGGCTTGATCACCTGTGGCTTGCTTCTGGTGCGCGCGGCACCGCGCAATTCATAGCTGGTCCTGCCGCCTACGATGAGGAAGCCTTCCGCCAAGGGCGCATAGTCGAACGCTTTCCAGCCAGATCGTCCCTTGGCTGCACGTCACACTGCCTGGGCCAGTATCGGACCATGTGGTCTTGGCGCAGATCGGCCCCGCGGCACGCTGAGGGCCGGCACTAGCCCCGAAGTGGCTTTTCGCCGACGATCCGGCGGGCTATACTGCGGGCAAACAATCCCCTGGGAGGCTGACATGGCAGAGTCTGGACACTATCTGGCTTTTGATCTGGGCGCAGAGAGCGGCCGGGCGGTCGTGGGCCAGCTTCAGGAGGACAGGCTCTCCCTAACGCCCATCCACCGGTTCACCAACGGCCCGGTGCGGGTCTTTGATGGGCTGTTTTGGGACGTCCTGCGGCTGTGGAGCGAGGTTCAGGCGGGTCTGCACGCCTACCGGCAGGCCTATGATGCGCCGCTGGAGGGCATCGGTCTCGATACCTGGGGCGTGGACTGTGGCCTGCTGGGGCCCTCTGGCGAATTGCTGGCCAATCCCCGCCACTACCGCGACCCGCGCAACGAGGCCATGCTCGCTCTGGCGCTGGAGCGGGTGCCCCGCGAAGAGATCTTTCAGCAGACCGGCATCCAGTTCATGCAACTGAATTCCCTCTACCAGTTGCTGGCCATGCGCGAGCATGGCGATGTCGCCCTGGAGCAGGCCCGTACGCTGCTGATGATGCCCGATCTGTTCAACTACTGGCTGACGGGCATTGCGGTCAGCGAGTTTACCGTGGCCACTACGACGCAGTTTTATGACCCGCGCGCCCGCGACTGGGCGTGTGACCTTTTACGCCGGCTCGATCTGCCCACAGACATCCTGCCTCCCGTGATGCCGCCAGGGACGGTCCTGGGCCCGCTGGAGGAGCATCTGGCCTCTGAGACGGGCCTGGCAGGAACTCCGGTCATTCTGCCGGCCACCCACGATACTGGCTCTGCGGTGGCGGCGGTGCCTGCCCGCGGCAGTGACTTTATCTATCTCAGCTCCGGTACCTGGTCGCTGATCGGGATTGAAGTGCCCGCGCCGGTGATCACGCCAGAGGCGCTCGCGTTCAACTTTACCAATGAAGGGGGCGTTGGCGGAACTTTTCGCGTGCTCAAGAACATCATGGGGCTGTGGCTGGTGCAAGAGTGCCGCCGCACGTGGGCTCTGGAGGGGGACACCTTCTCTTACGATGAGATCACGGCCATGGCGCAGGAGGCGCGCGCCTTTGGTCCCCTCGTGGAGCCCGACGCTGTCGAGTTCATCGCGCCGGGGGGTATGCCGGCACGCATCCAGGCCTTTTGCGCCCGAACCGGCCAGCGCGTCCCCGAGACACGGGGCGAGATCGTCCGCTGCGCGCTGGAGAGCCTGGCGCTCAAATACCGCTGGGCGGTGGAGAAACTGGAGCGCATGGCCGGGCGGCGCCTGGGCGTGATCCACATCGTCGGAGGAGGCTCTCAGAACACCTTGCTGTGCCAGTTCGCGGCCGATGCGACGCAGCGCACAGTGGTGGCCGGTCCCGTGGAAGCGACCGCAATCGGCAATGTGATGATGCAGGCGGTGGCGCGCGGGCACATCGCCAGCGTGCAGGAGGGGCGGCGTATCGTGGAGCGCTCCTTTGAGACCACGACCTATACACCTGGGGACCCCGCTGGCTGGGAAGCCGCTTATGGGCGTTTTCTCGCGATCCATGAGACCACCACGGCGCTCTAGGAACGGAGGCAACACGTGAGCGGCTCCATCCTGTTCCGTCAGGGAGGCATATGTACGCCTGAGGGACTTGTGCCTGAGGGCTGGCTGCTGGTGCGTGACGGAAGCATCGCGCGCCTGGGCACGGGCGAGGCACCACCGGACGCGACCGCGGGCGCACAGGTCATCGATCTCGATGGTCGCATCCTTGCCCCTGGCCTGATCGACGTGCACACCCATGGCGCCCTGGGGTGTGACACGATGGATGCCGACCCTGCCTCGCTGCGCACGATGGCTGCCTTTTACGCGCGCCACGGCGTGACTGGCTTTCTCGCCACGACGATGACCGCCAGCCTGCAGGAGATCAAGGCCGCGCTGGATAACGTTGCGGCAGTGATGACTGAAGGCACCGGCGGCGCCGCGCTGCTGGGCGCCCATCTCGAGGGCCCCTACCTGAACCCCGCGTATGCTGGCGCGCAGTCACCAGAGTTTGTGGTTCGCGCTGACCTCTCTGGCTATGCACCGCTGTTTGCTTCGGGCGTAGTGCGTCTCGTCACTCTGGCGCCCGAGTTTCCCGAGAACCATGCGTTGATCGCCTTCGCTCGCGCGCGGGGCACGGTTGTCTCGATCGGGCATAGCGGCGCCGACTATGCCGCGGCACTGGAGGCGGTGTCTCTGGGGGTATCGCATGTCACCCACCTGTACAACGCGATGTCCCCGTTGAACCATCGTCAGCCGGGCATGGTGGGCGCGGCGCTGGCGAGCGATGCGCTGACTTGTGAGCTCATCGCGGATCTGGTACACGTGCATCCTGCCGTTTTGGCGCTGACGCTGCGTCTCAAGGACGCAGAGCGGATCGCGCTCGTCACCGACGCCATGTCCGGCACCGGGATGCCCGATGGCGACTATACCCTGGGCGGCCTGCCGGTGACTGTGACGGACGGCGTCGCGCGCGGCGCAAACGGGGCGCTGGCGGGCAGCACGCTCACTCTGGAGCGCGCTGTGGCCAACATGATGCAGGCCACGGGCCAGCCGCTGGAGACTATCCTGCCCATGGCATCGCGGGTGCCGGCCAGGGTGCTCGGCCTGCCCAAGGGCGATATCGCTGCAGGGCTGGATGCGGATCTCATCGTTCTTGGCAGCGAGGGGCAGGAGGACCTAACCATGGTCGGTGGCCAGGTGGTCTGGCAGCGCTGAGAGGCAGAAAACAGCCCGCGGCACAAGTCGCGGGCTGTCTCATTGATGCAGGACGTGTTCAGTCGTCTATGGAGGATACGTCGTCTGCGTCGGCGGGCGCCGCAACAGGCGGCACCCAGGGCGTGCCCTCCTGATAGATCATGGACGGGCGGGCCATGCGGTGCCGCAGATACATCAGCGCCCCGAAAAAGACGAACAACACCACTGAGACGATCTGAGCTGTGGGAATGCCGCCGATCTTCCAGGCGTCGGGCCGGAAATAGCCCTCGATGAAAAAGCGGATCACAGCATAGATCATGCCATACAGGAAAAAGAGGTCACCATACAGCCGTCCTGACTTCCAGCGCCTGGCCAGGTGGAGCAGAAAGAGCCCACCGATCAGATTGAGGATCGATTCGTATAGAAAAGTCGGGTGAAAGGTCTGAAAGGCCTCATAGCCCGGGAGCCGGTGGGCCGGGTCGATGGTGATCGCCCAGGGCACGTCGGTGGGCGGGCCGTACAACTCCTGGTTGAAAAAGTTGCCCCAGCGCCCGATCGCCTGAGCGATCAACAGGCCCGGCGCAACATAGTCCATCCATTCGAGAAAGCGCAGGCGTTTGACCCGGGTAAAGATATAGATCCCCAGCGCGCCCCCTGCGACGGCGCCAAAGATGCCAAAGCCAGACATCTGCAGGCCGAACATCTCGCCGGGATGTGCCGAGTAGTACTCCCAGCTGGAGATGATATGGTAGATACGAGCGCCAATGATCCCGGAAAAGAGCGCCACGATCAGGATATTCCAGGCGATCTCGGGGTCATGGCCGTTGCGCGAGGATAGCTTGCTGACGAAATAGGCCGCAAGCATGGCGCCCCCTACGATCAGTACGCCGTACCAGTAAATGGTGATCGGGCCGAGGCGAAGGAATACGGGGTCAGGCTGCATGCTTACCTCCCGCGTTGATGTGATTTTGCCTGATCATTATAGTGCATTGCCCCAGGACTCCAAGGCTGCGCGACCTCAGCGTGCCTGCGTTTCGTCAGTTGGGGGCAGCGGAGCCGGCGGCCGTCCCACATCCTGGATAATCTCCCGTAACCGGAGCAACTGCTCACGCAGACAGGCTGCGTCACGATAGTACTCGAGCGAGACGGCCAGGGGCCGGCAACGGGCCAGTGTCCACTCCAGCAGACCGTAGTCATCTTCCGTCATTGTGTCGTGCACATCCACGAGCCAGCCGTCGTCAAACACGAGCTCTGCAGCAACAGTGCGAGCATTGTCCCTCAATAGCTTCTGCCGTGCGGGGGGCAGCGTGCGGACCGCCCGGGGGCCACTGAGATGGATCTCCCGCACGCGCTCCAGAGGCAGTGCCTCCAGGTAAGCTTCCGGCGTCATGCCGAGGAGGCTGGCTGTCACACGGGCGTGGGCCAGGTCGAGCAACAAGTCACACCCGGCAAGTTCCAGCACCTGGCAGATGAACGCGGGTCGGGTGATATGCCTATGGACGACGTTGGGGTACAGCGGCACATTCTCGAGCAAGAGCGATACAGTGAGTGCGGCCCGAAGGCTGTGCGCATTACGAACGATGTTGCTCATCGCCACCTCACGACTCAGCCCCAGAGAGGCGGGCTGCACCTGCAGCGACTGGTCCAGCGTGATCTCTGCAACACCAAAGCCCAGGTGCTCGGAGGTCCAGGGTGTGCCGGTGAGGCGCACCATCCCCCGCAGCCGTGCCACCTGATCCTCGGGGAGAGGTGCATGCCCGCTCAGGGTGTCGTCCAGGTGCAGCATGAGGGGATAGGTATGCGATAGGGCTTGCATCGCCTCGATGCCCATGAAGGGTCCGACTTTCATATAGTCCACCGGGGCCTTTTCCCCGGCAGCCAGGAGCGCCGTCATTGCTTCGGTGCCGTTGGCGCCCAACAGCGGTCGGGCAAGCGTGGCCAGGTCGGGCCAAGGGGTGGGCTCGTACATTGCATCGTTCTCCTGCGTTTTCGTTGTACGAGTGTAGGCCCCGGCCATTGGGGCGTCAATGCGTCGGCCCGGGCCGGCAACAGAAAGGCCGGATCGCAAGACCCGGCCCAACAGTCGAGAGGTATGCGTTCGCCTACATGCCCAGCCCGCCGTCCACACCCAGCACCTGCCCTGTAATGTAGCCGGCTTCCGGAGAGGCGAGAAAGGCCACGGCAGCGGCGATATCTTCAGGGCTGCCCAAACGGCCCAGCGGGATCTGCTCCGTCGCCTGTTGAATAAGCTCAGGCGACAGGACGCGGGTCATCTCTGTGTCCACAAAGCCAGGGGCGACGGCGTTCACCGTGATGTTGCGCGAGGCGAGTTCGCGGGCCACGGCCTTGGTCAGGCCGATGAGTCCCGCCTTGGCGGCGGCGTAATTGGCCTGGCCGGCATTGCCACGCACCCCGCTGATCGAGCTGATCTGAATGATCCTGCCGGACCGCCGCCGCAACATGATGCGTTGCACGGCCTTGATGCAGTGGAAGGCGCCCTTCAGGTTGGTATCCAGTACCGCATCCCAATCTTCCTCCGACATGCGCAGTAGCAGTGCGTCGCGGGCGATGCCGGCGTTGTTCACCAGGATGTCCACCGTGCCGTAGGCGTTTACCGCGGCATCGACCAGGGCTTTGGCTCCCTCCGCCTGGCTGATGTCTGCCTGAACAGCCAGTGCCTCGCCTCCGGCATCGCCGATCTCCCGCACCACATCGCCGGCTGCCCGGCTGTTACTCTGGTAGTTGACGACCACGCGGCAACCTTCGGCCGCGAGCTTGAGCGCAATGCCCCGTCCGATGCCCCGCGATCCCCCGGTGACAATGGCCACCCGCGGTGTGTCCGCACTCACGCAGGCACCTCCTGGCGACTCGCGATCCAGGCGTCGATCGTGTCGGCATCGGAGAGCGCGGTCACCTGAATGCCCTGCTCGATGCGGCGGATGAGCCCCATCAGGACCGCTTTCGGGCCAACCTCCAGGATCGCCGTCACGCCAGTCCCGGCGATCGCGCGCACAGACTCGACCCAACGCACGGGGGAGACGAGCTGGCGCAGCAGCGTATCGCGTATCTCCTGCGGATCACTTTGCGGTCTCGCGGTGACGTTGCTGATGAGCGGTATGCGCGCCGGCTGGAGCGGCGTCTCTGCGAGCGCACGGCTAAAGGATTCCGCCGCGCCGCCCATGAGCGGGGTATGGCAGGCAACGCTGACGGCCAGTGGCACAATACGTTTGGCCTTGCGCGCAGTCGCCAGTTCCTCCACGGCAGCCAGGCCGGCGTGGGAGCCGGCAACGACCACCTGCCCCGGCGAGTTATAGTTGGCGACCCAGACCTGATGGTTGCGGGCCTGCGCCTCGCTGATGAGGTCGTGGACGATGTCGTCGTTCAAACCGAGGATAGCCGACATGCCCCCCGGCGTGCTGGCCCCGGCCTCGGCCATGGCCTCGCCGCGGCGCTGCACCAGCCGGATGCCGTCCTCAAAGGAGAGCGCGCCGGCTGCTGTGAGGGCGGCGAACTCGCCCAGACTGTGACCGGCGACACAGGCGAGCGCATCGGCCTGTGGGCCCAGCCTGGAGAGCAGGTACTCCCACAGCGTGACCGTCGCGATATAGATGGCCGGCTGCGTGTTGGCGGTTTGATCCAGCAGGTCGCCAGGGCCCTCGTGGCACACAGAGGACAACGGGTAGCCCAGCAGGTCATCGGCCTGGGCGAAACGTTGTTGAGCCTCCGGGACCAGTGCGCACAGCGCGGCGGACATGCCCACGAACTGGCAGCCCTGGCCGGGAAAGACGATCCCCAGCGTACTCATGCGCGCACCTCCTGCTCCACGACGACCGATGGCATGCGCGACAGCAGTGCCTCTGCCTCCGCGTTGATGCGCCGGATCAGGTCGGCCGCGGGCAGGATGTCATGCACCAGTCCCGAGATCTGCCCTGCCATGACGGTCCCATTCTGCACATCGCCTTTGAGCACTGCCATCTGCAGCCGGCCGGTGCCAAACTCGACGACCTGTGACTCGGGAACGCCCGCCTTTTCCATGGACTCGAACTCGCGCGACATCGGGTTGCGGATGCAGCGCACCGGGTGGCCGATGGTCATGCCCGTGACCAGCGTCGAGCGCTCATTGGCTCTGACAATGCTGTCTTTATAGTTGGCGTGGGCGATGCATTCCTCGGTGCAGACAAAGCGCGTCCCCATCTGCACTCCCGCGGCGCCCAGCGCCAGGGCAGCCACCAGGCCGCGCCCGTCACCGATGCCGCCCGCGGCGATCACCGGGATCGAGACTGCGTCGGCTACCTGCGGCACCAGGCTCATCGTGGTCACGGTGCCAATGTGCCCGCCCGACTCTTCTCCCTCGGCGATGACCGCATCCACGCCCAACCGCTCCAGGCGACGGGCCAGCGCCACAGACGCGACCACGGGTATCACGATCACCCCCGCAGCCTTGAGAGCCTCGACGAAAGGCGTGGGGTTTCCGGCGCCTGTGGTGAGCACTGGCACCCCTTCTTCGATAACGAGGTCGACCACTTGATCGGCCACAGGGCTAAAGAGTGGGATGTTTACCCCAAAGGGGCGCTTCGTGTGTGCCTTCGTCTGGCGTATCTGCTCGCGCACCCAGTCCACCGGTGCGTTTCCCGCGCCGATGATGCCGAGGGCGCCCCCTTCGGACACCGCCGCGGCCAGTTGCCACGTGGCCACCCAGGCCATGCCCCCCTGAATGATGGGATAGTCGATGTCGATCAGATCGGTAAGCGCGGTCCTGATCATGCCTTGCCTCCTGACATGCGCCAATATCTTATATACTAACACTCCGGGGTGACAGTGGTTGCGCCAGTCCATGGGTTTGGGCTGATGTGCAACTCATCTGCGCTGAACGGGTTTATACTCCCAGAAGGCTTTGCAGGCGCGCCTGCGACAAAGGATAGGGGGTAGTGTGAGAAGGGTCGTCATCACTGGTATGGGAACCGTGTCGCCTCTGGGTAACGATGTCGTCAGTACCTGGGAGGGCGTGATCGCCGGCAAGTCGGGCGTGGGGCAGATCACCTATTTCGATACCTCGGAATATCGCACGACGATCGGCGCACAGGTCTGGGGTTTCAAGCCCGAGGAGCACTTTCCATCGCGTGACATTCGTCGCATGGATCGCTTTGCGCAATATGCGTTGGTGGCGGCGCGCGAGGCCCTGGGCGACGCTGGTCTGACTGATGGGGCCTTTGAACAGGGGCTGGGAGAACGCACGGCAGTCATCATTGGATCGGGCATCGGCGGCATGGCGACGGTGACCGAGCAACTGCGCGTGTTGGACCAAAAAGGCCCGGGCAAGGTGAGTCCGTTCTTTATCCCCATGATCCTTCCAGAGAGCGCCGCCAGTATGGTGGCCATCGAGCACGGCCTCAAGGGCCCGAATATGGCGGTCACCTCAGCCTGCGCCACGGCAGCGAACGCGATCGGCGAGACGGCGCGCATGATTCACGAGGGTCGGGCCGATGTCGGCCTGGCCGGCGGATCTGAGGCGGCGATTATCGAGGTGTCTGTGGCGGGTTTCTGCGCGCTCCGAGCGCTCTCGACGCGCAACGACGATCCAGAACACGCGTCGCGCCCGTTCGATCGCGACCGCGAGGGTTTTGTTATCGGCGAGGGGGCGGGCATCCTGGTGCTCGAGGCGCTGGAGCATGCCCTTGCTCGCGGCGCCACGATCCATGCCGAGCTGCTGGGCTATGGCAGCAATGATGACGCCCATCATATCACGGCGCCCGATCCTGAGGCGGCGGGCGCGAGCGCCTGTATGCAACTGGCGCTGGACTCGGCGGGGCTCGCGCCGGAGCAGATTGACTATATCAATGCCCATGGCACCAGCACCCTGCTCAACGATCTTGCCGAGACGCAGGCCATCAAACGGGTCTTTGGTGCCCATGCCTACCGGCTGCCCATCAGCTCAACCAAGTCAGTCACCGGGCACCTGCTGGGTGCAGCGGGGGCGCTGGAGGCCATTCTGACGGTTCGTGCTCTCGAGACGGGACTGCTCCCGCCCACCATGAACCTCGAGCACCCGGACCCAGAGTGTGATCTGGACTATGTTCCCAATCAGGCGCGGGCTGTGCCCATCCAGCGGGCGCTGTCCAATTCCTTCGGTTTCGGCGGCCACAATGTCAGCCTGATCCTGGGCAAGCACGGGGATGTCTGAGGTCCAACGCCGCGCAGAGATCGTGGGCTGGGGCATGTATGCCCCGGAGAGCGTCGTCACCAACGATGACCTCGCCCAGGTCCTGGACACGTCCGATGAGTGGATACGCACGCGGACTGGCATCGAGCGCCGGCACCTGGCAGTGGGCGAGGCCACGGCCGCCATGGCAATCGAGGCGGCGCGCGAGGCGCTGCGCGTGGCGGACGCAGATCCTTACGACCTGGGGCTGGTGCTGGTGGCCACCATGACACCGGATTATCCTACGCCCTCCACCGCCTGTCTGGTGCAAAATGCCCTGGGTGCCGTCCACGCTGGCGCCATGGACCTGAACGCCGGCTGCTCCGGTTTTTGCTATGCACTCTCGGTCGCGAACGCAGCGATCCTGTCGGGCGAGCAGGAGATGGTGCTGGTAATCGGCGCCGAGACCATGAGCAGCATGGTGGATAGAGAAGATCGCGCGACGGCAGTGTTGTTCGGCGATGGCGCCGGCGCGCTGCTCCTGCGCGCCTCGGAAGGAAATTCAGGGATTCTCTCCACCTGGCTGGGGGCTGATGGTTCCGGCGGGGATATGCTTATGGTACCCGCGGGCGGGAGCGCCCTGCCGGCATCGGCGGAGACTGTGGCCGGACGGCAGCACTACCTCACCATGGATGGCAACCAGGTGTTCCGTTTTGCGACGAGGATTGTACCGCGTGCCATCGAGCAAGTGATCTCACGGGCGGGTCTTGAGCTCGACGCAGTGGACTGGATCATCCCGCACCAGGCCAACACGCGCATTGTCGAGGCGGCCGCCAAACGGCTGAACCTGGAGATGTCGCGCTTTTACCTCAATCTGCAAGAGTACGGCAACACCTCTGCCGCCTCAATCCCCATTGCCCTCTGCGAGGCCGTGCGCAATGGGAGCATCCAGCCCGGGCAGCATCTTGTGCTGGTTGGTTTTGGCGCTGGCCTGACCTGGGCGTCGGTTCTGTTGCGGTGGGGTCCGTCCGTTCAGGAGGCCCGGCCCATCTTCTACCGGCGTCTTTGGCGCTGGTTGCTCTATCGCTGGGCGGCTATGCGCGGATCTCTCCGGCACCTCTCGAGCGGTGCGCGGCGCCGCCTCTTGAGCCTGCAACAGCGCCATCGCCCGCGCAATGGGCAAGTCTAACGGGGCCTCCCCAGTAGCAGCGCCCGTTGGTCGTCTCCTCCCCTTTGGGTCGCCGTTCTGCCCGGCGGCGACCCGTATCGCCAGCCCGCGCGAGCCGCGCGAACTGGTACGCCCTTCTTGCCCGGATGATTCCCGGTCGTATTCCCTAACCGGCACGCCAAACTTTTCACCCTATCTGGCCGTCTATAGAGTGTGATGCGCATTCACAAAGGATTCGGGAGGTGTGATGGCTTTGGCAAAAGACGCGTTCTACGACCAACTGACCGAGTATCTAAAGTGTAATCAGGAGAGGCTCTACCGTCTGGCATACAGCTATACCTTTAGTGAGCAGGACGCGCTCGATGTGGTCCAGAGCGCCATCCTCAAAGCGCTGCGGAGCAGGCCGTTGCGCCAGCCGCGCTGCTTGCGCACCTGGATGTACCGGATTCTGGTGAACACAGCGCTGGACTGGCTGCGCTCCCGCAAGCGGCTGGTTCCTGCCAGCGATGACTACTTTGAGCAGCTGAGCGATAAGCTAGAGGATCCTCCCGACCCGGATCTGCGCAGCGCGCTTGAACAGCTGCCTGCCGAGTACCGAACCATCGTGGTATTGCGCTTTTTCGAAGAGCTCAAGCTCTCAGAGGTCGCGCAAGTCACCGGGTTGAACGTGAACACTGTCAAGACAAGGCTCTATCGCGCACTCCAATTGATGCGCGTCGAGATGGAGGTAGAGGAAGATGAGTGATCGTATCCAGAATCTCAAGACGGAATATGAGCGTGTGCCGGTCCCGCGTGAGCTGAACGTGCGGGTTCAGGCGCTGTGCGATACCCGCCGTCCGCGGCCTGCGGTGTGGCGCTGGGCGCTGGCGACGGCGGTCGCCGCTCTGGCTCTGTTTGTCATCGGTGTGAATGCGCTCCCTGCGCAGGCCGCAACACTGGAGGAGGTGCCTCTACTGGGGCCCCTGGTGCGCGTGTTCACCTTTGTCGAGTACCGCTCAGACGCGGGCGCTGGCGCACGGATTCGCATCGCCAGGGTGGAGGGCCTGAACAATCAGGCTCTGGAGGATGTCATCAATGCCGAACTGCGCGCCAGCGGGGAGGCTTTTCTCGCCGAATATGAGGCGGACGTGGCCGCACTGGAGGCCGAGCTGGGCAGTGAGGCGGTCCGCATGGGTGTCGAGACCTTCTATGAGGTTATGGCCTCCAATGATGAGGTGTTCTCGCTCCGGGTCGAGTACTTTTGGGTAGCCGGGGGATCCGCCGTGAGCTTTGATTTCTACACCGTCAACCAGCGGACTGGAGAGATGATCACGCTGGACGCGATATTCCGGCCGGATAGCGACTATCTTGCGGTGATCAACGCCTATCTGCTGGAGCAGATGGCGGCAGAGAACGCCGCGGCTGGCCATCCGCTGTACTTTATCGAAGAAGACGATCCGTACACAGAGCCCTTTGCCGGGATCGGTGCGGATCACAACTTTTACATCAATGACGAGGGCAAACTCGTGATCGCTTTTGATGAGTACGAGGTGGCATCAGGGGCGATGGGCACACCCGAGTTTGTAATCCCCACAGAGTTGATCGCGGGGATGCTGGCCGAAGGCGCCCCGATTCACTGACCCTCTGCAGTGATCACAGCAGGGCCCTTCGCGCCATGTGGCGCGAGGGGCCCTGCTCTATGCAGGGCGATCCACAATGAGTATCCTCGCCTGCCGGCTATCCCTGCGTGTGTTCGTCAGGACTCGTCCGTCGGGTCTGGTCGGCCTTTGATCAGAAGGCTCCAGGCGCCCTCCTGGACGACCTCGTCACGCTGGTTGCGCACCGTAATATCCAGGATGACCATGCCGCCGCCCAGGCTGCGCATGGCGCGCACCCGGCTCACGCGGGCCGCGACGTGGATCGTGTCGCCCATGAGGATCGGCTTTTTGAACTTCCACTCTAGACCCGTAAAGGCCAGTACGGTGCCCTCGATAAAGCCGGCCTGCGCCGCCAGCCCAGAGGCCACCGAAAGCCCCAGCAGGCCATGGGCGATCCGCTCGCCAAAGATAGTGGACCGGGAGAACTCGGCATCCACGTGCAACGCGTTATAGTCGCCGGAAAGGCCCGCGAACTGCACCACGTCCGCCTCGGTGATGGTTCGCGCCGGCGTGCTCATCTCCTGTCCGACAGAATACTCCTCAAAGTACATCCCGCGCGTTTGATAGGGCATAGGGGTCCTCCTCTGCTTTCGGTGCCATTGTAATGGCAAACACCGGTCGCTGCAGGCAGTTGCGGCACAGGGTGGACACCAGTGCCTGCGCTATCGGCGGACTCTACACCAGGTGCGGGCGATGCTATAATGCCAGACTATGAAGATAGATCGGTCGAAAGGTGAGCGAACGCAACGTGCAGGCAGATCGCGTCTCCTGCAGGGGCTGCTCGTGATCATTGGGGTCTTTCTGGCGGGGATCGCACTGGTCGTGCTGCTCCGCTGGTGGACCAACTACCGGTTCACCAGAGACGTCTACACGGCAGACTCAGCTCCTGAGCGCCCGGTGGCCATCGTCTTTGGGGCAGGCGTCTGGCCCGGGGGGCAGCTGAGCCCTGTGCTCGAGGATCGTGTGTACACTGCGGTGATGCTCTACCAGGCGGGGCGCGTGCAAAAGCTGCTGATGACCGGCGACAACCGCACTGTCGACTATAACGAGCCGGCCCACATGCGCGCGTACGCCCTGGAGCTCGGGGTACCCGATGAGGACATTGTCCTGGACTATGCCGGGCGGCGTACCTACGACAGTATCTATCGCGCCCGGCATATCTTTAGGGTGGATGCGGCGATACTCGTCACCCAGGCCTACCACCTGGACAGGGCGCTCTTTACTGCGCATGGACTGGGGCTGGATGTGGTGGGCGTTAGCGCGGACCGGCGTGACTATCTGAACATCACGCAGTACTGGTGGCGCGAGGTACTGGCGACGGCGCTCGCCGCCGTGGAGGTCTACATCACGCACCCCGTGCCGGTGTTGGGTGAGGAACTGCCGATCTTTGGGTGAGGCCTTGGCAGTACCCGGTGGTGCTAAAAGGCGTACTCGAACATCTTGAGATAGCTCTCGTAGCGCACCGAGTCTATCTCTCCCCGCGCCACGGCATGCTGTATTGCGCAGTCAGGCTCGTGGGTGTGCGTGCACGGCTGAAAGCGGCACTGCCCCAGGTAGGGGCGCATCTCTGGGAAAAACGCATCCAGTTGCTCGGGGTCGATGTCCCAGAACATGAACACGCGCATGCCCGGGGTGTCAGCCACGTAGATGTCAGGCTCGGGGTTGAGGAGCGAAGCCACAACGGTTGTATGTTTTCCCCGGTCGTTATAGTCGCTGATCTCGCCTATTTTGAGCTCCAGGTCGGGCCACAACGCATTGAGCAGGCTGGATTTGCCTGCCCCCGAGGGGCCAGTCAGCGCGGATAACTTGCCGCGTAGCAGTTCCCGCAGCGTTTCGATGCCCTCTCCGGTGGCCGTGCTGGTTGGCAGTACGTGGTATCCGATCTGCTGATAGAGCGCAAAGGGGCTATCCTCGTCCGCCTCCAGCAAGTCGTGTTTGTTGGCGACGATCACGAGGGGGATCCCATTTGCCTCGCACGCCACCAGATAGCGATCAAGCATCAGCGGGTGGGGCTCCGGACTATGATAGGCGAACACCACCAGGATCTGATCGGGGTTGGCGAGGATCACCTGCTCTCTGCCTGACAGCGTGCCCGGACGGGGCGGCGGCGGGCGGCGCGAGAGCACACGCGTGCGCGGGGCCACAGATTCGATGATGCCAAAGCCTTCCTCGGTGGGTGTCCAGCAGACCCGGTCTCCAATGGCCACCAGGTCGCTCCCCCGGCGTCCCCGTTTGAGGCGCCCGCGTATGGTGCAGTCGACGATTCCCTCATCGGTCTGCACATAGTGGTGCCCGCCGTGCACGCGGATCACCAGGTCTCCGCAGCGCTCGCTCATGTCTCTCCGCCGATCTGTCAACATATGTCCTGCAGCTTGCCCGGACGCTAGAGTCTATCATGGCGATTGGAGCCGGTCAAAGGAACAGCGCCAGCAGCGTGCTTTTCGATTGCCTGCGGCACTTGGCGCGTTACGGGGTCTCACGCTATACTGCCGGGGTCTTGCCGCCGCTTTCCGCAGCCACTGCCACCAGGGTAACGCCATGAAACTCTCTGTGCTGATGCCTGTGTATAATGAACAAGCCGGCCTGGAGGCCATCCTCCGGCGCGTGCATGCTGTGCCCGTGGATAAGGAGATCGTCGTGGTGGATGATTGCTCCACCGATGACACGGCCGGCATCCTCGAGCGCGTCGATCTGCCCGATGTCAAGGTATTTCGTCATAGCGTGAATCAGGGCAAGGGCGCCGCTATTCGCACAGCCATCGCTGCAGCGCAGGGAGATGCTATTATTATCCAGGACGCCGACCTGGAGTATTCGCCCGAAGAGTACCCACAGTTGCTCGCACCGATTCTCTCGGGGGATTTCGCCATAGTGTACGGCGTGCGCGATCTGTCCGGGCAGCGGTTCACCACCCGGTGGGGCAACCGGTTCCTCACCGCCCTCACCAATCTGCTCTATGGTACCCGTCTGCACGACATGGAGACCTGCTACAAAGTCATGCTCAGGTCCATCGCCACGCGGCTGGATCTCGAGTGCAACCGGTTCGATCTCGAGCCCGAGATCACGGCCAAGATCGCCCGTCTGGGTCACCCGATCGCGCAGATCCCCATCTCGTATGCGCCGCGCAAGGATAAAAAGCTCTCCCCCTGGCGCGACGGTTGGCCCGCCGTCGCCGCGCTGCTGCGCTACCGGCGGTGGACTCCCACGGGATAGCCGCCCCGTGAGGCCCTGGCGCGCCTCTTGCCGGCGACCCAACCGGGGCATCCAGACAGACGCACCTGGCTCATCAATCATCCGCATTGGCCTGGTTCGCCCGGGCATTTCTTTACAAAGATACTAAACATAGTATAATGATACCAGAGCGATGTTCATCGCTCTGGAGGTGTGTGATGGATCGACAGACAGTGGAACTCGATGTATTGGGCATGACCTGCGCCAGTTGCGCCAATACTGTGGAGAGAACACTCGCGCGTACGGACGGCGTCGAGGCGGCGCGCGTCAATATCGCCACTGAGCGGGCGTCGGTGACCTTTGACCCGCAACAGGTGGATCTTTCCGGGCTGATTGGCAAGATTCGGAGCGCAGGATATGACGCCGCGGTCGAGCGTACCATTCTCCCCATTGGGGGGATGACATGTGCTGCCTGCGTGCGGCACGTCGAGCGCGCGCTGTCGCGGGTTGACGGCGTGCTGGATGTGACCGTGAACCTGGCTACCGAGCGCGCCGTGGTGCAATACCTGCCCGGCACAGTATCACCGGGAGCCTTTGAGGATGCTGTCTCGGCGGCGGGGTATGAGGTGCTCCGGGACACGTCGGTGGATCTGGTGGCGGACGCCCCCGATCTGGAGACCCAAAAGATGGAGGGCGCCCGGCGACGCATGTGGATCGCCTGGGCCTTTACCGGGCCGCTCGTGCTGCTCATGCTGCTGGAGATGGTGTTCGGCGTGCACTGGGCCAGTATGCCGGTAATGGATCTCACGCTGACAGCACTGGCGCTGCCGGTCCTGCTCTGGCCAGGCTGGCCGACTATCAAGTCGGCCTGGAATGCGGTGCGCCACGGTAACGCCAACATGGATGTGCTCATCGCCATGGGCACGGGCGCCTCCTGGTTGAGCGGTCCCCTTTCGTTGTTCACGCCCCTGGCGAGCTATGGCGGGGTGGCAGCCATGATCATGGCGATCCACCTGACCGGCCGTTACGTCGAGGCCAGCGCCAAAGGCCGCGCTTCGCAGGCCATCCGTAAACTGCTGCAACTTGGGGCAAAGCAGGCCACGCTGCTCGTGGATGGGCAGGAGTATCTGGTGCCGCTGGCCCAGGTGCGTGTCGGAGACACGCTGGTCGTTCGCCCTGGAGAAAAGATCCCCACCGATGCGGTGTTGCTGGAAGGCGAGAGCGCTGTGGACGAATCCATGGCAACCGGCGAGTCGATGCCAGTGGCGAAACGCCCCGGCGATGCGCTGATCGGCGCCACGGTCAATCAGGGCGGTCTGCTCAAGGCGCAGGCGACCCGCGTGGGCGCCGATACCTTTCTCTCACAGGTGGTGCGCCTGGTGGAGGAGGCTCAGGGCACGCGTGTGCCCATCCAGGCCTTTGCCGACCGGGTGACCGCGATATTCGTGCCCGTGGTGATCGGCGTGGCGGTGCTGACCGCGGTGCTCTGGCTCCTGGCGGGAGACGCGCTGGGCAGCGTCTTGCTCTGGGCTCAGACGTACCTGCCGTGGGTGAATCCGCAGGCCTCGGGACTCACGCTCGCGCTGGCGGCCACGATCTCGGTGCTGGTGGTGGCCTGCCCTTGCGCGCTTGGGCTCGCAACCCCCACCGCGCTCATGGTGGGCAGTGGCATGGGTGCGCAGCATGGGATCCTCATCCGCAACGGCGCGGCCATCCAGACGCTGAACGGTGTGCGCGTGGTGGTGTTCGACAAGACGGGAACCCTGACCGAGGGGCATCCCGAGGTGACGGACGTTTTCGCGCTCCAGGGCGATGAGAGAGAACTATTGCGGCTGGCGGCGGCCGCTGAGCAGGGCAGCGAACACCCCCTCGGCCAGGCGGTGGTGCGAGAAGCGTCAGCCCGCGGCTTGACGCTGCCCCAGGCCAGCGGCTTTCAGGCTGTGCGTGGCCAGGGCATCGTGGCGACCATTGACGGTGCCCGGGTACGCGTGGGAAGCAGACGTCTGCTGCAGGATGCCGGGATCGACGTATCCGCGGTGGAGGAGGACATGGCCCGTCTGGAGGGCCAGGCACGCACCACCATGCTGGTGGCCCGCGACAGCGTGACCGTCGGGCTGGTCGCCGTGGCAGATCCTATCCGAAAAGAGTCCGCTGAGACGATCGCCGGTCTGGCAGCGCTGGGCATCCAGACGGCGATGCTCACCGGCGATAACCGGCATACCGCGGAGGCGATCGCTGCCCAGGCGGGGATCGATCACGTGGTCGCTGGAGTGCTCCCCGAGGCCAAGGTAACCGAGATCATGCGCCTGCAGGAGCGTTACGGTGTAGTGGCCATGGTGGGGGATGGCATCAACGATGCGCCTGCCCTGACACAGGCCGATGTGGGCATCGCCATCGGTACGGGAACCGACATCGCGATCGAGTCCGCCGATGTGACACTGCTGAGTGGCGATCTCGGCGGAGTCGTGAGGGCCGTGCGTCTCGGGCGCGCGACCTTTGCCAAGATCAAGCAGAATCTCTTTTGGGCGTTCTTCTACAACGTGGTGATGATTCCGCTGGCGGTGCTGGGGCTGATGCACCCTGCGCTGGCAGAGCTGGCGATGGCGTTCAGTTCGGTATCGGTGGTTACCAATGCCAACCTCTTGCGCCGCGCGGACATCTCTGCCCGCTAGAAGGAACGGCTCGACCAGGACAAGGGCGTTTTGACCCGCTGCGGGGGCGCCGCTATAGTAGCGGCGCCTTGTCAGTTATGCAGGGGGGCCAATCCCATGTCAGTATCCACACCTCGCGCCAGGCATTCAGATGCCATGGGCTTTTGTCGCTGATGCGCAACTCCTACTCGTGGCTCATCTGGGCGCTTTCGGCATCGGTGCTGACGCTCATCGCGCGGAATCCGCTCTATGTGACCCTGATTGTGCTTGCGACTCTGCTGGTCTATCTGGCCGTCTCGAGAGAGACGCCCATGGAGAGCAGCTGGCGAGGATTACTGCGGCTGGGTTTCTTTATCTGGCTCGTGACCATCCCCTTTAGTGCGCTAATGAACCATCAGGGCGAGATTGTGCTCTTTGCGTTGCCAGAGAAATGGCCACTGGTTGGCGGCCCGGTCACACTGGAGGCTGTGCTGGCGGGCGCCGCCTCTGGCTATGCGCTCTGGGCGTTGCTCTTTATCTTTGCAGCGTTCAACCTCGCGGTGGATGCGACGCAGCTGATGCGCGCGGCGCCCGCTTTCCTCACGCAGGCCGGTGTCGTGACGACGATCGCGCTCACCTTTGTTCCGCAGATGCTGGCGAGCGTTCGCGAGATTCGCGAGGCGCAGCGCATCCGGGGCCACCGCTTTCGAGGCTGGCGGGATACGCTGCCGCTGGCCATGCCCCTGCTGACGACCGCTTTTGAGCACGCTGTGCAGCTCTCGGAGTCGATGGAGTCTCGCGGCCTGAGCGGAGAGTTGACCGGACTGTCATCGCGGCGGCTGCGCGGCTTGCGTGCGGCGATGGCGGCAGGGCTGCTGCTGCTGCTGTTCGGCCTGCTTCTGCGGCTGGTCTGGGTTCAGCTTGCCGGCGATCTGATGCTGCTCCTGGCGACAGGTACCTTGATATACGCCTTCTGGGACCTGGGCCGGCATGTGCGGCGCACGCGTTACTGGCGGCAACGCTGGCGCGTAACGGATACGGTCATTAGTGTGGCCAGTCTGGCTGCGCTCGCAGCGGGGCTGGTGGCATCGCGCTGGGACCGCACGCTGCTGGCCTATGCACCGGCGTCGGGCGGAGCGCTGTTGCCGGCGTTCAACTTTTGGCTTGGCCTCGCAGTGGTATTGCTGGCCGCTCCTGGCCTGGTGCTGCAAGCGGTGGAGCATGCAGCACCGGACACGCGTGACTGGCGTACGGACCTCCCGGGCCCGGAGACAGGTCGATGATTGCGCTGCGGGGCCTCACCTATACGTACCCCGGCGCGGCGCGCCCCGTGCTGCGCGATGTGGATCTGGATGTGCCGGCGGGGGCCTTTGCGCTGGTGGTAGGAGCCTCGGGCTCGGGCAAGTCTACCCTGCTGCGCACCCTCAACGGCCTGGTGCCGCATTTCTCGGGCGGCACGATCTCAGGCCACATCCGCGTCGCCGGGCTTAACCCTGTACAGCGCGGTCCCCGCGGCATGAGCGCCAGCGTGGGGTTTGTGTTTCAGGATCCCGAAAGTCAGTTCGTGGTAGACACAGTAGATGCGGAGCTGGCCTTTGCGATGGAGAACCATGGCGTTGGGCGCGTCCTCATGGCGGAGCGCATCGAGGCGGTGTTGCACCATCTGGAGATGTCTCACCTGAGGCAGAGGCGCATCAGCACGCTCTCTGGAGGGGAAAAGCAGCGCGTGGCCCTCGCTTCGACCCTGACGCTGGAGCCAGAAGTGCTGGTACTGGACGAGCCAACCTCCCAGCTGGACCCGGAGGGGGCCGAGCAGATTCTGGCGTTGCTCACGCGGTTGAACCGCGAACAGGGCCTGACCATCGTGCTCTCTGAGCACCGTCTGGAGCGCATCCTGCCCTATGCCGATCAGCTGGTTTTCCTTGCGGGCGACGGAAGTGTTCGCAGTGGTACACCCCGTGAGATACTGCAGACCATCGACCAGGTTCCGCCGCTGGTGACGCTGGCAAAGAGGTTGGGCTGGCAGCCTCTGCCTCTGAGCGTCGAGGAGGCGAGAGCCTGGGTGCCCCTTGACGGGCACGTACCAGCTTCGCGGGACGTGAGCCAGCGTGAGCCGGCCGCGGGTCCCATTCAAGTGGCCGTTGAGAACCTGGGATATGCGTATGGCGGGCGTGCTGCGCTGCAGGGTATCACGCTGGAGATTGGCCGCGGCGAGATGGTGGCGATCATGGGGCGCAATGGCTCGGGCAAGACCACGCTGCTCAAACAGATGGTTGGCCTCTTGCAGCCTGATGCCGGCACCGTTCAGGTGCGCGGGCAGGACACGCGCCGGGTGCCACTGGAGGAGCTGATTCGCACCGTCGGATATGTGCCGCAAAATCCGAACGCCCTGCTGTTCGCGGACAGCGTACGGGAAGAGCTGGCGTTCACCCGGAGAAACCATCATCTGCCGGCGACCCTGCCTGTGGGCCTGCTGGATGCGCTCGGCATTGCATCGCTCGCGGAGCAGTATCCTCGCGATCTCTCGGTGGGCGAACGGCAGCGGGTGGCGCTCGGTGCGATCCTCGCGGCGGAGCCGGAGATCGTGCTGCTGGATGAGCCGACGCGGGGGGTGGATCGGGCTCAGAAAGAGGCCTTTATGCGCTACCTGGCGTCGGAGCGCGCCATCGGCCGAACGGTGATCATGGCGACGCATGATGTCGAACTGGTGGCGCAATGCGCCGACCGTCTGATCCTGATGGACGATGGCCGGTGTATCGCCGACGGGACCGTGCGGGAGGTGATGTTTGCGCACCCCGCCTACTGCAGCCAGATCGGCCTGCTCTACCAGGATGGGCGCACGCTGACGCCGGATGACGTGGCCGGAGGCGCGGAATGACCGCACGGACGCGCCCTGCGCACCTGATCCTGCTACTGGCGAGCCTGGTGGGCGTGGTCGCCTTTCTCTACCCCTTTATCGGGAGCGGCCTTGCCCAAACACCCGGCGCCGCCGCCAGCATGTCGCAATCGCCCCTGCTGACCATCGCCATCGTGGTCCTCTGTCTTGGGGCGATTCTGGCGATGCTCGGCACCGGCGCGATGAACGCGCGGATGGTGGCGATCCTCGGGGTGCTGACCGCGGCCAACGCAGTGTTGCGGGCGGTGCCCGGCCCGGCGGGCTTTGCCGCGGTATTCACGCTGCCGGTGCTCTGCGGCTATGCCTACGGCGCCACCTTTGGTTTCATGCTGGGCGCACTCTCGCTGTTGGCGTCGGCGCTGATCGGTGGGGGCATCGGGCCCTGGCTGCCCTACCAGATGATGGCGTTGGGATGGGTGGGGCTCACCTCTGCATGGGTCCCGGATCTCCGCCGCTGGCCGCGCCTGGAGGCCGTGCTGCTGGCAATTTGGGCGCTGCTGTGGGGGTTTGCCTTTGGCGCCATCATGAACATCTGGTTCTGGCCCTTTATCGTGCAGCCGCAACCCGGGTCAATGTACTGGCAGCCGGGACAGGGGATCCTGGAGACGCTTAAGCGATATGGCGTCTTTTATCTGACCACGTCCTTCTGGTGGGATTCTGCCAGGGCAACAGGTAATGCCCTGCTCACCTGGCTCATGGCGCGGCCGGTGCTCGGATTGCTGAGGCGTTTTGAGCGGCGGTTCTTTTTTGTGTGGCAAGCGCAGACCGAAGCGGGGCCGGATGGCGGGGCACAGAGTGACGAGTTTGTCGATGCAGGCCCTGGTCTAGCTGGAGGCTGACGCCTGCCAGGCTCCGATGCCGACGACGCCCGGTCCTCCGTGGCACGCCAGCACAGGTCCCGCCTCTCCGACCATGACACTATCCTGCGAACGGGGAAGGAGATGTTCCACCAGCGTCACCAGCCGCTGCGCCATCTCCGGGGCGCGCACGTGGATGACAATCAGCTTTTCCAGGCTCCCCAGGGTGCTCACCTCGTGGGCGATCCTGGAGAGGCTCTTGCCGGTGGAGCGCGCAACGCCCATCAAGCGCAGCTCACCATCCATCATCGTGAGAGACGTCTTGAGCGACATGGCGCGTGCCAGGCGATCGACCAGCGGCATCACCTTCGCCACACGCCCGCCGGCCCGGATATGCTCCACCGATTCGAGATGGATCATGATATGCGAGCGATCCCGTAGTGCATGCAGGCGCTTGACGATCGCCTGCCGTGGCGCCCCATCGAGGGCCATGGCGGCCGCCTCCATCACCGTGTATCCAGTGCCCATGGAGATGGCGTGCGAGTCAATCACCGTCACGCGGTCCCCAAAGGGGTGAGCGGCAGTGCAGGCGGTGCTATAGGTCCCCGAGTGGCGGCTCGTGATCGTCACACAGATGACGTCGTTGCCCTGCTGGACCAGGCGCTCAAATACACGATAGAAGGCGCCCAGGCTGGGCTGGGATGTGCCGGGGGTAACGTGATTGCGCGCCGCGAGGGCCCAGAAGGCATCTGGCGTGAGGCTGGGCTCTTCGATGGCTTGATCGCCAAACAGCACCACCAGGGGAACGACGGTGATCTCCAGTGCTGCCGCGATCTCCGCCGACAGATCGGAACCGCTGTCAGTGACGATGCGGACGGGGCGGTGCTCCATCATGCCGTGGCGGGCTCCAGGGCTTTGTCATACACCCGGTAGGTGCGATAGATCTCTCCGCCCATTCCCTCGATGCCGCGGATGACCTTGTAGTTGTCCTCAAGGATCCAGGACATCTCGGCCCGGCGATACCCTTTGGCGTATGCGGCCTGGCTCGCCATCTTGTAGAACAACGCCTCGATGCCCTTGAGCCGGTGCTCTTCCAGCACGCCCATGAGCATCACGCGCAGCGTGTCGATCTCTTTTTGGTGGAGGAGCAGCTGAGCCCAACCAAAGGGGAACAGTCGTCCCTTGGCATAGGGCAGAATCTGGTTGACATCGGGGACCGATAGAAAGATGCCGACGATCTCGTCCCCGATAAAGGCCAGGTAGGAGAGGTCCCCATCCACAACACTTTTGAGCTGGCCCAACAGATAATCGAACTCGTTATCGGTGAGCGGGACAGCACCCCAGTTCTTGGCCCAGGCCTGGCGATAGATGGGCTTGATCAGCTCAACCTCGCTCTTGAGGTGCTTCATGTCAAAGGGACGTACGCGCACGTGGTAGCGCTGCTCGGCGATGTCGGCAAAACGTGACAGGCGCGCCGGGAGCCCCTCTACGTTTGGTCCAAACTCGTACAGTGCCACATCAAAGGCGTATAGGTCCTTGGCTTGTACAAAGCCATAACGCTCTAGAAAAGCAGGATAATAACGCTTGTTGTAGGGCATCATGATCACAGGGGCGCCATCAAAGCCATCGACCAACATGCCGCATTCGTCATTGATATTGAGATTCATGGGGCCGCGCATGACGGGGCAACCGCGGCCCGCCAGCCATCCGCCCGCTGCATCCAGCAACGCCCTGGCCACGTCATAGTCCTCGATGGTCTCAAAGACGCCAAAGAATCCCACGGATTCGTCCCAGGTCTCCTTGTGCAGGCGATCGGTGATGGCAGCGATCGTGCCCACCACCGAACCATTGCGTTCTGCTATAAAGAGCTGCATCTCGGCATGCTCAAAGTACGGGTTGTGCTCGGGGTCTAGGTGCTTGACGCGGTCGCCCATCAACGGCGGGACGTAATAGGGATCGCCGTGATAGAGGGACATGGGGAATGTCGCGACCCTCTTGAGGTCCGCGCGCGTCCTGGCCTCCCGGACGAGGACCGTGGCTGCCATACTGCCTCCTGCCGAGCCAAAGCTCGTAACAACAAACCCGCCCATGGCCGCTCCTGGCAGCCAGGCGGTACATAATAGTTTACACCCGCAGCAGACCGGAGGCAATCCGGCGAGGGGTGGCGTGCAGCGCCTATTCCTCGTGGATACGGTGCGGTCCCGGGGGAGGCTGCCCTGCCAGGGGAAAGGTGCGTATGAGGCGCCAGGGCGACTGGGGTTTCTGCTCAACCAGGTGTAGTTCGACCACCTGGAGGGTTGCTGTGATCGGCTGGTTGGATAGGGCGACAAGGGCGCGGTCGCGCTCCTCCGGTGTCAGGCCCAATCCGAGCGTGACGTGGGGGATGTACTCCTCTGGAGCGATCTCGCGCTGAAGGGCGATGTGCGGGTACAGCAGCCGGTGCGCGCGGGCCTGCAGTTCGCGCAGCGCTGCAGAGTGCTCTACAGCGATATAGACAGCACTGGCATCCTCGCCCACAAAGGCTCCGGAACCACCAATGGTGACCTGGAAGGGCTCAAAGCTCTCGCAGATCTGCGCCAGCTGATCCAGCACGCTGCTATCGGCATCACTCTCCCACAGGAACGGACCGACCAGCGTGATGTGGAATCCGATGATGGGTCGCGTGATCCCGACCAGGGTGAGAAAGGTGTCCTCGATCTGCACCTCGATCTCCCGGGGTATCCGGATCACAAGCGCATAACGGGAATGCGAGAGCGTGTTATCCAAAAGAACTGCCTCACAGCGGTCTCTGAACTAGAGCGGATTGTAGCGGATGAACGCTTTCAAGTCTATGCTGTGCGCGTCTGGGGCATGGCAGCAATGTCCGAAAAGGGGGGGCGCCGCCGCTGTACCCACTCGTTCAGGGTGCTCAATGCCAGATCGGCCTGCGCGCGCTGTTCTGGCGATGGATCAAGGGCCTCAAACTCATCCTCATCCAGGACCGTCCGTTCTCCTTGCGGCGTCACCACCAGGTCCAGAGCCAGATCGGCCCAGTCGATCGTCTCGGGTGCAATCAGCGTGTGCCCCAGGACGTTGCAGTACCACCCCTTGAGCTCCCCCGGCGGGGTATAGATGGCAAAAATGTTAAAGGGCTGGCTCGAGAAATAGTACTCGACCAGAATGTCACCCGGCGCGATGGTGAACGGGCCCAGGTCGACCGTTTTCGGAAGCGTCCACAGGCAGCGCGCCGCCACCATCTCCCCCTCCTCCAGAACGATCTCACCCGGGTAACTGATCAGTCGTCGGCCCAGGTGATCGAGCTTGCTGATAGTCACCCGTCGCTCACCCATGGTGTGCCTCCAGAGTCTGCAGGATCGCCTCTCGACAAGCCACAAAGGCTGGCTCGATGATCATGGCTTCGGTGCGCGGGCGGTCCAATTCGACGACCAGTTCCCTGGCGATGTGGCCCGGGCGGGAGGTCATGATATAGATCCGGTCTGAGAGGAGTACGGCTTCATCCACATCATGGGTGACAAAGAGCATCGTCCGCTGGAAACGCTCCCAGATCTGCAACAGCCAGTCGCGCATGGTGCGCCGCGTGAGGGCGTCCAGTGCGCCGAGGGGCTCATCGAGCAACACAACCGGCTGTTCACACAACAGTGTGCGCAGGAGCGCCGCCCGCTGGCGCATCCCGCCCGACAACTCATGCGGGTAGCTGCGCTCAAAGCCCTCCAGGCCAAAGAGAGGCAGGAGCGCGCGCGCCTGCTCGCGGGCGGCATCCAGGTCGCGCCCCATCACCTCCGGGCCCACCGTCACGTTCTCCAGCAGGCGCCTCCAGGGAAGCAATCCATCCCGCTGGGGCATGTAGCCAACCTGTCCAAGCCGGCGAATGGCAGCATCGCCGCGGAGGGCGATCTCCCCCATGTCGGGGTCCATCAAACCAGCGATCAGGTTGAGAAGCGTGCTTTTTCCGCAGCCGCTCGGGCCGATGAGCGTCACAAACTCGCGCTCACACGCGTGGATGCTCACCCGGTCCAAAGCGGGAACGATCCGGCCATCCACCTGGAAGGCCTTGCTGACCTCG
Organism: Anaerolineae bacterium; assembly: GCA_040772225.1. GTDB lineage: Bacteria > Chloroflexota > Anaerolineae > UBA1429 > UBA1429 > JAAYED01. The sequence goes on from JAXGYO010000002.1 coordinate 1,944,124, forward strand.
CGCACACTGATGACCGGAGGCTGCTGCTCGCTCACGTCAGGGAAGGTACTCGTTGGTAAAGGCGGCGTCCACGTCGATTGGCTCCGGGATGAGGCCGTTCGCGGCCATCCACTCGCTCAGGCCAGACCAGACCGACCGCTCCTGCACGCCCCACCTAGCCGCGTCGTCCTGGTAGCGCGGGCTCAGATAGGCCTGACTGGCTCGCACGAGCTCGGGATCGCTCTCCGGTGAGTACTTGAGCAGGATCTCGGCCGCTTCCGCCGGGTTCTCGATGGCGTACGCATATCCCCGGGCCGCGGCACGCAAGAACCGGCGGGTCAGATCGGCCTGATCTGCCAGCGTGGACTCGCCGGCGATGAGCACCGGCGTGTAGTAATCTGGGACGCAGGAGCCGGCGAGCGGAAATACCGCCAGGTCGGCGCCCTTTAGTTCTGCCTGAACGCCGTCCCAGCCCATAAAGATCCATGCCAGGTCGACTTGCCCACCCAGCAGAGCTGGAAAGGCATCAAAGCCGACATCCACGAACTCGACGCGGTTTGCATCACCGCCGTCGCAGGCCATCAGGCTGCTCAGGATCGCGGGCTCGATGGGCAGGCTGTAGGAGGCATAGGTGTGCCCTTCGAAATCGCGAGGTCTTGTGATGCCGCTGGAGGCCAGCGCGGCAAAGGCCGAGGTGTTGTGCTGGATGACAGCCGCGATGGACACGATCGGGATGCCCGCGCTGCGGGCGATGGTTACCTCTTCCTGGAAACTTATGCCGAATTCGGTGTTCCCAGCCCCAACCTGCTTGAGTGCGGCGGAGGGATCAGAAGGAATCTGGATCTCGAGATCGATGCCCTCTTCAGCGTACCACCCCTTGTCCAGGGCTACATAGAGGCCCGTGTGGTTTGTGTTTGGCACCCAGTCCAGGGACAGGGTGGCTGGCTCCAGGGCGCTCTCGCGGGCACAGCCAGAGATCACCAGCGCGAGCGCCACCCCCACGGCGATTCCCAGCGCTACAGCGCGATTGAATTTACGGTTCAGCGTATTTCTTCCCATTCTTCTGTTCTCCGAGATATATAGTACCAGCGCAGGGCGGTACGTTGTAGCAAGGTGACGGCACCAAAGAGCAGGAGGCTCAGCGCCGCGGTGAGCACGATACTGACGAACACCCAGTCGGTTCGGAAAGAGTTGGTGGCGCGCAGCATGAACACGCCCAGTCCCTGGCTTGCGCCCACCCATTCCCCCATGATCGCGCCCACCACGCTGTACGTAATGCCGATTTTGATCCCCGTAAAGATTGCTGGCAGCGCCCCCGGCAGCCGGATCTTGAAAAAGACATCCTTGCGGGAGGCGCCCATCGTACGCAGCAGAGCGATTTGCTCCGGTTCGGCGGCGCGCAGCCCGTCAGCGGTGTTGACGACGATGGGGAAAAAGCAGACCAGGCCCACCACAATGACTTTGGGCAGAATGGTGTAGCCGAACCAGATCACCAATAGCGGGGCGATCGCTACCACCGGAATGGTCTGTGACAGGACGAGCAAGGGATAGACCGCCGCACGGATTGTGTTGGAATAGTCGATGAGCATCCCAAGCCCGAGCCCGATCGCCAGGGCGAGTCCAAAGCCGATCAGCGTCTCGCGCGTGGTCTGCCAGAAGTGCGGCCACAGCAAAGGCCGGGCCTCCCAGCCAGCGCGTACGATCTGCACCGGGCTAGGAAGCAGCCACTCCTGGATGTCCAGCGCGATGGAGGCCACCTGCCAGAGGATCAGGAGCGCCAGGCAGAGCGCCAGGGGCGGCCAGATGCGCCGCCAAACGATGCCGCTCATCCCGGATCTCCTCGACTCCCACGATCCGTGGAGGGGAGCGGGCAGGCGTTTGACAGGGTCACCTGCAGCACGGCCGGTCCTGCTTGAGCGACTCGCCGGTACGCCTCGCGCAGTGCCGTAAAGACGATCTCGTCATCGCCCCAGACCATTGTGCTCATCGCTCCAACCTCGCAGGACAGGCCGCGGGCCTCAAGCGTCTCCACAAAAGACCCAATCGCCGGGCCCAGGTCGCCGCAGCCGAGCGGATACAGGCTGATTTGAGCGCTTACGGTGATCATTTGTCTATCCTCCCTACCAGCAGGGCCCCGCGATCGCGTTGCAGTGCCTGTCCGATGCACTCGCGAACGCCCGCCAGCGCGAGTCCTCTGCCCGTGGGCGGTATAAAGACGGCGCTGCTCCATCGTACCTTGCCGTGTGGCGCCAGCAAGGCGATCAATTCCTCAGAGGTGTACAGCCGGGCGTGGTGGAAAGGCGAGGCCGGATCCTTGCCCACGGATGCATACATCTCGCCCCACGGTCCTCGGGCGTTGAGCGTGCCCACCACCAGCCTCCCTCCGGGTGCGAGCACGCGGACCATCTCAGCGATGGCGCGCTCCGGGTCGGCAAAGAACTCCAGGGCGGTCACAGAGATCACCAGACGGAAACTCGCATCCTCGCAGGGCAGATGCTCGGCGCTGCCCTGCTGCCACATCACTGGCTCCGGCTTGGCGCGGGCCACCGACAGCATCGCCTCTGACGCATCGATGCCCGTCACGCGCAGCCCGAGCCTCGCCAACGCGCACGCATAGTTGCCCGTGCCGGTACCCACATCCAGTGCGCGCTCGCCCGCACGAGGCTGGGCAATGCGAAAGACCAGCGCCTTTTGCAGGCGATCGACCGTGGCTCCGATAGGGTCGGCGTACCATGGGTCGTATTCGCGCGCAACGCGTGTATCCCGGAAGGGATTTATGCGAGACGGTGACGTCACGGCGTATCCTCCAGGTACTCTAGCGGTGTGTGCACGACCAGCAGTTGTCCGGAGCCCAACGATATGCTGGCACAGGAGCCGACCAGGACATTGCTGATCCCACGGGATGGTCCAAAGGGCAGCGTCTCGCCCTGCAGCGGATAGGCCAGCCCCTGGGTGTAGATATCGCAGGCATCGCCGCCCCAGGGAATCAGGCTTACGATATCGCCCGGCTTGCCACGGACCGCTGTACGACCAGTGGCCAGCCAGAGGGCGGACTGCCCGTCAAAGACGGACACCGCAATTCCATGCAGGACCGGCATGCTCAGCAGTGACAGGTTACCGAGCGTGTGATCGATACGTCCACCCAGAGCCCCCAGAATGACGATCTCTGCCGGCGCCAGCGCGGCTGCCGCCGCCAGCGCCAATTCGGCGTCGGTTTCATCCTTGTGGGCGGGGAAGCGGACCACGTGACAGCCCGATTCCGCCAGCCGCGCGAGCAGGGCGGGGTCTACCGAGTCCATGTCGCCTACGATCCTGTCCGGGGTGCGCTGGTGCATGGCCAACCAGTTGGCGCCGCCATCGGCTGCGATGACGCAATCGGCGCTGTCCAGGATCGCCAGCAGGCGTTCCTCGTGCGCGAACTGCCCGTTAACAACCACGACAACCTTCTTGATGGCCTGCACGGCACAACTCCAGAAATAGAAACAGCCGCCGGTTGGGTTGACCGGCGGCTGGAATGGCGAATCATGCTTCCCTACGCTGGCATAACCCAGATCAGGTACAGGGGTCGATGGCGAACCATCCTCTCAGCCCACGCGGGCTCCCCCAGCGGATATGTTACTATTGAAAGTATAGCCCTCCGCCACGGTTCGGTCAAGTCACCGGCGACAGATTGGTGTGTTTCAAGGCGTTCAGCATCCTGTTGTACGCTGACTGTACGTTGACACCGTTCTTATGGTATGTTAGCATCGCAACAGCGACAGATGAGCGCGACGCGCTCGCGATCGCCTGCGGAGCGATTCTGTGGATGGGGGATGCCGAGATGGACTTGCCAGTTTCGACCGCGGAGAGGCTTCAGCGTATCAAGGTGATCGGTGTTGGCGGCGGGGGTTCCAATGCCGTCAAGCGGATGATCGAGTCCGGCATTGTGGGTGTCGACTTTATCTCCATCAACACGTCGCTCAAAGAACTCAAGGGTACGCGCGCTCCGGTGCGTCTGCAGATCGGTGAGACCGTTACCCATGGGCTGAGCACCGGAGGCGATGTGGCCCTGGGCAAGCAGGCCGCGGAGGCCGCTACCCCGCAGATAGAGGCCCTGCTCAAGAACACGGACATGGTCTTTATCGCCGCGACGCTTGGCGGCGGCACGGGTACAGGCGCCGCTCCGGTGATCGCGCGTATCGCCAAGGGCATGGGCATCCTCACCGTCGGTGTTGTCACCAAACCCTTTGGGTTTGAGGGCGCGCGCAAGTCTCGCATCGCGTCGGAGGGCCTTCAGGCGCTCGTTGAGCAGGTTGATGCCGAGATCGTCATCTCCAATGATCGGTTGCTCAGCCTGGACGTGCGCGATCTCAAATTGACCGAGGCCTTTGTCCTCGCCGATGAGATGCTGCACCAGGCCGTGCAGACGGTCTGCGACTTTGTGCTCAAGGTCGGGCTGATCAACGTAGACTTGAGGGATGTGACCGCCATCCTCACCGGCGGCGGGCGCACCATGGTCAATGTCACGCGGGCCACGGGAGACGATCGTGCCGCGGTGGCCGCGCAAGAGGCGACATCCAGCCCATTGCTGGACATCACGCTGGAGGGGGCCACGGGACTACTCTTGAACATCGAGGGAGGTAACCTCTCTCTGGGCGAGGTGCACACTGCGGCGGATATGGTGACGCGCATGGCGTCACCGGATGCCAACATCATCTTTGGCTATATCGATAACAAGGAACTGGGCGACGAGATCGTGATCACGGTGATCGCCACCGGCTACCGTCTGGATGCCAATGGCAACCCGCAGGGCAATATGCCTCCTCTGCGGGACTCGCCCATTGACGTGGATCTGGATCATCGACCTTTTGATCCGAGAGACCTGGACGTACCGACCCGGCTGCGGCGCTAGTCTGTTGTATCCGATGTCCGCCTGGCTGGCCGCTGTGTGCGAGCGTCACGCGCTTGCACAATGCACTCTAGCGGCTAGAATGCGGATATGCTGAACCCGTGTGTGGGAGGTATTCTTTGGATAACGTAATGGATACGCTGGGCAGGGAAGCGGTTATCAAGGTGGTGGGCGTCGGTGGCGGTGGCTCAAATGCCGTCAATCGTATGATTGAGGCCGGGCTGGGCGGCGTTGACTTTATCGCCGTGAATACCGATGCACAGGCGCTGGCTCAGTCCAACGCTGATATCCGGGTGCGGATCGGGAACCAGATGACACGCGGGTTGGGCTCAGGCGGGGATCCCGCCGTGGGTCAAAAGGCTGCGGAGGAGTCCCGGGAGGAACTGGTCTCGGTGCTGCAAGGTGCCGACATGGTGTTTGTAACGGCGGGCATGGGCGGCGGCACCGGCACGGGTGCATCGCCCGTGATCGCGGAGATCGCCCGGGAGCAGGGCGCCCTGACGGTAGCCGTGGTGACGCGCCCCTTTGGTTTTGAGGGGATGCGGCGCTCAAGGGCGGCCCAGGAGGGCATTGTGCGGCTCAACGAGCGCGTGGATACGCTCATCGCCGTACAGAACGATCGTCTGCTGGAGCTTGTCGACCGTCAGGTGCCCCTCGAGCAAGCGTTTGTGGTCGCAGACGATATTCTGCGCCAGGGTATCCAGGGTATCTCTGAGCTGATCACGCTGACGGGCCTGATCAACACCGACTTTGCCGATGTCAAAGCGGTGATGAAGGACGGTGGCGCCGCGTTGATGACCATCGGCCGGGCGGCCGGTGAGGAACGCGCACTGGCAGCCGCAGAGGCCGCGGTCACGAGCCCGCTGCTGGATATCAATGTGAGCGGCGCCCGGGGCGTGCTCTTTAACGTCAAGGGCGGCACCGATCTCTCGCTGTATGAGGTCTCTCAGGCGGCTGACCTGATCCGGCAGACCGCGGCGCCCGATGCCAACATCATCTTTGGCGCGGTGATCGACGAAGGGATGAAGGATCAGATTCAGATCACACTCATCGCCACCGGCTTTGACCTCGATGAAAAGGCCAAAATCCGCCAGGTGGAGCTAGGCGACGCGCGGAGAGTGGTACGCCCGCCAGAGGTGCGTCCCGATTTTGATGACAAGGACCTGGACATTCCGTCGTTCCTTCGTCGCAGGTCCTGATCTGCGGATTCTGTCTGTTGTACCGACCGGAGGGGACTCTGTCCCCTCCGGTTTCCTGTTACGGGGCTGCGCCGATCACCCTTTGAGAGTTGCCCGGGCGTCAGAGTATCGCCATGCCGGTTAGGCCCCTGCCTGACCCAGACGCGCGGGTTCACTCTCGTGAGAGCGCCCGGGCTCCAGGGTACCGCATTGGAAGGTCAGGCTCCCACCGGACCCGGGTCTCCCGGGCTCACCCCCGCAAGAGTGCCTCAAGCGCCAGGATATAGCCATACCAACCGAGCCCCACGATCTGGCCGCGGCATACCGGCGCGGTCACCGATGTGTGCCGGAACGCCTCGCGGGCGTGAATGTTGGACAGGTGCACCTCGATCGCCGGGACGGATACGCCCGCGATAGCATCCCGCAGGGCGTACGAGTAGTGTGTGTATGCCCCCGGGTTGATCACGATCCCGTCCGCCCAACCGGCCGCCTCCTGGATCGCATCGATCAGCGCGCCCTCATGGTTCGACTGGGAGATGTACAGGTCGACGTCGTGTTCAGTCGCCCATTGCCGCAGGCGCGTGTTGATGTCATCCAGCGTCAGGTGTCCGTAGACCTCCGGCTCCCTCTTTCCGAGAAGGTTCAGGTTCGGCCCATGCAGCACCAGCATCCTCTTTGTCATGGCGTCTCCCTCTGCAATGCCTCGATCACCTCGCCGGCGGACACATCATCGACGACGATCACATCGCCGATGTCGCGCGGCAGCACAAAGCGTAGTTTCCCGCTCTGCTTTTTCTTGTCCATGAACATCGCCTCGTAGACCTGCTCCGGGTCATGAGGCGGCGGATCGACGGGAAGTCCGTGAGCGCGCAGGGTGTCTACGATGCGCCGGCGTGTAGCGCTGGTGCACAAACCCCGTGCTTCCGCCAACATCGCCGCCCGTACCATGCCGATGCTCACCGCCAGCCCATGGTGCAGCCGGTAGTCCTCAAGCACCTCATAGGCATGGGCAAAGGTGTGACCCAGGTTCAGCACGGCTCGCCTGCCCCGCTCGTAGGGGTCCTCTTCCACCACATCGATCTTGACCTGCAGGGCTGGCCCGATCAGATCCGGCAGTGGCGGGCGGCTGCCTGCATGTTCAAACCGGGCGAACAGATCGGGGTCGGCGATCACGCCCGCCTTGATGATCTCCGCCAGGCCGGCGCGCACCTCGCTCTCGGGCAGGGTGACCAGCACATCGGGATCCACAAGGACCAGAAGGGGCTCGACAAAGGCGCCCACCAGGTTCTTGCCCTGAGGCAGGTCCACGGCCACCTTGCCGCCCACGCTGGCGTCGATCATGCCGAGGAGTGTGGTAGGCACCTGCACCAGGTGAACTCCCCGCATAAAGGTGGCAGCAGCAAAGCCGGCCATGTCGGTGATCACGCCGCCGCCTAGAGCGATCACGGCGCCGCTGCGATCCAGCCCTGCATCGACAAAACGATCATAGAGATTACTCACCGTACCGAGCCGTTTGTGCTGCTCCCCGGGGGGCAGGATGATCGGCGTCACCCGGTATCCCGTCTGTGCCAGCCCCTCCATTAGAGATGCGCCCCAATGGGGCCACACGTGCTCGTCGCTCACCACGACGAGATCCGTGGAGACTGGGTGTGTACTCAACAGGTCGCCCAACAGGGGCAGGCCGCCAGGGATCAGATGGACAGGATAGGCGCCGGTCAGTGTGTTTACCTGCAGCCTGCGGGGTTCAGACCGGTAGAGCGCAAGCACGGCCTCCACCACCTGGTCGATGCTGCGATGCGTGGTGTCGATGTGGTAGGGGATCGCGGCATAGGCCTGACGGCGCTCTGCCAGCAGATCTCGCACGCGTGCCTCTGGTGCGTCTCCATAGAGCATCGGGCGATGGCTGCTGCCTTCCAGACGCTTGACGATCCCCTCCGGCTTGCAGTCGAGGCAGATCACGAGTCCGCTGCTGGACAGAATCTCACGATTGGTCCCGTTCACCAGGCACCCGCCGCCGGTGGCTATGACCAGCCCCGAGAGCTGGCCTAGATCCACGCAGAGACCGCTCTCGATCGCCCGAAAGGCGCCCTCGCCCAGTTGCGCAAAGATCTCGGGGATGGTCTGTCCCGCTCGCTGCACGATCTCGTCATCCATGTCCACAAAGGGACGCCCGAGCCTCTCGGCAACTTTCTGCGCGACGCTGGTCTTGCCGGTGCCCATAAAGCCGGTGAGGATCAGATTATCCGTTCCGGTCATCCTGTACCCTCCTGATCAACGTGGCCATGTTGTCGCCGCCATAGCGCTCGAGCAGGGCATCCGCCAGCACCAGGGCTGTCATGGCCTCGGCCACCACGGCCGCGGCGGGCACGGCGCACACATCGGAACGCTGGTATTGTGTTGTGGTTTCCTCTTGTGTATTACGATCTATGGTTGGAATGGGCGATACTGTGGTGGGTATCGGCTTCATCGCGATGCGCATCCAGAGCGGCTCCCCGTTGGTCATACCGCCCTCCAGCCCGCCGGCACGGTTCGTGCGCCGTACCTCGCCCGCGTACAGCGCATCGTGGACCTGTGTGCCTGGGAGTTGTGCATTCTGTAAGGCGGGCCCGATCTCTACGGCTTTGATCGCCTGGATGCTCATGAGGGCCTGTGCCAGCCGGCCGTCCAGGCGCCGGTCCCAGGCCACATGGGTGCCCAGACCGGGCAACAGGCCCCAGGCGCCCACGACGATGATCCCGCCCAGCGAGTCGCCCGCTTCCCGGGCGGCGTCGATCGCCGCGCGCATGGCGGAGGCTGTCTCACTATCCGGGCAGGCCACGTCCGATGCAAGGGCGCGCTCGCACAGAGCGCACAGGTTCTCGTGCGTTTCGGGCATGCTGGCTGTGCCGATGGCTTGCACATAGGACCCGATGTGGATATCGACGGCCTGCAGGAGCAGCCGGGCAACGGCGCCGGCAGCCACCCGGGCGGCGGTCTCACGCGCGCTGGCCCGCTCGGCGATCAGGCGCATATCGTCGATGCCGTACTTGATGGCGCCGGGCAGGTCGGCGTGGCCCGGGCGCGGACGGGTCCACGCGGGCACGCTGCGCTCGCGCCAGTTCTCATAGTCGCGGTTGGGGATCAACATGGCCAGCGGGCTCCCGATGGTGACACCCTGAATGACCCCGGTCAGGATCTGTGCCCGGTCAGACTCGATCTGCTGGCGCGCGCCCCGCCCGTACCCCGATTGTCTGCGCCTCAGCTCATGGTCTATGGCCTCGGGGTCGATGGCCAGTCCGGCGGGCAGTCCCTCGAGCAGACTGATCAGGGCCGGGCCGTGCGACTCGCCAGCCGTCATGACTCTCAGCATCGTTATGACCTCCCCAGGGCGTGCAGGCATGCCCGCAGCATGATATCTACAGGCGGTTCGACGCCGGTCCAGAGTCGAAAGGCCTCCGCTCCCTGATGGACCAGCATCGTCAGTCCGTTGGTGGCGTGCGCCCCGCTCTGCCGGGCCAGAGCCATCAGGCGCGTTTCGGGCGGCGTATAGATCAGGTCAAAGAGTGGCACGCCGTTGGGATACGGCACGTCCTCCGGCCAGGGGCAACCGTCGCTGTGCGGCCACATGCCGACGACGGTGGTGTTCACCACCAGCTCCGCCTGAGGGGCTACGGCAGAGAGCACATCTGGCTCCAGTCTACCGGCTCTCGCGGCGGCGCCCCCGACGGCCGTTTTCAGGTCCTCGGCCAGCGCCACGGCGCGCTCCTCTGTGCGGTTCAGGATCGTCAGGGTGGCTCCGGCGGTGAGCAAGGCATAGCCCACGGCCCGTGCCGCGCCGCCCGCGCCGAGCATCAGCACGTGCCGGCTCTCGGGTTCGAACCCCGTCTCTCTCAAGGCACGCATAAATCCGGCAGCGTCCGTGTTGTGGCCCACGGTCTGTTCACCTAGGAGCAGCGTATTCACGGCGCCAATGGCCTGTGCCTCTGGCGTGAGGGCGTCCACCAGGGAGAGCAGCGCCTGTTTATGCGGCACGGTGGCGTTTACGCCAGCGAGCCCCAGTGCCCGCACGCCACGGACGGCGTCGGGCAGGCGCTCGGGCGGCACAGCAAAGGGAACGTAGCACCAATCCATGCCCAGCGCGCTAAAGGCGGCGTTCTGCATGGGCGGGGAGATGCTGTGTTCCACCGGCCAGCCAAACAGGCCCACAAGCCGGGTATGGCCCGTCAGGGCGATCGCGGTGCGCGGCGCCTGATCGCTCATGTCAGGCTGCCGGGAGCGATGCGTGCCAGGATCGCCTCAAAGCCTGGAAATGAGTCGGCGATCCGTTCCGAACCCAGCACCACCGTCTCGCCGCGGGCGATCAGGCCCGCTACGGCCACCGTCATGCCCAGGCGATGATCGCCCTGGCTGTCTACAGCCATTCCATATAATGGCGTAGGTCCCATTATGTCAAACCCATCTGGCGTGGGCGCGATCTCTGCCCCCAGCGCGCTCAGAGCTGCCACCGTTGTCGCGATGCGATCGGTTTCTTTGACCCGCAACTCGGCGGCGTCGCGGACATGGGTCTCGCCCTCCGCCTGGGTCGCGGCCAGCGCCAGGATGGGGAACTCGTCGATGGTGCGGGGCACCAGATTGCCACTGACGGTGATGCCCTTGAGCGAGGAGCTGCGCACGATCAGGTCAGCCACCGGCTCACCGCCCTCGTTGCGGGCGCCTTCCTCGACGATATCTGCTCCCATCTCTCGCAGGATGTCCAGCAGGCCCGTGCGCGTCGGGTTGATCCCCACGTTTTCGATCACGAGCTCACTGCCGGGCACCAGCAGCGCCGCGACGATGAGATAGGCTGCCGACGAAAAGTCTCCCGGCACGCGCACGTCGAGCGCTGCCAGACGGGCTGCGGGACCGTCGATGCTGTGTACCAGGCCCTGGCTCTGCACACACACACCGCGGGCGTTGAGCATGCGTTCGGTGTGGTCCCGCGATGGCCCTGGCTCGCTGACGACAGTGCGCCCGCGAGCGTACATGCCGGCCAGCAGGAGGGCCGATTTGACCTGTGCGCTGGCCACGGGCAAGTCGTAGGCCGTGCCCTGGAGTGGCGTCCCCGTGATGTCCAGCGGCGGATACCGGTCCCGGTCGCGACCGGTGATCCGGGCCCCCATGGCGCGCAGCGGCACGATGACGCGATCCATGGGCCGCGCCAGGAGCTGTGCCTCGGCCGTGAGCGTGCTCTCAAAGGGCTGGCCCGCCAGCAGGCCCGCCATCAGCCGCATCGTGGTGCCCGAGCGGATGCAGTCCAGGGGCCTGTGCGGCGCACGCCAGCCATGCAGCCCTCTGCCGTGCACGGCCAGGGCATCGGCCGCCGGACGTTCGACGGCGATACCCAGGTCCTCCAGGCAGCCTATGGTGGCGCGGCAATCCCCGCTGTCCAGAAAGCCGTCTATGCGCGAATCGCCGTCGCCCAGCCCGCCGAGGAGCAGCGCGCGATGGGTGATCGACTTGTCGCCGGGGACCGCGACGCGGCCTGAGAGCGGCTTTCTGGGTCTCACATGTAGATTCATCTTACAGCCTCCGGCGTCGTTCAGCGGCCGTCTCCAGCATCTCCCTCATCCGGGTCATATCGTTCTGGGCCAGGCACTCGGTCAGTGTGGCCAGGTCGCCCTGTGCCTGCTGCAACGCCTCAAGGATCGGGATGCGGTTGGTGGCCAGGATATCCATCATCATCGGCACGCTCCCCGCGGCGACGCGGCTGGTGTCTTGAAAGCCACCTGCCGCCAGTGTCCAGAGCAGCGGATCGCCCTCACCGAGTTGCTCGGCAGCCTGGACCAGTGTCACTGCGAGCATAAAGGGCAGATGGCTGATGGCGGCAACCAGCCGGTCGTGCCGTTCGGGCTCGAGATAGGTGGGGCGTGCACCGACGGCCCGCACCAGGCTCTCGGCAAGCGCCCGGGCCTCCGCAGAGGTGCGCTCCAGCGGGCAGAGCACAAAGACGCGATCCTGGTACAGATCGGGTTCCGCCATGGTGAGCCCGGAGGACTCTTTGCCGCACATGGGGTGGCCTCCAACCGGCTGAATTCCCCCTGGAAGGTCCGCCATGGCCTCGCAGATGGCGCTCTTGGTGCTGCCCACGTCCATCAGCACCGCTCCTGGCTTGAGAAAGGGGCCGATGGCATGGACCTTGTCCAGGATATCGCCCACAGGCGTGCAGAGCACCACCAGGTCGGCCTCGGCCACGCCGTCTTGGACATCCGTGACGCCCCGGTGGACGAACCGCAGCGTGAGGGCGGTGTTCAGGCTGCTCTGCCGCCGGGCGATCCCAACGACCTCACGGCAGGCATTGCGCGTACGCAACGCCGCCGCCAGCGAACCGCCCATCAGTCCGAGCCCGACAATCGCAACACGTGCTTCCGATAGCTGCATGTCGTGATCTAGAGCGACCGGCCCACGGCTTCTGCTACCTGCCGCACGTCTTTGACCAGCTGCGAGTAGGTGTCAGGCGCGATGGACTGTGCTCCGTCCGAGAGTGCGACCTCGGGATGGGGATGCATCTCGATCAACAGGCCGTCTGCGCCAGCGGCAACAGAGGCTCGCGATAGTGCGTTGACATAGCGGGCCTTGCCGGAGGCATGGCTGGGATCCATAAAGACGGGCAGATGCGTGAGTTCTTTGAGCACCGGCACTGCGCTGATGTCCAGGGTGTTGCGGGTGGTGGTCTCAAAGGTACGAATGCCGCGCTCGCACAGGAGCACCTGCTCGTTTCCATTGGACATGATGTATTCGGCCGACATGAGCAGTTCCTCGATCGTCGACATCATACCACGTTTGAGCATCACGGGCCGCTCCGAGCGTCCGACGGCATCCAGCAGTGCATAGTTCTGCATATTGCGGGTGCCGACCTGTAGAATGTCGGCGACGCCTGCGACCATCGGGACCTGCTCGGGTGACATGACCTCGGTGATGATAGCGAGACCGTAGACGGACTTGACCTCGGCCAGGAGCGCCAGACCTTTCTCTCCCAGCCCGCGGAAGCTGTAGGGGGAAGTGCGCGGCTTGAAGGCACCGCCACGAAAGATCGTGCCACCGTTGTTCTTGACGATCTCGGCGGCTTCAAAGACCTGCTCGCGGCTCTCCACCGAGCAGGGACCCCCGATGACCACCACGGCATTGCCACCGATGGGGGTTGAATTCACCTGAATGATCGTGTTTTCCGGGTGAAAGTCGCGGCTGGAGAGCTTGAACGGCTTGAGGACGCGCACGACACGGTCGACCCCATCCATCAGGTCGAACACGGACTCATCGAGGCGGCGCTCGTCGCCGATGACGCCGATGATGGTGGTCTCCTCTCCCGCCGAGATGTGCGGGCGAAAGCCGAGCTGTTTGACCTTGTCGACAACGGCCTCAATCTGGTCCTGCGGGGCGCGGTTGCGCATGATGATGATCATTGATCGAGCTCCTTTACGTAAGCGTCTGTAGTGGCGAGATCGGGGCGCAGGCTGGCGGCCTTGCGCTGATAGATGTGACGTACCTGACTGGGCGGGCGCTCGGTATTCCACCATAGGAGGACGCGAATACATCGCTGGAGGCTGCCCGGGACGGGGATCTCCAGGCCATCGAGCATGGGCACATGCAGCCACCCCAGCTGGCGGGCGGCTCTGGCAGGAAAGGCCGCGTTGATGTCGGCCGTCACTGTAAAATAGGCGGCGGCCAGGTCATCGGCGTCGACGCCGTTGGCGGCGACCATCCCCTGGAGCAGCGAGCGCGTTGCCTCCAGGATCTCCTCCTCGGTGTTCAGATCGACGGTTGTAGCGCCACGTATTCCGCGAACCGGCATAATTCACTCCTTTCCGCCTCCAGGGCAATCAAAAAAGCGTGGAGCTGGCGCTCCACGCTTTGACTGACCGCTTGTCTGTTGGGAGGGCGACTATGGCTCCCAGATGTGCAGCGCGCTATTCCCCGCTATGGAACGGGCGTAATAGTAGACGAGATATGCGCTGCCAGCCGCAAAGCCATCGGCTACGGAGGTGAACCCGCGGCCGTCGCCAGTATGCTCTCTCGCCCTGACGGAGCTGGTGTGCATTTGCGACTCCCTAAGAGATTGCATGCACAATAGCACCGTCACGGATAGACGTCAAATGTCGCTGATGGGCCAACGGAGCGGCGCCGCCAACTCGGGTGTGGTAGAATGGTGTCACGGTGCCCGGACCTCCAGCAGAGGAGTGGCAAGATGAGCAGAATCTATGTAGGTACCTGCAACTGGTCGGACCACGCCAACTTTTACCCTGCGGATCTGCCCTCAAGCCAACAGATCACCTACTATGCGCAGCGGTTTCCGGTGGTGGAGATCGATTCCACTTATTATCACCTGATGCCGGTGCGCAACTTTAGCCTCTGGGCAGAGCGCACGCCCGAGGGCTTTATCTTTGACGTAAAGGCCTTCAAGCAGTTGACCTACCACGACCGCAAGAACCCGCCTACCGATGAGGTGCATGGCCAGTTCAGCCGCTCGGTGCAGCCGCTGCGCGACGCGGGCAAGCTGGGTGCGCTGCACTTTCAGTTCCCGCCCTGGTATGTTTCGGGAGACCGGAATCTGGACTATCTACGGTCTCTGCGCGATACATATCCCGACGATCTCTTGTCCGTCGAGTTCCGGCACCGGAGCTGGTACGAGCCCGAGAGTTACGCGCAGGTGACGGCTGCGCTGCGGGATGCTGGCATCGGGCTGACGGTGGTGGACGAGCCGCAGATTGGCACGGGCTCGGTCCCCACCATCGCTGAGGTGACGCTACCGGCGCTGTCAATCGTGCGTTTTCACGGGCGCAACAGGCGCATGTGGTATGCCCGCGTCAAAACGACTGGCGAACGCTTTGACTATCTGTATAGCGAGGATGAACTGCGCGAGTGGGTGCCCCGAGTCGGCGAACTGGCGGCCGCTGCTGACGCTGTACATGTGTTGTTCAACAACAACGCCCAGGACTATGCCGTGCAAAATGGCAGGCAGCTGCGACTGCTGTTGCGCGAGGGCTTGCCTGGTCTCGAGGTTGTTGCCTCTCCCCAGGAGACATCGGCCTGATGGGTGCGGCGCGGGCTTTGACAGTGTTCTCTGCGGCCGCTAGAATGGCATCCTGATCAGGCCGTCGCGCGCGGGCGTCCAATCGAACAGACGTTTCACGTGGAACATGGGGAGAGTGTGGTTTGGCAGACCAGGAGCGCGGCGAGCGGCCCATCATTGACTATGAGGCCTCGACCTACCGGACCGATTTCTGGCAGGGCCAGGGACGCGAATACGAGGACGCCGTAGAGCGCGTGGCCATCCAGGCCATGCTGCCGCCCACTGGCGAGCGCGTGGTCGATATCGGCGCCGGGTTCGGACGCCTGGCGGACCTGTACGCCGGATACCGTGAGGTTGTGCTGGTAGACTATTCCCAGTCGCAGCTCGAGTACGCGCGTCAGCAGCTTGGCGACGGGCGTTTCACCTACGTCGCTGCCGATCTCTACGGGATGCCGCTGGCCACGGGCGCTGTGGACGCGGCGGTGATGGTGCGCGTCTTGCATCACATCGCCGACGTGCCGGCGGCCATGGCACAGCTGGCGCGCATTCTGACGCCGCAGAGCCCGCTGGTGTTGGAGTTTGCCAATAAACGGCACCTCAAGAACATCATGCGTTACACTATCGGGCGCGGTGTGAATCCCTTTAGCCCTGAGCCGCACGAGTTCGCCTCGTTGCACTTTGATTTCCATCCAGACTGGGTGCGCCAGCGCCTGGAGGAGGCAGGGTTTCACGTGGAACATCGGCGGGCCGTCTCGCTGTTCCGCGCTGGCCTACTCAAACGGCTTGTGCCGCTGCGCCTCCTGGCGGGCGCCGATGCCGCCCTGCAGCGTGTCACCGCCCCCCTCACCCCGGGCCCCAGCGTATTCGTGCAGGCACGCCGGGAGGGGGAGGGTCGCCGGGCGCCCGTGGATCGGGCCGCGCTCTTTGGGTGTCCCGATTGTGGTCAGGAGCCGCTGGAAGCTGTAGAGGGCGGCGTCACCTGCCGCTCCTGCGGCGGCTTTTGGCCTGTCATCAACGGAGTTTATGTGTTCAAGTAGCTGCCGTGAGGGGTTGACCCCCGCCACTGCGCGGCCTATACTGCCGGGGTCAGGCTAACGAGGAGGAAAAGACAATGAAGGTCTCCTGTATGCAGGCCAATCTGGCCGGCGGGTTGTCGGTGGTCGGGCGCGCTGTCGCTACCCGCAGCACGCTGCCGGTGCTCTCCAATATCTTGCTCACCACCGAAGAGTCGCGGCTCAAACTCTCTGCGACCAACCTGGAGATCGGGATCAATTGCTGGATCCCTGCCAAGGTCGAGCGCGAGGGTGCCACCACGATCCCGGCCCGTCTGCTCACGGATTTTGTGAACTCTCTCTCGGCAGAAAAGGTCGATCTGGAGCTGATCACGCGCACGCAGACACTCAATGTCAAGTGCGGCCGCTCCGAGGCCAATATCAAGGGGATCGATGCGCAGGAATACCCCCTGATTCTCGTCCCCGATGAGGAAGAACCTATCCGTATCGGCACTGATGAGCTGCAACAGATGATCGATCGCGTTGCTTTTGCCGCGGCGACGGACGAGAGTCGCCCTGTGCTCACCGGTGTCCAGGCCGAACTCGGCCCCGAGATGTTTACCTTTGCTGCTGCCGATAGCTACCGCCTCTCTGTTAGCTCGATGTCGCTGGAGCGGGGCCCTGAGACGCAGATAAGCGTAATCATCCCCGCGCGGGCCCTTCAGGAGCTGCGCCGCATCTCCAGCGAAGGGACCGTGGTAGAAGTAAGGATCTCACCCAACCGCAATCAAGTCTTTTTCCACCTCGATTCGGTCGACCTCGTGTCGCAGCTCGTGGAGGGCGCCTTCCCCGACTATAAGCAGATCATTCCCCAGAGCCACAATACGCGGACGGTGGTAAGCACCGGCGAGTTTCTCAAGGCCGTGCGCATCGCCGCGATTTTCGCCCGGGATGCCGCCAACATCTGCCAGTTGCATGTGGCCCCCAACGGGTCTGCCGGGTACGGCCGCCTGATCGTCTCGGCGACTTCGGCCGAGCATGGTGACAACGTCAGCGAGTTGGACGCCAATATCGAGGGGCCGCCCATCGATATCGCCTTTAACGCCCGTTACCTGCAGGAGGCGTTGAGCATCATCGACACGGCAGAAGTCGCCCTGGAGACGCGCGACCCGTCCAGCCCGGGTGTCATCAAGCCGGTGGGCGGAGGCGACTTTACGCATATCATCATGCCCATGCAGGTGGCTCGCTAAGTGTCGCGATGCTGATTCGCCGCCTGGAGCTGTACCAGTTTCGTAACTATGCGCGCCTGGAGATCGATCTTTCGGCGCGCATTCACCTGCTGGTGGGAGATAACGCCCAGGGCAAGACAAACTTGCTGGAGGCGATCTACTATCTGGCCACGACGCGCTCGCCCCTGGCGGGACAGGATCGCGAGCTGATCGGATGGGACGCGGGCGTTGAGGACGTGATTCCCAACGCCCAGATGGCGCTCCAGTTCACGCGCCATGGCGAGGGCCACGTGCTGGAGGCCTCGCTGGTGCGAGAGCCGGCAGAGGGGGGCCTGCTCGGTGAGGACGTTTTTCGGCGCCGCCTGCGTTACGATGGCGTCAATCGCCGCGCCATGGATGTGGTCGGCAAGCTCAATGTCGTGCTTTTTCTGCCAGAGGATATCCTGCTGGTTTCCGACTCTCCCGGGCAACGCCGCCGGTATCTCGATGTCTTTTTATGCCAGTTGGACGCACGCTACTGCAGGACCCTCTCCGCTTACAATCGCGTGCTCACGCAGCGCAATGCCTTGCTGCGCCGCATCCGTGACAGAGAGGCGCGCCCTGAAGAGTTACCATACTGGGATGAGCAACTGGTACAGTTGGGCGCCTATGTGATAGGCAGGCGCCTGTGGGCGGTGGCGCGTCTGGAGAGCCACGCGGCCGTCGCGCAGCGCGATCTCACTGGCGGCCTAGAGTCCCTGTCACTGCTGTACGACCATGCTCTCGCGGGGAGAGTTGATCTGGACGACATCGCGGCAACGCTGTGCAATCCCGAACTGCGGTGGGGCGATGCCGGACAGCCCGAAGCCGATCCGATCTCGCTGCTAGAGTCGCGCTATCTAGAATCCCTGCAGTCTGTCAGGCGCGAGGAGCTGGCGCGCGGGGTGACGGTGTTGGGACCGCATCGCGACGACATGCGTTTTATCCTGAACGATCACGATGCACGCGTGTTTGGCTCCCGCGGGCAGCAGCGGACGGTCGCATTGGCGCTCAAGCTCGCAGAGGTGACCCTGATGAGCGAGAGCGTCGGTGAGATGCCTGTGCTGCTGCTGGACGATGTGCTGTCCGAGCTGGATCGCCAGCGAGGTCTTTATGTGCTGAGCCGTATTGCGCAGGCGGAACAAGTAATCGTTACGACCACAACGCTTGATGACGTACCCCCGAGCTTTGCGACCGAGGCTCGGATCTGGTGTATTCGTGCCGGAACCGCCCTGCCCTGGCCATCAATCTCTGACGGGCAGGGCACCCTTTCCCAGGAGCGTGAAGCGTGAGCAACCAGTTGACAGTAGCACTGAGCGGCATGCCCGGTTCGCGTGAAGAGTTCTTGACGCTCCAGGCGTCACTGGCCACCACCGCTGAGGGCGGAGCGGCCGCTTTTCTCCTCGCCCTGATTCTGCGACGCGCCGACGAGACCCTGGGGGCGGCCTGCCTCGCGGAGAGCGTGGACGGCTCTCGCCTCAGAATCGGCGCCCCTGGCCCCGAACTCGTCCGCCGCGATCTGCAGCGTATCGATGAGCAGCTGCGCGCGAACCCCGGCCTGCCAGCGGCCTATTTTGAGGGTGCCACGCCGACCAATGGCTACGCGCTGCCCGAGATGCCCTGGACGGTGGCGCTGACCACCAACCCCTACTCTGGTGATGCGGACAAGGGCCTCATCAAGCTGTTTGTGGCCTGTTCGGGCGCGGATTTGCCCCGGCCGGTTACGCTCAAGCGGCAAGAGGACGGGCTGTGGAAGGCGTCCGAGTGGAGCAGTCTGCTGATGGGGATACGCCGTCCCGCATAGGCAGAGCATCAGGTCAGAAGATTACGCGGAGCTGAGCGGGCGTTTAGCGGGTATCCCTGTTCGGCGCGGGTAGCGTTCGGGCGTGGGCGCGATCTTGTCGATCACGACGAGGTGGTGCTCGCCCAAAAGCTCGTACAGCGGCACCTGCTTGATCGCAGATAGCCGTCCTCCCAAAAGCGCGATAGCGGTTGAGGCTTGCTCGGCTTCCAGTTGGGCGTCCTCTCCCTTGGGGGCGATGAAACGCCCTCCGGTGCGGCAAAAGGGGAGGCAATACTCGGCCAGCACATTGAGCGGCGCCACCGCGCGTGCGACAACCACGTCGTAGGCTTCACGGTGACCGGGGTCATGGGCCAGTTCCTCGGCCCTGCCCTGGATGATCTCCACGCCGGTCAGACTCAGCCGGCGCACGATGTGGTTCAGCCAGGTGACCTTTTTCCCGACCGATTCCAGCAACGAAAGGCGCAGATCCGGAAGCAGGATCTTGAGCGGAATGCCCGGAAAACCCGCGCCCGTACCTACATCCAAACAGCGCAGCACGCGCCCGGGGCGCTGTACGGGAACCGTGTCCGGTATGCTGCTGTGTGGTTCCTGCGATGGAAACGCGAGCAGGCACGTGAGCGAGTCCAGCAGATGGCGTGTCTGTACGTCGCGATATCCGGTGATAGCGGTCAGATTGAGGCGCTCATTCCAGCTACAGAGCTCTTCATAGAGCGTCTGGAATCGCTCGAGATGCTGGGCGCTCAGCTGCAGTCCCAGCTGACCGGCGCCCTGGCGTAAAATCTCCATCTGATCCTCTGTCTGAGCGACTCTCACGGAAAGATCTTGCCGGGATTCATGATCCCCCGCGGATCGAGCGCTCCCTTGATGGCTCGCATCAGATCTACGGCCGAGCCGTGCTCCTCCTCGATGAACATCTTTTTCGCGAGGCCCACGCCGTGCTCGCCGGCGATCGTCCCACCCAGCGAGAGGGCCCGGCGCACGATCCGCTCCGTCGCCTCGTCCCCGAGACGCGCCATGGCCTCATCGTTTCTTGTGATGATCGTCTCTGTGTGCAGGTTGCCGTCGCCAGCGTGGCCAAAGACATAGATCTGCAAACCCGTGTCGCGGGCCACCTCATGGACGTACTCGACCATCTCCCCGAAATGTGAGATGGGGAGGCACACGTCGCCAGAGATGAGGATCTCTCCCGCGTGATATAGCTTGATCGAGTTGCGCGCCTCGCGGCGGGCGGCCCACAGGATGTCCCGCTGCTCGGGAGAGTCGGCGGACTCAAAGCTGGCACAGTGGTTGTCTCCGCAGATTTCATGCATGTACGCCATCTGGTCCTCGACGCCCGCCCTGGGGCCGTGGAACTCGACAAACAACGTGGGCGTCTCGCGCAGGGACAGGTTCTGCTGCACATTGGTGACGTGCACTGTGCCCGAATCGAGCAACTCGATCGCGGCGACATCCAGGCCGTAGCGCACCGCATCATAGACGGTGGCCGTGGCATCGCTCAGGTTGTCGAACACCGCCACCGCCGAGGACACCTGCTCCGGCAGCCCCATCAGGCGCAGCGTGATCTCGGTGATGACCCCCAGGGTCCCCTCGGAGCCGATGAACAGCCCCACGAGATCATAGCCGCTGGTGCTCTTTTTGGCGCGGCTGCCGATATCCATGATACGACCGTCGGCCAACACGACCTTGAGCTTCATGATATAGTTGCGCGTAACGCCGTACTTGACGGCGTGCATGCCGCTCGAGTTGTTAGAGACCATCCCTCCCAGTGTGGCTACGTCGGAAGAGCCCGGCGCTGGCGGGAAAAAGAGCCCCAGGCGGCGCAGGTGGGCGTTGAGATCGTCATAGACGACACCGGGTTGTACGGTGACCTGCAGGTCGTTCTCGTTGACGTTGAGGATCTCTTTGAGGCGGTACATCGCCAGGATGATGCCCCCGTTTACGGGCACGGGATTGCCCTCCAGGCTCGATCCGCCGCTCCAGGGTACTACCGGAATCTCGTTGTCGTAGGCGTAGCGTATGACACGCGAGATCTCTTCCGTGTTCGCGGGCCAGACAATGGCATCGGGCAGGCTCGGGGTGACGCAGGATTCGTCGATCGAATGCGCTTCGAGATCGGGCATCCGCGCGGAGACGTTGTTCTCTCCCACAATCGCGGCCAGAGCCGCCAGGTCCACAGGGTATCTCACGGGGATCCTCCCAACGATAAGACTCTAGAAATCATCTGTATCCGATTCACCGCTCACAGGGGCCCCATCCGGCGCCGGCACAAGCACCTCGCGCGCCTTGCTAGTCCCTGTGGCCGGCCCGATCACGCCTTGCTCTTCGAGCGTGTCGATCATACGCGCCGCACGAGAGTACCCGATGCGTAGGGCGCGCTGCAGGAACGAGATCGAGGCCTTTTGCTGACGTATCACCAGATCTCTGGCATCGCCCAGCAGGTCATCCTCGTCGCCGCTATCGAGATCGTCGTCGATATTCATGTTGGGCATGTTCGGCCAAAGCGGTTTTTGTACGGTTTTATTAGGGTCAATCGACTCTGGATCTTTATGAGTCTCTATATGCACGTTTTGTGCTTTCCAGTAGGAGATGATGCGCTCCAACTCGCCATCAGAGACAAAGCACCCCTGGATGCGCGCCAGCTTGGGCGAGTCAGGCGCCATGTACAGGCCATCGCCGGACCCCAGCAGCTTTTCGGCGCCCGGGCTGTCGATGATCACTCGCGAGTCGACCTGTGAGGAGACCAGGAAGCTCAATCGTGCTGGAAAGTTCGCCTTGATCAAACCTGTGACCACGTCCACAGAGGGGCGCTGTGTCGCGATCACGAGGTGGATCCCTGTGGCGCGGGCGAGCTGGGCGATGCGGACGATATACCGCTCTACCTCATCCGGCGAAACCATCATCAGATCGGCCAGCTCATCGATGAACATCACGATATTGGGCAACTGCGGCGAGCCTTTGGAGGCCATCTTTCGGTTATAGGCTTCGAGGTTCCGCGCGCCCACGTCGGAAAAGAGCTGGTAGCGCCGGTCCATCTCGGCGGCGAGCCACTTGAGCACGCCTACTACGCGCCCGGCTTCGACGACCACCGGCGTAATAAGATGCGGAATGCCGTTATAGTTCGAGAGTTCGACGCGCTTGGGGTCCACCATGATCAGGCGCAGGCTTTCGGGCGTGTTGCGGCAGATCAAACACGCGATGAGCGCATTGATGCACACGCTCTTGCCCGAGTTGGTGGCTCCGGCGATCAGCAGGTGCGGCAGCGAGGCCAGGTCGTCAATCACGGGGGTGCCCGAGACATCCCGGCCAAAGGCGACCATCAGAGGATGTTGGCCGTGCCGGCGGAACTCGTCGGATTCCATTACACTGCGCAGGCCGACCATGGCCATCTCTTTGTTCGGCACTTCGACACCGACGATGCCCTTGCCAGGTACAGGAGCTTCGATGCGGATGGGAGCCGCCGCCAGCGCCAGGGCGATATCGTTGCTGAGAGAGGCGATCTTGGCCACCTGGACCTTCATCCGCTTGATCTTGCCGTTGCGATCCTGCCTCTCGACATAGCCGGGCTCCAGGCCGAACTGGGTGACAACAGGCCCGGGATTCACCTCTACAACCGAGACGGGAACGCCCAGGCTGAGCAGGGTCTCTTCGATGATTCGCGTCTTTTCGCGGATATCGCGCAGGCTCATGGGCGGCTCATCGTCGATGGCCAGCATCTCCTCCACCGGCGGCAGTGCCCAGCGATGATCACCATAAACAGATACGTCGGGCACATCGGAGTCTGGCTCGGGGGGAGGTGTGGCGCGAGCGGCAGCCGGTGCCTTCACAGAGGTCGACGTTCCGGTAGCCGGTTGTAGACTGCCCTGCGCGGACTGCTTTTTCTCGGAGACACCGGCTGCTGGCGCGCTGGTCGCGGCGGATTCCGAGGGCTGTGCCCGTGCTGGCCGCTTCGATAGCGTGGGGGTAACCAGCGCCCGGGTGCGGCCGAGCTCTGCGTGCCACGTGCTGATCCGTTTGCGGAGACTCGCAGCGTCCCTGATGATCTCCTCCAGAGAGAGGTTGAGCGCCATGGTGAGGCCAATAGCGACACCGAGCACGAATATCACGATGGCGCCGCCCCATCCCAGGGCGGTCTGCAGCCAGAGGCTCAGGTTGTAGCCCAGCCAGCCGCCTCCGGTGCCATCGGCGAGGGCTGCTTCCCGGTCGGGTGCCAGGTGGTGTGTTAGCGCCATCAACGTAATCAGCAGGAGGAGTCCGCCGGCCAGGCGTTTCCAGGGCAGCGCGATCGCTGTACCGCTCAACTCTGTCAGGAGCCAGACGGAGAGAGTGGCCAACACCAGAGGTACAGCGTAGCGCCCCCATCCCAGGGCTTGCGTGAGCGCACCTACCCACCACTCGGTGGCGCGACCGCGGTTGCCGAACAGCAGGCTCAAGAGGGTGATCAGGGCGACAGCGAGCAGCAGCACTCCCAGTGCCCACATGACATGCGTGCGATTGATCGAGATTCTGAGCCTGGGCGATGTTCGACGGCGCGACGTAGTGCGCGCCGGGCTCCTGCGCGTCGTGCGTTTCGCAGGGGTGGCACGCGTTCGGCTTGAGCCGGTGGTGCGTTGCGCTGTGGTTCGCTTGGTCATCTCGTCCTGTCCTGGCCGCGGGGAGCATGGGCCGGCCGCCTGTCAGGCATGGTCATTATAGCATACACGGCGTCCTCAGACCTTGAGCACGATCGGGATGATGATCGGCCGCCGTCCGGTCTCCGCCAGAGCCATGCGCCTCAGCTCGGTATCCAGCCGCTGCACCATCTCACTGCGGCTGCCGCCGCGGGCGACCATCTGCACAATCCCCTCCTTGAGGCGCTCGGCGATACCATCCGTCTCGGCTTCGTACATGAACCCGCGGCTATCCAAACGTGGCTCGCCGATGATGCTGTTGGTGTACTTGTCCAGCACCACCGTCGCGACGAGAACGCCATTGCTGGCCATTGAGGCGCGCTCCGATTGAATGGTGTGCTCCAGCTCTGCCACCGCGCTGCCATCGACGTAAAAGATCCCCTCCGTGACGCGTCCCGCCCTTCTGGGCCCGCTCTCGTCGATCTCGAGAACATCTCCTGACTCGATGACAAAGATGTTTTCTCTGGGGATGCCGCACTGCTCCGCGAGCCGGCTGTGCCAGATCAAGTGACGGTACTCGCCATGGATGGGCACAAAGTAGCGCGGCCGCACCAGGTTCATGAGCATCTTTTGCTCCTCCTGGCTGGCGTGGCCGGAGACGTGCACGTCTAGAACTTCGTCGTAATAGACGCTGGCCCCCAGGCGGAACAGCGCATCCAGCGTGTGATTGATCATCTCCTCGTTGCCCGGGATGGGAGAGGCGGAGATCACGATGGTATCGCCCGGACCTACGGTGACGGAACGGTATTCCTCTCGCGCCATGCGTACGAGCGCCGATGTGGGCTCTCCCTGCGAGCCGGTGCACAGCACGGTCACCCGTGCGGGATCCATGCTGTCGATCTGTTCTACGGGGAGAAGCGTCTCATCGCTGACGGTGAGGTAGCCGAGGCTGCGCGCCACGCCAAAGTTGCGAACCATGCTCCGCCCCACGATTGCCACACGGCGACCGAGATGGGCCGAGACATCGATCACCTGCTGGAGGCGCGAGATATTGGAGGCGAAACTGGCAACGATCACACGGCCCTCAGCCTCACCGATAACCCGCGCCAGCGTCTGGCCCAGTACGCTCTCGGACGGCGTGTAACCGGGTTGCTCCGCATTGGTGCTGTCGGAGAGCAGCAGCAGCACGCCTTCCGATCCCAGGGTGGCCAGCCGGCCAAAGTCGGTGCGGCGGCCGTCCACGGGATTGTGGTCGAACTTGAAGTCGCCCGAGTGCACCACGACGCCGAGCGGCGTATGGATCGCCAGGCCGATACCGTCAGGGATGCTGTGGCTGACGTGAAAACATTCGACGACAAACGGGCCGATGGTGATCTGGGCGCCCGGGGCGACCGTGTACATCTCCGCTGACCGCACCTGCGACTCGGGCAGCTTGACTTCGATCAGGCCGCGCGTGAGGGCTGTGGCATAAATCGGCGCCTGTACGCGCTCCAGCAGGTACGGCAGGGCCCCGATGTGGTCCTCATGTCCGTGCGTGATGATAATGCCCCGGACGCGGTCCGCGCGCTGGTACAGGTAGGACATGTCCGGAAGGACGATGTCCACGCCGAGCATGTCGTTATCAGGGAACATGAGGCCTGCGTCAACCACCATCAACTCGTCGTCATACTCGAAAACGAGCATATTGCGGCCAATCTCGCCAAGGCCTCCCAGGGGTATGATGCGCAGTCTTGCTTTGTCCATGGGTGGCCTGCCTAAAAGAGGGTGAGCTGGGCGGGGGGGCTTGGCGGCTCAGATCCTCTGTCGATACTCTGCAGATCAGACAGTATCTCGGGGATCCGGCGGACATCCTGCTCCAGGAGCGAGCGATATCTGGGCTGGTGCAGCGCCGCTGCCGGGTGGAACATCGGATAGTAGACAATGTCGCCGATGCGTTTTGGTTGGCCGTGGACCCCGCTGATGGCGACACCGCTGTAGGCGAGCTGCATCGAAAAGCGGCCCAACGTCACGATCATGAGCGGTTTGAGGAGCGCGATCTGCTGATCCAGATAGCCGCGGCAGGCCTCGATTTCGTCTGGCTGCGGATCGCGATTGTCGGGAGGGCGACACTTGACCACGTTTGTGATAAAGACCTGGTCGCGAGTGATGTTGATGCTTGCCAGCAGTGTCCCCAGCAGGTTCCCTGCGGCCCCAACAAAGGGGATGCCCTGCTGGTCTTCGTGAAAGCCGGGCGCCTCGCCCACAAACACGATTCTCGCTGTCGCTGATCCGGTGCCTGGCACGGCGTGGGTCCGACCCTTGGCCAGACGGCATTTGCTGCAGCGGCGAATTTGGGCGGCAAGCGCATCCAGCTCTTCCATGGAGAATCCTCCCTTGTACAGGCTCCCTGATGTATAAACAGTCGACTCTGCCGGATTATACACACCGAGGGAATGACCGTCCAGAGTGACGCGGACAGCGTGTCGGTCATCATGGTGGTGGCGGTCTTGTCCGTGCGGCGAGCTGGGCCTACAATGCCCTCACTTGACTGGGTGCAGGAGGGGATCTTGATCGAACTGGCAAAACGTGCGGCAAAGCGCGCCGGCAGTGTGCTCGCGGAGATGTATCAACGCCCGATGGATGTACACGTCAAAGGCGAGCGCGATATCGTGACCGCAGCGGACATCGCCGCTGAGCGGGTGGTCATGGAGGAGATTCTGGCGGGCTGTCCCGATGCCTGGATCATCTCTGAAGAGACTCACAGCAAGCGTCTGGCCGATGCCGACCGCCCCACTTGGTACATCGATCCGCTCGATGGCACCACAAACTATGCCAGGGGGTTCCCGAGCTTTAGCGTCTCTGTGGCCATGGCGCGGCGCGGCGCGTTGGTATGCGGGGCCGTATATGATCCGCTGCACGATCACCTCTTTTGGGCCGAGCGGGGTGGCGGGGCCTGGTTGAACGACCGGCGGCTGCAGGTCAGCGACAGGCAGCATCTCATCGATGGCATTTTGCTGCTGGATTGGCCACGCGATCAAGTGATCAGGCAGCAGAGCGCGCGCGCTCTGGCGACGCTCGTCCCTCTGACAGAGGCGGTGCGTTCCACGGGCTCGGCGGCGCTCTCCCTCTGCTACCTGGCGGCAGGCTGGGCCGATGTCTACTTTCAGTACACGCTCATGCCGTGGGACGTCGCCGCCGGTGTGCTCATCATCGAAGAGGCCGGCGGACGCGTGAGCGGGATCAGCGGCCAGCCTTATGCGCTGGAACAGCCCGATTGGCTCGCCACAAACGGCAGGCTGCACGATGCCGTGCTGGCGACTGGAGCCTTCTAGCGGCACTGCTGCGGGCAACGGCTACAGGTTGACCTTGTCCTCCGGGGCGTACGGGCACTTGATGAATACCAGCTCCAGCGGTTCGATGCCGCTATTGGCGATGTCGTGGCTATCCCGAGGATCGAGACGAAAGACATCGCCGGGTCGTGCGTCGTAGGGTTCTCCGTTTGCGGTCAGGACGCCTTCACCTGCCAGCACGTAAAAGGTCTCTTCGACTCGCTGGTGCAAGTGCGCGCCGAGATGATCACCGGGCAAGATGCGGATCAGCCCCCAGTCGATGTTAGGCCCGCGCATGAGATACTTGACGCCGCTGTCACCATCGCGATAGGCGAGGTCCCGTTCGTTGACATGCTGCATCATGGCCTCCCAGTTCTAGAACTCATCTGTGCTCCATCGATAGGTCATCTGCCCATCCTGGCCGGTTTCGTAGACGCCATAGAGGATCCCATCCGGCGGCACCCGGAAAAGCCGCGGCAGGAGGTGCGGCAGGTCTGCGACCATTTCGCCCCAGGGCAGGGCATCGACGGGGTGCCACTCCAGGGTGCCCTCATCGCTTTTGAGTGTCTCCCTGGTGTCCACCTGGCCGAGGTAGACAAAGATCAGGACGCCCGGGTGGGTGTCGTGCCCCGACACGTGAATCAGTGCGCGCAGCGAGAGGCGGTCGGGCTCAAGCCCCGCCTCTTCCTGGATCTCTCGCAGGGCGCCGCTGAGGGGATCCTCGCCGCGCTCCAGATGTCCCCCCAGGCCATTGAGACGGTTGGCCCACAGTCTCTTGGATGGAGCGCCTCGCAGCAGGAGCAGGTCGCGGTCACACTGGACAAAGCTCAGCGTGCGCGGCACGAGTGTGTAGCGCGTATTATCGATGGTCCCCTGCTCATCAAATCGCATGCGTCCTCCCCGGGTTGCGAGGCTTGCGCCTGTCGGTGCTATAATACCGCCGCATCAGCCAGGGGACGAACCGTCATTACCCGCAGCTCGGGAGGGCCATCATAGTATGACGAAATCAGGACACAAGCGGCGACCGGTGGAACTGCTTTGCGTGTGTTTGGCTCTCGCAGGGCTTGTACTGGCACTGTCGGCCTGCTCAGGAGATGGCGGCTCTGAGGGAGCAGTGTCTGAGGCCGTAGCAACCGTCGCGACGGCCCACCCTACCGCGCGACCGACTTTTACCCCGATGCCTACGGCAACAGCCACGGCGATCCCCCCGACCGCTACCGCCACAGCATCCCCGACGCCAACCATGACACCCACCCGCGCAGACAACATCAGTCCGCTCACGGGCATGGAGGCCGACCCCGAGCTAATCAACCGCCGCGTGCTGGCCTTTCGGGTCGGTAACGATCCGTCGATCCGCCCGCAGGAAGGCCTGGGCGCCGCCGACGTCGTCTATGAGGAGATCATGGATGGCTGGACGGTGACGCGGTTCACGGCTCTCTTCCTGGAGAGTGAGGCCAAGCGCGTTCGCCCGCTGCGCAGCGCCCGCCTGTCGAATCTGACCATTGTGCCGCAGTATGATGCGGCTCTGGTCCATACCGGGGCCAGCGACCCGATTCGATGGTTGCTATCACAGGCGACTCTGGTCGACCTGGACCAGTACTTTCATCCCGCGCCCTATGGCCTGCTTGCGGGCTATGACTGGCGCGGGCGAATGTACAGCTCTACGCAGGCTGTGCGTAGCTATCTAGAGAAAAAGGGGCTGGAGCGCGAGGAACCGATCGAGGGCTATGTTTTTGATCCCGAGCCGCCTGAAGGTGAACCCGCGCTTTCGGTCCACATCCCCTATCCGTCCAGCACGGTAGATTGGAGCTACGATGCGGATACCGGTCTCTATCTCCGTAAGGTCAGCAACAAGCCTCATGTGGATGCCTTGACCGATGAGCAGATCTCTGCAGCGAACATCATCCTGTTCTATACTGCACATAACAAGACGAACATTGTCGAGGATGTGAACGGCGCCAGGGCAATTGATATCATCATGACGGGCGAGGGTCGGGCAGTCGTCATCCGTGACGGCGTTCAGGTGGAGGCGGAGTGGCGCCGGACGGCCGAGGACCAGGTCATTTTGTACTGGGACGAGGACGGGCAGGTGATCCCCTTCAAGCCCGGCAAGACGTGGATTGAGTTGATGCCCATCGACCACGAGGTGACGATCGGTTAGCAGTCCTCTGCCTGCAGAGGAGCACTATTTGACGTCTAGTGTCGGTTTGCTAGAATTAGACAGGCACCTATTGCAAGGAGGAAAATGACATGCCGCATCTCGGTGTCCCAGAACTGGTACTTATCCTGCTGATTGTGATCGCAGTGTTTGGCGCAGGCAAACTCGCCAACCTCGGTGGAGCGCTCGGCAAGGGCGTTCATGACTTTCGCACGAGCCTGAAGGACGAGGAGAGCGCCAAGAACTCGGAGATCGCTGAGGCGACCAAGGCCGTCGCCAACGGACCGGCCCCGCAGGTCGTGAGCGCGCCGCCCGCCGCGCCCGAGACCGCCGCCGAGCCGCAAGCTGCATCCGAAGAGACTGAGCCCTCTGCCTGATGCTCGCGGTTCCGAGATCCATGGCATCAATCGCCGTGGACAGATTAAGGAGACGTCATGGGGCATTTGGGCACGACTGAACTGATCATCATTCTGGTGGTAGTCGTCGTCGTCTTTGGCGCCGGCAAATTGCCTGAGATTGGCGGCGCGCTGGGTCAGGGTCTGAAGGACTTTCGCAAGGCCACCAAGGACCTTGATGGAGCCAAAGAGGACGTGCAGGAAGTGGCCGATATGGCCAGGATCGAAGAGCGCTGATCGACGGCGCGTGCTAGATGGTATTGAGAGAGACCGGCAAGCCTCGTGATGAGGTTGTTTGCCGGTCTCTTTTTTGCTACAGTCGTGCTGTGGGTGTTTCGCGATTAGGCGTGAGGAGAATGCAAGATGTTCACCCTTTCAGGGTTCGCGGATGAGATCTCGGCTGACCTGAACGAACAACTGGATGTCCTGGAGAAGCTGGGTATCGGCTATCTCGAGTTTCGTGGTGTCTGGAACACGGGTGTCCTCGACCTGACCGACGAGCAGGTGCGCGACGCTAAAAAGGCACTTGATGGGCGCGGGATCAAGGTATCTGCCATCGGATCCCCTATCGGCAAGATCAAGATCGACGATCCCTTTGAGCCCCATCTCAGGGCCTTTGCCCGGGCTGTCATGCTGGCAGAGTACTTTGAGACCCCCTACATTCGTCTGTTTTCCTTTTTCGTTCCCGAGGGAGAGGCTGAGGCCCATCGTGACGAGGTGATGCGGCGCATGGAGGCGCTCCTGGAGGCGGCGATGGGCCACCCGGTGACCCTGCTGCACGAGAACGAGCGGCACATCTACGGCGATATCCCCTCCCGTTGCGCCGACCTCATGAAGACCTTTGATACGCCGCGACTGCGCTTTACCTTTGACCCGGCGAATTTCGTGCTCTGCGGCGTGCATCCCTTTACCGATGGCTGGGACCTGCTCAAAGACTATACCGTGTACCTGCACATCAAGGACGCCTTGATGGGGCCGGGGCAGGTGGTCCCTGCGGGTCAGGGTGATGGTGAGCTGCGTCCACTCATGAACGCTCTGGTGGCCTCCGGGTATGATGGCTTTGCCTCTCTAGAGCCCCATTTGAGCATGGCCGGTGATTTTCGCGGCTTTTCCGGTCCAGAGCTCTTTGGCGTTGCCGCAGAAGCATTTCGCAAGCTCATGGGTGAACTCGGCGCACAAGAGCGCCGCTAACAACAGGGGGTGACGATGCCAGTGTCTTCGATCGTCAAGGCCGTCATACCGGTTGCCGGTATGGGCACGCGTCTGCTGCCCGCCACTAAATCGCAGCCCAAAGAGATGCTGCCGGTAGGGCGGCGGCCCGTGGTTCAGTATGTGGTCGAGGAACTCGAATCGGCTGGCCTGAACCAGATCCTGTTTGTCACAGGCCGGAAAAAGACCGCCATTGAGGATCATTTCGATGCGGATCCAGAGTTGGTACGCCTGCTATCTGCTGCCGATAGCTACACGCTCCTTGAAGAGCTGAATTATACCGAGACCGATGCCACCTTTTACTATACTCGCCAGAGTACGCCGCTGGGTTTGGCTGATGCTGTGCGCCACGCGGAGCGCTTTGTCGGTGACGAGCCTTTCGTCGTGGCACTTGGGGATTCGATCATCAGAAACGGCTCAGAGGGCAGCCTCTGCCGCAGCCTGATCGAGGCGCACATCGTTTCCGGCGCGGGCTGCACCATCGCTCTGGAGGAGGTCGCTCCCGAGGACACTTATCGCTACGGTGTCGTGGCGCCTGTGGCGGGAGCCGATCTGACCGGCGCCTTTGAGATCGACGATCTGGTCGAAAAGCCCATGCCCGGAACGGCGCCCTCCAGCCTGGCCATTGCGGCGCGCTATGTATTCAGTCCGGCCATTTTCGAGGCCATCCGGCGCACGGCGCCGGACCGCAAAGGGGAATTGCAGCTCACAGACTCGATACGCCTGCTAAAGCAACTGGGGCATACGGTCTATGGGTTGCGCCTGCGCGCCGGCGAGCGACGCTATGATATCGGGAACTTTGAGAGCTACTTTACCGCATTTATCGACTTTGCCCTGGCCGATGAAAAGTACGGCTATATGGTGCGGCAGTATCTCAAACGCAAGGCACGAGAACTCTGAGCCATGGTCACTATCCGCTGCTCGGCGCCGGGACGCTGTGGCATTATCGGGAACCCGACCGACATGTATGGCGGGGCCGTCATCTCCTGCAGCGTCCCCTTCCGAGCGCACGTAACTGTGTCCTCATGTGACGGTCTGGTGGTTGAGACGGGGGGGCGCTCGATTGAGATCACTGGCGAAGATGACCTGCGCTTGCGGGGCGACTATTTCGACGTGGCTCGTGCAGTGCTGGACTATTTGCGGGACGACTCGCTCTGTTGCCATATCCAGTATTCGTCCGAGATCCCCATCGGCTCCGGCGTATCCAGCTCCACCGCCCTAACCGTCGCCATCCTGTATGGCCTGCTCCGCTTCAAGCGTCTCGAGTACAGCCTGTATCGTGTGGCAGAGTTGGCTCGCTATACTGAGCTGAACCACCTTCGGATCGTGTGTGGCTATCAGGATGCCTATATGTGCACTTTTGGCGGTCTCAACTATATGGACTTTCGCGGTAAGCAGTTCTATCGGCAGGCCGCGGAGGAGCTCTATGCCACGATAGAACCGCTGGGGCCTTATGTGCCGCATCTGCCCATGCTTCTCGCGCATACCGGTGTGGAACACTCGTCCGATTCGGTGCACCGCCCCCTGCGAGAGCGCTGGCTCGAAGGGGATCGTCAGGTGCGGGACGGCTACGAGGCCATCACGCGCCTGGCACAGGAAGGGAAAAAGGCGCTGTTGCTGGGGGATTGGGAACGCCTGGGACGCCTGATGAATGAGAACCACGCCATTCAGCGCGATCTGGGCGGATCGGGCGAGGACAATGAGAGGCTCATTCGCAAGGCATTGGATCATGGCGCGCTGGGGGCCAAGCTGGCTGGGGCTGGCGGCGGTGGGACGATCATCGCTCTGCACCCAAAGCCGGAGTGGCTGGCAACGGAACTGCAGGCCGAGGGTGTGGAGCTGACTTTTATGCCCCGTCCCGTTTGCGGCGTCTGCGTGGACGAGGAACTGTCCTAGGAACCCCGGCTCCTAAAGAACACGAGACCCGTCCGCCAAAGGATGGGTCTCGTTCGCAGTGGGCAGGATAGGACTCGAACCTACGACCTCCACGATGTCAACGTGGCGCTCTAACCAACTGGGCTACCTGCCCTACTGGGACACATTATAGCGACATACGCGTCGGGTGCAAGTTGCCTCCCCTCTTGGAGGGCGCCACGTCCTGTCTTGCTGGACAGAGGCTGCCGGCTGCGCAAGGCCAGAGCTGTCACCTGACGTGCGACTGTCCTGGAGGGCACACCTCCTGGCGCGCTCGCTGGGCGCTGCCTCGCACGCCAGGCACGATAGCTACTCCTCTAGGCGTTACTGCCTCCTTTCTGCTGCAGGCAATGCCGCTCTTCTGAAGCTCGTGTATCGTGTGTGGGTCCCTGGTAGCGCTGTCCCCGAGGCTGAACGAGTTCGCATCGGTTTACGTGTGCCGGGGTTTCACCAACCGACTAACTCAGGTATGATATAATGAGTTGGGCTGTTCGGCCCACGAGATCTGCGAGACAGGCCTATTCAGAGCAAAGGCCGCACGGCGGAGTATCACCGCGAAGATCGGTGCACCGCTAGGGGGCTTTGTCGACAAAGAGGGGCTCGGTATGTCCATCGGTTCGTACAGCCTCCTGGAGCACCCGGTCATCAGCACAAAGATCACTGTGCCCAGATCGTCTGCGGGATCTGTACGCCGACCTCGTCTGACTGAACGCGTCAGCCGCGGCGTTGAAGGCCCGCTAACGCTGCTCATGGCGCCCGCCGGTTTTGGCAAGACGAACGTGCTCGTGCAGTGGGCCAACGAGACCGATCTTGCTCGCGCGTGGCTGACTATCGACAGCGAGGACAACGATCCCAGACGCCTATTTCGCCACCTGATCAGCGCGCTTCAGACGCTGGAACCCGGCCTGGGGGAAGAAGCCCTGGAGTTCATCCTGTCAACCAGGGGCGGCGGGCTGGAGATCGGCCTGACGCTGCTGATCAACGAAGTGTCGGCTCTCTCCCGTGATCTGATTCTCATTCTGGACGAATTCCAGTCACTTCATGACCATGTTGTCCTACAGGGTATTGAGTTCCTGATCAAGCACCTTCCGGACAACCTTCACTTGGTGATCGCCAGTCGCACCACACTCCCCTTCAGCCTGGCTGCCCTACGCGTCAGGTCTCGGGTGTGTGAACTGGGCGCTGGTGACCTGCGCTTTACTGAGGACGAGATCGCCTCGTTCTTCCTGCAGACGTTAGCTTTGCAGCTCTCTGCCGATACGGTCCGCACGATCGAGATACGCACGGATGGCTGGATCGCTGGACTACAGATGGCGGCGATTTCCATGCGCGAGGATCGGGACCCAGAGTTCCTGCTGGCGCATGTCGGGGGCGGCGCGCATGTTCTGGTAGACTATCTTGCTGCAGAGGTTGTGGATCGTCAATCGGCGGAAGTCCGCCAGTTCCTCTTGCGTAGCTCGATCCTGGAGCCGCTTACCGGCTCTCTGTGCGAAGCTGTGGTCGATCCCGCTGCTCGGCCAGGATATGGCGCAGCGATGCTGCGTCAGTTGGAGCGCGCCAATCTGTTCGTCGTGGCCCTGGACGAGCAGCATGAGTGGTTTCGCTATCACCGTCTATTCTCCGACGTGCTCCGTCATATCGAGAGGGAGACCAACCCAGCGGAGATTCCCATGCTGCACAAACGTGCGGCGCTCTGGTACGAACAGCATGGGAACCCCGATGATGCCTTCAAGCATGCTCTGGCCTCAGCCGACCTGGAGTGGATGGCTGACTTGATCGAGCGCAACAGCCAGTCGATGATCGCTGCGGGCGAGATGGCAACTCTCACCCGCTGGATCAGCGAACTGCCCAACGTGATCATCCACCAACGGCCGCGTCTCGGCCTTGCCTATGCCTGGGGAGCTATCGCAGCCTACCGGCTGGACCTCGCCCAATACTGGCTTGGAGATGTGCAGCAGACGCTCGCCGAGCTCTGTGAACAGGCGAACGCAGGAGCAGATGCTGCCGAGTTGCCGTTCGCAGTTGCTGGCGAGGATGCCGGTCTGTGGAACGTACGCGGTGGCTTGGCGGTGTGCCAGTCCACCCTCGCATTGCTGAGCGAAGATGTTGAACGGGCCGCTGAGTTCTCCAGGCAGGCGACCGTTTATTTGCAGGAACAGAACCCCTTCGTTCGCAGCTTTATGGCGCTGGATGACAGCCTGTTCTTCGTCTTGTCCGGAGATGCCGAAAAAGCGATCGAGTCGCTGCGCGATACAGTCCGGCTGGCCCTACAGGCGAACAACCTGCTTGTGCTGATCATCGCCACCTGGGAGATATCTGAGATGCAGACTGTGCAGGCACAACTGGGCAGGGCGTGGGCGACGCTGCAAAAGGCAGAGTATATGGCTGTAGGCCCGAACGGAGAGCCTCTTGCTTTGGGGGGATTGGGGGACATTGGCTATGGTGCCATCCTTCTCGAACGGGATCTGCTGCAAGAGGCCCAGGAATACCTGGAGCGGGGGCGCAAGGCAACTCAGGCCCTGTGGCCGATCAGCAATCTGGATGCGATGATCGCGCAGGCGCAGCTCTATCATGCTCGTGGTGACATCGCCGAATCACAGGCCGTTCTGGCGGAAGCGTCGCGCCTTGCCCTGAGCACAGAATCCAGCCAATGGGATGACACTATCGTCTCTTCAGTGGCGGTCCGATTGGCACTGCAGTGTGATGATCTGGCACAGGCCGCTCTGTGGTGGAAAACAGGGAGATTTCCCGACCTCGCAGGCAGCATAGCGCCGGAGGATTATCCCTACGCCATATACGAGCATCTAGCCCTGACCCATGCCAGATTCCTCCTGGTGAGTGGGGAGAACTCCGGGCGGACGCGCCATCTGCTGCACGCCAGGGAGCTCCTCGAAAGGCTACTTCCGGAGACCGAGCGCCTTCATCGGGTCAGGTCGCAGATTGAAGTGCTGGTTCTGCAGGCCATGGTGCAATCAAGCCTGGGGAATGATCGCGCGCAGGAGACCTTGCTGCACGCCCTGGCCCTTGGTGAGCCCGAGGGATTCCGGAGGATCTACCTGGACGAGGGCCGGAGACTGCGACCGCTTCTGCTGCTCTGTGCGTCTGAACGACCCACTTCGGGTTCGTACCTTCCATCGCGCGCCTTTATGGGGAGTCTACTCGATGCTCTCGACCACAGACACGATCCAGCTC
Organism: Anaerolineae bacterium; assembly: GCA_040772225.1. Taxonomy (GTDB): domain Bacteria; phylum Chloroflexota; class Anaerolineae; order UBA1429; family UBA1429; genus JAAYED01. The sequence goes on from JAXGYO010000002.1 coordinate 1,980,020, forward strand.
ACCCCCAAGCGCCGCGGGTCGGCTCAAGAGCCAGTCGATCCAGCGGCAATAGTGAGGATGTGCCATCTGAGCTTCTTTCTCCGCGTGAGCTAGAAGTGCTCTCGCTCATCGCCGAGGGCAAGTCAAACCAGGAGATCGCGACGCAGCTCTATCTGGCCCTCAACACGGTCAAGCGCCACGCCTATAACATCTATGCCAAGCTCAATGTGAACAAGCGCACGCAGGCGGTCTCCAGGGGTCGATTGTTGGGGCTGATCGATTAGGCATCCGCAAGGGCCCAATGCAAAGGTTGAGGCGAAAGGTCGCCATCGATCACTCTCAGGGGAGCGGGACTGCCGTACGGGCCTCGCTCCAGCCAGGATCAGTTCACACGATAGATCAGTTCCACTGGCACCCGACTGCCGGCCTTTGGCCAGGCAGTCGGGTGCCAGTGGAAGCTCGCTCATGTACTGCCTCTTACTCGGCCGAGTCCCCTTTGCCGTCCCCGTCCGCACCGTCCCCTGAAACCGTCCCCGCTTCATATAGCGAGGCCAGTTCGGGCAGGGGTGCGATGGAGCCGTCCGGCGGCACTTCGCCGTGCAGGTAATGCTTTTCCCAGAGCTCAGCGGTCAGGGCCTCAAACTCCCGATTATACTCGACCAGCCCGCGCGTGTATTCCGGATCGATCAGCGTCTCCGCGGCATTGGTATCGGTCGGGTCGGGCTCATGTTCCCGCAGCAGTCGCTCAAGCTCGTCATGGTGGTCACGGTTCGGGCACGGCGCCAGTCCGTTCCGGTTCCCATTGACATAGTCCTTCTGCCACTGACGCAGCGATTGGAAGAAGGGCTCGCCCCAAACATCGTCGAGGGTGCCGCCGCGCGCATAGACCTCATTGATGTTGACCGGAGAGTAGGGCATAAAGACGCATGGGCTCACCGCGCCATTCCAGTCGATGTAAAAGTACCCGCCATGTCCGTGTCCACCCGCTGACAGGCACCCGTCAACAGTGGTCCCGTGGTTCCAAAAGTCAGCCAGCATAAAGCGACGTTCGCGTATGATTTCCCACGAGCGATGCCACATCCAGGCGCGCTGTTGGGGGGTGACCATCAGATCGAGAGTGTAGGCCCGTCCAATCGGCATGTACTGGAACAGCCACGAGAACAGCGCACCACGCTCGATGAAAAAGTCCAGAAACTCATCGGACAGGATCTCCTCTGCGTTGTACTTGGTTGCTGTGAGCGAGAGCCCAAAGGGCACCCGTTTCTCCCGCAGCAATGCCATCGTGTTCACGATCTTGTCAAAGACGCCCGGCCCTCGACGTTCGTCGGTGCGCTCTTTCCAGCCCTCGACAGAGATGCACAACAGCAGGTTGCCCGCCTTGGAGAGACGCTCGGCAACACTCTCATCGATCAGAGTGGCGTTCGTGTACCCCATGAAGAAGCAGTCGGGGTGCGCTTCGAGCAGCTCGAGCAGTCCTTTGCCCTCCGAACGATAGGCAAAGGGCTCTCCGCCGCTGATGACAAAGAAGCGCGTGCCCCACTGCGTCTTTGCTTCCGTGACAATCCTGTTGACGGTGCTCCAGTCCAGGGCCAGTCTTTGGTTGTCCGAATCGGCATAGCAGCCCACGCAATGCAGGTTACAGGCCTTGCCGGGACTGAGCAGCACAAAACTGGGTGAACGCTGCCCGTGCTCTGCCCTGTACTTTTCAACCGTGGCCGAGTCGCCATTCTCGAGGAACAGGGTCTTGACTAGAACCTGCAGGATTGTGCGCACATAGGCGTCCGAGAGGTGCTTTTCCGCCAGCGCACGCTCGATGGAGTGCGTGATCGCCAAGCTCATCGATGTGCGATCATCGGCGATGCCGGGCTGGTGGCCGGGCTGAGACCGAGACTCTCGCAGGTTCGACAGCATGAGTTTCTCGGCTTCCCTGACAGCCGTGCGACGTATCAACGGATTGTTTACGAGCGCGACCAGTTGCGGTCCCGACGCCTTTGCCCCCTGTTCAAGCAGGTTCTGCAGAACTTTGGGTAGCCGCTGGTCTTGTGCCATCTTGTCCCTCCCCATCTTCAACTGAGAATGAGGGCCGTCTTTCACCATGCTCTGGTGGTAACCCGGGCCTCTTTTGATAGTATATCACCGGTCCCGCATATCTGTCATCTTGTTTGCAGCGTGCCTATCGCTGTCAGGGCTAACTCGAGCGATGTGTGAAGTGCTCATCTCTTCGGATTACAGCACGATGAGATACTCGCCGCATCGCCAGAGTGTACCCGGGCCGGGCTACATTACCAGGTGTTGTGGCATCCTACGACACCGGCCTGCCAGTCACCCTTTGTGAAAAAGCCCTTGTAGCCCGCCAGAACTCCGGTTATGCCCCCAATCCACCAACACCATGTGACAGCAGCTGTTCGACCAAAGCTAAAAAACCAAGGCATCAGGAAGAGGAGCAACCCCACAACGGCGGCCCATCTGTACTGCTCATAGGATCTGAGCAGACCAACTGCCAGTCCGCCGATGGGGCTGAGCCACAACACTCCAGACTCCCCACTGTGGCCGGACATGAATGTCGCGAGAAACAAAAGCACACCGAGTGCGACCATCAACCACTTTATTGTAGCCTCTCCTCCTTCACAACACTGATTGTCTTGTTAGCTACTCTCGGCACCGGTGGTGGTGCCATCCGAACCACGAATCGAGTTCCGCTTGATCAAGTGAGTAGTGTCTTCTATCCCGATATTCTGTTCCTCCTTTCCGGTAGTGTCCTCTGCCGGATCTTGTGATCTGATGCTCTCGTCCGGCTCGTCGGCGTTCTCCTCTTTTGTTTCAGGCAGGCTCAACGCCGCGCGGTCACGCCGTCGTCTCAATCCGGCGGCAAACCTCCTTAGCAGGCGATCCCCTAGGAGACCATACATTGGGTGATCCTATGCGGCTTTCCAGAGTGGCCTGTGTCGACGAGCGGTGGAGGCGATTTCTGCTATCCTCTGCTTACCGCGTCAATCCACTCCCGATCTAGTCTTACTCAGATGATACTCGCTTGTAGGCTGGCCGTAATGAATCCAAAGTGTTAGAAAAGTGTTATTGTGCCCAATAGCTTGGCGCACAACACGCCGAAAAGCGAGCTCTGGCGCAGACCGGTGCTATTCTGTGCGAGGCGGCTGAGCGCTGGCTTGCATGCTGGGTGTCGACGTGGATGAACACTGACAGCCCGGAGGGATCGCCTCTCGAATGCGGAAGCTCAAGGGCGGGCCCCGGCTCTACAGTCGCGCAAGGTCAAGACCAAGATGGATTGAAACTCGAAAGCGGCAGCGGACAACTTCTGTCTTGATTGATGTATGGTGAGGTAGTATAATGCCTCTCGATCGAACCCGTTTGGTATGGAGCCGTATTGGATGCAACTCAAGGTCGAGTTTCTGGGCCTGGCAAGGGAGCTGGCCGGCGTATCAGAGAGCCTGGTGACTCTGTCGGAGCAGGCGACCTGGCGCGATTTGATCTGCGATCTGGCCTCACAGTTCCCCGCCCTGGCCGGCCCGGTGATTGACCCCGAGAGTTGCACCTTGTCCACTGCATACATGCTGAACGTCAATGGACGCACGATTGTGCACGATTTCGATGAGCCCGTGCAGACGGGGCAGCGCCTGCTGTTGATGTTTGCCGAGGCAGGGGGGTAAGAAGATGCACGCCTATACTGGCAAGATTCTGCACGTCGATATGACGACGCAGACCACCCGAGTGCAGACGGTAGAGCCCGAGTTCCTGAAAAAGTACCTGGGAGGGGTGGGCCTGGCCACGCGGCTCGTCTATGACAACACGCCCGCCGGCTGCGACCCGTTAGGGCCTGACAATACGCTCTGCTTTGCCTGCAGTGCATTTGCCGGGACGCCCATTCCGGTAGGCACCAAGCACGGCGTGGCCGCCAAGAGCCCGCTGACAGGCTTTATCGGGGACTCGCTCTCCGGCAGCCACTTTTCCGAGATGCTGCGCCGTGCGGGCTGGGATGGCCTGGTGATCAAGGGCCAGGCCCCACGCTGGACGTTGCTGTTTATCGACGACGATCGTGTCAGTTTTATGGATGCCTCGGCCTATCTGGGCCAGGGCGCCGTTGAGGTACAATCTGTCATCCGGGACAGGCTGGGTGACGAGAATGTCCGCGTGAGCGCCATCGGCCCGGCAGGTGAGAACCTGGTGCGCTTTGCCAGCATCGACAATGATGGCCGGCAAGTTGGTCGTACAGGTAACGGCGCGGTGATGGGCTCCAAGCGCATCAAAGCGATCGCGATTCGCGGAACAAGGCCAGTGACCGTGGCTGATCCCAAGGGCTTGATGGAGGCCGGTCTCAAGCTCATCAAGACGTCCCAGGGTCCCGGTACGCTCAAGTACCGATCGCTGGGCACGCCCTCCAACGTCCTCAATATGAACGCCATCGGCGTGCTGCCCACGCGCAACTTTTCCGAGACCACCTTTGAGCATGCTGACACCATCAGCGGCGAATATTTGCGGGATCACTTCAAGGTCAAGGCCGTGGCCTGTTCCGGCTGCTCCATTGCTTGCGAGCAGTGGGGCGTGGTGCGTGAGGGCAAGTACAAGGGCGCCAAGATCGGGCTCGACTATGAGCCGCTCTTTGCTGTGGGCTCCAACTGCGGCATCGGTACCTTGCCTCCGATCATCAAGCTGGTGGAGATGGCCGATGATCTCGGCCTGGACGCAATGAGCGCCGGAGTGGTGATCAGCTGGGCCATGGAGTGCTACGAGAAGGGCCTTTTGACGAGGGAAGACTGCGACGGCCTGGAGTGCAACTTTGGCAACGAGGATGCCGCGATCGCCCTCATGGAAAAGATCGCTCATCGCGACGGGATCGGTGACCTGCTGGCAGAGGGGACCAAGCGCGCTTCGGAAAAGCTCGGCAAGGGCAGCGAGCACTTTGCCATGCACTGCAAGGGGCTGGAGATGCCCGGTTACGACGTGCGCAGCCTCAAGACCTTTGCGGCCGGGCTGGCCGTTGGCACCCGGGGGGCCTGCCATAACCGCTCGTTGGCCTATGAGCTGGACATCAAGGGCGTCGTTGACCGGTTCAAGGCGGAGCCCGGACGTGGCCCTCTGATGGTCGAGAACGAGAACTTTGCCTGCGTGCTCGACTGTCTGGTGCTCTGCAAGTTCCTGCGCAACTGTTTTGACGACTTTAACACCGATGTAGCGCGCATCTATACCATGACCACGGGCATCGATCTGACGCCCGAGGAGTTGCTGGCAGTGGGCGAGCGTGTCTGGAACCTGAAAAAGGCGTTCAATATCCGTGAGGGCTGGACCCGCGCGGACGACACGCTGCCGCCCCGGGTACTCAATGACCCGATCCCCGCAGGCCCGAGCAAGGGTTCCTATGTGACTGCGGAGGAGCTGGATATGCTCATCGGGGACTATTATCAGGCTCGCGGGTGGACCGACGAAGGTCTGATCCCGCGATCGAAGCTGATCGAGCTCGGCCTGGAGGACATCGCGGACGAGATCGGAGTCGACACTGTTCCGGCCGGCGCGGCCTTGAAGGAGGGCTAGATGACGCAGCCAGCATTTCAGCACATCATTTGTGATCCCGACCTCTGTACCGGCTGCCGCATCTGCGAGTATGTGTGCTCCGCTACAAAGCACGGCGTCTTTGATCCCAGTTTGTCGCGCATCCGTGTGGTGCGCATCGAGCCCGTCACCATGACGGCCATCAGCTGCCGCATGTGCGCCGATGCGCCCTGTGTGCTGGCCTGCCCGCGCGATGCGCTGACGCAGGACCCCGAGACCGGAGTGATCCACGTAGACGAGACCAAGTGCGATGGATGCGGTTGGTGCGTAGAGGCATGCGACTTTGGGGCGATCGTCCTGAACCCGGTGCACAAGATGGCCGAGATCTGCGACCTGTGCGCGGACGAAGAGGACGGCCCGCAGTGCGTCAAGTTCTGCCCCAAGGAGGCTCTGTCGCTGGCGACCCCTGAGGTGCTCCGTCAAAAGGCGCGCAGGGATGTCGTCAAGCGGCTGTTTGAAGAGCTGCTGAGCTGATACGAGCGTATAGTCTCGAGCCGTGACCGTGTTCTCCTTCTCGCGAGCACGGTTACGGCCCCTGTCTTATTGTTGATGTAGAAGCCAGATCAGGAGTACAAGTATGGCCCTTAGCGAAGATCTGCGCATCGGTGTCTATGTCTGCAGCTGTGGATCAAACATCGGCGGCGTGGTGAGCCCGGAGGCTCTGGCCGAGTATGCCAGGCAACTGCCCGGCGTTGTCTGGGCCCGCACCAATCTCTACATGTGTGGCGACCCCGGACAGAACGCCATCCGGCAGGATATTGTCGCGCAAAAGCTCAATCGGGTGGTGGTTGCGGCATGCAGCGTGCGCATGCACGAACCCACCTTCCGTGCCTGTGTCGCCGATGCGGGATTGAACCCGTTCTTGATGGAGATGGTCAACATCCGCGAGCAGGACACGTGGGTACACTCCCACGAGCCAGAGCGGGCACTGCTCAAGGCCAAGGAGATGATCGCTGCAGGCGTGGCCAAGGTCGCCTATTCGCAGCCGCTGACGCCCATTACCGTGCCCGTGACAAAGACGGCGATGGTTATCGGCGGGGGCGTAGCAGGCATCAGCGCCGCCCTGGACCTGGCTGATATGGGCATCCACACGTATCTGGTGGAAAGGGAGCAGAGCATTGGGGGCACCATGGCCCAGCTCAACAAGACCTTTCCAACCATGGACTGTAGTATTTGAATTCTCGCACCCAAGATGGTTGACGCGGCGCGTCATCCCAGGATTGAGATTCTCTCCTACTCTGAGGTCGACCGGGTCGATGGCTATATCGGCAACTTCCGGGTAGGCGTGACCCGCAAACCCTACTATGTGATCGCCGATCAGTGTACCGGCTGTGGCGACTGCGCTGAAGTGTGCCCTATCGAGGTCCCCAATCCCTTTGAGATGGGCCTCGCCCCGCGCAAGGCGATCGATGTCCCGCATGGCCAGGCGGTGCCGCTGGTGTATGCGATCGACATGGACAATTGCATCCAATGCTTCAAGTGCGTTACGGCCTGCGGCGATCGGGATGCGATCAATTTCAGCCAGGAGCCCGAGTATATCGATCTGGATGTGGGCTCGATCATTGTCGCCACTGGTTTTGACAGTTTTGACCCCACGGTGATTCCCGAGTATGGCTATGGCGTCTATCCAAACGTGATCACCGCCATGGAGCTGGAGCGGCTGGATAACTCGGCGGGGCCCACCATCGGGCGCCTTGTGCGCCCCTCGGACGGGCGCGAGCCCAAGAGCATGGCGATCATCCAGTGCGTGGGCTCCCGTGACAAGCGATTCAACGAATACTGCTCCGGTTTCTGCTGCATGTATGCCATCAAGAATGCCATCTTGATGAAGCAGATGATCCCCGATATGGAGATCAGTATCTTTTACATGGATATCCGTACGCCCTCCAAGGGCTATGAGGAGTTCTACAACCGGGCAAGAGAGATGGGCATTCGTTTCATCCATGGGCGCCCATCGCAGGTGACCCAGGATCCCGTGACCCACAACCTGTTTGTGGAGGCGGAGGATCAGGAGCTGGGAGAGGTAATCGAGCTGGAAACGGATCTGGTCGTGCTCTCTGCAGCGGCGATCCCTCGTGCCGACGCGGGTGAGGTGTCGACCAAGCTCACGCTCTCCCGGAGCCCGGGCGGGTTCTTTATGGAGTACCACCCCAAGCTTCGCCCGGTGGACTCGCCGACCGATGGCGTGTTCCTGGCGGGCGCGGCGCAGGGGCCCAAGGACATCCCCGCCAGCGTGGCTCAGGGCAGCGCGGCCGCGGCGCGGGCAGCCAGGGTGCTGTCGTCGGACACCTGGGAGATCGAGCCGATCATCGCCAGTGTGGATCCCGATGTCTGCGTGAGCGCCAAGGGCATCAAGTGTGGACTCTGCGTGCCCGCTTGCCCCTATGGCGCGATCAGCTGTGTGACGGGCGAGCCCGCGCAGATCACCTCGGCCAAGTGTCACGGCTGCGGCGGTTGCGTGGCCGAGTGTCCGCACAGCGCGATATCACAGCATCACTTTACCGATGTCCAGATCGTTGCTCAGTTGCGTGAGCTCCTGCGGGACAATCCCGAGGAAAAGATCCTGGCCTTTATGTGTCACTGGTGCAGCTCTGCCGGGGCGGATATGGCCGGTACGAGCCACTTTGAGTATCCCGCGGACTCGCGGGGCATTCGGGTGATGTGCTCCGCGCGCATGGACCAGGACTTTGTGCTGGAGGCCTTCCGGCGCGGTGCCGGTATGGTGCTCCTCTCCGGTTGTCACCCGCAGGACTGCCACTATATCACCGGGCAGCAGGTGGCCGCCAAACGGTTTGACCGGCTCCAGGATGCGGTCGCCCGGCTGGGCATCAGCCCGGAGCGTTTCCGTATCGAGTGGATCTCGGCGGCAGAGGGCGAAAAGTACGCCCGCGTGATCACCGAGATGAGCGAGACGCTCAAGGGCCTGCCAAAAGAACAGATTCTGTCCGAGAACCGGGGGGCGCGTGATTCCATCGAACGGCGATTGCGCCGCTGGAAGGCGTCACCTCAAATGGCGGAGCTGATGGCCATTGAGGATGATGCAGTGGCCGAAGAGAAGGTGCAGGCATGATTCGTTCCAGCGAAATGGACCCCAGTTTTGTCTCTCAGGTCATGGCGATCCCTGGCGGGGAGAACCTGATCAGGTGCTGGTCCTGCGGCACCTGCGCTGCCACCTGCCTGGTGCGGCGCTATGATCCGACCTTTAACCCGAGGCTGATCCTGCGCAAAGCGGGGATGGGGCTGAGGGATGACGTGCTCTCCAGCCGCGAAATCTGGCTCTGCTCGGCTTGCGACGCCTGCTACCCGCGCTGCCCGCAGGAGATCCACATCTCTGAGGTGATGAAAGCGATCCGCACGATCGCGATCGCCGAGGGTTACGATCCGCCCGGCCCCTTTGCCGAGGTGGACACGGTGCTCTGCTCTGGCTGCGCGGTGTGCACGCGGGCCTGTCCCTATGGTGCTATCGAGCGCAAGCCTGTGATGGTGAACGGCGAGGAGCGCATGGTCGCCCAGGTGGATCACACCCTGTGCATGCACTGCGGTGTGTGCGTGGCGGCCTGCCCTTCAGGCTCGATCACGCTGGAGGACTATGACAACGATGAACTGATCGCGCGCATGGGCGCCGGCGGGTGGCTGGACAGGGGCAGCTATCTGCAGGGCGATGCCCCAGAGCCGCGCATCCTGGCTTTTGTGTGCCAGTGGAGCATGCGTTCGGATGCAGAGTGGGCGACGCTCGATGCGATGCAGAGCGAAAGCCTGCGCGTTGTGAATCTGCCCTGCTCCGGCAGGGTCGATCCCGCTATGATCCTGCTGGCGCTATCGCAGGGAGCTGACGGGGTGTTGGTGGCCGGGTGCAATGAGGGTGAGTGTCACTACAAGCGCGGCACCTACCTGGGGCGCAGCAAGGTGGCCCTTCTGGATACGGTGCTCTCTCAGATGGGCATCCAGCCGGGGCGCGTACGCTTTGTAGAGCTGGGCGCCTACGACCGGGGTGCTCTCCCCGGGCTGATCGCGGAGATGTCGGCGGCGCTCAAACAGCCCGCGGTCACCGTGGCCTGACGGCACAGAGGGGGAATATGGACAAGCTGAAACTGGCCGTGTACTGGGCCTCGAGCTGCGGCGGCTGCGACATTGCCATCGTCGAACTGGGCGAGCATCTGCTGGAGTTGGCCAAGCTGGCCGATATTGTCTTCTGGCCCTGCGCCATGGATTTCAAGTACAGCGATGTGGAGGCCATGGACGACAACCACATCGATGTGTGCCTGTTCAATGGCGCTATCCGCACCGACGAAGATGAGCACATCGCCCGCCTTTTGCGTGCCAAGAGCAAGATCCTGGTGGCCTTTGGCTCCTGCGCCTCGGAGGGCTGTATTCCCGGGCTGGGTAACATCAAGGGCCCCGACCACGCCCTGGTGCGTGCCGCCTTTGAAACGCCGACGACGGATAATCCGAATCGCGTGATGTTCGCACCGCGCTATGCCATGCCCGAAGGCGACCTGACGCTGCCGGCCCTTACGGTGCAACTGCGGACGCTGGAACAGGTCGTACCCATTGACTATACCATTCCTGGCTGCCCGCCCAATCATGAGCAGATCTGGAAGGCGATCACCGCTGTCGTCGAAAATCGGCTCCCCAAGCGTGGTAGCCTGTTGGGTGTAGATCCGCGCACGGTCTGTGACCAGTGTCCCCGCGTCCGCACCGGCAAAATCCAGGTAGAGCGGTTCTTGCGGCCGCATGAGATCATCCCCGATCCGGAGCGCTGTCTCCTGGAGCAGGGGCTGGTCTGTGCCGGGCCTGCCACTCACGCCGGCTGCGGCGCTTTGTGCGTCAAGGCCGGCATGCCCTGCCGGGGCTGCTACGGTGCCCCCGATGGCGTCCTTGATCAGGGCTCGGAGCTGCTGGATGCGATCGTGGCCGGCATGGCGGGCGAGAGCGATGCCGAGATTCGCCGCGTGGTGAGCACCATCGTGGACCCCGTAGGCACCTTCTACCGGTTCAGCCTGGGTGCCTCTCTGCTGCATGGCCTGAAAAAGAGCCCGCTCGAGTCCGGCCAACGCTGTGAGACGCAGCGCGACGGCGCGCGCGGGGAAGGAGAGCACGCGTGAAGCGTATCACCATAGATCCGATCACCCGGCTGGAAGGCCATGGCAAGATCACCCTGTTTCTCGATGATCAGGGCGATGTCGAGAACGCCTACTACCAGGTGCCAGAGTTCCGCGGTTTCGAGAGTTTCTGCGAGGGGCGCCCGGTAGAGGAGATGCCCCGCATCACACAGCGTATCTGCGGGGTGTGCCCGCTGGCGCACCACATGGCCTCCGTCAAGGCAGGTGATGCCGTGTATGGCGTCACACCGCCACCGGCCGGCAGGCGCATCCGCGAGCTGGCCTACAACGCCTTTGTCTCGGGCGACCATGCGACGCACTTTTTCGTGCTCTCCGGTCCGGACTTTTTCGTGGGGCCCGATGCCGATCCTGGGCAACGCAATATTCTGGGGATGATCAACAAACTTGGGGTTAGGCTGGGGCAACGCGTGCTGAGGCATCTTGGTGAGTCACACGAGTTGGTTGCCATGCTGGGGGGGCGGTTCGTGCATCCCGTGATGGCGCTCCCTGGCGGGGTGGCCAAGGCCGTGACCCCCGAGATGCAGACGCGCATGATCGAAATCGGCGAGAGCATGGTCGAGTTCGGCCAATTCAGCCTGGGCCTCTGGCGCGATATGGTCCTGGGCAGCCAGGAATTCCACGACATGATCATGGGTGACACCTACCTGCACCACACCCATAGCATCGGGTTGGTGGATGAGAACAAGCAGCTGAACTTTTACGATGGCAAGGTGCGCGTGGTGGATGTCGAAGGGCGCGAGATTGCCTACTACCCACCGGAAGACTATGCCGTGCACATTGCCGAGCATGTAGAGCCCTGGACGTATATCAAGTTTCCCTACCTCAAGCAGTTTGGCTGGCAGGGGATGGTCGATGGCATGGGGAGCGGTGTCTATCGCTCGACGCCTCTGGCGCGCCTGAACGTCACCGAGGGACTGTCGACGCCGCTCGCTCAGCAGGCCTATGAGGAGTTCTATGACTATATGGGCGGCAAGCCGGTGCACGCCACGCTCGCGACGCACTGGGCACGCCTGGTGGAGATGTTGCACGCCGGGGAAAAGGTGCTCGCCTTTGCACGGCATGAGGAGCTGACCGATCCGGATATCCGCACCATCCCGACAGAGACGCCTACCGAAGGCATCGGTATCGTCGAGGCGCCGCGCGGACTGCTGACGCACCACTATATCACTGACGAGCAGGGCATTCTGAAAAAGGTCAACCTGATCGTGGGCACGACGAACAACAACGCCGCGATCTGCATGTCGGTGAAAAAGGCGGCCCAGGCGCTCATCGGGGGCGGCAAAGAGATCACCCAGGGGCTGCTGGATCGCGTGGAGATGGCCTTCCGGGCCTATGATCCCTGCAACGCCTGTGCCACGCACGCCGCCCCCGGCGACATGGCGCTGGAGGTGCTGGTATACGATCATCGCGGCGAGCTGGTCGCCGATCTGAGCCGGGTGCCGGCCGAGGGGAGGGCATAGTCCATGGCGACACGTGGCAATATCATCAAGACCGATACCCCGGAGCGTCTCACCCTGCTGCGCCCCATGGTGCTACGCCCGGTGGAGCTCACCCTGGACCGGGAAAAGTGCTGTGGCTGCGTGATTTGCAGCCTGGTTTGCCCGCGGGAGGCGATCACCCTGAGCGAAGGCGAGCTGGTGGATGGGCGTGTGGTGACCCAGCCCTCCATCGACATCGATGAGACGAAATGCAGCCTGTGCGGCGAGTGCGCCGCCACCTGCCCGACCCACGCCTACCATATGACTGTGGATGGCAAACCCGAGATACCGGTAATCAGCGGCGAGGCCTTTCCCTACCTGCTGCGCCGTATGCGGGTGAACCAGGAGGCGGCCGCGGCGTCCACCGACGTGAGTTACATCGATCGCTGCCCCACCGGCAGCATCAGCGCGCACATCGAGCGGGATGCAGACGGCATCGTAGTGTCCGTCAGCAATGTCGAGGTGGATCGCAGCACCTGCATCGCCTGCACGCAGTGTATGGAGCTCGGACCCGCGGGCGCCTTTACCGTCATCAAGCCCTACCTGGGGCGTGTCTACCTGGACGTATCGCTCTGTCCTCCGGGCTGTCAGGCCTGCGCGGACGTCTGCCCCACCGACACGATCACCTATGACGGTGAAAAGGTCAGTGTCGATGACCGTTTCTGCATTCACTGCGGCGCCTGCGAGCACGTCTGCCCCGTAGAGGGGGCGATCCGGATCGTGCGCACGTCGATCCAGCACACGCCCATCGAGTCAGGTGCCTGGGCCAAGGCCCTCGACAAACTCGTGTCCTACGACGAGGTGTCGCGCGAGTACGACCGCAAGGGTCAGGCGCGCCGGCGCAAGGCGGTCTTCAAGGGGTTGCTGCGGGAGATGGTTGACTAGGCCGCTCGCGGCCGTAAGCAGCGGTTGGCAGGTCCCGGTGTCACTGGCGCCGGGACCTGTTTTGCACCCGTGGCTCGTGGCAGGATAGAATCGAACCGAGAACACTGCAGTGGCAAAGTGAGGTCCCCATGGTTGCACTGGATCCTTTGATCGACGCTCTGCCCGCCGCCACCCGGCTGGGCTGGCCTGCGGCGGGCCGTTCGCTCGAGATCGCCACCGTCCGCGAGGACTCGCGTGAGATTGCCCCCGGGGACCTGTTTGTGGCGATCCCGGGCGTGAGCGTCGACGGGCATCGCTTTGTGCCCGCAGCGCTGCGGGCCGGGGCGGTCGCCTGCGTGGTGGAGCGGGATCTTCCCGAGCTGGACGGCATGCCGAGGGTGATTGTTCCCGATGCCCGCGAGGCGTTGGCCTATCTGCATGCCGGGTTACGTGGGTATCCCGGGCGCCAGCTCAAGGTCATTGGCATCACGGGCACGGACGGCAAGACCACCACGACGCGTCTGGTGGCGGGCATCCTGGCAGCGGCCGGGCACGCGGTGGGCTCGATCGACTCGGTGGCCGCCACGATCGGCGGGGCAGAGTCGCCCACGGGGTTTCACACCACCACGCCCGACGCGCCCGAGGTGCAGGCCTATCTGGCCGAGATGGTCGCGGCTGGCATGGAATACGCTGTTGTGGAGACCACCTCCCATGGCCTGGCGCAGCACCGCGTGGCGGCGGTAGAGTACGATGTGGCGGCCGTGACCAACATCACCCACGAGCACCTGGACTATCACGGTAGCCTGGAGGCGTACCAGCAGGCCAAGGCGCGTCTGTTCCGGAGCCTGGCCACGTCCTATCGCAAGCCGGGCGTGGACAAGGTCGCTGTGCTGAACCGGGATGACTCATCCTATAGCGTGCTCAAGGACATCCCTGCGGACCGGCAGTATTCGTATGGGCTTGGCGGCGACGCTGATTTCCGCGCCAGCGAGGTGAGCGTCAGCCCTTCGGGCCTGCACCTGACGATCACAACCCCTGAGAGTGTGCTGCATGTCTCCTCGCCTCTGGTAGGGCGCTACAACGTGCATAACATTTTGGCGGCGGTGGCCGTGGCCTGGTCGCAGGGCATCGCCTCCGAGGCCATCGTCGAGGGAATCGCGCAGGTGTGCGGCGTGCAGGGACGCATGGAGCGCATCGATGCCGGCCAGCCCTTTACGGCCATCGTGGACTTTGCCCACACGCCCAACGCCATGGACAAGGCGCTGAGTACGGCGCGGGAGCTCACCGAAGGACAGGTGATCGTGGTCTTTGGTTCGGCGGGGCTGCGCGACGTGGCCAAGCGCGCCTGGATGGGCGAGATCGCCGGCCGCCTGGCGGATCGCGTGATCATCACCGCCGAGGACCCGCGCACCGAGTCGCTGGACGACATCATGGCTGAGGTCGCGCGGGGCTGCGAACAGGCCGGACGCTCGGAGGGCGAGGGCTACTGGCGAATCGGAGACCGCGGTGAGGCGATCTTCACCGCGCTGAGCATGGCGCAAACGGGCGATCTGGTCATCGCCTGCGGCAAGGGACACGAGCGCTCCATGTGCTTCGGTGAGGTCGAGTACCCCTGGAGCGATCAGGATGCCATGCTGGAGGGCCTGGCGCGCCTTGGATACGCACAGGGTGCCGGCGCGAGCTAGCGAAAGGTTCCCGTCACAACGAGCTTGCCATCAAACAGCTCGACGTCTGTGATGGCCTCGATGCCCGTAATCGGGATGGGGATACCGTCGCCGGTGTTGTACGAGTCAAGCACCGACTGAATCAACGCACTGGCGATCAGGCGGGCGAATCCGGTAAAAGAGCTGCCCAGGCTGAAATCGACGATCTCGAGGTACAATTGACCGCCGACGACCCGCGGCACAGCGATGAAGGTTATCTTGCCGCTCAGGCCTGAATCGGCGTGAGAGGCGTCCACGGTGGCAATCACATGCTCTGGTGTGATGGTTGTGGTGACATCGCTAATGTCCATCCCCTGTGCAGAGAGCCCCTGCTCCTCCACCATCGCACTGATATCGTCCTCGGTGAGTTCGAGCTGGAACCGTGGGTCGCGAGTCGCGGCTGCCGGGGCGGCGGTGCGTGTGGGTGCCAGGGTGGGCTGCAGTGTCCGTGTAGGATAGAGCGTCGGACGGTTGGGCGTGGGCAACTCCACTTTGATCAGTGCTTCGCTGTCGCCCGGCGACACCACACGGCTGACCAGGTCGGTCAGGAAACATCCCGAACTGGCCAACAGCATCGCACCGAGCAGGATTACCGGCCAGAGTAGCCGCTTCATGAGTTTCCTTTCGCGTGCAGAGTCATGCGGCGAGGATACGGTCCAGCGGTGCGGGCGTGCGGCCAAAGGCCCGGGCGACCGCGGCGTGCACCAGTTCGCCCCTGAGGGTGTTGACGCCGCGTGCCAGAGCAGGGTCGCTCTTTAGCGCCTCGGCAAGCCCTCTACGGGCCAGAGTTTGTACGTAAGGAAGCGTCGCGTTACAGAGTGCCAGCGTCGACGTGCGCGGCACCGCCGCGGGCACGTTCGGCACGCCATAGTGGACGACGTCATGTTCGACATAGGTCGGGTGCGTGTGTGAGGTGGGACGGATCGTCTCGATGCAGCCGCCCTGGTCTACGGCGATATCCAGCACCACCGAGCCTGGCGCCATGGAGGCGATCATCTCCTCACTGACCAGGATGGGGGCGCGGGCACCAGGAATCAGGACCGCGCCGATGAGCACCTCCGCTCGCCTTACCGCTTCGTAGATATTGCGCCGGTTGGAGGCCAGTGTCGTGAAACGTTCGTGCAAGATCTCTTCCAGATAGCGCAGACGGTCGAGATTCAGGTCGATGATGGTAACGATCGCGCCCATCCCCAGGGCCACCCGGGCGGCGTTGGCGCCGACCGTGCCGCCGCCAATGATGACCACACTGCCCGGACGCACCCCTGGCACGCCGCCCAGCAGCACACCGCGGCCGCCCTGCTGCTTTTCCAGATAGTGCGCACCGATCTGCACCACCATCTTGCCGGCGATCTCGCTCATGGGGTGCAGCAGCGGGAGGCTGCCGTCGTCGCGCTGCACTGTCTCATAGCCGATGGCGTCGATGCGACGTGCCAGCAGTTCGTCGGTCAGGCTTTCGCTGGCAGCCAAATGCAGATAGGTGAAGAGGGTTTGCCCGGGCTGCATGAGTTTGTATTCTTCAGGGCGCGGCTCTTTGACCTTGACCACCATCTCGGCGTTCCAGGCCTCGGCCGCGGTATCAACGAGGCGGGCACCCAGGGTCTCGTACTCGGAATCGCCAAAGCCGCTCTCCAGGCCGGCGCCGCGCTGCACAGTCACCTGATGGCCAGCGTGCACCAGCGCATCCACTCCGGCGGGAGTCAGGCCAACCCGTGACTCTTGATCCAGGACCTCGGTCGGTACACCTATCTCCACGCGCTGCTCCTTGTCAGTCCTCGTCCGGCTCGCCCACCATCGAGTTGTCGCCGATATTGACCTGCTCGCGGCGTCCGCGCAGCACCGCGCGCCGGCCGATGATCGAGTTCTCAAGCAAACTGTTCTCAATCACTGCGCCGCTCTCTACGATCGAATCGCGCAGGATGGAAGAAACGATGCGGGCATTCTCATCCACACTGACATAGGGCCCGATGATCGCATTCTCCAGCTGAGCACTGGGGGCCACATACACCGGCGGGATAATGACACAATTGGTGCCCTGCACCTGAGCGGAGGCGTGGCCGTGGGACAGCAGGGTGCGGTTGGTCTTGAGTATCGTCTCGGGTTGGCCGCAGTCCTCCCACAGTGAAACCGGCTCTGAGATAAAGTGGGCACCACGGTCCAGCATGACATTCACCGCATCCGCGAGGTAGAACTCTCCCTTGGTGCGGATGTTGTTCTCGAGCATGTGGGCGATCGATGACGTCAGCGCCTGTCCGTCGCGGAACCAGAACACCCCCACGGTGGTCTTGCGGTTGTCCATGGTCTCGGGCTTTTCCACGTAGCGGATCACGCGCCCGTTCTCTTCCACCACCACGCCAAAGTCGCGCGGATCCTCGACCTCCTGGATGTAGATCACACCATCGGCGTCCACCGTCTCGAGCATGGCCAGATTGGCCTCAAAGATGGTGTCCACAAAGATCACCAGGCAGGGCCCGGAGAGATAGTCCTTGGCCAGATAGATCGCGTGCGCCTGTCCCTCCAGTTTTTCCTGGACCACATAGCGCGCGTTGAACGCATACCGGCGTTTCACCCAGTCCTGGATCTGCTCGCCCAGCCAGCCGGTGATAAAGATCACCTCGTCCACGTTCAGGTCTGCCAGCTTGTCCAGAGTATGGCCCAGCACCGTGTTACCGGCCACGTGCAGCAGAGGCTTGGGCTTGCTCCAGGTGTGCGGGCGCATGCGACTACCGAAACCGGCGACGGGCAAAACGACTTGCATGGGCTAGACCTCTCTATAAGGGACCGGACGGCGCCGGCCACAGGATACGCGGATGCGCCAGGTACTCGTTGTTACAGGGACGGCCGTGCCAGATGCCACTCTGTCGCACGCTCATAGGCGCGCGCCACGCGCAGCACTGTGGCTTCGTCAAAGGCATTCCCCTGCACCTGCATGCCGATGGGCAGGCCGCTGGCGAATCCGCAGGGGATGGAAATGCCACACACACCGGCCAGGTTCAGTGAAAGCGTGAAAATGTCCGAAAGGTACATTTGCAGGGGATCATCTATCTTTTCGCCGATCCCAAAGGCGGTGGTGGGCGTGGTGGGCGTGATGAGGGCATCACACTGCTCCAGGGCCCGGTCATAGTCCTGCTTGATGAGCGTGCGCACCTTTTGCGCTTTGAGATAGTAGGCGTCGTAATAGCCGGCCGAGAGGGCATAGGTGCCCAGCATGATGCGTCGCTTGACCTCGGCGCCAAAACCCTCGGCACGTGTGGCGCGGTATCCGTCCCACAGATTGGTCGCGTCAGTATCGCTGTAGCCGTAGCGGATCCCGTCAAAGCGCGCCAGGTTGGCGGAGGCCTCCGCAGGGGCCAGCAGGTAGTAAACCGACAGGCAGTAATCGGTATGGGGCATCGAGACCTCGACGATCTCTGCGCCAAGGCGCTCAAAGACGGTAAGTGCCTGTCGTATCGCCTGCTCCACCTCGGGCTGCATACCGTCCACGAAATACTCGCGCGGCACGCCCAGGCGCATCCCCTTGACGCCCGCCTCAAGCGATGTCAGACAGTCCGGCACCGGCATGTCGACGGAGGTGGCATCGCGCGCGTCGTGACCCGCGATGGTTTGGAACAGAATGGCGCAGTCGGTGACATCTTTGCAAATGGGGCCGATCTGGTCGAGGGAGGAAGCAAAGGCTACCAGGCCGTAGCGCGACACCCGGCCATAGGTCGGCTTGAGCCCGGCCACGCCGCACAGCCCGGCAGGCTGGCGAATGCTGCCTCCCGTGTCGCTGCCCAGGGCACCGATGCACTCATCGGCGGCGATCGCGGCCGCGCTGCCCCCGCTGGAGCCGCCAGGCACGCGGCTCAGGTCCCAGGGGTTATGGCTGGTAAAGTATCGCGAGTTCTCCGTGGTAGAACCCATGGCAAACTCGTCGGTGTTGGTTTTGCCCAGGATCACGGCGCCTGCTGCCCGCAGCTTTTCGAGCACCATGGCATCATAGGGAGGCATGAACCCCTGCAGGATCTTGGACCCACAGGTGGTGGGCATGCCCCGGGTGACGATGACGTCCTTGACGGCGAGCGGAACGCCCAAAAGCGGATGGTCCTCGCCGGCTGCGCGTCGCCTGTCAGCCTCGGCGGCATCCGCCAGCGCGGATTCTCTGTCTACGTGCAGGTAGGCCTTGACCCGGTCATCCACGGCGTCAATGCGGTCGAGTACCGCCGTGGTGAGGTCGCGAGAGGATAGCTCGCCCGCAGCGAGCAGGTCCTGGGCCTCATGAATCGTTAGCGCATAGAGTTCCAACAAAATCCTCCCCGAGAGGGTAGGCCGGTGTGGCGGAGACTATTCCAGGATGGCCCTGACCTGAAAGTAATCGTCCTGCCGCGCGGGGGCGTTGGCCAGAGCCTCTTCCGGCGTGAGGCAGGGCTGGGGCTCGTCCTCGCGCATCACATTGCGCAACGAGAGCACCTGTGCAGTGGGCGGAATGGCATCGGTATCCAGGTCGTTCAACTGCTGGGCATAATCCAGGATAGCTGAGAGTTGTTCGACAAAGAGGTCCGTCTCCTCATCGGTCAGCTTGAGCCGGGCGAGTTCAGCGATATGCAGTACCTGTTCTCGGCTTAGGGCCATGGATGTTCCTCTCGGCAGTTTTGCATCGATCGTAAACGATTATAACATCGCCAGAGATGCTCGCAAAAACAGTCAGCGGCGGACCGCCCGCCCGGGCTCTATTGCGAGCTGTCTCCATTATGGTGCGCCGGGCGTTACCTGATCAGTGCGAGGGGATCAGGCGGCGCACTGCCCAGCACTTCTAGATTCTCCAGGGGCACAAAGACCATCCGCCGGTCGGTGAGCCGCACCCACGCACCTCGGATGCTCTCGCCTGCCGGTGAAAAGTGCGGGTCTTGCGGCAGAGAGACGATTTCGCCCACCGCCCCCATGTGCGCAAAGCCGGTCAGCCGGACCAGGGAACCGACGCCCGGCGTCTGCACAGTCGCCAGGGAGGCGCTCTGCGAGCCGACAGGCCCCGGGATGATCAACTCGGGCCCGCTGGCCGTGAGGCGACTGTCCCCTGCCATCATGACGCGGCTGCCATGGTACTGCTGCAGCAGGGCGAACGCCGGGGCGGTCATGGGGATGCGCCCCATGCCCTCGGTAATCACAACCGGGAATGGGGCGTCGCGGCAGGCTTGCCTCAAGTCAGGGTGTAGCGAGCCCGCGATGATCCCTGCCACGCCGTATTGGGCGGCGCGGCGCAGCGCCACTGCGCTTTGCAGCACGCCCGCGACGAGCACCATGCCATAGTGATGCTCGGTGACCCGATGCCATGCCAGAGTGGCGCCCGCATCGGCGACCCCGAGGCTGAGCACACCGGCTGCCTCGCGCCCGGCGCCCCAGATGCCATGCAGCACATGTCCCGAACTCTGCATGAGCACTCCGCGCTCCGGATACACCTCACTGACCTCGCCGGGGATATAGGCCCGCAGTTGCTCATAGTCAGCGGCAACGCGCAGAAAGAGGCTCCCTTCCTGCTCTCCGATCACGACCCCCCGCTCGCCTGCTCTCACCCGAAGCAACGCACACAAGGGGCGGCGCCGCGCAGCGACCACCGCGCCTGGTTCGATCTGCTGGCCGGGATGGACGAGCAGGTGCCGCGGAACGTCCCCCACCGGCACTTGCAGGGCACGGGCCAGGTCAAGGGTGAGGATCTGTTCCTCACTGGCGCAGCGCGCGACGAGATCGTTGGGCTCAAGTTGGTCCCCGGGCTCTACGAGCACCTCACCGGGGCATGGCAACTGGCGCAGGCGTAGTATGGACACGCTCGTCTCTAGCACGGGACGCCCGCGGGTCAACGCAGGGTGCGTGACCATGTCTCAAGCTCCTCGTAGCGTTCCGTGTCGCTATCGGCCAGGCGCACGGGGCGTCCGCGCGCATCGATGATCAGCGCGGGTGCCTCTTTCGGTAAGGCGACGCGTAGGGGGGGCTGCAGGGTGCTCTCATGGCGGGACCGCCCTGCGCCCACCGGCTCCATGCGAAGTATCGCTGGACCCTGTCCCAGCGGGAAACGCGCCAGCGTACCCCAGCAGACCTCGCCCTCCTGAACACCGGTAGCATCCTGGATGCGGTAGTGGCAAGCGGGTCTCCCCGCAATGCCCCTGCCGTCGATGCTGCAGACTGCGCCCACTCTATGCAGCGCATCGTGCTCGAGCACCTGCAGCGCCGCCAGCGGCTCCCGCTGTGCCAGGGCACCCAGTGCCGGCCAGATGGAGGCCCTGTCCAATATGATGCCTGTGACTCCCCGCGGCTGGATCGCATCCAGCAGGGCGAGCAGTGTCTGGCCGTCACTGCCCGAGCGGCAGAGCGCGCCTCCGCGGGCAGCAATCAGGTCTGCGTGCCCCGGATCGCTATCTGTGGCCGCAGCGAGCGCTGTCAGCGGGAACTGCAGTGCCTCTCGCGCGGCGGCCAGGAGCACGAGTCCTTCCTCAGGTCTCTCCAGCACGGTATGTGGCCGCAGCCCGCGGTTGCGCAACAGGGCAGATGCCGCTGCCTCGAGGGCCGGAGAGGGCAGCCAGCGACGGATGCGCGCCAGGCCGTCGCCATTGAGCAGGTGATCGAGATCATTGATCATGCCCGGCCCCGAGGCCAGCACCGGCGTATCCTGAATGCCGCAGGACAGGGCCACGGTACGGCTCGCGCCGGCGTCCAGGCCCAGTACGCGGCTTCCGTAGCGCCCTTGCTGGCTCAGAAACTGCAGTACGATGCTCAGCCCCGCAGTGCTGCTCATGACGGGGGTGCCTGCCCACTCGGAAAGTGCAGCGTAACCGGGCAGCAGCGGCAGGTGCCGCTCGTTCTGAATCCGTTCCAACTCTCGCTGCAGCTCCTGCGGGTGGCTTTCCCCCAGGCGCGGGTGGATATTCTCGACCACACGGTAGTCAAAGTCCGGGCCGAGGGCATCTGCCACAGGGCGGCGCGCCTCCAGGTTGCCCGCAAAGACGACGACGGGGCGTGCCTCTCGCGCAAGGCCTGCGTATAAGGTGGCCAGCACCGCGGCTGCCCCTGTGAACGGGCGCGTAGGGCCTGTGTCCACGCCGCCGACCATGACGATGACATCGGGCGGTGTGGTCCGCAGGTCTGCCAGGGCGCGGTGCCGCAGGGGACGATCCAGAGTGAGCTGGATCTCATCGATGATCTCCGTCCCGGCGAGCCCGCAGGCAGCGCGCCCCGGCCCCAGGCTGAGATCCTCGGTCAGTCCGATCAGGGCACAGGCGAGCGGTTTTGCCGCGCTGGTGGTAACGGCCAGCATGTCGGCGCCCTGGATCCCCTGTCGTGGCAGGATCGGGGTATCCTCCCCATCCAGGAGGGGACGCCGCACAATTTGCTGCAGCCTTGCCAGCGCACCGCCCAGGCTGGCTTGCAGATCGACGCGCTCATTGGCCTGTGTGGGAGCGTCGACGCGCGCCGCCAGCCGGTAGACGCCCGCGACGCGCTCGATGAGTGCCGCATGGGTCCACACCGTGCCGATATCGGCGACCAGGATCGTCTGAGGCACCGGCCTGTCTCTCATCTCAGCCCCCCCGGCCTGCTCATGCTGCCGAGCCAGTCGAAGAGTAGAAAGTCAAGCCGTCCGCGCAGCGCGCTAAAGAACGACAACATCGCGCCGGCGAGCAGGGCCGCCAACACCAGCAAGATCATCGCGCGTCCGAACTGGCCAACGCGCCGTCCAAGCCAGTTCCAGACGTTGTTTGTGCCCGGTTGCCCGGCACGGTAGTGATAGGCGCCCAGAACGGCCAGTGTGGTCAGCAGCATAAAGGCAGCATCCAGAGCAAAGGCCCAACCCCGCAACCCGCCCCCATAGTCGATCGGTGCCAGTGATACGATGCTGGCGGCCATCTGGGGCACCAGCGTGCCCCGCAGCACGCCTCCGATCGCCACAGCGGCGCCCACGCCCAGCAGCAGCGCCAGAGGGATCCCGGCGAGCCGCGCTGTGGGCTGCCAACCCCGTCCCAGCAAGAGGGCAGCCAGCGCGAGCATGATGGCATAGGGCCAGGCAGCGGCCGGTTCTCGCAGAAGCAGTGCTATTCGCGGCGCCAGGACATGGTTCCAGGCCAGCGCAGCCGCGTACCCGGCCGAGATGCCGACAAAGAGATACTGCGTGATCCGAAAGACAGGATTGTCTTTGATCACAAAGCTCATCACGGCCAGGGTGAGCAGGGCCGCCACCCAGAGGCCGATTAGCTCTGGCAGAGAGCCGGTAGCCAGTGATCCGCTCATGGCTGCCGCTCCGAGCTGTGCCGTCCGGTCACGACCAATCCCAGGACAAAGGCGATCACCAGGACGATCCAAAGCGCCAGAAAGCCATCGGCGCTGCGGAGCGACCGCAGCGGGCCCGATGCCGCGGATGGTGTGCTGCTGGGGGGGATACCCCCGTACGCCCCGGAGACGAGGGCAGCGAGCTGGCCGCTGTCAGCGTAGGGGATCAGCAGCGGTTCGATGGCCGCCGTGGTGAGCATCAACAGGGGAGCGTCGGTTCGTGATCCGATCTGCTCGATCCAGCGGCGCGCGACGTTGGCATCGTCCGTCAGGACCAGGATCGCATCTGCGTCAACGGTCTTGTTCAATCCGTTCAAGATCGTCAGGCGCTCCAGCGGCGTGCCGGCGGCGTCGGTCTGCGCAAAGGCGGCCGCGAGATCGGTTGCCGCCAGGCGCAGGCCCGTGGCGTCCCCCGCCAGATAGCCGAGCAGAACATAGTCAGTGCCATAGCGCAGTGGGACCCCGCCTCTGGCCAGGCTCTCCAGCGATTGGCGCGCGACATCGACGCCTTCCGGCCGGCTGCTCAGCGCTACGAGTGCCACTGAGCCGGCAGCGAGATCTGCCACGGCCGCCTGGCCTGCGGGGGCCAGTTCGGCCCCGGCGGAGGGGGCATAGTCGTAGGCGACGATCACGCGGTTCCCGGGCTGCAGCGCGTCCAGAGCGGCTGCAAAGGCGGCAACACCGGGTTGCGGGCTGTGGGCGCCGTCCAGGCGGCGACCCGTGATGAGGGGGGCCAGCGCCGCCAGGATGATCAGTAAAGCGAGGGCGAGTCGCCAGGGCCGTTCGGGCACAGGCGCCGCGAGTGGTGCGGCGGGCTGGCGCGGCGGCCCGAGTGGCGGGGGCGCAGAGGCGATCCGCTGAAAGAGCGCCGCATCCTGACGTTCCTGCTCGGTGGGTGCCGCCTCAGCGTGTTGCGTGGCCTCTGGCATTTGCGGCAGGGTTACCGGGGGCAAGAGCCCTGTGAGCCCGGCCAGGGGATCATCCTCATCCCAGGGGTCGCCGTTCTCTGCCTCGCCGTGTATATCGCTCGCGTTTGCGCCATCGGCGGCCGCGCCAGCATCATCGTCCTCTCGATCCGGTTGCAGCGGGAGGCCACACCAGCGGCAATGTTTGGCATCCTCTCGGTTCTCACCCTGACAGTGCGGACACAGGCTCATGGCGATGATCTACTCCACCGTATAGGGGCGATCGATTCCCAGCAGGATACGCAGCCCGGCAGCCGTGGCGCCCAGAGCCACGCCCAGCAGGATGCCGCGCGCAGCCGCGGTCACGGGCACGGCCAGCATCCAGTCGCGCAGGGCGGGCAACAGCGGGGAGATGGCATCGCTGGCTGCGACTTGAAGCAGCAAAAGCAGCAGCGCCAGACCGATCAGGGTTCTGGCGCCCCGTGGCCCCAGGCGCCCGGCGCGATACACGGCATTGATCAGCACAAAGGTCATCAGTCCCATCATCGTTGCCTGGATGGGTGTGTAGAGGTGCCGAAAGACCCAGCTCATGGCGGCTGAGCCAGGGAGCGCCACGCCGATGCCAAAGGTGATCAGGAGGGCGGCGAGGAGCACGGAGCGATAGAGGCTCTCCGGCTCGCCGCGGGCGATCCCGGCCCCATGTGTTACCGCCAGATGGCCCGTGGCGAACAACAGCGCGGCGGCTGCAAGTACCAGGGCCGTCTCCAGCAGCAGGCGTGCCGGGGCAGCGAGCCAGGGCGGCGCCAGCACCATGTCCAGCAGGACGACCGTCCCGGCGATCACGGCGACGGCAACCGGCAGGATACGCTTCATCGCCTAGCCCCCATAGCCTGCAGAGGTCAGCAGCACGGCGATGACGATGATGGTGATGATCAGCCAGCGCAACCAATCCTCGGCGAGCAGGCTGCCCAGAGTCAGCGGGCGGTGAAGATAGGCGCCGGCGGCGAAGAGGTCCTCGCCGGGGAGTGCGCTCTCACCTGAGACAGGATCCTCTGCCAGGCCCGACAGAGCGGCCCCGGCGGGGTCGGCCGTCACGCTCAGCAGCGGGGCACCGGAGAACGGTGCCGACGCGACACACCAGAGCCCCTCGGCCTCAAAGGAGCCCGCCAGCAGAGTGGCCGTGCGCTTGTCCTGCCAGATATCTGCCGAAACGGCGCTGGCCAGAGCCAGCGGCGCGGAGCCCGTGAAGCAGATCTCATCCGGTTGGCCGCTGGCACCAAGCTGGTGGCGCTCCCGGTTACTCTGGAGGCAATTCAGGGCCAGCAGCAGGCTCACCGGATTGGCCGTTCGCAGGGGTGCGGACTGGTCGGCGCGTGCCTGCTGGGCGGAGATATAGTCGTACAGTGTCGCCAGAGCGGCGGCCTCCGGCCCCGCGGCATCCTGCAGGCCGCCCGCCAGCCAGAGCACGACCGGCGCGCCCGTCTCTACGCTGCGCTGGCTAAGCTGCGGGAGTCTGCGCCAGGGAGCGATGGCGCGCAGCGGCGTTCTCAAGCCGGCGCTGACCCGCAGGGTGAACAGGATGAGCAGCGGGACAAAGAGGATCAGCGCTACGCGCACGGCCGTGTCGCTGTTGGCGATCAGGCTGGCGCCATAGCCGCTCACAGGGTACCCTTTCCCTGCGAGTTGCTCCCCTGGCGGTCGTGCGCCGGGCTGGAAAGTGGGATGTCGCCCGAGGATTGTCCAGGGGCATCCTTCAACCAGGCGCGATGGCGCCTCAGCGTTTCTCTCTGTGACGGGGTGCACAGGGACTCGGCCATCAACAGCAGTTGATCCAGTACCAGACGCCAGGGCCTCAGCAACGCCAGCACTGAAGCGGGCAGAGGACCGGCGCACGGGCTCGCCCCCGCCAGTCGTATGCCCTCCGCTACAGTGGTCGTGCTGTCGTCCATGATCTGCAACACGCCGGTGACCCCCTTTGGGGATTGTCTAGGGTCGGCGCCTGCCCCGGCCGACCAGGCGGATGACTGCCGCCCGCAAGGCATGCCATATCCCCTGTTCGCGCTGCCCGATCGCCTGGATGGCACTCAAGGCAACTTCGCCAACGGACCGGCCAAATAGCGTGAAGGAGTCGTTCAAGACGCCTTCCAGTGCCGGAAGCGAGGCCGAGGTGCCGGCTACTTCCAGTGAGCGTGCCGCTTGCCAGCGCACTTCACCCTGCGGGTCGCCTAGAGAGGACTGTAGCGCCTCGCGCGCGTCTTTGCCGGGCAGGCGCCCGAGCGCCGCCAGGGCTGCAGTCCGGGTGAGCGCCGGGCCTTCCTGTGCCATCTCGACCAGCGGGGCTGTTGCACGCCGGTCGCCAATTGCGCCCAGAGCATCTGCGGCAGCGCGGCGCACCCAGAGCGACGTGTCCGCCAATGCCGCGATGAGGTCATCGGTCGACTCGAGCGCGCCCAGTTGACCGAGCCCGCCGGCGGCCGCGGCACGCACCTCTGCACTGTCATCCTTGAGCGACTGCTCGAGCAGCGCCACGGCTGTGGGATGCGGCCAGCGGCCGAGTGCCTCTGCAAAGGACGCGCGTTGCGCGGCGTCCGGCGAGGCGAGACCCTCCCGCATGACCTCCAGGAGCTCGCTCAGCGTCATGGCGTCGGAGGAGCCCATGGTCAGAACCTGGCCGAGGTCCTCAGGGCGCTGCAAACACCGGGCGGATTTTGCCAGAGCGAGGCTCGCTTCCCAGCGCACCATGGGATCGGCGTCGCTCAGGCACGAAACCATGGATTCAACTGCGGTCCGATCGATATGTCCTGCGCAGGCTGCGATCTCCTCGCAGCGCACGATGGGATCCGGCCGATCACAGGAAGGGGCTGCCACCGCTTCGGGCGCCGGCCCTGTGATAGTATTCATGTTATTCAATTTATATCCCATTTTATTGCATTTTTCTGTAAAAGCAGCATAAAGAGTATAGCATGGCGCCGGAGGGGCTGCAAGCCATTGGCCCCGGGCATCAAGCTTTGACACTGGCCATGGGCCATGTTACCATCTTCCGTGCGCTGTCTCCGGGCAGCGATCTGTTTCTGGAGGGGCGCCGTCGTGGAACGCTTGCTGGAGGGCTTGAATAGCGCACAGGTGGAGGCCGTACAGGCACCTGATGGGCCGGTGCTGGTCCTGGCCGGCCCGGGATCGGGCAAGACCCGCGTGTTGACGCATCGCGTGGCCTACCTGATCGGTGAGCGCGGCGTTTCCCCCTACAGCATTCTGGCGGTGACCTTTACCAACAAGGCAGCCCGCGAGATGATCGCCAGGCTGAACAGCCTCATCGGCCCGGACTGCCAGCGGCTGACGATCGGCACCTTTCACAGCGTGTGCGTGCGTATCCTGCGCCGGGAGGCGTCCCATCTCAGTCTGGACAGCAATTTCGTCATCTATGACGCGGACGATCAGCGACGTCTGGTCACCCAGGCGATCAAAGAGCTGAATCTGGACAACAAGCAGTACCGTCCCACGGCCGTCCATGGCGCCATCTCGCGGGCCAAGAACGATCTGATCCGCGTAGATGCGTACCAACCACCCACCTACTGGCATGAGGCGGTGGCCCGGGTGTATGAGCGCTACGAGGCGCTGCTGGGCGAGCACAACGCCCTCGACTTTGATGACCTCCTGATCAAGGCCGAGGAGCTCTTTCGCGAGCACGACGATGTGCGCCAGCGTTACCAGAGGCGCTACCGCCATATTCTGGTGGACGAGTTCCAGGACACCAATCGCGCCCAGTACGAGCTGCTCAAGCATCTGGTGGATGAGCGGCAGGGAAGTATCTACTGCGTGGGCGATGAGGATCAGAGCATCTATAGCTGGCGGGGCGCCGACTTTCGTAACGTTCTCCGTTTTCGCCAGGACTATGCTCAGGCACAGGTCTTTTTGCTGGAACAGAACTATCGCTCCACGGGAAACATTCTCAAGGCGGCGCGGAACGTCATCGCTCGCAATGTCCTGCGCCATGACAAGTCGCTCTGGACCGAGAATCCCGAGGGCGAGCGCCTGCAGCTCTTTGAGGCGTACGACGAGCGCGAAGAGGCCGAGTATGTGGTCCAGGAGACGTTGCGGCTGGTGAGCCAGGGCGTTTGCCGGCTGCGTGAGTGTGCCGTCATGTTCCGCACCAACTCCCAGTCACGGGCGCTGGAGGATGCGCTCATGGGACGCGGGGTGCGCTACCAGCTGGTGGGATCGGTGCGGTTCTACCAGCGCCGGGAGATCAAGGATGCCCTGGCCTATCTGCGCCTGATCTATAACCCGGACGACGAGATCTCACTCTTGCGCGTTATCAACGTCCCCTCCCGCCTGATCGGCGACAAGACGATCGCGCAATTGCGTGGCTGGGCAGGGCGGCAGGGGCTATCCATGGGGTGGGCACTGCTGCGGCTGGCCGAGCTGGATGCGCAAAGGTCCGATGAAGGTGCGCGGATCGGCAGCGTCGCGCTGCGGCGCCTGACGGACTTTGGGCTGCTGTTGGCGCGGGCGCGGGCTGCGCTTCCCGAGCAGACGCTGACCGCGCTGCTGCGTCAGGTGATGGAGGACACGGGCTATATCGAATCGTTGCGTGACGGGACCGAAGAGGGCGAGGAGCGGATCGCCAACGTGCGCGAGCTCTTTTCCGCGGTCGAGCGTTACGATGGCATCACCGCTGAGGAGGCCCTGGCGACCTTCCTGGAGGAGGTGGCCCTGGTCTCCGATGTGGACGAGCTCCGGGATGAGGCAGATGCCATGACGCTCCTGACGCTGCATGCGGCCAAGGGCCTGGAGTACGATGTGGTGTTTATGGTGGGCATGGAGGAGGGGCTCTGTCCGCACTCGCGCTCTATGGATGATCCGGACCAGATGGAAGAGGAGCGACGGCTCTGCTATGTGGGCATGACCCGCGCCCGGCGGAGGCTGTATCTTGTATACACCTTCAGACGGACGATCTTTGGCAATGCCGACGTCCGGGTGCCCTCGCCGTTTCTGGCCGATATCCCCGCCGAACTGGTGGACGGCAATGTCCGGCGCCAGACGACGCGTCCTGCGACGCCCCGCGAGCCTGTTCCTGCGCGCCCTCCCGTGCCGGCTCAGAGCCGCCGCGAGCTGTTCGACCGGCGCCGCGAGCGGGTGCAGCAGGCGCGGCTGCAGGAGGCGGAGCGCCTGCAACCGCGCGGCGAGCGCCGGCCTGCCGGGCCGCGCCCCGATGCGCCTGCTCCGCGCGAGGAGCGCGCGCCGCTCCAGGAGGCCGCCTTCCATGCCGGGGAAAAGGTCGTGCATCCGATCTTTGGTGCCGGCATCGTCGTGGGCAGCAAGATCGTTGGTGGCGACGAGGAGGTCACAGTCGCCTTTACCGACAAAGGCATCAAGCGGCTCATGACCCAGTACGCGCACCTGGAAAAGACAGACTGATCTCCCCGTCTCTGTACAACTCCTTGCGGAGGCTGTGCGCCCACGGATATAATCCGCCCATGAGCACCTCTCCCCGGCCTGCTCCGCCGTCATTGTGGACATTGCTGCCGCTCCTGACTGCGGCCGTGTGCTTGACGGCCTATGTCGCCACTGCGGCACCGGGGCTCACCTGGGCGCACGATGGCGCCGATGGCGGCGACCTGATCGCGGCCTGCGAGACGGGCGGCGTGCCGCACCCATCCGGCTACCCCACCTACTGCCTGCTGGCGCGGCTCTGGGCCAGGCTAGCGCCCGGAGACCTGGCGCGCCGTTATACGCTGTTCTCCGCGCTAACCGCGGCCGTATCCGCGGGCCTGATCGGCGATCTGGCGCGGCGGCTCTGGCTCCGGGCAGGCGGCGGGAGATACGAGTCTGTCGCCATCGCGGCGGATTGCGGGTTGATCTGGGGTCTGGGGCCGGCGCTCTGGTCCCTCGCGGTCATCACAGAAGTCTACACCCTGCACGCCCTCTTTGCTGCGCTGCTGCTCTGGCGCGTGTTGACCCTGCGAAAGTGCAGTCCGCTAGCGGCCTGGGTAGCGCTGGGGCTCGTGGCCGGGCTGGGACTCGGTAACCATCTCACGCTGGCGCTCCTCCTGCCGGGTTTGCTGCTCTGGCTCTGGCCTCTGTTGACGCGGCGCAAGGCTCTGGCCGCCCTCGGGGGCCTGGCGCTCGGCCTCTGCGCCTACCTGTACCTGCCGCTGGCGGCGCGCGGCAACCCGTTGGTGGCCTGGGGGGACCCAGGCACCTGGCGCGGTTTTTGGTGGCTGGTGAGCGGCCAGATGTATCGTGGCTATGTGATGGCAACGCCGCTGGCCCATTGGCCGGTCCGCATCGCGGACCTGGCCGCGCGTGCGATACAACAGTTCACGCTCCCCGGGCTCGCCCTGGTGTTGCTGGGGACAGAGTCTGCGCTGCGTCATGGAACGTTACGCCAGCGCTGGGCCGGCGCGCTGCTGGTCAGCCTCCCTGCCCTCTATGCGCTGGGATACAACACCAGCGACTCGCACGTCTATCTGCTGCCGGTCTGGATGCTGGGCGCCCTGGCTCTCGTGCCCGGCGCCATGGCCGCGTCGCAGGCGCTGGCCGGGCGTCCCCGGTTGAGGGGGCTCCTGCCCATGACGCTGCTGGCGGTTGGCCTCTGGCTGGGTGTCACACAGTACGTTGTCCAGGACCTCAGCGATGATCGGATCGCGGAGGATTGGCTCAAGACGGTCGCCACAGAAACGTCTGAAGGGGCGCTGGTGATCACCGGCGAGGACGGCCAGACCTTTGCGCTGGATTACTGGCAGTGGGCGCAGGGGGAGCGTCGCGATCTGGTGGTGGTGGACCCCGAGTTGTGGGCCTATCCGTGGTACCGGCGCCAGCTCAGCATCCGGCATCCCGATGTCGCGCTCCCTTTGGAGGGGTCGCTGGAACAGGTCGTGGCCGCCGGAGTGGCACGTGGCCCCGTGTACCTGGCGACGCGCCGGCCATCGCTGGAGGCGGGCTATGAAGTGCGGGCGGCTGGCGCGCTGTGGGAGCTCCGCGCGATCCCTCAGTAGGCGCCTCGCCTGCGCAGCACCGCCCCTGCCGTTCGCCAGAGAATCTCCAGGTCCAGCAGCAGGCTATAGTTCCGGATATAGTGCAGGTCGTCCTCCACATGCAGTGCCTTGGGCCGGTCGCTTCGGCCAGAGACCTGCCACCATCCAGTCATACCCTGGGGGACGCTGAACCGGCGGCGTTGCCAGGGCGCATAGTGCGCGGCAAGCTCAGGCAATTCCGGCCGCGGCCCCACCAGGCTCATCTCGCCCCGCAGCACATTGATCAGTTGCGGCAGTTCATCCAGACTCCAGCGGCGCAGCACGCGGCCTACCCGTGTCAGCCTGGGATCATCCGGTCGCTTGGCGAAGGTGATCTCGCCCTGCGGGCCGCTGCCGATCAGGTCCTCCTGCTGTTGGTCTGCATCCGGCAGCATCGTGCGGAACTTGATCATCGTAAAGGGTCGCTCCCCTTCCCCCAGGCGGATGCTGCGGTAGAACACGGGCCGGCCCGAATCCAGGAGGATCGCCAGGGCGATGACCCCCAGAAGTGGGGCGCAGAGCACCATGAAGCCGGTCGAGAGCACCAGGTCCACCCCGCGTTTGATCGCCCGGTCCAGGGGCGCGATCACCGGCGCGTTCAGGCCGATCAGGACCAGATCGCCCAGGGGCTCGATGCGCGCGCGCGACAGAACCAGTTGCGCCGTATGAGGCACCAGCGTGAGTGCCACGGGCAGCGCCTGCAGCGTCCGCAGCAGGGCCTCTGTCTCCGCGGGCGGGCGGGAATCACCTATTACCAGTTCATCCAGCGCGTGGGCTCTGACGATGGCTGCGGCGTCTGGCAGGCTGCCCAGCACCGGCGGGGCCCCGGCAGGCAAGTGGGGAGCATGTTCGCCAACGGCGATCAGACCGGCGATGGTCACGCCCTCTCCGGCCGTGCGCGTCAGGGTTGCTGCCAGGTTCAGCGTCTCCGGCGACGTGCCGATCAGGGCGATGCGCCGCCGATCCAGCCCCCGCCGGCGATCGTGGTGCCGCCAGAGCAGGTGAGCCCCGCAGGTCAGAAGCAGGTCGAGCAGATAAAAGTAGCCGTAGAGCAAGCGGGAGAGGCCGCGATAGGAGAGGTACAGGAAGCCCGCATAGACCAGGGTGGCGACCGTCACAGCCGCGGCGATAGCCTGAAGCTCGGCGATGGTGTCCCGTCTGTGCGGGGCTGCATACACGCGGGCAGCGGACAGGCTGATGGACCAGACTGCGATGGCCAGGAGCAGCATCGGCGGGTACAGCGCGGTACCCTCGGCATTCAGCGGACGGCCGAAGGGCAGCGTCAGGCGGAGCCAGCGCGCCAGCAGGAGCGCGATGATGACGATAGCCAGGTCCGCCAGGTGCCGGCCCACTACATGCCAGGGGCCGAGGCGCGTAATCCTCACGGCGCCCGTCCCGGAGTCTCTATCTCCGGAGCTGGACTCACATTGCACGCCTCAGCCCTTTCAGATCCTGCCGGACGTCCAGGGGACTAGAAGATCAGGCCAATGATGAGGTTGATAAGCCAGCCGATGACGATCGTCAGAATGGTCTTTTCGGTCGTCAGGTCCATGGTCTCGCGGATGGCAAAGAAGGCCAGCACCAGCGAGAGGACCCAACCGACCAGGGCGCCGATGATGGGTATGATGCCCAGCACCAGGGGGGCAGTGACATAGCCCA
The DNA here is from genome assembly GCA_040772225.1 of Anaerolineae bacterium. Lineage (GTDB taxonomy): Bacteria > Chloroflexota > Anaerolineae > UBA1429 > UBA1429 > JAAYED01. Next base: position 2,012,598 of record JAXGYO010000002.1, read on the forward strand.
GCACTCGCAGGATGTGCATAAAGGTGCCGTTGCCCGCAAAGATCTTGGTGCCCACAACCCACACGATCGCGCTCCACAGCACCCAGCCAATGGCGATCTGCTGGAGGAAGGTGAGGATGAACTCCCCAAAGTTGCTGACGAACAGCGTGCCTAGCGCCGCGAGTAGCGCCGTGATGGCCACGATGATTGCGGCTTCGATGGTGGCGTCCTCATCGACCGCGATCTCGTCATAGACGGTGTGGTCCATCTTGATCATGCGGGTCAGTCTGGCGATGATTTTCTCGAACATGCTTGCCTCCCTGTGTCTGTGTCCCAATGGATTCCGTTCCGCTATCTATACGGCGTTTCCGGCCTCAAGGTGCGGTTTGCGCTGACGATTTACGCTGCACCTCGCTGCTGAGATCGGCCGTCAGGCGGCGCTTGCCTGGTAGATCGCGCTCGGGCTGCCGATCTGCAGCCCCCGGTAGAGACGTGCCCTGGCGTCCTCGTGCGCCCAGAGCTCGCAGATCTCTTGTGCCCGAAAGAGGGTCTCAAGATCGGTGTGAATAAAGGTTACCCGACGTAGCCGCCGGCTGTAAACCGGGTGCGGCAACGTCTGGAGCGGGCCCAGATCGAGCCGGTAGTAGAGATCACCGGCGCGGGGGTGGTCGCCCTCCTCCGGCAGTAGTGCGCGGCGCGGGGCGAGGCTGTAGCGCTGGATGGCGGCATAGCTGCGGATGCTCCAGCGCAGATCGCCAAAGCAGCCCGGATGGTAAAAGGCGAGATACTCGGCGCCGATCTGACGCGGGGCGCGCTTGAGCGGGATGCGATACCACCTCTCGCGCTGGATGCGTTCCCAGTCCTTGAGGCTGGGCACCACCGCCACCAGCACGCTCGATGGCGCCGGCCCGACCCGTTCGTCCAGAGGCTCCAGATCATCCCACAGCATGATTCCTACTCCGCCGTCAACTCGGCGATATACTCCCGGGCAAAGACCAGATTGGCGACATCGACATCTCCCGGCACGGTGCAGCCGGCGCCCAACATAAATCCCAGGGCACCCATCTCCGCGAGCGCCTCCTCGATCTCTCTCTGCAGGGCTTTACGAGGACCGTACACCAGGGGCCCGCGCTCGTCAAGGCCCCCCAGAATACTCACCCCGCCCAGGATCGCCTTGCCCTGGCGGAGCGAGGGGTTGTCCGACTGGTGGGCCCAGTTGGCCAGGTGCACGGGGTAGCTCGCAAAGCGCTCCAGATTCAGTCCCTTGCCACAGAAGTGCCCCACCACATAATCGCAGGCCGGTCCAAGCGACTCCAAAACGAGCAGATCGTAGGGCCGGACCCAGCGGGCGTGCTCCTCGTCGGTCATATCGGCGCGTTCGCCGCCTTTGGCAGAAAAGTAGATGCCCTCGCAGCCCACCTCGGTGAGGCAGGCCAGATTGAACCGGGCAATATCCTCCGCGATCACCTGCAACCCCTGGAGCACGGGCTCGGGGTCCTGCCTCAGCTGCTCCATAAAGCCCATGCGGGCCGCATACTCGGTGGGATAGCGCGCCGGGTCGCTCTGCCACAACACCCGGACCGCCTCGCGAAAGGGACCGAACACTGTGGTGATGATGGGCACCTCGCCCTTGAGCGCCGCCACAATGCCCGCCAGGCCCTCCAGGTGGCTCTGGAAACGCGGCGCCGTCAGCGGTGTGGGCTCCAGCTTGAGCCAATCCGCGGGGCTGTGGACCATAAACTGGCCGATCGGGGGATAGCCGCTGTCGTTCATCACCTTGAGGATATCCGGGTCCGCCGCGCGGTAATAGTCGATATGTCTCTGCGCCATCGGCTGCCCGCCCTCGTAGGCGGCATCGAAATGGAACCAGAAGGCAGCCGGCACCCGATCCACCGGATGGCCCTGCAGCATTGCCCGAAAGCGCTCAGTCTTGTTCATTTGCCCCTCCCGATGTTGGCATTTCGAGTATATCGCAGTAGACCGCCGTTGTACAGGCATACAGGCAAAAAAAAGAGCCCCCGGAAACCTCCCGGGGGCCTGTCAGGGCAAGGGGCGCTGGAATCTAGATGTAGGCGTCGCTGGAAAAGAGGACGGCTCGGCCGACCATGTACACCACGTACAGGACCATCAGATAGATTGCCCCATGTTTGCTGAGCCTGCCCTTGTTAAGGATGAGGATCACCAGAAGCGCCAGGCCCGTGAGGGTCTCCCAGGGGAGATCCCAGTGGATCAATGGCCGGGGCACCCAGTACGTGGAGACCAACGCCCCGCCACCGATGGCGACCAGCGGATTGGTGATATTGCTGCCCACCAGCGTCCCCAGCGAGATGCCCTGCTCTTTGGAGCGCACGCCGGCCAGCGCCGTTGTGAGCTCGGGCAGGGCTGAGGCGATCCCCAGTGTCATCACGCCGATCAGCGAGCCGCTGATCCCCGTGCTATCGACCACAAACTCTGTGACGTGCAGCACGATAGAGGCGCTAAAGATGGTAATGACCATCCCCCCCACGGCGATGAGGGCATAGGTGAGCGCCTCTTTGCCTGATTGAGGCACGTTCTCCGTCTTGCGCTCCTGCTCGTCTGCGTCAAAGTACTTGCGCTCGTCGATGTACAGGTAATAGGTGTAGCCGACAAAGCTGCCGAAAAGGATCAGCCCATCGAGGCGCGAAAAGCTCTGGTCCCACCCCAGAATGAGGCACATGAGCGTGGTGACGATCATGGGGATGACGCTCTTCCACCAAAAGTAGCGCCTAAAGCGCAGCCCGCCGCTGAGAAACACCACAATGCCCAGGATCAGCGTCTGCTGGATCACATCGGAGCCGATGTTGGCTCCCAGCACGATGGCCGAAGACTGCTGATAGTCCAGCGATCCCGTGAGAATGCCCACCGAGGCGGTCATATGCGAAGAGATCTCGGGGATGCTTGTGGCCAGCGACAGCACGGTCATGCCCATAAAGGTGGCGGACAGGTTGAGGTACTCTGCCAGGCCCACCAGGCGCTTGACGACCTCGTTCGAGCTAAGAACCAGCAGCGCCATGGCCACCAGGCCCAGCGCGCTATTGACCCACAGATTTCCAGATTCCCAAACGATGCTCATGTTCTCACACCACCATGCCAGATTCTGACGCCCATACGCCCCAACGCCGTCCGTTGTCCCAACCCGTGAGCGGGGACACGACTAGAAATAGGCGGCACAGGCGTAGAACTGGGTCCGGCCGGCGAGGTAAAAGATGTACATGAGGAGAAGGCAGATGGTTCCCCAATCGCATACAAGGCCGCCATAGGCCGGTGGCCGGATGGCGGCGGTCAGGTGGGGCTTGCTCGCGAGGAAGCGACGCAGCGCAATTACGCGCGCGCCGGGCATCCGGCTGCTATGGGCGAGGCTGCCAGGTGGCGCGGTGCGCAGGGGCACAACGTCACAAGTGGCCATGGCGTCTGCGGCCGTGTCATCGGCCCGCACTCTGTTGATACACAGGGCTTGCATGCGATCCTATCGTTATGTAGCGTCCCAGGTCACGGGCACCTCTTGTCAAACAACAGTCCTTGAGTATACAGGCGCCCTGCCCCCTGTCAAAGGAGCGACTGGTGAGCGCCTGCGTCTCTGCTGCGACGCATAACCGTACAGCGGCCCCGGAAGCATGTTGCTGCACCGGGGCCGGGATGATAAACCACTCTCCCGTGAGGCAATCTCAGTGGTGTGGCCCCGCACCGGACGGTAGGTCACCGTCCGGTAGGTCACCGGACGGCGACGGGACATCGGGCTCCGGGTCCTCTGGCACTGGAACCTCGGGCACAGGCACGTCGGGCACAGGCACGCCGGGCTCTGGCGTGTCATCCTCGCCCGAGCTGTTTTTCCCTTCCCGCGGTCCGTCATTGCTCTCGCCCCGCTCTTCGCGGCTCAGCTGCCGCTGCCGCTCGCTGTACGTCTCGAGCTTTTCCCTGACCCTGGCGTAGACGGTGTCTTCGGGATAGTTGCCCTCCCCGTCCTCTTCACCGGCGGGCATGCCCGTGAGCAACTCGATCCCCTCTTCGATCGTCGAGACGGCATACACATGGAACTGGCCATCCCGCACAGCCTCGACCACGTCCGGGCGCAGCATCAGGTGGCGTGTGTTGGAGGCCGGAATGAGCACGCCCTGCGCGCCGGTCAGACCGCGCCGCCTACAGAGGTCATAATAGCCCTCGATCTTGGCGTTCACGCCGCCGATGGCCTGCACCGTGCCGGCCTGGTTCACCGAGCCGGTGACGGCCAGGTCCTGGCGGATCGGGACATCGGCCAGGCTGGAGAGCAGCGCATAGAGCTCAGTGGACGAGGCGCTATCCCCCTCGACGCCGCCATAGTTCTGCTCAAAAACCAGCGTCGCAGACATGCTCAGGGGGCCATGCTGTGCAAACCGGCTGGCCAGGTAGGAGGAGAGGATCAGATTGCCCTTGTCGTGAATGGGCCCGGTGAGCTTGACCTCGCGATCGATGCTGGTCACCGCGGCACGTCCCATAAAGGTACGCGCCGTGATGCGCGACGGGATCCCAAAGGTGAAATCGGCCATCTGGGCCACGGAAAGCCCGTTGATCTGCCCAACCACGGCGCCCTCGGTGTCGATCAGGATCGTACCCTCGTCGATTGCGTCTATCATTCGCTGCTGCACATAGTTCATGCGGTGCTCGCGGTCGGTGACAGCACGGCCGACGTCCTCGGCCGTCACCATCGGATGCCCGGCATCGCTGGCCCAATACGCCGATTCGCGCACCAGGTCCGCCAGCGCAGAAAAGCGCGTGCTCAGCCGGTTCTGGTCATCGGCATAGCGTGCACTCTCATCGGCGAGGCGCGCCACGGCGTCCGGTCCAAAGTGCAGCAGTTCCTCGCTGCGGCACATTCTGGCCACAAAGGAGGCCAGATCGTGCAGCGTGTCGTCGGTGCGTTCCATCTCGCCGGCGAACTCGGCTTTGACCTTGAAGAGCTCGCGAAAGTCCTCATCCAGCGCATAGAGCAGCTGATAGAGGCGCGCGTCGCCGATGATCACGACCTTGACATCGAGCGGGATCGGCTCCGGCTGCAGGCTCGCCGCAGCCACCAGGCCATAGAACTGGGCCATCTCCTCGATCTTGATCTCGTTGTTGCGAAGAGCACGTTTGAGCCCGTCATAGGCGAGGGCGTTCACCAGCAGGTCCTTGGCTTCCACCACCAGGTAGCCGCCGTTGGCGCGGTGCAGCGCACCGGCGCGAATCTGGGTAAAGTCCGTGACCATCGTCCCATATTCGGTCCGGTGCTCGATCCTGCCGATGAGGTTGTGGTAGGTGGGGTTATCTTCGATGATGACCGGGGCCTGTTCCTGCGAGGCGCCCTCCACCAGCACATTGATCGAATAGCGGGTTAGCCAGCCGTCCTCCCCGCGGTCGGGGCGCATCATAAAGGGCAGCTGCGGGCCCTCCTCCTGGGGCATGAACCGTTCGACGTTCGCGATGATGTCATGGCGGACGTGCTCGAGGTGCTCCAGAACGGCCGGGCAATCGGCGAACTTTTCCCTGAGATCGGAGAGCAAGCCGTCCACCACAAACCCGGCCATCTCGGCGCGGATCTGCTCGATGGCCTGCTTGCTCTCGCGGTCCAGGTCGCGCGCCTCGCGCATCGCCTTTTCGAACTCCTCCTGGAGCTCGGGGCGAAAGGCCTCGAACTTGTGTTTAGTTTCCGGGTCGAGCTTTTGATAGTCTTCGGCGCTCATCACCTCGCCGTTGACCATGGGCGCGATGGCGAGGCCGACCTGCGAGCGGATCAGCGCAAAGCCGCGCTCGTTGAGATAGGCCTCTAGGTTTTCGTAGAGCTTTTGCTGCCGGGCGGCCATCTCCTGCACAAAGGCGCGCCGGCGCTCCTCGTAGGGCTGGCCCTCAAAGGTGCGGGGGATCTCTGTCTGCAGATGGCTGATCATGTCGGCCATCATGTCGCGCAGCGTCGTCGACTGCCCGGCGGGCAGTCGCAGCGCGCGAGGCGAGCGCGGATCATCAAAGTTAAACACATAGCACCAGTCCGTGGGCGCGGGGCGTTTGGCCGCACGCCGCTGCAGAAACTCGCGTACGGTGGATGTGCGGCCGGACCCGGCCGGCCCGACGGCGTAGATGTTATAGCCTTTGCTTCGTATCTCGACGCCAAAGTCGATGGCGCGCACAGCGCGCTCCTGACCGACGATGTGGTCGAGACCTTCCAACTCCTCTGTTGAGGCAAAGCTGAACAAACCGGGATCGGTAGCCCGCCGCAGCTGCTCGGGGGCAAGCGCAAGTTTCTTATCCATAGTCCCTCACTATTGGGCGAATGGTTTCGGTCTCGGAGGATTATAGCACTCCCCTGATCGGTCGATCAAGGCGTATGCCTGGCGTGGCCGGGTGTGGCCGGGGCGCGGGCTCAGCCTGTCAGCGGGGGGCGGGGATCCTCGATCTTGCCAAGCTTGAACAGGAGCATCAGCACCGCATTACTGCCCAGCACGGCTATGGTGGTGCCGCCCAGCAGCCCGAGGATCACGCCGGTGGCTATGCTGATGATCGCGAACAGGAGGGTAAAGGTGGTAATGAAAAAGGCGAAAAAGGGATTGGCAACGATCAACATGGCGGAGAATTTCCAGGCGGTCCAGACGCGGGGCTTCTCCAGGCGAAGCAGCATGGGCCAGAAATACATCTGCATGATGATCCAAAAGAGGGCCATGGCCAGCCAGATGCCCTGCATCAGCAGGACCCAGTTACCGGAAAAGTTCGCCCCGTAGAAGGAGATGTTCCAGATGACGGCCACGACGGCGACGACGTTGCCCAGCAGCCACAGCAGCGCACTGCGCCAGTGCTGTCTGATGCCCTCGCGCCAGTCATCAAAGCGGGCGGTCTTGCCATGAGCGACCCGGTCGGACACGTGGTAGAGGCCGGAGGTGGCGATGGCTCCCAGCACGAGCCCCAGGGCCACCAGCAGGATCGTCAGCCAAAAGACTTTGGAGGAAGGGATCAGTGCAAACGGTCCGCCCCAGGAGGCGAACCAGACCAGGTTCACCAGCGCCAGGGGCATCAGTTCCTCCCAGGCATCCTTCAAGCTGCGCCAAAAGACCTCCATGGCTTCACGGATCATCATTGGGTACTATTTCCTCCTGCTTTGAGGCGCATTCTAGGCGCACTGTGGGCCGGTGTAAAGCAAACAGGGCAACCCTGGAGAGGGTTGCCCTGTTGAATATCAGAGAATGCTCGCGGGCTAGCCGCGTGCGTCGCGACGCTTTTGGCCCCGCAGGGCCTCTTGCCAGGCTGCTGCGAACAGGCCCGGGCCACGGTCCTCTTGCGTGTTGGCGTTCATCGTCGTCGCCGCTGCTGCCGGGGCTGTATCCTCGTTTGCCATGTCCTTCATGGTCAGCGAGATGCGGCGCCGATCGGTATCGATCTCCAGGATGCGTACCTCGACCTCCTGGCCCACCTCCACCACCTCACGGGGATGGTTCACATAGCCGCTGGAGAGTTGCGAGATGTGCAGCAGACCGTCGGTCTGCGCGCCAATGTCCACAAAAGCACCAAAGTCGACCAGTCGTACCACGCGACCGGTGAGCTCCTGCCCCGCCTTGAGTGCCTCGAGCGACTTTTTCGTCGTGCGCCCTGCCCCCGGGACGGTCAGGCTGATGCGATTCTTGTCCAGGTCTACCCTGCGAATCTGAACATCCAGCGTGTCGCCCACCTTGAGCGTCTTGTCAATACCTGCGCGCTGCAATGCAGAGATGTGCGCCAGGCCGTCACGGCCTACACCCAGGTCCACAAAGGCGCCGAACTCGACAATGTTACGGACGCGGCCGCGAAGCCGCATACCTTCTTTCAGTTCCTCGATCTCAGAGGGGCGACTCTCGGCCTTGACCGGCGTGCTCTCCTGCTCTGTCGACAGCGTCTCCGGCTCGGTTGCCGGTGCCGCCTGCTCTATCGTCGGCGTCTCCGGCTCAGTTGCCGGTGTCGCCTGCTCTGTCGTCGGCGTCTCCGGCTCGGTTACCGGTGTCGCCTGATCTGCCTCTGGTTGGAGTTCTATCCCAACCCTTTCCTCACTCGCCATGCCGTTCGATCCCCCTCACTAGTCTAGTAACGCTTTTCACATACCATCCTTGATTATCGTCCATCCACAGCCCGCCGTCAAATGCCTTGAAGGTGCGCGAGATAGCCGTCTGCAGGGCGGACTCACAGGCCGTTGGTGCCTTCCATGGCATAGCGTGTCAACTCGGCCACACTCAACTGCTCGATCCCAAGCTTGTCAAGGGTGCGGCCGCGCCGCCAATAGTCCGTCTGGTGGATGGTGCAGGCGATCCGGATGATGGCATCGATGCATTGCACAGAGACGCCGTAGCGCTGGCCCAGCGCCGCGATGGGCACCAGGCTCATCGGGATGTCCTCAAAGACATAGCGGTGGTTCAGTGTCGAGGGCGCTTTGATCCCGCGATAGCCCGGCTGGTTCTGGATCGCTGCGTACAGGCTCTCGCCGCTGGCGTCATAGGCCATTTTCAGCCATTCGAGGGCTGTACGCGCCCGAATGCCGATCGCGGCGGCGACGGTCACCCGCTCTCGATCGAGCTCCTCCAGCACCCGTGCCGTGGAAGGCGTCACGCCCTCCAGATAGAACTGGAACTCGCCGCGCGTGGACTCGATCCGGCCCGCGTTCAGCAACGTCAGCGCAGGGTGAAAGATCGCCCCCATGTTGTTCAGCCCCGTATGCAGCACGCTGGTGCCATCGATGAACTGTGGGTAGGGCTCTGCCAGGGCGTCCAGGACATGGCCGGTGTCGCTGGCCGGCAACGCTGCCAGCGGTACGGTCTCCTTGATGCTGAACAGCCGCACCTGAGCCGGACCGTCGGCGCGGCTGGCGTAGATCAGCGTCTCGGCCTCGGCCAGATATACCCTGGCCTCACATCCGCACTGGATCAGCACCTGCCGGAACTCCATGCACCCGCCGGTGCGTCCGGGATGCAGCACAATGATTTGCTCGTCGCGCAGATGGGGCGCCAGCAGCCGCGCGATATCGGCGTGGGCGCTGCTCGGGACGACCACCATCAGGATGTCGCCTTCTGCCGCCTCCGCCGCATCGGAGGTCACCCGCTCCAGTTTCGCAAAGCCGCGCGGCCCGTCCTCAGCGCCGTACAGGTCCAGACCTCCCCGGCTGGCGATGGCCGAGATATTTAGAAAGGTGCGGTTGTAGAGCGTGACCGGGTATCCCATCAAGCTCAGGTGCGCGGCCATTGCTCTGCCGCCATGGCCTGCGCCGATCACTGTGAAACGTTTCTCGGCCATTGCTGGCTCCTTTGCTCTGTGTACTTAACGGCTGAGACGGCTCAGCCGTTCCTGTTCGGACAGCGGTACGGACGTATCGGGATCCACCGCCACCCAGGCGCCGCGCGCATCCTCCCGGGCGACGATCGCGCCGCGCCCAAAGGGGTTGTTGCGCAGGTGCGGTGCGTCCAGGATGCCGGTCGTGACCGCCCGCGTGAGGGTGTCCACATCGGTCATCGGATCGGCGACGCCTGGCCTGGCCAACCCCGCAATGGTCTGGAGGGTCACCTGCGCCTCGGCCACCAACTCGGCGCGCCTTTCCGCCACCACGGGGTCGGCGGAAAGATCGGGCTGGCCGTGCAGCGCGTTTTCGATCGACCGGCGCGCCAGCTTGCAGGACTCGATGACCTCCGCGGCGCTGGCGGCATGCTGTGCCTCACAATATCCCACCACGTGCACGATGTGCGGTCGCAGCGCCATCTGCAGGTAGACGCTGGCCACCAGATGCGCCCGGGCGGCATCCTGGTCCTGGGGATAGCTGAGCAGGCCGGTGCGCGTCTGCCGCCAGATGGAGAACTCTGGGCTCTGCAGGGGTGCGATCAGGTCCAGTGATGCCAGCATCCGTGCCAGGTCCATACCGTCGCCTAGATTGGGCGGGCTGTTGAACATCAGCGGCACGATATAGTCCCGCACGCCGGCCGCTCTGGCGTTATAGGCCGCCAGGTAGGAGGCCACGCAAAAGATCACGTCCGGGGCGTCGCGCAGGCCCCAGTGATGGGCCTCGTTGGACTCTACGGGGATGTTCCGCACGCCGTGCCAGGCCATCAGCGCTTGATGCTGGGCGATGGACTCGCGCAGGGGCCAGGGTCCCCGGCCGTCCATCGCGTTGAACCAGTAGAGCGAGACCGCGCACCAGGCATTGTGAATGGTGTCCAGTTGCTCCTGCGCCAAACGCAGTAGATCGTCCGTGCCTGAGTAGGATCGCATGAGCGGGTAGTTGCCGCGACGGGTGGCCGCGTAGAGCGCGGCATAGTCCTCTGTGCTGCGTACGGGCACGCCGCCCGCGCCCCGGCGGCCGGGATCCTGGCGCTCCGGGTGGTAGTAGTTCTCCTGTGCGTCCTGGTCTGTGCCCAGAGAGACGACATCCAGAACGCGCGCCTCGGCGATCTCCTCGATCCCCACGCGGGTGGCCTCCAGATCGGGCAGGCCAAAGTGATGGCGCAGGATCGGATAGGGAGCCCGCCAGGCGATGCGCTCGATCGTGGTCTGTGGGTAGTTCTCCTCTCCCGCCTCTGTGTAACGCTCCCCCCGCAGATAGGCGGTGATGGCCTCGACAGGCTGGCTGCCGTCGAACACCGCCTCGAAAAAGCCCAGGGCCTGCGCCCGCTCAGCCACGGCAGGAGTGCCCCCAAAGGCGAAGCGCGTCCCCTGTGCATGCAGGTCATCCATCACCTCGGCGAACTCACCCAGCAGGCGCTCGCCATTCTCCGGGGTCAGGCGATAAGAGACCGCCACCAGGTCGGCGTCTTCAGCACGGGCGCGATCGAGGATGCGGGTGGCGGGCACGGCGGGTCCGAGAAACACGGTACGCCAGCCGGTGGCCTCTGCCAGCCGCAAAAAGTTCAGCACGCCGGCCACATGGACGCACTCGCCCAGGGCAGCAGCGACGACGGTCTTCATGGATCATGCTCCTCTCATATCAGCATGAGGTGCCCGCCACCGGTGTGATCGCCGCACGTGCCAGTGTGCGTAATCGCCGGGAGCATCGCGGGCGGACCTCAGGAGGTGCGCGTGATCGTCCCCATCCTGAGATGACGATACGGGTACTGTGAAACCCCCGGAGGGTATCTGCGTATAGGGATCGCCGCGGCGGAATGGTCGCAACGGGTAGGTACAGCGCAGGGCCGAACGACGATGGGTGCGTGGCGGCATGCAAGCGGCCTGAGTCTTGTATACATAGTGTAGAGCGTGCAAAGCGCTGCGTCAAGCGTTTGAGCGCGACAAGGAAGGTGAGCACAGGCATACCCTTACGGGGCTTGCACTTGACACACCCTGCGCAAGCCTCTAGAATGTTGCCACGGTATCTGGCCCCGCCTCAGGGAGGTAACTTGTCATACGAAGACATGACGCTGGAGGAAGTCATCCAGCTCGCCATGGAGCGCGAGGTGGAGGCACGCGATCTGTACCTCGGTGTTTTGGAGCAGGTGCAGGACGATGTTGTGCAGGGGTTGCTGAGGGAGTTGGCCGCCCAGGAGGAGGGCCACCGCCGTCGTTTGGAGGCCCTGCTCGCGTCCGGGACGCTGACCAGGCAGCTGGCCGCTGGCTCCCGTCCGGTTCAAGATCTGCATCTCACCGATCATCTGGTGGAGACGCCCCTCGACGAGAACGCCGACGTTCAGCAGGTGCTGATCGCCGCCGGCAAACGCGAAGCGGGCAGTCACGCCCTGTACACCGCGCTGGCAGGCGTTGCGGTCGATGCTGAGATCGCCAACCTGTTCGATTATCTCGCCGCTCAGGAGTTGGAGCACAAACAGCGCGTCGAGCGGCTCTATGAGGACCTTTTTTATCGCGAGAACTAGAACGAGGAGAGTGAAGATGGCCAAGTGGGAGTGCCTGGTGTGTGGATACATTTACGATCCCGAAGTGGGGGATCCCGATAACGGCATCAAGGCCGGGACCGCCTTTGAGGATCTGCCGGAGGACTGGGTCTGCCCGGAGTGCGGCGCCGGCAAGGACATGTTTGAGGAAATGGCCTGAGGCTTTACCGAAGGTCGAGGTACGTCAAGGCGGCCCCGGCTCAGGCCCCGCAGGGGGCCGGGTCCGAGGCCGCCTCTTTGTTGCAAGCTCGCCCTTGAGGAGTGCTGATGCAAGTCGCCATCATCGGGAACGGTGTGGCCGGCGTGACGACGGCTCGGTATGTGGCCGAGCGGGACCCCGCGATTGAGATCACTATCTACAGCCGGGAGCCCTACCCCTATTATCCGCGGCCCCGCCTGATCGACTTTGTCGCGGGCGATGTCTCGCTGGATGGCATGCCGCAGTACGACGGGGCCTGGTATGCTCGCCGGGGTATTGAGACCTGTCTCGATTGCGAGGTCACAGCCATCGATCCGGCGGGCCACAGGCTGACCCTATCCACAGGCGAGCAGCACACCTACGACAAGCTGGTGCTTGCCACAGGCGCATCCAGTTACATTCCGCCCATCGTGGGGATCGATACGCCCGGAGTCTGTGCCTTGCGCACGCTGGGCGATGCGGTGCGGTTGAGCCAGGATGCGCATGCCTGTGACAGGATTGTGATTCTGGGCGGGGGCTTGCTGGGGCTGGATTCGGCCGTCTCCCTGACGCACTATGATGTAGACATCACCGTGGTGGAGGCGTTGCCGCGGCTGTTGCCGCGCCAGCTGGATCGCGAGGGTGCGGAGTTGCTCCAGCACCTGATTGAGGCGCGGGGCATCCGTATTATCACCGGCGACCTCTGCCTGGAGATCCTGGGCGAGGGCCGCGTGGAGGGCATCCGGCTCAAGAGCGGGATCTCATTGGAGGCTTGCCTGCTGCTCATCTCGGCCGGGGTGCGATCCAACATCGCGCTCGCAGCAAAGGCGGGGCTGGCCTGTAACCGGGGCATTGTCGTGAACGACCGAATGCAGACGACCGACCCGGCTATCTATGCGGTCGGCGACTGTGCCGAGTTCGAGGGGCGCGTCTGGGGCATTATTCCGGCGGCGCTGGCCCAGGCCCGTGTCGCGGGTTTACAGGTCGCTGGCGCGACGGATGTGCTGTATGCGGATATCGTTCCCAGCACAACGCTCAAGGTGTCGGACATCGATCTGACCTCTCTCGGCGAGGTGAACCCCGAAGGCGACGGCTACCAGGAGTATCGTTTTCTGGACGAGCCGCACGGGATCTATAAAAAGGTTGTCGTTCGTGATGGCAAGGTCGTGGGCGCTATCCTGCTGGGTGATCGTACGGATCTTCAGGCAGTGAACCGGCTGGTATCGCAGGGCATCGACGTTGCGGCGGTGGCGGAGCAAATGCTCACCCGCGATTTCGATCTTGCTGGCTGGGTCAAAGCCCAGGGCCTGACAGCGCCCCGGCACCCTGCGCCGGGCACTCGCGTCACGGGCCAATGATTCCACTATAGTTACGTCCAGGAGGCGATATGGACAAGCAAGCGATCATTGAAATGTTACGGGCCGATATGCGCGGCGAGCACCAGGCGATCATCCAGTATCTGAATCACGCCTATTCGCTGGAGGAGAGCGGTGTCGCCCCCGATATTGAGGCCATCGCCCGGGAAGAGATGCGCCATCTCGACTGGCTCGCCGATGCCATCACGGAGCTGGGCGGTGATCCGGACATGTCCCGCGACGAGCCCGATCTGACGCTCGCCGGGGCACGTGAACAGATGCTCAAGGATATCGATCTGGAGCAGCAGGCGATCGACCAGTACCGCCAGCACATGGAGGCCATCGATGACCCCGGCATCCGGCGGTTGCTGGCGCGCATCGTCCATGATGAAGAGTCGCACCAGGGAGAGTTCCGCGACTATGCGGAGCGCTTTGCAGAGCAGGACGTCGCGCCAGAGTCGGGCGAGGGGGTGCCTACACGGGTGGCGCAGATGCTGAACCGTGGCGTCGGGCATGAATACACCGTGATCCTGCAGTACCTGTTCCATTCCTTTGTGAGCGAGGACTGCGAGGAGCAGGAAGAGCTGCAAAACGCTGCGATCAACGAGATGCAGCACATGGGCTGGCTGGCTGAGGAGCTACAGGAGAACGGGACGCAGCCCCGGTATGAGCATGATGAGCTCTTCCTGACCCGCGACCCTGTGGCGAACCTCGAGGCGGATATTGCGGTGGAGGACGAGGTCACGCGCATGTATTCCACGCAGATACCCGAGCTTACCTCGGAGGAACTGCAAAAGCTGCTGCGCCGCGTGCGCGATCACGAGATCTACCACGCCGATGTCTTCCGCGACCTGCTCAAGGAGGCGCGCGAGCGCCAGGGCGCACAGGCGGCAGAGGCCCCGGAGGCTGAGGCCAGCTGCGCCGAGCCGCAGCCTGAGCCATCTGAGGATACCCGGCCGCCGGCGGGGGCACCTCCCGTGCCGCCCATCGGCAGCCTGAAAAAGTAAGTCATCCCATATTGCCAGCAAAGTAGGAGGTCGAGATGAGTGACTATTTGATGCGCGATGACGCACCGCTGACCGAGGCGCAGTGGAAGGCTGTGGATGGCATGGTCGCCACCGTGGTGACCAAGAATCTGGTGGGGCGCAAGCTCCTGGAGGTCGTAGGCCCGCTCGGGTGGGGCGTAGAACGGGTCCCTGTGAACAGCTTTGCCAAGGACGATGATGGCGCATTCGTAGCCGCCACAGAGGCCACGTACATTGAGCTCGTAACCAAGAGCATCCCGTTCAAGCTGCATATGAAGGACCTGGTCAAGGCCGAGCAGACGCCCTTCAGCCTGGATCTGGGTGCCGTGGCCAGCGCAGCGACGGAGCTGGCGGGCAAAGAAGATAAGTTTGTGCTTGGCACACTCATCGAGAATGCAGCCAACGGCGAAATGGGCGATTGGTCGCAGGTCAATGGCCCCTTTACCGCGATAGCCAAAGCGCAGGCAGATCTGAGGGCCCAAGGTTTCGATGGCCCCTATGCCCTGGTGGTCAACTTTGGCACCTATGCGCGGCTGGCGAGCCTGATGATGCATGGCCAGCGCGAGCTCAAGCTCGTCGAGAGCCTGGTTGAGGCGGGCATCTTCCGCTCGCCGGCGGTTGATGAGGGAAAGGCGCTGCTGGTCGATCCGGCCAGCTGGAACGCCGATCTGGTCGTTGGCCAGGACATCGCCACCGCGTTTCTGGGGAACGAAGGCCTGGACTTGAGCTTTCAGATCCTCGAGACCATCGCCTTGCGCATCAAGCGCGCAGGGTGCGCGGTTCTGCTCAAGTAGCGAAACGCTGCTATCCGGGCATCAGATGATCGCTATAGGCCTGCCCCGGCGTTTGCCGGGCGCAGGCCGTTGGCCCCGGATGGGGTCCATTGGCCCCATATGGGGCCGAAACAGCAGGAGGTACAAATGCCCATCACGGACATCAGCTTCCGCATCGGGGGTGAGGCCGGGCAAGGCGTCGAATCGAGCGGCGCCGGCTTTGCGCTCGCCCTGACACGCGCCGGACTGCAGGTGCTGGGCACGCCCAGCTATTACGAGCGCATTCGCGGCGGCCACAACTTTTTCACGATCCGTGCCATGAGCCAGGCCGAGCCTGTGCGCTCGCTGGTGGAGCAGGTGGACGTGCTCATCGCTCTCAACATGGAGACCGTGGAGGTCCACAAGGGCGCGGTACGTCCGGGCGGCGTGATCGTCGCCGACGCCGAGCTCGAGGCCGAGGGCGCACTTCAGGGCCTTAACGTGCATCTGCTGGCGCTTCCGCTCAAAGAGATCGCTGTGGAGCATGGCAACGAGGTGATGGCCAATACGGCTGCACTGGCTGTGGCGGCGGCCGCGGTAGGGCTCCCGATAAAGTACATGGTGAGCGTGATCGAGACCAATTTCGGGGCCCGCAGCAAGGCGATCGCCGATGCCAACACAGCGGTGGCCGAGCACAGCTACGCGCTGGCATCCGAGCGCTTTGGCCTTGTCTATGGCGATTCGCTTGGCTACGTGGAGGATGCCCCGCCCCGGCTGCTCCTCGGAGGGAATGTCGCCTTTGGCATGGGCGCCGTCATGTCAGGGCTCAAGTTCGTGGCCGGCTATCCGATGACGCCTTCCACCTCCCTGCTCGAGTACCTGTCCGGGCATGCCGATGAGTGGGGACTGGTGGTCAAGCACGCCGAGGACGAGATCGCAGCAGTCAATATGTGCGTGGGCGCCGCTCACGCCGGTGTGCGCGCCCTGACGGCCACATCCGGTGGCGGTTTCGACCTGATGGTCGAGGGTATCAGCCTGGCCGCGATCACCGAGAACCCGCTGGTGATCTTTTTGGCGCAACGCCCCGGGCCAGCTACCGGATTGGCGACGCGGACGGCGCAGGCGGATCTGCTCATGGCCATCCACTCATCTCATGGCGAGTTCGCGCGGATGGTGATCGCGCCGCACACGCCCGAGGAGCATTTCAGCGCGGCCTGCCGCGCCCTCAATATGGCAGAGAAATACCAGTGTCTCGTGATCGTTCTCTCTGATCAGCAGAGCGCCAGCTCATTTATGTCAAGAGACAAGGATCTCTTTGACCCTGCATCGCTGGTCATCGAGCGCGGCAAGTGGCTGACCTCGGAGGATCTGGACGCGATGGATGAATACCATCGCTATGCCATCACCGACGATGGCGTGTCGCCGCGCGCCCTGCCTGGGAGCCATCCCAAAGCGGTGTTCCTCTCCAGCGGCAACGAGCATCGTGAGGATGGCCACATCACCGAGGACCCCGCCATCGTCAAGGCCATGATGGAAAAGCGCCTGCGAAAGCTCGAGGGCCTCAAGAGCGAGGTCCGGCCGCCGTTGCGGTACGGCCCTGTCGAGGCCGAGGTGACCCTGGTGAGCTGGGGCTCCAGCTACGGGCCGGTGATGGATGCGGTGGACGCGCTCAATGCCCTTGGCAAGTCCGCCAACATGCTGCACTTTGTGGATCTCTGGCCTTTCCCCGCGGAGGTAGCCCGTGAGGCGCTGTCCGGCGCCCGTCGTCTGGTGTCCGTCGAAGGGAATGCCATGGCGCAGCTGGCCTACCTGATCCGGGCGCAGACCGGGATCGAGGTGGACCAGCACCTGCTCCGTTACGATGGTCGCGGCTTTACCACCGAGTACATACTCGAGCATCTGGAGGGGTGAACATGGCGACAGTGCAAGATTACGCTGTAGATGTCCGGCCCACCTGGTGCCCCGGCTGTGGCGATTACGGCATCTGGAACGCGCTTAAACGCGCCTTTGTGCAGGCGGGCTATGCCCCCGAGGACATCTTTATGGTGACCGGGGTGGGCTGCGGCAGCAAGCAGAATGACTATATGCGGATCAACGGGCTGCACACGCTGCATGGCCGCAGCCTGGCGGTTGCCACCGGTGTGCGCCTCGCCAATACCGGGCGCAAGGTGATCACCGTCCATGGCGACGGCGATGGCTATGGCGAGGGCGGAAACCATTTCCTGCATACGGTGCGCCGAAATATGGGATTTGTGGACCTGGTGGAGAACAACCAGGTCTATGGCCTGACGCGTGGACAGGTCTCTCCCACCAGCCGGCTGGGTTTCCGTTCATCGACCTCCCCCACCGGCTCGCTGGACCGCCCCATCAATCCGCTGGCCCTGGCACTCTCGCAGGGAGCGACCTTTGTGGCACGGGGGCTGTCCCTGGATCTGCCTCAGATGCAGTACTTGATTACGGAGGCCCTCAAGCACCGCGGTTACGCCTTGATCGACGTGCTGCAGGTGTGCGTCTCGTATAACCGGGCCATGGGCTATGACTGGTATCGCGAGCGCGCCTACAAGGTGGAGGAGGAAGAGGGTTACGATGCCTCGGACCGCACGGCCGCCATGGCCAGGGCCCTCGAGTATCCAGGCAGTGACCGGATTCCGACCGGTATTCTGTTCCGGACCGAGGACGTGCCCGCATATGAAGAGGGCATCGCGACGCTGGAGGCCGGACCCCTCGTGGATCAGCCGCTGCGCACGCGCCCCCTGGAGGACTATGAGGCCCTGCTGAGCGAGCACCTTTAGGCGCGCGGTGCGAGGGGCGAAAGGAGCGCCGCCGTGAGCGTTACAGTTTACAGCACGCCGACCTGTCCCTATTGCCGGCAGGTGACCAGCTATCTGCAGAGCCGCGGCATTCCCTTTGAGGAGCGGGATGTGAGCCGTGACGCGGCCGCGGCCCAGGAGATGGTCCGTGTCTCGGGCCAGCAGGGTGTGCCGGTGACCGTGGTGGACGGACACGTGATTGTGGGCTACGACCGGACGCGCCTGGATGAGGCCCTGGCGGCTGCGCAGCGGCCCCGTCTGGGGGCTGCGGTGGCCGATGCCAGTGGCGGAGGCGCGTATGTGGGCCGCGTGAGTCCCGGCGGTGCTGCCGAGCGTGCCGGCCTGGCCCCGGGGGATGTAATTCTCTCGTTCGCCGGGCGGACGGTACGGAGCGCGGTGCATCTGGAACAGTTACTGGCGGGCGTGCAGCCCGGCAGCCGCATCCCGGTCGAGTACCGGCGCGGAGAGCGGTCGGCGCACACAACATTGTCGTTCTGAACAGGCGCTTGCCCGCAAGGCAGGGGCCAAGAAGGGATTATCGCAGGAGGTATCGTATGGCTGTGAGTGAAGAGTCCGTGGGTGCCCTCAGCGAGGCGCTCAAGCTGGAGCAGGACGGGTATGCGTTCTACGTCCAGGCCGCTGAAAAGGTCAAGGACGAGACGTGCAAAGAGATGTTGCTGTCGCTTGCGGACGACGAAAAAGTTCACGAGGCCATGATCGCCAGGCAGCTGCAGGCGCTGGAGACCGAGGGCGGATTTGTGGTTATCCCCGGCATTTCGGCCGGTGAGGTTGACCTGAGCGCTCAACTGTTTCCTCCCGATCCTGCGGTCGTCGAAGGCAAGGTCGCAGATATGGCTTCCGAGCTGGATGCCATCTTGATGGCGTTGGAGGTGGAGAGCGCCAGCTATGACCATTACCGCAAGGCTTGCACGGCGACCGAGGATGTCGAGGGTCAGAATATGTTCCGCTGGCTGGCAGGCGCTGAACTGACCCATTTCAACATCCTGATGAGCAACTATGAGGCCATCAACCAGCGGGCCACCTGGGCCTAGCCGATCTCAGTACAAGGAGCAATAGCATGACTGCAGCGACAGAGATTCTCAAGACGGGTATGAGCACCGAGCTCTGGGGACAGCGCTTTTACCGTGAGGCGGTGGCCCGTACAGAGTCCGAGGATGGCAAAAAGATCTTTGAGAGCCTGGTGGAGGAAGAAGGACGCCACCTCGATATCCTGCGGGGTGAGTACGCGGCCCTGACCAAGAGCACCGAGTGGGTGTCGCTGGACGAGGCTTTGGCGATGGCCGAGTCGGTGGATCCGTTGGCGATTTTCCCGGACGCGAATGCTGTGGAGCAACTGATCCCGGCAGAGGCCACCGATGAAGAGGCTCTCAAGCTGGCGATGGATTTTGAGCGGCGCGGGTACACGCTCTATGCGCAGGCCGCGGAGGATGCCGAGACGGACGAGGAGCGCAAGCTGTGGGAGCACCTGGCCAAAGCCGAGGACAAGCACTATAGCTTCCTCCAGGAGACGTACGAGTATCTGGTGAACGACGGCGTATGGTTCTATGATGACCAGGAGCTGCCGTTCTTTGAGGGCTAGTTCGCACGTACGATACTGCAGGGAGGATCGCAGCCGTTGATCGGAACGCTTCTAAACATAGCGACCGTCCTGTTGGGGGGCGGGCTGGGCACACTTTTGGGTGACCGCCTGCCCCAGCCCATTCGTGAAACCGTGATGCATGGCGTGGGCCTGGTGACGCTGGTGGTCGGGATGCAACTCACCCTGGAGACCCAGAATATCCTGATCGTCCTGCTCAGCGTCGTCATCGGGGGCATTCTGGGTGAGTGGTGGCGCATCTCCGCCGGCCTGGACCGGGCCAGTGAGTGGCTGCGGGAGCGCGTCGCGCGCAGGCTGGGGGAGCGACGCATGGGGCGCTTTTCCGAAGGCTTTATCACCGCTAGCCTGGTCTTTTGCGTGGGGCCCATGACCATTCTGGGTTCGATTCAGGATGGTTTGAGTGGTGATTTCTCGCTGCTCTCGATCAAGTCGGTACTCGATGGGTTCACCGCCATGGCGCTGGGCTCCAGCCTGGGGGTTGGCGTCCTCTTTTCCATCGTGACCCTGCTCCTGTACCAGGGGGGCCTGACGTTGCTGGCCGGGGTGGCGGATCAGTTGCTCACGCAGCCGATGATCGCCGAGATGACCGCCACGGGCGGGGTGCTGATCCTGGCCATTGGGCTGTTGCTGCTGGATATCCGCCAGATTCGCGTGGCCAACTTGCTCCCCGCGCTCGTGATCGCTCCGGCGATCGTGGCGGCCTTGACGGCGCTGGGGATCCCCCTGGCCCCCTGATCTACCGGTTCGAGGAGAGGGAAGATGCAAATCGGATGCAACACACTCTATGGAGGCGGTGCACTGGGTGCCACCACCGACTTCACGGTAGACGAGCTCCGGCTCTCGCTGGACAGGAACGCCGCGCTGGGTTACGAGACGGTAGAATACTCGCACCTCTGCCATCTCACGCCTGAGGAGGCGATGGGCATCGGCGCCTACACCCGGGAGCTGGGCATGCGGCCCTGGTCGGTCCATGCCGAGGCTCCCACGGGCTTTGTACTGGGTCATACCCCCGAGGAGGCGGCCGGCTATCTGGTCAATGCTGTCGAGGTCTGCCATGCGGTGGGTGCGCAGGTCGTGGTGGTGCACGCTCCGATCCTGCTGGGTCTGACGCTGGGCGATCTGCCCGACATACGGTTACTGCTGGCCCAGGATTTGGGCGCGCTGTCTCCGGGTGTTGCGCGTGCGGCAGAGTTGGGCGTGGAGCTGGCGCTGGAGAATGGTCGCGCCCTGGCGCACTGGGTCTATATCCTGAGCCTGCTGGAGCGTATCGACCACCCGCATGTGGGCGCCTGCGTGGACTCGGGTCACGCCAATCTGGGCGACCTGGGGGCCCCGCGCGCCATCCGCATGGCGGGTCCCCGGCTGCGCACGCTGCACCTGCATGACAACTACGGCGAGGTGGATGATCATCTGCCCCCCGGACGGGGAACGATCGACTGGGCTGACCTTTTTGCGGCGCTGGCGGAGGTGGGCTATGCACGGCCTCTGCAGCTGGAGTTGACCGACCGGGCGCCGCATCGTGATTACGACCAGGCGCTGGAACAGCGGCAGGGGATTGAGAACACGCGGCGTTTCGCCGGGATCGCCTGACGACGCCGGTAGAGAGCGCGTCCCGCAGACCGTACGGTCTGCGGGACGCGTTTGGTTTTCTCCGGCGGTCAGCTCCCTGACTTGGGTATGTACTGGCTTACCTTTGCCGCCAGGTTGGCCAGTGGCATGCTCTGCAGCCAGACCCGTCCCGGACCCTTGAGAGTGGCCAGGAACAGGCCCTCGCCGCTGAACAGGGCGTTGGTCAGGCCCTTGACCTGCTCGATGTCATACTCGACAGAGGGGTCATACAGGCCGATGTGGCCGGGGTCGACACGCATCACCTGGCCCCCCTGCAGCGTGTACTCGCGCACGTCGCCGGCCAGTTCCAGAAAGACGAGCCCGGGTCCGGTGACCTTCTGCAGGATGAATCCCTCGCCGCCAAACAGCCCCGCCCCCAGCCGTTTGCGGAAGAACATCTCCAGCTTGACACTGGGTTGCGCGGCCATAAAGGCATCCTTCTGGCAGATCAGGCTCTGGCCCGCCTGCAGGTCAAAGGCCAGGATGGTGCCCGGCGCCTCCGGGGTGAAGGTGATGCTGGCCTCGCCACTCTGGCAGGAGTAGGTGGTCATGAACAGAGACTCGCCTGCCAGGGCACGTCTGAGGCCGGCGCCCAGGCCACCGTGCGTGTTGGTCTCCATCTTGATATCACCCATCATCCAGGCCATGCCGCCGCTCTCAGTATAGAGACCCTCGCCAGCGCGCAGGGTAACGTCCATCGAGGGCAACAATCCACCGACGATCTTGTACTCCATCTTGCCACTCCTTCTTGGCGCGAGGTTCGGGCCAGCCGGCCGCGGGCCGCATCATCCATCTATACGTGTGGGTTCATTCGCCGTTGCGCTCAGGGCGGCCCCGTGTCTGCCGCATTGGGATCGGAATGCGGGCGGTGTCCCGCTCAAAGCGCTCCATGGTGCGGCCCAGATCGGAGCGCGTCTCCGCCAGATATTGTTGCAACCCATCCCTGACGGCCGCGACAAGGCGCTGACGGCGCTCCTCAGCGGCCTGGCCTGCGTACAGGCTCGCCAGCAGTTCAGCGCTGAAGGATAGCTCCACGCCACCCTCTGCTGCGCGGTTGAAAAAGTACGCTCTGGACAGCTCAATGCCTGGGGCTGTCGAGGGCGAAACTGTCACGTCCACGGCCGCCAGGCTTGCACTGAGTGTTGCGATGAGCGCCGCATTGGCTCCGCCAATCCGGGCAGCGGGCTCGCGCTCGTCGCAGGCATCGATGCTGACGATCGCCATGCTGTGTTCGACCAGTACATCCAGCCGGGCCTCACGGGCGCGCAGCGGAGAGATACGCAACTCGGGGCGCGCAGCGTGCGCCAGGAACAGGTAGAGATTGTGGTCGCCGCCGGCCAGTTCGGTGGCCAGTTCGGCTGTATAGGGTGCCAGGGTGCCGCCGTGAAGTGCGACAATGGAGATGGCATCTCCCGGCTGCCGCAGGATCAGATCATAGTCGATGCCGCAGGTCGCGCAGAGCACCACATCCGTGTACGAGACAGGCATTTGTACCAAGGGTTGCCTCCTTGAGGTGGTATGGAGCGAGGATCAGTCGTGTGAGGATGCCTGTGGCCGGCGGGGTTGCCGCGTGTCTCCGGCGAGATCCTCGGATTGGCGGCCGCCGTGCTGGGCTGAGGTGCCCATGCCTGCGCCGCCAGCCATCGTGTTCATGACCCGCAGCCAGACATCGCCCTCCGGGCCAAATGGCTCACCGCGGAAGCGGTGGTCGCACTTGCGTATGTATTCGGAGAGATCGGCGAGCATCGTCCGGTAGCGTTCCACCTGGGGCTCCAAAATGCGCTTGAGCGTGACCTCATCCGTGACGTGCTCCAGCGCCATGGCAAGATGGGGCAGACACAGGCCGTCGCTGCTGGCATAGGCACTGGCCAGGCGCTCGTCGTCGATCGAGGCCACCAGCAGCGCGGCATAGTCGCGCTCGGCCTTTTTCTGAACCGTGCAGGCCGGGCAGGGCTCTTCAGGTTTCAGTCTGTTCGCCAGCGGCACGCCGGTCGCGGCCCGGCCGCGAAGCCGATCCGCGAACGAACCCCGCTCCAGGGAGCCCCCTGCCACGATACCCGTGAGCCGGCGCAGGACGGACTCATAGATCAGAGCGATGCCCAGCGACCGTCCCGGGCGTCCGTGGAGCATGGCTACATGCTCGCGGCAAAAGCCATAGGATGACTTTAGTTTCTCGCGCACATCGGGGTCGAGCACAGCTTCATAGAGCAGCATGTCCAGATACCGGTCCGTGGTGCGGTACGCCAGCCGGCAGATGGGGCAGCCAGCCAGGCGCTGGGCGTCCACCAGTTCAAAAAAGGGCGTGTGCTTGCCGGAGCGATCGGTCACCTGACCCTCCTCTCGTCTCACTCAGTCAGCAGTATAGCATCGCCCGTTTGCCGGGCCAATGGCGCGGCAGCGCGTGGGTGCGTTGACAGCGCAGGCTCGGTCACGCGATAATGCGCGGGCGTGGGCATAGCGATCAAGTGGGGGAGGCGTGCGATGGACCTGGGTATTCAGAACAAGGTGGCCCTGGTGACGGCGGCGAGCAAGGGCCTGGGTAAGGCGGCCGCCCGAGCGCTTTCGCTGGAGGGGGCCCGTGTGGCGATTGCTGCCCGGGGCGAGGAGACCCTGCGCGCTGCAGCGCTCGAGATCACCGCGGCGTCGGGCGGTACGGTGCTCGCAGTGCCCGCCGATGTGAGCGTCGCCGGCGATCTGGAGCATCTGGTGGCGGAGGTCGAGAGTGCGCTCGGGCCCGTCGATATTCTGGTGAACAATGCCGGCGGGCCGCGCCCCGGCGTGTTCACGCAGATGGACGACGACGACTGGCAGGGGGCCGTGGAGCTGAACCTGCTGAGCGCGATCCGACTCATCCGCATGGTCCTGCCCGGCATGCGCGAGCGCGGCTGGGGCAGGATCGTCAATATCACCTCTATCGCCGTCAAGCAGCCGATCCCCGATCTGATCCTGTCCAACACCGTCCGGTCGGGGCTGGTGGCCATGTCCAAGACACTGGCGGATGAGGTGGCGGCCGAAGGGGTCACCGTAAACAACGTGTGCCCGGGGTATATGGCGACGGACCGGGTGCGCTCACTGAACGAGGCTGCGTCAAAGGCCGAAGGCATCCCCGTGGAGGAGGTGTTGCAGCGCACGGTGGCGGCTATTCCGGCCGGGCGCATGGGTCAGCCAGAGGAACTCGCGGCGCTCATCGCCTTTTTGGCGTCACAGCAGGCGGCCTATGTCACCGGCGCAACGATCCAGGTGGACGGGGGCCGGTACCGCGGGCTGATGTGAGAGGCCACGTGATGCCGATGGGGAAGCAGGGCCCGATGATGCTGTGGCTGGGCGCTGCCCTCGTGGCGGCCGGGGTGTTGCTCGCAGGCTGCGGCGAGCGCCCTCTCGCCCGGCCTGCGGCGGGTCAGCGCACGCCCTCCGTGACGGCGTCTATGCCCGCGGATAATTCGGTCACCACAGGGGCCGCCCTGCTGGGCCGCGGTATCAACCTGGGCAATGCGCTGGAGGCGCCCCGCGAGGGTGAGTGGGGTGTGGTGCTCGAGGAAGAGTTCTTTGATCTGATCGCGGATGCGGGGTTCGACAGCGTACGCGTGCCGATTCGCTGGCACGCTTACGCCGATACCGCGCCGCCGTACGCCCTCTCGGAGGGCATTCTTCGGCGGGTCGACTGGGTGGTTGCGCAGGCCCTGGCGCGCGATCTCAGGGTGGTGATCAACGTCCACCACTATCAGGCGCTGATCGATGACCCCGCCGGGCAGCGCGAGCG
This sequence comes from Anaerolineae bacterium, assembly GCA_040772225.1. Lineage (GTDB taxonomy): Bacteria > Chloroflexota > Anaerolineae > UBA1429 > UBA1429 > JAAYED01. Next base: position 2,037,535 of record JAXGYO010000002.1, read on the forward strand.
CTTCATGGCGATCTGGCGGCAGATTGCAGCGCACTATGCAGCCGCAGATGAGCGCCTGTTTTTTGAGGTGCTGAACGAGCCGAACGGCGCCCTGGACGGCGCACTGTGGAACCGGATGCTGCCCGAGGCGATCGATGCCATCCGGGAGAGCAATCCCTCACGCTGGGTGGTAGTCGGGCCCGGAAGTTGGAACAACTACCGTGCGCTCGAGACCCTGGCGCTGCCGGCGGACGACCGCCGCTTGATCGTCACCTTTCATTACTATGATCCTTTCCACTTTACCCACCAGGGCGCAGAGTGGACCGACGGCAGCGTCGCCTGGATGGGGACGCGCTGGGAGGGGACGGCGCGGCAGGTCCGCGAGATCCAGGAGGCCTTTGATCAGGTGGCGCGCTGGGCGGCCGCGCAGGACCGCCCGGTCTACCTGGGCGAGTTTGGCGCCTATAGCAAGGCGGACATGGCCTCGCGGGCGCGCTGGACCGCGCAGGTGGTGCACGAAGCCGAGGCGCGAGGCTTTGCCTGGGCCTACTGGGAGTACGCCGCGGGCTTTGGCGCCTATGATCCCGTGGCGCGCCGCTGGCGCCCCGAGTTGCTCGGGGCGCTCATGCCCGCTGACTAGCGTTGGCGCCAGCCTAGCGGCTGCGCACCACGTCCAGTTCTGGGATCAGCACGTGTGGCAGCAGGTACCGGCCATAGACCCAGTACTGCTCCCGGCTCAGACTCCCCACCGATTTCAGCACGTCGTAGACATTGCCGGCCAGCGTCACGTCCTTGACGCGCCCCACGATCTCGCCGTCCTCGATCACATAGGCGAGGCCCACCGGATTGGAGAACGCCCCGCTGAGCGGGTTACCCTGCCCCAGCCCCAGGAGTTCATCCACCAGCAGTCCATGGGAGATACTGGCAACCATGTCTGCTAGCGGCTTGTCACCGGCCTCCAGCACCAGATTGGCGGTGGAGGGCGATGGCAGGGAGAAAAGGCTGCGCGCGCCGTTGCCGGTGCTCTCCGTCCCCATCAGGGCCGCGGTCTTCAAGTCGTACAGGAACGTTTCCGCCACGCCCTCTCTGATGAGAGCCTTGCGCCGGGTGGGCACACCCTCATCGTCATAGGCGGCACTGGCCGGCCTGCCGGGCAGCGTGGGGTCATCCCAGAGGGTCAGCCTGGGGTCCATGATCTGCTCGCCCAGGCGGTTCGCCAGCGGCGACGTGCCGCGCCGGACATGTTGCCCGTTCAGGGCCATGAGCAGCGGCAGGAGCAGCAGAATCGACCCGGAGGGTGTGAACAGCACGGGCATTCGGCCCGAGTCGATGCTGGCACCCTTGTTGGCGCTGACGACCCGGGAGGCGACGCGCTCAGCCACCGCACGGTAATCGTCAGTCAGGCCGGTGGCGGCGGTGCCATCGCCGACCATGAGTACATCGTCGCCGCGCACGCGTTCCATGCTCATGCTGATATACAGTCCGCTGGCCGTCTGGTCGACCCGGGCCCCTGCACTGTTGTGCAGCCAGGACCGGCCGGACGTGCGCTCGATGTCGACGTCGATCTTGCCATCAGGGTCCGCCGCGCGCAGTATGGCAATGATCTCGCGGCCGATGGCCACCAGCCTCTCCAGGGGAACCTCGGACAGGGTTGGATCAAAGGTGCTGATCTCCGCTGCAGGAAGTTGGCCGGGGAGGGTCAGATCGAGCGGCTCGCCAAAGCGGGCCGATGCGACGGTGCGCTCGACGAGTATCGCCGGGTCGGACCGCCCGCTTGACGCGGTAAATCCCACGCGCCCATCCACCAGCGCGCGCAAGGCGACGCCGCTGGTCTCTTCGACGAGCGACGATTTCAGCTCGCCGGCCTCAAACGTGATCTGCGTGGATTCGCTTTCGACGGCATAAATCTCGGCCTGTTCCGCCTGGCGGGCCAGGTCAGCCAACAGTTGGTCCATCATCTGGTTTTGGTCTGTCATGCCTGACGCCCTCCCATAGCGACGTCCTGAATGCGGATATGCGGCGCGCCGATGCCCACCGGCAGGCCGCCGCCCTGGCCTTTGCCGCAACTGCCGGTGCGCGAGAAGTAGAGGTCGTTCCCGATCGCGTCGATGTTGGCCAGTGTCGTAAAGAGATTGCCTGCCAGCACCACATCCCTGACCATATCGGCCACCTGTCCCTGGCGGATCATATAGCCGTAGCCGGCGCTAAAGGAAAAGTTCTCGAGCATCGTCATGCCACCAATCGCGTCACAGGCGTACACGCCCAGGTCGATGCCCGCGATCATCTCCTCAAAGGTGCTGTTCTGTGGCTCGATATAGGTGTTGGTCATACGTACGATGGGCGGGTACCGGAAATCCGTAGCCCGGGCATTGCCCGTCGCCTGCTCGCCCATGGCGCCGGCGGTCTCGCGTGAATGTAGCCGCCCCACCAGGACGCCCTTTTGCACCAGGGGCGTGCGCTGTGTCGGCGTGCCCTCGTCGTCATAGCGATGCGTGCCGCGCTCGCCCGGCAGGGTGCCGTCGTCGATGATGTTCAGGTGCTCGCCGCCAAAGCGACGGCCGAGAACCATCATCTCTTGCGCCTGTGGGTTGGCGTAAAGGAAATCCGACTCGGAGAGGTGTCCGAATGCTTCATGGACAAAGACGCCCGCCAGGCGAGGATCGCAGATCACCGGGTACACGCCGCCGACCACGGTCTCGGCCGATAGCAGATCGGTAGCGCGCTGCGCCACGCGGTTGGCCAGATCATCCAGTTCGAGTAAGGCGGGGTATCCTGCGGCCGAGGAGGTGCCATCGCCGGAGCGCTGCACATTGGTGCCGTCGCGCGCGGTGGCGACCAGTGACACGTCGGCCATCGGGCGCTCCTCGACGATGCGCGTCCCCTCAGAGTTGGCGTAGGTGACGGTGATCATCTGGTCCACATAGGCGGCCTGCGTGTCCACGATCCGGGGATGGCCCAGCAGGATGGCGTTGTAGCGATTCACGAGAGCGTGCTGCTCCTCCAGCGTGACGCTCTCTGCGCCCGGGGCTCGCTGAACACGGATCGTGTCCTGGACGGCGGGCCGTTCAGCCAGGACGATCTCCCGCCTGGGTACCAGGCGGGCATTATGCCAGGCCTGCTCCACGCGGTTGGGGAGATCGTCCAGGCTGTTGAATGTGCTCATCCCCCAGCCGCCGTCGCGCGCCAGGGCCCGTACGATGCCCCCTTCATTCAGCACCGTGCTCACGGTCTCCAGCAGGCGGCCATGGTAGACGATGCGTGTGGTGAGGCGGGTCTCCAGGCGGATCTCGCAGTAATCAGCGCGGCTGGCATTCAGCGCGCGCTCCAGGTTCTCCAGTGTCATGGTGTACTGCCTTTCTCGTTTGCCAAGCCTACGGCTGATTGTACTCACCCTGTCCCCGGGGCAAAAGCGCACGGCCAGGGCCCGGGCATTTTGGCGGCGCAAGCCATCCGTGCTACACTATAATCCGTTTTGGACGCCCCCGGCGGGGCGGTACCTCACCTTTCTGCTCCGGCGATACTCACACCGGGGCAACTCCGTGGGAAGGAGACAGATCTTGCGTACATATGAATTGGTACTGGTCGTGCAACCCGGGATGGATGAGGAAGGCTTTGACGCCTTTGTCAGCACACTCACCGGGATGGTCACCGATGAAGGCGGACAGATCGTCGACGTCGAACACATGGGGCGTCGGCGCCTCGCTTACCCGATCAAAAAGATCACCGAGGGGCACTATGTGCTTCTTCACCTGAATCTCGAGACTCCCGCACTGGTCGAGCTTGAGCGTCGTCTCAAGCTCTCGGAGGATGTACTTCGGTATCTGGTTATCCGTATGGACGAACTGATGGAGCCCGCGCCGCCGCAGGAGCCAGAGGCCGAGGGCGTCGCGGACGCCGGCGTCGAGGACGCTATCGAGGCCGAGGACTCCCAGGATGAGGGGCTCGATGCGGATGATCTGGCAGCGGAGTTGGCGGACGAACTGGCCAAAGAGCCAGAGGTCTAAGCTTTACATCCAGCGGTTTGGAAAGACTATACCAGCGCCCGGTGAGGGCTTGAGGGGGCATTGTGTCAGACGATTATAGACGACGAAGCAGTGACAGCCGCGATGACCGTTCGGGCGGCGATTCGCGTGGCGGCCGTTCATACTATTCGCGTGGCGGAGGCGGGCGCAGCGGCGGCCGCGGGCGGCGCCGCAAGGTGTGCCAGTTCTGCGCGGACAAGGCCGAGACCATCGACTACAAGGACGTGCGCATGCTGCAGCAGTATGTCTCGCGCAGCGGCGCCATCAATGCGCGCCGGCGTACGGGTACCTGCGCCAAGCACCAGCGGATGCTTTCCCGCGCGATCAAGCGCGCGCGGCATCTGGCTATGCTGCCGTTCGCACCCAGCCACAGCCGCTAGGCAGCACCTGGCGCGACAGCAAGTGAATCTGATCAGGGCATGGGATCGCGCATCCTGTGCCCTCGTTTTTTACCAGGCCTCTGGAGGAGAACACCATGGCCAAAAGGGTACAAACGCCGCGGCAGCCTAACCGCCGGCATATCTCTCGCCTGGAGCAGGAGCGCCGCCAGCGTCGCTACCTGATCATCGGTGCCGTCGTCACCTTTGCGCTCGTGCTGGGATTGCTGGCCTGGGCGCTCGTGGACAACTATGTGCTCAAGCCCGCTAGGCCCGTCGCCACCGTCGGTGATGAGATTATCCGTGCCGGAGATTATCAAAAGCTGTTGCAGTATCGGCGCTTTGATTCGCAGATGTACCTGGAGACGCTGCAGCAGCAGCGGAACCAGTACGCCGGAGTCGAGGACTATGCCTTCCTGCTGGACTATATCGACCAGCAGATTAGCTCGGTTCAGCAGAGCTACTCCATGCTCCCAACGACGGTGCTCGACCAGATGATCAAGGATGCCATTATCCGCCGCGAGGCCGCCAGCCGCGGCATAACGGTCAGCGATGACGAGGTCCAGCTGCTGCTGGAGCAGCAGTTTGGCTATGACCGCAATGCGGGGGACGTTTCAGAGGCGGCAGCAGAGGTCGTGGCCACACTGCAGGCGGAAGAGACAGCCGTCGCTGTTGCGACCGTGGCGCTTGGCACCGAAGGCGGACTGTCGGCTACGGACGGCGTCACTGCCACCCTGCCGGTGACACCCACCGCGACCCCGTCCCCTACAGAGGTCCCGATGACGGAGAGCGAGTTCACCGAGGCCTCAACGAACTTTTTCGATACCATCGAGGATGAGGTAGATTTCACCGAGGCTGATTTCCGGCGCCTGCTCGAGTCCTCGCTGTATCAGACCAAGCTCGAAGAAGCTCTCAAGGCTGAGATGTCGACGACCGCCGAGCAGGTGCATGCCCGCCACATCCTGGTCGCCACTGCAGAGGAGGCGCAGCAGGTGTTGGACCGGCTGGCTGCCGGTGAGGCCTTTGATGCGCTTGCTAGAGAACTCTCTATCGACACGGGGAGCGGGGCGGAGGGCGGAGACCTCGGTTGGTTCGGCCGCGGGCAGATGGTGACCGAATTTGAGGAGGCGGCTTTCACCCTAGAGCCGGGCACCATCAGCGAGCCTGTGCAGACAAGCTATGGGTACCACATCATCGAGGTGCTCGAGCGCGATGATGATCGGGAACTGGAGGGCGACGCTTTGCTGGCCTACCAGAGCCAGCAGCTGGATGCCTGGTACGCCGAACGCATGGCCGCCGAGGACGTGGTGCGCAGCTGGAGTTGGGATATGGTGCCGGAGGATCCTTACGGGCTCGGATGATCGGGTTTGGCATAGAAAACGGGGCGTCTCCTGAGGGGCGCCCCGTTTTGCGTCGCTTGCGGTTAGCCCGAGCGCTGGCGGCGCACATCCAGCACGTCGCGGATGCCCTGAAGCCGGCTCATAGCGTTCGATAGCTGGCCGACACCCTCCACAGACACGGACAGGGTCACCGTAGCGGTGTTGTCGCTGTGGGTGGTCACGTGGGCGGAGCTCATGTTCAGCCCAAGATCCGCGATCTCAGCGGCGATGTCACGCAATAGCCCCCGCCGGTCGATCCCCTCGATCTCGATCTGGACAGGGTACTTGTCACGCGCTTCACCCCACGACACGCTCACCAGGCGCTCCCGATCCTGCAGGTGGACTATGTTGGGGCAATCGGTGCGGTGCACCGTCACCCCTTTGCCGCGAGTGATGTACCCGATGATCTCGTCCCCCGGGACCGGGTTGCAGCAGGTGGCCATGCGAGTGTAGAGGTCGCCCACGCCCTTGACGCGTATGTCGGTGATGGTGCGCTCGGGCATCGCGACGAACTTTAATTTCTCGCTCTTGCTCGAGGCCTGGTCGATCTTGGTGGCGATCTGCTGGGGATTGATGTCGCCAAATCCCAGCGCCTCGAGAAAATCATCGACCGTGTCGAAGTTAAAGAGGGCGGCGATCTCGGAAAAGGACTCCTGGTCAAAGCCCAGCCGGCGCAGCTCCCGCTCCAGGATCTCGCGGCCTTGCGCAATGTTCTGGTCCCGTTCCTGTGCCCGGAACCAGCGGCGAATCTTTTGGCGGGCGCGTTGCGTGGCCACATAGTTGAGATGCGGGTTGAGCCAGTCGCGGCTGGGCCCGCCCTGCTTGGCGGTGACGATCTCTACCTGGTCGCCGGTTTTCAGCTGGTAATCGAGCGACACCAGGCGGCCGTCGATTTTGGCGCCGCGGCAGCGGTGGCCGATCTCGCTGTGTATGAGGTAGGCAAAGTCCACGGGCGTGGAGCCCGCGGGCAGGTCGACGATATCGCCCTTGGGCGTAAAGACATACACCCGTTCGGCAAAGAGATCGCCCTTGAGGGCCGTGGCAAACTGTAGCGCGTTCTCGGACTCGGCCGGAAGCTCGCGGGCCTGCAGGAGCAGGTTCAGCCGCTGCTCGAATTTCAGGTTGCGGCTGAGTCCCTCTTTGTAGCGCCAGTGGGCGGCGACACCGTACTCGGCCACCTGGTGCATCTCTTCGGTGCGGATCTGCACCTCCAGCGGGCGACCCTCCAGCGCAATGACCGCCGTGTGCAGCGACTGGTAGCCGTTGTCCTTGGGCAGCGCGATATAGTCGTCAAACTCGCCCGAGATGGGGCGCCAGAGGCTGTGAATGGCGCCGAGCGCATGATAGCACTCGCGCTCTTCCTGAACGATGATGCGAATGCCGTGCAGGTCATAGATCTGCTCGAACTCACGATCCTTTTCCTGCATCTTTTGCCAGACGCTGTACAGATGCTTGGAGCGCCCGGTGATGCGGTAGTGCAGGCCCTCCTGATCCAGCCGCTTGCGCACCGTGGCGATGGCCCGCTCCAGATAGGCCGAGCGCTGTACGCGCTGCTCTGCAACCAGGCGGGCGATGCGGTAATACTGCTCGGGCTCCAGATACCGGAAAGCCAGGTCCTCCAGTTGCCACTTGAGCTGCCAGATACCCAGGCGGTTGGCCAGCGGCGCGAACACGTCCATCGTCTCGCGGGCGATGCGCGTCTGGCGCTCGGGCTCCAGGTAACTGAGGGTGCGCATGTTGTGCAGCCGGTCCGCCAGCTTGATGATGACGACGCGCAGGTCGTCCACCATGGCGAGGACCATCTTGCGCAGGTTCTCGGCCTGTTCCTCATCCAGGTCCGCACGGTCCACCTTGCTCTTGCGCTTGACGCGCTTGAGCTTGCTGACCCCCTCTACGAGCGTGGCGACGGTCTCGCCAAAGACCTCGCGCAGGTCATCGTAGGTGTAGGCCGTGTCTTCGATGACATCGTGGAGAACGGCCGCGATGATCGACTCTTCATCCAGCCCCAGATCGAGCAGGCTGATAGCCACTTCGATCGGGTGCACGATATATGGCTCGCCAGAGGCGCGCAACTGGTCGCCGTGCGCCTCGATGGCAAAAGACACGGCCTGAGCGACCCGCGCGACGGCGTCGGGATAGACCCGACCTACCCGTTCGAGCAGTTGATCGGACAGGGTCTCCTGCGTGACCAGTGTTGTCGTTGTCATTGCTATCAGTATAACACAATATCTGTGCGCACGGCAACGAGGATATTATGTATATTCAAACGCGCTCTCCGTCGGCGGCCCGGGATTGGCCGGAGCATCGTGCCGAGACTATAATCCGAGGCGAGTCTATGGAAGGCGGAACCGAACCATGAGCGGATCGATCGATATTGTTGGGCTGGGCCCCGGCGATCCCGGGCTGTTGACGCGACAGGCCTGGGAGCGGCTGGCCTCTGCGCCGGAGGTCTACCTGCGGACACGGCAGCACCCCTGCGTGGGCGCCCTGCCCAACGGCCCAGCCTATCACAGCTTTGATGCCTGCTACCAGGAGCACACCTCCTTTGAGGACGTGTACGCCGAGATCGCCACGCGCGTGATGGCTCTCGGGCGCCGCGGGCAGGGTGTGGTCTATGCCGTGCCAGGCGATCCGGCTTTCGGTGAAACCACGGTGCAGTTGATCCGCGCCCAGGCGAAGGCAGAGGGGATCCCGGTGCGCCTGTTTGCGGGCGTCTCCTTTGTGGAGCCGACCTGCCACGCCCTGGGCTGTGACCCCTTTGACGGGTTGCAAATCGCCGATGGCACGCTGCTGGCGGGGCGGGCGCACCCGCCGCTGGATCCCGACGTGCCTGCGCTGATCGTCCAGCTCTACAACCGGCAAATGGCGGCCGAGGTCAAGCTGACGCTGCTGGCGCTGTATCCCGAAGAGCACCCCGCTCGGCTGGTCATTCGTGCGGGCATGGCCGACCAACAGGTGCGCGATCTGCCTCTGTTTGAGATCGATCGCCAGGCGGATCTGGACCATTTATCGTCGCTGTATCTTCCACCTCTGGAGCGCGCTGGTTCCATGTCGTCCTACCAGGATGTGGTGGCGCGGCTGCGGGCGCCGGACGGCTGCCCGTGGGATCGCGAGCAGACGCACGAGTCGCTGCGCAGCTCGCTGCTGGAAGAGACCTACGAGGTGCTGGCAGCGTTGGACAGCGGGGACAAGGACGAGCTCAAGGAGGAACTGGGCGATTTGTTGCTGCAGGTGCTCTTTCACGCCCAGATCGCCACTGAGAATGGTGATTTCCGCCTGATCGACAGCGTGGGCTATGCTATCGAAAAGCTGGTGCGGCGGCATCCGCATGTCTTTGGTGATGTCGTGGCAGATGATCCAGACACCGTGCTGCTCAACTGGGAGCAGATCAAGCGCCAGGAGCGGGGCGAGCAGAACGATGCGTTTCGTTCGATGCTGGCCAGCATCAACGTGGCGCTTCCGGCGCTGGCCCAGGCGATGGATGTCCAGCAGCGGGTGGCCCGCGTGGGCTTTGACTGGCCCGCTATCGCCGAGGTGCTGGACAAGGTGAACGAGGAACTTGAGGAGCTGGCTGAGGCTTCCGATCAGCCGGCCCGCGAGGCGGAGCTGGGCGATGTGCTGTTCAGCATGGTGAACGTGGCCCGCTGGTACGGCGTCGACCCGGAGAGCGCTCTGCGGCAGGCCAACGCCCGTTTCCGGGCGCGCTTTGGCTGGATGGAGACAGAGGCGCACCGTGCGGGCAGGCCGCTGGAGAGCATGACGCTGGCGGAGATGGATGCGCTGTGGGAGCGCGCCAAGGCCATGGAGGCCTGAGGGATTATCGCGACCGTTCAGGATCCGTGGAGGTGATGCAGTGAACAGAACGAGTTCGCCAAGCGGTGCGGGGCGTGTGGCCCTGGCAGCGGTGATGATCGCCGTGACGACCGTGTTCACGTTGCTGATTCGTGTGCCGATCCCGGCCACCCAGGGCTATTTCAACTTTTCCGATGTGGCGATCGTGTTCGCCAGCCTGGCCTTTGGTCCCTGGGTGGGCCTGGTGGCGGGCGGCGTGGGCACCGGTCTGGCCGATGTGGTGGGGGGCTATGCGCAGTGGGCCCCGCTGAGTCTGCTGGCGCACGGGCTGGAGGGCCTGGCGATCGGGCTGCTGGCCCGGCGGCGCACGCTGCCGCACATGCTGGTGGGCTGGGCGGCGGGCTCGGTGATCATGATCGGCCTCTACTATCTGGGGAGTGCGCTGGTGTTGGTGGGGGATTGGGCCGTGCCCCTGGCCGAGATGCCCATCAACCTGTTGCAGGCGGCCGTCGGCGCCCTGGTGGGCATCCCGCTGTATTACGCCGTGCGTCGCGCCTACCCGCCCGTGGAGCAGATGGGCCGGCCGGTCACCTGGACGGAAGAGGACTCGTCTCTGACGGATGACAAGCTGCCGCGTAAGTGAGCAACTCTGCGCCCGTCATCTCCGTACGCGCCCTCACCTACCGCTACCCGCCCCTGCTCCGGGGGCGTGAGCTAGAGCCGGTGCTGCGCGGCGTGGATCTGGAGGTCGCCGCCGGTGAGTTCCTGGCGCTGATGGGTCCCAACGGCGTAGGCAAGACCACCCTCTGTCTGGCTCTGAACGGGATCGTGCCCCAATCCACCGGCGGGGTGATCGGCGGGAGCGTTACGGTGCTGGGGCACGAGACGCGGCGCACGCCGGTGCATCATCTGGCGCGGCACGTGGGGATTGTGTACCAGGACCCTGAGAGCCAACTCTACTCCGCCACAGTCGAGGCCGAGGTGGCCTTTGGCCCGGAGAACCTGGCGGTGCCGCCGCAGGAGATCGCCGAGCGCGTGGCGTGGGCGCTGGATGTGGTGGGCATGACTGCCCACCGTGAGCGCGCGCCGGCGCACCTCTCCGGCGGGCAAAAGCAGCGCGTGGCCATCGCCGCAGCGCTGGCGATGCTGCCGCCGCTGCTGATCCTCGATGAGCCCACCGCCGCGCTGGACCCCCTGGGGCGCCAGGAGGTCTTTCGGGTTATCGAGCAGTTGCGCCAGGACCGGCGCATGACCATCGTGATGGTGAGCCAGGACGGCGAGCACGTCGCGGCCTACGCCGACCGGCTGGCTGTGATGGTCGACGGGCGCATCGTGCGCGATGGCCCGCCGGAGGCGCTGTTCCAGGATGCCGACCTCATGCGAGCCGCAGGCATTGCGCCGCCACAACTGGTGGAGCTGTCGCGGACCCTTCAGAGTCAATTCGGTGCGCTGCCTTCCTTTGCCACGCTCGATGCAGGCGAGCGCGTGCTGCGCGCGGCGCTGGAGGCGCGGCCGTGAGCGAACCGCCGGCCATCGTGGTACAGGGTCTCTATCATCGCTATGACCCCGAGGAGCCCGCCCTGGAGGGGATCGACCTGGTGCTGGCCGACAACGCCTATCTGGGTATCATCGGCCAGAACGGCTCGGGCAAGACCACGCTGATCAAGCACTTTAACGGGCTGCTGCGGCCCACGGCGGGGCGCGTGCTGGTGTATGGCGTGGATACCGCCACCGTCAGCGTGGGCGCCCTGGCGCGCACAGTGGGCTATGTCTTTCAGAACCCCGACCACGGCATCTTTTGCAGCACCACGCGCCAGGAGATCGCCTTTGGGCCGCGCAACCTGGGGCTGAGCGAGGACGAGGTCCTGCAGCGCGTGGACGACACCCTGCGCGCCTTTGGGCTGCTTGAGGTAGCCAGCGTCCCCCCGGCCGTGCTGGGTTATGGCCTGCGCCGGCTGGTCTCGATCGCGGCGGTGTATGCCATGCGCCCGCGGCTGCTGATCCTCGACGAGCCCACGGCGGGGCTGGACCGGCACGAGACGCAGGAACTGATGGGCCGCATCGAGGCGCTGCACGCTGCCGGGCACACGATTGTACTGGTGAGCCATGACATGCAGCTGGTGGCCGAGCACTGCCGGGAGTTGCTGGTGATGGACAGCGGCCGCGTGTTGCTGCGGGGGACGCCTGCCGACGTCTTTGCGCGGGGCGAGGACCTGGCCCGTGCCAGCCTGGCGCCTCCGCCGGTCACCGCGCTCGCTGCGCGGCTAAGCGATACCGGCCTTGCGCCGGGGCTGCTCACCGTGCAGGCGTTTGCGGCGGCCTACGGGCAACTGCTGGAGCGCGCGCAGCGGGGGCGGCCATGAGTCCCGCCTATGATCTCTACCAGCCGGGCACCTCCTGGCTGCACCGCGCCGACCCCCGGGTCAAACTGGCCTTTGTGCTGTGTGTCTCGCTCTGCCTGGTGCTCACCGTCAACCTGTGGCTGATCCTGGGGGCGCTGGCCGTGCTGCATTTACTGCTCTTTTCGGGGGGCGTCAGTGGCGCGCGCATCGCCGGGGTGTGGCGCGTGACATTGCCCACTGTGCTGCTGATCGCGGTGCTCTGGACACTGCTGAATCCCGCCGTCGGGGAGGCCTGGGTCGTCTGGGGGCACCTGCGGATCGGGCCGCATAATCTGGCGCAGGGTGCGGCCATCGGCCTGCGCATCGCGGCGCTGGCGCTGACGTTCTTTGTCTGGCTGTATACCACCGACGCCGGCAGCCTGGTGCTGAGCCTGGTGGCGCTGGGCATGCCCTACACCTGGGGACTGACCGCGGGCATGGCGCTGCGCTACCTCCCCACGATGGCGGCTGTGTTTCGTTCCATCTCCGAGGCGCAGCAGGCGCGTGCGCTCGACCTCAAGGCCGGCGGGCTGGTGCAGCGCGCCCGGGCCTATATCCCCATCACCGTCGCTATGCTGATCTCGGCGCTGCGTACGGCGCAGAGCGTGTCCTACGGCCTCGAGTCGCGCGCCTTGGGCGCCACCCCGCATCGCACGTACCTGCGCTGGCTGCATCTGCGGCCCGCGGACATTGTCTACGCTGTACTGCTTTTCCTCCTGACGGCAGCGTACCTGTATGCGCGCTTCGCGCTGGGACTGGGCACGCAGCCGCTGGCTTTGATGGGATAGCAGGATGGACACGAGATCACACCCGTGCGCCAGACGGCGGCGTACCCAGGGCACACAGTGGAGGGACACATCCGTGCACGTGCGTGTAAGCCGGTTGACGCAACGGATCGCATTGGTCGTGCTGCTGACGATGGCGCTCGAGGCCGTCGGCGGTGCGGTCGTCCTGGCGCAGCCGGCCACATCGCCGCCTGCCGCGCCGGCGAGTGAACCCTGGAACGATGCCCGGGCAGTCCTGGAGGGGTTGGCCCCTGAAGTCTGGACGGCGGGCGCTGGTGCGGCGCCGGAGGATCCGGCTCGGGCTGCTCTCCCGGACCCGGCCGGTGACAGTGCGGGCCTCTGTCTCGAGGACCCGGCGGCGGGAATGCGCGTCTCCTGCGCCGATCTCAACCTCAGCCTTTCCTACACCCTGGGCGGCGCGGGCCCCCGGCTGGTGCTGCGTTACGACAGCCGGCCGCAACCGGTCCCCATGGTGCTTGCGCCCGAGCTAACGTCCAAGGCGCCGATCGAGCGCTGGACCATTCGGATCGTCGGATGGACCTTTGAGGGCGAGGGCTCGCAGCCGCTGGCACTCTGGGATACCACGGACAAGGATACGGGCGAGCCGGTGCCGGCCGGACTCTATGATATGGAGATCCAGTACGCATCTGAAGCGGGCACGGAGAGCGCCGTGCAGCCGGTGATCGTGCAGCGCCGCGAGCCCGGTCTCACGGGTGCACACTGGTGGCACAATTATGAGGTGCGGCTGCAGGTTGTGGATGAGGAGCGGGTGCTGCTCTATGCCGGGGGCTCTGCAATGCTCTTTACCGGCAAGCAGAACACCTTCAGTTCGGCCAGCGTTCGGGGTTACACGTTGACCCGCGAGCGAGATGGCACCTGGCGCTGGCTGCGTAACGGAGCCGATGGTGCCCCAGTGCAGGGCGTTACGACTCTCGATGCCGAGGGCCGCGCCGTGCGCTGGGAGGAGCCATCGGGCCGGTTTCTCTCCTTCAGCTATGATGGGCAGGGGCGCCTGAGCGCCGTTGTAGATCAGGCCGGCAGGGCCACGACGCTGGTCTATGACGGGGAGCGCATCAGCACCGTCACCGATGCCGCCGGAGAGACGTGGGCCCTGCTGCATCAGGGAGATGACCTGGTCTCGATCCGCGATCCGTTGGAGGCAGCCTGGACGCTTGCATATGACGAGTCCCATCGTCTGACGGCCAAGACTGACCCGCTCGGCTATCGTACCGAGTACCGTTACGCACCCGACGGCCAGCTCAGTGAGATCATCGATGCCGCGGGGCACCGGGCGACCTTTGAGAGTGTGCTGAATGAGGTGCCCTATGCGAGTGAGGCGGTGCAGAGCGTGGCGCCCGTGCTGGGGACGACGGTGGTCAGCCATATCACCGCCAGCGGTCGCACCACGTCGCGGCACCAGTACAGCTATGACGCCCACGGGCGCGTGGTGCGGCTGGTCCGCAGCCCGGATGGCGGCGCCACCGAGTATGTCTGGACGCGTACCTGGGGCCGGGACGAGGAAGAAGGCCTCTTGCTGAGTGAAACGGATGCTGCTGGCCTGACGACGGTCTACACCTACCAGCCGGGGACGGCACTGGTGCAGAGCCGCTCGGCGCCGCCATTGCCCGCGGTCAGCAACGGTTACAGACAGATCGACGGGTATTGGACCCAGACCTCATGGGCGGCTGACGGTCAGGCGCCCCTCATCTGGCGGTATGATCCGCAGGGCCGGCGGGTCAGCGCAGAGCAGGGCGGCCTGCGCTGGTACTACCGTTATGACGATGACGCCGAGACCTATGGCCAGCCGTCGGCAATGGTCTGGAACTGGAACGGCCAGGGAGATCCGGCGCGCAGCACGCAGGCACGGGTGATCCGCTACACCTATGACATGCTGGGCCAGCTGACCAGCATCGAGGACCCGGCCGGCGGCGTGATGCAGGTCGTCTACGATGAGGCGGGCCGGCTGGTCGGCCTCACCGACGCCCTGGGGCGCACGCGCACCATGGCCTATGACGCTGTGGGGCGCATCGTGAGTCAGACCGACGCCCTGGGCGGCGAGACGCAATATACCTACGATGCCAGTGGCAACCTGATCGTGCTCACTGACGCGGCGGGCAGCGCCTGGTCGTATACCTATGACTATGCCGGGCGCGTCACCCGCTTCGCCGACCCTCTGGGGCGCAGCACGACCCTGGTCTATGGCAATGAGGGCGAGCTGCTGGCGCGCACCGACGCTCGTGGTGATACCGTCCGAGTCAACAACGATGCCCTCGGGCGCCCGCTGACCCTGACGTATCCCGGCGGGCAGACCTGGCGCATTACCTATGACGGGGCGGACCGGGTCACCTCGCTGAGCGGCCAGGGCTGGACGCGCGTCATCCAGCGCGATACCGCGGGCCGTGCGGTGATGGTGGCAGACATTCGTGACGGCCGCAGTAGCTGGGTCAGTTACGTCTATAACGGTGAGGGGCAGGTGCAGGAGATGCTCACCTCCGAGGGTGAGCGCACGAGCTACGATTACGGCGACCTTGGTGAGCTCAAGAGGATCGCCGGTCCTCTCGGGGAGACGGCCTACACCTATGAAACCGCGCGGCAGCTGGCGCCCCTGCGCGTGGACGTCCGCACCGGCCCGCTGCGCACCACGCTGGCGTACGATGCGCTGGGGCGGCTGACCGAGACGCGGCAGTACCAGCAGGGCGCTCGAGACGGCGTAGACCGCACGACACGGTATAGCTACGACGCCGTCGGCAACCTTGCGGCCGTTGACACGCCGGAGGGCACCAGCACCTACGCTTACGATGCGCTGGATCGCCTGGTATCCTATACCGACGTTGGGGGCATGGCGACAACCTATAGCTATGATGCTGCGGGCAACCGCACCTCGCTCACCGCCGGGGACGCGGCGCCGGTGGTCTACCGGTACGATGCGGCACACCAGTTGCTGCAGGCAGGTGATACGATCTATGCCTATGACCGCAATGGGCGGCTGATCTCCAGTGCCGGGCCTGAGAGCCTGCGCCGCTACAGCTGGGACTATTCGGGGCGGCTGGTGGCGGTGGCCGAAAGCTCGCCCTGCGCGGTGCCCTTTCCGCTCTCGCCGGACTGCGGTTGCGACGAGGAACTGGTCTCCTATCGCTATGCTTTGACCGGAGAGCGGCTGCAGACCACGCGTCGCGGGGCCGCGCCACAGGCGGAACGTTACGATCGCGGTCAGAGCACCGCCACGCTGAGCGCGGCGGGTCAGGTCGTCGTGGCGCGACAGCCGGGCGCCAGTGTGAACGAGTGGACGATCATCGCTGAGACGGCTCCCGAGGCAGGGGGCAGGACAGTGATGCGCTACGTGCTGGCCGATGCTCAGGGCACGGTCACTGCCGCGCTTGACGATCAAGGTGAGCTGGTGCAGCAAGCATCGTTCGACCCCTGGGGCATGCCCGTGGGCCATGTGGGCGAGAGTGCGCCGGATGCTGTGGTGCTGCCTGGCTATCGTGGCTATGCTTACGAGCCGCTGACCCGGCTGTATGACCTGCCTGCGCGCTGGTATGATCCCGCCGTCGGGCGTTTCATCTCCCCTGCTCCGCCCGCGGATCCTTACAGTGCCTCAGCCTTGAACCCGTACGTTTTTGGCATGAACAACCCGCTGCGCTTTGAAGCGCTCGACCGTCACATGGCAGGGCTTGACCCCCCGATCTATGCGGGCCGGCAGGCGTGGCAGATGGTCCCATGATGAACGAGTACCGGGGTGCTCGGAACATCTTGTTGCTGGTTGCCCTGCTGACGCTGGCCGGGTGTGGGGTGGTTGGGGACCAGCTGGCGCCGCAACACGATGAGGCTGTTCCGAGCGTGGCGGTCACGCCGGAGATGCCCACGGAGACGATTCCGACGCCGGCGCCGACCATCGTGACGCCGGTGCCCACGACGCCGCCGGCGGATGACCCGGCTGCGCAGGGCTTGCCGATCACGCTTCAGGTTCCGGAGGGCTGGACCTTGCGAGAGATCACTGACGGCGTGATCCTCATCGAGGATGAGGCCACGCTGGCGGCGCCCGAACTGGAATGCGCCGCGCTGCTGGTGCGCAGGCTGCCCGGGGCCGCCACGCCTCGCGAGGTGCTGGCCACCTACGATCTGTCGCTGGCCATTCGGCAGCGCGAGGTGCCGCTGGTGATCGCCCGCAACCCGGTAGATGCCATCGACGCCACGCTGGTGAGTAGCACGACGGGGCGTGTGTATCAGGTGGTGCTGGCGCCGCTGGTCATCAAAGGGGAGGCGCTGCTGTTCATCGCCAGCATGCCGGAGGGCCAGGCGGAGCAGGCCTGGCCCCTTCTGGCGACGATGCTCGGATCGGTAGATTTCGTTGCGGACTAGTGCAGCCGCCCGTTAGCCGCGATAAACAGCAGATAGGCGCGGATCAGCGGGCTGACGGCTTTGAGCAGGGGGCGCGCCGGCCCAAGCTTTTTCGTCAGGTCCTCCAAATAGTCCTTGAGGGTATGGTACTGAAACCGGAGCCACCGCTGGCTCTCGGACGTGTCCAGCCAGTCGGTAGGGAATGGCCGGTTGCCAAAGACATGCTCGGGCAACATGCCCACGCCCACCGCATCCAGCACGCTGCGGACCATCTCGCCCTGGATCAGCTGGCATTCCGGGCCGCCGCCGATATTCCAGATCTGGCCCCAGACGGCATCGTTATCCAGCGCGTTGGCGATAGCCAGAGCGACGTCGCTGTGGTGCACAAACTCGATGCGGGTATCCAGCGGCACCTCAAACATACCCCTGTCCAGGATCAGGCGCGTGGGTAGCGAGGCGCCCAGACGGAAGATGATCCAGCGTAGCTGCGAGCGGCGTACCAGCGTCTCGCAGATGATCTTGTGGTGCGAATAATGGTCGGTGGGCGCCACCGGGTCTCCTACACGTCGGTATGGCTCACGGTCCTGCGTCTGGCCATAGACGTGTAGCGAGGAGGTGAACAGGATGCGCGCCGGCTCGGGCATGGCGCGCAGCGCGTTCAGCAGACGGCGCGTGCCGCCGACGTTGATGTTCCGTGCCCAGCGCGGCTCGGACTCGCTGCTTACGCCGGTGGCTGAGAGGTACGGCAGCACAAAGGCGAGATGGATGACCGCCTCCTGCCCTTCTACAGCGCGAACAACATCAGCTTCGTTGGCCAGCGTGCCCCAGACGACCTCCAGGTCCCTGCCAAAGCGGCGGACTGCCCTGCGGTTGGCGCGTGTATCGAGGTCAAAGGCACGCACCTGGTGGCCCGCACGGATCAGTTGCTCCAGAACGGGTTGTCCCAGATTACCAAAGGCTCCGGTCACTAGAACGCGCATGTTAGTCATTCTCCCTGATGATTCCGGCCAGCAGCACGCGCATACTCTGCGCGGCCGCGGCGGACATATCGATAGAATCGGGTGCCAGCATCGCCTCCAGCAGCAGCCCCATCACGAGGGCCAGCACTGAGCTGGCGGTGGCCTCCGGGGGAACGGGGCGCAGACTGCCCTGCTCGATGCCTCTGCGGATGATGTCAGCGATTCGCCGGTGAAAGCGGTCGTATGGCCGGACGGTGAGCTGGCGCAACTCGGCGTCGCGCAGCGCCTGGGTGAGGTACTCCAGGTAGATCGGCAACTGCTCCGTGGCTGTGTCCAGGACGTGGTCCAGCACGGTGGTCATGGCGATCAGTTGATCGGGCACCAGCGCGCAGGAAAGCTCAAAAGTGCGCAGCCGCTGATCCATGTCGTCCAGCCAGGCCTCCAGTAGTTGCAGGAACACGGCCTGCTTGCTCTCAAAGTGGTGGTAAAAGGCGCCTTTGGTTACCGCTGCGCGTCTGCATATTTCGGCGACACTGGCGCGGTCGTATCCCAGTGCACCGAAGGACTCCTGGGCCGCCGTCAGGATGCGGGCCCGGGTCTCATCAGGGTTACGGTGATTGTGAGCCATACCAGGAGGACCTTTCACCGGCTCATGCATTACATACCGACCGGTCGGTATCTGAATTATACAGCGAGGACCAGGCCGCGTCAAGAGGCACGCGACTGCAGCTGTGGTACAATGCTCGCGCAAGGGCGCGGGAGGTAGCCATGTCGCGGATCATCATGCTCAGTGACACACACCACGGCGGGGGCCCTGAGGGCTACCGCATGCAGGCCTGCTACATCCACCGCCTGCCGGAACTCCTCGCGGCGCTGGGCGACTGGATCACCGAGACTGGCGGCGCCGATCTCGTCCTGCACGGGGGCGACACTGTGGAGCGCTCCGAACCGGACCTCATCGGGGCCGCCGTGGCGCAACTGGCCGTCCTGCCCGCTCCCGTGCGTCTGGCCCTGGGCAACCACGATATGACCACGCCGGATGCGCTTGCGGTCTGGCAGGCGCTCGGCCGCGAACTCCTTCCGGGCGGCCAGACTGCCTATGCGATGCCACTCTCGGACTGTACGGTGCACGTGTTGCCCACGCAATGGGGTGAGACGCCGTACTATTGGGACGGCGGAAAGCCGCGAGCGACGCTGGACTCGGCCGATCTGGCCGCGCTGGCGGCACGTCTCGCAGCGGAGTCGGGCCGCCCGCAGATCGTACTCTGCCACGCGGCGCCTGGTGGCGTGCCCACCGCGCAGACGGGCCGCGCCGAGGAGGGGGACCCGCCCCCGCCCGAGTACCGGGCGCAGCTTCTCGGCCTGGTGGAGCGCTACCCCGATCTGAGGCTGTTTCTCTCGGGGCACAGCCACGTCAACGCCCTGGGCCGGCTGGGCAGCGCGCACTGGGTGACGGCCAGCAGCTTTTCCGAGAGTCCCTTTGAGGTCAAAGAGATCATCATCCAGGACACGGGTCTGAACGTGCGCACGGTTGCGCTCCACAGCCGGCTGGGCTGGCACGCCGACTACTGGTGGGATGCCGCCTACGTGCAGGGTCGCCCGTGCGACCGGGCGATGGAGGTGCGCTGGTGAGCGAACGGCAGATAACTGCGGACCTCGTTCAGCACCCGGCTCCGGGCGACAATGCCCCTACGCTCGCCACGGGACAAAGCAGTAGCGCTTTGCGTCTGTGAGTCATTGAGCAGTAGTTGAGGTGGATATGCAGACGATCGCGGCGATGATCGACTATGAGGATAGCCCCGCAGCCATGGACTGGCTCTGCCGCGCCTTTGGCTTTGAGGAGCGGGCGCGCCTGCTCGAGCCCGATGGGCGGCTGAGTTATGGCGAGCTGACGTATAGTGGCGAACGCATCCTGCTGGCATCGCCCTCGCCGGAGTATCGCAGCCCGCGCTCGCGGCGCGCGCAGGACGAGCGCGAGCAGCGGCTTGCGGAGCTGCCCTGGGTCATAGACGGGATTCTGGTCTATGTCGAGGACGCCGACGCGCACCATGCGCAGGCCCTCGCGGCGGGCGCCACCATCCTGTCGGCGCCGTCCGATGAGGGGGTCGGCCGGCCGTATCGCACCGAGGATCTGGAAGGGCATCGCTGGATGTTTCTAGAGTCGTCAGCCGACGTGGCATTCGAGCCTGGCGAGTGAGTAGCTCCGGCCTGACGCTGGACCGCGGGCTCGACCTGGAGACCGTTGCCCGTGTGGGCCGGCTCTGGCGCCTGCGCCTGCAGTCCGTGCACCCCGAGCTCTCGCCGGCCGGGAGCCCCGAGCGCTGCCTGGCGCGCGCCGTCGCCGAGACGGACGATGGCCGGTACGTGCTCATCGAGCGGCTGTCGCCCGCCATGGCGCCCCGCAAGATGGCCATCGCAGCGTTGCTGCAGTCGCTCGCGGGCGCAGGCATGCAAGGCATCAACCCGTATCTGGCCACCGGTGACGGCCATCATGTCGTGCCTCTCGGAGGCGACTACTGGCAGATCAGTCCCTATCTATACGGCGCGCCGCTGCCCCGGCCCGGCTGGGTCTGGGAGGCCTGGCGCGGGGCGGCGCTGGGCCGCTTCCTGTGCGACCTTCGTGCAGCCTCGCAGCGCGTGCGTTTGCCGGAGGAAGTGCCCTTCTCGCCGCGCGCCTTTTGCTCAGATTTGTTGGCACGGCTGGAGACGCACCGGCCCGCGCTGGCGGAGGCGCTGCGCCCCACCGTCAGGCGGCTGCTCGACGAATGGCTTCCTACGGAAGGGGGGCTGGTCACCGGATTCTGTCACGGCGATCTCCACCCCCTGAACGTCATCTGGGCGCCCGAGAGGCAGACAAAGGGCGCCATCGGCAGCGTACCCGCTGCAAACGGTGTACTCACCGCAAACGGTGTACTCACCGTCATCGACTGGGAGTTTTGCGGAATCAAGCCGGTTGCCTATGACGCTGCTCTCCTTATCGGGTGCGTCGGTATTGAGGTGCCCGAGGCCCTGACCGGACCACTGGTGCGCGCGCTCCTGCAGGAGTTGCGCGCGGGCGGACACCCCGCGGTCGCCGAGCCGGCTCTCTGGGCGCTGGTGGTGGCGGCGCGCCTTGGCTGGCTCTCCGACTGGCTGCGCCGCGGCGATGAGGAGATGGTGGCGCTGGAGCAGGACTATATCCAACTGCTGATCGAACATCGGGCGGTGCTGGAGCGCGCCTGGGGATGATCCCGACCGGCAGCGCCCGTTTCGGTCAGTCAGCGACGGCAGCTGCCACAGCGTTCGAATAGCGCGCCATGAGGGTGCGGCATTCGGGCCGGTTGGTCAGGAGCACACAGGAGAGCTCCGTCTCCGGATCGGCCCAGAACATGGTGCCCGTAGCGCCCGTGTGACCGAACGTCGCGGGCGAAACCAGGTCTCCGCAGGCGGGCGCGCCCAGACGCCAGCCCAAACCCCAGCAGTCAGTGATCCGTTGCTCAGGTGCGATGTGTGGCATGGTCGCGATCTGGTCCCGCAGCATGGCGCGCTGTGCGCCAGGAGACAGCGGTCCCGGCAGAATGCCCAGCATGTGCCGCAGCAAGCGGCTCAGGTCGCCGGCCGTGGCGTGCAGCCCGCCCCAGGGCGCTCCCAAATCGCGCCAGTAAACCGAGTTCCAGCCATAGTCGCTGTCCACAGCGCTCTGCCTCTCGGTCGGGGAATCGTTGGCCCGCACGCTGGCCTTGAAACCGCCGGCGGGCATCCCCAGGGTGGTGCGATCCATCCCCAGCGGCGTGAACAGCGCCTGCCGAAGATAGTCCCGCAGCGGCTGATGGGTGATTCGCTCTATGACGGCGCCCAGCATGAGCAGCCCCTTGCTCTGGTAGCTCACCCGGGTGCCGGGCGTGAAAAGAGGCGCGAGGTCGCATACCGCCCCAACAAAGCGTTCCAGCCCGGCGTGCTCTCGGCGCAGCGCCACGTTCTGTGGCAGCTGGTCGGGCAGGCCGGAGGTGTGGGTCATCAGATGGCGGAGCGTGATCCCTGCCTTGCCGTGCGTGCCAAAGGCGGGGATGTGGCTGGCGACGGGTTCGTCCAGCGACAGGAGGCCCCGCTGCACCAGCAGCATCGCGCCAACGCACACCACCGGCTTGGTGATGGAGGCAACCAGGAACGGTGCTGTTACCTCCAGAGGGGCCTCGCCGACAACCCATCCTGGCGTGCCAAAGGCCTGCTCCGCCAACAGGTCACTGCCGTGCCACACGGCGGTGGCGATGGCGGGCACGTCGCCCTCATCCACGGCCTGCCGCAATAAGCGCAGAGCGCCTTCCAGCGCCATTGTGTTCACCGTCATCGTCACACCTCGCTCTCTGCTGCTTGACGCGACCCACGTGGCAAAGCGTAGCACTTCCCGGCCCAGGCCTCAAGGGGTTGCGCGCGGCCGGTCCCGCCGCTATGATCAAGGCGGAGCCATCAGCATCGTTGCGCAGCGCTGCGCGGGGAGGTCACCATGGAGAGACGCGATGGTCCTGCCAGTCGTCTGTTCCGGACGCTGCCCTTTACGGGGGGCACGCCCTGGGAGGAACTCGGAGCGGTGCGTGAGCTGTCGGAGGAGATGCGCGCGGCGCTCGCCGGCGCCCGGCCGGGGGTCAGCGTGGGCTGGGGCATCCCCTTTGAGGTGCACGACCCGGTGGTGGTCGCCCGTGAGCCGGTTACGATCGATCTCCCCGATTGCCGCACGCGCTGGCTAGTGTTCATGCATACCTCGGATCTGCGCCCGTCCGAGCTGGCGGGCGGCGCGGAGGGCGCCGCGGGGCTGCTCTCTCCCATGCGCGGCGAGGGCCGGCTCGGGGAGGTGGCCGCGCGCTATGTCATCGTCTACGAGGATGGCAGCGAACAGGTGATCCCTATCCGGCGGCGCTACGAGATCGGCACCTATACGCGCCGCTGGGGTGAGAACTGCTTTGCGTGTGTGGCGCACCACAAGCCTTATCCGTTGCGGCCAGAACAGGATGCGGCGCCGCCCTCCTGGGGGCGGCGGCAGTATCGCCTCAGCCCGGGCGATGGTGACGCCTGGACCAACTGGCTTTATGCCTGGGAGAACCCGCGGCCGGATGTGGTCGTGGATCGGGTCCGCGTCGAGCCCGTCTCGGGAGCGCTGCTGCTGCTGGCGGTCTCGGCCGGCGATGTGGTCGACCACCCGTTGCGCTGGGAGCGGCGGCGCAAGGCGGTGGCGACGTTGCCGGCAGGCATCACCTTTGAGCCCGAGGTGGACGAGCATGGCCTATTGCGCCAGATTCAGCTGGACCTGGGGCAGGTGATCTCCGCCCGGCCGCGGCCGGTGTATCCGAACGACACCTGGGAGGAGAGCTACAACAGCCAGTTGCCGGCGATCTCTGAGAGCGAGGTCCTGATCGAGTACACGGCCCATGCTGAGGCGAGCTTTCACCTCTGGAACGGCCAGCAGCTCTCAGCGGCGGCGCTGCGGGGCGTGGGCGCCTCCGGCGCGCTGCGCCCGGTAACGCCCGCCCGGCAGCGGGTGACGCTGCGCGTGGTCGAGGCCGGCGGCACGACGCCGGTGCCCGTGCGCCTCCACGTCCATGGCGCCTCGGGCGAGTACCTGGCGCCGGTGGACCGGCACCGCATCCCCAACCCTGAGTGGTTCGAAGACTATTCCGTCGACTTTTTGAACCAGGGCGAGCACTGGGCGACCTACATCCCTGGCGAGACCGTGCTAGACATGCCCCTGGGGCGGGTATTCATCGAGGTGTCTCGCGGATTTGAGATCCGGCCGCAGCGTCGCGTCGTAGAGGTCGGCACCGATTGCACGCAGATCAATCTGGAGTTGGAGCGCGTGCTTCCCTGGCGGCAGCGCGGCTGGGTCAGCGCGGACACGCATGTGCATTTTCTGTCGCCCATGTCGGCCCTGCTGGAGGGATCGGCGGAGGGCGTCAATGTCGTCAACCTGCTTGCGAGCCAGTGGGGCGAGCTGATGACCAACGTGGGCGATTTCGACGGGCGCAACACCTGGGGCAGCCGCGAGACCGGCGGCGACGGCGAGCACCTGGTGCGGGTGGGGACCGAGAACCGCCAGCACGTGCTGGGGCATATCTCGCTGCTGGGCTATAGCGGGCGTATCATTGCCCCCATGACCACCGGCGGCCCCAACGAATCGGCACTGGGCGACCCGATCGACGTGCTACTGACCGAGTGGGCTCGCCAGTGCCACCGGCAGGGCGGCCTGGTGATCCTGCCACATTTTCCGGACCCGCGCGCCGAGCACGCCGCGTCGATCATCGAGGGGGACATCGACGGGATCGAGATGACCTCCTGGGGCGACCTGTACAGTGGCATCAATCCCTACTCGCTCTCTGACTGGTACCGTTACCTGAACAACGGGTACCTGGTGCCGGCGGTGGGAGGCACCGACAAGATGACCGCGCTGACCGCGGTGGGGACCGTGCGCACCTACGCCCACCTGCCCGAAGGCACACCCTTTACCTATGAAGCCTGGATGGACGCCGTGCGCCGCGCCGAGTCGTTCGTGACCTATGGGCCCCTCGTGGAGTGCACCGTCGACGGCCAGCCTATGGGCGGGCGTATTGCCATGGGTGCGCAGGGCGGCACCGTGGACGTGGTTTGGGAGGCGGCCAGCGTCACCGTGCCCATGTCGCGCGCCGAGCTGATCGTCAATGGGGAGATCCGCGAGAGCATCGCCCTCGACCCCTGGCAGGCGGCGGGGCAATGGCGCGTGAATCTGGATCGCAGCTCCTGGGTGGCACTGCTTATCCGCGGACACTATGCGGACAAGCCCGAGATCATCGCGGCGCACACCACGCCGGTGATGGTCGAGATGGCCGGCTCGCCGTTCTATGCGGCGGCGGATGCGGTCACCATCCTGGAGCAGATCGAGGGGGCGCTGGCGTATTTGGACACCGTGGGCACCCGCGCCGAGGACGTGGCCTACAAGCGCATGCGCCTGGTGCTGGAATCGGCGCACCGCCGCCTGCACAACCGGATGCACGAGGCGGGGCAGTATCATCAGCACACGGCGACGGAGGACCACCGGGAGCACCACTAGAGCGCTCGCAGACTATCGGAGCCTACCTACACGTCACCGGAGTATCAACGAATGCCCCCTAAACAGCCCGTCACCAACGCCATGCGGATGCTCGATAGCCGGGGGATCGGCTACGAGGCGTTGTACTTTGATGCGGAGATCCACTCCGCGATCGGCGTCGCCGACGCGCTGGGCCTGCCGCCCGAGCGCGTGTTCAAGACGCTGGTGGTGATGCCCGATACGACGCAACGCGGGCGCCCGCTGCTGGCCATCGTGCCCGGCGATGCGGAGCTCGATCTCAAGGCGCTGGCGCAGGCCGCTGGAGAGAAAAAGGTGCGCATGGCCACCCAGCGCGAAGCCGAGTCCATGACCGGCCTGCTGGTGGGCGGCATCTCGGCGCTCGCGCTGCTGCAGAAACGCTGGGCGACCTTCCTCGACGCCTCGGCGCGCGACGGCACCTGGCTGGTGGTGAGCGCCGGCCAGCGGGGGATCAACCTGCGGATGGCGGTGGACGACCTGCTGGCGGTGACGCAGGCAAAGGTGGCGAGCATCGCGCGCAGCCCCGTGGTGCCAGACCAGGGCTAGATAGACGCTGCGCGGGAGGCGCCCTTTGGACCGGGAGCGGCGCAGCGTACTGCGCCTGCCCGCATCCGAAGCGGCCCATAGGGCCGCGGTCCAGAAGACCCGCGTCCTCGAAGCGAGCGCTATGAAAAAGGGGCCATCCCCTCCGGGAATAGCCCCTCTCCTTCAGAACTCTCGTGCCAACGTGTCAACGCGCAACGCCTAACGCGTCACGCACCAACGCTACGCCCCCATCAGCGCCTCGTGCGCCTCGATCAGCTGCTCGATGATGGGAATATGCTGCGGGCACTTGGCCTCGCACTCGCCGCACTCGACGCAGGCATCGGCCCGCTTGCCCGAGACGCGGTTCCAGGACTGGTAGGCCTCACGCGCCGCATCCCACAGCCCGTACACCCGCGCCTCGTTGTACTTGCCAAAGATGTAGGGGATATTGACGTCCTGCGGGCAGGGCTGGCAGTAGCCACAGCCGGTGCAGTACAGGTCCGCCATGGCCTGCAGGCGCGCCAGCTGGTCATTGATGATCTGCATCTCGTCATCGGACAGGCGCAGGTCCTGCGATGCCGTGGCAATGTTCTCCTCCACCTGCTGCATGGTGTTCATCCCCGAAAGCGCCACGGAGACGCCCGGATTGGAGAGCACGAAACGCAGGGCCAGCTCGGGGACGCGGTCCACGCCGGGGATCATCGCCTTGAGCACATCGCTCTCAACGCCCAGGCGGCCCCCCGCCACGGGGCCCATCACCACGATGCCGATGCCCTTTTCGTGGGCCAGCTGGATGGCGTCCTCGTTTTTGCGGTCGAGGATGTTGTACTGCAGCGTGATGACCTCGAAATAGTCCGTGTTGATCAGCTTGACCAGGTTCTCGGGTGTGTCGTGGAAACTGGTGCAGATATGCTTGATGAGGCCCTGGTCCTTGGCCTTGATCATCAGCTTGCTGAGCCGGGGCTCCACGCTGCTCTCGTAGCGCTCCCAGTTGATACCATGGTGGTTGTAGATGTCGATATAGTCGACGTCCAGGTATGTCAGAGCCTGCTCGAGGTTCTGCCACCAGACCTTTTCGTCGTTGTACTCCGGGTTCTTGGTGGAGATGACGATCTTGTCGCGCCATCCCTTGAGGGCCTCGCCCACCAGGCGCTGATTGTCCTCGTTGGAGTATCCGTGCGCCGTATCGACATAGTTGACGCCTGCCTCAAAGGCAGCGTGCAGCATGGGGATCGCCTGTTCACGGTCTACGTGCGCATCGGCGCCCTCACCAACCATCGGCAGGCGCATGGCGCCATAGCCGAGCTGTGAGACGCGATAGCCCGTTTTGCCCAGTTCACGATAGATCACGAGAGCCTCCTCAGATAAGCCGTCCCTGTGGACGCGATACACTACAGGGGTATATGATACCACGACAGAGGCGCGGTGCCAAGCATGTTCTGTGAGAGGCTAACGCATTCGCCAGGCATGCCCCATGGAACGGCGCAACGCCCATCAGTACTCCGGTGTTCTAGGTGACGACGATGTCGTGCGGCAGTTTTAGGCCTTCTGGGAGGTGTGCCATGGCAGATCAGGCCGCGGAGGTCACGCGCTCTCTCCTTTCAACGCTGTTCGCGCCGGCGACAGGACTCCGCACCCCGGACACGGACGGCGGTCAGGCCGGCATCGCAGCCCGGCTGTGGGATGGCTCACGCTGGCCCGATGACCGCCCGGCGCCGCGTAAGGGCCCGTCGCCGCGTAAGGGCCCGTCGCCGCGGGCCACGCTGGTGCTCAAGCATCCCGGCGCGCTGCGCGCCATGTTCCTCTCCGGCACCGAGCTGCGCCTCTCGGAGGCTTACCTCTATGACGATTTCGACGTGGAGGGCGACCTGGAGTACGCCATCGCCTCGGCTGCGGCCATCCCGGCGCGCTACGCCTCTCTGGGGGCGCGGCTGAGCCTGGCTCGCCAACTGCTGCGCTTGCCTGCCCGCACCACCGAGGCACGAGAGGTCGGCGGACGTGGCGCTGCGTCCCTGCGTGGCCGCAAGCATTCCGTTCAGCGAGACCGCGACGCGATCGCCTACCACTATGATGTCTCCAACGCATTTTACCGGCTGTTTCTGGATGAGCGCATGGTCTATTCCTGTGCCTACTTTCAGGATCCCAGCGACGCCCTGGACGCAGCGCAGGTCGCCAAGTTGGACCTGATCTGCCGCAAGCTGCGCCTCCAGCCAGGCCAGCGCCTGCTGGATGTGGGTTGCGGCTGGGGAGGGCTGGTGATGCATGCCGCGCGGCACTATGGCGTGGATGCCACCGGCATCACGCTGAGCGAGCAGCAGGTGCGCCTGGCGAGCGAGCGCATCCAGGACGCCGGGCTGGGGGATCGCGCACGGGTCAGGCTGCAGGACTATCGCGAGGTCGACCGCTCACAGCCCTATGATGCGCTGGTCAGCGTGGGGATGTTTGAGCATGTGGGGCGTGACCTGCTGCCCACCTACTTTGAACAGGCGCTCTCCCTGGTGCGGCCCGGCGGGGTGTTCCTTAACCATGGCATCGCCCAGGGCTGGGCGGTGCAGGAGCCAGGCACCCACGCCCGGGTGGCGCCGCGCACCGGCGGGCGCAGCTTTAGCGACGCCTATGTCTTTCCCGACGGCGAGCTGCTGCCCGTGGGCGATACCCTGCGCTATGCGGAGCAGGCGGGCTGGGAGGTGCGCGATGTGGAGAGCCTGCGCGAGCACTATGCCATAACCCTGCGCCACTGGGTGCGCCGGCTGGAGGCGCACCACGCGGAGGCGCTGCGCCACGTCTCCGAGCCCACCTACCGGGTCTGGCGCCTGTTCATGGCCGGCTCGGCGGCGGGATTTACCAACGGGAGGCTCAGCATCTTTCAGACGCTGCTGGCCCGGGCGGACGCGCGCGGCCACGCTAACCTGCCGCTGACGCGCGAGGACTGGTACGGGCAGGGCGGCGCGATAGCGTAAGCGCAATCGTGCGGATTTGGCGTCGCCGGGGGAGCTGCCTACACTTTCGGCACGCGTGATGAGGCGCGTCACGGATGATGATTCTATCTCTGCTCTGAGCGGCTCAATGGCGAGCCACTCATCAGAACTGCAAACGATAGGGCGCACCGCAGGAGGAAACTCTTGCGGTGCGTCTGTCGTTGTCTGTGGAAACCTCACGCCTCTGTCGTCACAAACCGCCGCCCGTCGGCCTTGCAGAGCTGGGCGATGACGCGCCGG
This sequence comes from Anaerolineae bacterium, assembly GCA_040772225.1. Taxonomy (GTDB): domain Bacteria; phylum Chloroflexota; class Anaerolineae; order UBA1429; family UBA1429; genus JAAYED01. Next base: position 2,066,365 of record JAXGYO010000002.1, read on the forward strand.
CCCATGGCGGTCACGTTGGGCAGGCCCAGGCCGCCCGCCCACTGCCCCACCATGTAGAACCCGGCCAGCCCCGGCAGCGTCCGGCTCAGCCCCTTGCCGGAGAAGGCATCCAGCATCGACTGGTTGGGCACGGGCCAGGCCTGATACCCAAGATAGCTCCCCGTGTAGCGCTCGGTGGTGAGCGGCGTGGCCACATCGGTGACCTCCACCTGATCGCGCAAACCCGGCCAGCGGCGCTCCAGACAGTCGATCACCCTCTCAGCGGCGTGACGCTTGGCGGCGCGGTAGTCGGCGGGGGAGAACTGCTTCCAGTAGTCGTACGAGGTGGTCAGCCCCACCTGCAGGGCCGTGCAGCCGGCCGGGGCGGTCTCGGGCGCAAAGGCATAGTTCTCGATGAAAAGACGGTCCCGCCTGACCCCCGCGATCTCGACCGGCTCAGGCAGCCAGAGCACCAGGGCGTGCGGCTCATCGGAGAGGTCGCGCGCCACGCCCAGCGAGATGTGCAGAGCCATCTCCATCTGTTTCGGGGGATGGGAATAGTAGCGGGCGATGCGCTCGTCGATATAGCGCCCGCCCAGCATGTCATAGATCGTCGTGCGCCCGTCGGCATTGGAGATCACGACGTCGGCGCGCTGCTCGCTGCCATCGGCCAGGCGCACGCCGGCGGCTCGATCGTCCTCGACGACGATGCCATTCACGCGGGAGCCGTAGCGGATCTCGCCTCCGAGCGCGGTGAAACGGTCCGCCATGGAGGAGGCAAAGGCGCTCGAGCCGCCCGCGGGCCAGCCGAAATCGCCCGAGGCGCAGCTTGCCAGGAACATGAGTCCGACCACGGCGGGGATGTTCTCGAAATCGTACTGGATCTGACCCACGGCTCGCGCCAGAAAGGGATCGGAAAAGCGGGCGCCGAACTGCTCCAGGGTCAGCTCGCCCCACCGGCCCATCAGCCCCATGTAGGGCAGTGCGCTCAACATCTCCCAGGGGCGCGCCAGCAACAGGTCCATCATGCTCATCTGCGTCAGGCGGCGCGCCGCACCGATAAAGGTATCAATCCGGGTGCTGTCCTGGGGGGAGAGGGCATGCATGTGCTCCAGGAGGCGGTCCAGATCCGTGTACATCGTCAGGCGGCGGCCTGCGGGGTCCTCGATGGCGATCAGTTCTTCCGGGCGGTAGACGTCCCGCGGCATGACCCCCAGCTCGCGCCACATGCGGTACATGCGCAAGTCGGGCCGGCAGCCCGCCAGGTGATGTATGCAGCCATCAAAGGTGTACCCCTTGCGCTCCCAGGAGGTGCAGACGCCACCGGGGAGGGTGTGCATCTCGTGGATCGTTGTCTGGTAGCCATTCATGCGCGCGTAGCAGCCGGCGGCCAGCCCGCCGATGCCTGCGCCGATGATGATCACGGAGCGCGTCTCAGATCCCTGCGCCATGTTGGCTCCTGTGCGGGCCGAATGTGTGGCAGGCCGTGCCCGCCACGGACAGTGCAGGCGGCCGGCGGCGGGATGCCAATACTATCACTGCTAAGGCGATCGAGCCTCGCTAGCGCGTACCGGCCAGACGGATCACGCCGTCCAGTGCGGCGATCAGGCTGCCCGGGTCGGCGACTCCCTGCCCGGCGATGTCATAGGCCACGCCGTGGGCGGTGGTGCCGCCCGGCACCGGCAAACCCTCAAAAAGCGTCACGCGCTCTGACATGGGCTGGAGCTTGCGGGCGATGTTGGCCTGGTCGTGAAACATGGCGACGACGCCCTCGAACTCGCCCGCCAGGGCCCGGCCGAATACCGTGTCCGCCGGGACAGGCCCGGAGGCGGCGATCCCCTGTGCACGGGCGTCCTCTACGGCGGGCCCGATGTCGGTGATCTCCTCGGTCCCCAGCGCGCCCCCCTCGCCGCCGTGGGCGTTCAGCGCGGCCACGGCGACGCGCGGCGCGCCGCCGTCGGGCGCAGTCACGCCGGCACGTCTCATGACGCTGTCCAGCTTGGTGACAAAGCGCAGCACATTCTCGCGGGTGATCAGGTCGGCGATCTCGCGAAACGGTACGTGCTCGGCGACGGCAGTGACCCACACGCCGCGCATCAACCCCAGGATGTAGGCGTCGGGGCTGCCGGTACGCTCCGCCATGTACTCGACCTCGTCCCTGTGAGCGTGCCCGCACAGGTGAAAGGCCTCTTTGTTGAGGGGGCCGGAGACGATGCCCTGGATGGCGCCCGCCTGGGCCAGGTCGCAGGCCAGATCCAACGGGGCAAGCATCGCGCGCGAGGTCTCGAGGCTGATGGCGCCCCAGAACACCACTGGCGGCGCAGGCATCGGGGTCGGCAGCACGTCGATGGCGTCGCCGTACCGGGCCTCGTCGATGTGGGCGATCGTGCGCAGCTCGGGCGCACCGGGAACCAGTGTCGCGGCGCGGGCCATGACCGCCGGGTCGCCGATGATCAGTGGCCGGCAGCGCGCCCGCTGTGCGGGATCCATGAGGGCCTTGATGATGATCTCCGGCCCGACGCCGGCGGGGTCTCCCATGGTCAGGGCAATGATCGGGACAGGCATGGCGCGGCTCCTTTCGGGCGGCGGATGTCGATAGCCTGCCGTGAAGATACCGCAGCGCCCATGCTGCGGCAAGTGGGCTACAAAGTCGTGCTTGCCCACGTTGACAGGTCCGCTGTGCACAGGTATGGTGTGCGCAGGCACGGCCGGGGAACGATGGGCCGGGCGATCGTGGGACCATCAAGTATTCGGCAGGATGGGAATGAAGTTACCAGAGCTGCGCGAGTGGATTCTGAGAGCCTGGCATCGAGCGCTGGAGCTGGCGGGGCGCATCGATGAAGGCGTCTATGGCGCCGGCACCATCCTGCTGGACGCCATCCGGCAACTGCTCGCCTTTCGCACGAGCATCTCGGCGGCCGCTATCGCCTACTTTGCTCTCCTCTCCATCTTTCCGCTCACGCTCCTGAGCATCACGATCGCCAGCTATTCGCTGGGCCCCTCGGCGGACATCGCCGCGGTGATCGCGCAGCTCGAGTTCCTGGTGCCCACGCTCGGCGATCTCATGAGCGAGAACATCGCCGGCGTCATCCGCGCCCGGGGATCCGTTTCTGTCGTGGCCGTGATCGCCCTGGCCTGGAGCGCGTCGTCGCTCTTTCGGGGGCTGGGCGGGATCCTGCAGGATATCTGGCAGGCCGAGTACATTCGCCCTTTCTGGCAGCGGTATGGCATCGCTCTGACGATGATCCTGCTGCTGGTTGGGCCCCTGCTGCTGGCGGGATTGGCCGCAGGCAGCCTGCTGGCCAGCCTGATCCAGTTTCTGCCGGAGCGTTTCCAGTTTATGGCGGCGGGGCTGAATCTGCTGCTGGCGCTGTCTCTTGATGTGCTGCTCTACTGGGCGCTGTACACTGTGATGCCTCACGGACTGGGTACCTGGCGGGACCTGCTCATCGGAGCTGTGGGTGCCGGTGTGCTCTGGGAGATCGCCAAGCGCGGTTTTGTTAACTTTGTGGGCACCTACCTGGTGCGCACCAATTTGGTATATGGCTCTGTCGCCTCAATCATCGCCTTTCTGACCTGGGCGTACCTGAGCGGGCTGATCTTGCTTTTTGGCGAGTATCTGAGCGTGGCGTGTTACCGGCACCGGGTGGGCCGAGAGGTGGATAGCGTGCTGCGGCCGGAGCGGTGATCCCGTGTGGGCAGTGACGGACGGCCCTCAGCGTCAGAGCCCCCTGTCCACCGGTCGCGCACGCTACGCTCGCGTACTTTAGTCGATGATTCGGCCAGTCCTCGGGATCGGTGGGGATGCGTGCGGCGCATCGAGCAATTAATCACAGTAATCCGTAGAACTATACCTGCTGATGCGCTAGAATGGGACGAACAGCCGTTGAAGAACTCCCCGGTAATAGGAGCGCCTTATGGATCCGACCGCCCTCATTGAGCAATTCGAGTCCAGGACTCTTCTCGCCGCGTTGAGCGTCGTCGCCCTGGCAGCGATTGCCTTCGCCCTGGCACGCTTTGTCTTTGCGCGCTGGTTCATCCGCCTTAGTGACCGCAGTGCCACCCGTGTCGACGACCTCCTGGTGCGCTATCTGCGCCCTGAGCGTATGGCCTGGTTGGCGCCCCTGCTCGTTCTGTATCTCGGCGCGCGTCTTTTCCCCGAGCAGCAGGAGATCATCTCCAAAGTCGCGCTGGGCGTCATCCTCTGGCTGGTGGCGATCACCTTTATCTCGCTGCTCAGTGCCATAAACACAATATACGAAAGCCGGGCCGACTATTCCGGGGTGAGCATCGCCGGCTATCTCGATCTTGCCAAGCTCGTCATCGTCTTTGTGGTTGTGATCCTCAGCATCACGCTGGTAACGGACAAGTCGCCGGTGGCGCTGCTCACGGGTCTAGGAGCCATGGCTGCCGTGCTCATGCTGGTGTTCCAGGATACTATCCTGGCCCTTGTGGCCAGCATCCAGATCGCGGCTAACGGCCTGCTGCGCGAGGGCGATTGGGTGGAGGTGCCTGCCTATGATGCCAACGGCAACGTGGTCAATATCAACCTCCACACCATCCGCGTGCGCAACTGGGACATGACCTACAGCGTGATCCCGACCAGCAAGATCATGGAGGTGTCCTTCCGCAACTGGCGCGGGATGGTGGAGAGCGGCGGGCGGCGCATCGAGCGCGCTATCCGGCTGGATCAGCTGAGTGTGACCTTTTGCAGCCTCGAGATGCTGCGTCGCCTCCAAAAGATCGACCTGATCGCCGACTGGCTGGCGGAGCGCATCGCCGCGCTGGAGGCGCACATGCAGGCGCACGCTGAGCACTATGACTGGCCGCTGGACGGCCCGCAGGTGACCAATGTCGAAGTCTTTGTTCACTACATCGAGGCCTATCTCAAGAGCCGCGATGACATTCACACTACCGGCATGGCCTTTTTGGTGCGGGTGCTGGAACCTGCGCCTACCGGCTTGCCGGTGGAGGTCTATGTGTTCACCAGGACCACCGATTGGGTGGCCTACGAAGCCATTCAGGGGCAGATATTTAACCACTTGCTGGCGGCGGTGCGCGTCTTTGACCTGCGCGTGTTTCAGGAGCCCACGGGGCTGGACTTTGCGCGGCTGGCTGGGCCCGAGAGCCAGGTCTTCTAGTCTACGCGAGGGCAAAGGAAGAGTTACCATGAGCGAACGTTTCAGACCGGCAAGTGCTCGTTTCGTCGTTCCGCTGGCGGTAACGGGGACAGCCCTTGCCTGGGTCACGCTGCTGGCCCCGCTGGCTAGCCCGCTCTGGGTTCTGATCCAGAGGCAGTTCTTTTTGCTGGGGCTCGTGGCTACCGCGTTGGTGCTCGCGGCGGCGCTCGTTGTCGGACGCTGGCGTGCCCTGGCTGCGACGGCTCTGGTGGTGACGGCGCTGGTCCTGGTGATGCAGCAGGCGCTCTCTCGCGATGCTGTCTGGATGCTCTCGGTGGTATCATGGTCGCCTGTGCCGCTCCTCGTCGTGGTGGCTGCCTTTCATCTGGCGCTGCTGGCTGCGGGGTTATGTGGCCTGTTGATCGTGCGGCGGCCGGCGACATCGGCCTGAACAGGCTGCTCCTGGGCGATGGGCGCTCGATGTATCGCCCGGAAGGAGGGTGAATATGGACAAGCGCGATACCCTGGCGCGCATTCTGGCCATCGCCGGAACTGCTCTCATCTGGCTGGATCTTTTGGCCCCTCTAGTGTTGGGCCTGTTGTCGCTCATCTTCTGGCAGAGGTTCCGTTTTGATTTTCTGATGCCTGCAGAGCTGTTCATGTTGGGGTTGCTCGGACGGTTGCTCTTGCTATGGATCGCGCTCCGCGCTCGTCACTTGCGTGCCGAGGTCACCTGGTCGCTGGGGGTCGCGGTGGCGGCGCTCGTGGGTACTCGGGGGATCGCCGTCATCACCGGGTTTGGCCGACGGCGCCCACGCGCCGGAGGGGTGGCGGCTTGTGGCGGTGATGGCGGTCTATAGCATCTTTGTGCTCGCGCTGCTCGCGCTGGGGATCGCTGGGATTCGGCTATGCCGGCTACTCAGGGGAAGCACATCTCAGGCTGCGGAATAGCGTTCGAATCATCTTGTCCGGCTGTAGCATGTGAGGAGGGAGCAGATGGCACGCGTGCTGGTCGCCTATGTAACGCATTCGGGATCGACAGCGGAGGTCGCGGCGGCGATCGGCGAGGAACTGGAGGCGCGAGGGTATGAGGTCACGGTCTCGCCTGCGTCAGAGGCCAGGGCTGTGGCCGCATATGACGCCGTGGTGGCCGGCGGGCTGCTCTATCGCTTTGGCTGGCATCCCGAGATGGTCCGTTTTCTGCAAGAGCACCAACCCGAGTTGAAGAGCAGGCCCGTAGCGCTCTTTGCCACCGGGCTGCGGCCTGCTACCGCCACGGACGGGGAGGGGATGCCCTGTCCGGTGTACGTCTACGAGGTGCCCGAAACAGAGTCCGCGCAGACGCTGGCGGCCTCACTCAAGAATGCCCTGCCCGTTATCGAGGCCCTTCGTCCGCGCTCGCTGGCCTACTTTCGTGGCAAGGTCGATCCCGCGGTTCTGTGGTGGCCAGAGAGGCTGGTGATGTGGATCATTATGCGGATCTCCAGGATGCAGCCCGGCGACTATCGCGACTGGGATGCCATCCGCGCCTGGGCCCGGGGGCTGGAGTTGGAATAGCCACGGGGCTGCCCCCTGGCTCCTGGCACGCTGGCCGCTGATGGCGAGCGCCCGGCGGGATGCTGACGCGATCAGGTGTGCTCGCGGTGATCAAGCCGGATTCTATTCATCTCGTGAGTAACTTTAGTTCATCACGTGAATGAACGCGCGGCATGAACGGGACTTGGGAGGCATCTGGCGGCACCTGAGCGTTTCGATGCCCGCTATTTCGCGGATCAAGCCTTTCGCCCCAGGCTGCTCTGCTGGCCGGCAGGGCCGCGGTCTGCGCGGCACGCCCCGTCTGGCACCAGTCGTGCCTTACCCCGTCTCGCGCCAGACACTCTTCTGGGGGTCCCATGCACCCCCGGCGCTATGCTGCAGGATGGGGTGCAGAAAACGGCGCGCTTGTTCCATTGCGGTGCGCAGCTCCGTCTGAGCCAGGCCGACATCCGCCGCCAGACGCTGATAGGGCAGGCTCCAGCTATCCGGTGGCTCGGGTAGGCTCGATGGCCAGGCATGCGTGTGTCTTGCCATAAACGTGGCGGCTATAGCCGCAGAGACAGATTGCGCATCAAGGTCGCTCTGGCTGGCAATCAGCAAAACGTCCACGAGATCCTTGACCCGGCTCGATGCCCCCGATGGATGCGGCTGAGTCAAGGCGTGCACCTTTTCCGCAAGGTGCTGGCTGAGCGGGTAACAAGGAAACGCGACTGGCTCAAGTCCGGCAAAGGTCAACAGCGAAGGTGCCGCAATCACATCGGCAGACTCGAGCACAGGATCTCCCCAGCCGACGTCGAGGTGAAACACCTCAAAGGGACGGCCATCGAGTTGAGCCTCAATCTGAAAGCGGATGCTGTGGGCATCGTCAGTCACCGGCCGATGGGGCTGGCCTACGAGATACTCGAACCAGTCGCCCAACTCGAGTAGCCCTGCGCTTGCCAGGGTGGAATGGATGCTATCTCGCGGGCCATCAGCGAGTAGATCCATATCGAGCGTAGTACGTGCACGCTCTCCCAGTCGATACTGAATGGCTACTCCGCCCTTTAGCAGCCATGTTTCGCCATGAGAAACCGCAAGCCTGGCAAGAAAACGCTCAAAGGTAACCATTTTGCGCAAGCGCGTCAATGGCTGACCTGTGGCCCTGCTCATAGCGTTAAGCCTCGTCTCAAGGGCGCGGCGGAAAGCGCCCGCACTGGAATATATCATCGCGATTGCCCTCGAATGGCCTCGGTTACCAGTCTCAGCATACGCCCCCCGCGGCGCTGAGCATACTCCAGTAGAGCCGATTGAAGCACCATACCTCGCTCGATGGCCTCTCTCGTAGCCTGAACCACCAGCTCATCTGCAAGGCCTGCAAAGGCGACGTCAGCGATGGTACGCGTCACGCTCGTGATGCGCAGCCCCCCCACGTTTTTCACGTCATTGGCACCGAGCCGGTTGGTATGGATCTGAAGCAGTGCATGTCTATGCGACGCTGTTCGAGGTATGGTCACGTGAATACGTCCGGGGAGGACGTCCGAGAGCCCGTAGTATGCCAGTGCGCTGTCGTGCGATATGACCGACGCAGGACCACATCGCAATTGCGCGACGTACAGGTCCTCGTGAGGTCCGCCAGGGTACTGTGCCAGGCGGTAGATCCCTGGGTGAACTCTCAGAAAACGTCCGGCGCGTACATAGTATGTGAGCTGTCTCTGGCTGTAGCCGGCTTCTCTGGCCTGCGCGGTCGTAAAGTATCCAGACTGCGGCTCTGCCAGGTTGTAAAGCTCTTGCGCGGAATTGCGTACCAGTCTTTCATCATTCATGTGTGCAATACCTTACCTTTAACGTAATGTTTTGCACACATTATAGCCCTCACGGGGCGGATGGCAACAGTGGGCGGAATCGTACAGGCCGATGCTCACTGTTCGGGCTCCGCATGAGTCCCTCGCGATTATGCAGACTCCAGGTGACGTCCGCTGATAGCATGGTAGAATAGGTCTCCAAGGCACTTTACTGTGGGAGGGGCCTATGCTTAGCGATAGGGAACTCAAGCTCAAGTCCATCGACTACCGCGAGACGATCCTGCGCATCATCGCGCAGGCGGGCGCCGGGCATACAGGCGGGGATCTCTCGGCCATTGACATCCTCAATGTGCTCTACAACCGCGTGCTCAACGTCTCGCCTGAGACCTTTTCCGATCCCGACCGCGACCGTTATGTCCAGTCCAAAGGGCACTGCGTGGAGGCCCTGTACACCGTGCTGGCGGAGCGAGGGTTCTTCCCTTCGGAGGAGCTGGATACCCTCTGCCGCTACGGATCGCACCTGATCGGCCACCCCACCCGGGCGGTGCCGGGCATCGAGCACAACACCGGCGCGCTGGGACACGGCCTGGCCGTGGCGGTGGGCATGGCTCTGGCGGCGAAACTGGACGGGCGCGGCTACCGGGTCTACACCCTGCTGGGGGATGGCGAGCTGGATGAGGGGAGCAACTGGGAGGCCTCGCTGGCCGCCGCGCACTACCGTCTCGACAATCTGGTGGTGATCGTGGACCGCAACCGGCTGCAGATCACCGGCTCCACGGAGGTGGTCAACGCCCTGGAGCCCCTGGCCGACAAGTTTCGTGCCTTTGGCTATGCCGTGCGCGAGGCGGACGGCAACGATATCCCCGCGCTGCTCGAGGCCTTTGCCGCGGTACCCTTTGGGCCCGGCAAGCCGAGCCTGCTGCTGGCCAACACTGTCAAGGGCAAGGGCGTCAGTTTCATCGAGAACCAGGCGGGATGGCACCATCACGTGCCCACCGCTGAGGAATTGGAGATCGCCCGACGCGAGCTGGCGGCGCAGCGCGCGGCGTTGGAGGTGGCGTGATGGCGATGGGCAAACCCAATCTGGACGTGTTCGCTGAGACCCTGCTTGCGCTGGCGCGCGAGGACCGCGACGTCCTGGCGGTGACCAGCGACTCGCGCGGCTCCAGCCGGCTGACCGGCTACGCTCAGGCGGTGCCGGAGCAGATCGTCGAGGTCGGTATCGCCGAGCAGAACGTGGTGGGGATCGCCGCCGGGCTGGCCTCGGCGGGTAAAAAAGTCTATGCCGTGTCTCCCGCCTGCTTTCTTACCGCCCGGGCGTTCGAGCAGATCAAGAACGACGTCTGCTACTCGGATCATCCGGTCAAGCTAGTCGGCATCAGCGCTGGCGTGAGCTATGGCGCGCTGGGGGCCACGCACCATTCGCTGCACGACTATGCCGCGTTGCGGGCGGTCAACAATATCACTATCGTGGCGCCGGCCGACAACCTGGAGACGCGCGAGGCGATCCGCGCGGCGTATGCCGCCGAGCATCCGGTCTATATTCGCCTGGGCAAGGCGGCCATGCCCGATGTGCATCCCGAGAGCGAGCCCTTTGTCCTGGGCCGGGCGGCGCTCATCCGCGATGGCCGCGACCTGACCTACATCGCTTGCGGGGAGACGGTCCCCGTGGCGCTGGCGGCCGCGGAGGCGCTGGAGGCGGAGGGGATCACGAGCCGCGTGCTCAGCATGCACACCATCAAGCCGCTCGACGAGGCCGCCGTGCTGGCGGCCGCGCGCGAAACGGGCACGGTGATCACGGTGGAGGAACACAGCGTGTATGGCGGGCTCGGCGAGGCCTGTGCGGCCGTCCTGATGCGCGCCGGGGCGTGTGTCTCCTTTGAGATCGTCGGTTTTCCCGACGAGTATATGGTCTCAGGCTCGCAGAGCGAGCTCTTCCGTCACTATGGCATGACCGCGGAGGAGCTAGGCGCCACGGCACGCCGGCTGCTGGGCCGCCGATGTCATTGAACGGCTTGAACAAGGACTGTTTTCTGCAGGGAGGGAGGCAGAGATGAAGACCAGGACGACGCTGGGTGTTATCCTCGGCAACCGCGACTTTTTTCCGGACAGTCTCATCGCCGCGGGTCGTGCAGAGTTGCAGGCGGTGTTGGCGGAGCTGGGCATTGAGGCGATCCTCCTGGACCCCTCAGTGACTGTCGCCGGCTCGGTGGAGACCTGGGAGGACGCGAAAAAGTGTGCGGCCCTCTTTGACGCGCATCGCAAAGAGATCGACGGCATCCTGATCAGCCTGCCCAATTTCGGCGACGAAAAGGCCGCCGTGGACGCGATCAAGCTCTCGGGCCTGCGCGTGCCCATCCTGGTGCATGCCTTTCCTGATGACCTGAACGCCCTCACGCCCGAAGTGCGGCGCGACGCCTATTGCGGCAAGATCTCGGTCTGCAATAACCTCTACCAGTACGGTTATCCCTATTCGGTCACCCGGCGCCACACGCTGCGGCCCGGGGCGCCCGAGTTCAGGCAGGAACTGCTCAAGTTCGCCCGCGTCTGTGCTGTGGTCAACGGTCTGCGCACCGCCCGCATCGGCGCCGTGGGCGCCCGCCCCAACGCGTTCAACACCACGCGCTATAGCGAAAAGCTGCTGCAGGATAGCGGCATCAGCGTGCAGACGGCGGACCTGTCCGAGATCCTGGGTCCCGCTGGCAAGCTGGCCGATGATGACCCGCGTGTGGTCGAGCGCATCGCCGGTATCCACACCTATCTTGACGCTAGCGGCGTGCCCTCCGTGGCGCTGCTGCGCATGAGTAAGTTCGGCGTGGTGCTGGATGACTGGATGGCGGCGCTGGATATCGATGCCACGGCGATCCAGTGCTGGAACTCGCTCCAGTCTAACCTGGGGGCCAATGTGTGCACCCTGATGAGCATGATGAGCGAGCGCCTGCTGCCCAGCGCCTGCGAGGTGGACGTGACCGGTGCGGTGTCGATGTATGCCCTGCAGCTCGCCTCGGGCACGCCCAGCGCGCTGGTGGACTGGAACAACGACTATGGCGAGGACGAGGACCGCTGCGTGCTGTTCCACTGCGGCAACTGGCCGCGCTCGTTCTATGCCGAGACGCCGGTGATGGAGTTCGCGCCGATCCTGGGCTCCACGCTGGGCTATGACAACACCTACGGCGTGATCTCGGGCAGGGTGCCCGCCGGCCCCATGAGCTATGCCCGGGTGAGCAGCGACGACCGCGAGGGGGTCCTCAAGGCCTATGTGGGCGAAGGACGCTTCCTCGACGATCCGCTGGACACTTTTGGCAGCCGCGCAGTGGTCGAGATCCCCTGCCTGCAAGACCTGATGCAGTACATCTGCCTGAATGGCTTTGAGCACCACATGGCCATGAGCCGCTCGCAGTGTGCCGCCGTGCTGGAGGAGGCCCTGGGCAAGTATATGGGCTGGGACGTCTACCATCACTATGCGTAAAGTGTCCGAGGGAGGAGCGATGCCGCAGTATATCCTGGCACTCGACGAGGGCACCACCAATGCCAAGGCCTGTCTGGTGGACGCGGCCGGGCGGGTGGTGCGCGAGGCCTCGCGTCCTCTGGCCGTGACCTATCCCCGACCGGCCTGGGTGGAGCAGGATGCTCGCGAGATCTGGCAGGCCACGCGAGAGGTCGCGGCCGAGGTGCTGGCAAGCATCGCGCCCGGCGATGTTGCCGCCGTGGGCGTCAGCAACCAGCGCGAGTCGGTGTTGATCTGGGATCGCAGCAGCGGTGAGCCGCTGGGGCCCTGCATCACCTGGCAGTGCCACCGCACGGCCGGGTTCTGCGCGGAGCTGCGGGAGGCCGGGCACAATCCGATGGTTCTGGAGCGCACCGGCCTGACTCTCGATCCCATGTTCTCGGCCAGCAAGGCGCGCTGGCTGCTGGAGCATACGGCGCACGGGATGGCACGCGCGGAGCAGGGCGAGATCTGCGTGGGCACCGTGGATGCCTGGCTATTGTGGAACCTGACCGGCGGGCGCTCTTTCTGTTGCGACGTCACCAACGCCTCGCGGACGCAGCTCTTCAGCCTGCAGGCCCTGGACTGGGACCCCGAGCTGCTGGCGCTGTTCGGCATTCCCCGGGCGGCACTGCCCGAGGTGCGTCTCTCCAGCGCGGACTATGGCGAGACCGTCGCGCTAGAGGGGATTCCAGCGGGCCTGCCCATCGGCGCGCTCATCGGTGACTCGCACGCCGCGCTGTTCGGTCACGCCGGGTTCGCGCCAGGGGTGATCAAGGCCACCTATGGCACCGGCTCTTCGCTCATGACGCCCACCGCTGAGCGGGTCTATTCGCAAAGCGGCCTTTCCTCCAGCATCGCCTGGGGGCACGAGCGCGCTATGTATGCTCTGGAGGGCAACATCTATGTCACCGGCGCGGCGGTGCAGTGGCTGGCGGATCTGCTGGCCCTGGAGGGAGCCGGCGCGGTTGAGGCGCTGGCGGCTACGGACTCCGAGGGCGTCTATTTCGTGCCTGCGCTCGTCGGCCTGGGGGCGCCCCACTGGCGCGACGATGCCCGCGGCCTGATTTGCGGGCTGACGCGGGGCACCGGCAGCGCCCAGGTGGCCCGCGCCACGCTGGAGTCGATCGGGTACCAGATTCGCGATGTGTTCGAGATCATGCAGCGTGAGGCGGGAGCGCCGCTCCAGGTCCTGATGGCCGACGGCGGCCCCACGCGCAACCGCGCGCTGATGCAGTTCCAGGCGGATATCCTGGGCGTGCCGGTGCTGGCCAGCCGGGTGAGCGATGTTTCGGCGCTGGGTGCGGCCTACCTGGCGGGGCTGACCGTGGGGCTGTGGGCATCGCGTGAGGCGCTGGCGGCGCTGGAGCGCCCGCATGACCGCTACGAGCCGGCGATGCGCGAGAGCCAGCGCGCGGCGCTATACGGGGGCTGGCAGGAAGCCGTGGGCAGAACGCTGTGGGCGCCGGAGGATCCCCGGTTCTAGCCATAGTCCAGGCTGCCGTCACGGGGCGAGGGCCGCTGGCCCGCCTACGGTGCCGACAGGAATGTCGGCGGTCCAAGGGTGCCTTTTTGGGGCGCGGAGTGTAGTCCGCGTTGGGTGCGGTGGTGGCTTGCGTCTGCATCCGGAGCCGACAGGAATGTCGGCGGTCCAAGGGTGCCTTCTTGGGGCGCGGAGTGTAGTCCGCGTTGGGTGCGGCGGTGGCTTTCGTCTGCATCCGGGAGCCGACAGGAATGTCGGCGGTCCAAGGGTGCCCTCCTGGGGGCGCGCAGTTCTACTCCGCGTTGGGTGCGGCGGTGGCTTTCGTCTGCATCCGGGAGCCGACAGGAATGTCGGCGGTCCAAGGGTGCCTTCTTGGGGCGCGGAGTGTAGTCCGCGTTGGGTGCGGCGGTGGCTTTCGTTTGCATCCGGGAGCCGACAGGAATGTCGGCGGTCCTGGGGGCGCATCCGCGTTGGGTGCGGCGGTGGCTTTCGTCTGCATCCGGGAGCCGACAGGAATGTCGGCGGTCCAAGGGTGCTCTTTTGGGGCGCGGAGTGTAGTCCGCGTTGGGTGCGGTGGTGGCTTGCGTCTGCATCCGGAGCCGACAGGAATGTCGGCGGTCCAAGGGTGCCTTCTTGGGGCGCGGATTTGCACTCCGCGTTGGGTGCGGCGGTGGCTTTCGTTTGCATCCGGGAGCCGACAGGAATGTCGGCGGTCCAAGGGTGCTCTTTTGGGGGCGCGGAGTGTAGTCCGCGTTGGGTGCGGCGGTGGCTTTCGTCTGCATCCGGGAGCCGACAGGAATGTCGGCGGTCCAAGGGTGCCCTCCTGGGGGCGCGCAGTTCTACTCCGCGTTGGGTGCGGCGGTGGCTTGCGTCTGCATCCGGAGCCGACAGGAATGTCGGCGGTCCAAGGGTGCCTTCTTGGGGCGCGGAGTGTAGTCCGCGTTGGGTGCGGTGGTGGCTTTCGTCTGCATCCGGAGCCGACAGGAATGTCGGCGGTCCAGGCTGGCTTGTGCTCAGGTCGCTCCGGCCCGGAACTGTGTGCGGTACAGGCTCGCATACAGCCCATCCTGCGCTAGCAGTTCGGCGTGGTTCCCTCGCTCCACGATCCGGCCGCGGTCCAGCACCAGGATCTGATCCGCTGCCAGGATGGTGCTCAGGCGGTGGGCGATCACGATGCTCGTCCGCCCGGCCATCACTCGGCTGAGGGCGTCCTGGATCAGCGCCTCGGACTCGCTGTCCAGACTGCTGGTGGCCTCGTCCAGCACCAGGATGCGCGGGTCTTTGAGGATGACCCGCGCCAGCGCCAGGCGCTGCTTTTCCCCGCCCGACAGCCGGTAGCCCCGCTCTCCCACGATCGTGTCATAGCCATCGGGCAGGGATGCGATAAAGTCGTGGATGTTGGCCACGCGGCAGGCGGCCTCCAGCTCCTCCTGGGTGGCCTCCAGCCGGGCGTACTGCAGGTTCGTGCGGATCGTGTCGTGGAACAGGTACGTCTCCTGCGTCACCATGCCGATGGCGTCGGAGAGGGAGGCGAGAGTCAGGTCGCGGAGATCGTGGCCGTCGATGCGAATGGTGCCCTCGGTGGGGTCGTACAGGCGGGGGATCAGATAGGTGAGGGTGGTCTTGCCCGCCCCGCTGGGGCCCACCAGCGCCACCAGCTGGCCTGGCTCGGCCGTGAAGCTTACCGCATCCAGCGCGATGCTGCGCGCCTGGCTGCGCGGCCCGGGGGTCTCCGGTGAACTATGAGCCTCGCTACTTGCCTCGGCGACGGCGATGTCTGCCGGTGCCGCACTCTGACTGCTTTCCGGGCGTGTCCCCGAGAGCACCGTGGTCACATTGTCCATGCTGCCGTAGCGGTGCACATCGCTGAGCAGGGCCGCGTCGCTGGCATCGTAGCGGAAGGTCACGTTCTCAAAGCGGATCTCCCCCCGGACGTCGGCGAGCACGGTGGCATCGGGCGTTTCAGGGATATCTACCGGCAGGTCGATCACCTCAAAGACGCGCTCAAAGCTGACCATGGAAGTGGCAAAGGACACCGGCGCATGCGACAGGCTGTTCAGTGCGCTGTAGAGTGTCCCCAGGTAGGCGCCCAGGGCCACAATCGTGCCCACCGAAAAGGCCCCCTCGATCGCAAAATAGCCACCGATACCATAGACCAGGGCGGTTCCTACCGCACTGATCAGGCCGGTGATCGCGCCAAAGACCGAGCCGGTAAAGGCGCGCTGGACGCCGAGGTCGCGTACCTGGGCCGCGCGCTGGCCGAAACGGTCCACTTCTACCTGCTGCCGGCCAAAGAGCTTGACGAGCAGCGCTCCGCCGATGTTGAGCGTCTCGTTCATCATGGCGTTCATCTGCGCGGTGGCCTCCATCTGCCGGCGCGCCATGTCTCGCAGCCGGTTGCTGAGGGCTTTGGCCGCCAGGGCGAACAGCGGCAGGATCACCGCCGCGATCAGCGTGAGCCGCCATTCCAGCGAGAGCATCACCCCCGCCACCGAGACGGCACGCACCAGGTCCGTGATGATGCCGACCGTGGTGCTGCTGATGGCATCCTGTGCACCGCGTACGTCGTTGTTGAGCCTGCTCATCAGCTCGCCCACGCGCGTGTGGGTGAAAAAGCGCAGTGACATGCGCTGCAGCCTTTCGTACAGGGCCACGCGCAGATCATAGATCACGCCCTCACCCACGCGGGCGCTGACGCGCCGCTGTAACACGCTCAACCCGCCGTTGATGGCCGGCAGCAGGAGCAGTGCGCCCGCCAGAAGACCCAGGCGCCGCAGGTCCCCGGAGGGGATCGTGCGGTCGATAAGATCGCGCATGATAAGCGGCGACAGCAAACTCAGGCCGGTACTGGCCAGGATCAGGGCCAGCATGGCGACCATCAGCCAGCGGTAGGGCCTGGCATAACGCAGCACCCGCATGAGCAGGGGCCAGGTGATCCTGGGGGTCTCATCGGGGGCGTTGATCAGCCCCCGCATTCCGCGAAATCCCATCTCGTTCTCCTATGGTGTGTACTGCCCCTGATTATGCCGCCTACGGCGAATCTGTCCATCGGGCGTGCCCTGGTTGGCGGCTGTGGTCCGGGCGGGCGCGACCTTGCCGAAGAGGGGTCCCACATGCTAGACTGTACTGCCTGCGAATTGATCCTTTTTAGCAGACTCGAATCATGCGGTCGCATCGGAGTACTCTGCCATGACCGGTGAGCCACTGAACAGCCAGCCTAACGCGAACGAGGCGCAGGCACAAAGCGATCCCGAAACCGTGCTGCGCCAGTGGCGTACCTCTATCCTCAACGGCTTCTTGGCCTTTGTGGCGCTGGCGTCGCTGCCAGCGCTGATCATGGCAGTGGTGAACGCTGTTGAGAGTGGCACAATGGGACCGCTCATCTATGTGCTCATCCTGTGCGGGGTGGCCCTGATTGTCCTTGCCGTGGGCCGCCGATTGCCTTCATCCCTGCGTGTGTGGTGTGTTGTCGGTATCGGGTATCTGGCCGCGACGGCCAACGTTACGCAAGGCGGGCTCAACGGCTCGCCGCCGCTCTACCTGCTGGCTATCCCCGTGCTGACGCTGGTGCTCGCCGGTCGCCGTGCCGGTCTGGCCATCGCGCTCCTCAGCGCTGTAATCGCGACGGTTGCGACGATCCTGCGCACGCAGGGTGTTCTGGCCGATCTTCCCGCGACGCGCAGCCCCTGGGTCGGCTATTCGACGACGATCATGTTCCTGATGATCGTGATCGGTCTGCTGACGCATCTCCATCGCCTGCAGGAGCGCCTGGTGCGTGATGAGCGCAATGTTCAGGTGGAGCTGCGCAAAGCGCAGGCTGCGCTCTATAACGCGCGCCTCTACGCGGCTGCCCGGCAGGCCCGCGCCGCCGCCGAGCAGGCCAACAGCGTCTAGAGCGCCTTTTTGGCGAACATGAGCTACGAGCTCCGCACGCCTCTCAATGCCATCATCGGGTTCACGCGCATCGCGCGGAGGCGGGGTGAAGACGTCCTGCCAGAGCGCCAGATCGAGAACCTGGACAAGGTGCTGCTAAGCGCGGATCATCTGCTGGAGATGATCAACGCCGTGCTGGATATCGCCAAGATCGAGGCGGGACGGATGGATGTGCTCCCGGCCAACTTTCGCGTAGCGCCGCTGATCGAACTCTGCGCCAGCACGGCAACGCCTCTTCTGCAGCCAGGCGTTCTGTTGGAGCAGGAGGTCGACCCCGCGCTGGAGACGGTCTACTCCGATCAGGACAAGGTCTCCGGCAGATCGTGCTGAACCTTCTGAGCAATGCCGCCAAGTTCACCCATGAGGGCAGCATCCGTCTGTCCGCGCGGCGCCAGGGAGAGAACCTGGTCATCGCCGTGGCCGACACGGGGATCGGCATCGAGGCAGGCGCGCTGGAGCGTATCTTTACCGAGTTTGCGCAGGCGGATTCGAGCACGACGCGCCAGTATGGCGGCACCGGTCTGGGGCTGGCCATCTCACGCAACCTGGCGCATCTGCTGGGCGGCGAGATCACCGTGCAGAGCGAGGTCGGGGTCAGATTTACCTTCACCCTCGCAATTCCGATGCACTATACCAACCGCACGCTGCTGGAGGCGAACGAACAGGATGCGCCTGCATGAGCGGCATCTGCCGCCGGGGCGCACTGAGGGAGGAGAGTGCCCGTGCCAAAGGCCACCATACTGATCGTCGATGACGAGCCGTTCAATCTGGACTATCTAGAGCAGGAACTGGAGGAGGCGGGCTATGCCAGCCTGCTTGCTGCCGATGGCCTGCAGGCCCTGGAGCAGGTGCGCACGGCGAGCCCCGATCTGATCCTGCTGGACATCATGATGCCGCGAATGGACGGCTATCAGGTCCTCTCCATCCTCAAGGCCGACCCGGCCACCCGGGATATCCCGGTGATCGTGATCTCGGCCGATACCAACCTGAGCAGCGTGGTACAGGGAATCCGCCTGGGCGCCGAAGATTACCTACCCAAGCCCTTTGAACCGGTGCTGCTGCACACCCGCATCGCCTCCGGGTTGGAGCGCAAGCGGCTGCACGATCTCGAGACGCGCTACCGCGAGTCCATGGAGCGCGAGCTGGAGATCGCCCGGGAGATCCAGCGCTCCTTTTTGCCCGCGCGCCTGCCTGAGGTGCCAGGCTGGGAGGTGGCGGCCTGCTTTCACTCGGCGCGGGAGGTGGCCGGCGACTTTTACGATGCCTTCCTGCTACCCAACGGCCACCTGGCAGTGCTGCTGGGCGATGTCTGCGGCAAGGGCGTGGGCGCCGCCCTGTTCATGACCCTCTTTCGCAGCCTGATGCGCACCACGCTCACCAGCGCCTGCTTTCGCGAGGATCTGGTCTCTGCCCTGCCCCGCGCCGAGGGACTGGCGCAGGCGCTGGCCTTTACCAACCGCTATGTGGTTGAGACCCACGGCGAGGAGGGGATCTTTTGCGTGCTCTTTGCAGGCGTGCTGGATACCGGCACCGGCCGTCTGGCGTACGCCAACTGCGGCAGCGCGCCGCCCCTGGTTGTGAGCGCGGGCGCTGTGCAGCAGGAGCTCTGGCCGACGGGCCTCGTGGCGGGCATTCTGGAGGAGGCGACCTTTGACGTGCGTGAGATCGATCGCGCTCCGGGGCAGACGGTGGTGGCCTATACCGATGGCGTCACCGACGCGCTGGATGTCGCTGGCCGGGAGTTTGGCTAGCAAGGGCTGCGCGCGGCGCTTAGCGACGGCCCGGGCGCGCGCGCACTGGTGCACGCGGTCGAGCCGCGGGTCGGCGCGCACATCGCGGGGGCAAATCCCTTTGACGATATCACTCTCATCGCCCTGAGCCGGCACGGCTAGAAAAACAACGTCAGCTTTATGCCCGGGGCCCCGCTGCCCGTGCAGGATCGAATCGGCATCGCGTATAATACCAGTGATGTACCGCGCCCGCCGCGGGAGCGGCATGTTGTCTGTTCCATCCTGTTCCGGAGGTGCTCCTGTCATGGTATCTCTCAGATCTCTTGTTCGCTCTCTGCTGTTGCTCTGCCTCGTCCTGGCGCTGACCGGCTGCGGCTCCGGTGACGGGCCCGTCTCCAGCGACGCCGGCGAAGCACCGGCCTCTGGCAAGCCGTCCGCGGCCGGGGCCGCAGCGCAGGCTACCGTCGCGGCCAGCGGGCCGACCACTCTGACCGTTAAGGAGGGGCTCTCCGTCGTGGTGCCGGAGGGCGCGGCCCCTGCGGGGGCCGCCCTGGTGGTACAGCCGGTCGAGGCCGCGGAGCCGCATGCCTTTTCCGGCTTGACTGCATTGGGCAGCTTTGACGTCACGCTTGGTGATCTCAGTGCCTTTGAGCAGCCTTTGGAGCTGCGATTTGGCTATGATCCTGCTGCCCTGCGGGAGGACATCGATCCCGCCGCGCAGCTTACGGTGGGGTACCTGGATGAGCCTACGGGCCGCTGGGTAGAGACCGATGCCATGGTGGATACCGCGGCAGCCCAGGTGGTGGTCAGTACCGACCACCTGACGCTCTGGTCGCTCTTTGGGCTGGATGATGATACCGTGCACTCGTTTCACCCCAACTTTGATATCTACTTTCGGGAGGACCTCAATGCGCCGCCGCTCTCGGCCAATCCCAGCGGCGACGCGATCTATGATTTCGTCGCCGAGGTGCGCGGCGCGCTGGTGACCGCGCACCAGGCTTACGGTGACTCTACTGGCGCCGCGCTCAAGGTCCCCGCCAAGAGCAAGGTCTATATCGATGACTGGGGCGCTGACAAGACCGCCGAGTGGGGCTGGTTCTCCAAGAACATCGAGATCCCTGTCACCTACATCACCCTGCAGGAACTGCAGCACGACGCCGCGCACGAACTGTTCCACGCCGTGCAGAACGAGTACTACAACGTGGGCGGCATGGTGGACAGCCGCTGGTGGATGGAGGCGACGGCGGACTATGCCGCGGCGTCCATCGGCACAGGGCATGGGCTGACCGGCCGCCTCCCGCTCAAGTTCCTGACGATGCCCCTCGACTCGGATGACACCGAGCACATGTATCAAGTCGCCTATTTCGTCGACTATATGGCCCGCCAGGGTGTCGCGTTCCCGGCGCTGTTCAAGGCCGTCGCGGCTTCTGACAAGGACATCCTGTTGGCGATCGGCGACTATATGGCGGAGAGCGGCCGGTCGCTTCCCGCGTTGTATGACCAGTTCGCCTATGACATGCTGTTTCTGGGCGGGGTGCCGCGCGAGGCTGTAACGGGCCATCTGGCGGATGCCATGGGACAGTTGCATGTCGAGTACACCGACCCGACCGTCCCGGTGGCCCAGGAGATCAACGTCGCTGGCCCCTATGCGACGGCACTGGCGGCCTATACCGTCAAGACGGGCACGGACGACACCTACACCGTGGCGCTCTCTGCCATCGAGCCCACGGCGGGCGTGCTTACGCGCTTTGTGATCGGCGGGCCGCTGGGCGTGGGGGATGTCCTCAACTCGGGTGTGCTGGAGCCGGGCGTGCAGGTGCCGGTCGATATCCAGGACGGACAGACGATCTACTTTGTGGTGACCAACAGCGCGGACAAGGGCGGCTATGTGACCGCTGTGATCGGCGTGCAGGAGGGCGAACATTCCTTTGAGCATAGCCGTACGGCGCCGATGTACAACGACGAGTATACGGCGGAGGTGGCGTTTACGCTGGAGAGCTCGCACGCCTTTGAGGTCGTGGAGGAGATCACCCAGCGGCGTGGCGAGAACTGGATGCTGCACGTGCGGTTGATCGAGCCGGTCAACGAGTCCAAACCCGCGACGTTTACCGCCACAGCGGAGGTGACCGGCCTGGCCTTTGCAGACCCCGATAACAATGCCGGCCGCACACCGCACATTGTGGAGAGCTACTGGAACGCGCCCGACAAAGTGAACACGGACGAGGTCACCGTCACCACCACGGGCCAGGATGCGGACTCGATGCGGCTGTCCTACGAGGTAGTGCTGGGATACACCAACCAGGATGGCGACGACTACCAGACCGGAGGGGCCTCGCTGGTATATGTCATCATCGACTATTAGCACGGCGGGAGCCAGGCCACTGTGCCTGCGTGCCTCGCGGAGGAAAGGAGCTCGAATGGGTGATCCAATCGAAAGGGCGACCCAGGCCCAGATCGACAACCTGCAAAGCGGGCGGGCAAGACCCTGGAGGAGTTGTTCGCCCTCATCCGTGACAGCGGCCTAAGCAAATACGGCCAGATACGGGACCTGCTCAAGACGACCCTGGGCATGGGCCACGGCGACGCCAACACCCTGACCCACCTGTATCTGGCGCAGGCCGGGGAGCCGGCCGCGGCAGCGGGCGCGGCGGCGGGTGCTCCGGCGGACCCGCTGGATGGGATCTATGCAGGGAATAAAGCGCACCTGCGATCCATCCATGAGGCGCTGATGGCGCAAATCGTCACGTTCGGTCCCTTTGATGTGGCGCCGAAAAAGGCCTATGTCAGTCTGCGGCGCGCGGCAGTTCGCCATGCTGGGGCCGGGCACCCGCGGGCGCTTTGAGGTGGGTATTAACAGCAAGGACCTGGAGGGCGGCGAGCGGCTCGTGGCTCAGCCGGCCAGGGGCATGCGCCAATTCACGGTGTGGCTCACGACGCTGGACGAGGTGGACACGGAGCTGCTGGGCTGGCTGCGCGCCGCCTACGGCGCTGTGGGCTAGCCGAGCCCCTGCCGCGCGACCGTTCCGTGCCCCGGCGCTATGCTGCCCGCGTCCGGCTTTGTCACTTGCACTTGCGCCTGCCATAGACGAGCGCATGGTCCTGCCCCTGCATGCCGCAGTAGCTCTTGCAGACGGCGGCGATGCACTTTTCGTTGGCGCTCTGTGCCTCCTGCCTGGCGCACGTTTCGGCCTGCCCTGCCTCATAGTCCTTGATTTTGCCCGCTGCCAGGTTATCCAGGGCAGTTACTACGTTCGTGACGTACGCCTCCGCCGCTGCCAGCGAGCAGGCGGCAGCCTGGTCATCCAGATCCCAGAGATCGGGGTCGCACATCGCCTCGAGCGTGTCCGCATCGCACTTGGGGCAGCCATTGTCGCACAGGCCGTCGTACTCCTGGCCGGCGCAGAGCGCATTGGAACAGGCCAGCCAGGCGCTGGAACAGGTGCCGTACAGCGGCCGCCCCAGCTCTCTGGGCGCATCGAAGTACCCGGTCGCGGGTTCCTGCGTGAGGGATGTGTGCGTGGCAGTCGGCTCCGGCGCGGGCACAGCAGGCGTCGGTCCCTGCCCCTGCAGCGGCCCCTGACCTGGCAGCGGGCGACCGGCCTGGCCGGCCAGCCACCCCATCAGTGCGTTGATGTCCCTGAACGGCGAGTCTTCAGATTGGGCCTGTGTCAGCCCGAAGGTGTAGGCCAACGCCATGGCGCGCTCGCGCACCTGCTGCTGGTACTCTTCCTCAGACCACTGCTCGCGGTTGAGCTGCAGGCTGCGGATATGCAGGAGCGCCCTGGCGCGCAGCAGCGGCTCGGCGCCATCCCACGCGTCCAGCTCTCTGCTGGCCAGGTGCCCCCTCAGTTGCAGCATCAGATCGGCCTTGGCCTCCCACTTGACGGAGAGATCATCTCCGGCATAGGTCTGCGCCAGAGAGCCCGCGTTCCACTCCCACTTTAGCAGGTTACCGGCGGCCTCCCCGGCATTCTTGCCCAGCACGCCGCCCACATAGCGCCCGCCAAAGGTGGCCGCGATCTGTTGCAGCACCTGGCCCATGCCGAATTTGGCCAGATCCTCGTCGCGGGCGTTGCGGATCCGGTCGGCCAGCGCGCGCGCCTGCGGCGCGAACTGCTTCAGCATCTCGCGCTCCAAGGAGGCCCCGTACTCGGAGATGCCCTGACCGGAATAGACGCGGTGGGCGCGCGCCCGCTCGTCGATCGAGTCGCTCCACTGGTCCACCATCTGTTCGATGTCATCGGCCAGGCGTGTTCTGGCGTACGTATCCCAGCTCACGTTGCCCACATCGACGCCGGTGGAGATGGCATTGATGATCACCAGAGCCGTGGTCAGGCCGGCCATGAGCTCGTGATGGTCGGGGTGCAGCAGCGCCCGCATCAGGCGCCCGGCGCGCAGCCGGGCACGCCACTCCGTCAGGCGCGCGCAGACGATTCATCATGGTGTGCCTCCTACCCGATTTGAGCGCGGGCACGGCTAGAAAAATAACCTGAGAAATCGCAAAGGAATCACGCTGGTGACGCGACACATTCGCTATCTCGATGAACAGACCATCACACAACTGGAGGAACAATTATCAGACGAACGACACGGAGGCAGCAACCGCAGACCCAAACGCACTGCGCCTGCGGCCGATCCAGGGGTGTCCGAGTTCGCCGAGCCGACCGATCTCGAGGCGGGCTTTGAACCCACCTACCATCCATCGCGCTATGAGCGCACCTGGCTGCTCGGCTCGTTGCGCCCGTTCTATCAGGATGCCATCATCACCGACATCCTGAGTCTGGCTGCGGGCGGCAAGGAGGCCAGCGTCTATTGCTGCAGCGCGCATCCCTCGACGGGGCGCGCGTGGTTGGCGGCCAAGGTCTACCGGCCGCGCCAGTTCCGCAGCCTGCGTAACGACAAACTGTACCGTGAGGGTCGGGAGACGTTGACCGACGGAGGACGTGTGGTTAACGCCGGCGACCAGCGCGTCCTGCGGGCGCTCGGCAAAAAGACCGCCTTTGGCGTGCAGGTGGCGCACACCTCGTGGCTCATGCACGAGTATGTGGCCCTCAAGACCCTGCATGCCGCCGGCGCTGACGTCCCGGAGCCGCTCGCGGCCCATGACAATGCCCTGGTGATGGACTATCTCGGCGAGCCCGGGGTCTCGGCACCCACGCTTCACGGCGTCCGTCTGGATCCTGATGAGGCGCCGGCGCTGCTACAGCGGATCATGAGGAACGTCGAGATCATGCTCTCCCTGGGCATGGTGCACGGCGACCTCTCAGCCTATAACGTGCTGTACTGGTCGGGGCAGATCCTGCTGATTGACTTTCCGCAGGTGGTTAACAGCACGCGCAACCGGGCGGCGCGCCAGCTCTTGCTGCGGGACGTCACGCGAGTATGCCAGTATTTCCGCCCTTACGGGATCGTCTCCGACCCCGAGTCCATCGTGGAGGATCTCTGGTATCGCTATGCCGAGGATGCCATCACGTCTGAGGAGCAGCTCCGGGATCTATACGCGGGACCGATCTCGTAGAGCACAGGTCCTAGTCCAGGGGGTCTGGCGGTTCGCCAGCTCCCCCTGGACTGTGCGTGGCAACGAGGTTCAATGACGGCCTTATCCGCAGGTTGATGCCTGCCAGTGGCCGCTATAGCCGCTCTGTATCGCGAGGGCCTTCGGGTCTATCGGCAGAAAAGCCCTCGCCTGACGGCGGTGCCGGAGACGGTTCGTCAAAAAGGGGCTCGTCCAGGTCGAGCGGGCGCTTCGCCATGTCCGACCAGGGAGTAGCCGCCTCCGGAAATTGGGCTGCATCCGGGAACGCGACTTGCTCCTCCGAGCGGTCGCGCGTCGCCAGCCCGCGCATCAATGTCGATAGCCCAAAAAGCACCAGGATGCCGGGCCAGAGGAGGTCAAACGCGAAAAGAATCGCCAGCCCGATCAACCAGACGGTGCTCTGCCAGGCTAACCAGTCCCACCCGCGCGCCAGCGCGGTCGGTAGCCCGCTGATGGCCATAACAACGAGAATCCAGGGCCAGATCGAGATAGAAGGCACCAGAAACAGAGCCCCCACACCCACCAGGAATAGGCCAAAGGACAGTGCCTTTTCACGGTTCCCGCTCATCGTTAACCACCTTTGCCAAGTCTCGCTCTGCTGATATCATTACGCAAAGGCGCAGTGACAGTTGCGTAACCTTTCTAACCTGGCGTAAAGCCTGCCCCTCGATCTGGCAAACCACCGCACTACAGAGAAAGGAAGAAAACATGGTCAGGACCATACAGATCGGTGCCGTGCGCGTTGCGCAATTGCACGACGGTTACGGCGCCATCGACGGGAACAGGGTGTTCTACCCGGCCACGCAGGCGGAATGGGGCGAGGGCCTGGGCGCGGATCCCACGGGATTCATGCTCAACGCCTACCAGCCCCTGCTGATCACCGAGGACGGCGAGCACACGCTGGTGGACACAGGATTTGGCCAGGAGAATACGTCGCGCAAGGGCGACATCCAGATCGGATTAAAGGAACTGGGCGTCGCACGCGAGGACGTTGCCCGCGTCGTGATCACGCACGCGCACGGCGATCATATCGGGGGCAACACCCTCAAGCGCGACGGCCACCTTGTGCCTGCCTACCCCAACGCTGAGTACGTGGTACAGGAGCGAGAGATCGCCGAGATGCGTGCGGCCGACGATGCTACCTGGCGTGTCCGGTTCGTCCCGATCCAGGAGGCGGGACGGCTGCGGATCGTCTCCGGGGAGGTGGCTCTGACGCCGGCTCTCACGCTCTGGCCCATGGAAGGCCATACGGCCGGGCAGCAAGCGGTGCGTATCGCGTCCGAGGGGCAGCACGCCGTGTTCGTGGGCGACCTGGGCCTATCGATCAAGAACTTTTCACACCTGGAGTGGGGCTCAAGCTGGGCCTGGTCGCGCGAGGCTGACGAGGCGAACCGCCGCAAGATCGCTGCGTGGGCCGCGGAGCACGATGCCCTGGTGATCCTGTATCACGATCCGCGCACGCCCTGGTTCCGCATCCGCAAAGAGGGCGACCGGTACGTGACCATCCCGGTCTAGCCCCTCGCTGCCCGGGGCGCACCCGGAAACTATTCCGGCTGCCGTGTCAGGGGCCAGGCGTACCTGACCGGCGGCCCAGGCGGCGCCCGATGACCCCCCATAGCATATCGATCTCGTCGATGTGCAGCACCCAGGCTAGCGCCAGAAAGGCGAGAACGCCGAGAGACGCCGGCACGGCTGCCAGCAGGGCACTCCCCAACAGCCCGGCGGGCGCCAGCGGCAGGATCAGGCGGTAGGCACCGAACGCCACCAGTCCCATTCCCAGCGAGGCGCCAGAAGCCTGCAGCGTGGCGCGGATCACCCCATAGCCGCCCATCCCCCCGAACCGTCGCGCAAAGACCACCAGCATGATCACCGCGTGCGCCAACCACTGGACGGCATTGGCCGCCACCAGACCGATAAAGCCACGATTCAGGGCAAAGGCCAGCAGAGGCGCCACCGCCAGATAGATCAGCACGGAAACGACCCCCACCATGACAGGAGTTCGTGTATCCTTCTGGGCGTAAAAGGCAAACACCAGCGGGAGATCGATGGCGGAAAAGGGCAGCCCGATGAGATAGACGCGCAGGGCGCGAAGGGACTGGGCCGTATCCTCGGCCGTGAACACGCCATGCTGAAAGATGAGTTCGATGACGGGCTGGCCGAGCACGAACAGCCCAACCCCGGCGGGGATGATGAGCACCAGCACCAGTCGCAATCCCCGCGTGAGGGTCCGCTTAAAGGCGCTCAGCTCGCGCGTGGCGTCCATCTGCGAGAGCGTGGGCAGCACTGCCAGCGAGATCGCCATAGAGACCAGTCCCAGCGGCAACTGCACCAGAAACGTCGCCTTGGTCATCCAGGTGATCGCCTCAGGAGCGGTGCGCGAGGCAAAGTTGCGATCGATGATGATCCCAAGGTTCTGAATGACGATACTGAGCACCACCGGCGCGTAGAGCGCCCCGATTCTGCGAATCACCGGATGCCGCCAGTTCCAGCGCCACCGCAGGCGCACGCCGCGCATCCCCGGTATCTGCACCAGTAGCTGGAAGAGGGCCCCCACCAGGATAGACACACTTAACGAAGCGATGTCGAACCTGCCGGCGAGCACCCACACGGCGAGGATAATGCCCAGATTGTGGGCCGGCGCTCCCATGGAGGGATAGGCAAACGCCTGTCGCGCATAGTGATAGGCCTGCAGCATGCCCGAGATCCCATAGATGATGATCGCGGGGACGATGAGCCGCAAGAGTAACGTCGTGGTCTGGAGCAGTGCCGCATCAAACCCACCCACCAGCAGCGGCGCCAGCCAGGGAGCGCCCACCAGGAGGGCAGCGGTCACAATGACAAAGATCCCGGTCGAGAGCGAGAGGAGAATCGACAGTACCTCCTCCAGCTCCGCGTGACGCTCAGGGGTGTCGTCCTCGGTGTACTCGCTGAGTACCGGCACGAGCGCCGCGGACAGCATCCCTCCCACCAGCAGCTCATAGACCATCTTGGGGACGGCGCTCACGGCATCGAACGCGCTGGTGGCCCCGCTGGCGCCGAAACGGCCCGAGATGACGCTCTCGCGCAGCACGCCCAGCACGCGCGAGGCGACATTACCCAGCGAGTTGATGCCCGCCGCGCGCGCAATGCCGCCGGTCGCTCTCCCCCCCGGAGGCGGAGCGGGCGGCACGGCGGCGTCTAGACCGGGCGACGGGCGCTCGGAAAGCGTCACGACATCTCTTTCAGTACGGTGCGCATGGCGTCGAACACCTCATCCAGGTCACGCTCACTGACATAGCCCATGTGCCCGATGCGAACCATCTCCACCGAGGGGTCACGACCGGTGGCACAGACGATGCCGTAGCGCTCGCGCAGGGTCTTGAGCACCTTGCCGGTATCCACTCCCTCAGGCATGGTCAGGGCCGTCACCGTATTGGAGCGGTACCCCTCTGCGGCATAAAGATGCGCCCCCACGGCCTCGACGCCCTTGCGGCAATAGTCACCGATCGCCTGGTGACGCTGCTGGATCACCTCGGGACCCTCCTGCACCATTTTGGCCAGGCTCACGTGCAACGCATACAGAGCGGGCAGGTTGGGCGTTGACGGGGTCTGGTTGCGGACGCCATAGCGCCGCGCCTCGCCCAGGTCGAAATAGTAGCGCGGGCAGCGGGCGGCCTCCCAGGCCTGCCAGGCGCGCGCATTGAACGAGATGAACGCCAGTCCGGGAGGAGCCATCCAGGCCTTTTGCGAGCCAGCGATCACCACATCGATATCCAGCTCATCCTGTGGGAGGCGGATTGCCCCCAGGCCGGAGATGGCATCGACGATGAGCAACGGGGAAGGGTCAGCCGACCGGACCACAGCACTGAGCTCGCGCATCGGGTTCGTGACGCCAGTGGAGGTCTCGTTCTGAGTAATCAGTACAGCCTTGAAAGGGCCATCCGAGCGGAGTCGCTCCGCAAGCTCCGCCGGATCGGCGGCCTGCCCCATCGTGACGTTCATCCAGGTCACGTCGACGCCGAATCGCGAGGCAATGGTGCCGAATCGCTTGCCAAAGACGCCCAGGTTCACCACGAGGATGCGATCCCCTGGCGACAGGGTATTCACGATGGCAGCTTCCATCGCGCCGGTACCGGAAGAGGTAAGCACATACAGGTCGTTTTCGGTCTCGAAAAAGACCTTGAGCCAGGCGGTGACGTCTCCAAAGAGGGCCTCAAACTCTGGGCCGCGATGGTCGATCATCTGCTGGGACATGGCCGCTAACACATCATCAGGGAGAGGGGTCGGTCCGGGAATTCGCAGGTTCATGGGTTACCTCCAGAGAACGCCAAGCCGGTACCTATGGCACACCTTGCCGCTCATTCAGGCCTCGTTGTCTGAAGACTGGCCACATCATAGTGTGACCGGCGCCGGCGCGCAAAAGCGCACCAACGCCGGTCGCCCCACACCACTTGGGCTTACAGCCTAAAGCGCGGCAAGTTCGCGCATCGATAACGCTCGTTCCATATCCGGCGCCAGGTAAAAGTACCAGGTCACCTCGCGAGAGACATGGCCATCAAGCGCAACCGTGCCAGACAGGGAAAACCCGCGACCTACTGTGCCCGTGTCGCTCAGGCTCAGCCGTCTCTGAGGACAGACCGAAAGCAGGCTGGCGCCGCTGGCCTCGTCGGTCAGCGCGCCCCAGGTGCGCCCCGCGTACCAGGCCCCCCACGGTGTCGGCCGCCGCCAGACGTCGTCGCCCACGAGCGAAAGCCGCGCAGGGTCGCCACCCAGGCTAAAGTCAGCGCCGCCCCCGATCATGATCTCCTGCCGGGTAGCCCGCAGGTTGGTCAGGCGCAGTACCGCCTTGACCAGCGGAGACTGCGGGAGCGTGACATAGTCCATCTCGACCGCCAGATCATGCAGCTCCTTGCGCTCCGGGCGGCCGCGCAGCCGCACCCCTGCCCATGGCAAACCATCGACATCCGAGTACAGGTCCTCGACCGTGAACCGTTCGTGAACCAGGTTGCCGCAAGACTCGGCATCATCGTTGAGGAACACCTTGAGCTGGATGCCACCATACCAGGGATACGCCCAGGCGTGGCCCGAGGGCGTCGGGAACGAGGAATGCAGTTGCTCCTCTCCGGCCTGGGTCCAGCTGATGAGGCTGGGGCCGTACTCGGGAGCGACAACCAGGGTGCATCTTCCGTTGTCGATCACGCGCACGGGCTGCCCTTTGCGAACGTCCTCTGTGATCGACACCGAGCCCGGAGACCCGAGTCGTAGCACGCTCGCGTTGGAGCGTGCCGCCATCGTGCGCAGCCGGAGATCCAGATCCACAGGATAGCACCCCGCCTCAGCAGGCACCTGCAAGCGCAGCGGCACCTGGACGGCACGCCCGCGTGAGAGTGCCTCTACCGGGAAGCGCGCCGGCTCTGCGTTTAGACCCCGGCCCCCCGTGACTGCAAGCACGCCCTCCATCACCCGGGCGGAGGCCGAGTCCACCGTCACCACGGTTTCCAGGCTGTCGCCGACCGTGGCCAGCACGGGACTCGGTAACGCCGCCTGCACCACGCCTCGCGCAACGGGCTCGCCTACCTCCTCGGTGCGCGCCCGCTGCCCAGCCCAGTGCAAGAGCGCAGCGCGGGCAGCCCGCCAGTCGCCGCCGCCCGTCCACAGCGCGTAGCGCGCCACGGGCGAGCGTTGGCCCCTGGAGAGCGATAGCGGAGCGGTCATCAGCCTCAACGCCCACTGGCCATGCCGGACACGTTCTGTCTGAGCGGACCAGGCCATGCCGCCAGCAACGCCATCGCGTTCCACGGCGATCCAGGGTTCGGCATAGTCCTCCGATGTCGCCGGCATCTCGTCGGCATCGACGGGATAGTTGGACATGGGGGCACGGATGTGGCCCATATTCAGCGGCGTCGTTGCGGTCAACCGGGGGTTGTCTTGCCACTGGCTCTCCATGATCAGCCGGCCCTCGTAAGGCCCGGTGCCCAAACAGGTGAGCTGTTGTTCAACCGTTACCAGACTGTTGGCGGAGAGCGCCACGGTCAGATCCATGAACGTATCGTCATAGTGCTCTGGCTCGCCGTGCATGCGCACCGCCGCCCGGCCATCCTCGTTCGCCAGCGTCAGGCTGAAATGCTTCTTGTCAAACGCGCTGGGCGAATAGGGCGGGCCGGCCAGCGGTCGAGCACTGAACAGCGTCAGACCAGAATCCTTGTGGGTGATCCGGATGGTACCCAGCCGGGCTGCGACGGTCAGCCTCACGGTGTCGGTCTCGAGACGGGCGCTTTCCTTGCCCGCCTGTGCCAGCACGCCCCCCGCAGCCACGCAAAAAAGGGTTAGCTCTTCCTTGACGGGCTTGAACGCTGCGTCCGCGGGGACCAGCCTCACCTGCAGCGTGTGAACCCCAGGGATTGTGGGCGTCGCCGAGAGCGCCAACACTGCGTGGCCAAGAGGATCCAGTTCTACCGTTTGCTCGGTCCAGTCAATCGCGAGGCCCTCGGAAGGGATCACATGACACGTCGCGCTGATCGCCGTCTCCAGTTCGCTATGGACCTGTAGCGCAATCGATGTACACACGCCAGGAGCTAGGCTCAAGGTGCCCGGGCAGGTGTCCACGCTGATCGGCGCGCGGGCGCGCAGGCCCGAGAACAACTCAACCTCATTGTGGTCCAGCATGATCAGCGTGCGCACCACGGGAGCCGTGCCGTCGGGCTTGGCACGGGGCGCCTCATCGGTGACCTGAACGCTGGCCACGTGCTCCACGGTCAGTCCGCCCGGGACAGTGAACGCGTCCCGGTGATCGATCTTGAGCCCATCCGCACCCATAGCGTGCAGATGCACATGGATCGCCTCGCTGCCCTTGTTCTGGATGCGCCAGTTCATCTGCACAGACGTCCCCTGCAGGGGCTCTATCTCGCTCGGGATAGCGGCCACCAGGACGTCGCCGTTCTCAACGGCACAGGGCCCCTGAGCCTCACGATCGATCCAGATGGTAAGCGACTCGCCCTCTGCCTCCCAGTGCTGACGATAGACCTTGAGCCCCTCCCAGCGCTCGTCATCGGGCCGCTGCTCCAACGTGCGCACGTAGGTGCTGTACCAGTCATGCCTGTCGAAGAAACGACGCGCCAGCGGCATCTGCAGCGCGCCGGGGATAAAGTTCTGCATCCATACCGACGTATCAGGCCGCCAGAAATGCCCGGTCTTTTTGTAGGCCGGCACTGACTTGAAATTCGCCGACCAGGTGCCCAGCGTCTGGTAGACCCAGCCCTGCTGCACAGAGCGCTCGATGGTGGCCTGGAGCAGCCGGCGCCCGACAGAACGGCCATGATAATCGGGATGGACGTTGAGCAGGTCCAGATAGCCCGAGTCATATTGTCCTGTGGGCCAGGGTGTCCCCTCAAAAAGCGAGCTGTAGCCCACCAGGCGATCGCCGTCCTCGGCCACAAAGGTAACGAGCGTCCGCTCGGATTCCATCCACTCGCGCACGTTTTCCTCGGTGAGCGGCAGGCCAGCCGTAAAGCCGCCCGGCCACGCTGGTTCGCTCTCATTAAAGAGGTCTGCCAGCTTCTGGCAGTCGTGCTCGATATCCAGTTGACGAATAGTGATTTCAGACACAGGAGGCCCCCAGAGGTCAAGTGTTTCGTCTCGCGCCCCCACGCGGGCGCGCAAGCCAGCGGCGATTATAGCGCCGGTCGAACGACGTGTCGACTGTGGTAAAGACGAGGGAAGAGCATCGTGCCGGAGACACCGGCTCACTGGCGAGCGCTACAGCTGATCCAACGCCGCAGGCAGATCGCTGAGGCGCTCGAGGACAAAATCCGGGTGGCAGTCGGCTACGCGGCGGTCGTGCACTTGAATAGTCAATCCTGCGCGCAGCCCCGCCGCCTGTGCCCCCAGGATGTCCGTCGCGGGCGTATCGCCCACGTGCACGGTCTCTGCGGGCGACACGCCGAGAGCGGCCATGGTCAAATGAAAGGCCTGGGACTGCCGCTTGGTCACGCCAGTTTCATTGGAAAAGGTCAGCCAGTCAAAGAGCGAGCGGATACCCTGCGCAGCCATGTACTCGCGCGCTCCGGTGCCCGGGGTAGCCCCCGTATCGGAGATGAGGCCTATGAGGAGACCCCGCTGCCGTAACGCCACCAGCATCTCCCGGACGCCGGGCACCAGGCTCGGCGCTTGATTTACGTGTGCCTGCTCCCAGGCGGTGAGCGTCGCCTGGTAGGCGGGGGGACGCAGGGTCGTCCCCAGCTCGTCCAGCGCCATGCTCAGTATGGACGCCGGTGGCAGCCCCCAGCCGTGCGAACCGGCCTCGAGAAACCGTGCCCAGGCGACCGCATAGGCGGCCGCCGCGCGCTCGCGCGACACGCCTGGCAATGCCGCCAAAAGGACGGCAACCCGCGCCTGAGACCCGCTCTGCCGGTCATCGATCAGGGTCCCCCAGAAATCCAGCGTCACCGCCTTGAGCATACCTCAGCCCTCCTGTCTGTAATCCTCCGGGGCCGAGCGAACTCGGCCCCGGGCGAAACGCGCTCGAACTCCTGCCAGCCGGCCACACAGGCCGGTGAGCCGGCCATGGATAGTGCCCACGCGGATGTTATCTATGAAATCGGACACATCGCGGAAAGGTGCCATCTCTACGGTTGCGAGCCCGATATCCTCCGGCCGGTGCGCGTCGCTGCCGGCTCCCATCGCCAGATGATGCGCAACCGCAATCTCGCGCGCTTTGCGATTCGGTCGCGGCCAGAGCACGCGCGCATTATAGACCTCCAGCACGTCGATCCACGGGATGATCGACAAGAGTGCGTCGCGTTTGAGCGTCGAGCCCCGGACGCGATCCAGGGGATGCGGCACGTAGACGAGTCCGCCCTGCGCATGAATAGCGGCCACGGTGTCGCGCGGCGACTGGCCCGGAGCGATCCAGTCGCGCAAGAACAGCCCGATGATCTCGCCCTGGCTCGTGCGAACCTCTTCACCGATGATGACCCGTGCGGGCGCCAGCGCGGCCACCTCGCGGGCTCCGTCGATGGCGTTGTGATCCGTGATCGCGACCACATCGACGCCATTGCGATCCATGCAGCGCAGGATGTCCGCCGGTTGCGACAGGGAGTCGGCGGAATGGTACGTGTGCACATGCAGGTCGACTCTCATCGTCTCACCTCCGCGCGAGTATATCCGCACGAGTTCCTTCTGTCGACGATGACACACCGCACACTTGCCACGCCGCAGGCCGTTGGGCCATAATGCTGGTGAACACACGTGAACACTGCCACAGGCGAAAGGAAGAAAACATGACGGCCACCCTCAAGATACGAACAGACCAGCCCGGCGCGACGATCGATCCGAATATCTATGGCCACTTTGCCGAACACCTGGGACGCTGCATCTATGGCGGCTTTTGGGTAGGCCCGGACTCGGACATTCCCAACGTCCGCGGTATTCGCACGGACATTGTCGAGGCGTTGCGCGCCATTCGCATCCCGGTGCTGCGCTGGCCCGGCGGGTGCTTTGCCGATGAGTATCATTGGCAGGATGGCATTGGCCCGCGAGAACAACGCCCTGTGATGCTCAACACCCACTGGGGTGGCGTGACCGAGGACAACTCCTTTGGCACCCACGAGTTCCTGGATCTGTGCGACCAGTTGGGCTGCGAACCCTACATCTGCGGCAACGTCGGCAGCGGCACGGTGCGCGAGATGCAGCAGTGGGTCGAGTATCTGACCTCTAGCGGCAAGTCGCCGATGACCGACCTGCGCCGCGCCAATGGCCGTGACGAGCCCTGGCCCATCAAATACTGGGGCGTCGGCAACGAGAACTGGGGCTGCGGCGGCAACATGCGCCCCGAGTACTATGCCGATGAATACCGGCGCTACCAGACGTATCTCCGCAACCTCTCGGGCAACACCCTGTTCAAGATCGCCTGTGGCGCCAACCGCGAGGACTATCGCTGGACCGAGGTGCTCATGGAGGTGGCGGGCAGCCGCATGCACGGCCTGAGCCTGCACTATTACACTGCTCCGGGGCCCTCCTGGCGCGAGAAAGGCTCAGCCACCGAGTTCGATACCGCGTCCTGGTTCGAGGTGCTCAGCCGCACCATGTTCATGGAGGAACTGCTCACCAAGCATGGCGAGATCATGGATCGCTACGACCCGGAAAAGCGCGTGGCCCTCATCGTGGACGAGTGGGGCACCTGGTACCAGGTGGAGCCCGGCACCAACCCGGGCTTTTTGTACCAGCAGAACACCCTGCGCGACGCACTGGCGGCGGGCATCAATTTCAACATCTTCCACGCCCACAGCGACCGCGTGCGCATGACCAACATCGCACAGACGGTCAACGTGCTGCAGGCGATGGTGCTCACCGAGGGCGAGCGGATGGTGCTAACGCCCACCTATCATGTGTTCCACATGTACCAGGCACACCAGGGGGCCACCTATCTCCCGAGCGAGCTCACCGGCCCCGACTATGAGATGGGCGGGGACCGAGTCGGCGCGCTGCACGCCTCGGCATCGCGCGACGCCGAGGGGGCTCTGACGATATCTCTGTGCAACCTCGATCACGAGCACGATATCGAACTAGAGATCGATCTCGGCGGGGTGGCTGCGACCAGCGTCACGGGGCAAATCCTGACCGCCGGCACGCTGCAGGCGCACAACACCTTTGACGAGCCCGAAGCCGTCAAACCGGTCGCCTACGAGGGCGCCCGTCTGGCCGCCCCGGGCCTCAAGATGCGCATGCCAGCGCACGCCGTGGTGGTACTGCGAGTGGCGTAGGCCCCCTTCGCAGGGCAGAGACAGACAACGAGCCGGCAGTTGGACAACAACTGCCGGCTCGCCTACTGGTACCGGAGGGGTCTAGACCTCGTCCCAGAGCTTGCGGATCAGAGCGGCAGAGTCCGTCAGCGCCTTGCCCTTGTCGGCGCCCATGACCTTGCACTCAAAGGTCATGAAACCGTCATAGCCGATGCGCTTGAGCGCGGCCAGCCCCGGCTTGAAATCCAGATGGCCCGCGCCCGGCTCGAAGCGGTTGCTGTCCGCCAGGTGCACATACCCGAGATAGTCCTTGGTGGCCTCGATGGCCTTGCCCAGGTCGACCTCTTCGATGTTCATGTGGAAAAAGTCCGCCATAAAGCGGATGTTCGGGCTGCCCACCGCGGCGCAAACCTTGTGTGCCTGCCCGAGACGCTGAATGAACTGCGACTCGTAGCGGTTCAGCGGCTCGATGATGAGATACACACCGGCCTCCTCTGCCACGGGTGCGATCTCTGCGAGCTCCTCGATCAGGATCTCTTCCTGCAACTCATAGAGCGTCTTGGGCGGTGCCGGGGGGTCCATCTCCGGACGGCGAATTGGCACGCAGATCGACCCAATTGCGCCCAGCTTGCCCGCTAGACGCAGACCATCCTTGACCGCTGCAACACCCTGTCGCCGGACATCGGGATCCTTGGACAATAAGTTACCGCCGCCGCCGGCGATGCAAAGGCGTATGTCATTGTCCTTACACATGCGGCCGATCTCATCCCAGCCCAGATCCCGGTACCTGGCGCCGATCTGAATCCCCTGGAAACCATAGTCGCCCATGTTCTTCAGGACCTCGGGGAAGCTATCTCCGGGGACGATCGGCTCCGCGTCGAACCAGCTTTCATAAGTACCCAGCTTTATCATATCGCCCTCCCACTAGCAGTGAATGCGGGTGGCCTGTACGGCCACCCGCCTGCGGAACGGTTCTACTCGTCGATCTTCCAGTCGGGAAGCCCTTCTGGCAGAGGCTTGGGCTGGCGACATGTTGTCGTCAGCTCGATGTGCTTGCCCTCGGCTGAAGCCTCGTGAATCGCATTGATGATGTCCACCACGTGCGCGGCCATCTCTCCGCTGGCGCGATGCGGCCGCTTGCTCTTGATCGCCTGGGCCATATCGGCCACGCCCACACCGCGGCTGTTCTGGTTGTAGCTAAAGGTGGACTCGATCGGCTCCCATTCCTTGCTGTTTGCCCGGCGCAGATACAGGGTGCCCATAAAGTTGTTCGGGTCGATGCAGCGCAGCGAGCCCTCAGCACCATAGATCTCGATGTGCGGCAGATCGGTCTGCCAGACGTCGGCGGTCATCAGGAACTGGCACACCGCGCCATTGCTAAAGTCCAGCAATCCCGCGACATGGCTGGGGGCATTGACCTTGCGCAACTCGCCGCCGCGCTCGCGCTCCGGCCAGGTGATGCGGGCCGAGCCGGTGACCCTCTTGACGGGGCCGAGCAGGTTGATCAGGGCATGCAGATAGTACGGCCCGCGGTCAAAGGCCCAGCTGCCGCCATACTCGAAAAAGTCGGTCATGTAAAAGCTCGTGTAGCCATCCGGCCGCACAGCCGGCGGACGGGGCGCCGCAAAGGCGTGCAGATTGGCGAACGCGCCGACTGGCTCGCCGATCACGCCATCATCGATCAGCTTGCGCGCCATCTGCCACGCGCCACCAAAGAAGGTGTCCGGTGCCCCGCCGACGCGCAGCCCGCTGCTGGCCGCCCTCGCCAGCAACTGGTTCGCCTCGTGACGGTAGACCGCCAGCGGCTTTTCGTTATACACGCTCTTGCCCGCATTGAGAACCTGCATGCCGACCGTGCCATGCACCCGATGCGGCGTGAGATTGATGACGATCTCGACTTCTGGATCGGCCAGCAGGTCTTCAACGCTTCCGGACTTTTCGATGCCGTACTCTGCAGCGCGCGCCTGCGCAGCATCAACGCGGACATCGCCAACCCGTACGATGTCAAAGGCGTCGAACTTCTTGCTGTTCTCGAGATAGATGCCGCTGATCGTGCCGCATCCAATGAGACCGACCTTGGTGGGTGAACCCGACATAGAGCTCCTTTCCAGTCCAGTAGTTTAGACACACGACTCTATACTAGACACTACCGCAGAAACCGCAAGCCCCAGAGTGAAGGAAATCTATCGCGCGAGGCTAGAACCACTTGTCCGGCAACTCAAACGGCTCATAGTGCTCGATATGATCCAGCGCATCGCAGGCATCTCTGGCGACATGATACAGCCTGCGGTATTCTTGCCGGGCAAAGGAGCCAGCGAAAAAGCGCTCAAAGAGGCTTAGAAGATTTTCGTAGAAACCTTCGGTGTTCATGAGTACAAGCGGCCGGTTCAGATCGCCCAGCTGCATCAGCGTCAGGACCTCGCTCACCTCCTCCAGCGTGCCAAAGCCGCCGGGCAGCGCCACAAAGGCCTCGGCGACCTCTATCATGTGGGATTTGCGCTCAGCCATCGTTTCAGTGATAATGGTTTCGTCGGTATCCTGATAGGTAAGGCCACGCTGCGCGAACCGCCGCGGGATGATGCCAAGCACACGGCCTCCTGCGGCAGTCGCAGCACGCGCCACGTCGCCCATCAGGCCGACACTGGCACCGCCGTAGACGAGCTCATGCCCACGCGTCGCGATCTCATGCCCCAGGGCACGCGCCGCCTCTACGTAGACGCCGTCTACGGCATCACTTGATGAACAATAGACACAGATGCGCATGCGCACTCCTTTACAGGGGTATATCTCCGCGACAGAGCATAGCGCACCGGTAGAGCATGTCAACCGTACCGTTCTGGCGCGGCAGAGAACGGCGCTCCAGCGGTAGGCAAGGAGCCGACGATGATACCACTGCAGGACACCATCCGGGCCCGCCGCATACCGCTCATGAACTATGCGATCATCGCGGTCAACATCTTGCTGCTCGTCTATACGCAGCGCCTGTCCCCGTCCGCGCATGAGGCGTTTCTCGTCACACACGGCGTGATCCCCGCGAGATTCCTGGCAGACTTGAGCCCCTCGCAGCTCTGGACGCTGTTCACGAGCATGTTTTTGCACGGCGGCTGGCTCCACATGCTCAGCAATATGTGGGCACTCTATATCTTTGGCGACAACATCGAGGACCGCCTGGGTCCCATGCGCTATCTCTTGCTGTATCTGGTGTGCGGCGCAGCAGCCACGCTCCTGCACGTCTATCTGAACCAGTCGTCCACGCTGCCAGTGGTAGGCGCCAGCGGCGCCATCGCCGGCGTGATGGGCGCCTACCTGCTGTCGTACCCTCGCGCCCGCGTCATCACCTTTGTGCCCCTGACATTTGTCTGGTTCGTTCAGATTCCCGCCGTGCTCTACTTGATAGGATGGTTTGTGCTGCAGCTGTTCAGTGGTCTGCAGACGCTGGGAGCGGACACAATGCAGCTCGCCACCGGCGGGGTGGCGTGGTGGGCACACGTGGGAGGCTTTGTGGCCGGCATGATACTGATCAAGCTCCTTCCCAGGAGCCACACTTATGCCACGTGGCATCCCGACGAATATCGACCCTGGTAATCAACACTTACAGGAGGTGACGGTCATGGATTGGTCAACGCTATTCTTTGTCTTTATTCTAATCACCTCGATCCAGCCGGCGCTACGGCAAAAGATGATCGAGGCAGCGAGGCAACGCCTCCTGCACGACATCGAGCGGCTGCGCGGCTCCCGCGTGATCGCTTTGATCCACCGGCAAGAGATCTTTAGCTTCCTGGGGTTGCCGGTCGCTCGCTACATCGACATCCAGGACTCGGAGGAGATCCTGCGAGCGATCAAACTCACGCCTGCAGATGTGCCGATCGATCTGATCCTGCACACGCCGGGCGGGCTGGTGCTGGCCTCCGAGCAGATCGCCTTTGCGCTCTGCCGGCATCAGGCTCCGGTACGGGTGATCGTCCCGCACTATGCCATGTCGGGAGGCACCCTGCTGGCGCTGGCAGCCGATGAGATCATCATGGACCCAAATGCGGTACTGGGGCCGATCGACCCGCAGATTGGTGAGCGACCGGCAGCCTCAATCCTTTCGGTCCTGGATCAAAAGGATCTGAACGAGATCGATGACGACACGCTCGTGCTGGCGGACATGGCCCGCAAGGCGATGCGGCAGGTGGCCAGCACCGCCGTGCGCATCCTCTCCTCACACAGGGCCGAAGATCAGGCCCGCGAGATCGCCGAGGCTCTCTCCTCGGGCCAGTGGACGCACGACTATCCCATCTCGGTTGACGAGGCCCAAGAGCTTGGCTTGCCGGTGACCACAGACGTGCCGCAGCAAGTCTATGACCTGATGGTGCTCTACCCGCAGGCGGCCCAGCGGCGCCCTTCGGTGGAATATATCCCGGGTCCCTATACGCCCCGTAGCCCGCGGTCCGGTCGAGGAGGCTCTCCGCGCGAGAGCGCCTGAGCACTCTTGTCCGCAAGGCAAGCAACAAAAGAGAAAGACGCCCGCCAGGAGCGCAGGCGCCTTCCGCTGTCACGGCTCCGCTCAGGACAGCAGGCCCAGTCTACGCAGGGAAGCCGCGATCGACGCGCGCTCATCCTCGGTCACCGAACGCCTCGGGGCAGCCACACGCGGCGTGCCGATGCCCATCAGGCTCAGACAGGCCTTGATCCCTGCGGGAAAGTCTCCGTACCCGATGCTGCGCTGCATGTCCGTGATCTTTTTCTGAAGAACCAGCGCATCGCCCCAGCGGCCCTCGGCCGCGGCATCCCACAGGTCCACGAACCATCGGGGGGCCACGTTCATACCCGTGCCGATGCAGCCATCCGCGCCATAGGCCAGCGCCGCGAACACCAGATGGTCACTGCCGGTGATCACCCGAAAGCCCTCACCGCCCGCGGCATTGATCATGTTCTGCGTATTGACCTGGTCTCCGCTCGAGTCCTTGATGCCGGCGATCCCCGGCAGAGCGGCTAACTCTGCGGCCGTCTCCACGGCGATGGGCACCTTGGTGAACTGCGGAATGTTATAGAGGATGATGGGCAGGCCGCCGTCCGCCGCCAGCGCGCGATAGTGCACCAGCACCGCCGCCTGGTTGCAGGGATAGTAATAGGGCGGCACCACCAGCGCCGCGTCGGCACCCAGCCTGGCCGCCTCCTGCGTGCGCGCTACAGCCCGCCGCGTCCCGGGCTCGCCGGTCCCCGCGATCACGGGCACGCGACCGGCCACCTGGTCCACCGTGATCGAGAGCACGCGCCGCTTGTCCTCGTCGGTGACTGTAGCAAACTCCCCGGCGGTGCCCAGCGCGACCACCGCGTGCACACCGCCGGCAATGACCCGCTCGATCAACTGCCGCAGCGCTGGCTCATCAATCCCCTCATCATCGGTGAACGGCGTCATGAGAACCGCCATCATGCCCCGGACGAATCCTTCAACAGCCATCTGCACACTCCTGATCCAAGGTTGTAAGCTATCCCGCCCGTCGCTACAAGCGCTTGCCAACGGGAAAGGCCCTGCCCGGCTCGGCACCCATGCCATAATACTCGCGGCCAGCGGTGTCGAACAGCGCCGGCTTGATTTGCCCAATGTCCGGCACGCCGTCCTCTCGCAGCACGCCTTCGTCCACGTGCACATCCAGCACCTCGCCCACAAAGAGCGTGTGCGAACCCAATTCTACCGTATTGACGACCCGGCACTCGATGACCACCGGGCACTCGGCCACGTACGGACCATGGACATGCTCGGCTGGCGACGCTGTCAAACCCAGGGCGTCGAACTTGTTTCCCGCGCGCCCCGAGACCATCCCGGCATAGTCGGCCTCCCGGATCAGCGCCTCGGAGGGAATGCTGACCGTGTAGCACTCGCCAGCCACGATCGCACCGTGGGTGTAGGTCGCGGCGCACAGCGACACAGAGATGCAGGGCGGCCGCGAGCAGCAGATGCCGCCCCAGGCCGCCGTCATGATGTTGGGCTGTCCGTCGGCATCATAGGTCCCCACCAGCAGCACCGGTGTCGGATAAGGCAGCGTCCGGAGTCCCAGCGATCGTCTGCTCATGGTGCAGTCTCCTCCGTCTCGTCCTCGCTGGGGAATTCGGCATCATCCTTGTCCCAGAGGGATGCCTCCTCCGCGCTCTCGTCGTCCGAGCACTCTACCAGAATCGCCCGCGCACGTTCCGCGTCCGCAGGCGCCACCAGAACCTCCACCATGCCAAGGCCGTCGACTGTCAGGCCCAGCACGCGACCGACTGCCTCGAAGCGAAGCACGGCCAGGATACCCTCACTGCTCAGTTTGCTCTTGGCAACCTCAGCCTCCAGCGGCCCATGCGAGGTAAAGACCACAACTGGCTCATCCATCGTGCACTCTCCTCCAGCGGCCCGGAACCCGTCGGCTCGCAGCCATCCAACATACAGACTCTAGATGATCTCGAGATAGTCCTTATCGGGCAGCGCCGGGAAGGGCGCCGTTGGCAAGGTCTGATACCAGTACGCCACAGAGGCGATATCGTCCTGCAGCGGCAGATAGCGATGCCCGCTACGCCAGCCCAGTGCCTGAATCGTCACACGGAGCCCCTCGCGGAAACGGATCGGATCCATGATGTGCCAGCGGTACATCCCGAACCGGGTCTGTGAGTCATAAACGCCATCGGGGCGAATGATTTGAGCCAAGCCCGAATAGGGTGTGCTAAAAGCCTCGTACTGGTGCGTCACCTGGTTCTCAAAGTTGTACGAGCCGCAAAAATAGTCCTCGGTGCCGGTGCCGCAGATGGTGGGCCAGTCCTCGCCATCCAGGTAGAACTTGATTTCACCCTCGCCCCACCAGCCCCGGTTGTTGACTCCCCAGGCCAGATATGTGCCCACATACTGTCCCTGACCCTGCACGCCATCCAGGATGCTATAAACACTCTTGTAGGGGAGCGGGTTCACACGCCGGAACTGGGCATGGAAATAGCCCGTGTCCTCCGGCACCTCGGTGAGGGTGTAGTTAATCTGATAATAGAGCACCATCGGGTCGGTGGCGATGTTTGTCAAGGTCATGCGACAATGCTTGCGGAATGGCATCTCCCAGTAGCAGTTGAATGCACTGCCCGGATTCACGCACACCGCGAGAGAGGTCAGCGGAGCGTACCTGCCCCAGCCGCAGGCGAAAAAGTCGCCGACGGGGCATTCGACAGAGGGCTGCTCCTGCCCGTCCCAGTAGATGCGCAGAATGCTATAGCGCCAATTGCCGGTGGGCGTCATCCAGATCTGCTGGATGGCGCCGGCGCCATCGATATCGGCCAACTCAAAGGTCTCCCCCGGGGCGATCCGCACCGAGGGGGACACCTTCCAGCCCTGTCCCAGATCGCGGGCAGATTCCGCCCCCGTACCCTCCAGTGCGAGGCCGCCGCCCGACCGCGCGCCGGTGAAATTCTCCGGGCTAATACTGCGGCTCTCTGCACCCGACAGGCGCGCCAGGTTGCCAAGGCTCATATTCAGGCCATTGAACGACACCATCGTACCCCTCCAAACGTGCTATGATGCGCCAGCAGTATATCGCGCGCTCAGCTCAAGGACCAGCCCACGGCACCTGATAGGTCAGTCGCGTCCGATACCGAACCGTTGCACGATGGCGCCCGCGGGACAGCCCTCGACGCAGCGCCGGCCAGGATCACAAACGTGGACAAGTAGTAGCAGGTGAGCGGACACAGGAGAAAAGAGAGAGTCAGCAGCAACCTGCAGACCCGTTTGCGCCCGCTGCCAGACAACGCCGTCCCCTCCGGTAACCGGACGAGTGGCCCGTCAGCGCCCGCCTTGCTCTGGCCAGTTTGCCGGATCTCCCAGCGTCAGCGCCAGCGCCATATAGCCCGCGGTCGCCTCCAGCAACTGACTCACGGGCATGCGTTCGTCGAGAACATGGGCCATCGCAGGATCGCCGGGACCAAAGCCGATGCAGGGCACACCTGCCGCGTGCAAAAAGCCGCCGTCGGTAAAGAATGGCCAGATGTCCACCGGCACCTGACGATCCAGCGCGCTGTTCAGGGCCGCCTGCGCCGCCAGCAGACGGCGGTCGTCAGCCGCGATCCAGAACGGTGTAACCGCATGCTCAATCGTCTCCGAGATGCCCGTGTAGGAACTGACCAGTCGCGTGGCCACGTTGACATCAACAGTGATGCCGGGCTCCAGACTGGACTCGGCGATACGTTCCACCACGGCGCGAGCCTGAGCCAGCGTCTCGCCGGGGGCATTGCGCCAGTCCAGGTGTACGGATGTCGCCGCAGGGATCACATTGCTGCTGGTCTGGTCCACATACAGCAGTGTGGGAACCGCCGTGGTATCACCAAAGTCGGTGTTTCGGGCCATGGGAGCCTCGCGGAGAGCCAGCAGGAACCGGCTCAGCGTGAACGAGGGGTTGCTGCCCAGTTGCGGCGTGCTGGCGTGCGCCGAACGCCCGCTAAACGTGACGACAAACTCAAAGCGGCCGCGATGCCCTCGGCGCAGCGTGTTGTTGGAGGGCTCGCCGACGATCGCCAGGTCCGGCGGCGCCTCGGCAGCCAGGTGCCGCGTCCCCAAACCGCCGATCTCCTCGCCGACAACGGCAGCCACCAGCACATCGCCCGGAGGGGTGAGTCCCAGCTCACGCAGCAATCCCAGTGCGTACACCTGCGCAGCGACGCAGCCCTTGTCATCCACCGAGCCACGGCCCCAGACATGCCCGTCAGCCAGTTCTCCGGAAAAAGGCGGGTACTTCCAGCGATGGGCATCGCCAGGATCGACGATGTCCAGATGGGCGTGCAGCATCACCGACCGTCCGGCAGCCCCGGGGATTCTCCCGATGATGTTGCCACAGCCATCGACCCTCGAGTCGATGCCCAGCGTCCGGAGCTCACGCGCTACGAGCGCCGCCACCTGCTCCTCGTTGCCGGTTCGGCTCGGCACCTGAACGAGCCGCTGCAGAAAACCGACCACGTGATCACCTTTGGCCTTGACCGCGGGCAACAGGTCACGGTATGCGATCATGAACCTCCACATTCCTGGCCGTCAAGAGAT
Source organism: Anaerolineae bacterium (assembly GCA_040772225.1). GTDB lineage: Bacteria > Chloroflexota > Anaerolineae > UBA1429 > UBA1429 > JAAYED01. The sequence goes on from JAXGYO010000002.1 coordinate 2,110,699, forward strand.
GCCGCCCTTTCCGGCACATCAATATCAATGAACTGGAACCCGTACGCATTGATCACTGTGGTGTCGTGATACTGCGTGCGTTGCGTCTCACCGCGGTAGAGATGGATGTGCCCGTGCAGCAGATAGCGCGGCCGGAAACGCTCCATCAGCGGTAGAAAGGCCCGGAATCCCTGATGCGCCGGATCGGGCTGATCATGAATGCCCCACGGCGAGGCGTGCGTCACCAGGATATCCACCCCCCGCCCGTAGCGATACCGGTTCAGCGTCATCTGGGGATACATGCCGAGCGCCATACGACGCATCTGCCCCTGCGTGTACTGGTAGGGACCGTCATTGTAGCGGACGGATCCATCCAACCCGCCGATGCGCAGCCCACGGAAATTCACGATACGCCGGTGCAGGTCTCCACATCCCTCTGGCCCGACCTTGAAGGCACCGTCGTCACAGTAGATCCCATCACCGCCGGCCGCGTGGTTGCCGTGCACATAGAATGTTGGCTTGCCCAGCAGTGTTACGATGTATTCCACATAGTCATAGGGGAGATCGCCGCAACTCAGCACGAGATCAACCTGGCGAAACCGCTCAGGCACATGCTGCGCGTACAGTTGCGGAACAACCACATCGCTGATAGCCAGAATTCTCATCACTCTCACCGCTGCGAGCCGCGCGGACACTGGAACCCGCGCCTATCAGACACAACACCGTGCCCTGCAGATCTCTATATCAGGACGCTATCTCGTCATCGAGACGGATCCAGCCCCGTCTCAAACCGACCATGACGGCCTCTGTACGAGAGCCCACCTGTAGCTTGCCAAAGATGTTGGCCATATGCGACTGAATCGTGCGGGGGCTCACATAGAGCCTCTCGGCGATATCACGGTTGCTGAGGCCCTCGGCCGCCAAACCCAGTACCTCCATCTCACGGTCGGTGAGTGTCTCCGAATCGGCTTGATGCGCCGAGCCCATGCCGTGTGCCACGCGGTCGAGCACCTTTTTCGCGATCGCGGGATGGAGCACACTTTCGCCCGCGTACACGCGCCGCACCGCGTTCACCAGTTCGCTCCCGCGCGAGTCCTTGAGCAAGTAGCCGGCCGCTCCAGCCTCGAGGATGGCAAACACATATTCGTCATAGTCATAAGCCGTAAACACGAGCACTGCGGTCCGGGGAGCGCGCTCTTTGATCCCCCGTGTGGCATCTATCCCGCTCATCACAGGCATGCTGACATCCACGACCGCCACATCGGGCCGGTGCTGGTCGGCGAGGGCAACCGCCTCCTGCCCGTCACCCGCCTCGGCCACCACAACAAGATCCGGCTCGCGCTCCAGAATACGGCGCGTCCCCTCGCGGACCACGATATGATCATCAGCAAGCAGTATACGAATGGGCTCCATGACATCGCCCTCATCTGTTACCGGTCAGAATAGCATTGTCTAATAATACCGAACCTGATCGACAATTACCAGAAAGCGTGGTCACTCACCTAAAATGTCACTATACGGGTATGGTACTCTCAAATACTAATGTCACCGAGGGTATCGTGCCTAACACACATCGTATGAGCAGTTCAGCCAGTCTGGAGTTGGTTTTCTCGCATCGGGAGGAATATCTTGCAGCAGGAAGAAAGACCTGCTATCTAGAGTCAAATAGCAGAAGATGGGATTGTTGGCCTAACAGTGTAGGGCCGCTGCTCCTTGAGGACGATGTAGATGCGGATCAGGAGCTTGCGACAGACGGCGCCGAGTGCAGTGCCATGGTGCTTGCCCTCCTCGCGTTTCCGTTCGTAGTAGGCTTGGAGTTCGGGATCCTGCTTGATGGCGACGGACGCCACCAGCCAGAGCGCGTGGCGCAGGTAGGGTGACCCGCGCTTGCTCATGTGGGCTTCAGAGGCTGTGAACTGGCCGGCCCGGTAGACCGAGGGGTCAATGCCTGCATAGGCGATTAGCTTCTCCGGGCTGTCAAAGCGGCTGATATCTCCGATCTCGGCGACAATGGCTGCGCCGGTGGCCGGACCAATACCAGGAATAGAGGTGATGTGCTGCGGGATCTGGCTCATCAGTGTCGTCAAGACCGTATCGATCTGATCGCGTTGCTGCTCCAGGAGCTCGATCTGGGCCAACAGGCAGCGCATCTCCATCTGCGCTGCATCCGCGAGAAAGCCAACGCCAACCGACAGTCGGGCCTGAGCCTGGATCTGTTGGGCCTTCTCGCGACCAAACCGACCGCGGCTGGCAGCATGGAGCAGAGTTTCCAGTTCCTGCAGGTCCATCTCGGCAACCTCCTGTGCCGATACGGCCTGCTCCAACAGAGCTCGCGAGGCCTGCAGAAAGACGCTGGAAAAGAGCTGTTCGTACTCGGGGAACACCCGGTCCAGGATGGTCAGCAATTTGCGCTTGATGTCACCGATCTGCTCAGTGAGACGAAAACGGAACCGAGAGAGTTCTCGCAATTGCAGCAGCACCGGGAGGTCCTGGCGCGTCGGAGATGGGTTGGCGATGCGGACAAAGTCTGCGATCCAGACGGCGTCGGAGCGGTCGTTCTTGACCTTGCGGACCCCACTGCGTCGGTAGGCGGCCACCTGCAAGGGGTTCAAGACGGCCACGGAGTAGCCCTGCTGAGTCAGGACGTCATACAGCGCCAGCCAGTAATGTCCCGTCGCCTCAAGAGCGATCATGACAGCGTCCGTAGCGGGCAAAGCCTGAATCAGATGGTCGAAACCAGCACGGTCGTTGGCAATGGAAAAGACCGCCTGCGTCCTTTGCCCTTTCTCATCCAACAAGGCAACGGCGTGTTGGCGCTTGGCGATATCGATCCCACAATAGAACATGGCAGTCACCTCCAGCGATGCTTGGAAGCCAGGCGTCCTCATAACTCTACGCGACCCTCAGCCTTGTGGGTGATGTGCAGCTTGTCTGCAACCTGCTTATCCGAGACCTCGCGCAGAGCTGAGGCGACAGTCTTTCGGCCGAGGCAGAACCTCAAGGAGCACAACGTCGGCCTCAGCTTCTACACCGTATTGTAGCCAGCCATGGGCTGGCATCATACACACATATATATACAAGGAGGAGGCACTTTCGGTGACATCAGCAAATGAGTGATCCATCCCTGTTCGGTGACATTTACATTTGAGTTGTCACGGATTCCGGGCGAAGTGGAGAGGATGGCCATGGGGTGAACGATGCCACGTATCCGCTCAAAATCAGGCTACAGCAGAGCGATCACCCCCAGGAGCCCGAGGCCAAGAACGATCATATACTCGACGACCACCCTCGGTGTGAGACGGCCCCAGAGGTGCTGCTGAACCAGTCCGGTGATCGTGTAAAAGGCGAGCAGCAGCAGGGCGGCCCCGGCAGGTGTGCTCAGTGCTGTGTAGTTGAGCGCCCAGATGAGCTCTCCCGTCAACAGGGCGGTCAATGCGGAATAGAGCCAGATGCGCCATGCCGATGTCTCGCTGTTTCGGTACAGCTCGACCGAGAGGAGACCGCTGGCCAGCATGATGCCGGGCGCCGAAATTACGCTGCGCAGACGTGCGCCAAAGATGAGGCCGAACAGGCCAATTGCCAGAGCGTAGGACACGGCATTCAGCAACAGCCGCATGGTGCGCCGTGAGCGCGACTCGAGCGTGTGTGTGGAAAGCTGCATACCGATCACGCTGGCCAGCGCCAGCCCCAATAGCGTCGCGGCAGCGATCTGGTACCCCCACCACTGAACGCTGTGAACGGCGATGACACCGATTACTGTCAGCATCGTCGGCAGAGAGTAATAGGCCGCGCGGTAGGGAAAGGGCAACGGGCGGGCAGGTCGCCTTCCGGCGTCGCTTGGCGCGACCGCGGATACCATCAGGTGCGAGGGATGCCGCACCAGGGTGTCAACACCGGCGCAGATAAGCAGGATTAACAGTACCCCCACTTGCACCGGCCCTGAAAAGCGCAGGGATAGCTCGGAGCCAAAGAGGTCCAGCACGAATTCTTGAGAGGGCAGGGCGATGAGGCCGGACAGGGTGACGGCGAGAACAACGACGCCGATCAGAACAACAAGTCGCTCATCGCGAAAGGTTATGGTGCGCGTCTCTGTCAAAGATTCTCCTTGAGCCGGGCATCCGGCGACCTGGCCCGGCAAACTACGGCATCCATGCGGCGCGCCTGGTCAGAACAGGCCGCGAGCCACCTTCTGGACGGCCTGAACGATCAGGTCGGCATCCTCGAGCGTAAAGTATTGGTCGATCATGATCATAACGGCTCGCGACAGCCATTCCAGCGACTGCGGGCACTGGTCACGGGTGTAGCCGCTGACCTGGCCCTTGTAACGCGGGTCGCGCCAGGGCGCACGGCGGTCCTCTGCCAGGCCGCTCATCATAAAGGGCCAATGGCTGTAGACATGTCTGTCTGGTATGGTGCTGTCGTGGACGGTGCCGCAGGCGATGTTCTCTGCTACCAGCGCCGCGGCCATCCGTTTCGCCTGTTCAGCCGTTGGCGCGAAAAAGGTCAGGGTAATGCCACAGTCTCCCTCAGGATCGGGCACGTCCTGCAACGTGATGCCCGGGATGCCAGCGAGGCCAGCGACGGCGCGGGCTTTGACTGCGCGGCACTGGGCCAGGATCGGTGCCAGACGCTCACGCTGCGCCCAGACCAGTGCTGCGGACGTTTCGGACAGCCGGTAGTTCTCGCCGGAGATCACAAAGTCATACGGCGCCTCACCCTGACTGCCCTCCCAAAAGCGCATGGCGGCGTCGTGCTGCATGCGCGCGCGGTCGTAGATGAGTTGATCGTCAGTGACGACGATGCCCCCTTCGCCCGAGGTAATCACCTTGTACTGCTGAAAGCTGAAACAACCGGCTTCGCCAAAGGTGCCCAGAGGCTGGCCATGGTAGGTGCCGCCGTTGCTCTGTGCCACGTCCTCCACCACGCGTATATCTTGTCGGTGAGCTAACTGCATGATCTCATCCATGCGGGCAGGCACGCCGCGCATGTGGACAGGGATCACTGCGCGGGTGAGGGGCGTGATCTTGCGCTCGAGATCGACCGGATCCAGGTTGAGTGAGGCGTCCACTTCGGCGATCACGGGAACGGCGCCCACGGCGATCACGGCAGCTGCCGTAGCGACAAAGGTGTACGCGGGGATGATGACCTCATCGCCCGGACCCACATCGATGCCCATGAGCGCTGCAATCAGGGCCGCGGTCCCGCTGCTCACTGCCAGGGCGTGCTGCCTGCCGAGCCTGTCGCAGTACCACTGCTCAATCCAACGCGCCCGCGAGCGAGGCTCGGCGAGAAAGCGAAACAGCGTCTTTTCGCGGAGGACCGCCGTGACGGCCTCAATCTCGCTCTCGTCGATCTCCGAGGAGCCGTGAAACCCCGCCTTGAGAAGTTCCTTCCGCACAGGTGTGCCGCCATCGATTGCGAGCCGTTGGCTCATGATAACCTCCGTGCTGCTACGCTCAGGCCAGCGCCGCCTTGATGGCCGCGATGTGTGCCGGCCCCGTGCCGCAGCATCCGCCGATGATGCGTGCCCCCAGCGCGTGGAAACGGCGCGCATGTTCGGCCATCGCGTCCGCATCAATATCCCACAGGGTCTCCGCATCTCGGCCGAGCTGCGGAATGCCGGCGTTGGAGCGGGCCAGCAATGGCAAGTCAGTCGCCGCGCGCATCTGCTCAATTGCGATGGCAACCGCGTCGGGGCCATCGCCGCAATTGGCGCCTACCGCGCTCACGCCCAGGGCCTCCATCCGCGCGGCAGCATCCCCCGCCTTGAGCCCCATCATGGTGCGTCCGCGCGGGTTGAATGCAAAGCTGCAGAACACGGGCACGCTGCCCAGCTGCAATGCCATGCGCACTGCGGCGCCCGCCTCCTCGATGTCGTGGTGCGTCTCTACGACGATCAGATCCACACCCGCGGCGATTAGGGCCTCGATCTGCTCGGCATAGACGTCCTCGGCCTCGGCCAGCGAGAGATCACCCAGCGGTTGCATGAGCTTGCCCGTGGGTCCCACCGAGCCAGCCACCCAGGCGCGGTCACCCGCCGCCTGGCGCACCAGTTCCACGGCGCGTTGATTGTACTCGGCGACCTTATCTCCGAGGCCGCCTTCACCCAGGCGGATTCGGGTGGCACCAAAGGTGTTTGTGGTGAGGTAGTCGGCGCCCGCCTCCAGGTAGGCGGTATGCACCGCAAGCACATCCTCAGGATGGGTCTCGGTCCAGGCTTCGGGCATCGTGCCCGCTGGAAGGCCGCGCGCTTGAAGCATGGTGCCGATGGCGCCATCACCGATGATCAACGTGCCCGATTTGAGGACGGTGCGCAGATCCTGCATGCTGATGTGCTCCTCGATTGAGATCCAGACGCCTTGACTGGGAACCCTACGTTGAGCCTATCATAGCCATGGCGCCCTGCGCGGGCAAGTGCAGAAGCCGCGACGGCGAACTCGAACGACTTTAGATACGGTCGTTAGGTATCCACACAGCGCTATGGTATAATTGAGTGATTGCACGCTGGAGGAGAACTATGGCTACGGTTCAAGATGGAATGCACGTTTGTTTTCTCTACACCCTTACGCTGGATAGCGGAGAGGTGATCGACTCGACAGAGGGCGGGCAGGCACTCTGCTACGTTCACGGCACCGGCAGCATCATCCCCGGCCTGGAGCAGGCACTTGAGGGGATGTCTGTGGGCGACGCCAAGAGCGTGCTCGTCCCGGCGGCCATGGCCTATGGCGAGAGTGAGCCCGATACGATCGAGCGGCTGCCGCGCAGCCTCTTTCCCGAGGACGTCGAGGTCGGCATGGGTTTTCGCATGCGCAATGAGCAGGGTCAGGTGCTGACCGTCTACGCAGAGTCTATCGAGGACGACTGGGTGGAAGTGAACTTTGCGCATCCGCTCGCCGGCCAAGACCTGCACTTTGAGGTCGAGATCACCGAGGTGCGCGAGGCCACTGACGCAGATTTGGTCTCGTGCAGCTCCGGCTGTGAAGGCTGTGGCGAGGGCTGCGACGACGGCTGTGACGACGGTTGCGGGTGTGGCGGCTGCCACTAGAACTGCCTGAACCCAACAGGGTGGACGGCTCATGCCTCCACCCTGTTTTCTTTCGTGGCTTGCGACCTAGTACCCCGATGCAATCTCTGACGCGATACGAGTCCAGGCGTCGAAACGCTCAGTGCGGCCCTCGCAGGTGTGCGTATCCTTGAGGATCATCTCGACGACGTTGCCGCGCGTTGCCTCGCAAGCGTCCGTAATGTAGGTGCGTACCATGTTCTCATCGAACCGGCCCACGAGATGCACCGGCTGGGGCTTCCACGATACGATGCAGCGATTGGCGATCTGCTCCGCGCACCTCTCCAGATTCGCGGTGGGCGCTACTGAGACTCGCCGCAGATTGGGGATGGTTAGCACGTCCCGCATTTTCAGGGTGAGATCCTCACAGCAGCCGTAGCCGTTCAGGCCAAAGGGCTCCAGCAGGCGCTTTTCATATGGCAGGATGAACTCGGCGTGCATGCGCGGGGAGACCTGCGCCATCTCCTGTGCCTCGGCTGAGGCCCACAGGTCGCACAGGCGGGGCTGCCCGCCACCGTAGCCATCCGCCGGAAGGGCGTCGGTATAGCTGGTGCCTCCGGATGAGTGGTACTCGCCATCGTTATTGAGCTGCAGCAGGTCCAGTGCCTGATATTGAGCAATGATCTCGCGGTGTCCTGCCTCCAGGATGGCCATGGCGCGATGAAGCATCGCAGGCTCGGCGATCATGTCCATCATCACCTGCTCCAGCCCGCGCAGGGCGGTGTACTCTGCCATCAGATGGAAGGAAATCACGCCGATGCCGCGCACCTCGACCGGCAGAATGTCTCCGAATACCTCTGCGGTCGCCTGCGCCTCGCGCTCCGTTGCGGCGGCGTCGTAGCTGACGGTGGGCGCGTGCAGCAGGTCCAGGTCTCGCTCCGAGTGGATGACGGGATCAAAAGCCCAGGCGCCGGTGGCCTCGCGGCTCGGGATCTGCCGCGGCTCCAGTCCCCAACTGGAGAGAGCCACCTGTTTGCGCACCACCCAGCGGGGCTCGATCACCGTGTCATCGTGCAGGTGTTCATAGTGATAGATCACCTGGCGCAGCGACCATTCATAGGCCCGAGCGCGGTGCCCCTCACAGCGGAGCGCTGACGCTGGCAGGAGCTCGCGCCAGGAGCCTTCGGGAAAGACCAGCACCATGGGCCGGACACGCTCCAGGGCGTTGTGACGTTTCCACAGGGCGCGGCGTTCATCCATGATGGGCAGGTGGCCGATCTCCGATACCTGTCTGGCCAGCGCTCTCAGGAGGGCGCGATCGGGCGCCGAGATCCCCGTCTCGAACGCCCTTCGGGGCGCGAGGCCGACATTGAGCATGTCTGTGAAGTAAAGTTCGGGTAGCATCGTCTACTTTCGATAATCTCCCCGGTAGAGCGAGCCGATATCATCTTCAGGCTTGTGCCGGCTCATCGATCGGCCCACCAGAATGGAGATGAGACCTATCAGCAGGGCAGGGCCCAGGCAGAACATGAGTGAGAAGGTTAGATTCTCAAGGGCAGGCCCATCAGCACCACTGGTTGGCGTGAGGGCGATGGCGGCAGTGATCACCGCGCCCACGATGATCACGCCGATGCCAATCCTGACAAGTATGCGACCGATCTGATCGGCCCCGCGGGGGTCCATATCCATAGGCAGCATGGTCTTTATTTCCTCTCTGTGTGTGGCCACAGTGTAGCATTGGTCTGCGGCGATTGCATCTACAGCACTCCTGACTGCAGCAGGTTGTCACGAGCCATGGGCCTGTCTAGAATGCAGCCAGCGTACGTGCTACAACAGAGATGATGGGGAGGATGATGGCTGCTGACTTTGACTGTTTTATCGATCGGTCGGGCACCTGCAGCGCCAAATGGGAACGCTACGGCGAGGGGGTGATCCCCCTGTGGGTGGCGGATATGGACTTTTGCGCGCCGGAGCCGGTGATCGACGCGCTGCGGGCTCGGGTGGAGCACGGCATCTTTGGCTATGGCATGGAGCCAGCCGGCCTGCGCGAGGTGATTGTCGCGCGACTAAAGGCACGCTATGGCTGGGAGGTGACGCCAGACGATCTGCTCTTTATCCCCGGCGTTGTGGTGGGCTTTAACCTGGCGGCGCAGGCGGTCTGCCAGCCGGGCGAGTCGTTACTGCTGCAGACACCGATCTACTATCCCATGCTCGGGGTCGCCGGGCGGGCGGGTATCGGACAGGACGAGATGCAGCTTACCAAGGGCGCCGATGGCCGCTATACCATCGATATGGATCTGATGCAACGCACCGTGACGCCGCAGACGCGGATGTTCCTGATGTGTAACCCGCACAACCCGGTGGGCCGGGCCTTTGACCGGGCCGAACTGGAGGCGATGGCGGCGCTCTGTGCGCGCCACGACCTGGTCATTTGCTCGGATGAGATCCACTGCGAGCTGATGATGCCGGGCAACGGGCATATCCCCATCGCCGCACTTGACAGCGAGACGGCTGCCCGGACCATTACACTGATGGCCCCCAGCAAGACCTTTAACATTGCCGGATTAAAGTTCTCCGTGGCCATCATCCAGAACCCCGAGTTACGCCAGTCCTTTGTCGCCGCTCAGCGCGGGATCGTCTCAGGGATCAGCGTGCTCGCCTACGCGGCGGCGCTGGCCGCCTATGAGCATGGCGACCCCTGGCTGGAGGAGTTGCTCGCCTATCTGCAGGGGAACCGGGACTATCTGCAGTCCTTTGTGGCCGAGCGACTGCCCGGCGTGACCATGTCGCCCATGGAGGCCACATACCTGGCCTGGCTCGACTGCCGTGGCGCGGAGCTGCCTTGCCCGCCCGGCGAGTTCTTTGTGCAGCAGGCCGGCGTGGCACTGAACGAGGGTGCGCTGTTCGGTGCGGGCGGTGAGGGCCACGCCCGGCTGAACTTTGGCTGTTGCCGTAAGTTATTGACGCAGGCGTTGGAGCAGATGGAGACCGCCCTCAAGGCGCGTTGACGTTGGCTATGTGCGCGCTAGAGTACTAGACTGGGGCATATCTGGCAGAAAAGGAGCAACATGTCGAACGAGACGCCTGCACTGTACCCATTAAGGTTCCGCGAGATCCTGCGCAACTATGGTTTCGGCGATCGCTGGATCGTCGAATCATTTGAAAAGACAGGCCTGCCTGAGGATCATCGTATCGCAGAGACGTGGGAGGTGGTCGACCGGCCCAACGAAAGCAGCCCTATCATCAACGGCGCCCTTGCTGGCAAGACCTTGCATGAGGCGATCGAGACCTATGGGGCGCGCCTGCTGGGCAGCGATGTGGTCGCCCGGGGCGGCACGCGCTTTCCCCTCCTGATCAAGTTCCTGGACGCCTCCAATCCCCTGGGTGAGCAGATCCACCCCACCGATGAGCAAGCCCCGGGGTTCAAGCGGGCCGACGATCCGGGCAAGACCGAGGCCTGGTACATGCTGCGCACCCGTCCGAACGCCACCATCGAGTGCGGCTGCAAGCCGGGCACGGATCGCGCCACGCTGGAAGAGGCGCTCAGCCGCAAGGCCTCCCGCGAGTGTATGGTCGAGTATCCGGTCATCCCCGATGACTCCTTCCTCTTGTACGCCAACACCATGCACTATTCCAAGGGTGGCGTGATCTTTTACGAGATTATGCAGAACTCGGACATCACCGTGGGACTGAACTGGCTCAAGGGTGAGGGGCCAGCGGGTGCGGGCCGCGACCCCGAGGAGATGGCCGACTATATCCACCTGGAGACGCCGTTTGACTGCCGTACGCGCCACGTGGCGGTGGTGCGCGGCGCCAACCTGCAGACCTACATCTTTGCCTGCGGCTATTTCAGCCTGGAGCGCTGGGACCTGACCGCGCCATTGACCGTGGCGCCCGATGGCAAGCGATTCTATGTTTACTCGATCATCGAGGGGCACGCGACGCTCAAATACGGCGATGTGACCGAGGATCTCGTCTCGGGCAATACCTTCCTGGCGCCGGCCGGTATGGCCCCTGCTGAGCTGATCCCCGATGGGCGGGCGGCACTGCTGCGCGCCTTTGTGCCTGACCTGATGGCGGATGTGGTGGCGCCGCTGCGCGCGGCTGGCATCGCCGACGACAAGATCGCCGGCCTGGGCGGTATCACGCGGCTCAACCACCTCACGCCGCTGCTCGGCTAGTGCGGACGTAGCGAAACGCGGGGCAGAGGGTAACCCCCTGCCCCGCATGTGTTATTTATGGCCTAGCTCAGCGTGGCGACAAAGCTCGCCAGCGACTCGAACATCAGCTGGATGGCCGTAGCGCCCGGGTCCTGCGCCCCGATGGTGCGTTCAGCGAACCAGCTGGAGCGGCCGCTTTTTGATTTCATCTCAATCGTCGCGGTAGCCCCCTCGGCGGCGACCAGTGCCGCGTCTTTTAGCGCTACGGCAAGCGGGGTGCCTGCCTCTGCCGCGGCCTGTAGCGCCTGTGCCGCCGGCACGAGGGCATCCAGCAGCGTCTTGTCCCCGAGCTGCGCCTTGCCGCGTTCCATGACACCCTCGGCCGCCGATTGCGCCATGCGGGCCAGGTCCGGCAGCTCCAGTTGCTCCAGACCCTTGGCCTCTTTGGCAGCGCGCATCATCATCGTAGCAAAGAGCACACCAAAGGTGGAGGCGGCCTTGCGATTGAACGCCATGCCGCTGCGCAGCAGGATCGTCGCGATGTCCTGGTCCGCCAGGGCATCGAGGCCCTCCACGACTGCGCCAAAGCCGATGGTCATGGTGATGCCCAGGTCACCGTCACCGATGGCGGCATCCAGTTCGCGCAGCCGCTCGGCGTTGGCGGTCAGATCGGCGGCCATGGTGCGCAGGGCTGCCAGCACATTGTCGCGAGTCAGCGTCTCTGCCATCTCGTCCCCCTAACTCTGCTGGAAGAATGGTGAGCGCGCGGGCGCATCCAGCAGCCGCTTGAGCTCGTCGTCCAGCTTGAGCAGGCTGACGCTGGCGCCGGCCATCTCCAACGACGTTGCATACTCGCCCACATAGCTACGATAGATGGCGATGTTCGCCTCTCCAAGAAGCTGAGCGACACGCCGGTAGAGGACGTACAGCTCCTCCGGTGGGGTCGCGCCCAGGCCGTTCAGTAGCACGGCTACCTGGTCGCCCGACTGGAAGGGCAGGTCCTTGATCAGGTCCTGTGTGAGGCGCGTGGCGATGGCATCGGCGGGCTCGAGCTTGCCACGATGCACGCCGGCCTCGCCGTGGATGCCCATCCCGATCTCCATCTCGTCGTCACCGATGGTAAAGGTGGGCACACCGGCAGCAGGCACGGTGCAGGGGGAGAGCGCTACGCCCATGGACCGGGTGTTGAACACGGCCGCCCGGGTGACGCGCACGACCTCGTCCAGCGAGGCGCCTTCGGCGGCCGCCGCGCCGGCGATCTTGTAGGCAAAGAACAGGCCGGCCACGCCGCGCCGTCGCTCCCACTGGTCGGGCGGGGCAGAGGCGATATCATCGGACACGAGGACGGTCTCGACACGGATGTCTTCCATGGCGGCCATCTCGGCGGCCATGTCAAAGTTCATCGTATCCCCGGAATAGTTGCCATAGAGGTAGAGGCAGCCGGCGCCCCCGTGGGTCGCCAGCGTCGCCTCGTACATGGTCTCGGCGCTGGGGGAGGAAAAGACGTTGCCCACGGAGCAGCCGTCGGCCAGCCCCTGGCCCACATAGCCCAGGAATACAGGCAGGTGCCCGGAGCCGCCGCCCGTCAGGATGGCTACCTTGCCCTGGACGGGGGCGTCGGCGCGTATGATCGCCCGGGAATCGGCGGGTGCCGCCTTGAGCTGGTCGCCATGCGCCAGCAGCAGCCCCTCGAGCATCTCGTCCACAAAGTCCATCGGCTCGTTGATGATCTTTTTCATGGGAACGCTCCTGTCTGCGGTTGTCAGAGGATCACGCTGGCAGACGATAGCACGCCGCGGGCCGCGGTGTCAACCGTTTCGTGGATCTGGGGGACAGGCGCGCTCAGGTGGCTGTTTGGACCGCCAGGCGGCGCGCGGCGCCTTTGATGAGCACCGGCAGCAGTACCATGAGGATGATCATGCGCGTGACGTGCATCGCCGCCACCAGTTGCGCATCGGCGCCCAATTCAGCGGAGAGGATGATCAGGGCGGTGGCGCCCCCCGGGGAGCAGCCCAGGATGGCCGTCAGAAGGTCGATCTCCGTGAGGACTGAGAGCAGCCATCCCAGCGCAAGTCCGTTGATGATCAGAAAGGCGGTCATCAGGGTGCCTGCCAGGGCAAAAGGCTTGAAGCGCCGCAGTACCGCCACGGTGATGGATGCGCCGACGCCGAGCCCGATGATCCAGTTAGAGTACAGGCGGAGCTCGGGCGGAAAAGCCTGGATGTGCAGCCAGGCGGGGTTCACTACCGCAGCGAGCAGCATCGGCGCCAGCAAGTCTCCCGCGGGCATCTTGACCTTGCGACCGAGCAGGCCGGCGATCGCCCCGAGAGCCACGAGTATGAAGATGGTGACGACGGGCGCAAACGGCATCGCCATCGCCGGCCCGGACAGGATGGGCGCTGCCGTCTCGGCGGCGGGCGCGGGGAAGGCTACGGTGGCCAGAGTGGGCACGATCAGGAGGATGCTCACCAGGCGGATCAGATGCATGGTGGCGACCACCGGCGCCTCGCCGCCCAGGTCCTCAGAGAGGGCCACCATGGCGGGCAGTGCGCCCGGCGCGGCGCCGCACAATGCGGTGGGCATAGACATGCTCGTGTAGCGGCTGATCGCCCAGGCGGCGATGAGCCCCAGTAGCGTTACGGCCACGATCATGATCACCACGGGCAGGAAGGAGCGCGCGATGGCCTGGATCGTCTCCTCGGTCACCGACACCCCGATGCTGAGGCCCAGGATGACGCGAGCAAGGAGTTGCATGCAGCGGGGCGCATCCTGCAGGTTACCAAATACCAGGTTCGCGGCACCGGTCGCCAGCATGGCACCGGTAAATGCGCCACCGGGCACCCCGAGCAGAGGGGCGAGCCAGACGCCCAGAGCGCTAAAGAACAGAGACAGCCAGAGACCTTTGCGCTCGATGAGCCAACCGGTCAAGTGATCCCCCCACGCAAACGAGCCGGTGCAGACACAATGCGCTTACGATACGCGCGCTGTCAACGTTGTCAAATGGCTGAGCGCCGGGTCCAACCTGCGTCGACGGGTCCACTTGTGCCTGCGCCGCTCGCACGCTAGACTGTGCCCTGTCGCATGAAAGTCATCCCCGCAAAGGAGCAACGATATGAAGAACCGCGTCCTCGGGCGCACCGGCGCCACCGTCAGCACCATCTCCATGGGCACCGAGTATCTGATCAACCAGCCGCAGGCCCACGTGGATGCCGTGATCCACACCGCGATCGAGCGTGGCATCAACTACTTTGACGTGTTCTTCGGTCAGGGCTATGTGCGCGAGATCTATGGGCGGGCCTTTGCGGGCTACCGCGAGCGGGTCATGCTCTCGGCGCACCTGGGCGCCGTTGAACGGGGACGCGACTCTGGTGTAAGCCGCGATCCGAAAGAGGCGTTGCACTATTTCGAAGAGTACCTGCGCTGGTTCAAGACCGACTATGTCGACGTGCTCTTTTTGCACAACATCGACTCGCAGGAGGACTATGACACCGTCATGGCCCCGGGCGGGTTGGGGGATCTGGCGCAGCAGCTCAAGGCGCAGGGCCGCGCGCGGTTCATCGGGTTCAGCGGGCACAGCGTCCCCACGGCGCGTCAAGCCGTCGAGAGTGGTATCGTCGATGTGCTCATGTTCCCTGTCAACATCGCGGCCAACGCCGTGGAGGGCAAGCGCGCGTTGTTCCAGGCCTGCGCGTCCAACAACGTCGGCCTGGTGGCCATGAAGCCCTTTGCGGGAGGCAAGCTGCTCCAGCCTGAGACCCGCATGTCGCTGATGTTCTTCCAGACCGGCGGCGGTGACGCCGAGATCCAAAAGGATCATCCCATCACCCCCGCGCAGTGCCTGCACTATGTGCTCTCGCAGGTGGGCGTCTCGACCATCGTGCCCGGGTTCGCAAGCATCGAGCAACTGGAGCAGGGGCTGGCCTATTATGAGGCCAGCGAGGAGGAGCGCGACTTTGCGGGGCTTCTGGCCTCCTTTGCCGAGTACCGCAGCGGCGAGTGCGTCTACTGCAACCACTGCCTGCCCTGTCCCGTGGAGATCAATATCGGGCAGGTCAACCGGTTGGGCGATATGGCGGCTCACCATATGACCGGCGAGCTACAGGCTGCCTACGCAGCGCTCGACGTGAACGCCTCGGACTGTATCCAGTGCGGCACCTGCGAAGAGCGCTGTCCCTTTGGCGTGCAGGTCATCGACAAGATGGAGCAGACCGCGGCGCTGTTCGGCTGAACGAGCTCAGGCGATGGGCGGCGCCTTTTCCGCATCTTGCGCGGGGTGCCGTTCGTCGCTGCAATGGAACCAGAGATTGACGATAGGGTGCGCCGGATCGCCAATCAGGTGGTGCTCGTCGCCAGGCTCGATCACCAGCACCTCGCCGGCGCGCACCGGCTCCAGTGTCCCGTTGAGCTCGATGTGCCCGCGACCCTGCAGAATGACAAACACTTCGTGGCTGTCGTGCACGTGCTCGCCCTCGGGGTGGGTGCGGAACCCGATCGCGTGAAAGCTCAACCCGCCATGGTGGATGTAGGCGCCCGGCACCAGAGCCTCCCCCACACGCTCGCTGATCTCGCCGTCCAGATCGTGCAGGCGATATCGTCTCATGGTGACCTCCTGAGTTGATTGCCGGCCAGTTCTGCGCGCCACCGCCTCGATGCTGGCGCGGTTGCGCCGGCTGCTGGCTCTTTTATAATCGCTGGTACAGAGCATAATGCAGCGACACCGACTTTGCCACTGAAACGCACTCCGGGGTGGCACGTCATTGGGGGGGTAAGCATGACCGATTTCGGGGCCTGGATCTTTGATATAGACGGCACGTTACTCGACTCGCAGGCCGTACTGCGGCCGCGCACGGTGGCGGCGTTGAACGCCCTGAACGAAGGTGGCGCTGTGCTGCTTGTGGCCACGGCGCTCCCGCAGCGCTATGCTCGGATGAAGCTGGGGGCGACGCCCTATCTCTATCAGCGCGGTGTGTTCCTCGGCGGAGGCCACATTCTGGATGAGCGCACCGGTTACTCGTACGAGCTCACCGTTCACGCGGCGGTCGCCTCCCCTGTGCTGGCGTTGCTGGAATCGGTCTCGCCCGAGCTGCAGATCGTGGTGCAATACGGGGATACCCGGCATGCCCATCGCTTGCCGATCGATCCGCGGCTAGTGGCCACCTGGGGCTATGACGCCACTGGCCTGGTGCCCTACGAGATGAGCGCAGCCCGCCCCTTTACCAAGATCATTGCCTGGCACGAGTCGCTCGATCTCTCGCCAGCTCACGAGGCGCTTGTGGCGCGCTTTGGGGCCCAGGCGCAGTTCTACCTCACCGATGGCGGCCACGCCCTGCAGGTAACGGCCGCCGGCGCTTCGAAGGGGCAGGGGCTGTTGCGGCTGCTTAAACATCTGGGGATCGATCCCTCCACAGCCATCTCTTTTGGGGACTCGACGCCGGATGTGGAGATGTTCAAGGTGACCGGCGTCTCGGTGGCGATGGGCAATAGCCTGCCGGAGGTGCAGGCCGCTGCCAGCCTGGTCGCTCCGTCCAACGATGATGACGGCGTCGCGCAGGTCATCGAGCGGTTGCTGATCGCCTGAGGTCTTGAGCTGCACAAGGGGGACTGTGGATCCGTATCGCTGGCTATCCTGTGATGCTGAAGCCTGCCGGGGATGCCAGGCCTGCCTGCTGGGGTGCTCGCTGGCGCACGAGGGCAGCGCCGCGCCCATGCTGGCGCGCGTGGCCGTCGATAAGGACATGGCGGCCTACACCTTCGCCATCACCCTCTGCCGGCATTGCGTAAAGCCTGCTTGTCTCGCCGCTTGCCCGGCAGGAGCCATGTCGCTGGACGAGCGGGGCGTCGTGCTACTGGACGATGCTCTGTGCATCCGCTGCGGTGCCTGCCAGGCGGCCTGCCCCTACGACGCCGTGTTCTACCTGGCTGAAAGCGATCGCTACGTCAAGTGTGACCTGTGCGCCGGCCGCGAGTCAGGGCCGGTGTGCGCGGCGCTGTGCCCCACGCAGGCCATCCGGTTAGTCGCTCCAGAGGTGGCATCGTGACCGGCGGCTGGCTTGGGCAGGCGTTGCGCGTCGATCTGACCAGCGGTAGCATCAGTGCGCTGGACTTGATCCCGTATCAGGAGCGGTATCTGGGCGGGCGCCCGCTGGCGGCGCGCCTGGCCTGGGAGATGATCCCGGCGGGGGCGGACGCCTATGATCCAGAGAACGTTCTGTTCATCATGACCGGTCCGCTCACTGGCACACTGGCGCCGACCTCGGGGCGCACGATCATGAGCGCCATCTCGCCGCGCACCTACCCCTTCCCCTGGTATACCCATTCCACGCTGGGGGGCTGGTTCGGTCCCGAGCTCAAGTACGCTGGCTGGGACGGTATCGTCCTTCAGGGCGCCGCACCGGAGCCGGTGTGGCTGGAGATCGACGACCGGGGCGCCCGGCTGCACCTGGCGGGAGAGATGTGGGGCATGGATGCCCGCGCCTGCCAGCTGGCGCTCAAGGAGCGGCTGGGCTCGCAGGTCCAGGTGCTATGCATTGGCCGCGCGGGTGAGAACCGGGTGCGGTTTGCGACTGTCCAGCACAGCGAGGAGAACGCCGCGGGCCACAGCGGCCTGGGCGGCGTGTGGGGCAGCAAAAACCTCAAGGCGATCGCCGTGCGGGGCACGGGGGCCGTGCCCGTGGCGGAACCAGAGGGGTTGCTGCGTGAGATTCTGGCCCTGGGTACCAACGTGCCGACGCCGATGTACGCCAATGTGGCGCCGGCAGCGGTCTACGAGGAGCGTAGTGGCCCTGCTTGCAGCCAGTCCTGCACGTTCAACTGCGGCGTGGGTCAGTACCGGCGGACCGCCGATGGGCGCAGATCCCCTGCTTTCTGTATCGGGCCGGTGTGGCGGCGCGACGGAGCGATGCAGGAGACGCACTATGAAGGCGCAGGGCTGCGCGTGCCGCCTTCACCGAACTTTGACCTGGACACCGAGACGCGCTTGCACGAGCTCTGCAATGGGCTGGGGCTGGATATGTGGTTTCGGCTGGTGATGCAGCCCTGGCTGATCCGTTGCGTCGAGCTGGGGGTGGAGGCAATCGACGGGCACCCGCTCCGCCCGGCGGACCCGGCATGGTTCGAGGCGTTTATGCACGATCTGGCACATCGCCGCGGTCTGGGCGCGCTGCTGGCCGACGATCTCATGCGTGCCATGGATACGCTCGAGGATCGGTTGCCCGCGGAGCTGACGGCGCTGGGTCGCGAGCTCGAATTCGACTTTGGCTTTCCGGCGCATCGTGAGGGGCGTTTCTGGGATGCCGAGCCACTGCCATTCTGGGTGATCTCGGCCATGCTGCACGCCAGCGAGAGCCGCGACCCCACCATCGGTGCCCACCAAAGCAGTTTGCTGCTCTCAAACCTGACGCTGGCGGACCCCGAGGTCGCGCGGCGGCAATTGCGTCGCCTGTCTGAACAGGTCTGGGGCGATCCCGACGCACTGGAGCCTACCTTTGAGGGCAAGGCGCCCGTGGCCATCTGGAGCCAGGATCAGCACCTGCTGATCGACGCCCTCACCCTGTGCGATTTCGCTTTTCCGCAACTGGTGCGGCCCCTGGGCGGGCGCGAGATCTGGGAGCAGACTGACGACATCCTGGGGGATTTGGAGATCGACCGCCGTATGCTGCGCGCGGTCACCGGTATGGACTATACCCGTGAGGAGCTGACGGCCGTGGCGCGGCGGGGCCTGAACCTGGAGCGTGCGCTGCTGGCCCGAGCCGGACGGGACCGCTCGCTGGAGGAGGGCCTGGCGCCGCACTTTGGTCTGCCCTGCCGGGACGACGGCACGCAGATCGACGCGGCCGGTTACGGGCGGTTGCTGGATGAGTACTGTGCCGCCCGTGGCTGGGATCTCGAGCGTGGCTGGCCATTGCCCGAGACACTGGCTGACCTGGGGCTGGCAGATGTCACTGACGAGATTGAACGGCTGCGACAGCGCTAGCGCGGGCTGTCACAACCAAAAGAGGGCGGGCCACCCCGCCCTCTTGCATCTCACAGCCTAGATGTTCCAGTGCTCGTTGATGGGCGCCTGGTAGGCGTCGATCTTGCCCGAGTACACGTCGTCCACCTTGACGACCTCGCCGCAGGTGGCGGACTCGTACACGGCCTCGCAGATCGCCAGCGACTTCATGCCGTCCCACGCATCCACCTCGACGCGCTCGCGATTGCCGCGGATGACCTCCATGAACTCCCAGATCTCATAGCCAAAGCCGTTCTCGATGCCCGCCGGGAAGAGGAACTCCCACTCCTGGTCGGAGAGCGCCTGCTTTTGCAGGGCCTTGAGCTGGTCAAAGTCCCAGGTCTCGCCATCCCGGTTGGTCATGGTGCCGGTCTCGATCCAGTCATTGCCCCGCCAGAAGAGGTGGAAGATGGCGTGGCCGATATCGGTGCTGATGGATCCCTCAGTGCCGTAGAACACGACCTTCTGGAAACCCTCTCCCGGCGCATCAAAGCTCCAGGACCAGGTGCCGCTGATGCCGTTCTTGAACTTTACCACGGCGAATACGCTGTCCTCACGGACATCGGGCAGGCTCTTGATCTCGCCCTGGCCCTGCTCGATGGCCCGCGCATACACGGTGTCCACCTCGCCCAGCAGGTAGCGGATGCCGTCGCACCAGTGGAACCCGCCATCCATCGCCGGGCCCCCGCCGGACATCAGCCGGTCGCGCCGCCACTGGGCTGCGTAAGGGATGGGACCGGTCTGCTGGCGCCGCGGGCCGCCGCGCGCCATGGTGTTAAAGAACATGGTCGGCTGGCCGATCATGCCCGAGTCGTTGAGCGCCCAGCGCACCAGGCGCATTCCTGGGAGCCGCCGGTAGGGCACCGCCACCGAGAGGATCTTGCCAGTGCGATCGGCGGCCTCGGCCATGAGGCGGCTGGCCTTGATCGTGATGCCCAGCGGCTTTTCACACAGGACGTGCAAACCAGCATCCATGCAGTCGATGCTGACGGTGTGGTGCAGGCCGTGAGGCAGGCAGAGGTCCACCCCGTCCATCTTTTCCTGCTCAAGCATCTCGTGATAATCGGTGTAGATGACCGGGCGATGCCCGAGCATCTCTTCACACATCGCAGCCGCTTCGGCAGCATTATCGGGGTTCATGTCGCAGACGGCGGAGAGCACAAACCCATCCAGCCCGCGCTGCTTGAGTTCGGCCATCGCCCTGATGTGTGTCTTGGCGATTCCGCCCGTACCCACCAAACCCATTCGAAACTGATCGCTCGTCATAGCCCCTCCCGTGCGTTTACTTGACCGCCCTATCCCTGGCGCGAGATCCTGGCCGCGCCAGGACGTGACTAACGCCAGACGTTCTGAGTATAACACTCGCGACAACGCTGTCAACGCTCCGGGTGGTTTGCTGGCGTATTGTGGTTGCCCGCCAGGCTGCTTTGACCAGCCCGTCTGGCGGGCCTAAGATGATCATTAGTTCAGAGTATGTCAGGAGGCGTTATGCCCATTGTTCAGGTTCAAGTTTGGCAGGGGTTCGGCGAGGATCGTGCGCGACGTCTGATCGAGGGCATCACCTCCTCATTTGAGGATGTGGGCGTGCCGGCCGGCGCTGTGCAAGTGGTGATCCAGGAGGTGCCGCGCTCCTACTGGGGCATTGGCGGCCAGGTGTCAGCCGATCGCGGCCGTCCGGGAGGCGAGTCCGACCAGCGGTCGGAGCGCTCGGGCGAATATGGCCCGCGCCGCGACGATCGTCCAGCGAGGCAAGACCGGGGTGATCGTTCGAGCGGATTCCGCTCTTCCCCTGATGGCCCGTCGGGCGATCGTGGCTCGCGGCCTGCGCGTACGTGGCGGGGGGATAGCCCGCGTCAGGGTGCCGGCCCTGCGCGCAGCGACCGTTCGGCGCGTGCGGACAGGCGTGCGCGACCCGATTCGCGCCCGGGGCGGCGGCCGCGCCGGGGTGGCACAGGCGGCCAATCCTCCTCAGAGCGCTAGATCGCTCTCCTGCAAAAAGCGGGTCACCCTGGCCGTGAATAGGTCCGGGTAGAGCAGCTGCGTCCAGTGGGCGCCGGCATCAAAGCTGCTGAATTGTGCGCCCGGATAACGCTCGCGGTACATGGCCACGCTTCCGACGGAAAAGCGGTCGTTCTGCGCCGTGATCATCAGCAGTCGTCCCGGCCACTGCTGCTGCAGCGGGCTCGGCCGGAACAGCACACGCATCAGTTTCTCCGCGTCCAGTGCCCGGTTCAGCAGTTGCCGGCCTGGTCCCGATGCATGCAGGCCGAGGTAGGCGCGGCTAAAGGCCAGCCAGGGCCCCTTCTGCGGGAGGTTTGGTGCGATGCCGTCCACCATCCGTTGTTCGGAAAGGATCGCCGGCAGCGCCCGCAACAGGGTTCTCGATCCCCGGTAGGGGAGAGGAGCATCTGGCCCAAGCGCCGGGCTGTGGCAGAGCACCATGTGCTGCACCCGGTGAGGCCAGCGATGGAGCAGCCACTGGGCCGGGCTGCCGCCGCAGCTGTGCGCGATCAGGGTCGCCGAATGTCCGCCCTCAGCCTCGATCATCTGCACCAGCATCTCGGTGATGCGCGCCGGACGGAAGACTTGCTGCAGCGCGTATCCGTCGGGGATCAGCAGCCGGTACTCACGCGCCAGTGCGGGCGCAAGCTGGAACCAGGCGTCGGCGGGGAACAGCGCATGCGGCAGTAGCACCAGCAGGCGCCGTCCGCTGCCCATGGCGATATAGCGCCAGGCCGTGCCGTCAGGCAGGCTCTCTGTATACGGATGGTCCAGCCAGAAACGCTGCAGAGCCTCTCGCTGTGTTGCGGGGACATCCGCAAAGCGTTCATCAAAGGTCTTTGGTGCCATGGGCTCTAGTCCAGGCCTGCCACGGCGGGTTCCTGCGGCTCTGTCACCAGAGCGACCAGGCCCTCCTGGACCGGGCCACCGTCGCCGGCCAGCGAGGCGTACCAGCGCGGTGCGCCGAATCCTGCCTCTGCCAGCAACTCGGTGTATGCCTCGGGTGTGTAGGCCTGCATGCTGCTCGCGTGGAGCGTCACATCGCCCGTAGCTGCATCCACCACATAGTAGCGCTCGATGGCGACCTTTGCTTCTGCGTCCCAGCGGTTCTCCTTGAGCAGGAGATGGGGACCCTCGTGGAACAGACCTGAGGGCGACGAGTACCATGAGGCGGGTTCCTTACCTACCTTGCGTACCAGATCGAAGGTATGGGGCTCCAGCAGCAGGTGGCCGCCCCGGCGGAGCAGCCTTCGGGCCGATGCGAGGATTCGCAGGGCATCCTCGCGCCGGAAGACGTTGAACTCTCCGTAGATGAGCATCACGAGGTCGACGGGCTCGAGCGGCAGGTCGGCGAGGGTGCGGACGTCTGCCTCATAGTAGGTGCACGACAGTCCGTCGGCCGCGGCGCGATCGCGCGCATAGGCTATCGAGGCAGGTCCGAAATCTACGCCGGTGCACATGTGGCCATGGCGTGCCAGGCGCTCGGTGTACAATCCCGGTCCGCAACCGAGATCGAGCACGCGAGAGGGGCGCCCGCTCAGTACGGCGTTGTGAATCCAGCCCACGTGACGGTCGATGATGTCCGCGCGTCTGCTGGCCGCATCATTGGCCTGGCCTGTGTGAAACGCGAGCATGCGGCGGCTGAAATTCGGGTCGTTCCAGGGGATCTTGTCGCCTTCCTCCCAGGGCCTGGGCGACGGCGTGCGGTTGACGATATCTAAAAGGTTCATTCACACACCTCCAGGGACGTGGGCGGCATACCCGGATATCTTACCCCAGGCACAGGATATGCTCAACCGGTTGCCGGGAGGTCCGGATTGCGTCGATCTCCCGTCCGCCGATGGCCGCCAGCAGGTCACCCATACCGGGGCAGAGCCGCGGGATTGACGTGAGCGGGACCCAGTAGTGCTCGAAAGAGATCGGCCCCGGGCTGCCATCGGAGGGCGCGTGTTCCCGGGCTATCCAGCGCCCTGACGTCTGTTCATTACACAGCAGGTAAACATAATGCCATTCGGCGCGGCCATTGGGCCCGTGATGGAAGCGCAAGCGGCGGCGGCAGAGATACGCAACGGGCTCGAGTGCGGTGAGACCAGTCTCCTCGAGCGCCTCGCGCAGGGCGCCAGAGAGCGGCGACTCTCCCGGTTCCAGGCTTCCGCCGGGCACCTGGATACCCGCGTCAGGGTGATCGACATGCCGGAACACGAGCAAAGACGAACCGCGGGTGATATAGGCCATGGTCTTTTGAACGACCTTCTGGCGCACCGTAACCTTCCCGGAATGCAGACGTTTGTCGTCACGACACCGATCGGTAGAATGGTGATATGCAGCCACGTGATCTCTATCAGATTCTGCTTCGACACCGTATTGCGGTCTTGCTGGCGCTAGGCGCCGGCCTGGCCTGTCTGTGGGGTTGCCGGCAGCTGCGCCTGGCGGTAGTGGAAGACGTCGCCAGTTCTGCCGTCACAACCGTACAGGTTCGGGTTACCAGCGCCATGTCGTCACGGACCTATCGTCCTGTGGCGACCGAGACGGTCTTGCCAACAAGGACGGCGGCCGCGACCCATACCGCTATTGCGACGGCTACATCCACCCGTACGCGCAAACCAACGATTATCGCTCTGCCTACACCGGGGCCAACCCGGATACCGACGATGACACCAGTACCCACGATCACGCCCACGGCAATGCCAACGCAGGTGCCAGTGTCAGCGGGTGGTGTGCGCCAGTTGCCGCCCTACACGATGGGCCCCACGGTGATGCCTAACGCCCGCTATCTCGTGGGTGGCCTCCACCTGGGCGACCCGGCGGCACCAATCAACCTCGCGTATCCGGCCAGTTTCGACGGGTCGGACATGACGCGCTTTGACGACCTGCTGATCCTGCCCGTCGATCACAATGGGACGAACTACCAGCGTTTCGTCACCGAGTACGGTGGCAAGGTCTTTACCTATCCCGACGCGCTGAGCGGCAGCGTAGTGCTCAGCGTGCACGATGGGACGTTGCGCGGCTCGGGCCGTATTCTGGAGGCGGAGCCGCTACGCCGGCTTATCGAGGGCGACCTGTACGCCCCCTACAGTCTGGATGTGATCGACGCGAACCTCGCCCGCTTGATGGGGAGAGAGTGGGTGCTGGCGCAGAACGGCGTTGAGGCACGCTTCAGGCTGATCAAGGCGAAACGCATGAGTGCCACGGATGTCGCTTTTTTCCAAGACAAGGCGGCTTTGATCAGCGCCTTTATTGGTGGCATCCCCGACCCGGGGCGATCGCTGATCATGTTCTTTTGCAGCGGGCGCCAGCCCGGGGAGCCCTCAGGCACCTTTGTGGGGCGTTATGTCCTGCTGCTGGAACTGACGGAGTGATCTGGCCGGAGTCCTGCCGCGTGTTCGGATCTGCAGCACCGACACCGAAGCGAGGATGCAGATAGCGCCGATCACCTGCAGTGGGTCCATGCGCTCACTCAGTACAGACCACCCCAAAACCATCGCGGTCAGCGGCTCGATAGTCGCGACGATGCTGGCATTGCTGGCGGGCACGTGTTTGACTCCCGCTGTAAAGGACAGGCCAGCGGCCAGGGTGACGATCCCCAGAGCGATCAGCCACGGAATGACCCCCGGTTGGCCGGTGACGATAGTGAAGCTCTGTTTGGTCTGCAGGGGAGCCAGACAGGCGGTGCCGATGGCCAGGGCATAGACCATGATCGTCCACGAAGTATACCCGCGGCGTGATGCCATCTTGATCATCAGCACGTAGGCGGCATAGGTCAGGCTGGTGGCCAGGGCTGCGACGATGCCCAGGAGGCTCAACGTGGCGCCGCTCAGGTCATACATGCGGCCCACCAGGGCGACACCGGCCAGCGCCAGGATCAATGCCGTGATCCGGGTGGCTGCCAGGCTCTCACCCCAGAAAAACACGCTGAACAGCGTGACCCAGACCGGTGCGACGTACTGCAACACTGCGGCCACCCCCATGCCCACCGCGCGGATGGCATAGGCGTAGATCCAAAAGGTGGCCGCCACGCCGATGGCGCCCAGCAGGAACATCAGAAGCAGATCCTGTCGTCGCACGCGCAGAGTCTGCGGGTTACGCCACGCGAGCCAGATCGCCAGAATCAGTGTGGCGATCAGTGCCCGCCAGAACACCGCCTCAAGCGACGAAAGACCGTACTGGCCGATGACCACCTGGTAGAATAGGCCCAGGGAGCCCCACAGTACGGCGCCGAGCGCCACCAGGGCATAGCCCTGTAGTGAGGCGAGAGCGGGCGACGAGCGATCGACAGCCGGGGATGTGCGAGACACGGCAGACTCCAGGCGATCTGTATCAGACAATGGCGCCGAGTATAGCACTGGCGGCGGGGGTGTCCAACAACGTGTCAGGGGGCACAGCCAGCCCGTGGGCTGGCTCCCCCTCTCGTCAGCTCAGGATACGGTGCGGGAACGCAGCCAGTCGAGTGTGACGTCGATGCCAAACCCGGGCGCGTCGCTCGGAACGAGGTACCCATCCTTGATGACCGCAGTGCCTGGCAAAAAAGTCATCTCTTCCAGCGGCACACCCGGAGGGGCAACGCCCTCGGAGCGCTCGCCCCAGGGGATGGCCGGCGTGGCATAGGCCAGATGCTGCCCGTAGGGGAAATTCATTCCCCCGTGGGTGATCACTGAGACGCCAAAGGCCTCGGCGATGTGACAGATACGCTGTGCGCCGGTGATGCCGCCCACCCAGAGCACATCCGGCTGGAAGATGTCCACGGTGCCCTGCGCGGCAGCCTTGGCGAAGGGATAAGGTGTGTACCAGTGCTCGCCGGTGGCGATGCTCTGCGTGGCGTTGCGCTGGCGCAGCCGGACATAGCCCTCCTGATCCTCGGGCAGCAGCAGGTCCTCCACCCACTTGAGACGGTAGGGCTGCAGGCGCTCCAACAGCCGCGCAGCATAGTCCACGTCCATCGACATCCAGCAGTCCAGCATCAGTTCGACGTCATCGCCGACGATCTCGCGCGCCTCGGCAACGCGCTCCTCGGTGTGGTTGAGCCCGGCGATCCCGTCCCAGGGGCCGGCGTCCATAAATATCTTGACCGCCTTGAACCCGAGCTCCAGGAACCACTCCAGGCTGGCTTTGAGCCCGTAGGAGAGGATCGTGTTGCTGCCGTAGCAAAAGATGCGATCTTTCTGGGGCCCACCCAGCAGCTCATACACGGGGCGCTGCAGCAGTTTGCCTTTCAGATCCCAGAGGGCAGTATCTACGGCGCTGATCGCATAGCTGGCCAGTCCGCCGCTGCCATAGGCTGCGGTCATCCGGTTCATGGCATCCCAGACGCGCTCGGTCGCCATACAGTCCATGCCGATGATGTTGGGCGCGATCGAATCCTCGATGATGCGCTGCACAGGGCCGCTCAGGATGCTGAGGCCCAGACCCCAGGTCCCGTCCTCCGCCGTCACCAGACATGCGATGCGCGTCCAAACGGCGTGCGCCGAACGGGTGCGCCCGCCGCTCTTGAGCTCGGGATAGCGCCAGGTGGGGGAGGCAAAGGCGCCATCCATGATGGGTGCCGAGCGGGGGCTGGTCGTCGGGCGCGGGGCGATGTCGATGGGGAAAGCTCGTACCTCTTTGATCTTCATGTCCGCTCCTTGTGCGTTGTCGACTGACATGCGATGCCATTATAGTGTCGAGCGGCGACGGTGGCCAGGTCCTACTTGCGTGGTGTCCGCAGCTGCCCCCGACGTGTAACTCCAGTCACTGACAGATATCATCGGCGGGGGTATACTTTTAACCGAGTTAAGAATGGCCACTGCTGACAGAGATACGAAGGAGGGTTGTCCATGGAGATGTTTTGCTTTCAGTGCGAAGAAACGGCTCGCGGCACCGGTTGCACGGTGCGCGGCGTGTGTGGCAAGTCGCCCGAGGTTGCGGCGCTGCAGGACCTGCTGATTTATCTGCTCAAGGGTATCTCGGTCTGGGGTCAACTCGCCCGCAAGGTCGGAGTGGAAGATACCGAGACAGGCGACTTTATCGCCAAGGGGCTCTTTACCACCATCACCAATGTGAGCTTTGATACCGAGTCGCTGTA
>JAXGYO010000003.1:0-635594 GCA_040772225.1 Anaerolineae bacterium
ATAGGTGGGGCCAGGCGCGGAAGCATCGACGTAGACGATGGTAGCGGACTGCGCGGGCGGAGCGACCAGCAAGAGCAAGGGGAGGACGAGCGAGAGCGTGAGGAGGGTGGCCAGACCGAGGCGAGGCGACCAGGTGTTCATGGTGACTCCTGTGCCAGCACGTGGCGACGATGAGAGCGACGGAGCACGCCCGAGAGGGGCGGACGTCTGCACAAGTAAGGACACCGAGAAAATCATAGCAGGTTCTTGTCAGTTTCGCAAGGGGTCAGGAGAGGAAATATGACAAGTTACGACTTCATGCTATATGCCTGCATTGCCTATCGTGGCGGAAACACTTCCCCCGTGTAGAAAGATGTCCTTGCCACGAGACACACGACTCGTGTGTGTGACGCCGTACAGCCCCAAAGCCGAGGAAGCAGTCGACAACCTGTGCTGGAGCCATGCTAGCCGGGTACGAGAGCCAGGCATCGCTTGCCCGGCGTGACGTCCACCAACCCATATAGCACATGCTATATTACCCCAGTGTCCTCCCACCCCCTCTTTGCCCCTCACCCGCCCCTGTGCTATCCTAGCCCACAGTGCCGCGCGCTGGCGGCCACAGCTTGCCAAGGGGAGCACGCCCCTAGATGAAGATCCTCACCGTCCTCACATACTACTATCCACACTGGACTGGCCTGACCGCCTTTGCAGTGCGAATCGCCGAGGGGCTGGCTGCCCGCGGCCACCAGGTCACCGTCCTCACATCCCAGCACACGCCCGAGCTCGCTCCTGAGGAAGAACACAACGGCGTGCGGATCGTGCGCCTCAAACCGCTGCTGCGCGTGAGCCGCGGACAGGTCATGCCCGGCTTTCCGGCTGCCGCAACCCGGCTGATACGCGAGCATGACGTGGTTCAGGTGCACACCCCCATGCTGGAGACGCCGTTGGTGGCATGGCTCGCCCATCGCGCCGGACGCAAGATGCTACTAACGCACCACGGCGATCTGGTGATGCCCGTCGGGCCATTCAACCAGCTCGTACAGCACGGGGTCGGAACTCTGATGCGTCTCGGGGCACGGCAGGCGGACCTCGTCAGCATCTACACTGAGGACTATGCCCAGAACTCGGCCTTTCTACGACCATACCTGGACAAGACGATCGCTGTCCTCCCACCGGTTGCGTTCCCAGAGCCTGATCTGGCCGCCGCGCAGTCCTGGCGCCACGCGCTTGGCCTGGACGGTTCGCCCGTGATCGGCTTTGCCGGTCGCTGGGTGGAGGAAAAGGGGTTCGACTATTTGCTGCAGGCGATCCCGGCAGTGCGTGGGCGGTTCCCGGATG
This sequence comes from Anaerolineae bacterium, assembly GCA_040772225.1. Lineage (GTDB taxonomy): Bacteria > Chloroflexota > Anaerolineae > UBA1429 > UBA1429 > JAAYED01. The sequence continues at coordinate 1,318 of JAXGYO010000003.1, forward strand.
CCCGGTTTGTCTATGCCGGAGAGACGCGCGTGGTTTATGAGGACTTTTACGAACGCTGCCTGCCGCTCCTGCGCCGGCAAGGGGAGCACGTGCTCGAGCTCGGACTGATCACGGACAGCCAGCGGATGGCCAACTTTTACGCCATGTGTGACGTGTTTACGCTGCCGAGCCGCAGCGACTGCTTTGCCTCCGTGCAAGTGGAAGCGATGCTCTGCGGCACGCCCGTCGTGGCCACTGATATCCCGGGCGCGAGACAGGTAGTGCTGCTGACCGGCATGGGGACGCTGGCTGCCCCCCGTGATCCAGCGGCCCTGGCGGAGGCCATCGTGAATGTGCTTCGCAACCCTGCCGCCTACCAGAGGTCGCGCGAGAACATCCGACAGGTGTTCGACGCCGAGGTCGCTCTCGACAGGTACGAGAGCCTGCTCCAGGAGTTGGCTGTGTAGGGTCTGCTCCAGCCGGGCACTGAGAACACGGTGTATCGAGGCGTCCTGCCCTAGTGAACGTGTATCCGCCGCTGCGTCGGGAGGACCCGGCACAGCTGATTACCATTATGTCGAGGTAATATGCCAACAGAACTAAAGAGTCGCGAAGAGATCGATGCCCGGTTCAAGTGGAACCTGGCCAACCTGTACGCCGACGACGCCGCCTGGGAGGCGGAGATCGCCAGAGTGCAGGGAATGCTGCCCGAGACCCGGAGCTTCCAGGGCCATCTCGCTGAAGGGCCTGAAATGGTCGCCCGCTGGCTGGAGCACATGCAAGAGCTCATCCTGCTGATGGGCAAGATCCATGTCTACGCCAGCTGCGCCCACGCCGTGGATACCACCGACCAGCACGCTGCCGGCCTGAACGCCCGCGCGATGGGCCTGTACGCGCAGGTCATGGGGGCGGCCGCCTTCTCAGAGCCCGAGTTGCTCGAGATCGGCCCGGACAAGCTCAAGGGGTGGGCCAACGAGCATGAGGCGCTCGGCATCTACACCCAGTACTTTGACCAACTCGCCCGCAAAGCAGAGCATCTGCGCTCCGCCGAGGTCGAGACGCTGCTGGGCGAGTTGATGGACCCCTTCAGCAGTGCCACCAGCATCCACGGTGTGCTGGCCAATGCGGACCTGCAGTTTCGGCCCGCCAGCGCCGGCCCGGGTACGCCCGACCTTCCGGTCGTGCAGGGCACCTACACCGAGATGGAGACCGACCCGAATCGCGAGGTGCGGCGCACCGCCTTCGAGAGCTACGCCGATGCCCATCTGGCAGTCAAGAACACCATGGCGGCCTGTATGGCCACGGGGGTCAAGCGCGACGTCTTTCTGGCGCGGCAGCGCCGATATGGCTCGGCGCTCGAGGCGGCCGTCTCCGAGAGCTTTGTGCCCGAGCAGATCTTTCACAACGTAATCGAGACCTTTAGAAAGAACCTCCCGACCTGGCACCGCTACTGGCAGGTACGCCGCAAGGCGCTGGCGGTGGATGTGCTCAAGCCCTATGACCTGCAGGCACCCCTCACGCTGACCAAACCGTCGGTCTCCTACGAGCAGGCCGTGGAATGGATACTGGAGGGCCTGGCGCCGCTGGGCACAGCCTATACCGACGTCGCTCGCGACGGCCTGCTCAACCGGAACTGGGTGGACGTGTATGCCAACAAGGGCAAGACGGCCGGGGCCTTTTCCACCGGGTCAGTCGGCACCGATCCCATGATCCTCATCAGCTATGCCGATGACCTGTTCAGCCTGAGCACGCTGGCCCATGAGCTGGGGCACTCAATGCACTCGTACCTGTCCTGGGCGAACCAGCCTGTGATCTATGCTGACTATACGATCTTTGTCGCCGAGGTGGCCTCCAACTGTAACCAGGCCCTGGTGCGCGGGCACCTGCTGGACAAGCTTACGGAACGTGATTACCAGATCGGGCTGATCGAAGAGGCGATGGCCAACTACTATCGCTACTTTTTCCTCATGCCCACGCTGGCGCGCTTTGAGCTGGAAACGCACCAGCGCGTCGAGCGCGGCGAACCGCTCACGGCCGACAGCCTGATCGACCTGATGGCAAACCTCTTTGCAGAGGGCTACGGCGGCGAGGTGGAGATGGACCACGACCGGGTGGGCATCACCTGGGCCGAGTTCCATACGCATCTCTACTACAACTTTTATGTCTACCAGTACACCACGGGCATCTCGGCCGCGCATGCCCTGGCACAGCGCATCAAGACCAGTGGCCCCGAGGCGGCTGAGCACTATCTGGCATACCTGAAATCGGGCAACTCACTCTATCCGCTGGACGCCCTCAAACTGGCGGGCATAGATATGCTCAGCCCGGAGCCGATCCAAATCGCCTTTGACGATTTGGCCGCGCTGGTCGAGCGGCTGGACCAACTGCTGAACCAGGCCTGAACGGAGTCGAACGACAGAGCAGTGCCCCGGAACGCCGGTGTTCCGGGGCGCGCTATGCACAGAGAAAGGTCAAGCGTCCATGAGCGATAAGCTGGCCGTGATCCTGGTGAGCGCGGACCGCAAGGTCCTGGAAATGGGTCTGGTCTATACCCGCAACGCCGTCCAGCGGGGTTGGATGCCCGAGGTGCACCTGTATTTCTTTGGCCCGTCCGAAGTGACCATCGCCACCGACCCGGACCTGCGTGCCCTGGTGCGGGAGGTCATTGAGGCGGGTTTGACGCCGGATGCCTGCAGCTGGTGCTCGAACAAGTACGGGGTGAGCGCCATGCTGGAGGAGCTGGGTTGCCGGGTGTTGCCCATTGGCGAGCCCGTGTCGCAGGCCATCCGCGATGGCTATACGCCGATGACCTGGTAAGCCCGCAGCGCACAGTCGGGTCGAATTACCCACCACCGCCTTTTCCGGCGGCGGCAATGCGTCCCAGCAGCCGATCCAGCCCGTAGCCCAGATACCCCAGAACGGCAAAGGCGACGGCCAGCACCGCGACGTTGGCCAGCAAGCGCCCCCACTCCAGCACATCCAGGTCGAGGAAAAAGTAGGGATAGCGCCCGCCGCCAGGCAGCGGGCCTCCCACCTCCGCGCGGAGCATGGCAAACACCCAGTACCCCACGGGCAACAGCAACCACGCCAACGGATGAGTCCAGCGATAGCGTCCCTTTGGGCACGAACAGGAGCCAGTCCACGATCACGCAAAGGGGTGTAGCGTAGTGTATCAGAAGGTCGCGCGGTGTAAACGGCCGGTATTCACTTTGCATGGCGAAAAGCTGAGGCGCCAGGACAAAGTGATACACCAGCATGGTGATGGTGACGGCCAGCGTCACAGCACCGACAACCGGTGCGGGCAGCGCTGTGGTTCCGCGCGCGCCGTAAACCCGCAGATCACGGGCGGTCCGGATAGCCGTGAAGGTCACCAGCGCCAACGCCCACAGCGCGCTCTGGATGGTCTAGTAGACCAACCTGCCGACACTGGGCTTGCCCTGGGGAATGCCCGAGTTGAGATAGAGCGCCACGCAGATGACCGCCACCAGGCCCAGACGGTCGCGGAGCCCACACGCGACTGCGTATACTCATGTGCCCGTTCCCTCGCCCTGTGCCAACGATGCCCACCCGGAGGAAGGATAGCGCACAACCGCCAAGGGGCCAGCCGAGGCGAGGCCGGTGCCCTGTACTCTGGCCCGCTGGATTCCGTCCACCGCTGACCCTCGGGCCTTGCGCCGCGACCAGGCAATCGGATAGAATAGGTCAGGAGCAGCAACGGCTCGGTGATGTATCCCCGGGGGTGGCGATCGTGGGCACGCGACGTGCTGTGCCGCGCAAAGAGGACCTGGCATTGCGTCCCTCCGGCCGAGCGGCACCGGAACGATCACCATAGAGTACCAGGGCCACGCGCTGGCCGAGATCCCTTTGGCGGAGGGAAGCCTCCTGCCGCTGGGACGGTACCGGGCCGTGCTGGGCGGACTGCCCTATGGCGACGCGCTGACCGTCCGGCTCCGCCTGCGGACCACGGGCGGTGAGACGATGGAGATGACGGCGCCGAACGCCGGGCGGCCACGGATGCGAGACCTCACGCCGCCGACACGGCGCTGAGCGCACGTCGTGACCCTGGCCAGTGCGCAAGGCGGGCGGATGGATGAGATAGCGGCAGAAAGGCATGGATATGCTAAAGGACGTGACCGTTCGCCCCGTGCGCCGCTTTCACCTGTACGACGAGGAGCTGCATGCCGCCACGATCAGCGCGGAGCCCGGACAGTTGATATCCACCGCCGGCCCTCCGGCAGGCGGCCCGCCCGCGCACCCCTGGATCCACTTTGTCTCGTACCAGGCGATCTACGAAAGCGAGCTGGCGGGGCTGCTGAATCAGGCAACTGATTTCGATGACTGTCTGATGCTCATCATCCAGGCCGGGTACGACGTCGGCTCGGATGACATTCGAGCGATGAAAACGCACGGCCCCGGCGTACGTCTGCTGGACGGGGCGACTCCCGTGGGCGCCTGCTGGGCCAGCGGCGGACAGTTCGCCTGCCTTTGGGCGCAGCCGGAAAAGGGCGAGGAGTTCTACCCGCAGGCTCGCCTGACGGTCTACGAGCGCGGATGGGTAGAGCGGCTTCAGAATGCGCCGAGTCGCGACAGACTATGACGCCTTCTGCTTTGCGGCAGCGGATATGGGATTGCGCCTGTTGCAGCTCGTTGCGCGATCCTACTAGCCTGATTGCCCTGTCACCAGCCCCGCACGCATCTGCGGCAGGGCTGCCCGGGTCCTGGCCGCGTCGCCTCGCGTATGCACACCAACCATCCTGCGCCTAACGTGCCTCGCTCCTGCTAACAGTGCCCAACCCGCAGGTGATGGGAGTGCCGTCCTCTCTCACTTCATGCTATAATCGTCCACGGTTAGCGATCCCACTACCAATGCTCCGGCGTCGCTGGGGCGCAAGAGAGGTTGAGCATGGCTGCCAAGATCAAGAGTGTACAGGCCAAGGAGATCATGGGCTCCCGCGTGCCCGCCCTGGAAGTGACCGTCACCACCGATACCGGCGCCGTGGGGCGCAGCACCCCCGAGTCCGGCGTCTCGACGGGCATCTACGAGGCGGCCTTTGTGCTGGATGGCGGCGAGCGCTTTGGCGGCATGGGCCTGCGCAAGGCCGCGCGCAACGCCGAGGAGCTGGGCCGCGAGATCGTCGGCATCGAGGTCAGCAAGCAGCGCGAGATCGACAATCTGCTCAAGACGCTGGACGGGACGCCGAACAAGGCACGCTACGGCGCCAACGCCATCGTGGGCGTGTCCCTGGCCGTGTGCGCCGCGGGCGCCGCCTCCGCCGGGCTGCCGCTCTACCAGTACATCGGTGGCGTGAATGCCGCCACCCTGCCCATGCCCATCATCGGCATCTGCCTCTCGGGCCGCTACCGCGATCCGGGCGACACGCGCTGGCTCAAACCCAGCTATGAGATCATCCCGTACGGCGCCGGCAGCTTTGAGCGCTCGCTGGATATGGCCGACGCCATGCAGCGCGAGTTCACTCGTCTGGTGATCGAGCGGTATGGCATGAACGTGTACCGCAAGCACGCCCTGGAGCGCAGCTATGACTCGTTCTGGATGGTGGGCGCCATCAAGGACGACCGCGAGATCCTGGACCTGATGACCCGCGCCATCGAGAACACGCACGGCGTGGAGAACATCGGCATCTATTACGACGCCGCAGGGGGCTGCTACTATGAGCGTGACATCGATCGCTACGTGGGGATCTACTCCGAGGGCGAGAAAACCCGCGATGAGATGGTGGCCTACTATGCGCAACTGGTAAAGGACTATCCCATCGTCTCCATCGAGGATCCGCTCGATGAGGAGGACTGGGAGGGTCACGCCATGGTGACCGAGGCGACGGGCATCGAGATCGTGGGCGACGACCTGTTCACGACGAACATCGAGCGCGTCAAGCTGGGCGTGGCCGCCGGCGCCGCCAACTCGATGGTGCTCAAGATCACCCAGGTGGGCACGGTGACCGAAGCGCTGGACGCCGCCAACTATTGCCTGACCCATGGCTACAACGTGCACCCCTGCGGCAGCCGCGGCGATCGCTCGACCATCGCGGACTATGCCGTGGGCCTCAGCGCCGGTCAGGTGCGCGGCTATGACCAGCGCCGCATGATGGCCTTTGAGGCCGATCTGGGCAGCGCGGCAATCTGGCCGGGCAAGGCCCTGTTCAAGGGCGCCAAACAGCGCTAGAGATGGATCGACACACCGTCCGCGCCGGGAACCCGGCGCGGACGGCCCCCCTCATACGGACGCACAAGGAGCGTGGCGCGCATGCCCATCCGCAACTGGGACGCGTTGACATCGCACGGCAACATCGCGGGCCGCCGCCTGGCCGCCGCGATTCTGCAGGCCGGGCTTGAGGCCGCCGACCCCTACGAGAACGTCCGCCGGCTGGTGCGCATCGAGGGCGACCGGCTCCTGGTGGGCCAGCCCGAGTTCGATCCCCTCGGATCCCCGGTGCAGGGCACCGATGTCTACGACCTCAACACCCTGGGTCGGATATTCGTCTTTGGTGCGGGCAAGGGCGTGCAGCGCGTGGCCAAAGCGCTGGAGGATTCGCTGGGCGACTGGCTCACGGGCGGGCACATCGTCGACAAAAAGGGCGGCGATCCCGCGGGCCTGCGGCGCGTGGAGGTCACCTTCGGGGCGCACCCTGTCCCCGATGAGGACTGCGTCCGGGGCTGCCAGCGGATTCTGGAGATGACGCGCGACCTCACGGCCAACGACCTGGTGTTCACCGTGGGCGCCAGCGGGCTCGGCTCGCTGTTGACCCTCCCTGTGCCCGGCGTCAGCCTGGAGGACGTGCGCCGCACCGTCTACCTGATGCAGATCGAGCGCGGCGCGCCCACAAGCGACCTGTCGCCCATCCGCAACCATCTGGATCTGCTCAAGGGGGGGCGCCTGGCGGCCTGCATCCAGCCCGCGCGGGCGATCCACATCCTGGCCAAGCCCCCCTCGCCCTGGGAGGATCTGATCTACCACAACTACTGGGTGCACATGTTTCCCGACTCGACCACCTTTTCAGACGCCGTCGCGGCCCTGAAAAAGTGGGACGCCTGGGAGGCCGTGCCCGAGTCGGTGCGCCGGCATCTCTCGCAGGCGGATCCGTCGCAGGAGACCATCAAGCCGGCGGAATACCTGACCTACCCGCACCGCATCTTTTGCTGCATCCACGAGGAGGAGAGCCGCTGGGCCACGCCCCGGCGCAAGGCGCAGGAACTGGGCATCCGCCCTGTGCTGCTGGCCACCGGGCTGGGCGCAGAGGCCGCGCAGGCCGGCCGCTACGCCGCTGCCATCGCGCGGACCATCGAGAGGCTGGGCGAGCCTTTTGAGCCCCCCGTAGCGCTTTTCACCGGGGGCGAGATGCTGGTGACGGTGGGACAGGAGAACGGCATCGGCGGGCGCAACCAGGAGTGGGCGCTCTCCGCCGCGCTGCAGATCGCGGGCAGTGAGCATATCGTGATGGGCGCGGTCGATTCCGACGGCACCGACGGCCCCGGCAGCCAGTACGTGCCCGGGGCGACCTACCCCACCCTGGCCGGAGGGCTCGTCGATGGGTTCACCGTCGCCGAGGCGCGCGAGCGTGGGGTGGATATCCTGGACGCGCTGCGGCATCACCACACTACGCCCGCGCTGCTGACGCTGGATTCGGGCATCCTCTCTCCCCAGAGCACCGGCCTGGTCGATCTGGGACTGATTCTGGTCACCGGGCGCCAGGGATAGGGCGGGTATTCATGTCAGCATCGGACTCAAACGGCCGAACAGTTGGCGCCCGGCCGCGCCCGCCGGACAGCGGCGGCCAGAACCGGTTAGGCTGGGGCTGCAGCACCATTTTCGCCCTGCTGCTGGTCGCGCTGCTGGCGGGGTGCCGGGACAGCTCAGCGCTCAAGACGGCGCCCGAGGCGTCTATCCCCGAGGCGGCCGCGCCCGCCACGACCGAAACACAGTGGGGCGTCACCACCACGACGCCGGCCGTGGCAGCCACCCCGCTGGCCACCCTTACGGCCACGCGGACGAGCACCGCGGCGCCATCCCGCACGCCGACGCTGACCAGAACCGTGACGCCCACGGCAACACGAACCCTCACGCCGACACCCTCGAGCACGTTCACCCCCGCGCCCACGGCCACGGCCACCCCGACTCCAAGCCCCACCCGCAACCTGGAGGCCGCCCGGGTGATCAGGATCGTCGACGGCGACACCATCCGCGTGGTGATGAACGGCCAGGAGTATCCGGTCCGCTACATTGGGATCGACACGCCGGAGATCGTACACCCCGGTCTGCCGGTGGAGCCCTTTGGCCCCGAGGCGGCGGAGGCCAACCGGCAACTGGTGCTCGATAAGGATGTGCTGCTGGAGCGCGACGTCAGCGACACCGACCAGTACGGTCGCCTGCTGCGCTATGTCTGGGTGGGCGACCTGATGGTCAACGGCGAACTGGTGCGCCTGGGCCTGGCCAAAGCCAATAGCTATCCGCCCGATACCCTGTACCAGGACTATCTGGAAGACCTGGAAGGCGCAGCATTCTCCGCGGGCCTCGGCATTTGGAGCATCACGCCCACCCCGCCACCCCCGCCGGCGGCCGAACGCAGCCAGCCGCAGGGCGTGTTCATCGCCGAGGTGCACAAAGCGGGCAAGCCTGAGACGGTTACGCTGGAGAACGGCGGACTCGGGCCAGTAGACCTCTCCGGCTGGACCCTGGTGAGCGTGCGTGGCAACCAGCGCTATGGCATTCCCGGGGGGACAGTGCTCGACCCCGGAGCGCGCATCACGGTCTACAGCGGACCGGGTGCGGATACAGCGGGGCCCCTCTTCTGGACAACGGACAACGTGTGGAACAACAGTGAGTTCGATCCCGCGGAGCTGTACGACGCCGCGGGCGCGCTCGTATCACGCTGGGAGGGTTAAGACTTTGCGCCGACGTTGGATGCATCGCAATGCCTGAGCTGCACACATCAGGCAGCCGCCCATTGTCCCTTTCCGAGTGTCCGGTCTGCAGCCGGCTGGCTGACGTCGAGCTGAGCTACGCCAAGGGGGGCTGGGACGAGCAGTCCTTACCCTTTCCGGATGCCGTTGGTGACCTGATCCTGCTTGAAGAAGATGCGCATGATGCTGAAGGGGCCTCGTCCGGCATATCACTCATGCGCTGCCCCGAATGTGGCACGCTATACCGATACACCTGGTCCGGCGAGTACCTGTCCAACGGCTCGGAGGAACGCAGCGAGCTGCGGCGGTTGGCCCCCGCGCAGGCACGTGAGCAGATCGATGCCGCAGCATACGACTGGCTCATGTCCTGGATGGGGCTCTGGCTATCACATACCGAGCCTGCGGTGCGGCGGCATGCCGGACGATCGCTGGCAGCACATCACCTGGCGGCGCAGCAGACGGAGATGGTCCGAACGCTCCTGATGAGCTCTGATTCAGAGGTTGCCCGCGGAGCGCTGCTCCTTTTGCGCGACGCAATTCGTGACCGTGAGTGGGCTGTGGACCTGGTGCCACTAAAGCCGGCCGTGGCTTTGCTGGAGCACAGCCCCGAAGAGGAGATCGCACGCGCGGCCCAATACCTGTCACACCGCATGCAGCGTGGGCCTGCATAGAGCCGCGGGCTAGCCGTGATCCTTGAACCGCTGTTCCAGACGGCTGGTGAGCAGCGATAGGGTCAAGGTCAGCGTCATGTACATAAGCGACACGGTGATCCACGTCTCAAAAATCGCGCGGGTCGCCACCACCACCTGACGCCCCATGAACGTCAGTTCCTGAATCGATACGATCGAGGCGATCGACGAGTACTTGATCGTGTTCACGAACTCGTTGGCCAGCGCCGGCAGCACCCGCCGGATCACCTGCGGCATCACCACAAAGCGCATTTCGTCGGCCCAGGAGAGGCCCAGGGAATAGGCCGCCTCGCGCTGCCCGCGCTCGATAGACTCGATGCCCCCGCGCAGAATCTCGGCAAAGTAGGCGCCCTCAAAAAAGGCCAGCGTGATCACGCCCGAGACGAATTGCGTCAGTAGGTTTTGATCGGCAAACAACACCGCAATCGCACGGACACCGCCCACAGACCGGCTGGCGATGAATGCATCGATACCCAGCAGGGGCATCAACTGGTCGATGACAAAATAGTAAAAGATAAAGATCAGCACCAGGGGCGGCAGGTTGCGGATAGTCTCTACATAGGCTCCGCCCACGAGCCGCAAAAAGAGGCTGCTGCTTGTGCGGAACAGGGCCACAGCCAGGCCCACCACGAGAGCCAGCAGCGTCGCCCAGAAGGAGAGGCGTAACGTGGTGAGCAGCCCCTCCACCAAATAGTTGGCCACAAGCCGCCCGGTTGCTGCATCACGCCGAAAGAGGTACTGCGGGATCGCGCCCCAGTTGGCGTTGTACTCCAGCCCATAGGCGATGCGGTAATACACATAGCCTGCCAGAGCCAGGCAGGCGGCGATGATTACAGCATCCAGCGGCCGGAATCGGACTTTACGGGCGATCACCAGATCCTAAACTCCTCACACAGAAATCCGCTTCCCGCCTCGGACCAGTGAACCCGAGGCGGGACACGGCATGCTGCTCACAGATGGCTACTCGCCCAGCAAAAGCTCCCAGTCCTTGGTGCCGAACCAGTAGGCCTCGCGCTCTTTGAGCCAGTCCTGGTTGACCAGGATCCAGGCATTGAAGAAGGCCAGCGCGTCGGGATCACCCTTGCGCAGGGCGAAACCGGCCGGCTGCATCATCAGGAACTCGCCGCCGAGAGGACGATAGAGCACGTCGGGATACTCTGCGGCCCAGAAACCCGGCGTGGGAGAGGAGGAGAAACCGGCGTGCGCGTTGCCGTTGAGCACCTCCTGCAGCACGGCCTCGTCGGTGTCGAACTGGTGCAGCGTGGCGTTAGGCGTGTATTTGGCTGCGGCCTGCGCAGGCGTAGCGCCCAGTCGCACGGCGATGACCACGTCGGATTTATCTAGCTCTTGCAGCGTGGTCACGTTCGGCAGCATATTCTTATTGACCACGATGTCGATTCCGCTCCACGAATAGGGATCGCTAAAGTTCACTTTGAGCGCCCGCTCAGGGGTAATGCTCATGCTGCCGATGATCACATCGAACTTGCCCGTCAGCAGGGCGGGAATGATGCCGGACCACTCGGTGGGGACGAACTCAACCTCGACGCCCATATCTTGCGCCACCTTGGTGGCCACGTCGACCTCAAAGCCGACCAGATTCCCTTCCTTGTCCTTGGCAACCCAGGGCACGAAAAAGTCCAGGCCCACCCGCAGCTTGCCCGCCTTGAGCACGTCGTCCACCAGGCTGGCTGAGGCTACCGACTCGGCCGCCTGCGGCTGGCCGCAGCCCGCCACGGCGCCCAGCAGCATGCTCAGCAAGAGCACTAACGCGAACATACGATAGCTGTTACGACTCTGCATGTTTCTACTCCTTCTTGATCGGACATGCCGAAACTCCAGGGGATGCCCGCCTGCGGCAGGTCGTTCGCCTTAGAGGATCTGACTCAGGAACCGTTTGGAGCGCTCCTCCCGCGGGTTGGTGAAAAAGGCCTCCGGCGTTCCGGTCTCGACGATCTGCCCCTCGTCCATAAAGATCACGCGATCCGCCACTTCGCGGGCGAACCCCATCTCATGGGTGACGACGATCATCGTCATCCCCGCGCGCGCCAGGTCCTTCATCACATCCAGCACTTCGTTGATCATCTCAGGGTCCAGCGCGCTGGTCGGCTCATCAAAGAGCATCACCTTGGGCGCCATCGCCAGTGCCCGCGCGATCGCCACGCGCTGCTGCTGCCCGCCTGAGAGCTGCGCGGGATAGACGTTTGCTTTGTCGGCGATCCCAACCATCCGCAGCAACTCCATGCTGCGCGCGGCCGCTTCCTGAGCGCTCTTTTTGCGCACTCTCCTTTGCGCGAGGTTGAGGTTCTCCAGCGCTGTGAGATGCGGGAACAGGTTAAAGGACTGAAACACCATCCCGACCTCGCGGCGAATCTCGTTACGATGGGCATGGTGCTCATCGAGCGGCGTGCCGTCGATGATGATCGTGCCACTATCGGCATGCTCGAGCCCGTTGAGGCAGCGCAGCACGGTGGACTTGCCCGAGCCCGAAGGCCCCATAATCACCACGACCTCACGTCGTCGAATGCCCGCCGAGAAATTCCGGACGGCTTCGATCCCGCCGGGGAACGACTTGCTTACGCGGTCAGCCAGGACGATATAGTCTTCTTGCGCATGATCGACCACCAGACTACTCCCTACGTCAGAACGGTATAGCGGCGCTCCAGCCAGCGCGCCAAAAGGGCAAGCGGCACCATGATGACCAGATAGATCAGCGCGGTGGTGAACCAAATCTCAAAAGTGAGAAAGGTATCGGCGGCGATCACCCGCGCCTGCATGGAGAGATCCGCCAGAGAGACCAGGCTCACCAAAGAGGTGTTTTTGATCAGGCTGATCACCTCACCCGTCATGGGCGGCAGCAGCCGGCGGAAGGCCTGCGGCAGGATCACATAGCGATAGGTATCGGCCATGCTCAGGCCCAGGCTGTAAGAGGCCTCCCACTGCCCCTTGTGCAGTGACGTGATCCCGGCGCGAAAGATCTCGGACATGTACGAGCCCTCAAACAGGCTCAGCGCCAGCACAGCAGAGGCAAAGCGACCAATCCCCAGAATGGGACCGGCCACAAAATAGGCCAGGTACATCTGCACCACCAGAGGCGTGTTGCGGATGACCTCCAGGTAGACACGCGACAGGATCCGGCCCATGAACGAATCCGAGAGGCGCAAGAGCGCCACGAGCAGTCCCAGCGCCAGCGAACACACCAGGCTCACCGCTGAGATACGCAGTGTAAAGAGCAGGCCCTCCGCGAGGGCACCGGGCACGACCTGACCGTCCTGGACGCGGAAAAGGTAGCGGGGAACGCGGTACCACTGCCAGTTGTACCCGAGCTGCGCGCTACTGAGCGTTACCAGCCACCCCAACAGCGCGATTAGCAACAGGAACTGCAGGACGTCCCTCCAGGGCGACCGGTAGAATCTGCCCCATGCAGCGGCAAACGTGGTTGCTGCCATCCGTTGGAATGCTCCCTCTTGAGATAAGAGACGACCAGGGCGGAGTGCGTTTGGCGTGCCTGACTCAAATCCACTGCGATGGCATGCCGCTGCTTCTCCGCGAAAGCGGGATACCCCTATAGGGTACATTCTCGTATAAGATACTCAGAAATCACCTCCTGTCAAGCAATCTGACACACTCTAGCCATGCCTCACGCTGGCGGACGATGTGGCTACCGGGCTATAATCCGGTCAGAACAAGCCCGATGGTGCCGAGAACCTGCGCCCTTCGCAGTGCGTGCCTGCGCCACAAACATAGCCCACAAGGAGAAGACATGTCATCGTCAGATCGTGACATCCTGGAGCAGATCGCCCGCCGCGTCATGCTAGAGCGCGGTCTATGGCCCGACTTTGATGCTGCCGTACTGGCGCAGGTCGCCGCTATGGATGCGCCCGCCGGTCCGGGTGGGCGCGGGGTCCGTGACCTCCGTGCGTTGCCGTGGTGCTCGATCGACAACGACGACTCGCGCGATCTCGATCAGCTCTCCGTGGCCGAGCACCTGGAAGATGGGCTGGTGCGCATTCGGGTGGCCATCGCCGATGTGGATTCGCTCGTACACAGGGATTCGCCCGTCGACCAGCACGCCGCCCACAATACGACATCGATCTATCCGCCCGGGCGCATCTTCCCCATGCTCCCGGAACGCCTTTCCACCGATCTGACGTCACTGAACCCGGGCGTCGATCGCCTGGCCATGGTGGTCGAGTTCGATGTGGACGAGACCGGCATATTGCAGCACGCTGCCAACTATGCAGCCCTGGTACACAATCATGCCCAGCTGGCGTACCCTTCCGTAGGCGCCTGGCTCGAGGGTGCCGGCCCCGCGCCGGGGGCGATTGTGGCGGTGGCCGGGCTGGACGAGAACATTCGACTTCAGGACGAGATCGCGCAGCGCCTCAGAGCGGTGCGCCACACGCAAGGCGCTCTCCGGCTCCAGACCATCGAAGGGCAGGTCGATTTTGGCGGGGACCATGTTGTAGGCATCAGCGCCAGACGCACGAACCGCGCCACTGAGTTGATCGAGGACTTTATGATCGCCGCAAACGGGGTAACGGCACGCTTTCTGGCGGCGCATGGGTCACCGTCGATCCGGCGGGTGGTGCGCACCCCGGAGCGCTGGGACCGCATCGTCGAGTTAGCCGCTGCACGTAACTATCCGCTGACGCCGCAGCCTGACCCGCGCGCCCTGGACGCATTCCTCATGGCGCAGCGGGAGGCCGATCCGGTGACCTTTCCTGATCTATCGCTGGCCGTGATCAAACTGCTGGGCTCTGGCGAGTACGTGGCCGTCATGCCAGGCGAGAGCGCCCCGGGCCACTTTGGTCTCGCCGTTCAGGACTATGCCCACTCCACAGCGCCCAACAGGCGCTTCTCAGACCTGATCACCCAGCGCCTGCTCAAGGCCGTTCTGAACGGCAAGCCATCACCGTACAGCGCCGCTGAACTGAACGATCTTGCGCAGCAGTGTACCGATCAGGAGGACGTCGCCACCAAGGTGGAGCGACTGGTATACAAGTCAGCGGCAGCCCTGCTCCTTCGGTCACGCATCGGCGAGCAGTTCGAGGCCATTGTCACCGGTGCCGCTGAAAAAGGCACCTGGGTGCGCCTGCTCGAGATCCCTGTGGAGGGCAAACTCGTGCGCGGGTTCAAGGGCGTGGACGTGGGCGACCGGATAGCGGTCTCGCTGCTATCAGTGGACGTTCAGCGCGGATTCATCGATTTTGGCCGGGCGAGAGGACACTGACCTGGAACTAAAGCACCGGGCAGTGAGAGCAACCCAGCCCTTACTGCCCGGATGCGTTGACCGTCAGGCGTCTAGAGATAGTCGCGCCAGCTATACTTCGGCTCCCAGCCCAACTCGCGGCGTGCCCGCGCGGTGGAGAAGAACGGGGCATGCCCGGTGATCTCGGTGGCCATCGGCAACAGATCGGCGCGGAACCGCTCGATCAGCTCCAGGGTAGGCTCCAGGGCCGTCGTGTCGCGACCATTCGCCACATAGACCCGATGCTCCGGCAGCGAGTAGGCGCGCTCCATGAGGATGCGGTGCATCTCCGCCAGATCCTCGCTGGGCACATAACCCCAGAGCCAGTCGGTCCACGCCGTGGCACGAGCGGCCGCTGCGGCGATCTCTCTGCGGCGCCCGGGCGGGCAAATCCCCGCCGGCCGAGTGACGTAGGTGCGGATGCCATAGGCCCGCGTGTACGAGGCCATCAGCTCCTCGCCGGCGAGCTTGGAATACGAGTACGAGTCCTCCACATCGGAGGGGTGCTCTTCATCCAGCGGCAGGTATTGGAAGGGGAAGGGGCGCTTCGAGATCCGGTAGCCGTGCCCAAAAGCGCAGTTCGAACCCGTCATCACAATGATCTCAACCTCAGCCTGCACCGCCGCCTGCAAGAGATAATAGGTGCCCATGATGTTGGTGTGCATGGTCGCATCCAGCGGGGGCAGCACCTGGCCAGCCCGCTGGCGGTTCAGGCGCTCGAGGGGATGATCGCTCGGCGAGGGAACAGCGCCGAGATGCTGAATAGCTTCGACACCTTCCACGGCACGCCGGCAGTCTTCGAGGTTGTTCAGGTCGCCCTGAATCCAGGGCAGGTCAGCGCGGTCCTCAGGCGGTGGCGTCCGTGAAAAGAGCACCATCTCATGGTCAGCTCGCAAGGCCTTGACGACCCACTCGGCGAAACGCCCGCTTGCTCCCGTTACCAGTACCTTCATTGGTCTCCCCCCGCCCCTTTGCGCCGAAAATCCTGTACAGTATAATCGCGATCGACGAGGATGTATACCCCCGCGCACTTAGGAAAGTAATGCCAGAGCCTCCCGCGGCATGGCCTCGAACGTCGTGGTCAACGCCTGCGTCTGGCCGGTCTCCGCCGCGTGATAGCCCGCCTCGATGATCTCGATCACATGCCGCGCATGCTCCGCGCTGGCGATCGAGGGCCGGTCTAGCCGGATCCAGTCCACCAGTTGCATCAGATCCTCAAAGACGTGACGCTCCTCCATGGTGATGTGCACACCCTGATGGTGGGGCATCAGATCGCCAGGCTGCGTCAGATCGACCTCGCCAAAGCGCGTGCCCACGATGCTACCGGCTGTGCCAAAGATGCTGGGCTGGAAGCCCTCGGTCAGCTTGCCGGTCACCGTACCGTACACAAAGGAGTAAAGGGCATTGCCGAAATCCAAGAGCATCACGGTGCTGTCATCCATATCGCAGGCGATGCGCTGCCCGCGGTACTCGCGCTCGGGGATCACCAGGCCCGACATGGCCGTGACGCGCTTCGCAGGACCCAGGATACCGGTCAGATTGTGCAGGCAGTAGACGGTGACGTCATACTGCGGCCCGCCGCCGGGCCGCCTGAAATACCAGGAGGGATCGATGTTGCTGAGCAGGTCATCGCCCTGGCGCACGCGCTCGTCCAGATGGTACTGCGCCACGCCAGACGTGCCAGTTGCCGCCCAGACGAGCGTCCCCAGCCGGCCCTCCAGCACCAGCCGGCGGGCACGCTGGTTGTGAGGCCACAGCATCATCCCCGGCGAGGCCACCAGGTGCACGCCCTTGCTCGCCGCCCGGGCGATCAGATCGTCGGCCTCGGCACGCTCCACCGTCATGGTCTTGTTAAAGTGGATGTGTTTGCCCGCCGCGATGGCCTGCAGTCCCTGCTCATAATGCATGCCGATCGGGGTACAGAGTGTCACCGCATCCACGTTCGGATCCGCCAGCAGGTCCTCATACGACTCATAAGCCGCCCGCACGTCAAAGCGCTCGGCCGCGGCGGCCGCGCGTCCCGGCACCGGATCGCAGACGGCGGCGAGATACACCCGGTCCTGCACATCATCCTGACTCAGGTGCGCCAGAGCGGCGCGAATGCCGATCGAGCCCGCGCCAACGACACCCATCCCCACCCGGTCCGCCATGGTCTCCCCCTCGACAGCCGTCAGTACGGCTCATAGAATGCTGGTGCACAACACGCCGATGAATCGCAGTGTAGCAGAAGGAGAGGTCACAATGCAATGGGAACAGCTCACCTCGGATGATTTCAGAACTGCGGTCGAGCAGACTGGGGTCTGCCTGCTGGCCCTCGGCGTGCTCGAGCGGCACAGCACGCACCTGCCCCTCGGCACCGACATGCTCAACGCCCACCGGATCGCCTGCCTGGCCGCCGAGCGCGAGCCCGCGGTGGTCTTTCCGCCCTGGTTTTTCGGACAGATCTATGAGGCGCGCTGCTTTCCCGGCACGCTGACGCTGGAGCCCAAATTGCTGCTGGCGCTGCTGGAAAGCGTGCTGGACGAGATCGGGCGCAATGGGTTCCGCAAGATCGTCTTCGTGAACGGCCACGGCGGGAACACCCATCTGCTGGCCTTTCTGGCGCAGTGCAGTCTGTGGGCACAAAAACCATACACCGTCTATGTCCCGCAGGGGCTCTCGCCCGCGCGCCGCGAGGCCTGGGAGGCGATCACCGAGAGCGAATACCACGGCCACGCCTGCGAATGCGAGACCAGCGTGACGCTGGCCAATTACCCCGAACTGGTGCACATGGAACGAGTACCGCTGGAGCCCGCGCTTCCTTTGGGTCGCCTATCCGGCATCCCCGGCAACTTTTCCGGGATCTCGTGGTACGCCAACCACCCGGAGCACTATGCGGGGGATGCGCGAACAGCGAGCGCAGAAAAAGGGCTGCGTTTGCGGGAACTCCAGGTGGAGCAACTGGTCGAGTTCATTGCCGCCGTCAAGGCCGACGCGGTGGCCCCAATGCTGGAGGCCGAGTTCTTTGCCCGAGAGGCGGCCATTCGCAACAACGCCTGAAAGGAAAAGATCCCCCGCAACGCAGGGGCGTTGCGGGGGATCTTTCAGCACCAGTCATGGGAGCGGGCAGCCCCGCTCGCTCAGGAACTGCGCCACCTGCGCAAATGTCGGGATCGGCGCGCGGCCGCCCAGACCCATACACTTGAGGGCCGAGACGGCCGTCGAAAAGCGCGCTACGGTACGCAGGTCCCAACCATGCAACATACCGACGATGTAGGCGCCATGGAACACGTCGCCGGCTCCGGTCGTGTCCACCACCTCGACCGTATAGGCCGGGGTGTGGAAACGCTCGTCGCGGGTCACCGTATAGCTGCCATCGGCGCCCTCGGTCTGCACCACGATACTGGGGCCCATCTCCAGGATGCGCTCGCCCGCCTCGTACAGCCCCTCCACACCGGACAGCGCCCGGCCAAAGCCCTCGCCGCAGATGAGGATGGTCACGTACGGGATCAACTCCCGCAGGTGCGGACGCACGTCGGGCTCTCTGGTCTTGCTGCCGTCGAGCACCACCGGCTTACCCGCCTCGTGTCGCCATTTGGCCGCCTGCAGCGCCGCCTCGGGATGCATCCCCTCAAGATGAAGATAGTCTGCTCCGAGGATATAGTCCTTGTCCAGCTCGTCGGGGCGCAACAGATTCTGCCGCGGGCGCCCGAAACCCGAAAAGACGCGCTCGCCGGTCTGGGAGTCCACATAGACGATGACAACCTGATCCTCGGGCTGATCGCGGCGCACCAGATGCGACAGGTCCATATCGAACTCGGCCAACAACTCGACCTTGAGGTCCGCCACATGATCGTTACCCGCGGTACCCACAAAGCCCACACGCGCACCCAAACGCGAGGCCGCGCACATGGCCGTGCCCACTGGCCCGCCCCCATCGAAACCAAAGGCGTCAAAGCGCCCGCCATGCTCCCAGTCGGGCATATTCTGGGTGCGGATCAACACATCCAGCGTGGCGAGCCCCAGTCCAACGATCTGAACCTTGTCTGTCATACAGAGCTCACTCCACCAGAACCGGTTCGATATCCAGGAAGAGGCAGACCTCCAGCAGCACGTCCACCTGATCGCCATGGATCATATTGGCGTGATGGATAAAGCCTTCCTCCACCATGGTGCGATAGAGCGCCGCATGATCAGAGACCTCGACCCAGCTCCACGTGCCCGCCAGCTCATCATCGGAGGGGATGATCTCGCCCGTGGCGATGAGCATCTTCCAATCGCCGTCGTACTCTTGCAGACGGCAGAAGGTCACCATACCCGGCTTGACCTGGAACTGGTACAGACCGGCGGAGAGGTCGCCCTCGGTGGGCTCCAACTCGCCCGTCATATTGGGGCGGGAGCGCAGCGCCGTCTTGTTCGGGTCGGCCGCCAGACTCGCCGGAGCGTTGCCGCAGTGCCACGCAAGAAGCCAATTGGGGTTATCGCGATGCTGGATGGTCCAGTCGATAAAATGCGGGATGACCTCGCCCCGCGCCGCCGCGTACTGCGTGAGCATGGCGAGCGAGCCCATCACATCGGTCTCACAGGCGGTAAGCATGCCCTGCTCGGTCAGGCGTCCATAGCTGGAGCACACCGAGATGCCAAACAGCTCCCGAGCGGTGGCCCAGCACTGGATGGCCATCGCAGAGAGCTTGTTCTCACGCCAAAACTCCGCCGCCGCAATCTCGAACTTGGCCGCTTTGGTCAGATAGTCGTCAGCCACCGTGACGGTGGCCACCGAATTGCGAATCGCCGCGGCCTTTTCCACCACTGCCGGATCGTCATCCGCCAGTGCCGTCGCACGCGCCGCAAGATCAGAGACGTTGATCGGCACGATGTTCTGACCAAACTTGTTGATCATGGCAACTTCGTTAAAGCCGACCGTCTCAAAGGTACTAGGCCGCACCCCGACCTGGCCGATCCGGGCGCCCTTGAGCGCCTTGACAGCCGCCACGGCCCGGCTAAAGATGTCCACTTCCTCGTAGAACTCTTCGTCCTCCGGGAAAAAGATGCCTGCATAGTAGAATGGGATCTTGCGCCGGTACAGGCCGGAGCAGATCGACAGGTTCCCGCAGTAGGAATCGGACTGCCGCGCCAGGCTGGCATTGTCCAGCGCCGGCGGCTCTTTGGTGGCGATAACCAACACCGGCACGCCCAGCTTGGCGGCGATGTTGCTGCAAGAGCGCTCGTCGCCAAAGTTCAGCGAGCAGAGGATCAGTCCGTCCACGCCCTCGCGGCGGAAGTACTCTGCCACCACATCGCCTTCATCCAGATTGGCTACAGCACCCGTGGTCGTGTGGCCCTTTTCGGCCGACAGCGTCTTGCCATCGAATGCAGCCTCGGGGTAGACGACCTCAAACCCCTCCATCGACTCGAGAGCGTCGATACAGCGGGCACGCAGCTCAGCGCACCAATCCGTAATGCCAGCCCGTGAGCGAATAGAGGGAACAAATCCCAGCTTTACCTTCAAGTCCACTGAGCCTCCCAGTATATGCGATTGACCGGTGCGGAGGACCGGCACTAGGGCTGGCCCTCCCCCCGAGATGTGGCAGACTATGCCTTGTTGGTGGCGCCAAAGATATCCAGATAGTGCTCGCAACGTGTCTGGAACGCCTCGCGGAAGGCATTGGACATGCCCATGATGTTGCCCTGCTCAGTGGCAGCCACAGCCTTGACGGCTGCAGTGGCGGCCATGGCCAGATCGGTAAAGATATTAACCTTGCTGATGCCCTTGGCGATCGCCGTCTGGAACTGCTCATCGGAGAGCCCCGAGCCGCCGTGCATGACCAGGGGAACGCCGGGGATGCGGGCGTGGATCTCAGACAGCAACTCATAGTCCAGCTTGGGCTCGCCCTTGTACTGACCGTGGGCGCTGCCAATGGCGATGGCGAGGATATCGACGCCCGTCTCGGCGACAAAGCGCTCGGCGTCTTCCGGCTTGGTAAAGCCTTCGCGTTGGCTGCCAAAGCTGTCATACTGGCTGCCCTGGCCCACATGCCCGATCTCGGCCTCGACGCCGGCGCCCACGGCATGGGCAGCCTTGACCACCATCTTGGTGATGGCAATGTTCTCTTCTAGCGGCAGCCGCGAGCCGTCGAACATGACGTCCGTAAAGCCGAGGCGCAATGCCTGGATGCAGCGCTCAAAGCTGTCGCCGTGATCCAGATAAACGGTGATAGGCACGGTCGCGGCCTTGGCGCGGGCCACCAGGTAGCCCATAAACTCGGCGCCACCGGGGCGGTCAAAGATGTGTCCGCCCGTGCCAACGATGGTGGGGGCCTTTTTGGCCTCCGCCGCGGCAAAGATGCCATCGGTGCCTTCACGCTCGAAAATGTCAAAGAGCGGGATACCCCAGCCCTCGCGATTCGCCCTCTGCAACTGACCGACAAACGATTCGAGTCCCATTGTAGTCTACTCCTCAATCTTGATTCCGCGCTCGGACAGAAACGCCATGACTTGATCAAAGCTGGGGATAGGCGCCCTCCCCCCCAGCCCTGTGCACTTGATGGCCGAGACGGCCGTGGCGAACTGCGCCACCTGCTGCAACTGCCACCCGTGGGTCAGGCCCACGATGTACGCACCATGAAACACATCGCCCGCGCCCGTGGTATCGATTACCGGTACCTCAAAGGCAGGCACATGAAACCGCTCGTCGCGAGTCACCGTGTAGCTGCCTCGCGCGCCCTCCGTCTGCACCACGATGCGGGGGCCCAGATCCAGCGCCGCCTCACCGGCCTCATAAAGATCGCTTCGCCCGGTGAGCGCGCGGCCAAAGCCCTCTCCGCAGATGAGCACATCCACCAGTTCGATGGCATCGCGCACCTGCTGCGGCACCGAATCGGCCGAGGTCTTGTGCCCGTCGTAGATCACGGTTTTGCCCGCTTCCTTCATCCAGCGCGCGGCCTGCATCCCCGCCTCATAGTTCATGCCATCGAGGTGCAGATATTCCGCCGCAAGGATATAGTCCCGGTCCAATTCCGACGGTTGCAGCGGCAAGGGCCCGGCGCCTTCGCGCCCGACACCGGCGAACGTGCGCTCGCCGGTGTCTTCATCCACATACACGATCACAACCTGGGTCTCTGGTCCCTCGCGGACGGCGACGCGACTCACATCCACGCCGTACTCGGTCAGGAACCCCAGTTTGAGCCTGGCCACGCGGTCTGTGCCTACGGTGCCCAGATACCCGGCCGAGACGCCCAGTTTCTGCACAGCCACCAGGGCCGTGCCCACCGGGCCACCGCCATCAAAACTGAACGCGCTGATGCGGCCGCCATGTTCCCATGTGGGCATCTCCCGAAGGCGGATAAGCACATCCAGACAGGCCAGACCAACGCCGACGACGGATGGCATGCTACCTGTCCCTAGTAGACGACGATCGGTTCGATGTCGAGGAACTCGCAGACCTCGAGCAACACGTCCGTCTGGTCGCCATGGATCATGCTGGCGTGGTGGACAAAGCCCTCCTCAACCAGCGTGCGGTAAAGCTCGTCGTGATCGCGCACCTCTACCCAGCTCCAGGTGCCGGCCAGGTCCTCATCCGAGGGGATGATCTCGCCCGTGGCGATAAGCATCTTCCACTCGCCGTCGTACTCCTGCAGGCGGCAGAAAGTCACTGTGCCAGGCTTGATCTGGAACTGGTTTAGCCCTGCCATGGCGTCATGCTCATGCACCGGCGCCTCGCCCGTCATATTCATGCGCGAACGCAGCGCCACCTTGTCCGGGTCCGCGGCCAGGCTGACCGGCGCATTGCCGCAATGCCAGGCGAGGAGCCAGTTGGGATTATCGCGATGCTGGATCGTCCAGTCGATAAAGTGCGGCTTGGTGCGGCCCATGTTCCCATAATAGCTCACGAGCATGGCAAGCGAACCCATGACGTCGACCTCGCAGGCGGTGAGCATCTCGTCCTCGGTCAGGCGTCCGTACGTGGCGCAAACCGAGATGCCCATCTCGCGGCCGATCGACGGCCAGCACTGGACGGCCATCGCGGAGAGCTTGTTCTCTGTGTAAAAGTCGCGCAGCGCCAGCTCAACCTTGGCCTCGTTCAGAAGATAGTCATCCGCCACGGTGACGATCGCATGCGTGGCCTTGTTGTCGGCGATGATCTCCTGCACGCGGGGATCATCGTCCGCAAAGGACTTGGCTGCAAAGACGATGTCTGCGATATTGAGCGGGATCACGTTTTGCTGGAACTTGTTGATCATGGCCACTTCGTCATAGGCCACAGTCTCAAAGGTATTGGGGCGTACCCCCACCTGGCCGATGCGAGCACCCATGAGGGCTTTTACCACAGCCACGGCGGCAGCAAAGGTCTCGAATTCGTAGCGCAGCTCTTCTTCCTTGGGGAAAAAGATCCCGGCATAGCGGAAGGGGATATTGCGGCGGTAGAGGCCAGAGGCCATCGACAGGTTGCCGCAGTACGAGTCAGACTGCCGCGCGAGCGAAGGATGATCGGGCACCGGAGGCTCCTTGGTGGCGTAAAGCAGCACGGGAACGCCCAGCTTTTCGGCGATCTTGCTGGCGGAGCGCTCATCACCAAAGTCGAGCGGGCACAGGATGATGCCATCCACCTTTTCGCTGGCAAAGTACTCTGCAATGCCCTCGCCCTCATCCAGACCACTGACACCGCCCGTGGATGTGGTGCCCTTGGCCGGGCAAGGCTCGGTGCCTTCAGGAGCGGCCTCAGGAACGACCACTTCTACACCCTCGATAGACCGCAACACCTCAAGGCTCTCGTCACGCAACTGCGCGCACCAGGGAGAGAAACGGAATCGATACGACGGAACGTAACCCAGTTTGACCTTGACGCTCATGACTTCCTCCGCATAGTTGAGACTCGATCGGGAAAACGACAATACCGGTCAACCACCCTGTCTAGCGGCGGCAACCCTGTCTATGGCGCAGCACAGGACGCCCGCACGATCAGATCGGTGGGTAACACGTGGTTCACAGCGGCTATCTCTTCGCCCTCGCCCGCCCGGCGCAGCAAGTCAAACGCCAGCTCTACCATCTCGCTGGTTGGCTGGCGAACCGTCGTGAGGGCTGGCCGGCTGCCCTCCGCCGCAGGGATATCGTCAAAACCGAGGACGGACACATCGCCAGGCACATGATAGTCATGCTCTCGCAAGGCGCACATCGCACCCAGCGCCATCGTGTCATTGGCGCAAAAGACGGCGGTCGGCGGCAACTCTTGATCCATCAGGGCGAGCACCTGCTCATGGCCACCCTGCCATGTCCAGCGCCCCACGCGGATGAGACGCTCGTCGATGCTCAGGCCAGCAGATGCCAGGGCTTCCATATAGCCCTGGTGGCGCATGCGGTTCTGATACGAGTCGCTGCCGGCGATATAGGCGATCCTGCGATGGCCAAGCCCAAGCAGATACTCTACGCCGCGCCTGGCACCTCCCAGGTTGTCGGATGCCACACAGGGCACGAGCCCTTCTGCGCCATCCTCCATCAGAGACTCGACCACCACTGTGGGAATGTTCAGCGCGCGAATCACGGGCAGATAGGTGCTTACAGAACGCGGTCCCATCACCATCAGCGATCCGAACATACCATGTCCGATGAACTGCCCAACGCTGGAGACGGGATCTACAGAGGGCCGGCTGAGAATGGCGATGGTGAGCCTGGCGCGCTCGGCCACTTCGCCGACATGGTAGATCAGGTCGAGGCTGCGGGGGTCAGTGATGCGGGGGATGATGATACCCATTACGGCACTACCGCCTTGAGCCAGAGAACGGGCCGAGTAGTTGACGACATAGCCGAGCTCAGAGATGGCGGCACGCACGCGCGCCTCGACATCCTCAGAGACGCCTCGCTGGCCGTTGATTACCCGCGATACGGTCTTGAAAGACACACCCGCGCGTTGAGCGACATCTTTGATGGTCGGGCGTCGTTTCTCCATATCCTCCCCGGTTCCCTCCCTGCCCGCCGGCAGATGTACCAGTGGGAAACTACCAGGGCGAGTGTAACACCTGCTGACAACGTTGTCAACTAAAACACTGGCATTTCGGCAGCAATCCGAGAAACCCGTGCGAAACAACGCCAAACGGCGCAGGAGAAACTCCTGCGCCGTTCTGTATTCGGACGTTGGGTTACCAGTATTATGCTGATGACCAGCATTATGCTGATGAGCAGCATTATGCTGATGACCAGCATTTAGCCGGATTACCAGCGACCGCCGCCGCCACCGCCCCAATCGTTGGAGCGCCCGCCGTCGCGATCGCTGCGGTTCTCGCGAGGCCTCGCCTCAGCAACGGTGATGGTGCGACCGTCGAGGGATGTGCCATTCAACTGCTCGATAGCCTTGTTGGCATCCTCATCGCTGCTCATCTCAACAAACCCGAATCCCCGAGACCGGCCACTATATCGGTCCGAGATGACGTCGGCGGTGGCCACCTGGCCTACGGCCTCAAAAGCCGCCCGCAAACTCTCACTGGTCGTGTCGTAGCTCAGGTTACCGACGTACAACTTTTTCGCCATGATCTTCCTCTCACACTGGCGCGCGATCTGCGCGCATAAAATCTCTGGATCGCATTCCGCCTGCATAAAAAAGGCTCCCTCAGGTGACTGTACCTGACGGAGTCCTCCGAACAAGCGCGTCCCGACCCTGCTGCAATTATGCCATAAAAACCCTGCCTGTGCAAACTTTCGATTATGAGTGTCATGGCTAACCTCGCGCCCGCAGGGAGCCGCCGGCCCTGCCTATAGCCGGTCGTACAGGGGAAAGAGCCGAGGCACGATCTCGCGCCAATCGTACCGTGACTCGGCCAGAGCGCGCGCACGCGCGCCCAGAGATGCCCGCAAAGCCGGATCCTGCAGCAAGCGCACGGTGGCGGCGGCGAACGCCGGGGCGGTGTCCGCCAGCAGGGCGTGCTCGCCGTCCGCCAGATCGATCCCCTCCGCCCCCAGCCGCGTGCTCACTATCGCCATGCCTGTAGCCAACGCTTCGAGCACCTTGAGCCGGGTACCGCCGCCCACCCGCAGAGGCACAATATATACATCGGCCCCGCCAAAGTAGGGCAATATGTCGGCGACATAGCCGGTGACCGTGACGTCGCGGGCAGCCAGCGCCTGCACCTCTGCATGGGGCTGCTTGCCGACGATGTACAGGTGCGCACCCGGCACGTGAGCCTTGACCTCAGGCCATACCTCGGCGCAAAACCAGCGCATGGCGTCCACATTCGGCCTAAAGTCCATCTTGCCGGTGAACACCAGGTTCGGGTGTTGCAGCGGCATCGTGTCGGGGAGATCGGTGCGGTAGCCCCGGGTGTCGACGCCATTAGGCACGACCAGCGGCTCAACGCCGGGGGCCAGCCGTGCGATCGCCTCAGCATCGAGCTGGCTCACCGCAATGGTCGCATCGGCACGCTGGCATATCATCCGCTCGTAGCGTCGCAGACGCAGCCACTGAACTGCCGAATACGCCGCTTGCGGCCAGCGCCGGGGGCGCTTGAGATCGGTGACACAGGCGCGCCGCTGCAAGAGATACTCGGCGTTCAGATCGTCAAAGACAATCCGAGGTGCTCCCGCTTCAGGCCCGTGCGGAATCAACAGGCCATAGGCGGCCATCTCCATCCCCTCGACCTGCAAGATATCGTAATCTTCGCGGGCCAGTAGACGGCGCAGCGCCGCCACATAGTCGGCAGAATACAGGCGATGGGCCATATCGGGATCGCGGGAGGCGAACAGGGTCCTGATGCGATCTGTTCGGCTGCGCAGCGGGGCAGACACCGTCTCGATCTGGTTACAGCACGCCAACTCCGCCAGCTGGGATGGGGCCGGCTGCTCGTCGACAAGAGATAGCAGCCCGACGTTGTGCCGTTTCGCCGTCTCTCGGATCAAATGATAGTTCCGGATGGCCCCGCCCTGCTCAGGCGGGAACGGGAATTGAGGGGTAAGGAACAGGATCCTCTTCCCGCCATTCATGAACAGCGCCTCAGGCCAGGGAGTGATAGAGCGCAAGGGTCTCTTGCGCTGCCTTGTCCCAGGAAAAACAGCTGGCACGGGTGATGCCCTTGGCGCTGAGGCTGGCGTGAAGGTCAGAATCCGTCAGCAGTCGCCACATGGCCACCGCCATCTCGTCGGGCTTGTAGGGATCGACCTTGAGGCCAGCGTCGCCCACGACCTCGGGCAGAGACGACACGTCCGCAACGATGACCGGCGTTCCGCAGGCCATGGCCTCCAGAGGCGTGAGCCCAAAGCCCTCATAGATGGACGGTGCCACCAGCGCGCGGGCGGTGTTATAGAGCCAGACAAGCTCTTCGGTGCTGACCCGTCCGACAAAGCGGACATCATCCTCCAGCTCCAGGTCCTTGACCAGGTCAAAGATCTCCTCGTAGAGCCAGCCCTTTTGCCCCGCCAGGACAAGCTGGACATCGAGCCGGTAGTCATCCAAAAGCTGCCGGAAAGCCCGCAAAAGGGTGGGCACGTTCTTGCGCGGTTCGATGGTGCTCACGAACAGCATAAAGTCACCGCGCACGCCAAAACGGGCATGTACCCGGTCGGGAAGCGCCGGATCGTTGAGCGGCCTAAATGACGGCCCCGCCGCCTCGTAAATCACGCTGATCTTGGATTCGGGCACGCCCAACAGGCGCACGATATCGGCCTTGGTAGCCTGCGAAACGGCAATGATGCCATCGGCCTTGCGCACTGCCAGGTCGATCTGGCCATAGTACCGTGCGGCATCCCGCGTAAGGAAATGCGGGTACAGCATAAAGTTCAAGTCGTGGATGGTGATAACCGAGGCACAGTTGCGACGGAACGGCGGAATAAAGTCGGGGCTGTGCAGCACATCCAGACCGACAGGGGACACTTCAAAGGGAAAGACAACTTGCTCAAAACGGTGATGCGCTGGCGTGTACACCTTGCGGTGCGTAAAGCGCGGGTGCTCGATGACCGGCTCTTTGGCGCGGTGGCTCTGCAGCAGCGTATAACGGTCGTCGGATTCTATCCTGGCGAGCGCCTTGATGAGCTGCAACGTGTACCGGGCGATGCCTGCCATCTGGTAGTACATCAGACGGCAGTCGATGCCAATGTGCATCGACAAACTACCTCCCTGCGGGCCGCAAAAAACAATAGACCCCATTGCCCGTCGCACAAATGACGGAAAATGGGGGCCCCCACGCTTCCCAATACATCGGAATCATACCACGCATACCCTTTCGCGTCAAAGCACTGCCGATGTGAACCCTATCATTGCCCTGTATCCTCTTTGCTCTCAGTACGCATCCCAGTGCACCCTGTCCGGATCGTACCGATTGAGAGCCGGCTTGTGCTCCGCAGGATGGCCCACCAGCACCACCGAAAGCGGTCGCACGAGCCTGGGCAAGCCTATCGCTCTGGAGACGAGTGCCATCAACGGCCTGAGCGGATACACCCCGATCCACACCGCCCCCAGGCCGATGCCCGCCGCGGCCAGTAGAATGTTCTCGGTGGCCGCGCTGCAGTCGACAACCCAAAAACTCTGCGCTGACGGCGGCAGCGCACGCCGCAGGTCGCCGCAGACCACAAGCGCGGCGGGAGCGTTGTAGCGCCCCAACGGCAACCGCTTCCGCAGGGCGTCCAGGCGGTCGGGGTCTGTCACCACCACAAACTGCCAGGGACGCCGGTTGGTGGCCGAAGGCGCCGCCATGCCCGCCCGCAACAGCAACTCCAGGTCCTCGCGGGAGACCGGCTCCTCGGTAAAGCGCCTGATACTGCGCCTGCTCTCGATATAGTCCAGAATCTCAACCATGGTGATGAGAGCCTTTCCGGTTTGTTCGGGTTCACCGCGATGATATAATACGCGCCATAGGACGGCAAGCGACACAACGATAGCGGGTGGAACGAGCACATCGCCGCAGAGCAGGGGGCCAAGTATGCGAATCGCGATCACGGGCAGCAACGGACAGCTGGGGCGCGCCCTCCAGCGGACACTCGCCGCCGACACGCTGATGCCCATCGACCTGCCCGACTATGACATCACCGAGCTCGCCGCCATCACGGCCGCCGTGCGCACTTTTGCTCCGGACGTGGTGATCCACACGGCTGCCATCACCGATGTGGACGGCTGCGAGCGGAATCCGGATCTGGCCTACCGCGTCAACGTCCTGGGGAGCCGGAATATGGCAGTGGCGGCGCTGCAGAGCAACGCTGCAATGGTATGCATCAGCACGGACTATGTATTCGATGGCAAACAGGAAGCGGCCTATCGGGAGGACGATGCGCCCAACCCGCTCAGCGTCTATGCACGAACCAAGTGGCTGGGCGAGGAGCAGGTCCGCCGGCTGGTCGCACGCCACTATGTCGTACGGGTGGCCTGGCTGTATGGCGACGGCCCGCGCAATTTTGTGCGCACCGTGCTGCGCCTGGCGGACGAGCGCGACGCGGTCTCGATGGTCACCGACGAGTGGGGCTCGCCCACGAGCGCGGAGGATGTGGCGGCCGCGCTTCAGCGCCTCATCGCGTTGCCCGCCTATGGCACGTATCACCTCCCCAACAGCGGCGTCTGCTCGCGCTACGACTGGGCGGCCGAGATCCTGCGCCTGGCCGGGCGCACCGGGGACCTGGAGTTGGTCCCCTCGCAGAACTACCAGCGGCTGGCCCAGGTGCCCAAACACGTCGAGATGCGCAATTTCAACGGCGCCGAGATCGGGATCGTAATGCGCCCCTGGCAGGTTGCACTGCAGGACTATATGGACACGCAAGGGCTGCTGGCGTGAGCGATGCTCCAGCCCCTGGGGCGTCCGTGATCATCCCCAACTGGAACGGGCTGGCGCTGCTGCGCCCCTGCCTGAACTCGCTCGCTGCCCAGACCCTGTCGCCGCTCGATGGCTCGTCCGAAGTCATCGTCGTGGACAATGGCTCCCGCGATGGCTCGGTGGACGCGGTCCAGGCCGAGTACCCCTGGGTACGCGTTCTTGGCCTGAGCGAGAACCTGGGGTACGCCGGGGGCTGCAACGCGGGGATCGCGGTCGCGCAGGGCGAGATCCTGGTGATGCTCAACAACGACACGGAGGCCGAGTCGGACTGGCTGGCGCGCCTGGTGGCCGCTCTGGACGCCCATCCCGAGGCGGGGATCGCCGCCTCGCGCATGATGCTCTATGACCGGCGCGACACGCTGCACTCGGCAGGGGATTTCGTGCGCGTGGACGGCACCGCCGACTCGCGCGGCGTCTGGCAGCCCTACGGCCCGCCCTGGGACCAGGAGGCGTGGGTCTTTGGGGGCTGCGGCGGCGCCATGGCCATCCGCCGGCAGGTGCTCGACGCAGTGGGCCCCTTCGAGGCGCGCTACTTTATGTACCTCGAGGACGTCGATCTGAACTGGCGCGCGCAACTGGCCGGCTGGCGTTGTATCTACGCCCCGGACGCGGTGGTCTATCACCACCTCAGCGCCACGGGGGGCGGCGTGCTGGCCAGCTACTATGTGGGACGCAACACGCTCTGGACCATCGCCCGCAACTACCCGGACGAACTCTACAAAAGGCACCGGCGCGAGATCTGGGGCACGCAGTGGAAGATCGCCCGCGACGCCCTGCGCGCCTGGCGAGGCGCCGCGGCGCGGGCCCGCCTCCGCGGCCAACTGGCGGCGCTGGTGCGCTGGCCCGCCTGGCGGGCCGAACGGCGCCGCGCGGGCATCACACCCCGAGTAAGCAGTGAGTACATCGCGTCCATCCTGACGCAGGGGGGATCATGACCGACAGTCCTTATCTCACCGTCCTGATCCCCTGCTACAACGAGCATGAGAACCTGGCCCGCGGCGTGCTGGACGAGGTGTTCGCCTACCTCGCGGCGCAGCCCTACCCCTGGGAGGTGCTGATCTCGGACGACGGCAGCAGCGACAACAGCCGCGAGCTGGTGCAGGCCGCCATCGCCGACAAACCCGGGTTCCGCCTGCAAGAGAACCCCCACGGCGGCAAGCCCTCGGCGCTCTGGCTGGGGCTGCAGTCCGCACGCGGCGAGATCACCCTCTTCACCGACATGGACCAGTCCACGCCCATCGATCAGGTGGCCAAACTGCTCCCCTGTTTTCAGCAGGGCTACGACGCCGCCATCGGCTCGCGCGGCATCGAGCGCCAGGATTTCCCCTGGTACCGCCGGCTGGGCTCGTACATCTTTCGCACCTTCCGCCGGGCCCTGCTCCTGCGCAACATCTCGGACACCCAGTGCGGTTTCAAGGCCATCCGCACGGACCTCGCGCGACAGGTCTTCGCCAAACTGGAACCGATTCGCAACCCGGTGCCGGTCCACGGCTGGCGCGTGACCGCCTTTGACGTGGAGCTGCTCTACCTGATCGAGCGCGGCGGGCATCGCATCGCCGAGGTGCCCGTGGCCTGGGCCGACCGCGACGTGGCCACCGGCAAGGGCAAGTCGTACCTGGCCGAGTCCCGTGAGATGCTGGGGCAAGTCCTGCGGGTCAAGCGGAACGCGAGGAAAGGGTTCTACGAACGCCCCTGACGCCGCATCGACGTCCTCAGAACGACCACAGTCAAGTTGCAGAGGACGGTTCTTGTGCTATAATATTTTCGTAATTTTCGGAGATGACTAGTGAAGAAACTGACCCGTCGTCAACAGGAGTTCCTGAGCATATTCCTCGATCTGTATCGCGAGGCAGGGGAACCCGTGCATTATACGACCGTCGCCGAGCATCTGGGCGTAGCCAACGTGTCGGCGTACGAGATGCTTCGTGTGTTGGAGGAACGCGGATTAGTCTCTGCCGAGTACCAACTCCCAGCCGGCGCCAGGAGGCCCGGTCGCGCCTCGGTGGTGTTCAGACCTACGCCAATGGCGATGCAGGCGCTCAACCAGTTGGCCGGTGGAGACATCAGCCCGACGGAGTGGGAAGCAGCCAAAGATCGCATCCTGAGGCAAGTTGAGGCGGGCAAGGCCGAGAACTACAGATCTCTGCTGGAGGATCTGCTGGCACGGATGCCTGAACAGCGGTCGCAGGTGATCTATGGAGCCGAGATGATCACCACAATCATTCTCGGCCTGAAATCAGTCCAGGACACCGCCGAATCGTTCGGCCTCGACAACCGGCTCAAGCAGATCGGCAGACTGGGCGAGCTTGGGCTGGGCGCCATAGCCGGGTTTGGCATGGGGCTAGCAATGGTAGAGCGAGTCAACCGCCGCCTGGCACGTTTCCTGTTGCTAGGGATCGGTAGGTTTCAGACCGTCATCTCGGAAGCGAGCGCAGAGAATCGCCGTCGGCTGACCGATTTCGCCCGCGATGTGGTGGGGCTGGTGGCCGAATAGGCGTTCTTCTATGCTGCTTTTTTCGTTTCTTTCGGATTATCCTGTTGAAAGGAGGGAAGGCGCTATTCTCGACACTAGGACGTCCAGATCCATCTCAACCTCTAGGGTCATTGTGTCACGAACACACGGGGAGACGAAAATGCACGCACGAGAGTTGCTTAGAAAGGGCCTGTACGCTGGCGCTGGCGCGGTATTGCTGACGCAAGACAAGCTGTTGGAACTCGCGGACGACCTGGTCAAGCGAGGCGAAGCACGACATGGCAAGGTCGAAGCAAGGATAGATCGCTGGGTAAAGCGTGGCGAAGAGGGGCACGAAGCCCTGCGCAAGCGCGTCAAAGGGGAACTTGAGCATACGCTGAATGCCACGAATCTGGCGACAAAAGAAGACATCTCGGCTTTGAGCGACAAGATTGAGACTCTGGCTGAGCCGTCGGGACGATAGGGCCAACGCCTTTCCAGGTTTCCCGGCCCCGATGCACATCCAACGAACATCAATGGCTGTTTTTGGTGTAGGTCCTATACGTGCGCACTGCATCGCAGCGCGGTATTCGCTGGCGAGTACACTGCCAGACGGGAGGGAACCTGGTATGGGGTGGGAGCATTCTCTGGCGCACCTATTGGCGCGGCGGCTCGCACCGAACGACCTGGTGGCGGTGGCAAGTGAGGCACTGCCATCCGTCATGGAGAGGGTCCCCAGCAAAGAGCGCGTGGCCTTTCTGCTTGACATGATAGCGGCCAGCGTGGACCCGCTTCTACGTAACCGGGGGCGCGGGGATCGCGCCGAACTCATGAATGCGCTGCTGCCCCTGGTGGCACGCGAGTTTCCGCTAACAGACCTGGACTTGCTTACTGCATTCCCCGCGCCCTTTTCAGCGAAAGATGTGCCCGGGGTCTAGTCCGGATCACACCTGCGTCTAGCTAGCGAGATTCAGAGAGGAAACCGTTGTGAGAAACCATTGCGAGTATCTCAAACTTTAACAGCCCGGGCCGCGCTGTATGGCTGGCGTCCACTTGGCTGCCGTCGTGCCTGACCGTGCGCTGTGCCGCGTCTGTTCCATGGCTGACCTGGGCGATGTGCTGCCATGCGAACACCTCGATGTATACACTGGCAGGGCAAGGATGAGGCCGGCGCACCCCAGATCGAGTCGGGTGCGCTGCGCGCTGGGCGACCGCGCCGGCAACGACGAGGCACGCTGCGGGCGGTGCTCTGCTCGTCGGGCAAAGTGATCGGCTAGACATTGTCATCTCTGGTCTCGGCTTCGTCGCGGCAAAGACGAGTGCTCATCTGCGCCCGGGAATTACTGAACCTGGAAACGCGAACGGTGTGGTCGTTGTGGTAACCGGCGTGATAGTGGTCGGCGTGCTGGTCTATACCGTTGTCATTATGCTCAGGAGGAGGCAAGATGCTTTCTATGAATCCCGTCCAGAAGACGGCCCTGAACATTGGCATGGAAGTTCTAGTGCGTGGCGGGCCGAGCCTGGTGCGTGTCAAACCGCTGCGCCAGGCCATCGTCCACAGCGCCGAATCCATGATAATGGACGGCCTGAAACGCGCTCGCATCACCAGCGAATACCCGCCAGGTGTGAATGATGACAGCACTCTGATTGGGCTGGCAATACTCCACACTGCTGAGCGCGCACTGACGGATGCACGCTTGTCGCCCGCCACCCGGCGATGTCTCTTGAGAATCGTTATCCAGCGCCTGTTCATCGAGGGGGGCGACCGCGCCACTCTGGGCGCCTTCAAGGCCCAGTATGGCGTCAACCCGCCAGGCTTCCTGCTGATCAGCCCTGGCAAGGCGTGCAACCTGCGCTGCGTCGGCTGCTACGCCGATTCCGGGCCGACGGCCGAGAAACTGGACTGGGACACCCTTGACCGCCTGGTGACCGACGCCAAGACACTGTGGGAAGCGCGTTATTTTGCCATCAGCGGCGGCGAGCCACTGGCCTACCACTCGGACGGCAAGGGCATCTTGGATATAGCCGAAAAGCACCCCGATTGTTTCTTTCTCATGTACACCAACGGTACGCTAATCGACGACAAGGTGGCAGCACGGCTGGCACAACTGGGGAATCTGTCGCCGGCAATCTCGCTCGAGGGTTGGCGCGAGCGCACAGACGCGCGGCGCGGCGCGGGGATCTTTGACAAGGTCTTGGAGGCCATGAACCGGCTGCGCGCGGCAGGCGTGCTATTTGGCGTTTCGCTGACTCCCACCTGCGACAACGCAGAGGAGATTCTGTCCGACGAATTCGTGGATTTCTGCTTCCGGCAGCAAGGGGCACTTTTCGGCTGGATGTTCCAGTACATGCCGATCGGCCGCTCGTTCACGCTCGACCTTATGCCTACGCCACAGCAGCGCTTGTGGATGTGGCGGCGTTCCTGGGAGATCATCCGCGAACGCCAGATCTTCCTGGTTGATTTCTGGAACCATGGCACGCTGTCCCAGGGTTGTATCTCGGCGGGACGCTCCACTGGCGGCGGCTATCTGTACGTGGACTGGAACGGTGCGATCTCCCCCTGTGTGTTCATGCCCTACTCGCCGGTCAACATCAATGAGGTATACGCCCAGGGAAAGACGCTGAGTGACGCGTGGGCCGATCCTTTCTTTGCAGACCTCCGGCGCTGGCAGCATTCCTACCGGCAAGACAATGGCAACTGGCTCATGCCGTGCCCCATGCGCGATCATCACGCCGACTTGCGCCGCTTGCTGGCGGAGCACGAGCCGGAGCCCACTGACGCGAACGCACGCGCGGCACTGCTGGACGAAGGATACGCGCAGGGCCTGGCCGAGTATGATGCAGCCTATCAGGCCTTGAGCGAGCCAATCTGGAAGGAGCACTATCTGCGGCCAGGCGTCTCATCCGATGGCGAGATCCGTCCATTGCCAAAGATAGAGTAGGGAAGGAGCTGAATGCAGCACCGATGTCACCTCTGTGGTGCGTGCTTTTGCTGATCGTCGCGAGTGCGATCTGGGTGATAGGCCGGGAGAGTTGGGCGGCAGGGCGCGAGTGGTACCGCGCCCTGCCGCAGAGTGCGCGCGAGAGCGCGCTGCTGGCCACAATAGGCTTATGGGTGGCATTGCTCGGTGTGACGCTCCGGGTTTCCCCAAACCAGCCGTCATCGTTGCCTGTCGTCGCGCATTGGTGGGTGGCTGCATTGGCCTTGCTGACTGCGCTATACCGCTCTCGGAATTCGTGAGGAAAAGGTGTCCAAAGACCCACGGAATGACGCGCCCCCCCATCACGTCGCTATCATCATGGATGGCAACGGGCCCTGGGCCCTTTCGCGCGGGCTGCCGCGCGAGGCCGGACATCAGGCCGGTGTACAGGCGGTCCGCAGAACGGTCGAAGCTTGCGGCGAGTTGGGTGTCCGTATCCTGACTCTGTACACATTCTCCACGGAGAACTGGCGCCGTCCCCGGGCTGAGGTGATCTCGATAATGCGTCTAGTCGAGGAGTACGCGATCCGCGAATTGCCCGAACTGCAGCGAAACGGCGTGCGCGTGCTGATCATGGTCCGCCGGGAGGGCATGCCTGACACGCTCATGCGTGTTCTCGACCAGATCGTTCGGCAGACACAGGATAATAACAGGATGACTCTGGTCCTGGCGCTCAACTATGGTGGACGGGCGGAACTCGTCGATGCAGCCCGTGCCATCAGCGCTGCACACGGGCGAGGCGAGATGGACATCGCCGTAATAGACGAGGCTGTCCTCAGCCAGTATCTGTACTGCCCTGATCTCCCGGATGCCGATCTGATTATCCGTGCCGGCGGCGAATCGCGGCTGAGCAATTTCCTGCTCTGGCGCGCGGTTGGAGCTGTGTTCTGGAGCACCCCGATCCTGTGGCCCGATTTTCAGTGGGAGCATGTGATGGCGGCGATTCAAGCCTATCAGGACCAATCAGGAGAGAACAGTTGTCTGACAACAAACGCAGAGTAGCCATCGTGACCGATAGCACGTCGTCTCTCACACAAGCGATGGGACGCGGATCCGGAATCCATGTGGTTCCCATCGAAATCACAGCCGGGTCTCAGACCTATCGCGACGGAATTGATCTCGACGCCGACCTGTTCTATCGCTTGTTGCTTGAGAGCAAGTCACCACCCATTTCGTCCCAGCCCACGGTAGCTGCGTTTCTGCAGACCTACTCGTCGCTCGCTCAGCAAGCTGAGGCCATCGTTTCCATCCATATCTCGCGCGAGATGAGCGCGACACTGGAATCGGCCCAATCCGCCCGAGAGGCACTGCCGGAGGTGCCGATCTATGTCATAGACTCGCGCTCCGTCTCGATGGGGCTGGGCCTGATAGCAATCTCGGCCGCCCGAGCCGCTGCCGCCGGGCAGGACGCTACCAAGGTCGTCCAGCTGGTTGAGGAGTTGATCCCCAGGATGAACACCATCTTCACAGTCGACACACTGGAGTACCTGCGCAAAGGCGGGCGCATCGGCGGGGCCGCTGCCCTCCTCGGCCTTGCCCTGAGTATCAAGCCAGTCTTGTATGTGAAGGACGGTCGGATTGAGCCGCTGGAGAAAACGCGCACCAGACGACGCGCCCTCGAGCGCGTACTGGAACTGGTCGATCAGCGAACGGCGCCGTCAACGGCCATGCATGCGGCCGTGCTTCACTGCGCCGCGCCGGACGCAGCGCAAGCCCTGGCTGATCAGGTAGCATCTCGTTACGAGTGCGAGGAGTTGCTTACAGTCGAAGCCGGGCCGGTCATTGGGACTCACGCTGGCCCGGGCACACTGGGTGTCGCCTTTTACACTGTCTAGTGCAAGGATAAAGTGATGACCGAGAACGAAGCGGCTCTGGTAGATGTGTCGGTGACTAACGGTCCCCTTCCACGCATAGGTCTCGCCCTCAGCGGCGGCGGGGCGCGCGGGATCGCCCACATCGGGGTGCTCAAGGTTCTTGAGCGCGAGGGTATCCCGGTACATTATCTCGCGGGAACCAGCATGGGCGGCGTGATTGCAGCCGCCTGTGCGACAGGCATGAGCCCGGAGGAGATCGAAAACGAGGCTCTAGCGACAACGCACTGGCGTAGCCTCGCCAGTCTCGCCGATCTGAGCCTGCCTCAGCAGGGCCTGTTCAAGGGCGAGCGGTTGCTGGCGTACTTTGAGCGTCAGTTCGGTCAGCGCACCTTTGCCGATCTGGACCTGCCTCTCGCCCTGGTGGCAGTTGACTTGAACAGTGGTCAGGAGATCATCCTGCAGGATGGACTGGTCGCTCTTGCCGTGCGCGCGACAGTGGCCGTGCCGGGCATCCTGGCGCCAGTCGAAATGAATGGCATGAGGCTGGCAGATGGCGGCCTGTTGAATAACCTTCCGGCCGACGTTGCTCACCAGATGGGCGCGGAAGTGGTCATAGCAGTCGACGTGTTCGCAAGGAACGCAGAAGTTTGGACAAGCCACATCCGATGGGCACCGAAAGGCGTCACGGGTATCCTGCAAGTCATTGGCGAGTCGGTCGAGATAATGAGAAGTGCCATCAATGCACAGAAGCTCGCGCAGACGCCCTCGGAGATCCTGATCTGCCCGGATATTCCGCCAGACGTAAGCGCGTTCGCTGGCTTCGGTCGGGCGGCCGAACTGATCGGCGCTGGGGAACGTGCTGCCGAGGCAGCTCTCCCCCGAATCCGCGCACAGATGGACGCATGCCAGCACCGGCCTGAGCGGAGCTATGCTACTGAAGAGATAGGCAGCCAGGGCAGTCCGCGGACCGCCAGGCCAGCGTCCGTCCAATTCTGAGCTGGAGAAAACTATGCGAGCGTTCCCGTTCCGACACTCGGTACGCCACCTTCGCCGCTATCGAGAGATCACTCGCGTGTTCCTCAAGCACGGTTTTGGCTTTGCATTCGACCGTCTGGAACCAGAATGGCGCCCTCTGCGTCGCGCTCTTCGCCCACGGATGGAGAAAGCTCCGGCGGTGCCCGCGCAAGATCTGGCGGCGCACCTGCGACAGGCGCTGGAGGAACTGGGGCCCACCTTTATAAAGCTCGGCCAGATTCTGTCCACGCGCCCCGATCTGCTGGCCCCGCCCTATATCGCCGAACTGAGCAAGCTCCAGAGCGCAGTGCCGCCTGTGTCCTGGGAAGCCATCCGGGACGTAATCACCCAGGAGCTTGGACACGTACCGGAGGAGGTTTTCGCTACCGTAGACCCGCAGCCCATGGCTGCCGCATCGTTGGCCCAGGTTCACGCCGCCACGCTGCACGACGGGGCAGGAGTGGTAATCAAGGTCCAACGGCCCAACATCCTGGCGACGATCTCGACCGACCTGGAGATCCTGGCAGCGCTGGCGAAGGCGGCCCAGGCGACTGCCCTGGGACAGACATATGACTTTGTCAGCATCGCTGACGACTTTGCGTTTACCCTGAGCAATGAGCTGGACTATCGCCGCGAGGGGCGTAACGCCGACCGTTTCCGGGCCAACTTTGAGGACGAGCCGCACCTCTACGTCCCACACGTGCACTGGGAGTACACCACCGCGCGAGTACTGGTGCTGGAGCGCATCGACGGGATCAGGATCGACAACATAGCAGCGCTGGATGACGCTGGCTACGATCGCCATCGGGTCGCCCTGCACAGCGCACATATCATCATTAAGGAAATATTGGAGGACGGCTTTTTCCACGCAGACCCTCACCCTGGGAATTTCGTGGTCATGCCCGGTGAGACAATAGGCGCGATGGACTTTGGCATGGTGG
This sequence comes from Anaerolineae bacterium, assembly GCA_040772225.1. Lineage (GTDB taxonomy): Bacteria > Chloroflexota > Anaerolineae > UBA1429 > UBA1429 > JAAYED01. The sequence goes on from JAXGYO010000003.1 coordinate 40,111, forward strand.
GGCATCTGGAGAATAGAGAGCGCCTCGACCTGATCCGCCTCTACATCGCCGCGGCGAGCATGGACACCGGCAGTATCGTTGAACAGCTCATCCACATGGATGCGGCCAACCTGGATGTTGATCGCAAGAAGCTATCGTTGGACATGGCCCGTCTACTGGACAAGTACCGCAACGTGACGCTTGCGGACATACGCGCCAGCGAGGTGCTCGAGGAAATCATGCGTGTTGCCAACAATCACCATCTGCGCATGCCCTCGAACCTGTGGTTGCTGGGGAAAACGCTGGCGATGATGGAGGGGGTCGGTCTGCAACTGGACCCCGACTTGGACCTGTTTGCCGTTTTCGAGCCCTTTGCGCGACGGCTGTCCTGGCGCCTGGCGCTTCCGCGCCGGGCCTGGGGCGAAGCGTTGCTTCGTCAAGGCGCGGACTGGGGCGAACTCATCAGCAGGTTGCCTCGCAGCACGAACCATCTGCTGGACCAGGCGGAGCGCGGGGATCTGTTCCGAGTCCACCTAAAGGACGCCGACCCGATAATGCGCAGATTGGATCGCCTGGCCACACGACTGGCCCTCAGCATGTTGGTCTCTGCCCTGCTCGTCAGCCTGGCCTTGCTCATCCCGCTCGGGCCCGGGGGCGGCCCACTACAGCTGCCGGTGCTGATCGGTTTCGCCCTGGCCACTGGGCTGGGCGTCTGGTTGTTGACATCAATCCTCAAAGGTACACGATAGAGCTTGAGAGGCTCGGCTGGCGCGTGACCGCCTTTGACGTCGAGTTGCTCTACCTGATCGAGCGCGGCGGGCATCGCATCGCCGAGGTGCCCGTGGCCTGGGCCGACCGCGACGTGGCCACCGGCAAGGGCAAGTCGTACCTGGCCGAGTCCCGTGAGATGCTGGGGCAAGTCCTGCGGGTCAAGCGGAACGCGAGGAAAGGCTTCTACGACGAGGGATAGGGGTAGCCTGCGTCGACCGATTGACCGGTGAGCGTCAGTGGACTATAATCCCAGGCATCATGTCCGCGTGGGGAACACCATGAGGATCGCCTCAGGTCCGTGGTCAGCGTCAGGTGTAGCGCTGCAGTCCCGCAATGCGCCCATCTCGCCAGCAGCCTGGCCGACCGAGGCCTATGGTCACGCCCGCGCCGCAACGGGCAGTATGGGGGGCCCCTCCCCCTGCTGATATTCCCCAATCCAACTCCTGGTCCGCCGTCCGCTCTGTAGAGAATCCCCAGCCGTACCGTGCTGGATGACCGCTAAGGAGCAAGATGAACGAAAAGATTCTGGTGAGTGTGGCCTGGCCCTATGCCAACTCGCCGCTGCATCTGGGCCAGGTGGCCGGCGCCTACCTCCCGCCGGATATCTTTGCGCGGTACCATCGCCTGCGCGGCAACGACGTCCTGATGGTCTCCGGTTCGGACACCCATGGCACGCCCATCACCATCACCGCCGAGCGCGAGGGAATTACACCGGGCGAGGTGGTGGAGCGGTTCCATCGCAGCTTTCTGGAGACGTTTCTGGGGCTCGGCCTCACGTTTGACCTGTTCACTCACACCGATACCGAGAACCACTGGGACGTCACGCTGCGCATGTTCAACCGCCTTCTCGAGCGCGGGTATGTACACAAGCAGACCATGGAAGCGCTATACTGCGAACAGTGCCAGCGTTTTCTGGCGGATCGTTATGTCGAGGGAACCTGCCCGTTCTGCGGGTATGAGGACGCCCGGGGCGACCAATGCGACAACTGCGGCAAGCCGCTGGACGCGCTGCAGCTGGTCCACCCGCGCTGCAAGTTCTCCGGCGACACGCCCATAGTGCGCGAGACGGAGCATTTCTTCCTGGACCTCTCACAGTTCAACGAGCCCCTGAAGGATTGGGTGGCCGCCAAGGATTACTGGCGCACGGCCGTGCGCAACTTTTCCCTCGGCATGCTGGAGGAGGGCCTGCGACCGCGCGCCATCACCCGCGACATCGACTGGGGGATCCCGGTGCCCGTGGCGGGCTATGAGGACAAGCGCATCTATGTCTGGTTCGACGCCGTGATCGGCTACCTGTCGGCCAGCATCGAGTGGGCGCACAACCGCGGCACGCCCGAGGCCTGGCTGGACTGGTGGGACCCCGAGCGGCCGGCGCGCTCCTACTATTTCATCGGCAAGGACAATACGTTCTTCCACACGCTGATCTGGCCGGCGATGCTGCTGGGCTACGGCGACCTGCGGCTGCCCTACGATGTGCCCGCCAACGAGTACCTGACGCTGGAGGGGCGCAAATTCTCCTCAAGCCGGAACTGGGCCATCTGGGCGCCGGACTATCTCTCGCGCTACGACGCCGACCCGATCCGCTACTATTTGACGACGCACGCGCCCGAGAGCAGCGACTCGGACTTTTCCTGGGCCGAGTTCCTGGCGGCGAATAACAACGAACTGGTGGGCACCTGGGGCAACCTGGCGCACCGCGTCCTGACCTTTGCCTATCGCAACTTTGAGGGGCGCGTTCCCGAGCCCGGCGACCTGACGGACGAGGACCGCGCCATCATCGCCACTGTGGAGGCCGCCTTTGCGCCGGTGGCCGAGGACCTGGAGGCCTGCCGCTTTCGCGCCGGGCTGGCCAAGGCCATGGCCGTGGCCCGCGAGGCGAACCGCTATCTGGACGCCGCTGCGCCCTGGAAGGCACTCAAGACCGATCGCGCCCGCGCGGCAACCGCAGTCTATGTCACGCTCAAAGTGGTGGACTCGCTCAAGGTGCTCTTTGCACCATACGTGCCCTTTGGCTCGGAGAAACTCCATGCCACGCTGGGATACGACGAGCCGCTCTTTGGCAGGCAGGAGGTCGTCGAGTACCAGGAGTCCGAGCGGCGCCACGCAGGACTGACGTATCACGGCGTTGCTGAGGGCACGGATCGCTGGGCGCCGAGTGCCCTGCTGCCCGGGCAGCTGTTGCGCGAGCCTGCGCCCCTCTTCAAGAAGCTGGACGACGAGATTGTGGAGCAGGAACTGGCGCGCCTGGGCTAGTCGACGTATTGTAGGGGCACCCGGCGCCCGCAGGGGCATCGGGTGCCCTTATCCATTGTTGCTATCCTGGAGGCAGTGGTGAGCGCCGACCCGCAAAGCGAACAACGGACCCGGATCTGGCTGGCGCTGATCCTGCTGGTCTACCTCGTGTTGGCCAGCGCCTACGCCGTGTACACCCCCGCCTGGCAGGTGCCCGACGAGCCGGCGCACTATAACTATGTCCGGCACATCGCCGAGACAGGCACCCTGCCGGAGCTCAGACCGGGCGACTACCCCGCCGGGTACCTGGAGGAGATCAAGGCTGCGCGCTTTGCCCCGGATTATAGCATTGACCCGATCCGCTACGAGTCGCACCAGCCCCCGCTATACTATCTGCTGGCCACGCCCGTGTTCCTGCTGGGCCACGCGTTAGGGATGGAGACGCCCCTTCTGTTCCTACGCCTCTTTACGGCTCTGCTGGGTGCCCTGTCATTGCTGGTCACGTACCAGCTCATTCGTGCGCTCCTGCCCGATCGGCCCATCATTGCGCTCGGAACGGTCGCCTTCATGGCGTTCCTGCCCATGCGGCTGGCGGTCACCGGGGCTGTGAACAATGACGTCCTCGTCGAGTTGCTCCTGGCTCTCACCGCCTGGCAACTGGTGCTGCTGGGCCGCCACGAGTGGACCCCCCGGCGCGCGCTGCTGCTGGGCCTGACCATCGGCCTGGCGTTTCTCACCAAGCTGCAGGCCTATGTGGCCGCACCGCTGGCCTTTTTCGCGTGGGCCTGGGCCGCGGCGGACGCCCGCCGCATGCGGCGCCCGCTGGCCCCCCTGCTGGCCCAGGGTACGCTGGTGCTCACAGTCGCTCTAGCCTGCATCGCGCCCTGGCTGGCGCGCAACGCGGCCGTCTACGGCGCCGGCGACCTGCTGGCGATGGTGCGGCACGACACAGTCGCGGGCGGGCAACTGACCACAGCCGCGCTGATCGCCCAACGGGGACTGGCAGGCACCCTGCGCAGCCTGGTCCAGACCACTTTTCAGTCCTTCTGGGGGCAATTCGGCTGGATGGGCGTGCCGCTGCACCCGCGCGTGTATCAGGCCCTGGCCGCCCTCTGTGCCCTGGCGCTGCTGGGCGTGCTCGACGGCGCGCGCGACCTCTGGCGCGCCGCAAAGAACAGCGGGCGGGCCTATCGGATGATGCTATTGGCCGCCTGGGGAGCGCTCACTGTGGCCGGGTTCCTGTGGTACAACCTGCAGTACGTCCAGCATCAGGGTCGTTACCTGTTCCCCGCGCTGCCAGTCTGGGCGCTGCTGTTCACCTGGGGAATGAAGCGGCTGTACACCCGCGCGCCGCGCTGGGTGTTCATCCTGCTGGGACTGGTCGTCCTGACGCTCGGAGTGATGGGACTGGTGACCGCCGACCTCAAGGCCTACGCGCTGATGCTGGTGCTAGGGGCTCTGGCACTGGTCTTAGCGGGCGGCATCGTCGAGCACCGCTGGCCGGGGATCATGCTGATCGCCACTTATCTGGGCATGGCAAGTTTCGCCGTCTGCTGCCTGACCGTGCTCGTGCCCGCGCTAACACCTTGAGCGCGGCAGACGTTCGCGGATAGCCAAAGGGCCGGCTCGTGATGAGCCGGCCCTCACACCTATCGGTGCGCACAGTGCGCACGAGCTTGGGAACCGGTCAATAGACCGGATCCCAACCTTTCGGATCTAGTACATGTCCCCGCCACCGCCGCCCGCAGGCATCGGGGGCTCAGGCTTCGGTATGTCCGTGATCAGTGCCTCGGTCGACAGTATCATCGCCGCGATCGAGGTTGCGTTCTCTACCGCCGACCGCGTGACTTTGGCCGGATCGATGATCCCCGCCTCGAACATGTCTACGTAACGGTTCCCCATCACGTCGTATGCGATGGCCGTGTCACCGGTCTCCGCCTGACGACGGCGGATCTCTGCGATCACGACCGCCCCGTCCATCCCGGCGTTCTCAACGATCCCCTTCATCGGCTTTTCCAGCGCCGTCCGCAGAATGTTCAGGCCTGTCCGTTCGTCCGCGTACTCGACCTCAAGACCGTCCAGCGCCTGGACCGCGTTCACCAGCGACACGCCGCCGCCGGCCACGATCCCTTCCTCGACCGCTGCACGCGTCGCCGACAGCGCGTCCTCCACCCGGTGCTTTTTCTCCTTGAGCTCGACTTCTGTCGCCGCGCCCACCCGGATGATCGCTACGCCGCCGCTCAGCTTGGCCAAACGCTCCTGCAGCTTTTCCCGGTCATAGTCCGACGTCGTCGACTCGATCTGCGCCCGGATCTGCTCTACGCGACCGCGAATCTCTGCCTCCGCACCCATGCCCTCGATGATCGTCGTATCGTCCTTGGTCGAGACCACACGCCGCGCCTCACCCAGGTCCTGCAGCGTCGCCGTCTCCAGCTGCCGCCCCATCTCCTCCGTGATCACTTCGCCGCCCGTCAACACCGCGATGTCCCGCAGCATCTCCTTGCGGCGATCGCCAAAGGCCGGCGCCTTGACCGCCACCACGTTGAACACGCCCCGCAGCTTGTTCAGCACCAGCGTCGCCAGCGCCTCGCCGTCCACGTCCTCAGCCACTACCAGCAGGTTCCGCCTGCCCGCCTGCACCATCTTTTCCAGCAGCGGCACCAGGTCCTGCGCCGAGCTGATCTTTTTGTCATAGATCAGCACGTACGCGTCCTCGAGAATGGCCTCCGCCGTGTCTGCGTTGGTGATAAAGTACGGCGAGATGTACCCGCGGTCGAACTGCATACCCTCGACATACTCAACCTCGAACTCCAACCCCTTGGACTCTTCCACCGTGATGACGCCGTCCTTGCCGACCTTGTCCATCACGTCCGCGATCAGGTTGCCGATCTCCATGTCCGCGGCTGAGATCGCCGCCACGTTGGCGACGTCCTCGCGGGTGTCCACGGGACGGGCCATCTCACGGATCGCCTTGACCACGGCCTCGCTGCCCACTTCCAGGCCGCGCTTCAACAGCATGGCGTTGGCGCCGGCGGCCACGTTCTTCATGCCCTCGTTCACGATCGCCTGCGCCAGCACGGTCGCCGTGGTGGTGCCGTCACCGGCCACGTCGTTGGTCTTGGTCGCCGCTTCCTTCAGCAGCTGGGCGCCCATGTTCTCGTACGGGTCCTCCAGCTCAATCTCCTTGGCCACGGTGACGCCGTCATGCGTGACGGTCGGGGCGCCCCATTTCTTGTCCAGGGCGACGTTGCGGCCCTTGGGGCCCAGCGTGGTGCCCACGGCCTCGGCCAGCTTGTCCAGCCCAGCCTTCAGGCTGCGGCGCGCTTCATCAGAAAACTGCAGTTGCTTTGCCATTTTAAAGTCTCCTCAGGCGTAATTGATGTTACGAAAGGACTGCCAGTAGATCGTTCTCACGCATCACAAGCAGCGTGCGGGTGGTGCTCATCTTGAATTCCGTGCCGGCGTACTTGGCAAATAGCACCGTATCGCCGACTTTGACGTCCAGCGGTATCAGATGACCGTCCTTGTCACGGGCGCCCGGGCCTACCGCCAGCACCTTGCCGCTCTGCGGCTTTTCCTTGGCGGTCTCTGGAAGCACGATGCCCGACGCGGTCGTCTGCTCCTCCTCCAGTGGCTCAATCACGACCCGATCGCCCAGCGGCCTCAGATTCAACTCTGCCATCTCGAACCCTCCTGTGCACTGTCATTGTGTCCCCAACGGTGGCGAGCCCCGCACACTGGCTGGCACTCAACACCTGCGAGTGCCAGTATACTAGCACAGCGGATTGGCAATGTCAAGTGGGGAGTGCCAAATACACAATTGGTCACCGCAAATGCCGTGCACGCAGCCCAGGCGGCCCGCTTGTGACAGGTCAGAGCCAATGCCTATAATGGCCTCATCACATTTTGCCTGCCCCTCGGTGGCGGGCAGAAAGCAGCCCCAATGCGAATTACCCTTCTTGGCACCGGCACTTCACACGGTGTGCCCCCGCTGGATTGCATGATCACTGACTATGCCACCTGCCCCCGCGGGGTGTGCCAGAAGGCGCAGATCGACCCGCGGCACCGGAGGACGCGCGCCTCGCTCCTGGTCGAGACAGGGGATCGGAGCGTCCTGATCGATACGTCGCAGGATTTCCGCCAGCAGATGCTGGACAATCATGTACGGCGGATCGATGCGGTGCTCTACACCCACTGCCACGCGGACCACGTCTTTGGCCTGCCCGATCTGCGGTCTTACTCGCATCGTCAGGCGGGCGAGATCGACGTCTACGGGTCCAGCGAGACTCTGGCCAGCCTGGAGCACACCTTTGACTATGTCTTTCACCCGCCCAACTTTCGGGGCGGAGGCATCCCGGCGCTCGCACCACACCTGCTCGATGACGGCCTCACTCTGGACGGTGCACGCATCGAGACGCTACCGGTAGAGCACAGCGGCCTGCAGGGCTGCCAGGGCTACCGCATCGGCGACCTGGCCTATATTCCGGACGCCAAGCTCATCCCGCAGGAGACACTGGAGCGCATGCAAGGGCTGGACCTGTTGATCATCAACTGCCTGAGGCTCACGCCGCACGCAGCACACCTCTCGCTGGAGGAGAGCCTGGCCTATGCACGTCAGATCGCACCGCGGCGCTGCGTGTTTACGCACATGACGCACGACATCGACTATGAGATCGACTCGGCCCTGCTGCCCGACTGGGCGTCTTTTGGCTATGATGGCCAGACCGTCGAGGTGGCCTAGGATGACGCCTGCCCAGACACTGGCCCGGCTACGCTCCGCGCTGAGCAGCGTGGTGCAACTCAAGCTGCTCTACCTGCTGGTCTTTAGCAGCTATGGCGCTACGCAGCTCTACCGCACCCTCTACTGGCGCCGCATAGGTCTGGACAATGCGGCCATCGGCCTGTTGGTCGGCCTGCAACCCCTGATCGCCATCGTGGCGGGCCCGCTCTGGAGCCTGCTTGCGGACCGCCTGGGCATCCGCGGGCGACTGCTGACCATCGTCATCGCGCTGAGCATCGTGCCGATGGTCGCCATGGCCTGGCTGAACACCTTTGGCTGGCTAATCGCATTGAACGTTCTCTATGCGCTCTTTTGGAGCCCGATCCAGCCGCTGATGGATAGCATCGCGCTGGGCTCGCTGGGGGAGGAGCGGCATCGCTATGCCGTCATCCGCGGTTTCGGCTCGCTGGGCTATGCGCCGGCGGCCTGGATCACGGGACTACTGATCCAGGGGCGCGACATCCGCTGGGTCTTTGCCGCCTATGCCGCGCTCATGGCGGGCGCGGCACTGTTGTCGCTGGGCATGCGTGCTGAGCAGGGAGCGCTCTTTCGCGGGAATGTTGCTGGCATAGGTGCGCTGCTCAAGAACCGCAACTGGCAGCGGTTTATGGCTGCCGTGTTCGTCGCCATGGCGCTTCAGGAAGTGCTCAATAGCTACACGGGGCTGTACCTGGATACGCTGGGTGCCACTGAGGGGATGATCGGGTTCACCGGCGCGCTGGGCTCTGGCACGCAGACGTTGCTGATGCTGGCGGCCCTGCCGGCCCTCCTGCGGCGCTGGGGCAGCGAGCGCCTGCTGCTTCTCTCCTTTAGCACCTACGTGCTGCGTTTTGCCCTGTTTGCTCTCGTCCCCATCGCCTGGGTGGCCTCACTGAACAGCGCCCTCCTGGGGCTCTCCTTTGGCGCGGCGCTGGTGGCGACCGTCGAGTTCGCGGGGCGGCACGCCCCTCCCGGCATGGAGGCCACGGCCCAGGCGCTGGCCAACAGCCTGGTTGCAGGTCTCGGGCGGGCCACAGGCGGGATGGCAGGGGGCGCAGGATACGAAAGCCTCGGGCCGCAGTCCATGTTCGCGCTGTGCGGCGGCGTGTCGCTGGCTGGCGCCCTGGGATTCTCTCGAGCGGTGCGGCAGGCTGGCGCGCGCCAGACCGTCGCACAGCCCGATCTCTAGCCAACCATGCGCATGTCATCCAACCGCTACGCAGGCCAGCGCTCCGTTTGGCGCGCGCGAACATGTGTGCTATCCTTGTAGCTGGATGGGTCGGGTCGCACATGCCACGTTTGGCAGGCCCATCAACGTACGAGGTAGACAGCGTGCCAGATGAAATATGCGCTCTTCCGCCCCTCGCGCAGCGACCGGGCGGTTATTTTTATGTTTGCGATATACTACTGAAAGGTTAAACAGAATAGAACACATGACAGAGAACAAACTTAGGCTCGTCCCCCTGGGGGGGCTGAGCGGCATCGGCAAGAACTGCACCATCCTCGAGTATGGGGAGCAGATCCTGGTCATCGATGCTGGCATCGAGTTCCCCAGCGAGGAAATGCTCGGCGTGGATGTGGTGATCCCCGATTTTTCGTACCTGATCGAGAATCAGGAGCGCGTGCGGGGCATCGTGATCACACACGGGCACGAGGATCACATCGGCGGGCTGCCCTATCTACTGCAAGATATCTCGGTCCCGGTGTACGCGACGACCCTCACGCGTGGGCTGATCGAGGTCAAGCTCAATGCAGAACTCAAGAGGCGCGCGCGCCTGCAGACGATTGCGCCAGGCCGCGCGATCACACTGGGTAGCTTTGAAGTGACCCCATTTCACGTGAACCACTCTATCCCGGATGCCGTGGGGCTTGCGATCCGCACGCCCGCCGGGCTGGTGGTGCACTCGGGCGATTTCAAGATCGATCACACCCCCATCGAAGGCGATCCCGCTGATCTCGGTCAGCTGGCGCTGCTTTCAGCAGAGGGTGTGCTGCTCCTGCTATCGGACAGCACCAACGCCGAGACGCCCGGATATACTGTGTCAGAGAGCCGCTTGCGCGATACGTTTGAGCAGGTATTCTCTCACGCCGACGGACGCATCATTGTGACGACCTTTGCTTCCCTGCTGTCACGCGTTCAGCTCGTGATCGAGACTGCGGCGCAGTTCGGACGCAAAGTCGCCTTTGCAGGCCGCAGCATGGAGCAGAACACGGCCATCGCCGAGGAGCTGGGCTATCTCCAATGGCCGGAGAATACGCGTGTGCCGCTCAGCCAGATCAATGATCTGCCTGATGAACAGGTCGTCATCGTCGCCACCGGTTCGCAGGGCGAGGTCAATTCGGCCCTTGCACGCATGGCATCCGGGCGCTTTCGTGAGGTGCAAATTCGTGAAGGGGACACTGTCCTGATCTCGGCAAAGGCGATTCCGGGTAACGAGACGGCGATCCATCGCAACATCGATAACCTTTTCCGCAGAGGTGCCGAGGTGATCTACGGCGCACCGGCAGGCCTGCACGTCTCCGGGCACGCGGCACAGGAAGAGCTCAAGATGCTTCTCAACCTGCTGCGGCCGGTGTACTTTGTGCCCGTGCACGGCGCCTATCGCATGCTCCACCAGCATGCCCGTCTCGCCTACGAGCTCGGAATGAGCCCCGAGAACGTGTTTATCATGGACAATGGTGACACACTGGAAGTGAGCATCGACGGAGCCCACCGGGGTGAACCGATCCCCGCAGAAGGGATCATGGTCGATGGCTCCACCGTGGGCGATGTCGGCCCGACCATCCTGCGCGACCGCATGACCCTCGCTCAAGATGGCATCGTCGTCGCCAAGGTGTCGGTGGACAGCCGCACCAGGCGTGTGACGCGTGATCCGGAGATCGTTGCACACGGGTTCGTGTACCTGCCCGAAGCGGGAGACTTGATCGAGGCGGCCAACAAGACCGTGGCGCAGGTCGTCGAGAGCTACCAGGGCAACGGACAGGGCTATGACGCCAACCAGATGAGCCTGATCGTCGAACGACGGCTGGGGAGCTTTTTCCGGAGTGAGACCGGCCGCAACCCCGTCGTGGTGGCAGTGGTCTCCGTCACCTGATCCTGGCAATACAGCGAGAGGCGGGCCAAGACCCGCCTCTGCGTGTTCAGGCTAGATCGAGACCATCTCTGCGCCACCCTCATTGAGCGACCGTTGCGCGGCATCGAGAATCCGAGGCACCTCTAGAAGAGCCTCCCAGTCACAGGCCGAATCCCCTGAACGCACCCTCTGGACAAAGCCAGCGATCACGTCCTCCAGGTCGGCGCGTCGCCCGACGTAGCGGACCGGCTGCCAGGTGCCAGCCGGCGCATCCTCCGTTGAGAAACCACGGACGGCCCGCGGCTCTGCGGACAGGTCGACCTGACCACGGCTCGCGATCAGACTGCGCGCGGCAGTCATCTCTTGCGCCCCAACCACGCGAGATCCCACGGTATAGACGCCTGCGGCACCGTGCTCGTAGCCAACGTCGAGCACAATCACCTCTGCACCGTCAGAGCCCCCTACCCTGCGCGCCATCGCCCCGGTCGCCGCGGTGCCCGCCAGATACTGGAACAGGCCCAGATCAGTTGCCACCGCGATACGCCAATCGGCGATCTCGCCACTGTTCATGCAAGCCGACTGCCACAACAGCACCTGGCCAAAGAGGTCGGCGCGGATCTGCCTTTGAACCACCACCAGAGCCGGATCAACCGGCCAGGGCGTCGTGAGGCAGAGGGCAACGCCGGCCTCTGAGGCAGCCTCCACCAGGCGCAGGGCCATCTCTGCATTGAGCGCAAGCGGAGCTGCCATCAGCACATGCTTACGGGCGGCAAGGGCCCGGTGCACAAGCGCCTCCCTTACGCCGGCCGCCGTCGCGATAAAGACCGCTTCCACATCGTCGCTTTCGATCACGGCGTCAGGCCCATCAACAAAGCGGGCACTGAACATCTCCTGCAGAGCGCTCGTGTCGCCCATGTCCGAGGCCCCAGCCACGCGTACCTCCGCCCCGTCCACAGCGCTGAGCGCTCGAAACGCCGCCTGAGCGTGATTGTCCCAGCCGACGATCCCAAATCCGAGTGCAGAACTCATATTGTCTTCCTTTCGGCGATAGATTAACCCCCGGAGCGATCAGCTACAATAGCGCCTGCCCTCATCCAGCATCGCCAGATAGTTGCGCATGGGCACATAGTTCGCCACGGTGTTGCCCGTCCCTAGGCAGTATCGCCCCTTGTGCTGGAGCGCATCGAGCGTGCGACGCACGCGCTCGCGGACCGCCGTTTCGTCAGCCCGGCACAAAAAGTCCATATCGATCCCGCCCAGGCAAGCCATCCGATGGCCATACTCGGCGTGGGCATCGATCACAGATTCGATCGTGTCTTCGAAAGAGTGTTTGCCATCGACCTGGACGTCATCCAGCAAGTCGGGCAGGATCTGGCGCAAGTTGCCACAGGAATGCAGCAGGTACGGCAGGCCCGCTTGGTGGGTCAGCTCTGCGCACCGCCTGTGGCCCGGCAGTACAAAGGCCCGCATATCCGCCGGGCTGATCAGGGTGCCCGAGTTGAACCCCATGTCGTCGCTGCCCCACACCGCCTTGACCCGGTCGTAGGTCAGGATCTTGCGCAGAGTCACATCAAAGTACGTCAGGAGGCGATCGTAGATCGCCTGCACCAGATCGCGCTGATCGTAAAGGGCATAGCATAACGTCTCATAGCCCATCAGCCAGGTGAGCCACTCGCAGAAATGGCCCGTCTGACCACCGATGATGCACATCCCCTCGGGGAGATGCTCCTGATACCACTCCAGGGCACGGTAGGTCATCTTTTCCGGGTCAGGCCAGGGAAAGGCCTCGAACTCGCGCCAGTTGGTGATCGGGCCCCTGTGCTCCTCCATATAGGCGCGGCCCCCGCTGCGCGCCAAATCGGCCGTATCTGCGGTGAAAACGTGCGTTAAGCTGATGTCGGGATCGTCCTGGCCGCATACGACATAGTCATACCCCAGGAACTGCTGAATGCGCATGTACTTGGCCAGGCGAAAGTGAGGATCGTCCTCGTCCAGTTCCTCGAGCAGGTCGAACTCGCGCGCCACATAGTCATTGTTTTCGGCGTCGAGATACAGCTCGATGTTATAGACGCGGTCGGGCGTCTCCGACCTGGTAATGCAGTCGATAAACCCCTGCCAGTTGGGCTCGATGGGCACGGAGAATTGCTTGACCATCCGCTGCCCCCTGCCTACAGGCCGATGCGCGAGCGAAACTCGGGCACACCGCGCACGCCGGCATCCACGCGGAACAGCGCACCTGCGCCGGTGCCCTCCTCCGGCTTGTTGTTGCCGCCGGCAGTCGTCACATAGAGGTCGGCATAGTCAGGCCCGCCAAAGGCCGGGCAGGATACCTTTATCGCCGGGAAGGTGATGCGCTGCGTCACGTTGCCCTGCGCGTCATAGCGCACCACGCATGAGCCGCCCCAGCGCGCCGACCAGACCATCCCCTCGGCGTCCACGGTCATGCCGTCTGGGCCGCCCTCGCCGTCGGGTACCGCGGCGAAGAGACGGCGGTTGCTGATCTCGCCGGTGGCGCGATCATAGTCAAAGAGGTCGATGGTGCGCTTGCGTGTGTCGGTATAGTACAGGCCCTGGCCATCCGGCGTGAACCCCATGCCGTTCGACACGCCGACGCCCTCCACCACGACATGCAGGCTGCCATCGGGATCCAGGCGGTAGAGGCGCCCGTCGTGCTCACGGGTAGCCATCGTGCCACAGAACACGCGACCCTCGGGATCGGCGATCACGTCGTTAAAGCGCGAGTCCTGCTCTGCAGCGATGGATTCGATGACGGTCTCAAAAAAGCCATCATGCCAGACGCGGATCGCGCCCTTGTCCATGAACAGCAACAGCTTGCCATCCGCCTGCAGCGTGAAACCGCCCACCACCGGCCCGGAGTAACACTGCTCGTGTGCGCCCGTCGCCGGGTCATAGCGAAACATCCGCCCGGTGGGGATATCGACCCAGTAGAGACGACCTTCGTCGGGGTGCCAGAGGGGACCTTCCCCGGTAACACACTCATAGTCGGCGATCAGAATAGGCTCCATACAGACTCCTCCTCATGATGCACCAGCGTCCAGAACGGCTGGCAACCATATTCTAGGCTAGAGGAATGCCTGACACAAGGCGCCCGTGCCTCCTCTGCACGCCAGAAGACCTGAACGCAAATCCGACCGGCATGAGGCGCCGGTCGGCAAGCGGGGAATATCTTCCGGACAATGATCCGCTCAGGCGGCCAGAGTCGGCTGGGCCAGGGCAGAAGCAGATCAGCGTGCTATCGTCAGACGGCACTCAGTCTTTGGCCGGTGTGGGGGTACTGGGATCGTCACTGGGGCGCGCGCATGCAACCGGGGTTCCACGGCGCAGCAACCGACGCCACCACGGAGCAGGCGTGCGGCGCTTGCGGCGTGGCTCTCCCTCTTCGCTCTGGCGATAATCGTAGCGATAATAGTGGCCATAGCCATATCCGTAGCCATATCCCGTACCGGAGGTCCCTACACGGTTTACGACCACGCCCAACAGGTTGGCACGCGCACGGCGCAACTCGCTGGCGACTTGCTCCGCGGCCTTGCGATGCGTCTGGCCCACGTCCGTCACGAGAATGACGCCGTCGACGCGCGAGCCGAGGATCGTTCCGTCGGCAACAACCAGCGCAGGCGGGCTGTCAAACAGAACCAGATCGTACTGCTGCTTGAGCGCCTCGATAAGCGCGCCCATACGATCGGAGGCGAGAAGCTCAGAGGGATTGGGCGGTATATCGCCCGCGGTCATGAGCGACAGGTTCTTGATATCCGTGGCCTGAATACACTTGGCCAGCGCTCCCGCACCACCCAGAATGGCATCGCTCAGCCCGTGAAAGTTGGACACGCCAAAGATGCGGTGCTGCACGGGACGCCGCAGGTCGGAATCGACCAGCAACACGCGCTGGTTGGCCTCGGCGAATGCCACCGCCAGATTGGCCACTGTAACGCTCTTGCCCTCCGAGGGGCCGGCACTGGTGACCATCAGGGTCTTGACCGGGCGATCCACGGAGGCGAACCGAATCCCCGTGCGGAGCACACGGAACGCCTCCGATACAGGCGAGAGAGGATCCTGCACGGTGATCAGACGCTCCGACTGCGGGCCATCGCCGTCCATGCGGGCGATGCTGGCCATCAACGGCAGGCCCGTCAGCCGGCTGACCTCTTCCCCGGTGCGCACGGTATCATCCAGGTACTCGATCAGAAACGCGCCGGCGAGGGCCAGAGCCAGGCCGATAGCCGCAGCCGTAGCGACGGTCTCCGGCACATTGGGGCTGATAGGGGCCACGGGCGTAGTCGCCGCCTCAAACATGGTGATCTTGTTAGAGCCACCCTCGACCGAAGGAAGCAGCGAAGCGTAGGTGTTCTGGTAGCCGATGAGCTTGGCCTGGAGCGCTTGGATATTGGCCTGGTATTCCTGAATCACACGGGCACTGTTGGCCTGTTCCAGCCGCGCCTGTTCCTCTTCGATCTCGGCGCGCACCCCGTCGATCTTGACCTCCAGCTCAGCGAGCTGGCTGCTGATAAAGGCACGGCGCTCGTCCTGAGCGGGATCGCCGCTGGGGCTCTGGAGCATCAACTGCTGCGCGACCGCGTCGGCCAGCAGGCGGGCGCGCTCCGGGTCGGTGTCGCGCACATAGATCTCCAACAGTTGCGTGCCCTCGACGGTGCTGGCTGAAACGCTGCCGGGATCGGGGATATAGCTCAGGCCGAGGCTCTGCGCCGCGCCGGTCAGAATCGGCCGGCGCTTGATCATCTCACGATAGGTCTCGGCCAATTGCTGACTGATGTAAAAATCGGTGCCGGTGGGGTTCACCTGCTCCAGCGCCTGGCCGACAATGACGGTCGACGTGGCCTGGTAGATGCGCGGCATCTGGGTCGTGCCCAGAAAAGAGGACACGGCGGCGACGGCCATACAGGCCAGCAACAGCCACCACCAGCGTCGCAGCACGTCCCAAAGGCGGGTCAGGTCAAAGGACTGATTCTCCATAGCGTTCGCCAGGACCTCGTTTCTTCCAGGTGTCAGACAACGGCCGTGCGGCGCAGCACGCGGGTCAACAGGTCGTCCAGGGCCAGCGCCACAAAGGGCATGGCGACGGCATCGACGGGCAACCGGTAGCGCACCATGGCCCACGTGAACACGTGCAGCACAGAATAACACAGAATAAAGAGCAGCGCAAGGAGTGAGCGCTCCCGCAGATCCCGCGAGCAAAGCACCAGAATAAGGCCATAGAGGATGAACGGCGCGTAGAGGCCGTAGCCCACGAGACGCCCGACGGCGTGCAGCGGGGTGGTGCTCGGCTCGGGCAGGATCGAGAGATAGTCCAGCAGGCGGCTCCACGAGAGCCTCACGTAGCGCACGGGATCGTCGAGCACAAAGCCAATCCCCCGGCGGAGCAGTTCCGAGTCCAGCTCGGCCTCGTTCATATCGCTCTGCAGCAGGTCGTCGGGCAGCGGCGCCGCGCCATACTCCTGAAAGTCGATGCCGTGCATGGGGTGCTGCGCCGAGTACATGGCATAGCCGGTGTTGGAGTTGAGCAGCAGAAAGCGGCCATAGACGCGGTAGTTGCGCAGGGTGAATGGCAGGATGCAGGCGAGGATCACGACGCCGGCGGCTATCAGAGGACTCAGGGTGCGACCCCACCGGTGCAACCCGTGCTCAACATCAACGTTTACACGTTCACACGTTCGCACGTTTGCACGTCCCCGCCACAGCAGCCAGAGGAACAGGATGGCCACCCACGGGAGGATCGACTGGCGCAAGAGCGTGGCCAGGCCGAGGCTCAGCCCCAACGACAGGGCTTGCCGGGTGGACACGGGCTCGCCGCGCACCAGCGCCCGTTCCAGGTCCAAAGCGGCGGTAAGCGACCAGAGGACGCAGATGATGAATAGCGACTCGGTCATCAGCGTGGCCGCATACAGCGCAAAGTACGAGTACCCCGCCGCGGCGGCCAGGGCGAGAGGTGGGACCCTCGGGCGCTCGGAAAAGAGACGACCCGCCAGGCGGTACGCCCCCCAGGGGAGCAGGATCCCCGCCAGCACCGCCTGGATCAGCCGAGCAGCGATAGGGTGCGGGCCAAAGAGCAGGTAGATGCCGGCGAGAAAGAGCGAGTACAGGAAGGACCAGTGCGCTGTGGGCGTCTCTGCCGGGGTGAACGGGTACCAGCCGCTGGCGAAGGAAAAGCCGTGGCCTTCGGTCAGACGGACGGCCAGAGCATGATAGGAGCGCTGGTCGGTGAGCAGCGGCGGAGCATCGACGACGTCGCCGAGGTAAAGCGCCACGCCGATGCGGACCGCGACGGAGAGTAGCAGCATGAGCGCGATAAAAACGACCCAACCGCGGGTGGGTCGCGCTATAGGTCCAAAGCCCTGACTAGCCTTGCTCAACGAGGGCCTCCACAATGCGCTCCGCGGCGCGGCCATCGCCGTATGGGTTGGTCGCCTGCACCATCGCAGCGTGCGCCTGGTCGTCGCACCACTCGTGTCCTACCACAGTTACCGTGTAGCTCCTTGTGCAGCGTCCAACAACATAGCTATGCCGTAGCCTGTTCGCGAAGCACTTCACTGTATATCCGATCCCACTCTTTGTACCGTATCTCCCAGTTGTAGGCCGTCTGCGCCTGGCGGTGGCCGTTCTCGCGGAGCCGCTGGCGCAGCGCGGGCTCGCGCAACAGGCGCAGCACGGCTGCCGCATAGCCCTGGACGTCGTCCGCTACCAGCGCATCCTCGCCGTCGGTGACGTCGATCCCTTCAGCGCCCAGGGTGGTGGTCACCACGGGCGTGCCCCAGGACCAGGCATCCATGATCTTGACGCGCATCCCCGCGCCGGCGTGCAGCGGCACCAGAAAGGCCGCCGTATCCGCCAGGTAGGGCGTGGGATCCTCCACATAGCCGGTGACCTCGATCCGTGGATCGTCCGCCAGCGCCTCCACCTCGGCCGGCGGACGCCGCCCGATGATCACCAGCCGCGCCTCCGGCTCCTGGGGCGCCACGATCGGCCAGACCTCGCGGGCGAACCAGAGCATCCCCTGCACGTTGGGCGGCCAGAACATGGTCCCCAGGTGCAGCACCGTGCGCGGCTGCGCGTGCATGGGCACCAGCGTCTTGTCACCCGGGGCGGCGCAGATGGGGATCGTCGCCAGGCCGGGGCGGTCCTCCGCGGGCGCGCCCACCGCGGCCCGATCATAATCCGAGACGAACACAGCGGCGTCAAACTGCGACCACAGGCGTTGCTCATAGCGCCTCAGGGCGCGGGTCTCGCGCCGGTAGAACGCACGCCATAGTGGCCTGGTCTCATCCTGCGCCATCTGCGCATAGATGCGGAAGAGGGCGTTGTGCACGTCGAACACCGCGCGCGGCCGCTGCGACCGAGGCGCGGCGTCGCGGGCGTACAGCCCGTACTGCGCCATCGAGGTCTGGTCGGCGTGCACGACATCAAAGGCCTGCTCGGAGACCAGCCGACGCAGCAAGGCATGCATCGCAGCGATCTCGTCTCGCACGATGATCAGCGGCCGGCCGGTGACCACGGCCTTGACCCCGGCGCGCAGGTTGAGCGCCAGTGAGCGCACCATCGGCACGGTGTGCACCGCCCCGCAGAACGTCGCCAGGTGCTCCAGCGCCTCCGGCGGGTCCTCCGGACGCACAAAGGAGACCAGCGTCACCTGGTGCGAGTGCGCGAGATGCCGCAGCACGTAATAGGCGCGCATCTTGGCGCCGGCGTCCAGTGGCCAGGGCAGGACCTGGGTCAGGAAGAGAAGGCGGGACAAGGAGACTCCTATTGGTTAAGTGTTCGTGTATGCGGACCATGGACCACGGACCATAGACGACATGGACCCGTGTCCGCCATGGTCTATCGTCTATCGTCCATCGTCCATCGTCTATGGTCTATCGTCGTTTTCCAGTCGCCACCATTGCGCTGTAGAGCTCCAGCAGCCCCGCGCGCTCCTCTGCTCTGCGCTCATCATACCACCGGCGGCCCGCGGCGCCCATCGCGCGGCAGCGTTCGGGGTCGCCGAGCGCCTCGCGCAGCGCGACCGCCAGCGCTACGGCGTCGCCCTCGGGCACCACCCAGCCCGTCTCACCCGGGACCACGTACTCGGCCAGGGCGCCGCTGTCGCTGACGATCACCGGCGTCCCGAACGAGTAGGCCGCGGCGATCAGCGCCGACTGCGTGGCGCCGATGTAGGGCAGCACCAGCACGGCAGCACGCGTGAACAGGTCGATGGCCTCGTCGTCCAGGACCAGGCGGTCGCGGCGGTCGACGCCCGCCCCGGCGGCGCCATCCTCCGGCAGGGGCCAGGCGACGCCGCCCTCGGATTGTCCGGCGATCACCAGGCGCCACGCCGGGGGGCGATCGCGCAGCGCGGCCCAGGCCTGCGCCAGCACGTCGATCCCCTTGTAGCGGCCCACGCGGCCAAAAAACAGAACGGTTGCCTCACGCGGCTCGTCTGGCTCGGGCTTTGCATCCAGCGCCTGGGCGTGCGCATGATCGAGGAAGCCGTGCAGCAGCGGGAGGTAGACCGCGCGCACTTCGGGCAGGCCTGCATCCACCAGCCGCTGGCGGTAGCGCTGGCCGTGCACCAGCACCGCATCCGCGCCCGCGACCACGGCCCGGTTCCACAGGTGCAGCAGCCGGCCATAGCCCTCGCCGGGGTGGGGGTCCAGATCGTGCAGCGTGTGCACGACGGGGATGTTGCGCGCTCTCAAACGTCCCATGAGCCAGGGCGTGTAGAGTTGCGGACCGGTGATGTGCACCACGTCCGGCTGCACCGTGTCGATCGCCTCCAGCACGCGGCCGACGCCGCCTCGCCACGCCGGCCCGATCTCCAGCGTGCGCCCCTCCCCCGGCCAGACCTTGTGAACCTCTACGCGCGGGTCGTAGAGGCCCGCCGGGTAGCAGTCGACGGTCACCAGATGAGCGCAGGAACCCGCATCGAGAACACCCTGCGCCAGGTCGGCGGTGTAGAGGTGCATGGCATAGGTGCGGGAGATAAGGAGGTAGAGGACGGTGGTCGTCACTTCTCAAGCACCATGACAGTCTCCCAGTAATACCGGCCGATCGCTGGCACAGCTCGCAGCAGCCACCTGTCAAAGGACCTCAGAGGGGCGCCCGCCCATTCGAAACTGACACGGCGCCGGAACAAACCCTCGAGCAGAGAGGGCAGAACCGACGTGAAGCAGAACTCACGGTGTTCCGCATTCGCAAAGTGAGAGGAGATGCGCCGGATATCCGGCATTCGCAGCGCCCGCTCAGTCGGGCTCCTCAGTTGCGGAGTGATCTTGCGGTACGCCTCGAGCACGAGGTTGTGCCCAAGTGGCTCCAGGAACACGGCGTGCCCCCCAGGCCGCAGCACGCGCACGATCTCAGGGATCGCAACGTCAAGATCGAGGTGGTGCAGTATCTGCTTACCCATAACGGCATCGATGCTACCGTCAGCGAACGGGAGGTACTCCGCCGCGCATTGGACAAACAGAGCGTTCTGGGCCGCACAGCGGGCCTTGGCCTCGGCCAGCCTGCGAAAGGAGATGTCAAACGCGACCGGCTCAGCGCCCCGCATGCACAGCCACTCAGTCATCGCGCCTGAGCCGCAGCCGTAGTCCATCACCCGAGCGTCCTGCAGGGAGCCTAGCGCCTCGCGGTAGCACTGTTCGGCCTCGGCAAAGACGTCGGACGCGTAGGTGGCGACAATCAAGGGATTCGCATCCCTGCGCTTGTCGTAATGCTCGTGGTAGTCACGCTCCTGCTCGATATGGTCGCTCGTTGCCGATTCCATACTGCTCTCCCTACGTCACGCTCAAGACGGTAATTGCACAGACCGACCATGAGTACTTCGGGCACGAAGACAACTCAGAAAAATGCGACTCATGAGAGGCCCAAAACCTCTTGATACACCTGAAGTGTCCTTTGGGCAGCTCTATCCCAGGAATAGACACGACTTCGAGCTAGGCCCAGCTCCGATAGTCTAGACCTAAGCGACACAGAGCCCAGAACAGTAAGGAGCCCCTCCCGTATCGATTGCTCGCTCAACGGGTCACAATACAGAGGGGCATCGCCCAGCACTTCGGGCATCGCGCTAAGGTTCGATGATAGCACGGGAGTGCCGCACGCCATCGCCTCGAGCGGCGGAAGTCCAAAGCCCTCCTCCAGCGAAGGGAATGCGAAGACGGTGGCTGCATTGTACAGCATCAGCAACTCATCGTCGGTCGGCCTGACCACAAAGTGCACGCTCTCAGAACACCCCAGGCGTGTTGCCAGAGCCTCAAGCTCAACTGTGGCCGCTGCCTGCGTGCACACAAGCAGTAGTGGATGCTCGAGTCTGGTCTCACGCTCCAGTCCAGCATATGCCGCCAGCAGAGTCGTGATATTCTTCCGCGGCGCGAGCGACGCCATTGCCAGGACATATTCACTGACACCATGCAGTCGCTCAACGAACCTCCGAGCAGTCATCTTGTCCAAGGGGCGGTACAGGGGGGACACCGCATCTGGCACGACTGTGATACGGTCCACCGGGATTCCTAGACACTCTATCAGGCGGCCCTTCGCGTGCACAGAACCCGTAATGATATGAGCCGCCTTCCGTGCAAGGATACGCTGGAAGGCGCGACTGTAGATCCGCATCATCCTGCGCCGTGTCTGCCTGATGGGAGGGAGAGGCTCTGAGTACTCGATCGTGTCGTGCATCGTGCACACCACTCTGACACGGCTGAACGCGGGACCTGTGTTCCAGGGGCAGTGAAGTACGTCCAGCTTGTACTCCGCAGCGGCGCGCGGCAAGCTCACTTGCTCTCGCCAGGCCACCCCCACCCCCCGGACCACCGGGGCGATCACCCGTATCTGCCAGTTCTCCGGCAGTTGGAGCGTGATGGGGCGATCGACGAATAGCACATACTCGTTAACAGCATCCAGGCGCGACAGTGCCTCTACCAGGCCGAGAGTGTACGTGCGAAAGCCACCGGGTTGAGGCTGAGACATGGCGATGCCGTCGATACCGATCCTCACAGCAGGTCTCCTGAGGAAAGAAGGCACCAGTTGGCGACGCATGCAGCTTTGCTGTCCGGATCACGATGTACCAGGTAGAGCAGTCCGTGGGCCAGCGTCTTCATGGCCGCGCCCAAGCGGCAAGTCACCTGCGCCAGCAGAGCCTCGGCGTAGCCGCGATGCTTGCGCAGAAATAGTAGTTTTCCACGCCACAGTCTGAGCTTTGCCTGCCCACTGGAACGGGCATCGCTTGCACCCCCCAAATGTACGATAGCAGCATCCGGGTGATACCAGACCTCCCACCCAGCCTCCGTGTGTCGGTAGCACCAATCGACCTCTTCGGAGTTGAGGAAAAAGTCATCATCCAAGAGGCCGACTTCGGCGATGGCTGACCGGCGCGCCAGCAGGCAAGCCCCACCCACCCAATCGCACAGTGCGGGCTCTTCGGCTGGGGCGGGCGAGTAACTGGGATATAGCGGACGTCCATACAGCCAGTTGGCCACCCCGAGCGCCTCTGCTACTACTGACATCAATGTCGGGAATTCGTTGCGGCCCGCCTGGAATGAGCCGTCACGATTCAGCAATCTGGCGCCCACCAGTCCGGCCCGCGGGTGTGAGTCAGCAAAGGCAACCATCGTCTGCAGGCTTCCCGAGAGTGCGACCGTGTCACTGTTGAGCAGCAGCACGTAGCGTCCCGTCGCGAGCGCGATCGCCTGGTTGTTGGCCCGCGCAAAACCCGCGTTCTCTTCGTTTTCGATCAAGTGCACATCTGGGAACTGCTCTCGCACCATCGCCGCACTGCCATCCGTGGAGGCGTTGTCCACCACGAACACCTCAAAGGCGAGATCCTGCACGGTGTCATAGACCGAGCGCAGGCAGTCGGCGAGGAGGTCGCGCGTGTTCCAGTTGACGATGATGACGGAGAGGTCAAGACCGTCTGAACGTCCTAACGTCCCAACGTCTGAAGGTCCGGACATGGGCAGGGCGCGATCAGCGGGTGGTGACAAAGTCACGGCAACTCCTCCCCGGCGGAGCGTTGCAGGACCGTCAGTCCGCCGAGAAAGAGCCAGACGAGGAGGCTGGCCTGGAAGCCCTCAAAGCCAATGTTGTAAACAAAGGGAAACATCCAATCCGCCAGGAGCATGATCACCAGGGCACCGAGCCAGACGGCCCACATGCCACAGGCATAGCCTCGCTCAAAAGCGCCGGTCTGGGCCCTGGCCACTCCCGCCGCGTGGCGCCAGAGCATCACCGCCAGCCAGATGAAGAGCCCAAGTCCCAGCAGACCGCCGTGGGCATAGATATCCACATAGTTGTTGTGCGAGTTCACTTGAGGATGGAACCAGAGTGCGTTCTGGTAACGCAGCGGCTCGACGGCCGCGTAAGGGCGGTAGGCGGCCGGCCCAAGCCCGGTGAGCGGATTGCGGGAGGTCACCTCCAACACCCGCTGGATCAACGCGATCCGCGAGCCGCCGCTCATCCTCCAGCGCTCGTCTCCACCGGCGAAGGCGTACAGAGAAGGGAAAAGCGTCCCGGCCGCAACCAGAAAGACCAGCGCCACGACGGCCACACCGCGCAGGCGGGGGAACCGCTGCCAGATCAGCACGGCCAGCACGGTCCACACGCCGACCCACTCGGAGACGGAGAGGCGCCCGTGAAAGGTGCTGGCATAGATCATCGCGCCCAGCACGCCCAGGAGGAACAGGCGCCGCGTGTGGCTCAGGCGGTCATTGAACAGCAGTTGACCGCCCGCCAGGCCCGTCATCAGCGCCAGAAAGGGCGCCCGGATATAGACGATGGTCGTCCACGGCTCCACGAGGCCCGCGACGCCGGGGATCAGCCGCAGGATCGCCAGCCCGCCCCCGACCCACAGGAGCGCCCAGGTCATCCGCTGGAGGTCGCGCGGGCCACGCAACAACATGCCGGGGAGCCAGTAGGCCAGCGCGGCAAAGGCATAGATCGCCCACTGGGCCAGCTGCACCAGGATAAAGCTCTCCTTCATGGGCACCGCGGGGTCCCAGGTGGCGCGGCCGATCCCGAGCGAGAGCAGCCCGGCGACCAAAAGCAGCACCCAGGGACGGTCAGCAGGCGAAGCGCGCCAGGCCAGCTGATGGGTGAGCAAGCCCCGCACCAGCCAGAGCAACCCCAGCGCCGGGACGAGCAGCGTGGCCGCATTGAGCGTGACCTCGGTGCCGGTACCGAACTGGAGTGGTACCGCCAGCGCGGCGAGGACCAGCACCACGGGGCCCCACTCGGGGCGCAGCAGCAGCGCGAGGGCCCCGCCAGCCACGGCCAGTAGCATCAGCGGGCGTATCCCGATGCCATCATAGGCCAGGTAGGCCAGGCCCAGCAGCAGGCCGGCAGGGATGAGGATGGGTGCCAGGCTCGAGAGCGAGATGTCTCGAGAGCGAGTGCGCCAGCGAGCGGCGAGGCTGGTCATGGGGTGGCCTCACGTTCGTGAGCATCTTCTCCATGGCTGCGCTCTGCCCCACGAACACAGGCAACCTGATCAAGGATAGAGGCCAGACCATCCGGGTCCGGCGGCCGTGCCGGGAAATAGCTGACGTGTCTCAGCCGGGTATATGCGGTGTACAGCAGGTCGCTTGCCATTATTGTGGCACGCGGATGTGGCACTAACGGACGGTGCTCATCCGCCAAACTCACGTAAAACTCTGGTTCGAGCAGCAACGAGGCTGGGCTGTTGAGAACGCGCTTTGCGCAGTCGCGCACCCAGCGATGCCCACTATGCAAAAGGATGTTGGAGTGCGTCGTAAAATAGAAGCAGGGCTCGTCGTAGCGATACCCCTCATGGCGCTCGGGCCTGAAGTAGGAGCCCGCCAAGTTGCTCAGAAGCAAAAACAGGCCCAAGGGCACCAGGCCATATCGCAGCGTGTAGTCGCTGTCGATTCTGGCGATTCCCCAGCCAAAGTCTACGTAGTGGAAGCGCCCCGTAGGTGCCAGCATAAACTGAGCTGCTACGGAATCATTGATCGCCAACCCATGCGCGGAGATAAGGTACGCCTGCATTTGGCAGTAACTGCCCAGCAGGGCGGTAGCAACACTCTTCATATGCCGATATAGCCGCACGTGCACATGGTGCAGCGGAGTGGCTGGATACCACAGTCCGATAAGCGCGCCCGCGGCGTCGTGGACCAGACGAATGCGAGGCAGGCCTTCCACAGCTGGCCGGCAGATGCTTGCGTAGCTCTCAAGACCCTGCGCGGAGCCACCCTGCCTCGGCTCACGGAACAGTTTCAGAATCAGCGGGTCCAGACCCGCGTCGTCTACGACTCGGTAGACGATACCCTCGCCTCCCGACCCGAGGTATTGGTCGACAACATATGGTCTCCGGACACCAGACGCCGTCACGACTCTGCCCCTCGCTGACTCTGTACTGCATCTTCGACCAGGTCCGTGAACGCGGCGCCGATCGCCCGCCAGTCGTAGCGCTGCTCCACCGGGGCACAGGCGTTGGTAGCCAGACGGGCGCGCAGAGCGCCATCCTGAAGCGGGCGCACGGTCGCGACGGCCAGGGCACGCGGACCGTCCGCCAGGAGCAGGTGCTCGCCATCGACCACGTCCAGCCCCTCGGCGCCTTTGCGGGTGGAGACCACCGGCACGCCCAGGGCCATCGCCTCCAGGATCTTCAATCGGGTGCCACCCCCCTGCCGCAGCGGCACCACGCAGGCGGCGCTCCCGGCGATCACCGGGCGTATGTCGTCGACATAGCCACTCAGGCGCACCGAATCGTCCAGCGCGAGGCCCGCCAGGTCCACGCCGGACGTGCTGCCGGTGATGGTCAGGCTGACATCAGGCGCCTGCGCACGCACGAGCGGGTACACGTCGCGCAGAAAGAACTGCATGGCGTCATAGTTGGCCGAGTAGGTCATGGCCCCATTGTACACCAGGCTGCCCGGGCGCGGCAAGGCGAGGCCGGGGCGGTGGTGCTCGCAGTCGACGCCGTTGGGCACGACCGCGATGGGCGGCCCACCCCCGACCCACAGGAGCGCCCAGGTCATCCGCTCCGCGTCACGCGGGCCACGCAACAACATGCCGGGGAGCCAGTAAGCCAGCGCGGCAAAGGCAAAGATCGCCCACTGGGCCAGTTGCACCAGGATAAAGTCGGCCTGGACCGGCACCGCGGGGTCCCAGGTGGCGCGGCCGATCCCGAGCGAGAGCAGCCCGGCGGCGAGGAACAGCAGCCAGGGCCGGTCGGCGGGCGAGGCGGTCCACGTCAGACGGCGGCGCAGCAGGCCGTGGGCCAGCCAGAGCGCGCCCAGCGCCGGGACGAGCAGCGTGGCCGCATTGAGCGTGACCTCGGTGCCGGTACCGAACTGGAGTGGTACCGCCAGCGCGGCGAGGACCAGCACCACGGGGCCCCACTCGGGGCGCAGCAGCAGCGCGAGGGCCCCGCCAGCCACGGCCAGTAGCATCAGCGGGCGTATCCCGATGCCATCATAGGCCAGGTAGGCCAGGCCCAGCAGCAGGCCGGCAGGGATGAGGATGGGTGCCAGGCTCGAGAGCGAGATGTCTCGAGAGCGAGTGCGCCAGCGGGCGGCGAGGCTGGTCATGACGTCTTCATCTCGCGCAAGCCCTGACGGTATCCCTTGCGAATACAGGCACTCACCTGCCAGTTGTACAGGTGTGTGAGCACGCTAAAGTTGGGCCAGCACCGCTCGAGGATCATAGTGAACCACCGTATGAGTGCCTGAGCCGGTTGGCTAGAGGCCAGGCTGCGCACAGCCTTCCGGGCAATGATCGCCACAGAGTCTTCCCCCCACCGAACGGGTCCCTTGTCTGCGAACATCGGGATTTGACCCTGCAATTCGGGGTAGCGCTGGAACAGACGAGCACCAGCGTGTGCCGCCCGATACCAGCGGTCGCAGGCGCTCCTGAGGTCGGCCGACACATGATCCCAGTGTGTCGCGCGAACAAGCGTGCTCCGGAAGAGCCGGTACCCGGCCCCTGTCGCTCTGTATCCAAAATCCACATCATCCCAGTTCGGCCAGCCCCCGGTAGGGTCCTGAAACCCGCCGATCTGCGCAAGATCCGGCTGGCGCACGAACAGCAATCCGGTCATGCAGTGCTGGAAAGGCACCTCCGCGACCTCGCCGAGCGTCCCTGGCGCACGTACCCCCTCGAACCGACCGCACACGAGAACCTGGCTGACTCGCTGGTCGGGAAGACTCAGCGTCCCAAGAAGTATCGCATGGTCGAGCGACTGCAGCAACCTCACTCCCTGAGCCAGTGCGTCTGCCTCCAGTTCGATATCGTCATCGACAAAGACCAGCACACAACCACGTGCCCGACTGGCCCCATGGTTCCTTGCCGCAGTAGCCCCGCCGTGCTCCGCATGCAACACAGTGCCCGTCAGTCGCCGATCCAGGGAGGTATCAGTGGTGCCGTCCGTCGACCCATCGTCGACGACGATGACCTCCATCCGGTCTGCAGGATAGGTCTGCCGCGCGAGGCTGTCCAGCGTCCGGAGCAGCGACTCCTTGCGGTTGTACGTCGGGATGATGACGGAGACGACGGGGGTGGGCTCAGGCATCGTGGAGTCCTTGAATCGTTTGGACAAGATACCGCTCGACGCCCGAAACGGTACCCTTGATGTCAAAACAGGCACGCACAACCTCGTAGCCGCGGTCAGCCAGTCGCCTACACAGATCCGGGTCAGCCACAGCGCGGCCCAGCTGCCGCGCAAGTGAGCCGGCGTCACCCGGCTCGAAAACGAGGCCCGTGTCACCATCCACGAGCAACTCGCCACTTCCTCCCGTAGTCGTGCCAATGACCAAAAGTCCCATGGCCATGCCCTCCTGCATGGACCGCGCAAGCGGTTCCTGGTATTCGGACGGGAGTAGCAAGACATCGTATTGAGCCAGTATCTCGGGCATGCGTGCCCGAGGTACTGGCTCCAAGAACGTGACATGTGCGTCAAGGCCGAGAGACTCGACCCGGTCCTTAAGCGGTGAGACATAGTCGTCAGGGCCTGAGCCCAGCACAGTGAGCGACAGACCCGCCAGGTTTCCCTCCTTTGCTAGCAGGCCAAGAGCCTCAATCGCTGTACTCACGCCCTTCTCAGCGCACACGCGCCCAGCGATGATACAGCGAAGGCCGTGCCGAAACCGTTCAGTTTCATAACGATCGGCATCGAACACGGAAAGGTCAACGCCGTTGTGGACCACCACACCGTGCTCCACAAGCCCCTCAGACAGCAGGTGGCGGCGCACAAAGTCGCTCACGCACAGAACATGCGCGTACTGCAGCCGAATGGGCTTGCCCTCTGCAGCGAGTATGCGAAGCGCCAGAGGGCCCAGAGTTCGCTTGACGATGGCCCCCGCCAGCCCAGCAGGAGGCGCTTGCCAATAGGCAACGTACTCGTCGGGCAACTCCGGTAGGTAACCCGCCAGATAGTAGACGACAGACAGACCGGGGGTCTGTTCCGCTCTGCTCAACATCGCGCGCGACAGGCCGATGGCATGCCAGACGAAAATGACCTCAGGACGGAAATCGGCGACCAGTCGATCGAGCACCCTGACAGCATGTCGCTCGCGCCGCCTGCGGCCGATGAAGAACTGCAGCGCCGCGGAGCGACCACAGTGCCAGTCGGGCTCGATCGTCAGCAGGCGATGTACCGGGTACGCCCTCGATATCTCGTCGCCTTGCCGATAGGTGCTCGTGAGGACGGCCACCTCGTGCCCCCTGGCGGCCAGGCCGTCTGCGACCTCCTCACAGAGCTGCATGTATCCCCAGCCATACTGGCAGGGCGGGTAGTAGTTGGTGACAAAGAGGATTCTCATCTGCCGCTCATCCACCACTTGGCACGATACTGCGTAGAAGCGCGCTGGTTGCCGCCAAACCGTATCGCCATGCCGGCACCAGCTTGCCCTGCCTCAACTTCCAACGGAGCATCGGCAGACACTGGGAAGCCAGTGTCCAGTACGCTTGTCTACGGGTATGTAGCAGCGCAGCCGGGAGTCTGCGGTGGTAAGCCAAATCCAAAGCCCTGAGCACTTCGAGATAGTCCTTGCCCGTGCCCGCGTACCTAGCCGTCTCTTGGCCGGCGTGCACACGTTGCGCTACAAGCGGGCTCGCGATGAACGCGATATCGTACTCAGCCGCGACGCGAAGCCACATCTCCAAGTCAACGGCATATCCAAGGGACGTGTCAAAATCGCCCAAGCGACGATATGCCTCGGCCCTCACCATAACCGAAGGACACGACACAGGGTTTCCTGTTGCAGCTACCATCTGATAGAGAAGCCCCCCTGATCCCACCAGGTCCGCTCCCGGCTGCGGAACCCAGTGCCCGCCAATGTGAACCCCGGCCTCGTTGATGCGCATGATGTCAGAGTACACCATACCCACAGAAGGGTTCTCCTGCAGTACGCGCGCTTTTGCTCGCAGGTTTCCCGGCAGCATCACATCATCCTGATGAAAGATCGTCACGAACTCACCCTGAGACAACTCAAGGCAGCGGTTCCAGTTCCTCGCGAGGCCCAGATTGCTCGAATTCCTCAGCAGTCGCGTTCGCTGATCACGGAAGCACGGGAGCGACCCCGACACGGGTGGCTGCGATGCGTCATCCACGACGATGAGTTCAAACTCTTCCAGGTCCTGAGCGAGCACGCTCTCTACTGCTAACTCCAGATATGGCCCGGGATTGTAGGCTGGTATGCACACACTCACGAGGGGAGTCATCCTCAGCGTCCCACCTTCGCCGTCTCTGCCAGCGTCGCTTGGAGCTGGTCCACGGCACGGGACCAGGTCCACTTCTCCCGCACATAATCCACAGCCTGCTCGCCGAACCTGGCCCGCAGGACATCATCGTGCAACAGCGCGCCCAGGCGCTCCGCGAATGCATGCGCATCTCGCTCAACCAGCCAACCGGTGACGCCGTCCAACACGGTCTCGGAGATGCCCGCCTCGCCCACGGCCACCACCGGCGTGCCACAGGCCATCGCCTCCAGCGGAGCCAACCCGAGCGCCTCCTCGATGGGCGTGTACACGAAGACGCGCGCCGTACGGTAGAGCTCCACCATACAGGCATCGTCACGGACGTTCTCAACACGGAGGGGCACACCGAGCCGCGCAGCCAGTTCGGTGACGACCGCCTGCTCGGCGGCCTCAGCGCTGTTGGCCGCGATCACAAGCGCGGGCCGACGTTGTGCGGGCATCTGGCCGAGCGCCGAGATCAGGAAACGGTAGCCCTTCATATAGTGGAGCGCGCCCACGGCCAGCACGAAATCGCCCCGGGTAACGGGCGCGGGGCAAAAGCGCCCGGTGTCGATACCCGGATAGATGACGGTCGACTCGACGCCGTAGCGCGCGCGCAGCACGGAACGAGAGTACTCCGAGTTGGTGAGCACGCGCGTGGCCGCGCGCAGATTGGCCTGCTCATGACTACGACGCAGGTTCCGCGAATAGGCACGCACCGGAGCATAGTACGCTCCCTTGAGCCGGTCGATCCAGCCCGCGGCCCGATCGTCCGCTGACAGCCGTTGCTCGTCCGTGTCGCGTTGGACATGATGGCACTGAAACACCGCAGGTGTGTGGACGTACCTGAGCAGATACGGCGTAGGAACAATCTGCGAGTCCTGGGCCAGCACAACATCGTAGCCTTGGGCGTCGATGTCCGCGGCGATTCTGCGGTCGACGTCGCGGGTGCGCCGCAGAAGCGTTGTCAGCTGCACCGCGTGGACGTACGGGGCTATCATCGGTAGCCGCCTCTGCGTGAACGCCGGCGCCGGGGCGTCGCAGACATGCTGTGCCACCACCCAAGGCGCAAGATCCAGCGTCGCTCGATCGGCCAGCGTCGTGGTGAACTCTGTTATCTCGTGCCCGCGCCGCGCCAGCTCGCGCACCTCATCGTGCACAAAGCGTTTGGCGCCACCCGAGGGCAGGTTGTGGTACAGCGCGATTCTCATCGGTCGCGTATCCTGAACGCAAACACCACGGCTACGACCACGACGACTGCTGCAGTCGCTGACGCTAACACTAGTGGGAACGCCTCTGTGGCATAGCCGCTATTGGAGGCAGGCACAGCGGTCACCGCAGGAATCACTGTGGCTCCAGAGTTCGCGGTGGAATCCGCTGTTGCGGCGAGGCTCGGGGTGGGCACGGGGATGGTGGGCAGCGGAGCAACCGCAATCGCCGGGAAACTGGTCGTGCCTCGCAGGTGCCACAGAGGTCCCCCATCGCTCTCAACCACTGTCACGTGGACGCGGTTACCGCCAGAGATCGTCATCGCCGGAAAGTGCCCGGTGCCGAGGCCTCCGTAGGATCCCTCATGTACCACAGCTTGTGGCGGGTCCGCCCATATCCCTTCTGCCAGTTCCGCGGCATACAGAGCCTGCGGGTAGCGCAGCGATCCAAACCAGCGCACGCCCCCGTACGGGTCCGCCACCATAGCGTCCCGGCCAGACGACCCCACCAGGTCCGAGAATGGCTTACTCGAATCAGACCATGTACTGCCCCCATCCGATGAGAAGCGATAGCAGCGTGCCACCGGGTTGCCGCAACCCGCCCACATGACGTGGATACTCCCGGCGCTATCCACGACGATCCCGGGAACGGCATTCCACGTATCCGCCGAGCGCTCCGACATCGGGTAGGGACGCGCCCAGCTCAGTCCACCGTCCTCGGAGCGGCTGTAGAACACCTGTCGCCCAATGTACTCAGGCGGGTAGTGCTCAGCCCAAACGACGTGCAGCCCATCATGGCTGTCAAGCGCAATCCGAGCCGAATCGGGCACCTGCTCGGCGCCCACAGGTATGTCCGACAGCAGAGCAGGCTGCGTCCACGTGGCTCCCAAGTCCTCTGAACGCACATAACTGACATTGGTGCCGGCTGCACGGCGGCTGTAGACAACATGTACGCGTTGCGAGGCATCCACGACCAAGTCTACGCTGCCCATGGCACTGTCACGAACAATCCAAGACGGTGCAGTCCAGCGCCTAACGTCGGAAGCCTCTGATGCTTGTGCAGTACTATAGTACAGGCCCTTGACGCTCGACCAGACGAGATGCAGCCTGCCCGTGTGGTCGCAGTAGGCCTGCGGCAGTGAGAATGCCTCACCATCCTGGCCGGCGAAAAGCTCAAACGGCTGTGTGGCTCCGAGATCGTCGATGTAGCTGTAGAACAGATAGCCGGAGGGTTCGCTTGAATCCGCCGAGTGCGCCCAGAAGGCGTGCACGCCACCGTAGGGATCGGCGACGATGGTAGAGAACTGCACCCTGGAGTCCTCGCTCGTGAGCCGCTCCGGTACCTCCCACCGAACGGGATCGGCAGCGCCCACGACCGGGACCAGCATAAAGAACAGCGCAAGTGCCGCAAGCCAATGCGACAGGGGTCTCGAGTCCGACCCGCATTTCCTCATGCCCTGGCCTCTCCTGCGGTCGGTGGCACGGCGCGCCTGAACCAGGAGGTCAGTCGCTTGCGAAACAGGGTCGCCTTTGGGCCTAGCGTGGCCTCCACGAGAATCGACCACACCCCGCGGTTGCGCGCCAGGCGAGGATCGAGTACGAGGGCCCTCGCCAGCGCCACGCGCGCTACCCTGGCGTCGTGTCTGGCATGAGCCGCAAAGCCAATGGCCTCGAACGAACGTGCCCACACCCCCCGAGCCAACGTTCGATCTTTCCAGCCGAGGTCGGCGAGCGCGGCGAGCACCGAGTTGACATAGACTCTGCTCGCGTTCATTTCGCCAGAGGCGTTCATTTGGTAGACGTGGGCAGCGTACCCACCTGCAGCCGCACAGAATCGCCCCGGATTGGTCAGGAAGCCCGTATCGGTCGCGACAGCCCGGGCCAGCAGATCACCAACTGTCTCGTTGTGCCCCACAGCAGCTTCCATCAGCGCGGACTTCGCCAAGTGCCACGCCACCGCCCGCTCCTCAAGTCCGGCTGGCGCATTGGGCCAAGCCGCGAACACCTTGCCCAGCGTCCTTAGTTGGGCCCGAAGCCACGCCCCCGAGTTTTCAGCTGTCAGGCCACCCAGATTCGACCCGTGTATACGATATGCTACGAGCGGCTGGTCGATGCAAGCAATGGGACTGACCAGCCGTATGCGCATGAAGAGATCATAGTCTTCGCCGTAGCACGGTATCTCAGGATCGAAGACTCCGACTCGATCCAGCGCGGAGCGCGCGATCACGGCCGAACTTGGGACCAGGATGCAGTTCTCGAAGCATAGCGCCTCCAGTGAAAGCTTCTCCTCTGTGACTTCAGAGTTCAGGATACGGTTGGACGCCATGTTTCCCGCGGCATCTATTATCCGCGCTTGTGAGAACACCATTGCTACTTCCGGGTGCTGCGAGAGGCATGCCACTTGCCTCTCCAACTTCTCAGGCATCCATAGGTCATCTGAGTCCAGTAAGGCAATGTACTGTCCACGAGACGACTCTATGCCACGGTTTCGCGCCGCTGACAGCCCCTGGTTCTCCTGCCACTCGTAGATGATCCGGCCGTCGGAAAGGGCCCCGCACCGCTCCCTCAGCGCTTCGCCCGTGCCGTCCGTCGAGCCGTCGTCGATGACGATGATCTCATAGTCCGTATACGTCTGCGCCAGGACGCTGTCGACCGCCTCCTGCACGTACGCCCGGCGGTTGTAGGTCGGGATGATGACCGAGACGGTGGGCTTGATCATATCTTCCCTTTCGGCTTCGACCACTTTAGCCCCATCACGATATGCCTGAGCCACGACCAGACCCGGTTCCCCACGTAGGCGCGCAGCCCCTGGGACCACACGCCGAAGTTTGTCGCCCATCGGGGGTTACTCAACAGAAGCCTTGGGAACGTCCAGCGGACTCCCCTATCGTCGCCCTTCTCCACGCAGCTAAAGAACACCCCAGGCAGAAAGCCACGGAGGAAAAGTCGTCTGTCACGACACGCGAGGCGTCCCCGCGGCAGGGTGGCGGCCGTCTCTCTGACTACGTGACCCCATTCGCGGCCTCGCACCTCGGCTCCTCTCCCCTCTTTCCTGGCAAAGTACCCCGCCAGTCGCTCGCCAAGATCCTTGGGGTTGCCCCAACCGTCGATATCCTTGCTCGCCGCCGTCGCCAACCACTCTCGACCGCGCTCATAATCAGCCGTCGAGATCGCGCGCAAAGCAGCATCGCCGTACAACCTCGCTTCTGCTCGAGCTCGAAGGCACGGCGTGTCTAGGCTGGGCGGCAACAGCCCGAAAGCCGTGCCCACGACTCGGAGGCCGTCGCGAAGCCTGGGCTCTATCAGATCACCCCTGCTCGAACTCCACTGCCCGCCGGCATGAACCCGCGTGAGCGATAGTACCTCACAGACCTGGCCGATTCTCTTTTGGGCGCTGATCCGAATGTACAGATCCCAGTCCTCACCGTGCTGGATCTCCGAATCGAAGCCGCCTACACCTACAACAATACTGCGCCTTACGACAACCATCGAGGCGTTGTGAATGGCGCATGCCAAGGCCAACGACTCCGTGGTCAAGTCGCCAAGGGCGATATCGACGCCCTGTATAGCGCATCCTGGCAGAGGTTCGCCGTGACTGTCCACGAGTAACGCTTGACAGGCGACCGCCCCCACCTCCGGGTGCTCCTCCAGGTACGCCACCTGCTTCTCCAGCTTCTCCGGGAGCCACAGGTCGTCCGAGTCGAGAAAGGCGATGTACTCGCCCTGCGCCAGCGCGATGCCCCGGTTGCGAGCCACCGACTCGCCCTGATTCTCCTGCCACTCGTAGATGATCTTGTCTCCATACCGCTCCCGCAGCGCTTCGCCCGTGCCGTCGGTCGAGCCGTCGTCGATGACGATGATCTCATAGTCTGTGTACGTCTGCGCCAGGACGCTGTCGATCGCCTCCTGCACGTAGGCACGACGGTTGTAGGTGGGGATGATCACGGAGACGGTGGGCACAAGAGCCTCCTGACAACCGGGCGGAGCGCGTTCATTACAGTGCGCCCCAATACGGCAGTGCCAAGCAGGGACAACACGCCCCTGTTGGTCAGATACGATGGTTTGCCGACGAGCGCGACAAATAGCGGGCCTCGCACTCCTTCCTGCCCAGGCGCGTGGTAGTGCTGAAAAGCCTCACCGAGGCTGAGCTCGGCAAGTACTTCGCGTCGCTCAGCGCGCAGGTGGAATCCTCTACCATCCATCGCATCAAACACCTGTGCTGCGAACCTTGACGCGCCAGTCCAATCGCCGCATTGCCTGCCAGCGAGCGCATAGCCAAGTACACGTTGCTGGAGTCCGGGAAAAGCGGCCAGGACATCCGGGGACAAGGAGTATGCCGCACTCAGATGTTGGGCAGTCGCCTCGGCGTTATCGGCGAGTGCCTCGACGTCAGCCCCAAGCAATTCGGCCTCCGCTTCCGCCTGCTTCCAAACCTCCATTGAGACCTGCTCCGCAAAGGTCGACGTGCGCGCCTTTGCCAGCACCGCTCGCCTCTCTTCGTAAGCTAGTTTAGTCTGGTACAGCATCTTCGTGGTGTTCAGTGGATGAACGCGATAGTACCCTACTGGCTCTGGCAGACACACAACTCTCCAGCGACTCGCGATACGCAACCACATGTCCCTATCAGCAATGCCGACGAATGCCTCATCAAATCCGCCCAAACTTGAAATGCACGTGCGCCTAAATACTGCCGAAAGCGTCGGTACCGGGTTGCGAATCAGGAGCGCCTCAACCTGGCTGAGCGTGGCGGGCATGACCTCGCCAAAGGGACGGCCGCCGTCCGAGATCTGCCCCGATGCATCCACCCTGTAGGCGTAACCATACACCAGGCCCACGCGTTGGTCGGCAAGAAGTGGTATCTGCCGTTCCAGCTTGTGCGGCAGCCATACGTCGTCCGAGTCCAGCAGCGCGATGAACTCCCCGTCGATGCCCGAATGGCCGTGTTGCGCGCCGCCTGCGTCCCCCGGTTCTCCTGCCGGATCAGCGTGATCCTGTCCCCGTAGGTCTGCAGGATCTCGTAGGTCCCGTCGGTGGAGCCGTCGTCCACCACCACGACCTCGACGTCCGGGTAGGTCTGGTTCAGCGCGCTGTCGATGCACTCACGCACGTAGGCCGCGTGGTTGTAGGCGGGGACGATGACGGAGACGCGACCGGGAACGTAGTCAGTCATAGTCCGCCCTCGCTAGCGCCCGAGAGCTTCCGTCCGAGCTTGCGTAGAGCTCCACGCAGGCCATAACGAGCCCGCGCCCGGACCGCCCTCACAGCCAGCGTGTTCCTGATGAGTCCATAGTCTGCCAGTTCCTGCTTATACCATTCGAGGGCTTCAGACTGCTGCGCCGCCCTAAGCTCCGCAGCGCCAAGCGCCTGCTCCAGTTCCCACTGCCGACCAACACTCCCGAAGAACGATTCCATGCGTCTTCGCTGCTCCGGCGAAACACTCAGCAGTGGACGCAGTGCCGCTTCGGCCAGGTCGCCCACCGCAAGGATTCCCAGCCCGTGACCGTGAGACACTTCAAAGCTGGGATAGCGCAACTTGACCTCGTCCCAGAACTGCGAGACGCCGAAATCATCTTTGTCCTCGGCGATGTCGTGAAACACGACCGCTCCGCGATCGCTGATCTTCGGCAACCACGTCTCAAAGTCGTGACAGACGGCTTCATACGTGTGCAGGCCATCGATATGCAGCAAATCTATGGAACCATCCTCAAAGTGCGTCACGGCGTCGTCGAAGGACGACTGGAGGAGGGTCGAGAAATCACCATAGAGCGGGTCGTGGTATGTTCTGAGGTTGGCCAGGACGTCGCCACCATACAGACCCGAGTGCACATCGCCCCGCCAGGTGTCGACGGCATAACATCTCGTATCGAGCTCTAACGCCTTTACTGCCTGGCAGAATGCGCAGTACGAAACGCCACGGTACGTGCCAAGCTCTACGATGGTAGTAGGGCGGAGCAAGTCCACGAGCAGCATGCCCAGCGGGATGTGCGAGAGCCAGGTGGAATGTGCAAGAAGGCCCGGCGTACCTAGGCACAGTGGATGATCGAGCGGGTTGAACGCACCCTGTGGCACGATGATGCCATCACTCATACAGGACCATCCTGATGCGCGCGCACGAACTCGTCCAGGGCATCCGAAAGCAGAAGGGGCAAGGCCTCCTTGACCTGCTCCACAGGCCAATCCCACCAGCCGATACGCTCAAGTGCCTCGATAGTGGGCGTGTCAAAGCGATATCGTACAACACGGGCCGGTACTCCGGCAACGACTGCATATGCGGGAACATTTCGGGTAACGACACTACCGGCGCCGATGACTGCTCCGTCGCCAATCGTCACGCCCGACAGTATAGTGGAGCCCTGGCCGACCCACACGTCATTCCCGATCACAATGTGTCCCTTAGTCGCCGGGTGCCCAACGTAACCGGATGCCTCAGGAAACAGAACGTTGAACGGATATGTCGTGACCCAGTCCGTACGGTGTTCACCACCCAGCAGTATCGTCACATCCCCGGCGAAGCAGCAGAACCGGCCTATAGTCAGCCTTGTGTTGTCGTCCCAGCGCATGACCGTTGGCGTGCCATAAGACCAGTCTCCGATCTGATATGCCGCATAGCGCGGGTTCTCTGAAAGGAACACCGGCTCTCTCTCAGGCGGTCTTGGTTCAGGTATGCCAAGAATCCTGCGCAACAGCCTACGAGGCCCCATGTGTCACACTCTCCCGCACCCCCCGTCGTCTAGGCGTAGAGACTCGCTCCGCACCCTCCAGTCGAGGAGCGGTCTGACCAGTCCCGGCCACGTCCGCCCGTAGACTCCACGGGCTCCCCCTCCCTCGGTGCGATCGATTACCTGAAAGCCAATAGCATCTCTCTCCATCTGGTGCACTATGTCCGGATTGTAGCTGCACAGCGCGACCAGGACCGAGACCGTTCCTTCGGCAAGCAGGTTGCCGGGAAGCTCGCATGTCGCGACAACGGTACCTGGTGACCGCGGGGTGTTCCACCACTCCTCATTGGAGTAGTCATTCGTCACGAAAAGCAGGTTACCCTGGCCATCGAGGAAATGCAGACTGACGACGGGCTTGACGGAAGATTGCAGATTCCGATAGGTGACCTCAACCCGCACTGGATCACCGACATACTGGGTATCTGTAGGCAGCCCATCCGCATCCAGCAGTCTCGCTGATACAAGCTCGACCACGGAGCTCTGAGGGTCGCTTCCTGAACTTGGCCAGATTCTCTCAGATCGGCTTGTGCTACCATTCGCCAAATACTGAGCAGTCGCCTCCTCCGAATAGCCTTCGTATCGAACTGCACCGTCTTCTAGCAGGAGCGCACGTCTGCAAAGCCGGGCGATCGCCGCCATATTGTGGCTCACAAAGATCACCGTGCGGCCCTCGCCGGCCACGTCGCCCATCTTGCCCAGGCACTTTTTCTGAAAGGCGGCGTCGCCCACGGCCAGCACCTCGTCCACGATCAGCACCTCGGGCTCCAGGTGGGCGGCCACGGCAAAGGCCAGGCGCACGTACATCCCGCTGGAGTAGCGCTTGACGGGCGTATCCAAAAAGCGCTCGATCTCGGAAAAGGCCACGATCTCGTCAAAGCGCCGGTCGATCTCGGCGCGGCGCATGCCCAGAATAGCGCCGTTGAGGTAGATGTTCTCGCGGCCGGTGAGCTCGGGGTGAAAGCCGGTGCCCACCTCCAGCAGCGACCCCACGCGGCCGTGGATCACCGCCCGCCCGGTGGTGGGCTCGGTGATGCGCGAGAGGATCTTGAGCAGGGTGGACTTGCCCGCGCCGTTGCGCCCGATGATGCCCACGACCTCGCCCTTGTGCACCTCAAACGAGACGTCCTTCAAAGCCCAGAAAGTCTCGGGGGCAGGACGATGGACCATAGACGATGGACCATCGGACGGACCATGGACGATGGACGATGGACCATGGGGGCCAGACGATAGACCATGGACCGTGGACGATGAGTGTCCGGACGGCTGATCGTCTATGGTCCGTCGCCTATGGTCACGCCTTCCGAGCCGCCCGGCGATCGCATCCCGCAGCGTATCGTGGCGCTCGCGCGTGCCGATGCGGTATTCTTTGCCCAGGTTCTCGACCGTAATCGCGATGTCACTCACGCTCGGTGCCTCCGGCACATGACCATAGACGATGGACAATGGACCATGTCGACCACGGTGCAGCGGGCGATGTTACCGAGCCGGCGGTGCAGGATCGTCTATCGTCCATCGTCTGTGGTCATCTCCCAGTCCGTCCCGTACTCGGCGAACTCCTCACCGACTCTGCCTTTCGTCGTGCTCAGCGCCCGCCTCATCGACTGAATGCGGCGAGCCAGCGTCTGGGCTTCAGCCAGCATATCCGTCAGTGCAGAAGCATCCTTGAGATAGCCTCGGCGCTGGATCAGATGCCCGCAGGCTACGGTCTCCAGGAGTGACCGCAACGCCATCCCCAGGAAGCGCACCTGCTCGGCGTCGGATTGACCCGTCGATCCCTCGGCGATATTCAGCACCACCGAGGTCGCGGCCCGCAAGAGTTGCGAGCGCAGATTGTAGCGCTCCGACTCTGGCAGACCCTCGGCCACAGTATAGCACCGATCCACATAGTCCAGTGCAGACTGGTAGATTTCCAGGCGCTCGAATTTGAACATGGCGCCTCCGGCGCAGACGATAGACCATGGACGATGGACGATGAGGCCCAGACCATGGACGATAGATGATGTACAATGCCGGACCCTCCTGCATGGTCCATGGTCTGTGGTCTATGGTCCTCCTGCATGGTCTATCGTCTATCGTCCATGGTCCTCCTCATGGTCCATGGTCGTCTCGACTAGACAATATCCGCAAACGTCCTCTCCGTCGTCCGGAAAAACACCAGCCCGCTCAGGAACACGGCCAGCGCGATGGCGACGGAGACGGCCACCAGCGGGCCGGAGAGAGTCGTGCCGGTTGCGCCATCGCCGAGGAGCGCCCAGCGAAAGCCCTCCACCACGCCGGTCATCGGGTTCAGGCTCAGCAGAAAGCGGTAGGCCTCCGGGATGAGCGTGCTGGCGTACACCACCGGCGTGACGTACATCCAGATCTGCACCATAAAGGGCACCAGGTAGTTGATGTCGCGGTAACGGACGTTGAGCGCCGAGAGCCACAACCCAAAGCCCAGCGCGGTGACTGCGGCCAGCAGGACCAGCGCCGGAAGCACCAACACCCGCGGAGTGAGCGGCACGCGGAAGACGACCATCAGCACGGCAAAGACGGCCGAGGAGACGAGGAAATCCACCAGGCTGGAGAGCACCGACGAAAGAGGGATGACCAGCCGGGGAAAGTAGATCTTGGTCACGAGATTCGCGCTGTTGACCACGCTGGAGCTGGAGCGGGTGAGCGCCGCGGAGAAATAGTTCCAGGGCAGGAGCCCGGCATAGGCAAAGATCGGATAGGGCACG
Source organism: Anaerolineae bacterium (assembly GCA_040772225.1). Classification (GTDB taxonomy): domain Bacteria; phylum Chloroflexota; class Anaerolineae; order UBA1429; family UBA1429; genus JAAYED01. The sequence continues at coordinate 80,266 of JAXGYO010000003.1, forward strand.
TCGCCGGAGGGCGCCTTGAGCAGGATGCCAAAGAGCACCGTAAAGAGCGCCATAGAGGCCAAGGGCTGCAGGATCACCCAGGCGACACCCAGCACGGTCTGCTTATAGCGGACTTTGATGTCGCGCCACACGAGGAAATACAGTAGCTCGCGGTAGTGCCAGAGGGCACGGAAATCGACAAAGGCCAGCCCGCGGGAGGGCTGGATCACCGTAACGGGGATATCCTGCGCCGGTGCCTCCTGGCTGTCCGCCTGGTGCGGAGCGCCGGCCCGTCGCCTGCCAACTTCGCGCGCCTTGATCAACAGAGTCTCCTCCCATGTGCCCCCGGATCTCCGCTGTCGCTGCTGCGCAGACGGCCAAGCACAATGGTGATGTCACTTACTACACAAAAGATCATACTCATCTTCCGGAGGGCGTCAAGCGCGCCGGGCACAGCGCCTCACTGCAGCAGCGTTTTCATCTTTTCTTCACGCGAGCCGAACAAACTGCGCTTGCCTTGACAGAAGGCGCACGCCTGAGTATCATCGGACTATTGGGAAACAATGGCGTTTGCCCACCGGATCGTAACCCGAGAGATACACCACTTATAAGGAGGTATCGCGGCGGCCTGGAGAGACAGCGCGGTTTTGGGTAGGCCCGGCGGAGCGCCGCATCCGTGTACGGTCCCGGACAGGTTATCCGTCGGGATAATCTGAGAGTACATAGCCCTGGAGGAGTCTGTATGAAGAGCAAGTGGTCGATTCTTATTGTGCTGTTGGTCATCGTCGGGATGCTCGCCTCCGCGTGCGCCACCGCGACCCCTGAGGTCGTGGAAAAGGTCGTGGAGAAAGAGGTCACGGTGGTGGTCGAGGCGGAGCCTGAGGTCATCGAGAAGGAAGTTGAAAAGGTCGTGACCCAGGTCGTCGAAGTTGAGAAGGACGTTGTCGTCGAAAAGATCGTGGAGCGCGAGTGGCCCCCGATCGGCGCCTGGCCCGACACGGTTGTGGTCGTCGAGGAGCCCTCGGCGGACGCCGCCGTGAGCCGGATGGAGACAGGCGAGATCGACATCTACGCCTACCAGGTGACCGAGTCTGAGGTCTTTGCCAAGGTGGAAGCCTCGGAGAATCTCGATTACTACCGGTCCTATGGCTCCTACAACGAGATCACCTTCAACCCCGCCGTCTTTACGAACGGCAAGTTGAACCCGTTTTCCTCGGCCAAAGTCCGTGAGGCCATGAACTGGCTCATCGACCGCAAGTACATTGCGGAAGAGATCATGGGCGGCATGGCTGTGCCTCGTTGGACGGCGCTCAACACCGCATCGGCTGACTTTGCCACGATGGCTCCGGTCATCCGCGCCATCGAGGCTGAGTATGCCTACAATGTCGAGCGCGCCAATGAAGTCATCACGGCTGAGATGGAGGCCATGGGCGCCACCCTCGCGGATGGCAAGTGGACCTACAATGGCGAGCCCGTGGAGATCATCGGCCTCATCCGTACCGAGGACGAGCGCCAGCAGATCGGTGACTATGTCGCGGCTCAGCTCGAGGACATCGGGTTCACCGTGACGCGCGATTACAAGACGAGCGCCGAGGCCTCGCCGATCTGGCTGCGCGGCGACCCCACAGAGGGCAAGTTCCACTACTACACCGGCGGCTGGGTCACCACACAGGTTCCCCGCACGCTGGCTGACAACTTTGCCTTCTTCTACACGAACCTGGGTATGGCTGTGCCTCTCTGGTCAGCCTATGAGAACACCCCGGAGTTCTACGAGGTTGCAGACCGTCTGAACAACAGCGACTTTGCTTCGCTGGAAGAGCGTGAGCAGCTTCTCGAGCAGGCCCTGTGGTTGTCGATGGAAGACTCTAACCGCATCTGGTTGATCGACTCGTCCAGCATCACCCCGTACGTCAAGGACGTCTCGGTGGCTGCTGACCTGTACGCCGGCGTGGCTGGCGCCAACCTTTGGGCACAGACCATCCGCCGTGTCGGTCAGATGGGCGGCACGATCACCGTGGCCATGCCCAGCCTGCTGCCAGAGCCCTGGAACCCGATCGCGGGCTCTAACTGGGTGTATGACATGATGCTGATCCGCGGTACCGGCGATGCTGGTGTTCAGCCCGACCCATACACGGGCCTGGTTTACCCCCAGCGCATCGAGCGCGCCGAGGTTCAGGTTCAGGAAGGTCTCCCCGTCGTCCAGACGCTGGACTGGGTGACCCTCGAGTTCGTGCCCGAGATCACCGTTCCGGATGACGCCTGGGTGGACTGGGACGCGTCCAAGGACGTGTTCCTGACCGCAGCCGAGGTTTATACGGAGACGCAGACCGCCCTCCGCAAGAGCACGGTCTACTATCCTGAGGATCTCTATACCGATGTGCTCTGGCACGACGGCAGCCCCTTCTCGGCGGCTGACATCGTCATGAACATGATCCTGACCTTTGACCGCGCCAAGTCGGGCAGCGGCTACTATGACGAGGCCTATGTGCCTACCTTTGAGTCGTTCATGTCGTCCTTCAAGGGCGTCAAGATCGTCTCCACCGACCCACTGGTGATCGAGACCTACTCGGACTATTACCAGCTGGATGCGGAGCTGAGCGTTGACACCTGGTGGCCGTACTATGAACAGGGCCAGGGCGCATGGCACACGCTGGCGCTCGGCCTGTTCGGCGAAGCCGACGGCCAGATGGCGTTCAGCGCGGACAAGGCCTCTGTAAAGAGCGTCGAGTGGACGGGCTATGTGAGCGGACCGACGGTTGCGGCCATGGCCGAGATCCTGGGCACCGTGTCCAAGACCGGCTGGACGCCGTTCACTGCCACCCTGGAGCAGTACATGGCCGAGGGCGAGGCAGCGGCGCGCTACGCAAACCTGCAGTCGTTCTACGATCGCTTTGAGCACCTGTGGGTGGGCACCGGGCCGCTGTACCTCGAGCGGGCATATCCTGTGGAAAAGACCGCTACACTGCAGCGCAACCCGTACTATGCGGATGAGTCGACCAAGTGGGATCGCTTCACCGAGGCCGCCATCGCGGTGGTGGACATCGAAGGCGAGACCAGCGTCACCATCGGCACAGAGGCTGCCTACGACGTCTATGTGACGTTCAACGACGAGCCGTATGCTTCGGCTGATCTCAAGAGCGTCGAGTATCTGCTCTTTGACGCCACCGGCGCGCTCACCTCACAGGGCGACGCGACGATGGTGGAGGAAGGGCTCTACAGCGTGACACTGGATGCCGCCACGACTGGCGCTCTGACCGAGGGTTCGAATCGGTTGGAGATCGTCGTCGTGTCCAATCTGGTGGCACTCCCGACCTTTGAGTCGCTGGAGTTTGTAACCACTCCGTAACCGTGACCGTATGACCCCGGTCCAGGGGCAGGGGGCTGTCCCTTGCCCCTGGACTTTTTTTGCAGCCTATCAGAAAGAGAGATAGCGGATGGCCGAATCAACTGCGCTCCCCGCTCCCGAAGCAGTCACAGCACCCAGCCCCCGGAGAGAGAGTTCCCTCCTTAGGGTCGCCAAGTTCACCGGACGACGCCTGGTGGCGCTGGCACTGACCGTTGTGGTGGGCGTCTATCTGACGATCATCATCGCCAACATGGGCGGCGCCGTTGATGAGCTCCGCAAAGGCGAAATCGCCCAGGGCATCGCCATGGGCGTCTCGATGGACCCCGAAATGAAGCAGTTGCCCGCTGAGGAGCGCGCCGCCATCATTGAAGAGATGCAGCGTCTGGCGGAAAAGCGCCTCGGCCTCGATCAGCCGTTCATCATTCGCAGCTTTACGTTCCTCAAGAACGCTCTGCTGCTGGATCTCGGTTTTGCAGAGAACCTCACCAGTGACAGCGGATCGCGGCTGGTGCGGGCGATCATCCTGGAACGCCTGCCACCCACCCTGCTGCTGATGGGACTGTCATACCTGCTGCTGTTCATCATCAGCGTCTTTTTCGCTCTGTTTCTGTCCCGCCGGTATGGCAGCTTTCTGGATCGTCTGGTCGTCACGCTGGCGCCCACATCCAGCGCCCCGGCGTGGTTCTATGGCCTGTTCCTGATCCTGTTCTTTGCCGTGTTCCTGGGCGTGCTGCCCTACAGCGGCATGGTCGACGCCCCGCCGCCGACGAACAAGCTGCTCTATGGGCTGAGCGTGTTGCGCCACATTATCTTACCGGTGCTCTCTGTGCTCGTGTCCGCCATCTGGAGCAGCACCTATTCCTGGCGTACGTTCTTCCTGATCTATTCCAGTGAAGACTATGTCGAGATGGCCAAGGCCAAAGGCCTGTCGTCTCGTGATATCGAGAATCGCTACGTCCTTCGCCCTACCCTGCCCACGATCATCACCAACTTTGCACTGCTGCTCATCGGGCTCTGGACGGGCGCCATTATCCTGGAGACTGTGTTCAACTGGCCCGGGCTGGGACGGCTGTTCTACTCAGCCATCAACATCTATGACACACCGGTCATTGTGGGCGAGACCGTGATCTATGCCTATCTGCTCGCCGTGACGGTCTTTGTTCTTGACTTTATTTATGTGCTCGTCGACCCCAGGGTCAGGATCGGCGGCGGGAGTGAGGCAGCATGAGTGCAATCTTGAGGTCACTGCGGCAGCTCAAGCGCTACCCCTCAGCGATCGGCGGGATTATCATCATCCTGCTGCTGGTGTCCCTCGCTGTGTACGCCATCGCCACCATCCCCTACTCTGAGGCGATCCGGCTCTGGCGCGGGGGCGAGGATGTGTGGGGTGAGTCCCCTAAACTGGCTGCCCCTGTGTGGGTGGACTGGTTTAACAAAGAGAAGATGTCCCAGAGCATCATCGTCAACAGCGCCGATGGTACCGCCATCCGTTCCCTGTCAGAGGATGGCAAGACCGAGTTACTGACCTTCCCGGTGAATTATCAGTACGACAATTTCCCTCAGGAGGTCGTCATCTTTTTCACGTCCACCTATGAGGCCAAGCAGCCCCATGTCGCGCTCAAGTGGTACACCCCGGACGGCCGGGAGATCCGCATCACGGAGATGTCAGCCAAAGCCGCCGACACGTACCGCCCGGGCCAGGACGCGAGGCTGACGCGCCGCCTCAAGGGCGTGGCCGCTGAGACAGGCCTGCTGCAGGACCCGGAGAGCGAGACACCTCAGGTCCTCAAGGGCGAGCATCAGCTTGTGATAGAGATCCATACCTTTGAGGAAGGCTCGACTGTCGATGCCAAGCTGGTCTTGCACGGGCAGGTGTCCGGCCTGGCCGGCACCGATGACCGTCGCCGCGACCTGACGGTGGCGCTGCTTTGGGGCACGCCCATCGCACTGTCCTTTGGTCTGCTCGCCGCCCTGGGCACCAGCCTGACGACGATGATCATTGCGGCCATCGGCGTCTGGTACAGCAAGTGGGTGGACGCTACTATCCAACGGATCACCGAAGTCAACATGATCCTGCCCTTCCTGCCGATCCTGATCATGATCGGCACGCTGTACACCCGCAGCATCTGGGTCATCCTTGGCATGGCTATCCTGCTGAGCATCTTTGGCAGCGGCATCAAGAGCTACCGAGCCATCTTTATGCAGGTCAAGGAATCGCCCTACATCGAGGCCGCGCGTGCCTATGGCGCCAGCGATATGAGAATCATCTTTCAGTACATGATCCCGCGGGTTATCCCGATGCTCATTCCGCAACTGGTTACTGCCATCCCGTCCTTTGTTTTCCTGGAGGCCTCGCTGGCGCTGCTGGGTCTGGCGGACCCCGTACTGCCCACCTGGGGCAAGATCATCAACGACGCCCGCTCACAGGGCGCACTGTTCCACGGACAGTACTACTGGATGCTGGAGCCGGCCGTGCTGCTGATGCTCACCGGGCTCGGGTTTGCCATGCTGGGCTTTGCGCTGGACCGTATCTTTAACCCCAGACTGAGAGGGCTCTAGGCCATGACGACATCAAGCCCACTGCTCAAGGTAGAGAACCTCGTGTTGCACTTTCAGACCAACGCCGGGATTGTCCAGGCCGTTGACGAGGTCAACCTGGAACTTGACCGCGGCAAGGCCATGGTCATCCTTGGCGAGTCAGGTTGCGGCAAGACATCGCTGGCCAAGGCGATCCTGAGGCTGCTCCCTCGCAATGTCCACACCTATACCGGCAGCGTCAATGTCGGCGGCATGGAAGTCATGACGCTCTCTGACGAGGACTTTCGCCAGAAGGTCCGCTGGCTCAAGATGTCCATGGTGCCTCAGGCCGCCATGAACTCGCTCAACCCTGTGCTCAAGGTCGGCGACCAGGTCGCCGAGCCGATGATGTCACACTATGACGTGAAAAAGTCAGAAGCCATGCGCCAGGTCACGCGCATGTTTGAGAACGTGGGCGTGCCTCTGGACTTTATCAACCGGTACGCCTTTGAGCTGAGCGGTGGCATGCGCCAGCGCGTGGCCATCGCCATGTCCCTGGTCACCACGCCGGACCTGATCATCCTGGACGAGCCGACCTCCGCCCTGGACGTGCTGACGCAGGCCAACATCTTTAACGTCCTCAAGCGCATCAAACACGAGATCGAGGCCAGCTTTATCCTCATCACGCACGACATTGCCACCTCCAGCGAGCTGGCTGACCGGGTTGCGGTGATGTATGCCGGGCAGATCGTCGAGGTGGCCGACGCGCTCGAGTTCTTCCCCAGGCCGCTTCATCCCTACTCGGAGAGACTGATGGCCAGCGTGCCCAAGTTGCGGGCGGACCAGGAGCCAGAGTTCATCACGGGACAGCCACCGAGCCTGTTGGACCCGCCCACAGGATGCCGTTTCGCCGAGCGTTGCAATCATCGTTTCGAGCGTTGTGCTGAGGAACCGCCAATCTTTAACGTCCAGGGACGCCAGGTCAAATGCTGGCTGTATGCCCCCGGCGAGGAACGTTACGCCGAGTACTCGGGAGAGGACTCCAGAGAGTTAGCAGGAGCCGAACATGCCATCTGAAACCAGCACAGTCATGACCGCCAATCGACCGGCCGGGGCGCCCGTTCCTGAGACGCGTGACACGCTCATCGGCGTACGCGATCTGCGCGTGTGGTTCGAGCTGCGCCGCGGGGCCTTTTCCCACGCCGGTTCGGTACGCGCCGTAGACGGCGTCAACTTTAATCTGGCGCAGGGCGAGGCCATCGCTGTCGTGGGCGAAAGCGGCTGTGGCAAGTCCACCCTGATGAAGACGATCCTTGGCCTGTACAAGCCTACAGCCGGGCAGGTCACGTGGATGGGCGAGCCTGTGGGTGAGATGAGCAGCACCGAGCTCAAGGCGTACCGGTCACAGATCGGTTACGTCCAGCAAGATCCCTTTGGCGCCCTGGCACCCTTTATGACCGTGAGGCGCCTGCTGAAGGAGCCGCTCATCATCAACGACGTCCCGGACGAAGAGCACGAAGCGCGGATTCACCGCGTGATGGAGGAGGTCAAACTGGCCCCCGTCGAGGATTTTGTGGGCAAGTTCCCGCACCAGCTCAGCGGCGGGCAGTTGCAGCGCGTCGTCATCGCACGCGCCATGATCCTCCAGCCCAAGATGATCGTTGCAGATGAGCCAGTCTCGATGCTGGATGCCTCCGTGCGCGTCGAGATCTTGAAGCTGCTGCGCGCGCTGCAGGAGGAGCATCATCTCTCGGTGATGTACATCACGCACGATCTTTCCACCGTACGTTACTTTTCCGAGCGCATCTTTGTGATGTACGCCGGTTGGCTGGTCGAAAAGTCCCCGGTGAACGCGCTGCTATACAACCCGCTGCATCCCTACACCGAGGCGCTCCTGGCTGCGACATCGGACCCGGATGCAAACAACGCCCTCACCTACAAAGAGGTGCCTCCCGGTGAGCCGCCCAGCCTGGTCAATCCGCCCTCGGGCTGCCGGTTCCATCCGCGCTGCCCCAAGGCGATTGAGGGCCTGTGCGAGGTGGAGGTGCCACCCGACTTTGAGCCGGAGCCCGGACATCAGGTATCCTGCTGGCTTTACAGGTAAGGTCAAGCGTGAACGGACTCAAGCTGGTCTGGATCGGATTGGGCGGCGTCCTGCTGGGCGTCGCCCTGCCCTTCCTCATGGTCCTGGATGTGATCCAGCCGACCTTTCTGCTGGGTTTCATCTCCTTCGCAGCTTCCGTCGGGGGCCTCATGCTGGGGATCATCGGGTCGGCCATGGCTGCCCGCGGATTCCGCAAAGAGTAGCCGGTCCCGCCGATTTGCCCCCCCGGCCGGGGTTGCCTACGATTGAACCGAGGGCAACTCGTTCCTTCAATCGATCACCCGCAGCCCTGACCCGGCCCATTTGCTGGCCGTCTGGCTGCACAGGAGAATGCCTTGAGCATCTCGTGTCCCACCAGAGCTTTGAAATCCTCAAGATCACATGCACGCCGGTGGCTCATCGCAGCACTGGCGCTGTTCGCGATTTGGACGCCCCGTTCCCATTCCGCCCCGCCCATCGTGAGCCCCGCTGGCTGCCCGGTGCCACGCGAGATCGGCGCCGGGACCTGGCTGCTGGCCTCGATGCAGTACATCGACATCTGCGAGCTCCTGGCAAACGCGAAAACCACGAACCCGTCAGGGGCTGAATCACCACCCTATGAGCATGTGGTGATCGAAGGCGACACGCTTTCCGAGATCGCGCTCTTGTACGGCACCACAGCCGAGGTTATCGCCGAGATCAATGGCCTGGATGACATCGGAGCGCTGTCCGTTGGCATGCGTCTGCGGCTCCCTGAGCCCGGGGTTGCGCCAGTCGCCACGGCTCCTGCCGCATCCGGCAGCCTGAGCGTGCAACTGGCTTCGGCCTGCGCGCCGGAGGTCAGCGAGCACATTCTCGATCTCCCGGCCGAGGCATCTCGCGCCGCCGTTCTCGATGACGTGCTGTATCTGCTCGCCGGGGGCCGGCTCTACGGGCTCCCGCTTTCCGCGATCGCACGCGAGAACCGGCTCCTGCAGCCTGGACTGATCTGGCCCGCCGATGGCGTTGCAGGTAGCCTCTCACTGCAGGAACTGATGGACATTGCTGTGGACGAGACCACCGGCGAACTGGTGCTGCTGAACAAGGTCGGAGACCTGTTCGGCTACAGCCCGGCTGCGAACGCATGGACAGTGCGCATGGTGGCGTCCTCCGTGCCCGGATACTGGATCGACCCGCAGTATCTGGCAATCACCCAGATCGGGCATGCCACCTATGCCCTGGATGTAGACAATGCCAGTGTGTGGAAACTCACCCCGGGCATGACCTACCCCACCCTGCAGTTGGAGGGCGGCTATATCGCCAGGGCGGTTGATCTGGCAGCGATGGGCGGCAGGCTGTACCTGGTGTATGGCAACGGCACCCTGTCCGACGGTTCGGGGAGCGCCCTTGCAGCCGCGGTTGCGCCGATGGCGTGGCCGGCCGATCTGACCTCCGCCCAGGGTAGCCTGCTGGCCCTCGACGGTGATGGCCGCCGCGTCGTGCTGGTGAGCGCCGAGGGCGCGCTGGATGTGAGCCTGCGCATCCCCGGGATGCAGCGCCTGCGCACCGCTGCCGCCGCCGATGGCATCGTCTATGCCGTCGCTGGCAACGTGCTGTATCGCGCTGGCACTCTGCAGGCCAGTGAGGCCTGCCCCGTCGTGCCCTTCGATGATCGCTGGATGTTCAATAACATCGATCTCGATGCGGGCCTGCCCGCGCTGACGCTGCCCTTTGATGGGGGCGTCCTGCCCTCGCGGCCGCGGTCCTATCCCGGCGCGCGCCGCATGTACCGCTACGGCATCCACGAGGGCGTGGACTTTTACGCGGGCGACGCCCCGGGCCTGGCCTTTGGCAGTCCGGTGGCCGCCATCGCCCCGGGCACGGTCATCCGCATCGACCACGATTTCGCCGAGATCACGCCCGAGGCCTACGGCCCGATGATGGCCGAGATCGAGGCGCTGCACAGCACGCCAGAGCATTACCTGGACAAGCTGCGCGGCCAGCAGGTGTGGATCGAGCACGCGCCCGGCGTCGTCTCACGCTACTCGCACCTCGCGGGGGTTGCCGGCGACCTGCAGGTGGGGGATACCGTCGTCACGGGCCAGTACCTCGGTCGTGTGGGGGTGTCAGGCACCAGCGACGGCGTCTATGGCAGCACCGCCGGATATCACCTGCACTGGGAGATCTGGATCAACGGGCGTTACCTCGGCCAGGGGCTGACGATCCCCGAGACGATGCGCATCTGGAACCATCTGTTCTAGATCAGTACCTGCAGATCATCTCGCACACGACGGCGGTCGCGCTCTTTGCAGAGTGCGACCGCCGTCGTTCCGGCCCAGGGCTAAATTCCGCGAAATAGGCCACCGGGCATCCCGAAAATCATTGCGAAGTGATCTCGCGTCCGCTAGAATAGGGGGAAGAACTCGACAAACAGGGGGACAGATGCCAGGCAACACGCGCAGATTCACCATCTTGCATTCGAACGACATGCACGGCGACTTTTTGGCCGAGGTAGCCGGCGCGGACGGCAAACTCGTCGGCGGCCTGTCGCTGCTCTCGGGCTATATCAACAAGGTGCGCGAAGAAGAGGAGAACGTCATCTTTGCCATCGCGGGCGACATGGTCCAGGGCTCGGTGATCGATTCCGAGTACAAGGGGATCTCCACCATGGAGATCATGAACTACCTGGCGCCCGACGTGGTGACTCTGGGGAACCACGAGTTCGACTATGGCCTGCCGCATCTGCTGTTCCTGGAGAAAATCGCCAACTTTCCCATCGTCAACGCCAACCTGTATATCCGCAAGCACAACAAGCGCCTGATGCGCCCTTACCACATCATGAAGATGGCGGGCCTGGATATCCTGTTCATCGGCGTAATCACCGAAAAGGTGATCGATGCCATCCAGCGGGATGCCGATGTCGGAAGCTTTGTCACTCTGGAGGAGGCCTCCCAGGAGATCGGCAAGATCATCGAGAGCTACAAGCACGATGACATCGACCTGACGGTGCTGCTCACCCACATCGGGTTCGAGTCGGACTGCGAACTCGCCGCGATGCTGGACCCCGCCTGGGGCGTGGATATGATCATCGGCGGGCACTCGCACACCGTGCTGGAGCAGCCGGCGCTGGTCAACAACATCCTCATCGCGCAGGCAGGCGTTGGGACAAACCAGATTGGCCGCTATGACATCACCGTCGATGATGATACCAACAGCATATCCGCGTGGACGTGGCAGTTGGTGCCCATCGTGCAGGGGATCGCCGAGCCGGACGCGCAGCTCGAGGCGTACATCGACTCCTTCAAGCAGGTGGTGGACGCCAAGTACAACGCGATCATCACCAAGCTGGCCATCAAGCACACTCATCCGTTCCGCGAGCAAGAAAGCGCCCTGGGTAATCTGTTCGCAGACGCGTTGGCCGAGTCGGCAGAGATCGACGTGATGCTGCTAGGCGCAGGCTCGGTGCGCTCGAAAGAGCTGGGCCCCATGGTGACGCTGAGCGACTATATCTCCTGTTTCCCCTATGGCGACTCGCTGACCCGCTACTCGGTCAAGGGCGAGACGCTGCGGCGCATGTTTGAGCGCTGGATGCGCGCCGAGAATCGCACAGGCGAGGGCGAGTGCTACGAGGTCAACGCCGGCGTCAAGGCTGTCTACAGCGAGGGTCAAAAGCGCCTGACCTGGCTATCCGTCAAGGGGGAGCCTGTACAGGACGAGCGGGTGTACACGGTGGGGCTGCAGGGTTATCACGGTAGCAACAGCCTGGCTTACCTGGACGTCACTTCTGAGGAGTTGGCCGCGATCCGCCGTCCGAAGGTCATCAGCGCAGACGTGCGCAACGTGCTGCTCGAGTTTCTGCGCGAGCACCAAAACCTGCGCAGAGAGGTCGAGGGCCGGCTGGTATACGCCCCCTGAGGCGTGCCCCACACTGCAGATTGCAGAGGCCAGAAGGGTCCGGCTTGTGAGCCGGACCCCTGTTCTGTTTCGGCCGGGGAGCAGTCAGTTCGGTCTGCACTCCTCAGCGCGCAGCAGTCTCACCATCACCTCCGCGAGGTCAGCAGCGGTTGCCTCGTTGGCGTCGATCACTGTGCCTGCGGATCGCAGCCACGGCAGCGCCGCCCGGAACTGCGCGTTCATCCTCTGCAGAAACGCCGCGCTCCGCGAGAGGACGCGCCCGGGGGAGGGGTCGGCATCCACGCGGGCCTGGCAGTCGGCGTACGAGACATCCAGCGCAAACAGACGCAGGTCAACGGGCGTCATCACAGCGTCCACCAGTGCCGCCAGCTCTGCGCCGGAAAACAACTCGCCCTCGACGATAACGACGTCGTGCCCATCGCGGTAGATCGCGTCGGCCAGCCCGCCGCAGATGCGCCGGGCCATCTGCCACAGATCGGGTTCGCCAGAGTGCACGTGCGGGCGCACCATGTCCGCCACCAGATCCAGATCAACGACCCCGACCCTGAGGCCTGCACCCCCTGGCGATGCCTCGCGCAACATGTCGGCCAGCAGGCGCGCGGCCGTGCTCTTGCCACAGCCCACCGGCCCCGTCAGCACAACCAGCAGCGGCCGGGCGTCAGCGTCTGTCACGACACCTGCAAGGTGCTCAGCGCCGCCGCATTCCTCCTGCGCCCCTCAGCAGCGCGCTGCAGCACACGCGGAATAGTCGCCAGTAGCCGCGCCGAGCGTCCCGCGACGTCCTCATAGCACGCCACCACACGCTCCTCCAGCGCCAGTGACAATGCACGTGCCTGATTCAGATCATCAGGGATATCAGCCGGCACCTCTGCATATGGACTCAGGTCAAGTCCCTCAAAGGCATAGTTCGCTTCCAGCGCGTCGGTGATGGTCTCCTGATAGGTGCGCAGCACCTGCACGCGGTTGCGAGCACAGATCGCCGCGCAACGCTCCAGCATCGCCGTGTGTGCAGGGAACGCTGTCGCCGCCGACCGGTACCAGGACTCGGAGCGCTGCTCGAGCTCGTCAATGAACCGCATCACGGCGGAGGCCGTCAACGGGCCCGGCGCCGCCTGATCCTGCAACGATCCCCCCATCTCAGAACCACCTCTCGATCACGACCTTGGACTCGGTAAAGAAACGGATCACATCCTCGCCCTGGCCGTGCAGCACGCCAAAGAACGAGTCCTTCATGCCGCTAAAGGGAAAGAACGCCATGGGCGCCACGATGCCGATGTTGATGCCGATATTGCCGCACTGGACCTCGTAGCGGAACTTGCGTGCCCAGCCGCCGTTGCCGGTAAAGATCGAAGCCGCATTCCCATAGGGGTTGGCGTGGATCATGGCGATGGCCTCGTCCATGGAGCGCGCCCGCATCAGCGCCGCCACGGGGCCAAAGACCTCCTCGCGGGCGATGGCCATATCGGGCGTCACGTCGCCCAGTACCGTGGGCCCCAGAAAAGCATCCTGCGGCAGATCGCCCAGGATCGTGAATTCGCGACCGTCCAGCAGGAGCGTGGCGCCCTCCGCCAGGGCCCCCTCGATATAGGATACCACGCGCTGCTTTTTGCCAGGGTCCCGCAGCGGGCCCATCTGCACGGCCTCGTCCAGGCCATAGCCGATGGTGATGCCCCGGGCGGCCGCCACAAAGGCCTCGGCCACCTCGGCGTAGCGCGCATCCAGTTCGGCCTCGGTCAGCCCCTCGCCCACCACCACCAGGTTCGCGTTGGCCAGGCAACGCTGGCCGGCGTTGCCGTAGAAGGAGGTCATGCAGGCGGCAATGGTGTGCGGCAGGTCCGCATCGGGCATCACCAGGGCAAAGTTCTTCGCGCCGCCCTGGGCGATCACGCGCTTGCCCGTGGCGCCGCAGCGCGGATAGATCACTTCTTTGGCCACCGGCGTCGAGCCCACAAAGCAGATCCCCTTGATGCCGGGGTGGTCCAGCATGGCGCCGACGACGTCGCGCCCGCCGTGGACGATGTTCCAGACGCCATCGGGAAAGCCCGCCTCCTCCGCCAGCTCGGCGATCCGCACCTGGCTGAGGGGGTCCTCGCTGGAGGGCTTGACAATGATGCAGTTGCCGGTGGCCACCGCAAAGGGCGCGAACCAGAGGGGCACCATGAACGGAAAGTTGTAGGGACCGATGATGCCGAACACGCCCAGCGGCTGGCGAATCAGGAACTCGTCGATGCCCGAGGCGATGTCCTCCAGGTTCTTGCCCATCATCAGCGAGGGGATCCCCGCCGCCACCTCGACCATCTCGATGCCCCGGCGCGTCTCACCACGCGACTCGTCGATGGTCTTGCCATGCTCCTGGGTCTGGATGCGGCTCAGCTCCTCGAAATGCGTCTCCATCAGGTCGCGCAGGCGGAGGAGGCAGCGGGCGCGGGCCAGGGGCGGCGTGCGGCGCCAGTCCTCAAAGGCGGCCGTAGCCGCTTCCACCGCGCGATCCAGCTCCGCGGGCGTCGAGAGCGGCACCCGGCCGATGGTCTGCAGGTTGGCCGGGTTGACGATGTCCAGGAGCGGACCCTCGGAGGGCTCCCAGATACCGTCGATATAGTTCTCAAGATCGCGGACCCGGGTGACGGGCTCGGACAGGATGGCCATGGTGTGTTCCTCCCTTCGGCGCGTGCCACGGCAGTGACGAGTCAATCGCTGCGCCCATTATAGGTCGCGTGGTAGCCGCATCAAGCCCGCCGAGTATCGCCAAAAGTGTCCGCACGGCGACGAATGCGATGTTCACCAGTTTTCCAAAACTCATGGCGAAACCACTTGACATTCACGCAGTTCTCGGCTATGCTTCACGTAGGATTTAGGCAGTGGCATGCCTAATATGGGTACGCGATTGACCCAGCTTCCCAAGGGAAGACAAAGGGTGCAGCGGTTGAGGGGGGTCAGTGTCAGAAGGAGGAGCGCCTATCGCCGTTCCCGTCGAGGCGATATTTAACGTTCCCGTATGTGGTACCCCGTCAATCGGGCACTCTTTTTTGTACGGTCTGAGGAGGATAATGAAATGAAAACGAATCGTATTCGGACATTGTTCATCGCGTTGGGACTGTTCCTGCTGGTGGGTGGCGTCGTAGCGGCGTTTGGCATCGGGAACGTGGACGGCGTGTGGGGACACTCCTGACACGAACGGCGCCACCTGCGACGCTGGGCGAGCATGCGGGTAGCAGCTCCGGAGCGCCACAACCCCCGCGATACAGAGCTCAGGTGGAACGTGACCGATGAGAACCAGGGACACGACGGAATGGCCGTCCGGCGATTACTGGTCTTGCCCGACCGAACTGGACCGGCCTTCGCAACAGAGTGGTTTTGGCTTTGACGGCAACAACGGTCCGGTGAGCGGCTGCGACGTGGTACGCCGTTCTACCTTGGCAGTTCACGCACTACAACAACCCCATCATACGCAGCCGCCGACGCCTTCGAGTGGGTCGATCTGGCCATCACCGTTCCCGTAGACTGCGACGATGGGTGACGGACACGACCTTTACCCTTCACCCGCGCTTCACGCTGGATGAGACGCCTAACAATGCCCGGCAAATCCGTGCAAGTACCCAGATGGCCCAACGATCGGCTGCCTGACCAGGTGACACGTAACCCAGCCAATCGCAGGCTACCTTCACGTGCGGCGGCGTGCCATACACGGTGAACATTGGGTTTACCCGACCAACGGAATCTGCCCCGTGTTTGACCCGAATGCGGTCAGCACGCGCTTCTGACGCGCGAGCAGGCGGATAACACGCCTGCCTGTGGGCCAGATCAGCGCCCCGGCCGATGTGACCGTCGCCAAGGACTGCCTGGCCTACGGCTCGCAGAACCAGAACTACCGCATGGCCGTCACGAACCTCGGCCCCGGCAGCGCGCGCGAAGTGACGCTGACGGACACCTTCCCCACCGGCGTGGCCGTCGAATCGTGGACGTCCTATCTCATCACGACGGACAATGGAGCCGTGCCTCAAGGGGAATGCTCGTTCGCTGGGCAGAATGGGCAGAACATGACCTGCAATCTGAACACGCTGTTGCCCTCGCTACCGGCAGACCTGAACGCCAAATGGGTCGTCAATGTGTACTTTGACGGACCGGGTGAGGCACCGAACACCGCCACGGTTGACGCAGACAACGACACAGACGAGAAAAACAACAGCGCCAGCACATACTGCCTGATCTCCTCCGCCGTCGACCTGATCTCCTTCACCGCCGTCGGCGGCGAGTCCAGCGTCGCGGTGGCCTGGGAGACAGCCAGCGAAACTGACAACGTCGGGTTCAACCTCTACCGCGCGGAATCTGAGAGTGGGGACAAAGTCAAGGTTAACGGCGAGATCATCCCCGCCGCGAACCCGGGCTCGACCATGGGCGCGACATACGGCTACACCGACAGCGCGGTCGCACAGGGTGTGACCTACTACTACTGGCTCGAGGACGTGGACACCGCCGGCGTCGCAACGATGCACGGACCCGTGTCGGCCAGCCTGATCGCAGCCGAGGCGCCGGCCGGCGAAGCACCGGCCGGCGAAGCACCGGTAGGCGAAGAGCAGCCGGAGGCTGTGCAGCCCGTGTTCGAGCGGCCCATCCGGGAACTGCCCGTGATCGGACTGCCCGGGCTGGAGCGGCCGAGTCTGCCGCAGCCCATAGTGATTGGGCCGGTGGATCAGATGCCTCTGATCGTCATACCGGGGAACCCGCCCGTGGTGGCGCCCGCCCCGGTGATGCCTGCACCGATCGTGCGGCCCCCGAGGACGGGACTGCCGGTCGAGGGCGGCATGGAATAAAAGACCACTACGATCTTGCCTGGCTACGAGAGAGGGGCGCTGGTACCAGCGCCCCTCTCTTTTGTCCCCGGCCCTCTGCCAGCGGTCAGAGGGTTACGCCGTCCCCGGCCCTTTGACCGCCGCGATGGGCATGCGCCGACCCATGCCAAAGGCCTTGGTGGTCACCCGCAGGCCGGGGGCCGCCTGGCGCCGCTTGTACTCGTTGCGGTCCACGGTCCGCGCCACCCAGGCCGCCGTCTCGCGCTCGAACCCCTCCGCCACGATCTCGTCGATGGACAGCCCCTCCTCCACATAGAGGTGCAGGATCCCGTCCAGGATCGGGTATGGCGGCAGCGTGTCCTGGTCGGTCTGGTTGGGGCGCAACTCGGCCGAGGGCGCCTTTTCGATCGAGCCGTGCGGGATGAGCTCCCCATCGCGGTTGGCGTAGCGCGCCAGGTCATAGACCAGCGTCTTGGGCACGTCCGAGATCACCGCCAGGCCGCCGCTCATGTCGCCATAGAGCGTGCAGTAGCCCACGGACAACTCGCTCTTGTTGCCCGTGGAGAGCACCAGGTGGCCAAACTTGTTCGAGATCGCCATCAGCAGGTTGCCGCGGATGCGCGCCTGGACGTTCTCCTCCGCCACGCCGGCCGTCGTTCCAGCAAAATGCGGTGCCAGGGTCTCCAGATAGGCCGCATTGATCTCGTTGATCGAGATCAGGCGGAACTCGGCGCCCAGGTTGGCGGCCACGTCGCGCGCGTCGCTGATGCTGCCCGGCGACGAGAACGGCGAGGGCATGCCGATCCCCAGCAGGTTCTCCGGCCCCATGGCCCGGCAGGCCAGATAGAACGTCAACGCCGAGTCAATCCCGCCCGAGAGGCCCACCACAGCCTTGGAAAAACCACATTTGCGCGCATAGTCGCGGATCCCCAGCACCAGCGCATCGTGGATCGAGCCGATCTCGTCCAGGCACTGGTACGCCGCGCCGTCGGCCGGCGCGTCCGTGTCCACGGTCACCACCGCCTCCTCAAAGGCGGGCAGCACGGCCAGCGGCCGCCCCTGCGCATCCAGCACCATGCTGCGCCCGTCAAACACCAGTTCGTCGTTGGCGCCCACCTGGTTGACGTACACAAAGGGCGCGCCGTTCGCCCGCGCGTGCTGGCTCATGAGCTGATAGCGGATCTCTTCCTTGCCCACGTGAAAGGGCGAGGCGGAGATATTGACCAGCAGGCTGGCGCCCTGGGCGCCCAGCAGCGCCACGGGGTCCACGCTGTAGAGGTTGCGCCGGCTCCAGAGCGCGGGATCGGTCCAGGCGTCCTCGCAGACGTGGATCCCCAGCCGCTCGGCGCCCCAGGGCGAAACCTGCACCGCCGGCGCGGGGTCGAAGTAACGCAGTTCGTCAAAGACGTCATAGGTCGGCAGCAGAGTCTTGAAATGTGTCGCCACGATCCGCCCATCCGCCACCAGCACGGCGGCGTTGTACAGCCCCTTGCCGTTGGGCAGACCCGTCTCGACAGGTGCGCCAAAGAGGATCGCAGTGCCGGGATACTCGAGCGACAGCGTGCGCACGCGCTCGATGGCCTCCCCTACCCGCCGGATGAACCAGACGCGCTCCAGCAGATCGCGCGGCGGGTAGCCCACCAGGAACAACTCGGGGAACACCACCAGGTCGGGGTGCTCGGCGCGCGTGCGCTCGAGGGTCTCGGCGATCCGGCGCGTGTTGCCGGCGATATCGCCGACGACGGGATTGAGTTGGGCAAGGGTCAGGCGCATGGGCGTTCCTCCAGGCGTAGATTCACGGAGAAGCGACGATGGACCACGGACGATGGACGATGGCCCATGGTCGATGGTCTATGGTCCATGGTCCATGGTCGGTAGACGATCCACGGCGACCGTCGCAGGCCAAACACATTATAGGCTGGCCAGACTGGCAGGAAAACGGCGTCCCGCCATTGACACGGACGGGGACGCCTGTCACAATGGGGGCGTCGTCGTCGCCCCGCGTTACCCGCCAGGAGGTTGCCCATGTACTGTCCGCACTGCGGCGCCGCGAATGTCGAGACGAGCCCGCAGTGCGTGGGATGCGGGGCCGTGTTCCTGCTAGATACCCCCGCCTGGCAGTCGGCGCAGCGTGGCTATGCCGATCTTGTTGCGCGCTACACCCGCGGCGAGATCGATGACGCTGGCTTTCAGAACGCCCACGCGAGCCTTGCCGTGCAGGATGCCGCCGGACGCACCTGGCTCCCCGCGGAGGACCCTGACCGCCCCTATCTGTGGGACGGCAGCGCCTGGACGCCGCAGGCCGTGGCGCGGGTAGCGCCGCCGGCCTACGTGGCCCCGCCCGCAGCCCCTGTGCATGCACAGCAGCCGGCCCAGACCAGGGCCGCTGCCACACCTCGCAGCGAGCCCCTGCCGGCGCCGCGCAAGCGCCACCGGCTGCGGGGCTGTTGCCTGGGGACGATGCTGGTGCTGGTCCTGCTCGCCGCCGCGGCGGTATGGACCTCGCCCCTGCCCGAGCAGTGGGGGCTGCGCAAACCCGCCGCGGTCAAGGCCTTTGGCGCCAATCCCGAGCCGGACCGGGGCGCGGCGCTGGAGCTGCAGGCCGAGCTGGCGGATGCCGGCATCGACACGACCGGGATGTACAGCTACGTACTGCCCTACCAGGACGCCAGCCAGGGCGCGGCCCTCTACGTTGTGCTGGATGCCTCCGCGGGCTTTCGCTTCCCCGACTCCGGCGACCAGGACCCCGTCCTGGCCACCATGGCCCGGCTGGCCGGCAGCCCAGCGCTGGCCGAGGCGGGCGTGAGCCGCATCGCGCTGGACTATCGCGATGTGAGCGGCACGCCTGTGCTCGCCATGACCGCGCCCATCGCGTCCATACAGGCATTCTCGCGTGGCGAGATCACCCGCGAGGCGTTTCTCCAGAGCATCGAGGCACAGGTCGATCTAGGTTCCATGACCGGGGAGTTCATGCCATGAACAAGATCCAGAGAGTGGTGCTGGCGGCCATCATGCTGCTCGCCCTCGGGGCACAGATCGGCTGTGACCAGTGGACCCAGGCCGACACAGAATTTGTCAAGGACCTGGCCCAGGACTGGCTGCGATCGAGGAACATGTCACCCACCGACGAAAACGGCGATGTAGACCTTATGGGAAGCGTGCGTTTTGCGCAGGCAGCCGTCGGCAGGTCCGACGATGACGAGGCAAACGCCGTGTTCGGGATCTATACCTCGATCAGCGGCGTGATCGCGGCGGACAAGGCGATGGACGAGGCCCGCGCCAACGGCGATGCGGCCAAGATGGACGAGGTGATTGCGAGCCGGCCTGGGGACTGGACCTATCGATCGTCCCGAGCGGTGCTGGCTCTGGCGCAGGGCGATACGGACACCTACCAGCAGCAAATGCAGAGCTTTAGCGATATCGCGGCCGAGCAGGGCGTCCCGGAGGGAAGACAGGCACGCCAACTCATCGAGGATTACCAGACGATCACGGTGCCCGACGCGGGCGAGCCCTGCACGACCAAGTACATGACCCTGATGAACGCATACAATGTGCTCTACAAAGAGACCGGCGAACAGAGATGGTACGACAGCGCGGCACAGGCCTATGCCACGATGCTCGGGCTTTGCCCCTGAGTTCAGAGCACACCGGAAGGCGTCGGACTACTTACGCCGCAGCGTGGGCAGCTAGCGTTGCCGTGATCTCGGCGTCCAGCGGCGACAGGTCGAGGCTCTGCCAGTCGGTGGTGTCCAGCTCCCACAATACTCCGCCGATGTCCAGCGGCTCGTAGCGGGCTGCCAGCAACCGGGGCCCCAGCTCCTCCAGCAGTTGCTCGTCGCCGTGCCCGGGATGGCGTTGGCCTGTGCGGGCCCGAAACCGCCGCAGCAACTCGGCGCCATCCGTGCGGCACACAACCTGAAAGGGACGGAAAGGATGCTGACGCCGCAGCGCCAACAGGTCGGCTGCGCTCTCCGGGGGAAAGTTGCTCTCTATGACGCAAGGCAGCCCCGCGGCGGCGTGTGCCCGCAGGAACTGGAGCAGGAGGGCGCCCGCTGCCCGTCCTAGACCTCTCGACCACTCCCGATCACCCCAGCCCAGCTGGTCAAATAGGGTCTCTTTGATCTCGTCCTTGGTTAACAAGGGCAACCGGTGCACGTACGCGATGTGCCGCGCCACGGTCGTCTTGCCCGTAGCGGGAAGACCGGTAACAATCACCGCGAGCGGCGCCACCTTGGGCGGCTGCACCTGGCTCACACACCCTCCCCCTGGCACTTGCGATGCTCACGGCGCTCGCGCAGCCAGCCCACCAGGGGCGGCAGCCAGCAAAGGTTCGCCGCGATTGTCTCCAGCGCCGTGAATACCTGCGTATCGGGCCTGAACCCGCCCAGCCTGACCAGCAACAGCCCCACAGGCACCAGCAACACCACAGCGAGCGAGGTCAGCAGCACGGGATGGCGCAGGTAGGCGCGCAGCGTCGCCCCCCAGGAGCCCTCGCGGCGGTGCAGATACAGCGTACTGGAGATGTTCCCGCCGATCTGGTCACCCAGGGCATACAGGTAGGGCACATAGAACCCGCCCGCCGCATTCACATCCACGCCCAGTGCGCGGCTGCCCCAGTCGACGACCCACGGCAGGGCCATGCCGGCGAGTTTCCCAAAGCCATAGGCCTGGGCCATGGACTCGGCCCCGCCGCCCAGCCGCTTGCGCAGCGAAAAGATCCCCTCCAGGATCGACTCGCCCTCGCCGGCCAGGGTGCGCACCAGCCACTGGCCGACGGCGCTACCCTGAAAGCCCAGCGCATCCAGCGCCGCGCCCAGCACGAGCCCACCCACAAAGCCCGCCCCGGTGTAGCGGATGATCTCGGAGAATTCCTCCTCCTCCCCCTCATCCTCGTCCTCGAGGTCAGCAGGCTGCAGAGCGGATCCAGCCTCTGGCAACAGTCCGTCACTGTTGTGTTCGTGTTCGTACGGCACAGCAAACCTCCGGGAAACTGCCTCAAACAGCAAACGGCCCGCCATGACCGTGGAGTGTACCACAGACAACATGACGGGCCACAATTCTGCGCGAGCCTGGGCTCAGGGCACCTCGGTCCATATCGCGGCAGGTGCATAGGCCGCAGCCACCATGGTCGGTCCGGTGTGTGCCCCCAACACCAGCGAGAGCTCCATGGTAGGGAGCCAGTCGCACTGGAACCGCGAGGAAATCGCCTGTCTGAGGCTTTCTGCTCCCTCAGGGTCAGCCGAGTGCGCCACCACGACGCGCAGATGCGCGCCGGCGCCATGCTCGCGCTCGATGAGGTCGACCAGTTTCCTGACCGCACCATCGAACGACCGCGCCTGGCCGCGCTGCACGTACGTGCCCCCCACCTTTTCCACACCGATTACCGGCTTTATGTTGAGCAGTTGCGCCAGGAGACCCTTCATGTGGCTGATGCGCCCGCCGTGGATCAAGTAGCGCAATTCGCGCAGGGTATAGAGGCTGTTGGTGGCGTCGCTGATACGTCGCAGCAGGGCGACAATTGCATCCACCGACCAACCGGCTTTGGCAGCACGCGCCGCCGCCTCCACCTGCCAGCCTGCACCCGCGGAGAGGGTCTTGGTGTCCACAACGGTCACTCTCGCCTCGGGGACCATGGCTACCGCGGCGTTCGCCGAGCTCACCGTGCCACTCAGACCAGACGACATGTGAATCGAGAGGATGTCTGGATCGATTGCTGCGAGGCGACGATATACCTCGGCGAAGGCCCCTGCCGAAGGCTGCGAGGTAGTTGGCAGCGAAGAAGTGGCGGCCAGGAGGTCATAGAACGCGCTTGCCGTGATATCGATCCCCTCGCGATAGACCTTACCGTCCAGCGTCACGACCAGCGGAACCACATGAACATTGAGCGCCTGACGCTCTTCTGCGGTAAAGCGTACGTCCGTGCCGCTATCAGTAACGATTTGCATCTGCTTCTCCTGTTCGAGCGCAAGTATGGGCAGAGCCCGCATGAGAAAAAGCCCACCATCATTCGATTCGTATGACACCATTGGACGGCCGAAGGTTGCAGCCAGGGGCCAGATTTCCCGCCGGTTGTGCCCACGCCCCGCAGCGGGATGCCTCTGGCGCGACTCTACCGGGCTCCGGGGATGGCCGGTGTCCTGGCCTGTACCGGCCGACTAGCCGGTAAAGGCAGACATCAGCCCCAGGGC
The DNA here is from genome assembly GCA_040772225.1 of Anaerolineae bacterium. GTDB lineage: Bacteria > Chloroflexota > Anaerolineae > UBA1429 > UBA1429 > JAAYED01. The sequence goes on from JAXGYO010000003.1 coordinate 103,063, forward strand.
CACATACACCCCTCCGGCAACCGCGGCACCCACGCGCTGGTTCTCCCCATGTCGCGCCAAACGTTCGGTCGCCGCACTGGATGCCAGCACCCATAACGAGTTCGTCAGCATGCCCAGCAGCACAAACAGGATGCCCAGAGTCAGCGTCTGCAGGGCCGGCGAGCCTCGCTCCGGTCTGACAAACTGGGGAAGGAAGGAGAGCAGAAAGAGAGCCGCCCTGGGATTGAGCACGGCCACAACGACGCCCTGTCCAAAGATGCTGCGCAGCCTGCGGGCCTCTACGGCAGGCGCATGTGCCGTCGCAGGGCGGCTCAGCCAGGTCCGGACGCCAAGGTACACCAGATAAGCAGCGCCAGCGTAGCGCACAATTCCAAAGGCCAGAGGGGACGATGCCAGCAGGGCAGCCAGCCCGGCCGTCGCTACCAGTACCTGGGTGAGGTCGCCCACAGCGGCGGCGAGCACAGAGACCAGCCCGGCTCTCCGGCCCTGCGAAATCGTGCGCGCAACGGTATAGAGCACCACAGGCCCGGGTATCAGAAACAAGACCAGCGCCGCAGCCAGAAACAAATGGATGGCGGAAGGGTCCAGCACCCGCGACTACCTCCCAGAGCCGACTGAAGGTGCGGCCGTCACGATCGCGCCGCCAGCGCAGCCAGCAACACATCAGGAAAGTTCACCGTCATCCCGTCCACCCCGGCCTCGATGGCATCACGCATCAGCCCCTCGTCACTGACACCCCAGGCACGCACAACGAGTCCGCGACTGTGGAGCTCCGCAACCATCTCGGGCGTGACCAGATCGGCGCGCGGACACAACTGGGTGAGGCCCAGATGCAACGTATCGGCGATGATGGCCTCATCTACGGTGCTCACCAACCAGCCGGTGGGCAACTCCGGCGCCAGTTGGCGGGTCTCCTCCAGGGCGCTCAGGTGGAACGACGTGATCGTCACGTGCGCCTGAAGACCCCTTTCGCGGATCAGCGTCACTGCGGCGGGCACCAGGCCCGACGTCTGCCCTTTGATCTCAATGTGCAGGTGGGCGCGCCCGCCATAGCGCTCCAGAACCTCGCCCAAGGTCGGGATGCGCGCCCCAGCAAACGCTTGTCCGAACCACGAGCCCGCGTCCAGTGCCTTGAGCTCTGCAAGCGAGCAGACCGCCACCGGGCCGGAACCGTCGGTCGTCCGATCCAGGCGATCATCATGAATCACCACGACCTGGCCGTCAGTCGTGAGGTGCACGTCCAGCTCGATATGCTGCGCGCCCATCTCCAACGCCAGATCATAGGCGGCAAAGGTATTTTCCGGCGCGTACGATGACGCTCCGCGATGGGCAATAGCCATAAAGGGGTGCTGGCTCACGATGCTGCCTCCGATCTCGTCTGACGAGCGTGCGCTGATATCGCTCAAGGTGATAAGCAATTCTAGACCGGAAACAGCCAAAGCCCAAGCACGACAGGCGGCCCGCCTCCTGCCCTTGACAGCCCCCGTCGACCGATGGATCATGTCCATGCTGACGATTTGCTGGACACCCGGGAGGCACCATGAGCAAAGCAGCATTCTTCGCACCCGAGACCCTCTACCGTCGTGAGGGAGCCCTCATCTACCAGGAAGATCAGCTCAGCCGCATCGCCTTTCCGCTGGGAGGGATCGGCGCGGGCTGTGTGTCGCTGTCCGGCCGGGGAAGGCTGATTGATTGGGAGATCTTTAACCGGCCTAACAAAGGCATGGCCGTGCCCTATGCCTTTTTTGCGATCTGGGCGCGGGCAGAGGGACAGACGCCAGTTACGAGGGTACTGGAGGCGCCTCCCGAGCCCCCGTTCGATGGCACAGGCTGGGCGCAGTACGGCGGCATCGGCTTTGGCGTCGACCGCGAGAGCGGCGCCGGCCTGCCCCACATGCGCTCCGCCACCTTCCGCGGCGAGTTCCCGCTCGCCTGGGTGCGACTGGAGGATCCCGCCCTGCCTGTGCGCGTAGAACTGGAGGCCTACAGCCCCTTTATCCCCACCAACGCCGATGATTCCAGTCTGCCGGTAGCCATCCTGCGGTACCAGGTCACCAACGAGGGCCTCCTTCCCGTGGATGTATCGGTAGCCGGAAACATGGCCAACCCGCTGGGCTATGACCATGGGGGCTCCCTCAGCGGCAGGCGCATCCGCCAGGGGCGCGGCCAGAACCTGAACCGCTGCGTGCAGGAGCCGGGACTAACCGCCCTGAGCATGACCACCGAGCGCTATCCCGAGCCCCACCCACGCTATGGCACGCTGGCGCTGGCGACGCCCGCCCCCGGAGCGTGGTGCCAGGCCGCGTGGCTGCGCGGCGACTGGTACGACATGTTCCACGACTACTGGGACCACTTCTCGGCCGAGGGCAGGCTGGCCCCCCGCGAGTACGGTCCGTCGCCGGAGGGATTCACCGACGTGGGCACGCTGGGCGTCAGCCTCCGCCTGGAGCCCGGGGAGACTGCCGAGATCCCCTTTGTCCTCGCGTGGCACTTCCCAAACTATGTCAAGTACTGGGGTGAGGCAGAGAGACTGAGCGAGGAGGAACAGCCCACCTGGCGCAACTATTACGCGACGCTCTGGCCCGATGCGCTCGGCGTGGCGCGCTACTATATCCAGAACGCTGACCGGTTGTATCGTGAGACCAGACGTTTTCACGATACGCTCTTTGACTCGACGCTGCCCGCCCAGGTGTTGGATGCCGTCTCCAGCCAGGCCTCGATCCTGCACTCGCCTACCGTACTCAGACTGCCCGATGGCACCTTTTACGGGTTCGAGGGCTGTCACGGTAACGCGGGCTGCTGTGAGGGCACGTGCACCCATGTGTGGAACTATGCGCAGACGCAGGCCTTCTTGTTCCCGGCGCTGGAACGCTCCATGCGCCGTGCCGACTATACCTACAACATGAACGAAGACGGGTCCATGGGCTTTCGGCTGCAACTCCCTCTGGGTAGTCCGCCCTGGACTTTTCACCCCGCTGCGGACGGCCAGATGGGGGGACTGCTCAAACTCTACCGCGACTGGAAACTGAGCGGCGAGGAAGCCTACCTGCGGGAACTATGGCCCGCCGCCCAAAAGGCCCTGGAGTACGCCTGGTCACAGTGGGACCCCGACGGCGACGGCGTCATGACCGGCATCCAGCACAACACCTACGATATCGAATTCTATGGCGCCAACACGATGATGGGGACGTTCTACCTGGGCGCCCTGCGTGCCGCGGAGGAGATGGCGCGCCATGTGGGGGACGACGTCGCCGCTGACAGGTACCGGACCGTGTACGAGAGCGGACGCACCCTGCTGGAAGAGAAGCTGTTCAATGGCGAGTTCTACATGCAGCAGTACGAACCGGAGCTGGCAATAAAGTACCAGTACGGCGAGGGCTGCCTGTCAGACCACCTGATCGGCCAGTGGTTCGCTCATCTGGTCGGGTTGGGTTACCTGCTTGAGCCCGAACATGTGCAGTCGGCGCTGACGGCCATCTTTGAACACAACTGGCGCTCTGACCTATGGGAGCATGCCAACCCGCAGCGTATCTATGCGTTGAACGACGAGCAGGGACTGCTGATCTGCTCCTGGCCGCGCGGCGGACGGCCCGCCCTGCCCTTTGTGTACTCCGACGAGGTGTGGTGCGGTATCGAGTACCAGGTAGCGTCGCATTTGATCTACGAGGGCCAGGTGGAGCGTGGCCTGGCGATCGTCCAGGGAACCCGGGCCCGGCACGACGGCCAGAGGCGCAACCCGTGGAACGAGTTCGAGTGCGGCAGCCACTATGCCCGCTCGATGGCCTCCTGGTCCCTGCTCACCGCCCTGTCGGGCTACAGCTTTGACCTGCCTGCCGGTCTGCTGGGGTTCGCCCCGCGCCTCTGGCAGGACGAGTTTCGCTGCTTCTGGTCGGCCGACGGGGTGTGGGGGCAGTACGAACAACGGCTGACAGAGACACCACAGATATCGCTCCGCGTAGACTATGGCGCGATCACGCTGAACGGGTTGAACCTGGGGGCACTCGATGGCCGCGTCCTGCGGACAGCCCGCCTGGGCGGGCGGAGATGGACACTCACCACGGTGGAACAAGAGGGTATTCTGGCGGTGCGTTGGCCCGAGCCGATCACCGTGCAGGCGGGCGAGACGCTGATACTGGAGTGAGCGCGGGCGCCGTCAGCGCAGAATGCGCATGCGCTTGCCCATACGATAGGCGCGTCCCTGAGCGGCCAGTTGCTCCAGAGCATCGCAATAGTTCTGCAGCACATAGGGCTGCCCTACGTGGTGGCGGCGGTAAATATCCTCCGCCGTCACCACCTGGTTGGCCAGCGTGCGGCCGAGCTCATCGGCCAGAGCATCCAGGGGACGCGTGATCGCCAGCCCATGGTGGTAGTGCGCTGCCACAGGGTCCCAGGCATAGTCAGGCACGCCCTGGTCGTGGCCGGTGGAGTGGCGCGCCAGCACCTCTTTGGCCCGGCTATAGGCCGCCACATCGCGGCTTGCATGGAAGAGGAGCTCCTGAATCCGGTGACCATCGCTCAGCCGAAAGACCAGGACGTGCGTGGCGCCTCGCTCGCGCAGGCGTGAGACACACGCGGCGATGATGGCCTCCTGTCGCGCCTGTGGTTTGAGTCCGAGCAGGTCGTCCCGCAGAGCGGCCGCGCGACGTTCGCCCCAGAATGCATCGAGATGTCTGGTGACCGCCGTGTTGCTGGCGCCCATGTTGATGAGGGGGTAGCGTACCGTCAAGAAGAGCTCCACCAGTGGGCGGCGCAGTGCTCGCCAGGCGTCGCCGGCGCCGAGACCAGCATAGCCGCCGGGCTCCACCGACGCCACGGTTGCCAGCGGCCGGATGGCGTCCAGGCGGGAGTCGATGCGTGCCCAGGGATGCTGGCCAATCAGTTGGGGCGGATGCACCATCCGCTCGGCGGGTGCGAGCGAGGTCTGCAACGCATTGCCGACGTCGGGATCCTCCGGGCCGGGAGAATTCACAATCAATCCCAGCTCTGTGCGCAGGATGGGGTCGTCGCAAGCCAGGGCGGCAACAGCCTCCAGAACGGCCCGGCTCCTCTGGGACTCTCGGCTGCTGCCCCCATAGACATCTACATAGACCAGGCGAGGCGGCAGGGCCGGGTGTGTCGGCGGCTCATCGGCGAGCACGTCATTGGCCCAGGCCTGGAGATAGGCGGCGATGATCGCCGCCCGCGCGCAGACATAGCCGGGTACGTTGCCATCTGCTGGACTCATGCCCCTGTCCTCTTGATCCGGGTCTGTGACGCCAGTGTATCAGAGCCAGGCAACCTTCTCAAGTGCTCAGAGCATATTGACTGGCCTCGCGGCCGGCGTTAGGATGGTGGGGGAATCGGAGGGAAAGCATGGAACAGAGACAACTGGGCAGCGCAGGTATACGTGTATCGACCGTGGGCCTGGGAACCGGCGGCCAATGGGGCGGTCGCGTGGACCAGCAGCAGGCGATCGAGATCGTGTGGGCCGCACTGAACGCGGGGGTGACCTATATCGACACGGCAGACATCTATGGCACGTGGTATCGGGGCACCTCTGTGGCGGAGGAGATCCTTGGCGTAGCGCTTGAGGGGATCCGGCATCGAGTCGTACTTGGGACCAAAGGCTGCCAGGCCACCGGGGAGGAGCCCAACGATTGGGGCGCCTCACGCGGACATCTGATGCGCGCGCTGGAGGCCAGTCTCCGTCGCCTGCGCACAGACTATGTCGATCTATACCAGATCCACCGGTACGATGATACGACGGCGCCTGACGAAACGATGCGGGCTCTGGACGACATGGTCACCTCGGGCAAGGTGCGCTACGTGGGCGCCTCCAACTATGCCGCCTGGCAGATCTGCCGCTGCAACGATATCGCTGAGCGGTACGGCTGGGCGCCCTTTGTGACTACCCAGGCGCACTATAATCTGCTGGAGCGCGAGGCCGAGGCGGAATTGCTGCCCTATTGCCGACAGATGCGCGTCGGCCTGCTGCCCTACTTTCCACTGGCCAACGGCCTGCTGGCTGGACGGTATCCGCAGGGCTCCGAGCCGCCGGCCGATAGCCGCGCCATGGCCTTTGATCGCACGCGCCGCTACCTGGCGCGCTACGCAACGCCCGAAGGCTATGCGACCCTGGGCCGGCTGGATGGCTGGGCAGCGGACCATGGCCACTCTCTGGCGGACCTGGCCATCGCCTGGCTACTGGCGCACCCGGAGATCCCTTGCGTGATCACCGGAGCGAGCGCCCCTGAGCAGATCGCTGCCAACGCTGCGGCTGCGGCGTGGCGTCTGAGCGCTGAGGAATTGGCAGAAATCGAGAGTATACTGGCCTAGACCCGTCGTCTGACTAGCACGTTTACCGCAAGACCCGTCAGACTCTGGTCACGGGCAGGGCACAGAATACGCAGGGAGAAGTCGGGTGACAGAGAGAGAAGATATCGAGCGTGTTCAGCAAGTGGGCCGGCTACTGGTGGCCCGCGGCTGGATGTTGGCGACCGCAGAATCCTGCACGGGAGGCTTGATCGGGCACCTGCTGACCGAGGTACCAGGCAGTTCGGACTATTACGCCGGCGGCATCATCGCTTACGCCAACGAGGTCAAGATGGGGATACTGAAGGTGTCCCCACAGGACATCCGCCACTATGGCGCGGTGAGCGCCTCGGTGGCGCGCGCGATGGCCCGTTCGGTGAGAACCCTGTTTAGCGTCCAGATCGGGCTCAGCGCCACGGGCATTGCCGGTCCGACCGGCGGCACGCCCGAAAAGCCCGTGGGAACGGTGTACCTTGGTATCTCCAGCCCGCTGGGGGAGGCGATAGAGCAGCATATCTGGCCTTATGAACGTGAGATGAACAAGCTGGCGTCGGCCCGGCGAGCCCTGGACATGGTGATCGAACTGCTGGGTCAGGACTAGCGCACTGCTCGCCAGCGCTGGCGCTGCGCCTCAAAGAGCAGCGCAGAGGCCGCAATAGCCGCGTTGAGCGACTCGGCGGAGGCCGACATGGGGATGCGAATACCCTCTTCTGCCAGCGCGCGCCCTTGAGCGCCCACGCCATGGGCCTCAGACCCGATGATGAGCGCGACGGGGCCGGTTAGATCGACGTCCCATAGCACCGCCTCGCCGTCGGCAGCTGCAGCGAATACGCGCCGCCCTTGAACCAGCGTTGCGATCTGCTCCCAGGAAACGTCAACTACAAGGGAGAGGTCGAGATGTGCGCCCATTCCGCTGCGGACGGCTTTGGGGCTGTAGGGATCCACGGTGCCGGGAGCACAGATGACTGCACCGGCGCCTGTGGCCTGTGCCGTACGCAGAATCGTCCCGACGTTGCCCGGCATGCGCAAGGCGTCGAGCACCAGTACCAGCTCGGCTCCCCGCACCTGCTCTGGAGCGGGGTGGCGCATGGGAAAGACGGCCACCACGCCCTGCGGCGTCACCGTATCCGCCAACGCCTCAAGCACGGGCGGAGTCACCTCCCACACCGGCGCGTCGCCGGCGGCGAGAGCCCGAACGAGCTCCCCGCCCTGCTCCGACCCGGCAAAAGCCTCTGTATAGAATGCAAAAGCGGGACGGTAGCCCCGAGAGAGTGCGTGGTGTACCAGGCGATAGCCCTCAACCACGTACTGCTGTTCGCGGTACCGGTCCCGCTTTTTTCGTTTCAGTCGCTCAACGGCGCGTACCCGTGGATTCTGGAGACTCGTGATCACTCCCGTAATGGGCATCCTCGACCTCCATCACAGATGCGCCTCAGGCACCGCCTCAGACGGTCAACGCCTGCTGCGACACCTCAACCAGCCTGGCGAATCCGGCCGGGTCCTGTACAGCCAGATCGGCCAGCATCTTGCGGTTCACTTCGATCTCGGCCGCGCGCAGCCCGTTAATAAACCGGCTGTAGCTGACACCGTTCTCGCGCGCACCCGCGTTGATGCGCTGGATCCAGAGGCGGCGCATATCACGCTTGCGATTGCGGCGATCCCTGGTCTGGTAGGTCAGCGACTTGAGCAGGGCCTCATTGGCCCTGCGCATCAACTTGCTCTTGCTGCCGTATTGGCCCTTGGTCTGGTTCAGTACCTTTTTGCGGCGGTTGGACTGTGTCACGCCACGTTTTACTCTAGGCATTTCTCAAATTCCTCTGATTAAGATGTGGCGCGGCTAGCTTTGCTTATTCAGGTACGGCGCAAGTCGCATGATGCGCTGGCGCTCCGCGGCTGGCGTGACCTCGACCATTGTCCAGGCGGCTCGCTTGGAGCGTGCGCTGCGCTTGCGGCGCAGGTGGCGCTTTTCGTTCCTGGTACGCATCAGTTTACCCGAACCGGTTAGCTTGAATCGCTTAGCGGTGCCCTTGTGGGTCTTGATTTTCGGCACTGGAACCTCCTCTAGAATCGATCTATTTGGGCAAAACACAACCCACCGTCACCGGACGCCCATGGCCTCCGGGCGCTGGGTCATGTCGTGCTTTCGCTCAGGACTGCTCGACGACCTTGGCTGCGGTCGGTGTGAGCATCATGATCATCGAGCGACCCTCCATTCGAGGGGTCTGCTCGACCGCGGACACATCGGCTAGCTCCTCAGCCACACGCTGCATCAACTCGACGGCCAGATCCGCATGGGTGATCTCTCGCCCGCGGAAACGGACGCGCACCCGGATCTTGTTGCCCTCTTGCAGAAACTTGCGCGCCCTATCCAGCTTAAAGTTGACGTCATGTTCAGCGGTCTTGGGCCGCACCTGGATCTCTTTGACCTCAACCTGCTTCTGAGCCTTGCGCGCCTCTCGTTCACGGCGAGACTGCTCATACATGAACTTGCCATAGTCCATCAGCCGGCATACCGGCGGACGGGCATCCGGTGAAACCTCCACCAGATCCAGGCCACGTTCAGCAGCGACATGCAGCGCCTCTCGGGTCGGATAGATGCCCAGTTGCTTGCCATTCTCGTCAATCAACCGGACCTCACGCACCCGAATCTCGTTGTTTAGCCGATTCTCTCTTCTACTGATAGTATCATCCCCCCTGCGGGTAAAATGCGCCGGTCGCCATGTTGGCCGGCTTCAGACAATTGATTCTAGCATATGGATAACGGCTCGTCAAACTTCTGGCCTCAAGACGATACGCGTAACGGCCAGTTCGGGGCACGCCAGCCTGCGGCCCACCATGACCAAGTCCAGAGCCGATGCATCCAGCTGTGTGGATGCAGGTTTCCCTGCTTACTTATGGAATGTTGACAAGGCAGTCAACGGAACGGATACCACAACAGGTAGGCGCCGCAGAGCTCCCGCATTCCGCAATTAGTGGTCCCTGTATGCTTTCCGCCCTTTATCTAGGGTCGCGTAGCCATGGGGATTGTACCATCCTGATGCGCGTGCTACAATGCCCTCAACGTCGGTAGAACAAGGCGGGCACGTCCCTCCCGGGGACGCAGTAACGCTCGCTCACCAGATGCAGCGTGGCCCTTGGCTTTCCGTTCGTCGCACACAAGAGACTGCCAGACAGACCGCATGGAACAGACACCTGTCGCATCTTCCGCACCTCAGTGTGTCACGCCCTTTGGCGACTTTTGTTCTATACTGTCTTTTCGCGTTTAGTGCTTTTAGCTCAAATCATTTCCGCTCGACTACGGGAGTCGCCCTTATGGATGCTCAGCAGCTCTGGCAGACGGCCCGCGGCCAATTGCAGTTGCAGCTAACCAAGCCGATCTACGAAACCTGGATTGAGGCCACGCGCGGGCTGTCATACGAGGACGGCCTCCTGGTCGTTGGTGTACGCTCGGGGTATGCCAAGGACTGGCTGGAGAACCGCCTGTATGGCTCGATACAAAAGACGCTGTCGGACATTGCCCATCGCACCATGACCGTGCGCTTTGTCGTTCAGGGCAACAGCACGTTGGATGGCGCCGAACAGGAAGGGGCAGCAGCAGGGCTGCTCGACGTTCGCCCACTATCACAGCCCGAGATCCCATCTTCAGATACGGCCCGTGAGGCCTCTCAGGTTAACGCCCGGTACACATTCAGCGACTTTGTTGTGGGCCAGGCCAACCGGCTGGCGCATGCCGGGTGCCTGGCCGTAGCCGAGAACCCGGGCATGGCCTATAACCCGCTTTTTATCTATGGCGGCGCAGGCCTCGGCAAGACCCACCTGCTCCACGCCATCGGCAACCGCGCTCTGCAGGACAGCCGCGCGGTGCTCTATGTCTCTACCGAGACATTTGCCAATGAGTTGATCCTCGCCATCCGCAATCGGAATACCGAGAGCTTTCGGGCGCGCTACCGCTCAATAGAGGTCCTCTTGCTGGACGACGTCCAGTTCCTGACGAACAAAGAGGCGACGCAGGAAGAGTTTTTTCACACCTTTAACGATCTCTACCAGCGCAACCGCCAGATCGTGCTGTCCAGCGACCGCCCCCCCAAGGCCTTTGTGGGGCTCGAGGATCGCCTGCGCTCCCGCTTTGAGTGGGGACTCACCACTGACGTGCAGCCGCCCGACCTGGAGACCCGCATCGCGATTCTGTCCCTCAAGGCCGAAGCGCGGGGCATCCAGATAGCGCCAGAGCTGCTCGAGTTTATTGCGCAGCAGGTCCAGAGCAACATCCGCGAACTGGAAGGTGCCCTGACCCGAGTCATCGCTACCGCACGGGCGATGGGTGATCCACTCACGATCCAGACGGCGCAACGTGCCCTGGGCGAGATCTCGCTGCCGCATCGCCAGCTCGAGCCCGCCGACATCCTCGCAAGCGTCGCAGAGTATTACGCTGTTCCCATGGCCGACCTGCTTGGGCCCAGAAGAAGCCGTCAGGTGGCGCTCGCCCGCCAGGTCGCCATGTACCTGGTGCGAGACCTGACCTCTCTCTCGCTGCCGCAGATCGGCCGCGAACTGGGAAACAGGGATCACACCACCGTGCTCTATGGCGTCGAAAAGATCGCGGCGCTCTTTGAAAAGGATGACAACCTGCGGCGACAGATCCTGGAGATCAAGACCGAGTTGTACGGCAATGGCCAACAGCACGTTCCTGCGGCGCAGGGAATCCGGCACGCCTGAGACGCAACAGGGTGCTGGTCACCAGTGCATCACGACAGCGTCCGCCGCCGTACGCATCGGCCCGGCAGCCTTCTCTGCCCGGTAGCTATTCGTCCTGTCGCCGGACCACCCACTCGCCTCGCAGGATGCCATAGTAGACCAGATCTTGGGGCACGGCCCAACGTAACACATGCTGGCGCAAACATCCCTCTCGGCTCATGCCGATCTTTTCCATCACGCGCCCTGAGGCCGGATTGCGGGCGAAATGCGTGGCATAAACCCGATCCAGCTCCATCTTCTCAAAGGCATAGTTCAGCACGGCCCGCGCTGCCTCGGTCATATAGCCCTGATTCCAGTATGGCACACCGAGCCAGTAGCCTATCTCACCATGGCGATGGGCCAGCACGGGCCTCAGGCTGATGACACCCATGACACGCCCATCCTCCCGGTCAGTGATCCCCCAGGTGATCTCGCGGCCCGCCTCATAGTCGGCCTGATGGCCGCTAATCCATGAGGCGGCGGCTCCCTCCGGGTAGGGGTGTGGAATCGATAGCGTGTTCAAAGCGACCTCATAGGCGCTCACCAGAGCATGGATCGCAGGAGCATCTGCCACTGTCAATGGGCGGAGTACCAGTCGCTGCGAGTAGAGCGTGGGACGGACTGCCATGTGCATGCCTCCTGCGCGCCAGTTGGTCTACGATGGGTCCACGCAAGCTTCGGCCGCCATCGCCGTTGACGCCTTGCGCGAACCGGATGCCAATGATAGACTGCCGCTTTGATGGCAGCTGCCCCAAGATCATCGGGCACGGATGTTCCTGTGCAGATGGGGTCCTGTGGCCGCAACGCAGCAGTCGAAAAGAGTCACTTGATCATGGTGTCACTGCTTGATCAGAAAGATCAGACTCTGCGTGCCGGCAGCACCTCCAGGGTGACCGCACATGCTTGCTAGTATTGTACTGGTTCTTGGCGCGGGAATGATAGCCGGACGCCTTTTCACCAAGGCAGGGTTGCCCTCTTTGCTCGGCATGATCGTCGCCGGAATGATCGCGGGGCCGCATGGGGTCGACCTGTTGGCACCATCGCTGCTGGCCATCTCCGCGGACTTGCGCCTGCTCGCGCTCGTGATCATCCTGCTGCGCGCCGGACTCGAATTGGACCGCATCCTGCTACGCCAGGTTGGCCCGCTGGCACTCAAGATGGGCACGCTCCCCTGCCTGCTGGAAGGCTTCGCCATCGCCATCGCCGCCCACCTGATTGTTAGCCTGCCCATACTAGAGGCCGGGATGCTCGGGTTTATTGTGGCAGCGGCCACGCCCGCAGTCATTGTACCCGCCATGCTCGCGCTCCAGCAGCGCGGGCTCGGTTCGGACAAAGGCATCCCCACCATCATCCTCGCCGGCGCCTCCATCGACGATGTCTTTGCTATCACGATCTTTGGCATCTTTGCCGGACTGGCGTCGAATACAAACCTCAAGGTTACCGGTCAGCTGGCGTGGATTCCGGTGCAGGTCGCTGGCGGGGTCGCCCTCGGGCTGGTGGCTGGGTGGGCGTTGTCCGTTCTCTACCAGCGGGCAAAAGGCCGGCTCAGCCAGATGGAGCAACTCCTGGCGCTCCTGGCAACCGCCCTGGGGGCAGTCGCCGCCGGTGAGGCGCTCGGAATCGCCGGACTGCTGGGGGTCATGGTCGTGGGACTCGTGCTGCAGTCACGCTCGCCCGGACCAGCCTCCCAACTGGGTGATGCGCTCGGGCATGCCTGGGAGATCGCTCAGCTGTTTCTCTTTGTGCTCATCGGCGCAGAGGTGAACCTGTCTCTGGCCGTCTCTGCCGGACTGGCCGGGCTGGCCATCGTGGGAATCGGGCTGCTGGCGCGTTCGCTGGGTGTGATTCTGTCCCTGGCTGGCTCGCAACTGAATGCCCGAGAGAGACTGTACTGCGCGGTTGCCTACACGCCCAAAGCTACCGTTCAAGCTGCAATCGGGGGCATTCCGCTCAGCATGGGGCTGGCCTCGGGACCAATGATCCTGGCGATCGCCGTGTTGGCCGTGGCGCTGACCGCCTCGCTGGGCTCCGTCGGCATCCATCTGCTGGCGCCGCGCTGGCTCGCATACGATGAAACCGCGATGCCCCAGGCCGCCAACGATTGAGGCCAGGCGTGCGTGGTGTGCCCTGCCGATATCTAGGGGTGGCGCACCAGCTGTGCGACCTCTTTATGGGCGATGTTGTTCAGGAAGAGCATGCGAAAGGCCGCGTGGCCATCTTCCTCGATACTGCGCAGGAGCGAGAACCCGGTCGTTTCATGCAGAAACAGCGCCAGTGCGACGGGCAGCGGAATGTACAGGAGATGCGAAAGCAAGGCGCCGATCACTCCCCCATGACAGAAAAAAGCCAGCGTCTGCGACCCGGCGCGCTCGACACGATAGCGCAGTCCCTCGCGCCAGTATCCCTGCTGCGCCAATACCGCGTCAAAAGAGCGCTGGAGCGCATCGCACTGGGGGTGCATCCACGGGCCGTAAGGCACCTCGTGTTGCCAGGCCTCATAGCTGTACAACTGTGCACGCGCCAGCAGGTCGGTAGCGGGCAATTCGTACGCAGAGGGTGACGGGTCATCGATCGTCCACTCAGCCTGCGGCACCCTGGAGCCATAGCGCCCGTCGAGCTCACGTAACCAATCGCATCGAATGGGTTCAAGATTGCGCCGCTCCGCGGTGTAGCCAACCGTCTGCAATGCACGGCCCATCGTGGACACATAAAGAGCATCGATAGGATAGTCGTCCAGTGTCTCGGCCAGACGTGCCGCTTCGCGGTGTCCGCGCTCCGTCAGAGAATCGGTTGGATAGTGCGGATCGCCGTGTCGTACGAGCAAGAGCTGCAAGGCTGCCTCCGATCGGTTGTACACGCCCATCCGCAGGTGCCAGGCTCCTGGGGGCGTCCCATGTCAGCACACACCACGCCATTCTAGCCCACCGCCGCGTACTGAACAAAACGGCATCCCTGTTCACGGTTCGACCATTGTCCCTTGTGACGCTGTCGCTCGCAGGTCGTCAGCCCCCATGAGCCGCTCCGGGCCGCCGTTTTTGCCCGGGCAGCACCGCTCAAGAGACCTGCGCGAGGGAGCACAGACAGATCATACGGTTTACAGACCGGGCCAAAACGCGGATAATGGCACCGTGAATGGATCGTCGCATGTATGCCCCGATCTGCAGAGGTGTGATATGCCTGTTTTTGATGTAGTGCGTCCGCCCGATCATGTGAATGTCTTTGCCCCTGGCTCCGCCCAACAGCTGAAGGCCGACGCGGAAGGTCACTATGACGGCCCCGGCTTGGCCGTGACGGCGCTGGTACGGGATGGCAGTCTGCGCCTGACGTTGCAGGCCTCGGTACCTGTCACCTACTTGCGGGTGCGGTGGGACGGCACGATACCCGAGGGTTTGCGGTACTTGAGCGGTGCCTGGGAGAGCTCAGACGGCGATCTGGAGTGGCGCGCCCTGGTTCCTGATCGCCAGATGCCCTGGTATTTTCTCGCATACGACGGGCAGCATACGCACGGTGTGGGCGTGTGTACTGGAGCCGGCGCGTTTTGCCATTGGCAGGTCGATCCATTCGGTGTCGACCTGTGGCTCGACGTGCGCAATGGATCCCACCCCGTGCTCCCCGGAGACAGGGAGATCGTCCTGGCCCACGTGGTGAGCCGGCCCGGTCGCGTCTGGGAGCTGCCCTTTGAAGCCGCCCGTCGCTTTGCCAGTGTGCTCGATAGCGGGCACATCCTGCCCGAACAACCCGTCTACGGGTTCGCCCTCGATCTGAGCCAGGGGGGCGAGTGGACGCTGGCGTTGGCGCTTCAGCAAGCCAGTCTGCTCAGCGAGCTTGCCGAGAATACCGCTAACAGGCCAGTCTGCATCGTCGGTCGCGGCCTGCCCGATCGCGGTGCACTTCGCGCCGCAGATATGCGGCCGGGCAGCGCCATCGGTGAGCTTGACGCCCTCGCGGGAGGGATCGCCGAGCGCGGTTGCCATCCTGGCGTGTGGCTGCACCCCCTGCTCAGCCAGACGGGTGATCGTAGCGCGCTGTGCCTCCCCCTGGAACGCCCCGCCTCCGAGGGCGGAGGATGGGTCCTGGACCCCACCGAGCCGGAGGCGATGAACGCCATCCGTGAGGCGGTCACTCAGGCGCGGGGATGGGGGTTCGAGTTTGTGCGATACGGCGATACGATCATCGACCTTTTGTACGCCAACGGCGGCCACGGTGCCCCGCAGAGCGTGCCAGAATGTTGTTTTCACGACACGTCGCTGACCACTGCAGAGATTCTCAAACAACTCTACCTGGGTATCGGCGAAGCGTGCGGCCCAGATATCACGCTGGCAGGCAGCGGCACGGTCGGCCATCTGGCGTGCGGCCACGTTCACGTCCAGCGCCTGGCGCGCAGTCTGGGCTACCTGACCTGGGAGGCCACCCGCAGCGGGCCTCTGGGCGCGCTGGCCTTTCGCGGCTTTCACCACGGGGCCCTGTACGCCGCCGAGACGAGCGCCGTGCGGCTGGACACGGGCATCCCCTGGTCACTGAATGAACAGTGGCTACGGCTGCTCTCCGGCAGCGGCACCCCATGCTTTGTGGTGCCCGGACGCGAAACACCCAGCGATGCGGAGCAGCGTGCTCTGCGGTCAGCGTTCTCTATGGCGTCCAGACCGCAACCCCTGGCCGAGCCAATGGACTGGCTGGTAAATACCTGCCCGGGGCGTTGGAAGCTGGGACCCGATATCGTCAGTTTCGACTGGTTCAGTGCCCTGTACGACTAACCTGTCACGCCGAGGAGAAGCATGCCCCTGCTGGACCATTTTGGCCTTGTGGCGCCGATCTATGAACGTTGCATCCACGCCCCCCCTGTAGATATCTGGCGGCGCGTATTTGGTCTGCCTGCTGAAACCTTGCTACTGGACGTGGGCGGCGGCACCGGGCGTGTGGCGTCAGCACTGGCCGACCACGTGACAGGGGTCGTGATTGTTGATGCCTCTGAACAGATGCTGCGCCAGGTAGCCAGCAGGCCCGGAATCGACGCGATCCACGCCTCCGCGGAGGCGCTGCCCTTTGCCGATGCCTCTTTCGAGCGCATCCTCATGGTTGATGCGCTGCATCACGTTGAGGACACGGAGCGCAGCGTGCGCGAGATGCTCCGCGTGCTCGCCCCCGGCGGCAGATTGGTGATCGAGGAGCCAGATTGGCGCGCGCCAAGGATGCGGCTGATCGCATGGGCCGAGAAACTGGCCATGATGCGCAGCCACCCCGAGCGCCCCGAAACTATATTGCGCCTGGCGCGCCAGGCGGGTGCCCGGGCGCGTTGCCTGTCCCCCATACGACACAACATCTGGGTCGTCATCGACAAGTGATGCCCTGCTTTGCGCACTTGCCTCAGCGGCGTCAGTTCCGGCCGTGCCAGCTGTAGCTATTACTGGTTCGATGCTTGCGTTCGCGTTTTTTTGACAGGCTGTAGCATCGGTGATACCGTTATGCCCAGTTCAACAAGAGGTAATCCATGATCCTAGGCCGCACGTTTCGCCCAATCACACTGATCTTGATCGTGCTCTTGCTGGCGGCCTGCAGAGCCCCGGCGCCCGCTGCCACAGGCCAGGGCGATCTGCACAATGATACGATCAACGTCACCGTGAGCATCGCGCCGCAGCAATACTTTGTAGAGCGGATCGCGGGCGATCGTGTGAGTGTGACCGTTATGGTGCCCACGGGCTCGGATCCCCACACTTACGAGCCGTCCCCTGGCCAGATGCGCGCGTTGAGTGACGCAGACCTCTATCTCGCTATCGGTGAGAGTTTCGAACAGGTTTGGATGGACCGCTTCCGCGCCATGAATCCAGATATGCTGGTGGTCGACACCTCAGATGGTATTCAGCGCCTGTCTAGGCCTGATGCGGTTCAGAACGAGGACGAGGCCGCCCTTGATTCTGACCACGACGACCACGCCGTCGATCCGCACATCTGGGTCTCGCCGGCGCTGGTCAAGATCCAGGCTCAAACCATCCGCGACGCGTTCGTCCAGATCGACGCGGCCAACGAGAGCGCGTACGAAGCGGGCCTGGCCAGCCTGCTCGCAGACATTGATGCGCTCGACGACGAAATCCGCGCCACGCTCTCCGGCATGGAGCGCCGCCGCTTTCTCGTCTTTCACCCTTCCTGGGGCTATTTCGCGCAAGAGTACGGGCTGGAGCAGATCCCGGTCGAGGTCGGCGGGCAGGAGCCCAGCGCCGCGGAGCTGGCCAAAGTCATCGCGCTGGCACAGGAGGAAGGGATCCGCGTCGTGCTGGCCCAGCCCGAGTTTAGCACGCAGGCCGCCGAAACGATCGCCCGGGAGATCGGGGGCGAGGTACTCCTGGTGAGCCCGCTCGCCCCGGACTGGCTGGCCAATATGCGGCGCGTAGCTGAGACATTTGCCCGTGCTTTGGAACCATAGCCATGGTAGAACAGATTGCCCGGGCTAACGGCTCTATGCGAAATATCGACAATGCAGGGAAAACCCGCGAGACCGCGCTCACCCTGGAACACGTGTGGGCCGCCTACGATCGCACCGATGTCCTGGAGGATGTCACCCTGGCCGTCACGCAGGGCGACTTTGTCGCGCTCATCGGCCCCAACGGCGGCGGCAAGACCACGCTGCTCAAACTGCTGGTGGGATTGCTGTCCCCTTTGCGCGGCCGCATCCGCGTCCTCGGCCGAGACGTGGCGCAAGCCCGCCGCGAGGTGGCTTATGTACCCCAGGATATTCGCTTTGACCGGGACTTTCCCGTAACGGCTTGCGAGGTGGCCCGCATGGGACGGCTCGGCCGACGCGGATTGCTGCAGCGTTTCACCACGCATGATATCGAGATCGTCGACGAGTCCCTTGAACGGGTCCAGGTGCAACATCTTCGAAACCGCCCCATCGGCTCCCTCTCGGGCGGCGAGCGGCAGCGGGTGTATATTGCGCGGGCGCTCGCCTCAGAGCCACAGATCCTGCTGCTCGACGAACCGCTGGCGAATGTCGATCCTGAGGCGCGCGAGACGATCCAGCATCTGATGGCCTCCCTGGCCCACCAAATGACCATCATCATGAGCACGCATGACGCCGGGGCGATGCTGCCTCACCTGGACGCCATCGGGTACCTGAACCGCCAACTCGCGTACTATGGGTCTCCCCAGAGCGCCCCGCGGGCGATGCGCGAGAGCTTTCGCTGCCCTGCACAGGTCATCGCTGAGCAACTGGCCTGTCCCGAACCCGAACATGCTCATGAGGCACACGCATGATCGAGGCCCTCCAGTTCGAGTTCTTTCGTAATGCCCTCCTGGCCGGCCTGTTGGTGAGTATCGCCTGTGGCATCGTGGGCACGCTGGTCGTCCTGCGTCGTGTGGTGTTTCTCAGCGGCGGCATCGCCCACGCCGCTTACGGCGGCATCGGCCTGGGTTTCTACCTGGGCATCGATCCCCTGCTGGGTGCGGTTGGCTTTAGCCTCGCGGCCGCGCTGGCCATGGGGCTGGTGGAACTGCGCGCGCGCCAGCGGGCAGACACGGTCATCGGCGTGCTGTGGGCCCTTGGCATGGCCACGGGCATCATCCTGATCGACGTCACGCCGGGCTACAAGCCCGATCTCATGAGCTATCTCTTTGGCAGCATCCTGGCGGTGCCCTCCAGCTACCTCTGGCTGATGCTTGCGCTGGACGTGCTGATCGCGCTCTTTGTCGCGCTGTTGTTCAAGGAGTTGGTCGCCAGCTCCTTTGACGAGAGCTATGCCCTCACCCGCGGCGTGCCCGTCGAGGCTATGCATCTGGCGATGGTCTGCCTGATCGCGCTGGCGGTGGTGATGATGATGCGCGTGGTGGGCCTGATCATGGTAATTGCCCTCCTAACCATGCCGGCTGCCATCGCGGTCGATTGGGTCAAAGACGTCAAGCGCGCCATGGGGCTGGCGGCGCTGCTCAGCGCGGCCTTTGTGATCGCAGGCCTGGCATTGTCCTACGCCCTGGACCTGACCTCAGGCGCTACAATCATCCTGGTGGCTGGCGTCTCGTATCTGGCCAGCCTGGCGGCGCTGCGCGTGCGAAACAGGCGCGGCAGCGAAGCAGGAGTGGCGTCGGGCTGAGTCTACCCTAGCAGATCATGGCAAGGTCGCAAGCATCAACCGGCCTGCTGAATCAGCGCCCTCCAGAGGAACCGCGTCCATGCTGACCGGGTCATACAGACCGATGTAAAGAATGCTATCCGATGCATCCGCACCCGTAGACAATTCCAGTTGATCGTGTACGGCAAACCCGGGTTGCCACGACCAGGTAGGGCGCGTACCGTCACCAGGACGCGCATCTCGCTGGGAAAGCATCTCCCCGTCTGATCCCACCCAGTGCACATAAGTTACCAGGTCTCGGTTGGTGGCACGATCCGCCTGCCACGTCAGGTCCAGGACCAGTCTAGTTTCGCCGCGACCTGTAGTCTCCTGGGTCAGGTCGTAACCGAGGAGTCGGATGCCCTCTGCGTTGGCCACGTTAACGGCGTGATCGTATCCAACAGATGGCAGATCCCCCTGGTATGCCCACCAGAAGTAAGGCCTGTGCTCGGAAACCACGCCCGGCTGGGGGAGTACCTGTATCTCCACCATGGTAAGCTCGTGCGACACCAGTTCGCCCGGCACCAGCAGAGCTCTCTCCTGCCAAGCACCTTCGTATTGCCAGTAGCTGATCTCGCCCGCATCGACGCCGTCGACGCGCACGGCCAGACGCGTGACGGCGGTGCCTCGGAAACGCCCAACCAGCAACAGAGCCGCACCTGGACGAGTGGCCAGTGTGAAACGCTCGCCTCCGCTGACAATACGTCCGCCATCGGCAATGGCAACATGCGGAGGCAGGCAAGTGGCCAGACGATGCACCTCGCTCAGATCACAAGTCCGGCCGCGTGCAGACCAACAGGCATAGTCGTGGCTCGCCTCGTCTTGTATATCCGCGACGTTGACACTATCGGCTTCTCTAAAATCACCCAGGACAGCTTGAACGTCGGGCTGCTGTGGACGAGAACTATCGTCCGAGGCTGACCAGTCAGCATAGTACACGCTTTGCGTTTCTCCCGCAGCTGCCACACTGCCAGGACGCATGTAGTCGACCCGGAACAGCTCAGGCCCAAAGGCACCTGCCGTGGCCAGATACGGAAAATGCGCAATATCGGGATAGGTCGCATAGTGCGTGGGCCGTGCCGACGAATGCGCCATGAGCTCGTACATGGCCCCGGCGCCTTCCCGCCACGCAACTGAGGCCTCTGCGGTCCCGGTCAAACCTAGCATGTCATAGGTCGATCTCTGGCCATAGAACCGGATCGCGCCGGCATCGTGGATAGCGATTCGAGCACTCTCTGGAAGATTATCCTGGACCCACTCTCCAATGGCCACCTGTTGGTGTAGTACCGTTGCCGATGAGTCCGCGTATCTGTACACGAACTCAGGTACCGACATGACTCCAAGGGCCAGCCAGAGAAGCGCAGCGATATTCACCAAGGCGCTTCGCCTGGAGAGTTCTGCCACGGCGGCAGCCGCCGCAGGCAGCAGCAGCGCGAACACGGGCAACACATACCGGTACAGATGCCACTCTGCCGTCATCATCAGCGCGTTCAAGGACAGAGTTGCCATCATGAGGCCCAGAATGAGAGCGGCCGAGCCAGGTCGATGGACTCCCAGTCGAACCGTCGTCCACTCACATCGCGCCCTGGAGAGCAGCCAGACCACAGTAGCGGCGCCCAGCGCGAGTGGCAGGTAGAGTGCCGGTCGGCCCGAGCCCATGGTCAGGGCATCTCCAGCCTCGTCCAGCCTTATTCCTGCCACCGTGGTAAACACTAGCCTGACAAGCGTGCCCAGAACGCTGGTGACGGCTTCCCACGTTATCGAGGATCCGGCCAGCCAGCCCTTCACTCGCATGCCGTTGGCGGTGGCACTGCCGGTGAGCACTAGATTCAGCATCGGCTGGATGAATCCGAATACCACTGGCGCGACAGCGACCGTCCAGGTAACCGGTCGCCTCCAGTCACGCGTGTGGAGCAAGTGCCAGGCGCCCCCAAGCGCCACCAGTGCCAGCGCCTCAGGCCGGATCATAGCGAGGCAAACACCTGAGAGCGCCACCAAAACGGGTCTTTGGCCCAGCAGCGCGACGACATACGCGAGCAGGGCCGCCAATACGAGTCCGGTCTCCATGCCGCTGAAATGCCCAAAGAGCAGTGCACCGTTGCTCAGGTACAGTGCGCTTCCCAGCGGCCAGACCCACCATGGAGACTGTTCGCCTGCCAGCCCTCGTGCAATCCGCCCGGCCAGCAAGGCGCTTGCCACCAAAGTGAGAGTGCCGAGCAGAAACGCAACGGTAGAGAGCGCATCTCCGTCCGCCTCAGGCTGCCAGAACAGCGCCAGAATCAGGGGATACGCAAAGCTGGTGGCGCCAGAGCTGGGCGGATCCTGATCATTGTAACGCATAAAGTGGCCGCGGGCAGCTTGGCGGGCATATTGTTGATGAATATAAGCATCGTCCAGCGGGAGTATCCAGCGGCCGCCCGTTACTGACGCCATGGCAGCTCGGAAGGTCACGGCGGCCAGCACGCAGAGCAAAAGAACGGTGGCCAGAGCGAGTACACTCCGCGCCAATGATTGCCTTCCACTCTGCCCGCTTCCCATTCTGCCTGCCACCATGCTACTGCCCCGTTGCCCCTGTTGTCCTGGATCGCCCCGGCGATGCCTCCACCGGCGCCGCACGATTCTAGCACAAGTCATGGGCCTGCGCACTCTACATCCTTAACGAGAGCATGTGTCGTTTGGCCCAACGACCGTATCGCTCCAGGGCCATCTTTGACAGCCGGCGCCGCCGACAGGATAATCTACTCACATTCGTCCGATGCCCCGTCCGCCCAAGGAGGTCCCCGTGACGTCTCAACAATCTGCCCCGCCCGTGATCGTGATCACCATGGGAGACCCAGCCGGCGTCGGCCCCGAAGTGACCGCCCGTGCGCTCAAGCACGCCCAGATCTGGGAGATCTGCCGTCCGCTGGTGGTGGGCGATCTCTCCATCTTGAACAGCGCGGCCGAGCTGGTTGGTGCGCCGGCCTTTCGGGGCATCAGTCAGGCATCCGAGGCATGCTTTGACCCTGCGGCTCCCGAGGTCATCGACTGCCACCAGATGACCATCGATGAGCTGGAGCATGGTCAGGTCTCGGCGCAGTGCGGGCGTGCCGCAGCCGCCTACATTGAACGGGCCGTGCAGATCTGCCAATCGGGTGACGCCGAGGCCATGGCCACTGGCCCAATCAACAAGGCGGCCCTCAAGCAGGCCGGGATTCCGTTCATAGGGCACACCGAGCTGCTCGCATCCTTGCTAGGTGAGGAACGGGTCACCACCATGCTCGCCACAACGGGCCTGCGCGTGGTGCACGTCACCCGGCACGTCCCCTTTGCCCATATCGCCCGCTACATCACCCGCGAGAACGTGCTCGAGACCACGGTGCTAACAGACGCAGGGCTCAAGCAGATGGGCATCGCGCAGCCTCGTATCGCCGTGGCTGCGCTGAACCCCCACGGCGGCGATGAGGGCTTGATGGGCCGCGAGGAGATCGACGCCATCGGTCCCGCTGTGCAGGACGCCCAGGCCCAGGGGATCGATGCCTACGGGCCGATCCCGGCGGATTCTGTGTTCTTCCGAGCGATCCGGGGCGAGTTCGATGTGGTGGTGGCCATGTACCACGACCAGGGTCACATCCCCATCAAGACGCACGGCTTTGAGCGCAGCGTCACCGTAACCCTGGGCCTGCCGGTGATCCGGACCTCAGTCGACCACGGCACGGCCTTTGACATCGCCTGGAAGGGCATCGCTGACGACGAGAGCATGGTCGAGGCCCTGCGGCTGGCGGCGCAACTGGCGGAGGGCAAGCGCGCCGGTGCCGGCTGAGGCTGAGGTACCACCGCCGAACGCCCCTGTGCGTGCGCAGGGGAGGCCCAGGAGGGCGCGGACGCTCTGGGTCATCCTCGGCACTGTCTTTCTCGTCGTGGGCGCGATTGGCGTGGTGCTGCCAGTGTTGCCCACAACGCCCTTATTGCTGCTAACGGCCGGGTGCTACGCACGGGGCTCGCAGCGGTTCCATCACTGGCTGTTGCACAATCGTGTCTTTGGCCACTATATCCGCGATTACTATGAGGGCCGGGGCATCCCGCTGCGCACCAAGCTCACCAGCCTGGTCATGCTGTGGGCGGTGATCCTCTGGTCCATCTGGCGGGTCGACCAACTGCACGTACGGCTGGCACTGGGCGTTGTCGCTGTGGCCGTCTCGGCGCATGTACTGACCCGCCCCGGTCGCCACAACCAGGACTGATCGCCGCTTGCGATCCCGGGCCTGGGACCATATAGTAAGGACGTCTCGTGATCTAGCCGCCTGGGAAAAGGCACCCGAACTGGAGGTTATCATGCCATATGATGCTGCATCCGACCGTTACGACTCGATGGTCTACCGCCGTTGCGGGCGCAGCGGTCTCAAACTGCCCGGCATCTCGCTCGGTCTGTGGCAGAACTTTGGCGGGATCAATCCGCTGGAGAATGGCCGCGCCATCATCCGCCGTGCCTTTGACCTGGGTGTAACCCACCTGGACCTGGCCAATAACTATGGCCCCCCTCCCGGCTCTGCAGAGGAGACCTTTGGCCGCATCTACGATCTGGACCTGCGCCCCTACCGCGATGAGTTGATCCTCTCCAACAAGGCGGGCTACACCATGTGGCCCGGCCCTTATGGCGATTGGGGCTCCCGCAAATACCTGGTGGCAAGCTGCGATCAGAGCCTAAAGCGCATGGGCGTCGATTATGTCGATATCTTTTACCATCACCGCCCTGATCCGGAGACGCCCCTGGAGGAGACCATGGGCGCCCTGGACTATATCGTGCGCTCGGGCCGCGCCCTGTACGCGGGCATCTCGAACTATCCTCACGACAAGGCCGCGCAGGCGATCCAGATCCTCCGCGATCTGGGCACGCCCTGCCTGATCGAGCAGCCCACGTACAACATGTTCAACCGCTGGGTGGAGGAGCACCTGCTCGACACCCTCGCCGCAGAAGGCGTCGGGTGCATCGTGTTCTCGCCCCTGGCCCAGGGCATGCTGACGTCCCGCTATCTGGGAGGCGATATCCCCGCCGACTCGCGTGCCGGCAGGCCGGAGGGCACGCTTCGGACCTCTGCGATCACCCCCGAACGCCTGACAAAGATAGAGCAACTGAACGAGGTTGCTCAGGCGCGGGGACAGTCGCTGGCACAGATGGCGCTGGCCTGGGTGCTCCGACAGCCGGCCGTCACCTCTGCCCTGGTGGGCGCCAGCAAGGTCTCGCAGATCGAAGAGAATGTGGCCGCGCTCAGCAACCTCGCATTCAGCGATGAGGAACTGCAGCGCATCGATGCCATCCTGGCCTGAACCACGGTGAGCCACAGCACGGCGCCGTTGCCCTCCGGTCCGACGGCCAGCAAGGCCACGGGCCGGAGGGTACTGCCAGCCAAGCCGATGCGCGCCCCGCAGCGCCGGACCCTCGCTTTGGTCCTGGTCTGCCTGTCGGTACTGCTTGCAGGGGCAGTGCCTGCCGATTGGAGCGCACAGGTTGACGCGGCGTCCACACCGTACCGCTTCTCCCTCGTGGACTGGCATCTACGGCAATTCGCCGAGGCGCTCCGGCCTGTGCCCGTGCCCGACGAGGCCGAAACTGACCCTGCAGGCTTTGTGATCGCCTACTTTGCCTGGAACGCTCAGGCTCGGGCCCTGGATGAGACGCCGGCGGGTGTCTCACCAGAGGAACGAGAGACGCTGGCAGCGATGCGCCCCGTTGTGGAGCAGATTCTGGCGGCGCAGGTGCGGGAGGCGTACCAGGAGCGAGGCGTCTACGGACCCCTCGATCGCCTCGTCTCGGTGCCGATTACCTTCCCACCCGTCTGGTTCGCCCTGGAGCCCCCGCCCCACCTGCTCGTGGTCTCCCCGCGCACTGAGATCGCCTCGCTGCGTCAGGATCTATTGCTGCAGACGATGGACCTGGCCACCATGGAGGACATCGAGCGCCAGGTGGAGGCGCTGGATCTGTCCGCGCTGGTGACCCGCATCGGCGGGCTGGGCGCCACCTACCCCGCCATTGTCAGCGACGACAGCTCGCTACGGTATACTATCGAGACCGTCGCGGAAGAGTGGCTGCACCAGTACCTGACCTTTACGCCGCTCGGCTGGCGCTATGTGCTGCACCTGCTGAATATCCGGCCCGACTATGAGATCGCGCAGATCAACGAGTCGCTGGCGAGTATCGTGCATACGGAAATAGGGGATGCGGTCTGGGAACGCTACTATGCGCCGCGTTTCCCGGTTAGCGACTCCGCCCCGAGGGGCGAGGACGAGTTTGACTACCGCGCCTTTATGCGGGAGACGCGCGTCCGCGCGGACGAACTGCTGGCCGAAGGTGAGATAGAGGAGGCTGAGGCCTGGATGGAGAGCCGCCGGCAGGTGCTGGTATCCGAGGGTTACCGCATCCGCAAGCTCAACCAGGCCTATTTCGCCTTTCACGGCACCTACGCGGATGCGCCCGGCTCCGTCACGCCCGTGGGCGATCAACTGCGCGCCCTGCGTAGTACCGCCACATCGCTCAGCGATTATCTGAACACAGCCGTGCGTATCCGCACCCAGCAGGACCTGCTCGACTTGCTGGACCAGCGCGGCATAGGCACCGTCCGGCGCATCCCGGAGCCTGTGCCCTGAGTCATTTGCCCTGTACAGGCCCGATCAGGGCAGCCTCGCGCCCGTCCACGCCACCCAGATGCGGAACCACTGCTCGCGGGTGAGGGCGATCTCCTCCGCGCGCACCTGCGCCGCCAGACGCTCGCTCCGCAGCGTCCCCAGGATGGGCAAAATCCCAGCGGGATGCTGTAGCAGCCAGGCCAGCGCCACCTGATCGACGGAATAGCCTCCCAGATCATCTCCGATAGCACTGAGCTCCTGGCGCACACGCTCCGCCTGAGCGGAATCCGCAAAGAGGCGTCCTCCGCCCAGGGGGCTCCATGCCAGCGGATGGATGCGTAGTTGCTGGCATTGATCCAGCGTGCCATCCAGCATCGCGTCGTGGTGTACCACCGAGATCTGGACCTCGTTGGTCACCAGAGGAAAATCGAGCCGAGAGGAGAGCAGCGTGTATTGTGAGGGCGTAAAGTTGGACACGCCGAAATGGAGGACTTTTCCCGCGTCGCGCAGCGTGCCAAAGGCCTCAGCAACCTCGTCCGCGTTCATGAGGGGATCCGGCCGGTGGATCAGCAGCAGATCGATACGGTCTGTCTGCAGCTCCTGGAGCGAGTGCTCAACAGAGGCCAGAATGTGCCCACGCGATGTGTCATAGTGGTAAAGAGAACTGCCCCACGACCCGACGGAGCACTTTGTCACGATCTCAACCTGCTCGCGCAGGCCCGGCTCGGCCGCCAGAGCGGCGCCCAGCAGCGTCTCGGCCTTGCCGTCGCCATAGATCGCCGCATTGTCCATCGTGGTAATGCCCTGCTCAAGGCAGGCATGCACATGTGCCGTGGCCTCAGCGACGGAGAGGCCGCGCCGAATCGTGCTGGCCCAGCCCTGCGCAAACCGCGAAACCTCGGGACCCTCAGAAGATAGACGCACGCGTGACACCGTCATCGCTCACTCTCCTCGGAGAAAAACTCCCTGTCTTGATGTTCGCGCAACGACCACAACGCCGAATCCTGTGGATGCTCCACCATGGAGCCGGTGATCGTGGTGCCCGCCGGGATATCCCGCGCCGCGCGGACGCCGCCCAGCATGAAAAAGGGCACGGGGGTATCTGGCCCCAGCGGACAGCCAGAAATGATCGCAGCGTGCAGGTCCGGGTCATAACTCAGGCCGCCAGGACTGCTGATCGTCTCGCCGGCGGCAAATGGCCGCGTCGTCGTCGCCGCCATATCCACACGAGGCCGGAGGTCGGCGCTGCCCGTGGGCACGCCCAGCAGCCCCGCACAGAGAATCGACATGGCGGTCTCGGCGCCGCACAGATGGTAGGGACGATAGGCCAGCATGGCTGTCCCGGCCGGGTTGGCGTGCAGGCCCTTGTCGATCATCGTGGCCCGCGAGACGGGGTCGGCGTTGGCGACCACGATGAACACGCCGCCCCCACCGTGCGGCTGGTCGGCCGTGTGCAGCGCATAGGCGACATCCAGAACCCCCGTATTTTGCAGAATCCCGCCGTCGTCCTGCGGGCAGTACACCATGGGAATCTCGGGCACACGCAGCGTCGCGCGGTGGCCGATGGGGGCCTCTGGGATGAGCCCCGTATTGTTGGCCGCTACCGCCATGTGACAGATCGGGTCGCCCAGATTGTCCGGGTCGCCCAGGGCCGCTAACAGAGCGCGGCGCGCACGAGCATAGCGCGGCGCCTCGCCCGCGGGAATGGGATCCAACGCCCAGCGCTGATCTTCGGCGACAGTGACGGTTCGCCCACCCCGCGAGACGGTGCCGATGGCCGGTTCGTAGAGGGCGCTACGCAGGTCGCCGCCGGCCAGAACTTCCATTCCCAGCTCGCGCGCCCAGGCGACCAGACCCATCAGCAGGCCAGGCTGATCGCCGTCATCGGTGGTATAGACCACACCCGCCGCATCGGCGCGCCGTTTCAGGATGGGACCGACCACGGCATCGGCTTCCTTGTCGATCATCACCACATGCTTGCCATGGGCGATCGCCTCGCGCGCATAGAGTGCGGCCGCCTCGGGCACCCGCGTGGCGCTGGCGATCACGTCGAGCGGCAGATCCATCAGGAGCAGCGCATCGCCCACCACGACTACCCGCCCGGCCTCGAGCGCCCTCAGCGCGGCCTCACGGCTTTCACAGATGGCGATGGCGTCCGCGGCATACCCCGACTGCAGAAAGGCGGCCCGCGCCGTCTCCACATGGATGTCCGCCACGGCGCACAGATCGAGCCGCCGGATCAGCGGCGCCTGGGTAACGATGGCCCGCCCGAAGGAGCCCGCGCCGATGAGCGCCGCCCTTACCCTACGATCGGGCTCCCGCAGGAACAGATTGCTGTAGATCACGGTTCAGCCCTCCTGGCGCTCGAACAGAATGACATCATAGGCGCCCCACAGGGGCACGGTCACTGCAGCCCAGCCGCCCTCGCGGCGCAGCGCCAGCGGCTGCCCGCTGCTCACGTGTGTAGCCCGCACAAAAGGCCGGTCCTCGTCTTCTCGCAGCGCGATCTGCACCTCGTGCAGCGGGATGATCTCGCGCATGTAGCGCTCACCCCCGGTCAGGTTCACCCCATGCACGGCCAGGCCCGCGTCGCAGGCGCGCAAAGACACCTGGAGCGTGGGCGGCGCCTGCACCCGTATCGGCACGGCCTCTCTGGCGGCCCAGCGCACCGTATCGGCGATCAGGTCCCCCAGCGGCGGGTAATGCAGCATGGTGTAGGAGCGACCGAGCTGCGTCGCCAGAAAGACGGTGCGCCCCTCGCCCGGCTCACGGGCCACCAGCAGCGGGTCGCCCGGGTCGTCCTCCACGGGATACGCCCAGCCCTCGGGGAACACCTTGAAGGGGGCAGCGCGACGCAAGGGCGCCTGCGTGTCTGCCGCGGCGACCACCGGGGAGACACGCCCCGGCAGTGGCAGCAGGCCCAGATCGGGAGAAGAGGCCAGCACCGGGTGATCACCGACCACGCGCATGTAGGCCTGCATCATCTCCCGGGCCTCACCCGCCGCTGCCACGGGTTCGCCGACCCGCCGGATGCCCAGCAGGTCATCCAGAGCAGGCATATCGCGGACGCCGTCCGGCCCCAGCAGCCCGCAGTCGTCATCCACCACCAGCCCGCCACCGCCCAGCACATAGTCGCGGAGCACCTGCGCTTCGGCGTCGCTGAGCACGACCGCCGCGGGCAGCACCAGGCCCCGGTAGCGCGCCAGGCGCTCCGTCGAGAGCACGCGGCAGGAGAGGATGTCATAAGGGATGTGCGCTTCGTCCAGCGCCAGCTCATAGCCCCGCATGCCGGCGACGTACTGGCGCATGGCCTTGTCGCCATAGTGCTCCAGCGAGCGCTGGCTGTAGATCAAAGCCACGTTGGCGGCGGAGCGATCCTCGTACAGCTCCGTATGGTCCGCCATAAAGGCGTACAAAGTCTCGATCGCCTCAAACCCACGCGTGTCTTCGTGCACCGCCGGCGGCCCGCCGGAGAGGTTCACCATGGGCGTGGCGCCGTTGGCGGCCATCTGCGCCAGATAGACCAATTGCTCCGCGGCCGGCACCGCGTTCCGCCGCCAGGGCCACGCCAGAAAGTAGGAGCAGACGGTCCAGATGGGCCGGTCGGAGACCGTCGTCATGTAGCGTGCCGTCTCTGACGGCCAGCGCAGGTACTGCCAGGCGCCTGCATCTCGGGCTGCGTCGTACCGGAAGCGACTCTGCACCTCTACCTGGACGATGTCCTCGATCTCGGCCAATTCCTCGATATCCAGCGACGAGTTGAGGGTCCAGTTGGGGTCGCCAAAGCAGACCGCATTGCCCACCACCGGCACGCCGGGCGCCTCCTCGCGCACGACCTGCACCAGGTGTCGCACCGTGTCCGCGGTCATGCGGCCCTTCCAGGCGTGGTATTCCTGCCAGGCGGGATCGGCCCAGTCCTGCTGATCGGGTAGTGGCCGGCCGGTCTCGGCAGGATAGCGCTCGGTGCAGGCCGGGCAATGGCAGATGGCGGCGCCAAAGCCATAGGAGCCCCCGCCGAACTTGATCCCATCCAGCTCATAACGCTCGGCCAGCTCGGCCACCATCTCGCGGCTATAGTCGCGGATATAGCCACCCAGTGGGCAGGCCCGATAGAGCGGACCATCGGTGGCGCGCACCGGCTGACCCTGCGCGTCGCGCGCGGCCCACTCGGGATGCGCCAATAGAGCCGCCTCGGGCAACTGGCCCAGGTCGATCATCGGTATGGCCTTGATCCCATAGCGGTGTGAGACGGCGATAATCTCACCCGTCAGGTCGCGACCGCCCAACCAGGGGCTCACACGCTGGAGCGCCAGGCGGGTGGGATAGGTGGTCACATAGCCCGCAGCGAAGAAGGAAAAGTAAGTCACATGCCAGCGCGCGTAGGTTGCGACCATGCCCTCGACATCAAAGCCGGCGCAATCCACGTCGCGGATGGTCATGTGAATGCCGCGGTTGCGGCGGTTCAGCCAGTCTGGACGAACAGCCTCCATCATGAACCCCTTATTCAAAGACGATCACCTGGTGATCCACCAGCCGGTCCAGCGTGACCGTCGCCTGGCCATCCTTTTGCATGACAGGCAGGACCGAAGGCTCCACGCAGCATCGCGCGCGCACATCCTTGTCGCCAGGCCAACGTACGCTCACCGTCAGCGGGCCCACCGGCAGGTGTTCCTCCAGATAGGCCGGCCACTCGGTGGCGCCGCTGAGGTTGACCAGGTGCAGGATCAGCCGGTCTCCCTGGCGGTACAGGTGGCAATCGATGGCGCCGGCGCCCTCGACTCGCAGCGGCAGATCGCCCGCCGCCCAGCGCGCGGCGTTGGCCAGCAGGCGACCGTGGTCGGGCAGGCGCCGCGCGCCGTACACACGATCGATATCGGCGGCCAGGTACACCATGCGGCCGCCCGCCGGGTGCTCACGCGCGACGATGGCAGGAATGTCACTGTGCGACTGGCGCATCCAGGAGAACTCGGGCGGATAGATGGGAAAAGCGGGCACGTACGTGGCCACGGCCCTCGCCTCGGCCCCCACCGAGACGCGCTGGAGTGTGCCGCCAAAGGCGAGGATGTCGGTGCCGTCAAAGCCCGCCACGAGCGCGTGCCGTGCGCGCAGGTCCGGGTCGATGCGCAGATAGGTGTGCCCGCTCTGAACCTCCCAGTTGGACGAGTGCGCGCCGGTGAGTCCCAGCCTTTCCCCCGTGTACGTGATGCCCAGCAGGTCGCCCAGGGCCGGCGTGGGCCGCGGCTCACCCCAGGCATCCAGCCAGCCCGAGAGGCCGCTGGCCACCAGGCTGCCGCCGCCCGCCACGTACGCCTGTAGCGCCTCGGTCTGACCGTCGGTGAGCACGCCCAGATCGGGCAACACCAGCGCCTTGAGCCGGGGAGCTTCGCGGGCGATATGATCGGCGTGCACCGGAATGAATGGGATCCGTGCGCGCGTCAACGCTCGCGTCCAGCCGTGCCAGGGGAGCAGCACGCGCTCATCGGCCTGGTCACGGCCATAGAAATCGATATTCTCGTGCGACCAGAGCACGCCCACGGTCGCTACGGGCTCACGATCGTACAGCAGCGACTCGTTTTCCTCGTGCCAGCGCATCAAGGGCAGCACGGTATCGAACTGCCGGCGGTCCTCCTGGAAGGCGCCGATGTGATGCCACCAGGGCGAGATCCCGCCCGCGTAGCCCTCGATCATCCAGTGGCGCGTCTCCAGCGGCGGGTTGGCGGCCTTGCGAAAGGCCTGCGGCCCGCGCACATAGGTCGCCATGCTCTCAGGGATCTGGGCATCCCAGCCCAGCACGCCATGCAGCAGTTGGCCGCTGATGGCGTTGTACTCGAATCCGGTCTCGCGCCGCGACTGCTGGTCAGACATCATGATGCGGGAGCGCTCGCCCACGGCCCTGAGATCGCAAAACGACAGATGTGAGGAGAGCGGATCGCCGTTGATCATCCCCAGCCAGAGACAGTCCGGCCCGCCCGCCTCCTGCGTGATGCGATTGTTCAGTTCCCAATTCTCTATCCGGCAGGCATAGCTCCAGCGCACCCACTCGCGGTAAGCGGGGTCCGTCCAGTCCACGCGAACAGGCAGATCACCGCCGACTTCGGCCGCGAACTTACGCCTGCACCAGGGACAGTGGCAGATATGGTTGCGCCCCACGCCGGTCCACGAGTTGTCGGTAAAGCCATCGGGCCGGTAGCGCTCGATCACCTCGCGCAGGACGGCCGGGATGAACTCTTTGTAGAACGGGGTGTTGACGCACGCTTGATAGCGCCCCTGCGTGACGCTCGGCCGGCCCTCGGCATCCATAAAGAACCAGTCGGGGTGCTCGCGATAGAACGCCTCGGTGGCGCGGTTCGAGTCCATGCGCGCCAGCACGGCGAGGCCCTCCTCGCGCGCCGCAGCGTTGATCTCGCCGTACAGGTCGCGGTCGCCCAGGTGTTCGGCGCGATAGTGCAGCGGCAGCGCGCTGGGGTAGTAGGCGACGATCCCGCCGGCGTTGATGATCACCCCCTGTGTGCGCGTGCGCCGCCAGTAATCGCGCCACCACTCGCCGTCATAGTTGGTGGGATCCAGTTCATTGAGGTTGGTCTGTCCCCAGCGGCGCACGGTGCGGTACCAGGGCTGTGTGCTGCTCATGGTTGCCCTCCTGATGGTGGCACGTCGCCTCCGGACATGGAGGTCCGTAGGCGCTCGATGATGAAATCCGCAAAGGACAGCGGCGCGGCAGGACGGTTGCGCTCGCAATAGGCATCAAAGAGTGCCCGATAGAGATCGATGGGGAGGTGGATAGGGGCCGTCGGTGAGAGATACACCGGTCCCGGAGGCGGATACACGCGCAGCCAGTCAGGCAAGTCCGGCTGATGCACATCGGGCGGGTCCCCACAGAAAAACAGACGCTCGGCGTTCCCTCCGGTGAACCCGGTATAGGCCTCGTCGCTCATCTCCAGCCCGAGCTCGCGCACCCAGCGTCGTGTCTGGTCGATCTGCTCGCCGCGCCAGTAAATGACCGGATACTCGCTGCCCCAGAGCATGCGCCGCGGCCCACACCAGTCCATCAGTCGCTCTACCCAGGGCAGCAGGTCTCGGAAGGGATAGGTGTCACGGCTGCCCACCTGCCCCTGGCGCGAGAGGATCGCGTTAAAGCGCGGGTGTCGCACCAGTTCCTCAGCCAGCGCATCGTCCAGCGCCGCCAGGCTCGCTCGTATAAAGTGCGGTGCGGCGATGCGCCCCGTGGGATGGCGCGCCAGCCAATCCAGCAAGAGCGCCGTGTGCCGCGGGCTGGCCAGCGGATCCGTGGCATAGATCCAGCGCCCGCTGCGGCCCAACAGGTCCATCACGGCCGGGTTCTCCAGCGGCTCGTCGCCTTGCATGCGGATGCCGATGGCGCCGGCGGTCAGACAGGCCTCGACACACTGCAGCCGTCGCTCCGCGGTATCCCCGTATGGAATGCCGATCGCACGAACCGCTTGGGGGCGCAGCCGCTGAGCCTCTACCAGTGCTGCGATGTCGGGCACCCGGGGACCGAGCACCAGCACGACCCGATCGGTGCCCCACAGTTCGCAGGCCGCCAGCGCCTGCCGGGCCGTTCCAAAGCGCGGCGACCCGACGTGCATGTAGGCGTCGATGACCGGCGTCCGACCGGCGTCAGGCTCAGACATAGTGCCGGTGCACCTCGTCCAGGTCCATCCGTCCCGCCAGGTCGTTGGCGAGCGCCACGTTGGCCTCAACACGGGCGACACTGCGCATGCCGATCAGCGCCACGTCGATCAGCGGGTTGGAGAGCTGGAACTGGATGATCGCCGGCGTGTAATCAAACGTGTTCTCCGGGTTCACCATTTGGATCCAGCGCTGAAGGATGTTCGAGGTCGTGGTGCGCATGGTGACGATGCCCATGTTGCGCTCCTCCAGGGCGAACATGGCGCCCGTGCCGCGCCGGTGATCATAGGGATGCTGAAAGAGCAGGTTGTACTGCAGTTGCACCACATCGAACCGGCCGGTCTCGATGAGCTGGAAGAGCAAAGAGTCATGCCCCTCGTAGGTGAAACCGATGAACTTGACCAGCCCCTCGTCCCGAACCTGCTCGAGTTCGTCCAGCAGCCCCCCCTTATCCAGGATATAGCCCATCTGCTCGAGCGAGAATGAGCCATGGAGTTGCAGCAGGTCGATCCAGTCGCGGCGCAGGTAGCGCAGGCTGGCCTCCAATGAACGGCGCACGACGCCCTTGCCGCGAGGGCTGACCTTGGTAGCCAGAAAGATGCTGGCCGGGTCGATCCCCTCCAGGCCGCGCCCGAAAATGCGCTCGCTGGCGCCGTCGCCATAGCCCGCGGCCGTATCATAGTAGGTGACGCCCAGTTCGTACGCCCGCCGCAAGGCGGCGATGATTGGATCGGCATCCTCGGGACGCTCAGGGTCAAAGGTGTGCAGATAGTTCTTGAGCCCGGCGGTGGCTCCGCCAAACCCCAGCCGGCTCACCTGTCTCCCCGTCCGGCCCAACGTCACGTATTCCATGTGTCCTCCACGATTGAGTCTGTCCAGAGTAACCCGCACCCCTGACCTGCCTACTATAGACGCCGCGAGGGGAGCTGTCGAGCATCTTGATGGTCAGCGGATAGGTATCGATCTCGCGGATATAGAAAAAAGGGCGGCACAGCCGTGCCGCCCCTGCATTCATCGCTACCGCACACTAGAAGCTATCGAAGCTCACAGGCCCTTCGAGCACCTCGCGTCGCACCGCTGTGCACTCTAGCGACTGCGCCCCGGGGCCCTCTTTAGGACGGTTAGTCCAGGATACCAGGCTGATGGAGCCGTCCGCGATCTCCAGACCGGTGACATAGCCCGGCCGCACGCCGCTGCCCGTGTTGTAGTAGGGCAGGCCGCCCGCCGCTGCAAACGCTGGACGATGGGTGTGTCCGCAGATGATGGCCAGGTTATCCACGCGTCCAAGCCAGGCGGCGATACGCTGCTCGATACCGGCCTGGTTGTGTTGAGACCAAACTATCGCTCCCCTCACGGCGCCGGACCCGGGCTGGAGTTCGTCGGGGCCGGGGAGCGCAGTTCGTAAACCGTGGTTCTGCAAATGCCGCCAGAGGTGGCGGACCACCAGACGGGTCAGTCCGTAGACCCTGGAATGCAGACCATCCGCCTGATGACCGTGGGTCACCAGAAACCGAACGGCGCGGTCGCGATGCTTGAGAACGACGGCCTCGACCGCCTCCGGGCCCGCGGTGGCCAGTCTGCATCCGTGGCGGACCAACTGGTGGTTGCCCACAAGCACCATCAGCCGGCCGGCGATTCGTAGACGGTCCATGATGCGAAACACGGGTCGGTGCGCGGACTGTACTTTGGCCAGGCTGCTGTTCTTCCACAATTCGTCGCCGTCACCGACTTCGACGTAAGTATAGCCCTGGCGTTCATAGTGGCCCAGAGCGCTCACAAAGAGCGATTGGTTGCAGCGAAAGGCATCTGCCGGGCCATTGTCCCCTCGATGCAGATCGGAAAAGAATACAAACCGTGAATGATCATCGAAATCGAGTACAGAAGCCTGGCTGAGTGCGCTGTCCAGCCGCCGCTGCGTCCGGTCCACCGCGCTCCCGCCCAAAAAACGATCTACGAACGACATATATGAAGAAATCCTATCTCCGAATTGCGAGCGGCGATCGCCTCGGCGCAAAAAAAAGCCGGCACGTCTCGCCGCCGGTCTGATAATGAGTATAGCAGATAGCCGGCCGCCTCCAAACCGGATCGGACTGCAACGGGACCGTTGCCCAGCGGGTGTCCCTTCCAACACAATCGCAGCATAGCACCACGCGATGTGGACGTGGTGTATGCGCCGTGAAGAACTCGTCAATGTCTGGTAAATGTGGCCACTCCGGACGTGGGGCACGTAGCCACTCCAACGCGAAGGCTCGACATCCCTGACCACCACGGATATCATTCATGACAAAAGGGACACCGGTCCCGCTCACATGAGGCAACCATGGCCAAGCACATCGCACTGCCCCCGCCCGCTACCTGCCACCGTCTGGAGCTCGACCCGGATGACCGCGTGGCCATACCGGCGGTGGAGCGCGTGCGCATGCTGGCGCTCATGCACCTGATCCGAGCTTTTGAGAACAGGGTGCTTGATCTCAAAGAGACCGACCTGGTGCACGGCCCCGCGCACACCTCCGTGGGCCAGGAGGCCGTAGCGGCGGGCGTGGCCGCGGCACTGAGAGCGACCGATCTGATCGGCTCGACCCACCGCGCTCATGGACATTTTATGGCCAAGGCCCTCCTGCATTATGCGCCGGCTGACTGGGACCCGCTCCGCGGAGGGGCGACGCCGGCGATGAGCGATGCCGTTTACCGGACGCTGGCCGAGATCATGGGCCTGGCGGCAGGCTGGTGCGGGGGGCGCGGCGGCTCGATGCACCTCTACGATCGCGCCTCGGGAAACCTGGGCAGCAACGCCATCGTGGGCGGCGGGATCCCGCTGGCCACCGGCGCGGCCTGGGCCGAGCGCCTGCGCGGGCATGACACCGTGGTGGTCTCGTTCTTTGGCGACGGCGCTATCAACCAGGGCTGCTTTCACGAGGTGGCGAACCTGGCTGCCCTCTGGCGAGTGCCCATCCTCTACCTGGTCGAGAACAATCAGTACGCCGTGGGGACCTGCACCAGCGAGTCCTCATACGTGTGCGACCTGGCGCAGCGCGCGCTGGGCTATGGCATCGACAGCACCATCGTGGACGGCATGGATCCGCTGGCGGTCTACATGGCCGTGCGCGACACGGCAGAGCGCATGCGCGGCGAACCCTTCCCCCACGTGATCGAGGCCAAGACCTACCGTTTCTATCACCACGCGGGCCGCCTGCGGGGCAGCGCCTATGGCTACCGCAGCACCGAGGAGGAGGCGGCGTGGCTGGCGCGCGATCCGCTGGCCACCCTGCCGGCCGAACTGGAGCGCGAGGGCGCGCTTGCCGGCGGTGAGGATGAGTCTCTGGCCGACTGGGCCCAGGCTTTGGTCGAGGAGGCCACAGCGCGCTGCACCGAAATGGCGGACGGTCGGCGCACGATCCCGGCCGCGTACTGGCCAGCGGCGGAGACCGCGGTCGAGCATCTGCGCGGACCCGACCCCACCCCGCCACCGGATAGCGGACGCGTCGAATCGACGGAGAGCATGACCCTGGTGCAGGCGATTGCCGCCGTCACCCGGCGGGCGATGGAGCGCGACGAGCGGGTGATCGTGCTGGGCGAGGAGGTGGCGAATCTGCGCGGCGGGGCCTACGGCGCCACCCGCGGCCTGGTGGAGGCCTACCCCGACCGCGTGTTCAACACACCCATCTCTGAGACGGGGTTCCTGGGGATGGCCGGCGGCGCCGCCGCCCTGGGTATGCGCCCCGTCGTCGAAGTGATGTTCCCCGATTTTGCGCTCATGGCCTCCGACCAGTTGTTCAACCAGATCGGAAAGTTGCGCCACATGTACGGCGGCCAGGTGAGCTTTCCGCTGGTGGTGCGCACACGGCTGGCGCTGGGCTATGGCTATGGCGGGCAGCACTCGATGGACCCGGCGGGGCTCTTTGGGCTCTTCCCCGGATGGCGGGTGATGGCGCCCTCCAACGCCGCCGACTATATCGGGCTGTTCAACACTGCCTTGGCCTGTGAGGGTCCGGTGCTCGTCATGGAGCACGGGATGCTCTATGATCGTGCGACGCCCGTGCCGGCCGGCGACCTGGACTATCGTGTCCCATACGGCAGCGCACGAATCGTCCGGGAGGGGCGCGACCTGACGGTGCTCACCTATCTGACCGGCGTATTCGCCTGTGCGGAAGCCGCTGAGGCGCTGGCCGGCGAGGGGATCGAAGTAGAAGTGATCGACCTCCGCACGCTGGATTACACCGGCATGGACTATACAAGCATCGGCGCCTCGGTGGCGCGCACCGGCGCCGTATTGATCGTCGAACAGGCGCCCCGCAGCCAGGGGATCGGGGCGCGGCTGGCGGACGAGATTCAGGGCCGGTGGTTCGATGCGCTGGACGCGCCGGTCGCGCACGTCTCGGCCACCGATGTACCGCCGCCCGTCTCGAGGGCACTGGAGACGGCGGTGCTGCCCTCAGCAGCGACCATTCAGGAGGCGATGCGACGCTGTGCCCGACGCCAGATCGCCTGACGGTTCGAAGCATCACGATTCTGGAGGAAGTCATGGAACAGCGACGATTCGGAGACAGTGACCTGACCACATCCGCCCTGGGATTCGGCACCTGGGAACTGGGCACCACCCAGTACGGTGAGATCGACGTGCAGGAGGCCAGCAAGGCCATCAACGAGGCCATCGATGCCGGCATCACCCTCATCGACACGGCGGAGGTGTACGGCCCGCGCTACAGCGAAGAGATCCTCGGCAAGGCTCTGGGCAACCGCCGCAAGGAGATCGTGCTGGTGACCAAGGTCGGCTTTGCGGTCAACGAGCAGAATGTGAACACCGGCCGCGACTCGAGCCGGGAGACGATCCTCACCCACGCCGAGGGCTGCCTGCAGCGGCTGCAGACCGACTATATCGATCTGCTGCTGATCCACTGGCCCGACCACAAGACGCCCTTTGAGGAGACCATCGGCGCGCTGGAGACCCTCAAGCAGCAGGGCAAGATTGGCCACTATGGCGTCTCGAACTTTACCGTCGAGATGATGCAGGAATGCGAAAAGTACGGCCACCTGACGGCCAACCAGGTGGGCTACAACCTGCTGGACCGGCGCATGGAGCGCGAGGTGCTGCCGTTCTGCAAGGCCAACGGAATCGGATACATGGCCTACGGCTCGCTGGCCTTTGGCCTGATGGCAGGCGCCTTTACGCCCGAGACCACCTTTGTGGACTGGGACTGGCGCAGCAAGGGGACCGCGTTCGGCCTTCCGCTGTTTGAGCGCGAGGCATTCCTGCGCACCCTCAAGGCCGTGGATCGCCTCAAGGCGATGGCAGCCGACAGCGGCCACACCGTGGCCCAACTGGCGCTGGCCTGGGTGCTCAGCAATCCCGCAGTGACCGTGGGCCTCGTGGGCATCCGTAATCCGAAAGAGCTGCACGAGAACGTCGCTGCGGCGGACTGGAAGATGACGGATGCCGACAAGGCCGAGATCGACCGCATCTTTGAGGAAGAGGGCGTGCCGACCCACCGTGACGCACCGCAGGCTATCTAGGAGGGCGCCTTGAGCCGCATCTATGTGGTGGTGCCATGGGCACCCGGCGCCGTGACGCTGTACCGGGATGCCGCCGATCCGGCCGGACGGCTGGAGGGCGCGTTGCTGACCCTGCCGCACCGGGCCTCGGAGCAGCGCATGCGTGCGCTGGATCCGCTGTCGCGGCCTGGCACCGACATGATTCTGGACTCCCTGGCCGAGCGCCTGACGCGCTACTTTAGCGGGGAGAACGTGTCTTTCCCTCTGGAGGAACTGGCCATGGAGCGCTGTGGCCCCTTCCAGACGCTGGTGCTGCGTGCCGAGCACGCCATCCCGCGGGGCCGCCTCAGCACCTATGGGCGCATCGCGGCGCACATCGGGCATCCGCGGGCGGCGCGGGCCGTGGGAAGCGCCCTGGGCACGAACCCGTTCCCGATCCTGATCCCCTGCCACCGGGCGGTGCGCTCCGACGGGGGCCTGGGCGGCTACGCCGGCGGGCTGGAGATGAAGCGCGCACTTCTGGCCCTGGAGGGGATCACGTTGAGCCCCGATGGCCGCGCCCCGACCGACCGTTTTGTGTACTAGGACGCACGAAAACTGCCCGCCGGTGCGAGTCGCCGGCGGGCTCTGTTTTCCTTCGTGTAGCTCTAGTCCAGCAGCGCCTGGTAGGCCAGAGTCCGGAACTGTTGGTGCACGGGATAACCTGTCATGGGCGGGGCGATGTACTGCATCATGCAGACGCCCACCACGCCCGTGACCGGATCGATCCACGAGTCCGTGGTGGCCAGCCCCGACCAGCCAAAGTTGCCCGGCGAACCCAGCTCGCCCGCCTCCGCCGGGCTGCGCATGACGCGCACGCCCAGGCCAAAGTCGTGCCCTGCGTGCGGCGGATCGCCATAGTTGCGGACGTGTGCCGGCAGGTGGTTGCTGCGCATCAACCGCACCGTGCGCGGGCCGAGCACCCGAACGCCATCCAGCACACCGCCGTTGGCGAGCATCTGGGCGAAACGCCAGTAGTCGCTGATAGTCGCGGTCAGCCCGCCGCCGCCGGAGAGGAAAGCCCGGGGCGCGTCGTAGGGACCGCCGGGCGAGGGGATCTCAGCCAGCGCGCCGCCGTCACCCACAGAGTAGAGCGTCGCCAGGCGGCTGGCGTTCTCGGGCGTGGTCCAAAACGCCGTATCCACCATGCCCAGCGGCCCGAACAGACGCTCGCGCAGGAACACATCCAGCGTCTGTCCTGAGATGATCTCGATCAGCAGCCCGACGACATCGATCGATACGGAATAGTGCCAGCGCTCCCCCGGCTGGAAGAGCAGCGGCAGTCCTTTGAGGACGGCGGGCATGTCAGCTAGCGTCTGATCGACGGCCAGGGCCCCGGACTGGGCCCACTGCGTCTCGGCCCAGTTCGACTCGCCGAAGAATCCATAAGTCATGCCGGAGGTGTGGGCCATGAGGTGCCGGACGGTCATGGGTCGGTCCTGGGGCACCAGCACCGGACGGTCGCCGTCCGTCCCCGCCCACACCTGCATCTCACCGATCTCGGGGATGTAGCGTGCCACGGGATCATCCAGCAGAAAACGCGCCTCCTCGAACAGCGTCAGCGCCGCCGCCACCACGATCGGCTTGGTCATGGAGTAGATGCGGTAAATCGCATCCTCTCCGAGCGCCTTGCCTGAGCCGATGTCCGCATAACCTACCGTGCTCTGATGCACGATCTCCCCGTTGCGCGCCACCAGCGTGGCGATCCCCGGCAACTTGCCCTCGTCCACATAGCGCTGCATCAGCGGCGCGATGCGCCCCAGCCGTGCGGCTGAGAACCCGTTCTTTTCCGCCAGACCCA
Organism: Anaerolineae bacterium; assembly: GCA_040772225.1. Classification (GTDB taxonomy): domain Bacteria; phylum Chloroflexota; class Anaerolineae; order UBA1429; family UBA1429; genus JAAYED01. The sequence continues at coordinate 143,770 of JAXGYO010000003.1, forward strand.
GGGTCATGTCACAGTCCTCCTGATTCAGGGATTCACGATCACTTTGATGCTGTTCCCAACTGTCTTGTCGTCGGCGGCGGCAAAGGCCTCCGCGATGCGCTCCAACGGGAAACGATGGGTGATCAACGGGGCAGCCTGGAGCGCGCCGCGCGCCAGCAGATCCAGCGCGATGGCGAACTCGGGCCGGCTCCCGCGCAGCGCGTAGGACCAGACCCAGATCAGCGACAACTCCCGCCGCATGGGCACGCGCACGTCCAGCGTCTGCGGTTCCTGGAACGAACCCACCACGCCGACGCGTCCCTTTGGCGCGGCCAGGCGCAGGGCCAGGTCAAGCGTGTCCGCCGTGCCGCCCACCGCCTCGAACACCACGTCCGCGCCCTCGCCGCCAGACCAGTCACGCGCCGCAGCCACGGGATCGCGGTCCAGGCGGATCCCCGCGGCCCCCGCGGTCTCGGCCGCCACCCGCAACGGCCCGTCGCGGCGTCCCAGCACGGCCACGGCGCCGCCGGAGATCGACGCCATCTGGGCGATGCTCAGCCCGATAGCGCCCGAGCCGATCACGGCCACGCGCTCGCCCGGCGCGACGGGCACCCGCGAGAGAGCGTGCACCGCGACCGCCAGCACATCCAGGATCGATGCGTCCTCCATGGAGACATGATCGGGAAGCGGATACAGGCGGTCCGCTGGCGCCACCGTGAGTTGTGCGAACCCGCCCGGCCGTGCACCGCCGATGTGCTCCAGCCGGGCGCAGAGGTGATAGTCACCGGCCCGGCAGTGGGCGCACTGCCCGCAGCCCACCAGCGGCTCGACGCCCACGCGATCGCCGGGCGCAAATTCAGTGACACCTTCACCGACAGCCGCGACCTCACCTGCCAGCTCGTGCCCGGGCGTGCGCGGCGCCGTAGCGGGACCTCCCCGCCGGTAGCCGTGCAGGTCGCTGCCGCAGATCCCCGCGGCGCGCACGCGCACCAGCACCTCACCCGGCCCCGGGACCGGATCGGGCATCTCCTCGACGCGGATGTCTTTGCCACCGTAGAAACGCGCTGCGAGCATGGGGAGCCTCCTTAGGAGTGGGCGTTACTGCTGCCCGCGGATCCTTTGAGAGCAGCGTTGATTGAATCCCAGAACCTATCATCCAGTCACCCGGCCCGCGATAAGGCTACGGGTGGGCTCATGGCGCCAGATCGGGCCGGCTCTCCGCGAGCCAATCGACCACCAGTCTTCGTAGATCGATAGCCAACGCGACCATCTCATCGGCCTCGGCAACGGACGCAAGCCCGGCGAGTTCGTATGCAGTCTGATTGCGTTTGCGGCGAAAGCTGTCCAGTCGCCTGATCAGACCTCGCTCTGCGCCAATGGTCAGCGCCAGACTGGCGAGCACGCGCGCATGGTAGGCATCGCGCTCTGCGCGATAGCCCGAGGCAGCGAGCGCCGCCGTGGCTAACTGCAGAGCCGCGTTGTGGGCGATACTCAACCGCCAGTCCGCATCCAGCCCTGGCGTCTGGCAGGCCGTCAGATCACGATCGGCCAGGGCGATCAGATCGGCAATCTCACGCGGGCTCGTCTGATGTACCCTCAGCCAGCCCCGCGACAGCCACTCGCTCAAGGTCATCCGGGCCTCCGATCACAAAGAGCTTGGGATCGTGAAATACCGATGTCACAAAGTGCTCTCCGGCTTGGAGACGACGACGAAACTCGGTCTTTGTGTACACCGAGGGATTGACCTCACGGCCCAAGGTATCCTGCGCGGGAGCCAGCGCATCCACCACATCGCCGAAGCTGGCCTCTCCGATCACCATCAAATCCACATCGCTCTCCGATGTGGCGTCTCCCCGGGCCATCGAACCATAGACAAAGGCAACGGCGAGTCGCCTCTCAAGACCAGCGAGTGCTGCGCGCAGGACATCGACCAGCCCCACGGTCTTGCGCACAAGGCTCACCAGTTCAGGGTAGATCGGACAGTCCGGATTCGCACGATAGTACACCTGTCGCCCCTCGCGCTCGCGGAGGAGGATACCAGCGTCTGTCAAAGCCCGCAGCTCGCGTTGCACCGCGCCCCGCCCAACTCCTAGCGCGACGATGATCTCACTGGTATAGAACCTACTCTGTGGATTACCCATGATCAGTCCCAGCACGAGACCTCGCGTCCGACTGAACAGAGCGGCTCCCAGGGGCGAGGCGTCCGATATCGTACCCAGATCGGGTACATACATACCTGATTTGGGTACGATTGCATTGGCCCTACTGCGTGGCGAAGCCATCGAGTTATCTCCCTGTCGTATAGAGTGAGATATGCACTGCCATGGACAGTGCTCGACGTGTGGTTGCCGTGTTTCTCCCGGCGGACAGTCGCACTGCAACCGAGCGCCTTGCGCCAGCCACAGAATACGCGAGTCGCACGGTGACGTAAAGTGACGGACACAGGCTCGCACGCATTAGGTGACCGCCACGTCGCCATCGCGCTTGCGTCTCTCCCCACCTAGTGCCAGAATAGCCCCGAACCGATCATCGGAGGTACAAACAATGGCCCCAGGCGACAAGACCGAATACGACGTCCTCGTGGCCGGCGGCGGGCTGGCCGGCGTGGCGGCGGCGGTGGCCGCGGCGCGCACGGGCGCGCGCACGCTGTTGGTAGAGCAGAACGGCTTTCTGGGGGGCCAGGGGGTGATGGGCGCCACCGGCTGGCATTCCTTCTTCAACGTGTTCGACGTGGCGCCGGGATATCCCCGCATGCGCGTGGCGGCCGGGATCGCCCAGGAGTTGGTGGACCGCATCCAGGCGGCGGGCGGCGGGCTGGGTCACATCCGCATGGAACGCGGCGGCGATTTCGTCTCCATGCTCACGCCCGTGGAGCCCGAGGTGGCCAAGCAGCAGTTGTTCGCCATCTGCCGCGAGGCGGGCGTGGATCTGCTGCTGCACACGGGCATCGACGAGGTGCGGACCGACGACGCGGGGACGATCACGAGCCTGACGCTCTGGAACCGCGAGGGGCGCACGCCCGTCTCGGCGCACGTGGTCGTCGACAGCACCGGCGACGGCACGATCGCTGCGGGCGCGGGCGCGCCCTTTGAGCGGTTCCTGCCGGGCCAGCCGGGCGCCTATTCGGCGGGGTTCACCTTCCGGCTGTGCAACGTGGACCTGCAGGCCCTGGAGGCGGACCTGGAGGCCAAAGGCCTGATCTCGCAGATCGCGCACGCGGTCAAGCCGGGCACCTACACTCCCGACCTGGTGCGGCTGGGGATCGACATGCGTAAACTGCAGGCCCAGGGCGCCGCGGGGATCCCGAACTATTTCCTCTCCTCCTCGCTGCGGCCGCGCGAGATCACCTACATGAACTGCATCAACTATGGCCCAAACGACGGGATGAGCGCCGCGGCGCTCACCGAGGCCGAGATCGCGCTGCGCACGCAGATGTTCGAGATCGCCGATTTCTTCCGCGAGTCGTTCGCCGGCTGCGAGCAGTGCTATGTGGCGGGACCGGCGCCCTCGGCGGGGCAACGACGCGGCCTGGCGATCCACTGCGATTACGAACTGACGCAGGAGGACTGCACCGGCGGCCGCCAGTTCGACGACCAGATCGGCTGTTTCTCGTTCATCGACAACAGCCGCTACTTTGTGCGCGACGGCGGCGCCTACGGGATCCCCTACCGGGCGCTGATCCCCCGCGGCGTGACGAACGCCCTCATCGCCGGGCGGATGATGACCATCGACACGGTGGCGCATAACAGCACGCGCAACACAGTGGCCTGCATGGTGGCGGGTCAGGCGGCGGGCACCGCGGCGGCGATGGCGGCCCTCCAGGGGATCGCGCCCCGCGAGTTGGATGTCACTGCCCTGCAGGATGCGCTGCGTGAAACCGGCGCGCTGCTCTCGCCCCGGCCCGACCCACTGTGACCAGGAGGCATCGATGACCGAACAGGATTCCAGGCCACTGGGTCCGCCGAAACACGCGCTGCTCTTTGCCTGGCTCGCCCAGGAGGCCGAGCGCGTCCTGGGCCCGATCCCGGCGGACGATCTGCTGCGCCAGGCTGTGCAGCGCTATGGCCGCGAGCGCGGCGGGCGCATGGCGCAGCGCGCGACCGCCCTGGGTCTACCGCTGGACTGGACCACCTACCAGGCGCTCGGCGAGTGGTCAGCGCCGGATCACCCGCACGAGGCCATGACCATCCAGCATACGCCGCAGTGGCAACGCATCGTCACGGTTTGCCCCTGGAACGACGCCTGGCGCGCGGAGGGCCTGCAGCGCTACGGCAGCCTCTATTGCCGCGACATCGACCGTGCCCTGGCGCAGGGGTTCTCGGTCGAGATGGAATACTCGGTCAGCCGCACCCTCCCCGAAGGGCAGCCCTGCTGCGAGTTCGTGGCTATCGGGTATGGACTGACCGACGATGAGATGGCGCGGCTGGAGATCCTGCGCGCGCGCCTGGGCTCGACGGCCGTGATGCCCTGGGAGTATCATCTGGGCCACCTGTACTGGACCATGCGCCACGAGTTCGAGGCGCACACCGGCGCGGCAGGAACCGCCATCGCCGAACGCGCCCTGACCCTCTTTGAGAAACGCTTTGGCGCCGAGCTCGCGGACGCCATCCGTGCCCACCAGAGCACCGATTTCACTGTCGCTGCCACCTGAGTCTGCCCAACACAGCTACAACCGCAAGGAGAATCGTCATGGAGATGAAACGCGCCCTGCTCACCGGCCCGCGGGCCTTTACGGTCGAGACCGCCCCCGCCCCCGAGATCGGCCCCGACGAGGTGCTGATCGCCATCCACACCTGCGGCGTGTGCCCCAGCGATGTGCGCATGTACACCGGTACGCGCGCGGGCACCACCTACCCGCGCACCGTGGGCCACGAGTGGGTGGGCGAGATCGTCGCCGCGGGTGAGGCCGTCCAGGGCTATGCCATCGGCGACCGGGTGGCCGCCTACGTCCAGCGGGTCTGCGGCATGTGCCGCAACTGCCAGCGCGGCCTGTTTAACATGTGCCTCAACCGCCTGCCTTCCATCCAGGGCGGGTTCCAGACCATGGGCAAGGCCGTGACCCAGGCCATCGAGCGCATCCCCGACGGGGTCAGCTACGAGGCCGCATCGTTCACGGAGCCGTTAGCCTGCTGCTACAACGGCGTCAGCCGCACGCCCATCCAGACCGGCGACGCCGTGGTGATCATGGGCGCCGGACCCATCGGCCAGATGCTGGCGCAACTGGCGCGCCTGCGTGGCGCGCGGGTGATCGTTCTCGATCTACTCGAAGATCGGCTGGCACTGGCCGCCGAACTGGGCGCCTGGGCGACCCTCAACGCGGGAGACCCCGACGTGGTCCAGCAGGTCCGGTCGCTCACGGGCGGACTGGGCGCCGAAGCCGTGATCGTGGCGGTAGGCTCGGCCGCGGCGGAGATGCAGGCCCTGCAACTGGCGGCGCCCGGCGGCTGCGTCAACTACTTTGCGGGCACCTACCCGTCCACGACCATCGCCGTGGACCCGAACGTCATCCACTACAAGCAACTGTGGGTCACGGGCAGTTTCCACTTTACGCCCGGAGGGTTCCGCACAGCGCTCGACCTCATCACCCGCGAGCAGGTCAAGGTCCTGCCGCTGATCAGCCATCGCTTTGCGCTGGAGGATGTCGCCGAGGCCTTTGACACCGTGGTGGACCGCGGCGGGATGAAGGTGATCGTCAACATGGACGGCGAGCACTAGCCCGTGCCGACGGATTGCCTGCTCGGGCTGGACCTGGGCACCACCACCTGCCGTGCGATGGCCTTTGACGGGCAGGGCAACGTCCTGGCCGAGGCGCGCCGCGAGGTGCCGCCCGAATGCGAGGCGCCCGGCCTGGCCACGGTGCACTCCGAACGGTGGTGGGACGCGGCCTGCGCCGTGCTGCGCGAGGTGATGGCGACGCTGACCGCCCGCGATATCGCGCCGCTGGCGCTGGGGCTCACGGGGCTGATGCACGCGATGACGCCGCTGGACGCGCAGGGCCGGGTGCTGGCGCCCAGCATGCTCTGGATGGACCAGCGCTGCCAGAGCGAGGTGGACTGGCTCAACAGCGAGGGACGGGCCGCGCTGGAGGCAGCCGCCGGCCCGGGCGCCCGCGCCAGCACGACGCCCAGCCTGGCCCGCCTGCGCTGGATCGCCCACCATGCGCCTGAGGTCACGGCGCGCGCCCGCTGGTTTCTGCTCCCCAAAGACTACATTCGGTTCCGACTGACGGGCACGGTCGCGACCGATGCCAGTGATGCGGGAGGCAGCGGGCTCTATGATGGTCGCGCCGGCGACTGGTCTCCGGGGCTGGTCGACCTGGCGCTGATCCGCCGCGAGCAACTGCCTCCCATCCTGCCCTCCGACAGCGTCGCCGGCGCGGTGACCGCCGAGGTTAGTGAATGCACAAGCCTCCCGGCGGGCCTCCCCGTGGTGGTAGGCCTGGGCGACACGGCCGCCACGCGGCTGGGCAGCCTTGGCGCCGACGCGGACGCCGCCCTCATCTATATCGGCACGGCTGCCTGGGTGAACTGGCCCGGCCGTGGCAAACGGGGCGCCATGCTGGCGACTACGGCCACGGGCGGGGCGCTGCGCTGGCTGCGCGATGTCCTCTCCGGATCGGGCACACCCGTGCCCTATGAGACGCTCCTGGCCGAGGCCGCCAGCGTGCCGGCGGGCGCCGAGGGCCTGATCTTTTTGCCGCACCTCTCCGGCGAGCGCGGCCCAACGGGTAACCCCGCAGCACGCGGCGTGTTCACGGGGCTGGCGCTCTGCCATCGCAGGGGCCACCTGGTGCGCGCCCTGCTGGAGGGGACCTGCTGCCATCTGCGCTGGTTGATGGAGGAGGGCTCGGTGCTGGATGCCGGCGAGATCTGGGCGGCCGGCGGCGGCGCGCACACGCCGCTCTGGATTCAGATCCTGGCCGACCTCCTGGATCGCCCTCTGCGCACACCCCGCGTTGTCGAGGCGGGGGCGCTGGGGGCCGCGATCCTGGGCTCCGTAGGCGCAGGCCTGTATGCGGATCGCGCCGCGGCGGCCACGGCGATGGTACATCCCGGCCGGGTCTACACGCCGGATCCCGCGCAACACGAGGCCTGCACGACGCTGTACGCCCGCTGGCGCGAGGCCGAACGCCTGTACGCGCCCCCGCCAAATACCTGACCCGCATACTGCGTTCGTCGTTCCCGCAAGCGACTGTGCTCGCCATAGACGGGCGCGCGCTTGGCCACCCTCGAAACTCGCCCCAGAACTCGTCCCCGTACCCCTTGACTCTCCCCTCGCTGGAGGGTGTACACTGCTTACGTACTGCTGGCCAGCAGGTGACATCGTGTGTATGGAGGGGCGTCATGCTCAAGATCGGTGACCTCAGCCGCCTGGCGCAGGTGTCCGTCAAGACGCTGCGCTACTATGGCGACCTGGGTCTGTTAAAGCCCGAGTGGATCGACCGCTATACCGGGTACCGCTACTATGCGGCGGAGCAACTGGCGCGCCTGAACCGGATACTGGCGCTCAAGGATCTCGGGTTCAGCCTCGAGCAGATCGGCAGCCTGTTGAACGAGTCTGTGACAGCGGAGGAACTGCGCGGCATGCTGCGCCTGCGGAGGGCAGAGCTGGAACGCTCGCTCAGCCAAGAACACGCCCGGCTCAACCGGGTCGAGGCACGGCTGCGCCAGATCGATCGAGAAGGCCGGGAGATGGACTATGCGGTAGTCGTCAAGACGATCGAGGCGCAGCGGGTGCTGGCGGTGAGCGGCCCCGTTTCGGGTTACGGGCGGACCCTGCCCCTGCTCGAGCGGCTCCAGGAGGCGTTGCGGCAGGGGCCCGCGGCACTGGCCGAGGGGGCGCCGATGGCCCGCTATCTTCAGCAGGAAGGCGCCCGTTCCCTGCGGGCGGAGGTAGGCGCCCCGGTGGCGTCGGCGCGCAACCCGATGCGAGCGCCGAGGGACCTGGCGCTGCTGCCCTGGCCGGCGGCCCCTGAGGCCCTGGCCACACTTCACCAGGGAGATCCGGAGGGATTGCCGGAAGCGTACAGCGCGCTGCTGCGCTGGGCCTCCGAAGGGGGCTACGTCCCCACGGCAGCGGGCATCGAAGTCTACATCCAGGGTCCCCGCGAGGGACTGGCGCCGGAAGCCTGGGTCACAGAGGTGCGCGTGCCGGTCGTGAATACCATCGCGTCGCTATCTATAGACGAAAAGGAGAGACTGATGAACCCGGAGATCAAATCACTGCCCGCCTTTTGCGTGATCGGACAACTGTATCGGGGCAAGAATGAACATGGCGAGATCCCTGCCATGTGGGACACACTGAATGCTCGCCGGGGTGAGTTGCAGGCCATCAGGGGCAGCGGTGCAGCCTATGGCGTCTGCGGGAACATGGAGCCGGACGGCGTCTTTGAGTACATCGCCGGCGTCGAGGTGCCCGTAGGTGCCGAGGCGCCGGAGGGCATGTCGCGTTGGGAGGTGCCGGCGCAGATCTACGCCGTGTTCCCCTGCACGCTGCAGACCATCCACCAGGCCTACGAGCAAGCCTACCAGGTCTGGCTGCCTGGCAGCGGGTACAAGCGGATCGACGGCCCTGACTTTGAGCTGTACCCCGAGACCTTTGAGCCGAACGACCCCGAGTCACAGGGAATGTTCATCTACATCCCCATCGGCCACTAGGCTCAGGAACGTGCAAAGCGCCGCCCGCGTTGTAGCGCGGGCGGCGCTCGTTGGCTACCGAGTGCGTGCAGCCAGAGTTCGCCGCAGCCGGGGCCGTGACCGGCCACAGCTCTACACGAACAGCCGCTGTACCGTATCAACAAGCGACAGCCGCCAAAAGCGCCACTCGTGGGCATAGCCCGGCACCTCGGCCAGGGTGTAGCGCACGCCGCGCTCATCCAAGAGTGCCTTCAAGGTGTTATGGGAGCTGATGAGCCCATCCTCGGCGCCGATGGCCAGATGGAACATGCGCAGGCGAGCATTGGCCTCCGGATCGAGATGAGTGACCAGTTCGGCGAACCTGGCCGGGTCGATAGTCTTGGTGATATCCGGACCCCGCAGCTGTGCCGCATTGGGCGGGGCCGGGATGTCCACCGGCACGCCCGGCAGCAGCGGCAGGCCAGCGCTAAAGGCCGCGACCCAGGCGAACTGATCCAGGTGGCGAAAGGCGCAGTACAGCGTCTGCGCGCCGCCCATGGAGAGCCCCGCGATCGCCCTGTGATCGCGGTCCGCGAGGGTGCGATAGTGCGCGTCTACATAGGGGATCACGTCGGGCACGATGCTGTTAGCAAAGTCCAGGATGTAGGTGCCTGGCGCGGGGCGCTGGTAGCCCAGGGGCACGGGCAAATAGTCCGGCGCCGCCGGCAACCGGCCGTTGCCGTTGGTCATCACCACGATCATCGGCCGGGCCTTGCCCTCCGCCATCAGATTGTCTAGAATCTGCGGCGCCCGCCCCAGGTTGGTCCAGCCATCCTCGTCGTTGCCGCCGCCGTGCAGCAGGTAGAACACGGGATAGCGCTCTTCGCTCTCTTCATAGCCGGGGGGCGTGTATACATACATGCGCCGGGCCATGTTGAGACTGGGCGAGGGGTACCACACCTGGTGAAGCGTGCCGTGCGGCACATCGTTCACATCGTACAGCGCCGCCAGCTCGCCGGGCACGCGGAGCGAGGAGCTGTACCGGATGCCGTCGCGCATGATCAGCGTGTTCCCGGGATCGAGAGCATGCACGCCGTCCAGCACATACACGTAGGTATAGTACTCGGGCGCCAGCGGCCCGATGGTCGCCGACCAAACACCCTCCGCGTCGCGAACCATCGCGACATCGTTACCGTCTGGCCAGTCGCCATAGCCGCCGGTAGTGTTCCGCACCAGCACGGCGCTCGCGTCGGGCGCCCGCAGCCGGAAAGTGACCCGGCCATCGGCAGTCACCTCTGGCGAAGGCACGGGCGGCAGTGAGACCTGTGTCATTGAATGCTCCTGTCTCCGGTCATCTGGCTCGGCGGGCACGACTGCCCCGATCGCACTGCCCTGCCTGACCCGCTCTACCAGCGCACTTCACCCTTGATGTACCCATCGCTCTGGTGCGCGGCGATCTCAAACAGCTCGGGCGCCTGCTCCGGGGACATGACGTGCGTCACCAGCGGCTTGAGATCAAAGACGCCTTTCTCCATGAGGGGCACCGCCCGGGCAAAGATCCGCGAAAAGTTGGGCGAGATACTGGGAGAGGCATTGCCCACCTCATAGCCGGACATGTGCCAGGCGCCCAGGTCGACGGTGCGGGCACCGTCCTTGTGCCAGGAAAAGATGCACAACTTGCCCTGCTTGCGCAGCAGGGAGTAGTGGTAGTCAAAGGCCTCCTGTGTCCCTGCGGCTTCGACCACGACATCGACCGGTCGCGTCGCCAGTTCCTTGAGAGCCTCTTGCCCCTCCGCGGTGTGCGGGTTGATGGCCAGCGTTGCGCCGAACTGCTTTGCCAGCTCCAGTCGTGCCGGGTTGATCTCGATCGCGATCACCTCGGCCGCCTGGGTGTGCACCAGACCCTGCACCAGCAGCAGGCCCATGAATCCGGTTCCAATCACGGCCACCCGGTCACCGGGGACGACCCGGCACCACTCGATCCCGTTCATGACGCAGGACACGGGCTCGGCCTGCCAATGCTCATAGTCGGTGATCTCCGGCCGCAGTTTGGCGACGGCGGTCTGGGCCACGTTAGCATAGTGCCCCCACAGGCCGGCGTTGTCGCCCATGGAGGTGACCAGGTCGCCTTCCTTGTAGCCCGTCACGCGGGCCCCAACTTTCCGCACGACGCCCACACCCTCGTGTCCGTGCAGGAACGGATACGTGGTCCCCGCGGGCAGGATGCCCTTATAGAGTGCCTGGTCCCAGGCACAGATGGCCGAAGCCTTGAGCTCGATCTGGACCTGGTAGAGATCCGGATCGCCTACCTCCAGTTCGCGCAGTTCGACCTTGTTTGGTGCGACGTAGAAAATACCTTCCGTCTTCATGTAACCCTCCGCCGTCGGTAGTTGCCCACTTGCGCCGTGCATGAATCATGACGTCACACGAGTACCAGCCACCGACCGGTGCGCAGGAAGCGTGCGCAGGAAGCGTGCGCGAGATAGCCGGCGGTGCGGCCAGACGGCCGCGTGTGACGCGTCAGATCATTTCGCTATCAGAGCCTACTCTAGTCACCCTCGCGGCACCCGTCAACCGGTTCTCTGCCCAGATCGCGGGTCACAGGCTCAAGATGCCTGGAAAGGTGTTTACTGGCAGGGGCTAATCCGTCAGAATATCCGTAGCGGCACGTATGCTGGGGAGGTGTCTGATGGGTTCGCATGCTACGCGTCGCCTGTATCTTCGCCTCCGGTCCCCTGGTAGCTCTGAACGTGAACAAGTAGCGGAAAAAGAGCCTCGCCGGTCGGCCGGCAGGCTACCCTCCCGTCTAGATAGGCGTTGGACGGCCCCTCAAGTTCGAATGCTGCAACGCCGAGGAGGCAACCACGCCACAGGCAAAGCCATCGATGCGGCCCGTCCCGCTCCCGCAATCGGCTATATGCCTCAGACCACTGCTCTGGCTGCTGCGGTCATGGGCTGGCCGCTGCTGCACCGCCGCAACGACGTCATCCGGCGCATCACTATTCCCAGAACGACCACGACTAACTCCCTTTGGGACCGCGTCCCCAATAACCATCTTGCACGCGTAGAGGCGGCGGTCGCTATCATCAACAGGCAACTTACCTCCCGCCGGCTCATCAACTATTTCCGCGACAATGCGCCCGGAGGGACAGAGAACACGCTGCAGCAGGTCGCCAACCGGGCGAAGGTATGGGAGTTACGCACGGCGGGAGATATGGGGCGCGGTGAAGTGGGCGGCGACAACATGGCTTACGATAGGATGTGTACCGCATAGGTCGCTGGCAGATAGCCGCCACTCTGATGCATGAGATGATGCACCTCGCCGGCGTAAGCAGCAGTGCCCGCGATGAGGCCGCGGCCGAAAAAGCTATCGATGCCGCCAGGCTCTATGCGCCGTTCGTACAGTGGGTACGGCCGAGGCGAGTGTCGCCGGGCGACACGGTGACGATCGGCGGGATCAGTTTCGGTCCTTCGCAGGGAGCTGCGGATCGGGTCACCCTGGGGCGTGTAGACGTCGGCAGAGTGCTGAGCTGGCGCTGGCGCCATGCCTGTCAGGGACAAATTCGGTTTCGCGTTCCGCGAAACGTTGCCAGCGGAGCGCTTGTTGTGGAGAACAACACAGTATGCAGCAACACAGTCCCCCTTGCAGTGGTCCCTGCAGCAGAGGAGACCGAGGCGGCACGTTCTCCAGCACCAGCAGAGGCAGCGCCGGCCCCAGAGGCCGCAGACTAGCCAGCCTGCCAGATCGCCAGGGCGAACTCGTGCGGCGGTGCCCCCGATGCTGGCCGCAACCAGCGTTGCCGGGCAGCGGAAAGGCTCACCGCGCCGTAGGTGCATACCGTAATAGATCGTGACTGCGCCTCCTGCTCCAGACGCTGCCACACCAGACGCAGGATCCGCCCCTTGAACGGGGTGAACAGATAGTAGACGGTGCCGCGTGAAAGATCCGCCTCGCTGGCATCGGCGCGCTGGAACCTTACCCTTTCCAGCCCCAGGTTTGCCACGAGAGCGCACGCATAGTTGTAATAAGCCGGCTGCACTTCGATGCCCTCGGCAGACACCCCCGTAAGCCAGTGCACGAGGATCGCTGCCCGCCCCAGCCCCGAGCCCAGATCCACAAACCGATCATCGGCTTCCAGAGACACATGATCAACGAGATCCAGAAGCACCCTGACCGGCGAGTCCTCCAGATGCACATAGTCTCGATCCGCCAGCGTTGGCTCTGCAATCGTTTCGCCCAGCCCGAGGATGCCGTCCACAAGCCTGTCAAGCGCCTCGTGCTCCATGTGAAGCGCCGTGTCTCGCCCGTACGTCGTGTGCCGGTCTAGCTCGGCACGCAGGGCCGCTCGCGACCAGGTGCCACCCTGCAGCCACTGACGCAGCCGTGCGCAGTAGGCTGCATTGAGTGCCTCGAGCCGATCGCGCAACGCCAGAGCGGGCTGCAGATCGCGGCGCGCCCCCCGCCCGGAATAGCGCAGCACCTCACAGATATAGTCCAGCTGGTCGAGCGCAGCGACGCGCTCCGAGAACGCCCGCTCGTCAAACAGACGCTCGTCCCGAGCCAGAGTCTCGAGATCTGACAAGGCCCCCTCCACGCCACCTCCTGGCATTCTGCCCCCTGCGTCATAGCCCGTTTCAGCAACCACATAGCGCAGCTGCTTGCATGCGTCATCGATGCCTGTCTCCTCCAGGTTACGCGCCTGCGGGACATCAAGGCTGCAGCTTCTACAGAACGAGATCTCGTTTTCCAGCGTTATTGGTAGATTACTTCAACCACTTTTATATATGTGCCATCTATACTGCGGTTGAATTCAGGAGTGAGCCGCGCGAGGGTTCACGCCAACAAGGAGCTACAGTAAGATGCCATACGCCGCTTGCCCCGGATGTGATCAGAATATCTATCTGCGTCGCAATCCCAAACTGGGGGATATCGTCTACTGCGACAACTGCGAGGCCGACCTCGAGGTTGTCAACCTCAACCCCATCGAGCTGGACTGGCCATGGGAGGAGGACGAGGACGAGGAGGAATTCGACGAAGAAGATGATGAGTGGGATGACGACCTGTAGGTCGTGACCATCGGGAGAACCATAGCGAGCGCCTAGAACACGCATATGCTCGCAGGCCAGTGATGTGATCGCCGGGGGCGGGGTTTCTGCATGGAACCCCGCCCCTGGCTTTGCCAGGACACCCACATCCGCTATACTCGCGCCACCTGATTGATGCAACCCAGAGGAGCATCGATGCTGGCACTCATTCTATGCGATGAAGCGGATGAAACCGCCCTGCTGGGGCTCACGGCGCAGCGCGCCGGGGCTACGGTGCAGAGCAGCCCCAGACTTGAGCACGCGCTGCACGTCCTCCAGCAACAGCAACTCGACCTGATCATCGTCGCGTTGCGCTCTGGTGCGCTCGTGGATACGGCACGTCGTGTCCGGCGGGATTCGGCGATCCCCCTCGCCGTGATCTCTCCCAGCCGCGATGAGGACACCCTCTGCAGAGTCTATGAAGCGGGCGCCGATCTGGTGCTGACACGTCCCTACAGTGCACGGCTCTTGATCCACCAGCTGCGAGCCCTCATGCGCCGCACTGCGGGTACCACACTGGGACCTCTGCCCAGCCTAAAGGCCGGAGAACTGCAACTGGTGCCCGCCACACGCACCGTCGTTGTGGGGCAACAATCGGCCCGCCGGCTCACGCCGCTCGAGTTTCGGCTGTTGTACACCCTGTTGACACATCCCGGCCAGACCATTCCGACCGAGACGCTCATTGAGCGCGTGTGGGGCTATGAGGGCGAGGGAAGCGTCGAGTTACTGCACGGGCTCGTAAGCCGCCTGCGGGCCAAGATCGAGAGCAATACCCGTGAGCCCGCGCTCATCCTTACCGTGCCCGGCGTCGGATATGTGCTGGCCAGCGGCGCCTGACCGCTAAATCTAGGCTACGACAGCCTCAAGACGCCTGACAGCCTCAGAGAGCACGCGGCCCTCCAATGCCGGCAACGACTCTCGAGCAACGTCGATGATCTCCGGATTGCGTCGCCACTCCTGCATCCCCGTAGAACCGGCATCAGCACACAGAGCGGTGATCAGCACGGCCAAGATCTCGCGCTCCTTCGATGCGCGCGCCTCGGAGGCCAGCTCCTGGCGCTCGTTCACCAGCCGTTGAAGCAGGGCGCGGGCGTGTGCGACGCGTGAGGCCCGTGTGCCAGCTACCGATAACGACTTGATCTGAGCATGCGCCAGGCAATCGTCAGGTAGCTCCACGAGTAGCAGCTCGCTGTAACAGTTTATGCTCACGAGCAGATTGCTCAGGCTATGGAACACGTGCCGTATGCCATCCAACGTAGCAGAGTGCGAAATCTCGGGTTGGCTAACCCAATCCCGCACCTCGCGCAGCACCTGGCTCAGTTGTTGGATCGCTTCCAAGGCCGACGAGCGCACGACAGCCACGTCCTCGAGTGCCGAGTGTTGCGATGTCGCGAGGAGCTCGAGACCCCTGCTACTCTCGTCCAGGATGACGAGTAGCGAGCGGGCCAGGCCCGCCCCACAGGCAACATAGTTGAGCGCAGCCACATCAAGCTCCTGTAGGCATGCGGCATCAGCCTCGGCCTCGAGCGTCGACAAAGCGCTCTCGAGTCGATCCTGCCAGTCGGCCGTATTCACAGCGGTATCAACCACTTGCGGTATGTCCACCTATCTATCTTGTGTTCCACGAAACTTCCGTGTGCACTCGTCCGTAAGGCACAGAGCGCTATCCCGCACTCCTTGCCTCACACAACAACTGACGATACCATTGTAATGCAAAATCGCAAACAGGAGGACACCATGCATGAGATCAAGCATATATTCCGCGTAAATGGAGAGCCGTTTTTCCCGCTCGGCGGTCAGGTACACAACTCGAGCGGCTACAACCTGGCCGAGTTAGAGGCGGCATTCAAGGCTCTTGAACTCATGGACGCCAACACCGTCGAAATTCCAGTGTATTGGTACCAGGTAGAACCGGAGGAGGGGCGTTTCGATTTCTCAGTGCTGGACGACCTGCTGGCAGGCTGCCGTGAACACGGGCTCAAGTTGATGCTGCTCTGGTTCGGCACCTGGAAGAACGGCCAGATGGAGTACACTCCGAACTGGGTCAAGAGCGATCAGGAACGCTTCCGCCGCGTAGTGACGCCCGCGGGCTATACCATCCCCGTGCTATCGTCGCAGTGCGAGGAGAACCGGCTGGCAGACGAGCGCGCCTTTACAGCGCTGATGCGCGCGGTGCGCGAAAAGGATGCCGAGGAAAAGACCATCATCGCTGTACAGGTCGAAAACGAGCCGGGCATCCTGGGTTGCGACAGGGACTATGGTGAAGATTCCACGGCCGCTTTCCACAGCGCGGTACCAACCGAACTCGTGGAACAGGTGGCTGGCCATCCTGGCACGCCGATCCACGTCGCCTGGCATGGCGCCGGGGCGCGGCGCGAGGGCACCTGGCCGCAGCTCTTTGGCTGGCAGGCCGGCGAGTTCATGACGGCCTGGCAGATCGCGCACTATATCGACAGCCTCGCCGCGGCCGGCAAGGCCATCTATGACATCCCGATGAGCATCAATGTCTGGCTGGGGGATGGCGGCCACCGCATCGCGGGCAAGTACCCCTCTGGCGGCGCAGTCACCCGGGTGCTTGACCTCTACAAGTGGAATACGCCGCACATCGATGTCATTGCTCCCGACATCTATGCGGCCGACTCGGCCAGCTATCGCTTCGAGTGCGAGCACTATGGTCGCGAGGACAACCCGCTGTTCATTCCCGAGTCCGCTCCGGGGGGCAGTAACGCGCGCAACATGTTCTACGCCCTGGGCGCCTACGACGCCATTGGTTACTTTTGCTTTGGCATCGAGAGCATGCTGGACGAGAGCGGCGCCGTGCGGCCCATAAGCCGCGAGGTGGTGGAGAGCTTTCGGGCGGCGCGACAGGCGCTGCCGCTACTGCTCCAGTACCAGGGGACGGGCAACGTGTACGCCGTTGTGCAGGAAGAGCATGCCGGAGGACAGACTATCGACATGGGCGACTATGTCGCCTGGGTGCGCTACGCCGACTCGGACCAGCCTTACCCGCGCGGCTACCTGTACCCCCGCGGCGGCGGTCCGGACGGGTTTGACAGGGCGCGCGGCCTGATCGTCCGGGCGGGCGAGCGCGAGTTCTACCTGGCAGGAGGCCCCTTCCGGGTCATCTTCAAACGCAAGCCCGCACCGGATGCTGAGCTGACGCCCGCCATGGCGGCGGAGCTCCTCTCGGATGAGCTTCCCGACTTTCAGATGGTAGAGGAGGGTTCGCTCGACGACTCTGGCAACTGGCAACCCCGGCACTGGCGTAACGGTGATGAAGTCACCGGGGGCCTGTGGGTGGACGTCAAGTCTGGTCTCGTGCGCGTGATCCTGACACGCTAGAAACCGGAGCGTCTTTGGCCACGGCGCCAATGCACAAGTTGCCAGGAAACATGGGCGGCTATACGCTTTCATCGTGTGAAGCGTGCCTCTGTCAGAGGCGCAGCACGGAGCGTGACCGAATGCATCAATAAGGGAGACAAGCAATGGCGCTGAAATCTGGAGACGCAAACGAGCAGGCCGCCAGGCAAAAGGCCGCCGAACTGGCCAGGGCCAAGCTCGAGACGGCCGCCAGGGCCCGCAAGGCCGAGGAGTTGAAGGAAGCGGGTGAGGCCGTGGCCGCCGCAGGGAGGGAGAAGCTGGATGCCGAGGTGGCAGCAGCGCGCGCGGCAGCGGCAGATGCAGCCCGCGTCAAGACGTACACGGTCAAGGGTGGTGACACTCTGAGTGCGATCGCCAAGGCCGAGCTGGGGGATGGCGCGCGCTGGAAAGAGATCTACGAGATGAACAAAAAGGCCATCGGCGCCGATCCTGACAAGATCAAGGTTGGCATGGTCCTTAGCCTGCCCAAGTAACCGGGCAGTCCATCCGGTACAGATCAGAGGCGAGCATTAGCTCGCCTCTTGTTCTTTTTGCACACGTCATTCTCCCGCGCCGCTCTCGCCTGATGCCCTCCGGGTCTCGACCATGCCAGCTCTCCAGCCACTGTGCGTCAGGCGCACGCTATCGCATGACGATGCAGCGGCCCTGCGCTATTATTCCGGCTGTCGCGTTGGTGATGCACATACCGGGCGGGGGCTGGAAGGAGCAGAATCCATGGATGATCCGACAGGCAAGCTCTCTGGCCAAGTCGCGCTGGTCACGGGCAGCGCCCGGGGGCTGGGGCGAGCCTATGCGCTGCATCTTGCCCGGCTGGGCGCCGATGTCGTTGTGAACGACATCGACCTGCACGCCTACGAGCAGTACGGCGAGCAACTGACCGCGGACACGGTGGTGCAAGAGATTCAAGCCCTGGGCGTGCGCGGGCTGGGGATCGAGGCGGATGCCACCGACTCTGCGCAGGTGGGCGCCATGTTCGCCGAGATCGAGCGCGTCTTTGGCCGACTGGACATCCTGGTGAACAACGCCGGGGGCGCCTTGCGAGGTAACGAGCGCTCGGGAGCCTCAGAGGCACCGGGGGACGACTTTCGCTACATCCTGGACGTCAACCTGATGGACACGATCCTCTGCTGCCAGGCCGCCGCGCCCATCATGAAACGCCAGCGCTCGGGCAAGATCGTCAACATCGGTAGCCAGGCCGGACTGCACGCCCAGATCGGCGGTCGCGGTGCCCCCTACTCGGTCGCCAAGGCAGGGGTGATCCACTATACACGCCTGTTGGCCGCCGAACTGGGCGAGTACGGTATCAATGTCAACTGCATGGCACCGGGCTGGATCCTTTCCTCTCGGGCCATCGCTGGCGGGCGGGCCAGCCCGGAGACGCGGGCCCGGCTGGAGAGCCAGATTGCGCTCCGGCGACTGGGCCTCCCTGAGGATTGCGCCAAAGTACTCGAGTTTCTCGTCACCGATCTGTCGGATTATGTCACCGGTCAATGCATCTCAGTCTGCGGCGGCTATGTGCTGTTCTGATCATTGGCGAGCGCGCTCTACGCAGGAGGGTCAGCCATGCGCATCGAATCGATCAAGTCATTCCTGGTGGGGCGCAGTTTGATTGTGCGCGTGTATACTGATACGGGCATCGTCGGGACGGGCGAGTCCGGGCTGTGGGCACACCACCGCTGGGTGTACGCCGCGCTACAGGACCTCGCCGGCTATTATGTCGGACAGGATCCGGCGCGGATGGAGCACCACTTGCAGGTGTTGGCGCGCAACACACACTTTGGCGGATCGGTCCTGAGCGCCGCACTGAGCGCCATGGACATTGCCCTGTGGGATATCCTGGCGCGTTCGGTGGACCTGCCGGTGTATGCCCTCCTGGGTGGGCGTGTTCGCGATCGCATCCGGACCTTTGCCAACGTGACGGGCGACACGCTCGAGGCCCGCGCCGCCAGCGCCCGGGCACAGGTCGACCGCGGGTTCACCTCGCTGCGCACGATCCCGATGTTCGCGGGCTTTGAACAGCACGATGCCACGCGCGTGATCAAGGATGCCGTGGCTATCGTGCAGGCGATCCGCGAGGCCATCGGCGACGAGATCGACCTGGGATTGGAGATTCATCGCAACCTCGACCCCGGGAATGCTGTCCTCCTGGCACAGGAACTGATGCCCTATCGCATCCTGTACTATGAGGACCCCGTGGCGCCTGAGAGCCTGGAGGCGCTAGAGTACGTGGCCAGGCACGTGAACATCCCCATCGCCACCGGCGAGCGAAACCACACCATCCACCAATTCCGCAGCCTGATCGACAGCGGCGCCGTGGCTATGGTGCGCCCGGACCCGTCGCTGGTTGGGGGTTTCACCCAGGCCAAAAAGATCGCCGGGATGGCCGAGGCAGCCTTTGTGGGCATCTTTCCGCACCTGATGGGCAGCCCGGTAAACACCGCAGCCTTTTGCCAGTTCGCAGCCACGGTGCCCAACTACCGGCTCATGGAGAACAACGACCCCGAGAACCACCCGCTCAACGAGCTTCTGGAGGAACCGCTGACGGCGCGCGACGGGTATATCGAACTGCCATCAGGCCCGGGGCTGGGTGTCGAGATCCGCGAGGAAAAGCTTGCTCAGATCCCCTACGATGATCGAGCGTTCGCAGGGTTCTATCACACCGACGGGTCGGTCGCGCACTAGCGGCACGTACCACATCGTGCGCGAACGTCACGACCTGCAGGAGTATAGTACGCAAGCGCGCCGCGAAGGCATCCTTCGCGGCGCGCTGTCGTGTCCACGGGAAAGCTACTCGCGCGGCCCCACGTAGACCACGCGCAGGTCCTGGACGTTGGTCCTGAGGATGCCCGTGTCAAAGGCGTCGCCCAGCCCCCGCAAAAACGCGCAGGTGTTGTGGGTCCGCAGGTCCTCGACCAGGTCCAGGCCGGCTGCGCGGGCGCGCTCCACCGTGTAGCCATCGACGATGCCACCGTTGTTGGGCGTTGGACCGTCAGAGCCGTCGGAGTCAGCCGATCCGATGACGATGCGCTTGCTGCCCGCGATGCGCCGCGCCGCGCTGGTGACAAACTCGCTGTTACGGCCGCCCAATCCGGGATTGGGCCCGGTAGCCACCACATTCTCGCCGCCCATCAGCAGTACCCCGGGGGCGCGCACCGGACGGTCACGGCGCTCGATCTCGTGAGCTATTTGCCCCATCGCATCGCCCACCATATGTGACTCCAGGTTGCTCAGGGAGACGGCCAGAACGCCGGCGTCGAGCCCCAGTTCCTGAGCCCGCTTCTCTGCTGCATTGACCATGTACTCGGGACCCATCACGCGGATGCGATAGTGCGGCTTGTCAAACCATTCCTCCTGGCGCAGGTGCCCATAGGCCGGATCTTTGCGCAACAGGTGCTGGCGCACCGCCTCCGGAATCTCTTCCCAGCAGGGATACAACTCTTTGAGCAAGTAGATGGCATAGTCGTACTCGTCGCCCATGTGGTGCGGCCGCTGGTTCATGTTCAGGGCATCGGCGGCGCGCTCCGCCGTTGAGATCATGATCAGCGTGGCATCTCCGGCATGACGGCTGTGCTTCAGCCGCAGGGTAGTAAGCAGGGTGCGCACGGCATTTGCCGCCTCGATGGGAGCGCCGTGCTCCAGGTACATCACCCGGTTCACTTCCTGGATGTCCGCCAGCGTCAGCCCAGGCGCCGGCAGCGTGATCAGCGCCGTGCCCCCGCCCGATTCGCACTCAAAGATGATGTCGCCCTTTTTGGCGGTGTGCATCAGGTCCACAATCTTTTGCGCGCCCGACACGCTCTCCTCATCGGGCTCCGGGTGCCCTGCGAGGGTGACCTCACAGCGATCCAGGTAGATGGAATCACCCTTTTTGGCGTTCACGCAGCCGGCCGTGATCCGGTCGCCCAGGATGTCCTCCAGCGCCCTGGCCTCGCGCTGCGCCGCCTTGCCCCCTCCGGTCACATAGATATTCCCCACCTGGTCCAGGTCAAAAACCAGCGGGATGGAGGGCGCCGGGCGCGGACGCGTGGGTGGAACAAAGCCCAGCGGGCCAGGCGGGAAATCCTCAGTCCCCACATAGAGCTTGTTTCCCTCCACCCAAATGGCCTTGCGGACGTTGGGATACGGATCCCCGGCCTCGATGCCGGCGTCGAGGATGTCGAGCACGATGCGCCGCCCCTCGATATTGCCGTGTGACAGGATCTCGTCTCGATTGCGAAAGATCGACATACGACTGTTCCCTCTGATATGTTCTGTGCCACAACGTTTAACGGCCCACGGATACAAGCCGAGCGCGGGGCCGCCTATCTGGCCTGCCCCGCGCCCGGTGACCTTCATACTACCATTTGACCTTGAGCCCGCTCTTGCCGGCGAACCGCGCCCGCGGCCCCAGCTCCTGCTCGATCTTGAGCAATCTGTTTGCAGAGTCGCCGCTCGCACCGCCCCGCTGGTGCCCGGTGATCAGCCCGACGGAATAGTCCACGATCTCGGGGCCCTCGCCGCGGCTGCCGCAGGGCATCACACCATAGCCGTTGCGGTGCGCCAGCCGGGTCATCTCAAAGGCCTCGGTGATGGTGCCCACCTGGTTGACCTTGAGCAGAACGGCGTTGGCGGCGCCCATGTCGATACCCCTTTGCACGCGCTCGGCGTTGGTGGTGAACAGATCGTCGCCGCAGATCTCGATCGGCACCTCGCGGGTCAACCGGGCGTGGCCCTCGAAATCATCCTCATCCAGCGGATCCTCAAAGATGACAAAGGGATATTGCTTGACCATCCACTTGTAGAGATCGATCAGCTCGTCCAGGGTCTTGTCCTCACGGGAGAAAAGCCCCACAAACTTGCCCTTGTCATTGTCAAAGTACTCGCCGGCTGCCACATCCACCTGGATGCCCACGCGCCCGGCATAGCCGCACTTTTCAATGACTTCGGCCATCACATCCCACAGCTCGCTGTCATGCTTGAGCACGCCGGCGGGGATGAACCGCACATTAAAGGGGTCCAGCCCCTCGATGCGCTGGGCAAGCGTGCGCCGCCAGGTACGCTCCAGCACCCAGGCGGCGTAGGCCGCATCGGCAAAGGTATCAAAGCCGTAGCACATGAACTCATAGCTCGGCTTGTCGCCGGCCCGCTCGCCGCCGCCATAGCGCCGGGCGCCGTTCATCAGGCCCACGCCAGGCACGGGCAGCTCGCAGGCGTTGACGCCGCCGATGTGCTCATAGAGCGGGATACCCAGCGATTCGGCGCCGGCCCGCAGCACGGCGGCCGAGACGCTGGCGATAGCGTTGCCGCCCAGCCGTGAGCGGTCCGCCGTCCCATCCAGATCCAGCATGGCCTGGTCGATGATCGCCTGCTCGGTGCTATCCATCCCCAGCAGCGCGGGGGCGATAATGGTGTTGATGCCATCGGAGGCTTTCTGCACGCCTCGCCCATCAAAACGCGCCCCGCCGTCATAGACGAACTTGACCTCATAATCGCCGACGGAGATGCCCGCCGTAGCGACCGCGGTGCCGACGGCTCCGTTCACCGTGGTGACGGTGGTCTCGATCCCTGGATGGCCGCGCCCGGAGTACACCTCGCGTGCAACGATTGACTCGATCCTTGATCCCTTTGGCATGCAAACCTCCCTCGAACAACATGAGACATTAGCGATCCGGGGCACGCCGGGCGTGCGATCCGGTCGTGTGCAGACCCAGCCACTATACGGCAGGATCGCGGCATGACGCAACCTGCCAGGGCCCGCCCGCTAAAGCATCGGCCCAGACGGCTGCCAATCGCCGCTCTCCAGAATGGCTCTTTCGGCATCGGCGATCAGGCCGAGCGAGATATCGTGCCTGCCACCCATGTACTCGGTCTTGAGCCAGCCCTCGAGAATGTCGATCACCTGAAACTCTCCTGTGGTCTTGCCGCCCAGACAGAGGATGTTCGAGTCATTATGCGCGCGCGTCATCCTGCCATCGTAGGCGCTGCTGCACAGCGATGCCCGCACGCCGGGGTACTTGTTGGCAATGATACTCATGCCGATGCCCGTAGAGCAGATGAGAATGCCGCGCCGGGCCTCCCCTCGGGAGACGGCACCGGCAACCTTGGCGGCAAAGTAGGGGTAACGCACCATATCGGTAGAGTGCGATCCCACGTCATTAATCGTATAACCGTGTTCGACCAGATAAGCCACCACTCTGACTTTGGTCTCGTAGCCGCCCTGATCGTTGCCGATCCAGATCGCGTCCGATGTCATTGATTCCTGCCTCCTGTGGTCAAATCGCGTATCCGCGCCCTCTGTAGAAAACGGTCTATGGACGACGGTGCTCTGCCGGCCAGAAACCATCCCCTCTGTCGCCCACCGCCAACACCAAGCCCGGGTTCTCGTGCGGGATCGACCCAGGGGATCCGTCGCAGCACCGCCGACAGCTGCGATGATTCTTGCCCGAGGCTGTACGCGTGTCAACCGCCGGCTAAACCTGCCTGGCAAGGGGTAGTGAAGGGGGCCACGCCCTGTCCGCCCGGAGAATAGTCCGAGGCGCCCTGGGCAGGTACGGAGCTGTAACGGTTGCTCTGGCCGGCCACCACACTCAAGGCCGCCCGCAGGAAAGCCTTGCATCTCGCGGTAGGAGCGGTTGCGCCCAGATCACAGTCTGTCGCCGCCCCCGCTGGCCCGAGGGAACCCCTTTCGACCGGATCGCGCGGGGATATTCGACACGGGACCGACCTCGGTGCTAGAATACCGCGGTCTTGCCGCGCTGACACGCATCATACATCAAAAGGAACGCCATGTTTGAAGCAGGATTCTGGCCTGCGATGTTGCTGACGACCTTCGCCGGGCTATCGACCGGGCTCGGCAGCATGATCGCCTTCTTTTCGAAGCAGACCAACCTGCGCTTTCTCTCCTGGGCGACCGGCTTTTCCGGCGGCGTGATGCTGTATGTGTCATTTGTCGAGATCCTGCCCAAGGGAGTCGCGGCAATGGAGGCGGTACGCCCGGAGAATGACGCCGAGTTGATCGCCACCATCGCGCTCTTTGGGGGGATGATCTTTAGCTTTATCATCGACCAGGTGATCCCGCACGCGGACAACCCGCACGAGTCGCGTACCGACCAGGAGCTGGCCTGCGTGGGCGATCTGTGCCCGATCCCGGACGAAGAGGAGCGCCCCATGGCGCATCTGGAGCGGACGGGGGTGTTCACCGCGCTGGCGGTGGGGATACACAACTTTCCCGAGGGGATGGTGACCTTTTTGGCGGCCCTGGCCGACCCCGCGCTGGGAGCGAACATCGCCATCGCCATCGCGCTGCACAACATCCCGGAGGGCATCAGCGTCTCGGTGCCGATCTACTATGCCACCGGGGACCGCCGCCGTGCCATGCGCTGGTCGATGGTCTCGGGCCTGGCAGAACCGATCGGCGCACTGCTAGGCTACGTCGTGCTACGCCAGTTTTTGACACCGGAACTGATGGGGATTCTGTTCGCCTCAGTGGCGGGCGTCATGGTCTACATCTCACTGGACGAGTTACTGCCCACCTCGCGCAGCTATGGTCAGGGTCACGATTCGCTCTATGGCCTGATGGGCGGCATGGCGGTAATGGCGATCAGCCTGCTGTTGTTCTAGCGCGCAGGCACGCGCAAGTACCTACCGTCTAGGCCCCGTACCCCAGCCGCTTGAGCTCGCGTTCGTCCGAGCGCCAGTTCTTGCGCACCTTGACCCACAGATCGACATAGACCTTGCGCTCAAAGAACGCCTCGAGAGCCACCCGGGCGCCGGTGCCGATGCGCTTGAGCATCTCACCCCGGGCGCCGATGACGATCCCCTTTTGTGAGTCGTGCTCGGTGTAAATGGTGGCGGCAATGAACAGCACCCCGTTGCTGCGCTCTGAAAACTCGGTGACCATGACCGCGCTGGCATGGGGCACCTCATGCTTCAAATGAAGCAGCACCTGTTCGCGGATCAACTCGGACGCGACAAAACGCTCAGATTGATCGGTGAGCTGGTCAGCGGGATAAAAGCGAGGACCGGGTGGGAGCCGCTTCAGGACCTCTGACAGCAACTCGCCAGTGCCCTGACCCAGTTCGGCGCTGATCAGAACCTCATGGTCAAATTGCCCGAGCGCACGGTAGGCAGCCTCGCGCTGCGCGAGAACGTCACCCTCCACCAGATCACGCTTGTTCATCACCAGCACCGCCGGGACGTTGACAAAGCGAGAGACCAGGGCGGCCACGTGGCGGTCGTTGATATCTACAGGCGATGCCAGATCGACCATAAACAGCACCAGATCTGCATCGGGCACAGCGGACTCGGCCATGGCGACCATATAGTCCCCCAGAGCGGTACGCGGATGGTGCATGCCCGGCGTATCTACAAAGATGATCTGCGCGTCCTCTCGGGTGAGGATGCCCAGCAGGCGCGTGCGCGTGGTTTGCGGCTTGCTCGTCACCGCCGCGACCTTGACCCCCATCCAGTGGTTGAGCAGCGTGGACTTGCCCACGTTGGGCTTGCCCACGATGGCCACAAAACCACTGCGGTGATCCGGCGGCAGTTCCTCAGTGAACAGCGGCGTCTCGGGAATGTCTGGGTCCTCTTCGGGACCAGGCGTCTCCGGCCATTCGTAATCCATCTGCGATCCTTTCAGCCGGGGCGTAAACCGGTTATCTCTCGGAACAATTCACTGCCACTGGCGCTACAATCTGGTGGAAAAGGGGCTAAAGTCGGTGTCATAGTCATAAAAGTCCTGGCCCTCAGCCCGCTTGAGCCCATTCACGACGCGATAGGTCACCGGTGTCATGAGCGCCTCCAACCCCACCTTGAACACATAGTTGGAGTAAAAGACCGATGCCAGGAGGGCGTTCGGCAGCACCCCGACAAAGGCGATCGCCACAAAGAGCAGGGTATCGATGCCCTCACCGACCAGGGTCGAGCCGATCGTGCGGACCCAGAGCCAGCGCCCACGCGTCCTGATCTTTAACCGGGCCATGACCCAGGAATTGCTGAAACTGCCGGCCAGGTACGCCACCAGGCTGGCGGTGACAATGCGAGGCGTCATCCCGAGAATCGCCTGATAAGCCCGCTGGTTATTCCAGCCCTCGGCCGGAGGCAGCGCCCCCACCAGCGCCAGGAACAACGCCATCCCCAGATTGGCCAGAAATCCAGCGTGAATCACGCGCCTGCCCCGGGCATAGCCATAGACCTCGGTCAGAACATCACCAAAGATGTAGCTCACCGGAAACAACAGCGTGCCCCCGTCAAAGTTCAGCGGGCCGAGGGCGAGGATCTTGGTGGAGGCGATGTTGCTGATGAGGAGAACCGCCACAAAGGCAGCGACAATCAGGTCATAGTAGCGATAGCTCTGACTTGTAGTTGCACCCTCAGACATCAAGATTCACGCTATCTCACGTCCGGCTGGTACGGATACTCGCCCGATCGAGTCGCCACTCACAGCGCGCAAGTGCGCCGTTCCACCGCGACATCATCCTCCGGAGACGATATCCACCAGCCGGATATCGTCCTCCGGCTCCACAATGACCTGATGAGTGACCAGCTTCTTGCCCCTGATGGCCAGTACCGCCAACGGGTCAAGACCGATCTGTTCGATCGCGACACGGATGCTCACCCCGCTGGTGACCTCCCAGCTGTCGTCATGATACCTGATGGTTGCCGTTGCGCCGTCTGCCATATTACGCTCCAGGAATTCTCAAGTGATTGACTCCATTATACCGGAAGGGGGACGGTGCGTCAACTGTTCGGCAGCGCGCACGCACGGGCCATGGGCGTTGCCCACAACCTCAGGCGGTGATAGAATGTCGGCCAAATACAGCGCTCTGTAATCTCAAGGACGGTCACTGCATGTCGTCTCCAGATCTGCCCGCTCGGTACACGGCCTTTCACTCCGCGGGGGGCGCCCTGCTCTACTCCGGGCTGGGCGCTGCCTGGGCGCTGCTGGGCTTGCTGGAGATGCGCCCCGTGGGCATGCCCTGGGTGGCGGTCGTCCTGGGATTGATCACCGGCACCCTCGTGATCCTCTCGGTGCGAGCCATACAGCGCGCCAACTTTGTAGACGATGAAGAGATGAGCGATGAGATTCGGTCGGAACGAGGCAAGAGAGCCTCGCGCTCGCACTGGGTGCTGCGCGTTGAGGGGTTCGCGATCACGGGCATCAGCGCCGCACTGGTCTTGACGCAGAATCATGCCTATATCGCGCCAGCCACTGCCCTGATCGTGGGGCTGCACTTTGTTGCGCTGGCACCGATCCACCACACGCTGGGTGACGCGATCGCCGGCCTGTTGATCGTTGCCCTGGCGATTGCCACCATGATCTGGGTGCCCGGCATTGCGAGTATTCACGACAACGCCATGAACATCGCCGCCGGGTTCGGCACGGCGCTTGTGCTCTGGGGCGGCGCGCTCGCGATCCTCACGGGCAAGCCAGGGTCCGCTTCACCCGAAGAGGAGTAGGCCGTCTCTGCCTGGCGCAAAGACGCGCCTCCGCACCAGTAACCCTCAGGCTTTGCGGATCACCAGGTCGATCACCAGACCGATGGCCAGCGAGGCGCCAAGCACGATCAGCGACCAGGTTGTGGTGCCCGTGGCAAAGCGCAGACCCAGGGCCACCATGGCACCAATCGAAAAAGCGATGCGTGTTACCTTGTAGCGTTCGACGTTCGGCTCCATCAGACTCCTTCAGCAAACAGGGCGTCGATCTGAGGCATGGCCTTGAGTCCATGGCCGGTGATCACCGATACAATGGTCTCCTTTGGATCGGGGCCCTGGTTGACGTATTGCGCCAGCCCCGCCAGCGTGGCTGCCGCAGTCGGCTCCAAAGCATAGCCCAGACGCCACCACACCCGCAGCGCCTGCAGAATCTCGGCCTCACTCACTGCTAGTACCTCGCCACCGGTGCGCCCGATCACCGCCAACATCTGGGCACCGCGCACCGGGTCACCGATCGCGATCCCCTCGGCCAGTGTGGCCTCTGGTGTTACAGGCGTGATCTCAAGTGCTCCCCGCCCGTAGGCAGCGGCAACCGGTGCGCAGGCCTCCGCCTGGACCGCAACCAGCCGCGGCAGCTTGCGTATCTGTCCCGCCGCCAATAACTCGTCAAAGCCCAGCGCCGCGCCGAGGAGCAGGGTGCCGTTGCCGGCGGGGAGCACCACCGTGTCGGGCGCCTTCCAGCCCAGTTGCTCCCAGATCTCCAGCGCAAAGGTCTTGGTGCCGTGGAGGAAAAAGGGATTCCAGACGTGACTGGCATAGTATTGCGATCCGGCGGCCTCCAGCGCCGCCTCCGCAGCAGCCGCTCGGCCACCGGCGACGGTGCGCACATCAGCGCCATAGGCCCGCATCTGAGCGAGCTTGGCGGGCGAGGTCTCTTCAGGGACATAGATCTCACAGGCGATCCCCGCACGCCCGCAATAGGCGGCCAGCGCCGTCCCCGCGTTCCCCGAAGAGTCCTCCACAACGCGCTTGACGCCAAGCGCAGCAGCCTGGCTCACCAGCACGGCCGCGCCGCGATCCTTAAAGGAGCCGCTGGGGAACAGGTGGTCCTGCTTGAGGAATACCGACACGCCGGCCAGCCTGCCGTGTAGCATCGGCGTATACCCCTCGCCCAGCGACACAGGATCCGTGTCCCGCGCCAGAGGCAGAGCATCTTTGTAGCGCCATAGCGTCGGCCCCAGCCGCGTAATGCGCCGCCGGTCGAAGCGAGGGGCATAGAGGATGGCCAGCAACCCGCCACAGGAGCAGCGCCAAATGGGCGTATCGAGGGGGTACTGGGTGTTGCAGCGTGTACAGACGAGTTGCTGACGCCCTGGACGATCAAGCACCGGCAGCGGCCTCACCGCTCGGAATCTCTGCGATCACTTCGATCTCCACCAGAGCTCCGCGCGGCAACGGCAACGTCGGCACCGCGGACCGGGCCGGGCGGTGATCGCCCATGGCCGCCGCATAGGCAGCATTGGCACGGGCAAAGAGACTCATGTCAGTCAGGAATATGACGGTTTTGACCACACTGTCCAGGCTGCTGCCCGCCGCCTCCAGAATGGCGGAGACGTTCGCCATCGACTGCGCCACCTGGTCCTCTATTGAGGTGGCTTTGATCTCTCCGGTGGCCGGGTCGATGGGCATCTGGCCCGATACAAATACCAGGCCCCCGGTCACGATTCCCTGGCTGTAGTGCCCGACGGCTGCGGGCGCTTTCTCTGTACTCACTATGCGCATATCGCCTCCCTGTAAAGCAGACTTGACTCCCTCACGGATGACGGGGATCACCATCCCGAGAAAGGTCGTGCCAGACAACGGCTCCATTCTAGCACATCCAGGTACGAGCCTGTAACTGCCGATCCGGAGCCTGTGCAACGCGTGCTGCACGCGCGATTGTACGCGACAGTCGATACATGCTAGACTGCGCAACACCACTCGTTCCGCCCAAGGAGGACACCAACGTGCAACGCACCCTTGTCCGCGATCTCACTACCCGTGTGGACGATGAGGTCCTCGTACAGGGTTTCGTGCACGCCATTCGTGACCAAAAGGCCGTGCAGTTTCTGGTGATCCGCGACCATACTGGGATGGTGCAAGCCGTCATAGAGCGCAATCCAGACAACCTGGCAATGAACGCGCAGGTATCCGCGCTGACCCGTGAGTCCGCCGTGAGCGTGACCGGACGGGTTGTGAGCAACCCCAGGGTGCGCATGGGCGGGATTGAGATCGCTGTGGATTCCCTCAGAATCGAGTCGCTGGCTGATCCCGAGTTACCCATCGACGTATTCGGCCGCACAGAGACCTCCGTCTCCAAGCGCCTGGACTGGCGTTTTCTGGACCTGCGCCACCCGCGCAACCAACTTCTGATGGACGTGCAGACCACCGTCGAACACGCCATGCGAACCTTTTGGATCGACAACGGCTTTGTGGAGATCCATTCGCCCAAGATCATGGGTAGTCCCAGCGAATCGGGCGCCGAGCTCTTTGCGCTCAACTATTTCGGGCAGACGGCGTACCTGGCGCAGTCACCTCAGTTCTACAAGCAGATGGCCATCGCGGCCGGTCTGGAGCGGGTCTTTGAGATCGGCCCGGTGTTCCGTGCGGACCCCTCGCAGACCACGCGCCACGCCGCCGAGTTCACCAGCGTGGACATGGAGGTCGGCTGGATCGAGTCCCACGAGGACGTCATGCAGATCGAGGAACGCTGGCTCCAGCACGTGCTGGTGCAGGTCGCCCAGCGTCATGGCGATGCGATCCGCGAGCTGTTCGGCGTGAGCGTACAGGTGCCAGAGATCCCCTTCCCGCGGATCGCCATGGCGGAGGCCCAGGCCGCGCTGGCGCGCGAGGGCTACAGAGCCCCAGCCGACACCCGCCCCGGCGACCTGGACCCCGGCGGCGAGCGGATGCTGCACCAGATCGTGCAGCGCACCCATGCTCACGAGTTTGTCTTTGTCACCGACTATCCCGTCTCGGTGCGCCCGTTCTACCACATGCGCCAGCCGGAGGACCCCACGCTCACACGAAGCTTTGACCTGCTGTGGAAGGGCGTGGAGGTGACCACCGGCGCGCAGCGCGAGCACCGCTACGACGTGCTCGGCGCTCAGGCCGTGGAAAAGGGGTTGACGCCGGAATCGCTCGGCTTTTATCTGGACTTTTTCCGGTACGGGTGCCCGCCCCACGGCGGCCTCGGCTTTGGGCTGGGGCGCATGCTCATGCAGCTCCTGGAGTTGCCCAGCCTGCGCGAGGTGACCTTCCTGCACCGCTCCCAGAACCGGCTGATGCCCTGACGCCGGCCCTTCCTGCAGCTTCACGCCGCGCGGCCTTGATGGTCGCGCGGCGTTGTGTTACCCTGACGGTGTAGGCCAAGTACGCCGCGGTAGTCGCGGCAAAGCACATACGCAGGAGGTTCAGATGAAAGAGCATGTCGTAGCAGCGCAGATGTACACAGTTCGTGAGTTCTGCCAGGACCTGGAGGGCGTCAAGACCAGCATGGAGAAAGTGGCCAAGATCGGCTACACGGCGGTGCAGGTCTCGGGCTTTGGCGACGTGTCGGCGAAAGATGTCGCCAAGATCGCTGCCGACAACGGCCTGACGATCGCCTCCAGCCACATGAACTGGGAGCGGTTCATGACCGACCTGGACGGGATCATCGAGGAGCACCAGATCTGGAACTGCACACACCCGGCCATCGGCGGCATCTTCCGGGGCTACGAGGGGGCCGAAGGCGTCAAGCGTTTCCTGGACGATCTGGCCCCGATCGCGGAAAAGCTGGCCAGCGTGGGGATGGATTTCTCCTACCACAACCACAGCCACGAGTTCGCCAAGTATGGCGGCAAGACCTGGTTCCAGATGATGGTCGACCAGAGCACGCCCGAGCAACTCAAGCTCGAGATCGACACCTACTGGGTGCAGCACGGCGGCGCCGATCCCGTGTACTGGATCCGCTATTGTGGCAAGCGCCAGCCCCTGCTACACCTCAAGGACATGGTCATCACGCCGCAGCGCGAGCAGCGTTTCGGCGAGATCGGCGAAGGCAACCTCAACTGGCCGGCGATCTTTGAGGCGGCTGAGGAGGTCGACGTGGAATGGTACTTTGTGGAGCAGGACCGCAGCTATGAGCGCGATCCCTTTGAATCGCTGGCGATCAGCTATCGCAACCTGAATGCAATGGGGCTCAGCTGACGCTGGCAACGAGGAGGTAGATCGATGAAGATCACTGGTGTGCGATTTGTTCGTGTCAAGGGTATCTTTGATTACGACGGGCCGATGTTTGAGGAGCGCCTGGTCCGCCCCGTGGACATCTACCCGGAGTTTCGGGCGATAGGCGCGTCGCTGCCCGCCTATGCCGGCGTGCACAGCGGCCCGCCCTACCAGCTATCACAGATATTCATGTTCGTCGATAGCGATCAGGGCGTGAGCGGGATGTGGG
Source organism: Anaerolineae bacterium (assembly GCA_040772225.1). Taxonomy (GTDB): domain Bacteria; phylum Chloroflexota; class Anaerolineae; order UBA1429; family UBA1429; genus JAAYED01. The sequence goes on from JAXGYO010000003.1 coordinate 175,717, forward strand.
GCCCGGTGAACGAGCCGCTTGTGCGGATCATCGCGGAGCAACTGGCCAGTATCCTGGTGGGCGAGAACCCGCAGGCCGTCGAGCGTCTGTGGGACAAGATGTACCGCAACGCCATCCATGGTCGCAAGGGCGACACGATGATGGCGATCAGCGCGGTGGACCTCGCCCTGTGGGACCTCAAGGGCAAGTTGCTGGGCGCACCCGTTTACGAGATCCTTGGTGGGCCCACGCGCGACCGCAACCAGGCCTATGCCTCCATGCTGGGTCACTCGATCGAGCCGGAGCTGGTCCGCAAACGCTGCGAGGAGGTGGTGGCACAGGGCTACAAAGCCACCAAATGGTTCTTCCGCCACGACCCGACCGAGGGCATGGAGGGCCTGCGCAAGAACGTAGAGCTGGTGCGCACGGTGCGCGAGTCCGTTGGCCCCGACGTCGAGATCATGTTCGACGCCTGGAACTCCTGGACAGTGCCCTACACGCTCCAGGTCATCGAGCAGGTGCGGGAATACCGCCCCTGGTGGATCGAAGAGCCCGTCATGCCGGATATGATCCCGCAGTATGCCGAACTCAGGCGCGAGGCGCGCGGCGTCGCGATCGCCGGGGGAGAGCATGAATACACCCGCTGGGGCATCAAGGCGCTGCTCGATGCGGGCGCCGTGGATGTGCTCCAACCCGACCCCACGTGGGCCGGCGGCCTAACGGAGATGAAAAAGATCGCCGCCCTGGCCTCGGCCTATGGTATCCCGATGGTGCCGCACCATGGCGGATTCGCCTCGCTGCATCTGATCGCTTCGGTGGATCTCACGACCTGCCCGATCCAGGAGTGGCTCATCCAGCACGGCATCCTCTCACAGGCACTGCTCACGTGGAAGATCGAGCCGGTGGACGGCTACATCGCGCTGCCCACGGCCCCGGGGCTGGGCCAGGAACTGAACGACGACCTCATCACCTCGCGCGAGGAACTGGATCTGCGCTGATAGGCGCAGCAGCAAAGCGAGGGCGGGCCGATGGCCCGCCCTCGTGTCACTTTCCGCTCCGACGCCCGGCCACGCTCCTGTGTCAGGCCCTAGCCCAGATACATGCCGCCGTTAATGTCGATCACCGCGCCCGTGATGTAGGACGAGAGCGGCGAGGATAGGAAGAGCACCACATTGGCGACATCCTGCGGTGTGCCCAGCCGCTGGAGCAGCGCCTGCCCGGCCAGGGCCTCCTGCTTCTCGTCGCTCAGCAGCCCCAGCACGGTATCGCTGCCGATGATCCCGGGAGCAATGGCGTTCACCGTGATGCCATAGGGCCCGCACTCTTTGGCCAGCGTGCGCGTCACGCCGATCAGGCCCGCCTTGGACGCGGCATAGTGCATGCCCGCCTCGATGCCGCCCACGCGCGCCGCCAGCGAGGAAAAGTTGACGATGTGGCCCTCGCGGCGACGCTTCATCCCCTCGACAAAGGCCCGGCACATCCAGACGGTGCCGCGCAAGTTCACATCCAGCACGCGATTCCACTGCTCCAGCGTATACCCCGCGATGCCCTGGGCATAGGCGACGATGCCGGCGTTATTGATCAGGATATCCAGATCGCCCAGCTCGGCCTCTACCCGCGGCGCCAGCGCCTCGATGGCCACCGGATCGGCCAGGTCGCAGGCCCATGCCAGGCCGTTCGGGCACTGCGCGGCGGTCTCTTCAGCCCCTGCCAGATTGATATCCACGACGCCCACGCGCGCCCCTGCCTCGGCGAGAGTCAAGGCGCACGCCCGGCCCAGGCCCTGAGCTCCGCCCGTTACCAGTGCGCGCTTGCCAGTCAGATCGATTGGGATCATGCTCACCTCACATGGGCTACAGGGTCAGATAGGGCGCAACCACAGACATCGCATAGTCCAACTCGGCATTATCGACCTCATCGATCACCAGCGGACCGTGGTTGCGAATCGCAGCCGAAGAGATCACGCCCCGGCGCCGGAGCACTTCCTTGGCGGAGAGCCAGCCGCCGCGCATGCTGGTCACGGCGTTCTCCAGCACCATCTTGTCGCGGTGCACGAGTCGCGCCTGCTCGACATTGCCGGCTTCGAGCAGATTCCAGATGAGGACGTCGACATCGACCATGTGCGAGGCAGGCATACAGCCACAGACGCCGCGGGCGTGATCCGCGATGAGCCACATGCACTGGCTGCCCGAAAAGACGCCCCGCACCGCCGGGCTGTGCGCCTCCAGTACCTCACTCAGCGATTGTCCTTTGGGGTCCTTTTCCTCTTTGAGGTATTGCACCAGCGGGATGCGCTCGCAAAGGTCCAGCACCGTGCGTCCTGGCAGGGCGGAGCCGAGCGGGGGACCGACGTTCTGTACCACGATCGGCAGGCCGCAGGCGTCGCCGATGGCGCGGTAGTAGGCCTCGATCAAAGAGGGCGCATTGAGCTTGGTGCTCCAGGGAGGCATCGCGATCACCGCATCGGCGCCCGCCTGAGCGGCGGCCTCCGCCAGCGCCACGGCACCCGCCTGGCTGGTGTCCGCCACACCGATCACCACGGGCACGCGCCCCGCCGCAACTTGCACCGCGCGCCGTGTGCCCTGCAGGCGCTCCGAAAAGCTTAGCGAGGTAAACTCACTGGCCATCACCGGCCACACCAGCCCGTGGGCGCCCGCGCGGATCACCCAGTCAAAGACAGCATCCAGTTCATCCCAGAGGAGGTTGCCAGCGTCGTCAAAAGGTGTGTTGGCGATCGCAAAGATCCCGCGAAAGGGCTCCATAGGTCATCCCTCCGGGTACACTGGCCGGGCGCTCATAGCTCCTGGCTATGCAGGATGGCCCCCGCCCAGGCACAGCCGCTGTACTGGACAGGCCAGGGGCAACGCTGCAGCGGATGACGCGGAGGCGCCAGCCCCCAGGGCGCCAGCGCCCGGTAGAGGTGGCAGAGCGGCATCCCAACGACATTGGCATAGCAGCCTTCCACCCGTTGCACTGGATCGAACACCTCGTTCTGAATAGCATAGGCGCCAGCTTTGTCCATCGGATCGCCGCTGTTCACATAGGCCCGCATCGCGAGCTCGCTGTAAGTGCGCATCAGGACAGGCGTGGATGCCAGTTGCACCGACTCCTGTCCCGTGGGACCGTTGATGACCGCCAGCCCCGTGTGCACCATATGCCGCCGACCCCGCAAGCGCATGAGCATCTCCATCGCCTCTTCGGCCGAGCGTGGCTTGCCCAGGACTTTGCCCTCCAACACTACCAGGGTATCAGCGGCAATGACGACGGCATCCGGCGCACTCTGTGCCACGTCACGGGCCTTTTCCACGGCCAGGCGACGGGCCATCTCCTCGGGCTGCTCTCCCGCCCGCGCGGACTCATCGACCGTCGATGGCAGGACGGTTACAGGTAGGCCCAAGTCGGTTAGCAGCGCCAGCCGCCGGGGCGACTGTGAAGCTAGAATGATCTGGATCGGATGTTGTGTCATGTAGCCTTTCCACGGTCCTTTACTTTAACGCCTGACATTATACCCTTTCGGGGGCCCCTGTACATAGCGGACGCTACAACGCAGAGAATCCCCGAGGAGTGAAGCACTCCTCGGGGATCTGGTTTCTCAGTAGCGTGTGCGGGCGGTTAGGCCCAGTGTCTTGTTAGCTGCGACGTCTGCGGATCGACCAGTAGGCCGCGCCACCGATCGCTGCCAGAGCCGCCGGCAGGAGGCTCCCGAAGGAGGCCACGGGCGCACCGGCGGCGGGCAAGACTGCCTGCTCAGCCGGGGGCAAGAGCACCGTGTCGATCACATGGATCACGCCGTTGCTTGCCTCGATGTCCGTGATGATGACCTGAACGTTGTCGTTCAGGTAGACCTTGCCGTCGGTAACGGTGATTGTGACGTCCTTACCGAGAAGCGTCGGCGCTGCATCAAGGGTGACCACATCCGCAGCCATGACCTTGCCGGAGACGACGTGGTACAGAAGAATGTCGGTCAGCGCAGGGATGTCATTGAGGAGACCCTCAACGGTGCCAGCGGGAAGCTTGGCAAAGGCATCATCCGTGGGGGCGAATACTGTCAGCGGGCCTTCCGCCTTGAGGGCATCCACCAGGCCTGCGGCCTGCACTGCGGCGACCAGCGTCTCGAAACGGCCATCGGCGACGGCGATGTCGACGATGTCTCCCTCAGCCCGGGCCACGTTAGCGAACGGGAACAGCGTACCGATGACGATCAGAGCGAGTGCGACGATACGAGCGGCTTTCATTTGAACTCTCCTCAGAAGTATGGATTTTTCTCCTGGGGCCGCGCCTCGAGCCGTCGGTTACCTCAGACCCGCGCACGGCACCCCATTCACTTTCAAGGAAAGTATAGCGTCGAACCATCGCCTGCACACCGGGCATGTGTATAGTCCTTGTACTGGACGAATGTCCAGTCCCGCGAACCCCAGGACCAGACAGGGGCAATCCGTGTGCCGGATTGCCCCTGTTTCATCAGCCCGGTTCGCCTTTAGCTTATCAGCCCGCGCTTTACCGCGAGCGCCGCAGCCTCAGCGCGGTTGGCGGCTCCCAGCCGGGACAGGATCGAGCTCACATGAAAGCGCGCCGTGGCGACGGTGATCGTCAGCTCGCGCGCGATCTCTGCATTGCTCATCCCTGCAACCAGTAGCCTGAGCACCTCGAGTTGTCTGTCCGTAAGCTCTGTATCAGCCAAGGCGCCGGCAGTGGCCTCCGCAAGCGCCCCGGCGACCTCCGGAGAGAGGCTCCTCCGCCCGCTGAAGGCCCCACGGATCGCCGCACCAAGTTCATCCGCAGTCACGTCTTTGAGCAGGTAACCGATGGCGCCCGCGCGCAGGGCTTCCTGGACACGCATGGCTTCCTGAAAGCTGCTCAGTGCCAGCATGCGAACATTGGGCTGCCGTTGGCGGAGGGCCCGTATCGCCTCGATGCCATCCATCTCGGGCATGACCAGGTCCATCAGTACGACGTCGGGCTCAAGACGCTTGCAGAGTTCCACCGCCTCTCGGCCGTTGCTGGCCTCGCCGATCAAAGTGACATCCGGCATCGACAGCAGGAAAAAGCGCAGCCCGCTTCGCACCATGGCATGATCGTCGACGATCAGCACCCGAATCGTACGTTCCCCTGTCATGCCTCTCCCATCTCGGGGTCCCAGCTCGCCGTAACGCTGGTGCCAGACGTGCGATCAGAGTCGATGAACAGGCGTGCCCCGATATCGCGAGCTCGACCCCGCATGATGTCCAGGCCCAGGTGGCCGGGCGACACGGTGTCCGGCTCGAACCCTCGCCCATTATCACTGATGCACAGTTCAATTCCAGTCTCTGTGCTCGTGAGCGCGATGGCGATGTGCGTCGCGCGCGAGTGCTTGACCGCGTTGCTGAGCGCCTCCTCGGCGATGCGATAGAGATTGAGCTTGACCTGCTGCGGCATCGGGTGCGGGGCTTCGAGGGTGCGGCCGATCGCGATCTGAGACCGGCTCGCTAGCGAATCGGCCAAGCTTGTCAGCAAGACATCCAGAGGCTGCTCTGAGAGTGCCACAGGACCGAGATCGACCAGCAGTCCCCGCATCTCCAGCAACGCCGACCGGCTGAGCCGCCTAATCTCCTCCAGTCCCGTGCGTGCTTCCTGCGGATGATCGTCCCAGATGCGCGGAAGCGCGTCAGCAATCAAATTGGCGCTAAAGAGCGCCTGTGACACAGAATCATGCAGCTCACGCAGGAGACGCGTGCGCTCCCCCTCTATTGCACTGAGATGCACGCGCCGGCGCAACTCTGCATTCTCAACGGCCAGCGCAGTTTGCAGGGCGAGATCGGCGACCAGATCGACTTCGTCCTGAACAAAGTCACGCGCCCGGTCGAAATGAACCACAAGCGCGGCATAGGTTCTGCCGGACACGCGGATCGGAGCGAGCAAGCGAGCGCCTTCCAGTGCTGTCCCCGGATTGGCCCCATCGCAATACCCCTCAACAACGACGAGTCCCGTAGGCTTGTCCAGGGCCAGCAACGCATCGGCATCAGCCACGCCTGCCGACCTATCGCCCCAGGAGTGGCGCTCGCCATAGGCCAACACCCCCGCCAGGTCTGTGCCATCGGCAGGGATTAGTTCGACGGAGCAGGCGCCCAGCAGGCGGCGGGCCTGCCCCACGTTCGTCTCCAGGACATCCTGCAGCGCCACATCCGAGTTCAACAGGGCAAGCACGTCCTTGAGGGCGGCCGCTATGGCCTCACGCCGTTCCGATAGCAGACGCTGCTGCTTTTAGGCAGCGCGCGCCTCTTCGGCCTCAAGACGCGCCGATGTCGCCTCGATCTCGGCCAGCTTGCGCACGGTGATATTCTCATGCGCGATGACGACGCCTCGGTTTGCGTGGAACGATACTGGCGTCGCCCACATCATGAACCAGCGCTTTTCATCGGGACTATCACAGGGGTACTCATAGCGGAACACCGGCAGCGATCCGCTCATCACGGCCCGGATACCGCCGGCTGCTGCCCTCGCGTCCTCTGCCTCGTCGCCGACAGCCCCCTCAAAGGCCGCCAGATAGCTGCGACCGATGCCATAGTCGGTCCATGCCAGCCCGTTCGCATCAGCAAAGCGCCGCCAGGGAGCATTCACTGCGCCGATGATCCCCTGCTCGTCCAGGATGGCGATCTGTGCGGACAACGCATCGAGCACCGCCTGCAGAAAAGCGGCACCCTGGTCGCTCAGAAGATCACCCTGTTCAGCCATCTGACTTTCACCGTTCGATTCAGCCTTCCCCAAGAGTGGCAAAGGCTCAGCGAACGCTAGTGCCAGTCCGGCCGCACCTGCTCACGACCGGTCAAAAAGCGCTCCACGCCCTGAGCGGCGATGGCGCCGTCCGCAGCTGCGACGACCACCTGCTTGACGTGGTTACACAACACATCGCCAACGGCAAATACGCCGGGGATGCTCGTCTGCATCATCGCGTCCACAGCCAGGCACCCGCCCTCATTGCGGGCAAGCTGGTCGCCGACAAACCCTGTAATCGGCAGCCTGCCCTGCAGGTACAGGAACACGCCCTTGACCGGGAGAATGGTCTCACTCCCGTTCTCCCGAATGCGCACGCCGGTCACCCCATCATCGCCCACGATTTCGAGAACGCGTGTCGCCGGGTGCACGACCAACTTGGGATTCTCGCGCACGCCCTCGAGTTCCTCGGGTGGCACCCTGAGCTCGGCAGTCTGAGAGAGCAGATGGACTTTGGAGACAACGCGCGTCAGGAAAAAGGCCTCCTCAACCGCCTCGGCGTTGTTCCCCGCCACGGCGACCTCTTCGTCACGGAAAAACGGCGCATCACACACCGCACAGTACGACACGCCCTGCCCGACGAGACGTTCTTCCCCGGGCAGCGGCTCTCCCCGCCCCATGGCGCCGGTGGCAATGATCACGGAGCGGCCCCGATAATACCCCTGGTTGCCGGATACGGACTTGATCTCTTCCTGCAAGTCCGTCATGCCCACGACGTCCTGGACAAAGCTCGCTCCAAAAGAGGCAGCCTGCTCGTTCATGATCGCGGTCAACTCCCGGCCCGAGATCTCCCCCGGTACCCCGGGGTAGTTGGCGATGCGGTCCGCCAGTGCACTGGAGCCAGTGCCGGGGCCCCGGTGGATCACCAGTGTCTTGAGTCCGGCCCGCGCTGTATAGATTGCGGCGGTGGAGCCCCCCGGCCCGGCGCCAATGATGATGACATCGTAGACCTCGTTCATCGCGTCCATGGGTTCGATATTCATCCTGCAACTCCTTGCGGTCCGGCCACTTGTTGCCAACCAGTAGTATCGCCCCAATGTTACCATGCTGACGGACACCTGTCGATCCAGCAAGAAACAAGGCGCCGCAGCTCTCGGCATCCAGCCTAGCACCAATAAACGGTTTAGTTGTTCTGCATACCACACTCTATGAAAATACGGCGCATATTTGGTGGCATCTATTGACAATTCAGATAAATTTTGCTATGCTGCACACAGAAAGGGGGCGCGATGCGAAAAATACTCGAGCGTTGTCCTAGTTGTGGGTCCGATCTGATCGTGTCCGAGATGCGTTGTTCCGTGTGTGACACCAGCGTACGTGGCAGTTGGGAGCCCTGTCGCTTTTGCCATCTGGACGCCGAAACGCTGCAGTTCATCGAGGTTTTCGTCAAGAACCGTGGCAACCTCAAGGAGATGGAGCGCGAGCTGTCCGAGTCGTATTGGACGCTACGGGCAAGGCTGAACCAGGCGATCGAAGCGCTCGGGCTTGAGGCGTCTGAGACGGAGCAGGAGGCCGCCGAATCCGATAGTGCCGCCCAAGCCCGGCAGTCTATTCTGCAGCAAGTTCAGGAAGGCAAGCTCCAGGCCGCAGATGCTGTACGCCGCCTGGCAGAGCTTGGTAAGGAGTAGTGTGAAATGACAGAAGAGAGCATCAAGCGTGACTTTGCCGTTGAACAGCTAGAGATTCTGAATCTCGTGGCAGCCGGCAAGGTGACCGTTACAGAGGCCAACCGTCTGTTGGCTGCACTGGAGCAAGAGTCGCGTGCGGCGGCCGGCATCTCCGGCAGGGTCACTCAGCGCCTGGACGAAAGTGCGCCACCACCGGCGGAGGCCCGTTCCACCACGATCCTGTCTGAAGGAGCGGCGGGGCCAGAGGGTGACTCTGCCTCCCCTTTCGTGCGCAGCGCGGAGACAACGGACACTCCGCATGGCCCGGAACCTTTTACTCTAGACGAAGATACCGCCCGGCGCTCTGAATCTGAACGCGCCTCCGCGCGTGAGGCCGAGCAAGAGGGTGAACCCTTTAGGCTGGACGAGGAGCAGCCACAGTTTGGCCGTAGCTATCGTAACGCAGACCTGCGGGGCGCCGATCTTCACGGCCAGGACCTGCGCGGCGTGGACATGCGCTCGGCCAACCTGCAGGGTGCTAACCTGCGGGGGGCAAACCTCCGGGGGGCCAGCCTGATTCGCGCGAACCTGCGCGAGGCCGATCTCAGCGGCGCCAACCTCGAGCGCACCAATCTCCAGGCCGCTGCGCTGCACGGGGCCAGCCTGGTTAAGGCCTACATGGCCCGCGTCAACGCCCAGGTGGCGCACTTGAACGATGCAGACCTGACCGACGCCAACATGGAGCGTGCCAATCTTCAGGCTTCTGACCTGCGGGGCTGCCGCGTGGCGGGCATCACGCTTCGCCGCGCCAACATGCAGGCGGCCAATCTCGAGGGTCTCAACCTGCGTGGCCAGGACCTGGAGCACACGAGCATGCAGGCTGCCCGGCTGGCGCGAGCCATACTGGCAGAGGCTAACCTCAACCACGCAAACTTGCAGGCGGCCTACCTGACCGAGGTGGACCTGCGGGGAGCGTCGCTCGATCACACAAACCTGCAGGCCGCCAACCTTACCGGCGCGATCATGACCGAGAATTCGCTATCGCACACCAACCTGCAGGCCGCGCGTCTGGTAGGCGCCGACCTGCAGGGTGCCAAGCTCGAGCACGTCAACCTGCAGGCGGCGAATCTCTCCGAGGCCGATCTGCGCCATGCGCAACTCTCGCACTGTAACCTGATGGTCGCCAACCTAAAGGGCGCCAAGACCGATGGACTCAAGACCGACCACACGAACATGAATCCCGCGGGGCCGCTGAGCGACATCCTCAAGGGTCTGGACATCAACATCGATGTAGACCTCAGCTCACTGGGGGACATGTTTGGTCCAAAACCGGCTGATGACGAGGAGTAAGGCTTTGGGTCATGGCCAGGCCTCCGGCGGCTGGGGACGCACGTTCTCCCTGATCTTTGGAGGCCTGGTCCTCTCGCGGCTGGGCAGCGCGGTGGCGCACTTTGCACTGATCTGGTGGCTGACCGACCTGACGGGCTCCGCGGCCGTGCTGGCCAGCGCTTCGGCTCTGGCGCTCATCCCGCAGGTCGTACTCGGTCCGCTGGCGGGCGCCTATGTCGACCGCTGGAATCGCCGGGTCACCATGATCGTCGCGGACGGCGCCATCGCCCTGCTGTCGCTGCTGCTGGCCTGGCTCTTTTGGAGCGGCAACCTGCAGATCTGGCACGTGTATGTAATCATGATCGCGCGATCGTTCGGGGACATCTTTCACCGGCCGGCCACACAGGCGGCCGTGACCATGCTGGTGCCCCGACGTGATCTGCCGCGCGTGCACGGGCTAAACCAGACGCTTGCGGGTGCCATCGAGGTGTTGGGCCCGCCGATGGGGGCGCTGGCCCTGATGGCACTCGAGTTGCATCAGGTGATGTTCCTGGATGTAATCACGGCGTGTCTGGCGATCCTGCCCCTGCTGTGGGTACACATCCCAGAGCCGGAGCGATCCGTCAGCACGCAGGCGACGACGGTGTGGCGAGACATGCGAGACGGCTTTCGCTACATCTGGGGACTCCCGGGGGTCGTCGCCGTGATCGTGATGGCGGTCGCGATGAACTTTGCCGGCTCTCCGACCTGGACGCTGCTGCCCCTCTACGTGCGCAACGTCTTTGGCGGCGGCGCCGCCGAGTTGGGCCTGGTCGAATCAGCGCAGGGGGCCGGACTCATCCTGGGTGGCCTGGCGCTGAGCCTGTGGGGCCATCGCGCCAAAAGCCGGGTCATTCAGGCGCTTGGTGGCTTTATGCTGGCCGGGGTAGCGGTCTTTGGGATCGCCCTGGCGCCATCGTCCGCCCTCTGGATGATGGGCGGCTCCTGGCTGGTGTTTGGGATCTTTAACGCCATCGGAAACGGCACCATCATGGCACTGCTGCAGGGCTCAGTGGCGCCGGGAATGCAGGGGCGCGTCAACTCAGCCGTGTCCAGCCTTGTGATGTTGGCGATCCCGGTCGGCCTGGCGATTTCCGCGCCGGTGGTGGAGCGGTTCGGCCTGCGCTCGTGGTATCTTTTTGCTGCCGTGGTATGCACAGTTGGCCCGCTGTGGGCGCTGCTGTCGCCCCGCGTACGACAGTTGGACCACATCCGTCCGGACGCAGAGCGGCCCTCGGAGACGCATACTCTAGCCAAAGAGGCGATACAGAATACCCCGCCTATCTCTGGCGACACGATGGCTCAATAGATGGAACGAGACACACACGTAAGGGGGGCGGCTAAAGCCGCCCCCCTTACGTGTGGGAACAGACATCACTGGTCGCCGCTACGGCGCCGTCGACCCGTCTGCGCCAAAGCCTCAAGGGCATCCAGTTGCTCAAGCAGGTCACCCCGTCCGCCAGAAGCCGCCTCGCCTAACGCACGCCCAAGGGCGCGGCGCAACGGGCGCCGCAGCGCGACTCCAACCGCCAGCTGCAGGATCACAAACGCCGCAACCCACAGGACCACCACGGCGATACCGGCCTGCTGGAAAAAGTCCCCGCCCAGGTAGCTCTCGCTAAAGAGCCCCCCGACCGCACGATATCCGACCCAACCCACGAGCCCGATCAGCGGCAGATTGAGTATCCCTTGCCAGAGCCAGAGGCTGAGCCGCCGCGCCAGCAGGTCCAGCACGCTCTCGACGGCCATCTCGCCACCGGCCAGCATCGCACTGGCAACGGCCTCGGCATGCGCCCGCCATTGCTCGGCATGGCGCACCTGCGGGCTAAAGCCGATCTGCACCAGCAGATCACCGAGCGGCGGCCAGGAGACGGCGTACAGGGAGGCCTGTGCAGCGATCAGCGCCTCGCCCACGTTCGCGTCTGCGCGCGAGAGATCGCTCAAACCGCGCCCGCCACGGTGCGCCGCACCACGCAGCCAGCCGATCAGGCGCAACGCCAGCGCCCACACGGCCACGAGCCAGCCGACCGGCCCCCACCATTGGCGGGCGAGGCGCTCATAGAGCCCCTCCGCCATGGAAAAAGATCCGCGACCATCCAGGATGTTCAGCACCTCGTCCGCCATGGCCTGTTGCGAGCGAGCGTTCAGTTCGTTCAGTCGGGTTTGCGCCTCGGCGCGCGCGCCCGTCTGGTCGATACGGCTGGCGACGTCCTCGCGCAGTAGCGACACCAGTCGCTCGGCATGCGCTCCGCGCCGCGAGGCGGCCTCGCCTCCCCGGTTGAGGGCACCGAGCACGCGGCTCTGAAGCTCGGCAAACTCGTTGCGCCCGTGCAGCGGCTGTTCATCCTCGATGACGCCCGCTCCTTCCAGCGCGGCCCGCCCTGAAACATGATAGACGCGGCCGGGCTGCAATCCCCACTCACTGAGCAAAGCCGTCTGAAGATCCGGGGTGAGCTCTCGGTCCAGGGCCGCCTCGGTCACCCGATCCACCCGATTGAGCACCGGCACGATCGCATCCTGCGGCAGACGGCGCATGGCAGGCGCTAGAAAAGCCAGGTTGTCCAGGAGTTGCGGGTTACCAGCGTCAAAGACCGCCAGCACCAGATCCACATGTTCGAGCGTGCGCTCCAAGAGTGCCTGGTTCTCGGGCACGGTGTTGGTGTCGGGAGTATCCAGCAGGATCAGATGTGCCAGGCCAGGGGCATCCCGTGCCACACTCACCTGAACGTTCTGCTCCCCCAGAAGCTGCTCCAACCAGCGGGCGTCGTCATCCGAGGGTACAAAGGCCACAACCTGCCGCGTGGTGGGCCGTTCCAGGCCGGTGGCCGACAGCCTGCGCCCGGCCAAGGCATTGAGCAGCGTGGACTTGCCCGAGCCTGAAGGCCCCACAATCGCGACGACGAGCCGGCGATCCCAGGCCTCGGCGAGGCGCGCCAGTTGGCCCCGAACCCACCCGGATTCGGCCCGCAACTCGCGAGCGGGCTCCCAGAGAGGCAGACGGTCCAGTAGCGCCTCCAGATCGTCCAGTTCGCCGTTCAGACGGGCCAGTGTCGCAGCCCGCGCCATCGTCGCGCGCTCTATCTCCAGGCCGTGCCAGCGATCGCTCATAGCTCTCCTCCCGACAGCCGTTGCAGTGCGCCCTCCAGAGCGGCCAGCCGCTCGTCATGTTCAGCAGGGATCGCCTCCAGGCTATCCGCCAGCGGCCCAAAGACAGTCTCGCGGAACAACCGGCCGATGGTGTCCGTGCGCCTGGCGAGCCACACCTTGAACACAGGCGCGATCATCTCTTGCAGCTGTCGCCGGTCCTGCTCGCTCAGCCCGGCCGAGGCCGGTATCGAGACCAGCGCCCAGAGATCGTTCAGTCCGAGGACGCCCTCCAGCTGGATCCACATGCCCGCGCCCGCGACCGGGTTAGCTGTCAGCAGCGTATAGGTCACGCCGAGCACGGGCGGCAGCGCCGTCAGCGACGCAAACAACGCCTCCCGCAGGCGCCGGCCGACGCCCATGCGAGCGCGAAACTCGTCGACCGACTGTCGCAGCTCGGCCTCGACGTCGTAAGGCATGCCCACCAGGGTCTCAGCGGCCTGTGCCAGCACGGAACGAGCGCGATCCCAGTCCTGCGACAGCATCCCCGGGATGTGCGCCGTGACCAGGTCGGGCGCGGGCACATGGACATGAAAGAGATCGCAATCCAGAGCCTCAACACGGGCACCGTGTGCCGCCATCTCTCTGGCCGCCAGAACGAGATCATCTCCCGATCCGGCCTGCACGATCAGATCCCCCTCGATGAGCCGGTTGCGCAGGTCTCCGGCGGACACCAGCAAGTCGTCGCGCAACGCCGCGCGGGTGTCCGGCGGCGGCGCGGGGGAATCGGTCAGGCCCAGCCAGGTGCCCACTTTACGCGCGGCGTTCTGCGCGCCTCGCAGGGGCGCGCCCACGACGCGGCCCGTCTGGCGCAGCGCGCGCACCAGCGGGGGACTGCTCTCGACAAAAAGCCGCGTGGCCAGGGCTAAAGCCTCATTCGCGGGAAAGGTCTTGAGCGCCTCCAACGCGTGCTGAGTCACCAGATGATCCAACGCCTGCCGGTAGAGCGCAGCCCGTGCCATCTGCTCCCGCACCAGCGCAAGTTCCTCAGCGGCACCCGCAGCAATCCCCCGCAGATCGCCGGCAAAGACCTGCCGCTTGATAGCGGCGGCATCGAGGCCAGCCAACAGCTCGGGGAGAGGCTTGCGACCCGTGACTCGGCCCACCGGGATCGGACGGGGCTGCTCGCGCCCCAGAGCCACGCGATCCGACTCGTGGATCCGGTAGACCCCGATGACCTCAGCGGGTAGAGCATCGGGGCCAGTCACACTCTCGCCGTAGAGGCGGCGCGCCACTTGCCGGCAATGCTCGAGCACGGTCTCGTCGTCGGCCACTCGTGAGATGCGATAGACAAGCACGGTGGGCCGCCCGCCGATCCCCCCAACGATGTCGGCCAGGAAAGACGTGTTCGATAGATTGTTGTACACAGCGTTGGTGAATACGTAGACCAGCACCTCAGCCGTGCGCAGTAACGGCTCGGCGAGCTCGCGATTCACCAGCTCGCCCTCGATCCCCGTGTCAAAGTCCGGGGTATCGATCAGCAAGAGATTACGCGGCACCTGCGGGGCGGAGGCATAAAGCGGAGGACCCGCCTGGCCCGTATCCTCCGCACTGCTCCACCGCACTGGCGGCTCGGGCAGGCGGTGCAGCAGCGCGCGGGCCACGTCCGGGCCTGAAAGCACATCGGGGTGACCCGCCAGCAGCAGCCGGCGTGTCAACCCCGCGCGAAAAGCTACCTGTGAAAGGGGCGCGCCGGCCAGCGTATTGAACAGGCTAGACTTGCCCGTGCTGCCGCCACCGGTGATCGCCACCAGCAGCGTGGGCAAGTCGAGATCCACCGCTGGCAGGACGCTGTGCGTCAGCCGCACGCGCCAGGCAGCTGTGCTCTCTGGCAACCCCACCTGCTGGCGCAGGGCGGGCAGTTCGTCACGCAATAGGTAGAGGTCGCCACGCAACTGGCTGTAGGCGCCCTGTTTCGACATGGTGCATTACTCCCCGGCCACCGTGGCCGGCAACCCGGGCATTAGCGCTCGGGGTAAACAGGCGCGCGGTTTGCCGCGCCATAGGGCTCTGGCCAACACTCGGGCACATTCAGCGAGCGGGCCGCATAGTTGGGCCAGTAGGGCGAGCGCAGCAAGCCACGCCCCATGGCCACCAGGTCAGCTCGCCCCTGACGAACAACGGCGTCCGCCTGCTCTGGCCTGCTGATCAGACCCACTGCGGCGACCGGCAGGCCACTTGAGCGGCGCACCTCTTCCGCGAAGGGAACCTGGTACCCTGGCGATGCCTTGGGTCGAACGTTGACCACCCCGCCGCTGCTACAATCCACAAGGTCGACGCCATGATCCTTGAGAATGCGCGCATACTCGGCGGCATCAGCGGGCGTATTTCCGCCCTCGGCCCAATCGCTGCAAGAGAGCCGGATAAAGAGCGGTCTGGACTCGGGCCATTCCGCCCGGATGGCCTCCGCCACCTCCACCGCCAGCCGCGCGCGCCCGGCATGATCCCCGCCGTAAGCGTCCGTGCGGGCGTTGGCCAGGGGTGATAGGAACTCGCTGATCAGATAGCCGTGAGCCCCGTGGATCTCAATTACGTCGAGCCTGGCCTGGCGGGCGCGGCGCGCAGCAGCACCAAAAGCCGCCACCACCGCGTCTATCCCTGCCTGATCGAGTGCGACTGGCACGCGCCAGCCTTCGTCAAAGGAGATCGCCGACGGCGCCACGGGCACTTGAGGTCCAAAGGCCCGGTCTCCGCTCCAGGCCTTGCGCCCGGCGTGTCCCAGCTGCACGCCCACCAGGGCGCCCTGCGAGTGACAGAAATCCACAATCCGCGCCAATGGGTCAACCTGCGCGTCCTCCCACAGGCCAAGATCGCCCAAACTGATGCGACCGCCCGGCTGCACAGCCGTGGCCTCGATCATCACCAGTCCCACGCCGCCACTGGCGCGTGCCCCATAGTGTACCAGGTGCCAATCGGTCGGGTGTCCGTCGTCCCCGGCAGCGTACTGGCACATGGGTGACATCATGATGCGATTGCGGAGAGTCATCTCCCTGAGGGTGAATACGTCAAAGAGACCTGGCATGTTGCGCTCCCTCCGTCCTTGATACTGTGATTGTGCCACACTAGACGCCTGCCGGCCAATACATAGAGATCGTGCCATAGCTCTGGCCAGATCAAAGATTACTTTATAAAGTCAGTAAACAATATAGGCTTTACAGATGCGTCGTGCTATACTTGCGCGAGAGCCGGAGCATTCCTTAAGGAGATTGGTATGGCGCGTATTCGATTGGGGCTTGGATGATCATCATAGACCACGATAGGCAGGAGCAGCGGCACCCAATCAGCGCCTCTGGCGGGGCGGAAGAGATGTGGCACGCCATAGCCGGTGCCATCGTCAAGAGTCAGGAAGCCCCCTACACACCTGAGATGGCGTCCACGGATGTCTGCATCCCGGATGCGATCGTCCGCGCTCTGGCCCTCAACCAGAAGCAGACTATCGCCAGCTCACTTTAGTCATCCCCTCCTCCCCCGTCACAGGATGCTATCCTCGCCCCCTAGAAGCCCTTAACCTCCAGAGTGGCAGGAAACTTTTCAGAAACGTTTGACAACGCTGTCATATGGTCTACAATGCCACCAGTGTTGCAGCGAACCGATGTGTTGTCGCTCATGATCTACGATCCCGCGGCGGATCGCACGGCCAATCAGCAACCACAGGCTCTATCCTTGTGTCACGCTTTGGGAGGATTTGGCGATGAAGTTGGGCATTCAGGCAGGTTCAGTCAATGATGGGACACTGGAAGGCGCCATCGCCTACGCAAAGGCGATGGAGATTCCGAGCATTGTGCTCACGGCAGCCGCGGTGCCGGGATACCGGGATACCGGTCTCCTCGATGCCAAAGCGCTCCAGGGGCAGGTCACCACGGTCAAAAAGGCCGGCCTCGTGACCGACACATTGCAGTTCTGGCCGCCCTTTAGCCTGGCCGATGAGGCCGCTACGGCTGACACTCTCTCCAAGCTTGGCAAGAACATGGATGCGATAGCCAAAGCCGGGATTGGCGTGCTCTCGATGTTCACGAGTTTGGCCAAACCCGTGGACCCCGCTGGCGAGGAAGCACAGTGGCAACAGATCATCGCATTCTACACCGAGATTGCCGCACTCGCCGACAAGTACGGGATCAAGTTGGGCTCGCACTTTTCCGGGCACACAGGCCGCAGCCTGCTGGCGGGCGCGGCCGGCTACCGCAAGCTATTTGACGCGGTCCCCTCGCTCAATAACGGGCTCACCTGGTGTGTGGGCAATGTCTTTGTGTCCGACGGCGAGCGGCTGTACAGCCTCATGAAGGAGTTTGCTCCGCGCATTCACTTTGTGCACATGCGCAGCACCAAAACGAGCTGGGGCGAGTCGCCCTACTGGTGGGATATCAAGGATGGCCCCGACATTCGCAGGATCTTTGAGATACTCAAAGAGATCGGCTTTGAGGGTACCGTATCGCACGAGCACATGCCCGATATGCCCGGCGAGAACCGCCAGGACATCACCGCGGCCTGGGCGAACGGCTACATGCGCGCCATCATGCGGTACCTCTAGACATATCGCCTTGAGACCGGTCCACGCGACGAACTGAAACGATCATAGACAGACAGGAGACAGGAAAACATGGCTACTGAACCGACCAAGATTGGCATATTGGGCTGCGGCGTCATCAGCGGTATCTACATCGAGACCGCGCAAAAGGTCGATGCCATCGAGCTCGCCGCTATCGCCGATGTGAACCCCGAAGCGGCCAGGTTCCGCGCGGGCCAGTACGGCATCGAGCGCGTCCTCACCCCTGAGGAGCTCCTGGCCGATCCCGAGATCGAGATCATCGTTAGCCTGACGCCCAACCGCCTGCATGGCCAGATCGGCAAGCAAGTCATCGAGGCCGGCAAGAACCTCTACAGCGAAAAGCCGTTCGCCGTCTACCGCGAAGAGGCCCTCGAGAACGTCGCCCTGGCAGACGCCAGGGGCCTGCGCACCGGCGGCGCCCCCGATACCTTCTTTGGCGCCGCCTGGCAGACCGCCCGCAAGGCCATCGATGACGGCCTCATCGGCGAGCCCTATGCCGCCTTTTCCTACCTCGCCGGCCGCCGCGCACCCATGAACCCGGCCGCTATGACAGACGAGCAGCGTGCCCGCTACCAGGCGATGATGTCCCGGCCCACCCGTCAGAGCGAGCCCGGCCACGTCAGCTTTTTCGCCACCGACGGCGGCAAATATGGCGTCTCGAACACCTTTGACATGGGCGGGTACTATCTTACCAACCTCATCAACCTGCTCGGCCCTGCCAAGTCCGTCATGGGCATGACCAACAAGATGTTCGACGAGGTCGTCCGCATGGATCGGGTGGTCAAGATCGAGTCCCCGACTCACGTCACCGGGATCATCCAGTTCCAGTCGGGCGTGCTCTGCCAGTGGCTCACGAGCTCGGACGTCTACAGCACCGAGATGCCTCACATCGAGATCTATGGCACCGAGGGCACACTCCGTTGCCCCGACCCGAACTATTTCCCGGGTCCCGTATACCTGCGCAAGCCGGAGAGCCAGGAACTGATCGAGCTCGAGAACAAGCATGCCATCGTTCAGGACACCCGCGGCATCGGCGTGGCTGACATGGCCGTGGGCATCAAGAACGGCCGCCCGCACCGGGCCAATGGCCGCATGACTTCGCACGTTGTCGACATCATGAACGCCCTGCACGAGTCCAGCGATCAGGGCAAGCGTATCGAACTGGTCACCTCCTGCGACCGGCCCAAGGCGCTGCCCGTCGACCTGCCCAACTGGACCATCGACGACTGATCGAGCGCCAGCAGCGCTCTCAACACGTCTCGAACACTCAGCGGAGCCGGCCGTGCCGACAGGTGCCCGGCTCCGCCCTTCACATGAAAGGATCCAGTACCATGGCTACTGAACCGACCAAGATTGGCATTCTGGGCTGCGGCGTCATCAGCGGTATCTACATCGAGACCGCGCAAAAGGTCGATGCCATCGAGCTCGCCGCCATCGCCGATGTGAACCCCGAGGCGGCCAGGTTCCGCGCGGGCCAGTACGGCATCGAGCGCGTCCTCACCCCTGAGGAGCTCCTGGCCGATCCCGAGATCGAGATCATCGTTAGCCTGACGCCCAACCGCCTGCATGGCCAGATCGGCAAGCAAGTCATCGAGGCCGGCAAGAACCTCTACAGCGAAAAGCCGTTCGCCGTCTACCGCGAAGAGGCCCTCGAGAACGTCGCCCTGGCAGACGCCAGGGGCCTGCGCACCGGCGGCGCCCCCGATACCTTCTTTGGCGCTGCCTGGCAGACCGCCCGCAAGGCCATCGATGACGGCCTCATCGGCGAGCCCTATGCCGCCTTTTCCTACCTCGCCGGCCGCTGGGCTCCGCCCCCTCCCGGCGCGCCCTTGCCGCAGTGGATGATCGATGCCCAGACTCGGCCAACCCGCAAGGTGGAGCCGGGCCATGTGAGCTTTTTCTCGGTCGATGGCGGCAAGTACGGCGTGTCGAACACGTTCGACATGGGTGGCTACTACCTCACCAACCTCATCAACCTGCTCGGCCCGGCCAAGTCCGTCATGGGCATGACCAACAAGATGTTCGATGAGGTCGTTCGCGGAGACCGCACCATCAAGGTTGAGTCGCCCACGCACGTCACCGGCATCATCCAGTTCCAGTCGGGCGTCCTCTGCCAGTGGCTCACCAGTTCCGATGTCTTTGGCACCGGCTTGCCCCACATTGAGATCTATGGCACCGAGGGCTCGCTGCGTTGCTCCGACCCGAACAATTTCCCGGGCACGGTATACCTGCGCAAGCCCGAGAGTCAGGAGTTGATCGAGATCGAGAACAAGCATGCCATCGTTCAGGACACCCGCGGCATCGGCGTCGCCGATATGGCCGTAGCCATCAAGAATGGCAGGCCTCACCGCGCCAACGGCCGGATGACATCGCACGTTGTCGACATCATGAACGCCCTGCATGAGTCCAGCGATCAGGGCAAGCGTATCGAACTGGTCACCTCCTGCGACCGGCCCAAGCCGCTGCCCGTCGACCTGCCCAACTGGACCATCGACGACTGACCATGGACAAAAGGGGCGCCTGCAGGCGCCCCTTGACCCTTCACGCCTCTTTACCAGCCAGATTACACTGTTTAAGGAGTGTTGCGCGTCACGCTAGCAAGATCCTCAACCGCATAGTGACTGCTCTACAGCAGTCAATCGGATTCAACGGCATAGAGCCGCCAGAGCCAATTGGCCAATACTGCCCGTCCAGGAGAATGGTTCATGAGTAATGAGATCATCGCCATCGGTGGCGGTTGCATCGACCACCTGTCGATCGTCAAGCGCACGCCCGATGGCTGGGAAGAGTGCGGCGTCCCGCTGGTGCAGGGTGGCGGCCCGGCCGCTACCGGCGCCACGGCGATCGCGCGCCTGGGCACCAGCGTCGAGCTGTGGGCATTTACCGGAGACGACTATCATGGCCAGATGATCCGCACCGAGCTAGAACGCGATGGCGTGGACATCAGCCAGATCCGCGTGGTGCCGGGCTACCGCTCGCACTGCAGCTATATCGAAGTGGATGCCGAGACCGGTGAGCGCACGATCTATGGCTCGGGCTTTGGCATGCAGCCGGCCGACATTAACACGTTCTATGACCCGGAACGGGCCAGCAGGGCGCGCGCCCTGCTCGTGACCGCCTTTGTGCCCGAGATAGCCATCGAAGCGGCAAAGCAGGTGCACGCCAACGGCGGGAAGGTGGTCGCAGACCTGTTCCGCGTAGATGGGCCGGTCTCTGAGATGGTGCATCATGTGGATGCCATTATTCTCCCCGAGTTCACCGTCGAGCCGCTGGTAGGCTCCTTCGACATCCCCCGGGCGCTGCATGCGCTGGCCGAACTGGGCGGCAACATGCCCGCAGTGACGGTGGGCCCCAAGGGCTGCTATTACCTGGCCGAGGGCGAGGTGTACCACTGCCCGGCTTTCCAGATCCGCGCGGTAGATACCACCGGCTGCGGCGACTCGTTCCATGGTGCCTTTACCTACGCCATGGCCAAAGACATGAACCAGCATGAGGCCATCCGCTTCGCCTCTGCCGTCGCGGGACTCAAAGCCACGCGCCTGGGCGGACGCTCCGGATTGCCCACGCTTGAGGCCGTGACGCAGTTCATGGCCGAGCGGCCGGACGAGGCGCGCGCCGTCCGGCTACACGATGGCGCCACCGCCTGAGCGTGCCCTGCCGCCGGTCTTGGCGGCCCGGGCCCGGCCGACGATGACATACAGTTCTATCGAAGGAGAGAGCATGGTTCAGGAAATGATCGCGATCGGGAGCGGCTGCATCGATCACCTCTCGATTGTGACCCGTACGGTGGATGGATGGGAGCAGTGCGGCGTGCCGCTGGTGCAAGGTGGCGGCCTCGCGTCCACGGGCGCCACGGCCATCGCCCGGCTAGGCGGCGGTGTCGAGCTCTGGGGTATCGTCGGGGACGACTATCACGGCCAGATGATCCGCACCGAGCTGGAACGCGACGGCGTGGATATCAGCCAGATGCCCGTCGTGCCCGGCTACCGTTCGCCCTGCAGCTATATCGAGGTCGATGCGGAAACCGGCGAGCGCACGATCTACGGCTCAGGGTTCGACCGCCGGCCCGAGAATGTTAGCTCCTACTTTGATCCAAAGCGCGCCCGCGAGGCAAAGGCCATGCTGGTGACCGGCTTTGTGCCCGATGTGGCCATCGAGGCAGCACGCCACCTGCATGCAAACGGCGGCAAGGTTGTCGCCGATCTGGCCCGCATTGACGGCCCCGTGTCGGAGATGATCCGCCACGTGGATGCCCCGATCATGCCCGAGTTCGCGGTAGAGCCGCTGGTGGGCTCCTTTGACGTGCGCCGCGGCCTTGCGCTCCTGGCCGACCTGGGCGCGACGATGCCGACCTTTACCGTGGGGCCGCAGGGTTCGTACTACCTCGCTGATGGGGTTGTCTATCACTGCCCGGCGTTCACGGTCAAGGTCATAGACACCACTGGCTGCGGCGACTCGTTCCACGGCGCGTATACCTATGCCATGGCCAAGGGCTATAACCAACACGAGGCGATTCGTTTCTCCTCGGCCGTGGCCGGGCTCAAAGCCACCAAGCTCGGAGGCCGGTCCGGCCTGCCCACTCTCGAGGCGGTCACTGCCTTTATGGCAGCGCGCCCTGACGAGGCCCGCGCCCGCAAGCTGGACGACAACACCCTCGCCTGAGTGTTACACGCGACAGCATGCTTAGCGGCTCCGTTTGGAGGCACAAGCCTCTAGCCGCAGTCGCTGGCCATTTATGATCTCTCATATCGGTTTGCTTCGGTTGCCAGCCTGCCGGGGTCGCCCTATAGTAGCCAGCATGAGCAACACGCGCGCCCCACGCACTGACAGGGTTGTCCATTGGTTGGAGTTGCTCGGTCTCGCGCTGGTGCTGGCGCTGGCCGGGTTTCTGCGGCTGGGCTGGCCCGGCGTTAACTCTTTTGGCTTTGACGAAGCGCGCGTCAGCCTGCTGGCGCTGGAGATGGCGCGCGAGGGAGAGATCTCCTCGGTGGGCATCCCGTCTTCGGCCGGCGTGCCCAATCCCCCGCTCTTTGTCTGGCTCATGGCGTTCCCTTTTGCGCTATCGCGGGACCCGCTTTTTGCCACGCTGTGCGTCGCCGCGTTCAGTTCGCTGGCTGTCGTTCCCCTGTGGTCCATGGCTCGCCGGGCCTGGGGCCCGTGGGCAGCACTCACGGCAGGTTTGCTCTATGCCAGCGCGCCCTACGGCGTGCTATACTCCCGCAGCATCTGGAGCCAGGATCTCATGGCTCCTCTGGCCATCCTGTGGGCCTGGCTGGGCCTGCGTGCTCTCAACACCCGCCATGGATTAGCGTTGGCGCTGCATATCGCGCTGGCCGGCCTGGCGTGGCAGGTGCATTATTCCGGGGCAGCGCTGATTCCCGTGACGGCCTACCTCTTGGTGCGCTTCCGGCTATGGCGTCTCTCCTCGCGAGGCACCGGCTGGCGGTGGATCCTGGCGGGCGGCGTACTCCCTGTGGCCGCGGCACTGCCCTTTACCGTCGCACTGCTCAAAAGCGGCACCCTGATCGCGTCCCTCGAGTCCCTGCTGGCCAGGCCAGCCCAGTGGAGCCTTGATGCCTGGCGGCTCTGGGCCGAGGTGGCCGCGGGCCACGCCTGGGAGTGGCTGCCTCTTGGCTGGGACTGGCAGTGGCCGCCAGCCAGCGCTGTTATACAAACCGGCGCCAGAGCGTTGACTGCAGCGCTTGTGGCTGCCGGCCTCTTGCTGCTTGCTCGCGATCTATGTCGTGCCCGGCGCACAGCCAGCACACACATTATGCTCGACAGACTGATCATCCCCTGGGCTGTGGCGGCTCCGATCCTATTTACGCGCTCGAGCACCCCGGTCTACCATCAGTACCTGCTTACCGCCCTGCCAGCACTGGCACTGCCAGGTGGCCGCGCGGCGAGCGGGTCTCGCCGATGGCAAGGACCGCTGGTGACTGCACTGGCGCTGGCGATTGCCCTGGTGCAGGGCGGCGCAGTCGCCACCAGTATCCACGCCAACGCCTCCGAGCTGCATCCCGGCGGTATGGGCACGCCGTTGCAGTATCCCCGCGACATGGCCCATCAGATGGCCGCGAGCGCGCCTGTCTACAGCCACGCGCGTAACGACGATGCGGCCTATGATGCCGACGCCGCCGCGATGAGCGTGCTCTTTTGGGGTCGCGATCTTCGGCTGGTGAACGGAGAGACAACCCTGCTGCTCCCCCCTCAGGAGGATCTGGCGCAGTTACTGTTCCTGTTTCCCGACAGCCAGGCGCTAGACGTTGCGCACCGGTTCGCGCGCATTGCTTCCGAGACGGCGTTCCCACGGCGCTCCGGCGAACCGGCATACACCGTGCTGCAAGTGACCGGGCTGAACCCGGAGCACCTTACGCCGCTAGACGACCAGGTACTGGAGAACGGGTTGGCGCTTATCGGATGGTCAGCAAGACGCGTTGGGGGAACGCTTCATATCATCACCTGCTGGCACGTGACCGAGGCCCACGTCCCCGGCCGCTATCACCAGTTCAACCACCTCCACCCGGCCGGCGCAGATGCCCCGGTGGCGGTGCAGGACGCGCCGCTTTCCTCGGGCGCGTGGGCAGCCGGGGACAGTGTGCTCACCTGGGCGACCTTCGATGTCCAGACGGCACGGTCGCATTATCTCGATGTGGGGATGTACACCTTTCCAGAGCTGGTCAGGATTCCGCGGAAGGGCGGCGGCGATGCGATCCGACTGGGGCCCCTACCCTAGCACGCAAGAGCGCTCTGATCTCCAGATATGCGACAGAGAAGCTGTTCCGCTTGGCAAGCGCACGCTTTTCCGGTAGAGTTTAGACATCATGGTGTGCGGTGTATGCGGTGGCGGCGCCTGGAGCAGTGCACCCCGCAACCCGGCAAGCCAACACGATTTGAGAGAGGAGCATAATGAGCGACGACGTTCTGGCGAAACTGCGCGAACTGAACCCAACCCTGGACTTTAAGCACATCAGCGATCCGGCCTTTGAGCGCTTTGGGCACTATTTGCCGCAGTACGACGCCACCGAGATGATCGAGCGTACAGCGGCGATCGTACCTCAGACGGAGCGCGTGGCCTACGAGACATCGGTCAAGGCGCTGGAAGAGCCCAGCGCGCTGAATACGGCCCTGATTCAGGAAGTCTACGGCGGCATGGACGTCCAGGTCGGCTGGTGCTATGGCCACAACAACGCCCTCAACGGCGTCGAGTACCATCGCGGCAGCGAAGTGAACGTCATGGTCACAGATGCGATTTTCCTCGTCGGGCACCTGCAGGATGTCGAGTTCGGCGAAGAGATCCGCTACGACACGTCCAAGATCGGCGCGTTTTACGCCCCCAAGGGCAGCGTCATCGAATGCCCGGCCTGGAACTTGCACATGGCCCCGATCTCGGTGCGCGAGGGCGAGCAGTTCTGCGTGCTGGTGTACCTGCCCCGCGGCACCAACGAAAAACTGCCTTACACAGTCCCGCAGACCGGCGAGAACCGCCTGCTGCGCGCCGTCAACAAGTGGATGATGGGCCATCCCTCCCTCGAGCGGATGATCCAGTCCGGCGTGTATCCCGGACTGGTGGGCGAGAACCCTACCGTCAAGCCCATCTAGTCGAATGGTTAACCGCGGGCCCCGCGTGTGTACACGCGGGGCTCGCTCAATGGCGAACCGGGATCCCCGGAGCTCAAAGCGTCAGGGTAGTCGGAAACGGACACCACCTCGAATCTGCGGCAAGTTCGCCGCTCGTCGGCACATCACGTCCTGAGACAGCAGTTGCCTAGCCGCTGATCCGCACGTGTTTGGACACGTTCCAACCGCCCTCTGCCAGAGAGGTGCTTTGATCCGGGAGACAGGTCACACGCTGTTCCCACAGATAGTTGCTCTGGCACCTATTTGATTCGACTGAGCTTGTCCTATGCAGCGACGGGACAGAGACTCCTGGCGCCAAACGTGCGGGGCGCTCCCCAGAAACTTCGTGCCGTTCGAACGTATGACATTCTCAGAAGAGAGTAGGCAGAGTCTGGCATGTGTACAGGGAGAATTCAGTCTACGCGGGATGCACAGGTAAGCCGACTATGGCAAACGGCCATTCTGACCGTATTTGTGTGTCTGGCAGTGCTCTACTCGGTGGCAAACCCCATTCTCGAGAGCCCCGACGAGTTACACCACTATGGCTTTGTCGAACATCTGGTCAGAAGGAACGAGTTGCCTGTGCAGCGGCCAGGCGAGAGCACAGTTTACGCACAGGAGGGCAGCCAGCCACCCCTGTACTATGTGCTTGGGGCACTGCTAATTGCGCCGATTGATGTGCGCGAAAGTGTCGCCGATGTCGACCGTAATCCGCACGCCTTGATAGGGATCGGACTGGCTCGTGAGAACTACAACTTGCTTGTGCACTCAGAGTCGGAGAGATGGCCGTGGCGCGGACTATCGCTTGCGGTTCACATGCTGCGCTTGTTCTCGGTAACGCTGGGCGCGCTAACGGTATGGGGCACTTACCGTCTCGGCAGGCTCCTGTTCCCCACAGAACCGGCCCTTGCACTTGGCGCGATGGCCTTTACCGCATTCAATCCCATGTTCATCTATCTCTCGTCATCGATCAACAACGACAACCTTGTAGTCTGTCTGTCCACGTGGGTGTTGGTAGGGTGTGTGCAGACCTTCCGTCAGAAGCCGACGATGCTACAATGTACGGTGCTTGGTACGCTCGCGGGTTTGGCTGCCATCGCCAAGGTAAGTGGCGTTTTGCTCATTCCTTTCGCGCTTCTGGCGCTGACCGCGTCCCACTCGACCACGGTCCCCGCCGGGTCCGTCTCGGGTCAGGTCTATACCGGGAAACCCGTTCTGCGGATCAGAGACTTGGGCAGATACATCAGACAGGCCCTCGTTGTCCTGGGCATTGCCTCGATCATTGCCGGGTGGTGGTACGCACGCAACCTGGTGCTCTATGGCGAGCTGACCGGCACAAAGGCGATGCTGGAAGTATTCGGCACTCGGGACGGCCCGGTCACCCTACGGTCGCTCTTCCAGGAGTACAAGGGCTTCCGGATGACCTATTGGGGACTGCTGGGCGCCGTCAACATCATAATTCGCCCAGTCTGGGCCTACATCGTGCTGGAAAGCGTTGCCCTCCTGGGCCTTGCGGGAGTGCTAAGGTGGATCGCCAATCGGGCATCGAGGCAGCGATGGGGGTTACGACCAGGGACGGCGTACTCGCACGGCCTGCTATTGCTGGCACTATGGATTATCGCACTGCATCTGTCTCTGCTGCGTTGGACGACGCTGACCTATGCGTCGCAGGCACGCCTGATCTTTCCTGCCATCGGAGCGATATCGCTGCTGACAATATGGGGCGTTTGCGCCTGGTTTCGTCCAAAGCATTGGTACAGGGTTATCGGAGCTGTGATAGCATTCGAGACCGCCATTGCCATCGCCGTGCCGTGGACCACCATCCTTCCGGCCTACACCGCACCTCCGCCGCTGACTATTGACCAGATACCTGGAGAAGCCATCCCTTTCCGTACACGCTATGGTGACAACATCGAGCTGTATGCCTACATACTTGAGGACGATGTGCTGTTCCCCGGAGACTCCACCATGGTGACGCTGTACTGGCGCGCACTCGGCGAGATCGATCAGGACTACAGTGTCTATCTCCACCTCTTTGGGCAAGATGGTGAGCAGGTGGCTTTCAGAGACAGCCTGGCGGGCATGGCGCTCTATCCGACTTCCAGATGGCAAGCGGGGGACGTGATTCGGGATACCTATCAGCTAACCGTCACGCGCGGCGCAAGAGTGCCGACGCTCGCCCGGCTGAACGTCGGGCTCTATGAATACGACACCATGGAACGCCTGCCAGTGCGCGATGGTAACGGGCGTGAGGTGCTGCAGCCCACGTTAGGCTTTATCAAGCTGGCCGGACACGGTCAGGAACCTACACCGACCCATCGCCTGTCGTATACGTTCGAAGGTGGCGTGCGCCTAGTGGGGTACGATCTTGACGAATCAAACGCGCAGCCAGGCTCGGATGTATCCCTAACGCTTTACTGGCAGACGGCGCCACTGGCACGCGACTATACGGTCTTTGTCCATCTGGTCACGCCCGACGGCCGTCTGGTCGGCCAGGGAGATGCGCCACCGATGTTTGGAGAATACCCCACCAGTTACTGGGGACAGGATGAGTGGCTGGAGGACCGGCACGTGCTGCACATTGATCACGACGCACCGACCGGTGAAAAGCGCATTGTCGTCGGGCTGTACGATATACAGGGACAACGGCTGCCCGTTAGCACCGGCGCCACCAGCCCCGGGGATTCGGTGGAGATCGGAACACTCAAGATCGGCCGGCCCTAGACTGCACCGGGAGCGCTCAAAGAATGGTGTGTGCGCCCAAGAGTCGAAACCCAGAAACTTGCCCCTACGTCTATCGCACGGATTGTAACCTGCCACAGGATGCCCTGGTCGAACTATACACCACCGTCGGATGGACCGCCTACACGGCACTGGAACGTCGCGCGGACTTGGCGCGGGCCATCGAGAACTCGTCCTATGTGATCACAGCCTGGCACGACGAGTTGCTCGTCGGTCTGGCGCGTTGCCTCTCGGACGATGTGGCCATCGTCTACATCCAGGATGTGCTCGTACGGCCACAATATCAGCGACAAGGTCTGGGCACGCACCTCATCGAGGCCTGTCTCGCACGCTACCAGCACGTGCGCATGTGCGTTCTGCTGACTGATACTGATCCCGGCACGGCCCGCTTCTATGAGAGGCTGGGCTTTTCCAGTACGTGCCAGCCCAGGACAGGGTCGCTGGATGCTTTTGTGCGTCTGCGCGACCACAACCCGCGCTGAGCCGCTACGCCCTTAGCTCGGAGCGGCATCGGCATAGGGCAGCACCCACATCGGGTTGTGGCCCAGCGGATAGGTAGCGACCGGCTCGAGTTGGCCCGTTCCCCTGAAGAGCCGATAGGCCGCCAGCCGGTCGGAGCCCAACCCGGCTACATAGATGAACCTCCCGGTGGGATCGATCCCAAAGGCACGAGGCGTTGGCTCGGTGGGCTGATGCCCCGCTGGCGCCAGCATCCCGGTGCCGGCATCCACCTCAAAGACGGCCAGACTGTCGTGACCACGGTTCGATACATACAGCCACTTGCCCTGCGGATCCAGATGAATCTGAGCGCAAGTATTCCTGCCCGCATAACCATCCGGAAGCGTCGACCATGTCCCCAGTAGCGACAATTGACCGCTAGTCCGGTCGCGAGAATAGGTAGCGACAGTGCTCGAGTCCTCGTTGGACGTGTACAGCCGATTCAATGCAGGGTGATACACATAATGTCGCGGCCCTTGCCCCGGCTCGGTGGGCGCCAACCGCCTGTTCAGAGGTGCAAGCCGGCCGCTATCGGCGTCAAAGGTGAACTGATCGATACGGTTGGCAGGCATCGTCTGGGGAACATAGGCAAAAGCATTCCCCGGATCAGTATGAATGCAGTGCGCGTGGGGTTCGAGCGCTACCCACTGCACGGCCTCGGCATCGAGGGTGCCGTCGGCCCGCACCCGGTGCACCGCACACCGGCCCGCCGCATAGTAAGCCGTAAGCACAAAGTGACCGGAGCGGTCGACCGAGACGTAGCATGGATCTTCGGGTAGTGAGATCACGGCCGGTGACGCATCAAGAACCGCCTTTGGATCGAGCCGGACCATGGCCAGCCCGGGCTCTTCCCGCAGACCAATTACCAGCCAGCGCTGCAGCGGATCCAACGCCAGAGGCGCCGGCCCGCCAGGCAGCGGATACTCTAGCTCCACGGACAGCAGCCCGCTGTTCGGATTCATCCGAAACACAGTGATAAGGTCGGCGTCCTGCTGGGCCACGAGCACACGATACACCATCGCATTCACCTCCGCCTGGGTCAGCAAACTGCCGAGACCGGAGCCTGGCGCGGCAGCCTAGGGCTCCTCGTACAATCCCAGTTCCTGGGGAGCGTCGGGGCTCCACAGCGGGCTGATCGACGTCCCGCGATGAATACCGCGAATAGCATAGGCCAGCATGGGCGCCACACTCAAGATCTGCAATCTGGGATGGTGCTTGGGTGGCGGTACGAGCACGGTGTCGGCCACAACCAGCTCGGCCAGCCAGTCAGCATCGAGCTGGCTCATGGCGCTGGGCAGCAGCACTGGATGCGTGATCGCCAGGTGGACCTCCGGCCGCGCGCCCTGCTTGAACAGCTCCGGGATCTGCCCCAAAACACTGCCGCTCGCCATGATATCGTCGATCACAATAGGGATCTTGTCTCGCACATCGCCGACGATGTGCGTGGTTTCCACACGGCCATCACCATCGCGACGCTTGTGCATGACCACCAGGGGCACACCCAGTGCCTGGGCATAACGGCCGGCCAGACGAGCCCGCCCCACATCGGGCGAGACCACCACCGCGTCCTTGACGAACCCCTGGTTCATAAAGTAACGAGCAAATATCGGGTAGGCCTGGAGCCAATCCACAGGCACGGTGAAAAAGCCCTGGATCGCCTCGGCATGGATATCGACATAGATCACACGGGCCACGCCGGAAGCCTCCAGCATGGAGGCGACCACACGAGCACTGATCGCCTCTCTGCCGCGGGCCATGCGCTCCTGGCGCGCATACGGAAAGTACGGGATGATCGTCGTGATCTGTGCGGCGGACGCTCTACGCAAGGCATCAACGATCAGGAGGAGCTCGACCAGATGGTCGTTGACCGGTGCCGAGCAGGGTTGGATGACGTAGACGTCCTTCTTGCGCACCAGTTCCTCGATTTGAATGTACACTTCTGTATCGGGGAAGCGGTCTATCAGCAGCCCGCCCAGCGGCAGCCCCAGGCGGTGAGCCACGGCCTGGGCCAGCGGCCGGTTCGCCCGCCCCGAAAAGACATACATGTCATCCTCCGAGGGGTCTCGCCAGGCCATATCCTCCAGGCCCATTACGTTGGCCTCGATCTCATTAACCAGAGCGGAGGCGTGACCCGCCTGCCCGTTGCGCCGGTATACCTCGGGTAACAGACGGCATGTAGCCTCGAGGCCCTCAAAGGCAGCATCTGCCCCGTCGAGCCGGTGCGGCAGCGCACGGAGCCGATCTTCGACCGTGTATACGACATCCTGCAGCTCATCCATGTTGTGATGCAGATGCAAACTGCCGCCATCCTCGAGCTGGTACACGAAACCCCAGTTGCGCCAGGCGCCACCCGCCGCCCAGCGCCCCTGCAGAATGCGATACTTGGCTTCCATCGCTCCTCCTCCGAGCGTCATCTCCACCACACACGACCACCGAATCCCCTTGACACCTGGATTATAGCGCCGCGATGACCAGGGCGCCAGGGCCCGATGCAAACCCGAGAGCACAGGACTTGACGCATCGATGAAAAGACGCGAACAAAACGGGATGGGAGGATGCACGGGAGCCCGAACCGAGAGCTCACCCGGGCTGTTGCGGGCGGACGTGCGTCACGTTGGGTAGCCGCGGCCTCTGCCGTTGGCCGGAGCGGGTTCCTATGGCGTATCAGCAGACGTAGCCCCCTGCTCCCCCCATACTCATCTCAGGCAGAAGCCCGCCCGCAGGCGTCGGCGCGACCCCAACTGATCAGCGGTCGTGCTTGGTCTGCAGCTCAAAGATCGCCAGTCCCGCGCGCCAGTTGGCCATAAAGCTGCCCACCCGCCGTGCCGTCGGCACCAGGTACATCTCCCGCACAACCGTCAACGCTTCCTGCTCGCACAGGATGCGGAAATCGCGGATGGTGCACATATGCACGTTCGGTGTGTCGTACCACTCATAAGGCAGCAGCCGGTGCCTGGGCATCCGACCGGTGAACAGAAGCTGTAGCCGTGTCTTCCACCAACCGAAATTGGGAAAACTGATGATGGCCCTCTCTCCAACGCGGAGCATCTCATGAATAACGCGCACGGGGTCCGACGTCTGCTGCAGTGTCTGGCTAAGCAGCACCAGGTCGAACGACCCGTCCCGGTAGTGCTGGATGCCCTCCATCATGTCGCCATGGTAGACAGGCACGCCCCGTTCGATGCAGTGGCGCACATGTGCCGGATCGATCTCGATACCGCGCACCTGGCATTGGCGCCGTGCCCGCAACTCGGCGAGCAGGTCGCCATCGCCGCAACCGAGGTCCAGCACCCGAGATCCCACAGGCACCAGGTCGCCCATCAGCTGGTAATCGAGACGCTGCTTGACGGCTGCCTTCTCCTTAACCCAGCTCATGGCGCACCTCGCTGCTCGCGCACGTGGCTGTACGCGTTGCTCAGGAACCCGGTCACCGTCTCGGAGAGTTCGGCATTGGGCAGGAAGAACGCGTCGTGACCATAGTCACTCTCGATCTCTACGAATGTAGTGGGCACACCATTGGCCTGGAGGGCGCGCACGAGCTCGCGCGACTGCTCCGTGGGAAACAGCCAGTCGCTGCTAAAGGACACCACCAGCGTCTCTGCCTCGAACGCCTCAAAGGCCTCGACAAGCGATCCCTTCCCGTTGGCGATATCGAAATAATCGATGGCCTTGGTGATGTAAAGATACGTATTGGCATCAAAGCGGCGAACAAAGGCATTGCCCTGGTAGCGCAGATAGCTCTCTACCTGGAACTCGGTGCCAAAATCATATCCGAGAGCATCCCGATCCTGCAGGCGGCGACCGAACTTGTTGTGCATCTGCTGATTTGAGAGATAGGTGATGTGGGCAATCATACGGGCCACCGCCAGCCCCGCTTCCGGTGATCGCTGCCCGTAATAATCTCCGCGCCGCCAGTCTGGATCCGCCATGATTGCCTGGCGACCGACCTCATTGAACGCGATACCCTGCGCTGTCAGCCGCGCCGTGGTGGCGATAGCGATCACCGATGCCACCCGATCCGGATAGCGCACGGCCCAATCCAGGGCCATCATGCCGCCCATACTGCCGCCCACCACGCAAAGCAAGCGCTCAATCCCCAGGTGGCTGATCAGCCGCTCCTGGGCGCGCACCATGTCGCTCAGCGTCAGAATGGGGAAATCCAGGCCGTAGGGCGCGCCCGTCTGAGGGTTGACGCTGCCCGGACCCGTGCTGCCTTTGCAGCCGCCCAGTACGTTGATGCAGATCACAAAGTACCGGTCGGTATCGAACGCCTTGCCCGGCCCCACCATGATATCCCACCAACCCGGCCGCTTGTCCGAGGCGTCATGATACCCCGCCACATGGGCATCGCCCGTAAGCGCGTGAAAGATGAGCACCGCATTGTCACGCTCCGGGCTCAGCGTCCCATAGGTCTCGTAAGCCTGCGTGACGGGGCTGATAGAGCGGCCGCAGTCTAGCAGCAGAGGCGCCTGGCTGGTCCAGTGGTGCGTCTCCACGAGCCCCACGGAATTTGCCCCCCCGAGACGTGAGGCGTTGTCGATATCGATCACATCATCGATGGACACAGTTCGCCTCGCCCCTCCCTCAGACGCTCGTTGTCAGCGCCTGATCGAGGTCGGAAAGGATATCGGGCAGGCTCTCGATCCCGATCGACAACCGGATAAAGTCAGGAGTGACACCAGCGGCAACGAGCTGCTCTTCGGTGAGCTGCTGATGCGTGGTCGAAGCCGGGTGGATTGCCAGGCTGCGAGAATCACCAATGTTGGCGAGGTGGCTGAACATTTGCAGGCTTTCGATAAAGCGTCGTCCAGCCTCCAGGCCGCCTTTGACGCCAAAACCCACCATGCCGCTGGCGCCATCCGGCAAGTAGCGTCGCGCATGGCGATAGCTCGGATGGCTCTCCAGACCGGGATAGGACACCCAGGCCACCCGCGGATGCTGCTCTAGAAACTGTGCCACCGCCAGGGCGTTCTCGCTATGCCGTGCCATCCGCAATCCTAGCGTCTCGATGCCGACCAGTGTGAGGAATGAATTAAAGGGGCTGATACACGCCCCCATGTCTCGCAGCATCCCGGTGCGGCAACGCGCCGCAAACGCCGCCGCGCCAAATTGCTCGGTGAAGCATACGCCATGATAGGCCGGATCGGGCGACGAGAACTCGGGGAAACGACCATTGTCCCAGGGGAACTGGCCGCCATCGACGACGATGCCGCCAATGGAGTTGCCGTGACCGTTCAAATACTTGGTCAGACTGTGCACCACGATATCCGCGCCAAAGGTGAGCGGACGGCACAGGGCCGGGGAAGCCGTCGTATTGTCCACGACCACAGGGACACCAGCACGGTGCGCGACCGAAGCAATCCCGGAAAGATCGGGCACCGCCAGTCGGGGATTGCCGATCGTCTCCAGATAGACAGCACGCGTACGTTCGGTAAGAGCCGCCTCGAAACCCTCGGCGTCATCCGAATCCACCCAGACCGTCTTGATCCCCAGCCTCTGGAACTGCCCACTCAGAAGCGTGACCGTGCCGCCGTAGAGGCGGGTGCTGGCGACGATCTCGTCACCGGGGCCGCACAGCGTCAGCAACGCCGCGGTGATCGCCGCCATTCCTGAGGAAAAGGCCACCGCCGCGACGCCCTGTTCCAACGCAGCCACGCGCTGTTCCAGGATGTCATTGGTCGGATTCTGGATGCGGCTGTAGATGTTGCCTGACTCCTCCAGGGCAAACAGCCGTGCGGCGTGAGCCGTATCGTGGAACACATAGCTGGCCGTCTGGTAGATCGGCACCGCAGAGGACCCCGTAACACTGTCGGAGGAGTAGCCGGCGTGCAGCGCACGCGTATCGAAACCGGAAACGTCAGGCATGAGGCACCCCCATAGGACTGGTAATGTCTACCCGCCAGTCGCGCGGCGCCTTTGCCAGGAACGGTCGGATAGCAGGAACGATAGAGTGACCGGAAGGATACACCAAAGCACGCACGAGGGCCAACCAGAGTCCTCGCGCTATTGCGGAGGCAAATCACGGCTTTCTCTCTCACACGACACGGATCAGACCGCAGGGGAACCGCCAACGAATAGCGTGACAGTGGCGGCCAGGACAAGGATCCCCAATATCACAACAACGACATTGGTAGCTCGCCGGTTTCGGTGGCGCTCCATGAGCGTTGGATCGTTCACCAGCTTGAGCATCAGCAGCAGAACCACGGGCAAGAGAACAGCATTGGCCACCTGCGATAGCCACATCAGCGGGAACAGCGGCAATCCAGGGATGAGCACGATGAGGATGCTGAGCACGATAATCGCGGTATAGAGGCCGTAAAAGACAGGCGCACTTTCTGCTGACTCGTCCAGACCACGTTCCCACCCAAATACCTCGCAGACTGCATAGGTTGTGGCCAGCGGCAGCACCGAAGCGGCAAGGAGCGATGCTCCCAACAGACCGACGCCGAATAACACCTCAGCCCATTGCCCGGCGACCGGCGCCAGCGCCATTGCGGCCGCCTCTGCGTCAGCGACCTGGATGCCATGCACAAAGAGCGTAGCCGCCGTACAGATGATGATAAATGCGGAGACGATGTTGCCCACTGCCGCCCCAAAGATGACGTCCAGCCGTGATTGCGGATAGTCCTCCATCGTCACGCCCTTTTCGGCCACCGACGCTTGCATATAGACAGCGGCCCAGGGCGTGATCGTGGTACCCACTGTGGCCAGTACGGCGAGGATATACTCGCGATCGGCCTGGATGGTCGGAACGATGGCAGCTTTGAGGATCTCGCCCCAGGGGGGATCGATCATAATCGCCGAAGCAACATACGCCACCGCATATAGAGACAGCACCAGTAGCACGCGCTCAACCCGCCGATAAGAACCCCGGGTCACCAGGAACCAGACGCCCAGCCCCGCCAGTGGCACCGCAATGTAGCGGCTGATGCCAAACAGCTCGGAAGCACTCGCCACACCGGCAAACTGCGCGGCCGTTGTGCCCAGATTGGCCAGCACGAGCGCCAGCATCATGAAGAACGTCAGTCTGAGCCCGAATCGCTCACGTATCAGGTCCGTCAGCCCCTTGCCGGTCACCGCGCCCATGCGCGCCGCCATCTCCTGGACGGCGACCTCCCCCAGCGTAATCCAGACCAGGATCCAGAGAAAGGTATAGCCAAAGGTCGACCCTACCATCGAGTAGGTCGCGATACCAGGCGCATCGTTATCGGCACTGGCGGTGATCAGCCCCGGGCCAAGAATCGTCAGGAACAGAAGCATCCTGCGAACTGTGCCCTTTAACCGCTGCAGAAACATCGCCTCACTCCCCCCTTACGAGAGTTAGCAGCAATCCGATTCGCCATTCGCACGGCTCTGCCAGCGACGAGCCCGGAAAAGACTCTCTGTATGCGCCTGAAAGCATTGACCTCTGGAATACGTAAAGGGTATTGATGCACGATGGATAGATCGTCATGTGGCACTCAGTAGAATCGCGGGATTCGCTTTTTCCAGGCCGTGGGGATGGCAGCATCGATGGCATCATCGACGGTGACGATCCCTTGAATAACGCCCTCTTCATCGACAACTGGTACCTCGAGCAAATTGTAGCGCGCAACGAGTCGGGCCACCTGCTCCTGCTCCACAAGAGGGCCTACCGTAATCAGCTCTGTTTCCATGATCTCGTCAACGGCCTCATCAGGGTCTGCCATCACAAGATCGCGGAGGGACACCATGCCGCGGAGCCTGCCCGCCGCATCGATGACATGCACATAGTAGAGTGTCTCATCCTCCTGGGCCAGAGTCGATTGCCTGAGATAGTTCAGCGCCTCCCCCGCGGTAAACCCCATCGGAAGCGTCGTAAACTCACTGGTCATGATGCCGCCCGCCGTATCTTCAGGGAAAGCCAGCAAGCGGACCATGTCCACAGACTCGGGGTCCTCCATCAGCTCGAGATAGTTCTCGCGCTGTTCGGTCTCCATGGAAGCCAGGAGGTCCACGGCGTCGTCCGGATCCATCTCCTCCAGCACGTCGGCAGCGCGCTCTGGAGTCAGCGACATGAGCAAGGACATCTGCAGATCCGGTTCGACCTCGGAAATAGTGTCGGCTGCGGTCTCGTCATCGAGAATATTAAGCAGCGTGAGGCCGGAGGGACGGTCCATGTCCTCGATGATGTCAGCGATATCCACCGGGTTGAGCTGGCGGATCTTGTCCTGGGTGACACGCAGTCGAATGGGGGCGTCCGACTGTACGGGAGCCACGTCTTGCCATGGAATCACCTGCTCCGAGAGGTCCCGGCCAAAGGCGCGGAGCACACGGCCACTGAGGTTTTCGACGCCGAGGCGCCGCAGCATACTGCTGGTGCCCACGGAGACACCCGTGAGGTAATAGTGCCCGGTTGACTCCGCGCGGGTGAGCTGCAGGTCGTTGACCCGCACCAGCCTGCGGCCCTCTACGTCCACGATCTGCCGGTCGAGCACCTGACGGCGGAGGCGCAGTTCGTCACCCCGCAGCTCATAGACTTGCGGCGTGACAGCGTTGAGGATGATAGCCGGGCTCAGCGTCGATACCTGGGAGCCGGGGATGTACATCTCTGAG
The DNA here is from genome assembly GCA_040772225.1 of Anaerolineae bacterium. Taxonomy (GTDB): domain Bacteria; phylum Chloroflexota; class Anaerolineae; order UBA1429; family UBA1429; genus JAAYED01. The sequence continues at coordinate 212,545 of JAXGYO010000003.1, forward strand.
CCATCCTCAGCGATCATATGGATGGCGCGGAGCACAGGAGCGCCGTGATCGGTCTCCAGAAAGAGCAGATCCTGACATTTGCCGAGCCGGGTCGCCTGAGCATTCCACACCGGCTGGTCGAGAACATGGCTGAGATAGGTGGCCATCGCATCGCCTCCTGCATGGGTCGTGGCCGCGCCATTGCGGACCGTCTGCATTAAGAAACCGCGGCGATCGCCGCGGCCCTTTGACAGACACACCCCACGCCCGGAGGCGCGATTCTACGGGGAATCGAGCATCACTCTCATAGAGCGCGCGTGAGGTATGTCGTCAGGTTGGTTTGCCGTGCTATCGGTGTTCATAGCTTCCATCATGGTTATTCTGGCACACAGGCCAGCTCTGCCCGTATTCTAGGACAACCCCACGCTGGCGTCAAGCCCCGAACCCGGCGAGTTCGGGCAGAACAGGCCGGCGCCAGCGAACGCTCGATTGCTCAAGGGCGGCGGCCACATCAGCTGCGTGCACCGGCCGCCAGCCTCGTCCAGTCGCCGACGACCTCGAGCGCACCCAGCCGGGCGCGTTCGCTAAAGATCACGGTATCGTCGGCACCTGTCAAAGAACGCGCTGCCAGTGTCACCGTCGCGCTGGCCCCCAGCGTCTCCCCCACGCGACCGCTCATATCGGCGATGTCCGGGGCGTACAGCTGGCCGGCACGATCCCGTGTTATCTGCACCCTCAGGCGGAGCCTCTTGTCGGCAATGACCCAGTCGATAGAATCTTCGTCCACCCGCAGTGCCTCCAACCGGGCGCCCGTGTACGTCGCAAAGCGATATAGCCGGCTGTCGTGCCAGAGGCCGATGATAAAGCCGGCGAACTCTGACCCCAGCCAGGGGATCGTCGCGACCGAAGCCGTCAGGCTGGTGTGTGCGGTATCGAAATGATTGCTCTGAAACCAGACCCAGGCCGAGGGAAAGGCGCTACCCCAGTCCTTTTCCGTGTATCCCCGCCCACCGGAAAGATCCACGTGCGTGCCGTTGAGGCAGAGCTCGCCCTCCAGCCCATGATCCAGACTGACGATGCCATGATAGCACTGCATGAACGGCACAAAGGAAAACCATCCCATGATACCAGGCGCGTACCAGCGCCGCGGCCAGGGCGTGCTACCCAGCAGGCCAACCTCCCCTGACAGAGCGAGCTCAGGCCCATCCAGAGCCAGCACAATCTCATCCCGGGAGAACCGGTTGGGTCCCACCTGGATTGAGAATGTCTCCGAACTGGCGTGAAACTCGGTGAATGGATAGCGGACAAAGATAGCCTGCCCCGTGCTCCCGTCGAGGAACTGTACAAAAGCCTGGCTGGCAGCGAGCGTCGGCCCCTTGGAGACGCCAGGGATTACCGCATAGCGATGCCTTTCGGACGCATCCACCAGCTTGAAATACCAGCCCTCAAAGTAAGGGTAACGCCGCCTGGCCCCCTGATAGCGCTCGGGGTGCCATAGATTTCCGATGGCCATTGGTGCTCCTCCACAGCGATAGCGCGGCATCTCCGCCTGCGGCGCGTCTTCAGGTGATGATTGCATCATGACTGGTCGCACGCGAGCGTGCACCACCGCGGGACGGCTCCTTGACGGGGTTGTCCCGCGCTCTATGATTGGCTTCATTGGTCGCCATCATCGGCAATTCAGGCATCCCCGAGAGGGAGGTCTCATGTTCGAGCGCATGGATCACGTCGCTCTGAGTGTTAGCGATATGGAGCGGGCCATCGCCTTTTATCGGGACATCATGGGTTTCGAGGTCGTCTTTGATCGCGAGTTCGGCGCCTCTATGGCCCGCCTGATCGCCGTGCCGGAAGCAGACGTGCGCATCGTACACCTGCGACTCGGCGAGGCCATGCTTGAGCTGTTCCACTACCGTATGCCGGCCGGACGTCCCCGTCCCGAGAGTCAACGGCAGAGCGATCTAGGTCTCACACACCTGGGATTCATCGTCAGCGACTTTTGCGGCACGTACGCGATGCTCAAAGAAAAGGGGATCGCGTTTGTGGGTGAAGCGGTCGAGATCAGGCCGGGCGTGCGCGTCGCCTACTTTTATGGGCCAGAGGGCGAAGTATGTGAGATGCGCGAGATACTGCCCGCCGAGGGGCAGTCATGAGCCTGGACACCACCACGTCACTCGCTACAGCAGGTGAGCCTATCGTCCGTTCCCTTACTGACCTGTTCCGCGCGGGCAAAGGGGCCTACTTCCACTGCCGCATCCCAGGCATCGTCGCGACCGGAACCGGCCGCATCCTGGCGTACTGCGAAGCGCGCTACGGACGCGGCGACTGGGAGCCGAGCGATATCCTCATGCGCGCCAGCGACGACGACGGCCTCACCTGGGGACCGACAGAGTTGCTGGCCGCACATCGCCACTATGGCCCCGGCTGCATGAACAACCCGGTCATGATCAGCGACCGCGACGGCAGCGTCCATCTGCTATACTGCCGTGATTACCGACGCGCCTTCTACCGGCGAAGCCACGATGGCGGCAGAAGCTTTGAACCGCCCACGGATATCACGGCGACCTTTGAGTGCTTTCAGATGGTTTACCCCTGGACCGTACTGGCCATCGGACCCGGGCACGGCATTCAGCTCAGCAGCGGCCGGCTGCTGGCACCGGTCTGGCTCTCGGCCAGCCCCACCCGCGCCCACGAACCCAGCCGCGCGGGGGTCATCTACAGCGACGATCATGGCGCCACATGGCAGGCCGGCGCGCTGGTCCCCGACACGATCCCGAGCTGCAACGAGAACGAGGCGGTCGAGTTGGGCGACGGCTGCGTGATGCTAAATATGCGCAACCTGGGTGCCACACGTCGCCGTGCGATCACGCGCAGCGCCACCGGCATCGGGCCCTGGTCCAAGCCCGTGTACGATCCCGCCCTGCCGGAACCGCGCTGTTTCGGCAGCCTTCTGCGCGCCGGCACCGCCAAAGGCACAGGAGTGCTGTACTTTGTGAACCCCGACTCGCTGACGGATACCTATGCACCGCCCGGCCTGGCCGCGCCACGTGTGAACCTGACGCTGCGCGCCTCGTTCGACGAGGGGCGCACCTGGCCCGCGGCCGCGGTCATCGACGCCGGGCCGACGGGCTACGCGGACCTCGCCGAGACAGCCGACGGCAGCCTGCTCTGCCTTTACGAGCGCGGGCACGTCGCCCGGCCCGGAGGCGGCATCGCCGCCCTGACGCTGGCACGCCTGGATATCTCGCGTCTTTCCGTGGGCCACCGTGAGGGTGCACCCGGAGCGGCAGTCTCCAAAGCGCCAAAGAAGGGCCAATAGTATGCCCCTCCCGATGGTACACCTGGCTGTCGCCTCAATGATGCTCCCGGATCTGCAGGATCCGCGCGTACCGGCGTTTCTTGTGGGGAACATCGCCCCGGATGCCATTCACATGCGCCGCGGCTGGACTACAGACGACAAGCGACGCGTGCACCTGTTTCTCAGTTCAACCGATGTCCCGGACGGAGCCGAACTTGCCGCCCGCGATTTGCTCACAGACTGGCGAAACCACGGCGTGGCCATAGGACCGCTGCACATCGGGTACGCCGCGCATGTGCTCACGGACCTGCTCTGGCGTGCCCGGGTGTGGTTCCCGCTGAGAAAGAAACTGCCGGCAGAGATCGGCTACCAAGAGGGACGGGTGCTGTACTATCGCGAGACCGACGAGATCGACCGGCAGATCTTTGAGACCGCTCTCTGGCGTGACCAGGTGTGGCGACTGCTGGCGGAAGCACAGCCGGCAGACATCCCCGACATGGTTAGCGCGGGGGAGATCGCGCTCTGGCGGCAGCGCACTCTGGGATGGTTCGACCATCTCGCGCCGGCCACGGAGCCGCCACTCTATCTGACCACAGCCGGCGTGCTCTCCTTTGCCGAGGATGCCGCTGCACAGGTACTCGCGTGGCTCACAGAGTGGGACTGGTGGCCGCCCCCGTCCGAGGTGAGGCATACAAAATGATGTCTGAGTTATTCGGCGCGGCCCTGCAGCCCCTGCTCGCGGGTCTGGTCTATCTGCTGGCGTGGCTCGCGGCCGTGCTGCTGGCCGACGCCGCCGGACAACGACTGGCCCTGCACGATACGCCGCGCACGCAGAGACTGCTCGCCTGGCGGGGATGGGGCAGTCTGGCTCGCATTATGGGTCTCGCTTTTTCGCTCGGCTATCTGTACCTGGCGCTGGCGCACGGCTACCTGGAGCCCTTTACCATCGGCCTGGTACCTCCGAATTGGCAGGAGTTAGCGAACTGGTTACCGGCAGTGGCCGGCCTCTCCAGCCTGTGGGCCGCGTTGCTGTGGGGCCTGTACTGGGCACCCTACCGCCATCCTGAGGACCATAGCCCCTGGCAGGCCTACGGAACGCCTCTCGGATTGCCCGCGCACGTACTGAGCCTGGAGATGCAGGCGACCATCTTGCGCGGCGCGCTGATACCCATCCTTGGCGCATACTGGGGAGCCTGGGCAGCCTGCCTGGGACGAGCGCTGGCCGCACTCGCCAATCCCGCGATCCGCGGGCGACTAAAGGACTCGCAGGCCCGCGCCTTTCTGATCCTCGATCTGGCTGTGGACGTGGTAGCGACAGGATGCTTTATCGTCTCGGGAAACCTCTGGGTTAGCCTGCTGGTGCGCACCGCCACGCATTTCACTGCGAGCGCTGTGCACAGGCTCATGCTGTGGAAGAGCCGCCGCTCCGTCAGCCCGACATCCACGGGCTAGCGCGGACATCCCCCCGAGGCTCGCATATGGCAAGCGCCGCCCCACGTTGTGTGGGACGGCGCAACAGGGCAGAATGCACTCTAGCGTAGAGTCTAAAAGATCAGTGCGAGCGCGATGAGCAGAACAAAGAGCGCTGCGGCAACGATGGCGAGCCGCTTGAGATCGCTCAAGACATAGTGGTATTCGGTATTAAAGTCCACCGGAGGGGCCTGTCCAGTCTGCCCCCGGCGCCCCCGCGACCCACTTGAAGGCCTTCTTTTGGCCATACGCTCCTCTACCTCCAAGAACACGACTGAACACACATCTATTATGCGCATTATAGCCCCCTGGGCCAGACCGTCAAAGACGCCATCTGCAGACTGTACGCGGGTGGTTGACGGCCACAAGTTAGCGCGTTACGCTCAGAGCAGGTTTATCTTTTCCACCAAAGTGAGGTAGCAGATGGCTGAAATACGGATTGACCCGGGATCGTTGGAGCAGTTTGTGGCCGCCATTTTCGAAAAGGCGGACTTTACACCCGAGGATGCCGCCACAGAGGCGCACGTGCTGGTGTGGGCCAACGTGCGGGGCGTCGATTCGCACGGCGTGCTGCGGGTGCACCAGTACCTGGCCAATATCCGCCGCGGCGGGATGAATCCCCATGCTCAGGTACGCATCGAGCGCGAGACACCCGCCATCGCGCTCATCGAAGCCGATTGCGCCTTTGGGCCGGTGGTGACCACCTACGCGATGAATCTGGCTATCGAGAAGGCGCGCCAGGTCGGCATCGGTTGGATCGTGATCCGCAACACCACACATCAGGGGTGTATGGCATACTATCCAATGCTCGCTGTCCAGCAGAACATGGCCGGACTCGCCTTTGTGTGCAACCCACCCAATATGGCACCCTTTGGCGCCAAGGCCGCAGGCGTACACAACAGCCCGCTGGCCATTGCCGTTCCGGCTGGCGAGCGTGACCCGCTGGTGCTGGACATGGCCACCAGCATGGCCGCCTTTGGCAAAGTCAACCTCGCGCAAGACAAGGGCATACCGATCCCCGAGGGCTGGGCACTGGATGCCGAGGGCAAACCGACCACCGATGCCAACAAAGCGCGCATCCTGCTACCCTTTGGCGGCTACAAGGCATCCTCGCTCGCGCTCATGTTCGAGACCCTCTCCAGCGTCATGGCGGGGAACGGGCTACTGACGCCGACGCTGCTGGGCGGAGACAAGCCTCGCCCCGGCGCCCAGAATAGCGTGGTCGCCGCCATTGACATCGCAGCCTTTACGGATGTGGACGCGTACAAAGCAGAGATCGACCGTCTGATCGCCGGCATCAAGGGGCTGCCCCCGGCCGACGGGTTCACCGAGGTACTGGTGCCTGGTGAGATCGAGAACCGGGTACAGGCCGAGCGCACAGCAAACGGCATTCCACTACCTGAGGGTACGGTACTCCACCTGCGTCAAGCGGCCGAGGAGATGGGCGTCGACCTTCCTGCGGCGCTGCGCCCCTAGGCCAGCCTCACATAGAGAGGGCGCCCCTCGGGGCGCCCTGTTTCATCAGACGTGCGCCGCCTCGTGAACGTGCGCTGGCTCGCACTCGTCTCCACACGCAACGTCTCGCATCGGACATGTTTCGCCCTCGAACTCCAGCTCAAAGGTGGTGTGCACCACCGCATCGTCGTCGATCGCCTCGCGCGCCGCGCACTTGATCGCCACCAACTCCTCCGATGTGGTCCCCTCGGGCACCACCAGATGCGTCGAGAATACATGGCGCTCGCCGTCCAGCGACCAGAGATGGGTGTGATGTGTAGAGAGCACGCCCTCGATGGCGTTCAACCGCCCATCCAGCGCCTGCAGGTCGATGCCGGCGGGCACACCCTGCAGGAACAGCCCGGCCGCCTGCCGCACCCCGCGGATCGCGTTATAGAGCACCCAGATGCTGATCACGATCGAGATCAGCGGGTCCAGGATGGGCACCGAGACGAACATCATCACGATACTGACGAGCAGCACGGCAGCCCAACCCAGCACATCCTCCATCAGGTGCAGCGTCACGGCTTTGGCATTCAGGCTCTTGTCCTTGCTGAGCCGCAGCGCTGCCAGGCCGTTGACGCCAATACCCAGCAGCGCAAGGCCCAGCATACCGGGCGCATTTGGCTGAACGGGCTCGGTCAGGCGTGGGATCGCCTCGGATAACACATAGCCTGCGCCCACCACCAGAATGACGGTGTTCGCCAGTGCCCCCAGCAGCGAAAAGCGCCGGTAGCCGAAGGAAAAGTGAGAGTCGCCCCGTCGCAGGCTGAGTCGCTGGAGCACCCAGGCCAGCGCCAGCGCGATGCTGTCCCCCAGGTCGTGCAAGGCATCCGACAGGATGGCCAGGCTGCCCGTGAGCAGGCCGCCCACCAGCTCAATGAGGGCAAAGCTGGCATTGAGCAGAAAGGCGACCTTGATGTTGGCAGTGCCGTCTGCCGCGCCATGATGAATGTGTCCATGGCTGTGCCTGTGTGCGTGATCGTGCGTCACCGTTGCCCCCATTCGCAGAGATATCTTGCTCTAGATTATCCAGCCACTGACCGTTTGTGCCAAACAAAGCGCCCCATGCCGAAGGCGACTCTGCCCTGCGCTAGAACAGAGTGGCCTGTGTGGCCGCAGCCGACGATGCCCAGGGAGGAACTCGGGTGGCCAGCCCATACGCCGCAACCAGTCCGGCAAAGGCCTGTTGCAGCCGCGGCGCACGGTCGCCGGGGCATTCGTAACGCTTGCCGTAACGGCGGCGGTAGCGCTCGCTGAGCCCAGGCCACTGCCGGTCCAACGCGGCATAGTAATAGTCCCGCTGGCGATCCCGCATGGTCATGGAAAAGGCGGGAATCACATAACTTGCCCCGGAATCTGCAGCCCGCCTTACCACGTCTGTCACGTTCTCCTCGGTATCTTCCAGATAGGGCAAGACCGGCATAGGCGTCACCCCCGTCGTCACGCCGGCCTCGGAAAGCGCTCGGATCGCGGCCAATCGCCGTGCGGGGGAGGGCGAACGCGGTTCCACCAGCGCCGCCAGGGCATCATCGGCGGTCGTGATGGTGAACCAGACGTAACAGGCCGTGTCCAGCGCGATGCGTGCCAGCAGGTCGGCATCGCGCACGGCCAGATCGCTCCTGGTGATGAGGTGGAGCGGGAACCCGTGCCGTGCGACGATCTCCAGTGCGCCACGCGTCAGCAAGAGACCCGCCTCCACGGGACCGTAGGGATCGCTCATCGAGCCGGTGCCCACCAGCCCCTTGACGCGCTTGCGTGGCCACTCATCCGCCAGGCGCTCCAGCGCATCGGCCTTGACCAGGATCTCATCGAAATCCTCAATGCCGTAGCACAGGCTGCGCGAGTCGCAGTAGATACAGCCATGCTGGCAGCCGCGATAGATGTTGAACGTGTACCGAAGCCCGAACCGGGGATCGGGCCGGGCACGGGAGGACAGCATCTGTTTGGCCTGGATCTCACGAATGGCCATCGCGCTCCTGGATCAGCGCCCCGCGGGCGCAATCTCGCTTCGCCGCTCCACGCGCTGCTCATTCAGCACATAGCCCAGCCCCGGCCCCTCGGGCGGATAAAAGAAGCCATCCACCGGTTGGAACGTTGCCGCATTAAAGTACTGGACGTTGGCGTTGATCTTGACACCCCACTCGCACAGCGGCGCTATCGAGGGCGAGGCGCTGAACAGCAGGTGCGGCACGATATAGCCCGACTCGTTGCCATGCGGCACGATGGGAACGCCATAGACCGAGGCCAGCGTCTGGATGCGGCGCATCTCGCTGATGCCACCCGCCACCATCGACTCCGGCTGGAGCACCGTGGCCGCGCCCAGGTCGAGTAGTTCCTTGAGTTGCCAGCGCCCCGAAAAGTGCTCCCCATAGGCCAGCGGGATGCTCGTGGCGCGCGCCAGGCGCAGATGCGCATCCTGAGCATCAAAGGGCAGCGGCTCTTCGATCCAGGTGGGGTGGAAGGGCTCCAGCAGGCGCGCCAGCCGGATGGCATAGAGCAGCGAGTTCTGCGTAGGGTCCGCCAGCAGCCAGTCCACCATGATCTCGACATCGTCGCCGACAGCCTCGCGCACAGCGCGGATCGTGGCCACGTTATACCTCAGCCCCTCCTCGCCCGCCGAGGCATTGTAGGTCAGGTACCATTTGAGTGCCGTAAAGCCCTGGGCCACTGCCTGCAGCGAGGCCTCTGCGGCGCGCTCCGGCCTCGTGTCATAGCCCAGCATGCCCGCATAGGCCCGCACGCGCTGCTGCGTAGGCCCTCCCAGCAGCCGGTAGACCGGCTCACCGCGCACCTTGCCCGCCAGGTCCCACAGTGCGCAGTTGAGGGCCGACAGCGCGGGAAGCTGCGCCAGCCGCGTGTACGTGCCGGTGTACATCTGCTCCCAGAGGTACTCTATGGCCAGGGGGTCCTCGCCCACCAGCGTCTGGCCCAATGCCGCAACTGCGGGCGAACCGCCGTACACCAACCCGGTGATCCCGGCATCGGTCTCGATCTCGGTAAAGGCTGCCCGGTATGGGGTCACCTCAAAGGGCGCCAGCCCCAGGCGCTCCATCTCATACAGCGCCTCGCCACTGCGCACCCCGCCCTCGACACGAAAGACGTTCACCGCGGTGATCTTCATGCCCTTGCTCTCCTGATTATGCTTTTTCCAGTATAGAACCGCGTTCACCGCCCAGCAAGGCCGCGGCACCCGGTCCCTGCTGGCGTACAGGGCGAGGCTGGCGTACACTACCGGCGACGTTCAGCGCCATATACTCAATGCAGGAGCGAGTCATGCGTGCAGCTTATTTCCGCGGCAATCAGGTGATCGAACTGGTCGATGTCCCCCGTCCGGAGCTCAAGCCCGGCGAGGTGCTCATCAAAGTGGCCGCAAACGGCGTCTGCGGTTCTGACCGCAAAATCCTCCGTGGCGGCTTTGGCCTTATCCCAGGCCACGAAGTCTCCGGCACCGTGGTGGAGGTCACCCCCGGCTGCGAGACGCCGGTCGGTGCCCGCGTCGCGGTATACATCCCGCGCCACTGCGGCGAGTGCGTCTACTGCCAGGCGGGCCGCGGCAACCTCTGCCCGCACAAGCCGGGCCTGCTGGGCTGGTCCACCGATGGCGGCTATGCCGAGTACATGGCCCTGCCCGACCGCAACGCCTTGAGGCTGGATGACCGCATCTCGCTGGATCAGGGCGTGCTCCTGCTGGATACGCTGGGCACCTCCAGCCATGGGCTGCGCCTGGCGCGCGCCGCCGAGGCAGAGACGGCCCTGGTCATCGGCGCCGGGCCAGTGGGCATGGGCGCCGTGGCCTATCTCCGGGCCGTGGGCGTGCCCGAGGTCTATGTCTCCGAGTTCTCCGACTACCGGCTGGAGATCGCACGCGGCTACGGCGCCATCCCGGTCAACCCGACTCGGGACGACCTCAACCAGCGCATCCGCGACAGCCATCCCTACGGCGTAGACCTCGTGGTTGAGGCGGTCGGCACGCTGCCCACCATCTGGCAGTCCTTTGACATGGTGGCGCCGGGCGGGCGCATCTCGCTGCTGGGCGAGTACTGGGGCAAAGTCGAACTGGAAGGGGCCAAAAACAGCTGGATGATCAACGACATCACGCTCATTCGCTCGTTCTACTTTACGATCCCCGAGTTCTATGAGAACCAGCAGATGATCCTCGACGGCACGCTGGACACGACCCCGCTCGCCAGTCACAGCTTCCCGCTGGAGGAGATCTCAGCGGCGTATGAGCTGTTCCAGAGTGGCAACTCGGTCAAGATCATGGTGAGGCCCTAGAGCGGACAGATAGTGGGTGTGGATCACAAGTCACGTGAGGGGGATACAGTGAGCAAGCGCGTTATATGGCTGGTCGTACTGCTGGCGGCGCTGTTAGCCGGATGCTCCGCGCGAGAGATGTCCAATGGCGGGAGCGCGCTGGCACCGGCAGCGGCAACTGCAGAGACCGCGACCCCGCTACCCGGCCCGACGGCCACACAAACCCCTGCGCCTACTGCGACGCCCACGTCCACACCCACCGCCACCGCGACGTCAACGGCGACGCCGACCGCGACCCCAACAGCGACAGCAACGCCGGACCCGTACGCGGGGCTCACCATCGAGGACCTGCGCGCGCGCAGCTATGGCGGTGGAGAGATCACTGTCCATGAGACCATGGCCGCGACGGAGGCTTTCACCCGGCTGCTCATCTCCTACCCCAGCGACGGACTTGAGATCTATGGTTTTTTGAACGTGCCCACCGGCGAGGGCCCCTTCCCGGTAGCGATCGTCCTGCACGGTTACATCGACCCCGAGGTCTACAGCACGCTGGCCTACACCACGCGCTACGCAGACACCCTGGCGCGCGCCGGTTATGTCACCTTCCATCCAAATCTGCGGGGCTATCCTCCCTCTGACGACGGCCCCAACGCTTTCCACGTGGGCATGGCCATCGATGTGCTCAACCTGCTGACCCTGATCCGCGAACACGCCGGGCAGCCGGGGATACTTGAGACGGTGGACGCGGGCGCCATCGGCATGATGGGCCACAGCATGGGCGGCGGGATCACCTGGCGGGTGTTGACGGTGGACCAGGGTGTGGGCGCGGCGATTCTGTACGCGGGTATGCACGCTGACGAGCGTATCAACTATGAACAGCTTCGCATCTGGTCTGGCGGCACGCGGGGGAGCAGTGAGCTGGCTACCCCGGAACAGGACCTCGCCCGCATCTCTCCGGCCACCTACCTGGAGGACATCGTCGCGCCGGTGAGCATTCACCACAGCATCCACGATGGCACCGTGCCCGTCGCCTGGTCAGAGGACCTGGCGGCGCGGATGGAGGAACTCGGCAAACCGGTAGAGCTGTTCCTGTACCAGAACACGCCGCACACCTTTAACGGCGCCAGCGACGCGCTCTTTATGGAGCGCATGGTGGCGTTCTTCGATCAGCACCTGAAATAGGGGGCTCTACATACCGAGCAGCGGGCGCAGCGCCTCGATCTCGGCCATATCCTCGGCCATGATGTACAGGTAGAGGCCGCGAGGATCCAGGCCGTCCACCAGTTCGCGGGCCTCGTCGGCCGTGAACGAGCCGCGGATCAGCAGCGACCGGCCCGCCTCCTGGATACGCCGCCAGTAGGGCAACATGCCGCTGACGGGCGGGCCGCCGGAGATGAGTTCATAGTTCACCTCCAGGCAACGCAGCTCTTCGATCTCCAGAAAGGCCTCCAGCAGGAACATCGACGTCGAGTGCAGGTGCATAAACGCACAGAGGAAATGCCCGGCCAGCGCCCGATCCACGGGCTGAAGATATCGCCGGTACAGCGCAGGCGAGTAAAGCCCTGAGGCATCCTCCTGCATGCGAATGATGGGGCCGGGAGCCCAGAGCTGGTACTGCGCATCATAGTAGCCCCCGTGCCAGAGGGGGATGCGCTCCCAGGCGGCGACAGTGATCTGCCGGAAGATCTCGGCCATTTGCGCCAGCAGCCGCGTGGCCTCCTCCGGCTCGTAGAGCAGGTCCAGCACACTCTGGCTGTGCCCCCGAAGGACCGCTGCCATGTCTGATGGGCCATGGAGTGTCCCGTGACTCACCGGGAAGCGCCCCGCTGAGCGTGTCACCAGGGCATCGATAAATCTGAGGTAGAGCTCTGTCCAGATCTGCTCCTTGTCGAGACGCAGCGCCCTGAGCTCTTCCCAGGGCAGGACCCGCTCCTCGGCCAGGATACTCCCGGGTAGGATGCGCAGATCGGAGCCCAGCATGCCGTCCAGCCAGGGGACCGCCTGCGAGGGCGAGGCACCGCGAAGGATATCGTCATCCACGATCTCACCCTCTTGAAGCAGCCGCTCCTGATCGTCTAGAAACGCCTCGGGGACGACCATGTCCGGCGTCAGATAGTCCCGCTCCTGCCAGGCTGCGCTCGCTCCAAATTCCTGTAAAGGGAACCAGGACTTGAAAGAAAAGCCCACCAGGGGGCGGGCGACCTCTTCACGCGACCAAAAGGCGCGGTAACGCCCAATCTTGGCCGGATCGTTGCCGAACGGAAAAGCACTGCCCATGGCCTGCCCCCTTTAGTGCGCGACATCGCTATCACGGCGCACCGTTGCGATCAATATAAAGCACAAAGCTCAGCGCCAACTGCACGCCCCGGGCCACGCTGTCGAAATCCACATACTCGTAGCGATCCTCGGTGGTGTGGTAGTGCGGATCGGGGTAGGGAATCCAGCCTGTCAGCAGTATGGCGCGCGCGATGCCCGCCTTGATAAAGGATCCATCGTCATCCTCGGGACGCGCCGAGCGGTGGCGGGTGTGTAGCAGACCGAGATCGTAGCGCCCGATCAGCTCGGCCATCAGATCCGCCAGCAGCCGGCCTTGATCCGTGGTATAGCGTGTCCCCGCTGTGTAGATCCCTCTGGCGACATCCTCTGGCCGGCGGACACCGACGCCGTCCAGGTTGAGCACTGCCGCCACTCTGCGGCCGCTGGCCGCGATATCGCGAGCTGCCGCCACGCTGGTCCAGGGGGTGTGTTCCTCATTGCACCACAGAAACAGCAGCTCGCGCTGGTTGTCGTAACCCGCCAGGATACGGGCCAGCTCCAGCAATGCCACCGTGCCCACGCCATTATCGTTTGCGCCTGGCGAGCAGGGGATCCAGCTCTGCGAGTCCTTGTGGGCCACGGCGATCACCAGTTCAGCTCCGGGGTCTGACGCCGGCCGAGCCGCATACAGATTGTGCACGGTGTACCAGGGATCCTCAGGGGAGGGAGCGCTGTACTGGTGTGCCAAAGGCTTACCCGCGTCGCGCCGAAAGGCCTGCGCCTGGTGCGGTTCGCGGCGCACGGTATAGCCCATCGATTCGAGCTCGGAGGCGATATAGTCATCGGCCTCATCGAGCGAGCTATGCCTCTCCCCGGGGCGTATCATATTGGCCTGCCGGCAGGAAAGCGGATCCCTGCACAGATAGGCGAGCCAACGGCTCAGTCGCTCAGGGCTAACGCGGGCGATGAGATCGCGAGTCGGATCCATAGTCACCTCCTGTACCCGATTGAGACAGATGATAGCGGCCTCCGCCGCCGGTGGCAAGCGTTCTGTGTGTCAGGCTATGTTTGTCAAAGCCAGGGCCACCCGCTAAACTAATCCTGTTAGCGTCAGCGAAAGGAGACCGTAACGATGAGTCGTGTCGCGTTGATCCGAGGAGCCGACCGCGCCTGTAATGTTACTGCCGCGCTCGAGGCGATCGGACCCGACATAGATCTGTCAAACAAGCAGCGTATTGTAGTCAAGCCCAACTTTGTCAGTGTATCGCGACCGCTCTCCGCCACCCATGTGGATGCCACGCGCGCCGTGCTCGCGTTTCTGCGGGATCATGGCGCCCGGAATATCACCCTTGCCGAGGGCCCCGCTTCAGGCCGGATGGTCGATGGGCTGGATAACTATGGCTACCGGCCTCTGGTCGACGAGTATGGGCTCCACCTGGTGGATCTGAACAGCGACGAGACGTTGCCTATCGAGGGGCTGGATGCCCACTTTCGCCCCAAGACCATCAATGTATCGCGCACCGTGCTGGAGAGTGACTATCGCGTCTCGGTGGGACCACCCAAGACGCACGATGAAGTGATGGTCACCATGTCCCTCAAGAACTATGCTGTGGGCAGTGTGGTGCGCAAGCGCTCGATACATGAGGGGCACCGCGCGATCAACCTGAACATTTATAGACTGGCCAGGGTCACAGCCCCGCACCTGGCCGTCATCGACGGGTTTGTTGCGATGGAGGGCAACGGTCCCGCAGGCGGGACCGCCGTGGACTGGGGGATCGCACTGGCCAGCACCGATGCCCTCGCGGCTGACTGCCTCTCGGCACGCCTCATGGGCTTTGATCCCCATGAGGTCGGTTACCTGCACTACTGTCTGCTGGGCGGCCTCGGCGAGGGCGAGCCAGAACAAATCAGCGTCCTGGGGAACGTCGCGCCTGAAGCAGTCGGTCGCCGCTTCCGCCCGCACACATCCATCGCTCAGCAACGTGAATGGCGCGTTCCAGACGCGGAGCGCTATCTCTAGACCCTACACCACCGAAGGAGGACAGGTTCATGGCCAGAATTGTGTTCTTGGGGGCGGGCAGTACCATCTTTGCCCGCAATGTTCTGGGGGATGCGTTGCATGTCCCCGCCCTGCGCGACGCCGAGATCGCGCTACTGGATATCGACCCGGACCGGTTGCACGTCTCCGAGGTCATGGTCAAGAACATCAACCGCACCCTGGGCGCACAGGCGACGGTGCAATCCTACCTGGCCAAGGATGCGGCGGCCGCTTTTCGCGGTGCTGACTATATCGTGAACGCCATCCAGGTGGGCGGGTATGAGCCCTCCACCGTGATCGACTTTGAGATCCCGAAAAAGTACGGCCTCCGCCAGACGATCGCAGACACATTGGGCATCGGCGGCATCTTTCGCGCGTTGCGCACGATCCCGGTGATGCTGGACTATTGCCGGATCATCGAGCGCGAGTCCCCGAACGCCCTGATGCTGAGCTATAGCAACCCCATGGCCATGCTCACCGGGGCCATCCTCAAGGCGACAGACGTCGCCACCGTTGGGCTATGCCACAGCGTGCAGGTGTGTGCGCCGCACCTGTGCCGGGAACTCGATTTGCCGGAGGACAATCTGCAGTGGAAGATCGCGGGCATCAATCACCAGGGCTGGCTCCTGGAGATCTCGCGCCATGGCGAGGATCTGTATCCTGAGATCAAGCGCCGTGCCGCGATGCCCGAGTACAATAGCCGGGATGCCGTGCGCTTTGAGCTGATGAAGTGGTTCGGCTATTACGTCACCGAGTCCAGCGAGCACACGGCAGAGTATGTGCCCTGGTTCATCCGCCGCGACGCCCCCGAGTTGATCGAGCGCTTTAGCATCCCCCTGGACGAATACCCGCGGCGCTGCATCCGCCAGATCGAGCGCTGGGAGAGTATGCGCGCCGAGTTGCTGGAAGACAAGCCCATCGAGCATGTCCGCGGCCACGAGTACGCTTCCTACATCCTCGAGGCTGTCGAGACCGGCGTGCCCTTTACCTTTGGCGGCAATGTGCTCAATACCGGGCTGATCACCAACCTCCCGCCGCGCGCCACCGTTGAGGTCATGTGCGTAGCGGATCGCACAGGCATCACACCGACCTTTGTCGGCGATCTTCCGCCGCAGTGCGCCGCGCTCAACCGCACGAATATCAATGTGCAGGAGATGACCATCGAGGCCGCGCTCACCCAGCGCAAAGACGCCATCTATCAGGCCGCCATGCTCGACCCGCACACAGCAGCGGAGCTGACCATCGACCAGATTGTCGCGCTCTGCGACGAGTTGATCGAGGCTCACGGCGCGTATCTGCCCGAGTACCACTGATCCGGCGCTCTTGCGACGAGAGCGGGGTGTGGACAGAATCCACACCCCGCTCTGTATGTCTGCACAACGTGCGGTTGCGGCGTGTCCCGCGACCTTGCTAGAGGGTTACCAGCCGCATGAGTCCCTGGTCGTCCGGCTCGAAAGCCATCGGCCCCTGGGGCACCAGCCGGTCGACAACGATATAACCTGCGTCCATGTATTCCCAGATGATCTGGAACGGCACGGTCCCCGGGACCCACTTTTCCACGATCATAACGCCGTGCCCCGGCAGGATGGTGAACACCACCTGACGGGGATCCGCCGGATTGAGCAGCGACTCGGCCCGGGAAAAGGCGGCGCGGATGCCTTCCGCCTGCGCGCCCGTACCACAGGAGACCAGGTACCGATAGTAGGGCGCATCCAGGGGCGCAAACTGCACATAACGCGGATCATAGGCTGAGACGCCGCGATGTCCGTGAAGGCGTGAGCGGATCACAGGCACTGTCGTTTGCACGTCCCACGCGTCGCCCAGCACGATCCGCGGCAACGGCTCATCCATCTCCATCATCTCCACGGCTTCCGTGGACGGCGGCGTGTTCAGGTGTCCCTCCACATGCCGCACCTGGGCGCCCTGCCCGGTGGCGGTCACGCCCACGATGACGGCCAAATCGTCGTCCTTTAGCCGGCCCTTGTCGACGGGCCGTGCGCTGCCCGTCACCGTGGCGATGAGCGCCTCCAGCCTCGGCTCCCAGCTCGAAAAGCAGCCCTCGCTGTACTGGCTGGAGAGCACTTCCGATATGGCCGGAATGTGCACCAAATCCGCCACCGTGATCATGTTGGTGAAAAAGCCCCGGTCGCCGATCTCGGCGCCCGCGCGCTTCATCGCCTCCGGCACCGTGGCGGCCGCCCACTCGGCCGCGGTCACCGGTGTACCGACTACCTCGTGGTCGGTGACCTCCGATGTGCAGACGGAGGTCACCATGCGGAGCGCGATGTCATCATAGAAGGCCTCGCCGGCCGCAGGATCGCTGGTCGGGTGTGCCCCGACCAGGTCAAAGTGATAGAGCGTCTCAGGTTCTTCTTCGCCTATCAGCAGCAGGAGACGGATGCACTTGGCCTGAGACTGCAGGATGCGCTCCAGGGACAGAATCGGCCCGCCACGCTGGCCCTGCTCAACCAGCACCTGCCAGGCATCGGGCGCCAGGTCGGGGAACTGAAAGTCCTCCGGGCGGATAGGATCGCGCCCCAGCGCCGTCGCCAGATTGCCCATGATGCCGTCAAACTCGGCGCGGGTCATATGCACCAGGGTAAAGAGCGTCGGTGAATGTTCCAGTTTGTACCGGCGCCGCATGGTGAACATCAGCGCCTTGCGCCAGTTTAGCGACTGCCCATACCGATAGGTGGTCAACACCAGATCGGTGGCGGCATCGGGGACATCCGTGACGGCATGGCCCAGACGCACCAGACTGCGGCCGATGCCCTCCATCACCCGCTTAAGCAGGGGGTGATCATGTCCGGGAACCAGCGCAGCACGCACCGGGCGGAGCCAGGCATGTGTCTGGCCCAGAGAGGGCGCTAGATGGGAAGCAACTACCATGGCAGTCCTTTCAGACGTCCTTTTTGCTCGGGGCAGTGGGCCAGCCTTGCAGGTGCAGGACGCCAATAAGCCAATCGCCGAAAGCTGGCCAGAGATCACGAAGGATATAGAGATACCCCGATGCGGGATAGATCAAGCGCCGCCTGCCACGCACAATTCCGCGCACGATCAAGTCCGCCAGGCGTTGCGGCGACACTTTGGGCGAAGCCAGAGGCATCCTCAAGTGCGCAATCAGCGGGGTATCGATCCTCCCGGGATGCACCACCATCACCCGTATGCCATCCAGCCGAAGCTCCTGCCGCATCACCTGCGCCAGTCCTGTCAGCGCCGACTTGCTGGCAACATAGGGCCCGTCACCCGGTATGGGGATCATCACATCCTGGGTGCTCATGAACACCAGATGGCCACGGTGTCTGGCACGCATGGCGGGCAGTACCGCAAACACCGAGCGGGCAGCCCCGAGGAAATTCACGTCGACGGCTCTTGCGAGGTCATCGATCGTCATCTCGCTTACAGCCGCCTGCACATAGATGCCGGCATTGGCCACCAGGATATCGATATGCCCCCACGCCTCGAGCACGCTCTGCGCCATTCGGGCCATATCCTCATCGCAGGTGACGTCCCCGGGGATGGCCAGCGCCGATCCTCCGCGCGACGCGATGTCCGTCGCGAGAGCCTGCAGATCTTCCACCCGGCGCGCCACCAGCGCTACGGAAGCCCCGCCGTCAGCCAGGGCAACCGCCAGAGCACAACCGATGCCACTGGAAGCCCCTGTAACAACGGCAACCTGGCCCGCTAACCTGCCCGCCATAGGCCTTTCCTCCTGCCAACTCGCACAGTATTATAGAGCATATCTATCTGATCACAATAGACTGGAATCCTTGCTTCTTAGGAGAGAGCCCATGTTCACAAACACCACGCTGCGCGAAACGATACCCGCCCAGGGAGCCGACTTCCAGGTGATTGTGGCCGGAGGCGGACCGGCAGGCCTGGGCGCAGCACTGGCATCCGCCCATATGGGCGCCCGCACGCTGCTGCTGGAGGCCCGCTCGTTCTTTGGCGGCGTGGCCGCTGTCGCTCTCTGGATGCCTATGAACCGCATGCTGTTGGAAGGCGGGCGCCGCGGCGGCGCGCACGACATGCTGGTGCGCAAGCTTACCGCCTATGGTGCCGATGCCTGGACACCCGGGCGGGACAATTGGATCAACGGGGACGGGATCGATGTGCACCCTGAATACCTGCGCATGGCCGCCTTTGAGGCGCTGGAGGAATCCGGCTGTCACTATCGCCTGTACAGCCCCGTGAGCGACGTTCTGATGGAGGGCGATCGCATCACCGGTGTCGTCGCCGCCGCCAAAGAGGGCCCGCAAACTTTTCATGCCGAAGCAGTCGTAGATGCGACGGGAGACGGCGACGTAGCCTATCACGCAGGCGCCGAGATGGTGCAGGGTCGCGAGGAGGATGGCCGCTCGATGCCCGTTTCGCTGGTGTTCGCCGTAGCCAATGTCGACACCGAACGCCTCATCGCCTATGCCGATGGGCACCATGATGAGCTGGAAGCGATCTATCGCAAGGCCCACGAGGCTGGCTTTGCCGTGGCCGCATGGTACGCGTACGACCGCACCACGTTACCCGGCGTCGTCAACATCAACAACGGGGGCTGGCGCGGCGCGGAGAACATCGACGGTACGCGCAGCGCCGACCTGACCATCGCGGAGCGCACGGGCATGCAGGTCGCCATGGACTTTGTGAGGCTGGCCCGGCTGTACCGCATCCCAGGCCTTGAGCAATGCTATCTGGCGCGCGCTGGCGCCGCTGTCGGCGTGCGCGATACGCGCCGCATCGTCGGAGAGTACGTTGTCACCGTCGAGGATGCGCGCAGCGGTGCCGAGTTCCCGGATGTCATCGCCCGCAAGTACGGCGCCATCGATGCCAACCAGCTCTATACGGGCCCGATGGAATCAGGCTTTGCCTACCCCTACCGCGCCCTGTTGCCAAAGCGCATCGACGGCTTGCTGGTGGCGGGCCGCTGCGGCTCGGCGACCTTTCTCGGCCACGCAGCCGGAAAGAGCATGGGCAACATGATGGCCCTGGGCCAGGCCGCGGGGGTGGCCGCCGCCCTGTCCGCGCAGTCCGGCCTGACGCCGAGGGCTCTGCCGGTCTCTCGCGTGCAGGAGGCACTGGAGGAGATGGGTGTACACCTGGCACCTCCGGATGCACCGGCAGCATCTGGTCAATGAGATGTACCGCGCCTGGTGCCGCTTTTACGGACCGCTGAACGATCTGCTGCCCACCGAACGGCAGCAGCACGACATCCCCTGGACCTGGGACACGCCAGAGCCGGTGCGAGAGATGATCGAGGGCCTGGGCGTGCCACATGTGGAGGTCGGCCTGATTCTGGTGAACGGCGACGCTGTGGGCTGGGAGCACAGGCTGCAGGACGGCGATCGCGTGGCCGTGTACCCACACTTTGTCACGCTCGACCCCGCCAGTCCCATCAGCCTACGTTGTACGGAAGAGCCGTTGGGGAGCTTTGTACTGGATGTGCACCTGGGGAGATTGGCCCGGTGGTTGCGGCTGCTGGGTATCGATGCGGCCTACAGCAACGACTGCGACGACGAGACGCTGGCCAACATCTCCCGCGATGAGCATCGCATCCTGCTCACCCGCGACCGTCGCCTCTTGATGCGCTCCGCAGTGGAGCACGGACACTGGGTACGCACTCCCGAGCCGAGGGAGCAGCTATCTGAGGTCATCCGGCGGTATAACCTGCTGCCCCTGTTTCGCCCATACACCCGTTGCGCACGCTGCAACGGTCTGTTGGAGCCGGTATCGCGAGAAGAGGTGGCGCAGCTGCTCCAGCCGCGAACCGCACAGCTCCACACCGAATTCACGCGCTGCCAGCAGTGCGGGCAGGTTTACTGGCCTGGCTCTCACCTGCGGAGGCTCAGGGAGATACTCAACACGGTGCAAGAGGGCCTGCTAGATGAGGAGCAGCATCCGAAAGCGAAAAAGCGAGAGGAATTGGGGTGACGTTCGGGGCACATGGCGCGAATACTCAACTCCCGCGATATCTGGCCCCGTCATCGGCACCCAGACGCCCCTCAAGGATATCACGCAGATGTTCCTGAGCGGTGCTCAGCAACCAGTTCATGGTAGAAACGCTCACGCCTTCAGCATCAGCGATGGCGGCAACATCGTATCCATGCGCTAAAGCACGCATCGCGCGTTGAGAGATCAGGGGCAGCGACGCAAGCGCGTCGGAGAGCACCACCCGCAGGTCCATCCCCTGACCGAGGCCCTCTTGTAGTGGTCCCGGGAGCGTGCCCAGCAGTTGCTCATAGACTCGCTCCGCGGCCTCCGCTTCTTCTCCTGAGCTATAGAGCAGGTTGTCGGCCCCCACGCGCACAGCGCCCCGAGAGGCCCCCTTGCGTACGCCATTCAGGCGCCGGTAAGCCTGGTTCTCGCGCACACGACCGTAAGGCGCATAGGCGAGATCGGTGCCAGACACGCCGAAACTCGGCCGAAAGCGGCGCCGCGCCTTTTCCCGTTGCAGCTCCGAGCGCGCCCACGCCGGCCATTGATCGGTCGATAGAGGCAAGTCATGCAGACCCGCGCAGGCCGCACAGACAAAAGCGGTCGGCTGGGTGAGTACCTTGCCACAGACGCAACACTTGTACATAATACCACCGTGAATGTCTCGTGGCGGCTGACGTTGCAGTACGCCACCTAACTGACGTTGATCATCCTCCGAAAAGGACATCTCGTCAACTGGAGCAGCTGATGCGTCGCGGGCGTAACCGGACACTCGTTGCCGTGTTATCATTTGGGATGTGTATCTGACCACAACGGAGGAGGACACGATGAGCTCTCACCGTATCGCCATCATGACCGACAGCACCAGTGACTTGCCAGCCAACCTGGCCACAGAGCTCGGGATCGAGGTCATCCCTCTGTATGTGATTTTTGGAGAAGAACACCTGCGAGATGGTGTCGATATCGACACCGCTGCCTTCTACACGCGCCTGGCCCAGGGCCCGCACCACCCCAGTACTTCGCAGCCTACCCCGGCGGACTTTGTCAAGGCCATCGAGGCCTGCGAGGCGGACGAGATCGTGTGCATTCACATCAGCAACCGGCTGAGCGGCACCATCGCGTCGGCCAACGCAGCGCGGGACGAGATCAGCAAGCCGGTGCACGTGGTTGACTCGATGTCCGTCTCGATGGGGCTCGGCTTTCAGGTCATGGCGGCCGCACGGGCGCGAAATGCTGGCGCCACTGTCGAAGAGATTATCGCGGCGGTGACGCGGGTGCGGGACACGCTGCAGGTCGTGTTCACCGTGGAGACGCTCGAGTTCCTCCACCGGGGCGGACGGATCGGATCCGGCGCCAAGATGCTCGGCACCGCATTGCAGCTCAAGCCTGTGCTAACAGTCGACATCAGTACCGGCTTGATCGATGCTGTGGAGCGGGTACGCTCGCGCAAAAAGTCGCTGGCCCGCCTGCCAGAGTATGTGCTGGAACGCATCGACGGCTCACAGCCGCTGCGCGTGGCCGTGATGCATTGGCTTGCCCCCGTAGAGGCTGAGACAGTCCTGGCGGACATGCGGGCACGCGCCAATGTCATCGAAGAGGTAAGTACCCATGTCGGGCCCGTGGTGGGAACCCATGCCGGACCGGGAGTCCTCGGACTCGCTGTTCACGTTGACTAGGCACTATACCAGCAGGCGCCCCGGTGACCCCGGGCGCCTGCTGGTATAGTGAAGCGGCAACAGGGGCGGAGCACCCCATGGCGACGCGCCTGGCACGCCCGCCAGGATCGGCTGCTCGCCAGCACCCCTGGACGCATCAACACAGGACTTACGCACCTCCGCTTTGCAGGCTACGCTGGCTCTCAAACTATGCAATTCTTCTAGCGAGGAGGCACATCCTGATGAGAGATATGCAGGCCGGCGCCATCGCATCCGCCACTGAACGCTGGCTGGCGTATGCCACCCGTCTGCAGGCTCTGGCACAGGACGGGCTGATGTACGCACAGAACCCCTTTGATCATGAACGCTATGCATCAATACAGCAGATCGCGGCCGAAATGATGGCCGCTGCCTCTGATAGCCCAATCGATCGAATCGCCGGGCTATTCAGCGAGCAGGCGGGCTATGCCACGCCCAAGATCGATGTGCGCGGGGTCGTGTTCCGCGATGACGAGGTGTTGCTCGTGCAGGAACGTTCCGACGAAGGCTGGACATTGCCGGGCGGTTGGGCCGACCCGGGCGACACGCCCGCGGCAGCAGTGGAGCGGGAGATCCGCGAAGAATCGGGCTATACGGCCCGCGCCGTACGGCTGCTCGCGGTGTACGATCGCGCCACGCAGGGACATCAGCCGCCGCACCCGTTCAGTATCTACAAGCTGTTCTTTCTCTGCGAGCTGACCGGCGGCGAGCCAACGTCCAGTTCAGAGACCGCGGCAGTGCAATTCTGGCCAGTGGACGGACTGCCGCCCCTATCGGTGGCGCGGGTCACCGATCGCCAGATCCGGCATCTTCACGGGCTCGCTGCGCGGCCCGACCTGCCAGCCGATTTCGACTGATCCTTCCGTCCGAGAAGGGAGCCCCAAGCATGAGCCAAGTCGACGTCCTGGAACGCGTGATTCACAGACGACACAGTACCCGGGCATTTACCTCACGCTCCGTCGAGCGCGAGATGATTGAGACCCTGCTGGACATCGCGCGATGGGCCCCTTCGGGCAGCAACAGCCAACCGTGGCGCGTCACCGTTGCCGGCGGGGCCGTCGCAGAGACACTGCGCGAACGCCTGCGCGAAGCAACAACCTCGCGCGGCATGACGCCTGAGCAAGCAGAGAGCTACCGGCAGCGAATCGCCGCGGGTCCCATGGCATGGATTCTGGATTGCATCGACACGCCCGTTGACGAGTTTCTTGTGGCTGGCAGCATGGCCTTTTTCAATGCGCCGGTGGCGCTCGTCGTCTCGTACCCGGGCACGGCCCACTCCCCCGTGCCGGCCGGCGTGCACGCTTTTGTAACCACCCTGCTGCTGGCGGCTGAGGCGCGTGGCCTGGGTACCGTGTGGCTGGGCTGGCCCCTCGGGCACTCTGAGATCATCCGGGAGACGCTCGATATCCCGGACGATGAGCGCCTGGGCGCCTTTGTGGCGCTGGGCTATCCGGATCCGGATCACCCGGTCAACCGGGCCCGCTCCCCCCGCGATGACACCGAGACATTTACGCGCTGGCTGGGCTGGAACTAGGCGACAGGTTCAGATTGTAACCCTGGTTACGGAAGAGGGGCATCTTCTCATGTATGGTATACATAGAACATGTACGAGAGGAGCTACCCAATGGAAATTGTACAGGCCCAGAGCGCTGCCGATAGCCCCAACGTTCACGGTGTGCGTTCCCAGGTCCTTCTAGACACGGATGAGGTCCAGGTCGTGATGATCTCCATCCAGCCTGGAGACGGGATGAAGCTGCACACGACCCCGGTCGACGTCTTTTTCTACGGCGTCGAGGGCCAGGGTATCGTCGAGATCGGCGAGGAGCGAGCGGAGATGGGTGTAGACACCCTGGTTAACAGCCCGAAAGGGATCCCGCACCGGCTCTCGAACGAGAGCGACTCACTGTTCCGTTTCCTGGTGGTCAAGACGCCTCATCCGCGCCGCGCGCAGGAGACCTCATGAATCAGCAGGTCACCATGACCATCGTTCGGACGCTGCATGACCTGGCCACGGCTGCCTGGATCGGTGGCATGCTGGCGCTGGCGCTGGCAGTAGCCCCGGCCGTTCGCAGGAGCCTTGGGGGCGGACCGGGTACCATGCAGGTACTCAGCAGTATACAGAGCAGGCTAAGCGTACTGATGGGCGTTGCGGTGGTCGTCCTGCTGGCTACGGGGTTGTTGCTGAGCCGGCAAGCCACGCTGGCGGGAATCCCTGCAGCGCATGATAACTACAGCGCAGCGCTCACGGTCAAGCACGTGCTGGTCGGCGCGATGGTCGTTATCGGAATTGTGCGCAGCCGGTTTGTGGCGGCAAACAATATGAAACTCAAGGGGGGGCTGCTGTTGCTCAACCTGGTGTTGAGCGTCGCAGTCATCGCACTGAGCAGCCTGATCGCCACGCTCGCCAGGACGCCGCTGGGCTGAGCAGGGCTGCATCAATCACGGAGGTCACATGGACCCGCGCAAGATAACAGATCGTGTCAGCTTTGTGGGAGCTGTCGACTGGGATCGTCGGCTTTTCGATGCCCTGGTCCCGCTTCCCGACGGTACAAGCTATAACGCCTATCTCATACGGGGCAGCGACCGGGTCGCCTTGCTCGACACGGTCGATCCAGCGATGGCACACGTCCTGCTGGGATACCTGGAGCAGGTGCCCCGCATCGACTATGTGGTGTCACATCACGCCGAGCAGGACCACTCAGGCAGCCTGCCGCGCGTGCTGGAGCGCTACCCCGAGGCCCGCGTGCTTTGCACGCCGCAGGCCAAGGCTCTGCTCATGGATCACCTGGGCATCCCGGAGGAGCGTATCCAGACCGTCGCGGACGGCGAGACCGTATCTCTGGGAGACCGCACCCTGCAGTTCATCCACACGCCGTGGGTGCACTGGCCCGAGACCATGGTCACCTACCTGCCAGAGGAGCGCATCCTCTTTACCTGCGACTGGCTGGGCTCACATCTGGCCACCGGCGACCTCTACGTCACCGATGAGGGCAAGGTCTACGAGGCCGCCAAGCGCTACTATGCGGAGATCATGATGCCCTTCCGGCGCATCATCCAGCGCAACCTGGCCAAGATCGCGGATCTAGACATCGGGATGATCGCCCCCAGCCACGGGCCGATCTACCGGCGACCGGAGATGATCCTGCAGGCGTACCGGGACTGGGTCGCTGACAGACCCGGCAACCGCGTGGTGGTGCCCTACATCTCCATGCATGGGAGCACGCGCCTGATGGTCGAGCGCCTGGTGGCCCGGCTGAGTGCTGCTGGCGTGCCCGTCGATCAGTTCGACCTCTCGGTGGCGGATATCGGCAAGCTCGCTATCGCCCTGGTGGACGCGGGCACCATTGTGATCGGGACGCCAACCTTCCATCGCGGCCCGCATCCGACGGTCTTCTATGTCACCCATCTGGCCAACGCCCTCAAGCCCCGGGTCGCCTTTGCATCCATCATCGGCTCCTACGGCTGGGCCACGCAGGCGGTCGAGGAGCTGTCAGCATTGATCCCGGACCTGAAGGTGGAGATCATCCCGCCCGTCCTGGCAAAGGGGCACCCCACAGAGGCCGCGCTGGCCAAAGTAGACGCCCTGGCGGATGCGATCGTAGAAAAACACCGCGAGGCGAGCCTGCTGTAGCCTTCGCTATAGCACCAACTAAGTAAGGGGGCAGCAACATGGCTGCCCCCTTTCGTTGTCATCGATGCGAGCCTTACGACTCGCCCAGACCCAGCACCTCTTTGCAGTAGCGCACGCTCCGCTCCAGATCGACCCGCTGCTGCACCACCAGAGCCGCGCGGTATTCATCCGGCAGATCCGGTCCAAACCGGGCTGTCAGCATCGTACCGATAAAGGGCTGACCCTCGCGCACCAGCTTCTCAAAGCGCGCGAATTCGTACGCCAGGACACCCTTGTACGGCCCCCAAAAGTCCTGCTCCAGATAGGGCATCACCCGTGGCGCGCCGCCCGTGATGATCTCAAGCGTGACGGGCGTATTGGGGCAGCGCACCTTGAATTCGGCCATCCATTCGTCCAGGCCGGTGTTGCCGTCGCCCATGGCGACCCACTGCACAGCGGCGCCGCGCGGATGCGGCCACACACTGGTGTCGCGCACGTGGCTGGTAATCGCATAGGGCGCCAGATGCTCCAGGGTCACCATGGGATCTTCCAGCGTCCAGAGCGGGTTGCCATTGTCGAGGCAGACGCCCACCGTCTCCGGTCCGGCGCGCTCGATGAGTTCCTTCATCTCGCGACCCTGCAGGTCCCCCGCATGATTCTCGATGGCCAGCTTGACCCCGGTCTCGCGGCTGAGGTCGCGCACGGCGTGGCAGGTCTCTACCGTGGACTGGATGTGCGCCTCGAGGGGCAGCTCGGTGCTTCGGTCAGCGGAGGAGCCCAGGAAGCAGCGCACGACGGGCGAGCCCAGCTCGACTGCGACCTTGATCAGCCGCGTGGCCTGCTCCACCGCCGTACCCTTCTCGGCGCGGAACGTCGTGGACGTCGGACAGATCGACCCCATCCCCGCCTCGATCAACAGCCCCAGCTCGTCCGCCCGGGCCTTGACCTCGCGCAAGTATGACGGCTCAAAACTCTCAAAAGCGTCCATGTCCGAAAAGTGGACAATGTCCAGCCCGATCGACTTGCTGTACTCCAGGTAACCAAAGGCATCCCACCCCTGCGAGCGGATGCTGTAGGTGTCAACGCCAAGTTTCATGCGCTCAATCCTCCCGATAGTCAGTTTACGGCCAATGGCAGCGATACCCATCGCCGCTCCTCGTTGGAGAGCAATAGTGCGTCGAGCACTTCCTGGACCCTCATGCCATCGTAGAATGTAGGCAAAAAGTCTGACTCGCCACGAATCGCAGCTACAAAGTCAGGGGTAAGCGTGTGCTTTGGCCATTTGTCACGCAGCTCGAGTGGTACCGGCACCCAGGGATAGGGCTCGGGCCGCTCAATGCCACGCACAGCAAAGAGACGCATCATGTCATCTCCGACGACTGCTTGGAGCTCGTACGGTCGGTCCTGATCGTACCGGATCGCGCCCTTGCTGCCGTAGACCTCTATACGCTGATCAAAGCCTCGCGCCGTGAAATGGTTGGTGTTAATGAAGGTACCGATAGCGCCGCCTTCAAAGTCGGCCAGGAACGAAGACGCATCATCGGTGGTCACTTTACCCATGCCCTCACCAGACAGGAGCCGTGCCTCCTTCACAAAAGTCTCGAGGCGCGCCGAAACTGCTGTGATCTCCTTCCCCAGCCACCATCTTGTCATATCAACCATGTGTGCACCTAGGTCCCAGCTCACCCCGGCCCCCGCATACTCCTTCTGGCGCCGCCACACCAGTGGAAAGTCGGAGCCTGGACCACCGCCAGATGAGTAGATAGCGATCACGTGATAGATCTGACCAAGCGCACCTGAAGAGATGATCCTCTGGGCCAAGCGCGACGAAGGCGTGCAGCGATGAACGAATCCTACGCCGGCCACGATACCTTTGGCCTTGGCAGCCTCGTACATTTCGCGGGTCTGCTGGTGATTCATCCCGAGAGGCTTTTCACACAGAACGTGCTTTCCCGCTTCGATGGCTGCCATAGTGACCGGATAGTGCATGTTGTTAGACGTACACACACTGATCGCGTCAACAATATCCGAGTTGACCAATTCACGATAGTCTGTCGTTAGATTCGTGACGCCATAGGTCTCGCCCATGCTCTTGAGCGCAGCCTCGTTCACATCACAGAACATCGTGATCTCTGCATCGCTGCGGCGCAAGTAACCAGGAATGTGCTGGCCCCGCGCGATACCGCCCGTCCCTACGATGCCTATCCTGAGTTTGTCAACCATGTCGTTTGCCATCGTCCTTTCGTTGTGTGGTCGCCGCCAAGCAAAGGCCTCGGCGACGACCCAGATCGACCTTTTTTCACAGACAAGACCCTAACCCTTTATCCCCGTCAGCGTGATCCCCTCGATAAAGGTGTGCTGCGTAAAGATGAACACGATGATAACCGGAAGCGTAACAAGAGTTGAGGCAGCCATGAGATAGGCCCACTCAGTCGATCGCTCGCTTCGATATTGCTGCAGTCCCAGCGAGATGGTGTAAAGTCTGGACTCATTGAGGAAGATCAACGGCCCCATGAAATCGCCCCAGCGGTTTAGCAGCTCAAAGAGCGCGATGACTGCGAGAGCAGGCTTGACGAGTGGCAGAATGATGCGCACGAAAATGCCGAGTTCGTTTGCGCCGTCGATGCGCGCCGCATCGACCAGATCCTGTGGAACACCCATAAAGAATTGCCGCAGCAAGAAGATATAGAAAGCAGAGCCGAAGAACGATGGAACAATGAGCGGTAGCCAGGTATTGATCCAACCAATCTGCCGGAACATGACAAATAGGGGAATCATGGTCACCTGGAACGGAAGCATCATGGTTGCCAGCGTCAGCGTGAACAGGACGTTACGTCCCTTCCAGGGAATTCTGGCCAATCCATAGGCTACGAGTGGGCAGGACAACAGCGAGCCAACAATGGTGCCCGCGGCAATGATAACGGTATTCCTTGCATATAGCGTGAGCGGTATATACGACACCGCTTCAGGGTAGTTAGCGAAGCGAAAGGGTCGTGGAATCCACTGGGGCGGCCAGGTGAAGATCTGAGCGTCGGTCTTCAGCGACGTCGAGACCATCCACACCAAGGGCAAGACCCACATGATAGAGATCGCAATCAGAAACGCATGGGTGATCAGTTCTCTGAGTACCGTACCCCACCTGATCCGATGTTTTGCTACCACTCGTGCCGGTGCTGATTGAGCGTCAGCGCTCATACCTTAACCCCTCCTTTCCAAATAGCCAGGCGGCACCCGAGATGCAGGGACTATGCGCCGCCATAGTAGACCCAGCGATCGGTTGTAGAGAAAACAATGCCGGTAAGGATGAGGATGATCACCAACATTACCCAGGCCATGGTAGCGCCCATTCCCATCTGTAGATAGAGAAATGCCTGACGGTAGAGTACCATGGAGTAGAATAGAAGCGTCTGGCCCGGTTCTCCCGTACCCTGCGTCATCACAAAGGGTACTGTGAAAGTCTGGAATGCACCGATCATGCCAATGATCATGTTAAACAGAATTGTGGGGGTGATCATGGGAATCGTAATGTGCCTTACTCTCTGCCAGATGTTCGCCCCGTCCACCTCAGCCGCATCGTATAGAGAACGAGGCACATCCTGCAGCGAAGCCAGGTAGATCACCACGGAGTTTCCAACACCCCACAGGGCGATCAGAACTAGAGATGGCTTCGCCCATGTTACCGAGCCAATCCATCCTGGTGTCGGCAGACCCAGACTCCTCAAGATCGCGTTTACGATTCCCCACTGTGGGTCCAGAACCCACTTCCAGACGATGGCAGATGCAACGCCTGGAACCAGTACCGGAAAGTAGTACAGGCTTCGGTAGAAGGTCATCCCGTGGATATTGGTGTTGAGCAAGAGCGCCAGCCCGAGAGCAACGACGATGGAGGATGGCAACCACATCGCCACATACTGGAGCGTGTTCTTCATACTCATCGCAAAAACCGGGTCGTTGATCATGACCCTGTAGTTATTCAGTCCGACCCAGACTGGTTCATTCATAATGCGGTAGTCGGTAAAGCTCCAGTAGAATGATGTTAGTATCGGGTAAAGGTAGAATAGAAGTAATCCCAAGATCCATGGAGAACAGAAGGCCAGTCCTTTGAGCGTAACCCACGTTGAGGGGGAAATCCCGGGCTTTCGAACGGTAGTGGTAGACATACGCTTCTCCCCGTAGTCAGTGCCGATGCATGAACCGCATTCGTCATACATTATGAGGGCGGCGTGTCGTTGACGTCGCCCTCGATGATGTGGGAGCCTGTGCTATTTGAGCATCGAGCAGTCGAATGACGCCATGGCAGCATCGACTTTCTTGTTGACCTCAGCCAGCGCATCCTCGACGCTCATCTGATTGTGGATAATCTGGTCCTCGGCCGTATTGATCTCTGTCCATAGTACCTGTCCCGCCGGAATGGCCGGGCGGTTCCACAAGTTCGGTGTCGTCTCGACCCATGGGATATGACGTGGATCTTCGACGTTAAAGGGCAGCGCCAGAACGCTCTTGCGCACGGGCAGTTGCTTCTTGTTCTTGCAGTAGTACTCCATACCCTCTTTGCTGGTGATATAGTTGGACAACTCCCAGGATTCGTCTGGATGGGGAGAGCCCACCGGAATCACCATCGCCCAGCCGCCACCGCAGGACGATTCTGACAGCCCCTCGGGTATCGGGATCCGAGCAGTGCCGAATTCCATATCCGGGAAGTACCGGTCGTAAGTACTCAGCATCCAGTCGCCATTGCGCTGCATCGAAACGAGTCCAAGACCGAACGGATCGGTCGCGTCACCACCAAAGCCAGAGCGGAAAGCATCGACCATCTCGACGTCGTACTTTTCGGAATAGCTCGCCATCCACTTGACGCACTCGACGATGCGCGGATCATCGCAGGCTGCCTTGTTTGTCTCAAAGTTCCAGAAGTTTTGGCCGAGAGGCTTGGTTGGCGTACCGAGATACGTATACGCCCAACCATAGTGGATGCCCCGGGGTATGAGTCCCAGACGCTCATAGCTGCCATCCGAACGCTTCTTGGTCAGAATCTCGGCATACTCATCGAGTTCATCCCGATTCTGAGGGGGCCGCTCGGGATCCAAACCTACTTCACGGAAATGATCTTTTCTCCAGTAGAACTGGGTGCAGTCCGTAAAGATCGCCAGCGCGTACATCTTGCCACACAACGTAGCTTCGTTAATCGCCAAGGGAATAAAGTCCTCGCGGTCCCAGGCATTCGCTTCCATGTAATCGTCGAGCGGCATGAATAGATTCTGCCCAGCCCATGCAGCGGTCAGAAAGCGGTCGAACCAGTAGCAGTCGGGGGGCGTGCCGCCTACGATCGAGGTCATGAACTTCTCCGACGCCTGTGTACCTCCGGTCTGAGCGACAAACTCAATCTTGGCTTCGATCCCCTTTTCCTCGCCAATGGTGCTGTTGAAGATATCCTCGACCATCTCCTTCATGGCGAAGGTATCGCCCCACTGGTGCCACATCACAATCTGCGTCTTGTCCTTGGCGGCTGGTGCAGCACCCTCTTTATCTGCGACGGTACCTTCCCCCGCTGTGGTCTCCGTCTTGGGCGCACATGCCGACAAGACGGCGACTGCCGACACACCAATGAATCCCTTTAGTAGATCTCTTCGGGTGAACATGGCTTCTTCTCCTTAGACTTCATCACCAGAGCGGATACACAACCTTACCGACCTTTGATTGAACGCTGACAAACCTCCTTCCCACCTCCAGCGATAGCCTTAAGACACGCGTAACATCTCGTACGCTGAAAACCTCCGGCCTTTCCCATGAAATCATAGCGCTAATCTACTGAGTTCTCTGGGTGCGGGCAAACCTGCGAACAGACGAACTCCGACTCAGCGTACTACGCTTCAATACTAACAAACTATGATGCGACATGCAAGCACAAACGACGTAAACGACCAAGATTCTCCCAGAGTCGACGCAGGGCATTCAGGGTTGCCCAATATGCCGATCGAGTGTTCGCCACACGCTCACACGCAATGTGGGCTTCCAGTATGTAGCGTGCCAACACGAGATCCCGCGTGGCCCATTCTCCCAACCATGGACTGCCTGAACGATCTCAGTCTGCCAACCCGGCACCATGCGGACTGACTAGAAGCCGAACGCCTCTTCGAGACATCGGTATGCAGCCCATAGCACAGAAAACCGCTCTCGCCAGCCGTTACCCTCTACGGCACTGAAGCAACCATCAACTGGCACGGACCGGGCAAAGCGCCTTTCGGAAGCGAGTACGACAGATTCTAACAATGGCCAAGAGTCGCCCCCACCCCCATCTGCTCCATCACCCATTCCACCGCCAGGGGCACCTGGACATCCCACGTCCCATGGTCGTGAGCGCCGGCATGCTCCACCCACTCGTGCGCGATGCCCAGCTGCACCAGATGGTCATGGAACGCCAGATTCGTGTCGTGCAGGTGGTCCTCCGTGCCGCAGGAGAGACGCAAGGCTACCGAGGGGCTGCCAAGCGCCGGATGCTCCGTCAAGAAAAAGACATCGTTCGCTTCACGATCAAGCGCCCGTCCAAGTGCGCCCACGTCGTCAGTCTCATGGCGGCCGGTCATGTCGTGCCCGTAGTAGGTAGAACCAGAGATCGATGCGCTGGCGCAGAAGAGGTCGGGGTGCTTGAGCGACAACAGCAGGGCCCCGTAGCCGCCCATGCTCAGCCCGACGCAGGCACGGGCGTCCCGCTCCCGCCGCACAGGAAACACGCGTTCCACATAGGTGCGAATCTCCTCAGAGATATAGTCCTCATACTGCAGGCCCCCGGGACGGGGATCGTTCGCGTAAAAAGAGCGATCAGCATCTGGCATAACCACGACTACAGGCCTGCCTTCCATCATCCGCTCCAGGTTGTGGAACCTTGCCCAGACCGAGGCATCGCCCGTGAGGCCATGCAGCAGGTAGATGGTCGCAAAGGGAGGATCCCCCTCGGGGACCAGCACGTTCATGACCGTGTTCTTTTGGATGACGTTGCTTCGCCAGTGAATGATGTGCAGCCCCACGTGTTGCCTCCCAGTAGATTTGCCGCGCGACCAGTGAGCTTACTACAATGCCGAATGTTGGACGTTGGGCCCCCCTCCACGCGGCACGATTAGCCTGACGGCGCCGGCGACCAATCGCGCCGTCACCGGCGTGCATCCGATCAGATCACCGTCCGCCTGGACATCCAGGGGCTCGGGCGTTCGGATTGTCACCTCGTGTTCAGCAGGAAACACCTGGACGTGTCGTCGCGTTCGGGGGCGGCGTAACACCAACTCACGGCCAATACCCAGATAATCGCCCAGGTGGCGGGCGCGAAAGGCGATGACTTGCAGCACGCCATCCGCCGGATCGATATCATCTGAGGGGCGCAGTTCCGGGACGCCCATAGACGGGCAGTTGGCGATCAGCACCTCAGTGGCGTGCAGGCGGCGCTCCCGCCCATCAACGGTCAGCAGCACATCTTTGGCGCCGACCGCCAGCAGGTTCCTGGCGCCGGACCAGGCGTACGCCAACATCCCAAAGCGTTGCTTGTGACTAGCCTCGGTGTCCCGAATGATACCGGCGCTGAGACCAAGGCTCACGTTCAGAAAAGCATAGGCCTCGTCGACCTGGATGGCATCCAGGTGCATGATGTCGTGCTCGCCCGTGATCAGCGCGAGAGCATCCTCAAGCCGCGGCGGAATGCCCGTATCGTGCGCCACGATATTCGCCGTTCCCACGGGCAAAATGCCCAGAGCAATGTCCGTGCCCACTAAGCTCGCCGCAACGGAGCGGACCGTGCCGTCTCCGCCGGCGGCAATGACCGTATCCACGCCGTAGGCGACCTGCTCCGCAATGAGTTCCGCCAGATCCTCTCCGCGCGTCAGCATGTGCACCGAGTACTCCCACGGCGCACGCAAGTGCTCCGCCAGTAAGCCTTCGATCTGAGGCACTCGTGCACCACTGGCCATAGGGTTCACGATCACAAAGGTTCGCGGCATTGCGGCTGTCCTCCAGGGCTTGCGCGCTTTCGAGACTGGCTCCCGTCGCGTTCTCGCCCTCATCGGGCACAGAGATTATACCGGCGCGCGAGGATACGCTCAACCGTCTTGAGATACTGTCCTGGTGCGGCATGTGCAGGATGCCAAAGAAGACCTGCACAGCGAATGCCGAGAACGCTATAATAGGGACAGACGACTGACCACGACAACCGCCAGACGTAGTGAGACTTGGGAGAAATGCACATCGAGAGACGTCTGGAGGAAATGGGACTGGAGCTGCCAGAGCCGATCAAACTGCCTGAGGGTATGCGCCTGCCCTTTCAGTGGGTCCGTATGCGCGGCAATCGCGCATATATCTCCGGTCACGGCCCGCTGCGGCCCGATGGCTCGATCGCGGGGCCTTTTGGCAAGCTGGGTGGTGAGGTGACCGTCAAGCAGGCTTACGTCTCCGCGAGGCTCACGGCGCTCAACATGCTGGCGAGCCTCAAGCGCGAGTTGGGCGATCTGGGCAGGGAGACCGCCTGGCTCCGGGTGTTCGGCATGGTCAATACCGTGCCAGGGTTGACACAACAGCCGGCGGCGATCAACGGCTTTTCAGATCTGATCCTGGAGCTTTACGGGCCGGAAGCCGGACAACACGTGCGATCCGTCGTCGGCATAGCGGATGTGCCACAGGGGCTGCCCGTCGAGATCGAGGCGGAGGTCGAGATCGCTGGCTGAGCCCGGCAACCCATCGGCGTCGCTGGCTCCGTGCATTGACGACGGTGGGACCGGCCTCACGGGACACAGTCGGAAGCCACAGCCTCCGGGACGCCGTCGCCGCTGCAGACCCAGTAGTGCGGGTTGGGGTGGTTCCCCCAGCAGAGCGCATGATGCTCACCTCGAGCGCTCAGGGCGTGAATCATCACAAATGAGAGGAGGTCGCTGGACATGTGCTGAAGATCGCGCATAGCCTCTTCGCAGGCAGCCCGTAGAGACAAACCCATCTTGAGGTAGAGCACCACGGACCGTGCTGTGCCGGCGCGGATGGCGAGCTCGCCCTGCCCGATACAGGCCGCAGCGCCGTAACGATCGTCCACATAGCACCCGGCCCCGACGATCGGTGAATCTCCCAGCCTTCCCGGGTACTTGAGCGCCCACCCACTGGTACTCACGCCAGCGGCCATATGCCCGGCATCGTCGCGAGCGAGGTACACAGTGGTCCCATGGGTGTGCATTGGGTCGGCGGCGCGCCAGGCGAGATCGGCAAGCGGAACGACCGAGGGAGTCTGGACCCCGTCGCCCACGCCACTCTCGTCGCGCCAATGCTCCCAAAAAGCTCTGGCCTCTGGTGTGAGGCTATCGCCGGCCTCCGCGCCGGACTCTGCTGCAAACTGCGCCGCTCCCTGCCCCACCAGCAACACGTGCGGCAGGCGTTGCATGACCTGGCGGGCAACACTGATCGGATGCAAAAAACCCTGCAGCGCACCCACGGCACCTGTGCGCAGCGTGCTGCCATCCATGATGGCCGCGTCCAGCTCCACCTGGCCCAGCAGATTGGGCCAGCCGCCAATTCCCACCGTGTGGTTCTCCGGATCGGCCTCGACCTCGCGGATGCCCTGCTCGATCGCATCGAGAGCGGAACCGCCATCGCGCAGGACACTCGCGGCCAGGCCCACGCCAATACCGCCTCCCTGATTGCAGATCACGATCGCCATCGGTCCCCCCTCAACTCGCGCCAGACTTGTCGCCGTATCCCCATGCGGTTCATGCACTGCAGCAACAGAGCACGCGTTCGGTTGCGTGCCCTGTAATTCTCTATATCGCTCGGCCTGGGACTCGCCCGTGGAGCGATTCCCGGCCCGTGCTCAGATGGCGTAAGTGTGCAGGAGCTCCTGCGCCACGAACAGCGACTCGCGGGCGGCCGCCTCTGGATCGTCGTTCTCGTTAAGGTCAACCGTCCACCAGGAGAGCTTTTTCAGATCCTCGCGCAGATAGTAAAGGTCCGTGTCATAGTCGATCTTGCCCTTCCCCAACGCAACGTGCGAGCTGCTCTGGCTGCGCGAGGAGATCGTGCCATCTGTATCCGACAGATGCAGGTGCCCGATATAGTCCTGGATATCGCGCCCCAGGGAGACGATGCCATACGGCAAGGTCTGCTTGATGCCAGGCTGGCGCGCGCCCATGACGGTCATCATGTAGGCGTGGCTCATATCGAGAATGACGTGCATATTTCGCTCGGGCATAGCATCGAGCAGGCGGCGCACTTCACTGGCCTTGTTAATCAGAAAACGGGGTTCAAACTCCCACTGCAAACCGACACCGATCTTTAGTCCTGCCTCGGTGGCCTTGTCCCAGTTCACGACTACCCTGCGGAAACGCTCGGCGTACTCGTCAGCTGTGAGCTCCTCAGGGGGCACGCCAGTGTCCACCCGCAGCACATCGGTGCGCACGCCGACACAGAGCTCCATGGCCTTCATGATCTCGGCCAAATAGGTCTCCTCGTCAGTCAGGGCCACCGGCACATGGCGCAGGTCAGGGGCATAACCCGACACGGCCAGGCCGCGGCTCTCGATCATGGCGCGCAATTCCTGGCGCTTTTCCGGGGTGTCATAATCGTCGTAGTGAGCGTGTGGGCGATACCCGCTCAGTTCGACGCCCTCGTAACCGACCTCCGCCGCAAAGTCGAGCACGCGCTCAAGACTCCACGGATTGTCCGCATAAGGCCCTCGCAAAAAGGCCCATGTTCCAAGTGATATCTGCGGCATTCTTCTCTCCTCGCACAACACGTCTGAGCTTTTTGCCAGGCACGGCTCAGGGCCCCTCTGCCCAAAGCGACGCCTGCCTCAAGGCCTATATTGTAGCGAATGGCTGCCCCACCGGCAAACAGCGACAGGCTCCACCCCTGGCGCGCAGCGCTCCGCAACGGGAACGGGCCGCCCATCCGGGGCGACCCGTCCTGCAGATCCAGCGTTTCGAAAGTTATGCAGGTGTGCTACCCTCGACCGATGTATTTCTGCTCGAGCGGCAGGACAATCGCCTCCAGCATATTGGCCTCGGGCGGTAGCGTCACCATCAAGAGAGCGGTCCGAGCGATGACGTCCACGTCGAACATGGGCTCCTCATCGGCCTCACGTCCATGCTGCTGGCCCAGCGCCCGGCGCTCCACGAGTGTGTTGCCCGGATGCAGTGCACTCACCGCGATACCATAGTCGCGCCCCTCAAGGGCCGCGGCCTGGGTCAGTCCCCACACGCCGAACTTGGTCGCAGTGTATGGCGCGGACCGCTCACGGCTGCGCTGGGCAGAGATGCTGCCAATGTTGACGATGCGCCCCCCGCCAGCTGGCTTCATGATGCGAAAGGCCTCGCGGATGCAGAGGAAAGGACCTGTCAGGTTGGCATTCACCACGTTCTGCCAGGCGGACAGCGGAATATCCTCGATCCACCCGCCATCAAAGGCGCCGGCACTGTTCACCAGGATGTCCAGCCGGCCATACTCTTGCATGGTGCGCGCGAACAGCGCCGCCACCTGATCTTCATCGGCCACGTCGCTCGGGACTGCCAGCGCCTTGCCGCCCGCAGCGCGCATCTCCTCGGCGGCGGCCTCCAGGCGCTCCGCCTTTCGTCCCGCCAGCACCACGGCGCACCCTTCGCTGGCATAGAGACGCGCGATGCCCTTGCCAATGCCGCTGCCGCCGCCCGTAATAATCGCTACTTTTCCGTCCAGCTGTCCCATTTTATCCTCCAGTATCGTCTACGATCAGGCCATGTGCTCCAGCATCTCGCGGGTCACGGCATAGCGCGGCACCCGGCCCTCTCGCCATTCGCAGAATGCCTCGATGGCATAGTCCGCCAGCCGGCCCACCTCGTTGTTCAGAGAGCCGGCGATGTGGCTGCTCAGATGCACGTTGGGCAGCCGGTAGAGCGGCGAATCGGGCGCGGGTGGCTCCGGATGGGTTACATCCAGCAAGGCCGTCAGGTCTGTCCGCTCCGCCATGACCGCCGCGAACTCGGGCTCGACCACCTGCGCCCCGCGACCCGTATTGATGAACACCGCGCCGGGCTGCATGCTGGCAAACAGGCTGCCTCCCAGTGCTCCGACCAACTCTGGCAGATTCGGGAGATGATTGCTGACCACATAGGCCTCGCGAAAGGCCTGCTCCATACTCACCAGCCGCACGCCCAGGGCAGCCGCGTCAGCCTCGCTGAGGAAGGGGTCCACCACGAGTATCTCCAGCCGGAAGGGCCTCAAACGTTCGATGAGGGCACGCGCCACCTGGCCAGCGCCGATCAGGGCCACGGGGACATCATAGATCCCCGGCCCGCGATAGCATTCGTGCGGCGTGAGGCCCGTCTCGGGGCGATAGTCACGCACGTTGCGAAAGTATCCTTTGCACGCCAGCAGGATCTGCGCCAGCGCGAACTCAGCCACCGGTATGGCATTGGCCGCCCAGGCGCTGGTCAGCAGGATGCCACGCTCCAGCAGGGGCTCTGCGAACGGCTTGACTGTACCCGCCGCATAGAACACGGCCTGCAATTTCGGCAGCCCGTCCAGCGCTGCCCCGTCCAGCACGGGCATCCCCCACGTCGAAAAGATCACCTGCAGATCCCCCATCTGGTCCAGCAGGTGCAGGTTGCCGGCGTGCACGTCCTCAGGATACAGCTCGGTCCATCCGGCGATACGGCGTCGCCGCTCGGGTCCGTATACATAGTCCACCTGGCTCTGACGGCCGTAGATGCCCTGGCCGCCAAAGAACGCCGCCTTCGGGCGAGTCCCCGGTTCTGTCATCGACTCCCTCCGTCAGTCACCCAGCAGCACAGCCATTCCCCACTCGGACATGGGGATCGTGGCCATCTGGCCCTCCGTTACGGCTTTGATAACCACTGTGCTATCGCTCAACAACTCGCGCCCCGACTCGCTAAAGGTCCCGGGAGGAAAGCGGAGCGTCACCGTCTGCGCCTGATCGCAGAACACAAAGACCATGGGGCGTCCCAGGGTATAACCGGTGCGTACGTGCACGTCGCGCGCGGCCAGTCCCTCGGGAGACACGACCTCCGCCGGAAGCTCGACGCCAGCCTCACGCACAATCGCCGCCACAAAAGTCTCAAAGTCGCCAGTGTAGGGCGCATAGGGCGAATCTTTGCTGGACGAACCCTCAAAGTAGGCGTCCCCCATGATGGCGCCACAGAGAATGACCTGGCCCTCACCCACCTCAAGTCGGACAAAGAGCGGGCCGTCAGAGCCCTCTCCCAACACCTCTCCCATTCCGCAGCCGAAAGGCGTGAGCCACTGTTTCGCAGGCACCATCAGCTCCTGCCCGGCGACGCTGACGCTCACTGCGTCGCCCGCCAGGGTGCGTCGCCCCACGTCGGCAATGCCGGTGAGATCGGCCAGGAAGCGATCCTCGGCATAACGGTACAGGCCGTTGCGACCAAAGGCGCCGCATTCGGCCTCGGCCACCAGCGTGCCGCCACTTTCCAGCCATTCCGCCAGGGCATCCGCCTGCTCGGCATCGATCACCAGGGAGCGCGGCATGAACAGCACGTCGATCTCGTCCAGGCTGTCCAGATGCTCCTCCTCGATGATCGTATAGGGGATATGGCTGCGCAAAAGCGCGCGTGTATATCCGAGCAGCGCGTTCTGCGGTAGGTCCGCGTTGCCGTCCTGGTTCCAGTGAAGATAATAGCTCTGCGGGCTGAAATAGACCCCCACCGCGGGCACATGCGGTGTGTAGGAGTCAAGCTCATCCCGGTACTGCTCCAGCACGTGCGCCGTCTTGCGCATGGCGGCCAGCCGCGGCTCGGCCAGGCCATCGGAACCGATCAACCCAAACCCGGATGACTCGGACCCAAAGACCTCGTCACGCCAGCACCAGAACAGGATCGTATCG
Organism: Anaerolineae bacterium; assembly: GCA_040772225.1. GTDB lineage: Bacteria > Chloroflexota > Anaerolineae > UBA1429 > UBA1429 > JAAYED01. The sequence continues at coordinate 252,418 of JAXGYO010000003.1, forward strand.
GCACCGCTGCTGATGCCGGTCCAGATCCAGCGCTGCTGGTTGGCCGGCTGCACAGGATCGTGGCTCTCGAATCCGCGTGCCGCCCTGCCGCCCTGCAACTCGCTCAACCAGACGCGCTTGCCGCGCGCGGCCGAGCGCACGCACTCGATGCGCATCGCCAGATCCGCATCCGAAAAGTGGAACCAGGTCGGGAAACTGGAACAACCGATCCCGTCCATCTCATCGGCAAAGAACCAGTCATTGCCGCGATTCAGCGAGGTCTCCGGGAAGCGCATGCCATACAGGACCGTGGGCGCCCCGCCGTGCACGGTGACCGGATGGTCGGGGTCGAGTTCCTTGACCACGTCATAGCGTGCCAGGCCGAGCTCGGTGGCGCGCCAGGTCAGAAAATGCTGCCAGGCCATGGTCGTCGTGTAGGGGCTGCGCGGAAACTTGCCGGGCAGTATCTGTCGCCAGTCGGAGTAACGTGTGTTCCATGCCGCGTTGACGCCCTCCAGCCCGCCGTAGATGGCATCGAGCCACGCGTGGTATCGGTTCACGGTATACGGGCAGTGACATACCTGTCCATCGGCGTTGACGTTCCAGCGCAGCTCGTTCCAGGCGTCCCAGCCCACCAGATTGGGCGCCGACCGATAACGCGTAACGACCTCCTCCAGGAAACCGGACATGCGGTCCCACACGCCAGGGTGGTCAGTGCATCCGCCCGGCGTGAGCCCAAAGTGCCCCTCTCCTCGGTTGGATGAGATGACCTTGTTGCCCATATGGTCGATCATCTCGCTGCCGGGTACAGCGTCGTGGATCCAGTAGGGCTGTAGCTCCGCGATGGTGCTCAAGACCACGCCCAGGCCCGCCTTGTCCGCGAGCGAGACCAGTTCATCATAGTCCTCGAATCGATAGTTGTCCGGCGCGGGTTCGCACCAGCCCCACAACACCCACAGCTGGACGGTGTTCAGCCCGGCGTCTGCCATGCGCGCCATGTCATCCCGCCAGTAGCGGCGATTCGGGAACGGCGCCCGATAGTACTGTGCCCCCAGATGGATCATCGCTTTGTCCTTTCCGCCTCGGGGTTTGCCCGGGCCAGTCCGATTGTAAACGAGGCGGGGGCCCATACACAAGCGCCCCCGCACAAAGCCTGCTTTCGATGCGACTCCAACGATCGTTATGCCTTTCCGTCTCAGACCTTGAGCACCAGACAGGGCGATTGGCTGACCACCTCATCGTTCAGCATCACACCCAGCCCGGGCTCTTCGGGCACGACAAAGATACCGCGCTCCGGCTGCAGATCCACGGTGCAGAGCGCGATATTGTCGGGCTTGAGCGCACGCGTGTGGTGCTCATGGATGCCGAAATTCGGGATGGCGGTCTCCAGGTGGAGCGCCGCAGCGGTAGCAACCGGGCTGCCGCAGACGTGCACCTGGACGAGAACATCATATACATGAGCATAGTCGCAGATCTTTTTGCCCTCGGAGATGCCGCCCACCAGACCCAGATCGGGCTGGATCAGGCTGAGGCTCTGCTGTTCAAAGTAGGGCCGGTAGCCCCAGCGGGTGTAGATGCGCTCACCCGCCGCCGTGGGAATCGACACGCTATGCGCCACCATCTCGTGCAGGCCGGAGTTCACATAGTGCACGGGCTCCTCATACAGGATGCACTCGTAGGGCTCCCACAGCCTGCCCAACTGGATGGCGTTGCCCGTGGTGAGGTGCGAGTGCGCCTCGATGATGATGTCGACAGCGGGCCCAACCGCCTCGCGGATGGCGCCCACCCGATCGCGATAGCAGCGCAGCTGTGCCGGAGAGAGCAGCCCCCTCAGCATGCGCGTGTCCGTCTCACCCTCCGGGCCGTACATGATCGGATCGACCTTGACACAATCGTATCCCTCTGCGACGGCCTTGAGCGCGGCCTCTGCATACTCCTCAGGCTTGACCAGCTTTTCGGTGTCCTTACCCCAGCCAAACTGGATCTGACTGGCATAGGTGCGCAGACGGTCGTTGGTCTTGCCGCCCAGTAGCTGGTATACGGGCACACCCAGCGCCTTGCCCTTGATGTCCCACAGGGCCGTGTCGATGGCGCTCATGCCGCCGTACACCACAGGCCCGCCGCCGCGCCCCCAAAAGCTGGCGCGAAACATCGTGTCCCACAGCAGCTCGCTCTGAAACGGGTCGGCGCCCAGCATGAACTGCTCCGCCAGGTTACGCGCCATGCCCACGCCCGCGCTGTGGCCGGTTCCGTAGGCCAACCCCACCTCACCCAGTCCCGTGATGCCCTCATCCGTCGTGGAGCGCAGGATCACCGGATGCCAGGCCGGCGCGCCTTCCATATGGATATCGAATATCTCGACCTGCACAATCTTCATTTTGACCTCCAACGATTCGCGATTACCACGTGTCCCCACGTTCGCCCTGCCCCGGTGCCGGCTCATCCCTCCAGCGCACGGTGTAGCGCCTCGTGACTCAGTTGCTCCGCGACAGTTGCCCACGCTTCGCGCGCCCCCGGGTAACCCAGATCGGGCTCGAAACCCATATCAAGATACAGGCGGATCGCCCCGAGCCTGTGTGACTGTGTCCCGAGGTAAGCCCGTTTGTGCCAACGGGCAAGCTGCCGCAGCGTATAGGCCAGTGCGGCGCGCGCCAGCCCCAGCCGGCGATAGTTCGGGCGGATGGCCACCCAGTGCACCTGCCCCCACATCTCCCCCTGGTCGTCCTCGCGGGTCCATGCGGCAATGGTGCCCACGGCCACGCCGCGCGGCCCTGTGACCAGGTAGCAGCGCCAGCCCATCGCAGGCAGATTGCTGCCAAAGACGCGCTCGAACAGGCCGTCCTCGATGGCAAAGTAGGGCTCGGCATCGCGCCAGATATCGGCCCAGAGCCCTCCCTCATCCATCTGCATGGCGCGGATGCCGTACCCCTCCGGGAAGGGCGCCTCCGGGATGCCCTCCAGATCATGGCGCACCATGTGCAACACGTCGCCCGCAGCATTGCGCTGGGGGCCCGGTGGCGGCTCGGGCGGCAGGCCCTGCCGGGCTCGAAAGAGGCACCTTACCGTGGCCAGGGCCCGCTTCGGGCGGCGATCGCGCGTGACCACGCCATAGGGGCTGAGCGCCAGACCATGGCAATAGCTGAACACATTGGCTGGCCAGGGATGGTCCGCCCAGCACCAGATGGTGGCCCCGCATACGTAGGGGGCGTCCATGCCTGCCAGCTCCGCCTCAATGGACTGGGCCTGCCAATCCTCGCCCAGGGCGCTCTGCCGGCTACCCTCCAGCGCCGCATAGCCGAACTCGGCCACCAGGATGGGCTTGTCGGGATATCTCGCGTGCAGCTCCGAGAGCCCATCCCGCCACCAGGCGGTCGATGCCGCGAGATCGTACGCGGGGTCACCGCCCAGCCCACGGCGGTTGAGGCTGGGGTACCCATTCACGCACAGAACGTCGTCCTCGGCGAAATGGGGGTCTTCGCGCCAGTGGTTGCTCACGTGGACTGCCAACCGCGTCGGGTCCAGCTCTCGGGCGACCCGAATCAGATGAGCGTTACCCGCCGCTACCTCGGGCCGCTGCTCCTCAGTTTCATTGCTCACCGACCAAAAGATCAGCGAGGGATGATGCCGATCGCGCTGGAGCATGGCGCGCAGCTGGCGCTCGGCGGCGGCCATTTTTCTACCGGGCATGCCCTCGCCCTCAGCCTCGCCGCGCCACCAGTAGAGCGGAATCTCGCCCATCGCCAGCAGGCCCAGTTCATCGCACAGATCCAGCTCATCGGGGTGATGCGGGTAGTGACAGAGCCGCACGAAATTGGCTCCCGCCGCACGCATGCTGCGCAGATCACGCCGCACCGCATCCACGTCCTCCGCCATAGCCACAGCAGGCGTGTCCTCGTGGCGGTTGAACCCGGCGAGTGTGAGCGGCTCACCGTTGAGAAACAGGCGCCCCTCCCGAGCGGCGATGCTGCGAAAGCCCGTACGCCGGACAACGCTATCGACCACCGCTCCGCCGGAGACCAGCGACGCCTCGACCGCGTACAGCGCCGGCGTGGCGGGCGACCAGAGCGTGACCCCGGGCACCATGGTGCAGAGCACACAGGCTGCCGCCTCACCGGTGGCAAGCTGCATGGCCTCACTCTCTAGACAGGCCAGTTCGTGGCCCTCTCCATCGAGCACGCGCACGCGCAGACACGCATCGGCAGCATGCGGGCGCGCGTTAGCCAGCGTGGCGGAAACGGTCAGCGTGCCGCCCCGCTCGGCGGGCAGGGCATCGAGCGCCATGTCCCTGATGTACAGCAGGTCCGTTGCGACCAACTCCACCCGGCGCTGCAGACCGCCAAAGGTACGCCAGCCGCGCTCCAGGCCGGGCACATCCCCGGCACGCCGGATATTGTCCGTGCACACCGCCAGCAGCGCGGGGCACTGCCAGTCAACGCGATCAGTTATGTCGACTTCAAACCCGAGAAAACCGTCGTCATGGCTCGCCACGAGATGCCCGTTGACCCACACCCGCGCGTGGTAGTGCACCCCGTAAAAGCGCAGCACGAGGCGACGCCCTCTCGAATCCGGTGGGATGTCCAGCTTTCGACGGTACCAGCCCGCGCCCTCATAGTCCGCAAGCGAAGGGACGGCCACATCCCAGCAGGAGGGCACCCACACCTCCCGCCAGTGGTCATCGGCATACTGCGCATCGGCGAATCCCAGGGCCTCGCCCTCCCCGGTCGGATCAGGCTGAAAGCGCCAGACGCCGGACAGATCGATGGTCTCTCTCAACATATCCTCCTCAACTGCCGGAAGAGTTTCGGGACGGCACCCGTTGCGCTACAACTGGCGGCACGCCTCAAAGGCGAGCCGCAGCACCTGTTCGCGGTGGTCGTGCCGGTGCACCCACCCCCTGGAGTCCCAGTCCAGGCCGCTGACGTCGTCGCCGGCATAGAGCAGCTGGCCGAGAACGATCTCGCGGAACTGCGCCACGGCGAACAGCGCCGAAGCTTCCATCTCCACGCACAGGCACCCCTCGCTCTTGCGCAGCTGCACCTTGGCCGGAGTCTCGCGGTAAAAGGCATCGGTCGTCCAGGCAGTGGCAACCAGGAAAGGGATCGCATGTGCCTCCAGCACGCCTGTCAGCGCGGCGACGGCCAATGGGTGGGCTGCAGCGCGCCGGCTCGCCGGCAGGTAGTGGTAGGAGGTGCCCTCGTCCCTCACGGCGTCCTCCAGCACGAGCAGGTGCCCGACAGCGATCTCGCGATCGAGTACACCGCCCCCGCCGCACACAATGACCTTTCGGGCACCACACGCAATCGCCTCCTCAAGCACCGCCGCCGCAAAGGGTGCGCCCAGCCCTGGATGAATCAGTGCGATCGGTGTTCCCTCAAAGTCGACCGCATACACGGGGTTCGGCCCCACCTCGGAGTTGAGTGTCGCCACCGGACGGGCGATGCCGGCGTCGACCAGCCCGCGGATCTGTTCCGCGAAAAAGCAGAGCACCAGGCGCTCGGGAAAGGGCGTGTCGAGCCGAAAGCGGCTCGGCTCAATGACACCCGGTGACGGGTCGTACTCCAGCAGTGGAATCTCTTGCTGCGGCAGATCGCTCAATGTGTTCATTCTCGCGTGATGTGTTCTGTACTGCACGGATTGCAGCCAGAGTGTGATGAGATCATAACCTCAGTGGGGTCGGGGCTCAAGCGCACCACGCATCCTCCGCATCGTCTTGACCGTTTCTTCACAACGTGGTGATATACTCGTGCCATGTGTGGAAGATGTGTGATGTCACGCAAGAGACGTCGATAGGCGAGCCACACTTTGCTCAGATATACGAACAAGCTGCCTGCAGGCAGTGACCAGAGGTAACAAATGAACGAACGCATACTGGTCGTGGATGACGAGCCCGAGATCGTTCGCGTATTACGGGGATACCTGGAGCAGGCAAACTATACCGTCTTGACGGCGTCCAGCGGCCCGGAGGCGTTGCGTCGCGCGCGCACAGAGGCCCCTGACCTGATTCTGCTGGATGTGATGCTGCCGGGCATGGACGGCATAGACGTCTGCCGCAGCATCCGGCAGACCTCCAACGTCCCGATCATCATGGTTACGGCGCGGGTGGAGGAGACCGACCGCGTGCTGGGGCTGGAGTTGGGAGCCGATGACTATGTCACCAAGCCCTTTTCGCCGCGCGAGGTGGTCGCCCGGGTGAGGGCCGTGCTGCGCCGTACGCGCGCCGAGCCCGTCGCCGAGTCCGAGATCCTGACGGTGGACGACCTCACGCTGGACGTCGGCCGCCATTCGGTCGTACGCGGCGACGAGGCTCTAGAGCTCACCCCCTCCGAGTTTGAAATACTCCGCGCAATGATGAGCGCGCCGGGGCGTGTCTTTACCCGGCTGCAGTTGTTAGAGGCGGCACAGGGTCAGGCCTATGAGGGGTACGAGCGGACGGTGGACACCCACGTCAAGAACCTGCGACGCAAGATCGAGCCGGACCCGCCCAATCCCTCGTACATTCTCACGGTCCACGGGATCGGCTACAAGCTCAAGGAAACCTGACATGCTGAACCGCATGCCCCTGGCCCTGAAAATCTCGCTGGTGGTCGCTCTTGCGGTGGCCGTATCCACGGCCGCGCTCGCGACGGCGGTGCTCTATGCCGCACGGAGTGGGTTTGGCGATTACCTGTCGGTGGAGGTCACCGAGCGCACTTTTGAGCTGCGCCCGCTGCTGGAGCAGTACTATGCCACCCAGGGCTCATGGGAAGGCGTCGATCACCTGATGCGCCAGGACATGATGCAGGGCGGCATGGCACGGCGCGGCAGGATGGGGCCGGGCACGACGTCGCTGGTGCTCGTCGACCCAGCCGGTCAAGTACAGTACACCCCCTTTGGCAGCCCGACCGTTTCTATTACGGCCCGCAACATCCAGCGCTATGGCGTGCCCCTGCAGGTAGGCGGGAACACCGTAGGCTATCTGATGGTGCAATCCGGTGTACAGGAAGAGTCCTTTTACCGCAGCCTGCTGGGCACCATCATCCGCGCCGGCGCCATCACAATCCTGCTGGCCATCGGCATCGGCCTGCTATTGACCCGTAGCGCACTCCGTCCCCTGACGGAGCTGGAGGCAGCCACGGAGCGCATCAGCGCCGGCGACCTCTCAGCCCGCGTGCCCGTTCGCGCCCGCGACGAGGTGGGAGCGGTGGCAGAGCGCTTTAACGCCATGGCTGCGGACCTGCAGGATCAGGACGCCATCCGGCGCCGTATGATGAACGACATCGCTCACGAGTTGCGCACCCCTCTGACGGTGATGCAGGGGCAGATCGAGGCGCTGCAGGACGGCGTATTCGCACTGTCACCGGAGAACCTCGAGCCTGTCCACGGGCAGACGATGCTACTCAAGCGATTGGTGAACGATCTGCGCGATCTCGCCCTGGCCGAGTCCGGCCAGATCGCGCTGGATATGGCGCCCGTGGATCTGGGCCGCCTGGTGCCGCGCGTCATCGCCCGCTTTGCGCCCCAGGCGCAAGCACAGGGAGTGGCGCTGGAGATGGCGCAGCCCGGCGACGTGCCCTCGATCCACGGCGATGCCCAGCGGCTTGAGCAGGTGCTCAACAACCTGCTCAGCAACTCGTTGCGGCATACGCCCGCGGGCGGTCGCGTCACACTGGGATTGAGTACCAGCGTTGGTCACGTACGCATCACTGTACAGGACACAGGCGAGGGCATCCCTGCCGATGACTTGCCGCATATCTTTGAGCGTTTCTATCGCAGCGATCGCGCCCGGCAGCGCGGCGATGGCCACACCGGCCTCGGCCTGGCCATCGCTCGGGAACTGGTGCGCGCCCACGGCGGAGACATCAGCGCGGCCAGCCTTCACGGCCAGGGCACGACGCTGACCATCGATTTGCCTGCGTCGCCGGCAGCGCCAGCTAGTCTTTGACGCCGAACTGCTCCAGGGTTTCATCGCGCAGCTCGGTGCCGAATCCGATCCCCTCGGGCGCATAGATCATACCGCCCTCGATGCGGGCGCGATCCACATACATCCCGGGGCCTGTGGGCTTGCCGCCGGTCTCGCACCAGATGGCCGTCGGGGTCGCCATCAGCAGATGCGTGGTCACACCCTCGCCGCCATGGCTGGCGACGGCGACATCATTGGCCGAGGCCAGGCCGGCGATCTCCATCCATTCGCTGGGCCCGCCGGTGCGGCGCGCGTCCGGCTGCAGGATGTCGCAACCCCGCGCAGCGAGCAGTTCCTGCACCGCGTGGCGCCCATAGTGGTTCTCGCCCGTGGCCACGGGGATAGCGAGTTGGTCGCAGAGCCAGGTGTACCCGGCCGTGTCGTGCGGCCGCAACGGCTCCTCAAACCAGTGCACGCCCAGATCCTGGTACACGAGCCCACGGCGCAGCGCCTCGTTGCGGTCGAGCACCTGGTTCGCGTCCACCATCACCAGGCCACTCGCACCGACGATCTCCTGCGCCAAATCGATGCGCCGCACGTCATCTTCCAGCGTGCCACCGGCGACCTTGATCTTGACGCCGGTGAATCCATCTTCAACGACCGTCTCCAGTGCCCGCCGGTAATGGCTCAGATCGGCATCATCGTCATAGTACCAGCCCACCATGGCATAGGCGGGGATGCGATCGCGGCAGGCGCCCAGCAGCCGCCATCCGGGGACGCCGAGGTCCCGCGCCATCAGGTCCCAAAGACAACTATCCAGCGCCGTGAGAGCGAAATGGGCCAACCCCTGAACGCCGACATACTCCAGTTCGTGAGCCATGCGCTCGCGCAAGAGCCTCGGCAGGAAAGGATCGCCGCCGACGAGAACCGGTGCGAGCTGACGCTCGATCAAGACCTGAAGCGCAGGCGCGGCATGGATCGACACGCCCAGAAAGATATAGCCATGGCCGGTGAGCCCGGCGTCGGTGTGCACGCGGATGACCACGCCGGCCCGCTCGCCAAAGCGGTGCTGGGCATCCGCATAGCCGCCGCGGTCGGGAAAGGCCAGGCGCATCGTCTCAACCGAGGTAATCTTCACAGAACGCCTCCTTCAATAGGTATTTGCGATGCCAGTATCGCCTTGGCCGGCGGCGTTGGCAAGTATCAAGGCGCAGCGGACGCGTCAACGGCCCCGGCACGAGTGAAGGGTTGAGGGGCGTATATGGCAACAAACTGGAGGAGCTGCATCCATGCGCCCTGCGGACATTTCGCGATGCCATGACTGGCCCTGTGAGGCGATGAATCACGCCGCCTATCGCGTGCCTCCGGCGGATGTGGGCCCGACAAGATACGCCTTGTCCTGATCGCGGAGGATATAGCCAGCACACTGGCGTGGGCAGACATTGGCCAGAGGTAGCGGGGTCAGTCCAGATCCCAGGTGGACCGTACCGCGCGCATAAAGGCTGCTAGCTTGGCCTCATCGAGCCTGCCCCCGCTCCGCACGCCCGAGCAGATATCCACGCCATAGGGCCGCACCTGTCGGATCGCCTCCGCCACGTTGCCGGGGTTCAGCCCGCCGGCCAGAAACACCGGCACGGGCGACCGTGCGCAGATCTCACGGCTGATCTCCCAGTTGTGGGTGCGCCCGGTGCCACCGAGTTCCTTCACCGGGAGCCTGGGATTTCCCGAGTCCAGCAGCAAGGCGTCTGCATGGGTAGCCGCCTGTAGCGCCTCGTCCAGGCTCTCAGGGCCCAGCACGTGAATCACCTGCATGAGAGCCACGCCCGGCAAGGCCGCCTTCAGCTCAACAAAGGCCTCAGGCGCCACTTGGTCCACGAGTTGGATGCCCCTGGGTCCCAGGCGCTTCTGCTGCTCGATGATCGCGGGGGCTTCTTGCTCGGCGGTGAGCAGCACCGGCGTCACGCCAGGAGGCGTGGCACGGGCCACCTCTGCGATTACCGCATCGGGGATGACGCCCGGCCCGCTGGGCATGGCCGAGACCAGCCCCAGCGCGTTGGCGCCATAGGACATCGCCAGCCTTGCCTCTTCTAGACTGCCAATACAACAGATCTTGACGCGAACGATATAGGGCATCGCGGCCCTCGCAAAGGTTCATGCTGGTCCCGTGTGACAGAGGATGGGCTTTGGGCGAGTGAGCCGGTAAGCCGAATTCTGTTGCGATGTGTCTCCACACCGCCGGCGATCATCTATCTGGGACGCCGATTGCTCGACGCCTCGTGCGACCTACCCGAGGCCTGGGACGAGCAGCCCCTGTCCCGGTTGCCCGAGACGCCTCATGCTTGGTCTTGCTCCCGATGGGGTTTGCCTGGCCGGCCCGGTCGCCCGGTCCGCCGGTGGTCTCTTACACCACCGTTTCACCCTCGCTGACGTTGTCGGCAAGCCGCCAACCTTCAGCAATCTGCTCTCTGTTGCACTGTGCCGTCGGGTCGCCCCGCCTGGACGTTATCCAGCATCGCGCTCTGGGGAGTTCGGACTTTCCTCGAACATCGCATTGGATGCCCGCGATCGCCTGGCTCACTCGCCACCTTGATGATACCATGGAGCGCCGGCCAGAGCAAGTTTACACATTACAAATGCCTGGTCACAGTCGTGAACGCCGCGCACCTCTCACGAACCTTTGACACCCCCCGTTGCCGCCGCTATCATCGTCTCTCAGAAAGGATGCGGGGATGGCACGACGCGACGTAGAGATGGCCCGGGACTATGCACAGAGCGAGACGGGCGCGGTGATCCGCGACTGGGGCGGTCAGGTGCCCATCGCGCTCGTGTATCCCAACAGCTATGGCGTCGGGATGTCCAGCCTGGCGATGCACGCCCTGTACGGGTTGCTCAACGCGCAGCCCGGCCTGCTGGCGGAGCGCGCCTTTGCCTGGCTGGATCGCAGGGCGCAGTCCGACAGCCCGGTCCTGCTGCTCGAGTCTCAGCGTCCCCTCTCCGACGCCGCCGTGGTGGCTGCCTCCCTCTCCTTTGAGATGGACTATTTCCACCTCATAGACCTGTTGCGCCGGGCGGGCATTCCGCCGCGCGCTGCCGAACGCGACGCCTCGCACCCACTCGTGCTGTTAGGTGGGCCAGCAGTTTCTGCCAACCCGGCGCCGCTAATGGCGCTGGCCGACGCCATACTGATAGGCGAGATCGAGCCAGTGCTCCCTGATCTGGCGAAGGTCCTGCGCGGAATCTGGGACAGCGACCGCGCCGACACGCTGGCCGCACTGGCCGGTCTGCCGGGCGTCCTTGTGCCCTCCGTCAACAACGATCAGCCTGTGCTGCGTCTGCAGCTCCGCGATCTGGATGCCTACCCCACGCAGACGCAGGTCCTGGTCCCACGGGCCGAGTTTGGCGACATGCACCTGATCGAGATCTCGCGGGGCTGCGTGCATGGCTGCCGTTTCTGTCTGGCCGGCAGTCTCTATCGCCCCTACCGCGAACGTTCACTTGAAAGCATCATGGACCAGGCGCGGCAGGGCCTGCGCTGGCGAGACAAGCTGGGCCTGGTTGCCGCTGCCGTCTCGGACCACACGCAGATCGATGAACTGGCAGCCAAACTCACGGAGATGGGTGCTGCAATCTCGGTTTCCTCACTGCGCGTGCGGCCCCTGGCCGAGAGCCTGATCGACGCCCTGGAGGCCTCCGGCAGCCGCTCTATCACCATCGCGCCGGAGGCTGGCTCCGAGCGGCTGCGCCGGCTGATACGCAAGGGAATCGAGCATGAGGACGTGCTGCGCGCCGCCGAGCGGCTCCGTGGCCGCTTTGCATCGCTCAAGCTGTACAGCATGATCGGCCTTCCCACAGAGACCGATGACGACATGACCGAGCTGCTCAGCCTGGTAGCCGAGGTCCAGACACGCTTTGACCGCGAGGTGGTGCTCAACGTGACCCCCTTTGTGCCCAAGGCTCACACGCCTTTCCAGCGGGTCGCCATGGCCGAGGGCCCGGTGCTGGAAGCGCGCATCCGCCGCCTCCGCGAGGGCTGCCGCGCACTGCGCGTCCAGCTCCGCGCAGAAGCCGTGGATGCGTCGCAGGTACAGGCGGTGCTGGCGCGCGGCGACGGGCGCATCGGCGAGGTGCTGCTCGGCATGGAGAAGCCCACGCCCAGGGCTTTCGCTCGTGCTTTGCGTCGAGCCGATATTGACATGGAAAAGGAGCTGTCGGCACGCCCGGCCGAGGCCGACTTGCCCTGGCAGCAGGTCCAGATCGGTGTGCGGGGAACCGACGAGTGGTCGCCATCGACGGAGGAAGACCGTTGTGAAGAGTGATGCGCCGGTGCTCTACCGGTTCGATAACCTGGCTCAGCAGGAGCTGATTCATGGGATTTCTCTGAGCTGCGGTGGCGTGAGCCACGGTGCCATCACCGGCCTCAACCTGGGGCATACGGTGGGCGATGCCCTTGATGCCGTGGAGGCCAACCACGCGCTGCTCTATGCCGCGCTGGGCATCGCGCCCGAGCAAGTTATCACCGCGCACCAGGTCCATGGCGCCCAAGTTGCGGCCGTGGGCCCGGAGCAGGCAGGCACTATCATCCCCTCCACCGATGGACTCATCAGCAACACGCCGGGGATCTACTTGCTCATGCGTTTCGCGGACTGCGTCCCCGTGCTGTTTTTCGATCCGGCGCGGCAGGCTATCGGTTTGGCGCACGCCGGCTGGCGCGGGGCCCTGGCCCGCGTAGCCGCCCGCACAGCAACCGCCATGGTTCACGAGTACGGCTGCCATCCGGAGGATATCCTGGCTGCCATAGGCCCGTCGATCGGTCCCTGCTGCTATGAGGTGGGACCCGAGGTAGTCGAGGCTGTACACACCGCCTTTCCTCAGACGACGGGCCTCATCGACCGCACAGGGCCCTCCGGGCACGCCTACCTCAACCTGTGGGCCGTGGTGCGCGCCCAGCTGTACGAATGCGGATTGGAGTACATCGAGACGGCGCGCCTGTGCACCGCCTGCCGCAGCGATCTCTTTTACAGCTACAGAAGGCAAGGGACCGCTTCAGGACGCTTTGGGGCAATCATCGGCTTGAGACCATCAGGTGTATAATAAAGAGTATTGTGGACGAACAACGAAACGAGTCGCATGCAATAGCTGCGCTGATTGCCAGGAACCTGGAGCGTGTGGAGCGCCGAATCGCCGCAGCGTGCGACGCTGCAGGGCGTAATCGCAACGAGATTCTTCTCGTTGCGGTGAGCAAAGGGCGAAGCGCCGAACAGATCATTGCCGCTTACTCGTGCGGACTGTGGCATCTGGGCGAGAACCGGATCGAGGAACTGGAGGCCAAGCGGCCGCTCGTTGAGGATGCCCTGGCTCCTGAGCGCCCAACCTGGCACATGATCGGACACGTGCAGAGCCGCAAGGCCGATCGCGTGGCCGCCGCCGGTGTCCTGGTGCACTCGGTCGACACGCTGCGGCTGGCGCAGCGCCTGGAGCGCTACGGCCAGGCCCACAGCGGGACCACGAGCATCTTATTGCAGGTGAACGTGTCCGGCGAGGAAACCAAATCCGGCTTTGACGCCTCGACGGACGACGCCCAAGCGGCCTTTGTGGCATCCTGCGCCGGCCTGCGCGAGCTTGCCCACCTCCAGATTGAGGGACTCATGACCATCGCGCCTGCGGTGCAGGATGCCGAGGAGGCCCGGCCGGTGTTTCGCCGGCTGAGGCGGTTACGAGACCGCCTGCGCGCCGAGTACCCCTGGAGCCAGTGGAACGAATTGTCCATGGGCATGTCCGACGATTTCGAGATCGCGATTCAAGAAGGCGCAACAATCGTCCGTATCGGACGGGCGCTCTTTGAGCCAAAAGAGAGTGAGTAGGATTCACAGCATGAGTCAAGCTCTGGAAAACCAGCAGATTGCCCTTATCGGGGGCGGCGTCATGGGGGAGGCGATTATCCGTGGCCTGCTCAAGGTCGGCGCCCTGCCACCCGAACAGATCATCGTCAGCGAACCAGTCGCCGAGCGCCGCCAGGCGCTGCGGGAGGCACTGGGTGTGCGGTGCACCGGAGATAATGTGGAGGCCGTGCAAGACGCGAACATCGTGGTGTTCGCGGTCAAGCCTCAGGTACTTGCCGCCGTCCTGGACGGGCTGCGAGGCCGGGTTTCGGCGAACAGCCTGGTGATCAGCATCGTCGCGGGGGTGCCCATTGCGCGCTATAGCGAGGCGCTGAATGCGCGCGCAATCGTCCGCGCAATTCCCAATACGCCGGGGCAGATCGGACAGGGGGTCTCGCTCTGGACGGACACGCCGGAGACCACGGACGTGCAGCGGGAACAGGCGCGCACGTTGTTGGCGGCGCTGGGCGTGGAGGTGCATGGCCACAACGAGGACGAAGTCGACATGGCCACGGCAATCAGCGGATCGGGTCCGGCCTATGTCTTTTTATTTATCGAGGCGCTCACGGACGCGGGGGTGCAGATGGGCCTCTCCCGTGAAGTGGCCTCGACGCTGGCGCTGCAGACCGTGCTGGGCTCCGCCGCCTACGCCCGGGAGGCTGCAGTGCACCCGGCCATCCTGCGCAATCGGGTGACATCGCCTGGCGGGACGACGGCGGCAGCGCTCTATGAACTGGAGGCTGGGGGATTTCGTGCCACGCTGGCGCAAGCCGCGCTGGCAGCGTATCGGCAAGCACAGCGCCTGGGGGGTGTTCAGTGATTACGGTCTTGATCAACTTTGTGCAGCTGCTCGCTCAGGCGCTCAACCTGGCGATCTTTGCCCGCGTGATCATATCCTGGCTACCGATATCACCCGAAAGCCCCTTTGTGCGCTTTCTGCTGGGCATTACAGAGCCGATTCTGGGGCCCATTCGCCGGGTCATGCCCCGCACCGGGATGTTCGACCTGTCGCCCTTTCTAGGACTGATTCTCATCAGCCTCGCCGAGCAGGTGCTATTGATGGCCCTCAGAAGGCTGGGCTAGCGTAAAGGGCTGATAGCTCGGGTACTGCTCCATCTCGACACTCTGCGTGATGTTGGTGCGGGTCCCTGTGCGCAGATCCAGCGTAAAGATATCCCACCCCCCATCACGGTTGCTGAAATAGGCGATTTGGCCGCCATCGGGCGACCAGGTGCCCCCGTGATCATCGGCATAGACATCCTGCGTCAGATTGCGTGGCTGACGACTCTCGAGCTCGATCGCCATGATCTCCATGTTCCCGTCGCGATAGCTCTCCCACAACAGCTGGCTCCCATCGGGAGACCACGCCGGAGCCTGGTCCGTGCCCTCATCGGTGGTGAGCACACGCACATCCGACCCATCCGGCGCCATCAGATAGATGTCGAGATTGCCAGAGCGATCCGATACAAAGGCAAGCGTGTCGCCGGCGGGAGACCAGGCCGGGGCATAGTCCGCAGACGGCGACCGTGTAAGTCGCTGCTGATTGCCACCGTCGGCAGACATGACATAGATCTCCCAGTTTCCGTCCCGATAGCTGGCAAAGGCGAGTTGCGTGCCATCAGGCGACCAGGCAGGTGTCCAATCCTCAGCCGGGTTCTGTGTAAGGTTCACCGGGTCGCTGCCGTCAGCATTCATGACGAATATCTCGCGGTTTCCCTCTCGATCGCTCACAAAGGCGAGCCGCTCACCGTCCGGGGACCATACCGGTCCAGTGTTATCGCCCGCGTTTTGCGTTAGCCGCACAGGATCCAGGCCATCCGCCCGCATCAGATAGATATCCCACTGCTGTCCGGCCTCCGGCTTCCACATATAGGCCAGGCGGTACACCGTATCCGCCTGAGACCCCTCGGCCACCACGGTGTGCTCCCCTTCAGCCGCAACAGCCTGCCTCGTGGGCGGGGCATCTGTCCAGCTGATGCGTGTCTCCCGAGAGCGCCAAACGGAGCCAACGGCCACGATCAGAGCGCCAATCACCACCCACAGCCCCAGGCCAACCCAGTCGATCCGCCGGTTGAGCAGGGGCGGTACAGCGGGATGTGGCAGGGTCTTGTACTCGCGAGACTGGCGGACGGTCTCCATCAGGCTGCGATTGTTTCTGAGCCACCGCAAGAAGAGGGCATTCCTGAAGCGATAGAGCCCGCCCCCGAGTTGTTCCACAAGGTCACGCTGGCGCAGTTCGTCCAGCCCCCGCTCCACATCGGCGAGCGGCATCTCCACACGCTCCCGCTGCAGGCGGCGACGCACATCGTCGGGCGTACCAAAGCCGTGTGTCCCGATGCTCTCGGCAAAGACGCACAACATAATGCGCGCGCGAATGCTGCAGCGCTCCCAGAGCTCGGAGAACTGGGGCGAGGCCCACTCTACAACCTCATCGACCACCTGCTCGGTCTCGATCAACCCCACCCAGCCGCGCTGTGCACGTTTCTCAAACAGGATGTGGCCATAGAGCTGGACCAGGTGCGGCTCGCCCCCTGTGAGCGCATAGATGCGCCGCATCGACTCTAGATCGTAGGTGAGGTTACTGCGTGCTGGCACCAGAAGCAGATCCTCTGTCTCTTCAAGAGACAGGCCGCTGAGAACCAGCGACGGTACGCTGACATCGATGGCCTGGCACTCTTCGGGACGCGCCTCTATCGCGAGCACGAGCACAACCGGGCCGCCGCGAAAGACGCGATCCAGGGCAGCAACAGCCTCTGGCCAATTCCTGTCCGCAGCGCATTCGCGCAGCCCAAGACCGTCGATGGCCACATAGACGGAACGCGCCTCGGGATCGGACACTCTGTCCTTGAGACAGCCGCGCAAGTCCTCGATCTCATCGTCCGTGTCAGGCCCAGCCCAGTCGAGAGCGCCAGTCACTGCCCGAGCGATCCGCTGGGCGAGCGTTCCCGGGCCGGCACACACTTGCCAGTCCAGGACGATCATGTGGGCGAGCGACCCGATGCGAACGCTCAGATGGTTGAGAAGTGATGTCTTGCCGATGTGGGGCTTGCCGTAGAGCACCACGAGCCGCCGGTCCGTTTGCCAGACATCCTGCAATGCGAGAAGCTCGCGCTCACGGCCGAAAAAGAGGTCCTCACCGCCCAGCGGCCGGTCGATGATATACGGATTACGCAAGAATAATCTCCCTAGGCCTCGTAAAGTATGCGGCCACAACCCTCACAGGTGGCCACCGCATCTTGCCCGCCTTCTGCGATAGTAATCTTGTGCCGGGGGATCGTGACATGGCATATCTGGCACACGCCATCACGCATGGGCGCCAGCGGCCTGCCCCCCTTGGTGCGGCGCAATTCGTCGTAAAGTGCCATTTCCTGCGCTGGTATAGTGGCGCGAAGACGTTCGCGCTCCGCCTGTAGTTGCTGCAATCGAACACGGAGCGTCTGATAGGTCTCCCGAGCCTCAGCCGTACCCTGCTCCCACGTGTGCTCAAACGCCGCCAGATCGGCGGCGCCGCTCTGCACCTGCGTATCCAGATCTTCCAGGAGGGCCATCAATTCAAGACCTCTATCCTCAAGGTGGGCCATCTGCGCGCGTAGTTGCTCGCTGTCGCGGCGCAGGTTCTCCAACTCTCGCGGCGCGGTTATCGCGCCGCCATAGAGGTCCTTTTCCACCTGGGCGACACGCGCCTGAAGACTTTCCAGCTCCAGTTCAACATTGGCGAGACGGGCACGCACTTCGGAGGCCGATTGTTCCAGGCCTTGTTGCTTTTCTCGACGCTCAGTGAGTTCGTGCGGGTTGGTCAGGCGCTCACGCGCATCCTGGTAGAGGCGCCCCTTCTCATCCCATTCCTCGTCCACGGCGGCCAGGCGTATCAGGGCCTGGATCAGATCCATACCTGTCCTCCTGCGTCGGTACCTTTCGGGGGTGCTGTTGCGTCAGTATATCACCGCGAACCCGGGCCTCCAAGCGTCGCCAGAGGCCCGTCAGCCAGTGCGTACGCAGGCCTGGCGACGGGATATGGTGATAGACTCGACAGCCAGCCTCTCATCGGGACAAAGATGCTTTCGGCGCGGGGTGGTACCTATAGCCCCCACCGGCAAATAGCGTGCGGGGACACTGGCAATTCCGATGAGAGTAGAGGCGAGCCGAAGCGTGACATCGGTGCTGCCAAATGGCACATAGATCCCGACCATCAAATACATATGCAGGGGCTCGCGCCCGGTGTAGCCCGAGAGCAAGGCCGGCCAGCACCCGGGGGGCGATCCAACGGTTCCAGCAAGGGTGACGCACAGCAGGCCCAGAGCAAACAAGCGATGACGAACGGCGCTTGAAGGCGGCCGCTCTGCCCCTGACACGCAGTAGTCTCCTTTGGGGTCGCCCAACGTCGCGCGGATTATCAGCGCGGCGCAGGGTCCAGTAAAAAAGGCGCCTGGGCCGGTGCCGGCAGTCGTGGTGGCCTGTACAGGTTGGCCACCCCACGGTTGTGGCCTAGAATCGGTTGCCGAACCTACCAGGGGAGACCTGCATGCGAAATCTGGCCCGGCTCACCTTTATTTCGTTCCTCCTCTTTATGTCGCGTGGCATCATCGGCCCCGTCTCTTCGCTCTACTCTGAATCGTTGGGCGCCGATTATGTGGCCATAGGACTGCTCGGGACCGTCTCATCGCTCACGGCGGTCATATCCAGCGCCTTTTGGGGCACGCTATCGGACCGGATTGGGCGCCGCAAGAATATCCTCGTTGCCGGGTTGCTGCTGCTGTCCCTGGCGGAGATCCTGGTCGCCATGGCGCCTGGTTACCGGTATCTGTATGCATGGAACGTGCTCAGCGCGCTGGCCACGGCCGCCTACAGTACTGCCAGCCTCGCACTGATGGGCGATCTCCTGGAAAAAGGCAGCACCACGCGTGGGCTGCACATGGGCACATATCGCGGCCTGGCCTCACTGGGTTTTGGCCTGATGGCGCTGATCGCTGGAACAGTGGCTGACAGGCTCAGCCTCTCGGCGCCGTTCTGGATCGCGGCGGCCCTGGCTCTGTCCGCCGGACTGGTGGCGCTATTTGTCCAGGAGCCGGCAGGGCACTCGCTGGCGCATGGCACCGTGCGCGCATGGCTGAGGCAGGCGCCAGGTGAACTCGCACGAAAAGTGGCGAGTCTATCGCAGGTGATAGCGCAGATCGGCCGCAGACCCCCGCCCACGCTGGAGGACGACGCGCCAGGCGGAGCCCCTGAATTGCCGCTGGCGCCCCTGCTGCTCGCCTCCCTGCTCTGGTCGCTGGTCACAGGAGCGGTATACGCGGTCTGGGCCAACTATATGGTGACCGACATCGGGTACACGCCCACGGTGATGAGCCGGCTCTGGGCAGTGGCGTCGCTGAGCGAGTTCCCGCTGATGATCCTCGCTGGGTGGCTGTCGGACCGTATAGGCCGCCTGCCGATGCTCAGCCTGGGCTTTGCCGCCTGGTCCCTGGTCTTTGCAGGGTACATCGCAGCCCCCGCGATGCCGTGGATTATCGGCGTGCAGTTGCTGCGGGGCTTTGCCTACTCGGCATTCACGGCGACGGCTATGGCCTATGCGGCCGAGGTGCGGGGCCGCGATCAACGCGGGCGTGTCTCCGGGCTGTACAGCTCAGCCGGAGGGCTGGGCTCCATCCTGGGGGGTGCAGTGGGAGGCACTTTGACCCAGTTACTGGGTTTTCGCGCCATGTTTGGCGTCAACGCGGCGGTCATCCTGGGTGGCGCGATCTATCTGGCGCTTGTAGCCATCCGGCATCGTCAGGGCATCGCACAATCAGCCAGGGTCACCGGTGCCTGAGGAGCCCCCCAACACAGCGGCGCCAGCACGCAACAGCGGCCCGGATCATGTCATCCGGGCCGCTGACCAAACACTCAACAGGGCGCTACGCCTCGTCTGGAACCAGCGGGATGAACTCGCGCTCCATCATCGTATCGATCATCGCGCGTGCCGTCGCGATACGCGCCACGGCTCCGTCAAAGAGCTCTTGCTCGCTCAACGAGACACGCGCCAGCCCCTGCTCGATCGCTTTGAGCCCCACGGCCGTGGCTTCGTGCGCATAGAGATCCGGCTCCTGCATGTCCGGCACGATGTGCTGGTCGTCCAAACCGCGGGCCTCGCCGAGATCCGCCAGCGCCTGCGCTGCAGCCAGGCACATCTCGTCGGTGATGGTGCGAGCGCGCACATCCAACGCGCCGCGAAATATCCCAGGAAAGCCCAGCGAATTATTGAGCTGGTTGGCAAAGTCGGAGCGGCCGGTTCCCACGATACGCGCCCCGGCATCGTACGCCTCCCAGGGCCAGATCTCGGGGACGGGGTTGGAGCAAGCAAAAACGATACTATCCTGTGCCATATCCTTGACCCACTCTGGCTTGATGGTGCCAGGCCCAGGGGTGGCAAAGGCGATCAGGACATCCGCCGACCGCATGGCCTCCGATGGGCCGCCACGCAGGTCGTCCACGTTGCTCTCGGTACACAGCAGGTACTTGTCGGGGAACTCGTCCTGGCGCGCGATGACATCCCCACGCTCGCGGTGCAGGATGCCCCGGCTGTCGCAGGCGACCACCTGTTCCAGGCTGACTCCATTGGCCCGCAGCAGGCGCAACGTCGCGACGTTGGCAGCGCCCATCCCCACCATGGCAAAGCGCGTGTTCCGTATGTCGCGGTTGGTCAGCTTGAGGGCATTCAGCAGCCCGGCCAGCAATACCGTCGCTGTACCCTGCTGATCATCGTGGAAAACCGGGATCTCGATCGCAGGATCAGCGCGCAAGGTATCGAGTACATCAAAGCAGCGGGGCTGCGCAATGTCCTCGAGATTGATGCCCCCAAAGGTCGGCTGAATCAGCCGCACCGTGTTGACAATATCCTCCGCCGAGCGCGTGTCCAGACAGAGGGGCACAGCGTCCACGCCGCCCAGATACTTGAAGAGCAGTGCCTTGCCCTCCATCACCGGCATGCCGCCGCGCGGGCCAATGTCGCCCAGACCGAGCACACGGGTGCCATCGGTGACGATGGCTACGGTGTTGGCCTTGTTGGTGTACTCGTAGACGAGTTCTGGCTCGGCGGCAATGGCACGGCAAGGCGCCGCGACGCCAGGCGTGTACCAGATCGAGAAATCATCCCAATCGCGCACGGGCACCTTGGCCATCGTCTGGATCTTGCCGCGGTAAAAGGGGTGCAGGCGCATCGCATCCGCCGAGGGCTTGTTGGCCCTGGCCAGTTCCTCATCGTGGTTCATTGGGGCAGTTACAGCCATGAGATCCTCCTCTATGCTTCCGATGAAGCGAGCGCAGCCTCTGGTAGGCTATCCTCAGGTACCGCAGCGGACTCCGCGGCGAGCAATCCTTCTGACCATAACACCGTCTTGAGCGAGGCGATAGCCACCTCCAGCATGTCCAGGCTCGGCTCCCGCGTGGTGAGTTGCTGCAGCGCCAGGCCGGGAGCCATGATCGCCCGGACTAGCCTGCTCCTCTCATAATTGCGCGCACTGAACTTGATAATCTCATAGGCGATACCAGAGACCACAGGGATCAACACGAGTCGAGACAGGATGCGCATGGGGATCGAGGGGCGCCCAAAGAGCGTAGAGACCAGGACAAAGATGATCAAGACGACCAGCATAAAGCCCGTGCCGCAGCGGGTGTGCACCCGAGAATATCCAGAGACAGCCTGTGGCGTGAGCTCGGCGCCGCCCTCGTAGGCGTTGATGGTCTTGTGCTCGGCACCATGGTAGGCAAACACACGGCGAATATCCGGCATCAGTCCGATGATCGCAATATACCCGACAAAGATCGCCAGGCGGATCGCGCCCTCCACGAGGTTACTCAGGAGACTGGACGAGATATAGCGGTCGGTGAGGCTGGTCAGAAACATCGGCAGCAGAAAAAAGAGTCCTACCCCAAAGGCAAGGGCAACGGCGACCGTCCCCCACGCGAGAGGCCCTGTAAAGCGGATCTCTTCATCCTCTCCCAGCGCGATGTCACTCGACCACATGAGCGCGCGCATGCCTAGTCCGAGCGAATCCCAAAGAGAGATCAGCCCCCTTAAAAAGGGCAGTTTGAGCCAGCGGCTGCGGTAGCCCGCCGGCAACGTCTCCTGATGCTGAACGATTGCCCCGCTCGGGGCGCGTACTGAAACGGCCCATTCCTGCTCGCCGCGCATCATGACGCCTTCCATGACCGCCTGGCCTCCGTAATTCAGACCACTCATCCAATGCTCCCGTCTTTTACTGACGCCGGCCCGGCCAGCCCGGCTCTGCGACGTTCGTCAGGCTATCTCCGGCCGGTGCGGCACGCGATGACAGGCGCGGCAGCGCGCCTCATAGTTCTCGCTGGCCCCAACCTGTATGATCGGCTCCTCAAAGGCGGCAGGCTCGCCGTCCAGCAAGCGCTGTGTACGGCTGGCCTGGGCACCACAGACAACGCAAATCGCCCGCAGCTTGGTGACCTCTTCCGCCAGGGCCAGTAGCGCCGGCATCGGCCCAAAGGGCACCCCGCGAAAGTCCATGTCCAGCCCGGCCACGATCACGCGACGCCCCTCATCGGCGAGCCGGTTACACAGCGCCGCCAAGTCCTCGCCGAAGAATTGCGCTTCATCGATGGCCACCACCTGGGTGTCGGGGTTTACCGCACGCGCGATACCATCCGCATCCGCAACCGGCGCAGCGTCCAGCTGGCTCCCCGAGTGTGAGCTCACCCGCTCCGGGCCATAGCGCGTATCCAGGGCATTATAGAATACCTGGACCCTCTGTCTGGCGATCTGCGCCCGTTTCACCCGGCGGATCAGTTCCTCGCTCTTGCCGCTGAACATGCCGCCACAGATCACTTCCACCCAGCCACCGCGACCAGCCTGCTCGGCCATCAACGACTCCCCCTTGAGGTGTGTTAGCCACCCGACGATTGTACAACGCCCGTCACAGATACAAAAAAGAGGCAGAGATGTGACTCTGCCTCAGTTCTCTATTCGCCAGCAGGCGATTCAACGTGCCAAGAGCACGCCGGGGACGCTTTACTCCTGCTCGTCGTCGGCAGCCAGATCGATTGCCTCGACGTTCTCCTCGTCAACGATCTCGACCAACTGGCGTTCGCGTTCGCGC
Organism: Anaerolineae bacterium; assembly: GCA_040772225.1. GTDB lineage: Bacteria > Chloroflexota > Anaerolineae > UBA1429 > UBA1429 > JAAYED01. The sequence continues at coordinate 275,259 of JAXGYO010000003.1, forward strand.
CGCGCCTTGTCCTGCGCCCGGCTGGCGAGTTCCTCCCGCAGGCCTGAGGCCTGCTCAACGCGCCGGTTAAAGCGCTCCACCTGGCCACCACGGTCCACCAGACGCTGGGTCTGTCCCGTATAGAACGGATGGCAGGCGCTGCACACGTCTGTGTGCAACTCGGGCACGGTCGAACCAGTCACCCAGGTGTTGCCGCAAGAGCAGACGACCTTGGCCTCTGGATAGTACTGAGGATGAATATCTGCCTTCATTTATTGCTGCCTCTCCGCGTACACAGAGACCTGCTTGCGACCTCTGGTATACGGCTCGAATTTCACATAGCCGTCAATGGTGGCGAACAGCGTAAAGTCACGCCCGCAACCAACATTCTCACCGGGATGAATACGGGTACCCACCTGACGAACGATGATCGTTCCCGCGGAGATCTCCTCACCGTCGTAGCGCTTGATACCGCGCCTCTTTCCGGCGCTGTCCTGCTTATTGGAGGTGCTTCCGCTACCTTTTTTATGTGCCATCTGCCGCTCCTCTCCGAATATAGCGTCGCCGCAACGCTAGGCCGTGATAGCCTCGATATGCAGGCGCGTAAGATCCTGACGGTGGCCCTTTTTCACGCGGATGCGTTCCTTGGGCCGATACTTGAAGATCAAGAGCTTGGGGCCGCGAATCTGATCGACGACGGTTGCCTTGACGCGCGCCGTCTCGATCACGGGGGTACCGATCTCCACGCCTTCGTCCCCACCAATCATGAGAACGCGGTCGAGTTCCACCGTATCGCCAGCTTGCACGTCCAGGCGCTCTACATCGACCGTCTGGCCAACCTGCACACGATACTGCTTGCCACCGGTCTCTACGATTGCATACATGGGGTCTGTCCTCCGAAAGCCTGATCAGCGGGCGGTCAGCATAGTCAAATGCGGTCACCGAACCGCCAGAAAAAGATTATACCCGTGCTCACTCTGGTGTCAAAATGCGCACCCCTTACCTGCTACGAAATGTGCAGGGCACCCTGCTCATACAGTAGCTCCGTGTCGCCATCGCCTGGTTGTGCTATACTCTCGGCGTTGGAGGAGAGCACATGACGGAAACAGCCCACAACGGCCTCGTTCATTATAAAGTTGAGCCAGGCCGGCCAGCCCCCCTCGGGGCCACGGTTACCGGCGAAGGTGTCAACTTTTCCATCTACTCGACCAATGCGACCGGCATCGAGTTTCTACTTTTCGATCGTTACGATCAAGACACCCCATCGCAGATCTTCTCGCTGAGTCCAGAGGTCAACCGCACCTACTACTACTGGCATCACTTTATCCCGGGCCTCAAGGCCGGTGCTATCTACGCCTATCGCGCATACGGCCCGTATCTCCCGGAGGAAGGGCTGCTATTCAACCCCAGTAAGGTGTTGCTGGATCCGTACACTGGAGCTGTGGCGTATGGCGACAATTGGCAACGAGCTGACGCCTACGGGTATGACGACAATACCCGGTCAGCGCTCAAGTCACTGGTTGTGGACTATACCACGTACGACTGGGAAGGCGACCGCCCGCTGCAGAGAGCCATTGAGACCACCGTCATCTACGAAGTGCATGTGCGAGGATTCACGCGCGACGCCTCTGCTGCGGTCAGCAGTCCGGGAACCTATCGCGGCGTTATCGAAAAGATCCCCTATCTCAAGTCGCTCGGCATCACGGCGGTGGAGTTGCTGCCTGTGCAACAATTCGACCCGCAGGAGGTCGAGCGATCCAATCCGATAACGGGCGAACCGCTCACCAACTACTGGGGCTATGCCCCGGTGGCCTATTTCGCGCCCCACCAGGGCTATGCCTGCACACCGGGGGGCACCGCTGTGGTGGACGAGGTGCGCGACATGGTCAAGGCACTGCACAAAGCGGGCATCGAGGTGATCCTCGATGTGGTGTTCAATCACACCGCCGAAGGAGACGAGAACGGGCCCACGATCTCGTTCCGGGGGCTGGAGAACAGCACCTACTATATGCTGACTGAGGATCAGCGCGAGTATCTTGACTTTACCGGGTGCGCCAACACGGTCAACGCCAACCATTCGATCGTGCGCAGACTCATTCGGGATTGCCTGCGTCACTGGGTCCAGACCTACCACATCGATGGTTTTCGCTTTGACCTGGCCTCGGCGCTCTCGCGCGACTCGCAGGGCAGGCCGATCACCGATTCACCCATCCTCTGGGAGATCGAGTCGGATCCCGTGCTGGCCGGCACCAAGCTCATCGCCGAGGCCTGGGATGCTTCGGGGCTCTACCAGCTGGGCGGGTTCACCGGCGACCGTTGGGCGGAGTGGAACGGCCGGTTCCGTGACGACGTCCGTCGCTTCTTCCGGGGAGATCCGGGGACGGTGCGCGATCTGGCATGGCGCATGACCGGCAGTTTCGATCTGTTCCGGAAAAAGGTCAGCTACACCTCTCACCGCAGCATCAATTTCGTTACCGCCCATGACGGCTTTACGCTGGCAGATCTCGTGTCGTACAACCATAAGCATAATGCAGCCAACGGCGAGGATAGCCGAGACGGGGCCGATCATAACCACTCGTGGAATTGCGGTGTGGAAGGTCCCAGCGACGATCCTGCCGTACTGGCGCTGCGCGCCAGGCAGATGCGCAATCTGCTGGCCACTACCCTCCTTGCCCGCGGCACCCCGATGCTTCTGGGCGGCGACGAGTTTGGCCGCACACAGCGCGGCAACAATAACGCCTATTGCCAGGACAATGAGATCAGCTGGTTTGATTGGACCCTCGCCGACGAGAATGCATCCCTGGTCCGCTTTGTGCGGGCCATGATCGCGCTGCGACAGCGGCACCCCACCCTGACCGCCGCCCACAAGATGAATGGCAAGTCCTACGACGCTATGTTGCACCACGGGGTGACGTTTCATGGCGTGCATCTGAACCAGCCCGACTGGGGCTACCACTCGCACTCTCTGGCAATGCACCTGCATCCTGTGACGGAAGATACGGGGCTCTATGTGATTATGAATGCCTACTATGAGCCACTGACCTTTGACCTGCCGCCGGAAAAGGCGTGGCGACGGCTCATAGATACCTCGCTGGCAACACCAGACGATATTGTCGAGGATGAGCAACACGCGCCACTGCTTACAGAAACGCGCTACCATGCAGCGCCCCGCTCAGTGGTCGTGCTCTGCGAGAACAAGCCAGTGTACTGACTTGGCCGCGATCCGCATCGAGGAGATCATATGACAGAGTGCCCTTTACCGTCCTTTGACCCGCAACGTCCGTTCAGGCTGTCGCAACTGGCCAAGGCCGCCGGTTGAGGTGGCAAGCGGGCCTCTGCGGCCCTGGCGCGAGTTACGCGCCGTCTGGCTGACGTATTCGACGAAGCCCTTTGGCCAGATCTGCTGGTGGGTCTGACCCTCGCCGATGATGCCGCAGCGTGGCGGCTCAGCGAGGACCGCGCACTGGTGGCGACGGTAGACTTTTTCACGCCAGTTATTGACGACCCCTACGACTATGGGGCGATCGCCGCCGCCAACGCCCTGAGCGATATCTACGCCATGGGTGCCACGCCCTTTATGGCGCTCAATCTGGCTGCATTCCCCGCCGAGATGCCGGAGGAGATTCTGCTGGAGATCCTGCGTGGAGGAGCGGAAAAGGTCCGCGAGGCGGGTGCTGTGGTGGCGGGCGGACACACGATCGATGATGACGAGCCCAAGTTCGGGTATTCCGTGCTGGGCATGGTGCATCCAGAGCGCATCGGTCGCAAGTCGGCAGCCGTGCCAGGCGACCGGATCTTGCTCACCAAACCGCTGGGCGTGGGGATCATCACCACGGCCTTCAAGGCGGACCTGGCCGATCCTGAGCACACGGCGGTCGCCGTGAAGTGGATGAAGCGTCTCAATCGCCTCGCGGGAGAGGCGCTCGGGACGATCGCCCACCCTCATGCTGTCACCGATGTGACCGGCTTTGGCCTGCTGGGGCACGCCTGGGAGATTGCGTCTCAGAGTGGCGTACAGCTGCAGTTCCACTATGAGGCCTTGCCGTTCCATCCCGGCGCCCGCCAGTACGCCGATGATTTGCTTTTCCCCGCGCTGGCCAATAACAACATGGCCGACTATGGAGAGCACGTCAGCTTTGGCCCCGGGTTGGAGTATGAACAGCAATTGTTGCTCTTTACGCCCGAGACCTCGGGTGGCCTGCTGCTCACCTTGCCCCCCGAGGACGCAGAGCGCTACATCGCCGCCGCACAGGCGCTAGACCAGCCGGTGTGGACCATCGGCGAGGTGACCGCCGGCCAACCGGCGCTCGCGGTCTACTGACCGGGCGGGTCAGACTCCGGCGGTGCGAGGATCCTCATCATAGGCCACGTAGAACTCGTTGCCGCAAAAGTCGCACAGCACGGGCAGAGCATAGGCCGCGCCCTGGGCGGAGCGGCGCCCCTCGCAGGCCAGGTCAAGTGCTCGCTGCGGCACTGGCACGTTCGGGTTCTTGCGCCCGCAGTGGGCGCACGCGCAGGACACAAAGGCCATCGGAATGCCGAGCTTGCTCATGGTGACACTGAGGGGAATCCTATCGTCTCCGCGCGGGTTGAGCCTGTGGCCGAGGACCCTGCCAGCCAGCACCGCCCTCCGCTGCTCGGTCTCCAGTAGCTCGTTATAGATCGTCCACAGTGGCCGGACGGAATACCGGTTACCGGCAAGACTGTTCTTTACATCCCCTCGAACGTCGGGATCGGGGTCATCCAAACGCGCAAAGAGTTCGTCAAAAGCTTCCTGCATCTCGACAGCATCCGGTGAGAAGGCGATCATCTTTTCGCGAAGTGCCACCATATCGTCAATCTTGGCCTGGCTGGCGTGTGCGATGCCCCATCCCTTTTTCTCGACGACAGCCCGCTCGGCTGCCTCGCCCGGTCCCAGTTCGCGCAGCGCCCCCACCAGCGGAAAGAGCGCGGGTGAGTCCGCGGGCTCCAACTGCAGCGCATCCATCACGGGGGTGACAGGCACTTTGGTATACTCGGCAATCCTCCGGATGCTGCGAGCGGCTGCCTCGCGCACGCGCACATCGCGATCGCCGACCGCCTTCGAGAGCGCGGCTCCCACGGCATCGGTCGGGTAGGCGCTCAGAGCCTCGGCAGCAGCTACCCGCACTGACGCGTCGGATGATGTGAGCCGGCCAATCAGGCGCGCCTGCTCTTCTTCATCTACCTCTGGCGGCGGCCCGGCAAAGAGCTGCCTGATGCGATCTATGATGGTCCTGGGCCTGGCCATGCTCTCTCCTTGCATAAATAGGACACTGACGATCTGGCCCGATCTATTCACTTCTGATGAACCTCATTATGACGCGGCCATCCACTGTGTGTCAACAAAGGCGAATCTGTGCTTGCAACTGCGACCCCGTGGTCTATGCTAACGGCAGCACACACACGGAGGAACAGCGAGTGCAGTGACACGAGAGTGATACGATCAGTAACGCCGTCCGCCTGCACTTTCGCGAGGGCGGCCGCCTGGACGACCCTGCGGTTGTGCTCAGCCACGGGGGACCGATAGCAGCGCCTGCTGGCCGACGCTGGCTCCGATCCTGTCCGCACGCTATCACGTCGTCGCCTATGACGCGCGCGACAACGGCGGGTCCGAGTTTACGGATGCTGCATATGGCTGGGACACCCTGGGAGACGATGAGGCCAGCCTCATAGAGGCCCTGGGGCTCGCTCCGGCCATCCTCATCGGCCACTCGATGGGCGCCGGCACGGCGGCGGCCTGCGCCGCCCGTCGCCCGGATCTGGTGCGGGGGTGCGTGCTGGAGGATCCCCCCTGGATGAATCAGGGGCCCGCGGCGCCGGCCCAGGGCCCTGGCCGACAGGAGATGTACGAGCATATGCAGAGCCTGGACGACGAGGCACTCATCGCTGGCGCCAGACGCGACTCGCCTCTGTGGGACCCGGCCATCTTGTCCCCGTGGGCCGAGGCAAAAAAACAGTTCAACGTGCGCATCGGCGAGCTATAAGAACCAGACTTTGCCAGTTGGCCCGCCACGCCCGGTGCCATCCACTGCCCGGTGCTCCTGATCACCGCCGATCCTGCCCTGGGGCCCGCATGACTGATACCGAGAGGGTGCAGGCGGAGACGCTGCTCAAGAACGGCATCGTGGTGAATGTCGCCGGTGCCGGCCATAACATCCGGCGGGAGCAGTTCGCAGCATACCTGGCGCACGTGCAAGGCTTTCTGGACCAGTTCGACCAGTAGGAGGCGCTCGGTGGCGCGGGCTGGCTATCAGCGACGGCGCGCCCGCGCAGCCTCGCCCCCATCGGCGCCCTTGAGCGTCGCCGCCCCATAGCGTCGCACGAGCAGCAGCGCCACGAGCCAGGAAGTGAGGCCAAGCACCATCTGTGAAAGGGACGGCCAGCTCAGAAACGTCGTGGCCACAGTCCATAGCGTCAGCGCCACAGCGTTGTACAACATGCACAGCCAGAGGCTCGAGGTGTTATTGTAGAGCCAGGTCAGGATCACCGAGGCGCCCACCAGATAGATGCCCCAACCGATCAAGTGCAGCGGCAGCGTCGTCCCCACTGGAGAGCCGATGTACAGTGCAGCCACATAGGGCAGCATCCACAAGACCCACATGATGGCCACCAGGTAAGAGGCCTGTTCAGCCGTGGTGCGCCGCTGCGCCAGGGCCAGAGCAACGCCCCGCCAGCCAAATTCGCCCGTCGCCACCGTCACCAGGTGAAAGAGCAGGACCAGCGCCGCCAGGCCTGGATGGGCCGCGGGCGCGGCTGCAGCACCGCCGGTTACCAGAGCCACCACGATCGCCGGAAGCGTGATGGCAACGGGCAGCAAGAGGGCGACGGCATACCACCGGCCAGGGAGACGCCAGAGAGCCATCCGGCCCAACAAGGTGCGCACCCCCTGCGTGCCACCCAGTCGCGCGCTGATGCCGAGGCCACTGATCAGAGGCCCGTAGGATCCCAGCACAAAGAGGATCAGCACGACAACGTGGACCCTATCCACAGGGACAACGCCCCCTTCGAGCAGGCGCGCTCCGGTGAGGGGCACATACCCGGCCCGCTCAGCCAGCAGCAGGGCGGGCAGCCAGGCCGCCCAGGAGATGAAACAGGCCTGGATGGTCAGAGCCCAGGCCGCCGAGATACGTTTCCCACCGCTTTTGCGCAACATAACTGTGCCCCTGGCCCCTTTCAGATGCTTCGTGATGCCCACCGGTCGCAGCGCACAGGTTCACCGCGAGCCAGATCCCGATGACACAAATCACAGCGCGTACAAGGCGCCGGATCCAGTCCTGCTCGGATGCGCTCCGGCCAGAGGGGATCTGCGATGAGTCCCCGGCCCACCGCGACCAGGTCGGCCCGGCCCTCGCGCAGAACCTCAACCGCCCTGCCTACGTCATCGAGGCCGTTGACCGCAATCACAGGCACCCCAAGGATACGGAACGGTGCCGACCGGTCGCCAGGCGCATCGATCGAAGAGGGAGAGAGGTCCAGGATATCCACACCAGCGTCGATCAGCGCCTCGGCCAGCGTCAGGCTCTCCTCGATGCCATAGCCGGGGCCCACGGGCGTGTGCCGGTACAGCAACAGCCGGTCAGAGGGTAGCACGGACCGGATCGCGCGCACGATCTGAACGGCCAGCAGCATCCGGCCATTCAACGTCGCCCCATACGCATCGGTGCGCGTGTTCTGCGCCGGTGAAAAGTACTGATTGAGCAGAAATCCGTGCGCACCGTGGACCTCCACCCCATCACAGCCTGCTGCGGCGCAAATCCGGGATGCTCCAGCATAGGCGTCTATTAGCCCCTGGATCGCCGACCGCTCCATCTCACCGGGCGTGATGCGCTGGCCCCTGGTGCCCGGGAAAAGCTGGATCGCTGCCAGAGCGCCACCCTCCTGGATCGCCGACACCAGAGGCCGCAAGCCGTCGGCAGAATAGCGATCCCCAAAGCCCGACACGCTGGTGGCCTCGACGATCACGAGGCCGGGCCCGCCCCGAGCGTGCTCGCCGTACCAGGCGATACCCTCAGGCGTGTCGATACCGCGGTTAGCGACCATCGGCGGCATGACAATCCGGTTGGGCAGGCACCGGCCGCGCACCTCCAGCGGCTCAAACAGCAGCGCGATCTCATCCATGCACAGCGTCTCCTAACATGGACCGAATTGGCTACGCCTGGACGGAACTCAACAGCACCCGCGCCGCGGTCTGCACCGGATCCCAGACCGGCGAGAAAGGCGGGGCATAGGCCAGGTCCATGTCCACCAAATCCTGCACGGTGAGGCGCGCGGTCAGGCAGGCCGCGACAGTGTCGATACGCTTGCCCGAGCCGGGACCGCCGACGATCTGGGCACCCAGCAGGCGCCCGGTGCCCTTTTCGGCGCACAGCTTGACCGTGATCTGCGCCGCGCCGGGATAGTAACCGGCGCGGGTACGGTCCTCGATCGTGGTGCACGCATAGTTGATGCCAAGGTCCTGACAGTCGCGCTCCCGCAAGCCCGTGCGGGCGATCTCTGTGTCTCCCACTTTGGTGATCGCCGTACCGACGACCCCCGGAAAAGTGGCCTGCCCGCCAGTGAGGTTCAGCCCGACGATGCGGCCCATCTTGTTCGCGGTAGTCCCGAGCGGAATCCAGACTGGCCGGCCCGAGACCCGATCTACCGTCTCAGCGCAGTCACCCGCTGCCCAGACATGCGGAACCGGCGTGCGCATCGTATTGTCGACACGGATCGCGCCCTTCACGCCCAGGGAGATGCCCGCCTTGGCCGCCAACTCGCTCACCGGCCGAGCTCCCGTGCCGAACACCACGAGGTCCGCGGGCAATGTCTCGCTGCCGAGTACCACACCGGTCACATGCCCGTCTGAGACTGCCAGCGCCCGCGGGCTCTCACTCAAGTGAAGCGCGACGCCGATATCCCGCAGGGCCTGCGATGCGAGCGCCCCCATGTCGGGGTCCAGCGTCGACATGACTTCCGCACGGCGGTGCACCAGCGCGGTGTCGATGCCGCGCAGGCGCAGCGCCTCCGCTACCTCCAGCCCGATATAGCCGCCGCCGATGACCACGGCATGTTGAGGGGTGCGGTCATTGACAAAGTCCCACATGGCGATACCGCTGGCCAACCCGCGCAACGCGAACACACCCGCGGCATCCACGCCGGGGATATCGGGGAACACCTCGCGGGCGCCCGTGGCGATCAGTAACTCGTCATAGTGCTGAACAGAGGTGGCACCCGCGCGCGCGGCCACAGTGACCTGTTGACCCGCTGTATCGATGCCGGTCACCTCGTGGCCGGTGAACACCTGGATGTCCTGCCGCGCAAACTGCTCGGGGCGGCGCGCGATCAGCCGCTCGGGCCCGCTGACCTGCCCGCCCACCAGATAGGGCATACCGCAGGCGGCATAGGAGACGTAATCGCTGCGCTCATAGACAATGATCTCGAGCTCCGTGTCACGCCGGCGTGCCTGCGCAGCAGCGCTCATGCCCGCCGCGTCGCCCCCGATGACCACCAGTCTGCGTGCCGTCGCCATTACTGGATGTACCCCAGGTACTGGCTCTGGCGCTGCAGAATCGTCTCCAGCATCGCCTCGGCGGCAGAAACCTTGTCCACGTTGAGGTCCGCCAGCAGCGCCTGCATCACCGCCTTCTTTGAGCCGCTCAGCACGGCCTCCGCCGTCAACTCGTGGATGGCCACCTGGTTCTGCAACAGTCCCAGGAACCCGGCAGGGATCTTGCCCAGTGGTGTGCCGTGGACGCCGCTGCCGTCGATGGTGCCGGGAACTTCAACCACGATGTCCTCGGGAAGCCCGTCGATCAGCCCGCGGTTGGGCAGGTTAAGGGCGGCCTCATGGGCCGGTTCGCCCGAGATCATCGCCTCGACGATGGGGATCACGCGCTCCCCCTCGTGGAATTGGTCCAGACTGAGCACCGCTGACGGGGCGCGTCCCTGCGCGTATTCCTTGTAGTGGGCGTAGAAATCGAGGATGCCCTTGTGATCGACGACATCGTGCGCCCACTGGAGATACTCGCCCAGGTGGCTGTCCGTGGTAATGGGCAAGAGATCGTACCGCCTGAACAACTCCATAAAGAGCCCGCGTTCGCCGCTGCCCTCGAAATAGCCGGGGATTGCCTCCCGGATATCCGGGTATGCATCCTCCCCCGTGTCCCTGTAGCGCGCCTCCAGCAACATGGAAAAGTGGTTGAGACCGCCCGCAACCAGTTCCAGATCCTCGATGGGGCGTCCGAGCATCTGGGGCAGATGCCTGCCCAGCGAGGCGATCTCGTGACACAAGCCCACCAGATGCAGATCCGGATGCTTGTGGTGCACCGTGGTGCAGATGCGGCTCATCGGGTTGGAAAAGTTCAGCACCCAGGCATCCGGGCAGAGCCGCATGACGTCATCGCAGATGGCCAGAATCGGCGGGATGATCCGGAGGGAATGAAACAGCCCACCGGGGCCGCCGTTCTCGCCATAGACCTGACGGAAACCATACTGCTGCGGGATCGTCCAGTCCTGCTCCCAGAGCTTGAACCGGTCCCCGACCTCAATCGAGATGATGATATAGTCCGCGTCCTTGAGCGCAGTCTCACGATCGGGTGTCGCCTCGATCGTGTAGGGCAGCTTGTGCTCCTTGACATGCGCCAAACCGACCTCGTGCACCCGGGCCAGGGCCGTCGGATTGATGTCGTGCAGCACCACCGTGCTGCCCTGCAGTACCTTGCTGCGAAAGACATCGGCCAGCGTGCCCAGCCCAAATTGCGCGCTCCCCGCCCCCACAAGTACCACTCGCGCCATGTTACACCTCCCGCGTCAATGACATCCTTGTCTAGCCCCAGTATACCGCCGGTGCATCCTCCAGCACGGCCAGTGCCGCCCGCTGGCGGACCATCCGGTTGCGCACGGCCCGGTACAGCCCCTCTGTCGTCTCGTCGATATCCAGCAGGCTGTTAGTGTACGGGTCCGCCTTGGTCGCCGCGTTGACCTGGGCGATCCATTCGGGCTCGAGATCGCCCGCGCCAGAGAGCGCCCCGGCGAGCCCCGCCGCCACCGCGGCCAGGCAGTCCGTGTCGCGGCCAAAGTTGACCGCGGCGATCATAGCCGGGCGCAGTTGACCGCCCGTGGCCGCCACAATCGCCAACCCCTTGGCGACCACCTCGTTGGCCTGCGACTGCCCGTACACGATATAGTTGCCGCCCGAGTAATAGGCGTTCAACTCATCCCACATCCCCATGGGATCGCCCGGATGCCCGGCGGCAATCTCCAGCGCACGCTCGACTTCGCGCTCGACGCGATCATAGCCACCATAGGGCGTGCTCTTTTGCGAGCGGTAGGCCGCAAACTCACGCGCCGTGTCGAGCACCGACTCGACGGTGGCGTTCGGGCTGAGCGCCTCCGCCAGCGCAGCATCGTACAGCGCCGCCCAGCGCAGAGCAAAGGTCGTCTCGTTGGCGTACACCAGGCCCACATCATAGACATCTGCGGCCGCACCGGCCGGATCGCCGGCGTTAATGATCCCCAGCGTGTGGCTGGCCCGCGCCATAGAGACGACGTTGTTGAATGGCCAGAGACGCCCCAGCTCGCGCGGAGGCACGCCGGCCCGCGCCATCTCCAGCAGGCTCTTGTCAAAGGGCTCTTGCTTGAAGCGCATCCTGTCCGGATCGAGCACGTCCACCCAGACCGCCAATAAGTCATCGGCGGTGATCCGGTCCTGCTTGCGAATGACAGCCAGGTTCATCAGTTTTTGGCGCTCGATGCCGTCCTCGGTGGTGCCGGGGAGCCGCTGCCAGTCTGTGTACGAGGTATAGTGTTTGTACGAGCGCAACTCCTGAAACGTCCCGTAGGTCTGCTGGATGCGCTCGCGTGACCAGCCCTCGACCGCCGCTCCCATGGCCGAGCCCACCCACGACCCGGCGATGCAACCGCGAATCTTGTCCCTAAGCGTAAGCATCTGTGTCTCCTTATTGCGCTCAATATGCCTGCGCGGAGTATACCCGATACCTTTCGCGGCGGCACGCTGATAGAGCATCTAGCTGACGCGAATCCCAAGCGTCAGATCCAGCCGGTTCCGCAGCGGCTCGCCCCGGGCATAGCGACCGAGGTTCTCCTCAAAGATTGCCAGCGCCCGCTCGTCATACGCCGGGGTGCTGCCGGAATAGTGGCCCGTGATGAGGACATTGTCCAGATCCCAGAGCGGCGATTCGGCCGGCAGCGGCTCGGGATCCGTGACGTCCAGCCCGGCGCCCGCGATCTGCCCGCTGCGGAGCGCCTCGATCAGCGCTTCCTGATCGATGGTCCCGCCACGGCCGATGTTGTAGATGGAAGCAGTGGGTTTCATCAGGGCGAATTGCCGGGCTCCGATCAGATGCCGCGTCTCTGGCGTCAGCGGCACAGTGAGTACCACCAGATCCGCCTCCGGCAGCACGGCGTCCAGGTCGTCAGGCCCCACCATCCGCTCAATACCCTGCACCTGGCGCTCCGGATCGCGCCGCAACCCGATCACATGCATCTCCAGGGACGCCGCCAGCCGCGCCGTGCGATGACCGATGGCGCCCACACCGATGAGCAGCAGCGTCTTGCCCGCCAGCTCAAAGACGGGGTGCGACCAGCCGCCGCGCCGCCATTCGTGCCGGTCCTGCGCGCGCACGGCATCGGGGATCCGCCGCGCCAGCGCCAGCATCATGGCCAGCAGGTGCTCGCTGATCGGAACGGCATGGACCCCGGACACATTGGTGACAACGAGATCGCGCTCACGGATCTCGGGATGTTCCATGATCCACTCGGCGCCCGCGCCCCATTGCTGGTACCAGCGCAGGTTCGGCATGGCCAGCACTTGCTCCAGGCCGATGTGTCCCGAGACCACCTCGATCTCGGGCATAGCCGCGGCAATGGTCTCCGCATCGCGGGTCACCAGCAGGTCGTAGCCTGGCGCCAGCGCACGCAACCGCTCCGATGTCTCCGAGGCAAGATGATCCATCGCTAACAATACCGTGGGCATACGCACCTCCGATCTCCCATGAGCCAGCCTCTTCTGCTGGCAGAGACGACCACCGGCAGGAGATGGTCCTGCCGGTGGATAGAACAAGTCGGGAATCAGTTGAGATAAGCGGTCTGCTTGGCGTCAGGCGTATACTGGTGCAACTCGATGCGGTTGCCATCGGGATCTTCCAGCCAGGCCTGGTAGGCGCCGTCGCCGCCCAGTTTCGCCTCGCCCACCTCGACGCCGCGCTCGCGCAGCACCGACACCGTGCGCTCGATATCCTCGACCTCCAGGCAGATGTGCCGATAGGACTGGCCCTCGGCTGGCTCACCGAGCGTGCCCACGAACAATTCGATAAAGTTGCGTCCGCCGGCGTGGATGTACTGGCCATGCCAGGTGCCATCGGGACGGCGGAACTCAAAGGCCTTGGTCATCCCCAGCTGGCCGCAGTAAAAGTCCACTGAGGCCTGCAGGTCAGAGACGGTAAAGCAGACGTGCGCAAGGCAGGAGATGATCTTGGGATCAGACTGGTCGCTCATGGCGTTACGATCCTTTCAGCAGAGTCATAGGGGTAAACAACGGACAATGCCGATTATACCATCCCTGTCGGCGCACCGCCACAGCGCCCGCGCCTGCGGTTGGCAGCCGGCCGCTGGGAGTGTATCCTTCGCACAATTCAAGACAGCCGTTGGCTGCCGCCAGCAAAGGAGTGCCCAGTGACTGCAGAACCCACACCGCTCGAACAATACCGTACCGACGACGGGCGCGGCCTCAAGATCCGCTGCGTCGAGCCCTTTAGCCTGCACGTCCCCACCCGGCCCTTTTCCACCGTGTGGACTTTTTGCCGGATCACCACCGAGGAAGGGCTGGTAGGCCTCGGCGAGGGCATCGGCACGCCGGGCCCGGTGTGCGCAGCCATCCGCTATTTCGGTAACTCGCTCGTTGGGCAATCCGCATGGGATATCGAGCGCCTCTGGGTGGGCATGTATCGTGCGGCCGAGTTCAGCCGCAGCGGCGTAAACCAGGCCGCCATCAGCGCTATCGACATCGCCCTTTGGGACCTGGTGGGGCAAAAGACTGGCCTGCCCGTGTATGCTCTGCTCGGCGGCAAGGTCAACGACCGGGTGCCGATCTATCACCACCCCTGGGATGAAGTGGGCGATGAAACGGCCTTTGCCAAAGGCCGCCTGCGGCAGGGCTACGCAGAGGCCACGCGCGAGTTGGTGTCGCAGGGGATTATCGCCGGCAAGCTGGATCCCTTCCCCCGCGAGCCGGGCTACAACCGGGAGATCTCTCCCTTTGCGCTGCGCTATGCCACCGACATCATCAGGCAGATTCGCGAGGGCGGTGGTCCGGATTACAAGATCTGCGTGGAGATGCATGCGCGCTTTAACGTCGGCTCGGCGCTGCGCATCGCGCAGGCGCTTGAGCCGTTCGATCCCTTCTGGATCGAAGAGCCCGTGGCACCCGAGAGCCTCGCCGAGACGCGCGAGGTTCAGCGTGCCACGCCGCTGGCCGTCGCCACCGGCGAGCGCCTGTACCAGCGCATCGATTTCCGCGATGCCTTTGAGCAGCGCTGCTGCCGCATCATCCAGCCCGACATCGCCCACGTGGGCGGCATCACCGAGATGAAAAAGATCGGGGCGCTGGCGGATGCCTACTATGTCACTGTGGCCCCTCACGAGTGGAACGGCCCGGTCACGCTGCTGGCCGGCGCACACGTGGGCGCCACGCTGCCCAACCTGCTCATGTGCGAGTACCACATCCAGCTCAAGGGCGTGCTTGAGGACACCATGCCGGATGGCTACCACTACGATCCGCAATACATCGACCTGCCCGAGACACCGGGCATCGGTGTGGCCTTTTCCGAGGCCTACATCCGCGAGCACCGCGTCGACCCGGACGCCTATGGCCGCCCGGGCTTTGCAGGGCACATCCGCTTCTAGCACTGCGCCCGAGCGGCTCGGCCCCGCGGGCCGCCAGGCGGACTCGCACAAATAACCAGAACAATCTATACCCTGTAGGAGAGCGCCATGCGCGTTGATCTCAAGTACGGCAAGACGGGGCTGCAGGTCACCCTCCCCGATGACGCCACCGTAATCTATCCCAAAGAGATGCCCGGGCTGCCTGACGAACAGGCCGCCCTGCGCGCCGCGCTGGCAATGCCAATCGGCATGCCGCCGCTGTCGCGCATCGTCCAACCCGGGGATCGCGTGGCGATCGTATTCAGCGACATCACCCGGCCCATGCCGTCGGATCGCGTGCTGCCGGTGCTGTTGGAGGCGCTGGACGGCCTCGTCCCCCGCGAGAAGATCCTGTTGATCAACGGTACGGGCACGCACATGGCCAACACACGCGAGGAACTGATCGGGATGCTGGGCCAGGATATCGTGGACAACTATCGCGTCGTCAACCACGATGCCTGGGA
The DNA here is from genome assembly GCA_040772225.1 of Anaerolineae bacterium. Taxonomy (GTDB): domain Bacteria; phylum Chloroflexota; class Anaerolineae; order UBA1429; family UBA1429; genus JAAYED01. The sequence continues at coordinate 290,642 of JAXGYO010000003.1, forward strand.
CAACGATAACCTGGTGAATCTGGGGATGACGCCACAGGGCCATCGTATGCTGGTGAACAAGGCCTTTTACCAGTCCGATTTCAAGATTCTGACCGGCTTTATCGAGCCGCACATCTTTGCCGGGTTCAGCGGCGGCCCCAAGGCGGTGCTGCCGGCCGTGGCTGGCATCGAGAGCATTATGGATAACCATGGCTTTGCGATGCTCAACCATCCCCGCGCCACCTGGGGCAGCCGCGAGGGCAACCCGGTGTGGGAAGAGATGCGGGCCTTTGCCACCATGGCCAAACCCGACATGATCCTGAATGTAACACTCAATCGCCTGGGGCAAATCACCGGCGTGTTCGCCGGTCAGATGGACCTGGCGCACGCCCAGGGCGTGGCCCAGGTGCGCGAGCACGCCATGGTGCCGGTAGACGGACGCTACGACGTGGTGCTCACCACCAACAGCGGCTATCCCCTGGATATCAACCTGTACCAGACCATCAAGGGGCTCTCGGCTGCCATGCAGGTGGTCAAGCCCGGGGGCAGTATCATCGTGGCCAGCGAATGCCGCGGCGGCATTCCCGACTATGGTGAGTACCGCAACCTGGTAGTGGAGGGTGGCTCAGCCGAGGGGATCCTCAAGCTCGTAGGCGCCCCGGGTTTCCGGCGCCACGATCAATGGGAGGCCCAACTCCACGCTTTTGTCATGCAGGCGGCGGACGTGTTTGTGTACAGCGACGGCCTGAGCGACGACCAGGTGCGCGAGATGCTGTTCACGCCCGTTCACGATATCGAGGCCACGGTCACGCGCGAACTGGCGCGCCACGGGGCGGGCGCGCGGCTGTTGGTGATTCCCGAGGGATCGCAAAGCATCCCGTATATCGCGTCTTGAGCAAAGGAGCACCATGAACCGATCACTTCCCGGGATCCTCCCGCCCCCGCAGCAGATGGCCGCTGCCGTGGGATGCTTTCGTCTCGATGCGCGCACGCGGATCCTGATCCTGCCCGAGAGCAGTCCCGAGGCCTTCGCCGCGGCAAGCAGTCTGCGAGCCGAGATCCGGGCCGTGACAGGGCTGCGGCTGCAGATCCTCCGCACGGCCCGGCCGCCGCGCCGCGAGAACATCATCCTACTCTGCGACGACCCGAGGGAAGCCGGCAGGTACCTGGGGCTGCCCTTTCCCTCTGAGGAGAGCGCAACGCACGGTGAGCAGGCGTACAGCGTCGCGATCAGCGCTGAGCGCGTATTGGCCGGCGGTGAGGGCATCGTCGCGCTGCACCATGCCGTACAGACGCTTCGGCAGATCGTACGCCTGCAGGGCACGCTCTGGACCGCGTGCCAGATTGATGACTGGCCCGTGCTTGCCCACCGGGGCGTGATGCTGGACATCTCCCGCGGCAAGGTGCCGACGCTGGACACGCTCAAGGCCATCGTGGACTGCTGCGCCCTGTTCAAGATGAACGTGCTGCAGCTGTATACGGAGCACACCTTTGATTTCGCCAGCCATCCGCAGATCGCGCTGGGCAGCGACCCGCTCACCAGCGAAGACATTCTCGCCCTGGACGCCTATGCCCGCGAACGGCACGTGGAATTGATGCCCAACCTGAACTGCTTTGGGCACTGCGCCCACCTGCTGAGTCTGCCCGAGTTCGGCCACCTGTCCGAGTCCGCGGTCCCCTGGACGCTGACGCCCGTCGATGAGGGCACCTACACCCTCCTGGGCGACATGCTGGACGACATGTTGCCCGCCTTTTCTTCACGCACACTGAATGCCGGCTGCGACGAGACCTGGGACCTGGGCAAGGGCCGCTCGGCAGCACTGGCTGCCGAGATCGGCGTTGGCCGCGTGTACCTGCAGCACCTGCAACGCCTGCACGCCATGGCGGCGGAGCGCGGATATCGCATCCAGTTCTGGGGCGACATCCTGCTGCACCACCCTGAGCTGGTCCCCGAACTGCCGGAGGACGTCACCCTGCTGGACTGGCACTATGAGGCCCAGGACGACTACCCCTCGCTGCGTATCTTTGCCGAGAGCGGACGGCCCTTCTGGGTCTGCCCCGGCACATCATCCTGGAACACGCTCTTCCCGCGCCTCGAGAACGCCAACGGCAACATCCGCACGCTGGCGCGCCTCGGTGCCGAGCGCGGCGCTGAGGGCCTGCTGAACACCGACTGGGGCGACCACGGGCACTACCAGCCACTGGGGCAGTCCTGGTACGGCTACGCCTACGGCGCTGTACAGGCCTGGACGGGAGGCGCCACCGAGGACAAGGACTTTGACCCAAGTTTCGGTCGCCTCTGGTTCGGTAGCCGCGGTGAAGAGATCGTCAAAGCGATGCGCGCGCTCGGACGGCTGAACACGCTGGAGGGCATGCCCCGGCCCAACAACAGCAACAGCATCACGATGCTGCTGGAGGAGCCGCTGGCAGGCGAGCTAGCGGGTGTCGTTCCGGGTGAGACACTCGATGAGATCACCAGAGTCACGGCTGAGGTGGAAGCGGTCTTGCGCGCGGCCTGGGGACACAGCCGCGATCGGATCGCGCTGGAGGAGATGATCAACTCGGCGCAGTGGATGGCCTATGCAGCCAGAAAAGTGCGGGCCACGGCCAAGATCCGGGCAGCACTGGCTGGCGATGAGGACCGCCGTGAAGCAGCAACCGCCGGTGTTCAGAGCCTCAGGGAGTTGGAACGCGCCCTGGTCCCGTTGCAGGCCGAGTTTGTGCGGCTGTGGCGACGCTGCGCGCGGGAATCCGAGATCGGCCAGCATCTGGGCGCCCTGGCCGCCCTGCGCAAGCGTTTTGAGCTGGCGCAAGCGTGGCTGGGCACCATCGCGGACGGCGAGCGCGACAACCTCGACATTGAGGCCTATCTGGCATCGACACCGCGCTATGAGATCCTGGGGCAGCATTTCTGGCGGCTGATGCGTGAGGTGAACGACAGCCTGTAAACACAAGGTGCAGCCAAAGGCAGCGGGGGGAGCGATGCTCCCCCCGCTGCTTCACTCCCGGGGAGGGGGGTGCGTGGGTGAAACGATCGCCGGCGCGAGCGCATGCCTGACCTGATGTGATCCGCGGCCATGCCGCGCACGCGTCGGGCTAGGGCTTGTCCACGATCCGCTCGATCACGATCGAGCAATCGGTCGCCAGTGCCGCAAAAGCACCCACTGCCGCCAAAACCGGCGCGAAAACCACGCCCACCGCGCCCAGCGTCAACGGGAACTCCAGCACGTTCTCGCCATCATGCTTGATCACGATGCGGCGGACATTACCCTCATGCAATAGCTCTTTGACCTTGTCCACAAGCTGCGATCCATCGACCTTGATCTCTTCGCGACGCACGCCCTCTTCTTCCGTCTCAAACGGCTCTGTCATGGTCCCTCCTGCCAGCGGTTAGGTCCGCGATGTCACCTATCGTGAAACAACTCTAAACGTGTACCCCAGCACAATGCCGAGAACGAAAATCAGCGCCGCCAGGTGTGGGAAAGCCACTCCCAGCACGATGGCGAGCACCAGCGGAAGCTGAACGAGCGTCTCGCCCCTGCGACCGATGATCAGCGTCTGCTTCCATAACGTGTTCCAGGCCTCTACCAGCTGATCCCAGAAGGTTGGCTTGGGGGCCCCGCCCCCCTGGCTTGCCGGCTGCTCATTGATGTCGAATGGTTCTGTCATGATGATCTCTCCTCAACCACTAAACCGGTTCTAGTCACTATACGCACACGGTGGCAACAGGTTGCTCGCCTGGGAGAGAATTCATAACTCTTGCTCTGGCGCAGGCCGGAGCGAATGATCGGTCTGCGCAGAGACGGTCCGTCTCGCTCAATAACACCTGCTCGCGTCCGCGAAACGCTTCACAGAGACAATATGGCTTCCTGTGTGGTGCCGCGTCAAGACTCTGCCCGGTATGCACCCGGCTCTGCAACGAGGTGGCCCGTAAGGCCCGCCTCATCAGCCTGCGCACACTGCACCTGGCGGATCTGGTTATGTAAATCCTCATGGGACGGCACCCAGACGCGCAGGTAATGGTCTGTGAGCCCGCTCCAGCCCGCAACACCGTCATGCGCGACCGCTGACTCGAACAGCACCGCCAACTGCTGACGGACATAGCGCCGGTGATGGTCCCGAGCCAACTGCTGGCCCAGGGCCGCCAGCTCCCTGGCGCGCTGCTGAACGACGGCATCAGGCACCCGGTCGGGAAGGTCCGCCGCCACTGTCCCCGCTCGAGGCGAGAAGCGGAATACATGTAGCCTGGAAAAGCGCACATCCCTCACCAGCCGGCAGGTCTCGAAGAAATCTCTCTCGGACTCGCCGGGAAACCCCACGATCAGGTCGGTCGAGACAGACATCTCGGGCACCCGCGCCCGCACACGGGCCACCAGATCGCAGTACTCTGCAGCGCTCATCGGTCGCCCCATCCGTCTCTGGACCGCGTCACTGCCGCTTTGCAGCGGGAGGTGGAGCTGCCGGCACATTCTGCGATCATCCCAGAGATCCAGCAATGCCTCATCGACATCCCATGGCTCCAGGCTGGAAAGCCTGATGCGAGGAACGGAGGTGCGCTCCAGCAGCTCGCGGACAAGGCGCGACAGATTCAGTCTGGGGCTCCCCCGGCTGTCATCTTGGAGATCCCGTCCGTAGGCGCCGATGTTCACCCCTGAAAGCACGATCTCCTGGGCACCCTCATCGGCACGGGCACGCACCTGCTCGAGCACGGCCGGCAGCGGGCGGCTACGCGAGGGTCCGCGGGCGATGCACACGACGCAATAGGTGCAGTGGTTGTCACAACCGTCCTGCACCTTGATAAAGGCCCGTGTTCGTCCTCGCCAGGCGCCAGCCCCGCTTTCGCACGCGGTAGCCCTCTCGCCAGCGGCTCGTGATTCACTCTCCATCAGCGCGAGCGCCTGCTCCTTGCGCGTGTTGGGAATCACCAGCGCTACGCCCGGCAGCGCGCCCACCTCGTCTGCGGACATGGTGGCATAGCAACCCATCACGGCAAGGCGGGCCTGGGGAGCCCTGCGGTGCAGCTGCCGAATCGCCTGGCGCGACTTGCGTGCCGCGACGTGCGTCACCGTGCAGGTATTGATCACGGCCCAGTCCGCCTCGCGCGGGTCCTCGACCACCGCATGCCCCGCCGAACGCGCTGCGCGGGCCAGTGCCTCCATCTCTGCCTCGTTCAGTCTGCAGCCCAGAACCGAGAGATGCACTCTCATGCGCCGCGTCCCGCCTCGCCCACAATGAGAGCACCCCGTCCGGGCCGGGGAGCCTGCTTCAACGGAGACTCTGGTTCATCCGTCCAGATCATCCCAGGGAAACTCCTCTGTCCAACTGGCGGCGGCCCGTATCTCTGGATCGTCGGAGTAGAGACCTCGCCTCTCGGGAGGGATCAGCGCCGCGATGCGCCGCATGATCTCATGCCCGATGGTATCCAGCTCATCGCGCCGAGACTGGCCTTTGCCTGAAGCACGAAGCGGACCAAAGGGCTCCCCAATGTCCACTACAGTGCCCTCAAAGTAGGTTGCGTACACAGCCAACAGAACGACGGCAGCATAGGCAGAGTTGCCAAAGTCGTACAGGTACCAGGCCCAGGTTTCCCGCCGGCTGGCGCGGGGTGCCCGGACCACGGCCTCGGAAGTTGCTAGAGATGCCGACTTCTACTCACCTTCTCCAATCACTCATCTCGATGACAATACACACAGTGCAGCATGTGGCGCCCAAAGAGCTGCCCGGTGCCTCTCATCAACAGCCGAGGGCCCGCCATCTTGACACATTCTTATACCACGGATAGAATCGCCCTACCTTGAGCGAAGCTGTTCAGGAGACAAGCAGATGCTTCAATATAGACCAAAAAGAGCAGCACTCACAATCGGCGCCCTGCTCATCGCCATGGCCCTCAGCGGTTGCCTGAGCCATTCCGGTCCCAATGCCGAAAAGCTCACCTACAATCTCCCGACGACGCTATCGATCGAGCGCGGAGCGGCGCTCTTTAGCACCAACATCGTCTACGAGTCGTTTTCAGAAGATGGTGTCTGGCTCATTATCGATGGACAGCGCGCCCTGAAACGCAAAGGAGACTCTGTCAGATGGACTGGCTCTTTCCGACCCGATACAGAGACGGAGTTGGACCTGCGCGTGATCTGGACCACCGAGGAAAAGGTCGACCTCGCCGGCACAGCCAAAGTGACAGTGAACAAGGTGGCGCCGCAAAAGCGCGGCATTGTCACTACATCACCCATCACCTTTAGCGGGCCAGTCGCCTATGGCGTCGCCAGGGATAGCTATATTCCTGGCACCACGCTGTCCTACGTAGGTGCCACGGAGCAGGGTGCGCAACTGGCCGGCATGGATAACGAGTATCCTTATCGCCAGATCGGGGATTCCATTATCTGGGAAGGGACGTTGCGCGAGGGGGTCTATCTGCGCGCAGAACTGCGCACCGTGCAGTTTGATGACAACGGGCTCAGGCTGGCCGGCATCGCGACAGTGTGGCTGGGTGAATAGACGCGCTTGCGTCTGTGCCGGTACACAGAATGCGGGCGGCTCAGATGCCTCCTTTGTGTTCTATTATGAAAGCCTGTATAATTGCTCGTAGTTGAGATCTTGCGAGGAGAGAGAGCGTGGACAATTTCGAGCACCGCACCGTTTTGAGCAATGGAGAGGAGACCTCGGAGCAGCCCGATCACCCGATGAGAGAGTTGCTTGAGCAGGAGTTCTCCCATGTCATCCCCCAGCATGGCGAGACGCTGGAGGGGACTATCGTGGAGATAAACTCCAGCGAGATCGTCGTCGACATTGGGTGCAAATCCGAAGGCATTGTGCCTGCGCGCGATCTCGATCGCATGGACCCCGAGATACTGGAAGAACTGGCAGTCGGTGACACTGTGTTCGTGTACGTGGTGCGCAGCCAGGACCAATCAGGCAATAGCATCCTTTCGCTATCGCGGGCCTTGATGGAGACCGACTGGCAAAAGGCCAGCGAGATGTTCGAGGCCGAAGAGGTTTTCGAGGGCACCGTCTCTAGCTGCAATCGCGGCGGTGTCATCGTGCGCGTTGGCCGCGTCCGCGGTTTTGTGCCAGCGTCACAGATCGCCAGCGTTCGGCTCAGTCGCTCAGACAGCGAAGAGGAACGGATTGAGCGCCTCAGCGAGTTGGTCAATCAGAACTTTATGTTCAAGATCATTGAGCTAGACCGCCGCCGAAATCGCCTGATCCTGTCTGAGAGGGCTGCGATGCGCGAGTGGCGACAGGATCAAAAAGACCGCCTCATCGATGAACTCGAGGAAGGCGAGACCCGCAAGGGCACCGTAAGCAGCCTGTGTGACTTTGGCGCCTTTGTCGACCTCGGGGGTGCCGACGGCCTGATCCACCTCTCTGAGCTTTCCTGGAGCCGCGTTGGCCATCCGCGAGAAGTGCTCAAGGTCGGACAAGAGGTCGAGGTCTATGTCCTGGGCGTTGATCGCGATCGGAAGCGTATCGCGCTCAGCCTCAAGCGCCTCAAGGCCGAGCCCTGGACGACAGTTGAGGAGCGCTATGAGATCGGGCAACTCGTCAAGGCCACGGTCACCAAGATTACGGACTTTGGCGCATTTGCGCGGCTGGATGAAGAGATCGAGGGCCTGATTCACATCTCCGAGCTGTCGGAGGACCGCATCGGACATCCGAATGAGGTCGTAAGCGAGGGCCAGGAACTGGAACTGAGGATCATCCGGATCGATGCGGCCAGGCAGCGTATGGGGCTCAGCCTCAGGCGCGTGAACGAGGACCAGTATTTCGCAGACTATGACTGGAGCACGGCCGGAGACGACAGCGACGATTCGGACAATTACTAGATCCAAATACGCTGACCGTAACGGTCAGTGACGGCGAACCGGGGCAACCCGGCTGGATCGAAAAATGACGAGGGGGCTGGTGTATAGATACACGCGGCTCCCTCTTGCTATCCCCGGGTTCCTGCAGCCCTGGGCGAGATGGTGTATAATAGAGATGCATAGAGCAATCACTCCGCGGCAAGGTAGAGCCGCAGCGCAACGGAGCAACCCATACTCCGTATAGATTGAGCAATCAGCAAGTCTTATTGTTTAGGACTTTTTTCACAAGGAGAATCATGGCTAACGGATTCGACCGGTTCAGCAGGGGCGCACGGCAGTCCCTGAGCATGGCTCAGGAGGAAGCTCGGCGGCTGAACCATCGGTACATCGGTACCGAACATCTTTTGCTGGGACTCATGCGGGAGGAAAAAGGCGAGGCTGCCCGAATCCTCTCCGAAATGGGGCTTTCAATTGGCCAGCTTAGAGACGCAGTCGAGCGAATGGTCGGCACGGGCGATCGTGCTCCGGCCAGCTTGCAGCTCGGAGAACAGACCAAGAAGGTTATTCAGCTCGCCATCGACGAGTCAAAGCGGCGCGGTCACGAGCAGATCGGCACCGAGCACCTGCTTATGGCGCTGGTGCACCTGCCCGACTCTATGGCAGCCGCCGTGCTTGATGGGCTGGCGATCAATCTGGACGTCCTCAACCGGCGTCTGCGCTATTTTATGAATGAGCGGCCGGCTGCTCCGGCCAGTGCGACGCCTGCGCCATCGCGGCGAGGCTCGCGCAGCAGCGGCCGGGAATCATCGTCTGCCTCGAGCAAGGAAAAGTCCCTGCTGGAGCAATTGAGCACAGATCTCACCGACCTAGCTGAGGAAGGCGAGCTGGACCCCGTGATCGGCCGTCAGACTGAGATTGAGCGGGTGATCCAGATTCTGGCGCGCCGCACCAAGAACAACCCGGCACTCATCGGAGAGCCCGGAGTGGGCAAGACGGCGATTGTCGAGGGTCTGGCCCAGCGCATCATAGACGGGCGCGTGCCCGCGGATCTGCGCAATAAGCGACTGGTGCGGCTGGATGTCGGCTCACTGGTGGCGGGAACCATGTATCGCGGCCAATTCGAAGAGCGCCTCAAAAAAGTCATCGACGAGATCAAGTCGACCGAGACGGTGCTCTTTATCGATGAGCTGCACATGCTGGTGGGCGCCGGCTCCGCGGGGAGTTCGATGGACGCGGCCAACATCCTAAAGCCCGCACTGGCACGCGGGGAACTGCAGTGCATCGGCGCGACGACGCTGGACGAGTACCGCAAGCACATCGAGAGCGACTCGGCTCTGGAGCGACGCTTCCAGCCGGTCTTTGTGGGCGAGCCCTCTCAGGAGGAAACGCTAGAGATCCTGCGCGGTATCCGCGCACGGTACGAAGAGCATCATGGTCTGCAGATCACCGATGAGGCGCTGAGCGCGGCAGCCCGGTTGGCCACGCGCTATGTCCCCGACCGGTTCCTGCCGGACAAGGCCATCGACCTGGTCGATGAGGCTGCCTCGCGGGTGCGTGTCTTTCACGTGTTGCACCCGGAGAAGCAAGAGCAAAAGGGGTCGGCCGTCGCTCGCCCTGAGCACGCCGCCCTGCTCGGACCGGTCACTGATGCTGACGCTGACTTTGCGCTCGGCGACAATCTGCAGTTCGAAGAGCCGGAAGAGGGCCTGATCGTAACCGCAGAGGACATCGCCGAGATCGTGGCGATGTGGACCGGTGTGCCTGTCACAAGCATCGCTGAAGAAGAGTCCTTGCGGTTGCTGCGCATGGAGGACATGCTCCATGAGCGGATCGTCGGTCAGGAGGAGGCCATCCGCACGCTGGCGCGCTCGGTGCGCCGCGCCCGGGCGGGCCTCAAGGATCCCCGCCGCCCGATCGGCTCGTTCATCTTCCTGGGCCCCACAGGCGTTGGCAAGACCGAGCTATCCAAGGCTCTGGCCGAGTTCATGTTCGGCAGCGAGGAAGCGTTGCTTCAGTTTGACATGTCCGAGTTCATGGAGCGGCACACGATCTCGCGCTTGGTCGGGGCGCCTCCAGGGTATGTGGGCTACGAGGAGGCCGGCCAGTTGACCGAGGCTATCCGTCGCCGGCCCTACTCGGTGATCTGCTTTGACGAGATCGAAAAGGCGCACCCCGAGGCCTTTAACATGCTCCTCCAGATCATGGAAGAGGGCAAGCTGACCGATGCCAAGGGACGCAAGGTCGACTTTCGCAACGCGATCATCATCCTAACATCCAACATCGGCAGTTCGGACATCTCACGGGATTCCGCGCTCGGCTTTTCTTCGGCTCGCCAGCCGGAGGGAAGCGATAGCGAATATCGCGAGATGAAGAGCAAGCTCATGCGCGAGCTACGGCGGCTCTTCCGTCCCGAGTTCCTGAACCGCGTGGACGAGGTGGTCGTGTTTCACGAGCTTGCCCGCTCGGACATTGAGCAGATCGTCGAGATTCAGCTGAGACTGCTGAACGAACGCCTGGCAGAGCAGAATGCGACGCTGGAGCTGACCGCTGCTGCGCAGGAGCTGCTGGTCAGTGAGGGCTTTGACCCGCAATATGGTGCGCGACCTCTCAAGCGTGCCATCCAGCGGCTCATCGAGGACCCGCTGGCGGAAAAGCTGCTGGGGCTGGAGCCGGCTACGCGCACAGTAGTGGCTGACGCTCAGGATGGTGAGATTGTCTTTGAGACCCGCGAGGATATCGCAGAGCCAGAAACGCTGCTCTCGGGGGAGAAAAGGTAGATGCCCAGGGCGCAGCGCCGCTTTGTCTGCGAAAACTGCGGCGCTACCCAGTCTGGATGGATGGGGCGTTGCCCCGAATGTGGTGAATGGAACACGATGGTGGAGACGCTTGTCGACCCACCATCGCGTTCTGCTAGTGGGGGTAGCACTTTTCCTGCACAGACCCTCAACACGCAGGCGTATGCGCTGGACACTATCCCGCCCTACTCGCAAAGCCGCGTGCCCGTGCCGATGGAGGAACTGAGCCGTGTCCTTGGCGGCGGCATCGTCCCGGGGAGCGTTGTCCTGATCAGTGGCGATCCTGGCATCGGCAAGTCCACGCTCCTCCTTCAGCTTGCGGCCCTACTGGGTGAAGGACCCGAGCGCGTGCTCTATGCCTCGGGCGAAGAGTCGCTCCAGCAGATCAAAATGCGGGCCGATCGACTCGCCATGCGCTCTGAGAACCTCCTGGTGTTGAGCGAGACCAATCTGGCCCAGATTCTGGGGCAGATCGAGCAGGTGCGTCCCTCTCTCGCAATCGTCGACTCGGTGCAGTCGATCTATACCGAAGAACTCAGTGCCTCGCCGGGCAGCGTCAGTCAGGTGCGCGAGTGCGCCTCGGCGTTGCAGCGGCAGGCTAAAGAACTGGGTGTAGCTACGTTCCTCGTAGGACATGTCACCAAGACGGGCAACATCGCGGGGCCGCGCGTGCTCGAGCACATTGTCGATGCGGTCCTATACCTGGAGGGCGAACGTTTCCATAGCTACCGACTACTGCGGAGTGTCAAGAACCGCTTTGGCTCGACCAACGAAGTGGGCGTATTCGAGATGACCGACAAGGGCATGACCGAGGTGGCCAACCCCTCACAGGTCTTTCTCGAGGAGCGGATTGAGCAGGCTACAGGCTCGACTGTGGCCGTCACCATGGAGGGCACACGACCTATCCTTGTCGAGGTACAGGCGCTGGTCAGCCCTGGCATCCCGGAGCGCCCCCGGCGCACCTGCAATGGCGTGGACGTGAACCGCGTGCTCTTGCTCGCGGCCGTCCTCACGCGACGGGTCGGGCTCAAGCTCAGCGATCAGGACATCTTTGTCAACGTCGTCGGCGGTCTGCACGTCCAGGAACCCGCCGTGGACCTCGCGGTGGCGTGCGCCATCGCCTCAAGTTACCACAATCGCCCGGTCCACCCCCGGATGGCGATTTTCGGCGAGGTGGGACTCGCGGGTGAACTCCGCAGCGTTGGACAAAGCGACCGGCGCGTCCGCGAGGCGGCCAAGCTGGGCTTTGATGAGATCCTCATGCCGCGCACCCGCGGCGACGGCCTGCTGGCGCAGGGACAGGCGCGTCCGCTATTCTGCCGCACCGCGGCGGAGGCGATCAGCCAGGCACTGAGCTGAGACTCATTGGTCGCAGACGGGCGCATGGGCATAGACCGTGCGCCATATTCTGTGTACAGTACAAGCAACTGATCATTTACTTTTGCCTAAAGGAGGAGCAGACCCATGCGACAGGTACCCCTCGGCCGTACAGGATTGACCGTCTCCGAGGTTGCCTTTGGTGGCATCCCGATCCAGCGCCTGACCGACCAGGAGGCTGTGACAGTCGTGACCCGCTGTCTGGACCTCGGGATCACCTTCCTGGACACGGCCCACGGCTATGGCACCAGCGAGGAGCGCATCGGCAAGGCGATCGCCGGCCGGCGCGATGGGTTGGTACTGGCTACCAAGAGCCCCGCAAGACAGGCCGAACCCTTCCGCGAGCAGATGGAGCTGAGTTTTCGCCGTTTGGGCGTCGCGTACATAGACATCTTTCAGTTCCACAACATCGCGACTCAGGAGGCGTTGGACCAGGTGCTGGCGCCCGGCGGGCCGTACGAGATCGCCCTGGAGGCCAAAGCCCAGGGGCGCATCGGGCACATCGGCGTGACCTCGCACAGCCTCGATTTGGCGATCCAGATGGCAGGCATGGACCTGTTTGAAACCCTGATGTTTCCGTTCAACTATGTCACCCGCGAGCCCGCGCAGAGACTGATCCCGCTCTGCCGGGAGAAGGGCATCGGCTTTATCGCCATGAAGCCCATGGGCGGCGGCATGCTGGAGGATGCGACGCTGTCCTTCAAGTTCCTCCGCCAGCACGCGGATGTCGTGCCGGTGGTCGGCATCGAGCAGACCGCCGAGATTGAAGAGATCGTGGGCATCCTCACGGGATCGACCGCCTTTACGGAAGCCGAAACCGCGCGTATGAACGAGATCGTCGAGCGCCTGGGCAGCCGCTTTTGCCGCCGCTGCGACTATTGCCAGCCCTGCCCGCAGGGTATCCAAATCTCGACGGTTCTGAACATCAAGAGCTTTGCGCGACGGATGCCGCCGGAGCGCGTCTATGGCGACTGGGGCCGCAGTCTCATCGCGATCGCCGAATCGTGCATTCGTTGCGGCGAGTGCGAGAGTCGCTGTCCCTACAGCCTGCCGGTCTCAGACATGGTGGCCGAGAACGCCGCCTGGTACAGCGAGCAGATGGCGTTGCACGCAAACTAACGAGTCCCGGATTGCACAGTGGGAGGACCTATGGAGACGATACTGGGCTATGGTGATTTCCGTTATGCCGAGTCCCCGTCCTGGGGCGACCTGCCTGAGGGCATGTCCTACCGTGAGGTACCCGATGTCGCTGTCGGTCCGGACGACCGGGTCTATGTCTTTAGCCGCGGCGCTCACAAGATGATCGTCTTTGACCGGGAAGGCCACCTCCTCACCTCCTGGGGAGAGGACATCTTCTCGCGTCCGCATGGCCTGAGCCTGTCCCACGATGGTAACCTGTGGTGTGTCGACGATGGTGACCATACTGTGCGCAAGTGCACCCTCGACGGCAAAGTCCTCATGACGTTGGGCGAGCCGGGCAATCCTGCTCCCTTTGGCAGTGGGCACCCATTCAATCGGCCCACCAAGGTCGCACAAGCCCCCGTCTCTCACAACCTCTATATCAGCGATGGCTATGGCAACGGGCGGGTGCACAAGTACAGCCCGGAAGGGGAGCTCCTGTTTTCGTGGGGCGCGTTCGGAACGGGGCCCGGAGAGTTCAACCTGGTGCACATGGTGTCCACCGATGCCCAGGGTTATGTCTATATTGCTGACCGGGAAAACCATCGCATCCAGGTGTTTGACCCCGACGGCGACTATGTGCGCGAATGGCGCACCCACCTGCACCGGCCCTGCGGACTGTACATCAGCCCGGAGCAACTGGTATATATCGGGCAACTCGGCACGGCGCTGCCCGTGAACCGCGACTATCCCAACCTGGGCGCCCGCGTCAGCATCCATGCATTGAATGGCGAGTTGATCGCCTGGCTGGGTGCCGATCGCCCCGGTCTGGCGCCGGGCCAGTTCCTGGCGCCGCACGGTCTGGCGGTGGACTCCCACGGCGACATCTATGTGGGTGAAGTCTCATACACCGACTATGGCAGCAAGCAGGACCCGCCGCGAGAGGTGCGCAGCCTGCGCAAGCTGGTCCGGCTTTAGGGCGAGCGGGAAACTCGCCGGCAAAATGTATTGGGTCAAGAGATCAGTACCCACCTCCCGATCGCATGCTAGCAAGAGGTCGGCGCTGATATTGTCCAACAGGATAGGCGGCAGCATCGCGATGCGCTCAGGCCCTGGAACGGGGTGCGCCCATCCATGCCCACGCCCGTATGCCGCCGCCTGAGATTGTAGAACAGCAGCCACCGGGTTGCCATCTTCAGGTACTGCTCGCTGTCCTCAAGGGTAAGCAAGATTGGACGATAGAGCTCTTCGTCATCGGTCCGGTGGCTGCGCTCCACCCGGCCGTTGTAGCCCTTTCTACCCATAGGGTAGCGCGTGAGATGCCCCTCGAGGGGCTCGAGAAACTGCCGGCTTAGGCGTATCACCTTCCTTGCGTCGTCGCCTCCGAACTCCTGCCCCCAGTCCGTCTGGAAGCTCACGGGCGTCTCTATACCGTGCGCCCTGAGCCACAAGAGCACCAGGAGCATGAACGCTATCCCGTGCGTGCTGTTGAGATGATGGCTGTACGCCAGAAAGCGGATCCGGGTAACTCCATCACATGCGGTCCATTGGTACCGTGGCAAGTGTTTTAGATCCAGATGGCGCACTAATGCTGTGCCCAGACTTCCCTTGTCTCTGACGTCTTTGGTGTCCGTCTGTATCAGCGCAAATGGCTCGCCCTGCTCCCAGGCCCAGGCAGCTGGATACACAATCTTGCGCGGCCGCTTCACGCGCTTGTTGCCTGCGCGCCTCAGGATATGCCGGATCGTCCCTTCGGACAGGGGTACTCCCCTGGCCTGCATCTCCAACGCCAGACGCCGCCGCCCGTACTCCGTCTTGCCCCACAGATCCAGCACCATGGCGGCCACAGGCTCTGGTGTCTGCCTGGGACAGTGTTTCGGACGGCGTGACCGATCCGAAAAGTCGGTATCTGGGTTCTCCTGCCAGCGTCTGACCCAGCGGCGCACCACGCCGGGACTCGTATGCCAGATGCGTGCCGTGCCACGCACACTCCCCAACCTCTGATAGTCTCTCACCAGCCTGCGCCTGGCTTCTGATGGAGAGATAGCGTACTATTCTAGATAGGCCAACTCGGCCATGGCTGGCCCTTTCGTTGGGAGCGCCCGGCGGGAGAGCGACATAGCCACATGGCACCATAACTGATCAACACGCTGCAGCACGGACACCGCAAGGATGGCAATCTCGCGAGTCTGGGATTCCAGTCCCCGCAGCAGCCGGAGACAGTTCACCAGAGAACTTGCCGCACCCGGGGAAATCGCCCTGCCAGATTGCCGCCAAAGGCCTGTGACGCCAGGCATGGTGCAGGCGCCCGACACGACCTCGACGCAGAGCACGATCATGGTGACGCTGCCCTCAGCGCAGCCGGGCGGGACGCTGTTCAGCCTGTTCAACGAGGCGGCCGAGGCGCTGGTGACCTATGCCCTCCCGCGCGCCTACCAGTCCATCGTCGTCTCCTCTCCGGCCATCGCCATAGGTCAGACGTACACCATTCTGGCAGGCGAGAGCAGCTCCGGCACCCCGGTGGACGGGTTCTACAGCAACGGGAGCCACACCGGAGGCACGGTCGTCGCCACCATCGAGACCACAGGCGTGGTCACCGGGGCTGGTGCCGGCGGCATGTTCGGCGGGCCGGGGGGCGTGCAGCCCGGCCGCCGGCCGTAGCCCGGTCGCCGCCGCGCGCGGATCACCTCGGGTTGGCCCGCACCAGACTGGCCTGGTGCGGGCTCTGCTTGCGCCCGCAGGCCAGCCCTGCCTCAGCTCCCCTCGTGCGGCAAGCCGCGGCAGTCGCTCCCCTCTTCCCGCGCTGGAGCCTGCGCGCTCAGGCTTGCCAGTTCGCCGCGTTGCGGCCCTGTGGTACAATCTTGCGCAACCTGTGGTCCCCGTTGTACAGTGCCCAGGAGCATGCCTGGGCGATCTGGCCGTCGATTCAACGGAGGGAGGAGATCCCGTGACCGAATCGAGCTCCAATGCCTCTCATATCGCCGCACCAGCGCCTCTGACGCCCGCTCTGCTCCGCGAGGAGTGGTCGCGCACCTACAACCGCGAGGGCAAGCCGGACTGGTCGCACATCTTTCCCTATTACCACGAGGACGTTGTCTTTCAGGACAGCATCCAGCGCGTCGAGGGGATCGACGAGTTCAAGGCCCTCTGCAACCGCCTCACACGCCGGTGTGAGCAAATCAACATGGACATTTGGAGTGTGGGGACCGGTGAGCAGTCGATCTTTTTCCAGTGGAAGATGCAGATGAAGTTCCGGCGTTGGCCCAGCTCGCCCATCTTTGGCTGCTCCAAGCTGACCCTGGATCCTTCCGGACGCATCATTGAGCAGCGGGACTATTACGACCTGTGGGGCGACATCTTTGACGGCATCCCCGGGTTCCGGCGGGTCTACCGCTGGTTCATGCACAAATACTTTGGCTAGGAGTACCGGTGAAGGTACCTGAAGAGTTGCAGTTCATGGTCAATGCGCGCCTGCCGCAGCGCCGCACGGATGCGCGACTGGATGGGCGCACCTGTGTGCTCACCGGCGCGACCTCCGGCGTGGGGCTGTCGGCTGCCCGCCGCCTGGCCGCCGGCGGCGCGCATCTGGTGATGATCTGTCGCAATGCGGACAAGGGCGCGCGGGTGCAGGCAGGGCTGGCGGCGGCGTACGGCGCTGAAACAGAGCTCGTGCTCGCCGACCTGCGCGATCTGGAGCAGGTGCGCCGCGCCGCGCAGACGATCCTGGCGCGCTACGAGCGGCTGGACCTGCTGATCAACTGCGCCGGTGTGCACCAGACCCGGCGCGTGCTCACCGCGGCCGGGCACGAGACGGCCTTTGGCGTCAATCACCTGGCCTCCTTTCTGCTCACCCGGCTCCTGCTGGAGCGCCTGATTGCCAGCGCTCCCGCGCGCATCATACAGGTCAACTCTCAGGGCCATCGCTTCGGCGGGCTGGACATGGATGATCTCGACTGGGCGCGGCGGCGCTACCGCGGCCTGCAGGGCTACGGCGCCGCCAAGACGGCGCAGCTGCTTACGGTGTGGGAGCTGGCTGAATTCCTCGAGGGCAGCGGCGTCACCATCAACGCCATGCACCCGGGCGAGGTCCGGACCGAGATCGGGATGAACAACGATCTGCTATACCGTCTCTACAACCGCTGGATCATCCGTTGGTTTCTCAAGGACCCTGTGATCTCGGGCGAGGCGCTCTATTTCCTGGCGGCGGCGCCGGAGATGGCCGGTATCAGCGGGCGTTTTTTCAACCAGACCATCGATGAAGTGCCCGCCAGGCATGCCCGGGATCGCGCCCTGGGCAGGCGCGTGTGGGAGGTCAGCGAGGCGCTCACGGGTTTGGAGCCGCTCTTGAGTTGGCAGGGGGACCAGGGTAGCGCAGAGCTTGGCCGTGGTGAGATGTAGCGATCGCATCACGGGACACTGTTTGAGGCAGAATGGAGGATCGCCGGATGGACAAGCGGGGAGCGGGTACGGTGACAGGCGAATACCGTAAGATCGTCGTTGGGGGCGGGATAGCGGGCCTCACGGCGGCCGCTTATCTGGCCCGGGAGGGGCACGCGCCCCTGCTGTGCGAAAAAGAGAGCACGCTGGGCGGCCTCGTGCGCACTTTTGAGCGCCGAGGGATATTCTACGACGCCGGCATCCGCTCGTTGGAGAACTGCGGCGTGCTCCTGCCGATGATCCGCGACCTGGGCCTGGACCTTCCGCTGGTCGAGAGCCCGGTGTCCATCGGTGTCGAGGACCGGTCCGTTGCCGTGCGGGCCAGCGGGAGCCTGGAGGCATACCAGGGGCTGCTCGAGGCGCTCTATCCGGACAACCGGGAGGACATCGCCGCGATCGTGGCCGAGATCCGTCGCGTCATGGGCTATATGGATGTCCTCTATGGCATCGACAACCCGCTCTTCAGAGATCTCACGAGCGACCCCGCCTATCTGCTCAAGGTGATCCTCCCCTGGCTGTTCAGGTACGCGCTGGCGGTGCCCAAAATCGCGGCGCTCAATGACCCGATTGAGGGGCGCCTGCGTCGCCTGACGCAGAGCCAGAGCCTGATCGATCTCATTGCTCAGCACTTTTTCCGGGATACGCCCGCCTTTTTCGCGCTGTCCTACTATAGCCTCTACCAGGACTATTTCTACCCGGTAGGCGGCACAGGTGCCCTGCCCGAGAGTCTGGCGGCCTACGCCCGGGCGCATGGTGCGACTATCGCCACCGATACTGAGATTGTGGCGGTGGATCCCGAGCGCCACGTCATCACCGACGCCGCGGGCCACACCTATCGCTACGGTGCGCTCACCTGGGCGGCGGATCTGAATGCGCTCTACCGCGCCCTCGATCTGGAGAGCATCGAGAGCGTAGCGGTCCGGGCCGCCGTGGAGGACCGCATGGCAGCCATGGCAGGCAAGCGCGGAGGTGACTCGGTATACATGCTCTTTCTCGGGCTGGACCGGGAGCCGGCATACGTGGCAGAGCGCATGAGCGCCCACCACTTTTACACCCCCTCGCGCCAGGGCCAGTCGCAGGCGGGCCCGCTGCCGCTGGGCCAGAGCCGCGAGGATATCCTGGCCTGGCTCGACCGCTTTTTGCGGCTGACCACCTACGAGATCTCTTGCCCCGTGCTCCGCGACCCCGCGCTGGCGCCCGCGGGCCAGAGCGGCCTGATCGTGAGCCTGCTGTTCGACTATGATCTCACGCGCGAGATCGCCAAGGCGGGCTGGTACGCCGAGTTCAAGGACGTCGTTGACGAGACGATCCTGGCCGTATTGGAGGAATCGCTCTTTCCGGGGATCAGAGCGTCCGTCATCGACCGGTCATCCTCGACCCCCCTGACGCTGGCGCGCCTGACAGGCAACACCGACGGCGCGATCACCGGCTGGGCCTTTACGGGCGGATCCATCCCCGCCGAGCACCGCATGATGGCCATTGCACGGTCGGTCCGCACGCCGCTGCCCGATGTGTTCCAGGCCGGCCAGTGGACCTACAGCCCGTCGGGGCTGCCCATATCGATCATCACGGGCAAGCTGGCGGCGGACGCCGCGGGCAAGGTACTGCGGCGCCGCGACGCGTGAGTCGCGGGGCGGTCAGGCCTTTTCCACCGACAGCACATCGATCCCCGTTTTCGCCAGCGCCCCTGTCAGGTCCTCTACGGCCAGCCGCAGGGCTTCCTCGATGGCGGCGGGGTCGCCGCCGGAGAGCGACAGGGTGATGCGAAAGGCCATGTCGATCCCCAGGCGTTTGGCGCGCGATTTGATATAGATCTCGGGGTGGCGGGCCGTCACGGCAGTCAGGACGGGCGCCAGCACCGACTCGTCGCCGCAGGCGGCCGTGACAACAATCTCGCGGAAGGTGCTCTCGCCGAACAGCGCGCCCAGCACCGGCGGCAGGGAGGTCTCCCAGATCCCTTTCATCTCGCCGGGCACGCCCGGCAGGCAGATGATCGTCGCCTGTCCCCAGGGGAGGAGCACGCCGGGGGCGGCGCCGGCAGGGTTGTCCAGCGGCGTGGCGCCCCGTGGCAAATGCGCCATCTTCTCCCGGGCGGGCGTGATGGCCGCGTCGTGAAGCAGTCCCCGGTCGGCCAGGTCCTGGTAAGTCTGCCGGACCATCTCGAGAGCGTGGGCGTCCAGTTGCAGCGGGCAACCGGTGGCCTGCGCTACCGCCCCCAGCGTGAGGTCGTCATCTGTCGGCCCCAGGCCGCCCCCCAGCAGGATCAGGTCCGCACCGCGCTCGCGGGCGCCTTGCAGCTCGCGCACGATCGCCTCGGGCTCGTCGCGCACCATCACGGCGCGGGTCACCTGTCCGCCCAGGCCGGTGACCTGCTGGATCAGCCAGTGGGTGTTGCTGTCGAGCACGTCGCCCTGCAGCAGTTCGTTGCCGATGGCGATGATTTCACAGGTGGGCATGAAATGCAGTCCTTTCGCGTGACCAAGGATCAATGGGACGCTTGCGGCGCGCGATTCTCAGGCGGAGTGCAACTCCGCGCCCCAAACGGCGCACTGCGGCGCCCGATGACTGACGCGGAGCATACCTCCGCGCCCCAAGCGGCGCACTGCGGCGCCCGATAGCTGACGCGGAGTAAAACTCCGCGCCCCAAGGAGTACGCGTTGGAACGTTGAGGCGTTTCAAGTTCGCACGTTCGCACGTTCGCACGTTCACACGCCCGCGCTAGAACGGGTTGCCCTGGTCCGTCTTGTCCAGCCCGAAAAAGGTCAGCGCCTTTTGGATGGTGAGGTCCCAGAAACGCCACTCGTGGGTGAATCCCTCGAACTCTTCAAAGGTGATATCCGCGCCCAGCCCCTGCGCGTAGGTCTTGAACTCGAGATACCGGTCATACAAAAAGTCGTTCTTGCCCACGGCGCAGTACATCCGCGGCAGGTCCACCTTGCCGACCTTTTCGCCCAGGATGCGCCAGGTGTTGCCCACGGAGGCCAGCAGCCCCTCCGGGCCGCCGGCGTTGGCCACGCTGTTGACGAAACGGCGGTTCTCCTGCGACGCGGGGTCGGCGAGCTGTTTGGCATAGTTCCACGCGCCCGCCGAGAGGACCGCCGCCCCGGCGAACTTGTCGGGGTGGTTCAGCGCATAGATCAACGTGCCCGCGCCGCCCATGGATAGGCCGGCGATAAAGTTGTCCTCGCGCTTGTCCGAGGCGGGGAACCAGTTGTAGACCAGCGGCATGAGTTCCTCAGTCAAATAGTCGTACATGCTATAGCCCATCATGCAGTTGTCCCAGTTCACATAGTCGCTGTTCAGGGCGCTGGGCATGACCACGATCAGGTCCTTTTCGCAGGCGTACAGCTCGATGCTCGACTTGCGGATCCAGTCTGTATGGTCGCCGTAGGTGCCGTGCAGCAGCCAGAGGACCTTGTATCGCGTGCCCGAGCCGTAGAATTCGGCCGGCGTGCTGGCCCGCGGCTTGTCGGGCAGGATGATGCTGACCTCGGTGTTGCCGTTGAGAAACTGGCTCTCGAAATTCAGTTCTACCAGTGCCATCGAACGATCTCCTTTGCCTCAAAGAATCATGCGATCCGTTAGCTGTAGCGTGCTCTTGCCGTCTGCCAGCGGGTTTTCCGCTAGTCCAGGGCCGCCACCCCCTGATAGTGCTCATCATCGACCTTTTCCATCCAGGTGACAACCTCCGAAGCGTGTCGCTCCGAGAGGGCGATGTGGCTCATGGCGGTGGCTGGCGAGGCGCCGTGCCAGTGCTTTTCGCCCGGGGCGAACTGCACCACATCTCCCGGCCGAATCTCCTGCATCGGGCTGCCCCAGCTCTGGACCCGGCCGAGGCCCGCCGTGACGATGAGCGTCTGTCCCAGCGGGTGGGTGTGCCAGGCCGTGCGGGCGCCGGGCTCAAAGGTGACGCCGGCGCCGCTCATGCGCGAGGGTGCCTCGGGGCCAAACAGCGGGTCGACGCGGACGGTGCCGGTGAACCATTCCACCGGGCCTTGGCGTGAGGGTTGCGAGCCATTGCGAACGATCTGCATGCTACTGCCTCCTTCGTTATGTATATCAGGACGGGCGGCTGTGCGCCAGAGTGACGATCCTCAGTCGACGAGGCCCAGCCCCGCGACCCACGCGGCCACCGTTTCCTGTGCCTCGTACACGCGCGTGCCGTGGACATCGAGTCCACCCAGTAGCGTCGTTCCCGCACACAGGATCTGGAGGTCCTCGACGCTTCGGCCCAACCTGCTGCCCAGGTGCGTGCAAAAGGGGATCACGGTGCGCCCGGCAAACGCCTGGCTCTCCAGAAAAGTGACCACGGCCATCGGTAGCGTGCCCCACCAGTTGGGGTAGCCCAGAAATACCGTGTCGAACCGATCGAGTTCCACCGGGGGCGGCACGATCTCAGGTCGGCCGGGTAGGGCACTCATGGAGCGCCTGCGGCACGCTGTGATTCTCGCGGAGTGAATCTCCACGCCACGAGAACGAGCGCTTGCGGTCAGTCCTGCTCGGCAAACACCTCTCGCGCGACGCGCACGGCGTTGACGGCGCAGGGCCATCCGGCATAGAACGCCAGGTGCGTGATCGCCTCGCCGATCTCCTCGTGGGTGAGGCCGTTCTGCAGCCCGATCCGGATGTGGCTCTTGAGCTCGCTCGTGCGGTAGAGCGCCGTGAGCGCTGCCACCACAATCAGGCTGCGGTCCCGCGGCGAGAGCTCGGGCCGCGCCCATACGTCGCCGAACAGCACATCATCGGTGAGTTCGGCCAGGTGCGGGGCGATGTCGCCGACCGCGCGCTGTCCGGCAGTCAGTTCTTCAGGCATGGTTTCCTCCAGTTTTCGCAGTCGATGCGTTCACGGGTGCGGGCCACGCTGCTGGAGCGCAGGCGCCGGAACGGTTACCCGTTCGATCGGCTGGCACGCCACGCAACAGGCTCGCTCTACAGATGACCTCAGGTGCCGCGCCGTGCGCCGCCGACGGCTGCGGCGCTCGGTGCGGCTACCGCCAGTCAGGCCAGCCGGCGTACAAACTCACGTCGCGAGAAGCGATTCAGTTTCTCGCTGTCAGTTGAACTTGCTCATATTGTGATCTCCTTTGTTTTTCGCTACGGAGCGCCTGTGGCGCACGATGATTACGCGGAGTGCAACTCCGCGCCCCGAAGGCGCTGGGTACAGCGCTCACGCCCGATCCCGAATGCTTGGGAGAGACCTACAGGCGGTAAGCCCTGATCGCGGTGCCGTAGAACAGCGCCTCGCGCTCTTCAGGCGACAGCTCTGCGGTGAGGCGCTTGGCCGCATTCCAGTGCACGTGGTAGGAAAAAGATCGCCTGTCCACGGGAAAGTTGCTCTCCAGCATGCACCTGTCTGCGCCGAACTGCTCTATGCAATGGAAATACCAGGGTTTCATGACCTGCGCCAGTTCCATGGAGTCCGGCTCCCTGGTGTGCTGCCAGCCGGCACTGGCCAGGTCCATGCCGAGGCCGCCGAGTTTTATGTACACATTTTCTAGCGGAGCAAGCTGGGCAATGATCTCTTTCCACGCCACGAGGTCGTGAACGTGCCTGGCGCCGGACGGCTCCTGGTTCGCATGTCTCA
The DNA here is from genome assembly GCA_040772225.1 of Anaerolineae bacterium. Lineage (GTDB taxonomy): Bacteria > Chloroflexota > Anaerolineae > UBA1429 > UBA1429 > JAAYED01. The sequence continues at coordinate 313,735 of JAXGYO010000003.1, forward strand.
GGGGCAGTAAACCCAGGTGATTGATGATGATCGCGGTATCCGGAAACCTGTCCGCCAGGCCGGCCACCTCCAGCATCTGCTGGCCAGTGACGATGACATCGATCGCCAGGCCGTGTCTGACGGCTGCCGAGCATCCTTCCAGGTAACCGGCGTCCGTCAGGACACTGTTCCCGGCGCCGCGGAGACCGCGGAGGCGGCCGTCGCCGGCGCGGATGTGGCCTGCGATGACGGCTTCCACTGCCGCGCCTGCCCTGAGGTCGGCATAGCCGACGATGCCGGCGGCGATCAGAGTGCGCCCGGGGTTACGCTTGCTTTCGGCGACCGCGCGGGCTGTCTCCTCCCACGGCTCCTTGAGCCCGCCTCCGTCGCGCACGTTGCGGGGCCAGGCCTCCACCGCGACGGTCTGCACGACGTTGTGCCCATCGATATCCTCAAGCAGGGCCCGGCCCAGGTAGACACTGCCGGGATACTCCCACAGGTGCTGGTGAGGATCGCAGATGCGCAGATCGGGTTCCAGGGTGGCGTCTGGCGCCGCACCTTTGAGATCAGTCTTGTCGTTCACTCTGTTACCTCCGCTTCCAGACTCAGCCGGAGGTGCGTTGTGCCTGCGACTCAATCGCCACCGTCTCCGCCTCACTGAGCGGCTGAAAGGCGCGGGCGATGCGCACGTTCTGCTCCAGGTGGGCGATGTCCGTGATCCCCACGATGGCCGTCGATACCGGGTGGCTCAGAACGTAGGGCAACAGGTGCTCCATCTTGAGCCCTCGCTCGATCAGCGCGCCGCGCTCGACGACCTTCATGGCGATCACGCCCACCTCGCGCTCGCGGGCGACCCGGAAAAAGCGCTCCAGATGCTCGGGATCGTCCATCACGGCGCGGGCCGCGTTGAGCGTGATGAGCGCCGTGTCGTAGGGATAGTCCTCCAGCGCATCGGCCAGCAACCGCGACGAGTGCCCGGTGACGCCGATGTAGCGGATCACGCCCTGATCGCGCAGCCGCTCAAAGGCCTCGCGGGCGCTGTGCTTGCCCTGGAGTTGTTCCAGGGTGCCCAGCCGGCCCAAAAAGTGGTGCTGGTACAGATCGAGATGGTCGGTCTGCAGCCGTGCCAGCGTCTGTTTCACCAGCGCCATGGCGCCATCGTAGGTGTAGTCGGGGCACTTGCTGGCCAGGAACACCTCGTTGCGGCGCTCTCTCATCACCGTACCGATATTCAGCTCGCTGGCGCCGTTGCCGTACAGGGCGGAGGTGTCGATATAGTTAATGCCCAGATCGATCGCCCGGTTGACGATGGCGACCGCCTGCTCATGCCGGTCGTGTCGGGCCACGGTGAACAACCCGCCCAGGCCATAAAGCGTCACCTGCTCGCCGGTCTTGCCGAGTGTCCGGGTGGGCAGCAGCCCTGCCCGATGTTGGTATTCGGTACTCATCACGCAACTCCTTTTCTCAGGCACCCTGAATGTGCCCGTAGACGCGCCGCAGCGCCGTAACCATGGGCCAGCACAGGCTGGGCCTGGGCCAGACCGTAGCGGACGCTACGCGCCGATGGCGGCCGGGTCGGGCCCGCCGCGCACGCCCGTATCCAGAGCCTCGATAGACGCCATCTCGTCCGGGCTCAGGGTAAAGTCAAAGACAGCGATGTTCTCCGCGATGCGGCCCGGGTTCACGGACTTGGGTATGGCCACGACGCCGTTCTGGACGTGCCAGCGGAGCACGACCTGGGCCGGCGTCTTGCCATGGCGTGCCGCAACGTCGACGATCACCGGGTGCTGGAGCGAGTCGCCGAACTGCTGGACATTTTGAGGCCGGTAGCGGTTGATGCCGCCGATGGGCGACCAGGCCATGGTGGTGATGCCGTGCTCCGCGTGGAACGCGCGCAGCGCGCCCTGCGTGAAGAACGGATGCACCTCGACCTGATTGACCGCCGGCACCACGCCGGTGGCCTCGATCACGGCCTCGATCTGCTGCTCGTTCATATTGCTCACCCCGATGGCCCGAACGCGACCGTCAGCCAGCAGTCGGGCGAGCGCCTTGTAGGCGGCGATGGTCCGCTCGAAATGCGCGGTGAGGGGCTGGTGCAGCAGGTAGAGATCCACCTTCTCCAGGCCGAGCTTGGCTAGGCTGACCTCATAGCCGCGCAGCGCCTCGTCATAGCCATAGTCGCTGATCCAGAGCTTGGAGGTGATAAAGACCTCCTCGGGGGCGAGCCCGCTCTGCCGGAGGCCCTCGCCGACGTATTCCTCGTTCCGATAGGCTGCGGCGGTGTCGATCAGCCGGTAGCCTGCGGCGATGGCGGTCTGCACGGCTTGTACAGTATCCTCCGGGCTGCACTGAAAGACGCCCAGCCCGATGGCAGGGATCTCGAGGCCGTTGTTCAGAGTAAAGCGAGTGCTGTTGTCAGTCATGGGTTCTCCTTTTTGTCTGAATTGTGCCGCGTCGGCCGGCGCCGAAGCGTTCAGTCATATCGCTCGTGGCCGGACCCTCTGGCCCCCTGCACATCGATCTGTGCCAGGGCTGCGTCGATCTCGCTCAGATCATCGGGCAAGAGAGACACGCCAAGGGCGCCCAGATTGTCCTCCAGATGCCGGACGCGGCGCATGCCCGGAATGGGCACGATCCAGGGATCCTGGGCCAGCAGCCAGGCGAGGGCGATCTGGGCCGGCGTCACCCCCTTGCGTGCGGCGATCGCGCGGACCAGGTCGGCCAGGCCCTGATTGGCCTTTAGCGCCTCATCGGTAAAGCGCGGGAACCGGCTCCGAATGTCGGCGGGATCAAAGGTCGCGGAGGAGGCGACGGTTCCGGTAAGAAAGCCCTGACCCAGGGGGCTCCAGGGTACAAAGCCGATCCCCAACTCCCGGCATGTCGGCAGCACCTCTGCCTCCGGATCTCGTGCCCACAGCGAGTACTCGCTCTGGACGGCGGCCACCCGCTGCACCGCGTGCGCCCGGCGGATCGTCTCTGCGCTGGCCTCGGAGAGGCCAAAGTGCTTGACCTTGCCCTCCGCTATCAACTCCTTGACCGCACCGGCGACGTCTTCGATGGGGACCTCCGGGTCGACCCGATGCTGGTAATACAGGTCGATTACGTCGGTCCTGAGGCGTCTCAGAGATCCTTCGACAGCCGCCTTGATATGGTCCGGGCGGCTATTTCGGCCTCTTCTCACCGGATCGACGTCAAAGCCGAACTTGGTGGCGATGACCACCTGGCTTCGCACAGGGGCAAGGCCTTCGCCGACCAGTTCTTCATTGGCAAAAGGGCCGTAGATCTCGGCCGTGTCGAAGAACGTGATCCCACGGTCCACCGCCGTGCGCAGGAAGGCGACCATCTCCTGCCGGTCCGGAGCAGGGCCATAGTTGACACTCATCCCCATGCACCCCAGGCCAATAGCCGATACTGATAGTCCGCTGCGTCCTAACTCTCGCGTCTGCATTGCAACATCTCCTACTGTGTTCTTAGCGGTCCGCACGTTGTGCGTTCGCGGCGATCGTAGCGGCCAGTTCCTGCTCGCGCGGGAGCAGGATGGCATCGTAGCGGGCGATCTTGAAGTCCAGCCGGTCGAGGGTGGCCTGCATGTCGGCCATGCGGGCCGCCAGCAGTTCGCGCTGCTCGCGCAGGATCGCCAGGCGCGCGGGGGCGGTGGCGTCGCCCTGGCAGAAGAGGGCCACGTACTCGGCCAGCGCCTCCACGGGCAGGCCGGCGCCGCGCATGCATTTGGCGAACTCGACCCAGCGGCAAGACTCTTCGGTATAGTCGCGCTGGCCGCCCTCGGTGCGGGGCACCGGCGGGATCAGGCCCGCGCGCTCATAGTAGCGCAGGGTGTCTGGGGTCAGGCCGTAGCGTTCGGCGACTTCGGAGATCGTCATGGCGGCTCCTCTGCTTCAGCGAATTGGTCGGTCACGGCCGCGCTGGGCGCCGGCTCCCGCTCCATCATCCTGAGTGTAGCATACAACCTGGAGTTGACTCCAGGTCAAATGAAGACAAATAACATGTGGGGAATGGAGGATGGGAGCGATGGCGCCTCCGTCGGGGCGCGTGCGCAAGCGGTGTAACCACCGCCAGCGGAGATGGGTACAATGCTCATGCCGTGGGTCCAGGGCCTTTTGGAGTGCGGAGTGGCCCTCCTTGTCGTCGTGCGCAAAACGCCCTCCTCGATTGCGTAGGAGCACCGATGGAGCGCCTGCGGCGCGCTATTCATGACGCGGAGTGAAACTCCGCGCCCCGTCGGATAACGCCAGCCCGAAGGCGTTGATGGTGCCGGTAACCTCGTGCTATACTCGCTGCAAGCGACTGACCGAGTTCCGCCTACAATCAGGAGAGAGCACCATGCAGACCATCCAGCAGTGGGAGCGGTTCGAGTTCAGCCAAACCGTCGAGTTGCCCGCGGGCAACCCGTTCACCGAGGTGCGCTTTTCCGCCACGGTCGGAGGTGCCGGGCTAGAGCGCACGGTGGAAGGTTTCTATGATGGCGACCGCGACGGTGCCGCCGTTTTCCGCCTGCGCTTTCTGGGCGAGGCCCCGGGCGAGTACACCTTCCAGACCCGCTCCAACCTGCCCGCGCTGGACGGCCTGACGGGCGCCTATACCGTGACGCCAGCCGCCGAGGGGGTGCACGGCCCGGTGCGCGCCGCCGGCACCCGCTTTCGCTACGCCGACGGTGCCCCGGCGTTCATCATGGGCACCACCGCCTACGCCTGGCACTATCGCCCGGCCGAGGTGCGCGCGCAGACGCTGGAGAGCTTTTCCCAGTACGGGTTCAACAAGATCCGCATGCTGGTGTTCCCAAAGCAGTACTCTGGCGGGTTCGGGCAGGTGGACATCAGCTACGAGCCGCCCTGCTACCCCTTTGAGGGGGCGCCCAGAGCGTTCGATTTCACCCGGCCCAACCCGGCCTACTTTCAGGCCTTTGAGGACAGGGTCGAGGACCTGATGCGGCGCGATATCGAGGCGGACGTGATCCTGTTTCACCCCTACGACATGGGACACTGGGACATCGATGCGGGCATGGACGAGGATGACGCCTTGCTCTATCTGCGGTACATCATCGCGCGGCTGGCCTCCTATCGCAACGTGTGGTGGAGCCTGGCCAACGAGTACGACATCGACACGGTCCACCACGTGATCGGGCCCGACCGGCGCGACTGGGACGTGATCGGGGCCTTTATCCAGGCCCGCGACCCCTACGGCCACCTGATCTCGGCCCACAACATCCCCTTTGGGATCATCTATCCCGACCGGCACTGGCTGACCCACGTCTCGTACCAGCACCCGGACACCTACACGCTGCTGCTGGAGCTGCTGGCCCGCTACAACAAGCCGGTGATCAACGACGAGTACCAGTACGAGGGCAACCTGCGGGACGACTGGGGCAACTCGAGCCCGGAGCTGGTGCTGGAGCGCCACTGGAAATCCCTGATGGCCGGTGGGTATGCTACCCACGGCGAGGCCTTTGTGCGCAATAACAATCACAAAGACATTTTCTGGTCGTACGGCGGCACGATGACCGGCGAGAGCGCGCCGCGCCTGCGCTACCTGCGCGAGATCGCCGAGAGCCTGCCGCTGGATGAGATGGAGCGCCAGCCGCTCAACAGCGACAGCGGCAACATCTTCGCCCTGGCCAGGGGGCACGGCCTGGTGGTGATCTACTGCCGGTACGACCTGCCGGGCAAGCACCCCTGGCTGGGCCCCTGGGACGGCTCCTTGCGCGGCGCCCGCTACCACGCCACGATCTATGACCTGTGGAACTGCCGCGTGCTGGAAGAGTTCGACGTGGACCGCGAGCACCAGCCGGCGTACCGGGCGTGGACGCTGATCAAGCTGGAGATGGTCGGGACGTCCTAACGTCTGAAGGTCGGAACGTCCGAACGTCCGAACGTCTGGACCGCCGGCATTCCTGCCGGCATCCGGGTGGCCGGTCGGCGCTGCGCGCCGTCGCGGAGAACATGGGCCTGAGTACGGGCACGTTGGGTACAACGTACGCGCCCCACTTGAATGCCTACCTCCGTTGTGTATGGGGTCATCTGGCAGGCGGGCCTCCATGGCGGCGCAGCGCGTGGCGCCGGCGGCCACAGAGCGCTGCCAGCATCGCAGGTCGCATCGGGAGGAGTTTCAGCAGATGACATCGACAGGGTCGCTCCAGCCCCAGGTGGCGAGGGCGCACTATTTTACGGCGGCATACCTCAGCCCCGCGCGTCTGGCGACGTACAGCTATCAACTGCGCGAGGTGCTCGCGCTGGCTCCCGGCAGCCTGCTCGAGGTTGGCGTGGGAGGCGGCCTGGTCCTCCACACCTTGAGGTCCGCGGGGATCGCCGCCACTGGCGCGGACCTGGATCTAACCCTTGGCCCCGATCTGGTCGCCTCGGTGGTGGCGCTGCCCTTCCGGGACGAATCCTACGACGTCGTCGCCTGTTTCGAGGTCCTGGAGCATCTGCCGTGGGACCTGTTCCGGCCGGCACTGGATGAGCTCCACCGCGTCTGCCGCACGCATGCCCTCGTGAGCCTGCCCGACGCCGGGCGCGTCCTGAGGGTGCACGTCTCGCGCCTGCTGCCGAACCGGCAGATCCCGCTGGCCTTTTGGCCGGCCCGGCCGCATGTCTTTGACGGCGAGCACTACTGGGAGATCGGCAAGCGGGGCTATGCGCTGGAGCGGATCGTGGCCACCATGGCCGAGGCCGGATTCGCCCTGGAGCACACCTTCAGGCCCTGGGAGGACGTCTCGCAGCGGTTCTTTCGGCTAAGGAAGGGGAGATGAGGGGGGCGTTGCTTGGCCGAGCGCGCTGCACGTGGTAGACTGCGCGTGCTTCTGCAGGCAACGGTGAAGAAGACGCCAGCTTCGCACTGAGCGAAGCGGTTCAGTGTGCTCCCCTGCGAGGGAGATCGACAATACTAGCTGCGATCTGAGATGGAAGGGACATCGTGACACATCTGTACGAGGTCTTGGCAGACGAGGCCCGACGCTGGCGCGACGCTCACTATGTGTGTGAGAAGTACCCGGCGATCGGCGAGATACTCGACTGGCAGGTCGATACTGAGAGCGGCGTTATGCGTTTCCTGCGCAAGCCACAGTTGCGAGCGCTCGAGGTCTACTGGTACCTGCGATTGGTCAGGCAGACGCCCACGATCCTGCAACTCTATGATCAGTGTTTCCCGGATGCGGATGTCTGGCTAGATGCGCTTGGCATACCCGACGGTGCGTTCAAGGCCGCTGGCTATAGCCTGGATCGCTTCTGGAAACACCTGTCTTCCGACGATGACTATGTGAAGAAGTTCCGTCTGCAGGCGGTGCGGGAGAGTCTGGGGCTGGAGTATCCAAGCTACATTTTCGCCCTTGCGATGGGCGCAGGGAAAACCGTGCTCATTGGGTCTATTGTCGCGACCGAGTTTGCGCTGGCAATGGAATACCCGGACGCCGATTTCGCGCAGAATGCCCTGGTGTTCGCGCCCGGGAAAACGATCCTGGAGGCCTTGAGGCAACTAGAGGCGGTGCCGTACGAGAAAATACTACCGCCGCGGCTTCATAGGTCGTTCGCGGCCTCGGTAAAAGTCACCTTTACCCGCGATGGCGACCCCGACATTCCAGTTGTTGAGGGCTCGAGCTTTAACCTGGTCGTCACAAACACTGAGAAGATCCGTATCACTGCAGAGACGATACGTAAAGGAGACCTGGGACCTCTGTTTGGCGATCAGCAGGTGGATGAGGCAAAGCGCGCCGTTGCGAACCGCCGCCTGCAGACCATCGCAAGCCTGCCCAGGCTGGCCTTGTTCTCGGATGAGGCTCATCATCTCTACGGCCAGTCTCTTGAAACGGGACTCAAGCGAGTGCGCCAGACTGTTGATTATCTCGCCAATCAGACTCAGGTCATCTGTGTAGTCAACACGACGGGGACCCCATACTACCAACGCCAACCTCTCAAAGATGTGGTGGTGTGGTACGGCCTTTCTGAAGGGATAACCGATGGATATCTCAAAGAATTGGCTGGCAACATCCAGGCGTATGACTTTGAGGGAGACGCCGACCAGTACGTACGCCACGTCGTGAAAGACTTTTTCCAGGACTATGGCCACGTCACGCTTCCTAACGGCGCACCCGCACGGCTAGCCATGTACTTTCCGCAAACCGACGATCTGGCATCGCTCCGGCCAACGATCGACCTGGCGCTGACTGAGATCGGTGAATCGCCGACGGTGTGTCTCGTGAACACGTCTGACGAGGGGCTTACCAAGCCCGCGGACATCGATGCATTCAACCGGCTCAACGATCCAGCGTCGCCGCACCGCGTGATCATGCTAGTGAACAAGGGCACTGAGGGATGGAACTGTCCCAGCCTGTTTGCGTGCGCTCTGGTGCGCAAGCTGACCACCTCGAACAACTTTGTGCTGCAGGCTGCCAGCCGATGCCTCCGGCAGGTGCCTGGAAATGAGCACAAGGCGCGGGTATATCTGTCCCAGGACAACTTTGGCATTCTGGACAAGCAACTGCAGGAAACGTACGGTCAGACGATAGCTGATCTCAACCACGAAGCGACAGAGACTCGCAGACAACGCATCGTCGTCAGGAAGGTCGGCATCCCACCGCTCACTGGTAACCCAGATCGTGCGAACAGTCGTACCGACAGAAGCGCAAAGCGGCCCGCTGCACCTGGTCCGTCCGACCTACGAGCAGCCCGCTATGACCCGGCAGGACTATGGCCTGGCCATACAGGAGTCAACCTCACAGGTCTTGGTCGAGGTCGGCGGCACCATCGTTGTCCAGACAGACACGTCCAGCGTCAGCTGCTACGTTGCTGCCGTAGAACTGTCAGCTCGATACCGCCTCGACTATTGGGAGGTCTATGGGCAGTTAAGGCAGATCTATGGAGAGCACGCGATCCCATCTTCCCACATGGACGATCTGTGTCGTCAGATTGAAGAGCAGCGGTGTAGTTACGAGGTGCGCGAGGAGACTGTGGATCGAGCGCTGGCTCTGGTAAGGCTCGAGGGTTTCGCGCGAGAACATGATGTCTCTGGAGGCGAGGTCTACACGGCTGAGATCGTCTATCCCCGAGATCGCGAGCATCTACTGATGGCCTATGGTGCGATCAAGTCCGACGCGGACTTTGGCTTCCACTATACTCCGTACAACTTTGACTCCAACCCGGAGATGAGCTTCTTCGAACAGATGCTGCGTGACATGGACGAGAATCCTGACGAGGTTGAGGACATCTACTTCACTGGAGCGCTGACGGACCCCGGTAAGACGGACTTTAGCGTGGAGTACAAGGATGGCGACGGCCGATGGCGTCGCTACACGCCGGATTTTGTCATCAGGCGCAAGGATGGCAAGACTCTTATCGTCGAGATCAAGCGCGAGCATGACCGCGAGCATCCCATTGATGGGCAAGATGGCCTCAAGGCGCTGGCTCTCGGCGCTGGGAAAGCCTCAACACAGACCGCCTGCAGTACCAGATGGTATTTACAAGCAGTGCCACAGTGCCCTATGACCGGCTTGCGGAAGCGCGAGCCTTCGTGAGAGGAAGCGAATATGAGTGAGAACGTTACTGTGCACATCACGCCAAGGGATTGGAATGCTCGTGTGGGTCGGCAAGCGTCCCGCTCTCGGCGGTGACGGCGTTCCCTGCCCAACACATCGAGACATACGATCCGGTCGAGAGCGCGCGACCGCAGGATTCCTGGGGCGACTGGCCCCCCGGCTATCCCCAAGGGGGGCTGCTGTTCCACGGTGACAATAAGGAGGTCCGGCGGCCCATCTTCTCATCAACGGTTTTCGCAATAAGGTCAGGCTGGTATGCATTGACCCGCCATTTGACTCGGGGCGGACTATGTTCGTTCTGTTCGACTGCGGTGGATCTGAAAGGTACCGCGACCAGGCAGGCGAGGCATATAGTCTAGTGAGCAGATGCAGTATTCGGATATCTGGGCTAATGACACTCTATCTCCAGTTCATGTACGAAAGGCTTATTCTCCTTGGGAACTGCTATCGTCAGATGGGAGCATCTTTGTTCACTACGACTACAGAAGAGGGCACCATTTCGGCTCCTCTCGACGAGGTGTTTGGGTCCGCAAATCTGCGTGGAATGAGATAATTTGGCAGGGTACAGCGGTGTAAAGAACAAGCGGCTCAAAAGTACACGAACCAGACAGACAGCATCTACTGGTACTCTAGGTCCGACAGTGTCGCATTCAACCAGCCGTACAAGCCCATGAGCGAGGCCTATGTGGCGGCGGAGTATAAGTACGTCGATGAAGAGGGGCGCAGGTACGCACTGCTTCGAGGCCGTGATTATGTTACTGGCAAGGCAACGACGAAGAAGTACCTGGATGAGAACCCCGGGGCGCCGATCACGACTCTCTGGGATGAGGACGGGCTGCAGCTCAACACGTCTTCTGGCGAGCGGCTGGGCTATCCTACGCAGAAACCCGAAGCATTACTGGAGCGGATAGTCCTCGCACATTCCGATCCTGGTGACTTGGTCTTGGACTGCTTCATCGGCTCCGGTACTGCCGCCGCTGTGGCACAACAACTCGGGCGTCGCTGGATTGGCTGCGACATCAACAAAGGCGCGATCCAGATCACCTCTAAACGTCTTCAGGCCATCATCAGCGAGCAGATCGCGTCGGCTTCATCGGATCCGCAGGAGGAAGCTGTCGAGAACGACGATAGCTCCGACGGCGCTGCCCAGTGGTCTTTCACCGTGTGGCGAGTCAATGACTATGACCTGCAGATCCAGCACAACGAGGCCGTGAATCTTGCCTGCGAGCACATTGGCATTGAGCGAACTCGAGCGGACTCGTTCTTTGATGGACTGCTAGGCGACAGGCTGGCAAAGATCATCCCCTTCAATCACCCGCTTTCCCCGCTCGATCTCGACGAGATCCGCCGTGAGGTGGAGGCACGACCGGACGAGGATCGGAGCATCACCGTCGTTGCCCTGGGAAAGGAACTGGCCGCCGATGCGTGGCTAGAGAACTGGAACAGGATGCGGGGAGGGGCAAAGGCTGCCAACCGCATCGATGTGATCGAGCTGCGCACGGATCCCAAGTATGGCACGTTCTTCGAACACCGGCCCGCTACCGCCAAGGTGCGCGTAGAACGCAGCGGGGAGCGCATTCAAGTCGAGATTGTGGACTTTGTGTCGCCCACGATCATCGAAAGGCTCAAGCAGCAGAAGGGCGTCTTGACACCTGAGATCACTGACTGGCGGGCAATGGTCGACTGCGTGCTGATCGACCCATCCTATGATGGCCTCGTGTTCAACATCGCTCTATCGGATGCCCCGGCCAAGAAAGACGACTTGGTCGAAGGCACCTACGAGTTGTTAGCCCCACACGAACCAACCACTGTGGCGGTGAAGATCATCGACATGTTGGGCGAAGAGGTGCTCCTCATGACTGAGGTGTGATCGCTCTCCCTCCTACACCCTCTGCCTGTACTGCAGCGCCTCGGCCAGATGCGCCGCCTGGATCCCCTCGCTCCCCGCCAGGTCCGCGATGGTGCGGGAGAGTTTGAGCACGCGGTGGTAGCCGCGGGCACTCAGGCCCAACTGGCGCATGGCGGCCTTGATCAGCGCCTTGCCCGCGTCGTCCAGCTCGCAGTGGCGGCGTACCTCGCCGGGGCCCATGTCGGCGTTACATGTTAAGGAAGTGCTATTCCCGAATCTTGCCGTCTGGCGGGCGCGGGCGGCCTCCACCCGGGCGCGGATCGCCGCCGAGGGCTCGCCCAGGGTGCGGCCCGCCAGCTTTTCATAGTCCACGGTGGGCACGTCCACGTGGATGTCGATGCGGTCCATCATGGGCCCCGACACGCGCTTTTGGTACGCCTCCACCAGCCCGCGGCTGCAGGTGCAGTCGTGGGTGGGGTCGCCGTGGTAGCCGCAGGGGCAGGGGTTCATGGCGCCGACGAGCATGAAATTGGCGGGAAAGACCAGCGAGCCTGCGGCGCGGGAGATGGTGACGAACTTGTCCTCCAGCGGCTGGCGGAGGACCTCCAGGGTGCGCATGCCGAACTCGGGCAGTTCATCCAGAAAGAGCACGCCCCGGTGCGCCAGCGAGACCTCGCCCGGCCGCGGCCAGTGGCCGCCGCCCACCAGCCCCGCCGTGGAGATGGTGTGGTGCGGCGCGCGAAAGGGGCGCAGGCGCATCAGCGGGCGTTCGGGGGGCAGCATCCCGGTGACGGAATAGATCTTTGTGACCTCCAGCGCCTCTTCGATCCCCATGCGCGGCAGGATCGAGGGCAGCGCCCGGGCCAGCAGGGTCTTGCCCGAGCCGGGCGGGCCCATCATACGCACGCAGTGCCCGCCCGCGGCGGCCACCTCCAGCGCGCGCTTGACGTGCTCCTGCCCGCGAATCTCGGAGAAATCGACCGCCACCTGCGGCTCTTCATCGGCGAGCGTGGCGGGGTCCGGCACGTAGGGCGGGATCAGCACCAGGTTGTTGAGGTGCATCGCCAGTTGCCCCAGCGATTCCACCGCGTAGATGGTCATCCCGGGAATCAGGGCGGCCTCGGGGGCGTCGGCGGCAGGGACGTACATGCGGGTGATCCCCTGCTCGCGGGCCACCGAGGCCATGGAGAGGATACCATTCACGTGGCGCACGCTGCCGTCCAGCGAGAGCTCGCCGACGAACATCTGGTCGCCGTCCACCGGGGGAAGGACGTTGCCCCCGGCGAGGATCCCCACGGCGATGGGCAGGTCGTAGGCGGGACCCTCCTTGTGAAGGTCGGCCGGGGCGAGGTTGATGGTCACAGGGCGCGACGGGAAGGACAGCCGCGAGTTGAATATGGCGGAGCGCACCCGCTGGCGCGACTCCTGGATGGCGGCGTCGGGCAGGCCCACGATATCGATGCGACCCATCTCGCCCGGGTGGACGTCCACCTCCACGTCGACCAGCACGCCCTCCAGGCCGACGAGTGCACAACTGGTGATCTTGGCGAGCACGGGAGCCTCCTTGATGCTGCGACGATGGGGCCGTTACTGGAGGCGAGGATAGCACAGGGCGAGGGCACGGCGCAAGCGTCTGGGCGATTCAAGATGACAGATTGCAGATCACAGATTGCAGAGGCAGGGTCGGAGCGCCCCGAGTCCGCACTATCGGGCGGACTTGGAACGCCTACCAGGGCGGGTTCTATTTGCAATCTGCAATCTTCAATCTGAAATGTGAAATCTTCAATCTGGTCTCTGCAATCTGCAATCTCTCACGCCCACCCGAACAGCGGCGGGAAGACGATCACGACGAGCGCGGCCCAGGTGGCGTATACGGGCAGGTAAGCCGTCTGCCAGCGCTCCAGCGCGGCAAAGGGGACGCGCCTCCGCAAAAAGCGCAGGTAGAGCACCGCGGACCAGGCCAGGTTGATCAGCAGGATCACGTTCTCGCCCAGGGCGGCCACTTTGTTGGGGCTGAACCCCCACTCGCTGATACGGGCGGCGATGGCCCACAGCGCGGCCCCATCGGCCAGGAGCGCGGCGATCACCAGCACCACCTGCAGCACGTCCCAGATACCGGCAGGGGACTGCGGGTCGCGGGCCGAGATTGAGTACAACAGCAGGCCCAGCACCACCACGAGCAGCAGGTCAAAGGCGATCAGGATGTCGCGCTGGATATCGATGGGATTGCCGGTCCACAGCAGGGCGCCCAGGAAGGTCAGTAGCAGCACGGCGAAAAGCGGCGTGAACAGGCGCGTGAGCACGGGCGCCATATTCTCGATCACGCTCTGCTTGGCTTCCACCAGCCAGGCGGCAATGATCACTGCGCCGGCCGCTCCGCAGGGCAGCAGCCAGGACGCGACGAAATCTTCGGCATAGATGCCAATGGCATCAAAGATCAGGAGCACGAATACGGTCAGCACGCCGCCGCCCAGCGCGATGAGCACATAGTAGATGAACAGCTCGCCGGAAAAGCGCACGAAATCCATGCGGCCGGCTACCGCGTGCCAGCGCTCACCGGCGTAGGCCATGCCCACGATCAGCCAGAGCGCGATCGGCAGGTGTAGCGCCGTGAGCGCCTCGGTGTGGCCGGGCTGGCCAAAGGGATAGACGTTGGCAAAGATGGCTGCCACGACAAAGGCCGCGGCGAACCAGCGAGCGGCACGCGCGTCCAGGCCCCGCTTCCACACGAAATAGCCGGTCAGCAGCGGCAGCACGAAAAGGCTCAGGTTGCGGGCGTAGACGTTGCCGTCCTCCACCGTGTCGAGCCCAAACAGCGCCGGCAGCTTGATGAGTATTGCCGCCGCCACGGCGAGCATGATCGCGACGATGGTATCCGTGCGTTCCCGGGCACGTGACGCCCCCGAGTCCGACGGGACGACCAGTTGCTTCCAGAGGCGCTCCGAGTGCTCGATGGCATACTCGCGCGAGAGGGCGTCGAGGGCGCCAATGCGCTTGACCGCCACCAGGAAAGCCTCATCGGTGTCGAGCCCCGCCTCCTGCAGACCGGCGACCTGCTCGCGCAGATGGTCCTCCAGCTCCGCCACATCCACGGCGTGGATCGCCTGGCGGCGGCGGAGATAGCTTCGCCACTGGTCGATCTTGTCCTCGAGCGCTGGGTCATGCACTGTGGTTGTCATTTTCAGGCTCCTTGCGGCAGTGCCGCGTATGATGTGGCGTGGGTCAGCGGAATAGATAGCGTGACTGTGTGCCAGAGGCCCCGCAGCGTGGCGTCGACCGCTTGCCACTGGCGGCGCTCCTCGGCGAGCTGCGTGCGGCCTCGCGCGGTGATGCGGTAGTACTTGCGGCGGCGGCCGCTCTCTGCCACCTCCCAGCGCGCCTCGACATATCCCAGGCGCTCCAGGCGGTGCAGCACCGGGTAGAGCATCCCGTCGGTCCAGGCCATGCGCCCGCCCGAGAGCTCCCGCACGCGCTGGAGGATGGCATAGCCGTAGCTGTCCCCCTCGGCCAGGATCGCCAGCACGATCGGGGTCGAGGAGGCAGCGATCAGGTCTTTGTTGATCTCCATACCGGCCTCCCTGATGTGCAACTTACCTAGCAGCACTATACATTGTACTGCTATGTATGTCAAGGGGGCGTGGGCAGGATAGGAATGGAGCATTGCAGATGGCACATAGGTTCGGGGGTTGGTGCTTTGCTGAGTAGCGACCACAGACGATAGACCATGGTCGTCGGGACGGCGGGCCAACGGCCCGCATTCGGTCACGATCTTTAGCAGTCGTTGCGGTCTTTACCGCCGACATTCCTGTCGGCCTCCCCTGAGTCAGTCGCGTGCGTGGCCACTTGGCGGGCCAGAAACCCGCGGTCAGGAACCGCCGACATTCCTGTCGGCGGTCAGACGCGTACCTGGCCACTTCGGGACCGCCGACACCACCGACGTTCCTGTCGGCCTCCCTGAGTCCACCTGAGAGGCCCGCGGTCAGACGCGTTCCTGTCGGCCTGGCCACTTGGCGGGCCAGAGGCCCGCGGTCCAGGGGAACACGGACCGCCGACATTCCTGTCGGCCTCCCTGAGTCAGACGCGTACCTGGCCACTTCGGGGGCCAGAAACCCGCGGTCCAGGGGAACGCCGGACCGCCGACATTCCTGTCGGCCTCCCTGAGTCAGACGCGTACCTGGCCACTTGGCGGGCCAGAGGCCCGCGGTCCAGGTGAACACCGGACCGCCGACATTCCTGTCGGCCTCCCCTGAGCCTCTCTTGCCGTCTAGGCGCCCGCCGGCAACGCGCTGCCCGTCAAGCGGTGCCGTTCAAAGAACGCCCACATCACGCGCGTGGCGTCGATGGAGGAGCTGCAGTGCCCTGTGCGGCGTGAGCGCGGCCCATTGCCGCCGGGCCAGGTATGCCCCCCGCCCTCGATGGTGTAGAACAGGACCTCTGCCTCAGGGTGCCGGTAATGCAATCCGTGGACGTCACCATGGGCAGGCAACGGCTCGGGCGTAAGCGCGCAGCCGTTGCGGCGGGCCAGCCTCTCCACCCACTCGGGCACGGCGGGGAACCGCACCCGCCAGAACCCGGCAATGCCACCCTGGTAAGGCACAATCGCGTCGTCAGTCCCGTGAAAGACGACCGCGGGCACGGGGCGCGACCGATCGGTGGTGCATCCCTGGTAGAGGTAGGCCCCCGAGATCATGCCCACCGCCGCGATCCGCTCGGGCATCTCGCAAGCGAGCACATACGACAGCCCGCCCCCGTTCGAGTGCCCGTTGGCATAGATCCTCGTAGGGTCGATGTTATAGTCAGACTCTATGCGGTCGATCAGGTCCGAGAGGAAGGCGATATCGGGCGCCGGATCGCTGAGGCGGCCGCCCGGCCCGCCGATGCGCCAGTAGAGCGGATAGGACATGCCATAGGGGTAAACGACGATAAAACCATGCTCGTCCGCCAGATCGTTCCAGCGGCTGATGGCATTGTGCTGGAAGGGCCACTGCCCGTAAGAGTGCAGAGCGAGCACCAGCGGCGTTGGCGAAGCGGGGTCGTACCGCTCCGGAACATGCACCAGATACCGCCTGCGCCGCCCAGCCGAAAAGATCGTGCCCCGGCGATAGCATTCATTGCGATAACGCACGGCGGCGCGAATGCCCAGGCCGACGCCCAGCGGCAGTGCAAAGGAGAACGCCGTGTCCAGCCAGTCCTGCATGGGCTAGTCCACCAGGACGGCGGGGCGGCCGCTGGCTGCGACGCTCAGCGGTACATCGGTGCCGGACCCGAGCGGGTGCGCCTGGAAAAAGGCCCACATGGCCCGGGTGGCATCCAGCGGGTCCCGGCCCGCCATCGCGCCGGGGAGGCGGTACCGCTCCCCAACCGGCCAGACGTGCTCGCCGCCTTCGATGGTGTAAAAGAGAACGTCGGCCTCGCAGCCGGTGTACTGCAGCGTGCGCACCGTTCCTGCGGCGGCGAGCTCACGGGCGCCGTCGCACCCATTGTGCCCCGCCAGCGTGTCTATCCAGGCCGGGATGGCGGGAAACTGCACGCGGAAGAACCCCGCCTCGCCGCCGGCGTACGGCACCGTGTCATCGGCTGTGCCGTGAAAGACGATCGCAGGCACCTGGCGCTCGGGCTGGCAGTCGTCCCAGGTGTAAAGATAGGCCCCGGAGGCCATCCCTACCGCGGCGATGCGCTCGGAGAGGGTGCAGGACAGGATGAACGAGGCGCCAGCGCCGTTGGATAGCCCGTTGGCGTAGACGCGCGCCGGGTCGATGTTATAGGTGCGCTGCATTTCATCGATCAGGTCGGAAATAAAGGCGATATCCCAGCGAGGGTCGGAGAGTTGCTCATAGGCGCCGCCGGTCTGCCAGCGGAGCGGAAAGTAGGTCCCCGCGGGGTACACGACGATGAATCCCTCCTCGTCGGCCAGGTCGCTCCAGCGGCTCACGCCATTCTGCTGGATGGGCAGCTGTCCATAACTGTGCAGCGTGATGACCAGCGGCGTGGGGGTGGAGGCGTCATAGCTCGCCGGAACGTGGACGTAATACTCGCGTTCGATCCCCGCTGAGATCAGGGTGCCATTGGTATAGTTGACGATACGAAACACCGCTGCGGCTGCAATCAATAAGACAATGAGCAGGCCAGCGGCGACCCTGCCCTTGCGCCACGCACCTTTGGGCATTCAACACTCCATAATCACTGTAATCGGTCCACACCACAACCTGTGATTGTACTATGGCATTGCCCCTGGCTCCAACTGGCGCACCCCTGCAGCGGAGAGAGGACGACGGACCATAGATAATGGACCGTGGATGACAGACGACGGAGCCTGGACCGCCGACATTCCTGTCGGCCAGGCCGGCGGAGTGCTGCGTACGCTTGCGACTCCTCAGAACGTGCGCGCCTCGTGAAGCGAGTCGCTCGCGGAGGCCGGTTGTCCGCGGGCGTCCTGCCCGCATCCGGCGCCGATCTGTAGCACTGATCGTCTGTGGTGCGCGCGCCCATGGACCGCGGACGTCTCGTCCGCTCCGAACGGCGGACAAGAGGTCCCTGTACTAATCAATCCCGCCCGTATCCGTTGACATGAGGGCTCAACTGCCGCTACAATACCGGCAGCGTTACCCCCGCCGTCGCAAACGTTGTCGCTCTCGCCCCCGGAGGTGGTCCGGTCATGCACGCAAACGCCGACTGGCTCGCCATTCGCGCCGCCGTTTTGCGCCAGCGGGGCGGTCCCTTTGTTATCGATTCCCTGCAGATGGACGCCCCCCGCGAGGACGAGGTCCTCGTCCGGGTGGTGGCCTCGGGCGTGTGCCACACCGACATCGCCATGGCCGGCGCCTGGGACGGCTCCATCGGGCCGGTGGTGCTGGGGCACGAGGGCGCGGGCGTCGTGGAGCAGACCGGCTCCGCGGTGACGCGGGTCCAACCCGGCGACCACGTGGTGCTGTCGTATGCCTCCTGCGGGGACTGTGCCGCCTGCCAGGCGGGCCGCCCCGCCCGCTGCGAGCGGCTGGGCGAGCTCCATTTCGGGTTTCAGAGGGCCGATGGCAGCAACGCCCTCTGGCGCAGCGGCGTCCGCGGGCACTTTTCTCGTCAGTCCTCTTTCGCCACGCACCTGCTGGCTACGGAGCGCAACGCCGTGGTCGTGCCAGGCGATATGCCGCTGGAGACGCTGGCGCCGCTGGGCTGAGCGATCGGACGCAGCGCTGCAGGGGGGGCGTGAGGGCCTCCCTCTTGGCGTGGGCGAGGGACCCGGGCCGGGGACGATGGACCACGGACGATAGACCATGGGCCATGGACGGCGTCGGTACGGTGCCCCGGGTGCGGCTACAGGATCGAGGCTTTGGAGGCCGACAGGAATGTCGGCGGTCCGGGGCCAACGCCTATGTGACGTCGTCGAGGGCGACGCCGTGCCGCAGACTTTTATCCCGCGCCTGATCGACCTCTGGCAAGCGGGTCAGTTCCCCTACGACCGGCTGATCCGCCCCTACCCCTTTGAGGCGATCAATGCGGCCATCGCCGGCTCGCGCAGCGGCGCGACGATCAAACCGGTGCTGAGGATGGAGGGGTGAAGAGGACCGTGGACGATGGACCATGGACCGCGGACGTCTCGTCCGCTCTGGGTGGCGTTCCCTCGGAACGCGGTCTGTGGGAACACTGGACCGCCGACATTCCTGTCGGCTCCTGCGCAAGCGCTGGCAGGCGGCGGTGGCCTGCCCCTGCGAGTTCGTTTCGTGGTCGAGGACTGACGTCAAAGGTGGTCGGTGAGCGACTGCCCAACAGGAGTAAGTTCCATGCACAGGAGAACATTGTCGACACTCATTCTCGTTGTACTGCTCCTGAGTGCGCTGCTGAGCGGCGCCGCCCGCCCCGTACTGGCGGCAACATACACGGTGACCAAGTTCACAGACAGTAACGACGGCGTCTGCGATGTCGCCGACTGCTCTCTGCGCGAGGCGATTATCGCCGCTAATCAGACGGCCGGCGTTGATGTCATCAACCTGCCCGCAGGCACCTACACGCTGACACTGGGTGGCTACGACAACACGTCCGCAGGGGGGGGATTTGGACATCCTCACTGAGGTCTCGTTGATCGGGATAGGCTTGGGCCTGACCATCATCGATGCTGCTGGCTCGCCCGATGGCGCCCTGACGGTGCACAGCGGGGCCCGGGCCAGCCTGGAAGGGCTGACCATCCGGAATGCCCACGGCGGCCAGAACGACGCGGTGGGGTGCCATAGCGGCACTTTGGAGCTCGACGATGTCGTTGTGCGGGACAGCAGCACGGACAACTTCGGCGGCGCCATCTACGCGGAGGGCTGTAACCTCTCGCTGGACCGCGTGCAACTCCTCGACAACAGCAGCGCGCAGGGGGGCGGGATGTACCTGCGGGACTGCGACAGCGTCATTATCACCGCCACGCGCATCTCTGGAAATACCGCCACGCAGGGGGGGCGGGGGTATCTTTAGCCAGAGCTCGGTCGTCACACTGGCCGAGTCCAGTCTGGTGGGTAATGACGCGGGCACGAACGGTGGCGGCGGGGGCATCATCCAGGTGGGTGACACCGCGATGCTGGTCATCGACAGTAGCCTGATCGCCGGGAACCGGGCAGTCCTGGAGGGGGGCGGCATCTACGCGCCCGTCGGAAGGAGCCTGACGCTGCGCAACAGCACGGTCAGCGGCAACACTACCGATCGCTACGGCGGGGGGCTCTCGAGTAACGTGCCTACCGAGATCGCCGCCTGCACGGTGGCACACAACCTGGCCGATGCAGACGGCGATGCCGTCGGCGTGGGGGGCGGTCTTTTCGCTTACAGTAGCAGCGCGGTCACGGTGCGGCAATCGATCCTGGGACGGAACCTTCAGGGCGATCCAGCGGCCCCATCGGACTGCGTTCGCTGGGGCACCGCTGCGGTGACGTCAGCGGGCTACAATCTGATCCAGGCCGCGGGGGACTTGATTGGCCCGGGCGATTGCCTCTTTACAGCGGCAGGCGACATCAGGGGGCGCGATCCGCTCCTCACCCCCCTGGCCGACCGCGGCGGGGAGAGCTGGACCCATGGACTGCTCTTTGGCTCGCCCGCCATCGATGCGGGGCCAGAGGTGGACTGTCCCCCCTTCGACCAGCGATACGTTGCGCGCCCCCTGGACGGCGACGGCGATGGCCTGGCGGTGTGCGATATCGGCGCTTTCGAGACGGCGCGGGTGTGGGGCGTGTTCCTGCCCCTCGTGCTGCGCTGAGCGATCGGGCATGGCGCTTCGGGGAGGCTGGCGGGCTGGGGACGATGGACCACGGACGATGGACCATGGGCCATGGACGGCGTCGGTACGGTGCCCCGGGTGCGGCTACAGGATCGAGGCTTTGGAGGCCGACAGGAATGTCGGCGGTCCGGGGCAAACGCCTATGCTGGTGTTTGGGGCTGCGTGCCGATCGCGGAGTGCAGGGCGCTGGTGCCGGGTACACCGCCTGGATCGTGGACAGGAAGGTGCCAAGCGCAATCGCTAGAACTGCCAGGGCTTGCCGTGCAGCCATTCTACTCTTCCTTCCCCGGAGCAGGTCTCGGGTCTGAACTTCGCCGCTGTGCCCGGCTTGACGTGCTTCTGGCGCGCCCATCACCGAGGCAGGGGTGCCTACCATCGTTCATAGGTCGACGCGTTCGCTCGTCCACGCCGTTCTCACCGCCTCGGGTGTTGCTCAAAGAACGCCCACATCACCCTTGTCGCGTCGATGTCTGTGTTTGTCGGGCCGGCGATGATCGCCGGGATGGGGTGGCCGCCGGGCCAGGTGTGCCCGCCATCCGCGATGGTGTAAAACACAACATCCGCACCCCCGGCTCCGGCCGGGGCACAGCCCGAGTAGGCGACGCCGCTGGCGGCGCCCTGCGCCTCGAGAGTGACGGGGTTCGGCTCGCAGCCGTTGCGGCGGGCGTACTCGGCCACCCAGGCGGGGATGTCGGGCAGCGGCCACTCGGTCACGTCCAGTTGCCCGCCCCCGTAGGGGACGATGGGGTCGGCGGTGCCGTGGAAAAAGATCGCGGGCACCGGACGCGCGGGCTCGCAGGCCTCCCAGGGATAGGCGTACGCGCCGGCGACGCCGCCGATGGCGGCAATACGGTCAGCCAGCGCGCAGGAGAGCACAAAGGACATCCCCCCGCCGTTGGACATCCCGTTGACATAGATGCGGTCGGGATCGATGGCGTACTCGGTCGAGAGCGCGTCGATCAGCTCGGAGAGGTAGGCGATGTCCGGTGCGGGGTCGGTGCCGCGCCCGCCGGCCCGCCAGCGCAGCGGAAAGCCCGTGCCTCGTGGATAGACCGCGATGAACCCGTGCTCGTCCGCCAGGGCGTTCCAGCCGGTCAGTTGCTGCTGGTGGGCGGGCCACTGCACCAGGCCATGCAGGCTGATCACCAGCGGGGTTGGGGTGCCGGGATCGTAGCTCTCAGGGACGTACAGCAGATACCGTCGCGTCTCGCCTCCCGAAACCAGCGTGCCGTTGGTGCGGTCCACCAGCCGGATGGTCACATACATCCCCAGCGCGAGCATCAGCGCGACGCCAAGCAGGATCAGCAACGACCAGCCAAGCCATCTGAGCATGATGCCTCCGCAGGGTCAGGGGATGGGGCTCTGCTAGAGCGCGACCAGCACCCAGCCATCCTCGATGCGCACGGGATAGGTGGCAAGCGGCTCGGTGTGGATGTGGGCCATGAGGGCCGTCTCGTTCTGCAATCGGCGCGCCAGGCGCGGCGGGACGGGGTCGTCGCCTGTATAGGTGGGCAGGGGGCCGCCCAGCACCTGGCCGCTGGCCACGTCAAAGCGGGCGCAGTGCAGCGGGCAGGTCAGGATCGTCCCCACCAGGGTGCCCTTTTCCAGGGGGGCGTTCATATGGCCGCAGCGGCGCGCCACGGCGTAGAACGTCCCATCCTCGCAGTGGCAGATGACGATCTCGCGCCCCTCGAGCGTGACGGCCAGCATGCCTCCCGGGGCGATCTCCTCGGCGCGAATGGCGGGCACATAGAACTCAGACAAGGCCGAGCTCCTTCTCCGTCAACTGCGGCAGGCTGTCGGGGTCGGTCACGTCCTCATGGACAAACAGGCCGCACCAGCAGCGTTTCATGGCGTCGTAATGCTTCCGGTGGAAAGGGATGCAGGGGCAGACGATACGCATGTCGCGGGCCCGGTCGCCGCGCAGCGGCTGGCAGGGACAGTAGGGCATCCCGTGACGCGCCTCCAGGATCAGCTCCTGCTCCAGTACGAACTGGACCAACTCCTCGTCGGGTGAGAACTTCCATCCCATTGGCCGCACGACCCGCTCGTGCAACTGGCGCAGGGCCTCAACACGGGCCTGCAGATCGGCGTCCACCGCCTCAGCCCTCGATCCCCATCAGGCGGGCGTACTCGGCGGGCTTGTACCCGCCCACGATCTCCTCGCCGATCTGGACGTAGGGGAAACCGGAGACGCCGGCGGCGTCCATCTCGGCCGTGATCTGACGCTTGGTCTCGGCGTCCGAGAGGTCATAGTCGGTGAACACAAAAGGGATATTGCGCTCGGTGAACCACTGCTTGGCCTTGCGGCACCAGGGGCAGGTAGAGAGCGTGTACATCTTGACGACAGGCATGGGCATGTCCTTTCAGCGGACAGAGATGAATATCTTGCCGTTCTCGACGCGGACCGGGTAGGTCTCGAGGCCCAGCTCGGGCGCGGCGCGAAAACGGCCGGTACGGATGTCAAAGCGCCAGTCGTGGCAGGGGCAGACCAGGTTGTGGCCCTCGAGGGTGCCCATAAAGAGCGGGCAGCCCATATGGGCGCACGTGCCCGAGACGGCGTACAGCGCGCCCTCGACCCGGGCGACGACGATGTTGAGCCCGAGCGGGTACACAGCCGTCATCTCGCCCTCGGCCAGATCGGCGTCGGCCAGCACATAGGTCCAGGTGCGCGTGTCTTGATCCTGTGTCTCCATATTGTGGAGAGTATACCACAAGACGGGAGGATGGGGGGCTTAGTCGTTATTTTCAGTGGAACACGGGCTGATCCGAACACCGAGTCCTGGGTAGCACGCGTTCGTTAGTTGCAGCAGGCGATCGACGAGTCTACATGCATCAAGCCTCACATCGGGTAAGACAGTTGGACTGCCCCTCGCGATGCGATGCAGCCGGTGCAGGGGATTTGCGCAGGTCGTGAACACGGATTCGCGCACTGAACTCCAGTGTCCATGGCAGTAAGATGACGTCCAGCCGTAGTACTCATCGTATAGGTCCTTTGTCCCACCTTGAACGCTTAGTTTTCTAAGGTCCGTAGATGCCCAGTTGCCCAGTTCTGTCTAGGTACTCCTCCCAATGTCTTCATTCGCGAGTTCCGCCATCTGCGCGCTCATAACGTCGGCCAACGCCTTCCTCAAGCTTAAGATATTGGAGCTTGGCCTGTCCTGAACCGAACGCACGGTACGACTGCCAGACACTCACGATCGTCCTCGTGGCCAGGTAGCTGAGTGTGATCACTAGCTCGCAGAGGGTACGGAGTCCCATCCGGCCAAGTACAGAGACGCATACCCAGCATCCATTAACTCGCCAAGAACTGCCAATCCATATAGGCAGATACCGAATGTTGCGTCGTGCTTAGGGTCTACCGCGGACGTTGAGGCAGTCTAGCCTGGTGGAGTACAACTCGGCATAGGCATCAGCAACGTGTGAATATGTGCACTCCTTGCCTGATGACGTTTCGCTGGCAGCTCAGGATAGCACCAGCCTGGGTTTTCTGGAGGCACTGTTGCCAGAAACCTCAGACCAACGGCCAGGGGCCTGTCCATTGATGCAAGCGCTCCCTCAGTCGAGCGAATCGTGGGCGCACCTCGCTGGTCTCCCACATACGGGTAGTTAACGAGGCTCGTTGATCATCTCTTCAGATGGGAGCTTTAGCTTACCACCCGCCATCATGCATAGGATGCGAAACCACCGACAGTCGTCGACTGCTGGGATTGGTGGTCAAGCGTGCAGGCGACCGCGTGTGCCAGGAGGTCCCAGCCGTCTTTAGGAGGAATCGGGAAGGTGGCGTGCCCATCGCTCTCTGCCGGGAAAGTCATCCAGAAGAGTGAGCGTGCTTAATATCCGTCGACACTCTGGTACATAGCAGAGCGCACCGATGAGCCGGTTGAAGAGGCCTTCGTCGATGTCGGAAAGGCCACGGAATGTTATGTCCCAAGGGCGATTGTCGGCTGGCTCGAGGCTGAATCGAGTCTGCAAACTGTCGGAACAGGTCAATGCAGGTTTCCCTACGTAGATGGGTGACAAGCAGCGCCACCCAGATGAGCTCCGGTAGGCGTTCATCGCGCCAAGAGGCGAGTCTCATACCGGGGATATCTGCCAAGGGAGGCCTTAGCGTCGATCCTTGCCTGCGGTGTTTTTCCAGCGGAGTGTGCAGCCTGTCACTATGCCATGAGGGCTCGTCTATCTTGGGCATGAGTCTTGTCCTGCTTGTCGTCTAGGCAGATTGGCGCGTTACGTCTCGCGCGACCCTGATCTCGTGCATGGTACGGGTTGGTCATTGGTCATTGTGTGGGCGGAGCCGGCAACCGGCCGCTCGTAGTGCAGCAGTCGGCACCCTTCGTAAGCTTGGATTTGCAGGCCGGGCCTACAGTGCGAAGGACAATACAAGCTGCAACCCTGTGCGTCTGCGGAGTTAGGCCCTCGGTCCAGCGGACGCCCGCGGTCCAAATGGAGGCTCGCGGTCCGGACTTTTGACCTTCGACCTTTGACCTTCAGACGTTCAGACGTTCGCACGTTCTACCGTTCACACGCCCAGGTACAGCCTCACGATCTCCAGGTACTCGTCCGGGTAGAACCCGATCTCGCCGCTAAAGCGCGTCAGGGCGATCAGGCCGCCGTCGATCTCTGCGATGCCGGCCAGCATGGGGGCGTTCTCGCTGCGCAGGCCGCCGCCATAGACCACCGGCACGCCCGGGAGCTGGCTCTTGATGTAGCGGGCGATGTCGGTGATATAGTCCGCGCCCGGCGGCGTCTTGCCGGGGCCGATGGCCCACACCGGCTCGTAGCCGATGACCACCCTCTCCAGGTCGGCGCCCGCGGTGCCTACGGCGAGTTGCTCGGCCAGCACCTCATAACGCCGAGGCTGCTCCTCGCTGGTCTCGCCCACGCAATAGAGCACCTTCATGCCCTGCTTTTGCGCGGCCAGGATCTCTTTGTTGAGCAGCCGGTTCACGGCGGCGGTATCGTTCACGCCGGCCTCGGCCAGGATCCCCAGCTTGTCGCGACGCTCCTCGGTGTGGCCGATGATGGTGTAATCCACGCCCAGGGCCGCCATGGCCGCGGCGGGCCGGTTGGTCGTAAAGGCGCCGAAATTCAGCCCGGGGGCCACGTCATCGCGGAAGACGCCCTGGCAGCCGATATGCATGGGCGAGCCGGTGTCCTTCGCCGTGCCCAGGGCGGGCATCAAGTGGGCCTCGGGCAGGAACACAGCGAACTCGGCGTCGCTGAATTGCGCAATGTCCTTAGTGCCGTTGATGATGTTCCGCCCCCAGCTCCAGACGTCGCCGCGGTTGACGCCGCCCATGCTGGCGGGGACATCGAAGCGCTTCAGGTTCAGAAAGATGTACTTCATGGTCAGGCCCTTTCTATGCGGTTCAATGTCGTGCGCTACGGGTTGATGGGCTCATCCTTCATGCACAGGTGCACCGCCGCGGTGCGGAAGGTGCGGGGCAGCACCAGGATGTTGGGGCGGTCGCCGACGATCTTTTTCTTTGCGTCCTCCAGGGCCTCCTCGACCGTGGCGCGGGTCTTGAGTCCCATGCCGCGGGCGATGCCGGGCTGGCTGGCGCCCACGATGTACGTCGCTGAGGTGTGCTTCTCCGCAAGATGCCCGCAGGACATCATGGAGAAGGGATGGAAGGGATGAAAGGCGTAAGCGTGGCGGTACTTGGCGATATAGGCGGGATCGGTGGCAAAGCGCTCGCCCAGGTGATGGATGTCGGGCAGCGTGTTGCAGCCGTTCAGCAGGTCATAGATCTCGTGCATATAGGGCCAGATCACGTCGTTGAAAAAGCCGTCGCAGGCCGAGGTGACGATGAACACGCACCGGTCGCTCATGATGCGCTGGTGGCGGATGACCTGGGCCGAAAGGGCCTGCATCATCATGATCGGGTTGGTGCCCATGCCGTCGCCATAGTGAAAGGCCCGGGGCATCCCAAAGACGATCACGTCGTACTTTTTCTCCGCCCAGGGGACATAGGTGCGCCTGTTCGCGGTGATCCACGACTGCGGCTGCATCTCGGCGCCGTAGCCGCTCCAGACCTCGATCTGTCGCGCGGAGGTGTCCAGCACCGCATCGCAGCAAAAGAATCGTTTCCCCATACGGTCTTCCATGTGCATGCTGATCTCGTTCATCTTTTGCCGCATCACGGAGGATCCGCTCACGGGCACAAAGTCGGGGGCGTGCATCACCTCGGGCACATGGTGCGCCGCGATGGACTTCCAATGGGTGATACCGGTGGCCGAGTGCTTGTACCCGCCCGAATAACCCCCGTAGGGGTTGCCCAGCGCGTGGCCGATGAGGATGGCGACGTCGGACTCGTAGACCGCCTTGTTCATGATCACATGGTCGCCGCGGGCGGTGGTGCCCAGGTCCACCAGGTTGTCCCAGTCCTCGCTGTCGTGGTTGATGATCTGGTTGTTGGCCGCGAACTCGCTATAGAGCGGCTCCCCGAGGATATTGGCGATCTCGTGGGGATAGTTCTTGCGGTGCAGGCCGTTGGAGCAGATCAGCAGGATATCCTTGCGGGAGACGCCGGCACGCTCCAATTCCTCGATCGCCAGCGGGATGGCGACCTTGCGATGGGCATTGGCCTGCTCCCCGCCTTTGACGCGGTCCGGGAAGATGATCGTGACCTTGTCGCCCCGCTTGGCCAGCTCCGCCAGCGGTGGCATCCCGATGGGGTTGCGCAGCGCGTGACGCGTGGCGGTCACCGGATCCTGCAGGAAGGGCGGGTCAGGCACCGTCTCGCCGGGGACGAACACATCGGCATAGTCGGGCAGCTCTGCCTCCATCATCTCGAGGCCATATTCCAGCGAAACCTTCATCGTCATCTCCTTCTGTCGCATCGTTGCGAGGCTGTCTGGTGCGAGTGCGCTGTGCTGTGCTTGATCTAGCGACTATCGTATAGCGCCGCTGCGAGCGGGTGTCAAGGTGCTTGACAGAGATCGCGCGTCTGGCGGCGGAGGAGACCGGCGACGAGGCGGCTTACGCGCCGGCGCTGGAGCTCTCGCTGCGCCGCTGGGCGGCCGTGAACACGGGGGCGCTGGTGCGCGTGGAGCGGGCCGTGTCGGAAGCGGAGAGCGCGTCCGCCTGGTTCGGCGACAACCCCTACAACCAGGCCTCCCCCGGAATCCTGGTGCAGTTCGCTATCATGTCGCTGGTGAGCTCGGCCAATGTGCTGCTGGCGGAGCGCAAATCGCGCGCCCTGCAGCGCATGGTGACGACGTCACTGCAGCGCTGGCAGATCCTGGCGGGTCATGGGCTGGGGATGCTGGTGTTGACGCTGCTCCAGGTGCTGCTGCTGGTGGTGTTCGGGCAACTGGTGCTGGGCGTGGCCTATTTCCGCGCGCCGCTGGCCACGCTGCTGGTCTCGCTGGCGATCGGGCTGTGGATCGCCGGCATGGGACTGCTGATCGGGCTGCTCGCCAAAGACGATTCTCAGGTGGTGTTGTTCGCGTTGCTGGCCATGTTCATCCTCTCGGCGCTGGGCCGCACCTGGTTCCCGCTGGATCTGGCGGGCGGAACCTTTAGCGCCATTGGCAGCACGCTGCCCTCGACACAGGCCATGGCCGGCTACCAGAACATCCTGATCCGCGGGCTGGGGCTCGGGTCGGTGGTGTCGCCGGTGCTGGCGCTGCCGGGGTGGGCGCTGGGGTTTGGCCTGCTGGCCGTGTGGCGCTTCCGGCGCGAGGTATAGCGACATGAACCGGGATCAGTTACTGGGCAGGGTGGAGCGCGCCTGGGAGGACCTGCGGGCGTTGTACGCCGGTCTGGACGGGGCGCAATTGCTGGTCCCCGGCGTCGCGGGCGCGTGGTCCGTGCGCGATCTGCTGGCGCACGTGACGGTCTGGGGGCGGGAGGCGCTGCGCTGGCTGCCGGTGATTCGGGATGGTGGGCGGGCCGCCCGGCCTCCGAGCCGCGGTGTCCTGCCGGATCGCTGCACGCGAGACGCTGTGCGGAGCGCCCCGCGCCCCGTCTTCCGCGCCTCTCGATGCGCGCTGTAGACCGGCGTTCCGTGATCCGCTGGACCGCCGACATTCTTGTCGGCACGGTCGGACCGCGGCCTTACAGGCCGCTCCTGAGGCAGGGGGCCAGGTTCCCGAGCGCCCACGAGGATTGCGCCGCACGAGCGAAGCCGGTCGCCGGAAGTGACCGCTTTCTTCCAACGGCCTCTGATCAGGCTGTAAGCCTGCGCGATCCGGAGCCGACAGGAATGTCGGCGGTCCAGGAAGGGGGTAGCGCACATTTGTGCCGTCTCTGCGGCCTTGAGACCTTACTACCTGCAACCCGTAACCTGCAACGTTGCAGCGTCACCCGCCCAGGACCACCTCTACCGTGTGCTCGCGGCCATCGTCCCTCAGCGGGATAACCGCGCTGGGCAGCGGCTCGCCGTCCAGCGTGATCTCGCGCACACCTCCTGCCACGTGCTCCGGGTTCGCCACCCGGATTATGTAGAGCGCTTCGCCGTGGCGGTAGCGGATCTCGTAACCGTCCCAGGCCGGCGGGATGGCCGGCGCAATGCGCAGGGTATCCGCCTCCTTGTGCAGGCCCAACACGCCCTCGATGCCCAGGCGCCAGGCCCACCCCGCCGAGCCGGTGTACCAGGTCCAGCCGCCGCGCCCCACATAGGGCGGCTGGCTGTAGACGTCCGCGGCGATGACATAGGGCTCGACGCGGTAGCGTTCGATAGCCTCGGGCGAGTCGCTATATCCCACCGGGCAGAGCATCTCCAGCAGCGCGGCGGCGCGCTCACCGTCGCCCAGCGCCGCAAAGGCCCAGGCGGTCCAGGTGGCCGCGTGCGTGTACTGCCCGCCGTTCTCGCGGATGCCGGGCGGATAGTCCGAGATATAGCCCGGATCGTGGCCTGTCCCGTCAAAGGGCGGCGTAAAGAGCAGTGACAGGCGCTCATCCGGGTGGACAAGCCGCTCGCCGACGGCGGCCATGGCTGCCCGGCTGTGCGCGGGGTCGCCCGCGCCGCTGAGCACCGCCCAGGACTGGGCGATGGCATCGATGCGGGGTTCGTCCCCGTTGGCGGCGCCCAGGGGCGTGCCGTCGTCGTAAAAGGCGCGCGTGTACCAGGCGCCGTCCCAGCCGGCCTTCTCCAGGGCCGCTGTATAGTCTGCGGCCCGCTGGCGGAAGCTCTGCGCCCGCGGGGCATTGCCGAGCTCCTCCAAAATCCCTGCCCAGCGCTGGAGGACATCCACCAGGAACCAACCCAGCCACACGCTCTCGCCCTGGCCCTCCAGTCCGACGCGATTCATCCCGTCGTTCCAGTCGCCGGCACCGATCAGCGGGAGGCCATGGGGGCCGCGGGTGCTGCCCTTTTCGATGGCGCGCAGGCAGTGCTCGCGCAGCGGCGCGGTGTGAGCGCTGCGGGCATACTCGCCATAGCGCTCGCGCTCGCGCGGCTCCAGCGGGGGCGCGCTCAGGAAGGGCACGGGCTCGTCCAGGATCGCGCTGTCGCCCGTCACGCGCACATAGTGGGCCGCCACATAGGGGAGCCAGAGCAGGTTGTCGGCGATGCGGGTGCGCACGCCGCGCCCCGAGGGCGGGTGCCACCAGTGGAGCACGTCGCCCTCCTCAAACTGGCGGGCAGCGGCGTTCAAGATCTGGTCGCGGGCGATGGCCGGCTCGATGGCGAGCCAGGCCAGTGCATCCTGGAGCTGGTCGCGGAAGCCAAAGGCACCGCTGGACTGGTAAAAGGCGCTGCGCCCATAGAGGCGGCAGGAGAGGCTCTGGTACAGCAGCCAGCGGTTGAGCATCGGGTCGATGGCGGGTTCAGGCGTGCGCACCTGGATGCGCCCCAGCAGGTCATCCCAGTAGCGCTGCGTGTCCTCCCAGGCGGCCCGCGCGGCCTCTGGCTGGCGGTAACGCTGCGCCAGCGCGGCGGCGTGATCCGGGTCTGCCCCCTGCCCGATCACAAAATACAGTTCGTCGCTGGCGTGCGGCGCCAGGTCCAGGTGCACCTGCAGTGCGCCGCAGACGTCTCCGCCGGGCGCCACCCGGGGCTCCAGGCCCACGGTGCCCAGCGCAGCCGGCCGCGCCAGTGAGCCGCCCATCCCCAGGAAGGCGGCGCGATCGGCGGTATAGCCATGCAGGGGCCGGCTGGCGACCATGAACGCGGTGCGTTCGCCCAGCTCCATGTGGTACGGGTTGCGCACCGTGAGGCAGGCGGTCTCTGCGTCAAAGGCCGGGATCAGGTAGCGGCGCGTGGTATGGGGAACTGTCCCCAGGACCCACTCGACGTACTGCGTCGCTGTGAGGCGCCGGGGGACATCCATGCGGTTCTCCACCCGCAGTCGCACGAGCTTGACCGGGTCCTCGGGGCTGGCGTAGACGGCCAGCTCCTGGCGCAGTCCGTGAGAGGCGCTCTCGTACAGGGTATAGCCTGCGCCGTGGCGGATGCGGTGCGGCACGGGTGCGCCGGCGGGCAGCACTGTCGGCGACCAGATCTCGGCGGTCTCTTCATCGCGCAGGTACAGCGCCTCGCCCGTGGGGTCGGTCACCGGGTCATTGCTCCAGGGGGTGAGGCGGTTCTCGCCGCTGTTCACCGCCCAGGTGGTCTGGCTGCCCGACTCGGTGGCCATAAAGCCGAACTCGGGATAGCCGATGATGTTGGACCAGGGCGCCGGCGTCATCTGGCCCGATGGCAGATCGATGACATACTCGCGGCCATCCTCGGAAAAGCCGCCGTAACCGTTCTCGTGGGTCAGCGCCAGGGGTTCTGGCCACTCCGGGTCGGAAAGGTCGCGCCGCGGCGGCTGCGTGGGCATCAGCGCCGGCAGCGGGGTGCGCGGCGCCGGCTGCGTGTTGAGCTGCTCGTAGAGCGCGCCTCGCTCGCCCTGCAAGACAATGCCGGCCGCCGAGCGCAGCAGGACGATCTCCTCAGCCTGCAACTGGTCCAGGCTGAGGACAAAGATGCCTCCGCGCTGGTTGAGACGCAACTCGGCGCCCTCCCGGGCGATCCGGCTGCGGATGGCATCGGTGAGCGCTCCGGCATAACTGCCCGGCTGACGGTTCAGGATCACCAGGTCGGCCTTGAGCTGGCGCGCGGCCAGCAGTTCGTGCATGCGCACGGCCTGGCTCACCAGGTCGCCCTGCTCGGCATCCTCGACCTCGACCAGAATGATGGGATAGTCCCCCGAGATGCTCAGGCGCCAGAGGCCGGCCTGCGAGAGGTGGTTGGCGGCCAGCGTGGCCGCTTTGCTGCGTCGCTCCGGATCGGAATACAGCAGGGCGCTGGCGGCGGCGAGGGCGGCGCGCAGGTCCTCGGTGTGCATGTCGCGCCTGCCGAGCCAGGTCAGCGCCGCGGTGTTGGCCTCATGGAAGGTGCGTTCGATCGCCTCCCATTGCCGGTACTGGCGTGCAAGGCTCAGCAGCGTAGGCCGGTCCGGCGCGGCCAGGGTCAGGTACGCCAGCTCGCGGCTGCCGTGTGCCGGGATGGCGATCTCGGTGCCCAGGCTGTAGATCGGGTCCAGGGTCATGCCGGTGGTGCCGGTGAGGTAGTCGGGAGAGCTCAGCGCGGCGGGATCGCGCAGGGTGCGCCCCCGCCCGACAAAGGCCATCCGATCGGATTCGTGCCGGACGGGCGCGGCCGGGTCTGTGACATCGTCGTGTTCGCGCACCACCAGCATGTGGCCCATCACGGCGGGCTGGTCCTCATTACCGTGGCCGCGACGGGAAAACACCTGCAGGTGCAGCTCCGGCACATAGCCGCTCTCGACGAACATCTTGCTGTAGGCCGGGTGGCGCATGTCCCCCGCCTGAGCGCCCAGCACCACCTCGCCGTAGGAGGTGAGCCGCAGGACGCGCGCCCGCCCCTGATCGTTGATCAGGTGCACCCGGCGCACCTCCACCGGCGCATCGGGAGAGATCGTCAGCTCTGTCGTGGCGCTGATCCCGTGCTGCATGCGGCGGTAGACCGACATGTGCGCAAAGGTGGCGGTCTGCACATTCTCGACACTGTCCGGAATGGGCAGGTAGGTGGCGGGCCATGGCGCAGAGTACTGCGGCGCAGATGCCGTCCTGGGAGCACCCTCGCTCACCTCCTGCAGGTATACCCAGGTGCCCCAGGGGTCCAGCGTGCCGTCCGAGCGCCAGCGCGTGAGATCCACACCCTTCCAGGTGCTGTACCCACCGCCCCGGCTGGAGGCCATCACGGCATAGTCGCCATTGGAGAGCAGGTTGACCCGGGGCGTCTCAGCCTGCAGTGGCTCCTGCCAGCTCGCGATGTCCACGATCTGCACCGCCGCCCGTGCCGTGCCCTCGATGCTCTGGCTCTCGGGGTGCTGCAGCGGGGCCGTCACGGGAACCTGCTCCTGCAGCAACAACTCGACGCTCTCGATGCGCGGATCGCTGTGCATGCGCTCCACCATCACGTTGCCGTTCAAATAGTTCACCAGGGACATCAGGATCATGCCCTGATGGTGCGCCATGTACTCGCGCACCACAGCATAGGGCTGATCGGAGGGCAGCCGATCGGGCGTAAAGTCCAGGGCCTCATACAGGCCATACAGCCCTTCGGCCTGGTGACGCCGCAGGTCCGCCAGATTGCGCACCACCTCTACCGGTGCATAGCGCAACGCCAGCAGCGAGGCATAGGGCGCGATCACATGGTCGTCCGCCAGGCCGCGCTTGAACCCCAGCCCGGGGACGCCAAAAGCGCGGTACTGGTAGTTCTGGTTGGCGTCGAAAAGGTAATAACCCGACTCGGAGATGCCCCACGGGGTACCATGGGCGCGTCCGTAGGCGATCTGGTGGCGCACAGCGCCCTCGGCGCTGGCCTGCAGGAGCGTGCCGGGGCCCGTATCCAGGTAAAGGGGTGGCATCAGGTACTCGAACATGGTGGCGCTCCAGGAGAGAAGCGTGAGCACACCTTCCACCCGGGTGAGTGGGCGTCCGAGCTGTAGCCAGTGGGTGGGCGGCACCTGGCCCTGGGCGATGGCGATGAGCGAGGCGATGCGCGCCTCTGAGGCCAGCAGGTCGTAGTAGTTGTTGTCCAGCTGGCCGGTGTCCATGTTGTAGCCGATGTGAAAGACGCGGCGCTGCGGGTGGTAGAGAAAGCCAAAATCCATCTCGTCGACCAGCGCCTCGGCCTGCGCAGCGATCTGCTCATACTGCGCGCGCAACTGCTCAGAGCGGGTCGCCGCCGCGTCCAGCGTTTCAGAGAGCCCCGAGAGCCAGTCCAGCGCCTCGCGGGCGGCTGCCTGCTCTCTCTCATCAGCGGCATCCGCGAGCCGAGCTTCCATGACCTGTCGCAGTGCTGTGACCTCGCCCTGGCCCTGCGCGATGATAGTCCGCATCTGGCCCAGCTCGGGATTCTGTACCAGGAGCTCCTCAAGACGCGTCAGGCGGTCGTCGCAGGGGGGCCGGCGCAGTATCGCTGGCGGCGCCTGCAGGAGGAATACCCAGGGGACCATCTCTTGCAGGGTGGTCTGTACTGTCTCATGATGCCAGGTGGCCTGCCTGGCGATGGCCTGCAGGTGGCGCAACGCGTCACGATCCAGCACGAGCGCCCGGCTGCCGATCAAGTCCGCCAGGTCCTGCGAAAAGAGTGGCCAGAAATCACCGCAGGCGATATCGCACAGGGCATACCAGCGCGCCGGATCGCTCTTGGCGTTCTGGATCTCGCGCTTGAGCGCGGCCACGCGATCGCGGATGTTGTGGCTGAGCGCATCGTGAGGGTCGCTGCCCGGCAGGATCACCTCCAGCAGTTCGTCCAGGGTATCGCTGTAGCCCTGCCAGGCGTGCCAGCGCAGCACCGGGTTGGCGTCCATGGTACGGGCCGCGCGCGCGATGACGATCAGGCTGGCGGCCAGGTTACCGCTGTCCACCGTGGAGACATAGCGCGGGTGGAGCGGTGCCAGCGTCTCGGTGTCGTACCAGTTCAGCAGGTGGCCGCGGTAGCGCGGCAGGGCCGTGAGGGTTTCCAGCGTGGCCGAGAGGCGCGCGGCCAGTCCGAGCTGGTGCAGGTATCCCAGGTCGTACGCGGCCAGCGCCGAGGTCAGGTACAGGCCGATGTTCGAGGGCGACGTGTGATGCGCCACGATCTCGATAGGCGTCTCCTGAAAGTGGTCCGGCGGCAGCCAGTGGTCCTGGGGCCCTACGAATTGCAGGAAATAGTTCCAGGTGTGCCGCCCCAGGCGCCGCAGTTGCGCCAGCTCGGCCTCTGACGGGGACTCGACACGCTCCACGACCGGACGGTCCAGCACCTGCACCAGAGCGGGCCCGCTCAGCCAGAGCAGCGCCAGCGGCGCGATCCAGAGCAAGCGGGAGAGGCTGGCATCCGCGGGGAGCGCCAGCAGGCCAACCCCGATGACGAGCAGGGTGGCGAGGGCGGCGGCGGCGAACATCACGCGGAGATCGCGCCGGCGCTGCCTTGTGGAATCCCGGGCGGCCTGCTGCGCCGTGATCCAGGTAAGCAGGTAACGGTGGCTCACCAGCAGGCGATGCAGTGTCACCAGGATCGCCTGGCAGGCAACGTAGGTATCATAGGGCAAAAAGGCCACGGCGAGGGCCAGGCGGGCCGCCTGGCGGCCCAGTGCGCCCCAGTCGAACTTCCAGGCCTGCCCGCGAATGGCTCGCGCCAGGCCCACGCGCATGCTGGTGGCCAGGGGCACGCCGTAGGCCATGGCGATGGCCAGGATCCAGAGCCAGGGATAGCCCCTCATGCCGGCGGTCGCCGCCAGAAGGAGGATCATGGCCGGCGAGATCACCGAGCGCAGCAGATTGTGAATTACCTTCCAGCGGTCGATGGCGCTCAGCTGGCAGTTGAAGCGGGACGGCGTCAGCAGCCAGGGCAGTAGCTGCCAGTCGCCTCGGATCCAGCGGTGCTGGCGCCGCGTGGTGGCGAAATACGAAGGCGGATAGTCCTCCACCATGGTAACGTCCGTCACCAGGCCGGCGCGCCCCAGGCTGCCCTCCAGCAGGTCATGGCTCAGCAGCGCGTTCTCCGGGATGCGGTTGTGGACGCTCCGCTCAAAGGCGTCGACATCATAGATGCCCTTGCCGACAAAGATGCCCTCGCCAAAGAGGTCCTGGTAGACGTCCGAGACGGCGTGGGTATACAGGTCCAGGCCGCGCCCGCCGGTGTAGATGCGCGTGAACCAGGAGAGCCCTACGCTGCCGGGGTGCACCTCCATCCGGGGCTGCAGCACGGTATAGCCGGAGACGACGCGGTCCTGGTCGTCAAACACGGCCTGGTTGAGGGGATGCGCCAGAGTCCCGATGAGCCGCCGGGCAGCGCCGGGCGGGATGATCGTGTCAGCGTCCAGGGTGATGACATAGCGCGTGGGGCGCAGGAGGGCGGCTACCTCTTCGGTGGCGCACTCGGGCAGGAAGGTGGTATCGGTGGCGCCGCGCAGGAACTGGTTGAGCTCGTGCAGCTTGCCGCGCTTGCGCTCCCAGCCCATCCAGACGCCCTGCGCCTCGTTCCACAGCCGCCGGCGGTGGAGCAGGAAGAACCGCCGCACGGGCTGCGCCGCAACGCCATCGCCATTGGTGCGGGCATAGCGCGCGTTGAGCGTCTCGATGGCCTGCAAGGCATAGCTCAGCAGGTCCGCATCCTCGGGCCGTGTCTCGCTGTCGGCGTCGCCATAGTCGCTCAGCAAGGCAAAGCACAGCCCCCGCTGAGGGTTACTGAGGTAGTGCACCTCCAACTGCTTGATCAGATTGTCCACATCGCTGTTGCGGCTGATCAGCGAGGGCACGGCTACCAGCGTCTGGTATTCGGCCGGGATCGCGTCCTCGAACTCTAGCTTGGGCAGGCGATTGGGGGCAGAGAACTCGGTGATCACGCGGTCCACCAGGCTGCTAGCGGCAATCAGCGCCGGCGGGGCGAACGCCAGGATGGCGATGATCAGAGCGCCGGGGGAGAGCGTCTGGTACCAGGGGACACCGGCGGAGAGAGACGCGACCGCGCCGGCGAGGGCATACAGGGCCAGGGCCACCAGGCCAATAGCGCCCAGATACAGGGGGGCCGCCTGGCGGCGGGCCCAGCGGCCCAGGCGTTCGGCCGCACCCGGCCGGTAGCTGAGCATCCTCTCCAGCGCCTCGCGGCGCGGCCCGATCAGGTAGGTCCCGATGTGGCCGGCGGTCTCGACGCTATCTGCGGCCTGTGCGGCCGTCTCTGCCTGGGTGACGGCAGCCGTAGCCACCTGACGTTCATCCCAGCCGGCCGCCAGCGCCAGCCGCTCCACCTGCTTGCGGTACGCGTCGCGGGTATCGAAATCCATCCGCGCATACAGGCCCGCCGGGTCCTGGCGCAGAATCGCCTCATGGGCGCTGATTTCCTCGAAAAAGGTCTTCCAGTCCGTATCCGCGATGGCCCTCAAGCCCGGGACGATGTTGGCCACTGCGCTTGCGGCGTCGCCGTTGCGCGTTGCCAGAGTGCCGCCATGGGCCTCGCCCTCTGGTGCGCCCGCCGCGATTAACGGGGGTAGATCCGGGCGATCGGATGGGGCGAGCACATCCGCCAGGGTGTGGGCCAGGGCCTCCACCAGGGCGTAGCGCAGCAGGATGGGAACCGCCCACAACTCGCCCATGGTGAGCGGAACCTGTTCCTGGAGCGCGATCAGCACCGGCGCGATGACGTCCAGATGCAGGTGATAGTGCTGGCTGGTGAGCAGCTCGCGGGCTATCCCATAGATACGGGGCAAGCCCGCCAGCGGGCCTGCCGTTAACAGTGGGAGCCGCCGGTAGTAACCCTCGGGCAGGTCCTCGGCGATCTGCCGGACCGCCTGGCGTATGATGTAAAAGTTGTCCAGGATCCACTCAGAGATGCTGGAGGGCACATCGTCGCTGCGGTCGCCCTCGCGCAGGCGGCGATGGGCCTCGGCCAGCCAATCGCTCAGGCGCTCCAGATCGTGGCCGGCCAGATCCCGGGCGGGTTTGATCGCCATTCCCCCGGGGCCTTTCCCTGGAGCCTGTGCCTGGCGATACCGGTCAGCGAGCGCGCTGGCCATGTCGAGAATCGCATCCTGCGAGAGACCTTCCTCCATGTGATGCCCGGTGATGGTATCGGGCATCGTTAGCGGCTCCTCGTGCTTTCGGCGGCGCGCTCCGCCTCTGTGGGCAGCGATTGCGTGCGCGGGATATCCTGCATGATCAGCAGGGGCAGCGTCCCATCCTGGATGGCGTAACGCGCCACTGCGCCATAGGGGTGTGTGCCGCGGCTGGCATGCCCGTGGGCACAGAGCACCACCAGGTCGGCGCCGTGCTCAAGGCACAGATCCTGCAGCGCATCGATGACACTCTCTTCCTCGACGACATGCCGGTGCACGGTAACGGGGATGCGTTCGGCAAGGTCCTGCAGGTAGGTCTGGTAGACTTCGTGCGTCTCAGCCAGCAGCCGGCCCGTCAGTTCCTTGAGCTCCCCTGTCAGGGGCACGGCATCAGGCAGCTCCGGGGGGTGAATCACCGAGAGCAACAATAGCTCAGCCTGATCCGCCTGGGCGACAGCGACTGCCGGGGGCAGGGCACACTCTGCGCGGCGCGAGCCATCCAGCGGCACGACGATCCGGCGATAGTGCAACTCGCTGGCGGCCCCCTCGGGGGATTTGTAGCTGCGGACGATGAGCACCGGCAAATAGGCCGACTCGAGGACCTTGTGCGCGACGCTGTTGACCGTCCAGCGGGAGAGGCCGCCGGAGCCGTGCGTGCTGAGCACCAGCAGATCGATCTTTTCCGAGGCACACACCTCGACGATCGTCTCAGCCGTCTTGCCTTCGAGGAGCAGCCGGCGCACACGGGCCGGAGCGCTGACCTGTGGCTCTGCGACGATGCCTGTTTCTGTGGAGACCGGCGTCTGCACACCTACGGCATCGGTCGAGGTCTCCGCCATGGGAGCTCTTTGCTCAGCAACTGCAGGGGCTGCTTGCTCACCGCCGTACGCTACTGACGCCTCGCCCAGCCCTGCACGCACGCGCTCCTCCACCTCGCGCAGGTGCAGTTCGGCGTCGGCGCGCTGAATCTGCCAGGCGAGCGGGTCAGGCGGTGCGGCGGATTGCGTGTCCGGCTCAAGCACGCGCAGCAGGATGATGTTGCTGCCTAGCGGCCGGGCTATGGCCAGGGCATGAGGGATGGCGCGCTCTGCCAGAGCCGAACCATCCAGAGGGACCAGGATATTCTTAAAGACCATCATGCTCCTTTATCGCCGCGAACGACCGTACCCCGAATATCGGGCGCCAGAGGAAGATCCTGGCGGCAGGGCGCGGGCCGGACGGAGCGTGACGCGTGGATAGCTCAAGGAGGCATGAGGCCCAGAGGCAAAAAAACGGGTGACGCAGGCGGCCCCTGAACAGCATCCGCATCCGAGTGCGTCCGGCCTGGTCGCATTGCGCTGTAACCTATTATAGCACGGAGTGGGCCAGCGGACAATGCGCGGGCGCTGCGGGGGCGTACGAACGTGTGAACATGGCCATCGGAATGGCTTAACGTGTGAACGTTGGAGGTCGAAGCTCAAAGGTCGAAGGTCAAAGGTCAGGACCGGACGTTGCCGTGCGTGCCAGCGACTCGCGTGACTGACAGGGCCACCGCGATCGGCGCTGCGATACTGGCCACTCGGCGCCACCTGATCCCTGATCCTGTCTATCCTGTCCATCCCTGTTTCGATTCCGCCGTGTCTTGCCGTTGCGCGGGACACCCCCCTCGGGTACAATGGTGTCATTATGGAGAGCAGCAACGGATCCATCGTCGTCGCCATCGGGTCCACCAATCGCGCCAAGGTGGAGGCGGCGCGCCGCGCGGTGCTGGCCGCCTGGCCCCAGGCGCAGCTGGTGCCGCTGGCGGTAGGCTCGGGTGTCAGCGAGATGCCCATGACCGACGCCGAGGGGCAGCGGGGGGCCCTGGCGCGGGCTCTGGCCGCCCGGCTGGCCGCCGATGCGGACTATGGTTTGGGCATGGAGGGCGCGGTCAACGACGGCCCCGGCGGCATGATGCTCACCAACTGGGTGGTGGCCGTGGCGCGCGACGGGCGCACCAGCCTGTCCTCGGGGGGCACGCTGCCGCTGCCGGAGGTGATCGCCCGGGAGATCCGCGCCGGCGGCGAGCTCGGCCCTATCATGGATCGCATCACAGGCCAGGAGCACACCAAGCAGGGCCAGGGCGCGGCTGGCTATCTCACCCGGGGCGTGGTGCCCCGGGTGCTCACCTTCCAGGTGGGCGTCGGGCTGGCGCTGGCGCCCTTTTTGCGGCCCGAGTTGTACAGCGAGGGTCCCTGATCCTCAGGGGCTCGCCCGGACAGGAGAGCTGACCATGCAAAGCCTCGTGATCGGCGCTCCGAATTTCATCGCCATGGAGCTGGTGGATGCGCTGCTGAGGCAGGGCGACGATGTGCGCGTCCTGCTGCAGCCGGGGCGCGACGCGCAGAGCCGCCCCGCCGAGCGTCTCGCCGGCTCGCGGGCGGAGACGCGGGTGCTGAACCTCACCGACAGCGCGGGCCTGGCGGGGGCCGCCGACGGCGTCGACATCATCTACTATGCCGACTGGAGCTATACCGATTGGGGCGCAGAGACGGTGGCCGTGGAGACGGCCTTCCGCGGGCTGCGCAATGTGCTGGCCACCGCCACCCGGGCGCACGTCTCGCGGTTCGTGTACGTCAGTACGGCAGAGGTGTACGGCTTTCCTGAAGAGCCTGCGCGCGAGACGGAGCAACTGGCGCCGCCCGGGCTCCCCTATGCCGATGCCCGCGCCGAGGCCGAGATCGCCGTCTGGGATCACGCCCGGCGGGTCAAACTCCCGGTGACGGTGCTGCGGCCGGGCCCGGTGTACGGCCCCGGGGCGCAGGCCTTTGTTGTGGACGTGGTGGAGCGGCTGCGCCGGCGTCAGGTCTACCTGATCGACCGCGGCGAACACATCGCCGGCCTGACCTATGTGAGCAACCTGGTGGATGGCATCGTCCAGGCCTCCCGCGCCGAGCGGGCGGCGAACCAGGCCTATAACATCACCGATGGGTCGAATGTCACCTGGGCGCAGTACTACTCGCGGCTGGCGGCTCTCGCCGAGCTGCCGGCGCCCGTGCAGAGTTACTCCCGGGGGCGCGCGATGTTCATGATCGGGCTGTGGGAGCGCGCCAACGCCCTTCGGGGAAGGGATGAGCGTCCGCCTCTCACGCGGCTGGCGGTGGAGATGATGAGCGTGGACCAGCGCTACCCCATCGACAAGGCGCGGCGCGATTTCGGTTACCGGCCCGAGGTGGATTTCGCCGAGGGCCTGCGGCGCACCGCCGCGTGGATGCGCAAGAGCGGGTTGGTGACGCACTAGGCGGCGTGTTCCTGGGGGCACGGGCTTGTGCCGCATCCGGCCCGGAGGCCGGCGGCGCAGCGTCCTGGGCTTGCCGGCGGTTCGGATGCCGACAGGAATGTCGGCGGTCCGGTGGTGCGCGTGCATCCGGCCCGGGTGCCGTCGGCGCAGCGTACTGGGCTTGCCGGCGGTTCGGATGCCGACAGGAATGTCGGCGGTCCGGTGGTGCGCGTGCATCCGGCCCGGGCCGCGGCGCAGCGTACTGGGCTTGCCGGCGGTTCGGATGCCGACAGGAATGTCGGCGGTCCGGTGGTGCGCGTGCATCCGGCCCGGTGCCGTGGCGCAGCGTACTGCGCTTGCCGGCGGTTCGATGCCGACAGGAATGTCGGGGTCCGTGGTGCGCGTGCATCCGGCCCGGAGGCCGTCGGCGCAGCGTACTGGGCTTGCCGGCGGTTCGGATGCCGACAGGAATGTCGGCGGTCCGGTGGTGCGCGTGCATCCGGCCCGGATGCCGTCGGCGCAGCGTACTGGGCTTGCCGGCGGTTCGGATGCCGACAGGAATGTCGGCGGTCCGGTGGTGCATGGACCGCCGACATTCTTGTCGGCCCGTTCGGACCTCGAGGACTGACCTCCACGGGCATTGCCGCCCGCTACGAACTCCTGCCGCGCCCCAAAACCGCCCCCTGACATCCTGACCTTCGACCTTCGACCTTGGACCTCTGACCTTCGACCTTTGGCCTTTTGACGTTCACCCTCACTCACGCCGCGGCGTCCGTTGCCGGTAGTCCCCCGCCGTCAGGAGTTGCACCTGCGAGAACCCGCCGGGCACGTGGGCGCCGTCCATCAGGCGCGAGTGGATGCGCGGATCGATGTGGTCCCCGGGGGCAAAGGGATTGACATTGGTGGTGACCATCAGCGGCAGGCGCCGCCGGTAGCGAAAGTCGACGATCTGGTACAGCTTTTCGGTCGCCCAGCTGGTATCGCTCTGCGCGCCCAGGTCATCCAGCACGAGCAACTCGGCGCGGCTGATCGCGTCATACCGTCGCTCGAACGAGTCGTTGTCCTGCCGGCCATAGCCGCGGCGCAGCGCCTCCAGCAGATCGGGCACCGTAGAGATGTACACGGCGTGGCCGGCGCGCAGGCAGGCGGAGGCCACCGCATAGGCGAGATGCGACTTGCCCGAGCCGTAAGGCCCGCTCAGCACCAGCCAGCCCTTTGGCTCCCGGGCATACGCCTCG
Source organism: Anaerolineae bacterium (assembly GCA_040772225.1). Classification (GTDB taxonomy): domain Bacteria; phylum Chloroflexota; class Anaerolineae; order UBA1429; family UBA1429; genus JAAYED01. Next base: position 355,831 of record JAXGYO010000003.1, read on the forward strand.
CAGCGCCCGGCCACCTCCGCCAGGTGCCGCTGTCCCGCCCCGTCGGCCCGGGCGAGCTCTGGGTGAAAAGTCTTGAACGACCATTCCGCGACAACCTGTGCCGTCAGCCCGCTGATCTTCATCAGCTCTGCCAGGCGCTGGCGCTGCTGGGCGCGCCGGACGCATTGGCAGATCCGAACCGATCCTGTGGGGTATTCGTCGCTGGGCGGCTGCGGGATGAACCCCTTGCCGCCGCATAGCTTACAGGTCGAGACGTCTTCTGGCTTCATCGGGACTCTCTCCTTCCTGGATGGCCTGCTGGTAGGCGTGCCAGCGGGCAAAGGATTCGGGACTCGCTTCCAGTGCGGGCGGCCTCCTTTCCGAGGCAGCGGAGGGCGGGATACTCCGGCGGGCGTACCAGTCGAACAGCCAGGCATAGTTCATCGGGTTGTAGCCGCGGGCGCACCAGGCACGGTAGCAGTCCCCCAGCCGGACCGTCTCTGGCTCAGCACCCAGTGCCGAAAGGATCTGGCTCTCCAGTACGGCCGGCGGCCATCGTCCCGTCAGCTTTCGCAAGAGCAGTAACCGGGGATCACGGCGCGCCGCCGTGCCATGCTGTCTTGATGGTTTATTGGTGGTATTCCTTGTGTCAACAGTTGTGACAGGTCCCTGTTGCACTTTGTGACAGGGGGTGTCACGCGATGCGACAGGTCGCTCGTTATCTTGGCCGGAGATGCCCGCTGGAGCGGCAGGCTCATTGGCCTGCGCCATCGCGGGCGCCTCCACACGGGTCGTCGCGATGCGGCGGCTTTGCTCCGCGTGCACCGGGTCGGGCTCGGGCTGCTCTGTGATCCGGACGGGCGCGGTTGCGCGGGCATCAGGCTGCGCATCAGATGTCCCGCGGGCGGCCAGCCACGCCTCGCGGCTGACCGGCACATACTGCCGCGTGACGCCTGGCGCCTCCGGATTGGGGCAGCGGATCAGCCCCCTGGCCAGCAGGCGCTGTAGATGGCGCATCACGCTCTGGCGCGACCACGCGAGATGCGCGGCGAGGCGGCTGCAACTGGCATAACAGCGGGCGTTGGCCATCTGGGCATAGCGCCAGACCACGCCGTAGGTGAGCGCCGTGGCCTGGCAGCCGGTGGCCTCGATCACCCAGTCAAAGCAGGGGGTATAGGTTTCACAGGTGTTGGATCGGGGCATGGCGTACCTCCTGGATGTAGCAGGGGCTGCTCTTCGCTCTTGCGGATCGAGGGATCACCGCAGTACAGAGAACAGAATAGCCGAAAAGGCAAGCGAAAAGGGCGTTTCGCGGGCGAGTATTTCACTGCAGTGAAATACTCGCGATACAGGTCGGGGGCTGAGTCTTTGACCGCGACAGCGCCGCACCTATAATGGCCACACGGGTTTACCGGCAGGGAGGATGTGTGCGCAAGCGTTTGAGCACCGATGTCGCGATCGCGCTGGGGTTTCTGGCCCTGGCGATTCTCTTTTACCTGCCGGTGACGCTGGGCGGGCGCACGCTGCTGCCCGCCGACATTGTGCTCCATTGGGAGCCCTGGGCCACGGCGCTGCAGCGGTCCAGCGAGGTGCCCGGCAACAGCCTGCTGGGGGATCTCTACGTCCAGAACCTGCCCTGGAAGACGCTGATCGTCGAGTCGCTCCGCGCGCGCGAGATCCCGCTCTGGAACCCGTACATCCTCTCGGGGGTGCCTTTCCTGGCGGCCGGGCAGCACTCGGCGCTGTATCCCCTCAGCCTGATCTACTATCTGCTGCCCCTGCCGTTGGCCTATGGCTGGTTCGCGGCGCTGCACCTCTGGCTGGCGGGGCTCTTTACCTACCTGTTCGTGCGGACGCTGCGGGGGCAGGACGGGGAACCCCTGTCGCGATTCGCCGGGGTCGTCGCTGGCGTGGCGTTCATGCTGGGCGGGTTCATCACCAGCCATGTGGTATTCCCCATGATGGTGGGCGCGGCGGTGTGGTTGCCCCTGCTGCTGCTGACCATCGAGCGGCTGGCGCAGCGCTTTTTACGGGCGCGCGAGTCGGGGGCCACGCACGGCATCCTGCTGGCCTCCATCCCGGACATGGCGGTGGGCACGCTGGCGGTGGGCATGGCCTTCCTGGCGGGCCACCCGGAGATGTACTATTACGTTGGGCTGACCGCGGCGGCCTATTCGGTGTGGCGACTGGCCGCGGTGGTGCGCGCTCGGGGACCCGAGTCGAACGGGTGGCGTTCTGGGCTGGCCCTGGGGGCCATGCTGGTGGCCATGGCGCTGCTGGGGATCGGGCTGGGGGCGGCGCAGTGGATCCCGCTGCTGGAGCTGGTGCAGGTCAACTGGCGGCAGGGGGGCGCGACCTTCCAGGAGGTGCAGGGCTGGGCCTGGCCGTTCCGCCGCGCGCTGGCGCTCATTATCCCCGATCTCTACGGCAACCCCGCGCACCACACCTGGTTCAACCTGTTCAGCGGCAAAGTCGAGCCGGTGACGGTCAACGCATTGGGGAATGCCATCACCACCACCGAGTGGGGCATCAAGAACTATGTCGAGGGCAGCGGCTACCTGGGGACCTTGCCCCTGCTGCTGGCGGCCATCGCCGTGCTCCGCCGCCAAAAGGGCGCCGGCTTTTTCGCCTTTTGGGCGGTGCTCTCGCTGCTCTTTGTCTTTGGAACGCCGCTCTACTACCTCGTCTACCGCCTGCCCGGCTTTTCGCAGGTGCACACCCCGTTCCGCTGGATCTATCCCTGGTCGCTGTGCACGGCTGTGCTGGCGGGGATGGGGGCGGAGGCGTTACGGGTTGCAGGTTACAGGTTGCACGTTACCGATCGCAGATTGCAGATTGGCAACGCGAGCGATTGCAGAGGGCAGATTGGCAGATTGCAGAACGGAAAGCCCGGCGAGCAGGTATTTCCTCGAGACGAACGGGCGCCGGACGGAGCGCCGGCTTTAGCCGGTGACCCCATCGGATCGGAGGCGTATGGAGCGCGGGCGACCCTTGCCAGGCAAGGGCTAGCCCGCAAGGGAAGCAGGGGCGCTGAGCAAGAGGCGGCGCCTGATGGAGCGGGTGACGGAGCGGGTGACGGAGCGCCGGCTTTAGCCGGTAGGCTAGCCCGCATCCTGGATTGGCTCGCCTCGGCCGTCCCCTGGGCCGCGCTGCTCAGTGGTGTTGGCATCCTCGGCGCGCTGGGGCTGAGTTTGGCGTTCAAGGAGCGCGCCGCGGCGCTGGCGGGCGCGGTCATGCAGCGGCTGGCCCGCGCGCCCGAGGCATTCGCCGACGGGCGGATGTTCTACGCCTACCAGGCGCGCAACCTGCTCATCCTGGGGTTGGCGCTGGCGGCCTCGGGGCTGCTGCTGATCCTGCTGCGCCGTGCTACGGAGCGGCGGCGCCTGGCGCAGGCCGGGCTGGTGGCCGTGCTGGCGGCGGAGCTGTTCGTCATCGGTTTCGGTTTCTACCCGCGAGCCGATGCCTCGCTGGTGGCCGCGCCCGTCCCCGCGCTCGAGTGGTTGTCGCAGCAGGCGGGGCCCTTCCGCATCGCCGCCTATGGCGACGATAGCCTCCTGCCGCCCAACACGGCGATGCTCTACGGCCTGGAGGACATCCGCGGGTACGACTCGATCATCCCGCGGCAGTATGTCCAGTTCATGGAGCGGGCCTACCCGCAATGGGGGCTGGCCTATAACCGGATCAACGCGATCCCGGCCCAGACCCCCGACGCCCTGGACTCGCCCCTGCTGGACATGCTCAACGTGCGCTATGTGCTGAGCAAGGTGCCGATAGAGCGGCCGGGGTACGCACTTGTGTACGACGGCGAGATACTGATCTATGAGAACCTGGATGCTCTGCCCCGAGCCTACACGGTGCCCCATGCGCGGGTGATCGCGGACGAGGGCGAGCGCCTGGCCGCGCTGGCGACGCTGGATCCCCGCCGAGAGGTGATCATCGAACAGCCGCTGGATGACCCCCTGCCGGAGGAGGCACCCGCGGACTATCCGCTGGCGGCCGAGTCGATCGTCCACGGCGCCAACGAGGTGTTCATCACCGTGGACCTGCCCGCGCCGGGGGTGCTGATCCTGGCCGACAGCTATTTCGACGGCTGGGTGGCGTTCATCCGTCCGGCGGCACTCGCGGAGGGTCGGTCTCTGACTCATCCGGAATCGGAGGGTCAGTCTCCGACTGACCCAGGTCGGTCAGAGACCGACCTCCCGGCGGACGGGGATCCCGAAACCGAGGAGCAGGCCCTGACCCTCTACCGCGCCAACGGTAACTTTCGTGCGGTGCAGGTGCCCGCGGGCCGTCACGTGGTGCGCATGAAATACTCGCCCGACGCGGTCAAGTTCGGGCTGTATCTCTCGTTCATGTCGGCGGTGGTGGTCGCCCTGGCGCTGGGCTACCGCTGGTGGGCGCGTCGCGCGCACATCGGGGAGGCCCAGTCGACGGCCCAGCGGGTGACCAAGAACACCGTGGCGCCCATCGCGCTCAACCTGATCAACAAGGTCATCGACATGGTGTTCGCCATGTTGATGCTGCGCATCCTGGGGCCGGTCCAATCGGGGCAGTATTACCTGGCCATTGTCATCATCGGCTGGTTCGATATCTGGATCAACTTTGGGCTGAACACCCTGGCCACCCGCGAGGTGGCGCGCGACCGCGACCAGGCCAACCGCTACCTGAGCAACACGGTCATCCTGCGCAGCGCGCTCTGGCTGGGGTCCTTCCCGCTGCTGGCGCTGTTCTTTGCCTTCCGTCAGGGCACCCAGCCCCTGGACGGCGCCACCATGCTGGCCATCGGGCTCTTTCTGGCGGGCCTGCTGCCCAGCAACCTCTCGGCCAGTTTGACGGCCAACTTTAACGCCTGGGAGCGCATGGAGGTGCCCGCCTCGGTCACCACCATCACCACGCTGCTCAAGGTGTTCCTGGGGACCGTGGCGCTGCTGGCGAATACGGGTTTTGTGGGGCTGGCGGCGGTCTCGATCCTGGTGAACCTGATCACCCTGGCGGTGCTGTATGCCCTGCACCGGCGCCAGCTTTTTGCACCCCGGTTCGAATGCGACTGGCGCTTTCAGCGCGAGATGCTGGGGGTCTCCTGGCCGCTGATGGTCAACCTGCTGCTGGCGACGCTGTTCTTCAAAGTGGCCGTGATCCTGCTCGAGTGGCTGCTGCCCGACCCGCGGGTGCTGGGCTGGTACTCGACCGCCTACAAGTACATCGACGCCGTGGGCGTGGTGCCAGCCTTTTTCACCATGGCAATCTTTCCGCTCATGTCGCGCTATGCCGCCACGGCCAAAGGCCAGTTGCTCAAGGCGTACGAACTGGCCATCAAGCTGCTGGTGATGTTCGCCATCCCCATGGGGGTGCTGATCTCGGCGCTCTCGACGGAGCTGGTGGCGCTGCTGGGCGGCTCGCAATACCTGCCGCAGGCGGCGGATATCCTGCGGGTGATGATCTGGTACATGCCGTTCGGGTTCATCAACTCGGTCACCCAGTACGTGCTGATCGCCCTGGGCCAGCAACGCTACCTGACGCGCGCGTTCGCCATCGGGCTGGCCTTTAACGTGATCGCCAACGTGGTGCTGATCACCCGGGTGGGGTTCATGGCTTCGGCCTGGGTGGCGATTTTCTCCGAGCTGGCGCTGCTGATCCCCTTTTACGTCGGCGTACGCCGTAACCTGGCGCCCATCCCCTGGGTGCGGCTGCTCTGGCGGCCCGCCGCCAGCGCGCTGCCGATGATCCTGATGTTCTGGCTGCTGCCCGGGCGCTGGAGCCTGCTGGCGATCCCCCTGGGCGGCGCGCTGTACCTGGCGCTGCTCTATGCCCTCGGCGCGCTGAACGCTGAGGAACGCGCGATCGCAAGGCGGGCGCTGCCGATCAAGAGGTAGCGCGTTTCGCGTTAGCGCGTTGGCCCCCACCCGGCGGGGATCAACACGGAGCCCTGCCCCCACATGGGACGCCATCCAGGGGCCAGGGGCTGGAACGTTAGCCGGCGTGCCCCTCGAGCTGCGGGTCGTCGCTGATCCAGGCGTCGAAATCGGGGATGTCGCGGTCTAGCAGCAGGCGGCACAGCAGCACGCGCCAGCGAGGCCCGCGGTCCGCCATCTCCTTGTGGCTGCCCTCCAGGCGCTTGAGCACCGTGAGCAGCACAATGCCCCAGCAGCAGAGGATGACGGCGCGGGGCTGGTTGAGGAACCGCGCCAGTAAGGGCAGCGTGACGATGCCCAGCAGCCCAACCGCGGCCGCCTGCCGGGGCACGAGCCGACCGGCCGCCAGATGCCCCAGCAACCAGGGCACGCCCGCGGGAAAGAGGTTCAGCAGGGTGCCCAGGGCGGCGCTCACGCCGCGGCCACCCCTAAAGTTCAGGTAGAGCGACCAGTTGTGCCCGGCCATGGCCGCCAATCCCGTGAGCACGCAGATCTCCAGGCTCTGCCCCGCCTGGCGCGCCAGCCACACGGGCACGGCCGCCTTGAGCACGTCCACCAGACCCACCAGCACCAGGCCCCAGACGCCATAGTAGTTATAGACGTTGGAGGCGCTGAGCTTGCCGCTGCCCTTGCGCCGGAGATCCATGGCGTCTCGGCGCCTCCCTAACCAGTAGGAGAAGGAGATCGACCCGCACAGGTAGCCCAGCCACACAAAGAGTGCGGAGATCACCGAGTCAGACATCAGGTCTACTCCTCGACGCAGTAGGCGACCCCCAGGACGGCGGGCCCGGCGTGAGCGCCCGCCACCGGCGTCAGGTGAGACATAAAGAACTCGAGGCAGTTGGGCAGGCTGCGCACCCGCGCGGCCAGTGACTCGGCCTCCTCCGGAGACTCACCGTGAAAGACCGAGGCACGAAAGGGTCGATCGCCGATGCCACGCTGCATGGCCTCGACCACGCGGTCCTCGGCTTTTTCAGGACTGCGCGCCACCGCCACCGGCGCGACTGTGCCATCGGAAATGGTCACCACCGGCTGTACGTGGATGTGCGAAGTGGCCAGGCGCGCCACCTTCCCGGCCCGCCCGCCACGGATCAGATGTTCCAGGGTTTGCAGCGTCGCAATCATCACGGAACGCGAACGGGCCGCCTCCGCTGCCGCCGCCGCCTCCTCCAGGCTGGCGCCTCGGGCCGCCGCTCTCGCGGCCGCCAGCGCGACCCAGCCTTCCGCCATCAGTGCCGTGCGCGAATCGACTATCCGCACGGGCACCGGCAACCCGTCGGCGGCCCGGATGGCGGCATCCACCGTGCTGGTGAGCGCCCCTGAGACGAACACCCCCACGATGCCGCTGGCCCGGGAGGTGGCCCGGGCAAAGGCCCCGGCAAACTGGCCGGGCGTGGGCACCGCGGTGGTGGGCCGCGTCGTCGTCTCACGAAAGCGACGGTAGAACTCATCCGGCGTCAGGTCGACGCCATCCAGATACGTGTGGCCATCCCAGATCACCTGAAAGGGGATCACCTCGATGCCATAGGCTCTGACGAGATCGCCCGGAATGCTGGCCGCACTATCCGTTACGACAACGACCGGTAGATGTGTTTCCGTCACGTCTGCATCCTTCCATGTGAGTATAGAGTGGCTCGGCTGCACATGCGTGCGAGTATAGAGGCCGCGAGCGCGCGCGTCAACAAGGTTGTCGAATAGACCCTCTGCCGGGGCCATGATACCTTGCCGTGGGCGGCCTAGCGAGTTTGCCGAGACTCCCTGCGGCGCCACCGGGCGCTCGGCCGCCGTGGCGGATCGGATGGGCCGCGGGCCGCTCACTCCACGCGTGGCCAGGGGAGCACGCCAGCGCCCGCACGCCGGTAGCCAGCGTGCCCTGGCTCCGCGCGCACGAGGTTGGCCACGCACCGGCGCTACGGCGTCCTTACATGTGCTGAGGCTACTCAGCTGCGATCCTCTGTGATTCACAGGCCGATGGCTTCATTCTACCGGGCAGCTCGTCGGGTAGCAACCGTAAGCGATACCGCGCCGCGCGTCCTTATGCCCAGTTTACGCCGCCGCTGCGACAGGTAGCGTCGCGGACATGCCCCTTCCCCGCGCAACCCTAGGTTGCGAGCCGGGTGGGGGCTGTACCTCTATAGGCAAACGCCTGCGTCCTTGAATTGCGCAGGGTCCCACCCTTTCTCCCCCCACTTGACGACCATCCTATAATATCCCTGTAGATATTAGCCTATACTAACTGCGGCTAGTGCGGGCTGCGACCATCTTTCAGGGGATGCAGGTGTTGGCGGTGCGGGGTTGGATGCGGGTGCGGCAGGTATGGCTGTCGGCGCTGTTGAGCGTCCTGCTGGCGGGCGCGCTTGCCGCCGGGTGCGCAAGTCGCGGTAAGCAGATGGTGGACGCCGAGACGGCGGAGTACGAGGCCATGCGGACCGCGGCGCCGGAGGTGGCCACGACAGGGGCCGCGACGCTGCCGCGTTCACGGATGGCGGCGCCAACAGACACGCCCGTCGCGGGTGTAATGAAAACCTCGGAGCAGGTTCCGGAGGAGGAGGGGATCGTGAAGCTCATCGTGGTGTATGACAACAACGCCTACACCGAGTCCGTGGTCGCGGGCCTGCGTACCGACTGGGGCTTTGCCTGCTGGGTCGAGACCGGCGACAGCACCGTGCTGTTCGATACGGGCGGCAACGGCGCGATCCTGATGAACAACCTGAACAGGCTGGGGCTGGACCCGGCCGCGATCGATGCCGTGGTGCTCTCCCACGCCCATGGCGACCACACCGGCGGCCTGACGGCGCTGCTGGATGCGGGCGTGCGCCCGGCGGTCTATTTGCTGGACACGTTCCCCGCCGGATTCAAGCAGGCCGTGCGCAATCGCACGGCGCTGGTGGAGATCAGCGGACCGGCCGAGGTCGTCCCCGGCGTGCACACGACGGGCCGGGTGGACGGTGAGATCCCGGAGGAGGCGCTGATCGTCGAGAGCAGCGATGGCCTGCTGGTGATCACCGGGTGCGCCCACCCCGGGGTGGTGAACATGGTGCGCCGCGCGCGGGAGGCGGTGGAGGGCGAGGTGGCCCTGGTGGTGGGAGGCTACCACCTGGGGTCGGCCAGCCAGGCGGAGATACGCAAGGTGGCCGAGGGCCTGGCGGCGCTGGGCGTACAACGCGTGGCGCCCTGCCACTGCAGCGGCGATCTGGCCCGCGCGATATTCTCGGAGGGCTGGGGCGCAGAGTGCCTCCTCCCCGGGGTTGGCTGGGATTATTTGATCGAGCCCGAGGGCTAAAGGCTCGTCGAGAGCCTGACTCCTGTTGGTTCGGTAGGCGATATTCCAATTCTTTGGTCAGAGAGGTGACGCGATGTTACTACAGACTCAGTGGGCGGTTTTACTGGCCAGTACATTGGCCTGCGTCGTGACCACGATCGGCATCTGGGTCATCAGCCGGCACGAGAGTGTTGGCCGCCAGTATTCGGCCTACTTTATGTGCTTTGCCGCCGGCGTGCTGATCTCGGTGTCGTTCCTGCACATTGTCCCAAAAGCCCTGGGGATGAACGTCAGCGCGCCGTATTACCTCCTCGGCGGGTTCCTGTTCACGCATCTCAGCAACCGGTTCCTGAGTGGATTCGTCTGCCATCGTACCGGCAACACTGCCGCGGCTGCGGGCCTGATCCCGATGCTGGGTATCGGCCTGCACTCGTTCATCGACGGCATCATCTTTGCCGTGACCTTTAACGTGAGCATCCTGACCGGCGTGCTGGCGGCCACGGGGATGGTGCTGCACGAGTTTCCGGAGGGCATTGTCACCTTTGTGATGTTGGAGCGGGGCGGTTTTAGCCGGAGGCAGTCGGTGCTGTACGCCTTTCTCGCCGCGGCCATCTCCACGCCGCTGGGCACCGTGATCTCTTTGCCCTTTGTCTCCAGGATCTCCTCCTCGGCGCTGGGGGCGATGCTGGCATTCTCTGCCGGGGTGTTGATCTATGTGGGCGCCACGCATCTCCTGCCCGCGGTGGAGAAGGAGAACCGGCGGTTCAGCCTGCTGGCCCTGCTGACCGGCATCCTCGTTGCCCTGGGCATCATTCTATCCAAAGCGTGATCACCCCGGCCCGGCGGGAAGAAAGTGTGCTACCAATCATGATTGCTCTTGGGCCTGTACCCTCGCGTCGGCTCGGTCAGAGCCTGGGGGTGAACAACATCCCTCCCAAGTCCTGTCTCTATTCCTGCGTCTACTGCCAGCTCGGGCGCGCCACCAGGATGCCCGCCGATCGCGAGGCGTACTATGCGCCTGAGGAGATCCTGCGCGAGGTAGATGCCAGAGTGGCGGGCGCGCAGGCCAGCGGCGAGACGATTGACTATCTGACCTTTGTGGCAGACGGCGAGCCCACGCTCGACATCCATCTGGGTCGCGAGATCGCGATGCTCAAGCGCCTCGGCATCCCGGTGGCGGTGATCTCCAATGCGTCGCTGATCTGGCGCGAGGATGTGCGCGAGGAGTTGCTGCAGGCCGACTGGGTCTCGCTCAAGATGGACGCCATGGATGAGGACACCTGGGGGCGCATCAACCGCCCCAGGCGCAACCTGAGCCTGGCGCCGATCCTGGAGGGCGCCCTGGCCTTTGCCCGCGACTTTGGCGGGCGCCTGGCGACCGAGACCATGCTCGTGGCCGGGGTCAACGACGGCGACCGCCACCTCGATCTCGTTGCTCGCTTCCTGGCCGAGCTCTCGCCCGAGACGGCTTACCTGGCGATCCCCACGCGCCCGCCGGCGGAGGACTGGGTCCATCCGCCGGACGAGGCCAGGCTGGTGCGCGCCTATGGCATCCTCAGCGAGCGGGTGCCGCGGGTCGAGTACCTGATCGGCTACGAGGGGGATGCTTTCGCAGCGTCAGGCGATCTGGAGCAGGACCTGCTCAGCATTACGGCCGTGCACCCGATGCGCAGGGATGCCGTGGAGGTTCTGCTTGGGCGAACGGGCGTCTCCTGGGGGAGCGTCGAGCGCATGGTGGCCGCGGGGCAGTTGCTGGAGCTGTCCTATGGAGGGCATACGTTCTATGCCCGGAGCCTGGGCCGGTACGGCCGCGGGCTGGGGGCGTAAGCGTTTCCGCATGCCCTCGCATCCTCAGGTCTCTGCGCTCATCTCCCCGGGACTCGGCTGGCGCAGGGTCTCGGGCAGCGTGGCGAAAAGCGGCACCCGCAGGGCCAGGTCAATGGCGATGGGGATCAGAAAGACATAGATTGGCCCCATCTCTCGCCATACCAGCCCGCCGATGAGCGGCGCGGGGATCGTCAGCAGCCCCGCGAACAACCCCATGATGCCGTGCCAGCGCCCCTGCTGTTCCGTGGGGACCAGCTCCATCATCATGGTCCCCATGATGCCGGTCGAGATCGTGTAAAAGGCCTGCAGGATCGCATAGAGGATCAGCGTCGCCGGCCCTGCGCTAAAGGCCAGAAGCAGGTTAGAGGCATACCAGAGTGGCGTCAGCAAGTAGATGACCTTCTTGCGGCCAACGCGGTCTGCCAGACGCCCCAGCGGGATCCCGGACACCAGTCGCGCTACAACTGTAGCGGTTGCCATCACGCCCAGGAGATAGGGGCTGGCCCCCTTGATCTCGTGGGCGTATAGCTGTGTGAACGGTCAAAACATCGCCATGGGCAGCGCGCTGAGCGTCGATACGGCGATCCACCGCCAGAGGGCAGGCCGTCACGCAAAGATCTGCCGCGCCTCTGAAAATGCCTCCAGCAGCCGCGCCCTGCAGGCGGTGCCGCAGTTGGGGCTCCCGCAGTGTGGCTGCGACCGCCACAAAGAGCACCGCATACCCCGCAAACCGCAGATAGTACAGCGGGCGCATGCCCTGGGCGTTGATGCCCCCGAGGGATGTGACCAGGACGGCTGCCAGCAGCGGCGCGAGCACTGAGAGCCCGGAGGCCAGCGTTCCACAGACATTCTGGGCTGTGGCGCGGTCCTGGTTCTGGACCGAGTCGGCGCAGATCACGCTGCAACTGGTGCTATTCATACGGAGCGCCACCGCGGCGAGCACTGCCGCCACGATCAGCACGCGCCAGTCCCCGGCCAGGGCATAGATCAGCGCGCCGATGCCCGAAAGGGCGATGCCCAGCAGGAAAAAGGGCCGGACACCGCGGCGGTCCACCAGCAGGCCTACCGGGATGGAGATGAGTGCGCCAAAGGCGCTGCCGATGCTCGACAGGGAGCCGAGTTGGACCGAGTCGGCGCCGAGGGCGACCGCAAAGATGCCATTGTACTGGCTGGTGAGGCCGTTCAGCAGGCTGTTGACGGATGAATGCATCACGCCGATGCGGTAGTTGGGCTTTTGCCTGCGAATGAACGCCCAACCGCGAGCGACTGCTGCGCGAACGTTGACCTTCATGGAACTCCCCCGCGATCACTGGGGGCGTCGGCGGCCCGTGCGAGGCACGGGCCGTCTGTCTCCGGGAATCTCTCTACATGGCTTCTACCGGGATCGGCCGGGGGCGTGGCGCCCTGGATATTGATAATGGCGTCAGTCTAGTGCGGCCCTGCGCCGCTGTCCAGCGCGGGACGGGTGGCCATGTGGTGGATTTCCGGCCTTGTCCCGGCGGCGCACATCTCAGCAGGTGCGGACGAGACGTCCGCGGTCCGCTGCTGATGCTTACCCGAACTCGTACCGGTTCAGCCGCTCCCGTCGCTCTCGCCAGTCGGGGAGCACCTTGCCCAGCAGGTCGTAGAATGCGCGGCCGTGGTGCGGCGCCACCAGGTGGCACAGCTCATGGTACACGACATAGTCGATGAGCGAGGCCGGCACCTGGACCAGCTTGAGGTTGAGGGTAATGCGGCCCGCGGCGCTCGCACTGCCCCAGCGCGTGCGCATGGCGCGGACCGAGAGCACCGGCGGCGCCACGCCCAGCCCCTGGACGCGCGGATAGCAGGCCGCCACCCGTTCCGCGAACACCTCACGCGCCCGGTCCCGGTACCAGCGCCCCACCAACTGTTCGACGCGGCCCGCCACCGTCTTGTCGCGGACGGCGACCAGCATGAACTGCCCATCCATCGTCAATCCCTCGGGCTGGTCCTCTACAACCTTAAGCCGGTATTGTCTCCCCAGGTAGCGGTGTGTTTCCCCGCTGACGTACTCGCGGGGCGGCAGATCGGGCGAGTAGCGCGCATAGTCGTCCAGGCGCTGCGTGATCCAGCGCGCCCGGCGCTGCACAGCCTGTTCGATCTCCACCGGCGGCGTGCCCACCGGCGCCTGCACGACCACGCTCAGGTCCGGGTGCACCGTGATGCCCAGCGTCTTGCGCGTCTCGAAACGGAGGGTGTAGGGGATCCTCCGGGTGCCGTACACCATTTGCCGCTGCTCGTCGCCGCTCATGCGCTGTCCCGGTGGCGGGCGATCTCGATGATCTGCTCCTCCAGCATGTCCAGCTCGGCGTCGGGGATGGTGAGGCCAAGGCCGTCGTACAGCGCATAGAGGGGGTCGTCCATGGCGAGCTTGATCTGCTTCTGCAGGTCGTGGTTGGCGGTCCAGTCCACCCGCCGGTGCGCCGCGATGACCTCCTCCAGCGCGATGGCCGCCTCGGCGCATAGCGCCTGCGGATCTTGGCCGCCCGCGACCCGCCCCGAGACGGCGTCATGGAGGAGGCCATAGTAGGCGGGCGCATCGCGATGTGCCCCCAGCTCCGCCGGAATCCCAACGCGCTGGCCGGTGCGCACCTCGTGCAGGATCTCCCGCGCCCGATCCAGGTATTCCCGCTCATCGATGCGCAGTTGTCGGAAGGCGTCGATGGTCTCCTGGATCATCTGCGAAAAGCGGCGGTAGAGCGCCGGGTCGCGCTCCATATTGGCGGCGATGGCGGTCTTGACGTGGCCGGCGATCATGTCCGCCTTGGCGGCCGGGGTGCCCAGACGCTCCACGGCGGCATCAAAGGCCTCGCCGCTAAAGATATCCACGCCCTCGGTGAGCACGGTCACGTCATAGCTGGTGATGTGCTCATCCAGCAGCTTGCGGACCTTTTGCTCGTACTCGCCATAGTCGATCGACTCGGCATAGCGCTGGCGCACGGCGCTGCGCAGGTTCTGGAAGTAGGCCAGGTCGCGCTTGTAGGCCTCGATGCGTTCCTGCGGCACCTCGTCGAAAAAGCGCACCGAGCCCAACGCGACCTTGAGCGCCCGGGTGAACTCGCTCAGCGCGGCATAAAAGCGGTCGCGCAGGTTCTCCGGCGCCAGGAACCGCTGCAGCGCCTCGACGTCCTGCCGGTTGGGGACGGGCGCAAAGAGGGCCCACAGCGCGCTGTGCAGTTGCGGCAGGCGCCGGATCTCCTCCGAGACATCGGTGACGGTGCCATCCAGGTCCTCGGGATCATAGCCCTCCAGGGCGTTGTAGGTGTCCAGCGCCTGGTTCAACTCGCCCAGGATCCCGCGATAGTCGATGATGTACCCGAACTCTTTGCCCTCGAACACCCGGTTGACCCGGGCGATGGCCTGCAGCAGACCGTGCTCGCGCAGGTCCTTGTCCAGGTAGAGCACCGTGTTGCGCGGCTCGTCAAAGCCCACCAGCAGCTTGTCCACCACGATCAGCAGCTCGACGCCGTCCTCGCGCCCGAAATCCGCGATGATGTCCCTGTTGTAGCGGGCCTCGCTGCCATAGCGCTCCATCATCCGCTTCCAGAACGCCTGCACCTCGGGCAGGGCAGACTCGTCATCAACCTGTTCGTGGCCCTCGCGCGTGTCGGGGGCGCTGATGACCACCTCGCTGCGCACGGTGCCAAAGCTGTCGAGATAGTGCTTGTAGCGGAGGGCCGTGGCCTTGCTGGAGGTGGCCAGTTGCGCCTTGAACCCGCTGCCCTGCCACTCGCGGCGGTAGTGCTCGCTGATATCGAACGCCACCATCTTGATGCGCTGGTCGGTCTCCTGGATCGGCTCGGCGCGGCTGTATTTGCGCTTGAGATCCAGCTTTTGCTCCTCGGTCAGGTCGCGGGTGACGCGGGCGAACCATTCATCGATGGCGCCCTGGTTGACGCTCAGCTCGGCCAGGCGCCCCTCATAGAGCAGGGGCACCACGGTGCCATCCTCCACCGCCTGGCGCATGGTGTACTTGTGGATAAAGCCGCCAAAGCGCGCGGCGGTGCTCTTTTCCGCCTTGAGCAGGGGCGTGCCGGTGAACCCGATGTAGCAGGCATGGCGCAGCACCTGCCGCATGCGGGCGTGGGCCGTGCCGTACTGGCTGCGGTGGCTCTCGTCCACCAGCACAAAGGTGTTATAGTCGGTATCTCGGGCGTCCACCTCAGCGGCGGTCTCGAACTTGTCGATCACGGTGGTGATAATGTCCGCCTTGCCGCTGCGCACCAGGCTGGCCAGGTGCCGCCCGGAGTTGGCCTGCGCCACGGTCTTGCCGCAGTGCCGGAAGGTGCGCGTGATCTGGTCGTCCAGGTTGATGCGGTCGGTGACGATCACCACCCGCGGGTTCTGGATGGCCGGGTGCAGCGCCAGCGCCTTGGCCAGCCAGACCATGGTCAGCGACTTGCCGCTGCCGGTGGTGTGCCAGATGACGCCCCCTGTTCGCTTACGGGTACTATCCAGCCGGGCCACCCGCTCCGCCGTCTGCTGCACGGCATAGTACTGCTGGTAGCGGGCGATCTTTTTCACAGCCCCCCGGGGGCCATTGTCATAGACGATGAAGCGGTAGGCCAGCGCCAGCAGGCGCTCGGGGCGCAGCAGGGCATACAGCGTCCGGTCCTGCGGCGTGGGCAGCCGGTCCCCGCCCAGCTCTGCCGCCGCGAAATGCGCCTCCACCGCGCCGGCGTGCTCCCGCCAGCCGTACAGCCGCGCGCGTTCCTCGGCCGTGAGGGGCCCGTTGATCAGCGGCGCCACCAGGGGGTCCAGATCGACCTCGCGCGCGTTGCCGGCGCCGTCCACGGCCTGCTCGCGCCAGCCCACCCAGTAGTCTTTGGGCGTGCCCGTGGTGGCATAGAGGGCATCGTTGACGCTGACGCCCAGCAGGAGCTGCGGGTAGAGGAACAGCCCGGGGATCTCGTCGCGCCCCTGGTTGCGCAGCATCTGGCTGATGGCCTGGTCGACGGCCTTTTTGCCCGCGGCGACCAGGTCGGGGCGCTTGCACTCGATCACCGCCAGCGGGATGCCGTTGACGAACAGGACGATATCGGGGCGGCGGCTGTCGTGGCGGCCCGCGCGCTGCACCGAGAACTCGTCGGTGACGTGGTAGACATTGCGCTCGGGGTGCTCCCAGTCGATATAGTGCAGCGTGTAGGAGCGCGTGTCGCCCTCGATGGCCTGGGCCAGGCTGGTCCCCAGGGTGAGCAGCTCATAGACCCGCTCGCTGGCCACCACAAGGCCATCTGTGAGCGGTTCATCGCGCAGGCGGCGGATGGCCGTCTGGATGTTGCCCTCGCTAAAGGGGACGCGCTCGCCGCGCCGCTCGATGGCGTTGTGCTCCCGCAGCCAGGGGGCCAGCACCCCCTCCAGCAGCACCTCGCGCTCGCTGTTGCCCCGCAGGGCCAGGGCCTCAGCAGGCGTCAGGTACCGGTACCCCAGCGCCATCAATAGTCGCAGGGCGGGGATCTGCGAGATCAGCTCTTCACGAAAGGCCAGGGACATGATATCGCGGCTCCTTGGCTGCTACACGTTCAAGAGTTTTTCAATGAACGTCCACTTCATTGAAAAGAACTGGCGGTCTTCTTTAATAGGCATCGGCCTCAGACTCGGCGCCCCTCGACTGGCAGGATGTCGCGGCATAGTACCATGAGGCGCCCGGACAGTCACCCGGCAGAATCCCCAGCGTCGGGGATGCCGCTCGACTTACGATCGAGTTTCCTGATCGAGCATCGGCGGCGTTGACAGTAGATATCGATCAGCCTCCGCAGCTTGGGCCCGCCGCCCGCTCTGCCGAGCGCGTGCGCCAGGATCCTGACCTGGTAGTTGCCCACCATCGCGATGTAACTCGTCGCCAGAGTTGCGTATGCCCGCCAGGAAAAAGTGCGGGCCAGTCGCGCACCCGTGTACCTGTACACAGTCATAACGTTGCGCGTGCCCTCCACGAGGCGCTCAGATCAGCGGCTGTCGGCACAGCCCCATCAGCTGCAAAACGAGACCAGGCGCCCGGCGCGTTCGTCCTCAAGGGTGATGTCCTTACAAATGGTTGCACTGAGCGCTGAGCTCGCACCACCGTCGAGAGGATCTGCCCGTGAGATATTGTCCATCGTGACGTTCTGAGGCGTGGTCTGGAACAGCTCGGCCATCACCGCCTGGGTCAGCCAGACGGTCCCCTCCGCAAGGCGCGCGCCGATGCGCGTGCCGCCGTCCTCAGTCTGGTACATGAGGATCGCGGAACTGGGCTCGGGGACCGTGAGCTCACTCATCGCTCAACTCCCCTGTGCTGACGAAAGCACCGCCATCAGGCCGGCACGGATTGCACCTCGCATAGCTGTTCTGCCGTGCCGATGCAGGGCCACGGCCACAAAGACGCCGCAGGTACTGGCCCAATAGGCCTGCCTGCCACTCGCCGCGCACAGCGCCGAGGCTCTGAACGTCGTCTCATGCTGCAGGTTCCGTCGGGAGATGGCGGCAGTGCCGAAAGGCGCCCGCCTCATTCCCGGATCGTAACAATGCGCCGTCTTACCGTGCGCGCATTTCTGTAACAACTCAGCACGCGGCGTCCTCCGGCGTCAGTACTACCCCGCGTACAAGCAGCGCGGATTCGCGAGATCAGCTTTGAAGGCCAGAATGAGGGACTTGGTGCAAGTGAATCTGAACTAGTGAGTTACAGAGGCCCATGTAAGAATGCCGGTCTGCTTGCCGGTCCACTTCAGATGCTGCTTGTTCCGCATGGCATGCCCAGCAGCGCCGTCTGGCGAGGTACCGGTACGCCCATCCTGCGACGCATGACCTGCTGGCCTGCCGTAGGAAGGGGTCTGCAGTATCATGCGTCAGTTCAGACATAGCCACCAGGAGACCTCACGTCGAGATGCTCGTCAACCTTGCCATGCTGGGCCGATAGAGTCGAACCTGGAACTGACACCACTCGCCGTGTACGAACGGCTTTCGTTCAATCTGGCCGTGTTCAGGCGTCGTGCTCGGATCTTAGCGTGAACACGTTCGTTGCCATCTGCAAACGCCCCAGCCGACACGATCTGCTGTAGTCTGGACGGACGAATCAATGACCGGCCTGGTAAACCGTGGCTCGCAAGTTGGTTCGCTCGCTCTTCATATTTTGGCATCGCTTGGCATCGCTCGGCCACAGTTCGTAGCGGTGCCACTCGCCAGGGCGGAATCGATTGTCACGGCACTTCTATCTGTCGAGGTCAGCATACCATCGTACCGCAGGTGTCCAGTTGAACTCGCCAGGATCAGTCGTCAACAGCGCCGCGGCGACGCGCCGAGCGCTCGGCAAGCGGAGTCGTCCTTCAGACGTCACCACATGGGATGTCCTCATCTCAACCTGGATTCTGGCTATCTGCGCGTGGCGGAAGGAGCACTCTTTGAACTCGCCGTTCAGATCGGCAGGGATAACGATTACAAAGTCGTAAGACATTGACCCGCTGGTATGGCCGTGCATCTTCGCGAACGCTAGAGCGTCATTCACTATGCACTGCGCCACTGCATATCGCGGCTAGTCGAGCAGGTGTTTCCGGAGAGACTCGAAGAACCTGTCATAGAGCACGTTTCATCCTTGGTGTCCGGTAGAGTCGACTGGATATTGACGTTAACCATGATACGTCCTTCCTCATCGTCGTCCTACACCGGTATGGCATCTTCAGTGGGAGGTGGTGGAACGACATGCTCGATGTCACTCGACGAACTGCTTGCAGTGCCCGGACTCGCTCGTGCGGAAGTGCAAGCGCAGAGCAATCGTACCACTCCCACAAAGCACCCTGAATGTTCGAACGACCGGCTACACATTTGCTCATCAGTCAAGGACATCGTTCCATGAGCGCGACGAGCATGCTGCTGCGGAATGCCGACTCGAGGCGTCACCTGCTGGGCATCAGGAACATCTGGTGTACAACATCGTTCGCGTATTCCCGAACCGCTACAAGGCATGCAGGCAAGGTGTCCGTGCTATCCTCGAAACTTTCCTCTGCTAGAAAAACTGGCGTTTCGTCGACGCTACCCGCGAATAGCTTCCTCCAGTCGGATCCTTAACTCACACAGATAGCGAGTAAGTCGTTGCGCTGCCGGATTGCCTTGGCTCTCCGGTTGAATCAATGGACTGACGCACAACGATCGCGTCCTGGTGGAGCCACATGGGGAACGCCTGATGCCTTGCATACTGTCCAGCAGCGCGGTCTGGCCCCGACCACCTCGCGCTGGATGGTCGAATGCAGCGCCATGTACGCATCCTTCACTGATAGCTATCGTGTTACGCCGACCCTTTCTCGGTCAGTCATTCTGCGTGATCCATTGGAACGGCTATGCCAGCATCAATGGTCACGATTCAGGGCCTGCGCATGCCAAGACAGATACTTGGCATCCAGAAAACCATGGCCCGATGGAATGTGAATGAGCCATCCGAGAATCTACGCCCGCCGCATACCAACGGCCCGCGCTCTATTTGGGCGTCTTCGCGAACAACAATCTTTGCGTCGTGATGGCCTGGGACAGCCCACAGAGCGTTCTATCTGAACCGTCGCAGGAAAGTAGGTGCTCTGATCCGGGCAATGCTTCACTCAGCCTCACCTCGCCGCGTACAGGAACTGGAGTAGGTTCGGCTAACCGCCTCGGTAGCTCAGCGCAGCTGTCGATTGCCTGCACGAGGGCAAACGAGCCCAGGCCGCGTAACCGTTCTGAGGGAGCGTAGCTCCAGAACCTCATGCGCGCACTTGTACAAGGCACAGAAATAGGGGTCCCGGCAGGCGGCCATGTACTAGCACGGGCGCAGCGCAAAACGTCGCCTGGTCGACTCGGACTTGGTGATGACGGCCCCATTACGTCCGGAGCCCAATCGGCACTCGAGCGAGCCTTTTCCCTGTCGTTGGCTAGCCGGAGGTTTCCTGTATTGCCGCAGCCGGGGCCTGCTTGAAGCATGAAGCATCTCGTACTGCACGACCACCTCCTATAATGCCGCGCTTACACTCAACCCTCACTCGCCCGTCAGCAGCCGCTGCATCAGCCCCCTCTTCTGCGCCTGCAGCGCCGCCAGTTTGGCCTAAGCCTCTAGCCACCGGCTCAGAGAACAGCCACTGTGCGTTGCTCAGCTCGGCACAGTATTCATCGCAGATAGTCGTCTGCCAACTCGGCCGAACGGCAGCACCGTGGGCGGCCTTTGAGAATCGGTCGATAGAAGCTTGGTCCATCCGCTTGTTTGCTGGCGACTGTGGAACTGAGAAGCCAATAGATACCGACGCCGTTACCTTCTCAAGTGTGATCGCACCGAGTGTCGTCCTCGAAGGTGTCGTTGCGCACCGAGGATACCGCATCCAGACTCCCGATCACTTCCGCTTGCCGAAAGCCAGCGGCTACGCCCAGGGCCGAACTCTGCTCCGACATTCCGCCCCGCCACCTCCCCCAGCCTCACCTCCCGCCACGGCTCGGTGAACCCCGGGAAGCGCACCTGGCCGGTGAGCAGGCGCTGCGCCAGCCCCCGCTTGCGCTCCCGCGCCGCCGCCAGCCGCCGCTCCACCAGCGCGATCGCCTCGTCCCACGCCCCCAGGATCTCCGCGATCCGCCGCTGCTCGGGGAGGGGAGGAAGAAGGAGCGAAGCTCAAGCAAGATCTGCCTGATTGAGTTTCGCCCGGGTGCCCCCGTTCAGGTACCTCGTGATGTCTCGATGGACATACCAGTAGTAGACCCACTCTCTCGATGCGGAGCGCTTGACGCGGATGACATGAGCGTGGTTGTTGACCCAGATTTTGCCGTCGACCAGAAAACAGATGGGCCTCGTGCTAGCTTGATCATAGTAGCCTCCGTCTTCAGCCATAAGTAGGAGAGGCTCATCAAACAAGTAGTCATCAATGTGGTCTAGGATCCCGTTAGCGCCCCAGTAGGGATATGGGCCCTGCCTCTTGGCCCGCTCGGTACTACTCAGGGGCACGCGGTGCTTATCGAGTACCTCGACATAGCGACCTAAGCTGGTCTGCCTTCCACCCCTCCGGCACCTTCACAGCCCCAGCTCCTCGAGGTAGCCCCGCAGGCGCGCCTCCACCTCGGCCAGTTGCGCGTCCAGGTCCGCGATCTCGGCCGCCACCGCGCCCAGGTCCACCGGCGGCTCGGGGACGTAGGTGTCCACATAGCGGGGGATGTTCAGGTTGTAGCCGTTCTCGGCGATCTCAGCCCGCGGCGCCAGGTACGCATAGCGCTCGACGAACCCGCGCGCCGTATAGGCCGCCAGGATGTGGTCCAGGTCCTGCGGGCGCAGGCGGTTCTGGGGCGTGGCGGCCTCGAACTCGCGGCTGGCGTCGATAAAGAGCACGGTGTCATCGGCGCGCTGCCGCCGGAACACCAGCACGGCCACGGGGATGCCGGTGCCGTAAAAGACGTTGGGCGGCAGGCCGATCACGGCGTGCAGCAGGTTCTCCTCGATCAACTGCTGGCGGATGCGCCCCTCGGCGCCGCCGCGAAAGAGCACCCCGTGGGGCACGATCACCGCCACCCGGCCGTCGTGGGCGTCCATGGTGGCGATCATGTGCGAGATAAAGGCATAGTCGCCGGTGCCTTTGGGCGGCACGCCCCGCCAGAAACGGCCGTAGGGGTCATCGGCGGCGGCCTCGGCGCCCCACTTGTCCAGGGAGAAAGGCGGGTTGGCCACCACCACGTTGTAGGTGCGCAGGCGGTCGCCCTCCAGCAGCGTCGGGTGCCGCAGGGTGTCGCCCCACTCGATGCGGGCGGAGGTGACGTTGTGCAGGAACATGTTCATCTTGGCCAGGGCCCAGGTGGCGCCGTTGATCTCCTGCCCGTAGAGGGCATAGTCCGGGCTGCCCACCTGCTGGGCGCATTTGATCAGCAGCGAGCCCGAGCCGCAGGCGGGATCGCCGATGCGGTCGCCGGGCTGCGGGTCCACCAGCCGCGCCAGCAGCTGCGAGACCTCGGCGGGGGTGTAGAACTCGCCCGCCTTTTTGCCCGCCCCGGCGGCGAACTGGGCGATCAGGTACTCGTAGGCGTTCCCGATGATGTCGGCGCCCGCCAGCGCGCCGTTGCCCAACCGCGAGGGGCGCAGGTCCAGCCGGGGATCGGAGAAATCGTTGAGCAGGTTGCGCAGGCGCTCGTTGCGCTGCTGGGCGCGCCCCAGGGCGGCCTCGCTGTTGAAATCGATGTTGCGGAACACGCCCTCGAGCTTTTCGATGTTGGCCTCTTCGATGGCGGCCAGGGCCTTGTTGATCACCTCGCCCAGGTTGGGGGCGTTGCGCTGGGCGTAGAGTGACTCAAAGCTGGCGCCCTCGGGGAGCACGAACGCC
The DNA here is from genome assembly GCA_040772225.1 of Anaerolineae bacterium. Lineage (GTDB taxonomy): Bacteria > Chloroflexota > Anaerolineae > UBA1429 > UBA1429 > JAAYED01. The sequence goes on from JAXGYO010000003.1 coordinate 378,117, forward strand.
TCCGCGCGCATCGCCCGCGCCACGCGCCCGGGGTTATCGGGGTACTGGGCCTCGTAACGCTCGCGATGGTCGCGCCAGACGTCCGAGATGTATTTCACGAACAGCATCACGAGGATGTAATTCTTGTACTCGGCGGGGTCCACCGTGCCGCGGAAGGTATCGCAGGCGCGCCAGAGGATGGCGTTGATCTCGTCCTGTCTGATGGGTTCGGCCATATCACCTCACTCGATCATTCTGCTCTCCATTCTACCCGACCGGCGGCCCGAGCGCAAGAGAAAGCGATACCGACAGAGCACGGGTTTGCGGCCTCATACTGCGCTACCGCAGGGTGCTTTCCGCCCGCCGCCGGGGATCGGCCCTCACCCCAACCCCTCCCCCATCAATGGGGGAGGGGCAAGGGGAGGGGGCAGAACGTTTGACGCCCTCACCCTCCGCCCCTACAATCTCCTCGCACATCAACGAGGAGGCTGCACCGTGGCAGAACACGTAACGATAGGCAAGATCGGCGAGCACGTCGGGCAGGAAGTGACCATCAAGGGCTGGCTGTACAACAAGCGCGACAGCGGCCGGCTGCAGTTCCTGATGGTGCGCGACGGCACCGGCACCGTCCAGTCGGTGGCGTTCAAAAAAGAGATCGACCCCGCCTCCTGGGAGGCCGCCACCCAGGTGACGCAAGAGTCCTCCGTGATCGCCACGGGCATCGTGCGCGCCGACGATCGCGCCCCCGGCGGGTACGAGCTGGGCCTCACCGCGTTCGAGATCGTGCAGCTGGCCGGAGAGTACCCCATCGCATTAAAGTCCCACGGCGTCGATTTCCTCATGGAGAACCGCCACCTCTGGCTGCGGGCGCCCTCCCAGTGGGCCGTCATGCGCGTGCGCGCCACCGTGATCCGCGCCATCCGCGATTGGCTGGACGACCACGGTTTCCTGCTGGTGGACACGCCCATCCTAACCCCCGCGGCCTGCGAGGGCACGACCACGCTCTTTGAGACCGAGTACTTTGGCGAGAAAGCCTACCTCAGCCAGTCCGGCCAGCTCTACAACGAGGCCACCATCGGCGCCTTTGGCAAGGTGTACTGCTTTGGGCCCACTTTCCGCGCGGAAAAGTCCAAGACCCGCCGCCACCTGATCGAGTTCTGGATGGTCGAGCCCGAGATGGCCTATGTGGACCTGAACGGGTGCATGGAGGTTGAGGAGCAACTGGTCTCCTACATCGCCGCGACGGTGCTGGCCAGGTGCCGGCCCGAGCTGGAGATCCTCGAGCGCGACGTGACCAAGCTGGAGGCGATCGTCGCACCCTTCCCGCGCATCTCGTACGACGACGCGCTGGTGATCCTCGCTGAGGCGGGCGAGGCGCTGACCTGGGGCGATGACTTTGGCGCGCCCCACGAGACGATCCTGGGCAACCACTTTGACCGGCCGGTGTTCGTGCACCGCTACCCGGCGCGCTCCAAGGCCTTTTACATGGCCGAGGACGAGACCAACCCGGAGCTATCCCTCTCGGTGGACCTGATCGCCCCCGAGGGATACGGCGAGATCATCGGCGGCGGCCAGCGCACCCACGACCTGGCGCTGCTGGAGCGGCGCATCGAGGAGCACAAGCTCCCCCGCGAGGCCTTTGAGTGGTACCTGGACCTGCGCCGCTACGGCGCGGTGCCCCACTCGGGCTTTGGCCTGGGCGTCGAGCGCACTGTCTCCTGGATGTGCGGCCTGCACCACATCCGCGAGACGATCCCCTTCCCGCGGACCATGGGGAGGATATACCCGTAGGGACGTTACGGGTTGCAGGTTGTAGGTTGCAGGTTGTCGATTGCAGATTGAAGATTGCAGAGGACAGACCGGGCGTAGCGCGGGCTCCCTGGGCGTGGACCGCGGGCGGTCTCGCCCGCTCCGTGTGCCGACAAGAATGTCGGCGGTCCGGCGACCATTGACCGCGGCGGTCTCGCCCGCACCGTGTGCCGACAAGAATGTCGGCGGTCCGACGACGGGGCGCGGGCGTCCCGCCGCCCGTGTGCCGACAAGAATGTCGGCGGTCCGGCGACCTGTGGGGCGCCGACGTCTCGTCGGCTCCGTGTGCCGACAAGAATGTCGGCGGTCCGACGACCTATGGATGGCGGGCGTCCCGCCCGCTCCGTGTGCCGACAGGAATGTCGGCGGTCCGGCACCATGGACCGCGACGTTCTCGCGCCCGGATCGGGGCAGCGCCATGTGTTCGGCAACGACCGCCGGCGGGCCAATGATCTGGGCGCCGTCGAGGTCTACCACATCGAAGCCCCGATGGCGCCGTGGGCTCGCGGTTGCGCATCGGTGACGGGGAGGACGAGCTGGTGCAGAGGACTCTGCCGGTGCAGAGTTTGGCTCAGCGAGGGCCCGGCCGAACCCCAGAGCTCAGACCCTGGGGGCAGCACCGTGCGCGATCCTCACCGTCGCGGACCGCGACGCGGTTCCGTGCCGTGGCCGCCGGGGCCACACGTGGCGCCGGTGGCCGAAGCACGGTTGCGCTCGGGCCGGCTCCGCGACCCCTACGGCCACGACTGCTGATCGCCGGCGCTGGGCGGCAGCAGCCCGGGGGTCGGTCTGACGCCCGGTCAGCCGGAGGCTGACCTTCCGGCAGCAGCCGCAGGTCGGCGGTCCGTGGCAGCCTGGAGGGTCGGTCTCCGACCGACCCGGTCAGCCGGGGGCTGACCTTCCGGCGGCAGCCGCAGGTCGGCGGTCGCGTGGCGCCCGGAGGGTCGGTCTCCGACCGACCCGGTCAGCCGGAGGCTGACCTCCGGCGGCAGCCGCAGGTGGGCGGTCCGTGGTAGCCTGGAGGGTCGGTCTCCGACCGACCCGGTCAGCCAGAGGCTGACCTTCCGGCAGCAGCCGAGGTGGGCGGTCCAGGGTAGCCCGGAGGGTCGGGCTACGACCGACCCGGTCAGCCGGAGGCTGACGTTCCGGCAGCAGCCGGAGGTCGGCGGTCCAGGGTATCCCGGAGGGTCGGTCTCCGACCGACCCGGTCAGCCGGGGGCTGACCTTCCGGCGCCAGCCGCAGGTCGGCGGTCCGTGGCAGCCTGGAGGGTCGGTCTCCGACCGACCCGGTCAGCCGGAGGCTGACCTTCCAGCAGCAGCCGGAGGTGGGCGGTCCAGTGGCAGCCCGGAGGGTCGGTCTCCGACCGACCCGGTCAGCCGGAGGCTGACCTTCCGGCGGCAGCCGCAGGTCGGCGGTCCAGGGTAGCCCGGAGGGTCGGTCTCCGACCGACCCGGTCAGCCAGAGGCTGACCTTCCGGCGCAGCCGAGGTGGGCGGTCCAGGGTAGCCCGGAGGGTCGGCTCGCCCGACCCGGTCAGCCGGAGGCTGACCTTCCGGCGGCAGCCGCAGGTCGGCGGTCCAGGGTAGCCCGGAGGGTCGGTCTCCGACCGACCCGGTCAGCCGGAGGCTGACCTTCCGGCGGCAGCCGCAGGTCGGCGGTCCGTGGCAGCCTGGAGGGTCGGTCTCCGACCGACCCGGTCAGCCGGAGGCTGACCTTCCGGCGGCAGCCGCAGGTCGGCGGTCCGTGGCAGCCTGGAGGGTCGGTCTCCGACCGACCCGGTCAGCCGGAGGCTGACCTTCCGGCGGCAGCCTTGCGATTGAAAGGGGGGATAACATGCTCTCGATCACAGCAACCGCCGACTGGCACAGCGCCCATCCCGGCGGCGCCGTGGGGCTGCTGGAGATGTCCGGCGTGCTCAACAGCGATCCGGCAGATGTCCTGGCCCCGTTCAAGCGCGCCACCGAGGAGCGTCTGCGGTCGCGCTACGCCGGCTACAGCCGTAAGGATCTCCTGGAGCTGCCTGTGCTGGCCGCCTACCAGCGCTACTACCGGCGGTTCAACAAGACCTACCATGTCCAGCTCCAGCTCGAGTCCATCTTAAAGGGCAAGGACCTGCCGGATGTCTCGCCGCTAGTGGACGCCAATTTCGTCTCCGAATTGGACAGCCTCATCCTCACCGCGGGGCACGACGTCGAGCGGCTCTTGCCGCCGGTCACGATCGATGTCTCCCGCGAGGGCGACAGCATGACGCTGATGAACGGCACGGCCCGCGAGATCTATGCCGGCGATATGGTCATGCGGGACGCCGCGGGCATCGCCTGCTCGATCATCTATGGCCAGGACAACCGCTCGTCCATCACGCCGGAGACGACCCGCGTGCTCTATGTCTCGTACGCACCTCCGGGGGTACCCGCCGGTCTGGTGCAGGCCCATCTGCAGCGGGTCGCCGATACCGTGCGCACGTTCTCACCCGGGGCTACCGTCGAGCAGTTGCGGGTCGTCACTGCCGGCGAGGAGTAGCCACCAGCAGGAGGGTCACCGATGAGCATCTATGACGAGATCGGTGTGCGGCCGCTGATCAATGCCGGGGGGACGCTGACCCGCCTGGGGGGCTCGCTGATGCGGCCCGAGGTCGTGGCGGCGATGGCCTCCGCCGCGGAGCAGTTCGTCGACATGGAGGAACTGCACCTGGCCGCGGGCCGGCTGGTAGCGTCCCTGATCGGTGTAGAGGCCGCACACGTCTGCGGCAGCGCCACGGCGGGGATCGCCCTGATGGCCGCCGCCTGCATGACCGGCACCGACCCCGCGCGCATCGCCCAGTTGCCCGAGACCGCCGGCCTGAAGCATCGCTTTCTGGTGCAGCCTGCCCACCGCAACCCCTATGACCGGGCGCTGCTCCTCTCCGGCGGGCGCCTCGCCGACGTGGCACCGGAACCGGATGCGCTCGCCGCCGCCATCGATGAGCACACGGCCGGTGTGTACTACACCTTTGCCTGGTTCTGCACGCAGCCGGCGCTGTCGCTGCCGCAGGTGGCCGAGATCGCCCATGCAGCCGGCGTGCCGGTGATCGTGGATGCGGCGGCGGAGGTCCCGCCCGTGAGCAACCTCAGCCGCTACACCGCCGAGGGCGCCGACCTGGTGGTCTTTTCCGGCGGCAAGGGGCTGCGCGGACCTCAGGCCAGCGGGCTGATCCTGGGGCGCGCCGATCTGATCGAGGCCTGCCGCCTGAACGACTGCCCGCATGATGCGCTCGGCCGCGCCATGAAGACCGACAAAGAGTCGATCGCGGGCCTGGTCAAGGCGGTGGAGCTGTACGTGGGCGCCGACCACGCGGCTGAGATGGCCGAGTGGGAGCGCCGGGTGCGGCTGATCATCGATGCCGTCAGCGATCTGCCGGGCGTGCGCGCCTGGCGCCAGATGCCTTACGGTACCGGTCAGCTCGTACCGCACGCGGCGGTGTCCTGGGACGAGGCCGCCATGGGGCTTACGCACGCCGAGGGCGCCCGCCGGCTGCTGGAGGGCGAGCCGCGCATCGCGGTGCAGCTCATCACCGTGGAGCAGTATGGCTTTGGCGGTATGACCCAGACCGAGCTGCGCGCCCACCCACACACGCTGCAGCCCGGTCAGGCTGAGGTCGTCGGGGCGGCGCTGCGGCGCATGCTGGAGGACGCTGCACGCCGATGAGGCGCGCTCGGCGCTAACCCCCGCAGCCGCCAGGGGCGCTCTGCGGCAGCATCGGCAGCCTGCCGGCCCGGGTTTTTGTGCCCTGCTGTGTTTCGCTACAATGGTGCGCGGGTCGCGAACCGCGCGGCCGGTGATTATGGTTGCAGCCTGTATCCGTGGAGTATGCCTTATGCGCCAAGTGATCCGTCTTGCCCTCGTCTTCGCCGGTCTCTTGCTGATCCTGGCCCTGCCCGGCATCGTCTCGGCCCAGTGCCCGGGCAACCTGGCGGCCAACTTTTCCTTCGAGGAGGGGCTCTACAAGGGCGAGACCGTGGGCACTAGCCTCTCCTCCTGGCTGTCGGTGAACTGGCTCCCCTGGGCGATCCTGGGGGACCAGCAGATCAACCGTGAAATTGAGTACTTTGTGGTGGACTCGGCCGTGCTGGAAGAGGGCACGTACCGCGTGCACCACGGGCGCTATGCGCAAAAGTTCTTTTCGGGCTATTCCACCCACCACGCCGGGTTCTATCAGCGCGTGCCTGTGACCCCCGGTCAGCGGGTGACCTTCAGCATCTGGGTCCAGATCGCCACCGGGCAGGAGACGCCGTGGGAGTGGGGGCTGCCGGTCTCGGATCTGGAGGCACCCGGTAACTACAAGGTCTGGGCGGGCATCGACCCCTATGGGGGCACGCCCGGGGGCTTTGGCGCCTTTCCGCCCGACAGCACGATCTGGTCTGCGCCGGTGATCGACCGCGACACGCGCATGTACACCGCTGAGGGGCACCCCTACGATGGCTGGGTGCAGCTCAGCGTCTCCGCCGTCGCCCAGAGCAACTATGTGACCGTGTATACCAGGGGCAATCCCGAGTTCCCGGTCAAGAACAACTCGTCATTCTGGGACGATGCTTGCGTCGTGGCCTCCGCGCCGCCTCCGCCCACAGCGACCGCGGTTCCTACCGCGGCTCCCACCAGCACGCCCACCGAGACGCTAATACCGTCGCCGACACCGCTGGCGACGGATACCCCCGTGCCCACGGAGACGCCCGTGCCGACAGAGACGCCGGTTCCCACCGATACGCCGCAGCCGACAGAGACGCCGTTTCCAACGGAGACGCCCGTTCCCACCGATACCCCGACGGCGACGCCGCAGCCTACCGCTTCACCTGTCCCTGCGCCGACCGAAACGCCAGCGGCGATAGAGACGCCCGCGGTTGTGGTACCCACAGAGACGCCGGTTGGGCCGACAGAGGCCGGTGCGGGCGCAGGGGACCTGTGGCTTCCCATTGTCGGCGCGGCCGGGGTGGCCACTGCTGCCTATGCGATCTGGCGGCTGACCCGGCGCCCCTAGCCTCAGGTTGTCGTTGCGTTCTCTCAGCCACCGCTGCACTTGCCGCGCGGTGGCTGTTGGCTTGCCGGTATCACGCCGATAGCTTACGATCGATGGAAACACGATGGAGGAGCAGGGGCATGATCAGAGCAGCGCGGGGCCGGTTGATTGCAGGGGGGCTCGTGGCCCTGTGCGGGGCTGTGTTCGCGGTGGCTCTGGCCTATGCCGTCTATGCGCATTTCGCCGTGCCTGTTCTCCCGATCGACGACGGCTATATCCACCTGCGCTACGCCCGCAACATCCTGAGCGGCGTGGGGCCCGTGTACAACGCCGGGCAGCGCGTGATGGGCAGCAGTTCGCCGCTCTACGCTGCCTGGCTGACCCTGCTGGGATGGCTCACGGGTCCGTTGGATCTGCCCACCGTGGCCGTGCGCGCTAACGCCCTCTGGTACGCCGCGACGATGGTCTGCATGGCGGGGGTGCTGCGGCGGATGGCGGGCAACTGGCCGGTGGCGCTCGTGCTGGCCGCGGCGGCGGCCCTGTTTTCGCCCATGCTCTCGGTGTCCACCGGTGTGATGGAGTCCTACCTCTGGGGGGCGCTGGTGCTCGGCGCGCTGTGGGCCGAGGCGGAGTGGCGCCCGCGCCTGGCGGCGGCACTGGTGGGGTTCGCGGCGGTCACACGGCCGGAGGGGCTGCTCCTGCTGGGGCTGTGGGGCCTGCGCTGGCTGGCGGTGCGCCCGCGTACAAGCGCAGAACGTGCCACGACCGCCGGGGGCGCCTGGTGGCGGCGCGTGCTCGGCGGAAGGCCGCTGGCTCCTTTGGCGCTGGCCCTGGCCCCGCTGACCCTCTGGATCGCGATCTCTACGCCCTACTATGGCTCGCCCATTCCCCTCTCGGTGATCTCCAAGGCCTCGGGGCTCTATCTCATGCCCGCGGACTATGTACCTCGCACCTTGAAGGAATTGTTCCGGGCCTGGTCCGGCGGCGGCGCCCTGGGCTGGAACCCGCCGGCCAGCGCGGCCGCCTCAGGTGGGATCGTCACGCTGGCGCAGACCGCGCTGCCCTGGGTGGCGATGCTCGGCGCCGTAGCGTTTGAGCGCTCGCGGCGCGAGGCGGCCTGGGCGCCATCGGCCATGCTCGCCCTGCTGGCGGCGTTCTACGCGGTTGGGCATACCCACCTGCTGGAGTGGTATCTGCCGCTGATCTGGATCCTCTGGTACCCGGCGCTCTTTGGCGGGGCGGCCGCCTGCGCCGCTGCGATGTGGGCGCATTTTCGCGAGGGACAGGGCGCCGCTTGGCTGGCCGCGGCGGCGATCCCCGTGGCGCTGCTGCTGATCGTCGTTGTCAGCGGGCCCGCCCGTGCCGCCGTGGCGCTGGTGCGCACGCCCGATGTGGCGCATATCGTCACCGACGATCCGGTGCGCCTGCGCACGCTGGCTTACCGCAGCACCGCCGAGTGGTTGAACGCCCACGCCCCGGAGGGCGCCCGTTTGGCGGCCTCCGAAGTGGGCACGCTGGGCTGGTACTATCCGGGGTATATTATCGACTCGTGCGCGCTGGTCTCCGCCGAGGCGCTGCCGTACATCCCGGTGCCCATGGCGCAGCGCAACTATGCGGGCGACGGCGTGATCGGCAAGGAACTGGTGCGCGACCTGCAGCCCGAGTACGTCTCCAGCATGCCCACCTTTGCCAGCAAGAGCATCATGGTTGACCCCTGGTTCACCGCCCACTACAAACAGGTGGCGGCTTTCCGCCTGCCCCAGGAGCTCTGGGGCTCGACCCATGCGCTGGTGTGGGAGCGGATCGATCCGCCGGTGGAGCGGTAGAACGATGACGCGACGCGCTCCTGGCCCTCAGCCCCTCAGCGCTCTCAAAGCCGAGTCGCGGCGGCCCTACTACGGTCCCCTGATCCTTGCCGAGCGGGGCGTGGGCGCCGGGCTGCGGCAGCGCGCCGAGATCACCCTGCGCGACCTGGCGCCGCTGGCGGAGGCGGGTGTGGCGTTCAGCCCGTTTCTGGAGATCGGGGCGGGGAGCACCCAGCGCAGCGCAGCGCTGATGAACCGCTACGGCGCGGAGGGCGTCGCCACCGACATCAGCCTCGACCAGCTCCGCAACGGTCCGTATGTGCTGGCTCTCCTGGGTTATGAGCGCGGGCCGCTGCTGGTCAGTTGCGATGCCGCTCACCTGCCCTTTCAGGAGAGCACCTTCCAGTTTGCCTTTTGCTACCGTTCCCTGCATCACGTCCCCAACCCGGTCCCCGTGGCGGCCGAGTTGTACCGGGTGCTGGGGGCGGGCGGGCATCTCTTGCTGAACGACGAGCCCATGGACAGCCCGTTGAAACGGCTCATGCGGGGCGACCGTCACCTGTCACGTCCGCTCACCGGGCTGCAGCGCCTCGCCACGCGGCTGGGGGTTGCCCGCCTCTTTTGGGATGACTCCGCCGCGGAACTGGCGCTGGGGATGGTCGAGGCGCGTTTCGATCTCTGGCTCTGGCGCGAGGCCCTCAGGCCGTTCGGGGAGGTGCGCGTCGAGATCAGCCGGCGGCTGCGCTTGCGCTCCGACCTCTACCGGCCGCGCCTGGCGGCGCTCCTCTCCGGCCTGTGGGGCGGCAACGTCTGGGCCCTGTGCCGCAAGGATCAGGGCGAGGTGGCCGCGGTGCGCGTGGACCTCCGCGAGCGCCTGATGTGCCTGGACTGCGGCTCTGCGGCGCTGAATGAGGCCAGCGCGTCGTTGACGTGCGCGGGCTGCGGCCGTGAGTACCCGATCGTTGCCGGCGTCATCCGGATGCTGCCCAAGGACCTGGAGGCGAGCCTGTACGGGGAGACGGCCTGACCCGGCAGGTAAGGCTACATATTCAGGCCGTGGCCGAGGACCGATCGTTGACCTACTCGTTGTCTGGTCGCGTTCTGCCCGCCCGTTTCTTTGACCGTCCCCCCTCCCTCTGCTATACTCTCGGGCACGAGCCGTTAGCTCAGTGGTAGAGCCCCTGCCTTTTAAGCAGGTTGTCGCGGGTTCGATCCCCGCACGGCTCATTTGTCATGCCTGGACGTCTGAAGGACCCTGGTCGAAGGTCAAAGATCGAAGGTCCGCACGGCCTGTGACCGTAGACCATGGACCACGGACCGCCGATTGCCAGCCGGCTCCGGACCGGCGGCGGCCCTATCTGCTCACGTCACAGGGATCCCCTCGTCGTCTATCTTCCCTGGTCTGTCCCTAATGGTCTCTCGTCCATCGTCCATGGTCGCTTCCCCCCCCTCGCTGGCCTTCCGCTCCGATGTGCGTATAGTGGACGCATCTTGAGACCGGTTGCTGGAGGAGGCGGACGTGGACGATCAGGTCAGCGTGGCGGCGTTGCGGCAGGAGGTGGGGCGGTTTCTCGGCGAGCGGGGCTGGACGGAGCGGCACACGCCCAGAAATCTGGCGGTGAGCATCGCCATCGAGGCCGCCGAGCTGATGGAGCATTTCCAGTGGCTAGATGACGGCGCCGCCGTGAGCTATCTCGATGATGCCGCGGCGCGCCAGGAGGTCAGCGACGAGCTGGCCGACGTGCTGATCTACTGCCTCTCCCTGGCCAACGCCGCCGACATCGATCTCAGCGACGCCATCCGTTCGAAACTATCCCACAACGCGCTGCGCTGGCCGGTCGATTCGTCCCAATGAGCCAACCGCGGCATTGTCCATCTGTCATCTGTAATCTGTCATCTGCCTTCTGTCTAGTACAATCTGCCTTCTGCAATCTCTACGCGAGCCCCTGCCACAACTGGTACGCCCCGAACGCCGCCAGCGCCAGCGCCGAGAGGCCGATCAGCGCGCGGTTGACCCGGGGCCCCAGCGCGCGTGCCGCGCTGAACAGCACCACCAGGGCCGTGAGCGCGCCGAGCATCGCCCCGTAGAACCCCAGCAAAAAGGCGACGCCGTGTCCCGGCGACTCGCTCCATCCCTGCACCAGCAGCGGCCCGGCCAGCATGCTCCAGAAAACATAGGGCCCCGGCGAGAGGAAATTGGCGATCACCGCCTGCCAGAGGGTCTGCCCCATGCCCTCGGGCGCCTCGGCCGGACGGTAGTTCCGCCAGGCCTGGTAAGAGCGCCACGCTAGGTAAAGCACGTACAGCGCGCCGGCGATCTGGATCCCCCGCAGGACGCCGGCGGGCATCCGGGTCAGCAGCAGCACCATCAGGGCGATGATCGGGCCGTCCGAGATGAGCGGAGCCAGCACCGCCGGGAGGGTGGGCCGCCAGCCGTTGCGCACGGCCTTGCCGATGATGTATGCCTGGAACGGCCCCGGTGACGCCGCGGCGGACAGGCCGAGCGACAGTCCCTGAAGGAGATACGTAAGCATGAGCGCCCCTTGGTAGACCATGGACGATAAACAATGGACGATAGAGCGATTGTAGGCGCGCTGGGAGCGCGGAGATAGTCAGGTGGTCTCGTCGCGCTGGCGTGACGGGACCACCTGACTGCTCCGCTCCGATGCGCACCGGCGACGCTACGCATGAACCAGGGGCGAGATCAGGAGCGGAGCAAGCGATCGCTCCGCGATCGCCTATCTCCGCGCTCCCAGTGGCCGATGGTCCATCGTCCATGGTCCATCGTCCCGTTTTCTGCTACACTCTCGCCATGCACACACTGCGTCGTCTCTGGCCGCTCTGGTTGGTCGTCGCACTCCTCATTGTCGTCGGAGCCTTTAGCGCGTGGGCGCTCACCGGTCCGCGGGCCGATGCCGTCGCCCTGGCGGCGCTGGGCGGCGACGGCGATGGCGGCTTTTACGGGCTGGGTTATGACGGGATCGGCTATGAGGCAGTGGTCGTCGATCGGGACCGCTGGCTCTCCTTCGCCCTGGCCGGGCAGGCGCCCTCGACGGGACTGATCCTCTACCCTGGCGCGCGCGTGGACCCGCGGGCGTATGCCGTGGCGGCGCGGATGATCGCGGCGAGCGGTTATCGCGTGGTGATCGTGCCCATGCCGCTGAACCTGGCCGTGCTGGGCGCGAGCCGTGCGGACGACGTTATCGCCGCCTATCCTGAGGTGACACGCTGGGCCATCGGGGGGCACTCGCTGGGGGGCGCCATGGCGGCGCTGTACGCCGACGAGTATCCGAACGCCATCTCGGGCCTGCTGCTGTGGGCGGCGTATCCGGCCGGCAGCAATGATCTCTCGAACCGTGACCTGCCGGTGGTTTCGATCTATGGCACGCGCGACGGCCTGGCCACGCCGGAGCAGATCGATGCCTCGCGGGCGCTGCTGCCACCGCGCACCGAGTTCATCGCCATCGAGGGCGGCAACCACGCCGGGTTCGGGCGCTACGGCCCGCAGCAAGGCGACCTGCGGGCAGAAATCGACATCGACGAGCAGCAGCGGCAGATCGTCGCTGGCACACTGGATCTGCTCAAGGCAATATCGCAAGAGTAGACAACAGACAACTGTAGCTAGAGCAAAGGAGCTGGACATGGGCGCGTACTATCGTTTCAACACTATCCCGAAGGAGATCGAGGACCAGGTCACGGCGCTGATGGCGCGGATGACCCTGGAGGAAAAGGTCGGGCAGATGGTGCAGTCGGTGCGCACGCCGGACGTGCACGAGCGGGTGCGCGCCGGGCAGGTGGGCTCGATCCTGAGCCTCCCCGACCGTTTCGAGGTCAACCGCCTGCAAAAGACCGCCGTGGAGGAGAGCCGGCTGGGTATCCCGCTGATCGTCGGGTTCGACGTGATCCACGGGCACAACACGATCTTTCCCATCCCGCTGGCGGAAGCCTGCACCTGGAACCCGGCGCTGTTGGAGGAGGCCGCGAAAATCGCCGCCAGCGAGGCCGCCGTGTCAGGCATCGACTGGATCTTTGCCCCCATGGTGGACATCTGCCGCGATCCGCGCTGGGGACGCATCGCCGAGGGCGCCGGCGAGGATCCCTTCCTGGGCTCGGCGATGGCCCGCGCCCGGGTGCGCGGATTCCAGGCCGTGGGGCTGCCGGGCGGCAAAAAGATCGTTGCGTGCCCCAAGCATTATGTCGCCTACGGCGCCGCCGAGGCGGGCAAGGACTATAACACCACGGACATGTCCGAGCGCACCTTGCGCGACGTGTTCCTGCCGCCCTTCCACGCCGCTTTCGACGAGGGTGCCGGCTCGACCATGTCGGCCTTTAACGATCTCAACGGCGTGCCCACCAGCGCCAACCCCTTTACCCTGCGCACCGTCCTGCGGGACGAGTGGGGCTGGGAGGGCGTGGTGGTCAGCGACTATAACTCCATCGGCGAGCTGATCCCCCACGGCATCGCCGCCGACCTCAAGGAGGCCGCGCTTAAGGCGGTGCTGGCCGGCGTCGAGATGGACATGATGGCCGGGGCGTACCCGGGCCATCTGGTGGACCTGGTCAATGAGGGCGCTGTGCCGATGGAGGTCATCGACACCGCCGTGCGCCGGATCCTGGCGCTCAAGTTCGCTCTGGGTCTCTTTGAGCAGCCCTATACGGACGAGTCGCTGCACGACCAGGTGATCCTGCAGCCGGCGTTCAGGGAAAAGGCGCTGGAAGTCGCGCAGCAGTCGATGGTCTTGCTCAAGAACGAGGGCGACCTGCTGCCGCTGGACCCGAGCAAGGGCAAGATCGCCGTTATCGGACCGCTGGCGGATGACCACTATTCGCCGCGGGGGATGTGGGCCTGGATGGGCCGCCCGCGCGACGTCGAGTCGGTGCTGGACGGCATACAAGCCGTGTTCACCGGCGCGACGATCACCCATGAGAAGGGGTGTGAGGTCGTCGAGCGCAGGACGGACGCACAGGGCATCGACTGGCGCCGGGTGGACCTGCGGGGCGTCGGCGACGTGAACTCGCTGGAGATTGTCCAAAAGATCCGCGAGTCGATGGCGTTCAGCCACTGGGACCTGGATCCCGCGGCGCTGGAGCGCGTCGACCTGGGCGCGGTGCTGAGCCGCATGCAGATGACGGCAGCGGATATCCCTGCGGCCGATGTGGCGCGCATCCAGGCGGCCCAGCCGCCCGCGCCGAGCATGGAGGCCGCCGTGGCGGCCGCGGCTGCCGCGGACGTGGCCATCGTCGTGCTGGGCGAGTCGGAGGACATGTCGGGCGAGGCGCACTCGCGCGCCTATCTCGACCTGCCCGGCCGCCAGCAGGAGCTCCTGGAGCAGGTCGTGGCCACGGGCACACCGGTGGTGCTGGTGGTGATGACCGGGCGCCCGGTGACCATCCCCTGGGCCGCCGAGCATGTGCCGGCGATCCTGCAGGCCTGGCATGGCGGGATCCGCACGGGCCGTGCGGTGGCCGACATCCTGTCCGGCGCGGTGAACCCGTCAGGCAAGCTTTCGGTCAGTTTCCCGCGTACCGTGGGCCAGATCCCAGTATACTATGCGCACAAGAACACCGGGCGTCCCGCGCTGGGCGCGGGCACCACACAGTTCACCGATCCCTTCCGCTCCACCTGGATCGACGAGACCAACGACCCGCTGTATCCCTTTGGCTATGGACTCTCGTACACCTGTTTCGCGTACGAACTGCTCACGGTGAAGACGCCGAAAGTCAAGCGCGGGGACACGCTGAAGGTGTCAGCGATGCTGAGCAACACAGGCGCCCGTGCGGGCGTCGAGATCGTGCAGCTCTATGTGCGCGACCTGGTGGGCAGCGTCACGCGGCCGGTCAAGGAACTCAAGGGATTCCAGCGCGTGGCGCTCGAGCCGGGTGAGACCCGCGAGGTCGTATTCGAGGTGCCGGTGGAGAGCCTGGGCTTTCACGGTCTGGACAACCAGTGGACGGTCGAGCCGGGGGCGTTCCACGTCTGGATCGGCCCCAGCTCGGCGGAGGGGCTGAGGGGCGAGTTCGAGATCGTTGAATAGCGGCGTTACGAGTTACATGTGACGCGTTGAACCGTAGGAGGGTCGAAAGTCGAAGGTCGCAAGGCTCGAACGTCTCAGCGTCTGAACGCCAACATGTGAGGACCGGGCGGCGGCCAGCTCGGTGCGCACAGCAGACCTCTGCACGCATGCTGCGTCGGCCTGTAGGGGCGCACCACCGTGTGCGCCCTCGCGCGGTGGGGCGTGATCGTTCTGGGGCAGGCACGGTGGCCTGCCCCTACGACATGGGGCGCGTGCGCCTTTCACTCCGCGGTCGGCGTGAAGCGCGGAAAGATGGGCTTCACAGTGCTGTTCGGGGTGCTGGCTGGGCACAGGTTGGCTGTTTTCTGGCCTGCGGCTGCTTCTGGGGCGCGGAGTTGCACTCCGCGACGGCGCGTAGCGCCGAAATACCTGCCTGGCAGTGCGGCCGGATGCGGGCCGCCCGGCCCGCGCCCCACGATGGCTTTGAATCGCCGGCATCGAGCGCAGTACTCTGCGCCGTCGGCATCTGGCTTCTGAGCGGACGAGACGTCCGCGGTCCAGGGGCACGCACCGCCGGACTCCGGTCCTGACCTGCGACCTTTGACCTGTGACCTTCGACCTGCTTCGGTGTCTGCATAGACTACCCGCGTCTGCAATCTATCCCGGGAGGTTCCCACCATGACACTCTGCACCGCGACTTTCACCAGCAAGGCGCTGCGCCACGATGTCGATGTGACCGTCTTTGTGCCCTCGACGGGAGGCAACGAGGCGCGTGCGCTGCCCTATGGGGAGGTCTACCCTGCCGGCCGGCGCCATCCCGTGATCTACCTGCTGCACGGCGCCACGGGCAGCCACAGCGACTGGAGCCGCAAGAGCGTGGTTGAGACGTACGCGCAGGCCGCCGGGCTGGCGCTGGTCATGCCCTCGGGCCAGAACTCGTTCTATGTAAACGCGGTCACGGGCTTGCGCTATTTCGAGTTCATCAACGAGGAACTGCCCGCCTGGGCCGAGTCCACGTTCCCGCTGAGCAGCGATCGCAGTGATCGGTACATCGCGGGGCTCTCCATGGGGGCCTATGGCGCGCTGCGCCACGGACTGGCCACGCCGGAGCGGTATGCCGCCATCGGCGCCTTTTCCGGGCCCTCGGACATGGTCGAGATGCAGCGGGTGCTGCAGGAGCGCGGCGTGAGCGCCATCGACGCCACCGCCATATTCGGCGGCGTGGACGCAATCCCCGGCAGCGACAACGACCTGTACGCCCTGGCGGAGCGCTGCGCCGCCTCAGGCAAGCCCCTGCCGCGCATCTACCTCTCCTGCGGCACCGAGGATGCGATGCTGCTGGCGCAGAACCGGCGGTTTGCACCTTTTCTGAGGGACCTGGGGTTCGATGTGCTCTATGAAGAGTTCCCCGGCGCCCACGAGTGGCCGGTGTGGGACCGCAGCGTGCGGGGGTTCATGGGAATGGTCGCGGAGCAGTAGCGGGGGCAGCGGGTGCGATGGCGAACGCCACCGGACCATGGACGATAGACGATAGACTATGGCGAATGGGGCGCCTACCAGCGGGGCGATCCTCGCAGTCGCCCAGGATCCGGGAGTGCACGGACCGCGGCCTTACAGGCCGCACGCCGGCCCGGATGCGGGCTACAAGCCCGTGGTCCCATTCTTCCGGCGCGCAGCGCCGAGAGGCTTCGCACGTAGTCGGGCACGGTATGCGGGCTATAAGCCCGCGGTCCGGGTGTTCCGGCCCGCGCCCGGGGGGATTGTTACCTCGCTGGCACGCGGGCCCGTTCTGCTATCTTCAATCTGCAATCTCTAACCTGAAACCTGAAACCTGAAACCTGAAACCTGTAGCCCTGTCTGCCCTACCACCCCAGCTCTTTGTTCACCTGGTTGCGCAGCGGCAGATCGCCCTTGAGGAATTTGGCCAGGTTCTCCTTGAATATCGCCATCACGTGCTCACCCTCGTACTGCGTCCCGCCCGCGGCGTGGGGCGTGATCAGCAGGTTGGGCTCGTCCCAGAGCGGGCTGTCCGGAGGCAGCGGCTCTTGGGCAAAGACGTCCGAGGCCGCGCCGGCCAGTTTGCCGCTGTGCAGCGCCTCGATCATGGCATCCTCATCGACGATACCGCCGCGGGAGATCACGATCAGGTAGGCGCCGTCCTTCATCTGCGCGATCTGCTCCGCGCCGATCATGTGGTCCGTGTCTTTGGTGTAGGGCACCGACACCACGACCACGTCCGACTCGGCCAGCAGTTTCGGCAGACCATCGAGTCCCATCAGCGCCTCGACATAGTCGGGTTTGACGCCGGGATAGGCGTCCACCGCGAGGATCCGCATGTCAAAGGCATGGGCGCGCTTGGCCGTGGCGCGGCCCACGCTGCCGAAACCGATCAGGCCGATGGTCATTCCTGTGAGCTCGCACAGCGTGCCGCGCAGCTCGCGCAGCGACCACTCGTGCTTTTGCTGGCGCAGGATGAACTGACGGATGCCGCGCGTGAACGCCAGGATCATGCCGAAAATGCTATCCGCCAGGCAGGAGCTGTGCGTGCCCACGGCGCTGGTGAGGAGCACATCGCTGGCCACCAGCTCGGGGATCGCCACGTAATAGTTGGCCCCTGAGGATGGCGACTGGATCCACTTGAGCTGCTTGGCCGCCATAAAGATCTCGCGGTTGATCCAGCCCATGTAGATATCCGCATCGGCCAGCGTCTCCGCCAGCGTCTCCCGGTTCGGCTCAAAGACAAACTCGACATCCGGGAACTCGGCCCGCAGCTCCTCCAGATGCGTCTCCAATCCCATTCCATTCGCGCCGATCACAGCCTTCATGTTCGCACCCCCCAATGTTGATGAATCGCTCGCACGCCGTGTATTGTTGTCCGCCAGGACAGCGTTGTCAAGGACCACGGGTACGTGGTTTGGAGAAACGCGGTTTACGCCTGCTCCGCGCCCGTCTATACTCTGGCCACATTCGCATCGATGAAAGGAACCCGCGCATGGCTCTCGTGCATCGTCAGCGCCTGTTGATGGACTGGGGCTGGAAGTTTTTCAAAGGCGAGCCCCCGATCGAATCGCACCTCAGCAAGAATGCGATCTATTCCGGCAGCAAGGCCGAGTCGGGCCGCGGGCCCGCCCGGCGGCTGTACAACGACTCGGGCTGGGAGCCCGTGCGCCTGCCTCACGACTGGGTCGTGGCGGAGGAATTCGACCCCTCGCTGCCCGATACGCACCACTGCAAGCCCCGCGGCATCGGCTGGTACCGCCGCGCCTTTACGCTGGGCCGCGATCAGGCCGGCAAGCGCGCCGTGTTGCTTTTTGACGGCGTGGCCACCCACGCGGAGGTGTGGGTCAACGGCCGGCCCGTGGCCCGCAACACCTGCGGGTACACCCCGTTCTATGCCGATATCACCGACTGCCTGCTGTATGGCGACGAGGCGAACGTGATCTCTGTGCGCGTGGATGCCACCGACTATGAGGGATGGTGGTACGAGGGCGCCGGCATCTACCGGCACGCCTGGCTGATCCTGACCGATGCCGTCTCGGTCGACACCTATGGGGTGTGGGTCAACCCGCGGCGCGAGAATGCCGATCTGGGGCTCTGGCGGGTGCCCGTGGAGACCACGCTGTACAACGCCGGCGCCCAGGCCGAGACTGCCGCCGTAGTCTCCACGATCGAGGCCCCCGATGGGCGCATCGTGGCCCAGGCCGAGTCGCTGGTTGAGGTCCCGCCCAGGGGCAATGCGCTGGCCCAGCAGTCGATGAACGTCCGCCACCCGCAGCTCTGGTCGCTGGATCAAGCGGCGATGTACACCCTGCGCACGCTGGTGCTGCGCGATCGCGTGCCTGTGGACGATCAGGAGACGCGCTTTGGCTTTCGCACGCTGCGCTACAGCGCCACAGAGGGATTCTTTCTCAACGACGCGCCGGTCAAGCTCAATGGCACCTGCAACCATCAGGACCACGCCGGCGTGGGCGTCGCGCTGCCCGATCGCATCCACGCCTACCGCATCCAGCGCCTGCAGGCCATGGGCAGCAACGCCTATCGCTGCGCCCACAACCCGCCTGCGCCCGAACTGCTGGACGCCTGCGACGTGCTGGGCATGCTGGTCATGGACGAGACGCGCTGGTTCAGCAGCTCCGCCGAAGGGCTGGCCCAGCTCGAGATGATGGTGCGGCGCGATCGCAACCACCCCTCAGTGATCCTCTGGTCGGTGTTCAACGAGGAGCCACTCCAGGGGACTGATGCCGGCCGGCGCACGGCCGAGACCATGGTTGCCCGGGTGCACGCCCTGGATGATTCGCGCGCGGTGACCGGCGCCATGAACCACGGCTGGCTGGAGACCGCCGATGGCGTGCCATGCTCCGCCGCCGCGGCGCTGGATGTGATCGGCATCAACTATGGTCTGGACCAGTACGACGCCGTGCGGGCGCTCTTTCCCGACAAGCCCATCGTGGCGTCCGAATCCGCCGCGGCCAGTACCTCGCGAGGAATGTACTCGCGCGAAGGCGGTTATATCGCCGCCTATGACCATAAGGAGTACGACTTTGGCTCCAGCGTGCGCGATGCCGTGCGCGCGGCGGACCGCCCCGATGTCATGGGGACCTTCCTCTGGACGGGGATCGAGTACCGCGGCGAGGAGCGCTGGCCGGCGGTGCACTCGCAGAGTGGCATGCTGGACACCTGCTGCGCACCCAAGGACAATGCCTGGCTCTGCCGCGCCCTGTGGGCGCCCGACCCCGCCATGGTCCACATCCTGCCGCACTGGAACTGGTCCGGCCGCGAGGGCGAGGTTGTCGACGTCTGGTGCTATTCCAACTGCGAAGTGGTGGAGCTGTACTTCAACGGCCAGAGCCTGGGCGAGCAGGCGGTGGACCCCTACGACCCGCCGCGCTGGCAGGTGCCCTATGAGCGGGGCGTGCTGCAGGCCCTGGCCAAGCGCGGGGGCGCCGCAGTGGCGCAAGACTTTGCTGAGACCACCGGCGGTCCGGCAGCCATCCAGCTGGCGGCGGGCGTCTCGCTGCTGCGCTCCGATGGCGAGGACGCCTGCCCGGTGGAGGTGAGCGTGGTGGATGTGGACGGCACCCTGGTGCCCACCGCCAGCGATCTGATCCACTTCTCGCTGCGGGGCGACGGCGTAATCCTGGGCGTGGGCAACGGCGATGCCATGAGCCACGAGGCCGATGTTGCCGCTCCGGGAGCGGGCACGGAAAGACATCTTTTTAATGGCAAGTGCCAGGTGATCGTGCAGGCCGGGTTCACCGCGGGAGAACTGACGCTCATCGCCGAGGCGGACGGTCTGGTCCCGGCCAGCCTGCGCATCCCCGTGGCGGCGGTGGACCGCCGCCCGTATGTGCCCGAGGCGGAGCTGGTCTGGCGGCTGGCGCAGTGGTGGGTGTCGCCCGTCACCCCCGAGCCCATCGCTCTCGCCTCTTTCCGCGAGCTGGCACAGACGATTCCGCTCAAGCGCGTGCGCCTCGGGCCGGATACGCCGGCGATAACTGTGGATGGCCCCGGCTACGCTATCCTGGGCAGCATGACGCGGGTGCCAGATGGGGGCCGGGCTGGCCTGGCGCTGGCTTTCGCGGGCATCCGCGGCGCCGCGCGGGTGCTGGTGACGCCGCAGGTGGCCACCTGGCCCGATTTCGAGCGTGCGGTCACGGCGGAAAAGAGCGATCCTGCCGAGGCCCCCTTTGCCGTCGACCTGGCGGCGCTCCCCGCGGACGTCGCCGATGTGCTGATCGTGGTGTCGCTGGAGGCCGATGGTCCCAACTGCGGCCTCACCGGCGACGTGCGCTGGGTGCCGGGGCGCTGAGCGGGCACCGGGCCTCTCGGCTCGGGCCATTACCAGCCTGTGAACGAAACAATTGGTGGAGGAACTATGTCCGATCGATGGGCTGAACTGCAGAGTACCGAGATCCCGCTCTATGAAGGCATCGCGCCGGGCTCTGAATCGTGGGTACAGGTGGAGACCGACGGCGTCATGGATAGTGGACTGCATGTGGTGCGCAATGTCGTGCGTCCCACCCTGACGCCGTTCTTACCGGAGCGGAGGGTCGGCGTCTCGCCGACCTCCGGCGCCCCGGCAGTCATCATCGCGCCGGGTGGTGCGTGGCACTTTCTCGCGTGGGACCACGAGGGGATCCAGGTGGCAGAGTGGCTGCGCGACCGTGGGATCGCCGCGTTCATCCTCAAATACCGCCTGCTGCCCACCGATGACACCTTCCCGCGGGACTATGAGGCGCGCATGGCCGCCGCCGGGCCCAACTTTATGCAGTCGCTGGCGCCGTACCTGCCGCTGATCAGCGCCGACGCGCAGCAGGCCATCCGGCTGGTGCGGTCACGGGCGGAGGAATGGGGCATCGTCCCGGGCAAAGTGGGGATCATGGGATTCTCCGCGGGCGGCACGGTCACCTCGCTGGCGACGCTGCAATACGACGCGTCCTCACGGCCCGACTTTGCCGCGCCCATCTACGGCGCCGGCGCGCCGGGACCCGTGCCGGCCGATGCCCCGCCGCTCTTTATCGCCGTCGCCAACGATGACGATCTCGCGCCCCACAGCCTGGAGATGTACCAACGCTGGCATGACGCGGGCCAAGAGGTGGAGCTGCACGTCTATGCGCGCGGCGGCCACGGCTTTGGCATGAACAAGACTGGCCTGCCTGCCGAGGGCTGGATCGAGCGGTTCTACGAGTGGCTTGCGTTTGTCTGAGCATCGCATGATGCTCAGACAAACGCTTGATGCT
Source organism: Anaerolineae bacterium (assembly GCA_040772225.1). Taxonomy (GTDB): domain Bacteria; phylum Chloroflexota; class Anaerolineae; order UBA1429; family UBA1429; genus JAAYED01. Next base: position 399,454 of record JAXGYO010000003.1, read on the forward strand.
GGGCTACTAGGCACGCACCCTTATTCCCCCGGAAGGACGGTCTCCGACCGTCCTGATTCCGCCGAGAAGCGCCCCTCGGACGGTCAGAGACCGTCCGTCCGCGAGCCTGGACTGCGAGCGTGGCCCTGGGCGGCAAGGTGCGCCCGCTCCTCTGGAAGGACGGTCTCCGACCGTCCTGGCTCCGCCGAGAAGCGCCCCTCGGACGGTCAGAGACCGTCGGTCCGTGACCCTGGATTGCGGGCGTGTCCCTGGGCGGCAGGGCCCGCCCGCTCCTCTGGAAGGACGGTCTCCGACCGTCCCGCGAGCGTGGCCGCGACCCTGGACCGCAAGGATGCCCCGACCTAGCAAGGTGCGCCCGCTCGGACGGTCAGAGACCGTCCGTCCGCCGACGCCCCTCGGACGGCGAGACCGTGTCCCCCTGGGCGCGTGTCCCTGGGCGGCAAGCCCGCCCGCTCCTCTGGAAGGACGGTCTCCGACCGTCCTGGCTCCGCCGAGAAGCGCCCTCGGACGGTCAGAGACCGTCCGTCCGTGACCCTGGATTGCGAGCGTGTCCCTGGGCGGCAAGGCCCGCCCGCTCCTCTGGAAGGACGGTCTCCGACCGTCCTGATTCCGCCGAGAAACGCCCCTCGGACGGTCAGAGACCGTCCGTCCGTGACCCTGGACCGCGAGCGTGACCCTGGGCGGCAGGGCCCGCCCGCTGCGCTGGAAGGACGGTCTCCGACCGTCCTGATTCCGCCGAGAAGCGCCCCTCGGACGGTCAGAGACCGTCCGTCCGTGACCCTGGACCGCGAGCGTGACCCTGGGCGGCAGGGCCCGCCCGCTGCGCTGGAAGGACGGTCTCCGACCGTCCTGGCTCCGCCGAGAAGCGCCCCTCGGACGGTCAGAGACCGTCCTTCCACCAGACCCAGCAGGCGCCCAACATAGGTGGCGCATCAGCCTGACGCCGGCGCCATCCACGGCGGGCTGTCCCCGGACGATGCGCTTGATGCGTCGCAGTTCCATGGTGACCTCCGTTCTCGCGTATGGCGCGCTAGTGCAGCAGCCGTCGCAAAAGGGCCTGCTGGATCTCTGGATGTACACCGATCGCTTGCATGTAGCCCTCGGGTCCGCCGTAGCGGTTCTGCCAGTGGTCCAGCAGCGTGCGCATGGTCTCGGGCTCGGTGATGGGCTCGAAAGGCGGCTCCTGACCGGCTGCCAGCGCCTCTGCCACCTCGCGCTCCCACTGCGGGCGCAACAGCGCCTGGGACGCGGCATAGTCCGCGATGATGATCTCCTCCGGTACGCCGGCAAGCCCCAGCAGCAGCGCCGTGATGATCCCCGTGCGGTCCTTGCCCGCCTGGCAGTGATAGAGCACGCCGCCGTCGGGCGCCGCAGCGAGGGACCGCAGGATCGCGGCGATGGATGCCTGATAGTTTTCGACAAAGAGGATGTACTCTTCCCCGCGGGTGGTGGCCGCTGCCAGCAAGCGCATCATCGCGTTATCCAGGGGGAGCATGGCGATCTCCAGCCGGGTGAGGTGCGTGATCTCCTCCGGCGCGAGGTAGCTGTCCTGCGCGATCTCGCGGGGCGAGCGCAGATCGATGATCGTCCGCACGCCGTGGGCCGATAGCGCACGCCAGCCCTCTGACGTCAGCTGCGCGGGATTGTCCGAGCGCACGAACCGTCCAAAGCGGGTGACGGGCGTTGCGGCGGTGACATGCCCGTTCAGCGCCGGCAACCCGCCCAGGTCGCGCACGTTGGGGCACGCGGGCCAGTGCAACTGCCGGGCAGCGATCAGCGCTGGATCAGCCATCGTCCTGTCCCCTCTGCAATCTGCAATCTGCCATCTGCCATCGGCCGACCGCCATCGTCCATCGTCCGTGGTCCCATCTCACGCTCTGTCTCACTGTTTACGCCTTGTGCCCGCGGTGCTACACTCTGTCCGTGAGGCATCCCGCCCGCGCTGTGATCTCGCCGCGGTGCGCGGCCCAGAGCGCCAGCAGGCGCGGGCCCAGCCAGAGCCCCAGCAGGGCGCCCAGCAGGTCGGCCAGGGCGTCCCATGGGGAGGCCGTGCGCCCGGGGATAAAGCTCTGATGGTATTCGTCCAGCAGCCCCCAGGACAGGGCAAAGAGCGCCGCCCAAAAGCGCGGATACGCCGCCAGCCAGCGGGGGAGCGCCGCCGCGCGGAAACGGATCACGCGCCAGGCGAGCACCGCGACGACGGCATAGATCAGCGCGTGGCTGCCATAGTTAAAGATATCACGGATCAGGCTGCCACGCTCGCCGGGGCCGGGCAGCGAGGGCTGGTCCGAGAGGATCCAGATCAGCGCCAGGCAGGCCAGCAAGGGCAGTTCATAGGAGATCCAGGCGGGGCGCTTGCGAGGCACGCCGGCACGAGACGTGTTACTCATCGCTTGCGCCACTGATTCCAGAGGGTGTTGTAGCCATTCATCAGGAGCAGGGCGATGGCCATCGCCATCACAAAGTCCCATTTGCCGAGCATCGCCGCACCGATGCCGACAAAGAGGACCAGGAGATCCAGCCAGAATATGAGCCGTGTGCCGTCAGAGTTCATGCTTCTCCCTACTGTACGCGTGACTCTTCCAGTATAGCATGGACGCGGCTTGCCGCGGAACGGCAGCCATGTACCCTGCATGAAGGAGGACATGATGACCACATTGTTAGTAGATCACGCTCGTTTATTGGCCACCATGGATGCGGACCGGCGCGAGATTCCCGATGGCGCGGTGCTGATCGAGGACGGCGTTATCCGCTGGGTGGGGCCCGCCGATGAGCTGGCGGATGCCTGGCGGCGCGCGCCGGGGCTCAGCACCCTCGACGCCTCAAACCTGGTCGTCCTGCCCGGGATGGTCAATACACACCATCACCTCTTCCAGTCTCTGACAAGGGCGCTGCCGCAGGCGCAGGATGCCAAGCTCTTTGACTGGCTCGCCAGTCACTATCCGCGCTGGAACCGGCTGACGCCCGAGATGGTCTATGTGAGCGCTAAAACGGCCATGGCCGAGCTGGTGCTCACCGGCGCTACCACCATCAGCGATCATCTCTACCTGTATGCCAACGGCGCCAGTATTGACGACGAGATTCGCGCCGCCCGCGAGCTGGGCGTGCGATTCCATCCCTGCCGCGGCAGCATGTCCATCGGCAAGTCTGAGGGTGGCCTGCCGCCCGATAACTCCGTCGAAGATGAGGACGCCCTGCTGCGTGAGACGCAGCAGGCCATTGAGCGCTGGCACAATCCGGCGCGCTATGCCATGTGCCGCATCGCGGTGGCGCCCTGCGCGCCCTTTAACGTCTCCGAGGACCTGATGCGCCGTTCGGCGGAGCTGGCGCGGGAATACGGGGTGCTGCTGCACACCCATGTGGCCGAGACGCAGGACGAGGAGGCCTATACCCTGGAGCGCGTGGGCATGCGCCCGGCGGCCTACATGGCCTCGCTGGGCTGGGTCGGTCCCGATGTCTGGTGGGCCCACGCTGTGCACCTGACCGCCGAGGAGATCGCGCTGCTGGCCGAGACCGGCACGGGCGTGTCGCACTGTCCCTCCAGCAACATGCGCCTGGGCTCTGGCATCGCCCCTGTGCGGGCCATGCTGGATGCTGGCGTGCATGTAAGCCTGGCGGTGGATGGCAGCGCCAGCAACGACTCGAACAACATGCTGGCCGAGGCGCGGCTGGCAATGCTGTTGCAGCGGGTCCATGGCGGGGCTGAGGCGCTTTCGGCCCGTGAGACGCTGGAGATGGCCACATTGGGCGGCGCAGCCGTGCTGGGTCGCGACGATATCGGAGCGCTGGCGCCGGGCATGGCCGCCGACCTGATCGGCTACGATCTGGACGCGCTGGAACTGGCCGGAGCGCAGGCCGACCCGCTGGGGGCGCTGCTGCTGTGCGTCCCCGGCCGCGTGAGCCTGAGCATCATCAATGGCCGGGTCGTGGCGGAGGGTGGCGCCCTGGTCACGGCGGACGTGTCCGAGCTGGTGGCCCGGCACAACGTGTTGAGCCACATGCTGTGGCGGTAGCGACCGCGGTCCTGCGAGTTCAGTGTCTGTCTGTTTTCGGTAAACGGGGCGTATGACGCGTGTGACCCCCTGCAAACGTAGAGGCTCTTTGCGGGGGTTGTCGTAATGATTAGGCGCCTAAGCAAAATGGCGGATAAGTGCGCCTTGTGCCGATTGACGCACCGTCGTCGGGGTGCTAGAATCACGTCATCAGGCAGCACATAAAGGAAAGTAGACGAAAGTGACTATGGCTAGAAGACTGTATCGCCAGGAACGGCTCGATCTCATTCTAGACAAGCTGCAACAGACAGGTTACGTTTCGGTATCAGAGCTCAGCGAGGATCTGGGTGTTTCGGCAGTGACGGTGCGCACGGATCTGGACAGCCTGGAGGCTGACGGCCAGCTCCAGCGCACCCATGGCGGCGCGGTGCCCCTCCACAGCAATGAAGAGATGCTGTCCTTTTCGGCGCGGCAGCGCGAGCGCTCCGATGCCAAGGAGCGCATCGGGGCCGCGGCGGCTGCGCTGGTTGACGACGGTGAGGCCATCATTCTGGATGCCAGCACGACCTCGTGGCATATGGCGCGCCATCTGCTGACGCATCGCGATCTCACCGTGCTGACCAACGGCCTGCACGTGGCCATCGAGCTCCTGCGCGGGTCGGGCGTAGATGTGCTCATCCCTGGCGGCCCTGTCTGGCGTGAGGCCGGCGCGGTGGTCGGGCCGGTCTCTGGGCCTGGCCCGGAGGGCATCAATATCACCAAGGTGTTCTACAGCGGCCGGGGGTTTGACCTCGAAACCGGCCTGTCGGATCCGAACCGCGACGAGGTCCTGCTCAAACAGGCACTGCTGCGCCCGGGCCGTGAGTTGACGGTCATGGTCGATGCCAGCAAGTTCGGCAAGGTGGCCTTTGCTACCGTCACCGAGCTGGACCGGGTGAAGCGGGTCATCACAGACTCTGATGCGCCGGCCGAGGCGTTGGACGCTCTGAGGGAGCGCGGCATCGAGGTGATCGTGGTTTAGCCCTGGCAGGCCTCGTACCAGCGAGCTTGGCACACTATTTCGAGGAGGCAATATGGGCCAGTGGAAAGAGGCTTACCGGAGGCTGAGCGACGACCTCAGCGCGCGCGGCGTGGATGTGCCGGGCGTGATAGCCGCGCTCAAAGCGCAGCATATCGAGACGCCGTCCTGGGGCTATGCTGACTCCGGCACCCGGTTCAAGGTGTTCAACCAGCCCGGGGCTGCGCGCACCGCTTTTGAAAAGATCGAGGACGCCGCCCAGGTGCACAAGTACACCGGCGTGGCCCCCTCGGTCGCTTTGCATATCCCCTGGGACAAGGTCGACGACTATGCCGCGCTGCAGGCCCATGCGGCCTCGGCAGGTGTGAGCCTCGGGGCGATCAACCCCAACCTCTTTCAGGACGACGCCTACAAGCTGGGCAGCCTGACGCACCCCGACCCGGCGGTGCGGCGCCAGGCCATCGACCACTGCCTGGAGTGCATCGAGATCGCTCAGACGGTAGGCTCCCGCGATATCTCCCTCTGGTTGGCGGACGGCACCAGCTCTCCCGGTCAGGACCACATGCGCTCGCGCAAGCACCGCCTGCTCGATTCGCTGCAGGAGGTGTACGCGGCGATGCCCGCGCCCATGCGCCTGCTCATCGAGTACAAGTTCTTTGAGCCTGCGTTCTACCACACGGATCTGGGCGACTGGGGTATGGCCTACCTCATGGCCACCAAGCTCGGCGACCGCGCCAAGGTCCTGGTGGACCTGGGTCACCACCCGCTGGGCACCAACATCGAGCAGATCGTCGCCCTGCTGCTGGACGAAGGCCGCCTGGGCGGGTTCCACTTTAACAATAAAAAGTATGCCGACGACGACCTAACGGTCGGTTCCATCAACCCCTATGAGCTGTTCCTGATCTTTAGCGAGCTCATCGACGGCGAGCGCGATCCGGCCGTGCATATGGACGTGGCCTATATGCTGGATGAGTCGGTCAATATCAAGGTCAAGATTCCGGCCATGATTCAATCGGTGGTCAACGTCCAGGTGGCCTACGCCCAGGCGCTGCTGATCGACCGGGAGGCGCTGCGCGAGGCCCAGGAGACGGGCTGCGTCATTCAGGCCGAGGAAGTGCTGCTGGACGCCTACCGCACTGACGTGCGTCCGTTGCTGGCGGCGATGCGCGACGAGCTGGGGCTCGACCCTGACCCCATCGCGGCCTATCTGCGCAGCGGTTACCAGGAGAAAATCGTCGCCGAGCGCGGTGTCTCCGGCTCCGGCTCTGGCTATCCGGGGGCATGACGATGAGCGATGCCGCGCAGCAGGTTCTGCACGAACTGGTCGCCATGTCACTCGAGATCGGGCGGCCAGAGCGCGATCTGGTGATTCTGGGGGAGGGCAACACCTCGGCCGACGTGGGCGATGGGTCCTTCTGGGTCAAGGCCAGTGGCACCCAGCTGGCGACGGCGACCGAAGGCTCCTTTGTGCGCCTGTACACCGATCCGGTGTGCGCCATCGCGGATCGGCCGGCCTGCAGCGACGCTGATTTCAAGATGCTGCTGGACGCTGCCCGGGTTGACACGACGGATTCGCGCCGCCCCTCGGTGGAGACGGTGCTCCATGCGCTGGCGCTCAAAGAGATGGGCGTCCGGTTCATCGCGCACACGCACCCGGTGGCGGTCAATGCCGTTCTGTGCTCGGTTCAGGCGGAAGAGGCCATCGCCGGGCGGCTCTTTCCCGATGAGATCGTCGTATGTGGCCCGGCACCGGCCTTTGTGCCCTACACGGACCCCGGCTTTGAGCTGGCCGTCACCGTCCGCAGGGTGATGCATGATTATGCGGACGAGTACGGGATGCCGCCCAAGGTCGTGCTGATGCAGAATCATGGGCTGATCGCCCTGGGTGCCTCCGCCGGGGAGGTGGACAATATTACGTCCATGTACGTCAAGACCTGCCGGGTGCTGCTGGGGACCTACGCCCTGGGCGGCCCGCACTTTCTCACTCAGGCCAATGTGGACCGGATTCACACCCGGCCGGACGAACTCTACCGCCGGAGCGCACTCGCTGGCCAATAACAGGAGCATATACATCGTGACCAAGACCAAGATCGAGGCCTACCACTGCGGAGAGGGCAGCCTGCCGGAGCGCTACTGGCTCTGGCCGCTGTACGGCAAGGGACTGGAGAACCTGGGACGAAACGACGGCCCGATCGAGGTGCCGTTGCGCATGCCCGGGCCCGACCAGTTGCTGGTGCGGCACGATGCCGTGGGCCTCTGCTTTTCCGATACCAAGGTGATCGCCGCCGGCGAGGCGCACCCGCGCCTTAATGGCCGTAACATGCGCGAGAACCCGGTGGTGCTCGGTCATGAGGTCTCGCTGACCGTGGTCGCTGTGGGCGCGAATTTGAGCGATCGCTACCAGTGCGGCGACCGGTTCATCATGCAGGCCGACATCTACTACAAGGGCGTGGGGCTGGCCTACGGCTATGCCTTGCAAGGGGGGCTGTCCCAGTACAACCTCATCGGTGAGGAGGTCCTCAACGGCGATGAGGGCTGCTACCTGATCCCCATGGCCAAAGAGACGGGGTACGCGCAGGGCGCCCTTACCGAGCCCTGGGCGTGTGTGGTGGCCTCCTACAGCATCTCCTATCGCCACGCATGGAAGCCCGGCGGCCGCGTGCTGGTGGCCGGTGGGCCGGCTGCCGATCCGGCCACCACGCTGGGCGACCCCTTTGACCCCGCTGGCCCACCGGCGGAAGTCGTCATCTGCGGTGTGTCCGAGGATGTGCTGGCCAGGCTGTCCGCTGCGGCCGATGAGCACCTCATGGGCCTGTCGATTGTGCAGTCGCCGGCAATATTGGCCGGGGAGCGCTTTGATGACCTGGTGCTGCTGGGCGCGGACGCCGCACTATACGAGCAGGCGGAGCCGCTGGCGGCCAACGGTGCGATCATCGCTCTGGTGGGCGCTGGTGGCCTGACCGGGGCGGCGCAGGTGGATGTCGGACGGCTGCACTATGACCGCATCGCCCTGATGGGCACCCCCACAAGCGAGATCGGCGCTGCCTACGGGCCGATTCGCACCGAGTTTACTCCCGGCGGGCGGATGGCGCTGCTGGGCGCGGCGGGGCCCATGGGCCAGATGCACTTTCAGCGCGCGCTGCAGGCGGCCGTGCCCCCGCGGCTGATTGTGGCTACCTCCCGCGTGATGGACCGCCTCGCCCTTCTCCCTGCCAAGTTCGCCGAGCTGATCGCAGCGCGCAGCGCCGAGACCCAGGTGCTGGCCATGGCCTCCGCTGGCCGCGATCCGGCCACATTCAACCAGCAACTGCTGGACGCTGCGGTGGGGACCGGTGGCGAAGGTTACGATGATGTCATCATCCTGGCCCCCAGCACGCAGGTCGTGATGGACGCGATGACGATGATGGCCCCCGGCGGCGTGATGAACATCTTTGCCGGGTTGCCGCGCGGCACCCGGGCGCCGCTGGATTTGAGCGGTGTTGCGGCGCGAAACGTCCGGCTGATCGGTAGCAGCGGCTCGCTGATCGGCGACCTGAGGCACATGCTCGAGGTCACCGAGTGCGGGGAGCTGGATCCCAACCTCTCCGTGGTGGCCGTGGCAGGACTGAGCGCGGCAAAGGAGGGGCTCGATGGCGTGATGCACAGCCGTTTTCCTGGCAAAGTGGTGATCTATCCGCAGGTGCTCGATTTCCCGCTGACGATGCTCACTGACCTCAAGGACCGGCTGCCCTCCGTCTATGAAAAGCTAGGCACCAACGAGAGCTGGAGCGTCGAGGCGGAGGAAGCCTTCCTGAGGGAGATGTTACCGTGAACGGCCTGAGGCGACTCGAGGGCAGGACGGCGCTGGTGACCGGCGCCGCGCAGGGGCTCGGACGGGCCCTTGTCGAGCGACTCGCCGCCGAGGGCTGCCGGGTGGCGGTAGCGGATATCGCCGATGAGGCCGCGCGCGCCACGGCGGAGGAGGTCGCTCTGGACAGCGGCATGGAGGTGTTCTCCGTACATGCCGATGTCACTGACGCCGCCGGAATGGTGGCTGCGCTCGAGGCTGTGGCCGCTCGTTTTGGCCGGCTGGATATCGTGGTTTCCAATGCGGGGATTATCTTTAGCGGCGCCGTGGACGAGATCGATCCGGCGCGCTGGGCCAGGGTCGTCGATGTCAACCTCACGGGCTATTTCCATGTGGCCCGGGCCGCGGCCATGATCATGAAGCGGCAGGGCGGCGGTGTGATCATCCAGATCAACAGCAAGTCGGGCAAAAAGGGCAGCTACAAGAACTCGGCGTACGCCGCCAGCAAATTCGGCGGCATTGGACTGACGCAGTCGCTGGCGCTGGAGCTGGCGGAGGACCATATCCGCGTTAACGCCATCTGTCCTGGCAACCTGCTGGATTCGCCGCTGTGGGTCAACAGCCTCTATGCGCAGTATGCCGAGCGCTGGGGAATCACGGAGGAGGAAGTGCGCGCCCGCTATGTGGCGCAGGTGCCGATGAAGCGCGGCTGCACCTATGAGGATGTGGCCAACGTGCTGGTGTTCCTCGCCTCTGATGAGTCCGCGTATATGACGGGTCAGGCGATCAACGTAACCGGTGGACAGGAGATGAACTAGATGGACAACGCAGTCATATTCGGTGCAGGGGCCACGGGCCGTGGCCTGATGGGACAGCTGTTCACCGCCTCGGGGTATGCCGTGACTTTTGTGGACAGCGACGAGCCTCTCGTCGCAGCCCTGAACGAGCGCGGCGTGTACACGCTTTCTCTGGTGGACAATGTGGGCCGCCGGGATGTAGAGGTCGGTCCGGTCAGGGCGCTGCTGACGCAGGACACGGCGTCGGTTGTGGACGCGCTGGCCGTGGCGACTATCGGCGCGACAGGGGTCGGGGGCCGCGGCCTTCCGGGGGTCGCCGGGCTGCTTGCGGAAGGCATCAGACGCCGCATGGCGGACGGCGTCGAGGTGCCGCTCAACCTGCTTGTGTGTGAGAACATGCCCGATGTGGCCGGAGCGCTTTACAATCTGGTGGCTGAGCGGCTGGGCGCAGAGGAGCGCGAGTATGCGCGTACGCACCTGGGCCTCGCCGATGTGGTCATCGGACGGATCATCCCGGAGCCGACCTTTGAGATGCGGGAAAAGGACATCACCGCCATGCTGGCAGAGCCCTACGCGGAGATTTCGGTGGATCGCGAGGGGATCATCGGCGAGCCTCCGCGGATCATGGGGATGCACGCCGTGTCGCCCATCGGGCCCTGGATCACGCGCAAGCTCTACTTGCATAACGCCGCGCATGCCCTGATGGGGTATCTTGGCTACCGCCGGGGCCTGCATCTGGGATACGAGGCGCTGGACGAGCGCGTGGTGCGGAGCATTCTCGAAAAGGCTATGGCCGAGTCGCGGGCGGGCCTGGTGCATGCCTTTGGCTTTGACGCTGGCGAGCTGGCCGGGTATATGACGCGGCTCTGGACGCGCCTGGGTAACATGGCTCTGGCAGATCCGGTGCGGCGCCTCGCGCGCGATCCGCTGCGCAAGCTCGTGCCCGGTGAGCGCCTGGTCGGCCCGGCGCGGTTGGCGGAGGCAGCGGGCGTCACGCCGGATGGGCTGGCCTGGGGGATCGCCGGTGCGCTGGACTATGACGCGCCAGACGATGCCAGCGCCGAAGAGCTGCAGGGGCGTATTGCGATCGAGGGTATCGGCCCGGTGATGGAATCGGTGTGCGGCATCTCCCTCGACGAGCCTCTGGGGCAACTGGTCATCGCGCGGTATGCGCGCCTCCGCCGGGGGGATTGGCCCGACTGAGCAAGGCCGCTGCCCTGCGCAGGGGACGATGAGCACTGGCCTCGCGATGCGATGAGAGGAGTGAGGGATGGATACGGCAGTCATGTTTGGCGCGGGGTCGATCGGCCGCGGCCTGATGGGGCAGTTATTCACGGCCTCTGGCTATGCGGTGACTTTTGTGGATATCGACACCGAACTCGTCCAGGCGTTCAACGAGCGTGGCGAGTACGTGCTCACCCTGGTCGATAATGCGGGTGCGCGCGAGGTGCATGTCAGCCCGGTCAAAGGTATTTTGAGCGGCGATGCGGAGGCGGTCGTCACCGAACTGAAGAGCGCGACGCTGAGCGGCACGGCGGTGGGGGCGCGGGCACTGCCCGCTATCGCGCCGTTGATCGCCGGCGGCATGGTGCGCCGCATGGCGGCCGGGGTGGAGGCGCCGCTCAATTTCCTGGTGTGTGAGAATATGCCCGACGCGTCGGGGACGCTGCGCTCGCTCATCGAGCCCCATCTGGATGCGCAGGCCAAAGAGTACGCCCGCACCCACCTGGGCCTCGCCAATGTGGTCATCGGGCGCATGGTGCCCGAGCCGACCCGAGAGATGCGCGAGAAAGATGTGTCGTCGATCCTGGCCGAGCCATACGCCGAGATCGATGTGGATCGCGACGGCTTTATCGGGGAGCCCCCCAGGATCATGGGCATGCGCCCCGTCTCACCGATCGGCCCCTGGATGGCGCGCAAGCTGTATCTGCACAACTGCGTCCACGCCCTGATGGGCTATCTGGGCTACCGGCGCGGGCTGCAGTTTGGCTATGAGGCGCTGGAGGACCCGGTGGTGCGGCCCCTGCTGGCCGCGGCGCTGGGCGAGGCCGAGGCCGGCCTGGCAGCGGTGCACGGCTTTGATGTGGGCGATCTGATGGGCCATGTGGCACGGCTCTGGCCGCGGCTGGCCAACCGCGCCCTGGCCGACCCGGTGCGGCGCCTGGCCCGAGACCCGATCCGCAAGCTGGCGCCGGGCGACCGCCTGGTTGGCCCAGCCCGCGTGGCGGAGGCGGCTAACCTGAGCCCGGATGGGCTGGCGTGGGGCATCGCCGGGGCGCTCGCCTACGATGCGCCCGAGGATATCGCCGCGGGCGAGCTCCAGTCGCGGATTGCGCGCGAGGGCGCCGGCGCCGTGCTGCAGGCTATCGCACAGATCTCACCCGATGAGCCGCTGGGGCAGCTCGTTCTGGAGCGCCATGCTCGGCTCTTGCGCGGGGAGTGGGGCATTTAGCACCGGTCCAGCGGCGGGCCGTGTGGGCGGCCGCCCGTTCCTGCACGATCGAACTCATCTCGACCGCCTCTGTGCGCTCTGGCGGAGGCGGTCGCGCCAATGGTGGCTGAGAATGGACCCGGTGTTGGGCAGGCTGTCTCGGCGAAAAAGGGGGGGCACGATGGACGAGGCTGTGGTTTTTGGAGCGGGCAGCGTCGGGCGGGGATACATGGCGGAGTTGTTCACCCGCGCTGGCTACCGGGTCACCTTTGTGGATATCGATCAATCCCTGGTCGAGGCGCTGAACAGCCGGGGTAGCTACACCCTGAGCCTGGTGACCAACGAGAGCCGCCAGGACGTAGAGGTCGCACCGGTGCGGGCGATCCTCAGCAGCGATACTGATGCAGTGGCTGATGCCTTGAGGCACGCCACCCTTGCCGCCACTGCCGTCGGTGCTGAGCCGCTGCGCCAGGTTGCGCCGCTGATCGCCCGCGGTATCGCCGCGCGCCAGGCGGATGGGACAGCAACGCCCCTCAACATCATCGTCTGCGAGAACCTGCCCGATCAGGCCGGCTACCTGCGGGGTCTGCTGGATGGCCTGCTGGGCGAGGAGGAGCGCCTCTATCTGGAGGACCATGTCGGCCTGGTGAATGCCGTCATCGCCCGCATGGTGCCCGAAGCCACGGCCGAGATGCGTGCGCGTGACGTGTCAGGGATCATCACCGAGCCCTATTATGACCTGCCCGTCGATGGTGATGCGTGGCATGGCGCCGCGCCGGCGATCCCGGGCCTGCAGGTGGTGAGCCCCTTTGCGCCGTACATCGTGCGCAAGCTCTACATCTGCAACGGGCTGCACGCCCTGCTGGGGTATCTCGGCTCCCGGCGCGGGCATCTGCTGGCCTGCGACGCGGTTGAGGACCCGGTCCTGCGCCCGCTACTCGAGGGTGGCTTGCGTGAGGCGGCAGCCGGGCTGGCCCATGCGCATGGCGCCGTGTGTGAAGGCTGCCGCCCCGCCGCGCTGGAGGGGCTGATCTCCAGCCTCTGGCCCAGGCTTGCCAACCGGGAGCTGGCGGATCCGCTGCACCGGCTGGCCCGCGACCCGATCCGCAAGCTGGCACCGCGGGACCGCATCGTCGGACCGGCACGGCTGGCCCAGGCCGCGGGCGTGCTTCCCGAGAACCTCGCCTGGGGCATCGCGGGGGCGCTGGCATACGACCGGCCCGACGACCCTGCGGCGGTCGTGTTGCAGGGGCGCATCGCACAAGAGGGCGCCGGGGCAGTGCTGGCGCAAGTCTCGCAGATCGCCGCCGATGAGCCGCTGGGGCGGGCTGTGCTGGAGGCGTACGAGCGGCTGCAGCGCGACGAGTGGCCTGCATGATCATCACGGTGACGCTGAACCCCAGCCTGGACCGCACGCTCCACTTTCCGAGCGTCACCTGGGGTGCGGTCAACCGGGCCAGCAGTTCGGCGCTGGACCTGAGCGGCAAAGGCGTCAATGTCTCCATCGCGCTGCGGCAACTGGGACACGACTCGGTCGTGATGGGCCTGGCGGCGGGCGCCTTTGGGCGGGTGCTGGTGGAGGGGCTCGAGGCGCTGGGCTATCGCTGCGCGTTTGTCGAGACGGAGGGTGAGACGCGCTCCAACGTCACCGTCATCGAGGACAGCACAGGGCGCTCGATGAAGCTCAATGAATCCGGCCCCCCGGCATCACCGGAGGCCCTGGCGGCGCTGGAGGAGCGACTGGCGACGCTGCTCTCGCCGGGCGACATCGTCGTCCTGGCGGGCAGCCTGCCCCCCGGGGCGCCCGTCGACACGTACGCCCGAATGATCGATGTGGCTCACGGCTGCGGGGCGCGCGTGGCGCTGGACTCGAGCGGGCCTGCGCTGGCGGCGGGCTGCCGGGCCGCGCCCGATTTGGTCAAGCCCAACGAGCACGAGGCGGCCGAGCTGTTGGGGCGCTCACTGAGCGGCGACTTGTGCGAGACCCTCAGGGCGCTGCGTGCCCTGGGCCCGCAGCGCGTGCTGCTCTCGCTGGGCGCCGCAGGGGCAGCCTACAGCGACGGCACGGGCTGCTGGCGCGCGAGCCCGCCGCCCATCACGGAGGTGAACAACGTGGGGGCCGGGGATGCGGCCCTGGCCGGTGCGCTGGCGGCCTGGGCCGAGGGCGCCCCGCCGGAGGGGATCGTGCGCATGGCTGTGGCCACGGGGACTGCCGCGGCCTGCCTGGACGGCACCGCCTTTCCCTCGCGCGAGGCGGTGGAGCAGATGTACAGCCGCGTCACGGTGATGCGGGGGTGAGGTGAGCGATGGACGGTGAACGGCCTAGAATCGTGGTGATGGTGTCCACTTCGGTCGATGCCCGGGTGTCGCTGGGTGCGCGGCGCATCTGGACCGACGATTTCGGCGATCCGCGCAGCGCGCGCGAGGCGGACCCCGAAGCGGGTGCGGCGGCCTGGCGCGAGGCGCGCGACTATATTCAGCATAACCTGCATCCGCGGGGCACGATTCAGGGGATGGGCTCGTTCATCCGTGATGGCGAGGCGCCGCCTCCCCTGCCACATTATGCGGGCGATCCCGCGCCGCTCTACAGCGACTATATGCCCGAGACATTGGCGCCAAAGGCGACCACGCTCTCCTGGCTGCTGGTGACCGATGGGCGCGGGAGGCTGCGCGGCGGCTATACCGGGCAGGAACATCCGAACACGCACATGTTGCACCTCACCAGCCGGGCGGCGCCGCCCGAGTATCTGGCGTTCCTGCGCGAGCGCGAGATACCGTACTGGATCGCGGGCGAGGAGCGTGTGGACCTGCCGCTGGCGATACGCCGGTTGCGGGCGGAGCTGGGGATCACGTGCCTGCTCTCCGAGGCGGGCGCACGGCTCAATGGTGCCCTGCTGCGCGCCGGGCTGGTGGATGAGTTGCACCTGATCCTGCGCCCGGAGCTGATCGGCGGCAGCGAGACCCCCGCTCTTTTCGACGGCCCCGATCTGACGCCCGACCAGTGGCCCAACCCGCTGCAATTGCAGGCGGCGATGGTCCGGGCAGGCGGATACCTCTGGTTGCGGTATACTGTGGGCGTAGCGCATAATGGAACAAGCTGAACGCGCCGCATGGGCGGGCAAGAAGGAGATTGCATGGCGGACAAGACGAGCACGGTAGGGGAGACGCCCGGTGTCCAGGACCTCTCGCGGGAGAACCTGCTGGACATGCTGCGGCGGATGTGGGAGATACGGATCTTTGAGAACACGGTCTATGACCTGCTGGGCCAGAACATCATCAAGGGTGCCTCGCATCTCTATGCTGGCCAGGAGGCCGTGGCGGTGGGCGCTATCGCGGCGCTGCGCCCGGACGACTATATCACCAGTACGCACCGCGGGCACGGCCACTGCCACGCCCACGGTGACTCGTTTGCGACGACGCCCGAGGAAAAGCAGGAGCATCTGAACAAGATGATGGCCGAGCTCTGCGGGCGTGAGACCGGCTACTGCCGGGGGCGGGGCGGCTCGATGCACATCGCGGACGTGCAAAAGGGGAACCTGGGCGCCACGGGCATCGTGGGCGGCAATATCCCGGTGGCCACCGGCGCCGCGCTCTCGATTCAGATGCAGGGGCAGGACCGCGCTGTGCTTTGCTTTTTCGGGGATGGCGCCAGCAACACCGGCAATTTTCACGAGTCGCTGAACATGGCGGCGGCATGGAAACTGCCGGTCATCTATGTGGTCGAGAACAACATGTACGGCATGTCGGTGCCCTTTGAGACGGTGAGCCCGGTCTCGGATGTGGCCGCCCGTGCCGCCGCCTATGACATCCCCGGCGTGGTCGTGGACGGCATGGACCCGCTGGCGGTGTACGAGGCCGTCTCGGCCGCTCTGGAGCGCGCCCGGCGCGGCGACGGCCCCACCCTGCTGGAGTGCAAGACCTACCGCTGGTACGGCCACTCGCGCTCGGACCCGCGCAAGTATCGCACCAAGGAGGAGGAGCAGCACTGGCGCGAGCGCGACCCGATCACCGTCTTTGGACGGCGTTTGGTGGAGGCCGGCCTCGCCACCCAGGAGGATGTGGATGCGGTCGAGGCAGGCGCTGAGGCGTCGGTCGAAAAGGCCACTGAGTTCGCTCTGGCTTCCCGCTGGCCCGATCCGGCGGGTGTGGAGGAGGACGTCTATGTCCTCAACCCGGTGTCGCCCTCGGCGGTCGAGGCGGAGCGCCGGCTGGCTGCCCGGGTGCGCACCGATGCCGGGATGCGCAAGCAGCCCTACTGGGAGGCGATCCGGGATGCGCTGGCCGAGGAGATGGAGCGCGATCCGCGCGTGTTTGTGATGGGCGAGGATGTGGGGCTGTATGGCGGCGCCTATGGCGCCACGCGCGGCCTGTTCGATCGTTTCGGCGGCACCCGTGTTCGGGACACGCCGATCTCTGAGGCGCTCATCGGCGGAGCGGCCGTCGGTGCGGCCATGACGGGCCTGCGCCCGGTGGCCGAGATCATGTATGTCGACTTTACCCCGCTGGCCATGGACCAGATCGCCAACCAGGGCGCCAAGAACCGCTATATGTTCGGCGGCAAGACCCGCGTGCCCATGGTGATCCGCAGCGAGGGCGGCGCCGGCCGGTCCATCGCCGCGCACCACTCGCAATCGCTCGAGGCGCTGTGGACGCATTTCCCCGGCATCTATGTGGTGATGCCCAGTACGCCCTATGATGCCAAGGGCCTGCTCAAGGCTGCCATCCGAGACGATAACCCGGTGATGTTCATCGAGCACAAGATGCTCTATGGTGTCCAGGGCGCCGTCCCGGAGGAGGATTATGTCATTCCGCTGGGGCTGGCCGATGTCAAGCGCGAGGGCACGGACGTGAGCGTGATCACCTATTCGCGCATGGTGCACCGGGCACTGGAGGCGGCGGAGGTACTGGCCGAGGAGGGGATCAGCGTCGAGGTGGTGGACCTGCGCTCGCTCAAGCCGCTGGACATGGACACCGTGGCGGCCTCGGTGCGCAAGACGGGGCGCGTGGTGGGCGTGACGGAGGGCTACAAGACCGGGTCGTTCCTGACCGAGTTGCTCACGCGGATCAATGAGGTGGCCTTTGACTATCTGGATGCGCCCATGGTGCGCGTCTCGGCCGCCGACGTCCCCGTGCCCATGGCGGAGACGCTGGAGGACGCCGCGATCCCGGGCGTGCAAGCGATCATCGATGGCATCCGGCAGACGCTGCGGCGGCGGTAGTCAGCGCCCATTTACCGAGGAAGGTGGTAGCAGCCAATGGCCAGAGTTGTGATCCTGCCCAAGCTGGGGCAGACCATGGAAGAGGGCACGATCGTCGCGTGGCTCGTCAAGGAGGGGGACGCGGTCAATCGCGGGGACATTCTCTTTGAGGTCGAGTCGGACAAGGCCGTGCTGGAGGTTGAGTCGAGTTACAGGGGCACGGTACTCAAGATCCTGGCGGGGGCCGACGTCACGGCGCCGGTGCTCAGTCCGGTGGCCATCATCGGCGAGCCGGGCGAGGATATCGCACCGCTGCTGGCGGAGCTGGGGGGCGGCGGGAGTGCCACTGAGGCCGGTGTGCTCGAACCGGAGGCCGCCGCTGAGCCGGCGCCGCCGGAGCAGGCGCCCGCTGCCGCTGTGGCAGAGCCGGTGCCGGCGGGCCGTATCGTGGCCTCGCCGCGGGCGCGCAAGCTGGCCGCCGAAAAAGGTGTCAACCTGGCGCGGGTGGCTGGCACGGGCCCCGAGGGGCGCATCATCGAGGCGGACGTGCAGGCCTATCTGGCCGTACAGCCCAAGGCGACGCCCCTGGCCGTGCGCCTGGCCGCGCGGGAGGGCGTGCCTCTGGAGGACATCACCCCTGCCGGCACCCGTGTGACCGCTGCGGAGGTTGCCGCCGCTGCGGCGCGGCCTGCCACTCCGGGCTCGGTTTCCGTCCCCGCCGCACCTGTCGCTGCAGCCGGTCCCGGCGAGGTCACGCCCATGCGCGGCGTGCGGGCCATCATCGCCGAGCGCATGGCGACCTCCTCCCACACCACCGCGGCCATCACCATCCATAGCGAGGCCAATGCCACCCGTTTCGTGGAGATGCGCGAGAGCCTGCGCGACGCGCTCAAGGCTGAGCTGGGATTCAACGTGGGCTACAACGACCTGCTGGGCGTCATCGTGGCGCGCTGTCTGGTCGAGTTCCCCTACATGAACGTGCAGCTGACGCCCGAGGGGATCCGGCAGATGCCGTCGGTCAACCTGGGTTTGGCAGTGGATAGCGAGCGCGGCCTCCTGGTGCCCGTGGTGCGCGATGCGCAGACGCTGAGCATCCGCGAGTTTGCGAGGACTTTTCGCGAGCTGGTGGAGCGCGCACGGGTGGGCAAATCCAACCCGGACGAGCTCACGGGTGGCACGTTCACCATCACCAACCTGGGGATGTTCGGCGTGGATATGTTCACACCCATCATCAACCTGCCCGAGTGCGCGATCCTGGGCGTGGGGCGCATCCGGCCCATGCCTGCGGTCGTGGCGGGGCAGGTCGCCGTCCGGCAAAAGATGTGGCTGAGCCTCACCGCGGATCACCGGCTGGTGGATGGCGGCCCGGCGGCACGCTTTTTGCAGGGAATCGCCCGCTACATTGAGGACCCGTACCTGCTGCTGGCGTAGCATGCCGTCGGCAGGGCCGGATGTGGGATACGGAAAAGGAGCACGCGATGGTTACATTGTTCGGCAAAGAATACACGCAGCGCGAGCTGCTGGCGCAGATGGGCAGCCTGGCCCAGGTCGGCGGTGTGCGCGAGGCGGTACTGCAGCAGGGCACGGGGCGTGGCGTACGCGTGGCCCAGTTCGAGACGGGCACCGGCCTCTCCTTTGAGGTGTTGCTGGATCGGGGCATGGATATCGGCGCGGCACGCTATCGCGGGGCGTCGCTCTCGTGGCAATCTTCCACAGGGCCGGCCCACCCTGCGTTCGCTGAACGCGAAGGGCTGGGCTGGCTGCGGACGTTCCATGGCGGCCTGGTGGCGGGCTGCGGCCTGACCACCGCGGGCGCCCCTTCGGTGGATGACGGGCAGGCACTGGGCCTGCACGGCCGGCTGAACCACATCCCCGCGGAAGGGGTGTGGGTGGACGGCGGCTGGCGCGGGGATGAGTATGAGGCCTGGGCGCGCGGGCGCATGCGCCAGGCGGTGGTGTTCGGCGAGAACGTCACGCTCACGCGGCGCGTCTCGGCGCGCCTGGGCGAGTCGCGCCTGTTCATCCGAGACGTGGTGGTCAACGAGGGCTATGCCACCGTGCCCCACATGCAGCTCTACCACTGCAACTTTGGCTTCCCGCTGCTGGACGCGGGCACCGAGCTGATCGCGCCCTCCCAAACCGTGACGCCGCGGGATGACGTGGCGGCGGCGGGCATCGACCAGTACAACACGTACGAGGTGCCCACGCCGGGGTATGCAGAGCAGTGCTTTTACCACGAGATGGCGGCGGATGGCGACGGGTACGTCACGGTCTGTTTGGCGAACCGCGCTTTTGACGGAGGACGGGGTCTCGGCGCCTACCTGCGCTACCGTCAGGACACGCTGCCGCGCTTTACGCAGTGGAAGCAGGTCGGCCAGGGGGATTATGTGACCGGTCTGGAGCCGGCCAACTGCCTGGTCGAGGGCCGGGACAAGGACCGCGAGCGCGGTATCCTGCAATTCCTGGAGCCGGGCGAGAGCCGCGAGTACGTGCTCGAGATCGGTGTGCTGGACGGCGCAGCCGAGATCGACGCCCTGGCGGCGGCCATCGCCGCGCTGGGCTAGGCTGCGCAGAGCGCGCATTGCGGGGGCGTCCGTCGGGGCGCCCCTTGTCATTCAGAAGGTGGTATAGCCCACGCGATGACCGACCCGCTCTTTTCCTCCTATCCGGCCCTGGCCGCCGAGATCCACCGCCTCTGCCGCGTGCCGCCCTGGCGCATGACCGGCGCCTCGGCGCTGGTGTGGCAGGAGGGCGGGCTGCTGCTGGAGGTCGTCAAGCCGCGCCACTGGCACGTCGACGCCCAGGGGATCACGCACGTCGGGCTGGGCGCCATCGGCGGCTCGCTGGAGGGCGACGAGACGCTGCTGGACTGCCTGCAGCGCGAGGCGCGGGAGGAGCTGGGCACGCCACTCGAGGTCCTCAGCGCCACTGAGACCAGTTTCTGCGCCGATGAGCGCACCGTCAGCCGGCTGCGGCCCGCGCCGGTGGCGGGGCACCCGCTGCCCTGCCTGTTCACCATCGGTAAGAACAGCACCCGCACAGCCGAGATCGACGCGCCCACGCTGGCCATCGCCACTTTCTGGGCGCGGCCGCGGGTGCCCGTCTGTCTCGGCGACCTGTTTGGCACCCTGACCCTGCCCTGGGATGCGTGGGAACGGATTGTCCGTGCCCTGCCGCTGCCGCTGGAGGCCCTGCGCGATGTCGCGGGCGTGCGCCTAGAGACACGCGGGCCGCTGCCCGAGCGCAGCGTCCTGGCGCCGGTGTGGACCGTGCACACGCTGCAACAGGTGCTGAAGGAGGGAGGGCCGCTGGCCGCACCTGCCGGCACCGGCTGAGACGAGGGACCGCGGCCTTACAGGCCGCAGTTCGGAGCGGGCTACAAGCCCACGGTCCACGATGCGCGGATGGAGGGGCGGGGAGCGATGGAGGGACGGTCTCTGACCGTCCCTTGCGCAGGAGCGGGCTACAAGCCCACGGTCCACGATGCGCGGATGGAGCGGCGGGGAGCGATGGAGGGACGGTCTCTGACCGTCCTTCGCGCAGGAGCGGGCTACAAGCCCGTGGTCCACGATGCGCGGATGGAGCGGCGGGGAGCGATGGAGGGACGGTCTCTGACCGTCCCTCGCGCAGGAGCGGGCTACAAGCCCACGGTCCACGATGCGCGGATGGAGGGGCGGGGAGCGATGGAGGGACGGTCTCTGACCGTCCTTCGCGCAGGAGCGGGCTACAAGCCCACGGTCCACGATGCGCGGATGGAGCGGCGGGGAGCGATGGAGGGACGGTCTCTGACCGTCCTTCGCGCAGGAGCGGGCTATAAGCCCGCGGTCCAGGGGAAGGCCACAGCATGGCGTCTGCAAGGCTATGGACCGTCCCCGGCCACACGAGCAGGCGCGGCCATATCGCTGCAAGACACGTCCCTACTTTAGCGTCCCCCGGTCAGATCGATGGCATTGAACGTGGCGCCGGCCGCGGGGCCATGTAGCCGGCATCGCTGGAGATGGACAGGAACTGGAACCTCTGCGCGATGCGCTCGGTCACCTCAGCGGCCGTGTAGCAGTTCTTGCCTGCCGCCTTGCCGGTCTTTTTGGCCGCCTCGAGCCCCCGCATTACGGCCTCTTCGTGCTGCGTGCCGGGGCCCTGGTCCTGCGGGCGGTATCCCATCGAGATCGCCAGGTCGTTGGGGCCGATGAGGCAGCCCATGATGCTCTTTACCGAGAGGATCGCCTCGGCGTTTTCGACCGCCTGGATGCTCTCCAGCATGGCGATCACCACCAGGTTTTCCTCGGTCCAGGGGCGGTGATCGCCGTCGATGCAGGGGGCCACGCGGCTGCTGCCATAGCTGCGCTCGCCCACCGCGGCATATCGGGCATCGCGGACGATACGGCGGGCATCCTCGGCGGTGTTGATGGTGGGCACGGTGATCCCGAGCGCGCCCGCATCCAACCCGCGCTCGATCCAGGCGGGGTCATTGTAGGGCACGCGGGCGACCGGCACGACACCGCCCAGCTGGATAGCGCGGAAGCAGTTGACGACGCTCCAAGCCCCAGGCCACGTGCTCGATGTTCACCGCCAGCCAGTGCCAGCCGATCTGGGCCATACTTTCGGCCGCCACCGGCGAGCACAGGGACAGCCAGGAGCCCACGGCTGCCTGACCGTTGCGAAGCCTGTCCATCACGGGGTTGGTCTCGATCGTCTGCCTGCCCAGGCCGCTCATCGCATCCTCCCGCCGGCGTTTCACCGGATCCACGCCTTGTTCCTCGTCCACTCGCGCTGACTGCAGCGCGCAGCGCACGCTCGCGCAAGGGATGGCGGGGCGCCCGTGCTACCCGCCAGGGGACGCGCCTCATCACGAAAACGGGGAGCCTGCCGTCGCCAGCAGACTCCCCGTACGGGTGCTAGAGGCCGGTTCAGATGATGCCCAGTTGCTTGCCCACGGTGCCAAAGGTGTCGAGCACGCGGTCGAGTTGCTCATAGGTGTGGGTGGCCATATATGAGGTTCGCAGCAGCGAGGCGGTGGGGGCCACGGCGGGCGGCACCACAGGGTTGACATAGATGCCTGCCGCAAAGAGCGCCTTCCAGAGGGCAAAGGTCTTGAACTCGTCGCCGATGAGAATCGGAATGATGGGCGTCTGGCTGTTGCCCGTCTGGAAGCCCAGCGAGGCATAGCCCTGGCGCATGTACTCGGCGATCTCGTGCACCCGGGTCACGCGCTCCGGCTCCGACTTGATGATGCGTAGCGCCGCCTGCACCGCCGCCACGTTGGAGGGCGGCATGCTGGCCGAAAAGATCAGCGAACGGGCGTTGTGCTTGATATAGTCAATGATCTTGGCATCGCCCACGACCACGCCGCCCAGGGAGGCAAAGGCCTTGCTGAAGGTGCCCATCACCAGGTCCACCTGATCGGTGATGCCAAAGTGCGCCGCCGTGCCCCGTCCGTCGGCCAGCACGCCCAGCGAGTGCGCATCGTCCACCATGAGGCGGGCGCCGTGGCGCTGGCAGACCGCGACGATCTCGGGGAGGGGCGCGATGTCGCCGCCCATGCTGAACACGCCATCCACCACCACCAGGGCCGGCTTGCCCTCCAGCGAGCACAGGACCAGATCCAGGTGGGCCATGTCGTTGTGGCGGTACCGCTTCATCTCGCCGTAGGAGAGTTTGCAGCCATCGACGATGCTGGCGTGGTCATCGCGGTCGGTGATGACATACTCTCCGCGCTGCACCAGGGCGGAGATGACGCCGAGATTGACGCCCATGCCGGTGCTGAACACCAGCCCGGCCTCTTTGCCCACGAAATCCGCCAACTCCTGTTCCAGCTCGTCATGCATCGCCAGGTTGCCGTTGAGAAAACGCGAGCCGGTGCAACTGGTGCCATAGCGCCGGATGGCGTCGATAGCGGCCTCCCGCACGCGCGGATCGGTCGTCAGCCCCAGATAGTTGTTGGAGCCGATCATGATCATGCGTTTGCCGTTGATCACGACCTCGGTGCCCTCTGTATCCTGGAGGGGGATAAAGTAGGGATAGTCCCCGGCTCTGCGGGCATCGTCCGCTCGGGTGTAGGCATAGCACTTGTCGAACATATCCATTGGCGATTCCTCCCTGCTGTGTGCTCGGGATGCGGAACACCGGGGCGTCCGCTCAGCACCCGCATCCGGGGCATTTTACGTGCGTTGCACGCCCCTGTCGAATGCGCCGGTGGCGGTCAGCCGGGCGGCTCAAGCCAGCAGAAATGCAGAGGGCCCCGGGTCAAAGGTTTTGCCTTTATGCAAAGTGATGTTACAATAGCCGGGTACCTGTCATGATCATCAGCGAGGGGTGGTAGCATGAACGATCAGATCGAGGCGTTTCTGACATCATTGATGGAGGAAAAGGGATACTCGAGCAATACTATCGTGGCCTACCGCAACGATCTGACGCAGTTTTGTGACTATCTTCAGCATGAGCACATCTCCTCCTGGACCCGGGTTACGCCACAGCATCTGACGAAATATGTGGACGCGCTGCGGAACGAGCACGAGTACGCCTCGGCCACCGTCGCCCGCAAGGTCGCAGCAGCCAAGTCCTATTTTCGCTATCTCGTAGAGAGCGGCGCGCTCTCGCAGGATCCCAGCGAAAAGCTCGATTCTCCCAAGGTGCGCAAGTATTTGCCCACCTCGATCTCCGAGGAGGAAGTGGAGATGCTGCTCAAGGCGCCCTCAGCTAACCATTCTCAGCGGGGACTGCGCGATTCGGCGCTGCTGGAGGTGCTCTATGCCACCGGCATGCGCGTCAGCGAAGTGGTGGCCCTGAACGTTTGCGACGTGGACGTGGCGGACGGCTATGTGCGCTGCTTTAGCGAGACGGGGCACTATCGTGAGCGCGATATCCCGGTCTACCGCCGCGCGGCGGAGGCGCTGCAGCGCTACCTGGAGGATAGCCGCCCGGAGCTGGTCCATGACGACGACGAGACCGCGCTCTTTGTGAACCACCGGGGTCACCGCCTGACGCGGCAGGGGCTCTGGCTGATCATCAAAAAGTACGTCAGCGAGTCGGGTATTACCGCCCAGGTGACGCCGCACACCCTCAGGCATTCCTTTGCGACGCATCTGCTCAATGGTGGTGCGGACGTCCGTGAGGTGCAGGGGCTGCTGGGCCATGCCAATGTCTCGACCACGCAGGTCTACCGGCAGATCAGCCAGGAGAGACTGCGCGAAGTGTACGACGAGGCGCATCCCCGCGCCCACTAGAGGCTTGACTCGGTCGATGATTGCCCGGCCGGGTACTGCCTGCGCCGGGTCCTGTTCTATACCGGAGGGCTGATGGAACCCAGTGTGACCCTTGAGATGGTAAACAGCGCGGCTGAGGTCGTGAGAGCGCGCCTGGAGGTGACGCCGCGTGTGGCCCTGATCCTGGGATCGGGGCTGAACCATCTGGCCGACGAGATAAAAGACCCTGTAGCAGTGCCCTATGCGGAGATCCCCCACCTGGTGCAGTCCACGGTCGCGGGGCACGCCGGGCGATTCGTGAGCGGCGTGCTCAGCGGGGTGCCCGTGCTGGCGATGCAGGGGCGCGTGCACTTTTACGAGGG
This sequence comes from Anaerolineae bacterium, assembly GCA_040772225.1. GTDB lineage: Bacteria > Chloroflexota > Anaerolineae > UBA1429 > UBA1429 > JAAYED01. The sequence continues at coordinate 424,241 of JAXGYO010000003.1, forward strand.
ATACACGGCGGCCCAGATCACGCTGCCGGTGCGCGTGATGCGCGCGCTGGGGGCAGAGATCCTGGTGGTGACCAACGCCGCCGGCGGCCTGCGGCCCGATTTCGTCGCCGGGGACCTCATGGCGATCACCGATCACCTGTACATACCCGGTCTGGCGGGAAACAATCCTCTCCGCGGCCCCAACGACGACCGGCTGGGCGTTCGTTTTCCAGACATGATCCCCAGCTATGATCCTGGCCTGCTGGAGCTCTTGCGCGAGACGGCCCGCCAGGAGGAGATCACGCTCTGGGAAGGCGTGTATGCCATGGTCGCCGGGCCCAGCTATGAGACCCAGGCAGAGATCCGCTTTTTGCGCGCAGTGGGCGCCGATGCGGTGGGCATGTCCACCGCTCCCGAGGTGGTCGTGGCGCGGCATAGCGGTATGCGCGTGCTCGGGCTCTCGCTGATCACCAACGTGCCATCCGATTTCGCCGGGGATACCGGCCCGGCCGATGCGATGCACAAACAGGTGCTGGCCGTGGGCGAGGGCGCTGTGCCCCGGATGACACGGCTGGTGCGCGGCGTGCTCGCGCGCATCGGCGCGACGGAGGCCTGACGTGCTCGAGGTCATCGAGTTCCTGGTCTCGGCGGTTGAGCGCTATGTGATCTGGCTCTATATTGCCTGTCTGGCGGGCATCATCTATAACCTGCGCGCCTATGTGGTGGCACGGCAGGCGCGCGCGGACACGATCTTTACGGTTGAGCGCGAGACGGCCGCCTATCGCGAGGGCCGGGCGATGTCCAACATTGGCCTGTTGCTGGGCCTGGTCGCCATCGTGCTTGTGGTGCAGTTCTATGTGCTGCCCTCGGTTGATACCACCGTGCTGGTGCAGGAGACAGTGACGCCCACGCTGGCCCTGGCTACCTCTACCCCGCGGCCGACCATGCCGCCCACCCTTTCCACTGTAGAGGAGGAACAAACGCCCACCCGTGAGGCGGTGCCGGTGCCCACCTCCACACCGCGGCCCACCGCGACGCCTGACGTGACGGCGACGCCCGTCACCCCCCAGCCGCCCGCCTCGCCCTGCGCCGATCCCAACACCTGTATCGTATCGCCCGGATCGAACGCCGTCGTGCGGGGGGTCGTGGCCATCCGTGGGACGGCTCAGCACCCGGCATTCCAGTTCTACAAGGTGGAATATGGCGTGGGGGAGGATCCCGCGGGCTGGAACTCGATCGGAGATATCGTGCGCAACCCGGTGGAGGGTGGCACGCTCATGACCCTGGACACCGCCGCGCTGCCCAACGGCGTCTACTGGCTGCGCCTGACGGTCGTCGATCAGACGGGCAACTTTCCGCCGCCCCATCGCGTGAGGGTCACCATTGCGAACTAGACTCTTGCTACTGGTGTTCGTCCTGCAGATCCTGCTGGCAGCCTGCGCCCCCGGAAGCGAGCCAGCGGCGGACGCACTGGCTGGTGCGGCGGCGCCGGTGACGGAGGTGGTTACGTTCGCCCCCTTGCCGACGATTGCGCCCAGCGCGACGCCTACACCGGCTGCCATCGCGGCGCCGACTGCTACGCCGACACCCGAGCCTACCGCGACGCCTGTGGCGCCGGCAAAGGTGCTGGCGAGCTATCCCATCGACAACGACGGCGCCGTGCTCTCGGGCCGGCCTCTGGTGCTGGTGTTCGACCGGCCGATGGATGCGGCCTCGGTCGAGGCCGGGCTGGTGATCTCGCCGGCTGTGACGGGAAGTTACGAGTGGGAGGGCGCTGAACGCCTCGCCTTTTATCCCGACGGCGGCTGGGAGGCCGCGGCCGCGGATGGCGGCGATACCTGGGATGTGCGGCTGAGCGCCGGCGTCCGCGCCCAGGATGGCGGTCTGCTGGCAAGCGAGTTCAGGCTGCGCTTTGGCCTGAGCGGGCGCGGATCACCGATTCCGGTGCTGATGTACCACCATGTGGAGGACCTGGGGCCGGACGCGACCGAGGGCAAGAAGGATTGGACGGTGTCGGTGGATGCCTTCCGGTCGCAGATGGCCTACCTGGAGGAGCATGGCTGGACCAGCATCTCGAGCACAATGCTGGCGGCCTATCTGCTGGACGGGCAACCGTTGCCGCCCCGCCCGGTGATGATCTCCGTGGACGACGGCAACCGTAGCTTTTACGAGAACGGCTGGCCGATTATGCAAGAGACCAGCCTGCGCCCGGTGATGTTCCTGGTGCCGAGCTTTGCCGAGTATTCAGGGTATGTGAACTGGGATGAGATGCGCTCCATGGTGGCCGGCGGTGCCTGGGTCGGGTCGCACAGCTACAGCCACCGCAACCTGCGGGAGGTGCCCGAGTCGGAGCTCGCCTGGGAGATGGGCGACTCGCGCGCGATCCTCGAGTCCCAACTCGGCGTCACGGTGGATGGCTTTTGCTTCCCCTACGGCGGGCGCGGCGAGGCCGCGCTGGCGGTGATCGAAGATTATGGCTACCGCACCGGCTATTCGCTCAACCCCATCTACTGGCAGCGCCCGGAGGAGCCGTTTTTCATCGGCAGGCTGCGGGTGGATTACCGCACGACGATGGAGGACTTTTCAGATCTGTTGCCGGGCGGATGAACGGCGGCTCGTTGCATATGGCAGGGGGGCAGGCGCATTCGATGCATCAGATGCATCGGGCACCTGCCCCCCTTGCGAATCAGCGCCGGCGGCGGCGCGCCGCGATGTGGATGGGCCGCTCCAGGGCAGCCAGACCCGCCTCGGGGATAGCCTCCCCCAGCGTCGGATGGGCGTGGATCGTGCGCTCGAGGTCTTCCAGCGTGAATTCGTACTTGCGCAGTAACGTCCCCTCCAGGATCAGGTCGCTGGCGTGGGCGCCCAGGGCGTGCATCCCCAGCACGGCGTGATCCTTGCTCTCCGAGACGATCTTGACGAATCCCTCCGTGTCGCCGTAGGCCATCGCCTTGCCGTTGGCTACCAGCGGGAACATGCCGGTGATGACGTCGTATCCTGCTTCGCGTGCCTCCGCCTCGGTGAGGCCCACGCCCGCGGCCTCCGGCAGTGAAAAGATGCAGGAGGGCACCGCGGAGTAGTCCATGTGCGCCGGGTGACCGAGCGCGTCCTCGACGGCGACGACGCCCTGCATCATGGCCACATGGGCCAGCATCGGTCCCTCAGCGGCGCAGTCGCCCACGGCATAGATGCCCGGCACGCTGGTGCGCATCCGGTCGTCCACCGGGATCCCTCGGCGGGTGGGTTGGATCCCGACCACCTCCAGGCCGACATCTTCCGTGTTCGGCGCGCGCCCGATGGCGGAGAGTACGGCTGCCACATCCACCTGCGTCTCGCCCTCTTTTTCGGATGACATGGACACGCGATAGCCACCCTCGTGCTTTTCCACCGCGGTGACGCGCGTACCCGTGCGTATCTGAATGCCCTTGCGGCGCATGCTGCGGGTCAGCATGTCACTGATCGTGTCATCCATCAAGGGGGCGATCCGGGGCAGCATCTCCACCAGGGTCACCTCGACGCCGGCGGCGTTCATCAGGCTGGCAAACTCGGTCCCGATGGCGCCGCTGCCGATGATGCACAGGCTGGCCGGCAACTGCTCGATCTCCAGCATGCTGTAGGAGGTGAGGATGCCGGGGTCGTCCAGGCCGGGAATGGGCACCTGCAGGTGGCGCGAGCCGGTGGCCAGGATGATGCTGTCGGCGACGATGGTCTCTTCGCCCTCAGCCAGTGTCACCTTGAGCGTGTTGGCGCGCACCAGACGGGCGCTGCCCTCGAGCACCTGCACACCGGCGCCCTTGAGCAGCGTGCCGACGGAGCGAGTCAGTTTGGAGCGCACCTCGTTCTTCCGGGCCTGCACCGCGGACCAGTCCAGCGACACCTCGCCCACCTGCACGCCAAATTCGCCGGCGCGTTGCGCCAGCTCGAGCACCTCGGCGCTGCGGATCAGCGCTTTGGTGGGGATGCACCCCTCATTGAGGCACACGCCCCCGAGCCACTCGCGCTCGACGCATACCACCTGGGCCCCCAGCTGTGCCGCGCGCAGGGCTGCCACATAGCCGCCCGGTCCCGTGCCCACAATCGCGATATTCGTCTGTATAGTCATCAGGCAGTCCCTCCGCTGATCTATAAATCCAACAGGTGAAGCCGTACCATCTCGCGCATCACGCGGCTGCTATCGATGATCCAGGGGCCGTCGGCGCGTAGCTGCAGCGCCAGGTCCTGTGGTGGCGTCACGGTTAACTCTCGCTCGCCATCCAGCGCCACCATAGCAGGTTCCTGCACGGGCAGGTGCAACACATCGCCGATCGCCAACTGCGCTACGCCCGCGATGCCCAGGGGTGCCAGCAGGCCCGGCCCCAGTGGCGCCAGGATCTGCCGCGGGGCCGCCGGGTCCAGGGTGATGGCCAAGCCGCGGGGCTCGTCCGGCGCGATGGGCTGCAGCACGCCGGCGATCGCTGACAAGCCAATCGTCGCGGGATCCGCCCGGGTCACCACCACCTGCAACAAGCCGTCGGCGGTCCATACCGCCCGCGCCCCGGCGAACCGGCCGCGCAACAGTGCCAGGTCTACCAGTGCCCGGTCCACGGGCTGGCCATCCAGGTAGACCTCCAGCCACTTGTGGCGGATGGCTGCTGCCTCCAGGGGTACCATTCCGCGGGCCACGGCGCCGGCGGCCAGGCCGGCGATGGTGGCCTCGGTAAAGGTGGGCAGCACATTGTTGGTGCCGGTGGAGAGCGGCAACAGCGGGATATCGCCGGCGTTTCGGGAGACGGAGCGCGCGGTGCCGTCGCCCCCCAGGACGATGATGCAGCCCGCGGGCATGTCGCGCAGGCAGGCCGCCGCGTACGCCGAGTCCTCGGCCGTTCCGTTGCAGGTCATGTCGATCCATTCGATCTCCGGCAGCGGAAAGGCGCCCCTGGCCCGCGACTGGACGGCCTGGCGGGCCATGCGGCGCTCGTCGGGCATCAGCAGCACGCGCTCCACCCCTGCCGCCGCCAGGCCCTGCAGCAGCCGCCGCAGGATGCCGATCTTGTCCTGAGTGCTGACGGTGGTTGCCTCTGCCACTAACCGGCGAATGTCCTTGCCGGAGGCGGGGTTCGCGATGATACCCACCGTGCCAGATGTCATGGGGCGGGCAAGGGGAGCGGTGCGCACGTCAGAGGTGTCCAGTGCTATCCCTCCCGGTAAAAGGCGTCCACGGCGGCTTTGTCCGGGAGCGAGGTCTGCGCCCCGAGCACCGTCGTGGCCAGCGAACCGGCACAGGTGGCATAGCGCACGGCGTCGGGCAGGTCCATGCCGCGGTCCAGAGAGGCCACGAGCCCGCCGATAAAGGCGTCGCCCGCGGCTGTGGTATCCACCACCGTGACCTGACGCGCGGGCACGTGCAGCGGCTTGCCCTCGGCCACCAGCAGCGCACCCTGGCCGCCCAGGGTGACAATGACCACCGGCACACCCATGGCTTGCAGCTCGATGCCGGCGGCGCGGGCGCCCGGCAGATCGGCCACGGCCATTCCGGTGAGGGTCTCCGCCTCGGTCTCGTTGACCACCAGGCAGTAGACACCCTCCAGGAATCCGGGATCGACCGCATAGGCGGGCGCAGGATTGAGCACAACGGGGACGCCCTTGGAGGCGGCGATGCCGATGGCGTGGCGTACCACGGGCAGGGGCACCTCGAACTGGGCCACGAGGAAGGAAGCCCCCCAGATCAGCTCCGTGGCCCGGTCGACATCGTCGATGCTCACACGGCCATTGGCCCCGGGGGCGACGACGATCGAGTTGTCACCGTCCTCCTGGATCTGGATCAGGGCGATGCCGCTGGGTTCGCGGCGGTCGCGCAGAATGTAGCCCGTTTCAACGCCCTGCATCATCATATTGTCCAGCATGGCGTCGCCAAAGGCATCCTGGCCCACGCGGCCGAGCATGGTGACAGCGGCGCCCAGGCGCGCCGCGGCGGCGGCCTGGTTGGCGCCCTTGCCCCCGGGCACGGTGCTAAAGCCGTAGCCGTGTACGGTCTCACCCGGGCGGGGGATGCGCTCGGTGCGCACGATCAGATCCATGTTCAGGCTGCCCAGGACGACGATATCGCTCATAGCCATGCTCTCCGTATTGGCGGTGATGAGCGGATTCTAGCGGGGCAGGACGCGGGCGTCAACGGGGAGTCAGGACGCCTGATCCGAGGGAGAACTGTTGGCGGAGCCGACGCGGCTTGCCGTGTGGTGGATAAAGCGATCCAGCAAAACGATCGTCCGTTCGTGCAGGCCCTCGCCGATCGGGCCCGCCTGATCCTCGGCGGTGACCTTGAATACCAGGCGGCGGCCGTGGATCTCCTGCAACTCGGCCCGGGCCACGACATGGTGGCCAATAGGGGTAGCGGCCAGGTGGCGTACATCGATGTGGGTGCCGACGGTGCAATAGCCTGCAGGCAGGAGCCGGTCCACAGCGCGGACCGCGGCCTGTTCCATGAGCCCGATCATGTGGGGCGTGGCGAGCACCTCAACGCCCCCGCTGCCCCACCGGCTGGCCAGGTGTTCGGGTGCGACCATGAGGGTCAGTTCGGCCTGCAGGCCTGTGCTCAGGGATTCAGTCAAGTGATCCATACTACCTCCGGGTGTAAGGGGGGGCCAACACAAGGCCGTGGCAGTACTGTGACTTTCCACGGCCTTTGGCCCCCGGGGATTCGATACAAAACGGGCGAGATCAGGCGGGCACGGGCTCGCCCTCGCCGTCGCTGCCGGCATCACTCTCGGTGTCAGCCACAACCGGTGTCTCTGCAAGAAGCCCGCGGAACTGATCCGCGTCCAACGTCTCTTCTTCGATCAGCCTGCCGGCGACGCGATCCAGGACATCGCGGTTCTCCCGCAGCACATAGCGCGCGGTATCATAGGCCTTGTCGACCAGGTTCTTGATCTCGCGGTCGATGGCTGTGGCGATCTCCTCGCCATAGTCCCGCTGCTCAGAGATCTCGCGTCCGAGAAAGATCAGCTCTTCCTTTTGCCCAAAGCTGCGCTGGCCCAGCGTGTCCGTCATGGCGTACTCTGTCACCATCGAGCGGGCGATGTCGGTCACACGCTTGATGTCGTTCTTGGCGCCGGTGGTCACATCGCCAAAGACCAGCTCCTCGGCGGCGCGCCCGCCCAGCAGGCCAGCCATCTCCGACTCGAAATGGGCCTTGCTGTACAGCGTGCGGTCCTCCTCGGGCAGGGTCATGGTATAGCCCCCCATGACGCCGCGACCGATGATCGTGATCTTGTGGACCGGATCGGTGTGATCGAGTTTGGACTGGACGATGGCGTGCCCCGCTTCGTGATAGGCGATCACCCGCTTTTCCTCGTCGGTGATCAGGCGGCTGCGGCGCTCCGGGCCGGCGATCACGCGCTCCACAGCCTCCTGCATCTCGGGCATGCCGATGACCGTGAGGTTGTTGCGTGCCGCCAGGATCGCGGCCTCGTTAACGAGGTTCTCAATGTCGGCGCCGGTGAATCCCGGCGTCTGCTTGGCCAGCACGCTCAGGTCTACATCGGGGCCGAGCGGCTTGCCGCGCACATGCACTTTGAGGATCTCCTCGCGTCCGCGGCGGTCGGGGCGCTCGATGACGACGCGCCGGTCGAAACGGCCGGGACGCAGCAGCGCCGGGTCGAGGATGTCCGGGCGGTTCGTCGCCGCCAGGATGATGATCTTGGTGTCGGTGTCGAAACCGTCCATCTCCACCAGGATCTGGTTCAACGTCTGCTCGCGTTCGTCGTGGCTACCGCCCAGGCCGGTGCCGCGCTGGCGGCCAACGGCGTCGATCTCGTCTACAAAGATGATGCAGGGGCTGTTGCGCTTGGCCTGCTCAAAGAGGTCGCGCACACGGCTGGCGCCCACACCGACGAACATCTCCACAAACTCTGAACCGCTGATAGAAAAGAATGGCACGCCGGCCTCGCCGGCCACGGCGCGCGCCATCAGGGTCTTGCCTGTACCGGGGGAGCCGACCAGCAGCACGCCCTTGGGGATGCGCGCGCCCAGCGAAGTGAACCGCGTCGGGTCTTTGAGAAACTCGACGATCTCCTCCAACTCCTGCTTGGCCTCATCCGCGCCAGCCACATCCTCAAAGGTGACTGAGGGCCGGTCCCCGCTGACCATGCGGGCGCGGCTCTTGCCAAAGGTCATCGCCTGATTGTTGCCGCTCTGGGCCTGGCGCATCATGTACATGAGAAAAACAAACATGAGAATCAGCGGCACAGCCTGAATCAGGATAATGCCCCAATTCTCCCATGCGCTCGGTTCGACCGCGATGACGCTGGACACTGCGCCGAGCTCGTCCGCAGTGACGCCCAGGCTGGTGAGGGATTCACCGAGGCCGATGCCGGGCTCTTTGCGCGAGGTGTAGAGCACATCCTGGGACCCTTCGCGCACGGTCAACACCAGTCTGCCCTCGGCGTCCACGGCCAACTCCCGGACGTTGCCCTCTTTGACCAGCCGGGCTACATGAGCCAGGTCAATCTCGGTGGACTCGACCGGTGTGCCGATGAACGAGTAGAACAGGGCCACACTGGCCACCAGGATCAGCAGATAGACGAACGCATTCTTTGACCAATCAGGTTTCATAGGCCTGAGATTCCTCCAGCGACGATCAACGGCCGGCTACCGGCCTGTGCCCGCGACGTGTGCCGGGCTACGATTTACCATAATAGATTCTACCACCGATACAGGAAACAGAGAAACAGAGCGCCCGACGCACAAGCACTTGCCTGTCTGCCGGGCGTTTGGTTGCAATGCCATAGTGGCATCATCGCCGATGGTGGGCCCACCTGGATTCGAACCAGGGACCAACCGGTTATGAGCCAGTCGCTCTGCCGCTGAGCTATGGGCCCGGACTCTAATTCACAGCAACGGACATATTACCATACCGTCAGGGTGGCGTCAATCAGCGCGCGAGGTGGGTTCTACGTAAAAAAGTGTGGTGAGTACGCTGCCCCCAAAGCAGGCCTTGAACAATTGGTCAGCATAATGCGCCGGGTAAGATTCGCGACATTGCGGTAGCCGTATCCACGGCGGATGATTCCCTTGATGCGGTTGTTCTTCCCCTCCGCGAACCCATTGGTTACCCGGTAGAGGAAGTAGTTCAGGATCTCCTCGCGCCAGTAATTGAGGACGTGGTACAGACCTTTGAACTCTCGCGGTCCGCAGCGCTGTACACGCGCCCACCAGTCGTCCAGTCCCCGCGCCGCCTCTTCTCGACTCTTGGCGCTGTAGATTGCCCGAAAGGCCTGCGCTGTGTGCCAGGCTTGGGCGAGTTCCGGGTAGCTCGCCAGAAGTCGGTCACGCTCATGGCGCTCGGCGGCAGAGAGGTGTGCCGAGGGGGCTGTGAACAGCCGGCGGCGGCGCAAAATCCTCGCATCACCTCTCTCTGCGGTAGTCCGCACCCGCGAGATCACCTGCCCCAGGGACAGCAGCACGCGGCTCAGTACGTGGAACTTGTCAGCCACGATCACAGCCTGGGGACAGGCGTATTGGACAGCTTGGCGATACGGTTCGGCCATGTCAATCACCACCGCCTTGACGCGTTCCCTATCCGTGTCGCCCTCCAGTAGGGCCTCCGCGCTGGCCTGCGTCCGCTCGAGGCGCAGTCCGAGCACCCCGTGCGCCTCGGGCGCGTACAACACCGTGAAGCAACCCATGCGGCTTCCGAACCAGACCTCATCTAGCGCTACTATCCTCGGCGGGGCCCGGCGCGTCTTCCATCATGGACGGCGCCATCTCGGTGAAAGCCCGCCGCACCAGGGCCTCGCTCACTCCGACACTGGTTGCTACATCCTTCACCGTCGACACCCGGCACGCTTCGGCCAGAGCCCGTCGGAACACCCGTGTGCTTCGTCGCCGCCACCCGCACACCTCGTCGTCTTCCATGAACACCCGTCCGCACGCCTGGCAACGGAAGCGTCGCTTCCGAATCTCGAGCATCACCGGATGGCTCCACAACGGCCTATGGGCCTTATACTGCCTGTGGTACTGATGTACATGGCCTGTGGCCAGTCCGCACGCCGGACATGGCCGACTCATAGCACGGTAGCGCACGCTGACGATGAGCGTATCCCCCTCCTGGCGCATACGGTCAACCAGTAACCCCGGCAATCCCGGCCGAATTGTGATAGAATCGTCTGGCATCCGTCTGTCCTCCTTCCCATGCTTGTATGACTAACTGCATGCTAAGGGGACAGACGGGTGTTTGTCTACCCGTTTCTCATCACACTAAATAGCGTAGAATCTGAGTTTTGTGCAATATTTACGTATGGCTTTTGTCTTATATGCAAGACACGGCAAATAGTTACCAGCAGCAGAACCCGCCATCCACCAGCAGGTTGGTGCCGGTGACGAAAGAGGATGCCTGGCTCGCCAGGAACACGGCCGGGCCAACCATCTCATCCACGGCGGCGATGCGCTGGACCGGGGTGTCGGCGGCGAAGGCTACCAGCTGCTCCGCGACCTCCGGGCGGCGGTTCATCGGCGTCAGGGTGTACCCCGGGCTGATGGCATTCACCCGTATCCCACGCTCGGCCCACTCCATGGCGAGGCTCTTGGTCAGGTGAATGACGCCCGCCTTGGCGCTGTTATAGTGCGCCTGCAGCAGGCCGCGGTTGACGATCACGCCCGACATAGAGGCGATGTTGATGATCGCGCCGCGCTCACGCGGCAGCATGGCGCGTGCCTCGGCCTGGCAGGAGAGGAACACGCCCGTGAGGTCCACGTCGATTATCTGCTGCCATTGCTCCAGGGGCATCTCCTCAGCGGGGGCGGCGTTGGCGATGCCCGCGGCGTTGACGGCCACCTCCAGCGTTCCCCAGGCCGCGATCAGCGCGTCGATCGCTGCGGCGAGATCCTGCGGCCTGGTGACATCGCCCGCGAGTGCCAGGGCTTTGCGGCCGAGTGCCTCGATCTGCGCCGCGGTTCCCGCGCTGGCGCCGGCGTCGCGGTCGTAGCAGGCCACGTCGGCGCCCGCCTGCGCCAGACCCAGGGCGATCCCCTGGCCGATGCCGCTGCCGGCGCCGGTGACAAAGGCGTGTGAGCCATCGAGACGGAACCAGGTCATGTCGAACATGTGTTGTTCCTCCGTGTGACGATACCAAGGCTATCAGTTGCCCTCAGTATGCACCGGCCCTATTCTGCTGGCCAACACGACAGTAGAATAGGTGATCGTGTATAACTTGACAGTCGCTGGCGGCCCAGGTATAATAAACCTCAGTTACCCTAGGGGGGTATAGTATGAATCATACAGCTCCCAGAGGGCGAGATTCTGTGCCAGGAAAGGTGATCCAATGAGTGACAATATCGTGTACGTGACCGACGCGACCTATGAGCAGGAAGTGATCAAGAGCGACAAGCCCGTGCTGGTCGATTTCTGGGCGCCCTGGTGCGGCCCCTGCCGCATGGTGGCCCCCGCGGTCGAAGAGCTGGCCGATGAGTATGCCGGCAAGTTCAAGGTGACCAAGGTCAATACCGATGAGAACCCGCGCATCCCGAATAGCCTTGGGATTCGCGGTATTCCGACCATGATTTTCTATGTGGACGGCGAAGAAGCGGAGCGTATCGTGGGCGTTCGCCCCAAGGCGGAGCTCAAGCGCAAGGTTGACGCGATTCTCGCCACTGTCGAGGTCTAGTGGAGCGCCTCCGGCGGCTTTGGATCGAGTACCGTGTGACGCTGATATTCGTCGCGGTGCTCGCCATCGCGTGGCTCGTCCTGCGTAGCCCGACCACAGCGCTCGCTTCTGTGGAGGACGTGACCGGCCAGATCGGTAAGGGCCAGCCGATAGCGCTGTACTTTTTCAGCAACACTTGAAGCAGCTGCCTTTTGGCCAAGCCCGCCGTCGACGGGCTGCAGAAGGATCTGGAGGCGCGAGGGTTGAGTCTGGTGCGCCTGAGCATCAGCGACGCTGTGGGGCTGCAGGTGGCTCAGGGTTTTGGCGTCCGCGGCGTGCCCACGCTGGTGGTCTTTGATGGCTCCGGTGATATCGGGCTCCGCCAGATCGGGCACATCAACGCCGATGAGGCCATGGCATACATGAGCAGTATCAGTCCATCTGAATAGAGGTAAGCATGCCTTTCTACGAATTCAAGTGCCGTTCGTGCGGCCACCAGTATGAGCACTTTGCGCGGTCCCTGTTCTCCAAGCTGGATCCCGTCTGCCCGAACTGCGGGAGCCGCGATGGAGAAAAGATCGTGTCGATGTTCGGCTCGACCAGCAGCTCCTCCGGGGCAAGCGCGAGCGCGGCCAACTGCGCGCCCTCAGGTGGTTGAGGGATCCGCTACCGGGGCTAGTCCCCGGCCGGGGCCAGTTGGCTCCGAAGGAAGAGAGTGACCAGGTGAATCGAAGCTTGACGCTGACACCCGAATCCAGACAGGAACTGATCGCGCGGTTGCGCAAGATCGAGGGACAGGCGCGCGGGATCCAGCGCATGATCGAGGATGAGCGCGAGTGCCGCGAGATCCTCAACCAGTTGGCGTCGGTGCGAGCCGCTACGCAGCATGTCAGCCGCGAGTTGATTCGTAGCTACTTGCAGGGCTGCCTGAGCAGCCCTGCCTGCTCCGCTGGCGATGAGACGCTCAACGACCTGGTTGAGCTGTTGATGCGGGCCTGAGTACGCCGCATCCCCCGAGAGGAGAGCGATGACGATCTTTGGTGTGCCGCTAAGCGATCTCGCCCTGCCGCTGGCGCTGGTGGCCTACCTGGTGCTGATGCGCGTTGTGCTGCCCAAACTGGGCGTGCCGACCTGAATGAGCAGCGCCGCAGGCGCATGCGGGCCGTCGGCCCGCGATGAAGATGACACAGAGGGTGGCAACGACGCCGCTTGAGGATGCGTTCTGAAGAACGCTGCCGGTTCGGGCCCCCTTCCGCCACGGAAGGGGGCCTTTGCGTATGGTGCCGCTGTCAAGTGGTTTTGCTCGACCAGCCGCGGTATGCTCTGCTGGCACAGCAGGGGCGCTACCGTCATTCCAGCACGTGTGACGGTGGATAGCACGGATGATGACGTGCACAGACGAGTGGCTGTCGGTGGCAGCAAGAGCGCACGGAGTGAGGGATATGCCCCAGGACGTGATTCGCAGCGCCGATGAGGTGACTCCCGAGTGGCTTACGGCAACCCTACGTGCAGGGGGCGTCCTCACTCGGGGCGAGGTCGCTGGCGTTGAAGCGGAGGGACCTGAGTCCACTTTTGCTTCAGATATCTATCGGCTGGCGGTAACCTATACGGCAGGCGCCTTTGCGCGCGCCCCACGGCACCTGTTTCTCAAGATATCTATGCCTTCGCTGCAGCACGGAGCGCTTCCCCGTGAGCAGTGGCGACGGGAGTACGACTTTTACACGGGCATCGCGCCCGCTATGAATGCTCACGTCACGATTCCGGCCTTTGGTGCCGGCTATGAAGAAAACACGGGCGCCTCGTATCTCTTGCTGCTAGACGTGTCGGACACCCATGGACCCTGTCTGGCGCCGGAGGAGGCACCTGTGGACGGCGGACCTCTGGCGGCCGAGTCGGCTGTGGAAGCTCTGGCCAGGTTTCATGCCGCCTGGTGGGACTCACCGCGGTTGGGCGTGGATATCGGGCGCTACCCCTCCCCGCAGGAACGTATCCACGATGTCGAGAACGCCCGCATCGCCACTGCAACATTCTTTGACCGGTGCGGGGACAGCCTGCCTGATCGCTGGCGTGCGACCTACGAGCGTGTGCTGGACGCCCTGCCCGGCCTGTACGGACGGCACTCCAGCGGCCGCAACCTCACCCTGGTCCATGGCGACGCCCACCTGGGCAACTTTCTCTTTCCGCGGCGCCAACGGAGCGCTGGACCGCCGGCCTCCAGGCCGGCACACGTCGCCGGGCCACCGTCGGGGGCGCTCCTTCTGGACTGGCAGTTCTGGCACCCCACCATCGGCGGGACCGACCTGGCCTTTCTCATCGCCCGCTGGGAGCCCGAGACCCGCCGCGCCCTAGAGGCACCCCTGCTGCATCGTTACCACGACGGCCTGCTGGCCCACGGCGTCACGGGCTACACCCGGAGCGACTGCTACGACGACTATCGTCTCTCCGTGATCCTGGTGTCGCTCTTTATCCCCATCTGGCAGCGCACGCTGTGGGGTTGGAAACCGGACCTCCGTGCGGTCGAGACGGTGATGACGGCGTACGAGGAGCTGGGGTGCGAGGAAATGCTGGGGAGGGTGCAATGAGCGCGCGTGGCATGAAGTTGACGGGGGAGTGCCGGAGTTGGTAGTATGAAGCACACCGATATCGAATCGTAGGGGGGAGAGTATGACAGAGCTATCTGGGCCGCTTCTGGCTCCCAGCGGCTTGAAGGCTGCAACCTACATCGAATGCCAAGATAACCTCGAATTCATGGGGGCGCTACCGTCAGGTAGCATGAAGCTGATCGTCACATCGCCACCGTACAACATAGGCAAGGCCTATGAAAAGCGAACCTCTTTGGAAGACTATATTGACTCTCTTCGCGAAGTGATCGCGGAGTGCGTGCGTCTGCTGCATCCAGAAGGCTCGATGTGCTGGGAAGTCGGGAATCACATCACGCGCGATGGTGAGGTTGTCCCACTCGATATTATCCTATACCCAGAGTTCAAACGGCACGGTCTTCAGCTGCGCAACAGGATCATCTGGCATTTCGGCCACGGTCTACACACCACAAGGCGTTTCTCCGGCAGGTACGAGACGATTCTATGGTTCACCAAATCGGACGAGTACATATTCAACCTCGACCCAGTCAGGGTGCCGTCCAAGTATCCGAACAAGCGTCACTTCAAGGGACCGCACAAGGGAGAGATCTCTGGCAACCCGCTAGGGAAGAACCCTAGCGATATCTGGGAAATCCCCAACGTCAAGTCTAACCATGTGGAGAAGACCATCCACCCTTGCCAGTTCCCGGTCGAGCTTGTAGAGCGCCTAGTGCTGTCGATGACGAACCCAGAGGACAACGTTCTAGATCCCTATATGGGGGTGGGGTCCGCACTTGTCGCTGCGATAATGCATGGCCGCAACGGCTATGGGTGCGACATTGTTGAGGAGTATGTGGAAATCGCGCGCGAGAGGGTACGCGCGTATTGGAATGGCACGCTCAGAACGAGGCCGATGGGTAAGCCGGTCTACGATCCAGATCTGCCTAACGGGGGGCACTGATGCGCATTGTGGAGATGTACTCACATCTGAATGGCTATGAACACATACTCGTGCATAAGCCGGGCACGTGGCAGGATATTACAGAGGCAGTTGATCAGACAGATGCAGAAGCATGTCGAGTAAAGGTGAGCAAGGAGAGGGGCATGAAGGGGCAAATGCTGCTTTCGCCTTCGGAGCTGAACCAGAGTTTCAAAACCCTTTTCGACGCGCGCGGGTGGGATGAGTCACGCGTCACATACTGGGTCAGCTCGGATGAGCGGGTTATCCGGAAGACATTGACGCTGCCTGTCGATCAACAAAAAGAGCAAATCATCGCAGCTGGGTATCAACCGATCAGATCCTACAATCAGACCGACTTTGTCAAAGAGCGTATCGCGGTTGAGGTGCAGTTCGGCAAGTACTCCTTCGTAGCATACGATCTATTTGTGAAACATATGGCATTCTACGTCGGCGATCAGATCGACGTAGGCGTAGAGATTCTGCCCATGAAAGAGATGTCAGCTCAGATGTCCTCTGGTATTGCGTACTACGAGGGTGAATTGTACAACGTCATCCGCCAGGGTCGGGGGGTTCCAGCCGTTCCGCTTGTTCTTGTTGGGATTGCTCCATAGCTGCGGAGCGTTGTGCATACTCCGGCAGTAACTGCCTGTTGGCGGCGTTGGCTACCATGCAGCGCTTGATCTGGTGATTATTTACGCCTCATCTCTGTCCCAATAGAATCCGCCCATGACACAATCGACATCGCCTCTGCTGGGCACCTCGCCCCGTCTCAGGAAAGGGCCCCGTTTCGGCGCCCACATGTCCATCGCCGGGGAGCCGGCAAATGCCCTGCGCGCGGGGCACCGCATCGGCTGCGACACGATCCAGATGTTCACCCGCTCGCCCAACCGCTGGGCAGGGCCGCCGCTGACGGACGAGCAGGTTGAGACGTTTCGTTCGGTGCGGGCCGAGACCGGCATCGACCCGGTGATCGCGCACAGCGCGTACCTGATTAACCTGGCGTCGCCGGACGATGTGCTCTGGGAGCGGTCGCGCGTGCTGGCGACGGAGGAGCTCTCGCGTGCGGTCCGGCTGGGGTTGGATGGCTACATCCTGCATCCGGGGGCGCACACTGGATCGGGGGAGTTGCCTGGCCTGGAGAGGATTGCCACCGGGCTGCGCGCCCTGCTGGCGGACCCGGCCACGGGCACGGTGCCCATCCTGCTGGAGACCACCTCGGGCGCGGGCACCCACCTCGGCGGCCGGCTGGAGCATCTGGCCTGGCTGCGGGAGCACGTCGCCGGAGGCGGCCGTTTGGGCGTCTGCATTGACACCGCGCACCTGTATGGTGCGGGGTATCCTCTCGCCAGCCGTGCCAACTATCGTTCGTTTTGGGCCGAGTTCGACGCCCTGATCGGCATGCACCGGCTCAGGGCGATCCACGTCAACGACTCGAAAAAGGCGCTGGGCAGCCACGGCGACCGGCATGAGCAACTGGGGGAAGGCTTGATCGGCGCGGATGCCTTTTACCGGCTGGTGAGCGACCCGCGCCTGGTGCACGTGCCGATGATCCTGGAGACGCCCAAGAGTGACGACCTGCACGAGGATGTGCGCAATCTGGCCTTTTTGCGTAATCTAGTAGCGATGCACGAGTCCAGTACAAAGGAGTAATTGATGAAGGCTTTCCACTACACAGAGGTCCCAGCCGAGCCCGTTGAGGGCAGCCCGGGCGCCCGCATCCGCTGGGCCATCGGCCAGAACGTCGGCGCGCCCAACTATATCAGCCGCATTATCGAGCTGGACGCGGGCGCCACGACAGAGTACCACACCCATCCGTGGGAGCATGAGGTGGTGGTGCTGGAGGGCACGGGCAAGGTGCGCGATGCCAATGGCACCCAGACTCTGGAGCCGGGGACCTGTGTTTATGTCGAACCGAGTGAGATCCACCAGTTTTTGAACACGGGCGAGTCACTGATGCGCTTTGTGTGCGTGATCCCGTATCCGCCCAAGGCCTAGTTCCCAGCCGGTGATCGCCCGCAGCCTCCGCCTTTGGGAGGATCGAGGAGGTCGCCATGTACGAGACAAACGATCATGAGGCTATGCTATGGCACGCGGCCGGCGATGGGGCTGGCCGCGTACATTGCGATCTGTGTGCCCACCGTTGCGTGATCGCCGATGGGCGGCGGGGCATTTGCCACGTCCGGGAGAACCGGGGGGGCGCGCTGTACACCCTGGTGTATGGCGAGCTGGTCGCACAGGGTGTGGACCCCATCGAGAAAAAGCCGCTGTTCCACTTTTACCCGGGGAGCACTGCATTCTCGGTCGCCACCCCCGGCTGCAACTTTTCCTGTACCTTTTGCCAGAACGCCGACATCTCGCAGGGCCCCAGGGAAGGCCTGGAATTGCGCACACGCCACACGACGCCAGAGCAGGTGGTCACGGCGGCGCGACGTGCGGGGTGTGCCAGCATCGCCTACACCTACACCGAGCCCACGATATTCTTCGAGTTCACCTATGACACGGGCCGCCTGGCCCATGAGCGCGGCATCGCCAACGTCTATGTCAGTAACGGCTTTATGACCCCGGAGATGCTGGATCTGGTGACCTCCCCCGATGGGCCGCCCCTGCTGGATGCCGCCAACATCGACCTCAAGGCGTTCACGGATACCTTCTACCGGCAGCAGTGCGGCGCGCGGCTGCAGCCGGTGCTGGACAGCCTGGTGCGCATGAAGCAGCGGGGTGTCTGGCTGGAAGTGACCACCCTCATCATCCCCGGGCTGAACGATTCGGACGGCGAACTGCGTGAGATCGCGGCTTTTGTCCACGATGAGCTCAGTGCGGACACTCCCTGGCACGTGAGCAGGTTCTACCCCACCTACAGGCTGCTGGATCGCCCGCCGACGCCGGTGGCCACGCTGCTGCGCGCCCGCGAGATCGGCCTGGAGGCGGGCCTGCAGTACGTCTACACGGGCAATATCCCCGGCCAGGGCGGTGAGGACACGGTGTGCCCGCAGTGCGGGGCGACGGTGATCCGCCGGACTGGGTTCGCGGTGCGCGCCAACCGGGCCGCGGGCGGGCGGTGTGCCGAATGCGGGGCGCCGATCGCCGGGGTGGGACTGTAGGGGGGCCATTTGGAGCGCGGCCTTACAGGCCGCTCCGGATGCGGGCAAAGCCCGCAGTCCGATTACTGGCGCCCAAGTGGCCTGTAAGGCCGCGGTCCAGGGAGGGTTTGAGACCACCATGTCCGAGCATAGAGGCTGGCACTCGCGAGGATATCTTCCGCACCGGGACGAGCCCGGGCTCATCCAGGCGATCACGTTCCACCTGGCCGATAGCCTGCCCCTCCGGTTGCTGTATCCTGACTTGCCGCCGTCAGAGGAGCAGGAGGCTTATCGAGAGAAGGTGCAGGAATGGCTGGATGCGGGCTGGGGCGGCTGCCTTCTGTCAGATCCTCGCGCTGCGGCCATCGTTGAGGACCTACTGCTCGATCGCGATGGCAAGAGTTACGTGCTCCTGGCGTGGGTGGTGATGCCCAATCACGTACATGTCCTGATCGAGACGCTCGAAGGGACGCCGCTTGAGCGCATCGTGCACGGCTGGAAGGGGTACAGCGCGCGACAGATCAATGACCTGCTAGGACGCCGGGGCGCTTTGTGGCGCCCAGAGTACTATGATCGGTACATACGGGACGTGGAGCACCTGGAGAGATCGCTATTGTACATACATGGCAACCCGGTGCGTGCCGGACTCGTCGAGGATCCACAGGACTGGCAGTTTGGCAGTGCCCGCCGAGTGGGCACACTGGATGGGATGTGGCATAGACCGTTTGAAGGACACAAGTAGCCGGGTAAGGGCTCGAACGACGGCTGGGTCGGACCGGATGCGAGCCATGAGCCCGCGGGCCGTGCAGTGTCGCTCCGGATGCGGGCTATAAGCCCGCGGTCCAAACAGGAGCCCGCGGTCCAAACAGGAGCCCGCGGTCCAGGCGCGGCTCAGATTCCCAGTTTTTCGCGCGCCAGGACGATTTGCTGCTCTACCGCGACTCGCGCCGTGCCGCCCCGGGCCGTGTGCGTCTCCACCGACCCCTCGTAGGTCAGGACTTCGAACAGTTCTGCCTGAAAGTCCGGCCAGAGCCCCTGGTAGTCGGCCAGTGTGAGCTCCCGCAGGCCCGTGGCGCGTTGCTCGGCCAGCAGCACCGCCTGGCCCACCACGTGGTGCGCTTCGCGGAAGGGCAGGCCCCGCTTGACCAGATAGTCCGCCAGATCGGTGGCCAGCATGGCGTCGTTCAGCGCCGCTTGCATCCGCTCGGGGCACACCTCAAGGCTCTCGATCACGCCCGCCACAATGGGCAGGAGGTCGGCCAGGGTGTCCACCGTGTCGAAGAGTGGTTCCTTGTCCT
The DNA here is from genome assembly GCA_040772225.1 of Anaerolineae bacterium. Taxonomy (GTDB): domain Bacteria; phylum Chloroflexota; class Anaerolineae; order UBA1429; family UBA1429; genus JAAYED01. The sequence goes on from JAXGYO010000003.1 coordinate 443,756, forward strand.
CCTGCAGATCTTTGTCGTAGGTCGAAGGTGTCCCCTTGACCGTCACCAGCAGGCGGGTCAGGTTACCCACCAGGCGGCCCGACTTGCCGCGCACCAGCTCCAAACTGTCGGGGTTCCGTTTCTGCGGCATGATGCTCGAGCCGGTGGTGTAGCGCTCGGCGAGACGCAGGAAGCCGAACTCGGCGCTGGAGTAAATGATGAGGTCCTCCGCCAGGCGGCTCAGGTGCGTGCCCAGGATCGCACCCCACGAGAGCGTCTCCAGGATCATGTCGCGCGCGGCGACGGCGTCCATACTGTTCTCCAGCACGGCGTCCATGCCGAGGTCCCTGGCCAACGCCAGGCGGTCCACGCCGTAGGCGTTGCCGGCCAGCGCCGCGGCGCCCAGCGGCGACTGCGCCACGCGGGGCAGCAGGTCGCGCAGGCGCTCGCGGTCGCGCTCCAGCATCCAAAAGTAGGACATCAGCCAGTGCGAAAAGCGCACCGGCATGGCGGGCTGCAGGTGCGTATAGCCGGGCATCAGCACATCGATCTGGGCTGCGGCGACCTCGACGATCGCCTGCTGCGTCTCGTGCAGCGCCTGGCCCAGGGCGGGCAGGGCATCGAGCATCCAGAGCCGGACATCGGTGGCCACCTGATCGTTGCGGCTGCGGCCCGTGTGCAGCTTGCCAGCCAGCGGGCCGATCAGCTCGCCCAGGCAGCGTTCCACCGCCGTATGGATGTCCTCATCCCCAGATTCGGGCACGAACAGCCCGTTTTCGATATCGTCGGCGATCTGCGCCAGGCCATCGATCAGCGTCGCCACCTCCCTGTGGGTGAGCACGCCGGCGCGCTCGAGCGCCCGGGCATAGGCCTGGCTGCCGCGCACGTCCGCGGCGGCCAGGCGGATGTCGATACCGATGGAGGCGTTGAACCGCCACATGCGTTCGTCGATATCGCCGCTATAGCGTCCGCCCCAGAGCCTGGTCATGATCAGTCCCGCTTGAACGAGGAATAGTCGGGCGCCGGCAGGTCGCCGTTCTCGGGCCGCTGCTGCGCCGCCAGGGCGCGCACCTTCATCGACAGGCCGTACAGGTTGATAAAGCCCTCTGCGTCGGACTGGTCATAGACGCTGTCCTCGCCAAAGGTGGCATAGTCCTCGCGGTAGAGGCTGTTGGGGGACTTGCGGCCCACCAGCGAGCAATGCCCCTTGAATAGCTTGACGCGCGCCACGCCGGTGACTGGCCCGGCCAGCACATCGACCGCCGCGTCCAGCGCCTCGCGCAGGGGGGTGAACCAGCGCCCATAGTAGACGATCTCGGCGTATTTCTGCGCCAGCAGGTCTTTGTAATGCATGGTCTCGCCGTCGAGCATCAACTGCTCCAGGCCGGAGAGCGCGCGGTAGAGGATTGTGCCGCCGGGGGTCTCGTACACGCCGCGGGATTTGATGCCCACCAGCCGGTTCTCGACCATGTCCACTCGGCCGATGCCGTGCCGCCCGCCGACCTCGTTCAGCCGCTCCACCAGGGTGACGGCGTCGAGGTGCTCGCCATTCAGGGCCACGGGGATGCCATGCTCAAAGGCGATCTCGAGATACTCGGGCGTGTCCGGCGCGGACTCTGGCGCCACGGTGAGGGTGTACATTTCCTCCTCGGGCTCCTGCCAGGGGTCCTCCAGGATGCCGCCCTCGTGGCTGATATGCCAGATGTTGCGGTCGCGGGAGTAGATGGAGCGCTTGGTCTGGCTGATGGGGATACCGCGCGCGGCGCAATAGGCCATGGCATCCTCGCGGGAGCGGATGTCCCACTCGCGCCAGGGCGCAATCACGGTCAGGCGCGGGTTGAGCGCCTTGAAGGTGAGCTCGAAACGCACCTGGTCGTTGCCCTTGCCCGTGCAGCCGTGGGAGACGGCGTCGGCGCCCTCGGCCTCGGCGATCTCGACCATGCGCTTGGCGATGACGGGCCGTGCAAAGGAGGTGCCCAGCAGGTATTCGCGCTCATAGACCGCGCCCGCCTTGAGGGTGGGCCAGACGTACCCCTCCAGAAACTCTTTGCGGAGGTCCTCGATATAGATCTTGCTGGCGCCGGTGCGCAACGCCTTCTCCTCCAGGCCGGAGAGTTCCTCTTTCTGGCCCAGGTCAGCGGTGACGCAGATCACCTCGCAGTCATAGTTTTCGCGGAGCCAGGCCACGATGGCGGAGGTGTCCAGCCCGCCGGAGTAGGCGAGCACGCATTTCTTGATGGTAGGTTTAGGCATCGTTCCTCTACTCCTCGGTCAAGTTATTGATCATGGCGATCTCGTCGCAATCGGGATACTTGGGGCAATTGAGGCAGTCGCCCCAGATCTTGTGGGGCAGCGACTCGCGAGGGATCACGTGGAACCCCATGCGGGCGAAAAAGGCATCCTGGTAGGTAAGGCAGAATATCCGCGGGATGGCGTGGGCACGCCCCTCCTCCAGCAGGCACTCCACAAGGCGGCGTCCCAGCCCTTTGCCCTGCCACTCTGGCTTGACGGCGAGTGAGCGGATCTCGGCCATGTCGGACCAGACGAACTGGAGCGCGCCGCAGCCGATGATCTCGCCCTCATGCTCGATCACGCAAAAGTCGCGCACATGCTGGTAGAATTGGAACTGCGAGCGGGGCAACATGATCTGCTTTGCCGCAAAGCCATTGATGATCTCGGCCATGGCGGGGACGTCGCTCACCATCGCGGGACGGATAGCAAAAGCATCGGATTCCGACACGAATACCTCCGAGAGAGCAGGGCTAGAGCGCAGCAAAGGCTTTATCCAGCGTGGCGAGCGCCTGATCCAGGTGCTCCTTTTCCACGATCAAAGGTGGCAGCAGGCGCAGGACGTTGGGGCCCGCGTTGAGCACAAGCAATCCATCAGCCGCTGCAGCGGCTACCGCCGGGCCCACAGGCACCTTGCATTCGACGCCCCAGATCAGGCCCCGCCCGCGCACCGCGACGATCTTGTTGTCGTATGTCTCCTGCAACTTGAGCAGACCGGCTTCGAGATAATTGCCTGCCCAGCGTACGTGCTCCAGGAACGCGGGGTCGGAGATGGTCTTGAACACGGCCTGGGCCGCGGCCGCCACCACCGGGTTCGCGGCAAAGGTGCTGCCGTGATCCCCCGGCTCGATGGTGTCGGCAACCGCCTGGGTCATGAATGTGACACCCATAGGCAGGCCGCCGCCGATGGGCTTGGCCAGCGTCATGATGTCGGGCGTGACGCCGTAGGGCTCGTGAGCCCACAGGGTACCCGTGCGGCCGAGGCCGCACTGCACCTCGTCAAAGATGAGCAGTGAGCCGTTGGCGTCGCAGGCCTTGCGCAGCCCCTCGAGGAACGCCGGGGCCGCGGCGTGGATGCCGCCCTCGCCCTGCAGCGGCTCGATGATCACGGCGCACACCTTGTCATCCAGCAGCGCCTCGACCGAGGCCAGGTCGTTGAATGTTGCGAGGCGTGCGCCCGGCATCAGCGGCTTGAAGGGATCCTGATAGTGCTCTCGGGGCGTGAGCGCCAGCGATCCCATGGTGCGCCCGTGAAAGGCGTTGGTCATGGAGATGAACTCGGTCTTGGCGTCGCCATAGTGCTTGCGGGCCCACTTGCGGGCAAACTTGATCGCGGCCTCGACTGACTCGGCGCCCGAGTTGCAGAAAAATACCTTGTCCGCGAAGGAGGACTCCACCAGCATCTGGGCCAGCTCGGCCTGCGGGATGGTGTGGTACAGGTTCGAGACGTGCGAGAGCTTGGTCATCTGCTCGGCGATCGCCTGCGTGATGGCCGGGTGGCCATAGCCCAGGGAGTTGACGGCGATGCCGGTGGTGAAATCGAGGTACGCCTTGCCCTCAGTGTCGTACAGGGTGCACCCCTCTCCGCGCTCCAGCACAAAGGCGGAGCGGTTGTAGGTGTGCACGACGTACTTGGCGTCGAGGTCCTTGATCTGCTGTGTGTCTACCATGTTGCCTCCTACTCCTCAGCGTTGCTCATAGACGCGCTCGGCGAGCACCCGGGTGCCCGTGCCGGCGGCCAATCCGGCCAGATCAGTGATGCGGGCGGCACCCACGCCCGCGGCGATCGCCGCCAGGGCGGAGCGCACCTTGGGAACCATGCCTCCGTTGATCACGCCCGAGGCGATCATCTCCTCCGCCTGGTGCGCAGGGAGCTCGGGAAGGACATTGCCATCGGCCAGCACGCCCGGGACATTGGTTAGAAAGATCATCTCCGGCACATTCAGGGCGGCCGCCACGGCCAGCGCCGCATGATCGGCGTTGACGTTGAACGGCCGCCAGTCGTCGCCGAGCGAGATCGGCGAGATAACCGGCGTAAATCCGCATTCGACCAGATCCTCGAGGCAGGCCGTGCCCACCGCGGTGATCTCGCCCACGCGGCCCAGGTCGCCAGCGGGGTGCGCGAGTTGCCTGGCCCTGAGGAGGCCGGCATCGACGCCCGAGAGTCCCAGAGCGCGCACGCCGCGCCCCACCAGACGCGCGGTCAGCCGTTTGTTGACGATGCCCGAAAGCACCATCTCGGCCACCTCCATGCTCGCTTCATCGGTCACACGGAGGCCGTCGACAAAGGCGGGCTGCAGGCCCAGGCGCTGCTGCAGCCGCGCGATATCGCCGCCCCCGCCATGGATGATGATCAACGGTCGGGCCTGCGCCAGGGGCGCGAGGGCGTCCACGAGCCGGTCCAACACGGGGCCATCCTCCAACTCTGCGCCGCCGATCTTGATCAGATAGGGTTCCTGCATGATGCCTCCTCCGGTCAGGCGATGAGCCCCATGGTTTCGGGCAATCCGTACATCACGTTCATGTTCTGGACGGCCTGCCCCGACGCGCCCTTGACCAGGTTATCGATGGCCGTCACCACGATCCACTCGCCGGGGCCGCCCGCCGGCGCGACAGACAGGGCGCAGCGGTTGGTGTTGACCACATGGGCCAGCGTGGCCAGCTGCCCTGCGGGCAGCACGTTGATGAACGGCTCGCCGCCATAGGCCGCGTTCCAGGTCTCCACGATGCGGGTCAGGTCCCAGGTCGGATCCAGATCCACGTAGATGGTGGAGAGGATGCCCCGGCTGACGGGCAGCAGGTGCGGCGTAAAGACGATGCGCTGCGGCGCGCCCGCCGCGGCCGCAAGCTCCTGCTCGATCTCGGGTACGTGGCGGTGCGTGTGTCCGGGCTTGTAGGCGGAATAGTTGTCATGCACGGCCACAAAGTGCGTCGTGGGGCTGGGCCGTACGCCCGCGCCCGATACGCCCGAGGCGGCATCGATGATGATGCGCTGGCTCGTCACGGCGCCGGCCTTGAGCAGCGGAGCGAGGCCCAGGATAGGGCCGGTTGGGTAGCAGCCCGGGTTGGCCACCAGCGTTGCGCCCGCGACCTGCGCGCGATACATCTCGGTGAGGCCATAGACGGCCTGCGGCAGTAACTCGGGAGCGGTGTGTTTCTGGTACCACTGTTCGTACACGCTGAGGTCCCGCAGTCTAAAGTCTGCCGAGAGATCAATGCAGCGAGCACCAGCGTCCAGCACCTGAGCAGCCAGCGTGGCGGAGGCACCGTGAGGCGTGCACAGGAACACCACGTCGGCATCGGCCAGGGCGGCGTCGGCGGGATCGACCAGGCAGATATCCCAGGGGCAGGGGTAAATTTCCGACATCTTCTGGCCGGCGTTGCTGCCGGAGGTGGCAAAGATCACCTGTGCCTCTGCATGGCGTGCAAAGATACTGACAAGCTCGTGCCCGGTGTAGCCGGCCGCCCCCAGAATGCCGATCTTGATCATGTCCGTTGTCCTCCCGCGCGATCCCTAATCTTCTGTCCTCTATCCGCAAAAAAGCCAGCCCCCCGTCTGGAGTGCTGGCTTGTGTAATCGTATCTGCCCAGGCAAGATCATCCAGACTGTTCGTCCGGCTCGTACCTGCGGCTCCTCCTCAGTTGTACGTGCAGCTTCATCAGCATGGCGCTATCCTGTCGTAACTTGCCACGAGTCTAGGACACACGTCACGGGTTGTCAAATATCAGGCGACAGCGCCCTATAGGTTTGTCGCAGGTCTGGCGTCACTCAAAGGGAAAGCGCAGGCCGATCTGCCGGCGCACTTCTTCCAGCGTCTCGGCGATGGCGATGGTCTCGTCCAGCGGCATGATCGGGCTTTCCTTGAGGCCTGTGCGCACACAATCGGCGACCTCAGCCGCCTCAAAGTGATAGCCGGCCTCCCCGGTAATCACCTCCGGCTCCTCGCCGGCGACTTGCAGCGTCGCTTTGGTGGCGTGCCAGAACTCGGGCACGTCGATACAGCCCTCGGTGCCATAGATGCGGGCGCCATCGGAGATATTGGCCCGCACGGCACAGGAGAGCTGCGCCATGGCGCCAGTGGGATAGCCAAGGATCATGCTGGTCAGTTCATCGACGCCTGTCTGCCCAATGTGAGCGTGGGCCTGGACGGTTGACGGTGCCCCCAGCAGCATGTGCGCCAGGGAGACCACATAGACGCCGACGTCGAGGGTGGCGCCCCCCGCCAGCGAGAGATTGAGCAGGCGGCTGTCCGGATTCCAGGCGGTGCGGAAACCAAAGTTGGCGGCGACCAGGCGAATCTCGCCGATACGCCCCTCTTTGATCCACTGGCGCACGCCCGAGATTACCGGCAAAAAGCGCGTCCACATGGCCTCCATGAGGAACTGATCGTGGCTCCGTGCCGCGGCCACCATCTCGCGCACGCGGGCTGCGTTGACCTCCATGGGCTTTTCGCACAGGACAGCCTTGCCGTGCTCCAGCGCCATAATGGCGTGTTGCCGGTGAAAATTGTGCGGGGTGGCCACATAGATCGCGTCTACATCCCGGTCCCGCAGCAATTCCTCGTAGCTGCCATAAGCTCTGACAGCGCCCTGCCGCCTGGCAAAGGCTTCCGCCTTGTCCAGGGAGCGCGAGCCAGCAGCCAGTAGCGTCGCATCGGAAAGGCGCTTGAGGTCGTTGGTAAAGCGCACGGCAATGTTACCCGGTCCCAGAACGCCCCAGTTGAACTTGGCCATGTCTGAAACTTCCTTTCTTTGTTCATGCCGGCTGGACGTCATTATACGATATCAGGCGCCCTGATGCGAGATCGCGCGGATGAGAGGGGGTGCAGCTCTTGATGGACGCAGGTTTGCATGTTATAAGGATAGTGTGGCGTAAGCGAGCGCGAGTGGGGGTGGGTATGAACTCTAGAAAGCACCTGGCGTTGCTGGTAATCCTTGTGGTGGCCCTTCTGGTTGCGCCGCTGGCTGTCGAAGCCAAGCGCCCCGTGGGGGTGGGCCGCCCGACGGTGACCATCGTGCCGCCGATCCCGCTTCTGCCCGGGCCACCGGTGCCCGGTGTGCCCCCGGAGCCATGCTCTACGCCGAGTCCTGCAACGCGCGAGGAGCCCGTACTTGATCCGCAAGCCACCTGGCTGGGCCCCATCACGGTGCTCTCTAACCGCACCGGATTTCATCTTTGGTATACCCCGGTAGAGTCGCGCGATGGATATATGGAGGGGCGACAGTACCATGCCACCTTCAAGGTGCGGACCAAATGCTCGCCAGGCTGGAGCGCAATCACCGTGCCTGATCGCGCACCGTATAATCTGACCCCCTTTGTGGGGCGGCAGATGTGTTACCGCGTGAGCGGATTGAGCACCGGCGCTGCCGACCGGGAAGCTATGGCACGCTAGTCACTTGAATCACAAGGGCGCTCCGAGGCAGGCAGCCTCGGAGCGCCCTTGTCCGTCTCTAGCGCCTCTCACCAGCGCCAGAAAAAGTTCCACCAGGGCGTCGGCGTGGGTGACGGCGCCGGGCGCAAATCCCGTAAGTCTGGCTCACCCGTGGGTACAATCGGCGCCAGAGGCGTGCGGTAGGGCTGCCTGGGCGCTTCCAGCTCGAGATCGGGCGTCTCCTGGGCCATCTCATAGGTCAGCCAGGGATCCCGGCTCGGGCTGGCGCCAAAGGACACCACGATGCGGTGGTTGCCCGGGATGAGCGGCACGAGCGCTTGCTCCTCCCACTCTCCCGGCCGCCAGCGGTCGATGACGGTGCGGCCGTCGATGGTGAGACGCAGCCTGCCTTGAGCGCTCACGGTAAAGAGATAGTTGCCTCCCTCCACATCGCGCACGGTGCTCAGGCGGACACCCAGGTTCTTGAGCGAGATGTCCTCCCGGGGTGCATCCTCGCTCCAGTCGAACGCCAGGATATCCGTGCGCGCGATGCGCTCGGTCACCACAGGGGTGCCGCGCAGCAGCGCCGAGTCATAGTAAGCGACGGTCCAGTCCTCCGGGTCGGGCGTGGCCGACGGCGAGGGCGTGACGGCCGGTGTCTTGCTCAACGTACCGGTCACCGTCGGCGTTACCGTGGCAGTCTCTGTGGGCGTCGTTGTCGGCGTCTCCGTGGCTGTCGAGATCGCCGTTGGCGTCTCCGTCGGCGTCGCTGTCGGCGTCTCCGTGGGCAGACCGCCTGGCGGCAGACCTCCGCCGTCCTCCGTGGCGATTGGCGTCACTGTTGGCGTCTCAGTTGGCGTCTCAGTTGGCGTTGCCGTGGGCGTCGCTGTCGGCGTCTCGGTCGCCGTCGGCGTCGCCGTCGGTGTGGCAGTCGCGGTAGCTGTTGCTGTAGGCGTGTGCGTCACCACAGGCGTCTCGGTGGGCGTAAATGTCGGTGTCCGGGTTGGCGTGTTCGTCGGCGTCGCCGTATTCGTGGGCGTCGCCGTCGGCGGCACACTGGTGGGCGGTACAACGAGTTCCCAGCCAGCCGAGAGGACGGCATTGCCGCCGCGCTCATAGTACTCGACCTGCAGCGAATGGAGGCCGGCGCTCAGGTCGCGTTCCGCATAATGAGACCCGCCCGGCGAGTCGGTCCAGGCGTCGATGATGCGCACGCCATCCACATAAAGGCGTACGCCGTCATCGGCAAAGGCCGTAAACCGGTAGCGGCCGGCGCTCAACTGCACCTCGCGTGTCCAGCGAGCGCTCCAGTTGTCCGCGGGGACCACCAGGGCAGGCGCAGTTGTTCCCCAGGAAAGGGCGAGTTCTGCATCATTTCGTATCATCGCTGGCGTGCCGGCCAGGTCGGGGTTCGGATAGTACTCGCCGCGCCAACCGCTAAAGGTCGTCACGGCACCGTAGGACATCTGTGCCAGGGCGTTGCCCAGGTGCTCGCGGTACTCTACGCGTATCGTGTGAGCCCCGGCAGGCAACCAGATGTACCCCTCGTGCGTACGATCGCCCGTGCTGTCCCACGCGTCGATGACGGGCAGGTCGTCCACATAGAGCCGGATACCATCGTCGGCCCGTACCGCAAAGCGGTAGGGGCCCTGGGCAAAGGCCAGGGCGCGCGTCCATCGCACCGAAAAGCGGTCGGCGGGGAGGCCCGGGGCCGGGGCACTGGCACCCCAGTCAAAGGCGATATTCGCGTCATCGCGCACCAGTGCGGGCGACCCGGCCAGGTCCACGTTGGCGAAATAGTCGCCGCGCCAGGCGGTGATCACTGGCGTGGCCGTAGCGGCCGGGCCGGCCGGCGCCCAGTCCAGTTCGATATAGGCCAGGCCCGTCTCTTCGAGGTACATGACGACGATCTCGTGGTATCCCGCCGCGAAATCGCGCTGCACGGTGATCTCGCCCGGTCCCGTGTTCCAGCGGTCGATCACCAGGGTGCCGTCGACCCACAACCGGACTGCATCGTCATAGCGCACGCTGATGTTGTGCAACCCGGCCGTAAACCAGGCACTGCGCGACCAGCGCACGCCAAAGTTGTCCGCCGGCAGGCGCGTGGCGGGTGAGTTGTAGCCCCAGGTAAAGGCGACGGCCTGGTCGTTGCGCGTCATCACAGGAGCGCCTTCAAAGCTGGTGTTGTTCCAATACTCGCCGCGCCAATAATCCGTGGGTATGGGCCCCAGGGTTTGCGTGGGGGGTATCGTTGCTGTTTGCGTCCCTGTCGGCGTTACTGCCGGCGTCGCTGTCGGCACCGCCGTCGCGGGCGCTGGCATCGGGGTGGGGACTGACGCCACCGGTGTCTGCGTCGATACGGGTGTTGGCGATGCGAGTGTGGGTTCCGGGGTCGCAGGTTCGGGCCCATTGGCTGCCCGCACGGTATTGCCCAGCGTGTCCGTGCGATACTGGTACACGCGGTCCCCCGCCCGCAACCAGATGCGGTAACCTGGCGTCACCACGGTGGCGCAGTTCTCACCGCTCAAACCGAGGCATGCATCGGGCCACCGCACCGGCTCGATCGAGTCTGTCAGAATGGCGTCGGCGGAGATACCCAGCCGGTTTGCCAGGTCCGCGCGGGCCTGCATCACGAGGGCATTGCGCTGCGCCTCGCTGGCCAGACGATCGTATACGGACTGCGCAAAGGCCAGGATGACGGCCTGATCCGCTTCGGTCGCCTCGCGCCGTCCCTCGCCTTGCAGGCGCAGCGATAGCTTGAGATTGTCGGGCCCTCCCGGATTGTCTTCGCTGACAACCTCGAGCGCACGGTAGCGAATTCGATACGAGACGAGCTGGCTGATCTCATCGGCGGTGAGTTCGCCAGCCTGCAGCGTATCGGCACAGCGGCCAAAGATGGCCCGGTTCTCGCTATCGATGTAGAGTCGATCGCAGTATCCGGCGATGCCGCCCTCACGCCGCCAGGAGAGCACTGCGTCTACGGGCTCTGTCAGGTCTGCGGTCGCCGTGGCTGCGGGGAAGGGCGCCACCGCCGTGGGCGTCACATCGGCGCTGGCGGCGCGACGCACAGCCCATGCACCGACGGAGAGCAACACCAGTGCGATCCCTGCGCCCAGGACAAAGTATAGCGTTCTGCGCGATGTCGCGATTTCGTTGTCCATAGTGTCTTTTCTATGTTTGTGTTTCTGCAAACATGCGGGCCCACGACCCAGACGGGGGGGGTACCTCGCGCTGGGGCGCCAGCATCTACTAGACGTTGGGCACGACTCCAGGGTTCCCTGCCGCAGACAGTATAACCCCTGAGCGGGTGAAAGGCGTCAGCCGGCCTGGAGGAGCACACCCCAGGGAAACCAAAGCGCCCTGTGCGATGCGGGGCGCTCTTGCGGGCCGAGTCAGGCTAGATATTGAGCGGCTCGCCGAAACGGTCGCGCGAAAAGACCTCGTTCCACTCTTTGCGCTGGCGCGCGGGCGGGTGGACCTCGGGCACGCCGAGGGGGCTGCAGGCGACCACGGTGAGGTCGTCCGGAATGCCACACACGGCCTTGACGTCCTCATCCTTGAATGCGCCAATCCAGCAGGTGCCATAGCCCAGGCTTGCAGCCGCCAGCACCATGTTCTCAAGGGCGATGGCCACATCGACCTTGTACCATTTCTCGGTGACGGAGGGACGCCCGACGGCGACAATGATATAGGCCGCGTCGGCCATCCACATCTGGTCGTTGCAGGCCTGCGCCACCCGGGCCTTTTGCTCGGGGTCGCCCACGATGACAAAATGCCAGGGCTGGCGGTTGGCGGCGGAGGGCGCCTGATGACCTGACTCTAGAATCTGCTTCAGATCCGCGTCAGGGATCGGCTCCTTTTTGTAGGTCCGCACACTGCGCCGTTCCAGGATGGTGGTCAGCGTATCCATGCTATGCTCCTTGTATATATATGTGTGTATGATGCCAGCCCATGGCTGGCTACAATACGGTGTAGAAGCTGAGGCCGACGTTGTGCTCCTTGAGGTTCTGCCTCGGCCGAAAGACTGTCGCCTCAGCTCTGCGCGAGGTCTCGGATAAGCAGGTTGCAGACAAGCTGCACATCACCCACAAGGCTGAGGGTCGCGTAGAGTTATGAGGACGCCTTTCAAACTGGTTCGTTGGCCTCGCCAGGGCCAGAGCGCGCCGGCTGCTCGCCTAGTCTTCGCCGTCGGGCAGGTCGGCCAGTTCGCCGGTGATGAGAAAGACGATGCGCTCGCAGATATTGGTGACGCGATCGGCCGCACGTTCCAGGTTGTGGGCCGCCCAGAGCAGCATGTTGGCCTGCTCGATCTTGCTCCGGTCCGCCAGAATCAGGCCCATCAACTCGTGGCGGATCTGGTTATAGAGCGAATCAACCTGTTCATCATCCATCGGGATAGCGCGGGCGGCCTGCTCGTCCTGCTCGATATATGCCCGCAGGGCACAGCCCAGCATGTCCATCGCGGTCTCGCACATGCGGGGGATATCGAGCAGGGGCTTGATGAGTTCCTGCTCGCCGATCATCAGGTTGATCTTGGAGATCCCCTTGGCATAGTCGCCCGTGCGCTCCAGTTCGCGGATAATGTCGAGAATGGCCGCCAGGGCTCGGAGGTCGCGAGCCATCGGCTGCTGCGTCGCGATCAACACCAGCACATCGGACTCGATCTGGAAGCGCTTGCTATTGATGCGCATATCCTCGTCGATGATCTGCAGCGCCCCATCCAAATTCCGGGTCTTGAGATAGTCGACCGAATTGCATACCGCCCGCTGCACCATGTAACCCAGCTCGAGCACCTCATTCTGCAAGCGCCACAGCTCTCCCTCAAAACGTTGTCTCAACATCCGGATTTCCTCTCTTTCCAGAGCGCGCCCCTGGCCTTAGCCAAAGCGACCGGTGATATAGTCCACAGTGCGTTTGTCATCCGGCTGGGTAAAGATCTTGCCTGTCTCCCCGTACTCGATCAGTTGCCCCGTCTGGCCGTCATCGGTCAGAAAGAACGCCGTCCAGTCCGAGACACGCGCGGCCTGCTGCATATTGTGGGTGACGATGACGATGGTATAGTGCGCGATCAGCTCGCGCATCAGGTCCTCGATGCGCAGCGTCTCGACGGGGTCCAGCGCCGAGGCCGGCTCGTCCATCAGGATCACCTCGGGGGTGATGGCGATCACCCGCGCCAGGCAGAGCCGCTGCTGCTGCCCCAGGGAGAGCGCCAGTGCCTCCTGCTGCAGACTGTCGCGCACCTCTTTCCACAGCCCCACATCGGTGAGGCTGCGTTCCACCACGGCATCCAGGTCGGCGCCGCGTGCCGTCCCCAGCACGCGCGGGCCAAAAGCGACGTTGTCATAGATGGACTGCGGGAAAGGATTGGGGCGCTGAAAGACCATGCCCACCCGCTGGCGCAGCGCCACCACGTCGTATTCGGGCGCATAGATCGGCTTCCCCTCCAGATAGACCTGCCCCTCGATGTGAAAGCCGCGGATGGTGTCGTTCATGCGGTTCAGCGTGCGCATAAAGGTCGTCTTGCCGCAGCCCGATGGACCGATGAGCGCGGTGATCTGGCGCTCCTTGATCTCTATCGAGACGTCGGCAAGCACCTGCTTTTGCCCGTAAAAGGCGTTCAGGTGCTCGGCATGCATCTTGCTCATGGCCCCGTTCTGTCTCCGTTCATGGTGTGCGGCGCTCCCGCACGCACTCTACAAGGGCTGTGGTCAGCCGAAGCGCCCGGTCACGTAATCCTCGGTGCGCTGGTCCCGCGCGCGGGTAAAGATTTCCTCGCCGGTGCCAGTCTCGATCAGTTCGCCCATCAGGAAAAAGGCCGCATGGTCGGCCACGCGCGCACCCTGCTGGACGCTGTGCGGCACCAGGATGATGGTGTACCGCTCCTTGAGCTCTGCAAGCGATTGCTCCACCCGGGCCGTCGAGATGGGATCCAGCCCGGAGGTGGGCTCGTCCAGCAGCAGGATCTCTGGTTCCACCGCCAGGCTGCGGGCGATGCACAGGCGCTGCTGCTGCCCGCCGGAAAAGCCGCTGGCCGGGCTATCGAGCCGGTCCTTGACCTCGTCCCAGAGGGCGGCCTGGGTAAGGCTGGTGTACAGGATCTCATCCAGGCGCTCGCGGTCCCGGATGCCCGCCAGGGTGGGACCGTAGAGCACATTCTGGCGCACCGTGCCGGGCAGCGGCAGCGGCAGAGCGAACACCATGCCGGCGCGGCGGCGCAACTGCGCGAGACCGACCGTGGGGGCGTAGATGTCCGCCCCATCCACAGTGATGGTGCCGCTCATGGTGGTGTCATCCAGCCGGTCGTTGAGGCGATTGATCAGGCGCAGCAGCGTGGTCTTGCCCCCGCCTGCCGGTCCGAAAAACACGGTTACGCTATTGGCAGGCACATCGAGCGAGATGCTGTCGAGCGCCTGGTGCGTCCCGTACCAGTAACTGACGTCGCGGATCTGGATTTTGGTTACCATTCGCGTCTGCGCCTGAAATAGCTGCGGATGAGCGTGGCGATGAGGTTCAGCGAGAGCACAAAGATGAGCAGCACGAGCGCCGTGCCGAACTGGATATCCAGCGGCATGCCGGGCACCTGCGTGCTGATGACATACAGGTGATAGGGCAGCGCCATGGTCTGGTCCATGGGTGAGCTGGGCAGGACGGGCAAGTAGAACGCGGCTACTGTGAACAGGATCGGCGCCGTCTCGCCGGCCGAGCGGAGCAGGCCCAGGATCACCCCCGTGATGATGCCGGGCAGCGCCTGAGGGAGCACGATGCGGCGGATGCCCTGCCAGTTGGTGCCGCCCAGGCTGGCGCTGACCGTGCGGAACTCCATGGGCACCGCCCGCAGCGCCTCTTCCGAGGTGCTGATGATCACCGGCAGCGTCATGATGGCGAGGGTCAGTGAGCCCGCCACAATCGAGGTGCCGAACTGGAGCAGCAGCACAAAGATGCCCACGCCAAAGAGGCCATAGACCACGGAGGGCACGCTGGCCAGGTTGACGATCGCCAGCCGCACCGCGCGGGTCAGGGCGTTGTCGCGGGCATATTCCGAGAGGTAGATGGCGGCGCCCACGCCCATGGGGATGGCTACCAGCCCGGTGCCCAGGGTGAGCAGCAGCGTGCCCACGATCGCGGGCAGGATGCCACCCGCCTTCATGCCCTCACGGGGCATCTGCGTCAAGAACTCCCAGCTGATGGCGGGTGCACCCTGAACGACGATCGCACCGACCACCAGCAGGATAGGGATCACAACGATCAGGCTGATCACGGCGAGCAGGGCAAAGCCCAGTTTCTGCTGAAGATGGCGGTTCATCAGCGCAGCCCTCCCCGTTCACGCCGGCGGAACATCACGGAGGATGAGGCCAGCGTGATCAGGAACACGATCACGAACAACAGGAGCGCGATGCCAAAGAGCACGTGATAATGCGTGCTGCCGCTGGCGACCTCGCCCATCTCGGCGGCGATCGTGGCCGTCATGGTGCGGATCGGCTTGAACAGGGCGTTGACACTATCGGGCAGGCGCGCGGCGTTGCCGGTAACCATCATCACGGCCATCGTCTCGCCGATGGCGCGGCCCATGCCCAGCATCAGTGCCATCAAGATGCCCGAGCGCGCCGCCGGGATCACCACGCGCCAGATGGTCTGCCACTGGGTGGCGCCCATAGCCAGGCCCGCGTCACGGTACGACCTGGGCACCGCATCCAGCGCATCCTCAGCCACGCTGATGATCGTGGGCAGGGCCATGTAGGCGAGCACCAGCGCCCCGGTAAAGGCGGTGAGACCTGTGGGGGCCCCCAGTCCCTCGCGCACCAGCGGCGCGAGGATCACCATCCCGAAAAAGCCCAGCACGACGGAGGGGATGCCCGCCAGGATCTCGATCATCGGCTTGAGCACCTCACGCGCCCAGTTGGGCGCGACCTCGCGGATGAATACGGCCGTGCACACGCCCAGCGGAAAGGCGATGAGCATGGCCACCAGGGTGATCAGCAGCGAGCCGAACAGCAGGGGAATCGTGCCATAGAGGTCAAAAGTCGGGTACCAGCGAGCGCCAAACAGGTTGCCCAGCGGCACCTCGACAAAGGCCGGCACGCCCTCGGTGAGCAGGAACAAAAAGATCACAGCGACGATGCCGATGGTGGATACGCCCAACACCCGAATGAGCGTCTCGATGAACCACTCAAAGCCTGGGCGTTTCGTCTCTCTGACTTTGCGGCGGGGCATGCTCTCCTCCGTTATTGCAGCGGCACAAAGCCCAGGTCGTCCACCTGCTGCTGGCCTTCTGTGAGCACCCAGGTCATATAGTCGGCCAGAGCGCCGGTGGGCTCGCCGGCTGTGTACATGTACAGCGGGCGGGCGATGGCATAGGATCCGTCGTTTACGGTGGCTGCGGAGGGCAGCACATAGGGCCCGGCGGCGTCAGCGGCGATGGCCAGCGTCTTTTCCTCAGAGGTCACATAGCCGAGGCCGTCATAGCCGATGGCGTTACGATTCTGCCGGACCTCCGCGCCGATCCCCTCAGAGGAGGGCATCAGCAGCGTGTCGGGTGACGGCAGCAGATCGCTCTCCTCGCCCAGGCGGATGACGTTCTCGATAAAGTAGACGTATGTGCCGGAGTTGGACTCGCGGGAGAGGAGCACGATGGGGCGGTCCTCGCCGCCCACCTCACGCCAGTTGGTGATCTTGCCCGTATAGATATCGGACACCTGCTGCAGGGTGAGTTGCTCCACGGGGTTATCGGGGTGCACCACCACGGCGATGGCATCCTGTGCCACGATGAACTCGACGGGATCGATGCCATTCTTGCGGGCGGCCTCGAACTCTTCCGGCTTCATTTCGCGTGAGGCGTTCGCGATGTCCACCGTGCCATTGATCATGGCGGCGATGCCCGTCCCCGAGCCGCCGCCGGTGACCGAGATGCTGATTTCGGGGTGCTCGGCGGTATAGGCCTCGACCCAGGCCAGCGCCAGGTTCACGATGGTGTCTGAGCCTTTGTTCTGAATCACGGTCACGGCGACGGGGGTGGCCACCGGGTCGCCGTACGCATCCAGTTCCGGCCCACCGCAGCCGGCCAGGCACGCCAGCAGGGCCAGCAGACAAAGCAACCCTGCCGTAGCAGCGATTGACCGCAGTGTGGTGACAGGATGATATCGCAAGATGTATCCTCGTGACAGAGCGCGAACAAGGATGTCAGTCCGATCAAGATCATTGTAGCGGTGCGCTACGGGCCGCGCAAATGGCTGCAGAGGCGCGAGGGCGGGAGATACTGCGCGTGCCCTTGACCTCCCCGCCCCACTGCCGATAGAATCCAGCCACGGACCGTAACTATTGCGATCAAAGGAGTGCCCGAGATGAGCGACAAGATTCGCATCGGCGTGATCGGTACGGGTCAGATCGGCACGCGGCATCTGGAGCGCTATGCGCCGATTCCCGACGCCGAGGTGGTGGCCATTTGCGACCTGCGCGAGGAGCATGCCCGCGTGCTCGCGTCGCAGTTCGGCATCCCCGATGTCTACACAGACTATCGCAAGATGCTGGAGCGGAGCGACATCCAGGCGGTGGACGTGTGCCTGCACAACCGGTTCCACCGGCCCATGGCGGAGGCGGTGCTGGAGGCGGGCAAGCACTGCTACTGCGAAAAGCCCATGTCGTGGACCTATAACGACGCCAAAGCGATGTACGATACGGCACAGCGCACGGGGAACAAGTTGCACATCCAGCTGGGGACGATCTACTCGCCCGAGGCGCGCGCGGCCCGCAAGATCATCGACGATGGGCATCTGGGCGATATCTACTTCGCCCGGACGATCCATTATCGCCGGCGCGGCCGCCCCTATGTCGATGGCTATGGCACGCCCGCCTTTGTCAATACCGGCACCTCCGGCGGCGGCGCCATGCTGGACATGGCCGTCTACCACATCTCGCTGATCCTCTACCTGCTGGGCAACCCGGCGCCGCAGACGGTGTCGGGCGCGACCTACCAGAAACTCGAGAACATGTACCCCGACCGCAAAGAGAGCGGCAAGTACAACGTCGAGGAGCTGGGCATGGCCTACATCCGGCTGGCGGGCGGGATCAGCATGATGATGGAGGAGGCCTGGGCGATCCAGGCGTCCGACCCCGATCTGGATCATATCTCGGGCTCGCGCGGCGGCGTGCGGCTCACGCCCCTCACCTACTATACCACCCTGTCGGACCTGGAGATGGACGGCACCTTTGACCTCAAGCAGGGCATCTGGCGCTGGGAGCAGTGCGATCCGACCCAGGCCTACTATAGCGAGTCGCAGCGGCACTGGGTGGCTGCGTTGCAGGGTAAGGTGCCTCTGCTGGATACGGCCGGGATCGCCCTGAACACGGCGCTAATCACCGAAGGGGTGTACCTCTCGCAGCGCCTGGGCCGCGAGGTGACCGCGGAGGAGATTGCGGCGGCAGAGCAGGGCGTGGGGCGCGAGACATTCTAGAGGACAGGGTCAGGGCGGGCGCGTCCGGAAAGGGTGTGCCCGCTCTGGCTGAATGCTGAATACAAGGAGCACAGGATGCCCAACAAGAAACTGCGCGTGGGATTGATCGGCACCGGCATGATCTGCAATATCGCCCACATGCCTGCCTGGAAGGCGCTGCCTGATGATGTCGAGGTCGTCGCGGCGGCGGATATCGTCGCCAGCCACGCCCGCGGCACCGCGGAGGCCCATGGGATCCCCTACTGGACCGATGATCCTCAGCGGATGCTCGATACCCAGGACCTGGATATCGTGTCGGTGTGCGCGCCCAACAGCTATCACAAGCCGTGGACGCTGGCGGCGCTCAAGGCCGGGGCCCACGTGCTGTGTGAAAAGCCGGTGGCCACCGGCTACCAGGACGCCGCCGAGATGTTCGCGGCGGCCGAAAAGGCAGGGCGCCAACTGCTGGTGGGCCAGTGCCTTCGTTTCCGCAGCGAGAACCAGGCGGCCAAGTCCTTTGTCGAGTCGGGTCTGCTGGGAGAGACCTACTATGCCGAGGCGGGCGCTATGCGGCGCCGCGGCGTGCCCGAGTGGGGCCTCTTTCACATGAAGGAGCATTCGGGCGGCGGCCCGATTTTCGATATCGGCGTGCACGCGCTGGACCTGGTGCTCTGGCTGATCGGCAGCCCGCGGGTGGTGGCGGTCAGCGGCGCTACGTACACGCGCATCGCCAACCAGGACGAGGGCCTGGTCAAGTCGCTGGCCGACAGCGGCGCACCGGACGGCGTGCCCGAGGCGCGGCCCTATGACTATCGCGAGTTCGACGTCGAGGATCTGGGCGTGGGGATGCTGCGCCTGGAGAACGGGATGACCATCGTGATCCGTGCCTCCTGGGCGGCGAATATCCCCGAGGGCACAGGCAATACCTTTATCCTGGGCACCAAAGCGGGGTTGGCGCTGAATCCCGTGCGCCTGCTGGGCACGGTGGGCCGCTACCAGGCGGATATCACACCGCACATCCCCGGGCGCGACGAACCCTTTGCCACTGGCCATATCCGCGAGGCGGCGCACCTGGTGCGCGCCATCCGCGGCGAGCAAGAGTTGATGGTGAAAAAGGATGAGGTCCTGAACGTCATCCACGCCCTGGAGGGGCTGTACCGCAGCGCCGAGCGGGGCGAAGAGATCCAGTTGGATTGGTAGGGTCGACCAAGCCTGTTCTGTGTAGGGGCGGACCACCGTGTCGACCCCGATAGGAAGGGCAGGCACGGTGGCCTGCCACTGCACTGGTGAGAGAAGGAGACACACATGGACAAGATCTATCGCGTTGGGATCATCGGGTTCGGGCACATGCATATCAACAATGTGGCCCAACTCTACGCATCGCATCCGCAGGTGCAGTTCGTCGCCTGCGCGGACACGATCCCGCGCACGCCCGAGCTGCGAACGGCTCCCTATACCCGCGAATGGAACCGGGAGAATGTCATGAGCCTGACGGGCATGACCGAGTTCTATCCCGATTTCTACGCGATGCTCATCAAAGAGGACCTCGACATTGTCATTGTCACCTGTGAGAACGCGCAGCACGCCGTGGTGGTGGAGGCCTGCGCCGAGGCGGGTGTGCACGTGTGCGTGGAAAAGCCCATGGCCACTACGCTGGCCGACGGCCTGCGCATGGTGCGGGCCTGCGTCGCCAACGACGTTTCGATGATCGTCAACTGGCCGCTAACCTGGCAGCCCGCGGCGCACAAGGCCAAGGCGTTGATTGAAGAGGGTGTGATCGGCGACCTGATCGAGGTCAAGTGGCGCTCCGGGCACACCGGTCCGCTGGGGCCGGGCGCGGCGCACGCCGGCGTGAGCGAGGCCTCACAGGTGCTCAGCGGACCGGAACGTGCAGCCACCTGGTGGCACCAGCGCGAGGCGGGAGGCGGCGCGCTCCTGGATTTCACCTCCTACGGGGCGATGGTCAGCCGGTGGTACATCGGGCAGCCGGCCGTGGCTGTGATGGCCATGCGCGCCAATCTGCAGAGCCAGTGGGGCACCGCCGATGACAACGCCGCTGTACTGGTGCGTTTTCCCAGTGCGCTGGCGCTGCTGGAGGGCACCTGGACGACGTTCGATCACGGCGTCGCCACGGGCCCGATCGTGTATGGCTCCACCGGCACGCTGGTGGTGGAGGGCGGCGCCAATAGCCCGCAGGTGCGGCTGGAGCGCGGCCATGGCGACACGACCGTCTATACCGCCGAGCCGCTGCCTGCGGGAAGGCATGACGTGGCCCATGAGATGATCCACCACCTCAACACGGGAGAGCCGGTGCATCCCACACTGGATATGCAGGCCAACCTGGAGTACATGGCGATCATCGATGCCGCGGCGCGGTCCTGCGAGAGCGGGCGGCTGGAACTGGTTCAGAACGCGGCCTGGGATCTGGGCTGAAGGGGGACACAATGCACGACAATGTTTCGATCGCTTCGTACGCCTTTCACGGCCTGCTTCGCGAGGGCGCCATCGACGTGTTCGCGTATCTGGAGACGGTGAAATATCGCTACGATGCGCAGGCCGACATCTGGAATGGGATGCTGCCCACCACGGATCGGGAGTTCCTGCTCAAGGTAAGGCGGGCCCTGGACGAACGTGGCCTGGAGTTGGCCAATCTGTGTGTTGACGGCGCGCATATCTGGGAGGACGATCCTGACCGGCGTGAGGCCAACTACCGCAACGCCCTTGCGCACCTGGAGGCGGGCGAGATTCTTGGCGCCAAAACGGTGCGCATCGATGCTGGCGGTGCGCACGACGCGCACACGTTTACCACGGAGCAGATGGATCTGATCGTCAAGCGGTATCGCGAGTTCGCCCACCGGGCCTCGCAGGGCGGCTATCGCGTGGGCCCGGAGAACCACTGGGGTCCCGAGGTCGTGCCGGAGAACATGGTGGCCATCTGCAAGGCGGTGGATCATCCCGCCTTTGGCGTGCTGCTGCATTTCCGCGGGGACCCCGGCGACCGCGAGATGGCGCCCTGGGCGATGCACACGCATCTGGCGTGGCAGATCACTGAAGGGCCGCTTGAGGCAAGCATGGGCATGCTGCGGGATGCCGGCTACCAGGGGTACTGGGGCATTGAGCATCACACGGGCCGTAACGAGTATGCCGAGGTCGCGGTGCAGGTGGCGCGGGTGCGGGCTGTGCTGGATCGCTGGCGAACGGAGTAACAGATTAGGATTGCAGGAGGCAGGATGCGCGTATCACTGATGTCGTATACCTTCAATCCCATGACCCGAGCGGGTACCATGGATTGTTTCGGCTATCTGGAGGCGGTGCGCTACCGCTACGGCCTGCGCACGGCGGACCTCTGGAACCGCACGCTGGCCAGTATCGAGCCCGAGTACCTGGCGCAGGTCAAGGCAGGCCTGGCGGAGCGCGAGCTGGAGCTGGTGAACCTCGCCGTGGATGGCGCTCACATCTGGGAGGACGATCCCGCGGTGCGCGAGGAGCACTATCAGGTGGCTCTGGCGCACATGGCGGCGGCGGAGGCGCTGGGCGCCAAAACGCTGCGCATCGACGCGGGCGGCGGCCGCGAGGACCGGCACTTTACCGATGAGCAGTTCGACCACATCGTCCTGCGCTACAAAGAGTATGCTCGGCGGGCCGCGGACAATGGCTACCGGGTAGGGCCGGAGAACCACTGGGGCTCGGAGGCGGTGCCTGAGGAGGTCGTGCGGCTATGCGAGGCGGTCGACTCGCCCGCCTTTGGGGTGCTGCTTCACACGCGCCGCTGGTTCGGCGAGCACGCGGCGCATGGTGACAAAGTCGCGGCGCCCTGGGTGATGCATACGCACCTCACGATGAACGTGACCGACGAGGAACTGGCGGAGACGATGGTGATGCTCCGGGACGCGGGATATACCGGCGCCTGGGGCATCGAGATGGGCGGCGTCAGTTACGCCGAGGCAGGGGTAGCCGTGGCGCGCGTGAACAGGGTTCTGGAGGGCTGGAGGCTGGGGTAGAGTTTCGGACGCTTTGCGGGATAGTGGCTCTTCTGGGGCGCGTGGCGCCCTGGGGCGACGAGATTCTGGGGCGCGGAGTTGTACTCCGCGACCGACGGGCAACTGGGGCGTGTCCCTCAGTGCACGTTGCCAATATGATGGCTGTCTGCCCAGGGGAGGAGGTGTGACATGCCCAAGTACGAACCCAAAGGCATGTACTCGCGTCACTATCTCCCACATCGGGACGCGCCCGGTGTGATCCAGGCTGTGACCTTTCGCCTGGCTGACAGTCTCCCGCAAGAGGCGATTGCAGCGCTGCAGGGAACCGGTCCGGCTGCTCGTGAACAGAGGCAGGCCCTTCTGGATGCCGGACACGGTTCGTGTGTCTTGCAGGATCCGCGCATCGCCGCGCTAGTGCAGCGTGCGCTGTTCTTCTTTGACGGCCAACGCTACCGTCTCCTGGCCTGGGTGGTGATGCCGAATCATGTCCATGTGCTGATTGAGGCGGGGACAACGCACTCGCTGGCGAGCATTGTCCAGAGTTGGAAACGGGAGACGGCCAGGAAAGCGAACGACATTCTAGGGCGAGAGGGGCATCTCTGGCAGAGCGACTATTACGATCGATACATCAGGAACGCAGAGCACTTTGACAGAGCCGTTGCCTATATCCATCGCAATCCGGTCATCGCAGGCCTGGTAAGAGAGCCGCAGGATTGGCCGTACAGCAGCGCACGCCACTGGAAAGAGAAGGGTGAGGGCTGGTGAGTTGGACGTGGCGCCGCAACATCGAGCGCGATCGGGTCGAGGAGTGCAGGGCACTCCGTACAGCGCTCGCATCTCAGGGTGGGCCGAGTGCCAGGTGACAGCGCGACAGGTGTGGTACGAGCGGTAGCCGGTCGCGGAGTACAGGGCGCTGTAAACAGCGTACGCGCCTGAGTCGCCGTGTCCCGAAATCACCATCGCGATGGGTTATTAATCCCGTTTATCCTGCCCAGTGATGTGGCAGCAGACCGGTCGCGGAGTGCAACTCCGCGCCCCAGGGAGTAATGCGACCCAGGGCAGCGCGCGGCTTGGGATAGGCAGGGCGAAATCGTCCGCATCCTGCCCATCCTGTCTATCGCTGTTACCTTCCGCTGTCCCTATCGCCTCACGTCCACATAGTGGATCACGCCGCGCTCACCATTCACCAGCCAGTCGGGGTCGGCGGCCCGTAGCGCCTCGGCCTGGCCCTCCGCCATGCCTACGATCAGCTCGGCCTTGAGGGTGCGCAGCGTCACAAAGGGCGCGGGCATATAGGTCGTCACCGCCGCCAGGTCTGTGGTGGGCGGCCAGTCGCGGTCCTCCAGCAGGCGCCGGTAGTTGACGTCGCCCTTGAGCAGGATCAGATCAGCTTTGCCGAGATCCGCCTTGAGATCTTCGGGCAGTTCCGTCAGGTGTGCGCTGGTGGTCCAAAAGGCGTGCGAGTGCAGCACCAGCCGTTTGGCGTCGGTGGCGTGCCGCAGCTCGGCCCCCAACGCCCGAGGCCGGGGCGCGGCGAGGTCCTCCAGCGCGCGGCGCGCCAGGCGATAGTCCTTGGGCATCGTGTCGGAGACGAAAAAGGGCTGCGCTTTCAGGTGCAGGTGGATCTCGCGCACCAGATTGTGCGCTAGCAGCAGGCCGATCAGGCCCATGTCCGCGAGAATCTCGGGACCCGAGTTGTCGGCGATATAGTCCAGCCGGCGTACCCGGCCCGCGGCCAGCAGGTCCCAGACCATCTCCCGGTGGTCGATCAGGATACGATGCTGCTCATCGCTGTCGGTCTCCGACGAGCCCTTGACAGTGATGTTGGAGAGGTCTGCGCGATTGCCCCACAGGGCGCGGCGCATGGCCAACAGGAACTGGTCCTTGAGTTCGTACTCCTCATGCCAGCCGGCGTAAAAGCGTACCGTGGCCGCCAGTCCTTCACCCATGGCCTCACGCTTTTGGGGTTCAAAGGGGTCCAGCAGGTAAGTTGGCCCGGGCTGAAAATAGCGCACCGCCTCCAGCAGCCTGCGGTAAAAGTAGGTCTCCGCCAGGAACCAGGGGAGCTCGGTCCAGCGCTTGCCCTCCCAGGGCGCCAGTGCCCGGTTCCAGAGTGGGCGATCGGGGCACTTTTCCTTGAGTGGCGCCGCCACGCCCTCGCGAATCTCGTCACCAAAACGCTGCACCGCGTCCACGATATCGGGCGCATAGTGCTGCGTGGCGATCACCTTGGCAAGGATGCCCGGCTTGCGAACCTTGATCGTGTGCTCGGCAAAGGATCCTGGCGTGGAATTCATCAAGGGCGGTGGGAGCATCGTGTTCCTCCAACGGTATTGCTTGCAGTATACAGGAGCCTTACGCCAGCCGCCAGCAGCTTTGACACGCCTTGCCATCACGCCTAGACTCACGTGCTGATCCTACTCGTCTTTGGCAGGAGCTATGGGTACCCGCATGGATGCGCACTCTCTCGCGACGCTGGAATACCCCAGGATACTGCAGCAACTGGCCGACTATGCCGCCTTTTCGGCGAGCCATGCGCTGGTGATGGCCCTGCGCCCTGCTGCGGATATCGCCACGGTAGAGCTGCGACAGCAGGAGACGACAGAGGCCAAGCGCCTGTTGTCCACCCGGGTGGAGGTGTCCGTAGGGGGAGCTCGCGACGTCCGGGAAGCCGCACGCCGTGCCGGCCTCGATGCGTCGCTGGCTGCGGAGGATCTGCTAGAGATCGGGATCACGCTCGCCAGTGCGCGGGAGATCTATCGCAAGCTCTCGCCGCTGGTCGAAGACTATCCGCTGCTGGCCGCCAGGGCCGGCGAGATTCGTCCGCTGACCCATGTGATCGATGAGATACGGCGTTGCCTGGACGATGACGGCCAGGTGGTCGATGCAGCCAGCCCGGAGTTGGCGCGTCTTCGTCGGGAGATATTCAGCGCCAAGGAGCGCCTGCTGGAGCGCTTGCGCCGCCTGGTGAGCGATCCCACCACGTCCAGGTACCTGCAGGAGCCGATCGTCACCGAGCGCAACGGGCGCTATGTGATCCCGCTCAAGATCGAGCATCGCGGCCGCATCCCCGGGCTGGTTCAGGACCAGTCCTCGAGCGGCGCGACGCTCTTTATCGAACCGCTGGCCACGGTGGAGCTCAATAACCGCTGGCACGAGCTGCAGATCGCCGAGCGCCACGAGGTGGCGCGCATCCTGCGAGCCCTCAGCGAACTGGTGGGGGCCGAGGCGGATAACATCATCAACAATGTGCGGCTCCTGGCCGAGATCGATCTGGCGCTCGCCAAAGCCCATTATTCCTTTGCGCTCAACGGGGTACCGGCTGAGCTGGCTG
Source organism: Anaerolineae bacterium (assembly GCA_040772225.1). GTDB lineage: Bacteria > Chloroflexota > Anaerolineae > UBA1429 > UBA1429 > JAAYED01. The sequence continues at coordinate 469,137 of JAXGYO010000003.1, forward strand.
AAGGGCAGTGGCCCTCGTTCGCGGCGGATGCAACGATGGATCCATGGCAGCACCCACTGTATTTGCCGCGGGCGAGGCACCCGTTGCTCGATCCGGCCACGGTGGTGCCCATCGATGTGTACCTGGGCGGCAACAATACCGTTCTGGTGATCACCGGGCCCAACACTGGCGGCAAGACGGTCTCGCTCAAGACGGTAGGCCTGCTGGCGGCCATGAACCAGGCCGGCCTACATATTCCTGCGGGCGAGGGCGCGCGTCTGCCCGTCTTTTCGGGCATCTATGCCGATATCGGCGATGAGCAGTCCATCGAGCAGAGCCTGTCCACCTTTTCCTCGCATCTGACGCGTATCGTCGACATTCTCAAGCGCGCCGACGAACGCTCGCTGGTGCTTCTCGACGAGATCGGGGCTGGCACCGATCCGGTGGAGGGCGCGGCGCTGGCCCAGGCCTTGATCACGACGCTGCTGGAGCGGCGGGCGCTCACGCTTTGCTCTTCGCACTATTCTGAGCTCAAGGTCTATGCGTTCAGCACCGAGCGCGTGGAAAACGCCAGCGTCGAGTTCGATGTCGAGACCCTGTCGCCGACCTATAAACTGAGCATCGGTTTGCCCGGGCGCAGCAACGCCTTTGCGATTGCGGAGCGGCTGGGACTACCCGAATCGGTTCTCGAACGGGCGCGAGCCATGATCTCGGCCGAAGAGGCGAGCGCCGACGTGCTGCTGGCCAACGTCAAGGCCGCCAGCGATGCTGCTGCTGAGGAGCTTTCTGCTGCGGAGACGGCCCGTCGTGAGGTACGGGCGCTGCAGGAGGAACTCCGCTTCAAGCTGTCACAGATCGAGGAGGCCCGGCGAGCCGTGCTGTCCGAGGCCCGCGAGCAGGCGCGTGAGGAACTGGAGCAGATCCGCGCCGAGCTACGGCAATGGCGCGGGCGCGTGGCTGCGACGGCTACTGAGCCAGTGAAAGAGATGCTGCAGGTGCTGGACCGTTTGGAGGATCGCATCGAGCCGGTGGAACCCGCCGGCGCGCCCCTGGCACCGGAGGACGTCGAGACCCTCCAGAAGGGTGATCGGGTGTGGGTGCCTTCCCTGGGTCAGGAGGGCGTACTGCAAGAGATCGAGGGCGACAGCGCGCTGGTGAGCCTGGGCGGGTTCCGCCTGCGCACCGAGCTGCACCGGCTGCGGTTCCGCGGCCGCTCGCTGGCGGCGGAAGCCCCGCCGGCCACGGAGGCCCGTGTGCGCCGCCCGCTGACAGCCTCGCCGGGCATGGAGTTGCATCTGCGGGGGCTGCGCGCCGCCGAAGTGCCCGAGTTGCTGGATCGCTATATCGAGCAGGCCTACCTCTCAGGGCTGCCCTGGGTACACGTCGTGCATGGCAAGGGAATGGGTATACTCAAGCAGATCGTGCGCGAGCAGCTACGCAGCAACCCCCTCGTCAAGTCGTTTCGCGCGGGCGAGCTCTCCGAGGGCGGCGAGGGGATCACCGTCGTGCAACTGGAGAGCGCCGAGTAGCTAGTGGAGGGCGCGAGGTCTTTGCCTGCCTGGCCTCCGATTTAGTCGATGAAGCCGACGCCTGGCGCGACGGGTATCCTAACGTCCCCATCGACACGATCGCGGGAATTCCGGCACACCCGTTGAAGCGCTCCGGTCGCCAACGGCCACGGGGCACCCCGCGGCCCGCCCCTACCGGACCCTTGCCGTGTTCACCCCCGTCTTTTACGCGCCCCCAAGGGGTTTTCCGGACCGCCGACATTCCTGTCGGCTCCGGACCCGCATGGGGGTGATTCGCGTCGCACCGTTGTTCGGACCGCAGACTTTCCGGTCGGCAATGCCACTAGCGTCACGTGTAGCACTCTGGGCCGTTGGCGTCCGGAGCCGGCTGGAAGCCGGCGATCCATGATGCACCGTATCGCAGAGCACAAGGCGCTGAGTACAGCGCTCTGAGTACGGGGCACGCGCCCCAAAAAAGGGCTGCGTCGCACATCGTCAGTGGTCCATCGTCCATGGTCCGCAACGTGTAACGCGCAACACGCGACGGCCCCTGCCTACAGGTACTCGACCAGCTTTTCCGCCGCGGCGCGGTTCATGCCGGGCACAGCAGCGAGGTCGTCGAGCGAGGCTCCGCGGATGCCATCCAAAGAGCCGAATTGCTTGAGCAGCGCCTGGCGGCGTTTGGGGCCGATACCGGGGATGTCATCCAGCAGCGATCGTGTGCTGTCCTTGCTGCGCAGGTTGCGGTGGTAGGTCACGGCAAAGCGGTGCGCCTCGTCGCGGATGCGCTGCACGAGAAAGAGCGCCTCGGAGCCGCCGGGCAGGCGCACCGAATCTGGCCGCCCCGGCAGAAAGATCTCCTCCTCTTGCTTGGCGAGCCCCACCGTGGGGATGTGGTCCACCCCCAGCGTCTCCATCACCTCGCGTACCGCTGAAAGCTGCCCCTTGCCGCCATCGAGGATCACCAGGTCCGGCATGATCGCCCAGCGATCGGGCTTGCCGGCATTGGCGCGTGCGTCACGGGCGGAACGTGCGCGGGCAAAACGGCGCGAGAGCATCTCCGCCATCGAGGCGAAATCGTCCTGGCCGGTGACGGTCTTGATGCGAAAGTGACGATAGTCCTGCTTGCTGGGCGCCCCCTGCTCAAAGACCACCATGCTGCCCACCGTGTTGCGCCCCTGCAGGGTGGAGATGTCATAGCACTCGATGCGCGCGGGCGGCGCAGGCAGTTCCAGCGCTTCCTGCAACTGCGTGAGGGCCTCAGTGTGGCGGTGCGCATCGGCGTTCCACTCGTCGCGCAGCCGCGCCAGCGTCTCTACTGCGTTCTCGCGGGCCATGTTCACGATGGCCTTTTTCTCTCCCCGCTTGGGCACCTTCAGGCTCACCTTGGTGCCACGACGCTGGTTCAGCCAGGACTGGATCACCGCGAACTCGTCCAGGTCGTTCTGCAGCAGGATCTCGGGCGGGATCTGCGCCGCTTCGCTGTAAAACTGCTTGATGAAGGAACCCATCACCTCGGACTCGTTCTCGTCCTGCGTGCCGGTGAGCACGAAATACTCGCGCCCGATGAGCTTGCCGCTGCGGATGAAAAACACCTGCACGCAGGCCTGGCCGTTATCCCGCGCAAAGGCGACGATGTCATGGTCATGCAGGTGCTCGCTAACGATGCGCTGTCGCTCGATGATCGTGTTGATGGCCGCTACCTGGTCGCGCAAAACGGCGGCCCGCTCAAAGTCCAGCGCCGCTGCCGCCTCCTCCATGCGCCGGGCCATCCCCGCCACCACCACCTCCGACTTGCCCTCCAAGAATAGGATGGCCTGGTCGATGACCTCGCGATAGCCGGCGCGGTCGATCGCCCCGATGCAGGGTCCGGTGCAGCGCTTGATGTGGTAATACAGGCAGGGGCGCGCGTCCTCGCCCGTGATCTCGCGGTTGCAGGTGCGGTAGGGGAAAAGCCGCCGCAGCACATCCAGCGTCTGGTGCACGGCCTGCGAGGAGGTAAAGGGGCCAAAGTATCGCGCGCCGTCATGCTGGGCCGAGCGCACGATGAAAATGCGCGGAAAGTCCTCCTGGAGCGAGATCTTGATGTAGGGGTAGCGCTTGTCGTCCTTCAGCCGGACGTTATAGCGCGGCTGGTGGCGCTTGATCAGCTCGCTCTCGAGGATCAGCGCCTCCAGCTCGGAGTCGGTGACGATCCACTCCAGGTCGGCGATCTCCATCACCAGCCGCTCGGTCTTGGGGGAGTGGTTCGCCGACGCGTGAAAGTAAGAGCGCACGCGGTTCTTGAGCACGACGGCCTTGCCCACGTAGAGCACCGTGCCGCGGATATCTTTGAATATGTAGACGCCTGGCCTGTCAGGGAGACCGGCCAGGCGGGCGGTGATCGTGTCCTCGGTCATATCCATTCCTGACTCTGGATCGGTTGCAGGTAGTTCCTCAGGCTAGACAGATTATACCAGCCCGGGGCATCGCCTCCAATCAGAAGCATGCAGATGTGACGCCAACCTCTTGACGTGATAGAACATCTGTGCTATTCTAGGAATAGAACAATCGTTCTATTCAGGAGGCCAGGCATGGATGTCATTGTAGGAACCATCATCGCGCTGGTGATCGTGAGCAGCGTTGACCGCTATCTGAATCCGGAGGAGTATGTGGTAGCCGGCAGGTCCGGGGAGAGGCGCCCTCTGCGCAGGATCCGCACGGTGCGTCCGATACTGCGGCGTCTCACAGGGAGCCTCGACCGCGGGCGATCTTTTTCGGCATCGCATCGCTGTTCCATTTCGCAGGTGAGCCCCTGGCTGACCTGCGAGAGCTATGAGACGGTCACGGCCCGCCATTAAGCGGGTCTGTACCACCGGGGCCCGGACGCATCCCCATCGCGACCTGGCCCCGGTTTTCTTTTGGAGCACAGGCGCTGATCCCCTGGCTACCCCGCCTCCATGCGCCGGCTGGTCATGATATCCATGCCACAATCCAGAATGTTCTCAACGACGATTTGATGCTCCTCAACAGGCGCCTGCAGTTCGACATCGCGCAGAACGCGGGCGATCTCAAACATGAGCCCCTTGGGCACAGGCCCGCTGGAGCGCACAGGAACAAGCGGCAGGCGGCCATTACGGACACGGACGGTCGTGGTGAGCATGCGTCGCGGCGCGGTGAGTTCCTCGCGCACAAAGGCCTCGCCGCGCTGGCACGCGTGACCGCGGATCGAGATCAGTTTGTCGCCCTCGACCTCGGCCTGGATGCTGCACCCCACCGGGCAGGTGACACAGATAAACTCGCGTTGTTCGGACATACACCGTTCTCCTTGCGCGAGAGACTATTCGAGCACGTGGACGCTCAGCTCGCGGGCGTCCGCGATCTCCCCGGCCACGCGGGGCTGCAGGGTGAGGGCCACCATCTCGGCCGGCCGCACATAGCGGTAGCGCCGCGAGACGAGTACCGTTTCGCCAAGCCGCACCTCGGCGCGCACCGGTGCCTCCACCGGTTGCCGCACCCGGAACTGGAGCACCACGGGGCCCTCCTCCAGCGCGCTCAGATGCAGGCTCTGGGGCACCACCGCGCGCACATTCTCGCCCGCCTTCAGGCGGATGACCGGCCCACGATCGCTCGGCGCCTGGCTCACGTAGCGGCCCGCGGAGCGCCCGGCGATACGCGCCGCCTCGCTGACGTCGTCCACCAGATCATAGACGTGCACGACGTTGCCCGCGGCGAAGATGCCCGGCACATCGGTGGCATAGCCCTCGTCCACGAACGGACCGCCCGTGACGGGATCGATGGTCGCGCCCGCCATGCGGGTGAGTTCGTTCTCGGGGATCAGCCCCACCGAGAGGAGCAGGGTGTCGCAGGGGATCATGCGCTCGGTGCCGGGGACCGGGCGCCAGCGCTCGTCCACGCCGCTCACTACCACAGATTCGACGCGCTCGCGACCCCGCACTTCGGTGACCGTCGTGCACAGGTGCAGCGGGATATCGAAATCCCGGATGCACTGCACCAGGTTGCGACGCAGCCCGCTGATATACGGCAGAATCTCGCACATTGCGGCGACCTCGGCGCCCTCCAGCGTGAGCCGGCGCGCCATGATCATGCCGATATCGCCCGAGCCGAGGATCACGTAGCGCTCGCCTGGCATGTAGCCTTCCATGTTGACCAGGCGTTGCGCCGTGCCCGCAGAGTACACGCCGGCCGGACGGCTGCCGGGGATTGCCAGCGCGCCGCGGGGCCGCTCGCGGCAGCCCATCGCCAGCACCAGCGCCCGCGGCAGGATCTCGATCAAGCCCAGGGCCTTGCTGGTGGCTACCACGCGGCGGGATCGATCCACGCTCAGCACCATGGTCTCGCTGAGCACCTCGAGGCCGGCGTCGCGCACCCGGTCGATCCAGCGCCAGGCGTACTCGGGTCCCGAGAGGTCCTCGCCGAACTCGCGCACGCCAAAGCCGGTATGGATGCACTGCTGCAGGATACCGCCCAGCTCGTCGTTGCGCTCCAGCAGCAGGACCTGCTCGGCGCCGTTGGCCCTGGCCTCGTAGGCGGCCGCCAGGCCCGCCGGCCCGCAGCCGATCACCAGGACGTCGCAGGTGAGGGTTTTCACTCTGCCACCTCCCCGGTTCTGGCCGACCCGGTCAGAACCGGAGCGGTTCCGACCGCTACGGTTCCGACCGCCTTGGTGGGGCGGACAACGAGGGGCGATGCGCCGCCCTTCAGGGTGATCTCCAGCGGAGAGACGCCGTACTCGCGGGCCATGATCTCGATCACCAGCGGCGTGTCAAAGGCGCCCTGGCAGCGGCCGGTGCCGATGCGTGTGCGGCGCTTGAGCGCGTCATAGGTGCGCGCTGGGATGGGCGTGTGACAGGCAGCCACCACCTCCCCCTCAGTGACCGTTTCGCAGCGGCAGATGACCCGGCCATAGCGCGGGTCCTGCGCGATGAGCGCCTCCTGCTCGGCGCTGGACAGATGCGAAAAGCGCGGGATGCCCTTGCGCAGCGGGTTGAACTCGGGGCGCTCGATCATCTCAAGGCCGGCCTCCCGCAGCATCTCCACCACATGCACGGCGATGGCGGGCGAGGCGGTGAGCCCGGGCGATTCGATGCCAGCCAGCACCAGCAGACCGGGGCGCTCGGCGGGTATCTCGATCAGGAAATCCCCGGTATTACCGCCGGCGCGCAAGCCTGTGAAAGAGCGGATGATCTGGCGCGTGTCCAGACCCGGCACGAGCTTGAGGGCGCCGGTCATGACCTCGTCCAGCCCCTCGGCGGTCGTGCTCAGGTTCTCTTTGTCATGAATGTTGGTGGCCGTGGGCCCCAGCATGATGTTGCCGTGGATGGTGGGGGTCACCAGGATCCCCTTGCTCACCGGTGTGGGGCAGGGGAACAGCACGTTGCGCACCTGCGCACGGGCCGTGCGATCCAGCACGAAATACTCGCCCTTGCGCGGGGTGATGGTAAAGCTATCCAGCCCGGCGGCGTGCATCAGATCGTCGGCGAATAGCCCCGCGGCGATGATCGTCCAGCGCGAGCGGAAGGCCCCCCGGTTGGTGATCACGCCAGCGATGGCGGAGCCATCGCCCGTGTCCGCCTCGCGCAGGAACCCCTGCACCTCGGTCTCGAGCCGCAACTCGACGCCATTGCTGACGGCATTCTCCGCCGCGGCGAAACAGAGCGCAAAGGGATCGACGATCCCACCCGTGGCGGCATAGAGCGCGCCCGTGGTGCTCTCGGTCAGGCCCGGTTCACGGCGGCGCATCTCCTCACCCGAGATCAGCTCCAGGCCCGGGATGCCGTTCGCGACCCCGCGCTCGTAGAGGTCCCGCAGCGTGATTAGATCCTCGTCACTGATGCCGACGACATAGGTGCCGCAGCGATCGAACTCGATGTCGAGTTCGCCACAGATCTGCTCGAACATCGGGTTCCCGGCCACATTAAAGCGGGCCTTGTTCGTGCCCGGCTTGGCGTCATAGCCGGCGTGCACGATAGCCGTATTCGCCTTGGTGGTGCCGTCGCCCACATCGGCCGCCTTGTCCAGCAGCAGGATGCGCAGGCGGTAGCGCGAGAGTTGGCGGGCGATGTGCGCGCCCACCACACCGGCGCCGATGATGATGACGTCGTAGCGTGCCTCAGGCATCGGCATTCTCGCTTTCGAGCCACCCTCGCGTGCGCGAGATTGCCTTTTTCCAGCCGGCATAGGCCTCCGCCCGGCGCGCGTCGTCCCAGACGGGCGTGAACTCGCGCTGCACCTGCCAGTTTTGCTTGAGATCATCCAGCCCGCTCCAGAAACCTGTGGCCAGTCCCGCCATATAGGCCGAGCCCAGGGCGGTGGTCTCGCCCACCGTGGGGCGGATGACGGTCTTGTTGAGCACGTCCGCCTGGAGCTGCATCAGCAGGTTGTTTGCCGAGGCGCCGCCATCGACCTTGAGCGCGCGCAGGGCGATACCCGAGTCGGCCTCCATGGCCTCCAGGACATCGCGGGTGCTGTAGCAGATCGATTCCAGTGTGGCGCGGACAATGTGCGCTTTGCTGGAAAAGCGCGTCAGACCCAGGATAGCTCCGCGGGCGTACATGTCCCAGTAGGGAGCGAACAAACCGGAAAAGGCGGGTACAAAGTAGACGCCGCCGTTGTCCTCCACGGTGCCCGCGATGGTCTCCGTCTCGGCGGCCGTTTGCACGAGCCCCAGGCTGTCGCGCAGCCATTGGACGGCGGCGCCGGTGACGGCGATGGATCCCTCCAGGGCATAGGCGCAGCTGCCATCGCCCAGGCCATAGGCCACGGTGGTGAGCAGGCCGCTGTGCGAGGGCACCCGCTCGGCGCCGGTGTTCATCAGCAGGAAGGAGCCGGTCCCGTAGGTGTTCTTGGCCTCGCCCGGGAGAAAGCAGGTCTGGCCCACCAGGGCGCCCTGCTGGTCGCCCAGACAGCCGCAGACCGGGATGCTGGCCCCAAAGAGGCTGGCAGGCGTGCTGCCATAGGTGGCGCTGTCGCTGGAGGGGCGGATCTCGGGCAGCATCTGCCGCGGGATGCCCAGGATGCCCAGCAACTCGTCATCCCACTGGCGGGTGGCGATGTTCATCAGCAGGGTGCGCGAGGCGTTGGTCACGTCGGTGACATGCACGCCGCCCTGTGGCCCGCCGGTCAGATTCCAGATCAGCCAGGAGTCGATGGTGCCAAAGAGGGCATCGCCGCGCTCGGCGGCCTCGCGGAGGCCGGGGACGTGCTCCAGCAGCCAGCGGATTTTGGGCCCGGAAAAGTAGACCGAGATCAGCAGGCCGGTGCGCTCGCGGATCAGGTCCTCCAGGCCGTCATTCTGCAACTGCTGGCAGATTTCCTGGGTGCGCATGCATTGCCAGACCACGGCATTGTGGTAGGGCCGACCGGTGTGGCGGTTCCAGACCACGGTGGTCTCGCGCTGGTTGGTGATTCCGAGCGCCACGAGTTCGGCGGCGTCCACATGGGCCTGTGTCAGCGCGCCGTGAACGGTCTCCTGGACGGCGTGCCAGATCTCGAGCGGGTCGTGCTCGATCCAGCCGGGGCGAGGCAGGATCTGCTCATGCTCCTTGTAGGAACGGCCGATATCCAGCCCCTGATGGTCGAACACCATGCAGCGGGTGCCGGTAGTGCCCTGGTCGATCGCGGCGACAACGTGTCTCGTCACGGATACCCCCCTGTAGCGAGTGCGAGGCTCAGGCCCCGGGCTTGAGAATGACTTTGGCGGTCTGGTTGGTGGCGCACAGCTCGAGGGCCTGCTGGGCCTGTGAGAGCGGGAAGGTGTGGCTGATGAGCTGCTCCACCACCGGCGACTCTTGAATCACCTGCATGATCTTGGGAAAGAGGTTCAGGTTATAGTGCCAGGAACCGTGGATGGTGAGGCCCTTGCGGATCATGTCAGGGCTGATCTTGATGGCGAGCTCGTTGTAGCACTCGCCGACGAAGGCGACCTGGCCGCGGCGCCGGGTAGCGTCGATGCAGAAACGTTCCGCGGCGACGGTGCCGGAGCAGTCGATGGCCGCATCCACGCCCACGCCGCCCGTCAGGTCCATCACCTGTGACAGGGCCTGCGGGTCGCGCGGGTCGATCACGGCCTCGGCGCCAAGGTCCAGGGCCTTTTGCACGCGGTAGGGGATCGACTCGACCGCGATCACGCGCGTGCCGCGAAAGCGGGCGTTGATGATGCCCCCCAGGCCCACGGGGCCCATGCCGGTGATCAGCAGCGTGTCGAAGGTGTCGACGCCCATGCGGTCCATGGCGCCAAAGGTCGGGCCCAGACCGCAGACGGCGAGAGAGCCCAGTTCGTACGAGACGCCGTCCGGGATGCGCGGCAGGATCCAACCGGGCTTGAGCAGGTACTCGTTGTAGGTGGCCCGGCCCTCGGGCGTGCCGGCATAGGTCTCATAGTCATAGCCGTGCTGGCAATAGATGAAATCGCCCGCCACACACAGCGGGCACTTGCCGCAGGGATAGAACGGCATGGCCACCACGCGGTCGCCCACCTTGACCCGGCCCGGCTGGGCGACCTCCACGACCTCGCCGGCGGCCTCATGGCCCAGGTGCTGGCTGGGCGTGCCCGCGACAAAGGCCTTGTACTCGGTGCACATGGGGATAGCGTGTACCTTGACCAGGGCCCAATCGCCCACGGCGTGGGGCGTGGGGACGTCGACGATGGTGGCCTGGCGCACTCCGGTAATGGTGACCTTTTTCATGGAGACCTCCGCGCTGGGGCAGTGCCCGGTCTGGGCGACGGGGCTATGGTATGGCGGGGGGCAGGTGCTGTCAATTGGCGCTTACTGGGGCGCCGGCTTTAGCCGGTTCCCTCGCCCGCGCCCTGGCGTCTCGCAGCCCAGCAGCCCGCGCCACGGCGGCAAGTGCACCCGATGCCACGCTCGCCAGGCTGCGTGCTTACTCTCCCCGATACGCGATGCCCTCGATCATCACCAGGCAGTCGGCGTCGATGAACGGGGTCACGGCGGTCATGCGGGCGGGGTAGCGGCCAGTCGGAAAGTAATCGACTACCGCCTTTTCCATCGCGGGCAGGTCGGCGATGTCCTTGAGCCAGACCGTGATCTTGACCAGGCTGGTCAGGGGCAGCCCGCATTGCGCCAGTGTGGCGGCGGCCGCACGAAGGGCGTCGTGAAGCTGCTCGAGAAAGGTCTCGCCTGAGCCGCGGTGCAGCCCCAGAAAGACATACTCTCCGGTGTCTACGGCAGCCGAGTAGGAGTAGGGGGTGGTGACATAGACGGGTTCGGGCATATTCTACCTCCTGAAAGGACCGGCATCTTTACCGATAGTAGGTTCGCCGCCGGCCCTAGTCAAGCCTGCCGCAGGGCTGCGTGTTGCTCAAGATAAGGCAACGCCCGGGCCGCAGTCTCGTAGAGTATATGGGACCGGCCTGGGGGTTTGGCCGCCCTCTGGTACGCAGAATGCAGCGGGCGGCACCGTCAGCCGCTTGAGCGAAACCGTGTTTCTGTGCTAAGATGAGTTGGGTCCCCGGTGGTCCGATCTTGAGGAGGTCATCCCATGCGCCGCACGATCCTGCTCGCACTGGCCCTGTTTCTGCTGGCAACCGGCTTGGCCGCTCTGGCTCAGTCCGGGGACGCTGCCGGCCGTGTGGTGGTGGCCGAGGTCGAGGGGGTCATCAACCCCATGACGGCGCGCTATCTGGCACGTGTGCTCGCGTCAGCGGCTGAGGAGGATGCGGGCGCCGTGGTGCTGGTGCTGGACACCCCCGGCGGGCTGGAATCGGCCATGCGCGACATGGTGCAGACCATGCTGGATGCCCCCGTGCCGGTGATCGTCTATGTCTCGCCCGACGGCGCCCGCGCCACCTCCGCGGGCATGTTCATCACGCTGGCGGGGCATGTGGCAGCGATGGCTCCGGGGACGCATATCGGCGCTGCCCACCCCGTTGCGTTGGGCGCCGAGCTGGATGAGACCATGAGCGCCAAGCTGGCCAGTGATGCGGTGGCGCTGGCGCAGAGCATCGCCACGGTGCGCGGGCGGAACGCGGATTGGCCGGCGGAGGCTGTGCGCGACAGTTCCTCGCTGTTGGCGGCTGAAGCCGTGGAGCAGAACGTTGCCGATCTGGTGGCCACCAGCCTGGACGATCTGCTCGAACAGATCGATGGCCGCGAGGTGACTGTCGCGGGCGTGCCGTGGACGCTGCGGACCTCCGGGGCGGACCGGCATGTGATGCCCATGCGATGGGACGAGCGCCTGATCCACGCTATCACGCACCCGGATATCGCCTACCTGCTGTTGACCCTGGGCACGTTCCTGCTGCTGGCGGAGTTGGCCGAACCAGGGCTGGGCGTGGGCGGGGTGAGCGCTGCGGTGTCCTATATCCTGGCGTTTATGGCGCTGGGGAGCCTGCCGCTAAACTGGGCGGGCGTTGCCCTGCTGCTGGTGTCGCTGGTGATGCTTGCTGTCGCGTTGCTGACCGATGCCGATGTCATCGTAACCGCAGCTGCTCTGGTGCCCTTTGTGTTAGGCTCGCTGATCCTCTTCACTCCGTTCCGGCCGAGCTCACCGGCTGCGCCCGATCTCCGGGTTAGCCCCTGGTTGATTGCGATCATGGCGCTGGCGTTGGGTGGTTTCGCCCTCGTGGTGCTGCGGGCTCTGGTACGAGCCACCAAGTTGCCGCCGCAATCGGGGGCGGAGCGGCTGATCGGTATGACAGGGGTGGCGCTCACGGCTCTGGCGCCCGAGGGTGAGGTGAGGGTCGATCTCGAGAACTGGAGCGCCGTATCGTCGGCGGAGGAGGTGCCTGCAGGGGACGAGGTGGTGGTTATTGGTGTGAGCGGCGTGCGCCTCCAGGTGAGGCCCGCACATCGAGCTGAGCGTGGAGGTTAAGATATGGGTACCTGGATTGTCACGATTTTCCTGATTATTCTGGCCTTTGCTGTTCTGGCGATGGCTGTGCGTATCGTGCCCGAGTACAGGCGGCTGGTGGTCTTCCGCCTGGGGCGCTGTCTGGGCGCCCGCGGCCCCGGCCTGGTGCTGCTGATCCCCTATGTCGATCGTGGGGTGATGACCGATCTGCGTGAGGCCTTTTTCGATGTGCCGCCGCAGACGTGCATCACGGCGGACAATGCCTCGGTGTCCATCGACTTTCTGGTCTATGACAAGGTCATCGACCCGGTGCGGAGCGTGCTAGAGGTGGAGAACTTTACCGGCGCTGCTCGCGGACTGGCCATTACCACACTGCGCGCGGTGGTGGGCGCCATGAACCTGGACGACGTGCTCTCCAAGCGCGACGATATCAACAATGTGCTCCATCAAAAGCTGGACGAGGTCACCGACCGCTGGGGTATCCGCGTGACGGCGGTGGAGATCCGTGAGGTGGTGCCGCCTCCGGCTATCGAGCAGGCCATGACGCGTCAGATGGCCGCCGAGCGCGACCGGCGCGCCACGGTGACTACGGCAGAAGGCCACCGGGAGGCCGCCATCCGTACCGCCGAGGGCGAACGGGAGGCGATTATCCTGCGGGCAGAGGGCGAGCGCCAGGCGACCATCCTCAAGGCCGAGGCCGATCGCCAGTCGGCGATCCTGCGCGCCGAGGGCCAGGCGCTGGGCCTGAACGAAGTGTTCAAGGTAGCCCAGGGCGTCGACAGCAAGACATTGACGCTCCAGTACATGGATGCCCTGCGGGCCATGGGCGAGGGTGCCGCGACCAAGTTCATCATCCCGACCGAGTTGCTGAGCCTGGTGCGCCCGCTGACCGAGCACGCTGCCAGGTCTCTGGGGGATTCGCAGAGTTAGCCTCGCGGGGCCGTATCTCTCCTCCCTGGCGCGGGTTGGCACCTAAGGAGGAGAGACACGATGCACACTGGCGTGATCGCCCTGGTACTGCTGCTCTGTTTGGCCCTGTTGGGACTGGGGGGACGCAGCGCGCGCCGCTAGAGGCGTGCTGGTCCCAGGTACTGGCGCCGCACAGCAACGCGCCCCGATTTCAGGTAATGAAAAGAGATGCCGCCCCTCGCCGGGGCGGCATCCTGTGTCTCCAGTTCATAGAGCGGCGATGGCGAGGGGATTAGAACTCGCTACGCGCTGTACGATCGCTACGCGATCGTCACTTCCTTGCTGCTCTCCCACAGGCCGTGGATGTTGCAGTATGCAACCGCCACCAGGGTACCGGCCTGATTCACCTTGAGCGAGGTGGTGACACCGGGCTCGGTGTAGACAGGGCCCTGGTTGGCACCTGCGACGGACTGCCCGTGGGCGGCGAACTCGTAACGGCCAACCATGTAGATGAACTTGTCATCGGCGGGCTTGAAGAACAGGTTGATCCAGGCGATGTGATGCTCTGTGGTGTTGGGATGGGCGATCTCTTTGCCCACGCCGACCTTGACCTCGAACGCCTCCCCGGCCTTGACGCTGTCAGCGCACTCGATCACGGGAACATGCTTCTCAGACTTCCAATCTGCCTGCTGAACGAACTGACCCAGTGATGCCATTGCACAACCCTCCATAACGATAATCGACACTTGACTTTGCTGCTGCCCGCGGATCCGCCGCAGGCGCATCCCACACACAGCGAGTTTACCACAGGGGGGCGCCGCCGGTCAATGCGCCACAGCGATACCCCCTGCGGGTAACCGTTGACGGATCAGCCGCCCAGCGCCTTGATGATGGCCGGCATAAAGGCCGGCAGGTCAGCCGGCGTTCGCGACGAAACCATCTTGCCATCCACCACCACCGCCTCGTCCACAAAGGTGGCCCCGGCGTTCACCAGGTCATCCTTGATGGCCCCCACCCCCGTGACGCGCTTGCCCTTGAGGATGCCTGCCGAGACGGGCACCCAGCCCGCATGGCAGATGAACGCCACCACGCCCCCGCGCTCGTGGATATCGCGCACCAGCTTGAGCAGCGCGGGATAGCGCCGCATCTTGTCCGGCGCGTAGCCGCCCGGGATCACGATCCCATCATAGTCGGTGGCGCGGGCCTCCTCAGCGGCCAGGGTGGCCTGCGCGGGATAGCCGTGCTTGCTGGTGTAGGTCTCGGCGCGTGGCCCCACGATGGTGACCTCAGCGCCGGCCTCCAGCAATCTGTAGTAGGGATACCAGAGCTCTGGATCCTCATAGTCGTTCTCGGCCAGTACGATGACCTTTTTTCCCTGCAGTGACATGTGAACCTCCTATTAGTAGACGACTAGTCTCTGGTGGCCGGCGCCAATGCGCGGGCCAGTTCATCCGCATCTGTGATCGGGGGCAGGCAATGCTGCCCGGTGCATACATAGGCCGTAGCTCGGCCCTCGACCTGCTCGCGGTTCGCCAGCACCGGCGGATTCTGCCCCTGGCCGGCGGCAACCAGACGCTCCGGTGCGTATCCGTTCAACGTGTTCAACAGTGCTGCCGTATCTGCGTCGTCCGGCGCGCCGATGATGGCGATATCCACCTGCGGGCGCTGTGCGTAATCGAGCGCGTTCAACCACTGGCCAAAGCCTGTGGGGTAGCGGCTGGCCACGGCGCGCATCGGCGAAAGCGCCGCTTCCGCCAGCCTAGCATAGCGATCATCCTCATAGTAGCGGGCCAACTGCAGCAGGCTCAGGGTGGCGAGAGCCGCCCCCGAGGGGGTGGCGTTGTCCTGCTGCTCGGCGGGCCGCACGATGAGCGCCTCATGGTCGTCGGCCGTGTCGTACCAGCCCTCGTCCCAGTAGTGCTCCAGCGCAAGGTCCATCAGCCGGCGAGCGCCTGCGATCCAGCGGGGCTCAAAGGTGACCTGGTAGAGCGAAACAAGCCCCTGCACCGCCGCAGACTGGTCCTCCAGGAAGCCATCCAGACGGGCCTCGCCAGCGTGCCAGACGCGCCGCAGGCGCCCGTCACTGGCGGCGATCTGATCGAGCAGGAACGCGGCCAGCGCCTCCGCCGCGGAGACATAGTCCGGGCGGTGCAGCGCCGCACCCGCTTCGGCCAGGGCGCTGAGCGCCAGCCCGTTCCACGCGGCGAGCACCTTGTCATCCCGTGCCGGCTGGACCCGTCTTGCGCGGGCGGCCAGCAGGCGCGCTCGCAGCGGCGCCAGGGCGGCGCGCTCATCATCGGTCCCCGTAAAGGTCAAAATGTTGTGCCCCTCAAAGTTGCCCGCCTCAGTCACCGGATAGACCGCAGCGAAGCGCGCATAGTCCTCGCCCAGAACGGCCCGTAACTCGGCCGGCGTCCACAGGTAGGTGGCGCCTTCATGGCCGGCGGTGTCGGCATCCTGCGCGCTGGCATAGGCTGCCCCGCCCACGCGCATCTCGCGCAGCAGGTAATCCAGCGTCTCCTCAACCACCGCGCGGTAGAGCGGCCGGCCGGTCACCTGCCAGGCGTGCAGGTAGACGCGGGCGAGCTGGACATTGTCATAGAGCATCTTCTCAAAGTGCGGCACCAGCCAGCGGCCGTCGACCGTGTAGCGATGGAAACCGCCGCCGATCTGATCGTATATGCCGCCCCGGGCCATGGCATCGAGCGTCTTGTTCACGACCGCCAGAAGCCGATCGTCGCCGGTTGCATGGTGCGTGCGCAACAGGAAGGCGAGCGCCATCGGCTGCGGGAATTTCGGCCCGGCTCCCCAGCCGCCGTAGCCATCGTCGTGCTGTTGCAGGAGACGCTGTACGGCGGCGTTGAGGGCCTGCTCGCCGGGCATCGCTGCGGGCATGCCGTCACCTGACGGCGGGCCGGATTGGCGCAGCAGACTGTCCACCAGTTGTTGCCCGGTGCGTTCGATCTCATCGCGGCGGGTCTCCCAGGCCTCGACGATCTGCGCCAGCAGGTCGCTGAAACCCGGCAGGTTGTAGCGCGCTTGTGGCGGGTAGTAGGTGCCACCGTAAAAGGGACGGCCCTCGGGCGTGAGAAAGACCGACATCGGCCAGCCGCCGTTGCCGGTGAGGGCCTGTACCGCGCCCATGTAGATGCGGTCCAGGTCCGGGCGCTCCTCGCGGTCGACCTTGATGGAGACAAAGTGCGCATTGAGGATGCGCGCCACATCGGGGTCCTCAAAGGACTCGTGCGCCATCACATGGCACCAGTGACAGGCGGAGTAGCCGATGGAGAGAAAGATCGGGCGGTCCTCTCGGCGGGCGCGCTCAAGCGCCTCCTCGCCCCATGGGTACCAGTCCACGGGGTTCTCGGCGTGTTGCCGCAGGTAGGGGCTGGCCTCGCTCGCCAGACGATTGCTCATGACCGCGCCCTTCTGCTGCGCTCTCGGCCGACAGCGGTCATATAGATCACGCTCTCGGTCTCGCCATCCAGCCCCAGCAGGGCGTTGGCTTCACCGTCGTACAGGGCCGCGATCTGGCAGGAGCCCAGGCCCAGCGCCACGGCCGCCAGGGCGGTGTTTTCGGCGATGTGCCCGGCGTCCAGGTAGACATAGCGGTAAGCGCGCTCTTTGTACTTCCAGGCGCTGCGCTCGAATACCGCGCTCCAGAGGAGCACCAGGTCGGCGTCGGCAGCCATCCCCTGGTCCAGCGCCGCGGCGGAGACGGCCAGGCGTTGATCGCCAGTGGCCAGTTGGGCCAGGGCGTGCTCGCGCACCTGATAGTGGTACAGGCCCTGCGGGACACCGGCGACGTTATGGATAGCGACATAGGTCTCGATGGGGTAGAGCGCGCCGGCCGAGGGAGCGGTGCGGAAGAGATAGCCCCCGCCCTGCCGGGTGGCGCCATCGGTGGCCCACAGCAACTGCGACAGGGTTTCGACGCTCACCGCTTGACCGTCATAGCTGCGGACACTTCTGCGGGCGCGCAGGAGATCCCACAGACCGGTGCCGCCCTCAGTCTGCGGCTCGGGTAAAGCAACGCGCGTCGCGTCGGGGTACTCCTTGTAGGTGGCCGGTTTCGTGGCCATGTCCAGCCTGCGAGCGGGGAGGCCGTCTCGCCTGTACCCTGTCTCGCGCTGGAAGCGTCTGCCAATGTCGCTCACGGCGTTCCCTTTCCCCTGCTAGATCAGCAGCGTGATGTTAGAATCGCGCGCGTCGCGGATGTAGGTGCCCACGGCGCCATACTCATCGATCAGATCCTCGCGCATGTCCTCGGGGCGGATGCCCATGATCTCCATGGTCATCTCGCAGGCGATGATCCGCCCGCCCAGGTCCTTGTAGTCGGCCATCAGCCGGTCCAGCGAGGCGACATTGGCCTTTTTCATGCGCCAGTTCATGAACGCCTTGCCCAGGCCGAACATGTGCATCTTGGAGAGCGGCCCCTTGTTCAGCCCCTGCTTCTTGAGACGCTCCAGTCCCCAGAAGGTAAAGTACAGGGAGACGTCCATGCCCATGGCGAGCGAGCCGTTGGCGATGATCAGCGCGCTATAGAGTTTGTCCATGTCCCCGCTGGACACGACGATAGTGGTGCGGTCGGCCATAGCTGTCTCCTAGCGTCGTATGCGGATGGTCCAATCGGTGGGCGTGCCTTCGACCGCCAAAAGCTCGCTGCCCAGCGCCTCGGCGGCCATGGGGATCTCTTTCTGCGAGGCCGGGTGCGTACCCAGGACCTCGATCACGTCTCCCGGCTGCGCCCCTCGGATGGCCTTGCGCAACTCGATCAGTGGGATGGGGCAGGTCTCGCCCCGCACGTCGATTATGATGTTCTCCATGTTGCCTCCTACGAGGTAAAGGTCACCTCAACCGTGTTCACATCCCAGAGGGGCTCGATCTTTTCCACGATCTCCTCGCGGATGTTGTTGGCGAACTGGTGGTCAGCGGGCATATCCAGCACGATACGGACGGTACCGTCGGCCAGTGCGACACTCTCTACCGTCCTGGTGCGGATCAGGTCCAGTCCGACCTGCGGGTTCATGACGTGCTTGAGCCGGCGGCGAATCTCGGACTCGTCGGTGGGCACCTGCTCCTTGACCAGCCCATGGCGCTCCTCATAGTTCTGGATCGCGGCCTGCAGGCCGTCGACGGCCAGCACCGAGCAGTGCGTCTTGATGGGTGGCAGGCCGCCCAGGGCATCGGAGGCTTCCTGCCAGGTGATTTCGCGGGCCTCTTCGATCGTCTTGCCCTTGGCGAGCTCGGTGATGATCGAGCCGGTGGCGATATTGGAAGCGCAGCCGTAGGACTCGAACTTTATATCCTCAATGCGGTGCGTCTCGCCATCGATCTTGAGGTATACGGCGACCATGTCACCGCAGGCAGGGCTGCCCTCGATGGCCTTGCCGTCGGGCTCCTCGATACGGCCCACGTTGCGCGGGTTCTGAAAGTGCTCCATGACGATATCACTGTAAGGAAGGGTCATTTCTCTACTCCTTGCCCAGCGGGCTGATGGCGCGCAGCCGGGCGATAACATCGGTCAACGCGGCCGCAACGCGGTCCACGTCCTCATCCTGGTTGTACCGGCCAAAGGTGAAACGGATCGATCCATGGGCGCGTTCGTGATCTCCCCCGATCCCCAGGATCACGTGGCTGCCCTCGAGCGAGCGGCTGAAACAGGCGGATCCGGTGCTGACGGCAAAGCCGCGCATGTCCAAATGGAGCAGCACCGATTCTCCTTCGACGTAGCGGAAGGAAATGTTGGCATTGTGCGGCGCGCGCAGTGTCGGGTGGCCGTTCACGCGCGACTGTGGAATCTCTAGCAGGAGCGCGGTCAGCCGGTCGCGCAGGGCCTGCAGGCGTGCGGTCTCCTCGGGAGTGATCAGATCCACCGCCGTCGCGAATCCGATGACGCCCGGGATGTTCTCTACACCGCCCCGCAGGTTGTTCTCCTGAAAGCCGCCGTCCATCCATTTCGTGATGGGTGTGCCTTTGCGGATGTAAAGCCCGCCCACGCCCTTGGGGCCGTGCAACACGTGCGAAGAGACGGTCAGCAGGTCCACGGGGGTGTGGCGGACATCCAGCGGGACGCGGCCAAAGGTGTGCGTGGCGTCGCTATGCAGAAGAGCCCCGTGCTCGCGGGTCAGGGCGCCGATGGCGTCCAGGTCCTGCAGCGTACCGATCTCCTGGTTGGCCGCCTGAATCGAAACCAGGATCGTGTCCGGTCGCAGCAGGCTTTCCAGATGGTCGAGATCTACACGGCCATGCTTGTCCACGCGGACAGTGTCCACGCTATATCCCTGCCGCTCCAGCGAGCGCACGCTGTGGAGCACCGGGAAATCCTCGATGGCCGTGCTGATAATGTGCCGGCCCTTCTTTTCCGCCAGTGCCGCGGCAACGCCTTTGATCGCCATATTGCTGGACTCGGCATCGCCCGAGGTGAACACAAACTCCTCCGGGCTGGCACCGATGTGGCCCGCCAGGCTGGCGCGGGCACGATCCAGCGCCTCTTTGGACTCGAGTCCCAACGAGTAGCCGAACTGCGACGTCGCCACAGCGTACTTGTCCGTCATAAAGGGCAGCATCGCCTGGACGACCCGTTCATCCATGCGGGTGGCGGCGGCGTTATCGAGATAGACGAGACGGTCAGTCACGGGCTCCTCCCCAGTCAGTGGTGGAATCGGGGGCGCAATCTGGACCCCAGACGATGGCAAAAGAGACTTCAATGGCATCCTCGGGACAGGCCAGCTCACACTCGCCGCAGCCGCCGCAGTTCTCTGGAAAGGCAGCGCGGACTCGCTGCTCATCCTGCTCAAACACGCCAGACGGGCAAACCGCAACGCAGCAACCGCAACCGGTGCAGCGCTCCATATCTATGATCGGCCTGGGCTGGCAGTCTGATTCCATGAGATTCCTTCAGGAGTATTCTATGATATCGTATCACGGTCAGGCGCCAGGCGATACGACTTTTGTCGGATATACAAAATGCGAATTCGCCCATGTAGGCCAGCATTCGTTGACCGCACTAGTGCCAGCATCCGGCTGGACGGGGTCTCCTCCGCGCGATACGATACCGCTGAAGCACGCCGACTGTGAGGTGTCATGAGCAGAGCGATCGGTCTTGCTGCGCTCAATCTGGAGCCCACGCCGCGCCTGGCGCACACCGAGTATTGCACGCACGCCGCCCTCAAACGGCGCGTGACCGGTATCCGCGAGGAGGGTCCTGCGCAGGAGCGGGCATTCATGGATGCCTGGGACTATGACCTCATCTGGCACACCGACGATGGCCCGGTAGACTGGTCGGAGCGAGGACGCACCACCGACATGGGCCATGCCGAGTTCCTGGAGGCGGGCGCTGACCGGCGCGCGTCGCGTCCCTGCCCTTTTCGCAGCGTGCAGGAGGCGCTGGCGGTGGATGCCGTGGCCGAGTTCGGGCTGCATCCCACGGGCGATCTGGTGGCCTACTACCAGCGGAGCTATGATGTGGCCTGCGCCACATACCCCAATCAGCTCCATATGGGCGGATACTACAAGACGCTGATCTCGGGGGCCATCGCCCTGTTCGGCTGGGAGATGCTGCTGGAGGCGGCGGCCTATCCCACGGCCTTTGCCCGGGTGTTGGACACGATATTCATGCAGACGCTGCACCACGCCGAGGCCTGGGCGCAGACGGCGATCGAGTGGTACATGTGCCACGACGACATGGTCTGGTCGCAGGGTCCCTTTATGCGGCCCGAGTTCTACCGGGCGGAGGTGTTTCCGCGCTACCGGGAGCTGTTCGCCCTGTTGCACCGCGCCGGCAAACGGATCATCTACACCTCTGACGGCGACATGAGTCTCTTTGTGGACGATGTGGTGGCCGCGGGCGCAGACGCGCTCTGTTTCGAGGCGCTCACGCCCCTGGAGCCCGTTGTTGAGCGTTATGGTCAAACCCACGCCATCATCTCCAGCAAAGTGGACGCCCGGACGCTGACCTTTGGCACCCGTGCCGAGATACGGGCGGAGGTGGAGCGTACCGTAGCGCTGGCGCCGCAGTGCCGCGGCCTGGTGGTCGCCGTGGGCAACCACATCCCCAGCAACGTGCCGGTGGAGAATGCGCTGTACTATATGGAGACGCTGCGGGGCCTATGGGCACGGCCGGATTGAGGCAGTTGGACGATGCGTATGCGCGCCTGTCGGCCGGGTCCGGGTGGCGCTATGCCTTGAGCAGTAGACGATAAGGGAGTGGGGATCTGACCGTGCAGATGGAGACACCTCTGGTGAAAGAGATGCGGGCGGGACGCTTGCGGGAGTACGCGGCGTCGCTGGCGGTGTTCCTGGCCAGCATGGCCATCCTCTATGCCTGGCATCACCAGGTCACGGCGCCGAATTTCGGCCTCACCGGCGACGAGCCGCACTATATCATGATCGCCCACAGCCTGGCGGTGGACGGGGACCTGGACCTGGGCAACAACTATGCCGCCGGCGATGCGGACGCGTGGTACCCCGACCTGGACGCGGATAACCATGTCAACGACTACCGCGGTGACGGGCGGCAGATTTCCGTGCACACGCCCGGGCTGCCTGTGCTGCTGCTTCCCGGGTACCTGCTGCTGGACAACCCCACGCGGGCGGCGCGCGCCACGATGCTGCTCATCTCCAGCCTGACGCTGCTCCAGTTCTATCTGCTCTGCAGGGAGATCACAGGCTTGCGCTGGCTGGCGCTGGCGGGGTGGCTGGCGCTCGCTACCAGTGTGCCGATGCTGTATCTGGCAGGCCAGGTGTACCCCGATGTGCCCGCGGCGTTGGCGCTTTTGCTGGGGCTGCGCGCCCTGCGCAGGCTCCCCGCGATGGGCTGGACGGCGTTGCTGGCTCTGGTGATCTGTGCCCTGCCCTGGCTGCATGTGCGCTATGTGCCGCTCTCGCTCATCCTGGCGATCGCCGCCCTCGGCCATCTCTGGCGGGAGCGCTGCGGTCCCGCGGTGCGCCTCCTGCTGGCGCTCTGCCTGGCCGGTGCTGCCGGCTTTGTGCTGTTCTATATCAGCCACTATGGCAATCCGCTCAGCAATGCCCAGTACGGCCATCTCTCCTCGCGGGCTACAGACTGGAGCCGCATCCCGGCCATCGCCATCGGGCTATTGTTTGAGCGCGAGGTCGGCATCCTGCCGGTGGCCCCCTTCTTGCTGCTGGCTATCGCCGGCGGCGCGGCCGCGCTGGCGGATCGCGACCGCCGCGCGCTCCTGCCTGTCCTGCTGGTGGTGGCCTATGTCAGCGTCCTGACGCTGGCGCTGGCTGCGGGCGTGGCGGACTGGGGCTGGTCGCTCCCCTGGCGCTTCCTGCTCCCGGTTTTGCCGCTGATGGCGCTCGTGGCGCTGTATGGCGTGCACCGTTTTCCCCTCTGGCGGCTGGTGGCGCTGCCGCTGGTTGCGGCGGGCCTGCTGATCCTGGCGCTCTCCGTGCGCTGGCCTGAAGGATTCTACTGGCGGAACGCGGGCGTGCTGGCGATGCCTGCACTCGACCGGGGCCAGGGGTATCTGCCCTCGCAGGAGTATAAGCCTGTTCGCGAGGTGGCGGGTAACATGAGTGTGACGACGACCCACGAGCGCCCGTTTGATGAGCCACCGGGGCCCGTCTGTGCGATCGAGGGGCAGTCGGAGCCTGGCTTTTTAAGCTGGGGGATTCGCAAAGGGATGCTGCCGGGAGAGATGGACGTCACACTGTATGTACGAGGCGTGACCGGCGCGGGAGGGGCCAGCCCGGGCCAGCTGCGCGTAGTGAATGAGCGCACGGGCGAGGCGCTGGCGGCGCGCGACCTGACCGCGGCGGATCTGGAGATCGCCGAGTGGCAGCCGGTGACCTTTACCGTGGCAGCGGACCGGGCGACGGTGCTGATGGCCGTGGTGACCTATACCGGCGCAGGTACACTGTGTCTGGAGCGTGTCGTGTATGAGCAGACCGTCCTGACCGGGCGCGACTGGGGCTATCTGCTGGCGGGCGTCGTCACCGCCGCGCTCCTCGGCGTGGGGCTCGGCTACGGGCTGGCCGCGCGGCGCAGGGGCCGGTGACAGTGTAGCCGTTTTGGGGTGCTGCCAGGGCTACTGACGTTCGATGGCGTACAGCCCGGCCCGGCCCGGCAGCGGCTGTCCGCCCCGGCCATAGAGCGGCAGCGGCCAGCGGCTGAGGAGGGTCAGCGTGTAGCGCTCCTCTGCCGACGCCAGCCATGCTTCCATCTCCTCGCCATCCACCAGGATCACCACCGATCGGCCGGCAGCTTTTAGCCTGCGGAACATGCGGTCGAACTCGCTGGCACTCCAGGCGGCGGGCCGCAGGATATCGCGTCCAGCGTAGCGCATTGCCGGGCCGGCGCTGGCGGCGGTGGCCACCACGGCCGAGTCTGGCAAAGACGCTCCCAGACGCTCATAGGTCATTCGTTCCGCCAGGGTCAGGTGGCCAAAAGTCTCGACGCGGTCCTGCAGGGGCAGCGCGAGTGTGTCGGCGCTGCGGGAAAGGAGCAGGAACAGCAGTGCCAGCGTGACAAGGCTGCGCCGGGCCCGCTGATGGGGACCATTCCTTGCCCACGCCCACATTGCGGACGCGCCCCTCGCCGCCCACAGCGCCAGAAGCGGAAAGAGCGGGATCAGATCGCGCAGCCGCAGGGCCGTGTACGCCAGATGAAACAGCAACACGGCGACGGCGCCGGCCAGCAGGACGAGGGTGTTCGTGCGCTCCTCTCGGTTCTTCAGCGCGACGCCCAGGCCTGTCAGGATGAATGGCCAGAGGTAGCCGAACTCGTTGCGGCGCAGGCAGCCATCGCGCCAAAGACTGGCGAGTGTTGTCGGGATGTTGGAGGGCGAGAGCAGGAACCACTCGGCGGACTCGCTGATCCATGGGGAGCCAAAAGCAATACGGTGGTACCACAGGTCGGGCAGGGCGGCGGCCAGCGCGAGGGCGCCAAAGAGGGTCAGATGTGTTAGGCGCCGCCGCCAGGGCCACCGGTTGGTCGCCAGGGCGGGAAGCGCGGCCAGGGCCAGGGGCAGCAACGGGTGGCGGATGGTATAGGCGAGGGCCAGCGCCAGGCCAGCCAGGGCGGACCAGCGCAGCCGATCGGTGGCGCGGGCGCGCAAGAGCGCCAGCAGCGTGAGCAGGGTGGCCGCTGTCGCGGCCGCGTCCGCCATGGGGACCAGCGAGCGCGTCAGGGCCTCATAGGATGTAAAGAGCAGCGCCACGGCCAGTGCCCCGATGGCCGTATTCCGCCGGGGGGTGGCAG
Organism: Anaerolineae bacterium; assembly: GCA_040772225.1. Taxonomy (GTDB): domain Bacteria; phylum Chloroflexota; class Anaerolineae; order UBA1429; family UBA1429; genus JAAYED01. The sequence goes on from JAXGYO010000003.1 coordinate 493,575, forward strand.
AGGTCCATAGATGGTTGGCAAGCCGCCAGGTCAACCAACCCGAGAGCAGCAGGCAGAGCGGCGCGCCCCACAGCACCAGCGGCTCGCCTCCTAGCCGGTAAAGAGGCGCCAGCAGCGCCGGCCAGCCCGGCGGCCATACGCTGGCGGCCACGCCCGTCAATGGCGGGTGGTAGCCCACAGGCACCAGTGGCCAGAGGGTCACGCCGGCCTCCGCCGCGAGGGCCACCAGCGGAAAGGTGTGGCGCAGGTCGCCGGTGGTTGCCAGATCGGCGGCCATCTGGAGGTAGGCGTAGGGGTCGCTTCCGCCCGCACCGGCGCTCAGGTGACGGCCAAAGACGACGCCCAGCCAGGCGAGGCCGGCCGCCGCCAGCCGTACGAGCCAGCGTTCCGCGTCGGGGCGTGCACGGTTGAGGTAGGCAGAGGTGCTGACCAGCATCCAGGCGGCAGCGATCAGCCAGGGGACGGCAGGATCGAACCAGGGCGACCAGAGATCGGGATAGGGGTATGCCTGGTAGGCGTGCGTGTCCACGGCCAGCGTCTGTGTCACGAACCACTGCAGCCGCAGGACCAGATAAGGCAGCAGGAGCGGCGACAGCAACTCCACCCGGACGATGCGCCGCGCCCTGGCCTCGTGTGGGGCCGCGAATGCGGCGAGTACCAGGGCGACAAGGCCGGCCATCAGCGCCAGCAGGATCGCGCGGGGATCCTGTCCTGTCTGGTTGTCGCCGAGCGCCAGCATCAGCGCGGAGCCCAGCGCGAAGGCATGTCCGAGGAGCCAGGCGACAGCCGGCGCAGCTGGTATCGGCGGATCATCGGGGCGCACCGCGCAGGCCAGGGCCTTCAGGATGGGCAGCAGCCCCGCGGGAAGATGGCGTCGGGCCAGCCAGGTGTAGAGCGGGACCGTCAGAGCCAGTCCGGTCAGGGTTAGCGTCCAGATGCGGGCGCTGAGCGGCCCGTCGCTCAGGGTTTGGGAGACCAGCGCCAGGGCCGCGGCCAATAGCAAAGCCAGCATGATCCGTGGCGCTAAAGCCGACCCGCCACGCGACATCGCCGCCCGGTGCCATGCCGCGGCGCACAGGCCCAAGGCCAGCAACGCCAGCGCCCAGGCGGCGAATTCCGCCGAAGCCAGGGCGGCGGGAACGGGTCGCGGTGCGTAGAGATAGTCGGCGCTGAGCAGGTGGCGTAACAGTGAGAGCATCGGTAGGGTGTGCCTCGTCACAGGGTGTGCAGAGATCATATACGGGGCCGGGCAGGCGCGCCAGCGCGATGCACGCAGGTGCTCGCGCCACAAATTGACATTCTTAAGAAGTGTGGTATACTTTCTCTACGATTCAAGTGAAAGGCCCGCGGCCGTGACCGGAGGGCGAGGAGACAAAGATGGCGATCACCAAAGAGATGCGGATTCAAGAGATAGTGGCCGAGCATCCGGAAACAGTGCGGATCTTTTTCAAGCACGGGCTGATGTGCGTGGGTTGCGCGGCGGCGCGCTTCGAGTCGCTGGCCCAGGGCGCTCTGGCCCATGGAATCGACGCCGACGCGCTGGTGGCCGACCTCAACGCCAATCTCGAGGGCGTCGAGGCAGAGGCCTAGCTCCGGCAGGTTTCTGATATCGTTGTTTGACCAGTGAAGCGGGGAGGCAGCTATCTGCCTGCCCCGCTTTTTGATGTTCCGTGACGGTTGCCAGGATCGCAGGGGGTGTCGCGTGGGAGAAAACGATGGCAGGGCTCGGGCGCTGCTGGTCCATGACAGGTTGCTGGCCCACTATGGCGAGCCGCCCATCAAGCCACAGCAACCCCCGCTGGACGAGCTGATACAGACGATTTTGTCGCAGAACACCTCGGATGTGAATTCCGGGCGGGCCTATGCCTCTCTGCGCGAGGCTTTTCCTACCTGGGAGTCCGTCCGTGACGCGGACACCGGCGCTGTGGCCGAGGCGATCCGCTCAGGCGGGTTGGCGCGGGTCAAGGCGCCAAGGATTCAGCAGGTGATCGCCCATCTGGAGGCGGAGCGGGGGGCTGCGACGCTGGATTTTCTCGCGCCGATGCCCGTGGATGAGGCGCGCGATTATCTGCTTTCCCTGCCCGGGGTGGGGCCCAAGACGGCGGCCTGCGTGCTGCTCTTTTCGCTGCACAAGCCGGCCCTGCCTGTGGACACCCATGTCTACCGGGTGTCACAGCGCCTGGGTCTCGTGCCGATCAAGGCCAGCGCCGAGCAGGCGCACGCGTTGCTTGAGGCCTTGATTCCGGAGGAGCTCTACTACCCCTTTCATTTGCTGCTCATTCAGCATGGGCGCACGCTGTGCAGCGCGCAGCGCCCGCAATGCAACGCCTGCCCCCTTGTCGACATTTGCCCGCACGGGAGGGCAAAGGAATCGCAGGATGACCAGGGAAAGGGCTAGACCCGTTTACAAAGCGCAAACCATCGCATACAATGGGATCGGTGCAACAGAGCACCGGTCCTTTCGTATTGAGTATGGATGCGTGATCGTCGGGCCAGCCTGTGCAGCATAAGGAGAGGCGCCATGTTGGGTGATCTGACCGAAAAGATCCAGTCGTCGCAGAACAAACTGGAGGAACTGATCAACAAGATTCCAGGGTATTCTGGCTATCGTGCCAAAGAGCAGCGCCGTGATGCGGACAAGATTCTGCGTATGCACGTTGCCGAGCAGTATGATCAGGTGCTCGACCGGCTCAATCGGGTGCAGTATGACCTGGTGAGCGCAGGCGATCTCACGGGGATGATGTTGCTGGAGCGGGCGGTCAGCCGGCTGCAACTGCTCGTTGACCGGATCCGTACGGCAAGTTACGGCTATGCAGGGCTGTTCGACGCCATCAAGGTCGATGATGATGCCCTCGACAGGCTGTACGATTTCGATCACTCCATGCTGGACGGCGTGGCGACGCTGAGCGACAGGCTCGACCAGATCGCTGCCGTGATCGCAGAGGGTCAATCCATCCAGGAGCTGGGAAATGCTCTCATGGCCGAGCTGGAAGCATTGCATCGTTCGTTCAGTGAGCGGCAGCAGGTGATTCTGAGCTAACTGCGCCTCAGGCGCGTCGATACAAAGGAGTGAGAAAGATGGCGAGGATTCTGGATGTCGTTCAGGCTCCCGATATGGGGCCCCGCGATCTGGTGCGTCGTGTACCGCAGACAGGTGCTGGCGATTTCCGCATCGGCACACAGGTGATCGTCCGTGAGGGACAGGTTGCCGTCTTTTTCCGGGACGGCAAGGCTCTGGACGCCTTTGGCCCGGGGCGGCACACCATCAGCACGGCCAACATCCCCTTGTTGGTCAATCTGGTCCAGACGGTGTTCAGCGGGGACACGCCCTTTACCGCAGAGGTGTATTTCGTCAACACGCGCGACTTTATCGATATGCGCTGGGGCACCCCGGAGCCGATCACGCTCCGTGACGAGGTGCTGCGGATGGTGCGCGTGCGGGCGCATGGCACGTACAACATGGCTGTCGACGATGCGCAGTTGTTCGTCGGGCAGATGGTCGGTGCTCGCGGTTACTATACCACTGACGATGTGTCCAACTACCTCCGCAGTATGATCATCAACCGGCTGACGGATCTGCTGGGCACCAACATGAGCTCGATCCTCGATCTGCCGGCGATGTTTGAGGAAGTGTCGGCGGCAGCGCGGATCAAGCTGCGCGACGATTTCGCCGCTATCGGCATGTCGCTCAAACAGCTCTACATCCTGTCGATCAGCCCTACGGAGGAGACCAGCGCGGCGATCGACGAGGCCGCCTCGATGGGCGCCATCGGCGACATGGATCGCTACATGAAGTTCAAGACGGCGCGCGCCGTGGGCGATGCGGCCACCGCCGAGGGTGGCGTCGCGGGCGGCACCGCGCAGATGGGGCTCGGCCTGGGGGCTGGCATGGCTGCCGCGCAGGCGATGGCGAGTTCCTTTGCCTCGGGCCAGCAGGCGCCCGCTCAGCCCGCAGCTGGCGGAGGTGCCGCAGCCCCTGCAGATCCTGTCGCGGCGCTCACCTCGCTCAAGACGTTGCTGGACAACGGGCTGATCTCGCAAGAGGAGTATGAAATCAAGCGCCAGGAGATCCTCAAGCGGCTGTAGTGCTCCGCTGTCTGAAAATCGGGTCGGGGGCATGCCTCCGGCCCGATTGCCGTCATACAGACAACCGTTGTATCGCAGCGTCAGCCTGCCGCCGTCAGTTGGCGACCGTCCGCTGATGCGGTATTATCCATCGCACAGAAGGTATCGTGTGGAGGGATCAGGATGCAGGTGATATTGCTCAAGGACGTGAAAAAGCTGGGCCACACCGGGGATGTGGTGAACGTTGCCGATGGTTACGCCCGGAACTATTTGTTTGTCCGCGGGCTGGCCGTTGCTGCCACAGATGCCGTGCGCAAAGACCTGGAGAACCGGGCTGCGGCGGAGGCGCGCCATGAGGCAGCGGAGCGCGAGGCGGCCCAAAAGCACGCCCAGATGCTGGAGCATATCGAATTGACCTTCACTGCGCGCGTGGGCGAGAACGACAAATTGTACGGGTCCATCACGGCTGCCGACATTGCCGAAAAGCTGTCCGATGTCATTGGCGACCAAGTCGACAAGCGCAAGGTGGCGCTGGAAGATCCGCTGCGCGAGCTTGGCAGCTACGAGGTGCCGGTCAGACTGCATAGCGATGTCCAGATCGTTGTCAAGGTGAACGTGGAGCGGGAAGCGTAGTTTCCAATTATGCAGATGCATGGGTGCCTGTGCGGCGTGGTGCAGCAGGCGCCCTTTTCTATTACTGCCGTGGCACAGCGCGACAGGTTGTTCGATTGACTCGTTATGCCCTTTCTTGTCGGCGGCTGTGTTTTGCGGTAGGATAGCTATACGTTTGTTGGCGCTGCCTGATTCGATCAGGTGGAAGCTTGGCCGGTGCCCATGAGAGGCTTGAGCATCGATCATCACCCGGCCACGGGCAGAGATACCATTGCAGGAGAGATGTAATGTCGCAACAATTGCGCACGCTGTTAGCAGTGCTGCTGGTGCTCGCTATCCTGGCCACCGGCGGCTGTACCGGCACATCATCGTCCACTGACCAGGAGCCCACGCCTACGCCACTGCCCCCGCCAGAAGTTGCCGAGCGGCCCACCTACAGGGTGCAACGGGGCGATGTCATCGATACGGTGACATTTAACGGACGTGTTTCACCGACTATCGAGGAAGAACTGTACTTTGAGACCAACGGGCGTGTGATCGATGTGCTGGTCAAGCGCAACGACGTGGTTGAAGAGGGACAGCTTCTGGCAGAGCTGGACAACACGGACTTGAAGCGGCAGCTGGAGCAGGCCCAGATCTCGCTGAATACGGCTCAGAGCAATCTGGACACTGCGCTGGAGGGTGTGCAGAAACAGAGTTCTAGCGCGCAAGCCCAGTTGGACATCCAGCGCCTGCAGCTGCAAAAGCTGGAAGGAAGTCTTGGAGCGCTGGATCTTGAGGTGCAGCTGGCCAAGGCCAGATTGGATGCGGCTCTGGCAGGTCCTACGGCGCAAGAGCTGGCCGTCGCGCAGAGCAGCCTTGATCAGGCACGGAATTCGCTCTGGGCAGCGCAGGCGAGTCGTGATTCTGTGTGTGGAACGCCGAGTGCCCAGTGTGATGGGGCCGAGGCCAACGTGCTGCGTGCTGAGGAGTCGGTCCGAATGGCCGAGCTGAACCTCGAAACGGTCAAGGCGGGGCCGACGGCGTTGGAGATACTCTCGTTGCGCGCGGCCTACGAGCGGGCACTGCAGAGTCGCCGCAATGCGGACATTGACATCGCCGTGCTGGAGCGACAGATCCAGATGGCTGAGGAGAGCCTGGCTCTCATGGCCGCCGATGTAGATCCTCAGGTAAGGGCCGCTGTCGAGCAGAACAAGCTGTCTGTGCAGCGTCTCGAGTCGCAGCTTGCCGCGACACGGATCGTGGCGCCTTTTACCGGGCGCATTACGACCGCTTCGGTCACCGAGGGTGCGGATGCGCAGGCTTTCAAGACGGTGATGATCATCTCGGACGAGAGCGAGCTGGAGATCACGGCGGAGCCCACGACGGCACAGCTGGACAAGATGGCCGAGGGGATGATCGCTCAGATGGTGCTGTCGCAGTATCCCGGCCAGGTGCTGACCGGGACGATCTACCAGCTTCCGTATCCCTACGGTGGCGGCGGTGGCTCGGACCTGCAGGATGTCGACAAAAAGACACGGATTTCCTTCGAGCCGGGGGACCTGGATCTCAAGCCGGGGGACCTGGTCAAGGTCGATGTGACGGTGGCAGAGGCAGCTGACGCTCTCTGGCTTCCGCCGGCGGCGATTCGCACCTACTCGGGGCGCAGCTTTGTGGTCGTTCAGGATGGTGACACCGAACGGCGCGTTGATGTGAGCATCGGCATTCAGGGGCTGGACCGCGTAGAGATCCTGGAAGGTCTCGAAGAGAACCAGGTCGTCGTCGGGCAGTAAGCACGGGGGGCGCCGTCCGGCATGAGATTGTTTGCTGTCGTCGCAGTCGCATTCAAGCGTCTGTGGAGCAACAAGGGGTTGACGTTCTGTTCGGTGTTTGGCCTGACCATGGCTGTGGCACTGATCAGTTGTATCCCCCTGTATACCGATGCTGCCAATCTGACCGTGCTCGAGCAGGAACTTGAGCAGGCGCAGCAGTCACGTAATCGCCCCCCCTTTGCCTTTATGTATCGCTATATCGGCGCGTGGAACGAGCCGATCGAGTTGGAGGACTACCGGGCGGTCAACGACTATCTGACGCAGTCCGCGCCGGGCATTATCGGCCTTCCGGTGAGCCTCACCACGCGCTATATCAAGACCGACGACTTTTCGATGTTCCCCGCCTCGGAGGCCATCTATGCCGGCCTCCGGCAGCCCCTGGGCTGGGTCAACTTTGCCTTCATCGAGGGGCTGAACGAGCACATTACGCTTTACGAGGGATCCTTCCCGGAGATCGCGGCTGCAGACGCGGAGCGCATCGAGGTGCTTGTCAGCCGCTCGTTTGCGGATGAGACAGGCCTGCAGGTCGGTGAGGACTTTGTCTTGTTCATGCGCGGCAGCCAGGCGGAGGCGGGGGACGCGCTGCGCCAAAGCCAGTTTGAGGTGCGCGTGAGCGGGATCTGGGAGCCCTCGGACGCGGAGGAGCCGTTCTGGTTCTACACGCCGCGGTCGCTCGAAAACGGCCTGATGGTGCCCGCCGAAACTTTTGGGCAGCGCATCGCCCCGGCGATGACCGATGAGATCTATGCTGCCATCTGGTATATGGTGTTCGATGGCCAAGCGGTGCGCACCGATGACATCCCGGCGTTGTTGGCCCGAATCGCGCAGGTGAGCACACGTGCGGCCAACCTGCTGGAAAATACGTCCCTCGATATCTCACCAGTGGCAGCGATGCAGAATTATCAGCGCACCACGTACGTCATGACGATCATGCTATACGTGTTCTCCATCCCCATCCTGGCTCTCGTGCTCTACTTTGTGGGGCTGATCTCCGGGTTGGTTGTGGCCCGGCAGGAGGGGGAGGTCGCCATTCTCAAGAGCCGCGGCACTGGCGTGTTGCAGGTGCTCGGCATCTACACCCTGGAGGGCGTGCTGATCGGCCTGGTGGCGCTCGCTTTGGGACTGCCCCTGGGGCGTCAGTTGGCCATCCTGATGGGCAACACAGTGTCGTTCCTCAACCTGGGAGTTCGCGAGGCGTTGCCTGTGGTGATTACACCGAGGGCGACGCGATTGGCGATAGTAGGCGTGGTCGTGGCCGTGCTGGCCAGCCTGGTGCCGGCCTTGAGGGCTGCGCGGATGTCCGTGGTGACCTATCATCAGGGGCGTGCCCGCGCCATCGGGCGACCCGCCTGGCAGCGGTTCGGGCTGGATTTCATGCTCATGGCCATCGCGGGCTATGGCTATTATGTGCTGCAGAACCGCGGAACGCTCAACTATCTGGGGGCGGGGACGGGTGATCCTTTTCAGGATCCGCTGCTCTTTCTCGCGCCGGCGCTCACCGTCTTTGCTGTCTCGATGTTTCTGATACGCCTGTTTCCCCTCGTCATGGAGGGACTGGCACGCCTGACGGGCGTCCTGATCCAGTCCGTGTCGGTAGTGCTGGCCTTTCGCCAGTTGGCGCGCGTATCGCGGCAGTACACCGGGGCACTGTTGCTGCTGATTCTGACGGTGAGCCTGGCAGCGTTCACGGCTTCTATGGCGCGCACGCTCGATCAGAGCCTGATCGACCGCATGTACTACCGGTACGGTTCGGACTATCTGCTGACCGAGATCGGGCAGCCTCCCGAGGAGGAGCAGGGACAAGAGTCGGGCATACCCGCTCTCGCGGGCTCGGAGAGTGAGGGATGGGTATTTGTGCCCGTCTCTGAGCACTTGAAGGCGGAAGGGGTCGAGGCGGCTACACGTGTGGGGGTCTACAAGGCGCGCGTGACCGTGGGGACCGAGCGCGGACAGGGGCCGCTCTACGGGATCGATCGCCTGGAGTTTCCCAAAGTGGCCTACTTCCGCCGTGACTTTGCCTCCAACCCGCAGGGCGAGCTGATGAATCGGTTAGCGCTGGACCGCTCAGCGGTGCTCGTCAGCGCCAATTTCCTGAGAGACTCTGGGGCCAGGGCGGGCGACAGGATCGAGTTGACTGTGTCCCTCTGGGGAGATGAGCAGCGCCTCTCTTTTGTGATTGCCGACGTAGTAACGTATTTTCCTACCTACTATCCTGACGATGAGGAGAACGAGTATCTGTTTGTCGCCAATCTCGACTATCTGTTTCAAGAGATGGGTGGCCAGTACCCGTATGACGTATGGGTGCGGACTGCAGGCAAGCTGAACATCGAGTCTGCCGAAAAGGTCTGGCGGTCTAACGATATCAACGTGCTGAGGATCGCCGGCAGCCAGGAGGCGATCGACAGCGAGCAGGCCAAGCCCGACCGCGCAGGTGTGTTTGGGATTCTTTCGGTGGGGTTCATCGCGGCTGCTGCGCTCACACTGCTCGGGTTTCTGATCCATTCCTTCATCTCGTTCCGGCAGCGCTATATAGAGTTCGGGGTGCTGCGGGCGATCGGGCTCTCGGTGGGGCAGATGATTAGTTTCCTGGGGGTGGAGCAACTGGTCCTCATCCTGACGGGTATGACCGCCGGAACTGCGGTGGGCGTATGGGTCAGCCGGCTCTTTGTGCCCTTTTTCCAGGTGGGCACATCCAGAACGGCCAGTATCCCTCCCTTTGTGGTTGTGATTGCCTGGGACGATATCCTGACGATATACATCGTTTTTGCTGTGATGTTACTCGGAGCCGTAGCCAGCATGATCTGGTTCCTCCTCCGGCTCCGGATCTTTGAGGCTGTCAAGCTTGGAGAGGCAGTGTAGTTATGGCATCCAATGGTCCAATGATTCTGTGCGATGGCCTGGTCAAGATCTACAAGGTCCAGGACCTGGAGATGGTCGCACTGGGCGGGCTGGACTTGATGGTCGAACGCGGCGAGTTCATGGCCATCATCGGTCCGAGCGGTAGCGGCAAGTCGACATTGATGAACATCCTGGGCGGGCTGGACAGGCCATCGGCAGGCAGGGCGATCGTCGACGGACAGGATTTGCTCAAGCTGTCGACGGCAGCGCTAACACGTTACCGCCGGGAGAAGGTCGGGTTTGTGTGGCAGCAGCCGTCGCGTAACCTGATCCCCTACCTTACGGTCAACGAGAACGTTCAGCTGCCAATGATCGTTTCCGGGATGGCGCGCAAAGAGCGCGAGGCCTGGACGCAAGAGCTACTCGAGGCTGTCGGCCTGTGGGAGCGCCGGCACCACTCGCTGGCGCAGCTGTCGGGCGGTGAGCAGCAGCGGACCGCCATCGCGGTGGGGCTGGCCAACAAGCCGGTGTTGCTATTGGCCGACGAGCCCACGGGTGAAGTCGACACAATCACGGCGCAGAGCATCATTGACACGCTGCGAACGCTCAGCGAAGAGTTTGGCCTGACCGTCGTGATGGTGACACACGATGTGCGCGCCTCCAGCCAGGTCGACCGTGTCGTCACGATCCGGGACGGGCGCACCAGCAGCGAGCGTGTGCGGCGGCTGCAGGCCGCCGCGCAGGCTCAGCAAGGCAGCGGCGATTCGGCAGACGAGATCGCAGAGCGCACCCAAGTCGCCGCGGAGGCCGTGCCAGAGCACGCTGTGGCGTTTCACGAATACGTGGTGTTGGATTCCGCCGGACGCCTGCAGGTGCCTCGCGAGTTTCTGGAGCAACTGGGCATCTCCGATCGTGCTCAGGTGGACCTGACCGAAGACGGGATCCTGATCCGGCCTGCCGTGGGCCTGAGCGATACCACCGCACAGGCGGCGCGTATCTCGGAGGTGGCCGAAGGATGGGGGCCGCAGGGTCGCAGGCGAGACTGGCGTCTGACTGTGGCCGGCGCTAGCCGTGGTGTCAGGAGGCTCCTCCGCAGGGGCGAACGAGCTGACGAGACAGAGGAAAGCACGTGACAGCAGAATTTAATCAAGACCTTATCGCGCAGAGCATCAATGTCGCCCGCGTCTATCGCGTGGGCGAGAATGAGGTGCATGCCCTGCGAGGCGTGAGCGTCGAAATCCGGCCCCGCGAGTTCGTGGGGCTCATGGGACGTTCCGGTTCGGGCAAGACCACACTGATGAATATCATCGGGGGGTTGGATCACCCGACCGACGGACAGATGTACGTTTACGGCCAGAACATCACCGGGCTTTCCGATCAAGAACTCACGGAGCTGCGGCGGCATCGTATCGGCTTTATTTTCCAGTCTTTCGCGCTCATGCCGACCATGTCGGCCTTTGAGAATGTAGAGCTGCCGCTGCGCATGGTGGGCACGCGTGCGCGGTTCCGCCGGCAGCGTGTGATGGAGATGTTGGAGCTGGTGGGGCTGACGCGCTGGGCACGGCATCGCCCGCAGGAGCTTTCGGGCGGCCAGCAGCAGCGCGTGGCCATCGCCCGCGCACTGGTCAACCGGCCGGGATTGATCCTGGCGGATGAGCCCACGGGCGAGCTGGACAGTGTCACGGGGCGTGCGATCATGGATCTATTCAAGACCATCGTCGAGACAGAGGATGTCTCCATCATGATGACCTCGCACGATCCTGTGATGCGCGAGTACACGCACTATACCTACGAAATGGCCGACGGCCAGATCATGAACGAGCGCGACCACTAGTACGGAAGCCTGAGGCTGCCGGGCCCCACGAGCGCGGTGCCTGGCGTCGGGCCCTGCGTCGCGCCAGGCGTAGTTGACTCGCGGCTCCGCGGGGCTATAATTGGGTTCGTCAAAGGCAACGACGGAGACGAGTAGGTCAGCGGCTGCGCGCAGAGAGCCCGGGAGCGGTGTGATCCGGGTGCGCTAGCTCTGGCTGAAAATCCCTCCCGAGCCGGCACTCGAACGCGGCGCTGATGCGATGGCCCAAGTAGACGTGCCCGGAGTCGCCCTTCGTTAACGGGGCGCATCTGTCAGAGACGGCGCTGGCGCCGGCCCTCGCAGAGGTGAGTGGGCGCCAGGCGCCAATCAGGGTGGTACCGCGGGAGGATTATGTGGCTCTCGTCCCTCAAGGGATGAGGGTCTTTTTTTTGTGAGTTTTTCCAGGAGGAGTGGAACCATGCCATTCAATCCAGTCCCGGCCAACGTGGACTATGTCGCGCAAGAGAAAGAGGTACTGCGTTTCTGGGAAGAGTCCCAGGCCTTTGAGCACCTGCGCGAGCTGCAACAGGGCAAGCCGCCCTGGTCGTTTATCGATGGCCCGATCACGGCCAACAATCCGATGGGCGTGCATCATGGTTGGGGGCGCACCTACAAGGACCTTTTTGGCCGCTTCTGGGCCATGCAGGGGCGCGAGCTGCGCTACCAGAACGGCTTTGACTGCCAGGGTCTCTGGGTAGAAGTCGAGGTCGAAAAGGAACTGGGCTTTGCATCGAAAAAAGACATTGAGGAGTATGGCCTCGATCGCTTTGTGCTGCGCTGCAAGCAGCGCGTGCTCCGCATGGCGGCGGTCCAGACCGAGCAGTCGATCCGGCTGGGATTCTGGATGGACTGGAACAGCCCGAGCCACCTCCGCTGGCTGGCAGACAAACTGGGCGAGGACCCCTCCCAGATCATCACTGTGCAGGGGCCGAACGGACCCGTCACCGACACCGTGGAGCAGATCGTCGGCAGGCTGGGTCTGCGGGAGCTGGGCGGCTCGTACTTTACCTTCTCCAACGAGAACAACTATGTCATCTGGAACATGCTGCACAAGTGCTGGGAAAACGGCTGGCTTTACCGCGGCGCCGACTCGATGCCCTGGTGCCCGCGCTGCGCCACCGGCATCAGCCAGCATGAGATCGTCACCGATGGTTACGCCGAGCTGACCCACGAGGCCGTGACCGTGCGGTTTCCGTTGCGCGAGCGGCCCGGCGAGTCCCTGCTCGTGTGGACCACCACGCCCTGGACGCTCTCCAGTAACGTTGCGGCCGCCGTGGGTGAGAAACTGATCTACGCGAAGGTGCGCTCCGGCGATGAGGTCTATTACCTCTCCAAGGGGACGCTGCACATGCTGCAGGGTCCTTACGAGATGCTGGGCGAGATCAGCGGCAAGGAGATGGAAGGCTGGACCTATGACGGCCCCTTTGACTATCTCCCCGCCAATCAGGAGCCCGGCGGCCACACGGCGCTCAGCACCTTGACGGAGGGCATCAGTGCCAGTGCCGCTGAGGCGCACCGCGTGGTGCTCTGGGACCAGGTGGGCGAGGAGGAGGGCACGGGCATCGTGCATATCGCGCCAGGCTGCGGCGCCGAGGACTATGCCCTCGGTCGCGAGTTGCGCCTGCCCATCGTGGCGCCCCTGGATGAGGAGGGCGTTGTCGTCGATGGGTTCGGTTGGCTGAGCGGCATGAACGTGGCCGATGTGGCCCATCCGATCTTTGACGATTTAAGGCGCCGGGGCCTGCTCTATCACGTGGCCGACTATACCCACCGCTATCCCATCTGCTGGCGCTGCAAGACCCCGCTGGTGTTCCGTCTGGTGGACGAGTGGTTTATCAGCATGGATGAGCTCCGGTACAAGATGATGGATGTGACCCGTCAGATTCGCTGGATCCCGTCCTTTGGCCTTGACCGCGAGCTGGACTGGCTGCGTAACATGCACGACTGGATGATCAGCAAGAAACGCTACTGGGGGCTGGCGCTGCCCATCTGGAAGTGCGACGCGTGCGATCACTATGAGGTGATCAAGGACGAGCACGAGCTCGAGGCGCGTGCCGTGGCGGGCTGGGACGTTTTCGAGGGTCACACGCCGCACCGCCCGTACGTGGACGCAGTCAAGATCCGTTGTCCCAAATGTGGCGCCGAGATGAGCCGTATCGAGGACGTAGGCAACCCCTGGCTGGATGCCGGGGTGGTGCCCTTCTCGACGCTGGACTATCGCACCGACAAGGCCTACTGGGAGAGGTGGTTCCCGGCGCACTGGATCAGCGAGTCCTTCCCTGGCCAGTTCCGCAACTGGTTCTATAGCCTGCTGGCGATGGCGACCGTGCTGGAGGAGCGCCCTCCCTTCCTGGAGAACTTTTCCTACGCCACGCTGCTGGCCGAGGATGGCTCGCCGATGCACAAGTCGTCGGGGAACATGATCGAGTTCAATGAGGCGGCAGACCGGATGGGCGTGGATGTGATGCGCTGGCTCTATTGCGCGCACCGGCCCGAGAACAACCTGCTCTTTGGCTACCATCGCGCCGACGAGACGCGCCGGCGGTTCCTGCTGCCCCTGTGGAACGTGTACAACTTTTTCGTGAGTTATGCCCGGCTGGATGGCTGGGAGCCCTCACAGGAGGGGTTCAACCCGGAACAGCCGGAGGGCAGCGCCCCTGTCAGCACAAACCCGCTCGACCGATGGATCATCGCGCGGTGCAACCAGGTGGCGGGCGAGGTCCATGGCGCACTGGTCGACTCGGACGCCTATGCCGCCACGGTGAGCGTCGAGGCATTCATCGACGATCTGACCAACTGGCACATCCGCCGCAGCCGCCGGCGCTTTTGGAAGAGCGAGCATGACCAGGACAAGCAGACGGCCTATGCCACGCTGTACTATGTGCTGGTGCGTCTGGTGCGCGTGCTGGCTCCCTTTGTGCCCTTTGTGACCGAGGTCATGTACCAGAATCTGGTGCGCGGCGTGCAGCCGGGCGCCTATGAGAGCGTGCACCATACGCTGTGGCCTCAGGCCGAGGCGCAGACCATCGACGAGGGGCTCATCGCTCAGATGGCGTTGGCCCGCGAGGCGGCCAGCCTGGGGCTGAGCGCGCGCAACAGCGCCAATATCAAGATCCGCCAGCCGCTGGGCCGGGCGCTTGTCTATGCAGGTCCTCAGGGAGGCGGACTGTCGGAGGAACTGGTGGATCTGGTCCGCGACGAGTTGAACGTCAAGGCACTCGACTTTGTCGAGGAAGAGGGCAGATTGGTCAACTATCGTCTGGCCGGCGAGGGCCGGCTGCTCGGCCCCAAGTATGGCGCGCTCTATCCGCGCATCCGCCAGGCGCTGGGTGCGCTGGACGCTGCGGCGGCGGTGCGGCGTCTGCAGGCGGGCCAGAGCATCGAGCTGCAGGTAGGCGGTGAGACGGTGACGCTGCTGCCCGAAGAGGTCATCATCAACGCGGAGCCAGCTGAAGGTCTGGCGGTGGCCTCAGAAAAGGGTGTCACCCTGGCCATCGATACAACGATCACCCCGAGCCTGCGGGCCGAGGGTTTGGTGCGCGATCTGGTGCGTTATGTGCAGACGCTGCGTAAGGACGCGGACTTTAGCCTGGACGACCGCATCACGGTTGGTCTGCTGGGGCTGAACGAGGAGGCGCGGGCAGCGGTGGCCGAGTTTGAGGCCTACTTCCGCCAGGAGACGCTGGCCACGACTGTGCTGTTCGAGGACGACGGCGTGCCGTGGGACGCCGTCGAGAGCCAAAAGCTGGACGGGCAGCCCGTAGAGGTGCGGGTGAGGCGCTAGAACCGACCACGGACCATGGACGATGGACCACAGGTGTGATGGCAGAGCGGACGGTGCAGAATATTCTGCGCCGTCTCCCTTTTCAGGCATCTCAGCCGGCTATCAGTGGGCGCGAGCCAGGGCTTCCTAGAGTGTGGCCAGCCCGGGGACGCCGTACTGGGCGCTGAGCCGCTCCATGATGGCGAACACGTCCTCGGAGAGCGGGATGCCCTCGCGGCGGTTGGCCGCCGCCGCGCGCGCCTCGGGCTCGCCGGGCAACAGCACTTCGCTGCTGCCGGGCTCGACTTCACAGGCTTTGATGTACTCGACCAGCGCGTCCATGCGCTCACGGAACGCGTCCAGGGCGCCAAAGCCCGAGAGGTCCAGCGCGCCAAAAAAGTGGCCGATGTTCTGCTGCGTGTCGGGGTGGTTGAACATCTCGCCCACCTGCGTGCCCACCATGGCGCCCGAGATTACCGCGCTAAGGATCTCCATCATCAGCGCCAGCCCATAGCCTTTGTAGCCGCCCAGGGGCAGCAGGCGCCAGGCCTGCGTCGGGTCAGTGGTGGGCCGGTCCTCTTTATCCACCGCCCAGCCCAGCGGGATCGCCTTCCCGTCTATGGCGGCCACCTGGATCTTGCCTCGCGCTGTCTGGCTGGTGGCCATGTCCAGGATGATGGGACCGTGCACGCCGCCGGGCACGCCGATGCAGAGCGGATTGGTGCCCAGGAGCTTGGTGCGTCCGCCATAAGGTGCCTGCTGTACCACGGTGTTGGTGCTGGAGAATCCGATCATCCCTTCGGCCATGGCCATGCGGGCATAGAGAAAGGCCGCGCCATAGTGCGACGAGTTGCGCACGGCCACCCATCCCGAGCCATGCTCGCGGGCAAGCTCGACCGCCAGCGACATGGCGGCCGTGCCGACCACGGCGCCCGGTCCGTCGTCGCCATCCACCAAGGCGCAACCGCGATCCTGTTGCACCACGCTGACCTCCGGCCGCGGGTTGATCCCTCCGCCCACAAAGCGCTCGGCGTAGACCTCCAGCAACCGTGAGACGCCATGGCTGGCCAGGCCGTGCAGTTCGCCCTGAACCAGATTGTCGGCCACGGTCCGGGCATGTTCCGCCGGGACGCCCACCGCCTCAAATATCTGGCTGCTGAAACGCAGCAACTCACCTTCGGCAACGCGCACAACGCTCATGGGCAGGATCCTCTTTTCCTTGGCTTGCTAGATGGACTCGAACACCTGCGGCAGCCCGCGCCGCCGGGGGCGATAGGGCAACAGGAAGAGACCGCGCACAGGCTCACCGGTGGATTGGATAGCATCCAGGTCAAGGCTGTCGGGCGCCTCGTTCAGCGACAGGGCGACCTCCAACCCGTGATGGTTGGGGTCGTAGAGCATCAACCGCACGCGTCCGGTGGCGTACTCACGCTCATAGCCCGTGACGACCACCTGATGGTTGGCCGTCGGGTCGCCCCGCCGCACGCGCACCAGCACGATCGCTGCGGGCTCGCCCCGGTCCAGCTTGCGCAGCAGGCGCGGCAGCTCACCGCGCAGTGTGGCGCGCGCGGCGCTCCGGTCGGAGCGAGCCATCCACCAGAACGTGCGGAGCGGCACCCACAGATAGCGCCACGAGTCGATCTGCCGCCGCACCAGATAGCGGTGGAGTGGCGTGCCGCGGGCGGGCGGGTAATAGAGCGCGGGCACCGGCAGGCCGGCGTGGAAATAGTCCAGCGCTGCGTAGCACATGCCCCCGCAAAGGCCGTAACGGATGCGCCTGGCACCGCAATGAATGGGGCCGATCCGCCGCGCACGGCTTTCCCAGGCATAGCGGTTACCAAAGGGTAGCCCGTGGCGCGCCACGACCATCGGGCTGCGCGCACCCGCGGCGCTTGCCTCCGGTGGTGTGACGGCGCGCTCTGGCATTGTTTTCCGGCTGCCTCAGGCGTCCAGCAGCACTTCGCGGCCGGTGCGGGAGGACAGGTAGATGGCGTCCAGGATCGCCTGCACATCCAGCACCTGATCGTTCCGGACCATACACTCGGTCTCGCCGCGTATGCAGGAGATGAAATGCACGATCTCAGCGGCGTGGCCCTCCACGGGGACCAGGCCGGTGGGCGTGACGTCCACCATGCTGCCGTGCATGTCCTTGTGGATGCGCAGCGGCGACATGAACGCACCCGCCTCGGTGCCCAGGATGCGCGTGCCAACGATATTGCCCTCGATATGTGCGGCCCAGCAGGCGCGCAGGATCAGGGTGGCGCCGTCCTCGAAACGGATCAGGGCCACGCCCATGTCGTCCACGTCGAACTTGTCCACGTCCCACAGGCCGCGCGGCGTGGCCAGGTCGGTGCGCTTGCCAAAGTTGGCATAGGTCATGCCCGAGACGGAGACCGGTTTGGGGTTGCCCATCAGCCACAGGGCGCGGTCCAGCGCGTGCACGCCGATGTCGATCAGCGCGCCGCCGCCCTGGAACTTGCTCTGAGTAAAGACGCCCCAGGTGGGGATACCGCGGCGGCGCATGTAGGTAGCCTCGCCATGGTAGATCTGGCCCATCTCGCCGGCCTCAACGAACTTGCGCAGCGCCATGGCCTCGGCCTCAAAGCGCATGTGCACGCCGATCTGCAGCAACTTGCCAGCCTTGTCCGCGGCGGCCACCATCTCGCGCCCCTCGGCCAGGTTCATGGCGATGGGCTTTTCGCAGAGCACGTGCGCGCCCGCCTCCAGCGCGGCGACCGTGGCGTCGCGGTGCGCAAAGTTGGGTGTGGTCACTGAGACCGCATCCAACTGCTCGCGCGCGAGCATCTCACGGAAATCCTCATAGGCGCGCGCCCCCGGGACCCCCTTGGCGATCTCGGCCGCACGCCCGGGGACCACGTCGCACAGCGCGACGATCTCCACCCCCGGCACAGCCTGGTAACCAGGGATGTGCTGCTGTGTGGCAATACCGCCAGTACCGATCACACCGACGCGAATCGTGCTTGTCATGTTTCTCTCCTGGGTGGATGTGTCTTTACTTTCGGGCTAGTAGGCGACAGCCGCGCCGTCATTGCGGGGCTCGGCTCCGGCCAGGAGCGCGCCGCTCTCCGGGTCGACCATGATCACCTGCCCCCCGCCATAGTAGCCCTCGTCCTCGGGGATCACGTGGCCATAGCCGCGCAGAGCCTCGATCACCTTCGGGCCGGCATAGGGCTCGACGTGGAAGGTGGCGCCGTTCTCGTAGGAAAAGCGCGGGGCGTCCAGGGCCTCCTGCGGACTCATGCCATGGTCGACGATGTTGCTCAGCACCTGCACCTGTCCCTGCGGCTGCATAAAGCCCCCCATCACGCCGTAGCTGATTGCCAGCCGGTCGTCTTTGGTGACCATGGCCGGGATGATGGTGTGGTAGGGGCGTTTGTGCGGCGCCAGACAGTTGGGGTGCGCCGGATCCAGCGTGAACAACGCCCCGCGGTTCTGCAGCACGATACCGGTGCCCGGGACGGTGATCCCGGAGCCAAAGCCGTTGTACAGGCTGTTGATGAACGAGCAGGCGTTGCCCTCACCGTCGACGGCGGTCAGATAGACCGTGTCGGAGGATGGCAGGGGCCAGGGCTTTGGCGCCGCGATGGCGCGCCCCGGAGAGATCTCGGCGCGGCGCTGGCGGGCATACTCTTCTGAGAGGAG
Source organism: Anaerolineae bacterium (assembly GCA_040772225.1). Lineage (GTDB taxonomy): Bacteria > Chloroflexota > Anaerolineae > UBA1429 > UBA1429 > JAAYED01. Next base: position 512,179 of record JAXGYO010000003.1, read on the forward strand.
CGCCTCCACCGGCACGTCGGCCAGCGCCGGGTCGGCCACATAGCGGCCGGCGTCTACCATGGCCAGCTTGACCGCTTCCATCTTGAGATGGAGCGTCGCCGCATCATCGCAGGGCATGGCGCCCAGGTCATAGCCCGAGAGAATGTTGAGCGCCAGCAGCGTGGCGATGCCCTGCCCGTTGGGCGGGCACTCCCACACGCGGTAGCCGCGATAGAGCGTCGAGATGGGGTCCACCCAGGTGGAGCGGTGATCGGCCAGATCCTGCAAGCTCAAGAGCCCGCCCTGGGCCTGAGAAGTGGCGACGATGGCCTGCGCCACCGCCCCCCGGTAATAGGCCTCAGGGCCGCCCTGGGCCAAGAGGCGCAGGGTGTGCGCCAGATCGGGCAGGCGTATGCGCTCGCCGGCCCGCGGCGCGCGGCCGCCCGGCAGGAACACCCGGGCGCTCTCGGCATTGCGCTCGAGCAGGGGCACGGCGCGCCCCCACAGGCTGGCGATGTATTCAGAGACGGGGTAGCCCTGTTCAGCATAGTCAATGGCGGGTTCCAGCACGCGCTCCAGGCTCACGCGGCCGAAACGGGCGGAAAGGTCGCACCACGCAGCGGGCGCGCCGGGGACAGTCACTGCCAGGATGCCCCTCTGGGGCATGGCGTCCAGTCCGCGTTCGGCGTAGGCCTCCGGCGTGGCCGCCCAGGGCGCACGGCCGCTTCCGTTCAGGGCATAGACGCGCCGGTGCGCTGCCCAGTATACCAGGGCAAAGACATCGCCGCCCAGGCCTGTCGACATCGGCTCGACCACATTCAGGGTGGCCGCCGTGGCCAGAGCGGCGTCGACGGCGTTACCGCCGGCCTGCAGGATGCTCAGGCCGGCCTGCGCCGCCAGCGGCTGGCTGGTGGCCACAGCGCCGTTGAATCCCGCCACGGTGGAACGCCGCGCGGCGTTCGTCTTTAGCACGCCTTGTTGCGAAACCCAGTCACTGCCTGGCACTAGGCGTACCCTTGATCGGTGGCCGAGATGTCTGAGAAGGCCGGCTCCAGGGCGTGGTAGAGCGTCTGGTAGACGGGATAGTACTCGTTGTAGACCGTCTCGTTGGCGGCGATGGGCTCGATGCGGTCGGTAATGCGGATGCTGGTAGCGCAAGCCTCGGACACCGAGGTGTAGACGTTGGACCCGACGCCGGCCAGCAGCGCGGCGCCGTAGGCCGTGCTATCGGTGACATTGATGGTCACCAGTTCGGTGCCAAAGACGTCGGCCATGATCTGGCGCCAGACATCGCTGCGGGCACCGCCCCCCACCGCGCGCACCTGCTGGATGGGGATCGCCATGTCGCGGAAGAGCTCGATGCAGTCGCGCAGGCTGTAGGCGACGCCCTCCAGCACTGAGCGGACCATGTGCCGTTTGTCGTGGCGCAGTGTCAGCCCCACAAAGGCGCCGCGCGCGTCAGGGTCGGCATAGGGCGTGCGCTCGCCGGTGAGATAAGGCAGGAACAGCAGCCCCTCGCTGCCGGCCGGTGCCCGCTGGGCTTCTGAGGTAAGGATGACATAGGGATCGACGCGGGTGAGCATAGCCACATTCTTTTCCTCGAGGCCCAGGGTGTCGCGGAACCACCGGAAAGAGCCACCGGCGGAGAGCGTCACCCCCATGACGTGCCACTTGTTCGGAACGGCGTGGCAGAAGGTGTGCAGGCGGCCCTCCACATCGCGGCTGGGGGTCTCGGTGTAGGCAAAAACGACGCCCGAGGTGCCCATAGTGACCGAGACCAGCCCGGGCTCGACCACGCCAGTGCCCACGGCGCTGGCCGCCTGGTCGCCGCCGCCGCCGACCACGGGCGTGCCCTTTTTGAGGCCAGTCAGTTCGGCGACCTCGGCCGTGATCGTGCCCGTGACCTCGACGGACTCGTAGCAGTCCGGCATCCATTCACGGGGGATGCCCAGCTCGCTCAGGACCTCGTCACTCCAGTTGCGATTCTGCACGTCCAGCAGCACGGTGCCTGATGCGTCCGAGACTTCGGTTGCGTATACGCCGGTCAGACGGTACCGCAAATAGTCTTTGGGGAGCAGTACCTTGGCTGCTTGCGCATATATGGCGGGTTCGTTCTCGCGCGTCCAGATGATCTTGGGCGCTGTAAAGCCCGGCAGCGCCCGGTTCAGTGTCAGGTCCAGGAAGCGCTCGCGGCCGACGGTGTTCATGATCCAGTCACACTGCGCTGCAGTGCGCTGGTCGTTCCACATGATGCAGGGACGCAACACCTTGCCGCCGGCATCGAGCATGACCATACCGTGCATCTGACCCGTCAGGCCGATGCCCGCGATCTCGGCTGCGTCGATGCCTGACTGCTGCAGTACCAGCCGGATGGAATAGACCGCGGCCTGCCACCAGTCCTCCGGATCCTGCTCTGCCCATAGCGGGCGCGGGATGTACATCGGGTATTCGCTGGTGACACTGGCCACTACCTCGCCGGTGTCGTTGATCAGGAGTGTCTTGGTACCGGTCGTCCCGACATCGATTCCCATCAAGTAGGCCATCGCCATCATCCTCCATCGCTAGATCCATCTACCAGTGAGGTTAGTCTAGTGCGGGGGGGCGCTTTGGGCAAGTGGCGGTGGATCAAGACGCTGCTGGCCAGTCGTGCAGTGAACAGATTGCGAAAGAGGGCATTTTGGTGTATGATGCGGCTTGCAGGTCAGTATGGGACCTGATAGCTCTAAAGTGCGGAAGGAGACCACTGATGGTCAAAGTTACAATCGATCGTGATGAATGCATTTCCTGTGGCGCTTGCTGGTCGAGCTGCCCCGAAGTTTTTGCCGAGTGCGATGACGACGGCCTCTCCATGGTCGCGGCAGAGTACCAGGTTGACGGCGACCTCGGCACTGGCGAGATCCCCGATGACCTCGAGGATTGCGCGGTAGACGGCGCGGACAGCTGCCCCGTGGAGTGCATTCACGTCGGCTAGGCTGGCCATCAAGTCTGCCTCAGTTTGAACCTCAAGGGCCCCCACCATCCGGTCGGGGCCCTTGAGCTGTTATCTCACCCTGGCAGGTCCGTTGCTGGACGCTTGCGCGCTCCGCGCCTGCTTAGCGAGGCGCGAAGAAAGGCGGGCAGTTGCCGCTTCATCAAGGCTGCCTGCGGAAGCAGGCGCGCTGTGCGCTGCATGTAGGCGGCGTACTCTGGAAACCGGCTCAGCAGCATCTTTTCCTCACGACCCACCCGGCAAAAGTAGACGGGCAGAAAGGTCACCAGCATACTGAAGCCTGCCACCGCGTTGTGCAACAGAAAGGGTTGGCCCAGCCCCCAGAGGATATAGCCTGCATACAGGGGGTGCCGTATCAGCCCGTAAACGCCCTCATCAATTACCGGTTGCCCGCGCCGAATTTGCAGGCCGGCCGACCAGTAGCGCCCGAGATCGCGGTGCGATCGCCAGAGCAGCCAGAGACCCAACGCAAAGAGCAACGCGCCGGGCGCCATGCTCCATGGCCCGAGCAGGTAGTCTGCCCAGGCCAGCCAGGGCGTGGCGACATGCAGCAGCGGCAGGGCGAACATGCCCAGCCCGGACAGGGCGGTCAGCAGACGGTCGGTGCGAGTGGTGCGATCTTCGAGCACCGGCACGTAGGCACGGTGCCGCGCGTGGCGCCAGAGGATGCCCGAACCCGTCGCCAGCCCGGCGAAATAGATCAGGTGTGCCAGGGAGTCAGCTGTCATGGCGCCAGTGTAGCAGTTATCCGCCGTCACGTCACTCTGCTGTGGCCGAACGTGCGACGCCGCTGAGCACTTTACTCAAGCTCGCGACATAGTCCTGCAGGATCTGGGGGCCTTGCGCGGCCCGTTCCACGATGGCGCTTCCTACGATCACGCCATCAGCGCCGGTGGCGGCCACGGCCCGAGCCTGCTCCGGTGTCGAGACGCCAAAGCCCACGGCGATGGGGGTGCGGGCCACCGGCCGCAGCGCTGCGATCTGGGCCCGCAGCGCCTCCAGCGGGAGCGTGCCGCCGCCGGTGGTGCCCAGGCGCGACACCAGATAGAGAAAGCCCTGGGTTCGCGAGGCAATGAATGCCCGGCGTGATGCGTCCGTTGTGGGGGCGACCAGCAGGATCAACGCGACATTCTCCTCCTGGCAGGCGCTGGCCAGCGGCCCAGCCTCCTCGGGGGGCAGGTCGGGTACGATTAGACCATCTACGCCGTTCTCGCGACAGCGCCGGGCATAGACCTCCGGCCCGATCGCCAGGATCGGGTTGGTGTAGCCCATGAGCACCAGAGGCTGCCGGATGCCGGCAGACCGAATCTCTCCGGCCAGCTCCAGGCAACCCGATGGTGTTATACCGGTCTGCAGCGCTGCATGGCTGGCGCGCTGGATGACCGGGCCATCGGCCACAGGATCGGAGAATGGCACGCCAAGCTCGATGATATCTGCGCCGCCCTGGTCCAGCGCACGCACCAGCGGCAGGGTGGCCTCGCGATTGGGGTAGCTGGCGGTGAGGTAGGTGATCAGTGCCGTGCGGCCCTCGGCGGCGGCCGCGACAAAGGCCCGGGATATGGCGGCCCCACCATGGTACGTTGTGCTCATCGCTGTCCCTCCAGCGCAAGAATGGTGTCCATGTCTTTGTCCCCACGTCCCGACAGGTTGACCAGGAGGATCTGCTGTGGCGGGCGCAGCGGCGCCAGGCGCATGGCCTCGGCCACCGCGTGGCAGGATTCCAGCGCAGGCAGGATTCCCTCCGTTCGGGCCAGGGCGTGGAACGCCTCCAACGCAGCGTCGTCGGTGGCCCAGGTGTATTCTGCCCGCGCCAGGGCGCGCAGATTGGCGTGCTCCGGCCCGATGGCAGCATAGTCCAGGCCGGCGGAGATAGAGTGTGTGCTCGCGATCTGGCCGTCCTGATCCTGCAATACGTACGTGTGCACCCCTTGCAGGACACCGGGGCGCCCGCGCACCGGGTCGGCCAGACGGGCGGCGTGCAGGCCTGTCTCGATGCCTCGGCCTCCTGCCTCCACGCCGATCATCTGCACGGCGTCCTCCAAAAAGGGATGAAATAGGCCGATGGCGTTAGAGCCGCCCCCCACACAGGCGATCAGCGTGTCAGGCAGCCGGCCCATCTGGGCCAGGCACTGGGCGCGGGCCTCACGGCCGATCACGCTCTGCAGGTCGCGGACAATCATCGGGTATGGATGTGGCCCCAGCGCAGAGCCCAGCAGATAGTGGCTGTCGCCAACATTGGCGGCCCAGTCGCGCAGTGCCTCGTTGATGGCGTCTTTGAGCGTGCGCGAGCCCGAGTCCACGGGGCGCACCTCGGCGCCCAGCAGCCGCATACGGGCGACGTTGGGCGCCTGGCGGGCCATGTCCTCGGTGCCCATGTACACCACGCAGTCCATGCCCAGCAGGGCGGCCACAGTGGCCGAGGCGACACCGTGCTGGCCAGCGCCCGTCTCGGCGATGATCCGGTGCTTGTCCATCGCCCGCGCGATCAGCGCCTGGCCAAGCGCATTGTTGATCTTGTGTGCGCCCGTGTGGGCCAGGTCTTCGCGCTTGAGCCAGATGCTGGCACCTCCGCAGGCTTTGCTCAACCGTCGCGCCTCATAGAGCGGGGTGGGACGCCCCACATAATCGTGCAACAGCGCCGCCAACTCCGACTGCCAGGCCGAATCCACTTTCAGCCGAGCGTAAGCCTCTTCCAGCTCATGCAGTGGCCGGATCAGCGTCTCGGGCACAAAGCGCCCGCCATAGGCGCCGTAATAGCCGCGCGCATCGGGCAGGCCGCGCCAGCCGTGATCAGTGCTCATGGTCATGCCGATCATACTCCTTGACTTGTTCTATGAATGCCGCCACGCGTCCGGAATCCTTGACGCCCGGGCGCGTCTCCACGCCGGAGGCCACATCGACGCCCCAGGGGTGTACGGCCTGCAGGCCCTCCTGCACATTCTCGGGCTTGAGGCCGCCGGCCAGGATCAGCCGGGCGTCAGCTGGCAGGGCTGTCTCCATATCGGCCCAGCGCCATGCTTCGCCGGAGCCGCCTGGCCGCGCGGGATCGTAGCTGTCCAGCAGGTACGCCCATGGCTTGTAACGGTCGAGATCCTCGAGCGCCCCGGGGCGCCCAACGCGCCTCGCCAGGATGTACGGCAGGCCCAGGCTGGCGGCATATGCGGGCGACTCATCGCCGTGGAGCTGCACCAGGTCCAGGCCGCACTGTGCAGAGACGTCGCGCACCTGTTCTGCCGGGGCGTCCACGAACACACCCACCAGCAGGGGACTGCCCGAAGGGTAGTTCGCCCGGACCGCCTGCGCGATCTCCACTGCGGCCCCGGGTGAAATATGGCGCGGGCTGGTGGGGACAAAGATCATCCCCAGCAGGTCGGCGCCGCAGGCCGCGGCGTGCAGCGCGTCCTCAGCGCGGGTCAGGCCGCAGACCTTGATCACCGTCACCGGCCCGCCTCCTTGAGGGCGCGCACCGCCGCAGCGGTGTCCGGCGCCGTCACCAGTGCCTCGCCCACGAGGACCGCATCCACACCGAGCGCCGCCAGCCGGCGTACTTGCTCCGGGGTATGAATTCCGCTCTCAGCTACGGCCAGCGTCCCGGGTGGCAGGAGCGGTCGCAGGCGGGCGGTGGTCTCTAGGTCCACGGTGAAGGTCCGCAGGTCGCGGTTGTTGATCCCTACGGCCACGGGCTGCAGCGCGCGAACGGCGCGCGCCTCGTCCGCGGTATGCACCTCTACCAGCGGCGTCAGGCCCAGCGCCAGGGCCTCTGAGTGCAGACGCGCTAATTCCTCCGTGCTCAGCGCCGCGGCGATCAGGAGCACGGCGTCGGCTCCCGCCAGCCGCGCCTCGAGAAGCTGGTAGGTATCTACGATAAAGTCCTTGCGCAGCAGCGGCAGCGGCCGGCTGGCCTCAGTCAGGGCGGCGTGGACCGCGCGCAGATCTCCCAGACTGCCATCAAAGCGGGTGGGCTCGGTGAGCACCGATATGGCATCTGCGCCGGCGGCGGCATAGCGCAGCGCCTGCGTGGCAGGGTCAAGCTGCGCGTTCAGAGCGCCCCGCGAGGGCGAGGCCCGCTTGATCTCGGCGATCAGGGAGACGCCCGGCGCGCGCAGCGCCTCAGCAAAGGAGGGGCCGGCTGGCGACGCGTGGTCGATCTGCTCGCGCAGCACCTCGAGCGGCTCAAGTAGTTTGGCGACGGCCACACGTTCCCGCGAGCGCGCAACGAGCTCGTCCAGGATCATGCGGCCTCCTGCGTGTAGGCGATCAAGCGCGCCAGCACATCCGCCGCAAGCCCCGAATCGATGAGCTCAGCCGCCAGATGGACGCCTTCGAGCAGGTTGTCTACGCGCCTGGCAATCAAGAGCGCCGCAGCAGCATTGAGCAGCACCATGTCCCGTCGTGGCGACCGCTGCCCGGCGAGGATGTCTCGCGTGATGACCGCGTTATCTTTAGCGCTGCCCCCGCGAATGTCGCTGAGTGTGGCTCGCCGCAGGCCAAGGTCGGCGGGGTCCAGCGTATAGGTCGATACGGTTCCCTGCTTTAGTTCCGCGACAAGGTTGGGGCCGGTGACGGACAGCTCGTCGAGCCCGTCGGCGGAGCTCACTACCATAGCGGCCTCGGAGCCCAGATCGGCCAGGACGTGCGCCAGCGGCTCCACCAGCTGGCGGTCGTACACGCCAACGATCTGTATGGAGGCGTTCGCGGGGTTAGTCAGCGGGCCCAGGATGTTGAACACGGTGCGCACGCCCATCTCGCGGCGCGGGCCGATGGCGTGCCGCATCGCGGGGTGCAGGCCCGGGGCAAAGAGGAAGCCAAAGCCCACCTCGTCGATACAGCGGCCCACCTCTTCTGGAGTGATGTCCAGCCGCACGCCCAGGGCCTGCAGCACGTCGGCGCTGCCGGACAGGCTGGAGACGGAGCGATTGCCATGTTTGGCGACCGCCAGACCGGCCGCGGCGATGACAAACGCGGCCGTGGTGGAGACGTTAAAGGTGTGCGCGCCATCGCCGCCAGTGCCAACGATGTCGATCAGCGGCTGCCGCCGGGCGTGCACTACGGTGGCGTGGCTGCGCATGGCGCGGGCCATGCCTACGATCTCGCCGATCGTCTCACCCTTGGCGCGCAGGGCCGCCAAAAAGGCGCCGATCTGCGCCGGCGTGGCGTTCCCATCCATGATCTGCATCATCACGGACTCGGCCTGGGCTGTCGTGAGGTGATTGCGCTCCAGCACCTGCTGAATGGCTGCCGAGAGGGAGACAATGTCGGGCGGTGCAGCGGTGGCATGCCGGGCTGTGCCCATCTCAAGCAGGTTCTGCAGTATGCGCTTGCCATCGCGGGTGAGGATCGACTCGGGATGGAACTGCACGCCCAGAGTGGGGGCATCGCAGTGCTCGAGGGCCATGATCTCGCCATCGTTGGCGCGTGCGGTCACCCGCAGCGCCTCCGGCAGGGGCTCCTCGACGACCAGGGAGTGGTAACGGGTGGCGTCAAAGCTGCTGGCGACGCCGTCAAAGAGCGCGCCGCCCTGGTGGGTGATGCGTGAGACCTTGCCATGCATCGGTACCGGCGCGCGTGAGACCTGCCCGCCAAAGACGTGCGCGATGCACTGGTGGCCCAGACAGACCCCCAGAATGGGGATGCGCCCATGCAAGCGGCGGATAGCCTCGTTGGAGATGCCGGCGTCGCGCTCAGGCGTCCCCGGGCCGGGAGAGACAATCAGATGGCTGGGAGCGGTGCGCTCCAGAGCATCCACAGAGATGGCATCGTTGCGGTACACGCTCACCTCGGCGCCGAGCTCGCCCAGGTACTGGACCAGGTTGTAGGTAAAGGAGTCATAATTGTCGATTACGGCGATCACAGCGTACCTCCTGCGATGGATGTCTGGCCCTCGGCCAGTTCAATGGCCCGCATCAGTGCCCGGAGCTTGCTCTCCGTTTCCAGATACTCTGTCGTGGGGTCCGAGTCTGCGACGATGCCTGCGCCCGCCTGCATGTACAGATCCTGGCCCTTTAGGACGCAGGTGCGAATGGTGATGCAGGTATCCAGGTTGCCCGAGTAGCCCACATAGCCCACGGCGCCACCGTAGGGGCCGCGCCCTTCCGGCTCCAGCTCATCGATGATCTCCATGGCGCGCACCTTGGGTGCGCCGGAGAGCGTGCCCGCCGGGAAGCAGGCCTGGAGGGCATCGAGTGCGTCCTTATCGTCGGCGAGCTGGCCTTCGACGGTGGAGACGATGTGCATCACGTGCGAATAGCGTTCGACGGCCATGAGTTGCGGGGTGCGCACCGTGCCATAGGCACAGACCCTTCCCACGTCGTTGCGTGCCAGGTCCACGAGCATCACATGCTCGGCGCGCTCCTTGGGATCCGCAAGCAGCTCGATCTCGAGAGCCCGGTCCTCTTCCGGGGTCGCGCCCCGGGGGCGGGTGCCTGCAAGAGGTCGTGAGGTCACCAGCCCGTCCTCCACGCGCACCAGCATCTCCGGCGAGGCGCCGACCAGGGTGAGCTCGTCGGGTAGCTCCAGGTAGAACATATAAGGTGACGGGTTCACACGCCGCAGGGCACGGTACAGGTCCAGCGGCCTGGCCGTCGTTGTGCGATGGAGCCGGCGCGACGGGACGACCTGGAAGATGTCGCCCGCGGCGATGTACTCACGCGCACGGCGGACGGCCTCCTCATAGGCCCTCTGCGTAAAGGCGGATTCAGCCGAGGCGGGGGTGCCGGGCGCTTGCAGCGGCGGCTCGGGTGCGGGCACCGGCCCGGCCAGGCAGGCCAGGATCTCCTCCATGGCGTCCTCGGCCTCAGCCCGGGCCTGGGCCGGGGATGCTGCTGGCCGTTCGTGGACCATGACCAGCAGGCGGTGCTTGAGATGGTCATAGGCGACGACGCGGTCAACCAGCGCCAGAGAGGCCAGAGGCAGGCCGAGGGTGTCGGGCGGTGCATCGGGCAAGCGCTCAAAGCACCGCACCAGATCGTAGCCGAGCATGCCAATTGCGCCGCCGGTAAAACGGGGAAGATCAGAGGGCAGCGGCCCGGCGTAGACGGGAAGGATGCGGCGCAATATGTCGAGCACATGGCCCTCTGCCGGGTCAAAGCGCCTCTCCTGGCCATCGGCATCCGTCAGAATGATGCGGTCGGGCCAGGCCTGCAACAGTGCGCTCGGGCGCGTCCCGATGAAAGAGTAGCGGCCCATGTGCTCGCCGCCCTCGACGCTCTCCAACAGCGCGCAGGCGCCCAGAGATCGCAGTTTGTACAGGGCAGAGATGGGTGTCTCCAGGTCGGAGGGCACCTCACGCACAAGGGGCGGTCCTATGGTCTTGCGGTCTGCGGTTACGGTGTTCATTTTCCATCCTCTCCCGTTGGCGAATGCGTTCGCTGCTCGACACAGTGCCTGCGCTGCATCTGCTGCGGGAAAAAGAAAAGCTCCCCGACCCCGCAGAGATTCACTCTCAGCGGGGCGAGGAGCCATAGGCTCTCGCGGTGCCACCCACCTTTGCCGGCGCCCGGAAAACAAAAACACCCGTCGGAGACGGGTGAAATGCGGGCAGCCAACCTCTCGTCAGATACAGGGCCGGAGCCACACGTTGGGCTTGAACCCGATATCCTGCGCTGCGTTAACGGGGCGCCTCCGGTGCGTACTACTCAGGTGGCGTCAGTCGACCATCCCTTTCGGCGCACAGCTCGCGGGCCCATTCAATCGTGCTCTCGGCATCGGGCTCACACCTGCCCCCGACTCTCTGAGCCGCACCACACGACCTACTCTTCCCAGTCATCGCTCTGTCTCGCTCAATTGGCACTAATATACCTGAATAGGCGCAGGGTGCAAATCGGACATTGCCGTGAGGTATTGATCCGCGTGGGGCTCTCCCTGTGCTTTGACACTCCCAGCACCTTCCGGTATCATGAATAAACGGGTAACTCGATGAAGCGATGGATTGATCGGTATGTTTCTTCCGGCCTGCAACGGTCGCCGGGCGTCGTAATAGCGCTCGCGGCCGCTTTGTCGTTGGTGCTCCTGGCCCACCTTGCGGCGCCAGATGGCGGCGGGGATGCAGGCGGGAGCACCATCCTGGCCGGCGGTGTAGCCCAGCGGTTCCTGCTGGCCTTCCGGACGGCGACGCTGACGGCGACACCGATGGCAACCGCCACGCCGACTGCGACGGCAACAGCGACAGCAACCGCTACCTGGACGCCTGCGCCATCACCGACCCCCACGTTCACAATCACGGCGGCGCCGACTGAGACGGCGGCGCCGACTGAGACGCCCTGGCCGACGGCCACGCCCTTGCCTACTTATACACCCACCCCGACGGCGACGCCACGCCCTCAACCTACGCCCGACGGGATCGCACGCACGCTGGATGTCCCCATTCTTATGTATCACTATATCTCGACCCCGCCCGAGGACGCTGATGCGGTACGCCGGGACCTGTCGGTGCCGCCGGAGTATTTTCGAGAGCACCTTGCCTATCTGCGCCAGGCGGGCTACACATCGGTTTCGCTGCAAGACCTGGTGTTGGCTTTGACGATCGGGCTCCCCCTGCCGGAGCGCCCCATCGTACTGACCTTTGACGATGGCTATCGCGATGCCTATGAGCATGCTTATCCGCTCCTGCAAGAGTATGGCTTTACCGGGACGTTTTTTTTGATCACCAGCGCCATCGATCAGCAGAACCCCAACTATCTCACCTGGGAGCAGGTGGCTGAGATGTCGGCTGGCGGCATGGCGATGGAGGCCCACTGCTACACGCACGAGGCCATGGAGGGTCGTGATCGCGACTTTTTAATCTGGCAGATGCTGGGCTCAAAGGAAGCGATTGAGGAGCGCACCGGTGAGACCGTGCGCTTTTTCTGCTATCCCTCCGGGTACTATGACGAGCACGCGATGCAGGTGCTGCATGAGCTCGGTTACTGGGCAGCAACCACCATCGAGTTCGGCCAGGAGCATAGCTCCGAGAGCCTGTTCGATCTGCATCGCGTACGCATCCACGGTGGTTACACCGCAGAGCGGTTGGCGGCCCTGCTGGACGCGCTGCGAGCGCCATGAACCAGGACGCTTTGACGCTGGCCGCCATCCGAGACGAACTGGCCGCGTTGCTGACCGGCGGCCGGGTGCAGCGGGTGGTGCGCCCATCAGAGCTCAGCTTAGGCCTTGAGGTCTATACCGGCGAGAGGCATCAGTTGCTCCTGAGCGCCGAGCCGGAAGGCGGCATCGCACTTATGGCCGAGCGCCCCCGCAGAGGCGTGCCAGCGGTATCGCCACTGCAACTCCTCCTGCGAAAGTATGTCGAAGGTGCGCGGCTCGGCAGCATCACGCAGCCCACTCTCGAACGCATTCTTTGTTTTGGCTTTAGTGGGCCAGAGGGCTCTGTCGACCTTGTCTGTGAGATCATGGGCAGGCTGAGCAATCTGATCCTCGTCAGTCCGGAGGGTGTTATCCTCGAGTGTGCGCGGCGGGTCCCGGCGCGCATCAATCGTTACCGCACCGTGCTGCCCGGCCAGCCCTATGTGCCGCCCCCTCCTCAAGACAAGCTGGCCGCCGACGAGCTCGATAGTGCCGCGCTGACTCGGGCGCTCGATGCCCAGCCGGGGCCTTTGTTCCGCCGGCTGGTGCAGTCGGTTGCGGGAATCAGTCCCCTGCTGGCGCGCGAGATCGTATACCGCGCCACCGGCGACCAGGCTGCTGAATGGCCGCTGGATGACTCCTCCGGGCAGCGACTGTTCGGTGTGTTGCAGGAGATGCTGCGCCTGCCTGGGACACACGCGTGGGAGCCCTCGATCGGCTATCAGGTCCAGCAGGGCGAGGCTGTGGCCGTCGCGCTGGCACCTTATGCGCTGACGCACTGTGACCGGTGGGAGCCGGTGCCCTCTATCAGCCGTGGGGCCGCGACGCCTCTCGGCAAGGAACGTCCAATGGACGCCTATGCGGGGGCACGGGCTGAGGTGTGGGCGCTGGTGGATGAGCAGATCGAGAGGCAGCGCGCACGGCTGGCGTCACTGGAGCGTGCCAGCGTCTCGCCCGCAGAGCTGGCCGAGCTGCAGCTGCAGGGGCAGGCCATTCTGGCGATGGCCTGGGCCACCGCGCCCGGGCAGGAAGAACTGATCTGCCGGCGAGGCGATGTCACCGGCGAAAGCGGCCTGGAGGGCGATGCCAAACTGCGCATTCCCCTCGATCCTGGCCTCTCGCCCGAGGAGAATGCCCAGGCGGTCTTTCGTGCCTACCGCAAGCGGCAATCAGCCGGCGAGCAGGTGCCCGAACGCATCGCCGAGACCGAGCGCGAATTGGCCTACCTGGAGCAATTGCAGACCGATGTCGACCTGGCCGAGGACCGGCCCGCGCTTGAGTCTGTCCGTGTGGCGCTGCAGGAGGCGGGCTACATCTCAGAGGATCGCAAGCGCCCGCGTTCAGTCCGCTCGGGGCCGTTGCAGGTGCGTACGGCCAGCGGCGCGCAGATCCTGATCGGGCGCAACAGTGCGCAGAATGAGATGGTGACCTTTGATCTGGCCAGTCCGCACGATCTGTGGCTGCATGCCCGTGGGGTGCCGGGAGCACATGTGCTCCTGAAAAAGGCGGGGCCAGAGGTGGAGGAGCAGGATCTGCAGCGGGCTGCGGCCCTGGCGGCGTATTACTCCGCGTCCCGCGAAGAGCCCCAGGTGCTGGTGGACGTCACAGAGCGCCGGCATGTGCGGCGAATCCCCGGCGGCCGGTCGGGGATGGTCACCTATCGCAATGAGAGCACCCTGAGCGTAGCGCCGTGCGGCCCGCAGGCCGGCGACGAGGAGGCCTGACGTGCCGGTGAGGCTGACGCGGACCCAATTCGATGCCCTGGTGGACGAGGCCGTGGATCATCTGCCCGCGTGGGTGGGTGAGCACATGCAGAATGTCTATGTGACCACGGCGATGTGGCCCACCAGAGAGCAGCTTGAGAGTTCGCGCGTCGGCCGTCATGCCTTGCTGCTGGGCCTGTACGAGGGGGTCCCGCTTACCAGACGCGGCCACGGCTACCACCTGATCACCCCTGACCGGATCACGCTGTTCCAGCGATCCCTGGAGTTGGTGGCGAGCGACGACAGGGACCTGGTGCGGCTGGTCCAGAGCACGATCGTGCACGAGATCGGGCACCACTTTGGGATGTCTGAAGAGGAACTGGACAGGCTCGAGTCCGGGGAATAGCAGCGCCGCCGTCAGCAACGGATACTGACGGCGGCGTGCTGCGACCGAGTGCCTACTGGATCGTGTAGAGGTCTACCGGGGCGCTGACAGCCATGTTGCCGGCCGAGTCATAGGCGACGACGTGCGCCACGAAAGAACGCGCGCCCGGCGGCGGTGCAAAGGCCGGAAGTGGCCCCACCATGGCTTGCAGCGCATCAATGTTCTCGATCTCACCGGGCAGCGCAGCATAGTCCACCCGCACCGAATAGGGTGGAATGGTGCTGGCGCCCACCAGGTAGCCGTTCAGATACAGCTCCACCTTGCGAATGGCGACATTGTCCCGTGCATCCACCTTGACAATGACCGCATCCTCCCCATCAGCGGGCTGGAAGGTGCGATCTTTGTCGCGCTTCTCCTTGTCCTGATGGAGCACGGGCAGATCGGTGCCGGGAATGGTAACCTTTACCGTTGGCGCCTGGTTGTCCACGATCACAGGGATCTCTATCGTACGCGTGTTGCCGGCATCGATCACAACCAGTTGCAGCATGTACCTTCCATCGAGCCCGTTGGTATCCCACATGCCGAGGACGTTGTTGTCGATCCGGTCACCGGACTCGCCGGTAATCGGCGTCCACTGCGTCGGTTCGTTGCCCTGGCCTATCTGAAGCCAGAAGCGCTCCTGGCTGCCCGCGCGGGCGTTGCCCGTGATGGTAACCACGCCGCCGACCGACTGGTAGGGCCGCGGCGAGATGATCGCCATATCCTGCCCGGAATAATCGGGGCCATGGACGTCGCACATCTCTGTCGGAGGCTGTGCAATGCCCTCTTTCAGCACCCAGTCTCCCGCTTCGGGCGGATAGACGGCATAGACCACTGTCTCAACGACTTCCGGTGGGCAGTAGGGTGTTGCGATCTGACCGGTGGTGCGGTCGATCTGGAAGGGCACGTGTACGTCATCGTGGTCGGTGGGCACTGTGCCGGCGATAAAGATCTCTTCGCGGGTTGAGGGCGTGTACTCTGTGGGCAGCTTGCCCGATACAGCATCCACCGTGGCGCTGACGATACCCTCCGGGCGCACGAATTGCTCGACAGGTTTGCCCTCATGCAGATAGGTCATGATCCGTTGCCAGAGCGGCCCAGCCGTGCGGATGCCCGCAGCGCCCTCAGCCATGGGATCGTGGTTGGTGTTGCCTGTCCAGATGGCGGTGACGAACTGTGGTGTGAATCCAACGGTCCAGCCGTCGTGATAGTCGTTGGTCGTGCCCGTCTTGGCTGCCACGGGTCGGTCGGGCAGGATCAGCGAGTTCACCGAGCCAAAGGCCGGGGTGCGGGCGACATTGTCGGACAGAACGTGGGTGATCAGGTAGGCGACCTGCGGCGAAAGGACGTCACGCCTTTCGGGCTGCAGATAGCGGTAGATTTCCTCGCCCCTGGCGTTGTTGACCTGCAGAATGGACACGGGGTCGAGTTGCCGGTAGCCAGGCATGACGTCTTGCGGTCTCTTGGGTGTCCCCAACATGGTGCCGTTGTTGGCAAACACCGAAAAGGCATAGGCCATATCGATGACTCTGACCGGACTTCCTCCCAGCGCGGTGGAAAGGCCATACCCGGATCCCTGGAGCGTCTCGATACCCATGGCATGGGCCGTATCGATCACGGGTACAATGCCAACCCAGTTCATGAGCTCTACTGCGGGGATGTTGTAGGAATTGGCCAGCGCCGATCTCAGCGATTGCGGGCCGTGGAACGTCTTGGAATAGTTCTCCGGCTCATAGTCCTCGTGCGGCGGGTTTGGGTAGGTCATGGGGATGTCCATGATCATCGTCGCCGGCGTATAACCCTGGGCAAAGGCTGTGGCATAGACGAACGGCTTAAAGCTGGATCCCGGCTGGAGTTCGGCGAGTGCCATGTTGATCTCGCCGTCGATCTCTTCATTTCGATAGTCCAGGCTGCCGACCATGGCCAGAATCTCGGCCCGTTTCGCATCCAGCACGACAATAGCGGCGTTGGTGAGTTTGTTGCGCTCGCCGATCTCAGCCACATGGTCCCGTGCCATCTGCTCGACAGTGTTTTGAATCTCCATGTCAATCGATGTAATGACCTGCAGACCGCCGCCATATACCATGTCGGTGCCGTAACGCTTTTCCAGTTGATCCCGCACATACAGCACCCAGTGGGGTGCCTGCATATCGATCGTTGCCGGGGCGATCTTGAGGGTCTCCTGCTTGGCGGCAAAGGCCTCTTCTGCGGAGACATAACCCTCAAGATAGAGACGGTCGAGGACCATCTCCTGCCGCTCTTTGGCAAGTTCAGGTTCTGCCAGAGGGGTGAGTGCCGGATACTGAGGCAGCGGGACGAGCATCGCGGCTTCGGCCAGGGTCAGGTCGCTGGCCGACTTGCTAAAGTAAGTCTGTGCCGCGGCCTCGATACCGTTGGCCATATTGCCGTAAAAGATGTTGTTCAGATAGGCCTCGAGAATCTGGTCACGGCCCTCTCGGCCGGGGTTCTGCCGCATCAACTCGACCGTCATGATCATCTCTTTGAGCTTGCGGAGGTAGCTGCGTTCGGCGCGCTCCTCAAGCGTGTCAAAGAGGACCAGTTTGACTACCTGCTGCGGGATGGAGCTTCCACCGCCCAGGTTCTCACCGGTGAGCTCGCCATACACAGCGCGCATGACGCCCTCGACGTTGACGCCGTAAAAGTTGGTATACAGCGTCTCGTCGTAAAAGTTCTTGTCCTCCATCACGACGGTGGCATCGATCAGGTACTGGGGCAGGCTATCCAGGCTCACCCAGGTGCGTCGGCCGCCGTCGGGAGGGATGATCTCATACAGGAGGTGCTCGCCCGTGCGGTCATAGATCCGGGTGGTTTCAAAGGCATCCAGGCTGCGCTGGCGGATCTCATCGGCGGGGGGGAGCTCGGCGGCAAAGGAAGCATACACCGTAAAGGCCGTGCCCCCGATCAGTCCTGCCGCGCCGACCAGCAGACCCACGCTGCCCAGCGCCAGGATAAGCAGGAGGCGGAGGAGGATCACTCCTCCGCCCGATCGTTTGCGTTTCCGAGTCAGGGTCCGGATGTGCCGGCTGTTCATTGCTAGCTCTCGTCGAGAGCGTCAGGCATCTGCAGTCTGGGTGCGGCGCCGCCGCTTTTGGCCCGGAAGGCCTGATCCAGTGCGTCGAGCTCGTCCGATGGGTCCAGACCCAGCAGACCGTCGCTCAGGTCGCCCAGGACGTCAGCGCTCAGGGGCTCGAACATCTCGGCGGCCGCAAGCTCGGCCTCTTCCGCAGCGCGCTCTTCCTCTGTACGGAAGCCCGTGCCTGCAGGGATCAGCTTGCCGATCAGCACGCTCTCCTTGAGTCCGCGCAGGTCGTCGACCTTGCCCTCCACAGCGGCCTCGGCCAACACACTGATGGTGTGCTGGAAGGATGCCGCCGACAGGAAGCTCTCGGTGTTGAGCGCCGCCTTGGTGATGCCGAGCACGATGGGCTCGCCCTGTGCGGGCTCGTTACCAGCCTCGATCGCCTCCTGGTTCGCCTGCTCAAAGTCAAAACGATCCACGAGTTGGCCAGGGAGAAAGCCGGTATCGCCACTTTCCACCACGTTCACGCGGCGCATCATCTGGCGCACCACGACCTCGATATGCTTGTCACTGATATTCACGCCCTGCGAGCGGTACACCTTCTGGATCTCGAGCACCAGATACTCGCGCACGGCCTCGACCCCCATGATCTGCAGGATCTCGTGCGGGTTCTTGACCCCCTCGGTGATCTGCTCGCCGGCCACGACCTGGTCTCCATCGGACACGCGCAGCCGTGACGTTGCCGGGATGGGATACTCGCGCTGAACGATCTCCTCATGGATGATCACGATGCGGTCACCATCGATTGTCACGCGACCGCTGGCCTTGGCGACGAGGGGCTCGCCCTCTTCCAGGATCGCCATCGCCTGACCGCGCTCGACGTTGTCGCCCTGCGTCACGACGACATCGTACCCCTCGGGGACAGTGTGCGAGGCACGGCGCGTTGTGATGTCGATGACATCCACAAAGCGATGGTCGCCCTCTGTACGCACTGTCACACGACCGCTCAGGTCGGCGATGATGGCCTCACCGCGGGGCACGCGGGCCTCAAACAGCTCCTGCACACGGGGCAGACCCTGTGTGATATCGCCTGCGCCGGCCACACCGCCGGTGTGGAAGGTCCGGAGCGTCAGCTGCGTTCCGGGCTCGCCGATAGATTGCGCCGCGACGATACCCACGGCCGCGCCCAGCTTGACCATCTCGTTACGCCCTAGATCCAGCCCGTAGCACTTTTGGCACATGCCGTAGCGCATGCTGCAGGTGAGGGCCGAGCGCACATACACGCGATCGATCTTGCTGTTCTCAATCTGCTCGGTGATGTACTTGTCGATATACTCGTTGCTCTCAAGAATGATCTCACCCGACTCGGGATCGACGATCCGTGCGGCGCTGTAGCGCCCATAGATTCGCTCGCCCAGAGTCTCGCCGGCGTCTACTGAGGAGGCGCGATCGATCCAGATACCCTGAGTCGTTCCGCAGTCCTCCGAGTTCACGATGACGTCCTGCGTCACATCGACGAGGCGCCGTGTGAGGTAGCCGGCATCGGCGGTGCGCAGCGCGGTATCGGCCAGACCCTTACGCGCGCCGTGCGTCGAGATAAAGTACTCGAGCGAAGTGAGCCCTTCGCGGAAGTTGGACCGGATAGGCAGCGACATGATGCGCCCCGAAGGGTCGGCCATCAGGCCGCGCATACCTGCCAGCTGGCGAATGGGCGTCAGGCCGCCCTTGGATGAGCCAGAGTTGACCATGATGCCCAGGGAGCTATTGGGGTCCAGCTCCTTGGCCACCGCATCGGTCACCTCGTCCGTGGCTTCGGTCCACAGGTCTACGGTCATCATGTAGCGCTCACTCTCGGTGATCAGACCGCGGCGATACTGCTGCTCCACCTCGGCAACCTGTTCGTTGACGCGCTCCAGGATGACGGCTTTTTCATCAGGCACATGGATGTCATCGATGGCGATGGTCGTGCCCGAGATCATGGCGTACTTGAACCCGATGTCCTTGATGGCGTCCACCACCTCACCGGTATCATCCACACCCAGACGCTCATAGCAGTCGGCAACGACCTCCTTGAGGCCGTTCTTGTCCAACTCACGGTTGACAAAGGGCACGGTATCCGGCAACGCGGCGTTAAAGAGCACGCGACCGACGGTGGTCTCGATGAGCTCGCCGTTGCCATCCTTGCGATTGATGTACTTGATGGCGGCATGGACGTTCACCGCGCCGAGGGAATACGCCAGTTGGACTTCATCCGCCGACGAAAAGGCCATGCCCTCGCCCTTGACGCCGGCCTCGTTCATGGTCAGGTAGTAGCAACCCAGCACCATGTCCTTGGAGGGGCCCACTTCGGGCTCGCCATTGGCAGGGCGCAGCAAGTTGTGGCTGGAGAGCATCAGCTCCCGAGCCTCGCGCACCGCGGCTTCGGAAAGCGGCAGGTGCACAGCCATCTGGTCCCCGTCAAAGTCCGCGTTAAAGGCGGAGCACACCAGGGGGTGCAGGTGGATCGCACTGCCCTCTACAAGGACCGGCTCAAAGGCCTGGATGCCCAGACGGTGAAGCGTCGGGGCGCGGTTGAGGAGCACGGGGCGGGTCTTGATGACCTCCTCCAGCACCTCCCAGACCTCGGGGGTCTCGCGCTCGATCAAGCGCTTGGCGCCCTTGACGTTGATGGCGTGCGAGTACTCGACCAGTTTGTGCATCACAAACGGACGGAAGAGCTCCAGTGCCATGCGCTTGGGCAGGCCGCACTGGTAGAGCTTGAGCTGCGGGCCCACAACGATCACCGAACGACCGGAATAGTCCACGCGCTTGCCGAGCAGGTTGCGGCGGAAGCGGCCCTGCTTGCCCTTGAGCATGTCCGAAAGGGACTTGAGCTGGCGGCGGCCACGCAGCGAGATCGCCTTGCCCCGGCGGCTGTTGTCGATCAGCGAATCGACGGCCTCCTGGAGCATGCGCTTTTCGTTGCGGATGATCACCTCAGGCGCCTGCAGCGACATGAGATGCTTCAGGCGGTTGTTGCGGTTCACAACACGCCGGTAGAGATCGTTCAGGTCCGATGTGGCGAACCGGCCGCCGTCGAGCTGCACCATGGGGCGCAGCGAGGGCGGAATCACCGGCAACACAGTCAGGATCATCCATTCCGGGCGGTTGCCCGAGCGGCGGAGCGCCTCAGTGACCTGAAGGCGGCTCACGGCCTTCTTTTTGCGTTGCTTGGAGTGCGTGGTGCGAATCTCTTCCTTGAGCTCCTCAGAGAGCTTTTCCAGGTCGATCTGTGAGGAGATGGCGTAGATCGCCTCTGCGCCCATGGCTGCCTTGAACACGCGGCCCCAGTTGTCGGACAGATCGCGGAACTGGATCTCGGTGATGAGCTGCTTTGGACGGAGGCTCATCAGCTCGTCGCGCTTGTCCTCAAAGGAGAGACGAATCTCCTCCAGCTTGGTTTCAAGGCTCTCATGGTATTGGCTACGCCGGCCTTCAGCCTTGGCGCGGGCCTCAGACAGTTCCTCCTCGATGGGGGCGAGCTTTTCGTCGCTCTCCTCCGAGTAGATCGTCTCGATCCGGCTCAGCTCATCCTGGACGAACTGATTGAGCGTGGAGAGATTCGCGCGGGTGACCTTTTCGCCTCGTGTGGCGACAACTGTGTCAGTCGGGCCGAACACGACGTCCTGTGTGGCCTGGCTGTCGAGCATGCGCTCCAGGGACTCGCGCAATTGCGTGGCTTCGCTCATGACGCGCTCGATGGCCTGGTCGCGACGGGTGCGAATCTCTTCGACGATGACCTGCTCGCGCTCCTCACCGGCCTCGTCCTGGGTCGAGAGCGCTTCATCGATGGCGCCAATACCCTGCTCCGCCTGCTCGGTGTAGCGCGCAATCTCGCGCGCGAGCTCATCCTCGAGGCGGTGGAGCGCACGCTCGCGCGCCGCTTCATCGACCTCGGTGATGATGTACTGGGCGTAGTAGAGCACCCGGTCCAGGTTGCGCTGCGAGATATTCAGCAGCAGACCCAGGTAGCTGGGAGAGCGCCGCGTATACCAGATATGGGCGATCGGTGTGGCCAGGTCGATATGGCCCATGCGCTCGCGACGTACGCGAGAGTGGGTGACTTCGACGCCACACTTGTCGCAGACGATGCCACGAAAGCGGACCTTTTTGTACTTGCCGCAATAGCACTGCCAGTCCTTGGTGGGGCCAAATATGGCCTCACAGAACAGGCCGTCCTTTTCGGGGCGCAGGCGGCGATAGTTGATCGTTTCGGGCTTGGTGACCTCACCGTAGGACCAGGCATGAATCTGCTCGGGCGAAGCGAGGCTGATCCTCAGGTTCTTGATATCGTTGATCTCCAAGGTGCCCTCCTATGACATGAGGCGTGCGCGGATGGCTAGGCTCTACTCAAGCACAAAAACCCCCGGCCATGCCCGCAGGCGGCATGTATCGACCGAGAGTCTGGATTAGGATGTCCTAATGCTGTACAATAGGCGAGGAAAAGCAATACGCATTAACTCTGCGTCAAGTGATGAATTCACAGCAAGTCATATTATACTGGTTCTCCCGTCGTGTCAAATCCGCCAGATGGCGCATTTTCAGCACAGTCATGGCGAGCCGGTTCGACCCCGGCGCGATTTGACGCTCCGGATGTTAGGCTTATACTCAGACTGTATGTGCGGGTGTAGCTCAGTTGGCAGAGCGTCTGCTTCCCAAGCAGAATGTCGTGGGTTCGAATCCCATCACCCGCTTGGCTCCGAGGTATTCCTCGGAGCTTGTCATGTGGCAGTGCCTTGGTGCGCGCGGGTCCGTTTACTTGACACTCGCTGCCAATGACCCTATACTCCCGTGAAGGTCGGGGGCTGTAGCTCAGCTGGGAGAGCGCATCAATCGCACTGATGAGGCCAGGGGTTCGAATCCCCTCAGCTCCACAGACTGCTTTCCGGAGAATCGGGACCATGCAGATCCAGAGAATTCAGTTCGTCCTATAGCGTGTCCATACGGGGCACATGAACGTCGCGGGGCTGTAGCTCAGCTGGGAGAGCGCTTGAATGGCATTCAAGAGGCCAAGGGTTCGATTCCCTTCAGCTCCACTGGTACGATAGGCGTTACCCCTCTTGCCTCAAGGTCAAGAGGGGTTTCACTTTATTGGGGAGCGGCTTCCAGATAGTTTACGGCGACTGGCGGCGTGGCCGCGGCAAGAGTATACGATCGGTGCGGAGTCCACAGGCGCCGAGACCTGATTCGCACCGGGCAAGAGTGGAGGGTGAGAATGGAAGAGTCGGGTACCACCTATCAGCCTCAGGCCATCGAGAGCAAATGGCAGCGGCGCTGGGAGGAGACGGGCCTCTACCGGCGCGTCGAGGACCCTGCGCGCCCCAAGCACTATGCGCTCACCATGCTCCCTTACACCTCCGGCGATCTACACATCGGACACTGGTATGCGATGGCGCCATCGGATGCGCGTGCCCGCTACATGCGCATGCACGGCTATAACACCTGGTTCCCCATCGGATTCGATGCCTTTGGACTGCCCGCTGAGAATGCAGCCATCGAGCGCAATATCCACCCGCATCAGTGGACGATGGACAATGTGCGTCACATGCGCGAACAACTGCGCGCCATGGGCGCCATGTGGGACTGGGAACATGAGGCCGTCAGCTGCCTGCCCGGCTACTACAAGTGGACCGAGTGGTTCTTTTTAAAGTTCTACGAGCGCGGCCTGGCGTACCGTGAGGTGGCACCGGTCGACTTTTGTCCAAAATGCAATACGACGCTGGCCCGCGAACAGGTGTGGGGCGAAGACCGGCACTGCGAGCGCTGCGGGACGCCGGTAATCAAGAAGGAATTGGCACAGTGGTTCTTTCGCATCACCGACTATGCTGAGCAGCTGCTGGCCGATATGGAACAGATCGAGTGGCCGGAGCGCGTCAAGATTATGCAACGCAACTGGATCGGGCGGAGCGAAGGTGCGCATGTGACCTTTCATTCCGAGGCCGGTGACGCCATCAGCGTGTTCACAACGCGGCCTGACACCCTCTGGGGCGCAACCTTTATGGTGCTGGCGCCCGAACACCCGCTTGTCGCCAAGCTGACGGCCCCGGAACAGCGCCAGGTCGTTACCGAGTACGTCGAGACCGCGGCAAGGCAGACGGAGATTGACCGGCTGTCGACTGAGAAGGAAAAGACGGGTGTGTTCATCGGCGCCTATGCTGTGAACCCCGTCAACGGCGAGCGGATCCCAATCTGGATCGCCGACTATGTGTTGATGGGATACGGCACCGGGGCGATTATGGGCGTACCCTCGCACGACGAGCGCGACTTTTCGTTCGCGATCAAGTTCGGCCTGCCCATTATCCCGGTGATCGACCGGCCCGACCGCCTGGCCAGGAGCCTGGTCTTTCCGGGTTCTGTGCGCGAGGGGTTCGCCGCCGAACTGGACAGCGCCGGCATCCCTTACGAGGTGGCGCCGGTGGCGGATTTGGGTGATGGCCTGTTCGTGACCCTGCAGGGTGACGAGCAGATCGACCACTATGTGGCGCTCATGCGCGGGTATCTGCTGCCCGGTAACTGGAACGAGGTCGTCGGCGCGCGCTTTTTGTTTGTCTTTGATGATGGCGTGCAGGCACTCGACTCGGTGGCCTCAGACCGGGCTATCCTGGAGCGCTGCAAGGCGATCTATCGGCCGGTGAGCGGCAACCGTACAACGATGGAGATGCTCTCCCATCTGCCCTTTTACGAGGACGTGCTGCTGCATCACGAGTATGGCACGATGATCAACTCGGGCAGCTTTAGCGGCACACCCGGCGCGACCGCCAAGGCCGACGTGATCCGTTGGCTGGAGGAGCAGGGTATCGGCCATGCCGAAGTCAACTATCGGCTGCACGACTGGCTGATCAGCCGGCAGCGGATGTGGGGCGCCCCGATCCCGATGGTGTATTGCGACAAGTGCGGGATCGTGCCGGTTCCCTATGAGGATCTGCCCGTGTTGCTCCCGGACGACGCAGAGTTTCTGCCTACGGGAGAGAGCCCGCTCAAGTACCACCAGGGCTTTTTGAACACGACCTGTCCCAAATGTGGCGGGCCGGCCACGCGTGAGACCGATACCATGGACACGTTCATGTGCTCCTCCTGGTACAACTATGCGTATGTCAGCCCCTATTACGGCGGTGACCTGCCCTTTGATCCGGAAGCAGGCAAGTACTGGCTCCCCGTGGACCAGTATACCGGCGGTATCGAGCACGCGACGATGCACCTGCTCTACACGCGCTTTTTTACCAAGGTCATGCGTGACATGGGGCTGGTGGACTTTGACGAGCCGATGCTTCGTCTGTTCTGCCAGGGGATGATCCTGGGCGAAGACAACGAAAAGATGAGCAAGTCGCGTGGCAATGTAGTCAACCCTGACGAGTATGTCTCGACGCTGGGTGCGGACTCGGTGCGGGCGTTCCTCATGTTCATTGGCCCCTGGGAACTAGGCGGCAGCTGGTCTTCCACCGGCATCGAAGGTATCTATCGTTTTCTGAACAGGGTCTGGACGGTGGTCACCGAGCCGCCGGAGGCAGGTCCCGGCCAGCCTTCGGCCAGCGAGATCGCAGACCTGAGGCGGGCAACGCATCAGGCAATCCGGGATGTGACCCGTGACTATGAGGCGTTCAAGTTCAACACCGCCCAGGCCAGCCTGATGAAGTTTAACAATGCGCTGCTCAAGGCCCGCGATACCGCCGTGTACGGGACAGAGGCGTGGCAGGAAGCCGTGCGCAGCATGGTGCTGATGATGGCGCCTATCACGCCCCATCTCGCGGAGGAGCTCTGGGAGCGTCTGGGCGGCGCCTACTCGGTGCATGACCAGCGCTGGCCCGAGTGGGATGCTGATCTGGCGGCGGACGAGGTTATCACGCTGATCGTCCAGGTAAACGGACGGGTGCGCGCGCGCATCGAGGTGCCAGCCGAGATCGATGAGGAGAGGGCCAAAGAGGTCGCTCTGGCGCAGGAGAATGCACAGCTGCACCTGAAGGGGCTCACCGTGCGCCAGATCATTTACGTGCCAGGACGGTTGGTTAATATCGTCGCACGATAGATAGCCTCTCGCTTTCGAGATAGACAAGGGCCACGATTCCTACGGATCGTGGCCCTTGTGCTGTATGAGCTTTCGTTGTGACCCCGGGTTGGCCCATGATATACTATAAAGAGAGCCATGGGTGCTCCTGATTGGAGAGTGTACACCATGCCTGCCGTGGGCGAGTTGCTCGCTGACCGTTACAGAATAGAGTCCTTCATCAGACAGGGTACGGTGGGACCGGTCTACCTGTGCCATGATGTGGTGATGGATCGTGATGTGGCGGTGGTCGTTCTTGCCGCTGCGCTCGCCACAGAAGACCCCGAGCTCTGGCAGAGGACCCGCCGCCGGATGCGGCTCGAAGCGCGGGCTGCCGGCCGGTTGACGCATCAGAACCTGGTGACCGCCTATAGCTTCGATAGCGACGCTGTGGGCAATCTGTGTCTGGTCCTGGGCCACGGGTCAGAGCCCACGCTGGCGGAACGGCTGAAAGCTGGGCCGTTGGCGGCCGGGCAGGCTTTGGACATAACGCTCGATGTAGCCCGGGCCATCCAGGCGCTCGATAACCAGGGCATAGTGCATCGCGATATCAAGCCAGACCACATCCTGATTGATGCGCAGGGAACGGCGCGGGTCACCGGTCTGGGTCTGGCCCAGCTGCGAGAGGACATCCTCGGTACGCAGGATGATGTGGGACGACCGGGAACGCCGGCCTACATGTCCCCGGAGCAGGCGACCTCCAGTGCGGCGCTCGATCAGCGGTCCGATCTGTACACGCTGGGGCTCGTTCTCTATGAGATGCTTGCCGGACGACTCTATGTAAGTGGGCGTCTGCCGCTGAGCCAGGTTGCCCCGGAGACGCCTTCCAGTCTGGTCGCGATCGTCGAGCATCTCCTGCAGAGCGACCCGCGGGAGCGTTATCAATCCGCCCAGGATCTGATTGAGGACCTCGAGCAGGTGCGCGATCAAGGCATTGCTGGCCAGGTGCGTCTGGTGCTGGGTCAGCGCTCCACCCGGACTTTTCTGGGCGCGCTGGTGATCATTGCGCTGCTTCTGTGGTCAGTGAGTGCCTGGACGATGTCGCAGCGCCCCGATACAGTCATCGCTGCTGCCCTTCCTGGGACCTTATACTCCCCCCTGGTATCTGCTGAAGAGGCGCTGTCAGCGATTGTGGCCGGCCAGGGCCGTCCTTTCCTGCTACAAGAGGTCGCCAACCTTGAGGAGCAGGCCCTGCTGGAGGTCGCTGCGCTCGCGCCCCCGGCGCAGACTGATATCTATGAGTCTGATGAGGACGTTCCCGCGCCGATTTCTCCCTGGGAAACACAGCACAGGGCCTTTGACCTGCCGGGCGATGTGGACCGGGTGGTGTTGCTGGTCAAGGCAGGTCAAAGCTATCTAGTGACGACCTCCAACCTTGCCATCGGTGTGGACACGCTCCTTGAGGCTTCCGTCGATGGTCTCGCTCTCAGCAACGATGATGTGGCGCCGGGGACGCTGGCGTCTCAGCTGAGCTTTGTCGCGCAGTCCGATGGCACCGCACTGATCACCATCCGGAATCAGGATCAGTATGGGGCTGGGAGAACCTATGACATCAGCGTGATTCTATCGGAGGGGGCAGCGGCCACAGCTCCAGCGACCTTTGCCACAGTGACGCCCTCCAGCGGCCAACTGGTGGCTCCGGGCGGGACCGCAACGCCGGGCGGGGTGGCTACGGTGACGCTCCGGGCTACCTGGACACCGCGCCCCACGCTAACGCGAATGCTCACGGGCACGGTCGCGCCCACCTTGACGCCCCGGTTGACCAGTACGCCCAGCGCTACGATCACGCGGCGGCCCACGTGGACGCCCATCCCTACATGGACGCCCAGGCCAACGCTGTCGCCTACACTGCGCCCGACGGCTACAGCGACACGAACCGCAACCGCCAGGCCGACCGCGACGGCGATGCAAACGCCGACCGCAACGCCGATTACGCCAACGGCGACTGCGACGGCAACCACGCCACCGCCCACGGCCACGCCGACGGCAACACCGACAACGGCGCCTACGAACCCGCCGACGGTGGTGATCACGCCGCTCCCAACGGCTGACATTACACCGCCGATTCAGTAAACCGTATTTTTCGCTATTAGGTGAGGCTAGAGCACAGGGGAACGTAAAGGGGTTCGGGGGAGCTCAAGAGCATCCCCTTGGTTCGGGGAAGCGACGTGGGATCGGGTAAGAATCGCCCGATTGCGAACAGAGAGGTCGGTCTCTGCGGTGCAGGGGGGCTAGCCCGTCTGGCTACACCCCTGAGATTCGGCTGCGCCGTTCAACAGACTGCTGATCCTCAACTCGGCGTCATCAAGCTTCTGGCCGCAATGTGTCGCCAGCTGAATCCCCTCTTCGTACAGCGCCACTGATTCTTCCAGGCTCAGCTGGCCTGCTTCGAGCTGCTCGATGAGCTCCTCTAGCCTGTCGTAGCCGTCTTCGAAACTCAGTGATTGCAGTGCCTTCGTATCCATCCCCCCTCCAACATTAGGACGCACGATCGCCTGTGGGAGTGTCCAGCACATGTGTCTGATCCACCCGCGCGTCCACCCGACCATCGCGCACATCGATAACAACCTGATCATCAGGGCGAACCTGGTTCACACTGACCAAACGTTCACCCGTCGTTTGTAGACGTACCAGGGCATAGCCCCTGTTCAACACTCGCCTGGCATCAAGCGCTGCCAGCCGCGATATTTGTGACTCTAGCGCCGCTCGGCGCGACGCCAACCTGTGATGGATCACCGAGTTCAGGCGATCTTGACGGTCGTCAAGCCTCTGTCGCATCTCGGCGATCAGGCGCTGCGGATGGTAGCTGCGCAACATGCGTTGCTGCTGCTCCAGATCGGCGCGCCACACGGCGATGCGCCGCCGCATGATCTCCCGTAACATCACGTAGCACTCGTCTATGCGCACCCTCAGCGCGGCGCCATCAGGCACCACGGCCGCGGCCGCACCCGTCGGTGTGGGCGCGCGCACGTCTGCCACGAGATCTGCGATCGTGATGTCCGTCTCGTGCCCCACCCCGGCCACCACAGGCACCCGGGAGGCCGCGATGGCGCGTGCTACGCGCTCATCGTTGAACGACCAGAGGTCCTCCAGCGATCCCCCGCCCCGTGCGACGATGATCACATCTACGTCGCTCCGTGCATTCAGGCGCTCCAGCGCACGCACAATCCCCTCCGGGGCTTCCTGCCCCTGCACCAGCGTTGGCGATAGCAGCACCTCCACCAATGGGTAGCGCTCACGCAATACTCTGAGAATATCCTGGAGTGCTGCCCCCGTGGGAGAGGTGACGACGCCGATGCGATGGGGCCACGCAGGCAGGGGGCGCTTGCGGCTCTCGTCAAACAGGCCCTCAGCCTCCAGGCGCGCTCGCAGCCGGGCGAACTGCTCCCAGAGGGCGCCGGTTCCTGCCGACTCGATGGTGTCCACGTAGAACTGATATGAGCCGCCCCGCTCATAGACAGAGATGTAGCCGTGTGCTTCGATCATGTCCCCCTGCGAGGGGACGTGGGCCGCCCTGGCGGCCAGGCCCTTCCACATCACACAGCGCAGCTCCGACTCCTGATCGAGCATAGTAAAGTACCAATGGCCGGACGATGCTCGATGGAAATTCGAGACCTGTCCCGCCACCCACAGGTCCGCCAACTCAAGGTCGCTGTCGATCAGCTGTTTTATCTTGAGAGTCACCTGGCTAACGGTGTTTACCTGCATTACTACATTATAGCATACTTGATCCAGAGTGAGTCGCCTGAATTTCGCGTCGCGATTGTCGCACGGCGCCAGTCGCGGTATCATCGGCTATACCTTGCCTGTGGCTTGCGAGGGGCAACAGCGGCCAGTGTAGTCAAGAGGATCAGGTTCATGTATGGGGTCAGCCGTGGTACGTCGCGAAGATGAATATCTGTCCCGGGTTGCGCCTTTTGGCAGCCTGGATCGACATGCCCGAGAGGCAATCGCCAGGATCAGCACCGTTCGTCGGTATGAGGACCGGGCACTGATTCTGCTCGAAGGCGATCGGGAGACACCGGTCCTCTTTGTGTTGGAAGGGGCTGTGCGTGTTTTTCGGTCCAACCTCGAGGGACGGGAACAGACGTTGATTTACCTGCACGCGGGCGAACCCTTGAACCTGCCCGGCGCCTTTGCCACCCGGAACGTGGTTCCGGCGAGTGCAGAAGCCGTGGGCGAGGTCCTCTTGCTCGGGATGCCGGTGGCTGCCCTGCGACGCGTGGTGCTCGAGCATCCGGCGGTGGGCCTGGCACTCCTGGGTATGCTGGCCGATCGTGTGCAACATCTGTCGGTCATGGTCTACGATCTGGGCCTGCTCAGTGTGCGGGCACGTGTGGCCCGTTTTCTGCTGTCAGAGCGCAACGAGCATCGCGAGACGCCTGTGCGCTGGACGCATGCTCAGATCGCGGCGCGCGTGGGCACGGTGCGCGTCGTCGTCAGCCGCACGTTGTCGGCGCTGGCGGCGGAGGGGCTGATCCGGCTGGACAGGCAACGGATCGAGATCCTGGACCCGGCGGCTCTTGCACGCACAGCCGAAATCGATGTTCCGTCCTGAGACACTGTGACGTAGGTTACTGCCTGAGCCCTTGGACTATGCCATGATGGCGGTAGAGGTGCCCCCATGACACTGCAAGTACTGCCAATCTATCATCCCGAGCGCTGCACCGGATGCGGGCTCTGTGTCCGCGTATGCCCACAGGGCGTGTTTGCGCTGGTGGATGGGCGTGCAGCTTTTGCGGCGCCGGAAAGGTGCATCTACTGTGCTGAGTGCGAGCTGGCCTGCCCGGCTGATGCCGTAGAGCTGTACT
This sequence comes from Anaerolineae bacterium, assembly GCA_040772225.1. GTDB lineage: Bacteria > Chloroflexota > Anaerolineae > UBA1429 > UBA1429 > JAAYED01. The sequence continues at coordinate 542,262 of JAXGYO010000003.1, forward strand.
TTGAGATCATCGATGGGCCGGCGGTCGAGCCGGCCGGTGGCTTTGAGACGTGAGAGAGGCGAAGATGAACGAACAGGCGCGCATCAAAAACCTTGCTTTCAGTGAGGCAGTAGTTCTCAAGGATCTGGTGGCATACGCCCCCGGTCAGGTGGTCAGCCGGACGATCGCTCAAAACGATGCCATGAGCATGACGCTATTTGCGCTGGATGCTGGCGAGGCGATCTCTACCCATACGACGCCCGGCGATGCTCTGGTGGTCGTGTTGGACGGCGAGGTTGTGCTCGAGATCGGCGGGACGCGCGTCCCCACGGCCGAGGGGCAGGCTACGGTCATGCCGGCAGGTGTGCCACATGCCCTGTATGCGGAGCAGCGTTTCAAGATGCTGCTGGTTGTGGTCAAATAGCGGCTGCAGCGCCGCGGCCGGCCAGCATGCCTGAGGCCTGGGCAAAGAGCAGGTTGTAGCCGCCGCATGGCCCCAGGACGTTGAGAACCTCGCCCGCCAGGTGCAGGCCTGGGACCCGGCGCGATGCCATGTCGCGGGGATCGATCTCCTCCAGGGGCACGCCGCCCGTCGAGAGTTGCGCAAAGCTATAGTCGCGCGTGCCCGTGACGCGAATTTCCAGATGCTGTGCCGCGCTCAGCAGAGCCTCCAATTGCCCATCGTTCAAGGCGTTCAGCGGCGCATCCAGGGGCAGCCCCGCCAACTGTAGCAGCACGGGGGGCAATTTGGCCGGGAGCACCGCCCCCAACAGCGTGCTCACCGGCCACAGCTGCCGGCGCTTGGCCGCGAGCAGATCCTGCAGCGCTTCGCCATGCAGCGCCAGCAAGTCGATGACCGCCGTGAGCGGCTGTCCCGGTAGCGTGCTCACCAGATGGCTCAAGTTCATGGCTGCGGGGCCGCTCAGGCCCGACTGCGTAAACATGATGTTTCCTGTGTCGCGCCCGAGCAGCGTCTCTCTCCTATAGATGGATAGCGTTGCATCCAGGCGGACGCCCTGAAGCCTGTTCAAACGGCGCATGTCCGCCTCGATGGACACCAGGGCAGGGTGCACGGGGAGCACGCGGTGTCCGAGTCGCTCCAGCACACCGTAAAAGCGGCCGGTGGAGCCCAGCGCGGGGTGAGCTTTGCCGCCCGTCGCCACCACTACCCGGTCGAAAGATCGCGGGCGCTCGGGGTCTCCGGCGATCACGGACAGGCCCTGGCGGTCGCGCACAAGGTCGCGCACCAGCGTCCTGAGACGCAGTTCGACACCGGCCAGCCGCACCGCGGCAGACAGTGCATCCACGACAGTGGCTGCGGCGTCAGAGAGGGGATAGCACCAACCGTCGGGCGTGGTGTACGTCAGGACCGCCAGTTCGGCCAGCCGCGCCGTGACCTGCTCATGACCACAGCGGGAGAGAATCCCGTCCAGAGCATCGGTAGAGTCGCACACATAGTCGGTAGCGGCTGCCCCGGCATGGCTGATGTTGCACCGCCCGTTTCCCGTGACCAACAGTTTGCGCCCGACGATGTCGTTGGTGTCATAGAGGGTCACCTGTGCGCCGGCGGAAGCGGCCTCGAGCGCAGCCATAATCCCTGCCGGGCCTGCGCCGATCACCGCGATCCGTGGCGGGCGTGCGGTCATGTAGCCTGCTCCGGTTGGTGGGCTGGTGGTGCGCTGGCGGTCGCCTCAGCCATCTTAAAGACGCCACGCAGAAAGGCCACGAGAAAGAGCACTGCCCCGAGGCCACGGACTATTGCCGAAATCAGCAGGTTGGTGTTAAAGCCATAGCTGGCATAGAGCCAGGCCGCGGGCAGGGGGCCCAGTACCCCAGCCAGGCCATTCAGCGTGTTAAAGATAGCAATATACTGGGAGCGGTAGCGAGCAGGCGATATCTGCAGGATCAACGGCATCGCCGCTACGTGCACGCCCGCCCAGGCCAGTACGCCATAAACGCGCGCCGCCCCGACCTGGAAGGGCGTCTGGGCAAACATCCAGGCCACGGGCATCAGGGGCACCAGTAGCATGGCGATTGCCGTGACCTTGCCGGCGCCATGCTTGTCCACCAGCGGTCCGGCGAACCGCAAAGCAAAGACGTTGAACACGGTGACAATGGTCGCCAGCAGCGCGATGGTGTCCACACCAAAACCAAGGTTTTCGACCATGTGCACCGAGAAAAAGGGCCCCGAGATCTGGATGCCGAGAGTCCACACAAAGTTGATCGCGCAAAAGAGGACGAAACCACGATCTCTGGTAAAGGCCTTTAGCCCTTGAGAAAACCCTCCGGCGGGCTGCCGCGTGCTTTCCTCTCCCTGAATCTCTGGGATGCGCGCATAAAAGGCTGTTGCACCGAATCCCAACACGCTGGCGATGATGAGTGTGGTCTGGTATCCCTGAACGCCGCCGATCGACTCAATCAAGTAGCCGGCGATAGGGAGCATCAACACTGTGACCGCGCTCGACGCCATCATCCGGACTCCCATCACCCGGCCGCGGATCGGCGGGGGCACCAGATCGCCAAAGAGCGAGTTAAAGGGTGGCATGCTCACCGAGTTCATAAAGGAACGGATGGCCGTCAGAACAAGGACATAGGTCACAGCGGTGGCCGGCCTCATAAAGAGCACCGGTGCAAAGGCGCTCAGGAGCAGCGCTACCCGGCTAAGGCCTCCACCGCCCAGCAGGACCCATATTTTGCGTCTGCCGCTTTTGGCAACCAGCCAGGCGCCCACCAGAGGCGCGAGCAAGGCAGCGCCGGCGACGATCGATGCGCGGGCGCCAATGGTCGCTGAGGAAGCGCCCAACTCGAGAAGGTAAAGCGTCTCAAAGTCCGTCACAAAAGCGATGCTCATGGCCGATAGCAACGTATCCCACCAGAGCATCTGCAGCCCATGGCGCTGCTCCCCAGTCGTGCCATCGATCGGGTATGGCGTCACCACCGACTGGAGTACCAGGCGTGTCAGACGTGTGAGCCTCGGTCTCATCCCAGGACACCCCCATTCGTACGTTACCGGTTCGAGCCTGTGACTCGAGAGACGGCCCAGTGCAGGCATCGAGGAGCATTATAGTCACGGTCGAGGTGTTTGTCAGTCCCCCCCCCGGCGGTGGATGCAGCGCGACCGCTTGTGATTACGAAAGAAGTGGCCATTCAAATGGTCTCAGTATTCCTGCGGATTCCTGGAAATACAGCGGAGAAACACTTGACTCTCTGGGGATGATATGCTAATATATTGATACAGGATCCCGAGGGGTTGGAGAAAACTCCAGGACGGACCTGGTCTGACAGTTGTGAGGCTGACAGGTGCTTTGTCGGAGGGTGCAAGCCCGGACGGAGAGCGCAAAAGCTAGAGCTGTTGTAGACCACGCAGATTAACAAAGGAACGAGCCAGGAGGGGCGAAAGAGCACAGCCACTTGCCCTGAAAGAGACGATCCATGGCAGGCAACCAGGAAACGGCAGGGATGACCGGTTACCACCGGTGAACCCGAAAGTGACCAGGAGGCAGGCCAGGAGTCAGAGTTTTCGAATCCAAAGGAGCGATCCCGAGGAACAGATACAGGCTCAGAGGGAAAGGCCCGAGCGAATATCGCAAGGGGCGGAACCGAGGGAAGATCTCAGTCAAGCCGCAGCGCAAGCCGTAAGGCGAGCAAAGCGAGCGAAAGACATAGCTCGGACCAGAAGGAAACCTGAAGCAAAGCGGATAACATCTGCAGAGCGGAAGGAGACCGGAAGGGCAGGCTCGCCAGGGATCAGAATCACAGGCCGACCGGAAGGAAGGCGGTGAAACCGAAAACAGGCAATGCTCGAGGTGGTAGCGGCAATACGCACCAGCAAGAGCAGAGAGCAGGCTCAGAGAAGATTGTGCAGGTAGGCTCAGGCAAGTCAGAAGAACGACCGTCTGAGAGTTGAGCCAGAGAGAACCTGTGACCAGGAATGATCGCTGACACGTAAAACCGTCGTGATCAGGGCAGGCACAGAGGGATCGAAGGGGATCTCAGAAGGACAGACCGGATCAGGAGCAATCAAAGGTCACTTGGGGTCCTGTCATTTGCCAGCGAGGCGGGAACATCAGGAATGGTGTTCCCGCCTTTTGCGTGCCATGGATCGATGTGCCCGGCCGGCGGCAGGTCCCCCGCCTCCGTGCGGGGTGTACAGGCGGGCGCCATTGACGGGCACAGGCGGGCCGTGCTAATCTCCGGTAGCACAGCAGGGATAGACAGCTCGAACACAGGCGGTGCTCATGACTCTCTCCTTCCGCGAGATGAATCTGCGTATCTTTGAGCGCAGACCCGTGCCCCACGTGCTGTTCCAGCCGCGCATGGAGCCCTGGTTCGACTGGCACCGGATCTTTGGACAGATGCCGGCGACCTACCAGGATTTGGACCTGTGTGGCTTTTACGATGCCTGTGACTGCAGCATGCGCACGTTCCAGTACTATAGCGGGATCGGCTCTCCGATTGAGGTGAGTTACGATACCGAGGTCATCTGGCATCTCACCGAGCAGGGCGACCGGCGCACGCGTGTCTTTGAGACGCCGCTCGGCGACCTGGTTGAGGTCTCACATTTGACGCCGGATCAGACCTGGCGCGTCGTGGACTTCCCGGTGCACGGCCCGCGGGAGCTGCGTGCACTGGACTGGCTTTTCAGCCGTACCCGGTACCACTTTAAGCGGCAGCTGTTCGAGGTTGGGTCCCGCTGGATTGGGGAGCGCGGTCAGCCCGGGTTCTGGGTGCCTAAAAGCCCGTATCAGGCGCTTGCTCAGCAATGGATGAAGCTCCCTGACCTGGTATACGCCATCGCCGACGATCCGGACCTGGTGTCGCAGGTGATGGCCACGATCGATCGCTCCTATGACGCGCTGTACGATGAGATCATCGCCAGTCGCCTCGTGCGCATAATCAACTTTGGCGAGAATCTCCACGACAGCCTCTTTTCGCCGGACTGGTTTCGCCGTTACCTGCTGCCCTGGTATGAATCGCGCGCCGGCCAGCTGCGAGCAGGGGGGATCTATACGCACGTACACCTGGATGGCCACTTTCATTCGCTCCTGCCGCTTCTCAAGGACTGGCCCTTTGACGGCCTGGAGGCGCTCACTCCCGAGCCGCAGGGCGATGTGACGCTGGAAGAGATGAAGGATGCCCTCGGCGACAAGATCTTGCTGGACGGCATTCCCGCGGTGCTGTTCACGCCGAGCTACTCTCGTGAGGAGCTCATGGCTACAGCCGAGCGCATCGTGGATCTCTTTCACCCAAACCTGATTCTGGGCGTCTCCGATGAGGTGCCTGAGGGTACAGGTGCAGAGGCCATCGAACGCATCAAGATGGTCAGTAACTGGGCACGCAGGCAAGGCAGGTCAACTGCACCGTAGGTGCAGTTGACGACTCGCCCGCGCAGCAGGTGCCGTGTTGACAACGTTGTCGTACTCTGTATGATCGGAATAGTAGCATTTTCGGGCGGGCTAACCCGCAGCAGGCGAAGCAGCCGATTCATGACAGGAGCGCGACGATGAGACTGGCAGTGGAAGTAGGTTCGGTCGCAGATGGGACGCTCATGGGCGCCCTGCAGTACTGCAAAGACCGTCAGATTGAGCGGGTAGCGATTCCCTTTGCCGCGCTGGAGGGCTATAGCCAGGCCGGTAGCCTCGATCTCGATATTCTGCGCGGGGTGATGTCTCAGATTGACGATGCCGGCCTGTCGGCATCCACGATGGTATGCTGGGCCCCGCCGGAGATCTGGGCCGGGGGTGTCGATAGCGATGAGCACTACCGGGGCCTGGTCAAGAGCCTGGATGTGATGGCCGCTGCCGGTGCTGAGGTGCTGGCCATGTTCACCAGCGCCCTGCCTCCGCAGGACGTGGCGCTGGAGGAGGCCGCCTGGCAGCAGATGGTCACCGTTTATCGCAGACTGGTGGGCGAGGCCGAGGCTCGGCATATACGGATCGCCTTGCACACCGTGCCGGTGCGTTCGCGGAATCTGCTCTGGAACTATGCGGCCGTTCGGCGCTTGTTTGACGAGGTGCCCAGCAGAAGCAACGGGGTCATGCTCTGCGTCGATAGCCTCTGGAAGTCCGACGGCGAGCGGATATATGATATCGTTCGTGAGCTGGGCGATCGGTTGCTGTATGTGCACCCGCAGTACACCAACGAGTTTTTGGGCGAAACGCCTTGCTGGCACGGCCAGTCTGGCCCCGATATGGGGCGTCTGTATGGCGCGTTGAGGGACATCGACTATCGTGGCGATATTCGCTGTGCTGACGGACAAGATTACCATGGCATGCCATCGGCAGGACCGGAACTCTGTCTGGCCGCCGCTGACGGAGCGTACGTCCCGGCGATCTGACCGAATGATGGGCTCTTCTCTGGCGGCGCCGTAGTCTCTGCGGCGCCGTCCTGTGTTTTTGTCGAGCGAGATAAGGAGAGGACAAAGGATGAAGCCGATTGATCAGCGGAGACGTTCCTGGGACCGAGGATGGCGCTTTTATCCTGGCGATCTGGCGGCCGGAGAGGACGCAGGCCTCGATGACGCGGGGTGGCGCGAGCTCGATCTGCCGCATGACTGGAGCATTGAAGGCGAGTTTAGCGAGGACCACCCCTCTGGAGGGGGAGGAGGCTATCTTCCCGGCGGCATCGGGTGGTACCGCAAGAGCTGGACCATGGCAGAGGCCGAGCGCGGGAAGACGACCACCATCGAATTCGACGGTGTCTACAAGAACTGCGATGTATGGCTCAACGGACACCATCTGGGCTTTCACCCCTACGGCTATACCAGTTTTCACTACGACCTGACACCTTTTCTGCACTATGGCGATACGCTGAACGTGCTGGCCGTGCGTGTGGACGACTCGACGCAGCCAGACGCGCGCTGGTATAGCGGTGCAGGCATCTACCGGCACGTGTGGCTGACCGTGACGGACCCGCTCCACGTGGGTGTTTGGGGTACCTATATCCGTACGGCAAAGATGAACAACACCATAACCCGTGTCGATGTGGACACCGAGGTAAGGAATGATGCGGACTCTGAGCGGCGCTGCCTGCTGGTGACGCGCGTTCTCGATCCAGAGGGCGAGGTTGTCGCCGAGCGCGCTAGCTATCACCCTGTGCATCCGGGCCAGGCGCATACCTTTACGCAACGTCTTCACATCGAGAACGCCCGGTGCTGGTCTGTCGATGATCCTGTCATGTACACCGTCCAGTCGCTGGTCACCCTGGGCGAGCCCCCGCGTACGATGTTCCCCACCGATTTGGAGGATGTTCCGGCAGAGAACATCGTCGATGTGGTGGATACGCCCTTTGGCATCCGTGAGATCAGTTTCGATGCGGACCAGGGTTTCCTGCTGAACGGCGAGCGGGTCAAGATCAACGGTGTGTGTATCCACCACGACGGCGGCTGCGTCGGTGCGGCGGTGCCGGAGGCTGTGTGGGAGCGTCGCCTGCAACTGCTCAAGGCCATGGGCTGCAATGGCATCCGCAGCAGCCACTATCCCCCGGCTCCCGAGTTCCTCGACCTGTGCGACCGCTATGGCTTTCTGGTCATGGACGAGAACTTTGACGAGTGGCGCAAAGGCAAGTTCGCCTATGGTTACCACGACTATTACGACGAGTGGGCTGAGATTGACACGCGCAGTATGGTGCGGCGCGACCGCAACCACCCCAGCATCGTGCTGTGGAGCGTGGGCAACGAGATCCCGGAGCAAACCTATCCTGAGGATGTGGCCGTGCTCCAGCGGTTGGTGGATATCGTCCACGAGGAGGACCCCACACGGCCCGTGACCTCCGCCTGTGACAACATCTCTGCGCCGACCCCCACCACCCTCGCGTTTCTCGAGCTCCTCGATGTGGTGGGCTACAACTATGTGGACCGCTGGAACGAGCACCGCGAGCTGATGTACAGCCTGGATCGCCACCTGTTCCCGCAGCGCAAGATGATCGGCAGTGAGAACTCCTCGCTGGGGGGCATCCGGGGTGACTATCGTCTGGAGGCGGCCGGCTGGTTCGGGCCCTATAACTCGCGTATGATCAATGTCGAGCAGCTCTGGAAGTTCACCGCGATGAACGACTATGTCGCTGGCGACTATATGTGGACCGGCATCGACTATCTGGGTGAGACGCGCTGGCCGCTCAAGAACTCGGTGAGCGGGGTGATCGACACGTGCGGCTTTCCCAAGGACGGCTACTACTTTTACCAGAGCCAGTGGACCCGCGAGCCCATGATCCACCTGGCGCCGCACTGGAACTGGGCAGGGCAGGAAGGCCGGGTGATTCCGGTGATCTGCTACACCAACTGCGAGACAGTGGAGTTGTTCCTCAACGGGCGTTCCCTCGGGACCAAGTGTTACCAGTTTCCGCGCCCGGGCATGTCCGGCGTGGGTTGGTCGCCCAACTGGCGCTCCCTGCATCCTACGACTGCCGATCTGCACCTGGCCTGGGACGTGCCCTATGAGCCGGGCATGCTTGAGGCGGTGGGACGGCGAGACGGCGTGGAGATCTGTCGCGCGCGAGTCGAGACCACCGGGGCGCCCGCGGCGCTGCGCGTCACCGCCGATCGCGATGAGATCGCTGCCGATGGCCGCGATGTGGCCCATCTGACGGTCGAGGTGTTGGACGCCAACGGCCGCCTGGTCCCCACTGCGGACGCGCGGGTGTGGTTCTCGGTAGAGGGTGCCGGGCAGCTGATCGGTGTCGATAACGGTGACCCCGTAGACCACGACTCGTTCAAGGCGGACTCGCGCAAGGCATTGTGCGGGTTATGCCTCGGTATCGTACAATCAGGTCGCGAGCCAGGTGACATCACCATTCGCGTCTCGGCCGACAATCTGGCGCCGGCAACACTGGTGGTGCACTGCAAGTAGCGAGAGGGGCATCGCAACTGGTGCCCGCACACCCGAGTAGCATTGCTCGGTGAGGAAGGAGCAAACCCATGCTAACCTGTGCAGAGGTCGCCCGCATGATCGATCACTCGATTCTGCATCCGGCGGTAACGGAGGACGCGCTGGTCGAAGGCATCGCCATGTGCCGCGAGCGCGGCGTCGCGCAGATCGTGCCCAAGGCTTACCAGATCCCGCTGGCCCATGCCCTGCTGGGTGACAGCCCCATCCGGCTGATCTGCCCCGTCGGCTTTCCGCAGGGGCTGAACGCACCACACGTCAAACAGGCGGAGGCGCGCTGGGCCCTGGAGAGCGGTGCGGTAGAACTGGACATGGTGATCAACATCACGGGATTAAAGTCGGGTGATCATCGTCTGGTCGCTGAGGATATCCGCGGCGTCGTCGCTGTGGCGCAAGAGTACAGCGCCCCGGTCAAGGTGATCCTCGAGACCTGCCTGCTGACCGATGAGGAAAAGGTCCTGGGCTGCCGGATCGCGGAACAGGAGGGGGCGGCGTTCGTCAAGACCTCGACGCAGACGCAGCCCGGCGGCGCCACCGTGGAGGATATCCGTCTGATGCGGGAGACGCTGAGCCCGGAGGTGGTTGTCAAGGCCTCGGGCTATATCATGGACATCGACAATCTGCTGGCGCTCTATGAGGCTGGAGCGCGCCGCTTTGGAACTGGCTACACCGTACAGATTTTGGATGGGCTGGCTGCCATGCGGGCAGCTGCGGGTCTCGAGCCGTGAACGCATCGACAGGCTTACATGAATACGAGGAGGATCTTGTGGGCAAGTTCGCACCCTTGAATCTGACGCCCGAGGAGATCATCGCCTTTACGCCCGAGTGGCAAGGGGAGCGTACCCCCGATGGCCGACCCTATGTGCCTGACAACATCCTGCAGCGCATGCGCAACGTCACCATCACGCAGGCCTGGGGCGTGTTGCGGGGCGAGGGGTACCACTGGCAATATGAGGATCGCTGGCTGTGCACACAGCCGGGAAAGACGCTGGTGGGCCGTGCCGTGACTGCGGTCTTTATGCCGCGGCGCGACGACGTGCGTAAGAACGTGTTTGAGCGTGCTCTGGCCTCTGGGTGCATCGGCGACCAGGTGTCCTGGCCGATCGATACCCTTGTGCCCGGCGACGTGTATGTGGCCGATATCTTTGGCAAGGTGGCCGATGGGGCCACCATCGGCGACAACCTCTCAACCTCCATCTTTGCCAAGTCAGGGAATGGCGTGGTGCATGACGGCTCGATCCGCGACATCGATGGCGTCAAGGAGATCGAGGGTTTCGTCGGCTTTTGCCGTGGCTACCATCCCTCCGTGGCTACCCCGACCGTGGTCCTCATGGGCATCAACTGCCCGGTGCGCATCGGCGGCGTGACGGTGATGCCCGGCGATGTGATCCTCGGGCGCGATGACGGCATCGTGTTCATCCCGCCGCACCTGGCGGAGCAGATTGTGACGACCTCTGAGATCGTCCAGTTGCGGGATATCTTTGGCAAGATGTGTTTGCAGGAGGGGCGCTACACCCCGGGAGAGATCGATCGCAAGTGGGACCAGTATATCGAGGATGACTTTCTGCGCTGGCTGGCTGCGCCGGGCCGCGAGCTGCCAGTGCCCGCCGACACTGTCGCCGGCCTGCTCTCTGGCGAACTCAGCTGACCCTCATGAGTATGTCAGAACGGGGCCGGTCCTTTCCAGGACCGGCCCCGTTTGCACACTCGATCAGTTAGCAGGAGGCCTCAGCCGCCGCCCTTGATGGCGCCAGCTGTCAGCCCGGCGACCATAAACCGCTGGCCGATGGTGTACAGCGCAAGCACCGGCACGGCCATGATCAGCGCAGCGGCGCACAGCTCGCCCCAGGGGAGCACGTCGCCGATGATCATCTGGGCCAGCCCGACGGGGATGGTCATCTTGGTCTCGCTGTGGATCATCACATAGGCAAAGAGGAACTCGCTCCAGGCCTGCGTGACGCCGTAGAGCATGGTGGCCAGCAGGGCCGGCTTGATCAGGGGCAGCACAACCCGGAAGAAGGCCTGGAAGCGCGTGCAACCATCGATCAGTGCTGCCGCCTCCAGTTCCTCGGGGATGGAGCTGTAATAGCCCATCATCAGCCAGGTGGCAAAGGGCAGTCCAAAGGTAGGGTAACTGATGATCAGGCCCAGGATGTTGTTGGTGAGTCCGAGCTTGGAGAAGAGCTGGTAGATCGGGATCAGCATCATGATGCCGGGCATCAGATATGCCACCAGGATCAGGTAGGAAAAGGTGTTGGAGCCTTTCCAGCGTAACCGGGCCAGCGAGTAGGCGCCCAGGGAGGCCACCGCCGTCGAGATGAGTGGTGAGGCGATGGAGATGGTTACCGTGTTACGCAGCCATACGAGAAAGTTGCGTGTCGGGCCCAGCAGCTTTTGGAACTGGACGATGGTCCAGGGCTCTGGCCACAGCAGGCTCTCGAACATGGTGATCTGCAGCTCGGATTTAAAGGCCGTCACGATCACCCAGTAAAAGGGCATCAGCTCAAAGATCAGAAGGATCACCAGTGCAATGGCCGCCATGGTGCCAGATGCCTTGGACCGACGGCGCGTGATGGTTTTTCCCTGCACCGCCGCGCGCTTGGCTGAGGCTTCGGCCAGCCGTTTCCCGATGCCCTCGAACACCCATTCGATAGCGTTGTTCACCAACCAGAACAATGCCAACAGCCCCTGACCGATCAGCTTCACGGGCCACATCAGGATTCCGCCGATCATGGAGAGAACGCCAGGCTCTCTGACTTTTGTCTCGGCATAGAGTCTGCGACCCTGCATCATATAGCGACCCAGAATCACGATGAATATCCCCAGGACGGGGGCCATCGTCATCGCTACTGCGATACCCACGCCATAGCGCATGCCTGTGATGGCGATCTGGTAGGAGAGGATGGAATAGACTTTGGTGGCGTTCATCGGCCCGCCGCCGGTCAGCAAGAAGATCAGCGTAAAGCCATTAAACGTCCAGATCGTGGATAGAAGGGTCACCACGATCAGCACGTATCGCAGTCCCGGTAGGGTGATGTGCAGGAATTGGCGCCACTTGCTGGCGCCGTCGATCGCGGCAGCCTCGTACAGTTCCTGGTCGATGGCCTTGAGGCCGGCCAGCAGGTTGATCGTGAAAAACGGGATGCCCTCCCACAGGTTGATCACGATCAACGTGTTCAGGGCCGTGTCGACCCCTGTGAGGAACGACGCCGGTTGACTGAGCAGGCCGATGCTGACGAGGCCCCGGTTCAGGCCGCCGTATAGTGGGTCGAGCAGTCCGCGCCACGTGATAGCGCGCACGACCTCGGGCATGATCCACGGCAGAAGGACCAGACCGGTGAGGATCGACCACTTGCCTGAGAGACGGTTGAGCAGGATCGCTGCCAGTGTGCCGACACACGCTTTGAGAAAGACAGCGCTGAGCGTGTACCGGGTAGTAACGCCCACGGAATTACGGAAGAAGGGATCCTTCCAGAGGTTGGTGTAGTTCGTGAGCCCCACAAAGGGGCCTATCTCCTGGCTGATGGTGTTGGTAAAGCTGATATAGACGGCACGGACAAAGGGAAAGGCGATGAGGCCGCCCAACAGTATCAGGGTTGGTGCAAAGAATGCCCAGGCTTCACGAAAATCGCGCCCGAACAGGTCCTGAAGTCGTCGATAGAGTGTCAGTGGTGGGGTGGATGCCGGCTCGGCGTAACTGGCCTCTGTTTCCGTCATGATGCGTGTCTCCTCGATGAGAACAGTGAATAGCTCTGCCGCAGACGGAGCCCGTCTCGCAGTTAGTCGCTTACAGACGGCCCCCGTCTACGGAGGCATGTCGCACCTGCAGTGCAGCGCACGGGGCCTGTACTGGACAGACCCCATGCGCATGGGTTACGATCAGACCTTTTCGCCGGGCAGGCCGAACTCCTTAAAGATCGCCACATAGCGCTCGTGGCAGGTCTTGACGGCCTCAGCCACCGGCGTGCCCTGCAATATCGCCGCCACCATGTCGTTCTCGATCATGGCGGAATCGGCCGATGCCAGAGCCGGGTTCTGAGGCGGGCCAGGATACTGGCCGGGGATGTAGCCGAACTCGTCACGCGCGACGGGCTCTAGTTCTGCGGCTGTGGGATTGGTCGGGATATACTTGGACGCCGCCCACAGATCTGCATAGGCCGGCAGCGCAAAGCCCGGCGCGTTGGAGAAGATGGCGTCCTGGTTCTCCAGCGAGAGCATAAAGTGTCTGATGGTCTCCTTGGCCGCATCCGGGTTGCGGGCGCCGCGCAGGATCATCCAGTTGTTCGCGCTCAGGCTGTTGAACTCCTGATTGACCGGGCCCCCTGGAGGTGCGTGGAAGCCCGTGTCGTCTGCGATGGGGTTGCCATCCAGAATGGCCTTGCCCAGGAGAGTGCCTCCGTTGAAGGTGTAGAGCAACTTGCCGGCCAGGTAGGTCTCGTTGTTGGACATGTCTGTCCAGGCGAGGACGCCCGGGGGCAGTAGCGACGCCCACTTCTCGTTCATGTACAGGTCGGTCATGATGGTCATGGACTCGACCATCTCCGGCGTGTCAAAAGTGACATACTGGCCGGTCTCATCCTGCCGGTAAGCGCCATAGCCATGCATCATGCGCCGCCGGAACCAGTTGCCGTCGTTCGAGGCGTTGATGGTCACGCCCCAGCCATAGAGCTCATTATCCGGATCGGTCACGTCGAGCAGCGTCTCCCACAGGTCCACGAACTGCCGGATGCTGTGGATATCGATGCCAGCGGCCTCGAATTTGGAGCGCTGGAACCAGGCGCCGTCCGAACGGGTAAAGTAGGGCACGGCCCACCACTGCCCGTCCGTGTACAGGTCATTCTTCTGGCGAGCGCTGGCCGGGCCCCAGGTGGCCTCGACCTCCTCAACCACGTCAGTGACGGCATCCAGGGCATAGGCCTGGCGGAGTTGCACGATAGCGAGGTCGTGCATGATCAGGTCGGCCGGCGTGCCTGCCGCGACCGAGGCGATCAACTTTTCGATTTCCGGCGTGCCTCCCGTATAGCCGGACATGTAGCTAATGTCCAGTGGCCAATCCTTCTCCTTGCAGTACTCGACCATGGCCGCACGGAACCAGTCGTTCATAGCGGGGAAAAAATCCTTCTTCTGGAGTACCCAAAAGGTGCCGGTCACTTCGGCGGCCTTTTCGACCTCGACGATCTTTTCGACCTCGACCACCTGCGTGACGACTTTCTCGACCTCTTTTTCAACGACCTTTTCGACCTCGACGGTCTCCTTGACCACCTGGGTCACGATCTTTTCGACCTCGACGGTCTGCGGCGTGCATGCCGCCGCCAGGAGCACCATGCTTCCAGCGGCACCTTTGAGAATCGTACGGCGGGTAAACAGCTTTTTCTCTGACATGCTCTCTTGTCCTCTCTTGACAGAAACGGCCGATACGCTGGTAAAGTGGTCTCCTTTGTAGTTACTCCGTATCCGGACCCCTCCTTTCAGACCTCACGACATTGCGGGGCGGGACCCTCCCTCTTGCTCTCTCCGGAGGGTGCGCATATGGGACGCGGCACTTGCCGCATATGGCCAATCGCAATTCTCTGTGGCGATATCGGGACGGCCCGCCCGCATCAATTCGGCTCTCGCGATAGTCGGGCTGTGTGTGTCCCTTGATCAAAGACTGTATTTTTCTGTTAGCTACAGAGAACTGATTTGCTGTGGACTGGTACCAGTTGCATACAGTTATGCTCTTGATGCAAACATATTATGTGCGATATTTCTGTGTTCGTCAAGCAAAATTAGTCATGTTTGCTGCTATAGACGAACAAAGTGCTGCTTGACGTGCAGTATCCCGCTGGGTTAAGATGAGGGCGTGAGCCGTAATGTATCGATAGACCGTACGGGCAGCTGTGTTCTATAGGAGGTGAATTTCATGTCCCCGATACCAACCAAGCTTTTTGGACGGACTGGCCATCAGAGCCGGCGAACCCTGTTCGGTGCTGCAGCGCTGGGCCGGGTGACGCAGGCTGAGACGGATCAAACGATGGAGCTTTTGCTCAGGCACGGCATCAACCATATCGATACCGCAGCGAGTTACGGTGACTCTGAGCTTCGCCTTGGCCCCTGGATGGCGCGCATGCGGGACCACTTTTTCCTGGCCACCAAGACGGGAGAGCGCTCCTATATGGCGGCTCACGACGAGATCCGCCGGTCGCTGGAGCGGTTGCAGGTAGATCACGTGGATCTGCTGCAACTGCACAACCTGGTGGACGAGGCCGAGTGGGAGCAGGCATTCAGCGACGACGGCGCGCTCAAGGCGGCCGTTCAGGCTCGCGAGGAGGGGCTGGTGCGCTTTATCGGAGTCACGGGCCACGGCGTGATGGCGCCGGTGATGCACAGGCGCAGTCTGGAACGTTTTGACTTTGATTCGGTGCTGCTGCCCTACAACTATCCCATGATGCAGAACAAAGAGTACGCCGCAAATTGGGAGGCGCTGGCCGCGCTCTGCGTTGAAAGGAACGTCGCCATTCAGACGATCAAGTCACTGACACGACGGCCCTGGCAGGAGTCTGCCGACCACTTTGCGGCCACCTGGTACGAACCCTTTACCGAGCAGGCGGACATCGACCTGGCGGTCAACTGGGTGCTGGGCGACCCGCGGGTGTTCCTCAACACGTCGGGCGATATTCATATCCTGCCCAAGCTGCTCATCGCTGCAGAACACCTCACTGCAAGGCCCGATCAGCAGACCATGGAGGCGTTGGTGGCCAGTAAGGGCATGGAGCCGTTGTTCACCTGACCTTTGCGATCGCTAACGAACGGCGAGGCGGCGCCAGGAGGGCACCGCCTCGCCGTTCGTCATAACGCGAATCAGCCGTGGAGCAGCAGGTCGTAGGCGTACACGGCATGCCGTCCCGCGTCGGCGCGCTCGCCGCGCGCCGCCAGCAGGCGTGCCGTGTGCAGCTCCTGGTAGGCCTGCTCCCAATGGGCGTGGTCGCGACGGGTGTGCACGAGCTGCTCGGCCAGCGTCAGGAACTCGTCCACCATGTCGCAGTTGAGGTACGGCAGCGCGGCATAGTAGGCTACCAGCTCGGCCCAGCGGTCCTCGCGCCCGGCCCCCGGGAAGGGCTGCGGTGCGCGTGCCAGCTCAGCCAGGCGCGCACCGGAGGGCTCCAGCGCGGCCAGTGTTTCATCCAGCGTAAACCGGGTTGCCGGCGTGGGATCGATGGCGCGCATCTGCCGGTGGTAGAACCAGTGGTAGATGCTCTGCACCCCGCTGTAGAGCCCCTTGCCCGATCCTCCGGCGATGGCGATGCCCAGGGCGGGTTTGCCATTCTCGTTGGGGATGCGAACGCTATCCATAAAGTCTTTGGTCAGGCCGTTGATCTCGCCGAAATAGACCGGCGCGCCCACCACCAGCGCGTTCGCCTCGGTACACAGCGCAGAGAGGTCCGCGGCCAAAAAGCGCACGCCCTCCTCTGCCCCGCCCTGCCCGGTGAACGGGCGGATGTCATAGTCGATCAGATACACCTTGCGCGTCTCTGCACCGGTTGAGGCGGCGCCACGCAGGGCGGCATCCACCAGCGCTGCGGTGCGGCCGTCGCGACGCGGGCTGCCGACGATTCCCAGAATAAGCATGTTCATACCTCCTGTGAGCACTGGGCTGGGTCAGGGATGGGTGCGCGGCGCGGCCCGATCCAGGATCAGGATCGCCGTGAGATCGCCGATACTGATGTTGAACGTCGTCTGCACGCCGCTGCCAACAGCCCACAGCACCGGCGAGGTGTTGTGCCGCCTGAGCTCGGCCTCCGGGTCCAGGCCCGCGTCGATCGCCTCCTGCCAGGTCCGACCGTCCACGATGCCGCCCGCCAGTTGCGGGACATTTTCGTTGCCGCGGGCGAACTGGTGGCCCGGGCCATCGTTGCCGTCCGAGTCCACCGATCCCATGATGATGTTTGGGCTTTTCGCGATGCGTTTGGCGGCGGCGAGCGCCCATTCCTGGTTGCGGCCGCCCATCCCGTTGCTCTGGCCGACCGTCACCAGCAGCTCGTGGCAGCCGAACAGCACGCAGGGCGGCTCAAAGGGCTCTGCCCATTCTTCTATGTTGAGGGCGATGCTGCCGGCCATGGTCGCGCCCGGTGCGGCCTCAAAGTGCGTGTAGCGGTACAGCACGTGTGCCGGGAACCCCAGGCGCTCCGCCTCGCGCCGCGCGGCGGGGATCATGCCCAGGTGGGGCGGCATGGCCTCGAACACGCGAAAAGGATAGCGCTCGTACTCGGCGCGCTTGACGGTCTCCTCAGCCGGATCGGCGCGCAACAGGTGCTCGCGAACGGCCGGGGCTACGCGGTCCCAGGCGTCCCAGCGCTTGAGCACGTCCACAGCGTCGGCAAAGGTCGATCGCTCCGGCATGGTATGCTGCCAGATGTTGCGATCCATGACGGTGCCATAGTCCAGCGTCCCGCCGGTGAGGATGTGGATGGCCCGCGCAGGCTGGATGTGCCGGGCGATACGCCCGCCCTTGAGTTGGTCCAGGTGGTTGCGCACCTGATTCAGCTCGTTGGTGGGCGCGCCCATCTCGATCTGCAGCAGCCGCGTGACCTCGCGCACCTCATCGAGTTCGAGACCCTCGGAAGGGAGGGTCAGCAGCGAGGATACGCCGTTGCCAATGACGGTGAACACGAGATCGCGCTCGGTGAGGTCGCGGGTGAGCGCCAATATGCGGCGGCATCCCTCCACGCAGCCCTCGTCCGGCACGGGATGCGCGCCGGTGGTCACCGGCAGGCGCTCGAGGATGAACTCACAGCCGTGCTTGTCGATCACATGGCCGCCACTCAGCCGGTCGCCCAGCACGTCCTCCAGTGCTTTGGCTGCCCGCTGGATGCCCTTGCCGATGCCGAACACCAGCACGCGGTCGACCTCGTCTAGATCGATGCGCTCGTCCTCGGTGCGCGGGTCACCTGGCAGGACATAGTCGGCGCCGCCCACCGTGAGCCACTTTCCCTCGCGGCGAACGAGGCGGATGATGTTGTTATAGGGGTCCGCGGCCCGCAGACCCGCCTCCAGGATCTGGACGATCGCCTTACGGCCCTCGATATGCCCATGACTGGTGAGGGCCTCAGCATTAAGGATACGTTGCTGGCTCATCTATCGGTTACCTCATAGAGGGATGGTCCACGGGCAGGGCGTGACCGGTCCGTGGGCCATCGATTGTAGCTGCTAGAGTTTGACGACCTGGTTCGTCTCTGCGGATCGCATAGCCGCGTCATACACGCGCATCACTTGAAGGACCTGCTCCGGCTTGACGATCAGCTCCGCGCCCTTGTTGAGGACGTCTGAGATGTTCTGATAGTAACTCACCCAGCTCCCGTGCACCGAGGGCACCACCTGCTCCTCACGCTGGCCGTCGGTGACGGTGACCACACGGGCATAGGTGGACGGGTCCTCCTCCGCCTCGAGGATGACCTTGCGCCGCATATAGTCCTCCTGAGGATCCAGGCCGTACTTGATCAGGCTGCCCCGATCGCCCTGTACGAACCAGCGCGGCTTTTGGATGGGCGACAGGTTGGTGATCTCCACCGAGTAACGCGTGCCGTTGGCGAACTGCATCCGGATGATGCCATAGTTGCCGATATCGGTGCCGGTATTAGGCCGGTAGATGATGTCGCAAAAGACGCTCTCCACCGGTGCGGGCACGAGCTGCAGAGCCTGGTCCATGAAATGGGCGCCCCAGTCGTACATGATGCCCCCGCTGAGCGCCTTGCTGCCCCGCCAGCCCCGAGGCGAGCCATAGCCAGCGATCGCGGCGTGGTACAGGAACGGCTCGCCCAGCAGGCCATCCTCGACCACCTTTTTCACCGTGAGATAGTCCCAGTCCCAGCGCCGGTTGTGAAAGACGGAGAGCATCACATCGTTGCGCTCCGCGGCCTCGATCATCTCCTCCGCCTCGCGGGCGTTCATCGCCATCACCTTGTCGGTGACGACGTGCCGCCCCGCGTTCATGGCCTGGATAGACAGATCGTGATGGGTGTTGTGCGGTGTGGCGAGGATTACAAGTTGGATGTTGTCGTCGGCGAGCATGGCCTCCACGCTGTCGTAAACCGTGGCGTCCGGATGGTCGGCTCGCGCCTGCTGTTGCACCTGCGGGTTGCGTACAGCAATACCATGCAGGTTGAGCCCTTCCGCCAGGGTGGGCAGATACGTGTGAAACGCGCGCCCCGAATAGCCATAGCCGACCACGCCAAAGTTGATCATCTTGTCACGTCCTCCATTGCAGACTCTGTGCGTTGGCCGTGCCAAACGCCCGGATAGTATACCTAAAGGGCGCGCAGATTGCCTCCCGTGCGAGCGGGCAATCTGCGCACAAACTGGCTCGGCACTCAAGCAGAGCAGATCGTGTAAGCGTGGCGAAGGGCCTCGATTGGATCGGCTTTCGCTCGGAACTCGTGCCCGACATAGAGCTCATAGCCGGTGGCGTCGATCCCCCGGCAGATCCCCGTATAGTTCAGCTCCTGGTTGTCATCCAGGTCCTGTCGCCCCGGGTTGCCCGCCGTGTGGAAATGCCCGATCCACTGGATGTTGTTTCGGATGGTGCGGATCAGGTCGCCATCCATGATCTGCATGTGATAGATGTCGTAGAGTAGCTTGACTCGGGGGCTGTTGACCATCTCACACAACGCTACGCCCCACTCGGCGTGATCGCACTGATAGCCCGGGTGGTTCACCTTGCTGTTGAGCAGCTCCATGTTGAGGTTGACGCCCTTGTCCTCGGCATAGGGGGCGATGCGCCGCAGCCCATGCGCACAGGCGATCATGCCCTCCAGATCGCTCTGGCCATCGTTGCGGTTGCCGCTAAAGATGATCAGGCCACCGATGCCGTACTGCGCGGCCAGATCGATGTTGGCCTTGAGCTCGGCGATGATCCGGTCGTGGTTCTCGACCTTGTTCAGGCCATCGCGCAGGCTGGCATGGCCCACCATGCTCGGCACCGCCAGGCCGTAGCGGGCGCAGGTTGCGACGATCTCGGGCAGTTCCGCGCCGGGCGTCATCAGCTCGATGCCGGCATAGCCAATCTCGGCTACAGCCCGGCAAAAGGCATCCAGCGACATGGTATGGGGATCGTAAAAGTTGGTCATCACGAGGCACTGTTTGACGGCCATGGCATCCTCCGGAGTTTGTGTCGCGAAACGTTACGGGCCCCAGCATAGCCGCGCCGGGGCGCCCGCGCAAGGGGCCCGTAAGTCGAATCAAGCAGGTTCAGCCGGGATCGGGCAGAGTCCCTGACGGCAGGAGCGAGAGGTAACGCTCCAGCCGGCTCAGGCCCTCGGCGATGTTCTCCAGCGAGGTCGCGTAGGAAAAGCGCAGGTATCCCTCGCCGCGCGCGCCAAAATCGGCGCCCGGGGTCACACCGACGTGCGCCTTTTCCAGGATATCAAAAGCCAGCCGGTACGAGTCAGGGCAGATGTGGCGCGCATTGGCAAAGACGTAAAAGGCGCCCGTGGGCTCGACGGCGATGCCCAGGCCCAGGCGCCTCAATCCGTCGATCATGTAGCGGCGCCGCTCGTTATAGACATGGGCCATGTGCTCTACGTCCGGTCCGGCGCACATCAGGGCGGCGATGCCGCCGCGCTGAGCAACCGAGTTGGCGGAGATGAAAAAGTTCTGCGCCAGCTTCTGCAGCGGACGTACATACTTCTGGGGCGCGATCAGGTAACCGAGGCGCAGGCCCGTCATGGCGTAACGCTTGCTGAAACCGTCCAGCACAAAGGCCTCGTCGGTGTACTCCAGGATCGAGTGCGGCCGTCCCTCATACACGAGTCCGTGATAGATCTCGTCCGAGATCACGGGGATGCCCAGGTTCGCCATACCCCGCAGGTTCTGCTCAGTCAGCAGTGTTCCTGTCGGGTTTGAAGGGGAATTGATCATCACCGCGCGGGTACGGGGCGTGATGCGCTCGCGCACCGCATCGGGATGCAACTGAAACCCGTCCTCTTCCGACACAGGCACGTCGACGGTGACGCCCCCTGCGAAACGCACCATGTTCGGGTAGCAGGCGTAACGCGGGTCCGAGAGGATGACCTCATCGCCATCATTGAGCAACCCGCTGAACAGCAGCATCATAATGGGCGAGGTGCCCGAGGCCACCAGGATCTGTTCGGGCGAGATCCTGACCCGGTAGGTGTCATAGTAGTAGGTGCAGATCAGCTCCCGGAGCCGCAGCTCCCCCAGGCTGTGGGTATAGTGCGTATTGCCGCCCATCACAGCCTGGGAGACCGCCTCCTTGACGCAATCCGGCACGTCGAAATCCGGCTCGCCCACCTCCATGTGGATGATGTGGGCACCGTCCTCCTCGAGCTGGTTGGCCCGCTCCATCACATCCATGGCCAAAAAGGGCGAGATCTGTTCGGCACGTTTGGAGATCACAACGCATTCCTCACGATTGTTCTATGGATCGGATCAGGCGTAGGTAACGCCCAGCTTCAGGTAGCGATCGGGCTCGCTGGCGATGCCGGGATAGGCGCTCAGCAGTTCGGCAAAGGGCACAACCGGTTGCACGATGGGCAAGCCCGTAAGCTCGCCCTCCACCAGCAGCCGCCAGGCGACATCATAGATGCGGTCGTTATCCCAGCGCGGATAGTCGCGCCCCGGCTCGCTGCACGCCCGGGTGAACACCAGGTTAGGGATGTTGTGGTGCGATTCGGCGCCGAAATCCAGCCCGGCGCCATAGGCGGGCGGGTAGGCGCCCAGTACCACTGTGCCGCCATAGGCGACGCCCCGCAGCGCCTGCTGCACAGCCGCGCGGGCGCCGCTGTACTCGATGCACACATCTGCGCCGCGCCCGGTGGTCAGGCGCCGGATTTCCAGCCCCGCGTCACAGACGGTGGGGTCCAGCGTGGCATCGGCGCCCAGGGTCTCCGCGATGGCGCGTCGGGAGGCGAGCGGCTCGACAGCGATGATGGGATGGGCCCCCGCCAGCCGCAGCATCTGCAGCACCATCAGGCCGATCGCGCCCATGCCAAAGACTGCCACGGCGTCCCCGAGGCGCACGTGGCCGTCGCGCACCGCGCCCAGGGCAAAGTCGGCGGGATCGAGGCACACGGCCGTCTGCCAGGGCATGTCCTCAGGCATCTGTCGGCAGTTGCTGGCCCGCGTGGTGACTGTCTCGGCAAAGCCGCTGTAGAGACACACGCGGTCGCCGACGGCCAGTTCGGTCACGTCAGCGCCTCGTTCGCTCACGCGCCCCACGAGCATGTTACCCACGCGGAAGGGGTAGACCGAGGCGCCTGGCGCCAGCGGCTCAAAGACCTGTGTCGCAGCGTTGTACACGCCGCGCTCCAGGCCATAGCCCTTGAATACCGCCATCTCGGTGCCATGCTTGGCGGCGCCGAACTCGGCGACCACGCGGACGGCGTCGGCGGCAAGTGCGGGCTCGGTGTAGTCTGACCATTCCAGCTGTTCTGGTCCTGTACAGATGAGACGTCTGGGCATGGCCTTTCCTTCCTGTGTGTTCGGACCGCGAGGCTGAGGGTCATTTTACCTGCTGATGGCCCGTCTGCGAAAATGGGGCATCAGCAGCCCTGATCAGAATCGACAGCAGAGTAGATATCGACGATATTCCCGTCCGGGTCGCGAAACCAGGCCGAGCGTGCCCCCCAGGGATAGGTGGCAGGCCTCTTGACGACGGGGACGCCAGCGGCCGCGAGTCGGTGGTATTCGCCGTCGCAGTCCTCGCCCTCCAGCATCAGCACGCACGCGCCTGTCTCCGCACTTGCCATCGAGCCCGGCGCCATTCCCTCCATGCCCTGTACGGAGTAGATCGCCAGGCCCGCACCGTCAAGTGCGAAATTGACGTGGATGTCGTCGCCCTCTGGCTCTACCTGGAGCAGGGTGCGATAGAACGCAGCGAGACGCTGAATGTCCCTCGTCACCAGGCAAACACCGCTGAAACGCATCATAGAGCACCTCCGAGGCTCCCAGGGCGGGACCTCCTGGTACTGCCGAGACGGTGCATTGTACGCTCCCCGATTGTGCGGCGCCACCGGCTCCGCGGTACGGGTGCCCGACAGCTCGGCCCTCGTGCTGTGCCGTGAGATGCAATGTTGGTCTGCTGTGCCAGTTGACAGGGGCCGATGCGACGGCCATACTGCGCGCCATCATCTGCAGGCATCGACGGAGGGCTGCCATGACGGACTGGAACGATACCGATACGCTGGCCTATTGCGGCTGGATCTGTGCTGGCTGTTCGGGCCTGAACGATGGCTGTGCCGGCTGCCGCGCCGGCGGTGGCGACGATGGCTGCCCTGTGCGCACCTGCTGCATCGAGAATGGTTATGCCGGCTGCTGGGAGTGCGGCAAGATGCCCTGCGAGCGCGGCCCCTTTGGCAAGCCCGAGTGGCGCGGCGTCACCACGGCCTTTGTGCGAGAGGCGCAGCGGCTGAGCCTCGCCGGAATGCTGGCACGGGTGCGCCAGCGACTGGGCGACCTTATCGACTATGGCGCACTGAGCGGCAAGAGCGAGACTGAGGTGCTGGCCATGCTGGATGACGCGCCAGGCGAGCCCCGCTGACCGGCGCTGCCGTGGCACTACATCCAGGCACGGCGGCGCATCCAGAGATACATGCCTGTTGGCGTGCCCACGATCAGCGCGAGCGTAAAGGCCAGCGCGGCCTTGCCCGTCCACTGGTGCAGGTCCGCCACCGGCTGGAAAAAGTTCATCCCGAAAAAGCCCGTGATAAACGTCAGCGGCAGCAGGATCGTGGATACGACCGTCAGCACCTTCATGACCTGGTTCATCCGGTTATTCACCACCGATAGATAGATGTCCAGCGTGCCGGTCAGCAGATCGCGCAGGCTTTCGGTGATGTCGTACAGCCGCACCAGGTGGTCGTAGACATCTCTGAAAAAGACGCCCGACGCGGGGTCCAGTGCAGGGTAGCCGTTGCGGGCCAGCCGGCTCATGGTCTCGCGGAAGGGAGCGATCACGCGTCGCAGGTGGGCGAGCGCGCGCTTGAGGCGAAAAATGCGCTCTATCTCTTCCTGCTGCGGGTCCGCCAGCAGATCATCCTCCAGCCTCTCCATCTCCTCATCAATATCCTCCAGGACGGGGAAATAGTCGCTGACAAGTTCATCTGCGAGCAGATACAGCAGGTGATCCGCTCCCTGCGTGAGGTGGCGCTCATCCCGGAGCGCCATGTTCCACACCCGCTGAACGGCCTCCACCGGCCGCGACTGGTAGCTGACCAGGTAGCCGCGTCCGATGAATACATCTACCTCAAAGGTATCCAGCGCCTCCCAGCTATCCGCAGCATGCGTCACGCAGTGCAGGGTCACGTACAGATAGTCCGACCAGTCATCGACTTTGGGGACGTGGGACTCGCGCAGGGCGTCGTCCACAGCCAGAGGATGGAACGCAAAGACATCGCGCAAAACGTGCTCCGCGCTGGTGATTGTCTCATCGGCCAGATCGACCCATAGCAGGGTGCCCGGGCTGGAGCGCAGGCGGGCAAGACCATCGGACGGCAAGAGTGACGTATCGAGGCCGCCCTCAGGATCACGCAGAAGGACCCGTATCATGGCATCACCTCACGGAAGCGGGCCAGCACCTGCTCGCGTGTCGCGGTGCCTGTGGTTCCCAGTTGCTGGATGGTGATCGACGCGACCAGGTTGGCGATCTCTGCGGCTTCAACAGGGGTGGCCCCGGCGCAGAGCGCGGTCACGATCGCGGCCATGGCGCTGTCGCCCGCGCCGACGATGTCGATGGGCCCCGTGACAGGGGGCGCCGGCACGTGAGTCACCTGGCCGTCATCGACAACGATCACGCCCCGCTCGCCCACGGTGACAAACACGGGACGCCCCGCGCGGTCATGGAGCGCCAGGCCACAAGCCGCTGCCTCGTCCAGTGTGGGCGGCTTCTCGGGGGCATGGCCGTGCAGGGCCATCCAGGCCTCGCGCTCGTTGGGTTTGAGGATCAGTTCCCTGTAAGCTCCGATGCGCATCCGCGAGTCCACGGCGATGGGTTTGCCCGGCAGGGCGGACGCCAGCGCACTGAGCGCACCGCGAACGGCGCAGGTGATCGTCCCACAGTCCTTTTCCGGTACCTGATCGGCGACGATGATGCCATCGACCTGTGGCGCCAGTGCGCGCAGAGCCTCGACCAGGCGCTCCTGCAGGGCGAGCGGGGTGGCGCTGCGGTTCTTGATGTCCTGGCGCTCGGTCTCGCGCTCAGATCCGTCAGGCTGCACCTCCATCGGCTTGGTGTAGGTGGGCGTGAGGCGCTCCGGCGTCTGGATCATCGCCGAGGTGTTCACGCCGTTCCTCTCCAGGGCGCGCAGCAGCTCGTAACCCATCCCGTCCTGCCCGATAATGCCCAGCGCGGTGACTTGCACGCCCAGCGCACGGAGGTTGTTGGTCACCGTGCCCGCCGCGCCAGGGCTGTTACGCACATCGACGACCTGGTGCGCGGTGCGTCCGGTCTCCAGCGAGCGCTCGGCCAGGGCGGGATCGATGATCAGATAGCGATCCAGAAAATAGTCCCCCACGACCAGGATGCGCAGGCCGGCAAAGCGGTCCAGCAGCGCCTGCAGCCTGCGCTCATCCATGGGGGGCTTCCTCAGCCAGGCCGTCCAGGATGAGCCGGTAGAGTATCGGCACCGTGACGCGGTGATCCGCGCGCACGTAATGGCTCTCGCCGCCGTCCTGCACCGTGCGCACCAGGATGGTCTTGAGGGGGCGGAAGTAATAGGCAGGCTGGCTCTTGTCCGGGGTGTGATGCGCATCGGGCCCCAGATCCTGCAGATCGAACACAGCGGTGGTGAACAGGTTGATCTGCTCGCCGCGCTGGTGGGCGACGTTGCGGGCCATGGCCAGTGCCTTCAGGTAGACCTCGGGGCCCATCACGGCGGTGCCATAGTTGAGCAGCACGCCGCCCTGCAGCCGGGTGACCGTCTGGGTGAACACCAAAAAGTCGCGATAGCTGGCCGCGCCCCATGCGGCGCCGTCGCAGTTGGGGTGTTCGTGGATGATGTCGTTGCCGATGCCCACGTGCACCGTGACGGGCACCCCCGCCCGGTAAGCCGCGGCCAGGATGCTCAGTTCGCCATGAGGGAACCCGGACTCGGCGATCCAGCGGCCGATGGCCTCGCCGGCGCCCATGCCCTGCGCGATCCCTTCGCGTACCACGTCGTTGAGATAGCCGGTCTCCTCCCAGAGTCCGAACTGCCCCTCGGAGATGTATCGCGCCACGCTCTCTGTGGTGGCGCCGATGCGTGCCAGCTCATAGTCATGGATGGTAACGGCGCCATTGCAGCCGATGTGGGTGATGATGCCGCGCTGCACCAGATCGATGATGAAACGCGAGAGCCCGACCTTGATCAGGTGGGCGCCCATCATCAGGATCACCGGGCGGCCGGCGCGGTGCGCCGCCAGCACGCGATCGGCCAGTATGTTCAGAGCATCACCCTGATACTCGCCGGCGGGAGGCGCATCCAACTCCAGCACTTCGTCCAGATGCATGTCGTGGATGCGTTTCTCCAGCGGGAGTAATCTGAGCCGGCTGCGGTCGAATGTCTCGTATGGCATAGCCACCTCCTCGGCGCCTCAGGCGCCCTCTGCAAACACATGCTCGAGCAACAGAGCGTGCTCGGAAAGATCAGGAACGATAATATGAGCGCCGGCGGCGATCAGCCGCTCCCGCTTGCCAGTATCCAGCCTGCCGGGCCGCTGCTCGTCGCTGGCGACGCCGATGGTGACGCCGCCTACGCGTGCCACCGCGGCGATCTCCACCGGGCCGTCGCCGATGCACAGCATCTGGTGCCCCCGGTAGACTCTTTCGCGTATCAGCCGGTCCACCAGCAGGTCCTTGGTGAACAAGCCCGGTGACGGGACGGCGCCCGCGATCCCCAGCGCAAAGTAGCCAGTCAGCCCCAGCAGATCCGCCTCCAGCACCACCTGGTCGTGATCGGTGCCGCTGGCCAGGAACAGGGCGATGCCGCGCATGCGCAGGCCCTCCAGCAGGTCGCGTGCGCCGGGCAGGAGATAGCGCTCCGCAGGTGCCTCGCCGCTGGCCAGGGCGCGCCGGCGCTCGTCGATGACCCTCGCCAGGTCTGAGCGATACCGCTCCATGCAGGCCTCGGTGCTGGGAGGCGTCCCTCCCCGGCTCGCCACCGCCTCGCGAAAGGCATCCATCTGATGCGCCGTGGGCTGGCCGGTAGTCCGGTCGATCATGGCCATGATCTCTGCCCGCAGCGCCTCGGCGCTTTCGCCGGTCTTGAGGGCCAGCAGGTCGTTCACCATCCGGCCGGCCATCACATCCTGCCAGCCGGCGCGGATCAGCGACAGCGTCCCATCGAAATCCAGCAGCGCCATGCGCAGCCGCGTCGGACGGGTCACGGGCCGCACGATCTCCACAGAGGTGCCTGGCAGCAAGCTCGTAGAAGTCGTGGTCTGCATGAGCGCTCTCAGGGGCGCCAGAGCGTGGCAGCGATATAGGCCGCCCCGCCCGGGCTATCGTTATAGTAGTAGACGGTAACCAGGGTACCATCGGGGCGCTGCAGGGTGCGGGTGTATCCCAGGTCGTGGCTGCCGCCATCGTCGCGCAGGATGATCTCTTTTCCCCAGCTATTCCCATCATCGGCGCTGAGGCGCGCGCGGATGCCATAGGGTGCGGCGCGATAGCCATAGGTCAGGCACAGGCGCCCGTCCTGGAGAAGCACCAGCGCGGGCGGATTGCCGCCCTGGCCCGTGTCCGGCACGGGCCGGCATACGTGCTGCCAGGTGAGGGCGTCATCGTCCGAGCGGTAGAGGTCGATCCAGTGCTGGCCCCGGTCAAACTCGCCCGCCTCGTGGCAGCGCACCGCAGTCAGCAGCGCCCCTCCAGGCAACCGCACGCTGGAGGGCATGATGGCATAGCCCGTCGGGGGCTGCACGACCCAGGAGCGGAGGGCCCAGCTGCGTCCGCCATCGACGGTGCGTGCGCAGAATACCCCCTTGCCTTCGCCGCCATCCTCGCGGGAGGCCGTCAGCAGGAGCGAGCAGGTGTCGCGATCGGAGATCACGGGATCGGTACGGGCCTCGATACCGGCCTGTCCAAAGCGAGGCAGCCAGAAGGGGCCCTGCCAGGTGCGGCAGCGGTCGACGGAGGTGTAGAACCAGGACCGCGTGCCCGCGCCCAGGCCGGTGCGTGCGCAAAGGATCGCCAGTTGTTCCCGCGAGAAATCGATGGGCTGCGCGACCGGAGTGGGCTGGGGCTGCAGGCCCTCTTCCAGCGCTTGCGCCAGCCGCAGTTCAGGCTGCATGTGTTCGTCGGAGGAGAGCGCGCGGCTGCCCGGAGCCGACGCGTGCATAGGTTCCACCTGCCAGGTGGCGCCGCCGTCCAGGCTGCGGGCCTGCATTGTCGTGAACGGGCGCCGGCTGTCGCGGGCGTGAAAGCGACCCTCAGGCAGCGGATAGCCGACTGTGAACCCCACCACCAACTCATCGCCCCAACCCCATAGCCCGTAATTTGCGGGCCAGGCGGCGTAGCGCTCTCGGTTGCGATACACGGGCACGTGCTGAATATCCATTGGCTCCCTCCCGGGCGTCATTCTACTGCGCAGAGCCTGCAGTTGCCAGTGGGCGGCATCGGTGAGATTTGGGATATTTGGGATAAAACTTGGGATAACGCGACGATCGCGGGGCATTACCTGCGCTGGCAGTTGCGCCAGCGCAGGGCACATGCCTGGTCGTGCAATCGTTGGCTAGGGCTGGGGAGCGATGGGCAATCCCGCGTCGATCCAGCCCTGCAGCCCGCCTCTGAGCAAACGAGCCGGCTTTGGGTCGAGGCCCGCTTCGATCAGGGACAGCGCCACCCGGGCGCTGCTGGCCTCGTCCGGTCAAGTGCAATAAAAGAGGAGGAGCCGATCCTCGGGGAACTCGGCGAGTCGGGACACGGCCTCCGATTCGGGCAGGGAGATGGCGCCCTGGGCGTGGCCGGCTTCATAGGCGCCGGAGATGCGCACGTCATAGAGCACGGCCTCGTCCGATTGCAGCGAGGCGTAGGCCGCCTGCGGGCTCATGCGAGGCAGCGTGGCGGCCGTGGGCTTTGACGTAGCGTCGCGACCCGACAGCAGCAACGCCAGCACCGCCGCGATCACGATCACCGCTACGCCGCCAGTCCACAGGAGTGTCGCTCTCCTGCGCCTGGCCCGTGCAGCTTCTGCCCTCTGTTGTCTGCTGTTCACCCTGTCGATTCCACCCGCGTGCTCAGTAACTGTAGATGCTGCCGCCGATGAACTCGCGCAGGAGCGAGTCGCCGGGGATTGGGGACTCGTCGGTGACCGGCGTCACAGATGCCAATAGATCCCGTATCCGCAGTGAGCGCTCATAGGCATCGGTGCGCAACGGATCATCGCGATACTGCCCGGCCCAGCCCTGGAAAGCATCAAAGAGCCGGGCCCGCATCACGGGAAGCTCGTAAGGCAGCCCGCTGTTGACGATATAGTCGGTAGTATTGGCATAAGGAATGATGTTCCGCATTTCGCTGGAGCGCACATAGTGCCAGTGTTCCAGCGTGCGCTGCGGGTCATAGGCGCGGTGCGAGGCGTCGCGCTGCATGCGCCGCATCAGGCGCAGGTCCGTCCAGCGGACGTAGCGGCCATCGGGGCCCTTCATCTGGAGCAGCGGCTCGATGTATAGCGTAAAGCGGTGCTCCGGATCGATCCCCTCCATCATGGGGCCATAGAGGCCGTGCAGGCTGTCGATGAGGATAATGTCATCGGGGCCGATCTGCATGGGGGTCTGATCCAGCTGCCGCCTGCCCGTCTTGAAGTCATAGTAAGGGATCCGAACCGTGTCGCCGGCGATCAGGGCTTTGAGGTGCTCGTTGATCAGGGCGAGATCGAGCGCCTGGGGCGTCTCATAATCATAGTCGCCGAACTCGTCCACCGGGTGCTCTTCGAGGTCGTAAAAGTAGTGATCGACCGTGAGAGGCACCAGCCTGAGGCCCATCTCTGTCAGCAGGTTGCTGAGCTTGATCGTGGTGGTGGTCTTGCCGGAGGAAGAGGGGCCGGCGACGACCGCCAGGCGAATCTCGCCCCGCCGCTCGTGGATCATGTCCGCAGCGAGCGCGATATCGGCCTTGTAGGCAGCGTCGGACTCTGTAACGATGTCCGCGAACTCGCCCCGCGCGATGCGCTCATTTAGCTGTTCTACGGTCTGCACGCCATGATCGATGCTCCAGTTGAGCACCTCATAGATCTTGCGCCAGGGGATGTTCTGACGGGCCAGCGCCTCGTGCCTTTGTCGCTGCTGGCGGCGGCGGGCGCGCTCGTCGCGGTAGAGGATATAGGCCTTGGCGGTGCGCGCGTGGCCGTTCTTGATCAAGACGGTCTCGACGATGTCCTGAATCTCCTCCACGTGAGGGAGAACACCTTCAGGCGTCTGAGTTTCCAACTGGGCGACGACCCTGGCGGCCAGATCCTCGGCCACCGCGCGGTCTCGCCCGCCTACGGAAACGGCGGCGCGATAGATCGCGTTGGTGATACGGTCCTGGTTAAAGGGGACAACAGCCCCGGTACGTTTGATTACGGAAGTGATCGGCGCCATACGTATAACTCCTGTGTACAGCAGACGATGCTGCCCCGGCACGCCATCGTGGCGCGCGCAGTGCTCATTCCGGAACGTCCGCTACTCGGGGTATTCGCCATAGTAGCGCTGGACGAGTTCTTTGATCTCTGGGTTGTCAGCGACATCCGGTCGCATGTATAGAATCTGGTGCTGTTTGAGGGCATACCCGTCTTCGGATGGCTTCAGGTCGAGCCTTCCCAACCACTCGCCATCGTAGCCTGCCTGCACGAAAACAGTGTCCCCGGTGGTCTGTGCCTCGGTGAGCACATAGCGCTCGTTACCGCCCACGATCACGTCGATGCCTGGCACGCCGTAAGCGAGGGAGGCGGCATCCTGTGACCCCATCCGGGCCAACACCACAATCAGGTCGACCTGGGAGTCGATCTCAGAGATGTATCCGCTGAGCGTCTGCTTCGCCTCGAGGATCGTGACGCCAGGCCAGGAAGATTCGAGTCCTTGAAGTGCGGAGGCATCGGTAATACCGATCACACCAAAGCGCACGCCCCCACGCTCGATGATGGCGTAGGGCTCCAGCACGGGCTCGCCCGATACGCTGTCCACCATATTGGCCGATAGGACTGGAAACGTTGCTTCGCCGATACGCTGGCGCAGCACCTCAGGCCCTTTCATCAGTTCACCGGTGCCAACACCCAGGGCATCGTACCCCATGGCATTCATGGCGTGAACGATAACGCGTCCCTCACTGCGCAGAGAGAGCGGGTCTCCCATCAGTGTGTTGCCCGAGTCGACCACCAGCAAGGCACCCTCGACGCTGTCGCGTGTCTGCTCAATCAGGCTGGCCCGCCGGGCCAACCCACCCATGGGCACGCCTCAACCGCAGGGGTCTACTTTGCCATGCACATCGTTCGTCAGGAGGATCGTGACGGTCTCTGCGCCGGGCGCAGCAGGTCCGCCCTGGTCTGGTCCGGGATTGGCAGGCGAGGTGGTTGTTGCCGGTGGCACGGTTTGCGGCAGTGCGGTCTCGGGAAGGCGGGCGGTGCGCTCCTCTGGAACACTCTGGGGCGTGCGGGCGGCAGGGGTCCCCATGTCGCAGCCGGCGAGTAATGCTATGGCAAACAGCGCAACCAGGAGGACGAGGAAAGTGCTCCGGTGTTGCATAGTCTCCTTGATCGTTTCGTCCATCCTTGCCGGGGCCTTCACAATGACAGGGCCTCGGATGGACATAACAGTAATGTCCCCTCATTATAAGGCCGAGGGCGTAGCTGTCAACTTTTCGGGCAACACCGGTTTCTAAGCGGCTATGCCAGACAGGATTGACAGCTTCTGCCCGCTCTGCTATACTGGCCGCCGTCGGATGGAGAGGCGCCATCTACAGCTGTGGAGGGATGGCAGAGTGGTTTATTGCGGCGGTCTTGAAA
This sequence comes from Anaerolineae bacterium, assembly GCA_040772225.1. Taxonomy (GTDB): domain Bacteria; phylum Chloroflexota; class Anaerolineae; order UBA1429; family UBA1429; genus JAAYED01. Next base: position 574,069 of record JAXGYO010000003.1, read on the forward strand.
ACCGTTGATCGCAAGATCCGGGGGTTCGAATCCCTCTCCCTCCGCCTCTCGGTCTGTGTTCGTGGGGGAGGTGCCGGAGTGGACGATCGGGGCCGCCTGCTAAGTGGTTGCAGGGGTAACTCTCTGCCCAGGGTTCGAATCCCTGCCTCCCCGCTGTGATAGAGTGCCTGGCCTGGAGGGCGTGCGGTGATTTGGCACGCACCGGTGCGTGTGCTAAAATGGCGTTGTCAGGTACTGCTTGCGCCCGTACCTCAATTGGATAGAGGGCCGGTCTACGAAACCGTAAGTTGGGCGTTCGAGCCGCCCCGGGCGCACAAAAAGGCACCACCACCCGTGGTGCTTTTTTTCTTTACAGGCGGCCGTTTCCTGGGATTCCGGGTCTGGTTCGGAGGGAGGCTAGATGAAGCAGTTGCTCAAGCACGTGATGAGCTTTGAGGACGTCAACTGGTGGATGCTGGCAGGGGGCATGGCCCTGAATGTCGGCATCGCAGCCATCGCGACGATCCTGGGCGCCTACTGGTCGCTGTCCGAGACGACGGCTGAGTTCTACGCGCTCTACGGCCCTCCGCTGATGCTGTTGGGCGTCTTTTTGGCGACGCTTTTGGCCGGAGCGCTCGTATCGCGTATGGCCTACCAGGTGCCGCTCAGGCACGCCTTTCTTTCCAGCCTGGGTGCAGCGGGGGCCTTTGTATTTGGAGCCGTGATCGCGCTCAACTATATGCTGCTGCTGCTCGCTGTGGTGGCTGTGCTGGGAAACGTCAATGGCGCCATGTTGGCTCTGCCGAAACCTCACCGGAGGTTGTAGCGGGCGGCGGGGGATTTTGCCGCATCGCTGACGCATGTTATACTTGCGCCAGTGCCCCCTTAGCTCAGTGGATAGAGCACCAGCCTCCGGAGCTGGTGGCAGGCGTTCGAGTCGCCTAGGGGGTACTTGCTATACCTCGAGATCGGGCAGAATCTCACGCAAGGCTTCCACATCCAGTGCCCCTTGCCGCAGCAGCCGCGGTGGGGAGACGCTGAGATCCACGATCGATGATGCTACCCCTTGAGGGCACGTGCCACCGTCCAACACCAGGTCCACGCGACCTGCCAGATCGGCCAGGGCTTCCTGTGCGCTCGTGGGAGCGGGTCTTCCCGATACATTCGCGCTGGTCACGGCCAGTGCACCCCCAGCGGCAGCGATGAGTGCTATCGCAGCGGGGTGATCGGGCAGGCGCACGGCCACTGTGTTTCGCCCCGAAGTCAGCCTTTCTGGCAGATTGGGCTGGCGGGGCAGGACGATGGTGAGGCCGCCTGGCCAGAAACGCCTTGAAAGCTCCTCGAACGCGTCTGGCAGGCGCCTGGCCACAGCGGTCACCTTCTCGGGCCCAGAAACAAGCACAGGGATGGCCAGTTCAGAGGGCCGCCCCTTGGCGCGGTATAGCCGCTCCAGCGCGGGCCCGCTCCACAGATCGCAACCGACGCCATAGACCGTGTCGGTGGGAAAGACCACGAGCTCGCCGCGGCGCAGCGTCCTCACCGCCTGCGCGATAGCGCGGGGATCATCTGCCGGCAGCACCTGTGTCTCGTACTGCTCCGTCCGCGAGTCTTTCATCGTCACCTCCGCCCTCTCGATGCGAATCACCCGTTCCCATCCGGCCAGGTCGCGCAACACCTGTACACTGGCGTCAGGCAGCGTCTGTTGGGCGGATGCCACCAGCGCCTGTGCCTGGCGGGGATTGCACTCCAGCAGGGCCAGACCCGGCCGGGCGAGCGTCGTGGGAAGGGTCGCGATGAGCCTCTCAATCAGTGCGGTGCCTCCGGGCCCGCCGTCCAGGGCCAGGCGAGGTTCGTGTTTCTGTATGCTGGCCTGTAGCTCTGGCCATGTCTCGGGGTCGATGTAGGGCAGGTTGGCCACGATGAGGTCAAAGGAGCCTGGCACTGTGCTGAGGAGGTCCGATTGCACAAACTGGATGCGCTCTTGCAGCATGTAGCGCTGTGCGTTCGCTCTCGCGACGGTCAGGGCGGCCGGAGAGATATCCGTTGCCCATACCTCCGCAGCGGGTAAATGTCGCGCCAGCACGACGGCGAGCGCACCGCTGCCTGTGCCGACATCGACGACGCGCAACTTTCCGGTGCGACTGCCCGCCCAGGCCAGCGCCTCTTCCACGATCTGCTCCGTCTCCGGGCGCGGGATCAGGACTGCAGGCGTGACGTGCAGCGTGACGTCGTAAAAGGCGCGTTCGCCGGTCAGGTAGGGGATGGGCACGTCATCCAGCGCGCGGCGCACCAGCTCTGTATAACGGGTCGCCTGGTCTGGGGTCAGGCAGGTGTTCCAATCGATAAGGAGCCGGGGACGGTCCACCTGGAGCAGGTGAGACAGCAGCAGTTCGGCGTCCAGACGCGGTGATTCGGCCTGATGTGCCACAAAGAGGCGGATCGCCCAGTGCAGGGCATCGTGAACACGCGAAGGGCAGGGTTCGGCGGGGGACAGGCCGCCCACGGCGTCAGGCTACCTGCGCCAGCAGGCGCGTCTGCTCCTGGGCAGCGAGTTGCTCGATGAACTCGTCGATCTCGCCCGAGAGGACGCTCTCGAGCTGATAGCTGGAGTAGCCGATGCGATGGTCGGTAACGCGGTTCTGCGGAAAGTTGTACGTGCGGATCTTTTCGCTGCGTTCGCCGGTGCCTACCTGCGCCCGGCGCTCCTCGTCGCGCTCGTTGAACAGGGTGCTGTACTGGAGATCGTAGAGGCGCGCCCGGAGCACGTCCATGGCGCGCGCCTTGTTCTGCAACTGTGAACGCTCGTTCTGGCACTGGACGACCAGGCCGGTGGGAAGATGCGTGATGCGTACAGCAGAATCGGTGGTGTTGACACTCTGGCCGCCCTTGCCCCCGGAGCGATAGATGTCGATGCGCAGATCATTCTCATCGATCTGCAGCTCGAATTCGTCCGCCTGAGGGAGGACCGCCACCGTGGCGGTGGAGGTGTGGATGCGGCCGCTGGTCTCGGTGACAGGTACGCGCTGAACGCGATGAACGCCGCTCTCGAACTTGAGCCTTGAGTAGGCGCCGCGCCCTTTGACCTCGAAAACGATCTCTTTGTAGCCACCGATGCCTGTCTCGTTGGCGCTCAGGAGGTTGGTCTTCCAGCCCTGCGCCGCTGCGTACATGGTGTACATGCGGTACAAATCCGCCGCGAAAAGCCCGGCCTCGTCGCCGCCTGCGCCTGCGCGAATCTCGACGATCACGTTCTTGGCGTCACGCGGGTCCTGGGGCACGAGCAACTCCTGGAGCTCCGCCGAGTTCGCCTCCAGTTCCTGCTCGATTCGCGCGATCTCGTCATCGATCATGGCCAACATATCTGCGTCATCCTCCTCCTCGCGGAGGGCGCGCGCATCTGCCAGCTCCTGATTCAGAGCCTCATAGCGGCGATACACCTGGACGATGGCGGCGACTTCGGCCTGCTCCTGTCCGTAGGTGCGCAGCAGGTTGGGATCGCTGATCACCTCCGGCGAGGACAACAGGCGGTTCAGCTCATCATATCGCGCTACAATCGCGCCGACCTTCTCAAACATCGTGTCAGGATCTCCCACGTATAGCTCTCGCTCGACACATGATTATACCAGTGATGCAGCCGTGGCGCGAAACATGGTCACCGGTGGCACTAACGCGTTTGGGCCTGGTACGGTCGCTGCGGGGCATGTGGCGTCAGCGTGTCGGCACGCGCAACTCGCCAGACAGCGCCAGATGCGACGATCACGCGGGCGAGGGCGGCGTCCACCCACATACCTGCCATCTTGCTGTCCGCCTGGATGCGCGCATTGAGGAGCAGGTCTACTCGTCCCTCTATCGGGGGGATGTCATTCTGCCAGTCTGTTTGCCCCAGCGCCGTGAAGCTGACTTTGGCGGAGGCGTTCGCGGAGGAGGCGTGGAATTTCAGGTGAGCCACGGGAGCACCGTGCTCGCGCAAGGTCTCTACGACCGCATCGATCACACGAATGATCTCTGCGCGGCCGCCGGTGCCCAGATCCGCGGTCAGCGCCCGATCCACCCAGGCGAGCTGGGTCTCGCCCGCGCCGTACCGGTCATAGTCGATGGGGATCGCAAAGGCGGGCGCCGGTGCCCCGCCGCTCTCGACGAGGTCTCGCCATCGGGACACCTCTGTGGCATGGAGCGAGTTCTGGGAGATCATCGGGGTGCCGGGGAGCCTTGCGCGTGCCAGTTCTTCGAGCTCCGCCCGTGCTTTGGCGTCCAGCAGGTCCGCCTTGTTCAGGATGAGCACGCCTGCCTCATCCAGCTGCCGGTCCAGGATATACAGCACCTGGTCGCTAAAGGGCAGGGGCTCGCCGCGCAATCGTCGCAGCAGCAGCCTGCTGTCAGTGAACACTGACAGGCTTTCACAGCGGATATCCAGGTCGGGGCGCGCGCGCAGGGGAAGGACGACCGTGGCGATCAGATCCGCGCAGGAGCCGACCGATTCAGCATAGATGACCTCGGGGCGTGCATTGGCGTTCAGCTCGGTGAGCACATCCAGTAGCTGGTCGAAGGAGCAGCAGAAGCAGCCGCCAGTGACCTGGACCACAGGGATGTGCTCTGCCTGTACAAAGGCGGTATCCACCAGAAAGCGGCCCTGGTCGTTGGTCACGATGCCCACCCGCTCGCCGCGGGCGATGTGCTGCTGTGCCGCCTTTACGATTGCCGTCGTCTTGCCGCTGCCCAGGAACCCGTTGACGAGATGGATGCGGGTCATTGGGGACCTTTGCTGTGCCGCGTGATGGCCTCCTCCAGCAGGGCCAGCAACTCGCGGTTACCGGGGATAATGGAAGAGAACGCCAGGGTTCCGTCGATGAGGATGCAGGGCAGGTTAGTGATGCCCATCTTTTTCATGCGGGCGACGTTCTCCGGCACGGTGATCTTGTACTCGACCATGTCCACCCGGCCGCCGAGCTCCGCAGTGGCACGTTGCGCGGCGCCCAGCATATAGCCGCAGGCCGGGCAGGTATCCGAGTCCAGCGTAAAGACCTCCATCAAAGGACGCTCCAGCTTGGCGTACTGAGGAACGTCGATCTGGTAGTCGACTTGCGGGGCGTGATAGTGCGCCATCACCTCGCGGTATCGCGCGGGATCGCGCACGGCCTCCACCACACCGATGACGTTCTCTACCGGTATGTCGTAGGGCATGTCGCAGCCCGGGGCCAGGATCAGGTTGTGCGTGTCCACCGCTGCCAGCGTATCGACCACCCACTTGATGTTGTCCTGCTGTGATCCCAGCAGCATAACGGTGGTCAACGGGATGTTCCCGCCGATGGTGATTCCGTGCCGGTCGGTGATCTCCTTGGCCGCCGCCAGATCGATGTTCTCATCGATGCAGATGGCGTCGGGCGCGGTGTGGCACATCACATCCATATTCTTGGTAGCATCTCCGCAGACAAAGAGCGAGGAAGGTACGCCTCGTTGGCGCAGGTCTGCAAAAAGGCTGCTGAGGGGCGCCTGGAGAAATGCTGCAAAGGTGCGTGGGGATATCTGCGACACCAGCGGGTCCACATACGCGATGACATCTATGCCGGCGTCTATGTACAGATCGGCCATGCGGGCGGCGACGCGCGTTGCATAGTCCAGCAGCGCGGTGACGTATGCTGGATCATCGAACATGTCCATAAAGATGTCGGTGCCGCGCAGATGCGAAGCCAGCGTCAACGGTCCGCAGACGAGGCCGTACAGCGCTGTGCGCTCCCCTACCTCAGCCTTGAGGCGCGACATCGCCTCCAGGACCACAGGCAGACGGCCCTGGTGCCGTTCCGGTAGCATGGTGGGGATGTCCTTGCGAACCGCCAGCGGATGTGTCGCCACAGAGGGTGGGGCCTTGGACGCCCAGGCCAACTCGCAACCCAGGATCTCCGCCTCCAGTTGAAGATCAAAGACGACGGGTTGCCCATCGGGATCATAGAGCGCATTGACCCTCAGCAGGGCTTCCACGAGCGCGTCCGCATCCCTGAGGAGGGTGGTGGCGTCGGTCCCGGTGAGCCTTCCGGCGTGGACTCCTGCAAAGGGCAGCCAGGGCACTGATGGAAGTGTTTCGTGGGCCAGGGCGGCGAGCAGGAGTTCGCGGCCGCTGGTGTTCCGATCATGATTCATGGTGTCTCCTCGCTGTGTCTGCACGCGTGACATCTGTACGGCTCGCCAGATGGCGGGATGCGTCAGAGCGCGTGATTGCGGGCCGCCAGGTTTGCGATGCCTAACGCGATATGGTAGAATATACTTTAGTCAGATGGTAGACTTTAGCGGACTAGATACTACAGGCGAATGATGATGCAGGATCGCAGGGCGTCCGGATCGCGGACTTATTATATCACACAGCGGCAGCGCGAGTGGCGGCCGCCTACTGACGTCTACGAGACGGATAGAGCCATCGTCGTCAAGGTGGAGATTCCTGGCATTCAGGAGGGCGACTTTAGCATCACCATGGCTGATCGCCGGCTGGTGATCAGTGGAAATCGTCCAGAGCCTGAGCACAAGGTCAGCTACCATAATCTGGAAATACAGTACGGACCCTTTCGCACAGAGGTGCACGTGGCCGTGAACCTCCAGGAAGACGCGATCGAGGCCAGCTACGAGGGCGGCTTTCTCTATGTCAGGTTGCCCCTGGCTGGTGTCAGGCGCATTCCTATTTCGTAGTTGGGCCACCTTCACACTGTCTGTCGCTGCCGGGGGTCTAGAGAGTTGAGTATATATGTCAGAATCGCATTCAGTTGAGCAACAGGTCGAGCAGGAGGTGCTAGAGAACCACGAGAACGAGCAAACTGTCCGTGAGTTGGAGACCGTTTCCATCCTTCCTCTCCGGAATACGGTCGTCTTTCCTTCCAATGTTCTCCCTCTGGTCGTAGAGCGCCCCGGTTCCATTCAGCTCATCGATGATGCACTGGCGCAAGACCGCGTGGTGGCTCTGGTTGCGCTCAAGGACCCCGACGTCAGGGACCCTGAGCCTGCGGATCTCTACCAGGTCGGCGTTTTGGCAGTGGTCCATCGTATGGCCAGGGACAGAGAGGGCGCCGCACTCCGGCTGATCGTCCAGGGACTGGATCGCGTGCGTATCCACGAGGTTCTGCAGACAGAACCGTACATGCGGGCGACCTATGAGCGTGTGCCCGAGTCCGCTGTAGAAGGTGTCGAGCTCGAGGCCCTTGTGCGCAGTCTGAAGGACCTGTTCCGCAGAACCGCAGAACTAACGGCCCATTTCACTGAGGAGACCGTCAGCGCTGTTCTGGAGACCGAGGAGCCCGCGCGGCTGGCGTACCAGGTGGCCGCCAACACGCGCATGGCGCTGGAAGACCGTCAGGAACTGCTGGAGATGGACGATGTCTCTGAGAAACTGCGCCGCTTGATTGAGCTGTACACGCGCGAGATCGATATTCTCGAATTGGGGCAAAAGATTCGAGACGATGCCCAGTCCGAGATCGGCGACATGCAGCGCAAGTACTTTTTGCAGGAACAGCTCAAGGCGATCCAGCGAGAGCTGGGTGAGGACAGCGAGCAGGTCGTCGAGGCTCGGGAGCTCGCCGAGCGCATTGCAGAGGCAGGGATGCCGGAGGAGGCGGAGCGAGAGGCGAAGCGCGAGCTGGACAGGCTGAGCAAACTGCCTCCGGCGGCTGCCGAGTATTCCGTGATTCGTACCTATCTGGATTGGCTGATCGAACTTCCCTGGAAGACGGTTACCGAGGACAACCTCGACGTCAAGGCTGCGCGACAGGTGCTGGACGAGGACCACTATGGTCTCACAGAGATCAAAGATCGCATAGTGGAGTATCTGGCCGTGCGCAAGCTGCGACAGGAGCGTTCCGGTGAGCCGCAAGAGGAGGCGTCCAGGGACCTGATCCGGCGTGAGCGAGAGGGTGTCATCCTGTGCCTGGTGGGCCCGCCCGGCGTGGGCAAGACGTCGCTGGGGCAGTCCATCGCGCGCGCACTCGGGCGCAAGTTCATCCGCCAGTCACTGGGGGGCGTGCACGACGAGGCCGAGATACGCGGCCACCGGCGCACCTATATTGGCGCCATGCCCGGGCGTATCATGCAGGCTATTCGCCGCAGCGGCACCCGTAACCCGGTGTTTATGCTGGACGAGATTGACAAGGTGGGCGCCGATTTCCGTGGCGATCCCACCTCGGCACTGCTCGAGGTCCTGGACCCAGAGCAGAATGCCGAATTCCGCGATCATTATCTGGGTGTGCCCTTTGATCTGTCGCAGGTGATGTTCATCACGACTGCGAATATGCTGGATACCATCCCATCGCCTCTCTTGGACCGGATGGAAGTATTGCAGCTCTCGGGGTACACCGAACGCGAAAAGCTCGCCATTGCCCGGGGTTATCTCGTGCCGCGCCAGATCCGCGAGAACGGTCTGCGCGAGGGAGAGGTCACCTTTGAGGAAGAGGCGCTGGCCCGCATCGCGCGTGACTATACGCGCGAGGCAGGGGTGCGCAACCTCGAGCGTATGATTGGCTCCGTGTGCCGCAAGGTGGCGGCTCGCGTTGCCGCAGGGGATGCTGACCACACGACGATACGTGCGGAGGATGTCCCCGATTATCTGGGCAAGCCGCGATACTTTTATGATGTCGCTGAACGCACCGAGATTCCGGGGGTGGCCACCGGCCTGGCCTGGACACAGAGTGGCGGCGATATCCTCTTTATTGAAGCTACCAAGATGAAGGGCCAAAAAGGCTTTGTGATGACCGGCCAACTGGGCCAGGTGATGCAAGAATCAGCCAGGGCGGCCCTGAGCTATGTCCGTTCGAACGCCTCCGATCTGGGCGTCGATCCGGACGTGTTTGATACGCTGGACATCCATCTGCACGTACCAGCCGGTGCCATCCCCAAGGATGGCCCCTCGGCGGGCGTCGCAATGGCTACCGCGCTGGCATCTCTAGTCACCGGGCGTCCGGTGAATGGCGATCTCGCCATGACAGGCGAGATCACACTGCGGGGGCTGGTGCTCCCGGTGGGCGGCATCAAAGAAAAGGTGTTGGCTGCACATCGCGCCGGCATCAAACGCGTGTGCCTGCCCAGGCGCAATGAACGAGACCTAAGTGAACTGCCCGAGCAGGTCCTGCAAGAACTCGAGATCATCCTCGTCGATCGAGTGGAGCAGGTCCTCGCGGCAGCTTTGGATACGGAAGGACACAATAGTGGCAAGACGACGAAGCAACAGGGGGCCGACCCAGGGTAACATGGAATGGTATGCTATGGATCTCCATGTGCATACCCCGGCCTCAAAAGATTATCAAGACGAGGGCGTTACTTATCTCGACATTCTACACAAGGCCGAAGCCGAGGGCCTTTCGATTTTAGCCTTTACCGATCATAACTCGGTCGCCGGGTATGCGCAGATGGTGCGCGAGATCGACGATTTGACGCGCTGGGAAGAGGCAGACCGGCTGCGTCCCGAAGAAAAGGCGCGTCTGGACGAATACCGCCGCCTGATGGACAAACTGCTGGTGCTGCCTGGTTTCGAGCTCACGGCCACCTTTGGCTTTCATGTCATCGGCCTTTTCGAGCCCGGAACGCCTGTGCGCAGCCTGGAGCATGTGCTGCTGGACCTCAACGTGCCAGTGGCCCTGCTGGAAAAGGGCGAGACCGAGGTGGGGCCAACGGTGGATGTCATCACTGCCTACGAGGTGATGGCTGAGGCGGGCGCCATCGTGATGGCGCCGCATGCCAACTCGACACACGGTGTGGCGATGTTCGGCATCAGCTTTGGGGGCCAGACGCGCATCGCCTACACCCAGGACCCCAACCTGCACGCGCTGGAGGTGACTGATCTCGAGGGCGGCAAGCGCAGGCGCACCACCGCGTCCTTTTTCGATGGCAGCAAGCCCCAGTATCCTCGCCGGATGCACTGCATTCAGGGCTCGGATGCACATCGCATCAAGGGTGAGGGCAAGAATCTGGGAGTTGGTGAACGGGCGACGGAGGTTTTTCTTCCAGAGCTCAGTTTTGCCGCGCTCAAGCAGCTTTTTCTCGGCGATGACTTTGCCCGCACGCGGCCGTACCGGCGAACGGCACAGCCATTTGATCACGTTGAGGCCGCCCGCGCTCAAGGTCCGACGCTGGTCCAGTCCTTTCACGAGAATATGACTCGGGCCGGCGGTAACCTGCACGCCATCGTGCGCGATGCCGTAGCCTTTGCCAACACCAACGGCGGCACCATCTATGTCGGACTGAGCGCCAACCAGCGCGTCAAGCCCAAGGGGGTGGACAACGCGTCCCAGGCTCTCAAGGCACTGCGGGAGGAGATCTCGCGGCAGGTCACGCCGCCGCTGGAAGTGAGCCTGGACACGCTCAAGTCAGGCGACGTCGATATTGTGCGGATCGGAGTGCCCCGGGGCAGGGAACGCCCTTATGTCATGGAGGGCAGTAGATTCTATATCCGCAAAGAGGCAGAGACCAGCCTCGCCGTGCGGGATGAGATCATGACACTTCTGCGTGAGGCACTGGCTGAGACCGGGGAGCTCGAGGGAGCGGCCGACACGGGGTCCGACACGGCATCTGCGGAGACGAAAGAGGGCAGGGGGCAGTCTCCGTCGCAGGAAAAGACAAGCAGGGAGGAGCCGCAAGCCAGATCTGGCCAGAGCAGCGGCCGGCCCAGTGCGTCGCGACGGCGCAGCAGCAAGGCCTCCGGAGGCGACTCTGAGGAGAGTGGTGCAAAGGCGACCGACGTCGCAGTTGAGGTGGAGGAGGTCGCGGAGCGCGACACCGCCGGCAGCACGGGCCATTCTGATGCGGAGCTGGCGATCGAGGCGCCTCGGACGGGCGTGGAGATCTATGAGACCATCGTCCGCCAGGGCACACAGTACCATACCATGCGTGATCTGCGGGATGGCAGTCTGGTGCACAATGTGACGCGCACTTCAGCGCGGCGGCTCTGGCGATATGCCATTGCCCTGCATGAAAAAGGCACCTTTGGCGAAGACAAAGTCGAGTGGAAAGATGGTCTGGGGCTGTGGCACAAGTATCTGCGTTCTGGCAAGCCTCACTATGACCTGGTGCAAAAGGACAAGGCCGGTGTGGCCCACATCTACTATGGGGTCTCAGAGGACGGTGTCCACGGCGCCTGGCGCGCACTGGTGGGCGAGCACGAGTGAGCGAGGCCGATAGGGCGGGCAACTGCATCGCCATCCGTCCGTTTGAGATGTCGGACTATGATGCGGTGTTGGCGCTGTGGCGATCAGGGGCGCCGGGCATTGAGCTAGGCCCCTTCTGACAGCCGCGCTGAAGTCGCGAAGTGCCAGCGGGACCGGGAGCTGTTCCTGGTTGCGTTGCTCGATGAGTGCATCGTGGGCGTGGTCATGGGGGGATGGGGCGGACGGCGCGGATGGATCCATCATCTGGCTGTTTCGCCGCAAGCCCGAGGGCAAGGCATCGCCCGCGCCCTGGTGTGCGATCTGGAGGAGCGCCTGGCTCGCGTTGGCTGCCTCAAGGTAAATCTGCTCGTGCGACAGGAGAACAGCGCAGCGCGGAGCCTGTATACCGCGCTAGGCTACTCTGAATCGCCCAGCCTGCTGGTTATGGGTAAATAACTCTGTCCGGCCGCAGGGCAGTGAATACGGCTGTGGGGTTGCCGTGCGCGACCGTGGATAGAGAGGTTGGTTGCTATGTTCGAGATCGCTTTTCTGGGCACGTCAGCCTCCGCTCCTTCCGTGGAGCGGGGTCTCTCATCTGCCCTTGTCCTATATCGCGACCAGCGTTTCATGGTCGATTGCGGAGAGGGCACGCAGCGGCAGCTGCTGCGCAGCCGGCTCGGCTTTCGCAAGATTGACAAGATTCTGTTGACGCATGGCCATCTGGACCATATTCTTGGACTGGGTGGCTTGGCCTCGACCTTTTCTCGCTGGGAGTCCATCGACGAGCTAACCATCTATGGCGGGCAATGGGCGCTTCAGCGCGTCAAGGACCTGATGGATGTAGTGCTGCGCGGAGGCGAGGTAGACACGCAGATCGTCTATGTGCCTGTGCATCCTGGCCCGGTGTGGTCAGGCGATGGCATGCAGATCACTGCTTTTCCGGTGGTGCACCGAGGGCCGGGCTGTTTTGGCTATGTCTTTGAGGAGCCAGCCCGGCGGCCATTCCTCGCTGAGCGTGCGGAGGAGCTCGGCGTGCCTCGGGGCCCCGAGCGCAAACGATTGGTGCAGGGGGACACAATCGTCCTGGCCGACGGGCGTCGTATCGCGCCAGAGGATGTGCTGGGCGAGTCGATAGAAGGGGTCCGTTTGGTGCACGTCGGTGATGCCGGGCGAACGGACAATCTGGTTGAGGTCTGCCAGGGTGCCGATGCTCTGGTTATAGAGTCCACCTATGCCGATCGTGACGCCGATATGGCCGATCGCTTTGGACATCTTACGGCTGCGCGTGCGGCCCGCCTGGCGCGCGATGCTGGCGTAGCCCATTTGTTGCTGGTGCATATCTCGCGTCGCTATTCCGAGCGCGAGATCTTGCGTGAAGCGCAGGAGATTTTTCCAAATACCATCGTCCCGCGGGATCTGGATCACTTTCGCGTCACCCGCGGCCGGGTCGATGTGGTCGAGCCGGAGTAGGATTGCGTGGCTGAACGGGCCCCCATGGTGTGGAGGACAGGGTGAGCGAACTGGTCTTTCTCAAGCTCGGCGGCTCACTGATCACGGACAAGTTGCGTTTCGAGACGCCCCGAACCGTTGTGATCGAGCGGATGGCGCGAGAGATTCACAACGCACTGTCCGTCCGACCTGACCTGTCGCTGGTGCTCGGCCATGGCAGCGGCTCCTTCGGGCACTTTGCTGCCGACCGGTACAAGGTGCACAAAGGAAACCTGGAGGATTGGCGCGGGTACGCGGAGACGGCGGCTGCAGCGCAACGGCTGAACAGGCTTGTTGTCGATGCAATGTTGGGGGTGGGTGTGCCGGTGGTATCGCTGCAACCCTCCGCCTCGGCGCGCTGTAGCGCCGGCGAACTCGTGGAACTGAACCTGGATCCGGTTACCACGCTTCTGGACAGGAGGCTGGTGCCGGTGGTGTATGGCGACGTGGCACTGGATAGTGCGCAGGGCTGCACCATCCTGTCCACCGAGCAGATCTTTGCCTATATGGCGCGCGTGCTTTGCCCCTCGCGCATAATCATGGCTGGCGAGGTTGCGGGGGTGTACTCGGGCGATCCGCACCGCGACACGATTGTCCGACTGGTGCCCTCCATCACGGCGCACAACTATGCCCAGGTGGAGGAGATGCTCTCCGCCTCCTTCGGTGTTGACGTCACGGGGGGGATGCTCACCAAAGTGCGTTCGCTGTTTGCGCTCGCCACAGAGATGCCCGGATTGCAGGTCCGGATCGTGACCGGCCGAACGCCGCAGATTGTGGAAAGGGTCCTGGCCGGCGCCGACGCGGAAGAGGGTACGCTGCTAGAGTACTGATTTCGTGTGCCCGGTGAGTACAGCGTTGGATCTCATGAGTCACCCAGGCACACACCAGAGGAAGTAGAACTATGACGGGCTTTGTGTCCTTTATTGTGATCTTTAGCCTCCTGATCTTTGTGCACGAGCTGGGCCACCTGCTCGCAGCCAAGGCGACGGGCGTATATGTCGAAGAATTCGGCTTTGGTTACCCACCGCGCCTGGCCCGATTGGGAGAGTGGCGCGGGACAGCGATTACCCTGAACTGGATCCCCTTTGGCGGCTTTGTCCGTATGCACGAGGACGAGCCCGGTGTTGCGGGCGGCCTCGCCGGCAAGAGTCGCAAGGTGCGCGCCTTTGTGTTCGCGGCTGGTTCGCTCATGAACCTGTTGCTGGCCATTGTGCTGTTCACTGTGCTCTTTCTGGTCGGCGCGCTCACACCTGTGGACAAGGCCGGGGCCGGCATCTACTTTGTGGCGCCTGACTCTCCTGCGGAGATGGCGGGCATCACCGTGGGCGATACGATCCTGAGCATTGGCGGCGAGCCGGTCGACGATGTCAACGAGGCCGTGGCCTTGATTCAGGCGAGCCTTGGCCAGCAGGTGGAGATTGTTCTGAGCCGGAACGGGCAGATTCTTGAGCCAGTGGTGGTGACGCCGCGGCTGAATCCGCCGGAAGACGAGGGCTCACTGGGGGTCGCCCTCGATCTCCCCCTCGAGCGGCAGGCCTACTCGCTGGGTGAGGCCATCCCAAGGGGCTTGCAGACCACCTGGCGTATGGTGCAGGGGCTCTATCTGGCGCTGCGCTCGGCCATTAGCGGCGAGACCGCTCTTGAGCTCAGCGGGCCGGTGGGCATCTACCAGCATACTGCGCAGGCTGCGCGATCTGGCATCGAGCAACTCATTGAGCTAACAGGGATGTTGAGCGTAAATCTGTTCATGCTCAATCTCCTTCCCCTGCCAGCGCTAGACGGCGGCCGCCTGATCTTTGTCCTGCTGGAGTGGATTCGCGGAGGCAGGCGGGTGCCAGCCGAGAAGGAGGGCCTTGTTCACCTCGTCGGGATGATGCTCCTGATCGCCGCCATGGCCCTGGTGACATACGCGGACATTCGCAAACTGATTGGATAGGCAATGGGTGTGATGATCATTCGCCAGTGGCGCCGCCGCTCGCGCTGTGGCAACGGGGGAACGATAGGATGACAGAAGAGTTCAAGACCGCGCTTCAGGAACTGGCCTCGCTCAGGGGTGAGGTAGGTCGGGCGCTTATCGTACGCTTTTCAGGGGCCGGACCGGATGATATCGCGTTATTCCGTGAGGGTTTTCCCCGGGTGTCGGATGCGGTCCGCCGCGCTGCGCTTGCCAGCATGGTGGAGAGCGCCGAGACAGACTTTGAGCTGGACTTTAGGGGGCTGTATCGCGTCGCGCTGGACGACGTGCTGCCGGAGGTGCGTCGTCTGGCCATCGAAGGGCTGTGGGAGGATGAGCGGCTCGATCTGATGCGCAGGCTGATTACCCTTCTCGAGTCCGACCCCAGCGATATGGTTCGCGCCGCGGCAGCGACCTCCCTTGGGCGATACGTCTATATGGCCGAGTGCGATGACCTGGACAGGGCTCGCGGGGATTGCGTGCGGGAGGCACTGGAGCGCGCCCACGCCAGCCAGTCGCTGGAGGTCGCCCGCCGCGCGCTCGAGTCGCTGGCTTTTATCAGTGAAGAGCCCATTACGCGGCTGATCGACGCCGCCTATGCGCACTCGGATCCCTTGATGCGGCAGAGCGCGCTCTTTGCCATGGGGCGAAGCGCAGATCGTTTCTGGTCTGAGACCGTGCTGGCCGAGCTCCACAGTGACGAGGCTGCAATGCGCTACGAGGCCGCCCGTGCCTCGGGAGAGATGCGACTCACTCGGGCATTGCCCGTGTTGGCACGGCTCATCCTTGGTGATCGCGATGTCGAGGTACAGGCAATGGCGGTCTGGGCCATGGGTGAGATTGGCGGCAAGCGTGCGCGCCAACTGCTCGAGCGTCTCGCAGAGGGCGAGGACGAGGCCCTCAGCCTGGCGGCGCAGGAGGCGTTGGACGGGCTGGGCTTTGCCAACCCTGATTTCGATATGTTCATCTTCGAGGCCGAGGATGAAGAGAGTGTGCTGCAGGGCCATCACGGACATACGCATGATGAGTTGGACGTTGAGGATGCCGACGATGAGCCAGACGCCGAGGATGACGGCGTCTTGACAGAGTATCGCCGGCTCTTTGAGCGCTACATGGACGAAGATGACGACTCGGACGATGCCGATGAGGATGATTGGCTGGACGACTTTATAGAGCAGGACTAGGCGATGAGCGGCAGCATTGCGTGTGCGTCGCAGGATCATGCGCCTGGCGTGCAGATGCGGGCGGTGGTGAGCGGATGCGTGCAGGGTGTAAGCTTTAGGTTCTACACGCGGCAGCAGGCGCAAAGGCTTGGACTGACAGGGTGGGTTAGGAACGAGGCCGATGGCACCGTCCACGTTCTGGCACAGGGCCCGCGAGCTACACTGCTATCGCTGCTCGGCTGGCTCAATCGCGGACCAGGCCCGGCCGAGGTGACCGGTGTCCAGGTGTCGTGGGAGGATATCCAGGTGCCGTATTCCGGCTTTGAGGTGCGCTACTAGATGAAAGGCAAGCCCGAGCGGGTTGCGTGGGCTGTGTTGCTGACTGCCTTTGCTGTCTTTGTGGTATTGGCCGTCAGTATCCCGCTCGCGATCCGCTGGAATCGCTTGTATGCAACGGAGGCCCGCACCGCTACCGTCGAGTCACTCGTGGGTACGGTGGTGGTCGAGGAACCGGTGGGCACAGGCCCGATCCCCCTGGGTAAGGGCCAGAGCAGGGTGGTCCCCGAGGGCACTGTGATCTATGCCGATGATACAGCCGAGGCGGTGGTTACGTTTTTTGACCACAGCTTTATGCGGATGTTCTCCGGAGCGGCGGTCCGCCTGGAGCGCTTGAGCTCGCCGCGGCACGAGGAGAGCGAGCTACCTACCACAATCCGGCTCAATCATCTCGCCGGACGGATTCGCATCGGGACGGCGCTCGCCGCGGGCAAGGCGCTCGACTTTACGGTGGCCACTGTCTATGGCGCCATTGCGCTCGCTGAAGATGGCAGTTACGCGGTTGAGGTGGGCGATGCGCGCACCGAGGTGACGTCGTACCGAGGCTATGCGGACGTGACTGCCCAGGGCGAGACCGTGCGTGTTGAGGCACGGCAGCGCACAGAGGTTGTCCAGGGTTACGCGCCAGAGCTACCGGTGGGGGCGGCGCGCAACCTGATTGTGAACGGCGAGTTCTCCGAGCCCCTGGACGAGTGGCGCATCTTTAACGACCAGGGAACCGATGGCGGTGACGTCGATGGCCAGGCAGAACTGGTGGTGGACGGTGGCCGTGAGGCAATCCGCCTCTCCCGCACGGGCGGGCAAGGGAATCACTGCGAGACGATCCTGGAGCAGTCGATTGAGGCCCCGGTGCCGGACCCGGCCACGACGCTCATGGTGCGGGCGACCGTCAAGGTGCGCTACCAGGGGCTTTCCGGCGGGGGGTATCTGGCGTCAGAGTATCCGTTGATGATCCGTATCACCTATCGCGATGTGTACGACAGCGAGGCTGAGTGGATTCAAGGCTTTTACTATGAGAATCCGGCCGGCAGCCCCACCACTTTTGGCCTGGAGATCCCGCGAGATCGCTGGTACCTGTTCGAATCCGAGAACCTGCTGGAGGTGCTGCCCATCAGCCCCTACCGTATCATCAAAATCCGCGTGTATGCGGCGGGGTGGGACTATGACAGCCTGATCTCAGACATCAGCTTGATCGTTGAGTAGGCCTCTGGGTGGATGCAGATCGCGCAACTGAGCCATGTACAGGGTCCGGATATCGGACAGGATCCGGTGGTAATCGGCAGCGCGATAGTCAGGATAAGTCCACGGCAGGGGGGTGAACTGCCGGTCGCGGTAGAGCAATGTGACCTCAGCATAGATGCCCTGTGCAAGATAGATGCGATGGGCCTGGTCTTTGGTCGTAGCAAGCACGAGTTTGCCGCCGCAGACATAGCCGGGATCGAGATTGATCGTCCTGCGGCCGCTCTTGCGGCACGCATCCTCCACCCCGTTTGTCCCTACCTTGATACGGGCCAGGTCCCCCGGATCGATGAGCTTGCTGGCGCTGACAAACCGGCGCAGGATGTGCGGCCCCAGTTCGGGGGTGTAATAGTCGGTGTAGGTAAAGGGCAGATCTGGACTAATATAGTCCAGTGGGCCATAGTGTCGCGCGAGAGCCTCCTGTGCGTGCTCAAAGGCCTCGGGGCGAGCTGATAGCATCGCGACGATCAGTTTGACCGGCAGCGGCTCCCGGATGTCTCCCAAAAGGGGCCTCCCCGTACAACTAAAAGCCCAGGCCACGTTCCTTCATGCTGAGGTAGGATTGAGTGCCACCAATGATGAGATGATCCAATACCTGGATATCCAGCAGCGCCCCGGCTTTAACAGCATCCCGGGTGACCTGGATGTCATCGGCGGAGGGGCTGGTGTCGCCGCTGGGGTGGTTGTGGGCCAGGATGATGCTGGGCGCATTATCCCTCACGGCATCCGCGAATAGCTCGGACATCCGGATCATGGACGCGTTGACATTGCCGCGATACACAACCACCGCCCTTTGGACACGGTTGCGTGTGTCCAGGAGGAGGACGTGCATTTCCTCCTGGCTGAGACCGGCCATTCTGCCGGCGAAGATGTTGGCTGCATCGGCCGGGCTGGAGATTCGGGCGCGCGCATCGGTGTCGGTGGCGACCAGGCGTTTGCCGAGCTCCAGCGCCGCCTGGATCTGCGAGGCTTTGGCCAGGCCAATGCCATCGACTGTACACAACTCGGCGATGCTCGCTCGGGCGACGCCCGGAAGGCCCTCAAAGGCATTGATGACCCGTTGCGCCAGGCTCAGGACGTTCTCCTTGCGAGATCCCGTGCGCAATGCGATCGCCAGCAGTTCGGCGTTGGAGAGCGCGCTCGCGCCATAGTACTCTAGCCGCTCACGAGGCCGGTCGTTGATGGGCATCTCTTTGAGCAATGTGTGGTACGATGTATCTGTCATCATAGTCTCCGAGGTGGCGGCCGGTGTATCTTCTCGCCAGTTAGTCTAGCGGCCGCCGGGCGCCCTGTCAATGCTCCGTGGAGGTTTCGACTGCGTGCAGAAAACGCGCGATAGCGATGTGCATGATCTATCTATAGACCGGGACGAGCTCTACGATCTCGCCTCGGCCGTGCTCTCCCGCGGCTCTTGTTTCACATTTGTCGCCAACGGCGTCAGTATGCTGCCCTTTATCCATGGTGGGGATCGGCTGACGATTGCTCCCTGCCGGGGCGGCGATCTGAGGCGCGGAGACGTGGCCTTTTACATCGGCGAGGGAGGCGGCCTGCTGGCGCATCGTTTCGTGGGCTATAGCCGCGATGGAGTCACGCTGTTGATGCGCGGGGATGCTGTGTGGCGCGTGCCGGAGCGCGTCGCTCCAGCACAGGTGCTCGGGCGTGTCCTTCAGGTGCAGCGGGAAGCCGGCCGGTGGCGCGCGCTGGGCCGCAAATCGCGTGTGGCTGCGCTCCTCTGGCACGGGCTCTATCCCTATCCTCTCCATCTCTATCAGCGCGTTTCGCGCTGGCGGGCCTCACGCCGCGGGGCCATGGCTGGGCAGGGTAATATGGAGATGCAGGCCGGGGCGGATGACTCAGAGCAGGGCTGATGCGGCGGGCGCACCTGCAACCGCAGTCCACGGGTGCGCCCGTATGTCTGGTAAAAGCCACTAACTGCGAGGCAGGTGTTCGATCTGCGTCTCGCCCTGACGTTTGCGCAGATAGTCGCCGACTCGCCATTCCGGCATAGCCCGCTGATCGCGGGTCTTGCCCGAGGGCTGGCGGATGGTCGCAAAGAGCACGTCGCGATATTCCGGGTCATCGTCGCCGGAGGAGACGTCCACGCGCTTGGCGTAGAGGTTGACGATTTCACCCTCCCAGTGGGAGCTCAAGGTCCTCGCTGAGATGACAAAGCTGATGACGGCGGCCAGGGCAACCCCCAGTAGTCCCTCTGGGGGAAAATCCTCCACAAAAATCATCAGGGCTGCCCCGATCAGGCCAAAGATGAGCAGCGTGATCAGTCCGTACTTGACTGTCTGTTGCAGGCAGCCCGCACGATTGGTGATCTCCTCGGATCCTGCGGGGGCCTGTGCCGCTGGTGTCCGCTGGGTGCCCGCCGTGTCAAAGCGAGGGGGTGCCGCGCGGACCGGCGCGCTGGCCGGTTGGACAGGAGGGGGCGCCTGGTAGGGGGTGGCGGCAACCCAGCGATCGCCCAGCCAGAGGTGCCAGGCACCGCTGCCCGCCTGTTGCATCCAGAAGCGTCCCTGGTCATCGGTGACGCGGAGCCCATTTACGGCGGCGTTATAGGCATCGGCATCAAGCCGGCCTGCCTGGTACTCGGCAGTGTAGAACTGGAACTGTAGCTCTGCTTCCACAAATCGGGCTTGTTCGTTCATATGACCTCTTTAGATGGCAGCTGTTCGTCTGCGCTCAGGGCTGCGAGCGATAATACGAGATGTGCGGGCAGTGGTCAACGCGATTTCGCGCCGGCAGGCCATAGAGATTGACAGTTTGGCTCACGGGGGCTAAAATCGCAGTAAATGTGAGGATCCGGAAGAGTAACCGGTCAAGCGAGGCACAGAGAGCCCCTGCAGGCTGAGATGGGGGCGCGAGCGCGGGCGGTGAATGGGTCGGTGAACAGCGCAGGTGAGGATGATGTAGCCTGCGCCGGAGGCAGCTCCGTTATCATGGCTGGCGCGTGGCGGTTCGTGTCGCGCGGGTGAGCGGGGCCGGTATGAAGGCGGCCTAAGCAGGGTGGTATCGCGGGAGTCGCTCTCGTCCCTGGCAGCATCTGCTGTGGGCGAGAGTTTTCTGTTAGAAGGATAGCCATTGGAGGGTCATCCGTATGGAAAAGAAGCGTATTCTGACGGGCGATAGGCCCACAGGCAAGCTTCACCTGGGGCACTATGTCGGAAGCCTGGCGAACCGTGTGCGCCTGCAGGACACGTATGATTGTCTGTTCATCGTCGCTGATCTGCACACGCTGACGACCAAACCTGAAAAAGAGTCGATCGCGCAGCTCAGCGATAACATTCATAATGTCGTGCTTGACTATCTCGCGGTCGGAATCGATCCCGCTCGCAGCACGATCTATCTGCAGTCGGCGGTGCCAGCGATCTATGAGATGAATCTCTTTTTCGAGATGCTCATCACTGTCCCCCGGCTCCAGCGCGTGCCGAGCATCAAGGACATGGCTGCAGCTGCCAATCTGAACGAAGAGTCGCTGCCCTTTGGCCTGCTGGGGTATCCTGTGCTCCAGGCCGCTGATATTCTCATGCCCCGCGCCCATCTGGTGCCGGTGGGGAAGGACAACGAGGCGCATGTCGAGGTGACCCGCGAGATCGCGCGCCGCTTTAACTACTTGTATGGCGAGGTCTTTCCTGTCCCGGACGTCCTGGTGAGTGAGGTGCCATCACTGGTGGGCACCGACGGCCAGGCAAAAATGTCCAAGAGTCTGGACAATGCCATCTATTTGTCCGATGATGCCAGTACCGTGCGAAAAAAGGTCAACGGGATGTTCACGGACCCCAACCGTATCCGGGCCGATGTGCCGGGTCGCGTAGAAGGCAATCCAGTGTTCATCTATCACGATGTGTTCAACCCGAACAAGGCGCAGATCGAGGACTTTAAGGCGCGCTATCGCGAGGGACGCATCGGAGATGTAGAAGTCAAAAAGGCTCTGGCCGATGCGCTGAACATCTTCCTCGACCCCATGCGAGAGCGGCGCGCACGGTTCGAGTCGGAGAGCGGTCTCGTCGAGCGTGTCATTTACGAGGGGACGCAGCGCGCAGCGCGCGAGGCCGAAGAGACTGTGATGCTCATGAAAAATGCCATGGGCCTGACCGGAGTCTGGAATCGGATCTCTCGCAAGGCGCGGCGGTCGATCGCCAGGGAAGATGCAGCAACATCATCGCAGGACTAGTGCGCATTGCGCAGGGACACCGTGAGAGGACGACATGAAAAAGCTGTGCTTGGCTCTATCCGTGTCCCTTCTGGCGCTGTTCATAACGATTCGTGTTTCCGCCGATTGCCCGGACAACCTGGCGCTCAACCCTGGTTTTGAGCAGGAGTGGTACGCGGGCAGTACGGTTGGGACCAGCGTGTCCTCGTTTATCTCGAAAGAATGGCTTCCATGGGCCGTGCTGGGCGACCCTACACAGGAAGAGGTGGGCTACAACTTTGAGCCCGAGTACAAGATTCTCCAGCGGTCTGTGCTCAACGATGGATGGTATCGTGTCTATGCTGGCGAGCAGGCGCAGGCTTTTTTCTCGATGTACTCGACCCACACTGCTGGCTTTTACCAGCGAGTCGCCGTTCCCGAGGGCAGCCAGGTCACCTTCAGCATCTGGGTGCAGATCTACACCGGGCAGGAGGATTTGATCATCGACGGGCGGTACCCGGTCTCAGACCTGGTTCAGCCCATGACCGAGCCCACCCGTTCGGTCAAGGGGCCGGGCGACTACCGCGTATATGTCGGCATCGACCCATACGGTGAGGCGCCGGCGGGGTTCGGTGAGGCACTGCCCGACAGCATCATCTGGTCCGATCCCGTGCTGGACGTGCAAACGCGTGGAGAAGATGCGGCCGGGAATCCGGTAGATGAGTGGGTGCAACTTGAGGTGACCGTTACGGCCCTTGCTGATCACGTGACGGTCTATACGCAGGGGCATCCGGACTATCGTACCAAACACAACGATTCCTATTGGGATGAGGCCTGTGTGCAGGCGGCGGCACCGGCAACGGCCACCCCTCGTCCTTCTGCCACGCCTCATCCTTCTGCCACGCCACAGCCCACCGCGACAGCGCAGCCTACCGTGACGCCCTGGCCCACAGCGACGTTCACCCCACTGCCTACCGCGACACTGGCGCCGAGCCTCACGCCTTTTCCCCAGCTCACACCGGTCGAAGAGGCCACTGCGCCGGTCGTGGTACTCATCGTGACAGCGACACCAGAAGAGACCCCGACCCTGCGCACACCGACCATCACGCGGGTTCCTGTGCCCACGGCGACCTTGATTCCTGAAGAGACACAGGGGCGCTCACCAACGGGGCTTGTGCTGCTCTATATCGTGAATGCGGCGCTGATTGTGCTGGTGGTGTGGTGGATCCGCAACGGTCGCCGGTTGTAGGGCCACTGACCTAGCTGAAAGTGCCCGCGGCAGTGATAACCGCGCGGCCGCGGGGCCAGTATCGCCGCATCACCTCACGCACATCCTGCGCGGTGACACTGCTGACAATATCTGGATAGCGTTTAACATAGTCCAGTCCCAGATCGTACGAGGCAACATTCAGCAGATAGCCGGCGATACCCTCGTTTGTCTCTAGATGCAGGGGAAGCGAGCCGATCAGCAGCGTCCGGGCGTCATCCATCTCCTCTTGCGAAACCAGTTGCTCTCGCATCCGATCGATCTCGCCTTCAATGCCTGCAATCGTTTCGTCGAGATGCTCGGGCGCCACGCCGGCCGAGACAATCCACGGCCGCTGCGCGCGGTTCGCGTAAAGATCACTCCCTATGTCATAGACCAATCCGAGTTCATCGCGAATCGATGCCCCCAGCCGTCCCATCATGCCCAGCTCGCCCAGTATCACGTTGGCGACGACCGCGGCATAATAGTCTTCACTGTGACGGCGCATGGCCAGTACCCCGAAAATCAGATCGAGCTGTGGTCTGGCGGGGATGTCGATTGTTCGCACGATACGGGCACCCGGTAGTTCGACAGCGGGCCTCTCTGAGGGGGGCGGAGTGCTGTCCGGCCGCCAGCTTCCCAGTGTCGCCTCAAACTGCGCGATCACAGCCTCCGGATCCAACGACCCCACGAGGGCGAATATGGCGTTCTGTGGATGCAGATGCCGGCGGTAGAGAGCGCGGAGGTCCTCTGCGCTGAGGTTGCTGATTGACTCTGCCTGGCCCATCAGGGGCCGTCCATAGGGGTGCTCGCTCGTATACAGCGACTCGATAAACGCCAGGTTTGCACGGTACGACGTATCTCTTTCCAGCTCTGCCATGTGCGTCAGTATCTGGCCCCGCAGGCGCTCCAATTCGCGCTCATCAAAGGATGGCTCGCGCAACATCTCGCCCAGCAGGCTGATCACTGTATTCAGGTCCCCGCCCAGGCAGCGCCCCCCTATGCTCAGCTCGTCGCGCCCGGTGGCGACGGATAGCGCGGCCCCGACGTGATCCAGCGCTCCGTTAATCTCCTGAAAGGAACGTCCCCGTGTGCCGCGGCGGAGCATGGAAGAGGTCAGATAAGTGATACCAGGCTTGTCGGGATCATCGAGAAAGGTCCCAAAGGGCACTCTGCCGCCGATGGCCACCGCAGCACTGGTGTCGCGCCGCTGAAGCAGCACTGTGATCCCGTTGTCGAGGGTTTCGCGAATCACCGGGCTACCGGCCAGGCCCTGTGAGTCGTCACTCAGAGCCCAGAACCGGCGCCGAACGGACATCTCGGCGACCAGGCCACCTGCAGTGGCTGGCGTACTCGCTTCATCCGGGATATACCAGCCCACGGTCCGGCGGGCAGGGCTCAG
The DNA here is from genome assembly GCA_040772225.1 of Anaerolineae bacterium. Lineage (GTDB taxonomy): Bacteria > Chloroflexota > Anaerolineae > UBA1429 > UBA1429 > JAAYED01. The sequence continues at coordinate 598,125 of JAXGYO010000003.1, forward strand.
GTACTCTTGCGAGACGCGCATCACATCGTCGGGCGTGACTTTTCTCAACGCCTCGAGCACTGTGTCCAGTCGAGATACGCTGTCGACCATTTCGGCGAATCCAAGGGTAAGCGCATGGCTCGTGACGCTTTCGCTGCTGTAGGCAAAGTGCGCTTCGGTCTGACGGATCGCCATCGCCATCTCCTCGGGCGAGGCCGGTGTCTCCTGAAGGCGTGTGATCTCTGCAAAGAGAGCTTTTTCGACGATCGTGGGCTCCACGCCTTTGCGGACCGTAGCCCCCAGTGAAAAGAGGTACGGGTCGAGGCTCGCGTGATATTCGCAGTCTGCGGAGGTGGCCAACTCAGTCTCGACCAGGGTGCGGTAGAGGCGAGAGCTGCGACTGTGGCCGGACGAGAATGAGTAGATGGACTTGCCCCCTGAAAGAAGGGCGGCGGTGACCACAAGCGGTATAAAGTCGGCGTGCGCTGCCTGAGGAGCGTGATAGCCTACCTCAAGGAGCGTGGCCGCGCCGGGCAGATGCAGGTTCACCCGTCGTTCGCCCACCTGTTCCGGTTCCTGAGGTATGTCCCGCGGGCCCGGTGCCTGTCCCTGAAGGGGGCCAAAGCGCTGCCCGATCTGATGCAGCATGGATGCTGTGTCCAGATCTCCCACCATGACGAGCACCGCATTGCCCGGTACGTAAAAGGTCCGGTAATAGTCATAGAGATCATCTCGCGTGATGCGAAGAAGGTCCTCGCGCCAGCCGATGGTTTGATGGCGGTAGGGATGCCGTCGAAATGCGGTTGCCGCCACTTCTTCGCTCAACACCTGGCGCGGCTCGTTCTCGCCGCCGTCGCGCTCGGATAGGATCACCGACCGTTCCGAGGCGACCTCCTCCGGATCGAACAGAGCACCGGCCATGCGATCGGCCTCATAGTCGAGGACTAATCCAACACGATCGCGGGCCACGGTGGCATAGTAGGTGGTAAAGTCCTGGCTGGTGAGGGCGTTGGCGTACCCACCATGCTGGCTCACCAATCGCATAATGCTTCCCTTTGGGTAGCGCTGCGTTCCCTTGAATAGCATGTGCTCGACCCAGTGCGAGAGCCCGGTCGGCAAGCCGTCCTCATTCCGGCTGCCCACCCGGTACCAGAGCCAGGTACTGATCACAGGCGAAGCGTGAGTCTCTGCGAGGATGACCTGCAGGCCGTTATCCAGTACGAATTGTTGGGTTTTGGTCACGGAGAATCCCATCTGTGTTTCTAGACTATGGCCGCCAGTATAGCACGCGGGCCAGGTGGTGGCCAGATTCCGTGGTCACTCACCTAAAATGTCACTATACGGGTATGGTACTCTCAAATACTAATGTCACCGAGGGTATCGTGCCTAACACACATCGTATGAGCAGTTCAGCCAGTCTGGAGTTGGTTTTCTCGCATCGGGAGGAATATCTTGCAGCAGGAAGAAAGACCTGCTATCTAGAGTCAAATAGCAGAAGATGAGATTATTGGTCGAACAGTGTAGGGTCGCTGCTCCTTGAGGACGACGTAGACACGCGCAATCAGCTTGCGACAGACCGCGCCGAGAGCGACGCCATGAGCTTTGCCCTCCTCACGCTTGCGTTGGTAGTAGGCCTGGAGCTGAGGATCGTGCTTGATGGCGACGGACGCCGCCATCCATAGGGCGTGGCGCAAGTACGGCGATCCACGTTTGCTCATGTGAGCTTCAGAGGCCTGGAACTGGCCGGTCTGGTAGACAGAGGGATCAATGCCAGCATAGGCGACTAGCTTGTCCGGGCTATCAAAGCGGTTGATGTCTCCGATCTCGGCCACAATGGCCGCGCCGGTGGATGGGCCAATGCCAGGAATGGAGGTGATGTGCTGCGGTATCTGACTCATCAGTTTCGCCAGTGCCGCATCGATCTGATCGCGTTGCTGCTCCAGGAGCTCGATCTGGGCCAACAGGCAGCGCATCTCCATCTGCGCTGCATCGGCGAGAAAGCCAACGCCAACCGACAGTCGGGCCTGAGCCTGGATCTGTTGGGCCTTCTCGCGACCAAACCGACCGCGGCTGGCAGCATGGAGCAGAGTTTCCAGTTCCTGCAGGTCCATCTCGGCAACCTCCTGTGCCGATACGGCCTGCTCCAACAGAGCTCGCGAGGCCTGCAGAAAGACGCTGGAAAAGAGCTGTTCGTACTCGGGGAACACCCGGTCCAGGATGGTCAGCAATTTGCGCTTGATGTCACCGATCTGCTCAGTGAGACGAAAACGGAACCGAGAGAGTTCTCGCAATTGCAGCAGCACCGGGAGGTCCTGGCGCGTCGGAGATGGGTTGGCGATGCGGACAAAGTCTGCGATCCAGACGGCGTCGGAGCGGTCGTTCTTGACCTTGCGGACCCCACTGCGTCGGTAGGCGGCCACCTGCAAGGGGTTCAAGACGACCACGGAGTAGCCCCGCTGAGTCAGGACGTCATACAGCGCCAGCCAGTAATGTCCCGTCGCCTCAAGAGCGATCATGACAGCGTCCGTAGCGGGCAAAGACTGTATCAGATGGTCGAAACCAGCACGATCGTTGGCAATGGAAAAGACCGCCTGCGTCCTTTGCCCTTTCTCATCCAACAAGGCAACGGCGTGTTGGCGCTTGGCGATATCGATCCCACAATAGAACATGGCAGTCACCTCCAGCGATGCTTGGAAGCCAGGCGTCCTCATAACTCTACGCGACCCTCAGCCTTGTGGGTGATGTGCAGCTTATCTGCAACCTGCTTATCCGAGACCTCGCGCAGAGCTGAGGCGGCAGTCTTTCGGCCGAGGCAGAACCTCAAGGAGCACAACGTCGGCCTCAGCTTCTACACCGTATTGTAGCCAGCCATGGGCTGGCATCATACACACATATATATACAAGGAGAAAGGGGCCCTGCTCGCCAGCCTTGTGGATGACACTGGGTATGACGAGAAATACCTCATCCGTCTCCTTCATGGTAAGTACAAGCATCACCCTCGTCCCAAGCGCCGTGGCCGGCACTATGGAGCTGCACTAGACGACGCCTTGCGCGTGATCTTTGAGATTCACGACGGCATCTGTGCTGAGCGTATCCACCCAAACCTGATTGAAATGGCAGAGCATGCCGATGCGGATGGAGACCTGGTGCTAACACCGGAACTGCGAGCGCAACTGGAGACGGTGAGCCTATCCACGGTGCGACGTCGATGGAGGCAGGTGACCCAGGACGAACCCAGGCGGCTTCGGTCTCGGCCTCGACCAAGTAACGATATCCGTCGCCAGATTCCGATGCGTCGCATACCATGGGACGAGCAGTCGCCAGGCCACTTTGAGGTAGATCTGGTTCATCATTCTGGGCCGTCAACACAAGGCGAGTATGTGCACACTCTGCAGATGGTGGATGTCAAGACAGGCTGGAGTGAGTTGAGAGCAGTACTAGGCCGCAGCTATCGTGTAATGAGCCATGCTTTCGACGCCATGCTACTGCGCCTACCGTTCCAGGTCCTCGAGTTACACCCCGATAACGGTAGTGAGTTCTTCAACGACCATCTGATGCGTTTCTGGGGAGACCGTGTACCCGGGTTGACCTGGTCTCGCAGTCGACCCTATCACAAGAACGACAATCGCTTTGTGGAGCAGCGGAACGGCGACCTGGTGCGTGGCTATCTCGGAAAGGATCGTCTCGATACTGTCATGCAGACCCAGGCACTCAATGAGCTGTACGATCTGATCTGGCTCTACTTCAACTTCTTCCAGCCTGTACGCCGATTGGCTAGCAAGGAGTTTGTGCAGACCAACGGAAGTAGCAGAGTGGTGCGCCATTTCGACACTGCAACCACCCCGTACAAACGCCTCCGGGCCTCCGGCGTCCTCTCAGCCGCCACAATCGACAGACTAGATCAGCTCTACAGGGACACGAACCCTAGACAACTCAGACGCCGCATCTATGCACAGATCGATCGCATCTTTGAACTCCCCGGAGCAACTCCAGGGATAGCCGAGGACATCTTCGAGACCTTGACGCATCCCATACCAGGAAAGGAGGAGGCACTTTCGGTGACATCAGCAAATGAGTGATCCATCCCTGTTCGGTGACATTTACATTTGAGTTGTCACGGAGAGCTGACGAGGCTCATCGGTACAGCCGGCAGCGCCAGGCAAAAAAGGGCTGGCCGAACGAGGGAATTGTGAGGATTACACAAAGCGACGAACTCTATCCTTTCGCCGCCCACTGCGATGGATAGAGTTCGTCTTACCAAGGAGGAGAAGAAGTGCTGCACCCGCCTCGACGGGATCTTAGCAGATCAAGTGAGGCTTTGTTCCTCACTTCGTCCTCACTATACCAGCGGCAAGCGGGTTGCGCATCCGCTGATCTTACCATTTCTGACTAGGTATTTTCACGCAGATAAGAATCTGATCAGCAGGAGGTTTACGTCTCCGTCAATAAAATCGTGCTCAAGGGGATGACAACGTGCACCGTGGTACCCTGCTGCGGTGTCGACCGGATCGTTGCACGCCCCCCAAACAGCCGCGCGCGCTCGTGAATACCGATCAACCCCAGACGGCCCGTCGCGAGCATCTTGCCGGGGTCATCGGGGACGTGAAAACCGATACCGTCATCCTGCACGAATAACTCCAAATGGTCGTCGGCATAGATGAGCCGGATGGAGACGTGGCTGGCCTCCGCATGGCGCCGCACATTGCTGAGGCTCTCCTGGGTGAGGCGATAGAGCCCGGTCTCGAGCTCAGGCAGTACAGGCCTCGGCTTACCCTCCACCTCGACGTGCACATCGAACTGCTCTTCGCGCGCAGCGCGGCTGCCCAGAATCTCCAGCGCTCGCGGCAACCCCAACTCCTCCAGGAGCGGCGGCCGAAGATCGCTTGTGAACCTCCGAACTCCCCGCAACGTATCGTCCACCATGTCGCGCAGGCCCTCAAGCTGCGCTTTGAGTCGTTCGTCGCTTGCCGTATCCTGCGCATCCTCGATCCTACGGAGGAGGACGATCAAATCCTGGGCGGTCTCATCGTGCAGCTCGCGAGCGACACGCTTGCGCTCCTCTTCTTGACTGGTGAGGATCGACACAACATAGCGTTGGATGTCGGCACGATAGCGCTGGAGTTCAGCCACCATTTTGTTAAAGGCCAGCTCCAGGTTGCGGATCTCTGCCGGTGCATCTGCGAGCGACACCTGCGTGTCAAAATCACCTTCCGCTACCCGTCCCACCTCCGCGACCAGGCCCTGAAGCGGCGCGGCCACGCGCTGGCTGCCGATGGCGAGGACGGTCAGCGGAAGGGCAACGGTCGCGACCAATAACCCCGCGATCAGGTAGATCGAGACCTGCAGTGGCGCGACGATATCATCCCAGAGCTCTACGATCAGCATCCCCCAACCGCTCCAGGTCTCATCAGCAAACAGCGAGCTGGAGAGCTCGTCAAAGGGAACAGCGGCATAGCCCACCACCGTGCGCTGGCCCTGATCCGACACGGTGCGCGCCCCTTCTTCCCCCGCCAACAGCGCCGCAACCGCGGGATGGCGGCTGGCGTTTGCACTCACCATATCCGCCTCCGGATGGAAGAGCACAGTTCCCGTATCATCCACCAGGTATGAATAGCCGGCCACGCCCACGCGCACGTTCTCAAGCGCCGTGCCCAGTGCATGCCCTCCCTTGAGCTGCCATACACCGAGGACACATCCAGCAAACTGCCGGTTCACACCATAGTAAGGGATGGCTGCGACCACCAGCGATTGCCCGCGCTCATTCGTGATCACCGGCGATCGCACCGGACGTCGCACCTGACGGGCGCGATCGACAAAGCCATACGGACCATAGGACTCGCCCACCTGCCCGCCGAAAGTGGCAACTACGACACCGTCCGCTCCGGTCACGCTGATCTGATCAAACCGCTGCTGAAGCGGCGTGTTCTGCGCCAGCATTTCGCGCATCTGTTCCGCCTCGCCTGCGCGCACCTGATCGGTGGAGGCTACCTGAGTCAACAAGAGAAGCGAATCCGACCAGTAGGAGGCGGCCTGCCGAGCGGCCAGTTTAGTGAGCTCTGCATCCCGCTGCTCGACCAGCGTCTGAATGAGTTGCGTCACGCCAAAAAAGCCCACCAGGGCCAGGGCGATCAGCAGGACAATGATGGGCACCGCCATGGAGAGCAAAAGTTGCGCCCGCAGACTGGAGAATTGCGGACGGCGGAAAAGATGCATGTGTCGCTCCGGTACTGCATGCGATCCATCGGCCAGAACACTGTACCGATTATAGCACGAGGGACGCGCGGCCCGAAAGCGCGTTGCCTCCTGCGCTTTGCGGCCAGGTGGTCCTTTGACCACAGGCTGTCGTCGCGCTAAACTACAGGGACATTCGAAACTAGGCACCCGCCAGAGTGTTATGGATACCGATAGCGAGGGAACGATGACCGACTGGGACGAGCAGGCAGAGATTGAGGCTGCGCAACGAGACCCTCGCGCCTTTGGTGCTCTTTACGAGCATTATGTGGAACGCATCTATAGCTATGTCTACCATCGCGTCGGCAACGTTCACGACGCCGAGGACCTGACAGCGCGCGTCTTTTTCCGGGCCATCGCTCACCTGGACACCTACGTCGACAAGGGCTATCCCTTTTCGGCATGGCTCTACCGGATCGCCCACAACCTGATCGCCAACTGGCACCGCGACCGCAGTCGCCGGCCGGTGATCTCGCTGGAGGACATGGTGATCAGCAGCCGGCCCGATGAGCATCCCGAGCGGGTTGCCCAGGAACAGGACGAGAAACGGTTCCTCTCTGAGGCAGTCATGACACTGGACCCGGTGCGGCGCGAGCTCGTGATGCTCAAGTTTAACGAGGGCCTATCGAACGCAGAGATCGGTCAGGTGCTCGGGCGAAGCGAGGGGGCTATCAAGTCACTGTATCATCGCACCTTGCTGCAGCTGCGCCGCGAACTAGAAAAGAAGGGCATACAGATCGATGTCGACCTCTAGCCAATTGGACCAAATGTCAGATACCCTGTCGAGCCTTTGGTCCGGAATTCGCAGGTCTCTTCGGATTCACGGCCTCCTCCCGCTGCCTGACCAGGTCTACGAGCAGGTGGAGGGACGGCTATCAAACGCGCTGCCACCTGTCTCCATGCCCCGAGGATTCCGTGAGTCGCTGGCATCCAATCTGGAGCTCCTGGCGGAGCACCGGCAGTCCGGCGTAGTCGTGCGCCAGGAGAACCCAAGGCCCACGGTGCTGCTGGTGAGCGTGGGTATCGCCAGCCTGGCAACGGCGGCGGGGCTTGTGGCACTCGTAATCATGCTGACCCGCAGCGGTGCACGGCACACGGCCTAGCCCTGGGCAGCAGGCGTTCTTAGCGTGAGCAAGCCGCACACAGGCGCGGCGCATCCTCAGTCGCCCAGATAAATGTCCTTCAGCCACGGATAGAGCCCGGCGCCGGAGCCATAGCCCTGTACCCACGGCTTGACCAGGGTGTATGCAACGCCGTGCGTCAGCGGCACCCACGGCGCCTCCCGCAGAATCACCAGCTCCGCCTGTTCATACAACGCTGCGCGCCGTTCGTCATCTTGCTCTATCCTCGCCTGCTCCAGCAGAGCGTCCACCTCGGGGTTGGCATAGCCCGTGTGGTTCTGTGAGCTCTGACTGTAAAAGAGGAGATCGACAAAGTTCTGCGGGTCAGGATAGTCGGCGATCCATCCGCTGGAGTAAAAAGCATAGCGCCGGTCATTGAGATCCTGCAGAAAATCGGGCCAGTCGATCTGCTCCACCGTCACCACCAGGCCCAGGTTCTCCTCCAGCATGGCGACCACAGCCTCTGTAAGCGGCGGCATGTACCCGCTCGTCCCGCTGATGGACAGCACGATCGCAGGCATATTACCGGGGGCAGCATAGCGCGAACTGGCCAGGAGCCGGCGAGCCTCTACGGGGTCAAAAGCCATGACCTCTGAGGCAGGATCGGGCTCCGCGGTCACGAGTCCCGGCGGGAGGATCCCTCGTCCCGGAACGGCGCTGTTGTTCAAGACCAGCGTCGCCAACTTGTCTCGATCGATCGCCTTGAGTACGGCCTGGCGCACAGCCACATCGTCAAAGGGGGGCCTGGTGACATCCATCGCGAGGTACTCGGTGCTCAGCTCTGGCGCCACATGCAACTGCTCGCTGAGGGGATTATATGGATCCATGACGCGGTCCAGTTCATCTGCCCAGACGCTGACGATGTCCAGTTGATCGTTCTCGTACATGGTGATCGGCAGACCGCCATTGACGACGAACTCGACCCGGTCCACGAGGGGCCCCTCGCCATAGTAGCGGGAGTTGCGTTCCAGAGCGATCAAATCCTCCGTGATCGTATCCAGGACAAAGGGACCACTGCCGTTGGGGTCCAGCATCCAGCGCTCGCCCTGCCTGCCGATATCGTCTACGTCCACAAGCAGCGCGGCTGGATAGGTCAGCTTGGCCAGAAAGTATGCTTTGGGCGCATCGATCGAAACAGCAAGCGTGTAGGCATCGCGAATATCCAACCCCTCGATCCTGGTCGCCTGGCCCCTGGCAAAAGCTTCGACCCCGACTATGTCACCCAAATAGTTGGGCGCCACGGGCGAGGCCAACTCGGGGCTGCAGGCGCGCTCCCAGGAGCGGACAACATCCTCCGCCGTGATGGGCGTACCATCAGCAAAGGTTGCCTCGGGATTGAGGTGAAAGACATACGTCCTGCCCTGATCCTCCATGTCCCAGCCAGTGGCCAGGTCCGGCACGATCTCCAGGTCCTGATTCAGCCTCACCAGACCGGAAAAGAGATGCACAACATACAGCGCAGAGGTATTGTCCTGCACCATGGCCGGATCCAGCGTAGGCGGCAAATCGCCTGCCAGCCTGAGCGTTCCTCCGGCTGCCAGATCGGGCGTAACGACGCCGGGGATAGCTTCCGTGTCCTTGATGCCCCCCGGACTCGGAGCCTCGCTCGAATCCGCATCCAACTCTGTGGCGATCTGGGGTGTGCCTGTAGGCTGAAAATCCACAATGTCGACGGCGCCGCTCACATCGATGGTCTGCCGCTGAATCCAGAACAAAGCCCCCGTGCCAAGTGCGAGCGTGCAGGCGCACAGCAACGCCAGAGCGATCGCTACAATAACGAGAAGGGCTCTGTTCGACATCTCAGCTCACTTTCGAGAAAAGCTGCCCGTAAAACATCCAGCGCATGCAGCGGGCATCTAAGGCAACCGCGCATCGTGATGCCAGCGGCCCGACATCGGGTATAGGACGGCCAATGCCGAAAGCATCGACCTGTCTACATACCGTCATGCCGGGCCTGTAACGAGTCGGCCTGACCTGAGAGGTTACTGCGGGATAACCACCTGCTGACCGACGAACACGCGATTGGGGTCGACGATATAGTTATAGTCCGCCAGTTCCTCAACACTCACGCCATACTGCAGGGCGATGCTGGCCAGCGACTCGCCGGCCTGGATCACGTGGACAATGGCATTTGGATCGAGCGGTTGAACGACAACCGTGAGTTCCTGGCCGGGCTTGAGGAGCGTCGGATCCTTGAGCCAGGTATTGAGCGCCATGATCTGGCCAACAGGCATCCGGTACCGGGCGCCGATGTCATTCAGCGTCTCCCCAGCCCTGACGATGTGGATCGCGGTGTTCTCCACATCTGTGTCCCACAGCGGCTCCACGCCAGGGGGAAGCCGAAGCTGCTGGCCCACCCGGAGCGTTATGCTGCTCAGTTCATTCGCTTCCATGAAGGCCGCCACCGTGCTGCCATGGGCCTCTGCAACCGTTCCCAGCGTATCGCCAGGCATCACCGTGTACAGTGAGCCAGTGTAGGGCACCACCGTAGGTTCCGACGTCGGCTCTGGCGTCGCCGTGGGCTCGGCCGTCGGCTCTGCCGTTGCCTCGGCCGTTGCTCCGGCAAACGCATCCGGCACAACGTCCCCGGCCTCCCCTTCGGCCTCACCGCCCTCTTCGACCGCACCCTCGGCGTCCGCAGACTCTGCATCCGCAAGCTCTGCGGATGCCTCTTTGTCACCGGTGCTGGCAGCTTGTTCCGCCTCAACGATCGCCGCCTCCACCGATGGCAGCGTGGGCAATGGCTCCCGCTCCCGCTCGGGTTTGGACCGCACACATCCCGCCGCCAGCGTCAGCAGCAGCGCACAAACCACGACCGTGACGAGCACGCGCATCCTGGATCCAAGCATTCCTGCGCCTCCTTAGTTTCCACTCGCCTGTTTGGCAGCCAGTCCGTTGAACGTTATGACTGCTCCAGACAACCTGCCGCAGGATAGCACGGCATAATACAAACGTCAATGACGACAACCAGATCGGGCCTTGAGCCGGTCAGCACGGGTACTGGCGTGAGACGCATAACGAAAGGACTGGCACCGCCGTGTGGCAGTACCAGTCCTTCTATGCTATGAGTCAAACCAGGGCCTTGCGGGGCCTTGAGGTTGTTAACTACTTGCCCAGCCTGGCCAGTCCGCGACCGGTCCCAGATTCTCGTTCGCCTCTGTTCAGCCGAAGCGGGTTGGCCTTGCTGATCTGGAATATGTCATATTCATATTCGGCCAGTCGTGCGTTAATTGCCGATACGATTTCCATTTCTCTCCCCTCCTGACACTCGCTGTCCACGGGCTGACCTCGCACTATGCGGGGACAGCACACACTGACGTCGTCTGCAGGGGCGCGATCTGGCAAATCACGTCTCGCGCTGAGTCGGCCAGGGCATCCACAGAAGCGCGTACGCTTCCTTTCACAGTGGAAGCCTCGGCGTTCCGGAAATGATCCCGACTTGCCGTCTCACGCAGATAATCACTGTACGTCATCTGAACGATGTTCATCAGCGTCTGGTTCTGCTCGACTTCCATGGTATTCATCTCTATCTCCTCTTCCTTGAGCGTGTACACCTGCGCTTTTCCGTCGTCATCTCTAAATGCATATCGCCCTGGCCATTGCCGGGGCGACATCGCCGCGCGCTAGGTTGTCTTCACTCTCAATCTGCCCCTATTGTAGCACCAATTCTCGCCTTTGTCAAGTGATTTTATTCACAATATTTAGAATTGTTCAGATTGATCGTTATGGCGAGACTGTCGCGACGCCGCACGGATTGACGTCTCTATGCGCTGCGTCTATCCTCTGATGTCTCTCAACTACAATCCCACCTGAAGAGTGATACGCACACCATGGCCGCAATCACCGTAGACAACCTGGTCAAGACCTATACTGTCGCCGAGCGCAGAGCGGGGACCTGGGGTGCCCTCACCAGCCTGGTACATCGCACGCATCGGGCAGTGCACGCCCTGGCGGGCGTCTCCTTCTCGATCCAGCCGGGCGAACTGGTGGGATATATCGGCCCCAATGGCGCCGGCAAGTCAACCACCGTCAAGATCCTCTCCGGTATCCTGGTGCCTTCGAGCGGGAGCGTCACCGTCCTCGGCCGCGTGCCCTGGCGGGAGCGCATCGCCCATGTGGCGCAGATCGGCGTGGTCTTTGGCCAGCGCACACAGCTCTGGTGGGACCTCCCGGTCACAGATTCCTTTGACCTCCTGCGTGAGATCTACCGGGTGCCGCCCGATCAGTACCGCCGCACGCGCGCTGAACTGGTTGACATCATGAACCTGGCGGGCCTGCTGGACACGCCGGTCCGGCAGCTCAGCCTGGGACAACGTATGCGCTGCGATTTGGCCGCTGCCCTGCTCCACCGCCCGCAGATACTCTTCCTGGATGAGCCCACGATCGGACTGGATGCGGTGGCCAAGCTCGCGGTGCGGGAACTGGTCAAGCGGCTCAATCGCGAGCAGGGGCTGACAGTGATCCTCACGACCCACGATATGGACGACATCGAGAGCCTCTGCACACGGGTGATAATGATCAATGAGGGCCGGATCCTGCTGGATGGCACGCTCGACCACATGCGGCAGATGGTGACGAGCGAGCGCCGCATGGCCATCATCCTGGCCGACGAGGCGACATGGATCGAGGTTGCGGATGCGCAGGTGCTCCACCGCGATGGACCGCGCCTGACGCTGAGTTTCGACCCTGAGCGCATCTCGGCTGCGCAGCTGATCGGGGATATCTCCTCGCGCTACGCCATCCGCGACCTGTACGTGGAGAACGCTCCGATCGAAGAGATCGTAGCTCAGATCTATACGGACAGAACGGCATGAGACCCTACCTCGCCATCCTGAGCGCCCGGACCCGTATGCTGCTGCAGTACCGTGCGGCGGCCCTTGCTGGATTTGGCACACAGCTCTTCTGGGGCTGGATCCGTGTGGCGATCTTTACTGCGTTCTTTCAGTCGGGTGGCGCCTCTCAGCCGATGACCTTGACGGACACTATCACCTACCTCTGGCTGACACAGGCGCTCCTGCTCCTGCTACCGTTCCGCATCGACGCCGAGATGCAGGCCATGGTGCGCGACGGCAGTGTGGCGTACGAACTGACGCGACCGGCAGACCTGTACTGGTACTGGTTCAGCCGCCAACTGGCGGCGCGTGTGGCACCTACCATCCTGCGTGCCGTGCCGCTGATGCTGGCGGCAGGCATATGGTTCGGGATGCAGCCGCCCGCCTCCTGGCTGGCCGCGGGGTTGTTCCTGCTGGGCTTTGTCTGCGCGCTCATGCTCAGCACGGCCATCACGACGCTGATGGCGATCTCGCTGCTGTGGACGACCACTGGAGATGGGCTGGCTCGGCTCCTGAGCCTGGTGGCGCAGTTCCTGTCCGGTTCCTACGTACCCATCCTGCTCTTTCCGGACTGGTCTCAGCCCATTCTGGCCGTGCTGCCTTTCCGAGGGATCATGGACACGCCTTTCCGCCTCTACCTCGGTACGCTCGCCGGGCCAGAGGCGGCCTTTGCCATGCTGCATCAGCTCGTATGGGCGGGTCTGCTGGTTCTGCTGGGCCGGGCCATCCTGGCGCGCGGCGTAACGCGCATGGTGGTGCAGGGTGGCTGACTTGCGAGAGACGCTGTCGCTCTATGGGCACTATATCGGGGTCTCGGTGCGCAGCCAGATGCAGTACCGCGCTTCGTTTCTGATGCTGACTCTGGCTACGCTGCTGACCTCCGGGATCGAATTCCTGGTCACCTGGTCCCTCTTTGACCGGTTCGGCTCTTTGGCGGGCTGGACGCTGGCGGAGGCCGCCGTGCTGTATGGGATCGTCAATGTGTCCTTTGCAATGGCAGAGGGGATCGCCCGGGGCTTTGACGAGTTCGCCATCATGATCCGCGGCGGCACCTTTGACCGGCTGCTGCTGCGCCCGCGAGGCACCGCATTGCAGGTCGCTGGCAGCCACATTCAGCTCCTCCGGGTCGGACGACTGGCGCAGGGTCTCGTCGTGTTCGCCTGGGGCGCGGGCGTTCTGGAGGTGGTCTGGACCCTGCCGCGGGCCGCGCTCTGCCTGGCGGCGATCTGCGGAGGCGCCGCGCTCTTTTCGGGACTGATGGTGCTGCAGGCGACATTCTGCTTCTGGAGCACCGAGTCACTGGAGATCTTTAACACCATGACCTACGGCGGCGTCGAGACCACCCAGTACCCGTTGAGCATCTATCGTGCAGAGTTGCGCCAGTTTTTCACCTACGTCGTGCCGCTGGCGACGGTGACCTACTTCCCCGTACTGGCCATTTTGGGACGCAGCGACCCGCTCGGCTCTACACTGGCGTTCCAGTACGCCAGCCCGCTGTTTGGGTTTGTCTTTCTCGTGGTCTGCCTGCAGGTCTGGGAGTTTGGCGTGCGCCACTATCATTCCACCGGCAGTTAGCAGCACCCTGTCAGAATCCCGCTGACTGAGCCGTATAGTTTGCCGGCTGAGATACGATCGCAGAAAAGCCCTTGTAGTGAACGATAACGACGTCCTGGACGCGGTCAGCGCGCAGTGGTCGCTGCCTGAGGGAGCAAGCCTGCTCGATCGCATCGAGGCCATGGTGGAGCCTGCCATCCTGGCCGGCGCCTTTGGCGACAGCCGCACCCTGGCCGTCTGCGGCCTGCAATATCACCTGGGCGGCGCCGAGGACACGCGCCAACTCGCCGACCTCGCCAGCATGACGGCAGCGGATCACGTCCTCGACGTTTGTTCGTTTCTGGGGGGTCCAGCGGTGCAGCTGGCCGCCACGTTCGGCTGCCAGGTCACGGGCATCGACCTCAGCCCGACGGCGATCGCCGCCGCCCGGCGCATCGCCGACCTGGCGGACCTTCATCACCTGCTTTTCTACGAGATAGCCGACGCGGCGCACATGCCATTCCCGGACGCGTCCTTCTCTGTGATCTGGAACCAGGGATCGCTCAACCACGATCCGGCCTGGTTAGCCGAGTTCGACCGGCTGCTGCGCCCCGGGGACGCCTCGCGCTGGTCTTTGAGCACCGCCCGGGAGCCGGTCCGCCGCGAGACCATGATAACCGCTGGACCATGCAAGAGACTGTGCAGCGCATCGCCTCGATGGGCTATGAGGTGCAGCATCTGCAGGACCTTACAGAGCGCGAAATCACCCTTGGATGGGAGCGGCTGCTGCAGCGGCTGGACACGCGCCGGGATGTCTACCTGGCGGCATGCGGCATGGAGTGGAGCGAGGCCGCCAGACAGGAATTCAGGGAGGAGATCGCCGCCATGCGCCGCCTGGAATGGAGCAATGCCCGCCTGGTCGCCACGAAACCAATGGGATCAGGATGATGCCGCTCACGCGGGAGGAACTCTTTCGGATCGCAGCCACGGTTCCTCAGCGCGAGGGCTGGGATTACTCAGCCGTGCGCGACCGCCGCGACCCGGTCCCCTGGGACTATGTGGCCGTGGTACGCCAGTACCTGCGCCCGGGCGACCGCGTGCTGGACTGCGGCACCGGCGGCGGCGAGCGGTTCCTGTCGCTGAGCGATGCGTACCGGTTCGGCATTGGGCTGGACCCGGACCCGGCGATGCTGGCCATAGCAAGGAAGCATGCCATCGCGTCCCGTGCACAGCACGTGCACTGGACCCGTGGCCGCGCAGAGGCACTCCCCTTTCGCAAAGACGCCGTGGACGTCGTGCTCAACCGGCATGCCAATGTCGATGTCGCTGAGACTTTGCGCGTCCTCAAGCCCGGCGGCTTGTTCATCACGCAACAGGTGGGCGACCGCAATCTGGGCGCCATCTGCAGCACCTTTGGCTGCGGGCCGGGAGGCGAGTACCGTCTGGGCCCGGAACAGTCCACGCCGGCATTGGCTGAGGCATTCAAAGCACAGGGTGCGGCCATCCTCGCCTTTGCCGAGTACGACGTGCCCTACCTGCTGCTGGACGTGGCCTCGCTGCTCTTTCTGCTGCGCGGCGTGGGCATCCCAGAGGATTACGACCTGGAGCGCCACTGGCCGCAGGTGCTGGACATCATCGCGCGTTGCGGCACAACGGAGGGCATCGTCACCAACGAGCACCGGGAGTTGCTGATCGTGCGCAGCTCCGAGAGATCCGAGGCTCCCTAACTCACTGACGCCTGCTTGCGGGCCGCGCGAAATGCCCGGATCCAGCCCGCAGCCCATTCATCGTGTCCCAGGCTCAGATTGGCCGCCCGAATCGTCTCCATCATGCGCGCGTCAAGCGGGTTGGCAATCGGGCAGGTAGCCCCCAGCGCGATGGCCATGGCCACAAAGGTCGCATTGAGTGCCGGGCGCAACGGCAGGCCGTGGGAGACGTTGCTCACACCCAGCGTGATATTCACATCCAGTTCCTGGCGCACCAGGCGGATGGTCTCCAGAGTGACCCGTCCCGCCCCGGTATCGGCGCCGACTGCCATCGTGAGCGGATCCACGATCACATGCTCCCGTGGGATGCCGAGTGCCACCGCACGCGCGAGGATGCGCTCGGCCACCCGCAGCCGGGCCTCGGCGGTTTCGGGAATACCGCTGTCGTCCATCGCAAGGGCGATCACGGCAGCGCCGTAAGCCTGCACCACCGGCAGCACAGCCTCCAGCACGTGCTCCTCGCCCGTAACCGAGTTGACCAGGGCAATACCATCGTAGGCCTCCAACCCGGCCCGAAGAACGGTGGCGTCGGCACTGTCGAGACACAGCGGCGTATCCGTCACCTCCTGAATGGCCCTCACCGCTGCGGCCATGAGGGTGGCCTGGTCGGCGCTCGGCAGGCCCACATTGACATCCAGCAGTGCCGCACCGGCCTCGGCCTGCGCTTTGGCATCGCGCTGGACCAACGCCATATTGCCACGGGCAAGCTGCGCGCTCAGCGTCTTGCGCCCGGTGGGATTGATGCGCTCACCGATCACGGCCACGGGCTGCCCGGGGCCAATGCTGACCTGACGCGCTCGCGAACGGACGATCGTCTCTACCATCATACCTGCTCCTCTGTGTTGCGAGAGAGCGCTTTGAGCACATCCAGCGCCATGTCGTGCCGGTTATAGGAAGGCATCAAATAGACCCCCTGGAAGCGTTCCGCGGCCTGCAGCAGCAGTTCCTGCCCCAGCCGGACCCCCTCCTCTCGGCCGTTGGCGCCCGCCCGGCGCATCCGCTCCAGCGCTTCCTCGCTCAGGGTGATACCTGGAATCTCGTTGTGCAGGAACTCGGCGTGCCGCTGGCTCAGCAGGGGCAGCAGCCCCATCAGCACCGGTATCGAGAGGGGCCCGCCATAAACTTCCAGGAACCGATCCCAGGTCTCCATGTCATAGATGGGCTGCGTCATGATGAACTCGGCGCCCGCGGTGATCTTGTCGCGCAGGCGGCGCGCCTCGGTCTCCAGATCCTCGCGGGTGGGGTCCACAGCCGCACCCACGCAAAAACCTGCCGGGCTGCCCATCTCGCTGCCGGCGATATCGTGTCCCTGCTTCATCTGGGCGATCACGCGCACCAGCCCGATCGAGTCGATGTCATAGACGCCCGTCGACTGGCTGAGATCACCAAGCGCGGGCGGATCGCCGGTGAGCGCCAGGATGTTCCGCACCCCCAGTGCATGCGCCCCGATGAGATGCGACTGGATCCCCATCAGGTTGCGGTCACGGGTGGTCAGGTGCAGCACCGTCTCGATGCCCGTTTGCGCCTGGATCAAGTTGCAGGCCGCCAGCGCATCCATGCGCACCCGGGCCATGGGGCTATCAGTGACGTTGATCAGATCGACCTGGCCGCTATCCGCGAGCGCCCTGGCGTGGCGCAGGAGAGCCGCCGGGCTGAGGCCCCGGGGCGGCGAGAGCTCTACCGCCGTGATGAACTTGCCCGCTGCGAGTTTCTCGTGCATGCCAGTGGGCTCTGGCGCCAACGCCTCCTCGGCCTGGCGCGAGGGCGCGCGCACAATCACGGGCTCTACCGGCACCCTGACACCGCCATGCAGATAGATGTCCATCGCCTGGCGCATCGCCGCGATATGATCGGGCCCGGTGCCACAGCACCCCCCCAGCACACGGACGCCGGCCTCGAGAAAGTCGCGCACCCGGGCACCAAAATAGGCGGGGTTGGAGAGATAGATCAGCCGCCCGGCGGTCTGTGTGGGCATGCCAGCATTCGGAATGGCGGAGACGTATCGCACGCCCGCCGCCAACATCTGGCGGGCCACACTGAGTACGCCCTCCGGCCCAACGCTGCAGTTGGCCCCGATCACATCCGCGCCCAGATCCTGCAGAGCGCTCGCCACCTTGACCGCGGTCTGCCCCCAGGGGGTGCGGCCGTCCTCATCAAAGGTCGCCTGCGCGATCACCGGCAGATCGCTCAGCTCGCGCACCGCCTGCAGGGCAATGCAGAGCATGTTCAGATCCGCAAAGGTCTCGAGAATGAACAGGTCAACCCCGCCATCGATCAAACCAGCCACTTGCTCGCGATAGAACGCGTGAGCCTTCTCAGCGCTGATCTCACCCAGCGGGGCCAGCGTGCCTCCCAGCGGACCGATCGATCCCGCGACAAAGGCGGTGCTGCCGGCGATATCACGCGCATAGCGTGCAATGCGCCCGCCCCGCCGGTTGATATCCCGCACCTGGCTCTCGCGACCATAGGCCGCTAGCTTGGAGCCATTGGCACCAAAGGTGTTGGTCTCGATGATCTCGGCGCCCGCGGCCAGATAGTCCATGTGCACGCGCTGCACCAGATCGGGGTCGGTGATGTTGACAGCGTCATAGCACTGGCTGGGCAGAATGCCACGGGCATAAAGCTCGGTGCCCATGGCACCGTCGCCCAGAATCGGGCCTTGCTCAAGACGGGCGAGAAAGGGATGAATGGTCATCGGCGCACTCCGACACTATCGACATAATCCAGTAAATCGTTATCGTCATTGAGGCTGGACGTCGTTGATCCAGCAACAGTCGCCTAAGGCAAGGGCATCACCCGGATAATACGGTCATCCTCCGGGGCTGGCCAGGCACGGCCATCCTGATTGCTGGTGGAGATGTACAGGTACCCCTCCGGACCCACAATAACCTCGCGAATGCGCTGAAACTCTCCGTTCAAGACCCTGGCCGAGGCCAGCGTCTGATCCAGTGCATCGCCGCCAAGCTCGACCCGCAGGATATCGCTGCCCCGCAGCATCCCGATAAAGGCCATGTTCTCCCAGGAAGCAAACGGGGCGCCTCGATAAAACGTGACTGAGGCGGGCGCCCAGGTGTCCTCACCGCTGTTTAGCACAGGGGCGATCAGATCCAACCCGGCCGCGCCGGCAGGATCCAGAACATCATCGCCTGCAACAAACGGCCAACCATAGTTACCGCCGGGAATGATCCGGTTGAACTCGTCACGGCAGCAGGAGCCAAACTCGCCGCTGGGGCCGTGCTCAACGCTGTAGAGGACACCCGTCTCCGGATGCCATGCCAGGCCCTGCGGGTTACGATGCCCATAGGAATATACCAGCGATCCAGGGAAGGGGTTATCAGCCGGCACGGAGCCGTCGGGATTCATCCGCAGGATCTTGCCCGCCAGCGAGTCCAGGTCCTGCGCCAGGGCAGGACGTCCCGCGTCACCGGTGGTGGCATAGAGCATCCCGTCGGGGCCAAAAGCCAGCCGCCCGCCGTCGTGGTTGCGCGCCCCGGGGATACCGTCCACAAGCACCATCTCACCGGAGAGTCCAGCCTCCCCCAGCGTATACCGAGCGATCCGGTTGGCCAGCCCCCCTCCCTGCTCAAGGGTATACATCAGGTAGAGGTGCTTGTTCGTGGAAAACTGCGGGTCCAGCGCCAGCCCCAGCAGGCCGCCCTCACCCGTAGCCGCCACAGCAAGCTCCGCAACCGGCTCGGGGTCGAGTTGTCCGTCGCGGATTACCCGCAGGCGCCCCGGCCGCTCGGTGAAATAGAGTGCGCCAGAGTCGTCGAAGGAAAGCGCCCAGGGCACGCTGAGGTCCGCGGCCACGACCTCTGTGGTGTAGGCCACATCTTCGGGCACTGGCAGGGCCGTTGCAGCAGGCGCTATTGTTGCGACCACAACCGCCGTCGCAGTCTCCGTCGCTGCGGGAAGAGTTGCGATGCTCACAGCCTCAGTAGGAGGCGGGGTGGCGCTGGCTTTGGGCAGGGTTGAGGTATGCGTGGGCGCGAAGGTCGGCACGACACCAGCAGCGGTCTTTGCGGCCGCCGGCATGGTGACAGATGTCTGCTGTGCGGCGACGGCAGTCTCTGCGGGCATCGCCGCCCCTCCACCGGCCGTGTCCCGGCATCCGCCCAGGACCAATACCACTGCCACTGCCAACGGCCACAGTCTACGCCCGTTCACACCGGCACCCCCTTTATTGTCAGGCATAACTATAGCACGCCCTGGCCCGTGAGGCACACGGCGCCAGGGCGCTGCAGCATCTGTGAGATGGCCGGCTCAGGGCAGCGTCAACTCCCGTGTGAGGCCGTTGACATCCAGCGTGTAGGTCCCCGGCGCGAGGCCGCTGACGTCCACTGTGACGGTCTCGGTATAGGGCACGATCGCCTGCGTGCACATGGCGCCTCGTGGGCGCTCGGTCTCGACGGTGAGGACAATGCGCATGTCGTCTACAGACTGCGTTGTGCCGTGGAACTTGGTGCAGCCGTCCGGATAGTACCCGCTCACCATCACACGCAGCGCTGCAGGATCATCCGAATCCAGAATCTCGACATCCTCGACGACCGCCGGGCGAATCAGCAGATCACCCGCAGGCTTACTGGTCGACTTTGTCGGCGTTGCACTGGCGCCGATGGTGAGAGGCAGCTCCCACTCACCCACCTGAATGATGTAACTGCCGTCAGGCAAGTCCGCCGTATCCAGCGCGATCTCGCTCATGAACGGCACCAGAGCCTGCGTACAGATCATGCCCTCCGGTCTCACTGCGACAACTTCCACCACCAGGGCATCGCCCCACCGGTACTGCCGAATCTCCGAAACTCGGGTGCACCCATCGGCCAGATCGCCCTCGATCTGCAGCATCCACGGCGCGCCAGGACGCTCGGGCTCAACCAGCGATACCCCGTTAACATAGGCCCTGCTCGGGACCAGGCGTGCAGGCGCGTCCTTGTCCGTCTCCGGTGTCGCCGAGGCCACGGGCGCCGGTGTCCCCTCAGCCGTAGGTGACTGCTGTGTCTCCGGCGTGGGCAACGCGGCGGGCGCCTGCGGAGCACAGGACGCGATGAGCAATACTGAGGCCAAAAGCACAAACAACCAGACTATAGAACGAAACACAGATCCTCCTCAGACATCGGAACAGACCGGTTGACTCACTATCTCTTTTGACGCTTCCTGCTGCCCCGAGGTTCCGCCGAGTCGGTAGTCACGGCAGCACGCCGGGCGCGCGCCGCCTCATAGTCTGAATAGTTGCCCGGAGAACTTGCCAGAACGCCTCCTTCGAGAGCAGCGACGCGCGTAACGATGCGATCCAGGAAATAGCGGTCATGCGAGATCACCAGGACGGTCCCCTCAAAATCTTCCAGCGCCGCCTCCAATACCTCGGCAGAGGGAATGTCCAGGTTGTTGGTCGGCTCATCCAACAGCAGCAGGTTGGCATCGCCGAGCATCAGCAGCGCCATCTGCAGGCGTCCCTTTTCGCCGCCCGAGAGGTTCCGAACGGGCTCGCGCACCTGCTGATAGGGGAAGACAAACCGTCCGAGAAAGGACACCGCGTCGCTCTCCGACATCGGGCCGGCGCGCATGACCGTCTCGAGCAGCGTGAGTTCGGGATCGAGCGTCTCGTGCTCCTGCGCATACAGGCCCACGCGCACGCCCGGGCCGATGCGCAGGCTGCCGGCGGTGGGCTCCAGTTCGCCCAGGATCAGGCGGAACAGCACGGTCTTGCCCGCCCCGTTTGGCCCCACAAGCCCGACGCGATCGCCGTGGAATAGCAGCAGATCTACACGATCCAGGACAACGTTATCGTCATCAGCAGTCGTAAAGCTCTTGCGCAGGCCCGAGATCTCGAGCACGCGCTGACTGCCGCGCCAGCCGGGCAGTGACAGCCCCATACGACGCTGAGACCCGACCGGGGCATCCAGCCTTTCCATATGCTCCAGCCGCTTGAGGATGGCCTTACCTCGCGCCGAGAACTTGGCATTGTCATAGACCTTGCCCCAGGTCATCAGGCGTTTGGCGGATTGCTCGAGGCGAGCAATCTCGCGCCCCTGTATCTCGTAGAGCTGTCCCTGGCGCGCGCGGCGCAGCTCGCGCTCGGCGGCATACTCGGAATAGTTGCCGGCGTACTCTGTCAGCCGCCCCTGCTCCAACTCCGCGATCGCATCGGCGACCAGGTCCAGCAGGTAGCGGTCGTGGGACACGACCACGACGCCGCCCTTGTAGTCGCGGATATACTGCTCCAGCATCTCCTTGCCCGCCAGGTCCAGATGGTTGTCGGGCTCGTCCAGCAGGAGCAGATCGGGCTGCACGGCCATGAGCCTGGCCAGCGCCAGCAACTTTTTCTGGCCGCCGCTGAGCACCTCTACAGACAGATCAAGGTCGGCCTCGCTGAACCTGAGACTCGCCAGAATGCCCCGTAGCCTCCCCTCGAAACCGGGGCCGCCCACCTGTTCGTAGGCATCCACCAGGGACTCTTGCTCGGCCAGCGCCCGCTCCAGCCGGCGCGCATGGCTGTACACGCGCGGATCGCTCAGCCGAGCCTCATACGCACCGATCATCGCGCTCGCGTACCCCCCTCTTCAACTGCATGGCCCCTGACAGGCCTATGGCACCCGGCGATGCGCGCACGCATGCGGCGTCATCGCTGGAACGAGTCCTCGGCAACCGTTTGCGCAATGGCGTCTGCCGCTGAGACAGACGTCTGATACCAGACGAGGATATCTGCATTGCGCCTTGCCCACAAACGCCCGAATCACGCTCCCCTTGCAGCGCATTGACGCCTGCCCTCCCTGTGTGTTATATCATCCGGTAGAAACGCCATAGGCGTTCGATGACCATAGAGAGAAAGGGGAGCTATGAAGAAAGCACTGATCATCCAGGGCGGTTGGCAGGGGCACGAGCCCGTGCAGGTATCGGATATCCTTGCGGCGGCGCTGCGTGAGAACGACGTCGAGGTCGAGATCGCCGATACGTTGGACGTCCTCAAGGAGCGCGACCTCAAGGCGCTGGACCTGATCATCATGCAGTGGACGATGGGCAAGATCGAGCGCGACCAGCTCGAGCCCCTGCTGGAGGCGGTCGAAAGCGGCGTGGGCATCGCCGGCTTGCATGGCGGGATGGGCGACGCCTTCCGTGAGGCGACCCAGTATCAATACATGGTGGGCGGCCAGTGGGTGGCCCACCCCGGCAACGACGGCATCGATTACGACGTGTACATCGTCGACAAGGGCCACTGGATCACCCAGGGCGTCTCTGGTTTTCACGCCAAGTCCGAGCACTATTACATGCATATTGATCCGGCCATCCATGTCCTGGCTGCGACGCCTTTTGGCGATGTGGCCATGCCAGTGGCCTGGACCAAGATGTGGGGCAAGGGACGCGTGTTTTACAGCTCAATGGGGCACCTGGCCTCGGTCTTTGATCAGGATCCCAATATCCTCAAGCTGCAGACGCGGGGCATGCTCTGGGCGGCCCACGCCCTCGAGGGCGCGGACTAGGCGCCAGCTATCAGGCCGTCTCCGGCCGGGTGCACCCAAAAGCCGGGCCGGAGACGGTCAGCAAGCGGGCCTGTTGCGAGGCAAGTCGGCAGAGCCCTGGTCCAGCTACGGCCGGGCTCATTATCGATGGCAACATCGTTTCAGACCGCTCTCTAGCGCCCGGGCTCGTGGGCAGCCATTCTAGCGCCCAGATAGCCTTGCGCGTTCGGTCGAGTGACCCTCCTCCACGGGCACTGTCATCCTCCCTCCCCGCATGCTATAATGCCGGTGCAAGATCTCCTGCCTTCCCGGGAGCGTTCACCATCGGCATCACCTGGAGGTACCATGAGTAGGCCCGTTGTCTTCCGGCCTAGCGACAAGTATCGGACACATGTCCTGGCTAACGTGTCGTGGATCCTTGTATTCTGCGTGCTCCCCTTTTCGCTGCTGGCTCTCATCCCTGAGCTGGGGCTGACGTACCTTCTGTGGTTCCTTGTAGCCAATATCGCCTGGCTCGTGCCCACGTTTCTCCTGGTGCCGAGATATTGTCAATCGATTGAGTACGAGTTCGGTGCCCAGGATCTGCTGGCCCGGCGTGGCATCATTACTCGTTCTGAGAGCATGGTCCCTTATCGTATGGTTACCAATGTGGAGGTCAAGCGGGGCCCTATCGCTCGCGCGCTGGGAATCGGGACGCTCAAGGTGCACACGGCCGGATACAGCCAGCAGTCCCAGTCCGAGGCCACGCTCAACGGGCTCGCGAACTGGGAGGAGGTGCGCCAGAGCCTGCTGGATCGCATCCACGAGCATCAGGCGGAGGCCGCCAGGGTTGGTGCTGACATGTCACCGGTCGCGGGCACCGAATCTCTCGCCACAGAGATCCTCGGTGACATTCTTGCTGAGGTCCGGGCGCTGCGAGAACAGCGGTAATCCTGTCACGAGTGCCGGTCTGGCGCTTCAGTCCGAGGTATCGCAGAAGGAGAGGCCCCATGCATGCTGCCAGGCGACAGTCCATCGATGACCATCGGGCGCGCCGCCTGGCGACCCGGGCGCTGTTCGGCGAGGGCCGCAAGGCCGGGCTGACCTGGTTCGAGCGGCTGCATGGCTACGTCTATGCGCGCTGGCCCCACACCTACATCGGGGCCGCGATCGGTGAGCGGCGCGATCTGGCCTGGAAGCGGGTGCTGCTGGCGCCCTTTCTGGCGCGAGCCCTGTTCCCTAAACTTTGGGGGGACGAGTACCACGGCAAGGTGCTCCCCACAGAGCAGGCCATCCGCCTGCTGCAGGTACACGAACCCGTCAGTGTCCCGCTCTCGGAGCAGGTGCTGCCCTATGAGAGCGCGCGGCAGCTCGTTCTGTCCGGCGATGGCCCCTTTGTGGTCCTGGACTGCCCCTGCCGGCTCGCACGCGAGCATCCCTGCGAACCCCTGGACGTATGTCTGATCATTGGCGAGCCCTTTGCCAGCTTTGTGCTTGAGCACAACCGCGAGCATGCCCGCCAGATCACGCGCCAGGAGGCCGTTGACATCGTAGAAGCAGAAGCGGCGCGGGGGCATGTGCACCACGCCTTTTTCAAGCAGGCCATGCTCGGCCGGTTCTATGCCATCTGCAACTGCTGTTCCTGCTGTTGCGGGGCGATCTCGGCCCACTTGCACGGCACGCCGATGCTCGTATCCTCAGGCTATGTGGCGCAGGTCGACGAGGAGCGCTGCGTGGCATGCGGCACCTGCGTGCAGGCCTGCCCGTTCGGCGCTCTGACGCTGACAGATGGGCTGGCTATTGACACCGATCGCTGCATGGGCTGCGGGGTGTGCCCCCGAGTCTGCCCGCAGCAGGCGCTGACGCTGGTGCGCGATGCCTCCAAGCCGGAGCCCATGCCGCTGGCGACACCCGAGGCAATGCCCGAGACCATGATCAGGGCTCTGACGCCCTGAACCTTAGCTGCACTCCAGGGAGGTCCTTTGTGAGTGAATTTGGCACCAAAGCCTATTCCAAGCCATTGCGCATCGCCATGCGCGTTGCCGTGGTCTTGTTGTTGATCGCCTTTGTCGGGATCTGGATCATCTTGCTGAATCGCTGGCAGACGCTGGATGTGGGGCGCGTGTACCTCTATATGCTGTTCTTTGTGGGCTACCTGGCCGTCGAGCAGCGCACCTTCCGCGGACCCGACGAGGATGCGTACAGCGACCGCATCTGGGTGCGCTATCTGCTCACCTATGCCTGGTGGTTCCTGGCCCTGGGTAGCCTGCTCGAACACGCGCTCACACTCCGTAGCCATCCGACGGTCAGTACCGTTGGCACCGTTATTACGGTCACCGGGCTGGCGCTGGGCTACTGGGCAACCGGCAAGTTGCGGGCTGAACTGGGCCGGCGCGTGGACACCTGGGCGGCACTGCGCATCGTGGACCAGGGGCCCTACGCGCTGATCCGGCACCCGTCCTATCTGTCCTCCATCCTGATCGTCGTCGGCCTGCCTCTGCTGATGAACGCCTACATCAGCCTGACGCTCAGTGTGGTGCTCGTCGCGCTCTTTGTCTACCGGCTCCTCCGCGAGGAAGCCATCCTGTCGCAGCGCCTGCCGGCCTATGCGGCGTACATGCAGGGCACCTACCGGCTGATCCCCTGGATCTGGTGAGCGAGACTCGAACCTCTTGACTCTCCCCCGACGGGAGGGTGTAGGATGGGACTATCGAGGCGCACTCTGCGCTCGGACGCTGCATGCCACCAGCATAGGAGGCACCATGCCGGACACACTGCACGACATCGGCGCGCGCCGCTCCATCCGTCGTTACCGCCGAGAGCCCATTCCTCGTGCGACGCTGGAGCAGATCCTGACGGCCACCGTGCAGGCCCCCTCGGCCAAGAACGCCCAGCCCTGGCGCTTTGTGGTGCTCGAGGGCGAGGCCGCGCGTTATCTCGCACAGGTCATGATGCAACGCGCAGCGAAACTCACCGAGGCGGGAGAGGACACCGGCAGCCTGGCGTGGACAGCGGCCGTGGTCGAACAGGCGCCCGTCACGATTCTGGTTTACGACGCCGCGCCGCCCGCTGAGATCCCCGCCAAGTTCCACGCTGACTATCGCTTTGTGATGCTCCAGTCCATCGGCGGCGCCATACAGACGATGCTCCTGGCGGCGCAGGCGCTGGGGCTGGGCTCGCTCTGGATCTGTGACGTGCTCTACTGCGAGGATGAGATCAACGCCTGGGCCGGCCACACAGCCGATAAGCTGGTGGCCGCCGTGTCGCTGGGGTGGGCTGACGAGGCGCCCCGCGCAAGGCCCCGCCGGCCCTGGCAGGATGTCACGGAATGGAGAGGCGCCGCGCCGGACGCAACATCCTGACGCGGCGCCCATCGGACTATCTGAGGACGTCTTAGCCTGCGTGCTTGATAGAGACGACGGTGCGCACGGCCTCCAGGATGTGCCGTGCGGACATGCCATAGCGCTCGAGCAACTGCAAGTATGGCCCCGACTGGCAGAAGGTATCGGGCACGCCGACCCGGCGCATGGGAACAGGCCCGCGCTCGATCAGCAGCTCCGCCACGGCGCTGCCCAGCCCGCCCGCCAGCACATTGTCCTCGGCCGTGACGATGGCGCCGGTCTCGCCCGCAGCGCGCAACACGGTTTCCTCGTCCAGTGGTTTGACCGTGTGACAGTCGATCACGCGTACATCCAGGCCCTCCCGCGCCGCCAACTCGGCCGCCAGCAGCGCCTGCGCCACCATGTCGCGGTTGGCGATGATGCTTGCGTCGGCGCCTGTGCGCACGGTAACGGCCTTGCCGATGGCAAAGGGATACGTGTCGTCGTATAGAAACGGCAGCGGCTCTTTGGTGAGGCTCAGGTACACGGGCCCCACGTGTTCAGCCGCGGCGAACACGGCCTTTTTGGTGGACACCTCGTCCGCCGGCGCGATGACCGTCATATTGGGCATCGCCCGCATGATGGACAGGTCCTCCTGCCCCTGATGCGTGGCGCCGTCCTCCGCCGGGGTAATGCCCGCGTGACCGCACCCGAACTTGACGTTGGCCTGCGTATAGCAGACGCTGTTGCGGATCATGTCCAGCCCGCGCAGGGTGGCGAACACGGCGTAGGTGGCCACAAAGGGCACCAGCCCGCTGTGGGCCATGCCCGCCGCCATGGCGATCATGTTCTGCTCGGCGATGCCCAGGTTGAATCCGCGCTCGGGGTACCGCTCGGAGAAGGTGTAGGTGCCCATCCCTTTGGAGACGTCGGCGTTGAGCACGACCACGTCCTGGCGCTGGCCGCCCAGCTCCAGCAGGGCGTCGGCAAAGCTGAAACGCGTGGTGCGCTTTTCGCCCCGGGAGAAGAGCGTGCCGTCCCGGAGCAGGTCGACCACGCCCGGACGCAGATACATATAGCGCTCAGCAGCCATCTTCGTCCTCCTTCAGGCCCGCCGCGGCGCGTATCTCGGCGCAGGCCGCCTCCGCCTGCTCTGCGCTGGGCGCGTTGCCGTGCCAGAAGGGGTTGTTCTCCATATAGCTGACCCCCTTGCCCTTGATGGTCTGCGCCAGGATCAGGGTTGGGCCGTCGCTGGCTTCGCGGCTTGCCTCCAGCGCCTCGACCACCTGGGCCATGTCATGGCCGTCGATCTCGACCACCTGCCAGCCAAAGGCCTCCCATTTGGACGCCACGGGTTCGATGGGCATGACCTTGTCCACAAAGTCGTCGTTCTGGATCCGGTTGCGGTCCAGGATCACCGTCAGATTCGACAGGTGCAGGTTGGGGGCCACCAGCGCGGCCTCCCAGATCGAACCCTCCTGCGTCTCGCCATCGCCGATGATCACCCAGGTGCGATACTCACGTCCGGTGACCCGCGCCGCCAGCGCCATGCCCAGGCCGGCGGAAAGGCCATGCCCCAGCGAGCCCGCGGTCATGTCCACGCCAGGTGTCTTGAGCATGTCGGGGTGCCCCTGCAGCAGGCTGTCCAGGCAGCGCAGCGTGCCAGCACACTCGACGCCCAGATAGCCTCGCCGGATGAGCGCCGCGTACCAGGCGGGACAGGCATGCCCCTTGGAGAGCACAAACCGGTCGCGGTCGGGCCACTGCGGTTCCGACGGATCGATGCGCATGACGCGAAAGTAGAGCGCTGCCAGGATGTCCGCCGCAGAGAGCGAACCACCCGGGTGGCCCTGCCCCGCCTGCTGGATCATGCGCACGATGTCGCAGCGCATCAGCGCCGCGATCCTCTCCAGGCCGGCGAGTTCTTCAATCGCTCGTTCGTCCATCATGTACCTCTTCCCGTGCCTAGAGCAGCGCCTGGAACAGGTGCGTATAGGCCGTGGCGGGGTTGCCCTCCGCGATGAACCCGGCGATCCGGTCGCGGCCGATGCGGTCCAGCAGTTGCTCGGCCGCCTTGACCGCGGCGATGGTCGCCGACATGGTCTCGATGGGCGGGCTCTGACGCGAGTTGACGTCGTACGACACCCAGCCGTCCCAGCCGATGTGATCCATGTAGTAGAGCATCTCGATCAGGTCCCAAAAGTTCACCGAGCCCGGGATCATGTCCCAGTCCCACTCGCGGCCATTGTCGTTGAGATGCACATAGAACAGGCGCCCCGCCTGGTGTGCCAGGGCCAGCGCCTCCGCCGGCGTCTCCTTGGCGATCAGGGCGTGGCCCACGTCCATGGTTACGCCCACGTTGGGCAGCCCGAGATGCTCGCAGAGGTACAGCGAGCGCCCCATGTCTCCCAGTACGCAATAGTTGCGCGATTCGTTGAGCTTGTACTCGAGACTGATGCGGACGTCGCTGCGATGGGCCGCCGCCTCGGCGATGCACGCCTCCAGCCAGCCCCACTGCTTGAGATAGTCCGCCTGGAAGGAGTAGTTGTGGCCGTCGATCAGCGGGCAGCAGGTCACCGTCCAGGCATCGAACTCGGCAGCCAGGTCCATGGCAACCTTGAGATTGGCCACCGCTTTGGCGCGCACGGCGGGATCGGGCGAGGTGAACGAGCCCTCCTGCCAGACCTTTTCCGTCTTGACGTTCAGGTTGATGGCCGATACCGGCAGGCCGCTGGCGCGGATCTCCTGCGCGGTGTCCTCCAGGCTGTCGCCGAAATCCTGCGGATAGACCACCTCGATCCCGTCGGCGCCGGGCACCTGGTGCACGGCATCCAGCCGCTCGGCCAGCGTCTTGGCCGCGTGATACTCGTGAAAGCGGTCGGCGTGGCGCCCCATCAGGCCGACCATGACGGCGTGGCGCATGTTCATTGGTGCTTCTCCTTGTCTGCTCTACTGCCAGCTCAGCGGCGTTCGGCGCTCGATATGCTCCTCGTCCAGGATGATGCCCAGGCCGGGCGTGGTGGGAAGGCGCATCAGCCCCTGTTCCGGAAAGTACTGGTCCGTGTGGAACCATTGCTTGCTCGGGTTGTGCACGATCAGAAACTCGAGCAGCGGGCAGGTGGCCGGCGACTGCGCAGCGATCAGATGCAGCGCGGGCAGCGTCGAGTGGCCGTGCGGGATTACCGGCTTGTCATAGGCCGAGACCAGCCCGCAGATCTTGATCATCTCCGTGATGCCACCCGTCCAATCCGGATCGGCCTGGACCACATCCACACCTTCGGCATCCAGCAGCACCTTGAACCCCCAGCGGGTGTATTCGTGCTCGCCGCCCGCGATGGGGATGCTGGTGGCGCGGCGAATCTCGGCATAGGCGCCGATCCGGTCGGGGGGCACAGGCTCTTCCAGCCAGGCGGGGTTGTATGGCGCCATGCGCTTGCCCATGGCGATGGCGTAGGGCACATCCCAGCCCAGCCAGGCGTCGAACATCAGGTCGCAGGCATCGCCCACAGCCTCACGGGCCGCCCTCACCATGGCCATATTGGTCTCCATGCCCGCACGGCCGTCGCCCGGCCCGCAGGGGAAGAACCACTTTTGCGCTGTGTAGCCCTCATCCAGAAAGGCCCGCGCCTGCGCATAGACCCGCTCGGGGTCGGTGGGAAAGCCCAGCGTGCTCACATAAGCCGGGATCGCGTCGCGGGTAGGTCCGCCCAGCAGGCGATAGACGGGTAATCCCAGTGCCTTGCCACGGATATCCCACAGGCACATATCGATGGCGCTGATGGCCATCAGCATATACCCCCGGCGCGCGTGCCGGTCCTGCCGCGAGAGGATGTCCCACAGCCGCTCCGAGGCCAGCGGGTCCTGGCCGATCAGGTGCTGGCGGAAATGGGTGTCGATTTGAAAAGCCTGATCGACATAAATGGGCCCAAACAGGCCCGTGATCCCCTCGTCGGTGTCCACAAACACATAGACCTCGGAGATCGGCCGGGTGCCCGCGTCTCCATAGACCTCGCCTGTGGGCGTCTTGCGGTTGCGATACTCGGGGTAGATATCCAGTGCCCCAACCTGCCGGGCCACCGAATGGCCGGCGGCCGTGTCGTAGGTGCCGTTCAGGCGCTCGTAGCGAATGTCCGTGATGTGCACGTGTCTCTCCTTATGCAGTGGGCTGGCCGCAACGAAATCAGGAGGTCAGAATGACCTTGATGGACTCTTCCCCCGAGTGGGCGATCTCGATCCCCTCCTGGAAGCGCTCCAGCGGCAGCACGTGGCTCACCAGCGATGCGCCGTCGATGCGGCCATCCAGCAGGTACTGGATCGCCAGCGGGTAGGAGTAGGCCCCCAGATGGGCGCCGTGGATGTTCAACTCCTTCTGGTCACCGATAATCGACCAGTCCACGGCCACAGGACCCGCGTGCACGCTGAACTCGACCATGGTGCCGAGCTTGCGCAGCATCTGCAGCCCTTGAGCTACCGCGGGGCCGGCGCCCGTGGCCTCGATATACACGTCGCAGCCGTAGCCCTCGGTCAGGTCGAGCACGCGCTGGATGGCATCGCCCTGGCTGACGTCGATGGCCAGGTCGGCGCCGAACTTTTTCGCCATATCGAGGCGGTGCGGCTTCATGTCCAGCGCGATCAGCAGCCCGGGGCTCTTGAGCCGGGCCACGCTGACCATCCCCAGCCCGATGGGTCCCATCCCTGCGATGACGACCACATCGCCCAGTTGGATCTCGCCCCGCTGCACGGCGTGAATGGCGCACGCCATGGGCTCGATCAGCGCCGCCTGGTTCACGGGCAGTTCCTTCGGCACCTTGTGGACAATCCCTTTGGCCGGGAAGAGCATATACTCGGCCCAGCTCCCCTCGGCGCGGTCCTTGATAAAGCCATAGATGTCGTGCTGCTGGCACATCCAGTACTGGCCGCGCCGGCAGAAACGGCACTCGCCGCAGGGCACGATCTGCTCCGAAACGGCGCGGTCGCCGATCTTGAGCCCCGTGCGCTCGGCCGCGCCCTCGCCCAGCGCCACGACCTCTCCCACGAACTCGTGTCCCGGAGTCACCGGCGTGACGATATAGGGCGCGATCTCGTCCGAGCCCCACACCCGCGCCCCGCCGTAGGTCTTGACATCACTGGCGCAGATCCCCGAGGCGAGCACCTTGACCAGCACCTCTCCCGGGCCCGGTTTCGGCACGGGGATGGTCTCCAAACGGTAATCCTCGATCCCATACACCCTGACCGCACGCATCATCGTAGGCAAAGTCATTGGCGCCGCTCCTTGTTCTTTCGCTGTACTGCAGTACCGCTGCGGAGCAGGCAAGCGCCAAGCCCCGTGCAGTCCTTTCCACTTTCTGGCGGCGGACTAGGCTTGGCGCTTCAAAAAGTCGCGCACCGCCGCCATATAGGCTTCGTACTGCTCGCGGCGCACGTTGTGCCCGGCGTTGGCGATGTTGACGATCTCGCCGTGCTTCAGCAGCCTGCCGGCCAGTTCCGCGCCCGCAGGCGTGGTCATGCCGCCCAGCGCCACATCGGGCACCAGGACCAACACGGGAACGGCGATGCGCGGCAGGATCTCCTGCCAGGGCTCGCCCTGCTCGAAACGCGCCTTGAGCAGGTTCAGGCTGATCTGCTGCTTGGAGGTTGCCCAGGGGCCCAGCTCGGCCTCGGACCAGTTCGGGCTCTGCTTACGGCCGATGGCCACGATCTCTTCGTGAGAGAGCTTGCGCATCTCCAGCAGCCCGGGCCCACGCTGCGCCTCACCCCGCGCCTGCCGCGCCTCGAACTCGCGGCGCATAGCCTCTTCCTCCTCGGCGGTTCGGAATACGGGATCCTCCAGAATCACCGCGCGGAAGCGGTCGGGGTACCTGCCCGCCGCCACCATGGCCGTGATGGCGCCCATAGAGTGTCCCATCAGGATTGGATCAGCCAGAGCGAGGGCATCACAGACGCCCTTGACATCGTCGGCCATGGCCTCCGCGCCATACCCCTCCTCCGGAGCTTCGGACAGGCCGTGACCCCGCGCATCGATCATGACAATGTCATAGTCCGCCTCCAGCGCCTGCGCCACAGGCGTCCAGCAGCGGCCGTTGTCGGAATAGCCATGCAGCAGCACCAGGTCTGGGCCGCGGCCAGTGCCCGTGCGTGTATAGTGCATCCGAATGCCATTGGCGAGAACGTCGCCCTCTTTCCACTCGCCCACGGTTCACCTCCCTGTGTGTCTATTAGCGCTGATCCATCTCACTCAAGAACGCCCATACCGTCCCCATGTAGGGGCCAAACTGCTCGCGGCGGATGTTGTGTCCCGCGCCGGGGATGCGTACGACGCGCCCCTCTTTCCAGAGCCCGGCCGCCTCGGCGGCCACGTCCGGCGTCACCAGCGAGCCCTTGTCAGGGTCCGCGGTGATCAGCAGAACGGGGCACTGGATCTGCGGCACCAGCGTACGGAACGAGGGCCGCGGCCAGCGGGGCGGGCTCATGTGATAGGGGCTGTGCTGCTGTTTCGAATCGGCCCAGGGGCCGAGCTCGATCTCGGGCCAGTCCGGATGCTCCTTGCGCGCCAGCCCCCTGAGCTCCTCCGTCGAGAGCGCCCGCATCTCCTCTACCTGACGCGCCCGTGCGGCGTACTGCTCGGCGGTCAGTGTCGCAGGCTCCTCGGCCCACCAGGGCGGATCGGAGAGCACCAGCGCCGAGACCAGATCAGGATAGGCCGCAGCCAGTGCAGCGGCAGTCGCCGCGCCCATGGAATGGCCCATCAGATACACAGGTGCGATCCCCAGCGCCTGGATCAGCCCCGCGACGTCCGCAGCCATCGTCTCGGATTCGTACCCGGATTCGGGCTTTTCCGAGAGCCCATGGCCCCGGGCATCGGGCATCACGATGTCATACTCCTGCTGGAGCGCCTGCGCCACCGAGATCCAGCACATGCCGTTGTCGCTGGAGCCATGCAAGAGCACCAGCGGGGGCTGCGTGGAGCAACTGGTCCGGTAGAAATGCATCCGGATGCCGTTCGTGAGGACATCCCCCTCAAACCATCCTGGAGTCATCGCCTCCTCCTTGACGCGCATCACGACTGTAACACACGGGCCGATTATACGGCCCCGCCAGAGAGCGTCAACGCGGCTGCCCCCTCCGCGCATAGAACGCCGGCCTCCTCTGAGTGAGAAGGCCGGCCTAGTCACATCCTGTCCGCATCAGCCGCTCGGCACAGTGGCTGCGACGGATGTCACCGTTCTGGTGCGCCGCCATAGATGCGTGTGAGAATCTCGGCCCGTTCATCGGCACCCGCCCAGCGCGGCTGCGCATAGTCCTCCAGCACCGTGGTCAGCACCTCGCTATTGACCAGGCGTCCGTCATAGATCGTGTGCCGGGCGATCAGCCCCGTGCGCGTCTCCCACGACCACATCTGGTCAAAGAAGAGATTTCCCAGGCCATAGACAATGATTCCCGGGCCGCCCTCGTCGCCCTGGCCGTACGGCTCCCACGCCTGGGGCACGTGGCTCTGCACGCCGGTGACGATGTCCGCGCCCGCAGCGCGCAGCTCGCGGAACTCGATGACCTGGTTATCGGTGGGATAGGGCACGTAGGTCTCTTCATACTGCAGTTCGACCAGCACCATATCCACCTCGGGGTCGGCCGCCAACTCGGCCACGCTGGCCAGGAGCCGCTCCTTGTTATTGTAGAAGTAGCAGGCACCGGGCAGGTCGTCGGTGGCCCAGGCGTACGAGGGCTCATAGGCCAGCGCGGCGAGAAACGCCAGCCGGTTGCCGTTATGCTCGTAGAACATGGGCGCACAGGCCTCTGTTTCGTTCAACCCGCTGCCATAGATGGGGATGTCGCGGTCGCGATAGAAAGTAATCGACTCGCGGGCCCCGTCGTAGCCAAAGTCATTGACGTGGTTGCCCGAGAGGCCCACAATGTCAGTTCCGATGGCTTCCAGAGCATCCCAGTAGTCATAGTCGCTGCAAAACGTCAGATTATCGGCGGACGTGTCCACCGGGCACCCGCTGACAAAGGGCACCTCGTTGCTCACATGGGTGATATCGGCCTTGCTGAGTTCCTCACCGATCACCAGTGCCGGATATTCGGTGCCATAGGTCTCCATCCGCGCAGCCGTCAGACGGCACATCGCCGTGACGCCGGTCATCACCAGTCGCGTCATTTTGCTCGCATCGCGGTTCTCCCAGCCGGCCAGCGCCTCGGCCAAAAGTGGCCCCACCTCGGCTGGCCACTGTCCCTCCAGAGCCAGACCCAGCGCCAGGGGATAATCGACCGGCTCCAGCGCCGCGTCGAACAGCGAAAGGCCGCCAAAGCCGAGCACTTTCAAGGTGGGCTCCAGCGCCTCAAAAGGTACGATGCCCACGGCCGTACGATCCGCCTGCAACTCGGCCAGCAGGTTCTCAGAGGCCACGATGCGCGGCTGGCCATCGCCCCACAGTACCGACAGCACCGACGCCGTGTCCGCATCCATCACCAGAGGGCCCGCCCCTGAACCCAACCAGCGATCCAGCGGCATATCAGGCCCAAAGAGGTCATCCACCGTGTCAAAGGGCACGACCGGGGCATAGTAGCGCCAGCCGAACAAATACCGCGCGCCGGCCTCGGCCTCCGCGCCGGCCATCACCCGCAGGCGCAGGTTCGCATCATCCTCGGCCGCCGCCTCCAGCACATAGCCCTCAGCCGTCAGGTCCAGAGCCATCACGCGTGGCGCAACGGGCTCTCCAACGATGGACAGTCCTTCAGGAATCGCGATCCCCAGCGTTTCGTAGGCCGGCGTGGGCGTGAGCGTTGGGGCGGGCGTAGCCGTAGCTGTGGGTATCGCCGTCTGCGTCGGAGGGACGTCCGTAGCCGTCGGCTCGACGACGAGGGTGTCGACAGGTTCCGGCGGGGTTACTATCTCCGGCTCGACCTGCGAGCAACCCGCCAAAACCAGCAGAATAACGAGAGCAAGGACTATTGAAACGGATCGCATTCACACCTCGTGGGTCGATCAGGATACTTGCGATTATAGGTTCCCGATATGGGCCGGTCAAAGAATGCCAGACGATGAGCGATCGTCGGCCCACGCGTGAGGGGCACCGGCCAGAGGCCACCGCCCTTGCGGCCGGCTCCCGCTGTGGTATGCTGTTCTCGAACCACGGGCGCAGGAGGTCACCTATGCGACGCACCAAGATCGTGGCCACAATCGGTCCGGCGACGAGCAGCCCCGAGCGCATCAGGCAGCTGTTGGCTGCGGGGATGGACGTGGCGCGCGTCAACTTTTCCCATGGCACTTACGAGGATCATCAACGCACCGTCGAGCGGGTCCGGAGCGCCGCAAAGGATGCCGGCCGCCCGATTGCCATCCTGCAAGACCTTCAGGGCCCCAAGATGCGCACCGGTCCGCTGCAGGGCGGCCAGCCCGTGCATCTGGTATCGGGACAGGAACTCACGATCACCACCGAGCCCGTACCCGGCGACGCTCGGAGGATCAGCACCGACTACCCACATCTGCCGCAGGACGTTTCTGCTGGTGACCGAATCCTGGTGTCCGACGGCCTGATCGAGTTGCGCGTGCTGGAGACCACCGAAAGCGACGTCCGGACCGCTATCGTGTATGGGGGCACGCTCAGGCAGCGGCAGGGGATCAATCTTCCCGGCGTGCATGTCTCCTCCCCCAGCGTCACGGACAAAGATTTGGCCGACCTCGCCTTTGGCGTGGATCTGGGCGTCGACTATGTGGCCATTTCCTTTGTGCGCCGCGCAGAGGACGTACTCCGCGTCAAGGAGGCCCTGGAGCAGGCCGGCGCCGACACGCCTGTGATCGCCAAGTTGGAACGACCCGAGGCGCTCGATCACCTGGAGGCGATCCTGGCGGCTGCCGATGGCCTGATGGTGGCACGCGGCGACCTCGGCGTGGAGATCGCGCCGGAGCGCGTACCCGGACTGCAGAAGCAGATCATCCAGGCCGCCAATCGTGCCGGCAAGCCGGTTATCACGGCCACGCAGATGCTGGAATCGATGATCACGTCACCCCAGCCCACCCGCGCCGAGGTGAGCGACGTCGCCAACGCTATCCTGGACGGCAGCGACGCCGTGATGCTCAGCGGAGAGACCGCTATCGGTCAGCATCCCATTCATGCCGTCGAGATGATGGCGCGCATCGCAGAGGCGGTCGAGGAGCAGGCCATCGCGGAAGCGCAGGCCACCATCGGATACCCGCTGGACGAGTTCTCCTCTGTGCCGCAGGGAATCGCCGCCGCCGTCAGTGCGCTGGTGCGCACGCTGCCCATGAAGGCGATCTGTGTGATGACGCGCACCGGCACGACCGCCAGGCTCGTGAGCCGCTACCGCCCTGATCTGCCGATCCTGGGTTTCACGCCCGTAGAGGCAACCTACCGCCGGCTCTGCCTGCTGTGGGGAGTCACACCGCTCCGCACCGAGTTCGCCCACACCGAAGAGGCCTACTTTCAGCAGGTGCGCACCATACTGCTTGAACAGGGACACGCGCGCCAGGAAGACAAGGTCGTCGTCACGGGAGGGCACCCCTTTACCATCGGCGGACCCACCAACATGATCCGTGTGCTGGGGCTGGACGAGGCGCTGTAACATAGTGCCGTGAGCCCCGAACCGGCGCGCAACCCCGCGCTCATGGCCGCGTATTGTACCTTGAGGGCACACATTCTGCGCCCATGGGGAGGTACATATGAGTTTTCTAGGCAATCTGATCTGGCTGATCTTTGGTGGACTGATCGCCGGGCTGGGATATATCATCGGCGGCATCCTGATGTGCATCACCATAGTCGGGATACCCTTTGGCGTGCAGGCCATGCGACTGGGTGTCGCCGTCATGACGCCCTTTGGCAAGGAAGTGCTCCCTGCCGGGCGCCAGACGTCGCTCAAAATCCTGTTCGATGTCATCTGGATCCTGCTGTTCGGCTGGGAGATCGCCATGGCCCATCTGACATTTGCAGCGATCCTGGCCATCACGATCGTGGGCTTACCCTTTGCCAAGCAGCACCTCAAGCTGATACCGGTCGCGCTCTTTCCCTTTAACCAGCATTTGGAGTAGGCGGGCCAACCCTGCCGAAAAGGAGTCATCATGAGCCAGGAGCATACACGTCAGGAAGAGTTTCGAATCGACGGCGAAGAGCTCAAGGACAAGTTTAGGGAGGCCGTGCATCGCACCGAGACCCATGAGTTCCATGTGTCCGGCGACCAGTTGGTCGCCAAGGTCAAGGAGATCCTGCACGAGGGCAACATTCGGCGCATCAGCATCAAG
>JAXGYO010000004.1:0-104884 GCA_040772225.1 Anaerolineae bacterium
GCTGGCATACTGCGGCCCCCTGGGGCGCGTTCCGTTTTACCGGTGCTCGCAACACACAAAGAGACCCTGCTCCACGCGCATGGAACAGGGTCTCTTGCTTTCACCTGCGGCCGGCCCCGGCTCTCGTGTTACGCGAGGGGGGTTGCCGGAAGCTCTCCCTTACGACCAAACCGCAGGCAGGGGGATGGTCACAGCTATTTCACCCTAAAGTCGGCACTCGTCGAGGCCTCGCCTACAGTGACGGTAACCTCGTAGCACACACCAGCCGTTACCGGTGCCTTCCAGTTCTTGATGAACATCCCCTGGGCCTCATCGTACCGCAGTAACGTGCTGCCAGAGTCTGTATCAAGCACCACTGAGATGTCGCTCACCAACGCCGAGTCAGCACAGTTAACGGGCGAAACCCCAAGGATCACCTCGTTTACATCTGTAAGCTCAACACCGTCCTTGAAGACCTCGAACTTGAGCGGTACCACGCGCCCGCCCTTGACCACGTTGAAGCCCTCTTTCACCGGCGCGTAAAAGCCGGAGATGGTATAGGCGGGCTCGGGCTCTTGCCCCTCTACAACCGTAAAGGTTACCACAAGATCCGCCGATCGCGTCAGTGAGTAGCTGACGCCGTCTATCGTTCTAGTGCCATCGGCATCCATACCCACTTTCAGGCTGTACGCGCCGAGCGCCAGGCCTGCTGTAGAGATACTCACAGTGCAGCTTGCGGAATCCGCAGAGAGTGTACCCGAACTGGTAGAGGACCAATTGGCAGGCAAGACGATCACATCATCAGCACACACAACGGAGGTCACAACAGATGCCAGGCTTGTCGGCAGCACCTCGCCAGAAAACGACACGGCAATAGAGGAGCCGTCGTCGAAAACCGAACCATCATTTTCACGGCCGACGTGCAGAACAGCAGTGCCGTCAGCGCTGTCGCCCGCCGTCACGTCTCCCAGGTCGAGGTCAATCAATCCGTCAAATACATAATCCCCTGCCCCGGTCAGGTCATCCGCCAGCACCGCCGCAGGCAGCACCAGGCTCAAAACCAATAATACCGCAACCAGCCGTCCGAGAAAGTGCGCTCTCCCCATGTGATCCTGATCTTCTGAATAATAGTGAACGCCGAATCAGACAACGTGCCCCGGGGCTCCCGAGTCGCCAACGTTGACCCGCTCTCCCGGGCCGTCACGCTATGCGCGCCAGCATGACACCGGTTAGCACAAAGAGTGTATCGCACGCAGAAAGCATACAGGAGAAGCGACCGGGCGAGCCTATAGCGCGCCGCAATCAGGCGTAAATTCGCGGTTAAGGGCGCCCCGAAGCCCCCTTTCAGGAGTCCGGTGCGCGGAAATGGAAGGATGTGCCAGCGTACGTGTGGCTGAGCGAGAACGGATACCGGTCTGCAAGAGAGGCTGCGGCTACCGCACCGCCGAGAAGAGCCCGAACACGCTGCGTGGGGAGTCATCCCCCTCAAACTGATAGTGGATCTCGCGGTACTCGCCCGTACGCTCCAGCCCCGACGCATCGGCGGCCCGGTTGAGGGTGTCGTAGGCCTCCATCATGTGCTCCAGACTGCCCCACAGCAGCAGGCCGGCGCAGCGCTGCGCAGGCACCCTCAGGAGCGTTGCCGGGGCCGTCGCCTGGATGCCCTCCAGTGTCCTGACCCCCACCTCCATAGCGTAGGGCTTGTCATCGCCCTCGCCGGACACCGGATAGTAGCGCACATGGATGGCTCCGGCGGGATAGATCCCCGCGGCCTCCTGCGCGCGGTCCAGGTCCGCCATCATGGGCCCAAACACAGACCCCAGCTGATCAAAGGGCGTCGGTTCGCAGACCACGGCCAGCCAGGTATCCTCGGGAATGGTCAGCACGCGCAACTCGCTGATCAGGTACCCTTCATTGCTCGACATCGCCCCGCTCGCCTCTCTCACCCACTCAAGCCCACGCGACCGCAGAACGTAGACCCGCCAACACGGCAACACGGCCCACTCCAGCATCGCGGAGGATGCGGCCTGAAGGCCGCTCTCCAGCGGAGCCCGCGCCTGGCCCCTGGAAATGCGTCCCCGGGCAGCGTCGCTTGCCTGCTCCTCAACGTTTGCACGTTCACACCTTCACACGTTCGCACGACTATGATTGCACCTGTAGCTTGCCCGCCGCCTACACGATCTGCATCAGCACCAGCAGCAGCATGAACCCCAGCAGGAACCCGAGCGTGGCCTCGTGCTCGTACCCGTGGCTGTGGCTCTCGGGGATGAGTTCGTCCGAGACCACATAGAGCATGGCGCCGCCGGCAAAGGCCAGCGAAAAAGGCACCAGCCCGACGAACCAGGTGGCGAACAGCGCGCCGATTAGCGCCGCGACCGGCTCCGCCATGCCCGAGGCCAGTGCCCAGCCAATGTATTGCCGCGCGGGCATGCCGCAGGCACGAAAGGGCGCCGCCACGGCCAGACCCTCGGGGATGTTGTGCAGCGCGATGGCCAGCGCCAGCAGCAGGCCCAGATGCGGCTGCGCGATGAACGAGATGCCCACCGCCAACCCTTCGGGGATGTTGTGCAGCGCCAGCGCGGAGAACAGCATGATCCCCCGGCGATAGGCGATGGGGTTGGTGCATTGAAAGGCCAGCGACTCGTGCTCGTGCGGGAGATACTTGTCCAGTACAAACAGAGCTGCTGCGCCGGTGGCGATCCCCAGCAATGGCATGGCCAGCCCGTCCTGCGCCAGGGCCTCGGCGATCAGTCCCAGCGTGGCGATGGCCGTCATGACCCCCGCGGCGAACCCCAGCAGTGCGTCGTACTCGCGCATGCCCATGCGCGGAAAGAGGGCCACCAATGCCCCGCCCGCACCCGTGGCGAGACCCGCCACCAGGCTCAACAGCACCGCATTCCAGATCGCCACGTCACCCCCCGGGCACAGCGCGTGATAGACTTGGCCGGACCCCGGCCCTCCGCCGCACACGAGAGTCATTGTGCGGCATGGGCAGCGCGGGGTCAAATGGGGGCGGACGCATGAACGTGCGAACGTGCGTGTGCTAGGGTCACAGCTCACAAGTCAAAGGTCGAAGGTCCGAGGTCGAAGGCCGAAGGTCAGAGCGCGCTGCGGAGGAGCCCGCATGATGCGCAGCCGCGAGCGGCGAGATAGGAAGAGGCGCCGGAGGCCGGTTGCCCGGCGCAGCGATTTCCAGCGAATGAGACCTGGCTCCAGTGCTCTATCCCATGCGGAGAAGCCAAAACGGCGAGCAACTGCTCGCCGTTCTGGCTATCTCCGCGCTCCCAGAGCAAACACTATGCCCGGGCGCTATGGTCTATCGTCCATGGTCCATGGTCGGCGTTCCGCCGCCCTACAGCTTGACGATGATGCCCTTTTCCACCGACTCGTACGCGCCCAGGATGATCTTGAGCGTGTCGGTCGCTTCCTTGACCGAGTGCAGCGGCTCAAACCCGCCCGCGATCGCATCGCAGAAATGCGCGATCTCAGCCGCGAACGTCCGGTCATAGTCCCAACCGGGGAACTCGACCGTCGCTGGCTGCGCAAAGCCCACCGGCTGGTAGAACAGCTTGTCGGAGGTGCCCCAGAGCATCCCCGCCTCGGCCATCACCGCGAACTGCATGTCCGCCACACCAGGGCCCGGCAGGCCCCAGGAGGACATGAGGCGACCGGTCATCCCGTCCTCGAACTTGATCAGGGCGTTGGCGGTGTCCTCCAGCTTGAGCGGGAGGCGATAGGTGCCCAGCAGCGCCGAGACCTCGACGGGGGCCTTGCCCGCCAGGAAGAGCATTCGGTAGGTGGGATGGTAGCCCGTGTCGATCAGCTCGCCGCCGCCCATCTTGGCCGGATCGTTGCGCCAGGTGTCATTGCGGCGCGCCGCCGCAGAGAACCAGGTCGCCTTGTTGGTGCTCAGCGGCCCGCGCCGCGCGGAGCAGTCCAGCGAGTCGATCTGGTAGATCTTGCCCAGGTCGCCCGCCATGATCATCTGCTTGGCGCGCTGCACCGTGGGGAAGAACAACTGGTTGTGCGCCGCCATAAAGATCGTCCCTGCCTTGTCCACCGCGGCGCGAATCTGCTCCGCCTCCTCGAGGCTCAGGCAGAAAGGCTTTTCGCTCATGGCGTGCTTGCCCGCCTCGGCCGCCGCCACGATCGACTCACAGTGCAAAAAGTGCGGCAGTGCCAGGTCCACCGCGTCGATATCCTTGGCGGCGAACATGTCGTGATAGTCCTGATAGTACGCCACCTCGCGCCCGATCTGCTTCATGCGGGCACGCGCGGCCTCTTCCGACACATCGGCGATGGCCACGATCTCCGCGCGATCCGCGACCGTCGCCCAACCCTTGACGTGCGACTGCGTAATGCCGCCCGCACCAACCAGACCAACTCTAAGAACCATGGTAGCCCTCCAGTGTCTGTGTCATGTTTGCACTTGATAGCAGCGTGAAACGAGTCCCGGCCGCTGTCGCGCGGCCGCTGCCGCACGTATGCGGGGCCCGAGACTCGTGCCTCACAAATAGACTAGAACCCGATGCTCTTGAGATACGCGCGGCAGATCTTGGCGCTCTCGAGCGGCGTGGCCTTGGTGGTGCGGTCGATCTCGGAGATAAACCAGCCATCAAAGCCGGCATCCAGCAGGATCTCGATCATCTCGGGGATGGGCACCATGCCCTCGCCGAGCTCGGCGAACACGCCGGCCTCGGAGAACTGGGTGTAGGTCCAGCCCTTTTCCACGCCCTCTTTGACCACGTCAGGATAGATGTCTTTGACGTGCACGGTCTTGATCTCGTCGGCATAGGTCCGGCAATAGTCCAGGACGTCGCCGCCGGCCCACGCCAGGTGGCCGATATCGGGCCCCTGGAAGACCTTGGTGCGGTCCGTCACGGCAAAGAGGTCATCGATCTCTTTGCGGGTCTCGATGAACGAGCCCACGTGGTTGTGGAAGCACGCCTTGACGCCCTGCGCGAGAAAGATCTCACCCGTTTTGGTCAGCACCTCGCCATAGTACTTGTACTGGTCGGCGGACAGGCTATCCTCTGGCGTGGGATGGCCTGCCAGATCCCAACGCATGATGCCGCGCGGGGACTCGGTGCGAAAGCCACCGTCTGCCACGTAGCAGACATCGCAGCCAATGCCCGCGTGGAAATCGGCCAGCGCTTTGGCGCGCTCATAGATCTCATCCGTGATGGCCGGGTCCCAGAAATTCACGCCCATGTACCCGGGCCCCGCCTTGAGGCCGTACTTGGCGTACTGCGCCACGACCTCCGCCGGCGTGCCTCCAAATGGCCCCGAGGGCGCACCCTCGAACCCCGCCTCGGCGATCTCGGCCAGCACGTCGCCCTCATAGTTACGACCCCAGGTGATCTGGCTGCACGCTACGATAAACTTGCCCATATGTTCCGTACCCTCCTGTGTCAACGTTGTCACTCTGCACACGGCTGCATACTAGCACACAGTCGGGCGCGATGCAACGTCAAACGACGCTGGGATGCGAGACGCTGGACCACAGGCCATGGACGACGGACGACGGACGATGGACCATGGACGGTGGACCATGGCTCTCCTGGACCGCGGGCTTACAGCCCGCTCCCTCACCGTGGTCGGCGTGGACGCCGACCCTCCCTCAGGGACCACGTCCTATAGACCGCGGGC
This sequence comes from Anaerolineae bacterium, assembly GCA_040772225.1. Classification (GTDB taxonomy): domain Bacteria; phylum Chloroflexota; class Anaerolineae; order UBA1429; family UBA1429; genus JAAYED01. Next base: position 5,629 of record JAXGYO010000004.1, read on the forward strand.
GTCTCGCCCGCACCCCGATCGTCTCACAGGGACAGTCGGAGACTGTCCCTCCAGTGGCCGCTGGCATAGTGCGGCTCCTGGGGCGCGGGGCGCATCAGAATGCGCTGCACTCCGCGTTGGCGCCAAGCGCCAACTGCCACCGCTGCCCCTGAACCCCCGGCCCTGGACCGCGGGCCTATAGCCCCCGCCTCGCTTGACATCCCTGCTTTCCCGCCTATACTTCAACGTATGTTGAATCAATTTCCCGCGCAAGATCTTGCCCGCCTCGCCGCCCTGGGACGCGTGCTCAGCCATCCCAAGCGGCTCGCCATCCTGGACATGCTCATGCAGGGCGTCCAGTGCAACTGTGAGATCGCCGCGCAGCTCGGCCTGGCTGACAACCTGATCTCGCACCACATGCGCATCCTGCAGGAGGCTGGCCTGGTGACCAGCCAGCGCGACCCTGTCGACGCGCGCTGGATCTATTACGCCGTGGACGCAAATGCCGTCGATGCCGCGGTGGCAGCCCTGAGCCGCTTCCTGGACACGAACCGCATCCAACCGCGCACGCCCGCCTGCGGGCCCGGCGGCGCGTGCGGGGTAACAAACATCGATGGACAGGATGTACAGGATTCCCAGCGGTCCGGACTCGGAGCTGGCTGACGGCCCGTCGCGCTGGCACCTGCAACCTGTAACCTGCAACCTGTAACCTGTAGCTTGCAGCCACTGGAGGGCATTTCGGCATGAAGATCTGGGAAAAGGGTCTGGCTCTATGGGTCGCGCTCTGCATGCTCGCGGGTGTGGCGCTCTCGCAGCTCGTGCCCGGCATCGGCGAGACGCTCAACTCCTGGCAGATCCGGGGCATCTCCATCCCCATCGGCATCTGCCTGTTCCTGATGATGTATCCCGCGCTGCTCAACCTGCAGGTGAGCGAGCTCAAAAAGCTGGGGCGCAACCCGAAACCGATCCTGCTTACGCTGCTGTCCAACTGGATCGTGGCCCCGATCGTCACTTTTCTGCTGGCGCGGACCTTTCTCGCCGACCAGCCACAGCTCATGGTCGCTGCGATCCTGCTCGGGTCCAGCCCCTGCACCGCTATGGTACTGGTGTGGGGCAAGCTGGCCGACGGCAACCAGGAGCAGAACGTCATCAATACCAGCCTGAACACCCTGACCATCATGGTGCTCTACGTCCCGATCGTGGGGCTGCTCACCGGCATCCAGGGGATCCCCGTCGACCGCATGCTGCTCGCCATCTCCGCCCTGATCTTTATCGGGCTGCCGCTCCTGCTGGGGATCGTCAGCAAGCGCGTGCTCATCCGTGCCAGAGGCGAGACCTGGTTCAACGAGGTGTACCGTCACGCGGTGGAAAAGGTCGCTATCGGCGCTCTGCTGATGACGCTGATCGTGCTATTCTCGCTGAGCGGCGACGTGCTCTTGAACAACTTTGACATGCTTCTGCTCATGTCCGTGCCGCTCCTGCTGGGCTTTGCCATCGTCGTGGCGTACAACCTGGTCGTGACCCGCGCCGTGGGTCTGGCCTATCCCGAGGCCATCACCACGGTCCTGATCGGCTCCTCCAGCCACTTTGAGATCGCCATTGCTACCGCAGTGGCCATGTATGGCGTCGGCTCGCTTGCGGCTCTGGGCACCACCATGGGCCTCTTCTGGGAGGTGCCCATCATGCTCAGCCTGGTGTGGCTGGGCAAGTGGCTGGGCGCGCGGGGATTCTGGCGCGGGCGTCGCTATGTCGAGACACAGAGCCGCGAGGCGGAGGCTTTGGCGGCAGAGTAGGACCTGGCCCGTAGGAATACCGGAGGTCCGGTATTCCCGCGGACTGCGGCCGGCGGTACTGTGCCTGCCTTGCGGTGCCGACAGGAATGTCGGCGGTCCGGTGTCTCCGCGGACTGCGGCCGGCGGTACTACACCTGCCATCCGCTGGCGGCTGGAATGCCGGCGGTCCGGTGACTTCGGACCGCGGGCCTCTGGCCCGCCCCGTGGCCGGTCGTAGAGTGCCTGCCCTCGGCTGCCGACAGGAATGTCGGCGGTCCGCTGACTTCGCGGACCGCGGGCCTCTGGCCCGCCCCGTGGCCGACGGTACTACACCTGCCATCCGGTGCCGGCAGGAACGCCGGCGGTCCGGAGCCGACAGGAATGTCGGCGGTCCAGTGGCTGCAGGGGCCGGCGACCTTCGACCTTCGACGTCGGACCTTCCCCTTGCCAACCCGCCCCCCCGCGTCTATCATAGGCGCAACGAACACCGCGCAGGAGCACGCCGTGAGCACGCCCAACATCCTCTACCTGCATTCCCACGACACGGGGCGCTACGTCAGCCCCTACGGTCACGCCCTGCCCACGCCGCATATCCAGCGTTTCGCCGAGGAAGGTGTCGTCTTTCGGCAGGCGTTCTGCGCGGCGCCCACCTGCTCCCCCAGCAGGGCCGCGCTGCTCACCGGCCAGGCGCCGCACAGCGCCGGCATGACCGGCCTGGCCCATCGCGGCTTCAGTCTGAATGACTACGGGCAGCACCTGATCCACACGCTCCGCGGGGCGGGCTATCGCTCGACACTCATCGGGGTGCAGCACGTGGCCCGTGAGGCCGAGACCATCGGCTATGATGAGGTCGTGCCGCTGGAGAGCCGCGAGGCGCGCCATGTGGCCCCGGCAGCGGCCGCATTCCTGCGCCGCGCGCCAAAGCAGCCCTTCTTTCTCAGCGTCGGGACAACAGAGACCCACCGCGAGTATCCGGACCCTGGAACGGACGATGGCAGCCACCTGCGCACGCCCGCGCCCCTGCCCGATGTCCCCGAGATACGCCGCGACATGGCCGCCTATGTCGCCAGCCTCCGCAGGCTCGACGATGCCGTTGGCACGGTCCTCGCGGCGCTGGAGGAGAGCGGGCTGGCGGACAACACGCTGGTGATCCTGACCACCGATCACGGAATCGCCTTCCCACGCATGAAATGCAATCTCACCGCGCATGGCGCCGGCGTGATGCTCATCCTGCGCGGCCCCGGCGGCTTCAGCGGTCCCGGCGGGACCGCCAGGGGCCGCGTGATCGACAGCCTCGTATCGCAGATCGACCTCTTCCCCACCCTCTGCGACCTGCTGGGCATCGCCCCGCCGACCTGGCTCCAGGGCCGCTCGCTCATGCCCATCATCCGCGGCGAGGCGGCCGAGGTGAACGATGCCGTCTACGCCGAGGTGACCTATCACGCTGCCTATGAGCCGATGCGCGCGGTACGCACAGCACGCTGGAATTACGTCCGGCGGTTCGACGGGCGCCGCACGCCGGTGATGCCCAATTGCGACGACAGCCCCAGCAAGACCTATCTCCTGGAGCACGGCTGGCGCGACCAGCCCATCGCGCAGGAGCAACTCTACGACCTGGTCTACGATCCCAACGAGGCCTGCAACCTGGCCAGTGATCCCGCGCACGCCGACGTGCAGGCGGAGATGCGCGCACGCCTGCAGGCCTGGATGGTGCGCACATCCGATCCGCTGCTGGATGGCCCGGTGGCCGCGCCGCCGGGCGCTCAGTTGAACGACCCCGACGGTCTCTCGCCGCGGGAGCCGGTGCGCATCGTCGGCGGCCATGGCGAGACGGCAGGCTAGGCCATTGCGACTGCGACGCGCCTCCCTCGCGCTCATGATGCTGCTGGCCTGCGCGGCAACGGCGGCACAACGCTCACAGCGCAGATCACCGCCTGGCTGACCAGGAGCGGCGTGGTCAAGCTGTAGGTCCGTGCTCTGGAATCGGCCCCACACCTTACGCAAGCTCAGCCTCTGCCAGAGGTATGGCATGGCTATACATAGCAAGAGACCCCCTTGCGGGGGCCTCTTTTGCTTTGCCTGATGCTTCAGGGTAGCTGGCACTGGATATCTATGCGCACCATCTGTCCGGACTCCGGTCACACTGCGGAGGAAGCGCGGCCCCCTGGATGCGTTCGCGCTGGCGCCTCTGCGGGAGCGGCTTACCCGCCCGCGCACTATATAGATACACACAAGTTTTTCATCTGTGGCGATTGGGATCAACGGCCCCGGATCACCACCCGTGGCACCAAGGATTCACGGTACCGCTTGACCTTCGCGTCAGTCGCGGCTAGAGTAGCCACCGTGTTGTCCCGACGGGCAAGGTGCACTCCGTTCCTCGAGAGACTGTTTCTGTATTTGCATCGCCGTCAACCAAACTTGGCAGGTGTCGAATGCAGGCCACCGGCAGAGCGGAAACTGAGCTATTCAACCCCGGTCAGGCGTCGTTGGGATACACTTTCGCCGTCACGCTGGTGGCGGCCTGTCTATTCCTGGTCGCCTATGGCTCCCGGAACAACGACTACCTGTCGGATCCTCGGTTGAATCTCGTCACCGCACAGGCCATCATCGACCACGGCACTGTCGCGCTAGACCTCTACAAGGATGAGGGCATCCAGGGCTACTCCTTCGACTGGTACCTCTCTCGTGGTGAAATGATATCGATTGACGGGCACTATTATGATTACTTTCCAGTAGGTCCCGCCATACTCTCGGTGCCTGCTGTCTGGGTGGCCAAGATGCACGGCTTCGACATGCGCACCCCGGCTAACTTTGCAGTTCAGCGGGTACTCTCGGCAACATCAGTGTCGCTGGTCTTCGTGTTGCTCTACCTCCTGGTTCGGAGCCGGCTCGGTCGCCGAGATTCACTGATTCTGGCCGGAGCATTCACCTGTGGCAGCACCATTCTCAGTACCATGGGCTCGGCCCTGTGGAGCATCAACTACACCACGGTGATCGCCGCTGGCGGACTGAATATGTTGGCGCACTCACGCGGCACGACGCTGTCCTGGCATACCAGCATTCTCGTGGGCCTACTGCTGTTTCTGGCCTACTTCACCCGGGCTTCCGCAGCCGTGTTCGTGCTATCGGTACTCCTTTACATCCTGTTTCGTCACAGGCCCGCGTTTCCCTACGTCGCTCTCACATCTGGGATCCTACTCTTCCTGTTTGCAGTCTGGTCGCGCCACACCTATGGCCTCTGGTTGCCCCCATACTACCTGCCCACTCGGCTGGCCAACGATGCGCGAGCTCCCTTCTGGCAAGGCCTGCTCGGACACGTGGCAAGCCCATCCAGGGGAATCTTGGTCTTTAGCCCTTTCGTCATCCTCCCCATGACCGCCTTGCTGCTTAGGCCTCGAGTAGCGTTGAGAGATCCTCTAGCGCGAGCGTGTCTGTTGTGGGCCACGCTCCACATTGTCATCTCGTCTCAGGGTGTACAGTGGTGGGGAGGGTGGTCTTTTGGTCCTCGCCTGCTCACAGAGATAGTGCCTGGTCTTCTCCTGTTAACGGCGTCAGCCTGGAAGGACCTGCGGGCGTATCTATCCCAAACCACAAAACGACTTGTAACCGGAGCGTTCCTGGTACTTAGCGGCCTGGCCGCGGTAATTCATGGTCCCCAGGGCCTGTACAATCCCGCGATTGCCCGATGGAACGCCCTCGTATACCCTGTGCCCCCGGCGTCTTCGGAGGGTCTGGGCGATCTTTTCGATTGGAGATACAGCCAGGCCTTTGCCTCTGACGCCGTGAACTGCCGAATCGAGCACGATCACGGCTGGTTCCTACTTCCCTTGGATCGCACGCTAAGCCCCTATGCCTGGAACACGCCGATCACGTATGCCGCGGACCTGAACAGCGATTGGCGCGGACTCGCCAGAAGTGCGCAAGCCAGGTCGGTGGTCGAGCCGCTTCCGAGCAGTCACCTGGCACACCGCATCCTGTTGCCACTCGTCGCCAATGGCAGCGGTGCACAGGTGGAGCAGAACGACGCCTTGTTCATTGGGTTCCAGTTGCTCAACCGTTCACACCTGGAGATCATGTCCACGCGATCTACAATCTGTTCAGAGTCGGCCGTCGTTATTGGGCCTATTCAGGATATGCCCGCACAGCAAGGCGCCGTGCTGCGGTTGACGGTGAGCGCGATGCGTACGCAGACGGTGGCCGTCACCGTGAACGAGGTTCTGGTCGGTGAGAACACGGTAGGTCAGCCCGGCCACGCGCAACCCGAGACACTGACCTTTGACATACCCGCGGGGGTTCTTCACAAGTGGCAACCGAACACAATCGGCGTCAGCCTGCCATCATCTCCCGATGACCGCTGGTTCACCGATCTCCTCGAGCCCGGCCCGCCCGATGGCATCGCCCTGCACGAACTGAGGTTGACCCCCTCGGCCGCGGACAGGGCGACCCCGGACGCGGGCTCGGCGCAGGCGGCGCCGCAGTGAGGGTCGACGCGACCTCTGACAAACGCTGGATCGTGTAGGGGGAACGAGCCCCAGCATGCCCCCAACGATTTTGATCGCTTACTACACGCGCACAGTCAACACGCATACGATCGCCGAGGCGATCCAGCGCCCGGCAGGCGGCACCCTGGCTGAGATGCGCCCGGTGGTCCCATACCCGCCCTCCTACCAGGCGGTCCTGAAGCAGGCCCGGACGGAGATCAAGGCGAACGGCCGCCCTGCCATCGAGAGCGTCGCTGAAAACCCGGGCGCCTATGGCACGCTGTTCATCGGATCGCCCGTCTGGTGGCGCACCCTCGCGCCGCCGGTCGCCGCCTTTCTGGCGACTCCCGGCCTCGCGCAAGACCGTCGTCCCGTTCCGTACGCACGGCGGTGGCGGCGCCGGCCACGCCGAGAGCGATCTCGCGCAGCTCTGTCCCGACGCGATCGTCAAGCCAGGTCTGGCCGTGCGCGGCAATGGGGACCCGGCGCTCGCAGCGCAGATCACCGCGTGGCTGGCCCGGATCGGCGTGGTCAAGGTATAGGGTTCCGCCTTTGCGCCGGGATGCGATCCCGCCCAAGACCCCGAGGCGCCTCGTGAGGCAGCCTGGTTCTTTCGCACTCCCTGCGTCCTGCCTGCGCTGTCTGCCTGCCCCTCTCGCTCAGGTTCTGGGTGCGGCGCCACACGCTCGGGCCCCAGCCGCCCCTCCCCAGGCTGGCGACTGGGGAGTCAGGATGTCAGGGCCTTTCATGGCACCGCGATCGGGTAATGGGGCCTCCCGCAGCACCACAGGGCAATGCTTACGGCCGAACATGATAGAATAGAGACAGCCTGCGGAAGTCAGATCTGAACGCGCAGATCGCGCTGGACAACCGCCACTCGCATGCAGGGCGTTTCCGTGGGCATACACTCCCCCAGGAGGTGAGCATGGACATGAGGCAGTGGATTACGGACAACATTCAGGCGCGGGTGAAAAAGCCGCTCCCCATTCTGTCCTTTCCGGCGATCCAACTGCTGGGCATCACGGTCAGAGAGCTGATCTCCAGCAGCACCAGACAGGCGGAAGGGATGCGGCTCGTTGCCGAACGCGTGGATGCCGCCGCTGCAGTCAGCATGATGGACCTCTCGGTTGAAGCCGAGGCCTTTGGCTCCACGATCAGGGTCTCCGACGATGAGGTGCCCACAGTCTACGGCCGCATCGTGACCTCGACGGAGGACGCAGAGGCGCTCCCTGTGCCCGACGTCCACGCAGGACGCACGGGCCGGTACGTCCAGGCCATCCATCTCGCCAAACAGCAGATCTCGGATCGCCCGGTGTTGGCGGGCATGATCGGGCCGTTCTCCCTGGCCGGGCGCCTGCAGGACCCCTCCGAGGCCATGATGGCCTGTTATGATCGACCCGAGATGGTGCATCTGGTGCTGGAAAAGGCGACGCAGTTCCTCGCCGCCTACGCGCTGGCCTATCGCGAGGCGGGCGCGGACGGTGTCGTGATGGCGGAGCCGCTGGCAGGCGTCCTGTCGCCCAGACTTGTCGACAGTTTCTCCTCTGCTTACATCAGGCGCATCGTGCGAGCGGTCCAGTCCGAGTCGTTCGGCGTTTTCTACCACAACTGCGGCAACAACGTGCCAAAGCTCGTGGACTCGATCAAGACCATCGGCGCTTATGGTTACCACTTTGGCAACGCCATCGAATTGAAGCAGGTGCTGGAACGGATGCCCGAGGACGTACTGGTCATGGGCAATGTGGATCCGGCCACTCAGTTTCGCAATGGAACCCCGGAATCCATCCGCGCGGTCACGCTGTCGCTGCTGGAAACCTGCACCGTTCACCGCAACTATGTCGTCTCATCGGGCTGCGACATTCCTCCGCTCTCACCGTGGGAGAACATCGACGCCTTTTTCGCCGCGACCCGCGAGTTCTATGCTCGGTGACCGCAGGCCCACCGCTGGCGGAAGGGCCTGCCGGGCGTTTATTGTGCGGCCGCCCCTGCGGGCGGCTCATCGCTGATCCACGTGTCATAGTTGGCAATATCGCGGTCGAGCACCAGCCTGCACAGCAGTACCCGCCACCAGGGGCCAGGATCGGCCAGCATCTTGTGACTGCCCTCCAGACGTTTGAGGACCGTCAGCAACGCGATTCCCCAGCAGGTGAGCACCACGACCTCCGGTTGGTGTCGGAATGCGGCAAAGAGCGGCAGCGTCAGGAAACCGACCAATCCCACCGCCGCCGCCGCCGGCGGCACGAGCCGCCCCGCGGCCAGATGCCCGAGCATCCAGATCACGCCGGGGGAGAACAGGTTCAGCAGAATGCCCAGCGCGGTCGCCACGCCACGGCCGCCGCGCAACCCGAGAAACAGCGACCAGTTGTGCCCCGCCATGGCTGCCAGACCAACAAGGCCGCAGACCAGGAGAGGCTGGCCCAGGCGGCGCGCCAGAAGCACGGGCAGCGCGGCCTTGGCCACGTCCAGAACACCCACCGCGATCATTCCGGCCACGCCGTAATAGTTATACACGTTGGATGCGCTAAGCTTGCCACTGCCCCGTGCGCGCAGGTCGATGGCATCCCGATGGCGGCCAAGCAAATAGGAATAAGAGACTGACCCCGAAAGGTAGCCCAGCAGCAAAAGCAGGCCGGGAAGCAACCAGTCAGGCATCAGGCATCCTCCGCCACGCTCCAGGCGATGCCCAGAAGCGCGGGCCCTGTGTGCGCCCCCATGACCGGCGTCAGGTGCGACATGACGAACTCGATACAATTGGGCATGGCACGCATCCGTTCGGCCAATGCCTCGCCATCCTCGGGCTGGTCGGCGTGAAAGACCGATGCGCGAAAGGGGCGCTCCCCGACAGCGCGCTGCACGGCCCGGACCATACAGTCCGCGGAGCGGGCGTGGTTGCGGGCGACGGCTACAGGCGCCACGGAGCCATTGGCTATCGTTACCACCGGCTCAACGTGCAGGCGCGAGTTCACCATGCGAGCCACGGACGTGCCGCGCCCCAGCCGAATCAGGTGCTCCAGCGTCTGGAACGCGCCCACCAGCCCCGACCGCCCCCGGCAAGCCTCGGCGGCTGCGGCAACTTCCTCGAGCGTGCCGCCGCGCTGGGCCAGGCGCGCCGCCTCCAGCACGCAAAAGCCTTCGGCCATCGCGGCGCAGCGCGTGTCGACGATCCGCACGGGCACCGGCGCGACTTCGGCGGCGAGCGTGGCTACGGAGACGATGCTGGTGAGCATGCGCGAGGCGAACACGCCTACGATACCATCGGCGCGCGCCGCTGCCCGCGCATACGCTTCGGCAAAGGCGGCGGGCGTGGGAACCGACGTGGATGGCTTTGTATCCCGTTCCTTGAACAGACGGTAGAACGCCTGCGGAGTGATATCCACCCCGTCGAGATAGGTCTCGCCATCCCACGCCAGCACCAGTGGCACCACCTCCAGATCATAGGCCTTGGCCAGGTCGGGCGGAATGCTGGCGATGCTATCGGTGACCACCGCGATGTGCCTTGAATCCGTCATCTACTCCCCCACTTTGCTTCTCGAGCTGACCGCGGAAACTATCGTGCGCTGCGGTGTTATGATAGCCTGCAGCGCACGGTACGTCAACGGTGTCACAGGGCTTGAAGCCGATATTGCCACCGGAGCGATTTGGCGCCAGGCGCATCTCGCCCTGCCATCCCCCGGATACCGTCTGCAGAAAAAGAGTCACGATCTTGAAGCAAACAGATGCACGTCAGGGCAGTTGGATCAACCGGTTCCCGGTTTACTACGGCTGGGTGATCCTCGTGGCGGCATGGCGGTCCAGATTATGTCGAGCCCTGGCCAGACCTATACCACGTCGATCTTCATCGAGCGCTTTATCGCCGATTTGGGTCTCTCGCGCACCCTGGTGAGCACGCTGTACACGATCGGCGCCCTGTGCGGCGGCCTGGCCAAGGGGCTGGTGGGACGGCGTGTAGACCGGTACGGGGTTCGGACCATGGCGGCGATTACCGGCGTGCTGTTTGGCCTGGCCTGCCTGTACATGAGCTTTGTCAATGGCGCCTGGATGCTGGGCCTGGGTTTTGTGCTGATCCGGATGCTGGGCCAGGGCAGCCTGAGCCTCACCGCCAGTAACGCCATCAACCGCTGGTGGGTGCGCCGCCGCGGCACGATCATGGGTATCTCTGGCGTGGCTGTATCGCTGCTGGGCGTGGGCACCTTCCCCGGCCTGGTACACGCCCTGATCGGCACATACGACTGGCGCGTGGCCTACCGCATCCTCGCCGTTGCCGTGTGGGTCATCGTGGTGCCGGTGACCGCACTGCTGCTTCGCAACGCACCCGAAGAGCATGGCCTGCTGCCGGATGGCGGGCTGGGCGAACGGCAGGCATCGCGGCAGTCCCGGGGCTGGGTGGAGGAACACTGGACGCTGAGCGAAGCACTCCACACCCGTGCCTTTTGGATCGTGGCCGCGGGCCTGGCCAGCATGTCGATGCTGGGCACCGGACTCACCTTTCACATGGTCAGCATCTTTGAGGATAGCGCCCTGCCTGCCTCGGTGGCCGCAGCGGCCTTTGTGCCCGTGGCGATGGCGGCGGCGGGCGTGCGCCTGGGCGGCGGATACCTCGTGGACCGGCTGGGGGCGCGCTGGATTCTCGCCACCGCCCTGGTGTTGCAGGCTGCCTCCCTGCTCATGGCCCCCTTTCTCACAACACAGGCGATCGCGCTCGCCTATGGCGTCGTACTGGGCGCCACGCAGGGACTACAGGCCGCGGTGGGCGGCGTGATCTGGCCGATGTACTATGGCCGGCAGCATCTGGGCGCCATCACCGGCGTCAGCTCCATGATCCTGATCATCGCCTCGGCGCTCGGGCCGCTGCCCATGGGCATCGCCCGTGACCTGCTGGGCGACTATCGGATGGCCCTCACCGTGGCTGCGGCACTGCCTTTGCTGCTGGCGGTGGCAGCCGCGACGCTGCGGCGGCCGGTGCGCAGCAGGAGTATTCGCCCGGCCAGCCAGCATCAAGGAGGATGAACACGGGTTCCGCTCACTGCCGTCATCTCGTGTCAACTACGACAGTCCATCCATCTCGCTGGTGTCATGGCACAAGTGTCTCTATCTCGTGCCCGGCAGGTTACCAACGCGTCCGCATCATCTGGCCGTTAACGCCATGGGTTGACGCATGCCGGCGTATGGCTTGACATCGTACGAGTGGCCGAATAGGCTGTTACCGCGCTTTGCCTAAAGCGGCCGGCGCGATCTCATCAAGCAATAGACCGAGTCCAGCCGCCTGCTTGCCTCTAGCTCGGACGGCGATCGCCCAGGAAAAGTCATGATAACGCTATGTGACCACCCCGATGAGCACTGGCCCAGACTCACGATAATGGCCAGAGCCCCGGTAATCCTGCACAACCGAACTGGCTCGAGTGGTAGCTGGATCGCGATCGCCGGTGACAGGTACGGGTGCGCTGCGGAGTATCGAGGCGGCCGCCTGGGCGGCCGCCTGGCAGCCATTCTACGCCAGGGGGCGAGAACACTATTGAGCAGTGTCTCCATACCGGCCACAAAGCAGGTGCAATAGTCACATGGCCACGGCAGAGCCGCACACTGGTCTCGCTACCTCGCGCGCTTCACAGGCATTACTGGCTGGCCCGCTGATACACTGGCTGCCATCCGCTCTCCTGGTCCTGCTCGTCGTGGCACTGTACCATCCTGCGTTCCAGTTTGGTTTCTGGTACGATGATCCCGTACCCAACCTCTCCACTATCGAATCGCACACGGCCCTGGACCTTGTGCTGCCCGTGCAGTCATTCGGCTACTACAGGCCAGTGACTATGCTCACGCTCTGGGCACTGGTACGCGCGTTTGGCGGCTACAATGCTCTGTTCTGCCACGGTCTGTCGATCTTCTTACACGTAGCCAATGCGTTGCTTCTCGTCCGTGTACTGCAGCGCTACTCCTTCTCGCCGCTGCTAGCCTGGATCGCAGGGTTAGCCCTGGCCGTGATCCCGGTGGCCCCTCAGGCAGTGGCCTATTTTGCCGGCATCTTTCACCCCCTGGTACTCTTCTGGCTGCTGCTGGCACTCCTGGCGCAGCGCCGAGCCGCCGCAGATCACGCTACCGCCCCGGTTGTCGCGAGTACCGTTCTCCTCGCCCTCGCTGCCGGCACGCATGAGCTCGGTGTCGCCATCGCGCCGCTGGTGATCATCAGCCCCTGGGTGCTTGAAGCAGACAGCTTGGAACTCGGCCTGACGAGGCAGCGCGGCCACCCGAGCCGGCACCGCATCCCCTGGACCAGCCTGTGCCTGCCGATGGCGGGCCCGCTTCTGTACCTCGCCATTCTTGCCCTGGCCCCGGGAGAGGCAGGCGAGTTCCTCCTGCAGCCCGGAGTGCTCGAGCGAATCCGCATACTCTCGCAGCCGATCCTCTATCCGCTGCTACTGGTGGCCCGGCCGCTGACCACGAACCCATTGCCCATAGCCCTGGCCACCCTGCCTGGTCTGGCTGTCGCGGCCATTCTGCTACGACGTCGCCAGAACCTGCGACTTGGCCTGTGGGCGCTTGCCTGGTTCGCGCTGGCCGTGCTTCCAAGTGTGCTGCTGCTGGAAGTCGACTATGTGGCGCATGGCCCCCGACTCGGCTATGTGGCCGGTGCGGGCGCTGCGGTGGGCTGGGCGGCAACGATAGAGGCGCTTTGGCACCGCGCGCGCCGTGGGCCCCTGGCGTCAAGAGCGCTCTGCGTGCTGGGGGCCGGCAGTCTGGGCGCAGCGCTCCTGCTGCTTCCCTTGCCCGCCGTGCGCCAGCATGTGGCCTTGCTTGGCCACACCTCCCGCCTGGTCACCAGAATGGCCGATGTTGCACAGGAGTCACCACCGGATCAGCCCCTATTCTGGGTCAACTTGCCCTACTACTGGACACCAGCCGACGTCTATGGGTCAAGTTGGCGACCCTACCTTCCCTGGTATCGCTGGGCAGAGATCGTGATTCCTGACTACTCCAGCGCCCAGGCCGTGGCGCACGCGAACGGCGCCGACAACCAGCCTATGCATCAGGTCCGTTTTCCTGGCTACAACCCCACATGGGTCACCACTGGGGAAGAGGTTTCCGCGACACGGCTGCGCTCGCTGGCAGAGCAGGCACGCGTGTTCGTGCTCGACCTGCCCTCGGCCAGCTACTATGACCTCAGTGCGGCCTGGACAGCCGCAAAAGCGGGGGCAGACGCGCTGACAGGCCCGTCCTTTGTCGCGCCTCTACTCGCCCCGCCCGAGTACCCAACCGAATCCGAGCTCGCGGCCAAACGACCTCTAGACTGCCGCTCAGCCGGAGGCCTTACGCTGACCGGCATCCTACCCTCGCCTATGGAGCTCGTGCCCGGTGAGAGCACAGAGTTGCTGCTCTTTTGGCAGCTCGACGCTTCCTCCAACAACATAGAGCCAGTGCTCGACATAGTGGTGCGCGATCGTACAGGCGCCAGGCTGTTTGAGGCGACGCGCCCCCTAGTGCACGGTTTGCCCCTCTACTTGTGGAGGCAGGAGCAAGCCTACGTCACACGCCTGCCAATCACCATTCCGCCTGGGGCCATCACGGGTGATGGCTCGCTGGAGGTTATCCTGCACGACACCCAGGGTGCCCGTTTAGCCCTGGAAGGATGTGGTTTGGCGACTGGCACCGCTGCCGTGCAGCTCTCCGTGCTGCTCGGCGCCAGCAGCCTCGCTAGCAGTCAAGATCTGGCTTCTATGCAAACCCGGGAGGTGACATTCGATGATCACCTTCGCCTGCTGGGGCATGCTGCCCTCTCTACGTCGGCATCTGCTGGAGATGTACTGCCCCTGACCCTGTACTGGCGGACCGAGGCAACTCCCGACTGTGACTATACCGTGTTTCGGCAGGTGCTCGACGCCTCAGGAGCCGTCGTTGCGCAGCTCGACAGCCAGCCCAATAGCGGACTCTATCCCACCTCGACATGGTCGTCTGGAGTGGTGGTGCGTGACACAGCAAGACTGGAACTGCCCGCACTGCTGCCTGCCGGGGAGTACCGCGTCGTCGTTGGTCTCTACGATCCTTCCACCCTGGAGCGGTTACGCGTGCTCGATCCATCCTCGCCCGATAACGCCGTCGAGATCGCAGCATTTACTGTCCGCGATTAGCCCGGTGCTCGCCAGCATAGCAGTTCGCAATCACGCTTGCGCGTTGATTGCATCTCGAGTACACTGACAGCGCTGTCCGCAGTGGCGGTCCGCCGCCGCGATACTTACCGGGGGGTAAACATGGTACGATCCTTTCACAACAAGATCCTGCGCGTGAACCTGACCGACAGGACCATCAAGGTCGAAGAGCCGGGAGCGGTGTTCTTCCGGCGCAACATGGGCGGCTGGAATATCGTCGCCAATGTCCTGCTCAAAGAGGTGCCCGCGGGCGCCGACGCACTGGGCCCTGAGAACAAGATCATCTGGGCGCCCGGCGTGCTCACCGGCCTGGCCATCAGCGGCGCCAGCCGCAGCGCCGTGGGCGCGAAATCGCCCCTCACCGGCGGCTTTGGCGTCGGCGAGGCGGGCGGGTTCTTCCCCAACGAGTTCAAAAAGGCCGGTTTCGACGCCCTGATCGTCGAAGGCGTCGCGGACAAGCCCGTGTACCTCTGGATCAAGGACGGCGAGGTCGAGATTCGTGACGCCGCCGCCTACTGGGGCAAGACCACCAAGGAAACCCTGGAGGGCATCCGCGCCGAGCTGGGCGACCGCCGCATCCAGATGTCGCTGATCGGCCCCGGCGGCGAGAACATGGTCAAGTACGCCTGCATCATGAACGAACTCAAGGACTCGCACGGGCGCACCGGCATGGGCGCCGTCATGGGCAGCAAGAACCTCAAGGCCGTGGCCGTGCGCGGCACCATGATGATCGACGGCGCAGAACCCGAAGTCATCCGCGAGATGGCCCGCGACTTTGCCAAAGATGTCCGCGAGGGCGTCCGCAACAAGGGCATGTCCACCGAGGGCACCGGCGGCGGCGACCTCACCGGCGGCCTGCTGCAGGGCAACCTGCCCGTCAAGAATTTCCGTGACGGCGAGTGGGAAGACATCGACGATCTGAGCTTTATCGTCAAAAAGATCGGCATCAAGATGGAGGCCTGCGCCGCCTGCGCGGTGCACTGCAAAAAGGTCGTCAAGGCCGAAGGCGTGGACTCGGATTACGGCGGAGCAGAGTACGAGACGCTGGGCGCGCTGGGCTCCACCTGCGGCGTCGGCGACCTCACGTGGGTCTCGCGCGGCAACCAGGCCTGCAACGCCAACTCGCTGGACACCATCGGGACCGGCGTGACCATCGCCATGGCCATGGAGGCCTTTGAGCGCGGCGACCTGACGCTGGAGGACACCGATGGCATCGACCTGCGCTTTGGCAACGGCGAAGCCATGGTCCAGATGATCGAAAAGATCGCCCACCGCGAGGGCCTGGGCGACATCCTGGCCGAGGACATGGCCACCGCGGCGCAAAAGATCGGTGGCGACGCCTGGACCTATGCGGTCCACACCAAGGGGCAGGCCTATCCCATGCACGAGCCCCGGCTCAAGCGCGGCCTGGCCATCGGCTATGCGGTCTCGCCCACCGGCGCGGACCACTGCCACTCGCTGCATGACACCTGGATGCCCAACGCTGACGAGGAGGGCTTTATCCTGGGGCACGGCATGCGCGGCCTGGGCGTGCTGGAGCCAGTGGCGCTGGAAGATCTCGGCCCGGCCAAGGTCAAGGCCCTGATGCTCAACCAGATCGCCTCGGTGATCGGCAACTGCCTGACGCTGTGCAACTTTCCCCAGTGGAGCATGGACGAGCAGGTCAAGATGCTCCGGGCCGCCACCGGCTGGCAGGACATCACCGTTTACGAGCTGATGAAAGTCGCCGAGCGGGCCATCAACCTGTCGCGGGTATTCAACATGCGCGAGGGCTGGACCGTGGAGGACGATCGCCTGGCGGAGCGCTCTTACACACCCACCATCGGCGGCGCGCTGGCCGACGGCGGCATCGACCGCGAGGAACTGCGCGAGGCCGTGCAGACCTACTATGGCATGATGGGCTGGGACTCGGAGACGGGCAAGCCCTCGCCGTGGAAGCTGGCCGAGCTGGACATCGCCTGGGCGGAGCAGTACCTGCCCAAGTAGGCGTCACGGGGGCGCGCTATAGGGAGAGGGGTGGACCGCACGCCCCTCTCCTTTTGTTGACCATAGACCGTGGACGATGGACCATAGACCATAGACCGTGGACGATGGACGATGGACCATAGACCATGGACCGCGGACGGCGGACGATGAGCTTCGGAGCGCTGGCTTCAGCCTGCTCCCTTCCCCCGTTGTGGCGTGCGGATTTCTCGGGGCGCGGGCCGCCTGGCCCGCCCTCCGCCCGCCGGAGCGCCGCTTTTCCTGGACCGCCGACATTAGCGATGTACCCATCGCCGTCGGCCCACCGTACCGCCGACACTCCTGTCGGCCCACCGGCCCGCCGACACTCCTGTCGACCCCGGCCCGCCGACATTAGCGATGTACCCATCGCCGTCGGCCCCGGCCCGCCGACATTAGCGATGTACCCATCGCCGTCGGCCCCGGCCCGCCGACATTAGCGATGTACCCATCGCCGTCGGCCCCGGACCGCCGACATTAGCGATGTACCCATCGCCGTCGGCCCACCGGACCGCCGCTTTTCCTGGACCGCCGACATTCTTGTCGGCTCCGGACCGCCGACATTAGCGATGTACCCATCGCCGTCGGCCCCGGACCTTCTGAGAAACGTTTCACCAGCCACCCCACCGCTACACAGCCCCCATTTCGCACGCTTCACTGCCGCTCGTAGCTCTGCCCCAGAGCCGACAGGAATGTCGGCGGTCCATCATGTAGCCCTGGCCCGGGCGCGTACGGCCCACCTCGCTCCTTACATCTCCTCGCCGTGCACACTGAGCATCCCAGCGACCTCCCCGTCCCGCGTAATAGGCAGCGCAAATCGGACCATACTCGGGTCCGACAACGCCACCCTCCTTGTCGATCACCGGCTCCATGGGGCCGGCGCCCGTGTCCTGCTCCACGGCGATGGCATAATAGTTGTGCTCAAACTCCATGACCTCCGCGCCATCGAGTCGCCTCACAGGTTGATGCGGGCCTGGCGGCCCGCGCCCCATCGAGTCGCTTCACATCCCGATGCGGGCCAGGCGGCCCGCGCCCCGTCGAGTCGCCTCACAGGTTGATGCGGGCCAGGCGGCCCGCGCCCCGTCGAGTCGCCTCACATCCCGATGCGGGCCAGGCGGCCCGCGCGCCGTCGAGTCGCTTACAGGTTGATGCGGGCCAGGCGGCCTGCGTCCAAAAGTCCTATCCTGTCCATCCTGTCTATCGATGCTAATGTCTACACCCGGATCACGCGCCCCTCGCGCCGTGGCTTGGCATGGGGCGCTTCGCCGTCACGGTAGCCCAGCACGATGTGGCAGATGGGCGCATAGTTCTCAGGGAGCCCCCACTCCTGCAGCAGACGCTGGCCCAACTCGCCCGCAAAGGTCGACTCGGCGCGGGCCACCAGGCAGGAGCCGATCCCCAGCGCGTGCGCCGCCAGCATCATGTTTTCCCCCATGCAGTAGCAGTCGCCGGGGCCGTTGGCCATGCCGCGCGGCGCAAACAGCGAGATCACCGCGGGCGCGCCATAGAACGCACTGGGGATATTCGGGTCGTCGGCGATGCTGGGCTGCTCTGTCGACACGCGAAAAGCCGACGCCGCGCCGGGCGCACCAAACGCGCCCCGGTTGGCGCGTCCCAGTGCATCGTTGAGTTCCGCATCCTGGCATACCACCATGACCCCCGATTGCCGCCCCCCGGCCCCCGGCGCCCAGAGCCCCGCATCGATGATCTGCTGCAGAATCTCCTCAGGGATCTGCTCCGGCGTATACTTGCGGATCGACCGGCGCGTGCGGATCGTTTCCAGCACGTCGTTCACGCGACCACCTCCTGTACTTTGGACCGCCGACGGCGACGGTTACATCGCTCTGGACCGCGGCCATTCTCTTGGACCGCCGACATTCTTGTCGGCTCTTGTGTAAAGGCCGACAGGAATGTCGGCGCTCCGTCTATTCTTGGCTTTGCCCCTCGTACGGCACATGCCACATCCGGTCTACACCGGCCACCCTGCGTGCACTGCCGTACCGCCACTCGGCCGGAGCCTCCACGAGTCCCGCCTTAACAGGGTTGTTGTGCACGTACAGCACGGCGTTCTCCAGGTGGGTCACGTCGCGGATGTAGCGATCATAGTACTCCCTGTGCCAGAGTGTGCCCTGTCGACCCAATAGCGCGTTCACCTGCCTGGCCGAGTAGCCTTTCCAGTTCTGCAGCATGCGCGCCAATGGCGTCCCACCGAGGGTTTCGACAACCACATGCACGTGGTTCGGCATGATCACCCAGGCCAGCAGGGCGTAGCGTGTGCCGTCATAATGCAGCAGCGTCTCCTCGACGATCTCCGCCACGCGCTCGTCAGCCAGCAGGCACCCGCCCCAGCCCTGGTCCAGCAGCGCCTGAACCCGGGCCCGCCGCGCGCCCTCGGGTACATCGACTGCCTGCCCCTCCTGGAGCAACCGCAACGGCAGGCTGTCCGCCAGGTGGAATGTCACCGCCTGGATCAGTCCCGGCTCGTCACGATGCGGCAGATAACCGCGGGTATACCAGCCCCGGTGTGATGTCATTTGTCCTGGCCTCCGCTGAAGAACAGCCCCCTGCTCACTCCAGGATGTTACACACCTTCCCCAACCGCGCGCAAGTGAGACAATGGACCGCCGACGGCGAAAGTCAGACACTGGACCGCCGACATTCTTGTGGAGCGCCGACATTCCTGTGGAGCGCCGACATTCTTGTGGAGCGCCGACATTCTTGTCGGCTCTTTGTCAAGAGCCGACAGGAATGTCGGCGGTCCCACGCGCCACTTGCACACCCCCACCTCGGCATGCTAGACTCGCGCAACTCACCACTCAGAGAGGATCGTCTCACCGATGACAACCACCGCCCCGGACACCGACCGCCGCACCCGCCTCTGGGAGGTCTGCCTGCTCTTTTTAAAGCTGGGCGCCACCGGCTTTGGCGGGCCCGCCGTCACCATCGCCATGATGGAGGACGAGGTCGTCCACCGCAAACAGTGGCTCACGCGCCCGTACTTTCTGGACCTGGTGGGCACCACGAACCTGATCCCCGGCCCCAACGCCACCGAGATCGCCATCCACGTGGGGTACCTGCGCGCCGGCTGGCCCGGCCTGATCGCCGCCGGCGCCTGCTTTATCGTCCCCGCCGCGCTGATCACCATGGCCTTCGCCTGGGCGTATGTCACCTACGGCGCCCTGCCCGCGGTGGTGCCTTTCCTGGCGGGGATCAAGCCCGCCGTGCTGGCCGTGATCGTCGCCGCGCTCTGGCGACTGGGCCTCACGGCCATCGCGGGACGCTCCAGCGCCGGGACCGCCCCCGTCGACTCCGCGCAGGCTCGCGTCACCCGCTGGAAACTGATCGCCATGGGCCTGGCCGTGCTGGTCGCGTCGCTCCTGGGCGTCAACGAGATCCTGGCGCTCTTTGCCGGGGGGATCCTGGGGATGCTCTGGCTGCGCGCTGCCCACGTCCGCGACCGGCTGCAACGCCCGGGCGGGGGGACGCTGGGCGCGCTGGCGCCGGGCCTCGGGCTGAGCCTCGCGCGCCTCACGGCCGCCGGGACGCCCCTGTCCGCCGTTGCGGCGGCCGCGACCTCGGCTCCCACCGTCGCCGGGCTGTTCCTGTTCTTTCTGAAGGTCGGCGCCGTGATGTACGGCAGCGGCTATGTCCTGGTGGCCTTTCTGCAGGGCGGGCTGGTCGACCAGTTGGGCTGGCTCACCCAGCAGCAGTTGCTGGATGCCATCGCCGCCGGGCAACTCACCCCCGGGCCGCTGCTCTCCACCGCCACCTTCATCGGCTATCTCCTGCTGGGGATCCCCGGCGCCATCGTGGGCACCCTGGGCGTGTTCCTGCCCTCGTTCATCTTTGTGGCCGCGCTGAGCTCCGTGGTCCCCCGCCTGCGCCGCTCCCCCTGGGCCGCGGCCTTCCTGGACGCCGTCAACGTCTGCGCCCTGGGCCTCATGGCCGCCGTGGCGTTCAAGCTGGGCGCCGCCACCGTCACCACCTGGCCCGCGCTGGCCATCGCCCTCCTCGCCGCGCTGGTCGCCCTGCGTTGGAAGGTCAACAGCGCCTGGCTGGTCCTGGGCGGCGCGCTGGCGGGGTGGATCGTGAGCCTGGTGGTGTAGAGGGAACGGACGGAATTAACATGGATGGACAGGGGCGCCGAGTACGGCGCTGACAGGATAGGATCCGGACAAGAGCGTAACATACTCGTAGGGGCAGACCCCGGCATGCCGGTGGCGCGGTGCCCGCCCCTATTCCTGGCGGCGTGATTGCCGTCTGTGGCCCGCTCCCCGCTGCGGACGGCGACCCTCTCCCATTTACTGGGGAGGGGACGGGGGTGAGGGCTGGTGGAGGCAAGGGGGCTGGTTTCGCTTTCCCTGCCACCTACAATCACCTGGTGACCACTTACCGGAGGCACGCACGATGCGCGATGGCAGCGACCCCGATTTCGTTCAGGAACACCGCTTCATCCGCACCTCAGAACGCATGCAGGGACTGGCGAGGGAGCTTCGCCAACGCATGACGCCCGCGGAGCGTATGCTCTGGCAGTCGTTGCGCGGGCACCAACTCGGCGGCCTGGCCTTCCGCCGCCAGCATCCGTTTCGGTTCTGCATCGTGGACTTTTACTGTCCCGCGCGGCGGCTGGTCGTCGAGGTGGATGGGCCCATTCACCTGTCTGAGCGGCAAGCCGATGCCGAACGAGACGCCGCCCTGAGAGAACTGGGGCTGCGGGTGCTGCGCGTGACAAACGACGATGTGCTCAACGATCTGCCCGGCACACTGGAACGCATCCGGCGTGCGTGTGAGGAACAGGCGCATAGACAGGAATAGGTCGTAGCCCTCACCCCGCCGCGGACGGCGACCCTCTCCCGTTTACGGGAGAGGGTGGCGAGCGCAGCGAGCCGGGAGAGGGCTTGGCCTCCGCCTTGACAACGCCCCCTCGCCGCTCGTAGACTCCCCTGTGTCGTTGCTCACGCCCGAAAGGATGCACGCATGTCCAAACCAGAACCCCTCGCCACGCCGCCGTCCCACGAGGAGCTGCGGCTGCAGCGCCTGCGCGCGCTGTACCCGGAACTCGACACCGAAGGCGGGCGCGTCGATCCCCAACGCCTGGCCGGCCTCATTCCAGGCGACTCGCTGGACCCCGGTCCCGAACGCTATGGCCTCTCGTGGAACGGCAAGCGCGCCGCCCAACAGGCCCTGGCGCTCGGTCCCACCGGCGCCCTGCGCCCCTGCCCGGAAGAGTCCCTGGACTGGGAGACCACGCGCAACGTCTTTATCGAGGGCGAGAACCTGGAGACGCTGCGCATCATGCTCAAGCCCTACTTTCGCAAGGTCAAGATGATCTATATCGACCCGCCCTACAACACCGGCGGCGATTTCATCTACAAAGACAACTATACCGCGCCGGTGGCGGACTATCTGAAAAAGACGGGCCAGGCGGACGAGGCGGGCAACCTGCTGGTCTCGAACCCGGAGAGCTCGGGGCGCTACCACTCCGACTGGCTGACGATGATGTACCCCCGGCTGGCGCTGGCCCGCGAGCTGCTGCGCGAGGACGGCGTGCTCTTTTGCTCCATCGACGACCACGAGGTCCACAACCTGCGCCTGCTGCTCAACGAGGTGTTCGGGGAGGAGAACTTTGTCGCGGCAATCGCCTGGGAGCGGGCGGACAGCCCTCGGATGGATGCCGACTACTTCTCAACGAAGCACGAGTACGTGCTGTGCTGCGCCAGAAACCTGGCTGCGTTCAGAGTGATCCGGTCTGAGTACGAGGGAGAAGAAGTTCCCGATCACTACAATCGAGTGGATGGCCATGGTAGACGATACTATCTGAAGCCTCTTCGCGCGATGGGCGGACAGGGCGAGACTAGAGAAGCACGCCCCAACCTGTATTACGCGATCAGCGCACCGGACGGGAGCGAGGTATTCCCAAAGCTCGAGGACGGACGCGATGGCGCCTGGAGGTGGGGCCAGGAGAAACTGGCTCGCGAGCGCGCAAGAATCGAGTGGACAGGGTCAGCATCCGAGTGGACGCCATATTACCGTATCTACGCAGATGAGAGTCACGGCAGGCCCCCGGAGACCATGGTATTTGCGAAAGATGTAGGGAGCAACCGTACCGCCACGGCGGAACTGAAGGCCCTCTTCGATGAGGGTCGACCGTTTGACGCCCCGAAACCAGTCGGGCTCCTGAAGCACTTGGTCAGTATGGCATGCGATCCGGAATCGCTCGTACTCGATTTCTTCTCTGGCTCCGCCACCACGGCCCACGCCCTAATCGATCTTAACAACGCCGACGGCGGCAACCGGCGCTACATTCTTGTGCAGCTCCCTGAGCCGACTGAACGCGAGGACTACCCCACCATCGCCGACATCGGCAAGGAGCGTATCCGGCGGGTGGCGGCGCGCATCCGCGAGGAGCGCGCGGGCCAGCTCGACCTGGAGCAGCGCGAGACGCCGCTGGACCTGGGGATGCGGGTGTTCAAGCTGGGCGCCAGCAGTCTTGCGGACAACAGGCACGAGGCGACCACGGAGGGTCGCCCCGACCAGGACGGCGATTATGCCGCCGCACTGCAGGGCTCGCTGGACACGCTACTGCCCGATTGGCGCCCTGAGGACCTGCTGTGGGAGGTGCTCCTGAGAGAGGGGTTGCCGCTGGACTGCCGTATCGAGACACTGACCGCGGGTCCGCAGACGGTGTACCGCGCCACCGACCCCGACACGGACGGCGACGGCGCCGAGCGCCGTCTGTACGTCTGCCTGGACGACGCCGTGAGCGACGAGCCGCTGGTGGCCCTGCTGGGCGAGGACCGTAACGCCCGGCTGGTCTGCCGCGAGTCGGCGCTGGCCGACGACAGCGTGGCCCAGAACCTGGCGCTGCATTGCCGGCTGGTGACGCTGTGATCGGGCGGGCGGCGCGTTTCTGGGCGACCACAGAGGGTGGTCCCTACGATGGGGTGCGGCGTGTCTCAGCCCCCGCCCCTGTCCCCTCCCCCGTTGACGGGGGAGGGGAACGCAACCGCAGGTTGCGCGGGGTGAGGGCGTTTGGCGCCGCCCATCCTATTCATCCTGTATATCGATTTTCGTTTTCCTGGGCTGACACGGTGGTCAGCCCCTACGATGGGGTGCGGCGTGTCTCAGCCCCCGCCCCTGTCCCCTCCCCCGTTGACGGGGGAGGGGAACGCAACCGCAGGTTGCGCGGGGTGAGGGCGTTTGGCGCCGCCCATCCTATTCATCCTGTATATCGATTTTCGTTTTCCTGGGCTGACACGGTGGTCAGCCCCTACGATGGGGTGCGGCGTGTCTCAGCCCCCGCCCCTGTCCCCTCCCCCGTTGACGGGGGAGGGGAACGCAACCGCAGGTTGCGAGGGGTGAGGGCCTGCCGGGCGGTGCCGCGCACCCGTCGCCCCAAAGGGCTGGTGACGCTGTGAAACTGCGCTACGATCCCAATCTGGACTATCAGGTCGAGGCCGTCAACGCGGTGGCGGAGCTCTTTGCCGGCCAACCCTACGTCGAGGCGGGTGCACGGCAGGACCCCGGCGCCTGGCAAAGCGGCGCGGGCATGTTCGTCGTGGGAAACCGGCTGGACCTGCCGCCGGAGCAGTTACAGGCCAACCTGCATGAGGTACAGGCGGGTCAGAGCCTCTTTGCGGACGATGCGCTGCGAACGATCACCCAGGACGTGCATCTCGGCGCGCTGGACGGACCGGTCACCTTTTACAACTATGCCGTCGAGATGGAGACCGGCACCGGCAAGACGTATGTCTATCTGCGCACGGCGCTGGAGCTGGCCCGCCGCTATGGGCTGCGCAAGTACATCATCGTCGTGCCTTCGGTGGCCATCCGCGAGGGCGTGCTGAGCGCGCTTCGGGGCACCTACGACCACCTGAGCGCGCTGTTCGGCGGGCAGCCCTACGGCTATGGCGTGTATGACTCGGCCAACCTGGGCCGCGTCAAGGCCTTCAGCGAGTCGCGCCAGGTGGATATCCTGGTGATGACCCTGCAGTCCTTCAACACCGAGGACAATGTCATCCGCCGCGCGGCGGACCGCTTCATGGGGCTGGAGCCCATCCGCCAGTTGCAGGCGGTGCGCCCGGTGCTGATCCTGGACGAGCCGCAGAACATGGAGTCAGAAAACAGCATCGCGGCGCTCGCGGCGCTCAATCCGCTCATGGCGCTGCGCTACAGCGCCACCCACCGCGACCCTTACAACCTCGTCTATCGCCTCACGCCGGCCGAGGCGCACCGGCGACGGATCGTCAAGACCGTTCGCGTGGCGGGCGCGCGGCTGGCGGACGCCGATGACCTGCCCTACATCCAGGTCAACGCGATCCGCTCCGGCAAAAAGACCATCGAGGCCAGCCTGCGGCTCTCGGTGCTGGACAGCGACGGCGCCATCAACCTGAAGACGGTGACCGTGCGCCCGGGAGCGCGACTGGAGGAGCTCACTCACCGCAGCCTGTATGCCGGCCTGCGCGTGGAGGAGCTGGACCTGGGGGCCGGGGTGGTCCGCTTGAGCAGAGGCGTCACGATTCCGGTGGGCGAGGCCGTGGGCGATTATCACGAGGCCATCTTTCAGGCCCAGATCGAGGAGACCGTCGCCCGCCACCTGCGCAAACAGGAGGAGGTGCGCGGGCGGGGCATCAAGGTGCTTTCGCTCTTTTTCATCGATCGCGTCGCCAACTACTGGATGGAGGACGGCCAGACGCAAGCGCCGCTCATCCGCCGCCTCTTTGACGAGGCCTATGAGCGACTGAAAGCCGGGTATGAGGCGTGGCGCGATCTATCGGCGCAGGATGTGCAGGCGGGCTATTTTGCCTCCAGCAGCAAGACCAGCCTCAACCCTGTGGACACCGGCGGGACGTCGCAGCGCGACCGCGACGCGTACGACCTGATCATGCGCGACAAAGAGCGGCTGCTCTCCTTTGACGATCCGCACGCCTTTATCTTTACCCACTCGGCGCTCCGCGAGGGGTGGGACAACCCCAATGTGTTCCAGATCTGCACGCTCAACCAGACCGTGTCCACCGCGCGCAAGCGGCAGGAGATCGGGCGCGGCGTGCGCATACCCGTGGATCAGCAGGGCCAGCGCGTGTTCGACGAGCGACTCAACGTGCTCACGGTGGTGGCTAACCAGTCGTACCGGGCCTTTGTGGCCGAGTACCACGACGAGGTGCTGGCCGCCAGCCGGACACAGATTCAGGCGCACTATGGCGTGCCA
Organism: Anaerolineae bacterium; assembly: GCA_040772225.1. Classification (GTDB taxonomy): domain Bacteria; phylum Chloroflexota; class Anaerolineae; order UBA1429; family UBA1429; genus JAAYED01. Next base: position 31,208 of record JAXGYO010000004.1, read on the forward strand.
CCGGAGGAGCTGAGCGAGGCGCAGCGCGAGGAGGCGGCGCGCCTCTACGGCGCGGAGGCCGCCCCGGCGCCGGAGGACGCCCGTGACGAGATCAGGGTGACGCTCCGCAGCGAGCGCTACGAGTCGGCTGACTTTCAGGCGCTTTGGAACGCCATCGCCGCCAAAGCGCGCTACCGGGTGCGCATCGACACCGAGGCGCTTGTGTCGCGGGTGTTGGCGCGCTACGCAGAGCTGCGGGTGAGCGCCCCGCAGGTCGTCGTCGAGTACGGCCACCTCATCGGCGAGGACGGCAAGCCCGGGCTCCAGAGCGGCGAGGGAACAACGGTCACCGTTGGCCCGCCGCGCGAGCGACCCAACCTGCTGCTCCTCGTGAGTGAGATGCTGGCCGCCAGCACGCCGCCGCTGCGCATCACGCGCCGGACCATCCTGCGCATCCTCCAGTCGCTGCCGGAGGCCATCCGAGAGGGGATGGCGGTCAATCCCACGGCCTTTGCCACGGCCCTGACACGGGTCCTGGCGGAGGAGTTGCGCCGCGAGATGGTCCACGAGATCAGCTATGTGCCGACGGGTGAGGCGTGGGACCGCGCCAAACTCGAAGAGAGCTTTGAGCGGCTGCAGCGCGCGCTCGAACCCAGCGCGGGCAAGGCCCTGTACGACCACGTCGACGTGGACTCGGAGATCGAGCGGCAAGTCGCGCGGGCGCTGGAGGCGCACGAACGGGTGCGGCTGTATCTCAAGCTGCCGCGCTGGTTCCAGGTGGCCACCCCTTACGGCGGCTACGCCCCCGACTGGGCCATCCTCGTCGAGCGCGACGGCGGAGCGGACTGCGTGAAACTGATCCGCGAGACCAAGGCCAGCGCGAGCAGCGAGGACCTGCGGGGCCGGGAGGCGGCAGCCATCGCCTGCGGCCGCGAGCATTTCCGGGCGCTGGGCGTCGAGTACGCCGTGGCAACCGGGCCGGAGAGCCTGCGGCTGGAAGGGTAGAGCCGCGGAGCGTGGTGCGCACCCTGCGGGCCAGTGGCAGTCGGAGGGACGGTCTCCGACCGTCCTCGGTCCAGGGATGCCCGGTCTCGACCGGCCTACACCGTCCAGGTGATCAGCGCTGAACGCATCGAGGGCGGCCACACGAACTGCCCGCCGTCCCAGGTCAGCCGCTCGGTGAGCAAGCCCCGCAGGTAGTCGTCGTGCTCCGATGGCCCGTGCAGGCCCAGCTTGCGTTTGGTTTCGTCCAGCGCCTCTTCGATGGACGCGTTCTTCCACTCGCCCCAGGCGCCGGTGTTTTCCATCAGCACGTCGGGGAAAATGCCCATCTGCACGAGCGCGTTGTAGGCGATGGTCCCGTTAGGGCTGTCGTGCGGCTGGCCCCAGACCCGCATGGCCGCATCCGCCATGACGCCATCGGGCAGCGGCATGCGCACCAGCAGGCAGACCCGCCGCCGGGTGACGTCCAGAATGCGCCGCACAAAGTGCGGGAAATCGGGATAGCCGTACATGGCGTGTGCGCACAGCGTCACGTCATGTGGCTCTACCACGGCATCGGGCCATCCGCCGTACACCACCGAGACATTATCGAGTTCCCAGGAGGCGACATTCTCCTGAAGCACCTCCAGCATCGCTCTGGAAGGATCGACGGCCGTCACGTGCCTGGCCTTTTGCGCCAGCAGCAACGTCCACGACCCGGTCCCCGCGCCGATGTCCAGCACGGTGGTGTCGCCATCCACCTGGCTCTGCACATAGTCGCGGCTGGAATCGGGACGGGCCCAGCGCCGCAGGACGCGCTCGTGAAACTGCCTCGCGCGTTCGCGCCAGGCATCGCCCTCTCCCGCATTGATCGTCGTCGGCTCCGGTGCGTGCGGGTCCTTGCGCGCCTCCGCAAGCTGTCGCCAGAGGCGGATGTAGTCAGTGATGGGTTCCATGTCTGCTCCAGTATTTCAGATTTCAGATTGCAGATTGCAAATCTAGGATTCTAGATGGCAGAGTGCAGATGCCAGACGAAAGTGGTGTCTGTAATGCTTTAGCTGGGATCGGATGGTTGTTCGATTACTGGCGATTGTATGTCATACTCGGCTAACGACTCTGCCAGTCTGTGGCCATCCGGACGAGAGTGCAGGTACGCGATGAACCCGTGCAACTGGCGGCTGCAGCTCCGCGCGGACTCTGAGACCTCATCAAGGGTCTCCTGGCTGATATAGCCAGCGTCCAGGGCGACATACAACTGCGCACGGACTTCGCCCGCCGAGCCCTTTGCATAGCCGAGATACCGCTGGAACTGGGACGGACTGTCGCTCTCAAAGCCCTCGGCGATGTTGGACATGATGGAAACGGCCGATCGGCGAATCTGGTCACGCAGCCCATAGTCCCTTGACCACATGGATTCGCCAGTCAGTTCATAAACCCTGCGCGTGAGCAGGCGTGCGGTGACCCAAACGGGCAAATCCTCAAACTGCCGTATCGCTGCCATGTTCCCCCCTTTGGATGCTGCGCATCCCTGCTATTCATCCCCGCAGATGGCTTGAGACTGATCCGTGCTGCTGTGCGGCTTGACGAGCATTGTAGCAAGCCCGGTCGCCCAGTCGTAATCTCCCATCTGCCATCTGTAATCTGCAATCTGCAATCTGCGATCCGCGCCCCCCTCACTCATGCACCATCACCATCTTGCGGCCTTCGACGTCGACGACCTGCACGGGGACGTCATAGGTGGCAGTGAGGAGTTTGCTGGTCATGACCTCCGCGACGGGACCGTGGGCGATGACGCGCCCGTTGCGCATGAGCAGCACATGGGTAGCGATGGCGGTGGCGGCGTTGGGGTCGTGGGTGGTCCACAGGATGGTGCGCCCCTGGCTGCCCAGCGAGCGCATCACACCCAGCACGCGCCGGGCATTGGCCAGGTCCAGGTGCGAAGTGGGCTCATCCAGCAGCATCACCTCGGGCGCCTGCGTCAGGGCACGGGCCACCGTCGCGAGTTGCTTTTCGCCGCCGCTAAGCGACGTCACCGGACGGTGCGCCAGCGCCGCAATGCCCACGCTCTCCAGCGCCGACTGCGCCACGGCGCGGTCCTCCTCGCGCGGCAGCGACAACAGGTTCAGATAGGGGGCGCGGCCCAGGAGCGCGTACTCGAACACGTTCAGCTCAAAGGTGACGTGCTCGTCCTGGGGCACCAGCCCCATGATCTGGCTCAGCTCGCGCCGGCTGAACCCGTGCTGCGCGCGGCCGCCCACATGCACCGCGCCCGATTCCGGCTGCAGCAGCCCCAGCAGCACGTGCATCAGCGTGGACTTGCCGGACCCGTTGGGCCCCAGGATGGCGGTGATGCTGCCGGATCCGATGGCGGCGGTCACGGCGTCGAGCGCGGGCTGGCCCTCGGGCACGTAGCGAAACGTCACCTGACGGATATCGATGGCCGGTGGTGTCATGATCGTGCCCTCACCGGCGCATCCCCGTGCCATCGCGGATCATCAGCGCCATAAAGATCGCCGCACCGAGCATCGACGTGAGAATACCCAGCGGCAGCTCACCCGTGAGGGCCGTGCGCGCGATGTCATCGCAAAAAAGGGTGAACACGGCGCCCAACAGCATGGCGCCGGGCAGCGCGCGCTGCGCATCAGAACCCACCCAGCGGCGCGCGATATGCGGCACGATCAGCCCCACCCAGCCGATCAGGCCCGTCTTGGACACCACCGCGGCCGTGGCGAGCACCGCCGCCAGGAGCAGCACCAGGCGCTCCCGGCCCGCGGAGACGCCGAGCGAGTAGGCCGTCTCATCCCGCAGTGAGAGCAGATTAAGCCGCCAGCGCAGCAGCAGGATGACCAGCAGACAGGGCAACACGACAGGTGCGATCTGCAGGATATCGGCCCAGGTGAGGCTCCAGAGGCCGCCCAGCATCCAGAAGGTGATCTCAGGAAGCTGCCGCAGCGGGTCGGCGGCGTACTTGAGCAGGCTGGTCCCCGAGGAGTACAACGCTGACACGGCGATACCGGCCAGCACCAGGCGCAGCACCCAATCCCCATAGCGGATCCGGGTGCCGAGCATGTAGGAGCTCACGAGGCCAAGGACGCCAAAGAAAGCCGCCGCCAGCTGGATGGTGAGCGGCGCGCCGCCCAGCGCCACGATGGCCAGCGAGGCGCCGAAAGAGGCGCCGGCGGAAACCCCCAGGAATCCAGAGTCCACCAGCGGGTTGCGAAAGATCATCTGAAAGCACACGCCCGAGGCGGCCAGCACCATGCCCACCATCACGGCGCCCAGGATCCGCGGGAGGCGCAGATTCAGCACCAGCCGTTGCGCCAGCGGGTCGTCTGTGATCGCCGAGAGGGGCGTCCAGTATGGCCCGGGATAGCGCCCCAGAAAGAGTGACACGCCCGCCAGCGCCAGCAGCGCGATCGCCAGGATCGCCACACGCCGGCGACCCTGGCGTTCCTGCTCAGAAACCCCGGGCAGTGGCTCCCTGCTGAGCTCAGTCAACGTTCATCTCGAGCCGCGGCAGGATATGCGCGTCAAAGGCGGCACTATCCATCCCGTACATGTCACCAAACCAGGACCGCACGACAGCGTCCATGTCGATAGCATGAGGGGCGCCTTCTCCGAACAGGTCGGGATGCAAGCGTGTGGCCAGCCACTGCACGCCCAAAATCCAGCGCGGCTCGGGCTGGTCCCAGCCAAAGACATCCCGCGGAAAGGCGTACAGCTCGTCATTCTGCACCGCCTGCAGTGCCGACCAGTTCTCATCTGCCTTGAGACCGTCGATCACCTCGCGCGGCTGCAGATCGTGGTCAACAATGACGAACAGCTTTTCGGGGTTCCATTGCGCGATCTGCTCAAAGTTTGTCACCGTCCAGCCGTCGGTGGGCGCCGCGGCGTTCAGCCAGACAGCCTCGCCGCCGGCACGTACGACCTCAGCCGTCTGCATCCAGGCGCCGGCCGGAACCTTGACGGCAATCTCGCCGCCGCGGCTGCTGTACGAAACCAGCAGCGTCCGCGGCTTGCTGGCGACATCCGCCAGCCCGGCGTCGATCTTGTCAAGCGCGCCCTGGTACCAGGCGGCGATCTCCTCGGCTCGGCCGGGGTTACCCAGCACGGCGCCGATATTGGCCAGATCGGTAAAGAAGGCGTCCATGCTCTCAAGATTGACATACAGGTAGGGAATCCCCGCCTCTGTCAGTCCCTTACCCGTTTCGTTCTCGATGATCCCCTTCATGATCACCAGGTCGGGCGCCATGGTAGCGATCTGCTCCACGTTCGGGTTCGCCGCCGTGGTCGGCACGCTATCAAAGACGGGGTCCACCATGGGGAGGAACTCGCTGGCGGTGGCAGCCCGCGATTCGGTCGCAGTCAGCCGCTCCCGGCCCTCCTCGAACATGTAGAGGATATGCAATGTCATGTGCGGCCCGGTTCCCACGACCATGATGCGGCCCGGCAGCGCGTCGAGCGTGACCGTACGGCCGGCAGCGTCCGTGAGCGTGAGGGGCTCATCCAGTGCGATGGGTTCGATACCCTGGGGGGCAGCCGATGTATCAGCCGCCTCCGGGCCCACGATCTCCGCCACGTCCCGCACCCAGGTGCTCTTGGCCAGCGTGGGGATCAGGGCATCCAGCGTGCCCTCGTCCGAGTAGCCGAGCACGGCGGTGCCGTCCAATTCGGCAATGGTTACATTGGCGGAGTAGCCATCGCTGGCCACCAGGGATACCGTCTCGGGAAGTGTGCCGCCGCCGGCGTCTGCCGCGTCATTGAGCAGCGCCAGCAAACCAACCCCTGTAGCGGTGCGGTCGCCGGATGTGGCCGTCACCTGTTCCAGGGCCTGGAGATCGGCCAGCGCATAATCCACACCCAGAGCGGTGATGACGGTAGCCCCAGTAACACCGGCATCAACCTCAGCCACGGGCGCAACCGTCTCGGCAGACTGGCAGGCGGAGATCAGCAGGACGAACAACAAGAGGGTACTCAGAAGTAATCGAGAGGTTCGAGCTGACACGGTAGCAGTTCCTTCCTGATGAGTGTTCAGGAAAGGAAAAGAGGCGACGTCAGGCCGTAGAGCCGCGGGGGGTAATGCAAGCTCTCAGCGAAACATGCGCCACCTTTCCTTTCCAAGCGCGGGAGGCGCCGGGGTTTCCCCCTGCACCCTTGAAGCAAAGCCGTAAGGCTTTGCTCGTCGGCCGCGCGCCATGCTTTGCAGTTTAGGACACGCGGCTCGAAAAGGTGGTCTCTATTGATTAGCCAAACTATACGATGACCGGGCAACACGTCAAGCACTGCGCCCGGCGCAGCATCAGCCTACTTGGCGCTGATGCTGACGACGTCGTCAACCCACGCGCTCTTGGCGACGGTGGGAATGATCGCGTTGAGCTTGCCGTCCTCAACTACTAGAACCGCGGTGTCGTCGATCTCGGCCACGGTCACGTCAGCGGAATACCCATCGGACGCCACCAGGCTGATCGTCTCTGCAGTAACTCCGGCGGCCTCCAGAACGGCCATCAGGCTGATACCGGTCACGTCCCCATCTTCAGTACTGGCGGTGGCTGTGGCAAGTGCCTCGAGCTCGGCCATACTGAAAGCCTTACCGGCGACCGTGAGCGCGGAGTCAGCGGCCGCCTCGGAGGCTGCGACTTCGTTCGCATCCTTGGTCTTGGCGCTCTCAATCAGAGCCTGAGCCGCAGGCGATGTGGCGGTGGCCCCGCCGTCGCCCGAGCAGGCCACCAGGGCGAGGGACAGCAGCATGAGGGCAACAACGAGCAAAGTGATAGTACGGGACTTGAACACAGGTCTCCTTTCGCGGTCACGGATCATGTTATCGGGGATAGGGGCGCGGCGATGGCCCATAGAGGCAGATTACCCTGAAAGCCCATCGGTGCGCTTGCCTTTCCTTTCCATGGTGGGAGGCATCCGGGTTTCCCGGGACACCCTCGGCAGCGACAACCTAGCGCTGCGCCGGCGGTCAGGCCCTGTCATACGAATTAGGCCCAATCGCTCGAAAAGACATCAACGCGAACACAGCGAGTATAGCCGCAGCTTTTACATCCGTCAAATGGCGGACTCGCCGTCCGCGCTGGCGTGTTCACTCATCAAAAACCTGACTTTTGCTGGTCGAATCCGCCGGCTGACCAATGCCGGGTCGCGAGTCATCACATATATCACAGTACCTTGCTCTATTCTACTAGGTATCGGGCGCCACGGCGAGCGCTCTTTGGTCGCCCTTGCAGCCAACAGCGTTGGTAACGGGGAGGTGCCATGGGTACACATACAGAAACCATCGATCTGGCGCACCGCCGTACCCTCAGGGCGCCTGTGGAGCGCGTGTGGCAGGCATAGACAGACTGCAGCATCCTGCGGCGCTGGTGAGGACAGCGCGAGTACACGTCACGGCACTGCGACATGGCCCTGAGGGTGGGAGGCAGCTATCTGTTCAGCGTGCAGGCGCCAGAGAGCCAGGGCGGCCAGATGTACTATTCCACCGGCCAGTACGAGGAGATAGACGCGCCCCGCCATCTGGTGTTCGGCGACTATTTCGCGGATTCCGGCAGCAACATCGTTCCCGTTGAGCAGAGGGGCATGGGCCAGGGTTCCCGGCTCAACCCCGCGTCATCCCGGACCTGACACCTCATGCCGGCGGCACGGTCATGACCATCCGGCATCCTGGCTGGCAGCCCGGGGGGATGGACGAGTCACTCGACAAGCTCGAGCGCATACTGGCCACTCTGTGATAGACCGTTCGGGCTTGCCTGCGCGGACGATGCCAGTAAACTGCCATTGGCAGCAGTTCACTGACTCGCTTCAGCAGGAGGCGCGATGACAATCGATGACCCGTCCGCGGTATCGCCGGGCGAGATCTGCGACCTGCTTACGACCCTGCCCTCCGGCCGTCGCTGGCTCGGCATCCTCACAGGGTGGCGCGGCAGAGGCAAGACCACGTGGTGCAGCGCCCTCGCGAGTGTAGCCCGCGCGCGCGGCCTCGCCGTCGCCGGCCTGCTCTCACCGGGCATCTTTGACACGAACAGCCTGCCGGTGGCGGAGCGCATCAAGCTCCGCATCGATCTGGTTGACCTGGCGACGGGATACAGCCGGGTCCTGGCGACGCCCGGCGACCCCCATGCGGAGGGGCACGGGATGCGCTGGCACTTTATCCAGGAGACGATCGCGTGGGGCAATGCGGCCCTGTCATCGGCGGACGCCGCGGACCTGGTCATCATCGATGAGCTGGGCCCCCTGGAGCTGACCCACGGCCGTGGCCTGACTGCCGGTGTCGAACTGCTCGACGAGCACAGGTATTCCTGCGCCGTGGTCGTCATCCGGCCCGAACTGGTCGCGCAAGCGCAGGCGCGCTGGCCCGAGGCGGTCGTGCTTACGGTGCCGGCATGGGACGACGAATGAGAGCGCAGTAACCCGCACCCCGTGTACCGAGTGTGAATCCCGAGCGGCAGCGTGCCCTTTGCTCCGCATCGATTTGCGCAAGGAACTGCGCACGACCGCGGGCCGCGTCGCAGGGCTGGCGAGGGGGCGCCGCCCGCATCTGCTGCAGCATCTCGATCAGATCCTGTTCCCGGGGCTGTTTGCGATATCGCATCGTTGTTTCTCTTCCATCCAGAGACCGCGCAAGGCCTTGCGCAGATTCCGAAAAGCGTGCGTTTGCAGCGCGCGGGTGGCTTGAGCCGATCGGCCGAGGTACTCTGCCACCTGATTATGGGACCAGTCCTCCAGAAAACGGAGCTCCACCACGGTGCGCTGCTCCTCGGGCAGCCCCAAAAGGGCGCGGCGCAGTTGCTCCTGCCTCTGATGCTCCAGAAGGGCACGCTCAGGATCAGCTTCCCCTGCGGAAGGCCAGTCGTCGTCGATGGCTTCAGTCTGCCGGTGCGTCCGGTAGTGATCCACCTCCCGGTTATGCGCCGTGCGGTACAGATAGGCCCGCACATTGCCGCTGAGCAACCGGTGCCTCACCACCTTCAGCAGCCGGCCCTGGAGCGCCGGCCCTGGAGCGCCGGCCCTGGAGCGCCGGCCCTGGAGCGCCGGCCCTGGAGCGCCGGCCCTGGAGCGGCCCCTGGAGCGCCGGCCCTGGAGCGCCGGCCCTGGAGCGCCGGCCCTGGAGCGCCGGCTTTAGCCGGTATCCCCTCCCCTCGTTCGCGTCCCGTCCTGCTGATCCTGTGTCAGGAGCGCATGGAACATCGAATCTACCGTCTCCACGCGCCTCGCACTCCCAAACCGCCACTCCCGCGGGTCTGACACCAATCCAGCCTTGACCGGATTGTTGTGCACATAAAGCACCGCGCGCTGGAGATGATTCTCATCCCGAATGTACCGGTCATAATACTCCCGCGCCCAAACGCCGCCCTGTCGCCCCAACACGAGGTTAGCTTGCCTCGCTGTGCCACCTTTCCAGCTCTGCAGGATGCGCGCCAGCGACCACTCGCCCAGCGCTTCGATCAGAACGTGGACATGATTGGGCATCACCACCCATGCCAGGAGCACGTACCGGGAACCATCACCAGCCAGTAGCGCCTCCTCGACCACCTCCGCCACGCGCGGATCCCTCAGAAGGCAAGAGCCCGCACCTGCGTCCATCAGGCGTTGGGCACGCGCTCGCCCGGACACGTCTGCCTCGCCCTCGGAGGCCATCAGAGAAAGCAGAGCAGCCGGGAGACTGTCCACCAGGCGGAAGGTAATGGCCTGGATCAGCCCCGGCTCATCGCGGTGCGGCAGACGGCGGCGGTACCAGCCCTTGTGCTCTGTCATTGCACCCAGTCCTTCCTTTGGCGGTCAGCGCCCACTTACGGCAACAGACCTGGAGTGCTATCTGTAGCGGGCCAGCTATGCGCCTGGCGGACCGCCCTCGCGCTACCGCATTGAATGCGCGTCTTGCACTATTGCCCACCGTATGCAGACGCCTGAACCGGTCAAGCCAGCGCTTGTATCCTGAGGGGAGCCGGCGCTCGTGGTGAGCCTGTCCTACGCCGCCATGGTTGGGGAGGAACGGGCACTCGTCCGGCAGTTCGGCGCAGCCTATCAGGGTTATGTGGGCTACGTACCCAGGGCCAACGCCATCGCGGGCGTGACTAGACTCCGCCGCCGGCGCAGCGCCGGTGTCAGGTAGTGGCGCCAGGCCTCAGCCGAGCGTCTCCAGCGCGTCCAGGTCGGCGGCCAGCATTGCCCTGGCATCGGCGTCCGGGATGCGCTCCAGCCAGCGGCGCGCCTCGGCCATCTGCTGGGCGTAACGCGCCTGATCTCCGCCAACCTGCGCAGCCTGTGCCAATGCCTCGTAAGCATAGCCCACGTAAAAGGGCCCCAGGCCATGGCTCCTCTGCAGGCAGCGTTCACCATAATGCGTCGCCAGCGATGCGTCCCCGGCGAGGGCATACGCCCGCGAAAGCTGCCAGTACATCACCGACTCGCTCTCCGCATTGCGGTCGGTGCGCTGCAGCCAGTGCCACGCGGCGGCATGCACTGCATGCAACATCCAGTCCGTCTCCTCGGGGGAACGCTCCGTCCGGTCGATCAGCTCCCAGGCGCAGCTGAAGCAGTCTGCAGAGTAATAGCGATGAACCGCCTCCGGATCAAACCCCAGATCCTCTTCCGATTCCATCTCTGCCCTCTCCCTCTTGTACACGACCCCGCGCCGGAAGCCACGGGCATCAGCACCCTGACCGCGGGCGCTAAGCCTCCGCGAGCCCCACGAATTCACGTCCGGCGACCTCATCCCAGCCCACATTCGGGTGCAGCGACATGGTCATGGTGTCCCCCTCAAAGCGGTAGCGTGCCGTGGGATGGAAGGGCGTCTCGGGGTAGCACAGCGTAAAGGCAAAAGTGCGCTCGTCCTCCCAGGCGCCGCTGCAGGCCACAGGACGCTCCCGCTGCTCACGAATCGTGCGGCTGGGGTAGAAACCCATCCCGGTCATCGACTCGCGCCAGCCGCCATTCAACGCTACGGGCACTGCGTGTGTGCCCAGCGTATCCCGGGTGGTGTAGAGCGCCTCATCGGATCCAAACGACAGGGAGATGCTGCCAATGCCGGACTCGGCGTCGAAACGGTAGGTCCGCCCGGAAACCGCTGCGGCCATAGGACAGGACGGCTCTCCCGCAGGCGGCGCGATCCGCAGGCCGCCGAGTTGCTCCCGCAGGGCCGCCTGCACCACCGTCGACTCGGGCAGCGTCGCGTCGCCCATCGCGGGCAACAGAATCTCCCAGACGGCATCCAGGACCGCCTGCAGGTCGCGCACGCCGCTGGTGAGCGCCAGCACGGCGTCCTGCTCGGGCATGACGATGCAGTACTGCCCAAAAGCGCCATCGCCGCGGTAGGCGCCGTGGCGGCACATCCAGAACTGGTAGCCATAGCCCTGCTGCCAGTCGGGGCTCTCGCGCATCGAGTTGTCCGAGTGGAAGGTTGTTGCGGTTTTGACCCAGGCCTCGGGCAGCAGTTGCTCCTCGCCCCAGCGACCCTTTTGCAGGTAGAGCTGCCCAAACCGGGCGATATCCTCGGTGCGCAGATTCAGCCCCCATCCGCCGGTGTTGATCCCCGCCGGACAGACGTCCCAGCGCGGCGCAGCGATGCCCAGCGGGTCAAAGAGCCGCGGCTGCAGATAGTCCACCACCCGCTGGCCGGTGACCTGCTGCACAATCGCGGAGAGCATGTAAGTGGCCCCGGTGTTGTAGCAGAACAGCGACCCGGGCGGGTTCGTGACCGGGCACTCGAGGAACGCGCGCCGCCAGTTGCCGTCCTCCCGCGAGAGCAGCGCCGGCAACGTATCTTCGCTGTGGCCCGTATTCATGCTCAGCAGGTGGCGGATACGCATCGTCTCCAGATACAGGCCCGGGGCAGCGGGGGCGAACTCGGTAAAGTAGGAGAGCACGAAATCGTCCACCGTAAACAGCCCTTCCGCTACCGCCAGACCCACCGCCGTGGAAGTGAACGACTTGCTGAGCGAAAAGAGCATGTGCGGTCTGTCCGCGCGATAGGGCGCCCACCAGCCCTCGGCAGCCACCTGGCCGTGGCGCAGCAGCATCAGACTGTGCGCCCCGCCCTCTTTGCTCTGCAGCCTCTCCACCAGCGCGCTGATCGCGCCGGAGGGAATACCCACGGCCTCGGGAGTCGTACGGACGAGTTCCTGCAACATACGGCTACCTCCATAGATTAGGTCTGCATCGATACTAACGCGCCGCGGCCAGCCGGTCAAGAGGTGACAGGTGGCGCCCGGCGGTCGCAGCCCGCCACAGCACGCGTTGGCGCAGGGGCTTGCCCACGGCCCGGTTCGCCCTGTGACCCCCATGCTCTCGCGATACCCCCGCAACAGAAAAGGGCCGGCATGAACGCCAGCCCCTTACACTGCTTCACCACAGACCTGATGCGTGCCTTGTGCTACTCTCCGGCCGGCAGCAGCGGCAGACCAGCCGCCTCCCAGGCATCCATCCCGCCATCCAGGTCATAAATCCCCGAGTAGCCAAAGCTGACCAGCTTCTCGGCGCCTTTCTTGCTGAACTCGCCATCGGCACTATAGAGGACGATCATCGCCTCGCGGTCCGAAATCTCGCCCAGATGCTGCGGAATCTCTGCGTAGGGAATGAACAGGTCCGTACCCTCGATCTGGGCCTCAGGCTTGGGCTCGGCATTGATCACCGTGATGTCCTCAGCAACCAGCATCTGTTCCAGGTCCTCGGGAGAGATGAGCTGGTAGCTGCCCCCGGGCGCCTCGACAGGCTCGCCGTAGGTAGCTGCAGGACCCACCACCGGCGCTGCCGCCCCACCCTGGGTGGATCCAGTTGCGCCACCAGCATTGGTCGCCGGCTGGGCAGCCGGCTCGCTGCCCCCGCAGGCGGACAGCAAAAGCGAGACGATCAAAAGCATCAGGACGGACCAGACGGATCGGCGCTGCATGCGGACCTCCTTGTGACGGAACGGGTGGCGGACACGCGGCCCTGGCGCGGCACTCTGCGGTAGACGACGGATACGACAACACTCGTAATGGTGAACAGTATATGCAAAAGCACTCCGCTTTCCAAGACGCATCTTTATTCTCAGTCGCAGCCTTATGCACTGCATACCTGTTGGGCGCCCGGCACGTTTGCTAGAGTGCACCAAACGCCATCTAGACACGAGCCTGACCCCAAAACACCTCCCTGGCTTTGCCGATTGGCATCACCTGCGCCTGTTCACGCGACACGGCGCCATCCGGGCCGGCGCCAGCGGAATACCTGGCGTGATCCCTCTGTACATCCAGCGCAAGGCCACCTGCAAGGGCACGATGCATTTGTCCGCCTGCGGGCGCGCCGCTATACTCGGCAGGCAAGCTCAGTCAGAGGGTTACCACGTTGGTTGCTCAAGGAGATGCAGCGATCTTGACATCCCAGGACAGCCTGTACAGGCCCCCCAGGTGGTGCCGGATCGCGCTCGTGCTCACGCTGTATGTCGCCCTCGGTGGAATATACCTCTTCACCACGCCCCTGTTTGAGACTCCCGACGAGTATACCCACTATGAGTATGTTCGTTTCGTCGCCGAGAATCGCAGCCTGCCCCCTCTCTTTGTCTCTACCCTAGAATGGGAGCAGGGCCAGCTGCACCAGCCCCCGCTGTACTATACCCTGTGCGCCCTTTTGGCGGGAGGTCTTGATTCACCACACTGGCAGGACGCCTATCCGCGCAACCCCTACGCCGCACTGGGCCTGCCCGAGTCCCCGGGAAACAAGAACGCCGTGCTCCGCGCCGCCTCGCCCACCCTGGAGTCAGCACGGACAACAACCGCCGTACGCATGCTGCGCGCGTTCTCCCTTGTGTGTTCAGCGATCACCGTCTGGCTTGCTCACCAAACGGCGTTGACGGTTTTTCCAGGGCGCCCCTGCCTGGCCCTTGCGACCGCGGCCCTTGTGGCCTTCAACCCCCAGTTCCTCTTTATCAGTGCCAGCGTGAATAACGATGTGCTCGTCACCGCGCTCGCCTCAGCCGTGCTACTGCTGGCTGTCCGGGTTGCGCGCACCGGAGGGCACGCCTACGGCACGCCCCTCGCCATGGGCGCCCTGGCAGGGCTGGCGGCGCTCTCCAAGATCAGCGGATTGGCCAGCCTGGCCCTCGTCCCTTGCGCCTATCTACTGCATTATGTCGCAGACGGCACTCAGCGCCGCGAGCGCCTCTGGCCAGAGGCCATCCGGCCGACGCTACTGGCATCTGGTACGGCCGCGCTGGTGGCAGGATGGTGGTTTCTCCGCAACGCCATTGTTTACAACGACGTCCTGGGCATGGCCCAATACACGCGCACCTTTGCGGTGCATACTGAGCCACTATCACTTGTCGAGTCCCTTATCGTCATGTACGAGGCAATCCCCTCCTACTGGGGCGTGTTTGGCTGGATGAATGTGCTCGCGCCGGCGCCCTACTATGAACTCGTGACTGCCCTGACCATCGTTGCCGCGTTAGGCCTGAGTCTGCGAGTGTCCAGGGCATGGCGCCGCAGACCGAGGCTGGATGATCCCGCCGTGCGCGCCGGCGCCGTTGCCGCAATCTGGGCCACGGTGATGCTGGGCCTGATCCTGCGCTGGACACAGACGATTGCGCGCACGCAAGGGCGGCTCCTCTTTCCCGCAGCCGGCGTCCTGGCCCTGGCCATGGCGCTGGGCATCACCGGCTGGCTCCCGCGGCGCGGCAGACAGCCGGCGCTGCTGGTGCTCTGTGCCCTGCTTCTCGTGGCAGCCGCCGCGATGCCGTGGCTGGTCATAGCGCCCGCCTACGCTGCCCCGCCGCGCGTTGCCATCGAAGCATTGCCCGCCGATCTGCCCCGCCTGAACATCCGGTTCGATGACGAGATCATGCTGCTGGGAGCGCAGATCCTCACCGAGGAGGCCCAGCCCGACGGGGATGTCTGGGTGCGTCTGTATTGGCTCACCGAAACGCCCCTCACGACGAGCTTTACCGTCGCGCTTCAGCTTGTGGGCGCCAGCGGCGAGCGCCTGGGAGGCGTCGACACGCTGCCCGCGATGGGCCGTTATCCGACCACCGCCTGGTCTCCGGGCGAGGTGCTGGTCGACGACTGTGCGCTCGCAGTCGCCCCGGATGCCGCCGGCCCCGTGGCCGCAGACATACGCGTCTCACTCTATGCCGGCAGCCACACGGACACCCTGGAAGCGCGCGATGCGATGGGGAACGCCCTCGGGGGCTCGGTCAGTATCGGCCGCATCCGGCTGCCTGGCGTCGTCGCCTGGGAGAATAGAGCCCCCGGGCGGGGCCATTCCGCCAGCTTTGGCGAGATGCTGCGCCTGCACGGCTACGACCTCACCGCCCTGGAGGCTGACAGCGGTACCGGCACACTGGCCTTGGCTCTGTACTGGGAGTGCCTGGCGCGGCCGAAGGCGTCCTACACGGTATTTGTTCATCTTCTCGATGAGAACGGCGAACGGATCGCTCAGGGTGATGCGCCTCCGCTGGGCGGCGCTTTCGATACCCTGTTCTGGCGACCCGGCGACCGCGTCTATGATCGTTATGACATCAGGGTGCCGGAGGGCAGCCCAACCCAGGACCTCACCCTGAGGGTCGGGCTGTACGAGCCGCTGAGCGGCGCGCGCCTGCCCGTGACAGGCAGCCAACCGGCCAGAGATTATGTCGACATCGGCCCTTTTGCCATCACACCGGGAGGCGTAGCCTTCGATGCCGAAGCTCACTGAGGCCCGAGCGCGATACATCCTCATCCTCCTGACGCTGCTGGCGGCCGGCCTCTTTCTCTTCCGCATCGATGCCAAGAGCATCTGGTGGGACGAGAGCCTGAGCCTCCTCCGAGCGCAGAACGATCTGAACTATATACTCAGCAACCGCCTGGACCTGGGCCCGACGCTCACCATAGACCAGCACCCTCCCCTTTACTTTTTGCTCCTCCACGCCGTCATCTCTGTCTGGGGAGAGAGCGACATTGCGCTCAGAGTTCCCAGTGCCCTGTTTGCGACCCTCACGGTGCCCCTGCTGTACCTGCTCGGCAAACGCATGGCAGGATACCGGGTGGGTCTCATCGCTGCGCTGTGGGGCACCCTGTCGCCCATGCTGCTCTGGTATGCGCAGGAAGTACGCATGTACACCATGGTGACGGCACTGGGAGCCCTGGGCACCTACAGCTGCTGGCGCGCTGTCTCTGATCGCAAAATGCGCTGGCTGGTCGCCTTTGCCGCTACAGCCATTCTCGGCACCAGCACACTGCACTTTTACTGGCTACTACTGGGGATGCAGTTGCTCTATGGTATGATGCTTTTATCTGGACACCGGGACACGCGCTCCCGGCTGACACGCCGCACCGCAATCCTTGCCGCAGGGACGGTGATCCTGATGGCCGTCCTGCTCCTCTGGCATGCGCCAGCCCCGATGCGCGCCCTGGTGAACGAGCCGCTGCCCAGCCGGCCCTTTATCCCGCTGGATGAGATGCTGCTGGATGCCCTGCGCTCCTTCTCGCTGGGCCTGACTGTCAACGACCGCGAGACGTTGCCCGCTCAGATGGTGTTTCTGATCGTCTATGTGATCGGTCTCATCGCGTACTGGCGCGCCGCACCCGCAGGCTCCGACGCCGAACTCTGGCGCCGGTCGCGCAAGGCAAACATGCTGATGCTCGTCGCGTTTCCCATCATACCGCTGCTCTTTTTCTATGCCGTCTCGTTCTTCAAGCCCCTGTACATGGGCAGCCGCTACATCATACTTTTCAGCACGTCCTTCTATCTGGGGCTGGCACTCGGTATCGAAGCCCTCTGGCACAGGGCCAGGCCGGTCGCCCTCGCCGCCCTCGTGCTCTTGTCGGCGGCGATGATCTACTCGGACGTGCGCTACCACGTCCACCCTGACTATGCCACCAAAGAGGACCACCGCTCATCGGCACAGATCGTCATGGCCGGCGAGTTGCCCGGGGATGCGGTCGTCGTAACGGCGCCGGAGAACCTCACCGCCTTTGAGCACTATTACGAGGGGATGCTACCGGTCACGCCTCTCCCGGAACAACCGCTCAGCATGCCGCGCGCGGACCGAGTGGCCTCTTCCCTGCAACAACTGACGTCCGAGTACGACCGCCTGTGGCTCGTGCACTGCCGTCCCCAGTGGTCCGATCCGAATGACCTCGTGATGCAGTGGATAGACGCCAACCTGCTGCTCCTCGAACGCACCGTGCTGCCCTCGTATGGCTCCTATGCGACCGTCGCCCTGTACGCCACGCGTTCACCGATCGGCGCGGCGGAGGAGCAGGAACGAATCCTGGCCACCTGTTCGGAGAAGCTGGCATTGCTGGATTGGTCGGCCCAGTATCTGGATCAAAGCGGCCATGCGGTAACGATCGATCGCCAACAATTCCAGGCGGCAGCACCGGCGGCGACGCCGCCGGTTCCCGGGGGACATGCACTGGGTATCCGCCTGCGCTGGCAAGTGCTGGCGCCGCTGGATGCCTTCAAGGCCTCGTTGCGCCTTGTCGATGACGGGGGCCGGGTATGGGCGCACAACGACGACCGCCTGATCTATGCGCTACCCTCGCAGGAGTGGCCTACCGGTGTTGCCGTGGAACATGATTTTTCGCTGACGCTTCCCCCCGGAACGCCTCCCGGCACCTACGCCCTGACGCTGCTCCTTTATCGCGAGGACGACCTCGAACCTCTGGCCTGCCCGCCGTTGGCTGAGCGGGGCGAGCTCATCGCGCTGGGTCGGATCACCGTCGGCGCCACGCCTGCCACGCGCACGCCCGCAGCGAACAGCCTGGCACCGGACGAGGCACAGCGCCCATGGCCCGTCGACGGCCTGGGCCCCTTCCGCGTAGCAGGCTACCATCTCGGTGTGAGCGCTCGGACCGCAGTGACACCGGGCGCGACGTTTCCGCTCTCCCTCTGGTTACTTGCCGCGCAGGAGGCCCACGGCGACTATGAACTGGTCGTTCACTGGTCACAGGGCCGTGACGTAAAGGCGCGGCAGGTCATCCCTCTTGCCGGTGGCGAAAGGCAGCCCGCCGAACCGCTGCTCAGCCTCAGCACCCTCGGCGTTCCCGATAGCCTGCCCCCGGGCACCTATGACTTGCACCTGCTACTCTACGATCGGCGCGAGGCCATGTTCCTGCGCGCCCGCATGGGGGCCGTGCCGTGGCCCTCGCGCGCGCTCCCTCTGGGCCGTGTCACTGTGCAGGCGGCTGCGGGCGGGGGATAACGCGCGCCGAGCGAGGCTACCAGTGGCTGGTAACCCAACGCCCGGAGGACGGCGCCTGGCCCACCGGCCGCGCCTCGGGCGACTATCGGCGTGTCGCCGGCTGCCGCACTCACGCTGGGGCTGCCGCTCCAACACCACCGGCGCGCTGCTGTGCCTGGCTCTGCATCCCGTGCGCAGCCACAGCCCCGAGGCCTGCCGCGCGCTGGAGCACCTGCTGGGCCGCGAGACGCGAGAGGCCTACGCGGTGGGGTTCGAGATGGCGCGGCTGATCGGCGCCGAACCGACACGAGCGGCGGCGGTACCAGGCAGGTTAGGTCACGGGTCGAAGGTCGCAGGTCGAAGGTCCAATGTCCGGACACAGTCCTTTGCCATCCGCACCCGTGTGACGCTCATTGAGGCCGCTTGGCTTCCGCCACGGACCGCCGACATTCCTGTCGGCTTTGTTCTCTTGGGCGCACACGGTGGTGCGCCCCTACGACTGGACCGCGGGCTTACCGCCCGCCTCCGAATCCACGCCGCACACGACGTTGGGCACCGTTTGAACTGCATACCTGAACCTGCGGTTCACCGCCGGCCTTGGGCTGGAGCAGCGTCCGGCCCTATTCCAGAGATTCTGCCACCCTCAAAAGCTCCTCGAACTGCAGACCGAGGTTGTGAGCCTCCAGCAGATAGGTCACCCCATCCTCCTCCCAGGTGAGATAGGCGTCGTCCGCCCGCTCGTCCCACAGGAGACTGCCCATACGGATGCTGGGATCGCCCGTACCATCGTCCTGCCAGCCGCCGTGCACATAGACCCCCGGCAGGCCCCTGACGCTCACCGCCTCCTCCGCCGCGCTGGCCAGCACCGGGGGAGCGCTGAGCAGCCCCTCGCTGGCATGCATCACGAGGATACCGTCGCCGGGGCCGGGAGCCGCCACCTGGCTGTAGTAGATCCCGAGCTTGGGGCCATACGCGTCGTCCGGCATCGAATTCTCGGTGATCGATACGCGCGTGTGAGCAAACTCCTCAGGCAACCAGGTGGGGAGCCTGACGTCAAAGCCGATCCGGCCCCGTGCCTCCTCGACCGTCAGCGCAGGGGGCTCGCCAGCGACGCGTGTCACCTCGAGCTTTGCGCTCTGCACGCTGCCATCCTCCTCAACAGTCGTGTCGACGAGCGCGATGCCCATGCGCTGCAGGATGCCCTCCCCAAAGGCGCGCACGCCCGGCACCAGCGCCAGCGACCCCGCCAGGAGCAGCACGAGCGCTACAGCCGCGAGAGCACGCGTGGCGGACGCGGGCAGGCGCGCTCCCAGGATGGCTCGCGGCGGGCGCGTGGCCCGGTCCTGGATGCGAGGCCACAGATCGATGGTCGCTCGGGGCGCCTGTTCTTCCGCCACGCTCTGCAACAACCAGTGCGAACCGCTTCTTGTTCTCATCAGCTTTTCCTTTCCCTACTTGAATCCGTCCAGCATCGTCCGCAAGCGCGCCCGGGCCTGGCTCAGATGCCAGCGCAGCGTCCCTGGTGCGCAGTTCAATCTGCCGGCTGCTTCTTCCGTGCTCAGGTCCGAGTAGTAACGCGCGACGACCGCAGCCCGCTGGGAGGGCGAGAGCCTGGCGATAGCCTTTCGCATGGCCACCACCAACTCCTGCCGCTCCAGGGCATCCTCCGGCTCTCTCGGGTTTTGGGCCAGTTGCCGCAGGGTGCCCTCATAGTCCCCAACCTCATCGGGTTTCAGCGGCAGGTGGCGTCCCTGGCGAACGGCGGCCTTGATCGCATCATGGACGACGAGCCGCATGAACCAGGGCCGGAACGGGCGCGCTGCATCAAAGCCGCGGATGGCGGTGCGTAACCGCAGGTAGGCTGCCTGTACGACATCCTCCGCCATGTCCCGATCCCTCGTGACGAGGACTGCGGCCTGGACGGCCTCCACCTGGTGGAGTTCGACCAGCGCCTCCAGGCCTGCGATGTCACCTGCTTTCAGCCGGGCGATTGCCTCTGCCTCATCCATGCCTCCCCTTTCGTGCTGGCCGAGCGCTCTACTCATACTATCCCTGAGCGACAGCAAACGTTGGGGGCAAAACTGGCCCCGCCCGGTGTCCGCCGCGGCGCGCGGTCGCCCATAGTCCTTCGTCCACGGTCCCTCATCTTCCCCCTTTACCTCCCCCGCCCCCCGTCGAAAGATAGCACGCACTGGAATCGCCCTTTTCCCCCCGGAGCCACCCATGCCCATCGAGATCCGTGGGGCGCGCGAACACAACCTCAAGGACATCGACGTGACCATCCCTGATGGCCTCACGGTGATCACGGGCGTCAGCGGCTCGGGCAAAACGTCGCTGGCGTTCGATACGCTCTACCCCGAGGCGCGACTCGGAGTATGACCGCAGGCACCCGCTACGAGATGACCAATAGCACTGGCGCCCGTGAGCAGCTCCTGTCATGATACACAGAGTTCACTCACAGAAGGAGTCCGTACATGCTTCAGAAACTGCGCCTCGCGCTCGCCGTAACGGTCGTGGTAGCGGCTATGCTGGCTGCCGGATGTAGTGCAGCCGCGCCCGCCACGGCGGCTGAGCCGGCCGCCCCGATCCAGGTGACCATCGCACGGGGAGACGTGGCCTACACGACGACAGCCAGTGGCACACTTACCGCAGATACCACGAACCTCGCCTTTGAGATAAGCGGCCCCGTCGCCAGCGTGCTCGTAAAAGAGGGCAGCGCTGTCGCCGCGGGCGATCCGATCGCCACGCTCGACCAGAAGCAACTGGAAGATGCCATCTTGAGCGCCGAGCTGACCCTGGAAACGGCCAGGGTTCAGTTGGAGCAGGCCAACGAGCCGGCGAGCGCGGCAGATATCGCCTCCGCACGTGCCAGCCTCGCGCAGGCGCAAGTCGCGCTGTCCGCGCTGTTTGAGGATCCGACGGACGCCGACCGCCAGGACGCACAGCTCAGGGTAGACCAAGCCAGAAACAGCCTGTGGGCGCAGCAGGCCCAACGCGATGCCACCGCCGGCAATCCGAACGCTTCGGGTGCATCCGTCGACGCGGCTCAGGCCGCTGTGCTCAATGCTGAAGTAGCCGTGCAACAGGCGCTGCTGGCGCAGAGCCGTCTGGACGAGCCCCCCACCGAGAGCGCCATCGCGGCAGCCAAGGCTCAAGTGGCCTCTGCCCAGGCCAATCTCGACCGACTGCTGGAACAACCTGACGCGTTGGCCATCTCCGGCGCAGAGATCGGTGTCAGACAGGCCGAGCTCGCCCTCACACAGGCCCAGGATCGCGTCGCCGACGCTACACTGCGCGCACCGTTTGACGGTGTGCTGACGTCCGTCTCAGTCGTAGTAGGGGAATACGCCGTAGCGAACCAGCCGGTTGCTGTGCTCGCGCGGCCAGACTCTACGTACGTCAACGCCATGATCGACGAGATCGATGTGGTCGACTTGAGAGAGGGACAGAAGGCCACCGCAACCTTTGATGCCCTACCCGAGCGCCAGCAGGCAGCAGAGTTGACTTTTCTCTCCCCGCAGGCGCGCTCGACTTCGGGCATTCCCGCCTACGAGGCGCACATCACTCTGGCTGAGCCCGACCCTGTACTGAGGTTGGGGATGACGGCCAACGTCGAGGTGATCATCGCTGAGGCCCGGGACGCGGTCCTGGTGCCCAATCAGGCACTGATAGCGGATCGTGATACGGGACAGTACTTTGTCACGGTGACCGGCGGCCTGGGCAGCCACAAGCAAGAGGTGACGCTGGGCATCCAGGGCGAGGACTATGCGGAGGTGCTCGACGGTCTATCCGAGGGAGACACAGTCGAGCTGGTTTCCGTGGCGACGGCCACTGACTCCGCGTCCGGCTTCCCCAGGGGGGCGGGCGGCATGGGGGCGTTTCAATGATCATCGATGCCAGGCACCTGACCAAGGTCTACAAGCTGGGCCAGGTGGACGTACACGCGCTGCGCGGCGTCTCACTGCAGGTCGAGGCGGGCGAGTTCCTGACCATCATGGGACCGTCCGGCTCGGGCAAGTCAACGCTGATGAACATGGTGGGCTGCCTGGACGTGCCCACCTCGGGCACCTATGAGCTGAACGGCGTGGACGTCAGCAGCCTCAAGCCCCGCGACTTGGCGCGAATCCGCCTGCACGATATCGGCTTTGTGTTTCAGGGATTCAACCTTCTGCCTCGCACCAAGGCGATCCAGCAGGTAGAGCTACCTCTCTCGTATTCCGGCGTCCACCTGGGCGATCGTCGCCGCCGCGCACGCGAGGCGCTGGAACGCGTCGGATTGGGAGATCGACTGAACCATCGCCCGGATGAGCTCTCTGGAGGCCAACAGCAGCGCGTGGCTATCGCTCGGGCGCTTGTCACCAACCCGTCTATCATCCTGGCGGACGAGCCTACGGGAAACCTGGATTCCCACACCGGGGCCGAGGTCTTGAGGCTGTTCCAGGAACTCAACAGACAGGGCATCACTATGGTCTTTGTGACCCATGACGCGGAGATCGCCTCCTTCAGCCGACGCATCATGCACCTGCGGGATGGGCTGATCGAGCGCGACGAACCTGTGCACTAGGGAGACTGCCATGAACCTGTGGGAAGAAATCCGCACGGCGCTCGGCTCCGTGTTTCAGAACAAGCTCCGAACTGCGTTGACGATGCTCGGCATCGTGATCGGCGTGGCCGCGGTCATCGCTCTCTCCGGCCTTGGTGAGGGCGTGACGGCCATGGTGACCAGCGAGATCGAGGGCATCGGCTCCAACATCATCATGATCTCGGCCCGTCAGAGCAGCGATTCGACCCGTCCGGCGGTCCTCACCAATGCCGATGCCGAGGCCTTGGCAAACCCATTGAGTGCGCCTGACGTCTCGGCTGTGGCCCCACAGGTTACTTTCCCTGCAACGGTGGTTCAGGGGAGTACCACAAGCAACTTTACCGTGATCGGCACCAATCAGTATCTCGATGACATTATGGCCATGGAGCCCGCTATGGGAGGCTTTCTCGCCGCGCATGACCTCACAGACTATGCGCGTGTTGCCGTCCTGGGGTGGGAGGCCTACAGCACACTTTTCGACGACGGCGTCTATCCCATCCAGCAGAACGTCACGATTGACGGCGTGCGATACACCATAGTGGGTGTGGCCGAGAAGCAGGGCGGCATGATGGGCACGGACAATAACATCTGGATCCCTCTGACCACTGCTCAGAACCGCCACTATACGCAAAAGACCCTCTCGGGCGAGCGCACGCTGACCATGATCCTCGCGCAGTCGCGCTCACCGGAGCTTTCCGACGAGGCGACCCGGCAGATCACCGGCATCCTGCGCCGAGAGCACAAGCTCGGCGAGTCGGACCCTGATGACTTTACAGTCACTGCACAGGAGGACATCCTGAATCTGGCCAGCAGTATCACGGGCACCCTGACTCTCTTCTTGGGCGCCATAGCCGGAATAAGCTTGCTCGTAGGAGGTATCGGCATCATGAATATCATGCTCGTCACGGTCACAGAGCGCACGCGCGAGATCGGCATCCGCAAGGCAATCGGCGCGCCGCCATCCACGATCATGGTGCAATTCGTCATCGAGGCTCTGTTACTGACCCTGCTTGGCGGGGTGATCGGCATGCTCTTGGGTTCGTGGGGCGCCAGCGCCCTGGGCACTGTGATCGGCGTGACGGCCGAGATCACCCCACAGATTCTCTTGCTGGCCACGGGCGTATCGGCCGCCATAGGGATCCTGTTTGGCACCTATCCCGCTGCCCGCGCTGCCCAGCTCAACCCAATCGAAGCGTTGCGCCATGAGTAGCCGGCGCGCGCACAAGTGATTTCGTCGCCGGCCACGGACCTTGCGTTTGGCCTGCGGGGCCTTATACTGTGCCCATGAGCTATTCTTTCCAGGCCGTACGCGACGCGAAACGCGTGTACGTCATCGTCGGGCTGATTCGCTGCTTGCTGGTTGGTATAGCCGCAACCGGCATTGTGCTGGTTCGCCACGCAACCACCGGCGCGCCCCTCATGGCGTTCCTGGTCAGCGCCCTATTGGTAGCGTTGGCGCTCTTGCCGGTGCCCGTCCGCGCCTTGCGCGGCTGGTTGGCGTTCGTACTGGCGACCGATATGGGTCTGATGAGCCTGCGCCTGCTGCCCGACTCTAGTATCACGGCACGCGCGGCCCCCGAGTGGTTTGCCGGAGCGGCGGACGTCACGGTCGCCGAGCCCTTTCTCTTTGTGCTGGTGCCACTCCTGCTGCTCGCCTGGGCCTATGGCAAGCCAGGGGCTCTGTTCGGTACCCTCTGGGCTGCTGCGATCCAACTGGGGGGAGCGGTCCTGTGCGTAGCCAGGCTGGACGCTGCCCCAGTCATCATCGCCGATGCGCTGGGGCGCATCGTGCTTATGCTCTCTATCTCGCTCATCATCGCGGTCCTCGCGGGGAGACAGCGTGCGCAGATCGATGAGTTGGAGCGTGCCCACCAGCGGCTGGCGACCCATGCCGCTACGCTCGAGCAATTGGCTGTCAGCCGAGAACGCAACCGTATGGCGCGCGACTTGCATGACACGCTCGCTCATTCACTGGCTGCGCTGACCATCCACCTCCGGGCGCTGCGAACCGCGCTCGACCACGACCCGCAGGAAGCCACCGAGCTGGCCAACGAGGCCGTCGAGATTGCCCGCGCCGGCCTGGTAGAATCTCGCCAGGCCATCCAGGCGCTGCGCTCGGACCCCCTGACCAACCTGGGGCTTGTGGGCGCCATTCGGGGTGAACTGGAAAGCCTGCGGGCAAGACTCGGCATCCACGTCGAACTGCTCGTCTCCGGCGAGTCTATCGATCTGAGTGCCGAGCGAGAACTCACTGCCTGGCGCATCGTCGAGGAGGCTCTCCGCAACGTCGAGCGCCACGCTATGGCTACCAGGGTCGAGGTGCGGCTGGCCTACGGGAGCGATCGCTTTGTACTCGTTGTGGAGGATGACGGACAGGGGTTCGATGCGGCCGACGCCGGAGCCAGCCAATTCGGGCTGGCAGGCATGCGCGAGCGGGCCAGCCTCACCGATGGCGAACTGGTGATCGTGACGACGCCAGGCCATGGAACCTCGGTACGCCTCACCTATCCGGGAGGTGGCCTGTGACGGACATACGGGTGCTCGTGGTCGATGATCAAGAGATCGTGCGCAGGGGAATCGCCGTGCTTCTCGAGTACGCAGAAGGGATCACCGTCGTGGGTCAGGCCGGCAACGGCGAACAGGCCGTCGCACAGGCCGGGGCTCTGCAGCCCGACGTGGTTCTGATGGACCTGATAATGCCGGTGCTGGGCGGCATCCCGGCGACGCGGCGCATCCTGGCCGAGCACCCTGGAATGCGCGTCATCATCCTCACCACGTACGACGCCGACGATTTCGTGTTTGAGGGCATCAAGGCGGGCGCACAGGGCTACCTGCTAAAGGACGCCCCGGGCGAGGAGCTGGCCGATGCGATCCGCAGAGTCTACGCCGGCGAGTCACGGCTGGACGGCCGCGTAGCCAACAGCGTTCTCGGCGAGTTCCGTCGCCTGGCGATTTCGGCCCCGTCGTACCCCTCGGCCGGGAGTTATGGCAGGCCAGACATGGTCCTCGAACCATTGAGCGATAGGGAGCAACAGGTGCTGGAACTGCTCGCTCAAGGCATGACCAATCGCGAAATAGCCGACGGCATGCATTTGGCCGAGGGCACCGTCAAGAACTATGTGAGTGCGATCATCGCCAAACTGCAGGCCAACGATCGCACCCAGGCCGTGATCACGGCCCTCAAACGAGGTCTCGTCGACCTCTAGGCAAGCGGTATTCTTCGTCGTCGCCATGTCCGCCTCGCACGGCGGCCTCCCGGCGCGCCGTTCGCAGGCCCCCTCCGCGTAACCCGCCCGATCGCAACCAGCCCCACATCCCCTCACCGGCGACCACGCCTGGCGCCCCCGCGTCACTGCCGCCCGGAACGCCCGCCCATCACGCTGACCGCCCTGCTGACGGCGCTGCGCCGGCCCCCGGTCGGCGCGCTGATGCAGACGCGCGGCCCCTGGTCGCTGGGTGCCGTCAGCGCCCTCATCATGGCCGCGCTGATCCCGGTGGCGCTGCGGACCGTGGTCAAAAACCCGCAGGCGACGTCAGAGAAGGCGTCGGCAGCGACCTGGACCGCAAGGCAGCCCCGCCAACCCCCCTGGCGGAAACAGTCTCCTGCGGATGTGGACACCGGGCGCCTTGAGGCAGCGGCACCCAAGTGCCGGCGTGCCCGCCGGAGTGCAAGCGATGTACTCATCGCCCCGCGCCCCAATTGACCGCCCGGCTGACGTGCCCCCGGACCGCCGGCTTTAGCCGGTGGTGACCCCACGAGGCCGTCCAGACGCTCCAACGTTCAAACCTTCAAACGTTTGAGCGTGCCGCCGCTCACACGACCCGCCCGTCCGCCCAGTCCATGAATTGCTCCCAGTCCCAGTCGTTCACGCCGTGGCTCCCCGCGCGCAGGTGGTAGGCCAGCGTGCTGTGCACCGGCGCGTGCACGGCAGGCATCTCACGCACGGCCAGCCCCTCGCTGCCCAGCAGGCGGTAGACCGGATCGGCGCCCAGCGCCCCCAGGAACTCGCCCCGCGGGTCGGACCAGAGATCGTCTTCAGCGCTGGCGATGTAGACGGGCCGCGGCGCGGAAAGCGCGATCAGCATGTGCTGGTCGTAAGGCAGCGCGTCCTCGTTATCGTTGTAGGCGTGGAACGCCTTGCAGAACCAGTGAGGGAAGGTCGTATTGATGCGCGCCACCGTCTCGCCGAACCGCCGGCGGGAGAGGGCCGCGCCGCCGCACCCCGACTCGTTGGGGCTGATCGCGCCCCAACGCGCATCCAGCGCCCCCGCCCAGAGCGCGGCCTTGCCGAGGCGAGAGGTGCCGTGGGCGATGATCCGCGCCGGGTCAAGGTCTGGGTCCGTCACGAGATAGTCCAGCATGCGGCACATCCCCCAGGCCCAGGCGGCCAGCACGCCCCACTCGTCGGGCGCCGGCACCTCGCCCGGCGCGAGATAGGCCGTGAATACGCCGTGGTTGAACACGTCCGGCCGGTCAGGCGCGATATCGCCGCAACAGGCGTTGGCCACGGCATGACCCCGCGCCAGGATGCGCTCCACGGGCATGGAGCCGGGCCAGGTGTTGCGGCTGCGCTCTGTGGCGCGGTTGTCCACGATCCCCATGTCTCCCCGGCCAAAGCGCCCCATATCGGGCGCCCAGCCGTCGAATAGCGCCACCCCCGGGTCAGCAGTGATGGACTGGTTACCGAGGTAATTGAGCCCCACCCAGGTGGCGGGCGGCCGCGAGACGCCGTTGGGGATATAGAGCAGCAGGTCGATCTTGGGAGTATCGCCGTCCGTAAGATAGATCCGCACCTCCTTGCGGGTGGCACGGCCTCCCAACGCCTGACGGTCCACGTTACGCAGTTCAAAGCGCATCCCCGCGGGCGGCTCGGGCGAGCGCCCGAACAACTGTTCCTCGCACAGGCGGAACACCTCCGGGCGGCGTTTCTGCCACCAGACGGCGGCATCGGTCACCGGCATCCCGTCGGCGCACACCAATGGGTCCGGCAGGGTATAATCGGGAACCAACGCCTCGTCGAGCAGCGTTCCCGCGGGGTAGCTGGCCTTGATCTTCTCGAGTTCCGCGCGTCGTTCCTCGTCCATAGCGTCACCTCCAGCGGTGTGGTGTGCGATGCAGTACAGCGCGAGTGTAGCGCGGAATGGAGGACGGGGCCAGTGACGGATGGAGGATGGACCATGGACAATGGACGATGGACCACGGACGATGGACGATAGCCGGAGGCGACGGGACGCCCGCGGTCCGCGGAGGGGTTCCCTGGAGGGTCAGCCTCTGGCTGACCCACGTGAGAGGGCGGGCTGTAACGCCGCGGTCCACAGAGGGACTCCCTGGAGGGTCGGTCTCCGACCGACCCTCGGTCAGTCAGAGACTGACCGTCCAACAAGAGGGGCGGGCTGTAACGCCGCGGTCCGTCCAACAGAGGGGCGGGCTGTAACGCCGCGGTCCTGGAGGGTCGGTCTCCGACCGACCCTCGGTCAGTCAGAGACTGACCGTCCAACAGAGGGGCGGGCTGTAACGCCGCGGTCCACAGAGCGACTCCCTGGAGGGTCGGTCTCCGGACCCTCGGTCAGTCAGAGACTGACCGTAGGGGCGGGCTGTAACGCCGCGGTCCACAGACGCCTGGAGGGTCGGTCTCCAGAGACTGACCGTCCAACAGAGGGGCGGGCTGTAACGCCGCGGTCCACAGAGGACTCCCTGGAGGGTCGGTCTCCGACCGACCCTCGGTCAGTCAGAGACTGACCGTCCAACAGGAGGGGCGGGCTGTAACGCCGCGGTCCACAGAGCGACTCCCTGGAGGGTCGGTCTCCGACCGACCCTCGGTCAGTCAGAGACTGACCGTCCGGAGGGGCGGGCTGTAACGCCGCGGTCCACAGAGCGACTCCCTGGAGGGTCGGTCTCCGACCGACCCTCGGTCAGTCAGAGACTGACCGTCCAACAAGAGGGGCGGGCTGTAACGCCGCGGTCCACAGAGGGACTCCCTGGAGGGTCGGTCTCCGACCGACCCTCCTCCGTCCAACAAGAGGGGGCGGGCTGTAACGCCGCGGTCCACGGAGCGACTCCCTGGAGGGTCGGTCTCCGACCGACCCTCGGTCAGTCAGAGACTGACCGTCCAACAAGAGGGGCGGGCTGTAACGCCGCGGTCCACAGAGGGACTCCCTGGAGGGTCGGTCTCCGACCGACCCTCGGTCAGTCAGAGACTGACCGTCCAACCTGTAACGCCGCGGTCCACAGAGGACTCCTGGAGGGTCGGTCTCCGACCGACCCTCGGTCAGTCAGAGACTGACCGTCCAACAGGAGGGGCGGGCTGTAACGCCGCGGTCCACGGACTCCCTGGAGGGTCGGTCTCCGACCGACCCTCGGTCAGTCAGAGACTGACCGTCCAACAGGAGGGGCGGGCTGTAACGCCGCGGTCCACAGAGGGACTCCCTGGAGGGTCGGTCTCGACCGACCCTCGGTCAGTCAGAGACTGACCGTCCAACAAGAGGGGCGGGCTGTAACGCCGCGGTCCACAGAGCGACTCCCTGGAGGGTCGGTCTCCGACCGACCCTCGGTCAGTCAGAGACTGACCGTCCAGCAGGCGCTACCCCGCCGGCTTGATGTCGATCACCGGGCTGCCGTCCCAGGCGTCCAGGCCGGCGACGACCAGGGCGTACGGCTCAACCGCCAGGATCTCCACCCGTGTGACGCCGATGGGCGAGAGCCGTCGCGGGCTGCGCAGGCTGAATACACCCGTGGGAGGATTGCGTGGATCGCCGAACCGCCGCTGCTGCAGAGGCACGATCTCGGGAGAGCGGTGGAAGTAGAACAGCACATCGACGCTGTGGCCGGCCGCCAGGCCGAGCAGCGCGTCCGCATAGGCCGGGTCGATCTCCAGCCGCGAGCGCGCGCTGCGCACCCGCGGGGGCGAATCGGGCGAAAGTTCGTTGCGCACCACACCGATCGCCGTGACGGCCAATCCCTCCGCCGGGCGCGCGGGCGCACAGGCTGCGCACAGGCGCCGTCCGTCCACGTCCGTCAGCCGCGAGGCCATCACCAGCGCGCCGCAAGCGTCGCACGCTACCGAGGGCTCCATGCGCGCGTGGGGCGGAGCCGGATAGTTTTCGAGCGTCTCAATGCGGAAAAGCGTCTCCAGCGGGCGCTCCAGGACCGCGTATCCGCGCCCCTCCCACAGCGTCGTGTAGGTCGCGCGATCCGCGGCGCTGGCGTTGCCCGCCCGAATGCGGCCGACCAGCGCCTTTTGCTCCGCGGTCATGTCGTCGGGCTGCGGCAGGCAGGTCATTCGGATAGCCAAACCGTTCCGACGGTCGCTGTCAGAACGTCTGAGGAAGGTATACACGTTGCGGCACCGGTCCAGGTGGATCAGGTTGCCCTTGCCGTAGGTGCAGCCCAGGATGACCTGGATGGCATCCGCGGCGCAGTTGGCGGCCTCGATGATCGCGACCAACTCCTCGTCCTCGGCACGCCCGCCCAGGCGCTCGAGCACCGCTTCGGACAGGCGGATGCCGGTGGCCAGCCCGGGGCAAAAGTGACCGTGAAAGGCGATGACATCAGGAACGTTGATGACCGGATGGGTATACACGCGGCTCCTTGTCCTGGTTAGCGCGGATCTGATGTAATGACCATAGCCATCAGGCCGATCCTGTCAAAGGCTGACCCACGGCCAGCTCCAGGCGCACGGCGCCTGTACAGAAGAGGTAAATCCGGGTATGCTCAAGGCAGATCCGGGCCGCCCTGCTTCCCCATCGCTCGTGAACGGCCTCCGGCCCCGCCCGCGCCGCCAGCGCGTCGTCCTGTCACCGCCGGCGAAAGAGAGGAGTCCCCTGGTTTAAATATCTACAAAGACTGCCGTAATCCCGTCCTCCCGCCCTATGTGCACATCGCCGACCCGGAAGCCCATGTCATGCCCGATGGCCGCCTGTATGTCTATGGGTCCTGGGACCGGATCGACGAAACGTATTGCAGCCGGCAGTACCGCGTGTTTTCTACGGCCAGCATGGTGGACTGGACCGACCACGGCGTCTCGTTCGATGCTCAGGATGTCCCCTGGATGAACGACCCCGATGCGCCGCGCTATCCCCACGGCGAGGGACTTGCTGTACGGCGTGACGGTGGCGTAGGGCGCGGCAACGTGCCAACGTGTGAACGTGCGAACGTTGGAGCGTTGAGGCCCGACGACGGCCCATAGACCATGGACCCTTCTGTCATCTGCAATCAGAAGTCTGTAACCTGAAACCTGAAACCCCTGTTCCGCCGGAGGCTCTATGCCCGACAACCTCACTGCCCTCCACCGCGAGACCGGCCGCACGTGGGATGTCACCGCTGCACTCTATGAGCGCGACGAGGCGCGCGACATCGAGCGCCTGCGCGCCGGCTGGACCTCGATCCTGCCCGCGGAGGAGCCGCTGCTGCGCGAACACCTGCCCTGCGGGCGCGCCCTGCATCTGCAGTGCGCCGGCGGCACCGACACGCTCTCCCTCTGGAAACTGGGCGCCCGGCTGGTCGTCGGCGTCGACATCTCCGAGCGCATGATCGCCGTCGCCCGGCGCAAGGCCTCGGCCCTGGGCGCGCCGGCGACCTTTATCGCCTGCGACGTGCTGGATACGCCCCACTCCTTCGACCGGACCGTAAACCTGCTCTATACGGGCAAGGGCGCCCTGCCCTGGATGATGGACCTGGATGCCTGGGCGGCCGTGGTCGCCCGCCTGCTGGCTCCCAAAGGGTGCCTGTTCGTGCACGAGGGCCACCCGCTGGACTGGGTCTGGGACCTGGACGCGGAGGACTATCGCCTGAGCGCGCGCACCGGCAGCTATTTCCAGCAGGAGCCGGTGGCCGACCGCAACTGGCCCGCCACGGCGGACGTAGTGCAGGAGCGTGCCGCTGAGGAAGAGCTGCATGTCCACGAGCATCAGTGGACCCTGGGCCAGATCGTGACCGCCGTCGCGGATGCGGGTCTGCACATCGAGCGCCTGGTCGAGCACCCCGAGCCCTTCTGGGACCAGTTCCCGCACCTGCGACCCGAGCTGATCCCGCTTCTGCCGCACTCCTTTACGCTGGTGGCGAGCAGGGGCTAGCCCGTCGCCCATAAGGGGCGCGGGCGGCTCGAAAGCCGGTTGTACTCCGCGACGGACGGACCGCCGACATTCCTGTCGGCTCCGACTGTCGGCTTGCGCCCTGTGGAGGCAGACTCGCATACTGTATATGATGGCTACGGGTCGCCCCCGGACTGGTTCAGCGTTCCCTGGAGCGCGGGTTCCTACCCGAACGGGCCATGTAGCCCGCTCCGAGCCACGACAAGCGGGGTACCCTGCCCCAGCGGCGGTCAGGGAACCTCCGCTGGGGCGCGGCGCAGCCGCCAGGTCAGGAGCCGACAGGAATGTCGGCGGTCCAGGCGGTCCGTAGCCTGGGCTTGCGGGTCGCTCTGAACACCAAAGCACGGTACTCTGCCAAGGTCCCCATGGGGCGCAGACATAGGACAGCCTGCTTCAGGATGCCATTGTCCGCGGGGCGGCTGCGCCGCCGGGTTCGGAGCCGACAGGAATGTCGGCGGTCCAGACGCTCCTGGTCCGTGGCCCATTGCCAGCCACGCACACCAGAGCAGTGCTCTGCGGCGCGTCCGATGGGGCGCGGACATAGGACAGCCTGCCTCAGGATGCCATTGTCCGCGGGGCGGCGCAGCCGCCGGGTCAGGAGCCGACAGGAATGTCGGCGGTCCAGACGCTCCTGCTGAGTGGGCTTGTGGTTCGCTCCGAACACGAAAGCGCGGTGCTCTGCCAAGGCTCCCAGGGGCCGCAGCAGCAGGTCCTCGATGATGCGGGCGTAGCGATAGCAGGAAAGCAAGCCGACAGGAATGTCGGCGGTCCAGGCGCTCCTGCTGAGTGGGCTTGTGCTTCGCTCCGGCGTACATCAGGTCGCGCTCGCGCGGCGCCCGCAGGGGGGCGTCCCAGTCCACGAGGTGGAGCCCGCCCGCGGCATCCACCAGCACGTTGCCGGCGTGCAGGTCCGTGTGGCAGACCACCAGCGGCCGCCCAGACAATCCGTCCGGCCCTCTCGGACCGGACGGATTTGCGCGGTGATATCGCGTTTCGAGCCTGAGTTGTGGCTCAGGGCATCGGGGCGCCCTTGGCCATGAACGGGAACCAGTAGAGTTGCTTGTAGAACAGGCTGATAGGCGCCAGATAGGCCTGCGCGCCATCGTCGTTGTTCGGGTTGCCGGCATAGTCCAAGATCATCAGACCGACCGGCTTGGCCAGGTTATAGCCACTGACCCTGTTGACCCAGGCCAAGAACCAGGTCTCTGGCTCGCTCGGGCCAGGATCTCCGTCGTAGGACCACCAGAGGGGCAGGTCGAGATAGTCGAACCGGCCCGCAGGGGTGACATCCGGTGTGCCATACTGATCCCAGCCCACGAGCTGGTAGGCAAACGCGCTGTTACTCGGTCCCAAATCCTGCCAGGCAGGCGGCAGGTACCACTCCATCAGGGAATTGTTGTAGTCACTCCAGATTGTGTAGGGGCTCGCCAGATACAGCATACTCGTCGCCAGATCGACCTGGACAACGACCCAGGTGTTGCTGTCGTCTCCCGTCAGGTACCAACCATAGTTAAAGTTGAAATCGACATAATCCCAGACGCCGTCATTAGTGGGATCGAGATAAAGGTCGAATTCACTGAAGTAGGGCTGCGGTACGTGCCAGGGCGCCCAGGTGTTGATTGCAGCGCCGAGCACGTATCCGTATTCCTCGCCGCTCCAGACATAGTCCATCCCAAACATGCGCACGCTAGCGTTCGGCGCCACGGCTGGGTTCGGCGCATCGGTGGCCACGAGAGCCGGGTAAGCCCACAGACTCGAGGTGACAGGCCCACTGGCACTAACCTCCAGCGTGGCATAGTCAAAGATCGGGTGGATGATTTCCTCATCCCCGGTGACATCCAGAACGGCATAGGGCTTGACCTGGCCATAGAAGGGGACTCTGGCGATCAGGGAGAGTCCGTTGGCCGCCTCCGCACCCTCCGCTCCGTAACCCATCGTGGGCATGAAGGTGAGATAGCCAAAGTACTCTTCCAGTGCATCGTACCCCATGGGCACGAGCGTCAGATCGAAAGTGATCGCCACATCGACGGTAGCCTGGCCGTTGGCCGGTACCGTGACCCGATCGGGGGTGATGTCCACAAGTACACCCTCGTTCTCGGAACCATCCTGCAGGTCGACGGACACATCCAGTTCGAGGTCCTCGGTACTATTGTTGTAGAGCGTGACTGGCCCGCCCACGGTGACCGTCATCGCGCTGCTGTACTCGACGCCCCAGTTGCCGAGGCTCACCAGATCCTGGTCGGCGATCGCCAGGAGTTCTGTGGTGGTGGCCGCGTACGGGTCCACGCGGCCGCTGCCGGCCAGCGGAATCACCGTGTCGTCGGCGAGATCCACCGCGGTGTTCATGATGGCCGCCTTGACCATCTCCGGCGTCCAGTCCGGGTGCGCCTCGCGCACGAGCGCCGCGACACCGGCTACATAAGGCGCGGCCATGG
Organism: Anaerolineae bacterium; assembly: GCA_040772225.1. GTDB lineage: Bacteria > Chloroflexota > Anaerolineae > UBA1429 > UBA1429 > JAAYED01. The sequence continues at coordinate 65,406 of JAXGYO010000004.1, forward strand.
AGGTGCCGCTCATGCTCACGCCGGTGGTGCCGCTTCCCATGTCCGCCGCAAAGATACTTACGCCGGGCGCCGCGACCTCGGGCTTGAGGAAGGAGTCATAGCCGCGCGGGCCCCGCGAACTGAAACCAGCGATGTTGTCGGCCGGCACGTAGGGGTCCGGGACCGTCGTTACCTGGTCAACTGCGGACACGTGGATAACCATCCCGTCGGCCGGGACCAGATTCACACCATCCTCAAGTGTGATAAAGCCGGCAGGGATTGCCACAGAACTGCCGGACATGCTCGTACGGCCGGCCATAGGCGTATTGTTGTAGATGATGGCTCCGACAGCCCCTAAAGCAGCAGCGTTATTTACCTTGTCTGAAAAGGCGCAGGTTCCACGCTGGATCAGGGCCAGGGCGCCGTCGAGAGCATCTGCCGCGATCCCTGAGGTATCACAGAGCGTGTTAACCGTAGCGCCAGGCAGGTCACCCGCATACAGCATCGTACCCGTGATCGCTGAGGTGAACTGCCCCGTTCCGTTATCGAACGCTGGCGGCTGGTAGATGATGTTGGTCTGCGTGATCAGACCGGACCCCACAACACTGACCGTGGGACCGGTCAACATGCCGGTGGTTGTAGCCGCCACCGAAATGGCGCTGCTGGCCACGCCGGGTGAGCCGGTGATATAGCTGTAGGGGCCCTCATTGCCGGCTGAAGCCACGACGACAATCCCCGCTGCGCTGGCGGCGTCCGTCGCCGCCACATCCGGATCCAGCGGATCCGCGGAGCCAAAGGGTGAGCCCAGCGACATGTTGATCACGTCCGGGTAACCGAAAACAATATAGTTCTCGGTCGCCATCTCCAGGGCGTCCATGGTCAGGGAGGTGCTGCCACCCTTGCCGAACACCTTGTAGGCGATGAGGCCGGCGGCAGGGGCCACGCCGGGCTGCAACGTAGGCGTGACGGCAGGCCGGCCGCGATCGCGGCCACGTGTGTGCCGTGGCCGTACTCATCCAGCGGATCGTTGTCCGGGCGGGGCGTATAGATGTCGGGATCGTCGCTGCCGGCGTCATAGTTCGTGCCGGCAAAGTCATAGCCGCCGATCACTTTCCAGGTGGGGAAAGAGTCAGGTTCGCGCACGTCCGGGTCGTTGTTGGCATAGTCGGCGGGATCGCCGCTGCCGCCAAACGCTGCGTGCGTATAGTCGATGCCCGTGTCGATGATGCCGATCACGAGGCCGTCACCCGTGTAGCCCAGATCAGCGACCCGGTTTCCAATGCTTGCCAGCGAGGCCGGCTCTGCCAGGCTGGGGGTATGAATCGGCGCCCGGCGGACGCTGACGACGCCCGGCAGGGCCGCGATTTCAGCCAGCCGGTTGGCGGGCACGCTGACCTGGATACCGTTATAGACCGTGTCATAGCGGGAGATTTCGCGCGCGCCCAAAGCCGTGGCCTGCGCCATCACCTGCGTCTGCGCGACCTCGAGCCCGCGCCGGTAGCTGTCCAGCGAAGCCTGCGCCATCACCTCGCCGGAGGCCTTGGCCTCAGCATACACGAGGGCTGCAGGCTGCTCCTCGAGCTGGATAATGACCAGCACCTCGCGATCGACCAGCCCCTCCAGGGCGCGGGGCACATATCCTGTACGGGCCACGAACTCATCCACCGTGAGGCCATCCCCGAAAAAGTCGAGGACCTCCTGCGGAAGCAACTCGGGCAGAGGTCGCGCTGTCCGGTCCACCGGCGTCAGGTCCGCACGGGAGACAGGCCCCTGCGCCATCAGACTGGCGGGCACCAGTGAAAGCAAGAGAGACAGAATCATCAGGGTCGCAATGAGGCGAGTCAGAGTCGTTCTGGCACTGGACATTTTCTACTCCTTCGCTGATAGAAACTCGAGAGCAACGGGCAGGCACACAGTGGGAACTATGTACATCCGCTCTATTCTATCAAGTGCACAGAGCAGATGCAAGCAAAATGTAAAAGTCCACAATTTCCGCGCGTTCGCGGCCCGATGCGTGCCGGCGTGTAAAGAGAGGCATCTCCGAGCCTTGTCCCCGGCAGCCCCGCCCTGGACCGCGGGCGTCCCGCCCGCTCCGGTTCTGCTATCTGCAATCCCAAACCTGAAACCTGCAACCCTCAACCTGTAAAACTAGCCCCCATCCCCCGCCCGCGCGCACTCCAGCGTGCCGCCGGGTTCGAAATTCGCCAGCATATAGTGCAACGCCTCCGCCCGGTCCGGGCTGGCCACGTCGCCGCGCAGCAGATCGTCCGCGTAGATCGCCAGGTCCTCGATGATGCGGGCGTAGCGATAGTAGGAAAGCAGACCGCTGTCCACAGGGATGTCACCGTAGCCGGCGTAAAAGAGCGCCTTCTCCTCGGCGGGGGAGCGGTGGTTTCCGAACTGCCCGCCGCAGGCGTACATCAGGTCGCGCTCGCGCGGCGCCCGCAGAGGGGCGTCCCAGTCCACGAGGTGGAGCCCGCCCGCGGCATCCACCAGCACGTTGCCGGCGTGCAGGTCCGTATGGCAGACCACCAACGGCCGCCCAGACGATCGGGCATAGGCCGCCAGCGCGTCGGCGCGCTCCAGCAACGCAACGATCTCATGCCGGTACGCCCGCAGGCCGCCCATGGCCTCGACCGCCAGGGCGTCGATGGGCACCGTGCTCTCCAGTTCCGCCATGATCGCGCGCAGGCGCAGGCGCCACCGATCGGGGAAGGTCTCGACGGGGATGGCTGCCAGCAGGTCGTCCGACAGCGCGGCCTCATGCATACGGCGCACGGCGGCGCCCAGGGCCTCCCACTGCGCATCGTTGAGCGGCGCCTCGTAACCGTTGCGCGCCTCCACCCAGGGCAACACGCTCAGGCGGAACACGCCGAGCGGCGCTGAGAGCCCGCCCTCGCAGGTACGCAGTGGCAGGACGATCCCCGGGACACCGGCGGCGTGCAGCGCGGCGGGGAGTTGCACGGCCACCTCGTTCCAGGGACCCGAGCGCAGGCGGCAAAAGAACGACTCGCCGCTGGCGGTCTCGGCGCGGTACAGCGCCGTGCCGTAATCGGCGCCCAGCGGCAGAAAGGCCACCGACGTGACGTCTAGGCCATAGGCGACGCGCAGATGTGCGGCCAACGCCTCGTCTGAGATGTCAGGGCGAGTGAGCATGGACTTGCTCCACGGATACGTGCTGCCGTTTGGGTCGCATATCGGCACGGGAGACACGGGCGGTCAAGGTATTCAACAGAGACTTTGTCTCGCCAGAACGGTAGAAAGCAGCCTCAACGGGACGTGGACCCGGGCCCGCCATGGCATCCCCGAGCGGCGCCTGAGCGAGAACACCGGCCACGGACCGCCGACATTCCTGTCGGCCCAGCCCCGGACCGCCGACATTCCTGTCGGCCCAGCCACGCACCGCCGACATTCCTGTCGGCCCAGCCACGCACTGCCGACATTCCTGTCGGCCCGGCCACGCACTGCCGACATTCCTGTCGGCCCGGCCACGCACTGCCGACATTCCTGTCGGCCCGGCCACGCACTGCCGACATTCCTGTCGGCCCGGCCACGCACTGCCGACATTCCTGTCGGCCCGGCCACGCACCGCCGACATTCCTGTCGGCCCAGCCCCGGACCGCCGACATTCCTGTCGGCCCAGCCCCGCCTCGCCTGTACTCTGCGCCCGCTGTACTCTGCGCCATTGCCCATCGATGTGAATGGCTAGCCTGCTTTCTGCCCGCAGCTCAGCTTGGCTCACCGGAGGCGGGCCAGCGGCCCGCGCCCCGTTCGCTATTTATCGTGTCCATCCTGTCCATCGATGTGCATGCTCGCTGCCCCTGCCTAGCGCGTCACCAGCGGCAGGAACACGGTGTAGCCCCCCTCGCGGAACACATTAATCACCCGGTGCCCCATCGGGTCCACATAGCCCACGGCCACATCCTGGCCGGGCCGCAGGTCCCACCCTGCGGCGCCGAGATCGCAGGTAAAGTCCGCGCCGCCAGTGGGCAGATCGAACCAGATCTCGGGACCGCCGTCAACCCAGACCGCGCACCAGGCCGCAGCCTCAAAGGCGCCGGGCAGGCTGATCGTGCCCGCGACGCTGTCGCCAGCGAGGTCCAGGAGGCCGGCGATCTCGCCGAGCTGCACCTGCGCCTCGCTCCCGTTGTCCACCTCGCCATAGACCCAATCCCCCGGCTCGAGATCCGGTTGCTCCGGCGCCCAGGGGTCCCCCAGTATCGTGGTAAAGCCGGTCCAGCCGCCCCACCCGGGCACCACCTGACTGGTGACATTCGCGGTAGCTATATCCGTCTTGCCGTCGGACTCGGCTACAGTGAAAGCAGCCGTGTGCCCGAGTTCGTAGGGCGCATTGACCCAGTCGTGGCCATAGTTGACCTCCAGCAGGAGGTCGAGCGAGCTGAGCGGGCGCGCCCAGACCACCCATACCGCGGCCTTGCCCTCCTCCACTCGCATGACGCCGGTGGCTCCCTGCGGGATGTCGTCCAGGCCCGCCAGATAGCTGCCGTCCGCGCCGGTCCAGGCCATGCCGTTGCCGCCCCAATCACCGTGAATCTCCACCAGACGATAGGCAAGGCGGCCCCCCACCTGGCCCGTGACCTCGTCGGTGGCGCTGTCAGCCAGGGCGGTAAAGGGATCCGGCACGACCAGGCTCAGCGGGTACGCTCCGGCGCCGGCCGCCAGCGTGAGCGCATCGCCGGGCGCGAGTTCGCCCAGGTCCTCCACCGCCCAGCAGCCACCGCAAGCCGGATCCGCCCAGGCGTTGAACGTGCCCGACGGCGTGGTCACCACGATCTCGGTCCCCGGAATCGCCCCGCCGGTGATCCGCGACGGCCCGCGATCGTTGACCCAGGTCTCGACCCACTGCAGGGGGCTCGGGGGCACCGAGACGGTCGAATAGCTGTTGTCCGCCGGGTTCACATCGCCTGCAGGCAGCATGGTCTCCGCCACGTTGGTGTACGTCAGCCCGGAGTCGGGGTCATCGACGCTAACAGAGTACCCCATCCAGATGCGCTCGCCGGGGTACAGCTCGGTCAGTTCGACGATGAGCGTGTCGTGTAGCGTGCCGGTGATGACCTTAATGGCCTGTATCCGCTCCGGCTCCAAACTCAACGCCAGGTCTCCTGCATACGTCGTGCCTACGGGCAGCGTATCCGTAAAGGGCACACCGCTGACTATCACGCTGCCCAGGTTGTCCAGGAGGACGTCATAGTGGATGTGTTCGGCGTCCCACCAGGTGGCTGTCTTGGTCAGGGCCAGGTTAGGGCCGGACGCATTGAGCAGCACGGCAGGCTCCGCGAGATTATCGTCATAGCGCAGCTCCGGATCGGCTGTCGTTACCTCGACCGTGTTGACCAGCACAGTTCCTGGAGTTGCGTCCGTATCGATCGTCAGCATGACGCCCATGTTGAACTCGCGCCCGGGATCCAGACCGGGTATCTCCCACGATACCTGCGAAGGGCCGATCAGATAGGGCGGAAACGGAGTCGTCCCCCAGAAAGAAGACTCCCACGACTTTGCAAAGCTCGTGCCCAGCGGCAGCGTGTCCTCGATGTTGATGGGCCCCGATGCAATGTTGCCCTCGTTGCGCACGACGATCTCATAGCGCAGCACGCCCCCCGGCACCAGCCGCCCCCCGCTAAGCGTTTTGGCCACAGTGAGGTTCATCCAGGGCACGCTCACCGGCGCCTCCCAGTAGGCCACGTTGTCGTCCGGCGTCAGGTCGTTCCCGCCGGTGAGCGTGGCCGTGTTGCTGATCGGGGACAGAACGGGCAGATCCGCGGCCAGCATTGCGACTGGCCTGATGGTCACGCACCCGCCGGGATCTAGCGCGGGAAACTCCCACGTCCCCCCATCCGGGCCGAACGCCACCTCGGTCCAGCCTGGCTCGTTGCCCGACCAGCGAATCAGTGACTGGCCGGGGCCGGGCGTATCGGTGACCGTGAACGCCCCGCTGCTGGTGGAGCCGCTGTTGCACACCGCCACGCCGTACTCTAGCGGCTGGCCGGCGGCCGGCCGTCCCAACGCGGCCCACTTGCCAATATTGAGCTGCGTATCGTTCGCGGCCAGCGTCCATTGCTGCGTATGCGTGCGCTCCCCGACCTCGCTCGCCGAAAAGGAGCTCGTCTCTGCCGTGAGGCTCACGCTGAGCATGTCGCCGGCGGCGCCCTGGGCACCATAGTACACCTCGAAGGCCACACGATCGCCAGGAGTCAGTGTGCCCAACTCCCACAGCAGCGTACCGGCGTCCGCCACGGGCGCGATGCCCGAGGTATCAGAGAGATACTGCAGGCCGGTGCCGGCACTCTGTGCAGCGCGCACCGTCACGTCGTCCGCGACGCTGTCGCCCTCATTACGCACCTCCAGCCACAGACGGGCGTTCCCGCCAGGTGCCGCTATGCTGTCCGAGCCGGCTCCCAGCAGCAGCCGCGCCGCCGGCAGGGCAAAGACGTCGATCACCCTGTCCTGATCGGGCTCGAGATACATCACACCGATGGCCTGGCCCGGTTGCACGTCCCACTCGGTGAGAGGGTCCCAGCTGCAGCTATAGGACGTGGAACCGTCTACCGCAGCGGAAGACACCTTCACCGGCGCATCGGCGATCCCGGCGTCCCAGGCGCCCCAGGGATGGCACTCGACGGTTACCGTGCTGCCGGGGTCCGGCGCGATCTCGAGCGCCGTCACCGTGCCGCTGACGCTGTCGGCCGCCACGTCCAACACGCCGCTGATGGTGCCCACCGCCAGCGTGGTCGACTGCGTGCCCGTGGCAAAGATCACTCTATCGCCAGGCAGGATGTCCGGCTCTGAGGGCAGCCACTCGTGCGGCTCCACGTCAAAGCCGTCCCCACCCCATCCGGCCCAGGGCTCACTCTCCGCGCTGGCGGTCGCTTTCAGGGTGCCTCCCGAGTCGCGCACCTCCACCGTGTAGACCGTGCCCACGTCCGCGTTAGCGCCAGCCGTGTTGTGGCCCGCATTCACTCTCATCCAGGGCCAAACGGGGACATTGATGACGTTGTCGCCGTCCGGCTCAAAGTAGCGCAGGGCCACCATCTGCCCGCGTTGCAGGTCCCAGCCCACGCTGGTCCAGTCACAGACCACACTGCCGCCATCCGGGTCGACATAGACGTGGATGGGGTCGGGCCCCGTCCCGGACTCGAGCCAGACCTCGCACAGGACCGTCAGCGGGTCTGTGAACCAGGGAGCGTGCAGCGTGGCCTCCACCCGATCGGTATCTTCGTTCAGCATACTCACGCGGATCTCACCCACCTGCTCGATGACTGCTGTCGCACCGGTATCGAGGTTCTCGGCTTCGACAGCGTCGCCCGGAGCCATGTCCGGCCTCATGCCCGCCGACCAGCCGCCGTCATCGGTGATAAAGGAGCCGTCGCCCTGAGCGGTGATGCGGGTCTCATCCTTGACCACACCGCCGCTGTCGAGCACGGCGATCCGCACACTAGAGTCGGGCGCGGTATAGCCGCTCACCCAGTTATGCGCATAGTTGACCTCGATCAGGAGCGCCGGCGCATCTGGAGCCACATCCACACGCGGGCCGCTGGCCGCCGCTGAATAAACAAGGCCTGCCGTCACCAGCGGGCCCATCAAAAGAAGACAAAGCAGAATCACTCCCCACCGGGTCGGGCGGGCCTCCGGTCCAGGCGAGGACTCCTCGCCGGTGCCCGGTAGCCGGTAAGCCGTCACAACATCCCCACGCGTCGCACTGTGCTGTCCGTAACCTACCGCACCATACATCGTTTGCCTCCTCTTGCGCCACGCCCACCAGATCCTTGGTCCGAGTTGCGATAGACATTATAGCATGGAACAACTGTCTGTGACCGCGATTCGCCCACACAACAGGGTGAACCTGGCTCCGCTGGACACCCGGGCCGCGCGGCCCTATGATGGCGCTGATCAGGTTTTCCCTTACCGCAAAGGAGTTGCCCATGCCACGCGTTACCATCGACATGCCCGCGCCCGATTTCACCCTGGCCGATTATGCCGGGCAGCCCGTATCGCTCTCTGACTTTCGCGGCCAAATCGTGCTCCTGGTGTTCAACCGCGGCTTCGCTTGACCTTTCTGCCGCCGGCACATGGCGCAGTTGCGCCAGGATCATGAGCAGTTCGTAGCCCGAGGCGTGTCGGTCGTCGTCGTTGGCCCCGAGGACACCGCAGCCTTCAAAGGCTATTTCGAGAAGGAAAAACTGCCGTTTGTGGGGCTGCCCGACCCAACAAGCACGGTGCTCAAGTTATATGGCCAGGAGGTCAACCTGTTCAAGCTGGGGCGCATGCCCGCCCAGGTGCTCATCGATCGCGAGGGCATCGCGCGTTATGTCCACTATGGCCACAGCATGAGCGACATCCCCGAGAACGGCGAGATCCTCGCGCTGATGGAGGGGCTCGAGGGCAGCTGAGAGTCTGAACGTCTGAACCTCCTACAGACAGAGCAACCAGGGGTCTGCAACGTGGGAACGTGCCCCCATCGGAGATACAAGCGCGGGCTTTAGCCCGCTCTCGATCTTGCGCCCATTCCGTACGCGCAGCCCTTCGACCGCCGACATTCCTGTCGGCTCCGGAGCGCCGGCATCCGCTGTACCCAGCGGCACCGCCAAGCACCTGGCCGGGCGCGGAGTACAACTCCGCGCCCCAGGATCTCCCTGGACCGCCGACATTCTTGTCGGCCCCGGTAAGGGTCGGTCACTGACCGACCCTCCAAGCCACGCCCCAGGACCTCCCTGGACCGCCGACATTCTTGTCGGCTCCGGAGCGCCGGCATCCGCTGTACCCAGCGGCACCGCCAAGCACCTGGCCGGTCGCGGAGTACAACTCCGCGCCCCAGGATCTCCCTGGACCGCCCACATTCCTGTCGGCCCCGGTAAGGGTCGGTCAGAGACCGACCCTCCAAGCGCGCGCACCAGGCCCCCTGGACCGCCGAATCCGCTGTACCCAGCGGCACTGTCGGCCCCGGAGCGCAGGCATCCGCCGTACCCGGCGGCACTGTCGGCCCCGGTGTGGGTCGGTCAGAGACCGACCCTCCACTCCGCGCCCCAGGATCTCCCTGGACCGCCGAATCCGCTGTACCCAGCGGCACTGTCAGCGGCACCGGAGCGCCGCCATCCGTAAGGCGGCACTGTCGGCGAATCCGCTGTAAGGGTCGGTCAGAGACCGACCCTCCAAGCCGCGCCCCAGGACCCCCTGGACCGCCGAATCCGCTGTACCCAGCGGCACTGTGTCGGCATCCCTGTACCCGGCGGCAGCGCAGGCATCCGCCGTACCCGGCGCCCACACTGTCGGCCCGGTGTGGGTCGGTCAGAGACCGACCCTCCAAGCCGCGCCCCAGGACCCCCTGGACCGCCGAATCCGCTGTACCCAGCGGCACTGTCGGCTCCGGAGCGCGCCATCCGCTGTACCCAGCGGCACTGTCGGCCCCGGTAAGGGTCGGTCAGAGACCGACCCTCCCTCAGCGCGCCGCGAAAGCCCTGGAGGCATAGTACGAGGGCGCGCCGTTGTGGTACAAAAAGACCCTGCCGTAGCGGCGATCACAAAAGAGCGCCCCGCCCAAGGCCCTGACATCCGGGGTGTGACCCCCAGCTCGACGTCTTGAGATCGAACTCCCCCAGCGTCTGCAGTTGGCGATACTGCTCCTCCGTCAGAAGCGCGATGCCCATGGCCGCCGCCATGTCGAGCACGTTCTCCTCCGGTCGGGCGACCTTGCGCGAGTCCTGCGCCGCGCGGTCGTAACAGGCATTCCGTCGCCCCAGCGGGCTCTCAGCGGAGCAATCCGGTGCGCAGCGAAGCGACCTCGCCCGTCGCCGGATCATGGCCGACCGCATCCGCTCCGCCGCCCGGTCTCTCCATCTCAGAGAGCGACCACCTTCTGTGGGTTGACGTTCAGCCCGCCTGCAGTTGGTCCCACACCAGACCCATGTGTCGGCCCATGTTCTGCTGGCCTTGAGCACGCTGATGAGCGCATCCTGCTGTTCTGCGGACAGCGGCATGGGAGGTCCTGCTCCGGAGGTCGGGGAAGGACGATCTGTATTGCGTATAACCGGTAGACTACAGGGTCGTCGAGTAGACAGACCAAGGCAACCCAAGCGCCCTGCCCGTTGGCGTCAAGGGTCATCAGTTGTCCTGCCGCCCCCGGCCCCAGGACCCATCTCTGGCGCGTCGGTGCACATCCTGCGTTCGCGGCTTGCGCCCCGCTGCCGAATTGCCGACGAGCTTTGGGGCGCAAGCCCGCGACAGCGGCGGAGGCCCTTGATAGTATCCCACCAGTCTCAGCGGACGTTCGCGTCCGCGCCTCCATCTTGTACGCCCGGACTTTGCGCCCCGTTGTCGTGGCGCGGCGCAGGAGGTGCCCATGCCCGCTCATCGAACCCGTCTCACCCTCGCCCGCCGCATCCTCACGGTGCTGCTCCTGTCGCTGCTGGGCGCCTGGTCGCCCCAGCCGGTCGCACGCGCCGAACAAACGATCCCCGCTGCAGTGTATGCTGCGCTCGTCGCGCTGTACAACGCCACCGATGGGCCGAACTGGACGAACACGTGGACGGTCCCCACGGAAGACCCCTGTGGGTTGTATGGGGTAACGTGCACGGATGGACGTTACAAAACTTGCCCTTGGGTGGAACAAGACGCGATGACCTGCCGCCCGAGCTTGAGCCCTGCAGGACCTCAACCTCGATGGCAACCAGCTCACCGGCGTCATCGAGCGAGCTGGGCTCCTCCTCGGTCAGCGAGGGGCGCGCCTGAGTACCCTGACGACCTCAACCTCCCACTGGCCGGCGCCATCCCGAGCGAGCGTGGGCAACCTGAGTCCTGACGGATCTCACCTTGCGCAACCAGCGGACCGCGCCATCCCGCGAGCTGGGCAGCCTGAGGACGGACCTCGCACCTCGGAACCAGCCACCGGCGCCTCCGCCCGAGCTGGGCAACCAGTAAAAACGACCCTGACCGCCCGTCCCGCCGAGCTGGGCAACCTGGGTAACCGACCCGATGGCAGCTCCGGCGCCATCCCGCCCGCTGGGCAGACACGCGCGCTCCACCTCTGGCAACCAGCTGAGCCATCCCGGCGCGCTGGGCAACCTGAGTAACCTTCTCGCTCGGGTTGACGTGACCGGCGCCATCGCCCGCAGCTGGGCCCTGTCACCTGACCCACCTGTTGGAACCAGCTAACCGGCGCCATCCCGCCCTGGCTGGGCAACCTGACAACCTTCGTATCTGTTTCTCTCGGGCAACCAGCTGGCCGGCGCCATCCCCGCCCGAGCTGGGCAACCTGACGGCCTGACGGGCTCAACCTCGATGGCAACCAGCTGACCGGCGCCTCCGAGCTGGACCTACCTGAGCAGCTGTATCTGTTTCTCTCGGACAACCAGCGACCGGACGCGTTCCAAGCTGGGCAACCTGAGCGTCCCCGTCGACCTCGATGGCAACCAGCTGGCCGGCGCCATCCCGCCCTGGCTGGGCATCCTGAGCCGGCGGACATCGCTCTGTCAATGGCAACCAGCTAACCGGCGCCATCCCCGGCGAGCTGCGCACCCCTGCGGAGCCTCAGCCTCGGTGGCAACCAGCTCAGCGGCGCCATCCCGAGCGAGCTGGGCGCCCTGCAGTGGACCTGCTGCCGACCTCAACCGGCAGCAACCAGCTGACCGGCGCCATCCCGCCCGAGCTGGGGGCCTGCGCTCGAGTTGCGGCTCCTCCTGGACTATAACCGTTCCTCAGCGGCGTGATCCCCTCCTCGCCTGGCCTGGCAAACCTCCGGAGCCTTGTTCTCTCGCACAACACTGCTGCATGGCCTGTGCCCGCGACGCCGCGACTCCTGGGTATTCCCCTGCATGAATGGCGACTGGCCGTCGTCGACTTTGGCTACAACGCCCTCTGGACCGACGCCCGTCGTCACCCCGCCTTTCTGGAGCGGACCCCGACTGGGCCGCCCGTGTGCGGCTGCGACCATCACGCCCCCGCCGGCGGAATCTGGACGCGTTCCAGCGCGGCTCCTCCCCTCGCCCGTCCCCTCTGCGGCTATCACGACTACGACGCTGGTCCTCATTCCACGCCGAGGGTCCCACCACAGCCCCCGGCTCGCTGACCTTCGCCGGGCAGGACGCTTTACCCTCCAGGCCTACCGCGAGGGCTGCTGGTGGAGCCGTTCGCCAGCCGGTGACCCTCAGCGTGACCTACACCGCGCCCGATCGGCCTGGTAGGCGCCGCTGGCGCTGTACGTCTGGGGAGCAACCCGTCGGACGCTGCCACGACGGACGCTATGTGCGCCCTGAGATTAGCCGCCTCCGTGGACATCTGCCATCATCTCAGCTCTTTGGAGTGCCATCCGTTCAAGGTTTACCTGCCCTGGCCGCATCTACTCTGGTGCAACCTGCCAGCCATAGGTCGCCGTGTCTGCTGGCCCATGCCCGCTCATGAACCCGTCGCTCGCCGCACGGTCGTGCGCGCCGAACAAGACGCAGATTCCCGCCGCAGAGTACGATGCGCTCGTTGCCCTGTACAACGCCACGGACGGCCGAACTGGACCAAGTGGACGCTCCCCACGGAAGCGTCCGCCCTGTGGGTTGCGGGATGACGCTGCGGGCCGGCCACGTCGATGCAATCTCGCGCGGCAACCAGCTGACCGGCGCCATCCCGAGCGAGCGGCCTGAGTAACCTGACGTCGCCTCGGCCAGCAATTAACCAGCTGACCGGCGCCATCCCGCCCTGGCTGGGCAACCTGAGTAACCTGACTACCTCAACCTCGGTTGGCAACCAGCGCCGGCGCCATCCCGCCCGAGCTGGGCAGCCCGAGTACCCTGACGGACCTCCACCTCGGCTGGAACCAACTGACCGGCGCCATCCCGAGCGAGCTGGGCACCCTGAGCGCCTGACGTCTCGACCTCGCCGACAACCAGCTGACCGGCGCCATCCCGCCCGGCTGGGCAGCCTCAGTAACCTGACTTAGTCTCTACCTCGGCGGCAACCAGCTCACCGGCGCCATCCCGCCCGAGCTGGGCAACCTGGTAACCTGACGGAGCCTCAACCTCGATGGCGAACCAGCTGACCGGCGCCATCCCGCCCTGGCTGGGCATGCCTTATGACCTGACGACCTCGACCTCGATGGCAACCAGCTGACCGGCGCCATCCGCCCGAGCTGGGCAGCCTGAGCAACCTGACGTCGCTCGACCTCGGTTGCAACCAGCTGACCGGCGCCATCCCGAGCGAGCTGGGCAGCCTGATAACCTGACGACCTCCACCTCGGCTCAACCAGCTGACCGGCGCGATCCCGTCCGGCTGGGCGGCCTGAGCAGCCTGACATCGGCTCCGCCTCGGCAACCAGCAACCGGCGCCATCCCTGCCCGAGCTGGGCAACCTGAGTAACCTGACCTCACTCTACCTCGCATGGCAACCAGCTGACCGGTGATCCCGAGCGAACTGGGCAACCTGGAGCTGGCCAGGCGCAGACCTCCATGGACAACCAGCGACCGGCGGGCCGCCGACCTGGGCAGCCTGAGCAACCTGACGGTCCTCTACCTCTCCTCGGCAACCAGCTGACCGGCGCCATCCCGAACCCTGGCTGGGCATCCTCGGCCTGAATGCGGCTGGGCTGGCAACCACTGACCGGGCCATCCCGCCCGAGCTGCGCAACCTGAGTAACCTCGACCTCCACCTCGGTGGAACCAGCTGACCGGCGCCATCCCCGAGCGAGCTGGGCACCTGCTCGCCCTTCGGAGCTTGTTCTCGGCAGCAACCAGCTCAGCGGCGCCATCCCGGCCAGCTGGGCAACCTGACTGCCTCGGTGACCTCCATCTTGACGGTAATAGCCTCGGTGGCGTGATCCCCCTCCTCGCTTGGTGGCCTGGCAAACCTCCGGAGCCTTGTTCTCTCGCACAATGCACTGCAGTCAGGCCTGTGCCCGCGACGCTTGCGACTCTGACTCAACTGGGTATTCCCCTGTATGAATGGGACTGGCCCGTCGTCGACTTTGGCTACAAGCCCTCTGGACCGACGATCCCGTCGTCACCGCCTTCCTGAACGAGAAGGACCCCGACTGGGCCGCCACGCAGAGACCGCTGCGACCATCCGCCCACCGCCGGCGGCGAGCGCCTGGACGCGCCCGACGGCTCCTCCCTCATGGTCACCGTCCCCTCTGGGGCTATCACGAGACGGGCGACGCTGGTCCTCATTCCCGCCGAGGGTCCCAACACAGCCCCCGGCACGCTGACCTTCGCCGGGCAGGCGTTCAGGCTCGAGGCCTACCGCGAGGGTCTGCTGGTCGATCGCCCGTTCGCCTTTGAGGAGCCGGTGACCCTCAGCGTGACCTACACCGACGCCCAGATCGCGGGTTTCGACCGGCCTCGCTGGCGCTGTACGTCTGGGAGGACCCCGCCTGGACGCCGCCACGACTGCGCGCCGCCTCGCTATGTGCGCGAGCCTGAGATTAACCGCCTCAGCGTGGACATCTGCCACCTGAGCGAGTATGCACTCTTTGGAGCGGACTGATCCGTACCCGTTCAAGGTTTACCTGCCGCTGGTCAAGCGATAATTCGAGGCACTACAGTCTATGGCCGGGCAACCTGCTCAGCCATAGGTCGCGACATCGTGCGGTCTGCGTCCGAAGGCGCCAGGAGGTGCCCATGCCGCTCATCGAACCCGTCCGCCCTCGCCCGCGCGCATCCGCAGCGGCTGCTGCTCCTGTCGCTGCTGGGCGCCTGGTCGCCCCGCCCGGTCGCACGCGCCGAACAGATGAGATCCCCGCCCGCGAGTACGACGCGCACGTGGCGCTGTACCAGCACCGACGGCCCCAACTGGAGGCAAGTGGACGCTCCCCACGGAGACGACCATGCGCGTTGTATGGGGTAACGTGCACTGCAGCGGCGCCCGATATGTCTGGAGGGTCTCTATCTCCCCGTGCAAGCGTCATTGCGCGGGTTGATGATCCCGCCTGCTGGGCATGCTCTGGTTATCAGAACACGTCAACCTGTACATCGCCGGCTGACGCGGGCCATCCCGCCCGAGCTGGGCGGCCTGCCACGTTTAACCTGACGCACGGGCTCGACCTCGGTTGGAACCAGCTGACCGCGCACGCCATCCCAGGCGAACTGGGCGGCCTGAGCAGCCTTGAGTATCTGTTTCTCTCGACAACCGCTGCCGGCGCGATCCCGCCCAAGCTGGAGCAGCCTGACCGCACATCCTGACTGGTCCTCTACCGGCCGTCCACGGGCAACCAGCGATCGGCGCCGAGCTGGACGACCTGGAGGAACCGGGCCTGACGTCGCTCGACCCCGTTCAGCTGACCGGCGCGACCTGCGTGGGCAACCTGTGTAACCTGACGCGGCTCAACCTCGGGCGCCAGCTCACCGGCGTCATCCCACCTGGCTGAGCATCCCTGCAGTCAACCTTCCTTTCGGCCAACCTCGGCTACAACCGCTCACCGGCGCCATCCCGCCCGACCTGGGCAACCTGATCCTGGGTTATCTCGAGCTCTGGCGCAACCGCTGACCGGCGCCATCCCGACAGCTGGGCAGCCTGACCAGCCTGACGGCCCTCAACCTCTGCATGAACCAGCTCACCGGCGCCATCCCGCCCTGGCGGGCAGCCTGAGTAACCTGACGTGGCTCGATCTCGGTGACAACCAGCTGGCCGGCGCCATCCTGCCGAGCTGGGCAACCTGAGCCAACCTGACGGTCCTCAACCTCAGCCGGGTAACCAGCTGGCCGGCGCCATCCCGCGCGAGCTGGGCATCCTGAGCAACCTGCGCTGGTGATCTGCTTCTCGGTGGCAACCATCTGACCGGCCATCCCGTCCGCTGCTGGCCAACCTGAGCAGCCTTCATCGCCGTCTCTCTCGGCAACCAGCTCGACCGGCGCTATCCTGCCCGAGTTGGGCGTGATCGCCGAGTACCCTGTTACCTCGCTAGGCGAGCCGCTGCTCAGCGGCGTGATTCCCATCCTCACTCGGTGGTCTGGCGAACCTCAGAGCGCTTGTCTCTCTCGCACAATGCACTGCAGGGGCCTGTGCCCGCGACACAGCGGGACTGACTCAACGGGGTGCCCTTACATGATTCGTCGCCGTGGACCGACGACCCCGTCGTCGAGGCCTTCCTTAATGCCCGGGGCGGGACTGGGCCAGCACGCAGCGAGCCAGGTCGCGTCCGGTCCAGTCACCCGCGGCCGAAGGCGGCACGGTAACCTGCTGCCCCGACGGCTCCTCGCTGGCGCACGGCCACTGTCCCCGCAGGCGCCGTGACCGGGCTACGATATCCGCTCATTCCGGCGGCAGACCCGACGAGCGCGCCCGGGGAGCTTCGCCGGACAGGCCAGGTCGCTGTGAGGCCTATCCGCGACGGCTGCTGGTCGAGCCGACGGACTTTGAGCATCCGGTGACCCTCAGCGTGACCTACACCGACGCGCAGATTCTCGCGGTTTCGACGAGGGCAACACTGGCGCTGACCCATGTGAGAGGACCCCGCCTGGCCGACGCGGCCACGACGTGCACCTCGCTTCAAGCCTATCGCGCGCGAGCCTGGTCAACCTGCCTGAGCGCCGACATCCTGTCACCTGAGCGAGTACGCTCCTTTGGACCGCGATCCGTATCCGCTCCAGGTTTACCTGCCGGAATCCGCTGTACCCAGCGGCACTGTCGGCTCCGGAGCGCCGCCATCCGCTGTACCCGGCGGCACTGTCGGCCCCGGTGTGGGTCGGTCAGAGACCGACCCTCCAAGCCGCGCCCCAGGACCCCCTGGACCGCCGACATTCTTGTCGGCTCCGGAGCGCAGGCATCCGCTGTACTTGTCGCTCCGGCACTGTCGGCTCCGGAGCGCCGGCATCCGCTGTACCCAGCGGCACTGTCGGCTCCGGTGTGGGTCGGTCGGAGACCGACCCTCCGCGCCGCGCCCCAGGGCCCCTGGACCGCCGACATTCTTGTCGGCTCCGGACCGCCGCATCCGCTGTACCCGGCGGCACTGTCGGCCCCGGTGTGGGTCGGTCAGAGACCGACCCTCCAAGCCGCGCCCCAGGATGGACCGCCGAATCCCCCTGGACCGCCGAATCCGCTGTACGAGCGGCATTCTGTCGGCTCCGGAGACGCCGGCATCCGCTGTACCCGGCGGCACTGTCGGCCCGGTGTGGGTCGGTCAGAGACCGACCCTCCGAGCCGCGCCCCAGGCCCCCCTGGACCGCCGACATTCTTGTTGTCGGCGCAGGCATCCGCTGTACCCAGCATCCGCTGTACCCTCCAAGCCGCGCCCCCAGCGGCACTGTCGGCTCCGGAGCGCAGGCATCCGCTGTACCCAGCGGCACTGTCGGCCCCGGCAAGGGTCGGTCAGAGACCGACCCTCCGCGCCCCAGGACCCCCCTGGACCGCCGACATTCTTGTCGGCTCCGGAGCGCCGGCATCCGCTGTACCCAGCGACACCGCCGGCACCTGGCCGGTCGCGGAGTACAACTCCGCGCCCCAGGACCTCCCTGGAACACCTCGCCAGTCGCGGAGTGAAACCGGCTTTCGAGCCGCCCTCGCCCCCGCCCGTTATCGGCCGGCGGACGCCCACGTCCGCCAGTATGAGCACGGTGAGGTCAGCGTGGACGTTGGCGTCTCAGGGGGCAGCTCATGAGTCGCCCTCTGCACTCTGCAATCTGCTCTCTGGAATTGTCACCGGAACAGCTGCGGCGCGAACGCCTGCAGGCAGCGCCTCCAGGTGAGCCACTCGTGGCCGGTGCCCTGCGACTCGAACCACACGCAGCGGATCCCCGCCGCCTTGAGCGCCACCGCGCGCGCTTTGGCGGGCTCGTAGATACGCGGCTCGTCGGTACCCGCGCCGACCCAGAGGAGATGCACGTGCCTGTTGAACGCCATGGCGTCGGCAAAAACGCCCCCGTAGAGCTTGACCATGTCGAACGGATGGTCTCCCGCAATCGGGCCGCTTTGGAGCGGGCCGCTCTGGAGCGGTCCGGAGAAGGAGCCGATCCAGGCGAACAGGTCCAGATGCGCCGTGGTGATCGCCATGGTCTGCATGGCACCCATGGAGAGGCCCGCCATGGCGCGGTGGTCGCGGTCTGCAAGCGTACGGAAGGCGCGGTCGATCTCGGGGATCAGGTCGTTCACGACCAGCGCCTCAAAGGCGTTGGGCGCCCCGCGCTGGCCCGGCAGCGGCTCCGGCTCGCCGGGCGGGGTCGCATAGCCACATTCCATCACCACTAGCATCGGCACCGCCTCGCCCGCGGCGATCAGGTTGTCCAGGATGTGCTGCATGCGCCCCTGGGTGCTCCAGCCGCGCTCGTCCTCGCCGGCGCCGTGCTGCAGATACAGCACCGGGTAGCGCGCGGAAGCGTCGTCGTCATAGCCCGCCGGCGTATAGACCAGCGCCCTCCGCCAGGTGCCCGTGGTAGCGGCCCGGTACCAGTGCGAGCGCACGGTGCCGTGCGGCACATTCTGCGGATGGTAGTAGGCAGCCGTCGCGGCATCCTCGGGCACCTCGATGCCGCTGCACTGGCGGCCATAGCCAAAGAACGTCTCGCTGCCCGGGTCGTTGACGATCAGGCCGTCGACCAGGTACCAGTAATAGTGAAAGCCGGGGGCCCGCGGCTGCACGGTGATGGACCAGACACCCCCGGCGTCGCCCTCGGCCTCGCGCGCCATCGGGAAGGGCCCCTCGCCCAGGGTCTGCACGCCACCGGCGAGGTGCAGTTGCACCGCGCGAGCCTCCGGGGCGGCCAGGCGAAAGGCCGCGCGGCCATCGGCACTGACGCGGGGCCAGGGCGCGCCGCGGACGTTGGTAGGGGCGGGCAGGAAGGTGTCGTTGAGGGTCATGGCGGGCCTCCAGGAGTCGATTGCAGATGACAGATTGCAGACAGCAAATGGCAGATCGCAGATCGAACAGGACGGCTCTGCCGTCATACGCGATTACCTTGTGCGAACCATGAGGTCGCTGCGGCGCGGCCACGGCGCCCAGGCCAGGACCCTCGGCACACACGGTGGTGCGCCCCTGCAGATCACGCATCGGGCCGGCATCTCCGGACAGGGATGGAGCCCTGAGCCTGCCATTCCGGACGTTCATACGCTCACACGTTCAGTCGCCCAGACGGTACGCCCGCGCCGCCGTGCCGTAGAACAGGTCCGCGCGCTCGGACGGAGTATAGCCGGCAGACACGCGCTTGAAGGCGTTCCACATCACGCCGTACGAGTAGGAGGCCTTGTCCACGGGAAAGTTGCTCTCGAACATGCAGCGCGACGGGCCAAAGGTGTCGATGACGTACCGCACATAGGGCTCGATGATCGCCGCCAGCTCAGCCGAGGTGGGCGGCAGGGGACGCTGCCCCAGGCCCAGCGCCGGGTTCTGCTGCCCCATCCCGCCGACCTTGATGACCACGTTCTCGCAGCGCGCCAGCATCGCCACCGCGTTGCGCCAGTGCACGTCGACCTTGTCCCGGATGGCGTCGTAGGGACCGAGATGCAGAGGCGCGCCGCAGTGATCCACGATGATGGTGGTCTCGGGATAGTCGCGCGCCAGCAGCGCCAGTTCGGCCAGTTGCGGGTGGTACTGCCAGGCGTCGAACGAGAGGCCGTGGGGCGCCAGGCGCGCGAACCCCTCGCGGAACGACGGCTCGAGGTAGCGCCCGGGCGGGGGGTTGCGGTAGCCATGGATCTCGGGCGAGGCATCCCAGGCGGCGCTGCAGCGGATGCCGCGCACCCGCGGGCTGGCCGCCAGGTGCGCCTCCAACACCTCGTCCACCGCCGCGCCCAGGGTGAGGTCGGCGTAGGCGACGATGCCCTCGGCGACCTCGATCCTGCCGCCTGCCGCAGGAGCCGTCTCCCGCTCCACGAACTCAGTCTCGCCCACCGGACGCAACGCCTCGGGGCCGTCCGTGCGGTATTCGGCGGCACACTCGACGAACACGGTGCTCACGACGTTGTGCCCGCAGGCGAGGTCCGCCAACAGGTCAGGCAACAGATAGGGGTCGCCGGCCCTGCGCCACAGATGATGGTGCGGATCGATGATGGGCATCTCGGGCTCGAGGGCGTCCTCGACGACTTGAGCGAGCCAGGCGGCAGGGTTGGGCATGGGGGACCTCCGGAGTATAGGTTACAGGTTAAGGGTTGCAGGTTGCAGGTTTCGGATTGAAGATGACAGATATCAGATCGCAGATCACGGACGGTAGGTCGGCAATCGAAGGTTGAACACCGCGTACCGGCGATTGCCGGGCCCGAGCTGTGATAGCCGGCTGCACGATGATAGTCTTGAGCAGCAGGCAAAGCAAGGCCCATGGGCGTCGGCCGCAAGCACGGCATACGCTGCGCAAGGGGCCTGGGCCGCCTGCCCCGGATGCCGACAGGTGCCGCTGGGTACAGCGGCTGTCGGCGGTCCAGGGCCATTGGGGCGCGGGAACGCGCAATACCCTGCGCCACCCGGCCCGGATGCCGACAGGTGCCGCTGGGTACAGCGGATATCGGCGATCCACGCGGCTGCCACGCACGCAGCAACGGGGCGCGGGCCGCCCGGCCCGCCAGGATGCGGGCTGTAAGCCCGCGGTCCAGGCTGTGCCCGGGACTGCTCCGCACCGTTGCGAGTACAGCGTCACCCTCCCCCAGCGCTGGGGGAGGGTTGGGTGGGGGCTTGCCGGCACACGCCGCGTGTCACGGAAACCGGCTAAAGCCGGCGGTCCACACGGCTGCCACGCACGCTCCGACGGGGCGCGGGAAAGCGCAGTACTCTGCGCCACCCGGCCCGCCTGGATGCGGGCTGTAAGCCAGGCCGCGGTCCACAGGGCTCCCAAGCACGCTCCGACGGGGCGCGGAAAAGCGCAGTACCCTGCGCCACCGGCCCGCCAGGATGCGGGCTGTAAGCCCGCGGTCCAGGCTGTGCCCGGGACTGCTCCGCATCGGTGCGAGTACAGCGTCACCCTCCCCCAGCGCTGGGGGAGAGTTGGGTGGGGGCTTGCCGGCACACGCCGCGTGTCACGAAACCGGCTAAAGCCGGCGGTCCACACGGCTGCCACGCACGCTCCGACGGGGCGCGGAAAGCGCAGTACCCTGCGCCACCGGCCCGCCAGGATGCGGGCTGTAAGCCCGCGGTCCAGGCTGTGCCCGGGACTGCTCCGCATCGGTGCGGCGAGCGTCACCCTCCCCCAGCGCTGGGGGAGGGTTGGGTGGGGGCTTGCCGGCACACGCCGCGTGTCACGGAAACCGGCTAAAGCCGGCGGTCCACACGGCTGCCACGCACGCTCCGACGGGGCGCGGGAAAGCGCAGTATTCTGCGCCACCGGCCCGCCAGGATGCGGGCTGTAAGCCCGCGGTCAAGGCTGTGCCCAGGACTGCTCCGACCGGTGCGCGTACAGCGTCACCCTCCCCCAGCGCTGGGGGAGGGCCTGGGTGGGGGCTTGCCGGCACACGCCGCGTGTCACGGAAACCGGCTAAAGCCGGCGGTCCACACGGCTGCCAAGCACGCTCCGACGGGGCGCGGGAAAGCGCAGTACTCTGCGCCACCGGCCGGCCCGGATGCCGACAGGTGCCGCTGGGTACAGCACATGCCGGCGGTCTGGAGAGCATTTGGGGCGCGGGAAAGCGCAGTACTCTGCGCCACCGGCCCCGGATGCCGACAGGAATGTCGGCGGTCCATGAGTCCCCGGGCAACGCGCGCCTACACCGGCCAGTGGTGAAGCCCCTCCTCCGCTCCTATGGAAGGACGGTCTCCGACCGTCCTCACCAGCCAGAGACCGTCCCTCCAGTAAAGCCCTTCCTCCGTTCCTTTTGGAAGGACGGTCTCCGACCGTCCTCGTCAGACAGAATAAGAGCCCCTGCGCCTCGCCCGCAGCGCCAGCAGTTCCTCCCAGGGCATCACGCCGCAGCGTTCGGCCCAGCACTCGTAAAGCGCGCTCAGCTCCGCGACTACCTCGGGGTGCGCGCTCGCCAGATCATGCATCTCGGTGCGGTCGGCCTCGATGTCGTACAGCTCCCAGTCGCGCGGGAACTGGCACACCAGCTTCCAGCGCCCGCGCCGCACCGCCCGATTTCCCTCATGCTCCCAGTAGAGCACCTCGCGTTCCGTCGGGCGATCGTCGAACGCCGGCGCCAGCGAATATCCCTCCAGCGGCTGTACGGCGTGCCCATCGCGCTCCGCGGGATACGGGGCGCCCGCGACGTCGAGAAACGTGGCCATCATGTCGGGCAACTGCCCGGGCTGGTGCCTCAACACGCCGCGCGCCTCGATGCCCGCCGGCCAGTGGACTATCAGCGGGGTGGCGATGCCGCCCTCATGCACCCAGTGCTTGTAGAGACGGAAGGGGCTGTTGGAGACGTTGGCCCAGGGGACACCATAGCTGGCGTAGGTGTCCTCGCCGCCCGGCCAGATATCCGGCGCGTTCCCATAGCGCACCGGCCGCCCATCGCCCGTGGTCATGGCGCCGGCCTGGGTGGGCGAATCACAGATAAAGTGCGCGCTGTCCGCCGTGAGCTCCTCGGCGCAGCCGCCGTTATCCGCCAGAAAGCCGATCAGCGTGTTCTCCAGAGCGCCCGTCTCTTTGAGGGCCGAGACGATGCGCCCGATGCCCTGGTCCATGCGATCGACCTGCGCGGCATAGACCTCCATGCGCCTTACCTCCCAGGCCTTGTCCGGCTGATCCTCCCAGGGGAGTACCCGCGGGTCGCGCTCGGTGAGCGGCCAGCCCTCGTCGATGATCCCCTGCATGATCATGCGCTCCCGCCGCTCGGCCCGCAGCACGTCCCATCCGGCATCGAAACGGCCACGATAGCGGGCGATGTCCTCCTCAAAGGCGTGCAGCGGCCAGTGGGGCGCCGTGTAGGCCACGTACTGGAAAAAGGGCTTACCGGAGTGATCGCGCGCATGCTCGCGAATCTGCCGCACGGCCTCGTCCGAGATCGCGTCGGTAAAGTAGTAGCCGTCGCCCTCGGGCGCGATGCGGGCGTTGCCCCGCGTCAGGGTGCGGGGCTGATAATAGCTGGCCGCGCCGGTGAGGATCCCGTAATAATCGTCGAACCCGCGCTGGCGGGGCCAGTTGTGCGCCGGACCATCGATAAAGCGCGACACGTGCCACTTGCCCGACATGTAGGTGCGGTAACCGGCGCCCTTGAGCGCCTCAGCGATCGTCACGGTTTCGGGACTCAGGTCGCCCAGGTAGCCGTCCACGCCGTCGTCATCCATCATGTGGCCCACATCGGCCTGCTGGGGATAGAGTCCCGTCAGCAGCGAGGCGCGTGAAGGACAACAGCGCGCCGTGGTATAGAACTGGGTGAATCGCACCCCATCCGCGGCAAGCCCGTCGAGGCTGGGCGTCTGAATCTCGCCGCCGTAGCAGCCGAGATCGCTATAGCCCATGTCGTCGTTCAGAATCAGCAGGATATTCGGTTTCGCTTGCATGGCGCACCTCCCGGTAGTCGTCACCGCGCTCGGTGTCTGACGCTACGGCGAATTGGACAGGGCGTCAAGGCCGCGCCAATGCAGTGGGTGATGGGCTGGTGGGCCGGACAAGGGGCATCTGGAGCCGTCCGCGCAGGGCCTCGGCACGCCCCCCACCATCTCGCCAACGGTCGACAATGTGGACGTAGACGGAGCAGGCCACAGCCCAGGGCACAAACAGGACGCGACGGTCTACGTTCTGCCCTGTGGATCGATGTTGACGCACCTTTGTGCTGGCGGAGCGGGCTGTAAGCCCGCGGTCCAGAAGCGCGCAGTCCAGTAGCCCATGCTCCAGATGCGCGCGGGCCAAAAGCCAGGTACGCTCCCGATGTGACTTTAGTCATTGCGGTCGGCCGGCGTTCTCACTAAACTGTGATCATGGCCGCTGAACAGGCTGCCGCGCCATCGCGTTGCGATGCGCCATGACTCAAGCGAGGTGACCATGAAACCGAGTGAGAAGCGACTGGGCGTCCTCTGGATCCTGCTGTACATCCTTTTTGCCGTCGCGCCGCTGCTGCTGATGCTGACCGGCGAGCGCCCCATGGGCCGCGAGTTCATCCGCGAGCTCTCGGTGGCCTTTGGCTTTGTGGGGATTGGGCTGATGGCGCTGCACTTTGTGCTCACCGCCCGCATCACGGCGGTCAAGGCACCCTATGGCAGCGACGTGGTGTACCACTTTCACCACAAGATCTCGTTCATCACCCTGTTCCTCTGGCTGGCGCACCCCATCATCCTGTTTCTCAAGTACGACTGGGCCATCGGCCTGCTGAACGTCTTTACCGCCCCCTGGCGCGCCCGCTGGGGCGTGCTCTCGGTGGTCGCCATGCTGGGGCTGATGGTCTGGGCGCTGATCCGCAAGCGGCTGCGGCTCGAGTATGTGCGCTGGCGCATCTGGCACGGCGTGCTGGCCTCACTGGCGATGCTGGCCGTGATGGTGCACGCCTACATGGTGGGGCAGTATATCGGGACGCCGCTCAAGCAGGGGCTCTGGATGGGCTATGGCGCTTTGTGCCTCTTCCTGGTGGCATATCTCCGCGTGTGGAAGCCCCTCCAAATGCTGCGACGCCCCTACCAGGTAGTCGCCGTCAAGCCCGATCACGGTGCACTGTACTCGCTGGTGCTCGAGCCCGTCGGCCACGCCGGCCTGCGCTTTCAGCCGGGGCAGTTCGCCTGGCTCACTGCCCGGCACTCGCCCTTTGCCGCGCACGAGCACCCCTTTTCCTTCTCGTCCAGCAGCGAGCAGACCGGCACGCTCGAGTTCGCCATCAAAGAGCTGGGCGATTTCACGGGCACGATCAAAGACCTGCCCCTGGGCCAGCATGTGTATGTCGACGGCCCCTATGGCGCTTTCAGCCCCGACCGGCACGCCGACGTGGATCAGTATGTCCTGATCGCTGGCGGCTCGGGGATCGGCCCCATGATGTCGATCCTGCGCACCATGGCCGACCGGGGCGACAAACGACCTGTGACGCTGCTGTATGGCAGCCGCACCTGGGACGACGCGCACTTTCGCGAGGAACTGGAGACGCTCACGGAGCGGCTGGATCTGACGGTCGTGCACACCCTGGAACAGCCTCCGGAGGGCTGGGAGGGCGAGACCGGCTTTGTGACGAGGGAGATGCTTTCGCGCTATCTGCCCCCGAAGGACGTCCGCTACCGTGTGCTGATCTGCGGGCCGCTGGGGATGCTCAACGCCGTGGAAAAGGCGCTCGAGTCGCTCGGTGTGCCCGAGTCAGTCATCGACCTCGAACGATTCGACCTGGCATAGCGGGAGGAGGATACTATGAGACACCGCATCGCGAACTGGCTGGCGGTCGCTGTATCGGCCATCGTCCTCATCGCCGCGGCGGTGGTGGCGTACCTGCAGAGCCAGGCGGGCTGAGAGCATCCCCGGGCTGAATCACGCGCCGGCAGCGATTCGGGGGCACACACGGAGGTGTGCCCCTACCATCTGCGCGCCATCGCGGAGTACAAGGCGCTGGGGACAGCGCACGCGCGCCGTGCGGGCACCTCGCTGTAGTCTGTAGCCCCTCCCCTATCCCCCCAGCAGGTGCTGCATGATGAGCAGGTCCAGCTCTTTATAGTCCCCCGCGGCGCGCAGGGCCTCGACCTGGACCACGTCGAGCGAGCGAACCAACTCCAGCAGTCGCAAAAAGATCGTCTTGCTGTTGCTCAGGTGCTTGGTCGACAGCTCCTTGGGCTGCGTCCGGAGCGCCTTGACGTCCAGCCCCACAAACTCGCCGTTGCGCCCATAGTCGTGCCGCTCCAGCACCCATACCTGGTTAAAGGCCCTCCGCAGATCCACCGCGCCAAAGGCCTTGTCCTCATCGAACTTGAGCCCGTTCTGGTCGTTGAGGTGCACCGACCAGAGCTTGTTCTGGTAGAGCGCATAGGCCATGTCGTCCGAGGGATCGAGCCCGGCCAGGATAGAGTGCGCGGACTCGATGAGCGCACCCACCCGGGCGGGGTCGATGGTCAGCTGAGCGAGTCCCAGCCAGTGCCCCACCGTGGACACATAGGACTGATCCATGGGCTCGTTGGGCTTTATCTCACCCATGATGCGGATCTCGGGGCCGTACTCGAGCATCATGTTGAGCCATTCGACGATGCGGCCCACCGAGGCCACAGGGTCCTTGGCCTCGCGCAGGTAGGTGCCCTCGCGGGCCGGCCAGAGCACGATATAGTGGGTGCCCAGCAGCCGGGCGATGTCGATGGCACGTTTCGACCGGTCGGCGGCGTGGCGACGGGCCTCGGGCGAGTTGGCCGTGATCGATCCGTCCTTCCCCAGGGGGTGCCTCCCAGAGCCGCGGCGCCACAAACTCGGCCACCAGACCGTTGTCGTCGAGCAGACGCCGCATGGCGCGGGCCTCGTCCTCCTGCTTGTACCAGGGATCATCCGTGTGGCGCACCACATCATCGTCATGGAGTTGAACGCCCCAAGCCCAATCTCCAGTAGAACACGATCGGTGACATCGATCGAGACGCTGCTGAAAGTCATTGCCGCGGCGATGCTGGGCATCGCCATCTTTGCCGTGGGAGCCATGGTGTCAGCCTATGCCTCGGCGAGCAGCACAGCCACACCGCGCTCGTTACCGCGGGTCATCGCCGATGACGTGTCGCAGAACGCTCTCTCGGCCTTTCTTGGCGCATTCATACAGCATCGTCGCCCTCATTGCCCTGCAGAACGGCTATTATGCCGAGGCGGGGCACCTGTTCTTGCTGGTGTTGACACTGGCCGTTCTGGCCTTTGTGATCGCCAACTTTTATCTGGATCGATCGCATCGCGCGGCTGGGGCGACTCGGCAGTACAGTCGACACGGTGGAACAGGCCCCAACCGCGGCCTTGCGCCGGCGCAGAGAGCGGCCGCGGTTGGGGGGCTCACTGGCGCGCGGAGAGCCACACGGGCTGCCCGTGTATCCCGATGAGATCGGCTACGTGAAGCGCATCGACATGGGCCGGTTGCAGTTATTGGCCGAGCGACCCAAGCGACACATCACTGTCGCCTCGCTGCCGGGCACCTTTGCCACCCCGGACAGGCCTCTGGCCCACATTGGCGATCTCTATGACGACGGCGACGACGAGGTCGATACGTCCGCCGCAAAGAGCGCTTTTCTCCTCGGGCAGGAGCGCGACTTCTCCGGACGGACGGTCTCTGGAGGACAGTCGGAGACTGTCCTTCCAGCCTTGCCGGACGGACGGTCTCTGACCGTCCGAAGCAACTGCGGCACACGGTGCCTGGCCTGGGCCAATTCCTGACGATCTATATGCACCTGCAGGAGGATGCGCACTTTCAGGCCATGCGCATGCGCGTGGGGACGCCGTGCAGCACGGGGAGCGCATCGGCACGATGGGCAGTACCGGCAAGAGCACAGGCACCCATCTGCATTTCGAGCTCCGGTTCGATGCCGACGGGGACGGCGCCCTTAGCCGGGATGAGCGCGTGGACCCCTTTGGGTACATCCCGCTGGAGGGCCTCGACCCCGGGGCCGCCGATGCCCCCTGGATGGAGTGACCGGGCGCGCCGTGCGGCACCGCGGTATCCCCAGCCGGTACCTCTGGCGCCAGCCGCTGGGGGTCACAGCCATCGTCCTCGCCGTCGATCACCAGGGTGGGCGCGGTGATCTCGGACAGGCGGTCTCGAAAGGCGTGGGCGTCCTCGGCGTACACGGTGACGATCAGATCGCTGGGATCAGAAGGCGCAGAGAGCGCCATCCCGCGCGACACGCACCACATGGTGATGCGGCCCCCCAGGTTGTCAGCCAGCAACCGCAACGTTCGCCCCCCTGCGCGACACGCATCGCGCGCCAGAGGCCGGCCCACCGCCCCAACCGGCACTGCGCACAAACCAGCATATGATATACTCAGTATATTATATACTCACGCCATCCGTGCAGTGTATATACTCTCCGCCCGAATACGAGCCGGCGCAACGGCGCGCACGCTGTCATCGCCAGCAGCGGCAGGGGCGGCTGCCGGACCGGCAGGCAAGCAGATACATGCGCCGCCTCCCCCCTACTCCCGCTCTGTGATCAGCCACACGCCATCGATGAGCTCCACCAGATAGGTCGTGGTGTAGGCATCGCCGCGGGTCTCGCTCTCCAGCGTGCCGTCGCAGGTCAGCAGCCGGGTCTCCACCTTGGCCACCTCGATGCGGGCCCAGACATCATCGCGGGTCTCGAGGATGCGCACCGTCAGCGGCTCATCCAGCGTGATCTCCCAGGAGCAGCCCTGATCCTTCCACTGGTTCACGAGATCGATCTGGCGCTGCAGCGCGTCCCCCGCCAGCGCCTCACCGAGCTGGCTGATATCGCCGGTAGCCTGGCTGTAGGCCTTGGCCTCCTGGAAACGATTGGCAGCATCCAGCAGCGCGGTCTCGAGGTCCACTGTGGCTGTCGGCTCAGGAGGTACGGCCTCGGTGGGCTCGCTGGTGGGCGCAAGCGTGATGGTTGGCGCCAGCGCCGCCGTATTTGTGGGGGCCGGGGCGATCACCGGCGCACCGGGAAGCGTCCCGGCGGTAGGCTGCTGCACGACAACCGGCACCGTGGGAATCTCTTTACCCTCCCTCAATCCCGGCAACACCTGCGTCACCACCAGCACCACGGCGACGACCGCGACGATGCCCAGCAACACCCAGAGCCAGCCCCGCTTGTCGCGAAACTCCTCCCAAAAGGTCGGTTTGGTGAGGGCCGCACCGCAGGCCGGGCAGAAACGCGCCTCGGGGTCGGGCAAATCGGCGCCGCATTGCCAGCAGGACACGGACCGGTTCATCGCCACCTCCGCCTCGGGGATCATCGCGTGCACAGGGTCTGACCACCCCTATCGTAGCCGAGCGCAGGTGCGATGGCAAGGGCTGTACATGCATTCCGCAGGCGGCATTGGCCACCGGGAGGGGCGGCAGCCGCCCCGGCAGCCTTCTAGAAGAGATAGATATCTATCCAGATCTAGATCAGGAACGATCTTGTTTCTGGACCGGATCTGTTCAGACGACCACCCGCCGGCCCGGTCTGGGCCCAGCGGGCGATCCCAGGGCCGCGGACGGATATTTCACTGCAGTGAAAAAACGCGCGAGATTCTCCATTCTCGTGGCTCATACCCTGTGAAGGGTTCATTCACTTCTTGGCGGCCAAGCGCCCGTACGGCCGCATAACACCAGAGGGGGAGCGCAAGAACGATGAGCAAACTCGGCGAGCGTTTTGAGGCCTGGGTGGCATCGGTCACGGGAGGGCGACCACGGGAGGCTCTGGAAGCGGCAGAGGCGGAGCAGGCGGTGAACGCCGTGGTATTCGACGAGGAGCCCGGGTACACCGCGCTCAATCCCTACGATGGCGCGCCCGAGCGGCCCTGGCACACCGTGCGCGCGCTGCTGGAGCAGGCGGCCGCGGCCTGCGACGCCAACCCGCTGGCGGCGCGCCTAATCAGCATGACCACCGATTTCGTCATCGGGGCGGGTGCAACGCTGCGCGTGCGGCCCGCCGCCGCTCAGGCCTGGGTGAACGCCTTTTGGAACCACCCGCTGAACCACCTCTCGGACCGCATCTATGCCTGGTGCGACGAGCTCTCACGCAGCGGCGAGCTGTTCCTGGTGCTCTCGCGCAACCCCGCCGACGGAATGTCGTACGTCCGCGAGGTGCCCGCCCTGCAGATCGACGCCATCGAGACGGACCCCGATGACCGTGAGCATGAGCTGCGCTACCACCAGCTCACTGCGGACGTGGAGGGCCGATGGTGGACCGCCGCCCGCGGTGCCGATCCCGCCGGCGGTCCCGACCAGGTGATGCTGCACTATGCCATCAACCGGCCGGTCGGCGCGGTGCGCGGGCGCTCCGACCTGGCGCAGATCCTCCCCTGGCTGGAGCGTTACGACCTCTGGCTGGAGGACCGGGTGCGCATCAATCGCTACAAGGGCGCCTACCTCTGGCACGTACGCCTGGACAACGCGCAATCGGGCCAACTGGAGGCCAAGCGGCGTCAGTACACGCGGGTGCCGCGGTCGGGCTCGATCATCATCTCGGACAGCAGCGAGCACTGGGAGGCGGTGAGCCCGCAGATCAACGCCGACGACGTGGCCGCAGACGGCAAGGCGATCCGCCTGATGATCGCCGCCGGCGCGGGCGTGCCGCTGCACTATTTGGCCGAGGGCGACAGCGCCACCCGGGCCACCGCGCGCGAGATGGGGACGCCAACCCTGCGCCGGTTCGCGCACCGCCAGTTCCTGTTCGAGTCGATCCTCACCGACCTGATCCGCACGGCAGCGCGGCGGGCAGGCGTCGCATCCGGCCCCTCCGGGGAGATCAGTGTGACCCTGCGTTTCGAGTCGGTCCTTTCCGAAGCCATCCGCGACGAGACGGCCACCGCATCCCCCGATCCGATCCGCTAAAGGAGGAACATCGTCATGCCGAAACGAGATCCTGATATGGGCATCCGGGGCGATACGCCCGCTGCGAGACTCCCGCGGCCGACCGCCGAGATCCCGGCCCTACAACCTCCCACGCGCCGCCAGCGGCTGGCAGTATCCGGCCGCGTGGAGCGCGTCCTGCTCAACGCGCCAGTCCCCGCCGGCCCCGCGCTGGAGGTGGTCATCCTCTCCGAGGGGGTGGCCAATGGGCTGGCTTTCAGCGCCACCGTCCTGGCGGCTGCCGCGGACCGCTTCTGCACAGTGCCGGTGTTCGTGGACCACGCCAGCTCGGCGGATCTGCGCCGACCCGGCGGCCGCTCCGTGCGCGACCTGGCAGGCATCATCCAGGAGGCACGCTGGGACCCCGAGGGGCGCTGCATCCGCGGTCTGCTGCGCCTCTCTCGAGGCGTGGCCTGGCTGCGCGATCTGATCGCCGATTTCGCGCCCCACCCGGCCCTCTTTGGCCTGAGCGCCGACCTCTGGCTGCGCGCCTCGGGCGATGAGGGCACTCCGCCGCGGCAGGTGGTGCTGATTGAAGAGGTCAACTCGGTGGATATCGTCATCCGTCCCGCCGCTGGCGGCCGCTTTTTGGCAGAGGCCGCCGCAATCGAACACAAGGAGCAGAACATGAGCAGTCAGAACACCGTCGACCCAAAGGCCCCGGGCACGCTTGTACGCACCCAGACCGCGGCCCAGCAGGATGCCGCAGGGGAGCGCAACGCAGATGCGGGAAGCAGCAACGCGTCCACCGACGCTACCGCAGATGCGGCGGTCAGCGCCACCCGGCAGGAGATGGTCGAGTTGGCGCTGTCGAAAACCGCTCTGCCCGAGGGACTCAAGGACCTGGTGCGGCAGGACGGCAGCATCCGCACCCTCAGCGAGGCCCAGGCCGCCATCGCCCGCCTGTCGCGCACCTGGAGCGAACTCACCGCCCAGCAGGCCATCCGCGGGCTGGGTGCCATCAGCCAGGTGACCACGCCGCTGGACCGGATCACGCTCGCTTTTGAGCGGCTGATGGGCGTCGGCGGCGAGCCGGGCGCCTGGAACAGGGGCGACACCGCGGCGCACCGCAACGCCCCGCGCCTGAGCGGCATCCGCGAGATGTACGACCTGCTCACCGGCGACTGGGAGCGCCACGGCATCTACCGGCCCGAGCGCACGACCTTTGCCAACGCCTCTACCACCACCATGGCCGAGGTGGTGCGCAACGTACTCAACAAGGCCCTGGTGCAGGCGTTCGAGTCGCGCCCCCGCTGGTGGGAGCCCATCGCCTTCCAGGAGGACTTTCCCACGCTCAACGATGCCCGCTGGATCACGCTGGGTGGGTTCTCCGACCTCGACACGGTGACCGAGGGCAATGCTTACACAGAAAAGACCTGGGACGACTATGCCGAGGCCAGCGCATTCGTCAAAAAGGGCAACTATCTCGGACTGACGATGGAGATGATCGACCGGGACGATATCGGCGCGGTGCGGGCGATCCCGCGCAAGCTGGGACAGGCCGCCTGGCGCACCCTCTCGAGTGCAGTGAGCGCGCTGTTTACGGACAATGCAGGCCTGGGGCCGCAGCTCGCCGACGGCGAAAAGCTCTTTGACGATCTGGCCCACAGCAACCTGGGCAGCAGCGCGCTGGACGCCACCGCCTGGCACGCCACGGTCACCGCCATGTACCGCCAGACCGAGTACCACTCGGGCAAGACGCAGGGCATCCGCCCCTCCTTCTGCCTGGTGCCCATCGAATTGGAGCGCACGGCGGTGAACCTGTTCACCACAACGCTCGAGCCCGGGCTGGCGGGCAACACACGGGCCATCGAGCAGGTCACGCACTCGGTGATCGCCGTGCCCGAGTGGACCGACACGGACAACTGGGCCGCCGCGGCCCATCCCAACGATCTGCCCGGGGTGGTCATCGGCTACCGCTTTGGGCGCGCGCCCGAGCTGTTTATCGCCGACCACCCGCTGATGGGCTCGATGTTCACCAACGACGAGATGCGCATCAAGGTGCGGTTCGTCTTTAGCGTAGGCATCGGCGACTGGCGCGCCCTGTACAAGCACAACGTGGCTGCCTGATCACACCTCCCCCTGTAAGTCGGCGGTGGGGCGTGCCCCCCACGCTCTGCCGCCGGCGCGCAAAGAGCTGACAAGGAGCACATACGATGGAGACGAAAGCCTGGTACACGAGCCCCACCGTGCAGGAAGCCGTCAAGCGGTTCATCCTGGCGCTGGTGATCCTGAGCCTGGCGCTGCTGGGGTACGACGTGGAGATCACGCGGACGGACGATGCGCCGACGATCGTCACCGAAGCGGCGGAATGAGCCAATGGGAGCGCGGAGATAGGCGCGAGCGCAGCGAGCGGCTGCTCCGCTCCGGAACGCTCGCTCTCACACAATGCGCTGCGCCTGCGCCATTCGAATCCATGCGGAGCAGTCGATGACCGCGCGTTGCGCGATCATCGACTCTCTCCGCGCTCCCAGAGGCCTCCATCTGCATGTCCGCGACGAGCGCTACCGAAAGGCCACAATCGAGGCTCGCTCACGAGTCCGGCGACTACAGGGTTCGAGTGGATATACAGGATCGCATTCTGCAGGTGGCGTTCGTTGCGGATGTAGCGGTCATAGTACTCGGGCTCCCAGAAGCGCCCGCTCGTGCCGAGCACTCGATTGCACTCACGAGCAGTGCGCACCTTCCAGCTTTGCAGGATACGAGACAGCGAGTATCCCTCGATAATCTCGATGAGGACATGCACATGATTGGGCATCACCACCCAGGCCAGCAGTCTGTACCGCTCGCCGTCCAGATAGAGCAGCGCATCCTCGACGATACGCGCGGCGCGGGGATCCTTGAGGACGCAAGCCCCTCGGCCGTTGTCCAGCAGCGACTCCAGGCGCTGCCGGCGCGCGTCGGGCCGATCAGGGACGCTCTCAAGAGCACGATCCAACTCATAGCTCCGAGGCAGGCTATCCGCCAGCCGGAAAGTGATCGACTGAATAACATCAGGGGAATCAAAGTGCGGCAAGTATCCCCGCGAGTGCCAGCCTTTGTGCTCGTCAGACATGTTGCCCATCCTTGCAGCAAAGCTCTATGCTATGTAGCCAATTATCACGCTGGGAAGAACATGATGCAAGCACCTGGGAGCGCGGAGATAGTCCTGAGCGCCGTGGGGCGCTCAGGACTGCTCCGCATGCGAGCGTATGCAAGACATGCGTCACGCGTCGCGCACCGGCTTCTCGGAGCGGAGCAGTCCTGTCCGGCTCGCGCCGGCCAGGCCTATCTCCGCGCTCCCAGATGATCGCCTCCTTCCCATCCTGTCCATCCATGTTCATATCCCTTCTTCCGGAGGTCGACCATGCCCACGCTTTCCGATCTGATCGCCGCGGTAGCCGCGGACCTGCAGGACCCCGCCTACGCCCAGTGGTCCAGCGACGACCACGAGGCCAATATCCGCCGGGCGCTGGCGCACTATTCCACGCTCAACCCCCGGCGCGCCAGCACGGTGCTCGATTCCGTCGCCGGCGAGCGCGAGGTGGGCATCGCCGCCCTCGGCGCGCTCGAGATCGTCGACCTCTGGTACCCCTGGGACCCCGCCGCGCCCGCATATCCTCCCCCGCGCCCGCCGTTCACGCTGCTGGACGCCGGAACGCTCTATCTCGAGACCGACGGGGCGCCGCTGGGCACGGCCATCGATCGCCTGCGCCTCTTTTACCTCACGGCCCACACCATCGAGGACCTGGACGGCGCCACAGCCACCACGCTGGACGGCGCCGGCGTGGCGCTGGTGACGCTGCTGGCTACGGCCTCCGCCGCCATGCAGCGTTGCCAGTCGACCATCGGGCGGGTGACGGTCTCCAACTGGACGCCGGGGCAACTGCTGGATTGGGCCAAAGCCCGCCAGGCGCAGGCGGATGCGGCCTGCGAGGCCCTGCGCCGCCGCCTTGCCGCCGCCGGTGACGCGCGCGTGGCATGGGAGTGAGGCGCGACGGGTAGCGGGTTACGGATTTCGCGTTGCGCGTAACAGGTCTCAGGTCGAAGGTCGAAGGTCGAATACTGGTGCTCATTCTGAGTTCTGCCTTCTGCCATCTGCAGTCCACGCCTCGGAGGTGCCTCATGACCCTGCGCAATCCTCGCCCCGACTGGGACCCGTTTCTGCGCCTTGCCGCCCTGCTCTGCCTGGGACTGCTGAGCGCGACGCTGACCGTCGCCATCCTGAACACCGGAGGCCTGCCATGAGCACGCCCATCGTCCAGGCCGTCGTCGAGACCTACGACAGCGGCACGCACACCGCCATCGTGCGCCCGCTGGGCCATCCGACGGCGACGCTCGGGCCGCTGGCTGTCGCCGCCAATATCGCCGCCCTGCTCGTCACGCCAGGCGCACGGGTGCTGGTGGTGTTGTACGCGGATGTGGGGGGCGTGGTGATCGCGGTCATGTAGGCGTCTCAACGTCCAAACGTCTCAACGTCCAAACGTCAAGCCTTGGCCGTCGACGATGGACGATAGACCATGGACCATACGGTGCGGCCCACCACGCACACACAGGCTGCAAACGAGGAATGCCTGAGGGGACGCCCACGCACCATGACGCACACGTGACCCGCGATCACTCTGGACCGATGGGCGGACGTTCAGACACTGAGACGTACAGACGTCTGGACTTCCGGACTTCCGGACGTTCGCACGTTCTGACGTTCTGACGTTCACACATTCACACGTTCACACGTTCACACGCGCCGGAGGTCCCCATGCACCCCATCTCCCCCGCCCTGCTCACCGCTGCGACATCGTGGGCCGCGGAGCCCGTCGCCACCGTCCTCATCGAGGACCGCCGTGTACGCTGGAGCGCGCTGCACGCCTGGCCCACCGGCTACGACAGCAGCCCGACAGCGCAATACCACAACGGCTCGTATCTGCTGCGCGCCTGCGTGGACACCTCCGGTCACGTGCTGCTGGCGCGCGTCGACGACCCCGATGACGCCGCCGAGTGGGAGGACTGGACCCTGGTCGCCACGGGCGCGCGTGCCGGGTCGGACATCGCCATCGGCTGGTGGGCCCCCTTTACATGGGCCATCCTCTATGAAAGCGCCACGGGCCGAAACGCGCTGCTGCGCACCTCTACCGACCATGGCGCCACCTGGTCGGCGCCCCTGACGCTGCACACCGCCTCCGTCACCCCCTGGTTCGCGCTCTGGGGCCGCCGGGCGCTGGTGCTTGAGGACACGCTGAACGCCTATCACTGGGACGGGGCTGGCTGGGCCGGGCCATACACCCTGACCGAGCCCACGCCGGACGCCGGCGGATGCGCCGCCTGGTACGATAGCGACGCGACGCGGCTGCATGCCCTCTACGCCAGCGGGGGCCGACTCTGGCATGCCACGCTGGACGACAGTACGTCGCCGCCGGTTTGGGATGCGCCCCGCGTGATCGCGCCCGGCGGTGACCAGCCCGCTTCGTCGCTCGCCTCGTGCGCGCTACCAGCACTGGTGAGCGTCCCCGATCTGGGTCTGGCGGCCACCTGGGTGGAGCGGTACACCGGCGACCTCTCCGGCCTGGGCTCACCGCTCTCCGCCCTGGCCCGCGGGACGGATTATGTCCACTTTGGGCAGTTCACACCGCTGGCGAGTGCGGCCACATCTGCGCAGCGCTGGCCCCTGGCCTACGACGCGCTCACGCAGACGCTGTACTGCGGCGGCCGGCGCGCCATGCTGACCGCCCCCGTATTCGACGCCGCCGTGCGCACCTGGATGCGCCTCGGGCCAGCGGACGCCCTCTCCTGGCGCTGGCGGGCCTCGCCGGATGCGCCCGGGCGTCTCGCGATCGAGCTGCTCGATCCCGCGCTCTCCCTGCGCAACCCGGGCGACCCCTCGTCCGCGGCCGCCGCGGCACGCCCGCTGGCCAGCGTGCGCCTGCGCCGCGGCTACCGCACCGCCGCCGGCGAGGAGACGGTGGACACGGGCGACTGGTTCATCCTGTCGGCCGTGCGCACTGAAGGCCTGGAGGGTGGCAGATTGCAGATCGAGGCGGTGGACGCCCTGGGCCTGCTGGCGCTCTGGCACCCCGCCGAGTCGATGGTCTGGCTGGATCGCACCATCCTCTGGCTGCTGGAGGAGATCTGCGCAAGGGTCGGGCTGGCGCTGGCACGCGATGGGGCGCCGGGGCTGGACACAACCCTCCCTGCTTTCGCCCTGCACCCGCACCAGTCCGCGCTGACCGCGGTGCAATCGCTGCTGCGGCTGGGCCAGGCCGTGGCGCGGCCGAGCGCAGAGGGCATCTTGCAGGTCCTCGCGCTGCCCGATGGGAGCGGCACGCTGCCAGAGATCGGGGCGAACGACGAGATCCGCGAGGGCGCATATGGTCCAGGCGCCCTGCAGGCTACGCTGGTGCGCGTCTCCTCACCGGCCCATGCCGCCTATGCCGAAGCCGAGGCGCTGGCCGGTTCGCAGGCGATGGGCGGGCGCCTGCCGCGCATTCTAGAGGACAACCGGGTACACACGGCCGGGCTGGCGGCGGCGCTGGCCGGGCACGCGCTGGCCCTGGCCGCGCTGGACGCCCGCGCCGATCGCGCCGCCGTTCCCCTCCGCCCCGACCTGGAGCTGTGGGATGCCGTCACCCTCGTGGCGCCAGCCGGTGCGCTGCCCCCTGGCGATACCGGCCTGCGCGTCATTACCGAGATCGAGGAGATGGTCGACCCGAGCCGCAACCGGTTCGAGACGCGGCTGCGGCTGGGAGCAGTCGGCTGACAGGCAAGGGAGAAAAGGGCAATTAACATGGATGGACAGGATGCACGAGATGTAGGGGCGCACCACCGTGTGCGCCCGTTGCTGCCGGTGCGGGCGCCGTCTGGGCGCACCCCGTGCGCCCGGCGGTGCGGGCACCCGTCCGCGTAGGGGCGCACCACCGTGTGCGCCCGTTGCTGCCGGTGCGGGCGCCTGTCCCTGTAGGGGCGCACCACCGTGTGCGCCCGTTGCGCCAGTGCGGGCTATAAGCCCGCGTCCGGTGTGCGCCCGCTGCTGCCGGTGCGGGCTCCTGTCCCTGTAGGGGCGCACCACCGTGTGCGCCCACGACAGGGAATGCGGGCGCCCGCGGTCGTCCGCGCCGGGCCGTCCGGGGCGCACCACCGTGCAGTGGGCTATAAGCCCGCGGTCCGTCCGGTTGCGCCCACCGCTGCCGGTGCGGGCTCCTGCGTGGGCGCCCACCGGCGCCGTTGCGCCGGCGGGCGAGACCCGGCGGGCCCACGCTGCCGGTGCCCCCGTCCCTGTAGGGGCGCACCACCGTGTGCGCCCACGGCCGCCGGTGCGGGCTATAAGCCCGCGGTCCGGTGTGCGCCCACGGCTGCCGGTGCGGGCTCCCGTCCCTGTAGGGGCGCACCACCGTGTGCGCCCGTTGCCGCCAGTGCGGGCGAGACGCCCGCGGTCCGGTGTGCGCCCACGGCCGCCAATGCGGGCTATAAGCCCGCGGTCCAGTCTCCGCCCACGACCGCTCAGTAATCGTCCTCGTAATCCTCGTCTTCGTCCTCGTCCTCTTCTTCCTCGTCGGGAAAGATCGCGAACTCGGCGTTGTCGTCCTCCTCATCGTCCTCATCCAGCTCAAAAGGCCAGTCGAGCACGATCGGGTTGAGACTCACGACCTCAAGCCGCGCGTCGCACCAGCGGCAAGTCACGATGTCCCCGATATCTGGCATATCGGCGAAGCGAATACGCTCATCACACTGCGGGCAGGTCGCAAAAGGCATCTGACACCCCCCTAAAAAGCAACGCGTGGCTGTACTCACAATGGAGCACAGCCTCATTATAGCAAACATCGTGCATCGTGCGCATCGAGATTGCCGGCCCGGTGCATCCCTGCGAGGTGCGCCCCGCGACTGCCCGGACACCGCAAACGTTGACAACCGCCACCGCCGGCTGCTATACTGATTATGACAAACCGGTTCACAGTGGTCTGGCGATGCGCCGGGGAGGACAACATGACGGGTGAGATATTCAAGGTGTGGTTGATCCGGCCCACAGAGGCGTACTATGCGCTCCCGCCGAAGGAGCGCCTTGCTGTGTCGGAGAGGGCACGGGCGGCGTTGGCGGAGGCGGGCGGCGAGTACTTGCTGATCTGTGACTCTGCCTGGTGCTCGGAGACCTGGCCGGCCTGGGGCGTCGAAAAGTTCCCCAATATGGAGGCGGTTCAGCGCCATGCGCGCCTGCTGCAGACCAACGACGCGCTGCGCTACTTCGAGTCCATGACGTTGCTCGGCACCAAAGCGGCCTGATCCGGGCGCCCGCGCCTCAGTCGTCGTCCTGAGGGTATTCGAGCTGCATCAGGATAAACGGCAGATCGCGGGGGGTGATGATCCCAATGAAATCCTGATCGGGCCGGGCATCGGCTGTGATCAGGATGGCATCGAGCCGGCGGCCTTCGCGCTGGTGGCTCTCAAACTCCGACAGTGCGTCGTAGAGGGTCGCCTCGGGCCGGAGAAAGACATAGTTGTCCTCGCCGTCGGCGAGCCTGAGCACCTGCCCCACCGTGACGGCATCCAGATCCACATCCCCGACCACGTCACCGCCGTTGCCGCGATTGGTGGGCAGATCGAGCGCGCCGAGCCAGCGGGCGATAGTGGCGCCGGTCAGCAGGGCGATGCACTTGCCCTGACGATCGCGCACCGGCAACTGCGAATAGCCGCGCTCGCGCAGCATCCGCACCGCCAGCCGCACCGTATCGTCCACCCGAACAGTGCCCACGCGCCGCGTAAAGCGGCTGCCGATCCGCGGGGGATCCGAGATCAGCCGCAGGTAACGCTCGATCTCCTGCACCACATCGTCGTGCGGCTCTGCAATGGGCAGCACGCGGTCGCTGTGGACGAGGGCATTGCGCAGCTCGGCCAGCTCGCGCAGATCCCCCTGGATGTGGCCCACGATCGGCTCTCTCCGCGTGGCCGCGCGCAGTTTCTCCCCGAACGACCGGTGATCCTCGACCCTGCCGATGTCCGCCAGGCGGTGCTCGATCCGGTTGAACGCGAGGAGAAACCGGTTGGCGTTGGACTGTGCCTCGGAATCTGATGTCATATCCTTCGTCCCCTCACCCTTCTAGCTCAGTGTAAGGCACGCGCATGGTACCACGACAGGGGCGCAACTGCCACCTGTGCGACGGCCCGTCCGTCGCATGCAAATCAGCGGAGCGCGCAGCGACGAGACTCTTGCACTCGCGCAGCTCGACGGGGCGCCCATAGCCATCGCGCAA
>JAXGYO010000005.1:0-87867 GCA_040772225.1 Anaerolineae bacterium
ACCAGGCAGTCCGGCTGGATCTCGTGCACATACTCCAGCAGATCGCGCGACTGGGCCTCGGTCATGCGTCGCGGGGTGTCGAACCAGATCAGGCAGATGTCGCCGTACTGGGTGAGCAACTCGCGCACCTGCGGCTTGACGTAACTCTGGACATAGTGCTCGAAATCTTTGGCGTCCTCGTCGAAATCCCAGTAGTTGCCATCGCCGTTCGGGTGGTGCCAGTCCTGTGTCTGCGAATAGTAGAACCCGAACTTTATTCCATGGCGCCGGCAGGCCTCGGCCAGTTCGGCCATCGGGTCGCGGCCAAAGGGCGTCGCGTCGACGATGTTATAGTCGGTCTGCTCCGTGGCAAACATGCAAAAGCCATCATGGTGCTTGGCGGTAATGACCATGTACTTTTGCCCGGCCTCGACCGCCAGCCGAGCCCAAGCGTCCGCGTCGAACTGCGTGGGGTTGAAGCGGGCCGCCAGGCGTTCGTACTCATCCACGCTGATCAAGGCGTGCTTCATGATCCACTCGCCGATCCCGGGAATGCGCCGGCTTTCCCAGCGCCCGGCGGGCAATGCATACAGCCCCCAGTGAATGAACATGCCAAAGCGCGCCTGGCGCCACCAGTTGAGCCGCGGATCGAGACGGGCCTCATCGCGCTGCCCGCCGCTCGCCGATAGGGCGGTGCGTGTCATCCGTTGCCAGGCCGTGTCCAGTGCTCTGGAGAGAGTGAAGGTGGTGTACTCGTTCACTTCCACTCCATGCTGGCGCGCCAGGCGGTCCAGCTGTTCCACCAGATTGGAGGGCAGTTTCACCGTCGTCCTCGCCATGTCGCATTCCTTTCGCAAGCTAGTCTGGGTACTCTACTCACGGCATAGTGTATCGCGTCTCGTGCGAATGTGCCAGTGTCCGGGGTCACAGTGGATATCCCTGCTCTGTTGACGGCGGGGGTCGATCTGCATATAATATACAAAGTTAGTATAGATACATCACAATTGCGACTGGAGTGGTCATGAAACGACGCGCGCTGCTGGGTGCAGGTCTCGCCGCTGTGATCCTGTGGGGTTGTCGCGGCTTGCGTCTGGATTCAGAAGTGCTCGAATCGGACTCGACGCGAGACCCGTCGGGCGATGCAGGCGAGGTGTGTTGCCCGGATCCGGTTGAATCAGATGGGGCCGGACGCGTGGACTATGCGCCGCTCTTTGAGCCGGGCGTCTACCGTTGCGCCGTGTGCGGACAGCCGCTATTCAGTGGTGTCGCTAAATACGAGGCCCACACGCCCTGGCCCAGCTTTTCTCAGGCCTTGCCCGGTGCCACCATCGAGGGGGCGATTGTGTCCAGCGCTGGAGGAGGACCGGGCGAGATGTCCCAGACGGCGGTCATCTGCGCCGAGTGCGGCGCCCGACTGGGCGATGTCTACCGCGATGGTCCGGCCCCCACCGGCTTGCGCTATTGTATCGTCTCTGCGGCGCTGAGATTTGCGCCAGAAGGCGGTTGACGCCGGGTTCAGTAAACGCTATCGTAATTGCAGTATGAGAGGAAGCTGCGATGCAACGTCGAACCTTAATGCTCGCTTCGCTGGCGGGCCTGATCACCGGCGCATGCCGCAAGCTGGGTGTGTCGCCGTCTGATCAAGGGAATTCAATAGATTCAGTCACGAATGAAGGAGACTCGGAGATGTCTGTTATACGCACGGACCGTGTGGAAAAGACCGACGCAGAATGGCGTGCGCAGTTGACGCCAGAGCAGTATCATGTGACGCGTGAGGCCGGCACAGAGCCCGCCTTTAACAATGCCTATTGGAACAATCATGAGGCTGGCCGGTATCTCTGCGTTAACTGTGGCTTGCCTTTGTTCGATTCAGAGGCCAAGTACGAGTCGGGGACAGGTTGGCCCAGTTTCTACGATACGGTCGCCGATGACGTCGTGAATACGCACGAGGACCGCGCCTTTGGAATGGTGCGGACCGAGGTGCTGTGTGCGCGTTGCGATGCCCATCTTGGGCACGTTTTTCCGGACGGGCCGGCACCGACCGGCTTGCGCTATTGCATGAACTCGGCCGCCCTGGCCTTTGAGCCGCGGGAGGACTGAGCTGCTCAGTGGAGGTGTTATGATGGAGTTTGCGACGCTCAAGTCGGGTGCCCCGATGCCGCTGGTGGGGCTCGGCACGTGGACCTTGCGCGGGCAAGAGGCCACCGACGCGGTCGAGGCGGCGCTGGGGGTCGGCTACCGGCACATCGACACGGCTGAAGTCTATGGCAACCAGCGCGCCATATCGGACGGGATTCGCGCGGCAGGCGTCCCGCGGGAGGAGCTTTTCATCGTCTCGAAGGTGGCCCGCGAGCATCTCCGGTATGAGGAGGTGCTAGCGGCGGCGCGCCAGACCCTCGCCGACCTGCGTACCGACTATCTGGATTTGTATCTGATCCACTGGCCCAACCCATCGGTGCCGATCCGCGAGACGCTGGTGGCTCTGAGCGAGCTCCAGCGCAAGGGCTCGATCCGTGCCATCGGGGTGAGCAACTTTACGCCGCAGCACCTGAAGGAGGCGCTCGAGACCGGGGTCGCCACCATCGAAAACGATCAGGTGCCCTACCACCCCCATGCCAACCAGGAGCCGCTGAGGCAGCTTTGCGAGGAACAGGGGATCGTGGTGACTGCCTACAGCCCGCTGGGGCGGGGCGATATCGTCCGCAATGTCCATGTTCAGGATCTGGCAGAGGCCAGTGGCCGCACGCCTGCTCAGCTCGTGCTGCGGTGGCTGGTAGAAAAGGGCGTGGTGGTCATTCCGCGCTCAAGGAGCGTTCGCCACCT
Organism: Anaerolineae bacterium; assembly: GCA_040772225.1. Lineage (GTDB taxonomy): Bacteria > Chloroflexota > Anaerolineae > UBA1429 > UBA1429 > JAAYED01. The sequence goes on from JAXGYO010000005.1 coordinate 2,803, forward strand.
GCGGGAGAATCTCGATCTGTTCGGCTGGGAGTTGGACGACGAGGCGCGCCGCGAACTGGATGCTATGGGCGCCGTGAGCGCAGGCTAGCCACCACGGCGCGGGCAGCCGCGGCGGCTGTTCCTGGTGTGGTCACTTCCGGTACGGTTCCTTTATTTCCAGAAGCATAGGATGACTTTACGATAGAGGTGCGGTATACTGCTGTGTGCTGTGCCTCTTTTTTTCTGGCGACTCGTGGCCGGCAAAAGGAGCTCTATGGCGAAACGTCTGTCGGTGATCGACAACAACCTGTGCGTGGGCTGCCAGTCCTGCATGTTTGCCTGTACCAGGCGTTTTGCTGAGGGCGGGCTATCCAAATCCTCCATACATATCCATTCAGCGGGTGGCATCGACAAGGGTTTTGTGGCCATCGTCTGCCGCGCCTGTGCCGATCCCCCTTGCGCGAGGGTATGCCCCACCGGTGCGCTGGCAGTCAGGGAGGGCGGCGGCGTCAAGCTGGATGCAGCCAAGTGCATCGGGTGCGGCAACTGCGTGGAGGCTTGCCCCTTTGGCGCGGTGCTGTGGGACGGTGAGCAGAACAAGCCCTCCATATGCATCTATTGCGGCTACTGCGCGCCCTTCTGTCCCTATGGCGTCATCGCGCTGCAGGAGATTCCGGAGGTGCAACATGCCAGCTGATCGCCTGCTCGAACGCGTGCTTTTTGTCGATCTTACCAGGCGGGCCTTCCACGTGGAGGAGCGTCCTGAGCTCTTTCATGAGTCTCTCGGTGGGGCAGGGGTTGCCATCCGGCTGCTGGAGGAGCTGTGCCCCCCGGGTGCCGACCCGATGGGGCCCGACAACCCGGTCATTCTCGCCGTCGGCCCGCTGGTGGGCTACTATCCGCTGGCGTCCAAGACGGTAGCCATGTTCAAGTCGCCCCACACGGGCAATCTGGGTGAGAGCCACGCCGGCGGGCGCAGCGCCGTGGCCCTGCGCATGGCTGGCTATGGCGCGGTGGTGATCACGGGCCAGAGCGCCATGCCTGTGTATCTGGTCATCGATGGCGACGGCGTCCGTTTCCGCGACGCTTCAGCGCTGTGGGGCATGCAGAGCAGCTATACCGTGGGCTCTGTGCTGCGCGAACGTGAGACAGGCAGCGGATTTCGCTCGATCATGCGCATCGGCCGCGCGGGCGAGCGCGGCGTGTCGTATGCCTGCGTGATCACCGAGACCTACAGGCACTTTGGGCGGCTGGGTCTGGGCGCCGTTTGGGGCAGTAAACGGCTCAAGGCCATCATCGTCGAGGGCAAGCAGAGCCTGCCTGCCGATGACAAACGGGCCTACCGCAAGACCTACGACGGAATCTTTGAGGCGGCAACAAAGTCGCCGCTTATGAAAAAGTATCATGATCTGGGTACCCCGATGAACGTGCTGCCGCTGAACGAGTTGGGCGGGCTTCCGACCCGCAATCTCCAGTCGGCGCGCTTTGAGGATGCGGCCGCGATCTCCGGCGAGGCCCTGGCGGAGGACTATCTGGGGCGTCGCGTCGCCTGCGCCCACTGTCCTGTGGCTTGCATCCATCTGGCGATGCTGCGCACGCCCTATCCCAATGAGCCCTACTTTTTCAAGACGCAGCTTGTGGGCTATGACCACGAACCGATATATGCCTGCGGCAGCATGCTCGGCCTCGGCGAGGTCAATGGGATGCTTGCCCTCCTGGACGAGATCGAAGTGCTGGGTCTCGATGCCATGAGCGCGGGCGTGTCGCTGGCGTGGGCCACCGAGGCACTGGAGCGGGGGCTGATCACGCTGGCTGATACGGATGGGGTGGCGCTGGCGTTCGGCGATGCAGAGGGTTACATCGCCGCGGTCAACCGTATCGTCAGCCAGCCCACGGCGTTGTACCGGGCACTGGCGCGCGGCGTGGATCATGCCGCAGCCCAGTTCGGTGGCGAGGATGCGGCGCTGGCCTTTGGTGGAAACGAGATGCCCGGCTACCACACCGGCCCGGGATGCCACGCGGGCTGGCTGGCCGGCGCTCGGCATAGCCATCTCGACAATGCGGGATACAGTATCGACCAAAAGATTGCGCAGGCGGGCACGACCCTGTCGCCCGTAGATCTGGCAGGGCAACTGCTGGCAGAAGAGCGTTGGCGACAGGTGCTCACCAGCCTCGTGATCTGTTTGTTCGCACGGAATGTCTATGACACTGATACGGTGCTGGCGGCGCTGCGGGCTGTGGGCCGCCCATATAGCGCAGAGGCGCTGGATCTGATCGGCATAGAGACCCTGCGTCGCAAGTTTGCCTTTAAGGAGCGCGAAGGGTTCGACATGGCCGGACTGCGCATCCCGGGCCGCATCAGTGAGACCCCGTCGCCGCTGGGCGCCGTGGACCCTGTCTATGTGCGCGAGACGCTGGCTGCCTACCGGCAGGCGCTGTAACAGACGGGTGCACGCAAAACCGCCCCGCGAGCACTCGCGGGGCGGCTTATCCTCGATCAGGTTGCAGCCACTGGCTACAGGTTCTCGTGCTCTGCGGACGCTCCGCAAGAGCCGCGGACAATCAGTTGCGTCCTGATGATCTCTTCACGTACAGGCGCTTCGCGATTCTCGATGCGCCAGAGCAGTAATCGCACGGCCTCGCGGCCGATATCCTCGATAGGCTGAAACACCGTCGTGAGCGGCGGCGTCATGTACTCGCCCGCCTCCAGGCCGTCAAAGCCGATCACCGCGATGTCGTCCGGCACCCGCAGGTCTGCGGCAGCGATTGCCTGCATGGCCCCCATCGCCATCATGTCGTTCGCGCAAAAGACCGCATCCGGGATCTCTGGCAATGCCAGCAGCCGTTCCATGGCTGTGGTCCCGGTGACGAAATTGAACTCGCCATGCTGGAGATACCCGTCGGGTACCGGCAGACCGTGTTGCGCCATTGTGTCGCGGTAGGACTGTTCCCGTTCCACGGCGTTGGTGGACGACTCTGGGCCCGCAATGTGGGCGATCTTGCTGCGGCCGTGGGCGATCAGGTGCTCAAGGGCTGCGATTGTGCCCTGACGGTTATCAGGCACAACGCCATCCATCTTTAGATCCTGTCTGGCATGCCCAAGCAATACCGTCGGTGTGCCAGCCTGGGCCAGTGCCTGCAGAAAGGCCTCGTTGTCAGGGCTGGCAGTCACAATCACGCCGTCTGCTCTGCCGGGGATGCGCATCAACTCGCTCCACTCCTTGCCCTCTATCTGAATGGCGAGCAGAGCATAGCCGGCCGCTGCGGCCTCGGATTCGGCGCCCGAGATCACCTGGGCAGCATAGATGCTTTGAAAGTTCTGATGGAACAGCCCCAAAACGCTGGTGGCCCGCATGGCCAGGCCGCGCGCCACCGGGCTGGGCCGGTAGTTTAGCGCCTCAACAGCCTCCATGACCCGGGCACGGGTCTCATCGGTGACCTTGGCGCGCCCGTTCAGGACACGCGACACAGTCGCGATGGAGACCTTGGCCCTCTCCGCTACGTCATAAATGGTTGCCCTCACTGCCTGACCTCCCCCGCGATATAGGAACTCACCCCATCATACAACGCCTGTCGCAAAAGGACAAGCGGATTCACAACCATTGAACACCAGCAGAATCGTTTCCGTGAGACAATATTAGTCGATAATGTCGCACGCTAGAGGTTGGCCAGCGCCACGGCCAGCACCGCTACCCCGATGCCTGCGCGCTCGGAGGCTGTGATGCTCTCACCAAAGAGCAGCCGCGCAAGAACCGCGGTGAACACCAGGCCCACCGCGCTGTAAAAGGGAAACACGAGAATGGCTGGCAGGCCGATGAGCGCGGCCACCAGGCCGGAGTTCGCCAGGGTATTGGTCATGCCCAGCGCCACCCCGGGCAGGATGTCGCGCCGCGTCGTTGTCTCGCGGTGGCGCCACCAGGCGATAGCCGAGACGAGAATCGCAGTGCCGAAAAGTGATGCCAGAAAGAGCGCCTGCTGATTCGTGCCGGTGCGCTCATAGGCCTTGGTCAAAACCATCGACAGGCCGTTACCCAGCAGCAGCCCGAGCAGGAGCAGCGCTGTGTCTCCATCGATGCGTGACCGTCCTTCGGCGGCCCTTCGCGGGGACAGCGTCAGCAGCGGCAGCGCGATCAGCGAGAGCAGAGCCCCCGTGCTCTGGATGGTTGTCACCCGCTCTCCCCACAGCAGCAGCGCTGCCAGCATGGGCATGACCACGGCGAGCCGGCTCATCGCGGACGGGATGGAGACCCCCCGGCGGCCGAGAAGGGGCACAAAGAGCGCCAGGTTGAGGGCGTACAGCACCCCCACGGCCGACCCCATTGCCAGCGTCACCGGCTCGATGTGCCACGGAGCGCCTGATATGGCGTGCCTGCCGAGCTGAAAGGCGGTAGCCGCGATATAGTTGATCACGCCCATAGCCCAGGGGTTGCAGCGGTGATTCATGGCGCTGCGCAATACCAGGCCAAAGGCTGATGAAAAGAACGTCGCTGCGAGCAGAGCCAGCATCGAACCCTCCCGTTCAAGCGTACGGGGTGCGATTATAGGTCTTGCGCACCGATGTCCAAAACTCACGCTGGCTGGAGAGTCAGCGGTACTCTGAGGAAGCAGCGGCCGGCAGGGATGTCGCTGGTGCAGCGGTTCTCTCAAGCCCGCCTGCGCGGTTCGCCGTGCAGGCCGGGGTGGGGCAGGACGTGCCCCGCTGCACTACCTTCTGAGGCACAGCGCGGCCCCCTTTCGCGTATAATGACTATAGGAAAGTGATGATTCAGGGGGCATGCGATGGGGCGACGGCTGGGTCCGCGAGGGTTGAGGGGCCAGATTCTGCTCTGGTCTCTGCTCCCGACGCTGGCCTTTTTGGCCTTTGTTGCCTACTTTAGCTTCTGGGCCTACTCCAGGGTCACCGAGGCACTGGTGGAGGATCGCAACAGCGAGCTGTCGCGACTGCTGGCCGGACAGATGTCGCTGGAGCTTGGCGAGTACGCTGACAGGCTGGCCGACCTGCGCGATGCCCGTGCTGCCACAGATGCGCAAGTGCCCTGGGCCACTGTACTGGCCCAATCCGAGCGGGAGCTGCGGGACTTTGATGTCGGGGTGGTGGTGCTCAATAGCCGCGGAATCGTCGTCGCTGCGGATGAGCGCCTGGAGAAGGTACTGAGGCAGGATTGGTCGCGCCATGCTTATTTTAGACGGCTCCAGGTAAGCCCTGCGCCCCTGCTGCTTTCCGCCGTAGAGCCCAATGGCCCCAATGCCAGCCCGGTTGTCGGCGTTGCCATTGCCATTATGGGGCCGCGCGGTGGATTGGAGGAGGTCATTGTCGGCCTGTTCTCGGTGAATGCCCACGGCTCATCGGCATTCTACCGCGGCATGTTACGCTTGAGCCTGCGAGAGCAGAGCCGGCTCAGTCTGGTGGATAAGAACGGCATCGCCATCTACCATACCAACCCGGCGCTCATTGGGCGCTCGGTGCTGCTCGAGCCAGCGGTCCAGCTTGCGCTCATTGGAGAGACCGGAGCTGTGCGCGTACAGGATATGGAAGGCGAGGAGATGCTCGCCAGTTACGCGCCGATTCCAGGTACAGAGTGCTTTGTAGTGGAGCAGGAGAGCTGGGGGGAGGTAGGCGCGGCTGCCATGGGGTATGGGCGCTGGTTGGTGCTCATCCTGGTTCTCGCTCTGGTAGTCCCCGCGGTGATTGTGCGCACGGCCCTGACGTTTATCACGCGCCCGATCAAGAGGCTGACCGAGGCTTCCGAGGCCATGTCACGCGGGGAGATGCATCAGATCGTGGATATGCCCGCCGCGCAGGAACTCAGCGATCTGGCCGGCGCCTTTAATCGCATGGCCGCGCAGTTGCAGAGTCTGTACGCCAGCCTCGAGTCGCGGGTGCGGGCGCGGACACGCGAGTTGTCGGCCATGAACGCCATTGCCGGTGTGGTGAGCGCCTCTCTGGACCTGCACGAGATCATGGAGGCGGCGCTGGACAAGGTGTTGGAGCTGATGTCGATGGATGGGGGCACCGCCTACCGTCTGTCGGCCGCCGGGGAGACTCTCATCCTCACGGCGCGTCGCGGTCGCGCGAGCCGCGATCTGCCCGAGTTGCGGCACCTCCCATTGAGCATGATCAGCAGTCGCGACGCACTGGCGCAGGGGGCGATCGTGCTGCCGGTGCAGGGGCTGCCCGAAAATGACCTGTGGCGTGATGCCCGCCATGAGGGCTGGCGCCAGGTAGTGCTGGTGCCCCTGGTATCCAAAGAGGAACTGCTGGGTGTGATGGCGTTGATGTCCTTCACCGAGCGCCGGATCGCGCACAGCGAACTGGCGTTGCTGACAGCGATTGGCAGTCAGATCGGCGTGGCCGTGGAGAACGGGCGCCTCTACCAGGAATCTGGGCGCCTGGCGGCCATGGCCGAGCGTAACCGTCTGGCCCAGGACCTCCACGACTCGGTGACGCAGACGATCTTTACGGCCAGTCTGCTGGCGGGCGTGATCCCGTTGCTGTGGGACAAGGACCCGGAGGATGCACGCCGGCAGCTGGAGGAGGTGGCGCGCCTGACCCGCGGCGCGCTGGAGGAGATGCGCGCGCTTTTGCTCGAGCTGCGCCCGGCGACGATGGCGCAGGTCCCGTTGGAGGAGCTGCTCAAGCGGCTGGCGGCCGCCACCGCATCCAACGCCCGCCTGCCGGTGCACCTCGATGCGGACGCCGGCCAGTATCTGCCGTCCAGGGTGCGTGTCTCGCTGTATCGCATCGCGCAGGAGGCCGTGAACAATGTCGTCAAGCACGCGGCGGCAACTCAGGTGTGGATCACCCTGCTGCCTCTGAATGACGCTCTTACAGAGGATGATGCCGCCCAGGCGGGCGGTGTCGACGAACGCCCCAGCGGTGTGGCGTTGACGATCCGTGATGATGGCCAGGGTTTCGAGCTGGGATCCATCAGTCCGGTGCATCTCGGCCTGGCGATCATGCGCGAAAGGGCAGAGGGCATTCGTGCGCGCCTGGAGCTGACCACTGCTCCGGGACAGGGTACCACCGTCCACGTGACCTGGGAGGACGCGTATATGAACGGGGCGGGGCGCGGACTCGCCGCGGCTGGCGCCGATGGGTATGAGGTAGACATGGAGTACGAACGTGAGCGTGCTTCCTGGCGCTTGAGCTCTGAGGAAGGCGAAGGCGTTCTGGATGACAGGGAAGCGGAGGCTCTGGGAAGGAGCAGCTATGGGTGAGCCAAGACGCATTCGAGTTCTGGTCGCCGATGATCATGCTATCCTGCGGGGAGGGCTGGCGGCCTTTTTGCGTGCGGTGGATGGCATGGAGTTGGTCGGTGAGGCATCGAACGGAGAGGATGCGGTGCGCATGTCTCAGGAACTCGCTCCCGACGTGGTGTTGATGGACCTCAAGATGCCAGTGATGGATGGTGTGGAGGCCACGCGCCGCATTCGCGCCTGTTGTCCGGCTACCCAGATCGTCGCCCTGACGAGCTTTATCGAGGACGAGCTGGTCGCGCGGGCCCTGCAGGCGGGCGCGATCGGCTATCTGCTCAAGAACGTATCGCACCAGGAGCTGGCCGCGGCTTTGCGGCGCGCCGCTGACGGGCAGTCGGTCCTCTCTCCGGAGGCGACGCAGGCACTGGTCGAGTCTGCCTCTCGTGTGACGCCCGTGGTCGAGGCGTTGACGCCGCGCGAGAGCCAGGTGCTGGCGCTCATGGTTGAGGGGCTCACCAACCTGCAAATCGGCCAGCGGCTGGGCATTACCGAGTCCACGACCAAATCGCATGTCAGCACAATCATCGCCAAACTGGGGGTGGCCAGCCGCACCGAGGCCGTTGCTGTGGCCCTGCGCCACGGCCTGGTCGATTAGTTCTTGGCTCGATCAGCACGAACCCGCTGAACGGATTGAAGGGCTGCCCCCATATCCTACGAAAGTAGGATATGGGCATCCATCGCAGGGCGGATGTGACGCAACACGCTTGCGAGGATAATACGGGTGCAGACTCGCCGGGGGAATACACCGGTGAGTGGCATCCGTTAGCTTTTTTCCTGAGGGTGAGCCCACATCCTCTGTCGCTTCCAAGGTCGGTCCCCTGATCGTGCGCCCTCCCGATCGGGGGACTCGCCCTGTTCAGAAGGTGTATAGATCCTTTAGGGTGGGCTGCATACCCTACGGATTGTGTAGTACTTGCGCAGGACCAGGGCATCCGCTAAAGCGATGATGTGTAACCTGTGTCGGTTGCGTACACTCTAGATGCAGAGGAGAAAGCAGCCACATTGGCGTGGCTGCAGTGCCAAGGGAGGAAGAGATGGAAGACAGGATGCAGAGTGTCCGGAACTGGGCACGAAAGGGCAATCTCAAGCAGTTCCAGATGGAGCTTGAGGCGCGGCTGGAGCCGCTGGGCTACCGGGCTGAGATGGATATGGACCGCATCCGCTGCTACCGGGTCAAGCTGGAAAAGGGACTGCTCGGCCTGCGCAAGCGGGAGACCAAAGAGCCGGTGGCCATTATCAGGCGGCAGAACGGCTCGATCGAAGTCGTGGACGCGGACGAGGCCTTTGTGCAGGCGTTGACAAGCGTGGCGCCGGTGGATTAGTATCCCTGCGCCACCTACAAGTGAGGGCTCAATGGTGAGTCCGACCGGCTGTGTACCATGGAGGGGGCCATCGCTGGCCTCCTCTCTGGTTGTAGCCATTCGGCGCGCGTCCGGCTGCTAAACGAAACAGGGCGGGGAGTATCACTCCCCGCCCTGTTGTGGTGCTCGTCGGTGTCTAGTAGCGACGCCCGCCGCCGTAGCCGCCGTCACGCGATCCGCCGCCGTAGCCGCCATCACGCGATCCGCCGCCGTAGCCGCCGTCACGCGATCCGCCGCCGCGCGAGCCGTAGCCACCGCCACCGCCGCCGCGGGAATCCGGGCGCGGGTTGGCCTCGGCCACGCGGATGGTGCGGCCGTCGAGATCGGTGTTGTCGAGTTGCTGGATCGCCGCTTGGGCGTCCTCTTCGGTGGCCATCTCGACGAAACCAAAGCCGCGGCTGCGGCCCGTCTCGCGATCGGTGATGACCGCGGCCGACTCGACGTTGCCGATCGCGCTAAAGGCGTCGAACAGTGTCTCGTCCGTGGTGCGATAGTTCAGGTTGCCGATAAAGAGCTTCTTGGCCATGGGTTTCTTTCCCCTCACACATGTGCGCCATTGTGGCGCCTGCGAAATCTAGGATCGAGCGTGCTCATGCGGCGTACCGGAACTTGCTTGAGGGTCTGGGACCTTGCAGCGGCGTCGGACGATCAGGGCTTCTCAATCCGCGGATAGTATGCCACGAGATCGCCCTGATGCAAATAGCCCCATGAAAAGTGTAAACGGCTCTTTCGGGTTCTCTTACGAAAGCGTTGGCCAGTGTCATCCGGAGCCACGATAGCAGCCAAATCCTCGGGCGGAATCATCCCCTGTGACGACGCGGGTTCTTGAGCCCCGTTTCCAACTTGTGCATCGTCTCGCGGCGAGCTCGCGCCGCAATAGCGTCACCGTGCAGAATGAGAAAGGTCCACACCGCCTCCGGATCGCGCTCCGCGAGGCTTCGCAACGCCCAGGATATGGCTTTGACCACCATGTCGTCTCGATCAGCCGCCAGCAGCCGGCACATGGCCAGGGTGCGAGCGGGGTCCCAGTGCCGCGATGCCGACAAGATACAGACCAGCAAATGCTGCCGGATGCGCGGCGATTGGCTCATAGCCGCACCAGCGCAGGCCGTGCTCGTCGAGCAGCGTGTCTACGATGGCGCGGATGAGCGCGGTCTCCCGGTTGGCCAGCCGCTGCGACCAGGCGCGGCGCACGGCACGTATGGATGGCGTGTTGCGCACGGGCAGCGCGGCTATCTCGCGGGCGATGGCCTCAGCCGTCTCTGTCGCCTCGTTCACTGCGCTGGAGATGTCAATCCTGGTCTCTGTGCAGCCTGTGCCACACATCTCAGCCCATCGCCAGCGCATACAGCCCGTCGGCCAGCGCCTCGATCGTCTCGCGCAACGCCAGCAGGTGCCGCCATTCCGCCGGGATGCCCTGCTCGCCGTAGAGGGCACCTGCCAGCTGGCCATAGACCGCCGCGGTGGTGTCGGCGTCCTCGCCCAGGTTGGCGGCCAGCAGCGCCCCCTCACGGAAGGTCTCGCTGCGGGCCAGCGCCCAGAGCGCTGCCTCCAGGCTGTCGACGACATAGCCCTGACCGCGAATGTCGGGGGGCTCTTTGTGCCAGAAGGACCCTGCGGCCACGGCGGCAACGGCGGGCGCCAGCGGCGGAGCCTGCCAGAGTGCGGGCACGGGGCAGTAGCCGGGCGACAGCAGCGTCGCCTTGTCCACGCCGTTCAGCGCGCCCCAGATCAGCCCGCCCAGGTAGCGGCAGGCGTCCACCGCTTCGGGCGCGCCGTGAGTGGTGCGGGAGGAATCGGCCGAGCGCAGGATCGCCTCGCCAGCGTCGCGGGCATAGGCCATGGGCACCGGCGCCAGTCGCATGATGGAGCCGTTTCCGGCGGAAAAAGGGTTGGTGGACCCCGAGTAGGGCTCGCCAGTGCGGGCAAAGCGCTCCAGCGCCGCGTCCGTGGTGTTGCCTATGTCGAAACAACGCCCGTTGCTGGACAGGTGGCCGTGGTCGCGCCACCGGACGTAGCGCTCCATCTGGTCGCGGGCATCGAATCCGCGGCAGGTCACCAGGCTCTCGGCCAGGCACAACGCCATGGATGTGTCGTCGGTCCACTGGCCTGGCTCGAGATGGAACGGGCCGCCACCCACGATATCTTTCAGATCGTGCGGCCCGGCGCCACTGAACTCGAGCGTCGTCCCCAGCGCGTCCCCCGCCGCCAGACCCAGCAGCGCCCCGCGAAACCGGCTGTGCATGTCTGTCATCAACTCACTCCCTTGCCGCATAAAGGAATTAACAGGGATATACAGGATGGACAGGATAACATAGGGGGTAGTGCCGATGACACAGCACGGCCGCGATAGCCTTCCCTACGGTCCCATATCCTGTATATCCCTGATAATTGTTCCTGTTCTCGTCCTACTGCCAGGCGTCGATGGACACGGTCTTGCCATAGTTGCAGCCCATCATGCGCCAGTAGCCGTTGGTCTCGCCCCCGACGACGATGACGTGGATGTCCTCGCGGCGGAACATGGGGATCAACTCGTCGGGCGCAGCGTTCAAGTACGCCGCCCAGGGCATCTCGCCGTTCTCCGCGCGCGGGTAGACGTAATTCTGGATCAACTGATCATCCCAGTACACCGCGGCCGGCAGCGTGGCGTGCTCCCACAGCCAGTCCTCCAGTGCCTCGGGCGTGGAGAATCCGCCGCGCTCGACAAAGAGCCGCGCCGTGATGGGATCCAGGAGCAAAGCGGGCGGCGTGTGCGGGTTCATCCCGCGGAGCAGGTTCTGGACATGCTCGCGCCAATGCTTTTCCCGGAGCCCCAGGATGTAGGCCGTCGCCCGGCACCCACCAAAGACAGAGACGGTCGAGTCGTAGGGCCTGAACCCATGGCGCACATGGAACGGCTCCCAGGGGCTGGCCTCCTCATTCTCGGCAAAGGTGATCGAGTTGTAGGCATAGTTGTTGCCCATCGAGCCCAGATAGGTCTGCCCGGGCACCGAGCCGCCCTGCAGGTTCTGGCTCAGCAGGCCGTAGGCCCGCCCGATGGTGGCGTTGGCCTGGTTGTAGGGCCCCAGCGCGCCGATGCCCCAGTTCATTTTGATGCTGTGGCGGATGGGGCCGTTGACCACCGCCATCGAGGCAGCGGAGCTGGTGGTGCTGCCGCGTGCCGAGTGCTGGCTGGCGGCCAGCGCCAGGATCACCGGGAAATACTCGGGGCGCGCCCCCGCCATGACGGCGTTGATGGCCACCTTTTCCACGTCGTACTGCCAGGCCTCGCGGGTAGATGTGGGCCGCATCCGGCCCACGATCTCGTCCGGGCGGTGGCTGGTGCCCGCCAGCATGGCCTGTACCCGCTCCTCGGTGGGCAGCACGATGGGGAGATAGTCGGTCCAGTGGCTGTCCATAAAGAGCTGCGCCAGCGCCTCCTCGCTCTCCGCCTCGGCATAGCGCGGCGTGGAGCGGTCGAAACGCACCGCGGCGCGCTCTGTGTCGGTGAGGGGGACGGTCAAGGCCTCGATGACCTCCTGCATCACTGGGCGCCCGGTGACCGGATCGGCGCCGTCGATGTATTGCCGCAGCCGCTCGGCCGTCTGGCCCATCACAGGCTGGGGCACAAAGACAAACCTCTCGTGAGGCATCCCCTCGGCCCAGGCGGTCTGGCGGACCGCCTCCTGAAAGATGTCCGTCTGCATAGAGGCCGTGGGCACGCCATAGTTGACTTCAAGATCGATGCAAAGCTCGGCGACCGCCGGAGCGCAGGTGCTTCAATGCCCCACGCCCACCACGGCGGCCGCGCCCTCGTCGCGAATCTGCGAAAAAAGCGCCACGTCGGGCTGGGTATAGATCCCCTTTTTGGCCACGTAGCGCGCATCGATGTCCGGCCGGTGCTCGCGGAACCAGGCCTCCATCTGCAGCATAAAGATGTCGCTGTCGTCGAAACGGGCATCCACCAGGTACACGCGGCGCCCGCTAAGCGTGTCAAACCGCTCGGCCATCTGTACCTGGGTCACATCGGGCGGGTAGCCCATCGGGTTGAGCGCGCGCACGGCCATGATGCACCTCCGGGGTGTGGAAAAGGATCGTGAGGGGAGTATAGCGCGAGCGAAGTTCACAGGCGAGTGCGATGGCAGATCGCAGAAGGCAGAAGGGGCGCGGCTCTAGAGAGCCGCGCCCGGAGGCGCGACGGACCATGAGCCACAGCGGCCTGCTCGACTGCTACCGCTGGTCTGAGGCAGAGCACAGGTGGATTGGCCCGCGGGAGACAAGGTCGCCTGGGAGCGCGGAGATAGTCGGAGGGGCAGAGTCCTAAGGGACTCTGCCCCTCCGATTGCTCCGCTCCGGACTGGGTCCCAGGAGAGGGCAAAGCGTTTGCGGCAGTACGCCATGCGGAGCAGTCTCAAGGGAACGGCGTCAGCGCCGTTCCCTTGAGACTATCTCCGCGCTCCCAGAGTCACTGCTGCTCTTTGTGCTCGCAACCATCGTCAGGCAGTCCCCGCCGCCACTCCGCCCACGTGGCGTACTGGCTCGCCCAGCGGTCCATCGTCTCTTCCCAGGCGCGGCGGGTGGCGACCATCTCCGCTGTAACGAGCCCTTCGCCGAGGGCGTCGAGAAAGGGCACGGTGTCCGTCAGGCGCCCCTCGATCAGGTTGACCGCTGCCGGGAGGGTGGGCAGGGAGGGGTCGGCGCGCAGCGAGTAATGGAACTCGTGGATCAGCCGGTCGATGGCCAGCATGCGCTCTTTCGGTGTGGCGCAGCGCGGGTGGTCGTCCACATACGTCGGGAGTATTCCGTGGCGCCGCCGGCGTTGAGCTGGCGCCGGCGAAAGGTGCGCTGGTAGGCCTCCCAGTCCGTCTCCCAGCCGCAGACCTCGCAGTGAATGGCGGGGTTGGGATTCCGCCGCGCGGGCTGGTCGCGGGCCACATACTGCACGCGGCCGGCCTGCTGGCAGCGCGGGCAGCGCACCATCCCGCGATGCAGCGCGCTATACACGTCCAGGATGGCCAGGCAGCGCAGGTACAGCATGATGCCGACCTCGTCGAGCAGGTCCTTATCCAGTAGCCCCGCTGCCTCGGTGGCGTACAGGTGCCGCAGGCGCTCTTTGGTCACCCGGGGCGGCCAACGTACCTCGTCGGCGCCGGCCAAAGGATTGTTGTTTGCGGTCAAAGACCACACTCCGGTGGCGCCGTTGGCCGGCGCCTCGTCAGCCTGCCGGCAACTGCCGCATGCCTGTGTGCGCCAGCGACTGTTGCAGGGCGTTCGGATCGGAGAGCACCAGTAGCCGGTCGCCGGCCTCGAGCCGCGATCCGCCGCTGGGGATCATGAACTCGTCGCCGCGGGCGATGAGGATCACCAACAACTCGTCCGGTAGATCCAGTGCGACGATGGGTTTGCCATCAGCCAGCGATCCCGGCGGCACCTCCAGCTCGACAAAGGCGTCGCTCAGTCCCCGGCCCCCCGAGTACTCGATAGGATAGGCCGGCCGAGTGGGCAACGGGGCATCGACCTTGAGCAGGCGCGCGGCAAGGGGAATGGTGGTTCCCTGCGCAATCACCGATACCAGTACGACAAAGAACACCACGTTGAACACCACGTCAGAGAGCGGTGCCCCTGCGACCAGCGGGTAGGTGGCCAGCAGGATGGGCGCCGCACCGCGCAACCCCACCCAGGAGATGAGGATCTTTTCCCGCAGGCTGACGCTGCGAAATGGCAGGAGGCTCAGCATCACGGCTGCGGGACGGGCCACGAGCATCAGCCAGAGGGCGATTATGGCGCCGTATTTGGCCAGCGGCAGAATCTGCGACGGGAAAGAAAGCAGCCCCAGCGTGAGGAAAAGGGTGATCTGCATCAGCCAGGAAACGCCGTTATGGAACCGCTCCAGGCTGCGGCGGTGGACATAATCATGACGTCCCAGAGCGACGCCGGCGACATATACCGCCAAAAAGCCACTGCCGCCCAGCGCGGCGGTGGCGGCATAGGTGAGCAGCGCAAAGGCCAGCGTCAGGACAGGGTAGAGCCCGTCGTAGCCCAGCCTCACGCGGTTCAGCAGTCTGGCCAGCAGTTCTCCCGCAGCAAAGCCCAGCAGCGCGCCCAGGCCCATCTGCCGCAACAGCAGGAGGACGATCTCGCCCGCCGATTCCGCCGTGCCCATCACGAGTTGCAGCGCCGCAAGGGTCAGGAAGACGGCCATGGGGTCGTTGCTGCCCGACTCGAGTTCGAGCAGGGGGCGCAGGCGTCCCTTGAGGCTGACGCCCCGGGAGCGCAGGATGGAGAACACCGCTGCGGCATCCGTGGACGAGACGATGGCGCCCATCAGGAGCGCGCCCTGCCAGGGGAGACCAAAGATGCGGCCGGCCAGCAGGCCTACCAGCGCCGCGGTGACTACGACCCCCACGGTGGCCAGGCTCAGGCTGGGGCCCAACACCGGGCGAACGCTCTCCCAGCGGGTGTCCAGCCCACCCGAGAACAGAATCATCGCCAGACAGACGATTCCGACCGCGTTCGCGATCTCGGGGTCGTCAAAGGCGATCCCTCCGGGCCCGTCCGATCCCGCCAGCATGCCCAGAGCGAGAAAGAGCAGCAGGGTGGGGATCCCCCAGCGATCCGAGATCTTGCTGACAAGCACGCTGGCGAGAATCAGCACCGAGCCGGCGATCAGCGTCAGTTCCAGTGTGGGTGCCATGCCATCCTTTGCCTGGTACAGACTCTAGGCCGGACCGTACAGCTGCGCTGCGTTGTCATAGAGGATCATTGCAGCTACCCTGGCTGCGCTTGCCCCGGGCATCAGGCCGTTGCCGACCGCTTCATCCAGCACGGTTCCTAGCGCGATTTTGGCCACCTTTGCGCCCAGCCAGGCGATCTCCGGGGTGCCATGCCCGCCAGTGCCGATCATCAGCCGGGAGAGCGGCGCGCTGGCCAGAAAGGCGCGCATGCACTCGATGGCTCTGAGCGAGGTCCAGGGAGTCACCCAGCCGATGTCTACCCACACCTGCGGAAAGGCATGGGCCATCATCGAGGCCTGCTCGATCCAGGGATACCCCGCGTGCAGCAGGACGACCCTGCTGGCGCGGTAGGCGGGCTGGCTGAGCAGCGATGCCAGCAGGAACGGGTCGGCCTCGTTGATGGGCCCGCCCCACGGCCCGCCGGTGATGCCCGTGTGTACGTGCACTGGCACGTCCAGTTCCTGGCAGGCGAGCAGCGTCTCGCCAAAGAGTGCCGCATAGAGCCTGCGGTAGGCGAACCGATCCCCGTCACGGGCGGCAGGCCAGGCGCCAGCGCCCTCGCCGGGGCCGGCCAGCGCCGTGGAGAATCCCACGATCTCGCCCAGGTGGCTCTTGACGCCGATGTAGCCATCGTCGCGCACGGCATGTGCTAACGCGTCGAGGTAGGCCTGCCGCAGTGCCTTGAAGGACTCGCTCTCCACCAGCAGCCGATCGATGGCCGGGCCCATCTGGAAGAGACGCAGGATGCGCCCGGGGATCAGCGCCAGTTCCGGCGCGCCCGGCGGCAGGTCGCTGTCGACCACGGTGCCCATGATGCCGGCGTCTGCATAGAGGGTGCGGGCATACTCGCCAAGCCCACCTTCCGTGCGCCGGTTACGCTCGGCAGCCACCGCGTCCAGCGTGGCCTCGCAGGCGAAGAGAGCGGCCAGTTGCGCCACCAGGGAGTGCACCACACCCAGCTGTGCGATGTCCGCCTGTCGCGCCGGGCTGACGAGACCCTTGGCGCTGCGGCCTTCGGGATCGATGCTGTCGCCCAGGCCGTGGTAGAACTCTTGCGCCAGGGCCAGCGGCTCCAGCGTGGTCTTGCTCTCGGTCAGCGGGTGGCAGTGGTTGTCGATCACAGGGACCCTCGCGAGATCCATCGGTGCCTCCACAATCTGGGGATTTTCCTGCATGGAGACACTATACCCGCGGAGAGCCGACGCCGTCCAGCCGGAATGATCCTTGAGGCGACCAGAGGTAGCCGTAACGCCGGCACCACAGACGCGCCTATAGCGGGAGGTTGTTGAAGGCGTGGACCAGGAATGAGGGGAGCAGGCTGCGCGTCTTGGCGGCAATGACACCCAGGAGCATGCCGAAAACCGTCAGATAGGCCAGCGACTGTACATCGGTGGCGGTGAGCAGGCGGCCCGCCAACAGGTAATTGGTGTAATAGTGGTAACCGCCAAAGAGCAAGCCACTGCCTATCCATGCCCACACGGACCCGAGCAGAGCCTCGAGTCGCGTCTGGAGGAGCCCGCGGAACAGTATCTCTTCCGCGAGAGGAAAGATGAGCACGACGGACCAGGACCATTGCAGATCGCCGTGCGGCCCTGCCGAGATGTGCAGGGGATCGATGATCTTGGAGACCATAAAGAGGGCGACGATCGTACCCACGGCGCTCAGCTTGCGCAGGTTGAGCGGCAACGCAAAGCCCATCAAGGTGAGATCGCGACCGCGCGAGAGGGTCTCCAGCAGATACGGGGCCCAGAGAGCCAGCATGAGATATGGGCCCAGCCAGTTGGTGTACCAGAGCATGTTCCACCGCAGATGCGGGACCAACAGGAGCGCGCCGATGATGAGCAGGACCTCAATCCACTCGCGGCGGCTGCGCCCCGGGTTGATGTGAGGGCGCGGGTAGGGGCCCCGATGTATCCAGAGGACGAACAGGGTGCAGCAGGCAATCCCAAGCAGCCGCCACTCCATAGCGCACCTCGCAGAGGGGGCTCTGGGCCGAGCGCTCTAGTGGGGTGGGGTGGAACGATGGGAACCGCGTCCGCCAGATGACTATTGGTAGGATTATGCATAATGCCGGCCCGGCGTGTCAAGCGACGGTTGTTGCGGGGCCTTTTCAGGACTCTGTCCACTCGCGGAACTCATCTGCCAGATACACGGGCGGCTGTAGAAAACCATTGCTTTTCGAGCTGGGGCGATGTATACTGACCAGCGAAGGAGCGTTGGCTGCTTCGGCTACGCCGCCAAGGGCGTGTACCAGTTGGTTGGAGGAAAACATGCACGCATCGTACAATTCGCCGTTCTCAACTCGTCTGGGGCGTGGTCTACTGACCATGCTGGTGCTCGTGGGTCTCAGTCTTGGGCTCGGGCCTGGCCGTGTTCTGGCGGCCGGTCCGGTGTTTGACGGCACACCTGGTACAGATGCGCCGCCGGCGACCCTGGGTCCCTACACCATGCTGCCTTTCGATGCCGATCCACGCGATACCGGCGAGATGGTCACCACCGTCGCCGGGCCTACGGGAGACGTGGCGTTTTCCAGGGAGGGATCGCTAGGGCGCATTGGCGGCGGATGGGGTACCTGGAGCCACGGCTATGCAGGGGATGTATACTATTTCGAGTCTCAAGTGGCGGATGCTCTGGCGGCCATCGCCGAGCCCAGCGGTTTTGATCGCGTGATGATCGCCTTACCCCCCAACACGATGGGCTTTTATCTGTATGTGGAGCCCAACAGATATGGCGAGTATGCGGTCGTCGTGGAGGCCGACGGTGTGGGTTCTGGATTGGTCGGGGTGGTCGGCGATAGCGGCGCCACGTACTTTGGGTTCTACAGCACAGGTGCAGCGCTAGAATCCATTCAGGTGGCCGTCGACACGGAGGCAGGCGGTTTTGCGATCGGCGAATTCGGCATCGTCTCGGGGACGCCCACCGAGAGGCCGGCCTTTGTAGACGCGCGGGCCGATGTGAGCGTGGTGGTCTTTGGCGGTTGGGGCGGGATGCCGGTGCAGGCCTGGGTGGGCGGCACGGCGCAACCGACGCTCTATACAGCACCCAACGACGAGGGTGATGCGGCCGTGCTGTTCAGCTTCTGGCCGCCTGCGGCGACCTCGTGGGTCGTATCTGTGGCGCCGGGACTGCCTGCCGGACTCGATCCGGCGTTCTGGGAGCTCAAGCTGGTCGGCATCCGCCGGGGGGCGACCTGGGGCGAGGCGCCTGCCTCGGGCAGCGTGACGATCATGCGGGGCTCGCAGGTCGTCTTGTACTATCAGTTGTTGAGCAAGGCCGGAGGCTGACGCCCACCGGACCTGAATCTGGGTACGACAGCAGGGCCGCTCCAGTAACGGAGCGGCCCTGTTCCTTGGTCTAGTGCAGAGTCTGGACCGGTCCCCTGGTTTCCGGCGGCCAGAAGTAGCCTTGGCGCACGCTCTAGGGCGCCGCGACGACCTCAATGATAGCCAGCGCGGCCTCGCTCTCCGCCTGCGCTTCCGCTGCCCCGTTCTCCACCGGTACGCGTCTCCCTTCGGCATCCAGCCACGCAGCGGTCAGGGTGTAGGTCCCCGGGGCGGCATCGACGGGGATGGGCACGGCACGACGCTCTTGCAGCGCGTCTCCCGGTATCCAACCGCTGGTGGGCGCGCCGCCATAGCCCGGGGCTCCGTCGCGCGCGGCGAGGACCGGGCCAGCCTCTGGCACCAGGTGGACACAGAGGGTCAGGTCGTCCGGAATGGCCTGATCGATGGACAGCCAGAGGTCCACGAGCAACGGCTCACCGGCCACCACCTGTGTGCTGCTCAGCTCCACTCCTGCTAGCGTGAGGCCCCCTCGCCAGACTACGCTAGCCTCAAGGTGCTGCATCGGTTGCTGCGGCGCGTACGCCAGGACCTCATAGCCCCCCACCCACCGGCCCTCCAACTCATGGGCTTCGCGCGCCATGGCGTGCCGCGGCGCCTCGGGGTCTATGTCCGCCTGGGCGTGCACCCGATCAATGACCAGCCACAGGCGATCCGCCCCCGACGTAGCCGCGGAATGCGCAGCGTCCCGTAACGCGTCCTCATAGTGCGGCGAGTTCCAGGCAATCAGCACGCGCCCTTTGATCAGTCCGAGCCACGGATAGGTGAAAAAGTCGTTCGAGACGTACAGCACGCGATACTCGCTGCCGGCCGGGGCCGAGACGACCCTGGCGAGCTCAGCTGCCTCTGCACGGCTCAGTCCATCAAAATCATTGGTGTCGCCACCGCTACGGGCCAGTAGCATCACCAGCGTCAGTGTCACCAGTGCCATGCTGCCTACCAGGGTTGACTTTCGGAGCCTGCGTCTTAAAGTCCCCTGGGGTCGCAACAGCAATGCCACCGCAGAGACCAGGGCGCTCAAGAGCAGCGCGGCTCCGAGGGGACGGTCGACCGCCAGTGAGCCGTCTGCCAGCGTGCGCAGCCAAAGCATGTCGAACTGCTGTGGTGCCCAGCCGGCCACCTGTACCAGGGCAGGGGAGTTTGGCAGCAGTCGCCAACTCCACCAGGGGATTCCGTTCAGGCCGACCAGGGTTTCATCGACGTAGGCTGGCACCAGCTGCCAGACCGCGTCGCTCCAGGAGGCTGTGCCCGCCGGGATCTGTATCGCCAGTCCGACGATCGTCCAGAGTATCACCCAGGCGCGCACGGGCCAGCGCCGGTCGGCAAGCGCCGTGCCATAAGGCAGCATGAGCAGCGGTAGGAGGGGCACAGCAAATCGTGGTCCCCACACTACGCTCCCCCCATGCCACTGCGGTGCAGCGCCATAGGTATAGAGCAGGCTGGCGGTCAGCCCGAGGGCGAGAAACACCAGCGTCCCGCTGCGCCGGGCCAGGGACCGCCATCCGGGCAGTGCCGCCAGCAGGATTGGCGAAAAAAAGAGCAGGCCCTTGACCGGGCTGAGGAGCAGGCCGTAGGCGACCAGGAGCGCGCGCCCCCAGGGATACTCCCAGGTGTAACCGGCCAGGGGAAAGGCCCCGCCGTAACGTAACCGGTAGAGGGTCATGGCTGCTGCCAGTGCCAGCACGAGTCCCGTAAGCAAAAGCACCAGAGAGCGGCGCGTCAGACGCAGACGCCGGCGCGCCGGATCCCACAGCAGGGCCAGTGCGAATACTGGTACGGCGGCGATCGAAGAGATCTTGACGGCGGCGGTCATGGCAACGACCAGCAGGCAGGCAACAGCATAGCGCCGCCGGCTCGTCTGCTGGCAGCGCAGGCACAGCAGGGCAGCCACCGCCCAGCACAGCGTCAACAGCGGCTCCCGGAAAAAGCTGCGGGCGTAGGGCCAGGCTGTCGTACCCATTCCCCAGGCCAGCGCGGTGAGCGCCGCGACGTGCCGGGGCAGGCTCACGCTCTGCGCCAGCAGATACAGGATCGCTCCGGTCAGTGCCGTGGTCAGGGCGCCGAATAGCATGACCGAGGCGATCGTGCTCGCCCCCGGGATCATTTTGCCCAGCACGTATAGCGGCGTAGCCAGCAGCGGTTGACCCGGCTCCAGACTGCCCACCGGGTGGTGACGCTCGGTGAACTGGAGTTGCGGCGTCGCCAGTCCCTGGCCCTGCGCGAGGCTCTCGACGCGTGCGTACATGGCGTACTCGTCGATGGACCTGAACTGCCCGCTAAAGGTCAGCAGGTAGAACGCCAGCAGAGTCGCGAACACCAGTGCTGCCACGGTGCGGTGGTGAGATGCCGTGGCTGGGGAAGGCGCGACAGACTCACAGCCTACCTGGATGGGCCCTTGCGCTTTATCTTTGAGGCCCAGCGGCACTGCCCTGCCCATCACTGCTCCGAGAGCAGGCTCGGTGCGATGCGTCGCACCGGAATGACCGTTACCTGCAGTGCGGTGGGTTGGCCCAGCCGTTCGGTGAGCGCCAGCTGAAGATCCAGCGTCTGTGCGGTGGTGATATCCTCGCTGGTCTCTACCGATACCGACACATTGAGGTCCTGGCCGATCTCGACGTCCCAACCGGCGACCTCTGCATTCAGCCCGAGGATGCGGCTGTTTTCCGCCAGTGCTGCTGCAACCTGTCGTCTGATGCTGGCCTCGCGCAGCGCCCTGCCAGAGAGAACACCCAGGGCGGCGATGACGATCACGGCGAGCACGGCCGTGGCCAGCACACCGCCGCGAAACAGGCGCGCGCGCTCCTTCTGTGCGATGTTGGGTCTGAAACCCATCCACAGGTAGATCAGTGCGCCGGCCGCAACGATGCCCACCAGGTTGGTCAGAAACAGCAGCGCGGCCCCGAGTGCCAGCGACCAGCGCCCCGCGGCCAGCAATAGCCCCAGCGTCGCGAGCGGTGGGGCCAGGGCAACGGCGATGGCGACGCCGGGCAATGCCGAGGCCACGTTCTCGCGGGCACTGGCATAGGCCGCGGCGGCCCCTGAGACCAGGGCCACCGCCAGATCCAGCAGCGTGGGCGACGTTCTGGCGAGCATCTCGCCGGTCGGGTTGTAGGCAGGCGCGATCAATTCCATCAGGCCGCTCACAAAAATGACAATCGCGGCGCCGGTTACCATCGTGCGCGTAGAAAGGCCCAGCAGCGGCCTGTCGCCCTGGACGATCCCCATGCCGATGCCCAGGAGCGAGGACATGAGCGGGGCGACCAGCATGGCACCGATGATCACCGCGGTGCTGTTCAGCAGCAACCCCAGGCTGGCGATAGCCGCAGCCAGGATCATCATCACCACATAATCGCGGTCGGACCGTGCGGACCGGCGTACCTGCCGGTACACGCGGATGCGCTCGGCATCCGAAAGCTGGGTCATCACGTTGATCAGGCGCCAACGCATCCGCCGGACCGCCTCGGTCGTGAGCGCGCCCCGGCGTCGCACGATCAACAGCGGGGCATCGAGCATGGTGGCCAACCGCTGGGGCACATTCCCAAACACCACCCGGTCCAGATAGCTTTCGCCGGTTGCCCCTACCAGGACCAGATCGTAGCCGGTTTCAGCCGTGCGGACGATCCCGTCGACCACATTGTGTGCGGGGACCACCCTTGGCTCCAGCCGCTCGGGGGCAGGCGTGTTCTCAATCAGCGCGCGCAGCATTGCCATCTGTGCGGAGATCGCCGTTGTGGCGGCATGCTGGCTCGCTACGCGCAGCGCGGTGATGCGCACGTGATCTGACAGGTCCAGCGCCAGGCGGGCGGCCAACTCGGCGTTGGGGCCACCGCCAAACGGGATCAGGACGCGTTGCGGGTCTCGCATTCGCTCGACAAAGGCATCGCTGGGGCCATCAACGCGCAGCACGGCCACGTCACACGGGGCGTATTGGATCAGCGGGTCGAGCGTGCGGCCCAGCAGATAGCGTCCGCGTGATGGCTCGCCACGCCAGTGGAGCAGCAGCAGGTCCGGATGAAAGTCGTTGGCGTACGAGAGCAGCAGGTCTCCGGCGTGGTCGCCCCGCAGGACGATCGGGTCATCGGTGACATCGGCGCAGTGCTCAGGGACCTGGAGCCATTCGGGAAGGAGCCCATCCACGGACACATACACCGGTGTGACACGCCCGCCGCGACGCCGGGCCAGGGGCGCAGCCAGCGCCAAAAGCAACGCCAGATGAGCGGCCTCGCCCACGGCGACGAGAATATGATAGGTATAGTCTTTGCGAGTGAGTTCCATCGCCTCGATTGTAGAGGACAATCCGCCGTCTGGCAACGCTCGCCACTGAGGCGGAGGCGGCAGCAGGCGCTCTTACAGTCGGACTCTTGCGCACTCCCAGGAGACCACGCCGGGGATCCACGTTGTCGCGGATCCCCGGCGTTCCGGGCCAGTGAATCGGCTTGTCAGAAGAGGTGTTAGCGGCGTACGAGAGCAGTGACCCAGCCGGCGAGTCCCAGTATTAGAATCCCGCCAAAGAACCCCATTAGCGGCAGGTCCTCGGGCCAGTTGCGGCCATAGTGCGGTGCCGGTGCCGCTTTGTAGTTCAGCGATGGATCCGTGGGCGCGGAGAGCGGCGCTTCGATGCCCGCGGGGACCACGCCCTCCCCGCCGTCGGCCACCGTGTGGTTGCCTTCCGCATCGAACCTGTTGTAGCTGATCGTGAATTCCTGCGGCTCGGCGATGGCGGCCCAGGCCGGGTTCGCCTCCAGGAATCGGCGCGTCTTTTCTGCGCTGACGGAGTAGCGCACCTGCGTCCCCTCGGGCACATAGATCCACTCGTCGTCGTCAAGTAGATCTCCCGATGCCACCGCCCCGGGGATTTGGTTCTCGTACTCCCAGGTGGAGTAGTTGAGCCCCACATGGTGGCCCTGGTCGTCCCAGGCGTGCAGGTCGATATCGGGCACGGGGCCATCGAGGCTGGTAGGCGCCACGGGCGGGGGGTTCGCGGGCGGCGCCACGGCCGCGGGCGCCACCACCGCACCCACCAGGTTGGTGGGCGTGTAGACGGAGGTCCCCACCACGGCAGAGTAGCCGTCCGCCGTGCTCTCACTGTACAAAGTGAACTGGATCTTCCATTCGGGCGATCGGAACTCGGTCGCTCCATCGGCGGCTCCAAAGCCATGGAAGGTGGGGCGAGAGTAGTCTTGACCAGTGGCCGAGGTGGCTCTCTTGGTGCCGCTGGCCGGATTGATGACGTTGACCACGTGGTGCTCGTGTGTGCCGCTCCAGAACACCTGGTACAGAACGACGCCGCTTTCGGGTGCGCCATAGGCGCCTCCGCTCTGCCGGGCTTCTAGTAATACATAGTCTTCCGGATTCGCGGACGTGGGGTCGTCGATCTTGAGGGCGCTCCCTGTGCCGGTCGTCTCCAGCGCGCTCAGGGTGTAGCGCTCTCCCAGCGCCCCTTCTGTGAACTCCATCCACTCGGCGGTCTCCTTGGAAAAGGCGGTCATGTGTACCGGATTGCTCGCGAGGGGGTCTCCCCACCAGTTGCCGCTGCCCATCAGGCCCCAGTGGTTGACGCTCCCATACTGCCCGAAGGGCTGGTTGTAGTTGTAGCGATCGCCTATCCGTGTGTACCGGCCAAATATCTTGTGCCGGCCATAGAGGGAATGGCCGACTTCGTGCGTCCACAGGCCCAAGCCGTCGTTCTCAGCGACCATGATCAGGCTGCCGGCGAAGACCGTGCTCCGGCTTTCGGCTGGGCCCACCTCGATCTCGTGCCACTGATACTCTGGCTTCCAGGCGCACAACGTGCTCAAGGGCGCCGGGCTGGGCGAGTCACTGGTAGCCTGATTGGAGTCGCCCGCATACACGACGATCACCCGTGCCAGTTCGATCTCCTCCCGCGGTGCGCCGCCCTCAAAGGCCTTTTGCACGGCCGCGATGGCAAACTGGGTCTCCTTACCTTGATAGTCAGCCAAATTGGCGTCCACCGTGAACCAATCCTCTGTGCCTCCGTCGCCATCGGCGTCCAAATACGTGTAGGCCAGCGCCACGTTGCCGTAGGCGTTCTGGCCATAGTAGCTGTTCACCTGCTGGCCCATTTCTACGTACTCGGTGATCGGTCTGGCGCCGGAAACGTCGTTGGTCTGCGCCAGGATGACAAGCGTGTCGCCGATATCATCGCACAGGCCCTGGTGCTCGGCGGCGGCGAACAGTGCCGCGGCGATCGCCTCTTCGCCTCCCTGGCCTGTATCGTCCCGCGCCACAAACGTGTACGCGCCGCAGGTCCAGGTGATGTATCCAGCCGAGGCGTAGGGGCAGGAATTGTCCATGGCGCTGCCAAAGATGCCGCTGAGCATCTTGCGGACGTACTCGGCCAGGTAGCCCACCAGCCCGCCGGCGTTGCACATCTTTTGCCCCGTCTGGACGATGGCGGCGGGGCGGCCCTGGTAGCTGCTTCGCGAGAAGCCGTTCTCGACCATCTTGTCCAGATAGAGCTCGCCTCCCTTATCCCCGAGGGAGAGAATGCGCGCGTACTGGATCGTCTCATCATCATACGCGCCACCGTTTGTGGCCGAGGTCTTGGTGTGGGCCACGAACTGGAGGGCATCGCCAGGAGGCCAGAAGAGGAACATGGTGTCGTCCTCTTCATCCAGGTCGTACATGCGCTGGGTGATGACGTTGTTCGGCCACCCCAGCAGGCGGATGGCCTCGCGCATGACCCGTTCCTCCACGGGAGGCTCTCCGTCGTCGGCGGCGACCGTCGGTGTGCCTGGCAGCATAGCGCCGGTAAACAAGAGTGCAACGAGCAGCAAAGTGAGCAGGCGTGACTTGATCATGCGGCCCCCTCGATGGCTGTGCGGCGGAAACGTCGTAGATAGCGCAGCATAAAGAGCAAGGCAAGCAAACCCACGGGGATCACGATCCACGGATAACGTTGCCCCAGCGCGTCATAGGCCAGCCACCCCGCCGCAGCCCAGAGGATTTCCCACTTGAGGATGCTCCAGGTGATCTTTAGGCAGCCGGGGCGGCGTTCCGCTCTCCGCTCACGCCGTGCCTCTTTGCTGCGCGTTTGGGCGCTTCGCGGGTTCTTCTCGAGAGCGCTCGGGTCCACAGGGGGAGTGTACGCTGCAGCTTGAGCGTACGCTGCAGTATTAGCGTAGGGTGCCGCTGGGACGGGATTGGTCGCGGGGGGCACCGGAGGCGGGAAAGCGGCCTGTGGCGCACCGGCAGGATACGCAGATACAGGGGACTCGCTCGCCGGCGCCACGCCGACGCGCGGCGGGAATCCTTGCGGCGGCGAAGCGTAGGGGTGCGGGACTTCTGACGCATTACTGATCGGCTCGGCCGCAGTTGGAGGGGGCGGGGGACCTGGTGGGCCCGCACTCTCCTGAACCGGTGGCGTCCCGGGCGACCAGGTGCCGTCGCGATAGACGTACCAGTTGCCGGTGCGCTCCTGCAGCATCCAGGTGTACCCTTCGTTGTCTTTGACGCGCAGGGCGTTCAGCGCCTCCTTGTATGTCTGCTCAGTGATCTGCCCGGCGACGCGCTGCCGGTCCAGGGCGGCAAATGCCGCCGCGGCTGCCGTAAAGCTCAGGGATGGATCGTCCACAGTCTGCTCCTTTGTGGGACGGGCTGCCCCCCATTATCATCGATTTGCAGGGGCAGGTCAACAAGTGTGGACGCTCTTTATGATATCTTACGCTGTATTTCCGGTGATTGAGACTGCACTGCTGCCGATATTCGGCGTGCCCATTGGGCCTCTGCTCAGCCGTGGTCCGCTCGATCCCGCACTGGCGAGTTGGACGCCGAGAGGTACTTTTCGCGGGGCCAGAGTATTTGTCGCCGCTCGGGTTTCCAGCTAACATCAAAAATACGATCTGTGTGAGACTGTTGACATCGTTCTTTGAACACTCAGGAGTCTAAAAGTGGCTCTTTTTGGTCTTTTCCGGCCACCCGATGTGAACAAGCTGGAGGCTGCGCGCGACATCAAGGCGCTGGCCAGGATGGCCCAGTCCGACTCTGATTGGGTCAGCCGGCGTGACGCGCTGCTCGCGCTGAATCGCATCGGCGGGCCCGAAGTTCCGGCGCTGCTGATTCACGCACTCAGGCGTGACCAGTACTGGAAGAACCGTGAGATCGCAGCCGATCTCCTGGCATCGCTGAATGATGAGGTGGCCCTCGAGCCGCTGATGGCTGCCACGCGCGACAGCTATGTCGATGTGCGCTGGATGGCGGTCAAGGCCCTGGACCGGCTCTTGACCGGCATACGCACCGGCGTTCCGGAGCCGGCGGTGGTGCAGGTCTTTGTGGCGCGCTTGGACGATCGCGCCTGGTGGGTGCGCCAGAGCGCCGCCCATGCGCTGGAACGGGTAGCATCGCCGGATGCCTTTGAGCAGCTCGAGATTGCGGTCAAGCCGCTGCATCGCACCTTACAGGACGAGGTGCGGGCTGTGCGCCAGGCGGCCTTGAACGTCCTTATTCGCCTCAACGCACCGCCCACCATCGAGTCGCTCGTGGCGGCTCTCAAGGACGTTGCCTGGAGCGTCCGCCTGTCGGCGGCCGAGGCCTTGGAGACGCTGGGCTGGGAACCGGCGCGCGATCAGGAGATTGACTACTGGATCGCCCGCGGCGAGCCAGGGCGCTGCGTGAGTCGCGGCATCGAGGCGGTGCCTGCGCTGGTCTGGGTGCTGGACGACCAGTACCCGCCGCTGGTCGCGGATACCATCGATGCGCTGGTGCGCCTGGGGCATCTGGCGGTCCCCGCATTGCTGGAGGCGCTCCATCACAAGGACTGGTGGGCACGGGAGGCGGCGGTGCGCGCGCTGCTCCGTATCGGCAGCCCCAGGGCCGTGGTGCCGCTTATACAGGCGCTGAGCGACCGTTCCTATAGCGTGCGTGAGACCTCGTCGCGCGCGCTGGGTGCCCTGGGAGACCCAAGAGCCGTCCCCTATCTGGCGGCGCTGTCTCGGCACGATCCGCACCTCCTGGTGCGGACGGCTGCCTGTGAGGCGTTGCGTGTTCTTCCTGCGCCGCAGCGCTAAGCATCGGACATCACAGGCGTGCTGGCTCTATAGGATTCGTTGCGCCTCTTCCGATGGCATGAGGAGGGTGTGGGTTGGGAAGGGTACATCGATGTTCTCTCGTACCAGCGCGGCGTTGACAGCGACGGCGACGTCCGAGTGCACCTCAAGCAGCCCGCGCATCCGCGTGTCCACCCAGAAACGTAGCGCCAGGATTACGCCATAGCTACCCAGGCCCTCTGCATACACGGTGGGCACACGTTCGGTCGCCACCCCTTCAATACTGGCCGCTGCTGTGCGGATCGTCTCTATCACCTGGGGCACATCCTGTATCCGATTGATCTCGTATCGGATGGTGCGCTGCCGCAATGGCGCCTCGGAGTAGTTGGTGATGATGCTGCTAAAGATCGTGCTGTTGGGCACGATCGCCAGCTCGCCATCCCAGCGGCGGATGGTCGTGTCGCGGGTGGTCATGTCTATGACGGTCCCCTCCACGCCCGCTATCGAAACGGCATTTCCGATCTTGTACGGGTGCCGGAACAGCAGGATGATCCCCGCGACAAAGTTGCTGGCGATATCCTGCAGTGCGAGCCCCAGAATCACGCCAGTGACGCCCAGGCCCGCGATGGCTCCCGTAATGTCGGCACCCATCATTCGCAGGCCGGCCAGTACACCCAGGACGATGATGGACCAGCGGACCAGGCGCTGAACAAAGAGCGCGACGGTCTCATGGTCCGAGCGGCCGCGAAGGGCGCGATCGACCGAGCGGGCGGCCAGGCTCGCCAACAAGAGCGACACTCCGATCAGGACAATGGCGCCGACCAGCGCAGGAACTTGGGCCACTACCTCGGCCCAGAATGCCTGAAGCGACTCCTCCATCGTCATCTCGCTGCGGCCTCCTCTCTGCCATGTGGTCCCGGCCTGGTGCGCCTAGAATAGGGGAGTCGTCGTGTGCTGTCCAATCCATGACGGTTGGCGAGGCGCCGCTGCGGAGACAAAACCGCCGGGCTAGGTCGGTGAACGACGCCCGCCGCCATAATCGCTCACTGCCGTCTCAGCCCTGACCCCTCGGTATATCAAAGCCTTCCTGCCCAGTTCCCCGCGCGGTGCGTCGATCTTGTGGCAGCGGCCGGACCGTACCACGAAGGACTTTTCACTCCTGTGAAATACTGCTCCGCCAACCCCTTGATTTTGCCTGCGTCGGCGGCTATAGTGCCAATAGAACATTTGTTCTATTGGTTGATGAGCCTATAGCATACTCAGTATAAGGAGCGTGATGAGGAGTGATGCTGCTGTCCGTCAAGAGCCCTGGGCACGATCTGCCACCCCGGTATCCGGTCTGTTGGCCTCGATGGTTGGCGCTGGCGCGGCGCTGAGCGAGCAGGTGCTGGCTACACTGGCTGTAGAGTTCCCTTCTGGTGGCGCTGAGCCGGCCGACGCGGGAGGGGAGGCGCAGGAGGGCGATCTCGCGATCATCGAACGCGAGCTGGCGCGGCTTTTTGCGGTTCGCGAGTTGTTTCTCTCCTGGGTGCAAGAGCTGCGTTCCAGCGAGGGGCGGGGCGCTGCCGGGCTGCCGGCGCAGTTCTTGCGTGCCTGGGGTGATTCCACCGGTCGCGTCATCCAGCTCCTGCGGGCGCGCCGCGACCTGGGCGGTGCCCGGTCAGACGCGCTGCTGGACGCGGTCTATGCTGAGCTGGAGGCCATGCTGCCCCTCTCTGATCTATCGGGCCATGAGTCGGCTGACATGCGGAACGGCCGCGATGTCGCTGTGTCGCAGCAGGGAATGGCCGAGTGAGCCGCCCGGGGGGCGCAGACGCCGGTAGAGAGCGGTCCGTGCGCGCGGTGGCCGGCGCGATGGGAGACATCGAACGCTTTAGCAGGGCGGTGCTGCGCCGGCCGCTCCGCCCTTATCAACTGGCCGTGGCGCGAGCCATCGGCGCCTCCGTGCTGGGCGGCCACGGGCGCACCTTTGCCGTGATGATGTCGCGGCAGGCTGGCAAGAACGAGACGGCCGCTCAGATAGAGGCCTGGCTGCTCAACCTGTATCGCCGCCGCGGCGGAACGATCGTCAAGGCTGCGCCGACTTTTCGCCCGCAGGCGCTCACCAGTCTGCTTCGTCTCCGGTCGGTCCTCGAGGGGGCCCCCTTGCCCCCGGCGCGCGTCGAGTCGGGCCACAGGCTCTGCTGCGGCAGGGCCAGCATCGCTTTTTACTCGGCGGCGCCCGGTGCCAGTGTCGTGGGCGCCACGGCGAACATCCTGCTGGAGGCGGACGAAGCGCAGGATATCGATCCGGAGCGCTGGCAGAAAGACTTTAGGCCGATGGCGGCCTCTACGGCAGCGACCACGGTGCTCTGGGGGACGGCCTGGACGGCTGGCACGCTGCTGGCGCGCACCATGGCCTCTCTGGAGGAGCAGGAGGCACGTGACGGTGTCAGGCGCGTGTTTCGAATCCCCTGGGATGTTGTGGCGGAGGCGGTGCCCGCCTACGGCCGCTATGTCCGCGGCGAGATCGCGCGCCTGGGGCCGGGTCATCCTCTTATCCGAACGCAGTATCTGCTTGAAGAACTCGATACAGAGGCCGGGCTGTTCACGGCGGCGACGCGAGCGCTGATGCGCGGCAGTCACGCGCGCCAACAGGGGCCCAATGAGGGTCACCGCTATGCATTGCTGGTGGATGTGGCGGGCGGTCTGGACACAGCCGGCGGTTCAGGTCTCCCCGAGGGCGGGGCATCGCTGCGCGACAGCACGGTGGCCACCGTGGTAGAGATCACCCATCCAGCCGGGGAGCCCGAGGGCGCGGCGCCCTTGTCGTTGCCACACTATCTGGTAGTGAACCGGTACGCCTGGACGGGCACGCCGCTTTCTACCCTGGCTGGCACGCTGGCCGCGCTCGCTGAGCGCTGGTCGGTGGGTCATCTGGTGATCGATGCCACCGGGCTGGGTGCAGGCGTGGCATCAGCGCTTGCGCAGCGGTTGGGACCCCGGGTGATCCCTTTTGTCTTTACCTCAGCGAGCAAGAGCCGGCTGGGTTGGACGTTCCTGGGACTCTGCAATTCGGGACGCTTTCGCGATCACTGTGCCGATGGCAGCCCTGAGCAGGAGCGCTTCTGGCGTGAGGTCGCCGCGGCGCGCTATGCGCTGGGCGAGGGGCCGGGTCAGAGCCTGCGCTGGGGCGTCCCCGACCGCGCCATACACGACGACTATCTGGTGTCCGCCGCACTGTGTGCGGCGCTGCCTGAGACGCCGCTGTCGACCGGGCAATCCCACATCGTAGAATCGGAGGACCCACTGTGAGCACTCTGGAGAATCGAACCGCGGTCCTGAGCACTGGCGAACTCGAGGATCTCTGGCGCCAGGCCTGGCTTATCGTGCGCCAGAGCTGTCAGGGAACCTTGACGAGGCTGACGCGGGGGTGGGGCGGCGCCTATGATGCGCAGGACTTTTATCAGGACGCCTTTCTCGCCTTTCAGTCGCTGGCCGAGTCGTGGGCTTCTCGGGATCCACGCGAGCCCGAGGGCGAGCTCTGGTCGGCCTGGCGGCGCCTGCTGTGGCACAGCGGCACCCGCATCCTGCGGCGGCCGCCGCAACGTCTGGGGCGAGTCAAGGCTCAGAACGAGCCCGATCTTGATGCACTGATGGACGATATAGGGAATTGCCGTGACGATGCTCTGGCGCGAGCGCTGCTGGAGCATCTCGTAAATCGTGAGGATCCCGAGCGACTCCTTGTCCGGGCAGAGCGCCATGAGGAGCACGCCGCGACGGTCGCCTGGTTGCTCGAGGGGCTGCGTCCCGACCAGCGCAGGCTGCTGACCTGGATCTACCTCGACGGGCGCACGCCGCGCGAGGTGGCGCCGCTACTGGACACCACGCCAGCTGTGATCTCCTCCCGCGTTTACCGTGCGCTCAAGGCACTGCGCCGCCGCGCAATCAGACGGGCGTCGTGCTCGGAACCAGATGCCAGTTGACTGCGCATGTGGCTTGCGCCAATGATCCCCTGTCTGGCATAATGGTCGAGCTGCTTGTGACACGCAGCACAGGAGGAGCAACATCGACGTCATGCGGGCAATCACGACGCGCTACAGCTACCGTGGCGCCTTTAAGAGTGCGCCGGTGCCCAGAGAGCATCTCAGACAGATCATGGAGGCCGGGCTCAAGGCGCCTTCTGCGGGCAACTCACAGACGACCTCGTATGTCATCGTCGATGACCCCGAGCTGTTGGCGGGTCTGGCCAACATGATTCCCAATAGCCTCCCCATCAAGACGGCGCCGGCAGTGCTGGTGGTGCTTGTGGACTGGCACGATCCCCAGTCGGATCGCGCTGATTTCGGCCCGGTCAACTATGGCGCCTCGGTGGAGAATGTCCTGCTGGCGGCCACGGGCATGGGCTATGCCACGCTCTGGATGGAGGGCTGGAAGCGCGGGGAGGGGGCGGTCGCGGCGGTGGCTGCGCTACTGAACATCCCCATGGCCTATGTGCCCACTGTGCTGATCCCGCTGGGCATCGCGGAGGAGCCGGGAGCGCCCCGCGAAAAGCGCCCCTTTGACGAGCGCGCCGGTGGAACAGGTACGAGGATTGAGCTCAGGCAGGGCAGGGCTCGGGGGTGCGGTAACGACTGCACTTCCGAGCGACCTGCCGGGCCTTGACTGCGGTGTGCGCTTGCTCGTATGATGATCCCGTGTTTGGGTGAACCGCACTGGAGAGCACGGACCTCAGACTGGAGCGAGCATGGCACGCAGGAAATCGAGAACCCGCGACGTTGCATCCTATGAACACCGGCACGAGGAGCGCGCCAACAACCCGCCCGCCGGGTTGGTGACGGCGGGCACTGACCCCGATCGCGGCGAACGGCGCACGTATGCCTATGACCCGCATCTGGACCCGCAACTGGTGTGGGCGGGCAAGGCCGAGCATACCTCCTTTGACGTGCCCACCGTCTCGCTGCACGTCCACGAACGGATAGACCCGCTCACGATCATTGAAGCGGTGCGGCGCGAGGCCGAGGCCCCGGCGCCGGTTCCAACGCAACTGTCCTTTTTCGCCACCCCAGCCGAGAACCCGCCGGTGCGCGAGGCGATCCAGTTCTACCGCCACCGCCACGGGTGGACCAACCGCCTGGTGGCCGGCGACTCGTTGCTGGTGATGAACTCGCTTCTGGAAAAGGAGGGACTGGGCGGCAAGGTGCAGATGGTGTACATCGACCCGCCCTACGGCATCAAGTACGGCTCCAACTTTCAGCCCTTTGTGAACCGACGCAGCGTACGCGACGGGCGCGACGATGATTTGACCGGAGAGCCGGAGCAGGTGCGTGCCTTTCGCGACACCTGGGAGCTGGGCCTGCACTCTTACCTCGCGTACCTGCGCGACCGCCTGCTCCTCGCCCGGGAACTGCTCACCGACTCGGGCTCCTGCTTTGTCCAGATCAGCGACGTGAACGTCCACCACGTTCGTGAACTTATGGACGAGGTGTTCGGCGCTGAGAACTTCGTCTCGCAGATCGCTTTCCTCAAGACCACAGCAAAAGCCAGCGTCCTTCTCGACTCGGTGTATGACATGATCATCTGGTATGCAAGAAGCAAGCCAACCCTCAAGTCGCGAACCCTGTACTTCGAGAAGATACCGGGTGGTGAGGGTACGACCCAGTATGTCTGGGAGGAAAACGTGCACACTGGTCAGATTGGGCGAGGGCCACAGTCCGAGCTATCTGGCGTCGCAGGTGACACAGGTATACGCATTTTCGCCGCGGATAATCTGACTTCCCAGTCTGCGAGTAGTACTACCCTCGTCCCGTTTGATCATGATGGCAAGACGTTTCACCCTGGCAAGGGCGGCTGGAAATCCAACACAGAAGGGTTGACTAAGCTTGCGCAAGCGGGGCGACTGATGCCCATCGGGAACTCATTGATGTACAAGCGATACCTTGACGACTTCCCGGTCTACTCTATTGGGAACATGTGGCGAGACACCCTGATGACGGGTTTCAGCGAGAGCAAGATATACGTGGTACAGACCTCTCAGAAGGCGATTCAGCGCTGCATGCTCCTCGCTACGGATCCCGGGGACCTGATCTTTGACCCCACCTGTGGCTCGGGCACCACGGCCTACGTGGCCGAGCAGTGGGGCCGTCGCTGGATCACCTGCGACACCTCGCGCGTCGCGCTGGCCCTGGCCCGCCAGCGCCTGATGACCGCCACGTACGACTACTACCAGCTGGCGCATCCCGCCGAGGGCGTGGGCAGCGGGTTCATCTACAAGACCGTGCCCCACGTGACGCTCAAATCCATCGCCAACAACCCGGACATCCACGAGGGAATGACCCGCGAGGAGATCGACGCGGCCATCGCCCGCCACGCGCCGCAGGAGACGCTCTACGATCAGCCGCTCGTGGACCGTGGCATGGCCCGGGTCTCTGGACCGTTCACCGTCGAGGCCGTGCCGTCGCCCGCCGTGCGCTCGGTGGATGAGGTGCTCGACCCGCCCACGCCCGTCGCCGACGACACGCTGTCACGTACCGGCGAGACGCTTCGCCAGGAGGAGTGGCGCGACGAGCTCATGCGCACCGGCATCCGCGCCAAGGCCGGTCAGATGATCCGCTTTGCGCGCCTGGAGGCGCTGCCCGGCTGCCGCTGGTTGCATGCCGTGGGCGAGACCCGCCCCAGCGATGACGGGGCGGGCCGCGTTGGGGAAGGCGCCAGCGCCTATGACCCGCTGCGCGTGGTGGTCTCCTTCGGCCCGGAGCATGCGCCCCTCACCGGCAACCAGGTGGAGCAGGCGCTGGAGGAGGCGCAGCATCTGGTGCCTCGCCCGCAGATGCTTGTCTATGCTGCCTTTCAGTTCGATCCGTATGCGGCACGGGACATCGACGAGACACAGTGGCCCGGCGTGACCCTGCTCAAGGCCAAGATGGCGGACGACCTGCTGGTGGATGATCTGAAGAAGAAACGCGCCAGCAACGAGTCGTTCTGGCTCATCGGCCAGCCGGATGTGGAAGTGGTTAGTGTAGAGTGGCTAGTGGCCAGTGGCGGACAGAGGATTATGCGATATGAGCGGTTTAAGGAGCTATCGGGAGTTGATAGTCTGGCAGAGATCGCTGGACTTGGTGGAGGCGGTGTACCGTCTGACGCAGGGGCTACCGGCCAGCGAAAGGTTCGGGCTGGCGGGTCAACTGCGCAGGGCGGTCGTATCGATCCCCTCGAATATCGCAGAGGGGCAATCGCGGAACTCCACCGGCGAGTTTCTTCAGGCGCTGGGGGTGGCGAGGGGATCGCTGGCGGAGGTCGAGACACAACTTTTGATCATGGGTCGGCTGGGATACCTGGCGGAGGAGCCGCTGCAAGTGGTGCTGGCAGAGTGCGCGGAGATCGGGAGGATGCTGAACGGGCTGATGCGCTCACTGCGCTCCTCGCGCTGACGCCTGACCACTTGCCACTGACCACCAGGCACTATTCACAAGTCACTGTTCGTGGCTTTGACTATTACAACACGCACACGGGCGATCTCGAGTCCGGCGGCGCGGACCGCATTGCCGTCTGGATGCTCGACACGGACTATGATGGGCGCTCGCTGTACCCGCGGCAGGTGTTCTTCCCCATGGCAGGCGCGCGGGAAGGATGGGCGCGCCTGGCGCGCACGCTACGGGCCGAGATCGACGAGGAACTGATCGAGGCGTACCGGGGCACCGAATCGCTGCCCTTTGTGCCCGGCCCTCGCCGGCAGATCGCCGTC
This sequence comes from Anaerolineae bacterium, assembly GCA_040772225.1. Classification (GTDB taxonomy): domain Bacteria; phylum Chloroflexota; class Anaerolineae; order UBA1429; family UBA1429; genus JAAYED01. The sequence goes on from JAXGYO010000005.1 coordinate 38,182, forward strand.
AAGATCGTGGACGACCGGGGCATCGAGAGCCTGCGCATCCTGGGGGTGGACTGATGCCCAGCGCGACTATCGACCGCTTGATCGTCAACTCGCCCTACCGCAGGCCGACCCATCACTGGCGCTATGACCCCGACACGCAGTTGTTCGACCTGGTCGAGGGGCGCCGCCCGGCGGGCTATGTCGTCGCCACGCCCGGCGCCCGCGACTGGAACGACCCGGGGCGATTTGTGCCCATCCCGCTGGTAAACACCATCCGTGGCCGTGTGGACGCGTGGCGCGAGGCGGGCTATCCGGGTGTCACCGGTGTGACGCGCCGCCTGCTGGAGCACTGGAACAGCGGCGAGGAGCACGAGTCGCGCCAGTTCTTCTTCTGCCAGTTGGAGGCGATCGAGACGGTGATCTGGCTCGCGGAGGCGCCGCCCTCGGAGCACACGGGTCTCGAAATCGCCGGCGATGGCAGCGCCTACCGGCGACTCTGCTGCAAGATGGCCACCGGCGCCGGCAAGACCGTCGTCATGGCCATGCTCATCGCCTGGCAGGTACTGAACAAGCTCACCTACCCGCAGGACCCCCGCTATGCGCGAAACGTGCTCGTCCTGGCGCCCGGCCTCACGGTGCGCAGTCGCCTCTCCGTGCTCAACCCCGATGCAGAGGACTCGTTCTATCGCGAGTTCCCCGTGGTTCCCTCGGGCGACCTGATGGAGCGCCTGCGCCAGGGGCGCGTGATAGTGCGCAACTGGCAGTCGCTGGCCTGGGAGAGCGAGGAGCAGGTGGCGCGCAGGCGCAGCGTGGACAAGCGCGGGCCGCTCAGCGACGAGGCCTGGACGCGCAAGGTCCTGGGGGACATGCACCGCGCCCGCAACCTGCTGGTGATCAACGACGAGGCACATCATGCCTGGCGCGCCAACCCCGAGGCCGTCGCCAAGTACATGCGTCGGCGCGACATGAAGGACAGCGCCACCGAGGCCACCGTGTGGGTGGGGGGACTGGACCGCCTGCATGCCACGCGCGGCATCATTACTGCCTATGACTTTTCCGCGACGCCTTTTGCGCCCTCGGGGAACCGCAGCACTGAAGAGACCCTGTTTGGTTGGATCGTCAGCGACTTTGGACTGAACGATGCCATCGAGTCCGGCCTCGTCAAGACACCCCGAGTGGTCATTCGCGACGACGCCCTCGCGAACGCCTCGACATACCGGTCGCGCCTCTATCACATCTATAACGATCCTGACGTGCGCGACGACCTAAACCGTCGCGCCGCCCCCGAGGAGCCGCTGCCTGATCTCGTCCGCAACGCTTACTACCTGCTCGGGTACGACTGGCGCGACTGGATGCGCCGCTGGGAGCAGGACGGCGCGCCCACGCCGCCGGTCATGATCACTGTTGCCAATCGTACCGAGACCGCCGCACGCGTCGCCTATACGTTCCAGACCGACCAGATAGCCATCGAGGAGCTGTGCGAGCCGGAGACCATCCTGCACATCGACAGCAAGGTGCTCTCAGACGCCGAGGCGCAGGAGGAGCCGGTCGACACCCCGTTTCCCGTGAGTGAGGACGAAGAGGACGACCATGGAAATGGTGATGACGGCGACCATAACGACGAAGAGTCCGAGGAGGTGAAAGAGACGCTGACGAAGAAACAGCGCGCCGAGTTGCTGCGTCGCATGGTCGATACCGTGGGCAGGCCCGGCGAAGCCGGGGCCGCGGTGCGCAACGTGATCTCTGTCGGCATGTTGAGCGAGGGGTGGGACGCGCGTACGGTGACCCACATCATGGGGCTGCGTGCGTTCACAAGCCAGTTGTTGTGCGAGCAGGTGGTCGGACGCGGGCTACGGCGTACTTCCTACGACGTGAATCCGGACACCGGGCTGTACGAGCCAGAGTACGTCAACGTCTTTGGCGTCCCGTTCAGTTTTCTTCCCCAGGAAGGGGGACACGATCCGACGGAGCGACGGATCGCTACGCGGCTGCCCGTCTTTGCGGACCCGGAACGTCGTGAGTATGAGATCACCTGGCCGAATCTGCTGCGAGTCGATAGCGTGCTCCACCCGCGGTTGACTGTGGATTGGTCGCAGGTTAGACCACTCGATCTTGACGCCTCGGAGACGGCACAGGTGGCAGAACTGGCGCCGGTGCTCGACGGGCGGCCCGATGTCACGCACATCTCAGAGATCGCCCTGGAACAGCTGGCACACGAATTTCGCACGCAACGAATCGTATTCGCCACCGCGCGCAACGTCTATGCCGGCATGGTTCAGACATGGACGGGCGATCACGACCTCCTGCTGGCACAGCTGATCCGCCTCGTGGAGCGGTTTATGGCGTCTGACCGTGTGCGCATCTCGCCGCCGCTGTTCTACAGTGATCCGCTACGCCGCCGTCTGATCTTGACGCTGAACATGACGGCACTTGTACAGCACGTCCTGAGCGCCGTCCAGTCGTCAAGCACCGATCGTCTCGTGCCCGTCTTTGACCGCGACCGCCCGGTGGGGTCAACAGGGCAGATGGGGGTCTGGTATACCGGGCGACCCACGGTGCCTGCGGTTCGGTCGCACCTCAACCGCGCCGTGCTCGACAGCACCTGGGAGGGGTCAGATGCCTGGGCGCTGGACCATCATCCGGCGGTGGCCGCCTGGGCCAAGAATGACCACCTCGGGTTTCAGGTCTACTACACGTATCGCGGCGCCGTGCGCGCGTTCCGCCCGGACTTTTTGGTCAGGCTCGCGGACGGAGCCATGATGGTGCTGGAGACTAAGGGTCAGGATGACGACGAGCAGCGCGCCAAGCGTGAGGCGCTCGACCGGTGGATACAGGCAGTGAATGCGCATGGCGCCTTTGGCACCTGGTCGTCCGCGGTGCTGCTCCAGCCGGGTGCCATCCTCGATTTGCTGGAGAGTACGGGGTAGCAAGTGCGACCCGGTCTTGCACGCCGCGAGATCCGTCTTGGCGGCAACCGCCGCTTGGCAGGCTAGAATCTGATGAGCGCCGCTGCGTGGTATAATCCTTGCATCTTGGTCCGCTGACTGCCTATCCGCCCATCTGGAGGAGCCTCTATGCCCAGGAATATCGCTATTGTCGGCGCCGGCCTGACGGGCCTGAGCGCCGCGGATATGCTCAGTGCCGCCGGTCACACGGTCACAATCTACGAGGAACAGGCTGTCCCCGGAGGGCTGGCCGGCTCTTTCGAGGTGAACGGCATTCGCCTGGAAAAGTTCTACCACCACCTGTTCACCAGCGATACCACGATGGTGGCTCTCATCGAACGGCTCGGGCTGGGTGACCTGCTCGAGTGGCAGCCCAGCATCACGTCCTATTTTGTGAACCGCATCTACCGGCTCAGCACGCCGCTGGACCTGCTGCGTTTCGACCGGGTCAGCTTTATCGACAGGATTCGCCTGGGCCTGCTGACGTTGCGTACGCGCACCATCAAGGACTGGATGCCGCTGGAAGAGATCACCGCGCACGAGTGGCTGGTGGCCATGGGGGGCGAGAAGGTGTACCAGGCGGTATGGGAGCCGCTGCTGCGGGGCAAGTTTGGCCGCTACGCTGATGACGTCTCTGCCGTGTGGATGTGGAACAAGCTCAAACTGCGGGGCAGCTCGCGCGGAGAAACGCAGGAGGAGCGCCTGGGCTACCTGAGGGGTGGCTTTGGGCAGGTGATCGAGGCCTGGGAGGCGCTATTGCGGGCGCGAGGCGTGCGCCTGCTCCTGGGCACGCCTGCGCGAGAGTTACTCATCGCCGATGGACGGGTGACCGGCGTGCGCGCTGATGACGGCGTCACGCCCTATGATGCGGTGCTGGTGACAACGGCCCCCGAGATTCTGTCCCGGCTGGCCCCCGGCCTTCCGGAGGGCTATCGCCAGCAACTCAACAGCATAGTCTACCTGGCGAACGTCTGTCTCGTGATGGAACTGGATCGCAGTCTCTCGGACACCTACTGGCTGAACGTCGGGGATCCCACCATTCCATTCACCGGCGTGATCGAACACACCAATTTCCAGCGGCCCGAAACCTATGGCGGTGCGCATCTGGCCTACCTCTCGCGCTATCTTGATCCCGCAGACCCCTACTATGCCATGGATGCTGACGCGCTGTTGGAGGCTTACCTGCCCTACCTGGGGCGCATGTTCCGCGGATTCGACCGCGCCTGGGTGCAACGCGCCTGGGCCTGGCGCGAGCGCTACACCCAGCCTGTGATCACGCGGGGCTATTCCCGGCTCAAGCCGCCCTATCGCACTCCTGTTGAGGGGCTCTGGCTGGGGTGTATGGCCCAGGTGTATCCCGAAGATCGCGGGATGAACTATGCCGTGGCATCTGGCCAGCGCGTTGCCGAGGAGATGCTCGCCTGACCGTGCGCAGCCGGCGCACAGAAGCTGAAACAGACCGGGCGCTGTTGCGTATAGAGTGTTAGCGGCGGCAAGCGTGCTGTCGCGTTCTGGCTGAAGCTGTGCTATAGTAACAGTCAGGTTTTACTGCACCCATGGAGGGACATGATCCGATGAATAAGCGTTCCATCCCCAGGTTGCGCGTTCTTGGCTTTGTGCTACTGGCGATTGTCGTCCTGGTGGTCGTGTTCTCTTCCTACACCATCGTGGACCCTGGCCATCGCGGCGTGGTGGTCATGCTGGGCAAGGTGGAGCGGACGGTTCTGGGTGAAGGATTCCACTTGATCCTCCCGCCCATGGTACGGCAGGTCATTCAGGTGGATGTCCGCACGAAAAAGCTCGAAGTGTTCACGGAGGCGGCTTCCTCCGACCTGCAGGCCATCAATCTGAATGTTGTGTTGAACTATCACGTGGACCCGCAGGCCGTCAACGACCTCTATCAGGAGGTGGGCCTGGACTATGAGAACATCATCATCGGGCCTGCCCTCCAGGAGGCCATCAAGGCTGCGACGGCACGATTCAAGATCGATGCTGTCCTCAACCAGCGTGAGACTCTGAAAAAGATCATTCAGGACAATCTGGCCGCACGGCTCGCGGTGAACGACATTATCGTGGACCAGGTGTCGCTCGCCAATGTGGAGTTCTCAGAGGAATTCAACCTCGCCATCGAGCGCAAGCAGGTGGCGGAGCAGGGCGCGCTTCAGAAGCAGTATGAGCTGCAGGCGGCTCAGAAGGACGTGGAGATCGCGCTGGCCAGGGCCGATGGCGAACGCAAGGCAGCCATCATCGCGGCTGAGGGCCGTGCCGAGTCGCGACGTGTCGAGGCGGAGGCAGAGGCCGAGGCCCTGGAGCTGATCGCGGCGCAACTGCGTAACAACCCGGAGCTGGTGCGTTACGAGTTTGCCACACGCCTGGCCCCCGGGGTGAACACGGTGCTGCTTCCGGCGGATTCCGACTTTATCCTCGGCTCGGACATTCTTAGCGGCCAATAGACTGCTGACACACCGTCGCCCGTTCGAGAGCCCGGGGCCGCGCGCCGCCGGGCTCTTGTCATTCCGCTGGTGGTACAGAGGCTCTCTGCCGGTGAGGATGGTCTCCTGGGTGCTGGCCACGCAGACACCGCGGCTGTGCGGCGTGACCTGTCTGGGATTGGGAACCTTTCGGATGTCTTTTCCGTCTCTGATATGTGTGAAACAACCTTGAACCTTGGCTTCATATATGCTAAACTTGATGTGCCAAGGGTCTATTGCCCTGTCTTGGGGGGCGCCATAGCGGCTCTAGCGGTCTAGCCGGGGGATCACACCAGGGAGTAACATGATGAAACGTTCAATGCGACTCGTCTTTACGCTGCTGTTGGTTCTTACGCTGCTGCCATTCGGCGCGGCACCGGCGCTCGCTCAGGTTGAGGCCCTGGCGCCGGTGGGCTCCTGGATGGCACAATACTGGAATGGTATCGACTTTGCTGGTCCGCCGCTGCTGCAGCGCGTGGAAACCGCTGTAGACCACAACTGGGGGGCGGGCACGCCCGGGGCACCTATCCAGCCGGACTTTTTCTCCGCGCGCTGGACGGGGACGTTCAATGTGGGCGGCGGCGACTATACGCTACGCACACGCACCGATGACGGCGTGCGCGTGCGGGTTGATGGCGCCGTCGTGATCGACGACTGGAACCTGCATTCGGCCACCGAGCGCACCCATACGATGGCATTGACTGCCGGCGTGCACACCTTTGTGGTCGAGTACTTTGAGAACCAGGGCGACGCCGTGGCGTTCTTTGACTTTACGCCTGCCGGGGCCACTGGCCCGGTCACCGTCGATATCGCGCCGGTGACGGGCGGTGCTGGAACGGTGGTACAGGTGCACGCCTCGGGCTTTTGGCGGTACGCCAATGTGACTGTGGCGTTACATCAGGAGGGGCACTCGGCGATCAGCAGCCATGTCAAGACGGCGGACGTCAACGGCCACCTGTGGACGTCTCTGACGGTGCCGAGTTGGGCCCCGGCTGGGAGCAAGTGGGTGGTCATCGCGACCTCAGACGCCCTGAACGGTACATCGGCGCCGTTCACGGTGGGTGGCGGCACGACAACCTCGCCTTGCGGCCCTACTTATGTGGTAAAGCGCGGTGACTGGTTCTACCAGATCGCGCGCATCTGCCAGGTATCGGTCACTGATCTGTTGCGGGTGAATCCCCAGGTGATCAATCCCAGCATTATCTATCCTGGCCAGGTGCTGAACATCCCGGGCGTGGGCACGCCGCCGGCGCCAGTGGCGGTCACCGCGCGGACCAACTATAACCTGAACTTTCGCACTGGCCCTTCCACCGGGTATAGCATCATCTACACGATCCCTGCAGGCACGCGCGTGAACGTGATCGCCCGCGGGCCTTCGGGCTGGATCAAGGTGCAGTATGCCGGTCGCACCGGATGGGTGGCAGGCTGGTACTGCACCATCACAGGCGACCTGAGCGCTCTGCCTTACGCGTCGTACTGATCGGTCGTACTCATGCGTCGTGCGGTCGGGCACCTGTTGCCCGGCCGCACTTTTTGCGTTGCGAGCGGTGTGTTTGCTGCCAGCGGGGATGGATCAGCAGCAACCGCGCGAACCTGGGTTGCGGGACGCTGGCCAGAGAGATTCCCACAGGGAGTACGCAATCTGACGCGGACGCGTGGGCTGGCGCCGCTGCGGCACATGGTTGGTCACAACTGCAGAGAACACAAGAGGGCGCAGGCCAAAGCCTGCGCCCTCGGTGATGCAGCTGTGTGATCGGCTAGCTCAGTCGCTCGAGGTATGTTTTTGCGGCCCAGTACTCGCGCCCATCGATGGTGACTTTGGCCCAGATCAGGCCGCTGCCGCTCTCCTCGACGCCAGTATAGCCCAGGCGGGTCCCCAGCGGGACGATCCGCATGATCTGGTACGTGGTGCCGGGGCCAGAGCGCAATCGCAGACCGGCGGGGGCCGTCACGCGCCACTCGCCTGTCGTGGGTGTGGTGCCCGCCCAGCGGGCGAGATACGTCGCTGCCACATAGCCTTGATAGCAGCGTCCGTAGCGGAACACCCTGACCTGCACCCAGGAGATGCCCTGGTTGGTGGTCGGCTCTGCCATCGGGTACACCGTGGTGCCGTTCGGGAGTGTCATCATGGACCAGTTGGTCAGGCTGGGGCCTGTACGAAGCTTGAGCCCAGCGCTGGCGACGACCGTCGTTGTCGGCACTGCGGGCGGGGTCAGCGAGCAGAAATAGGACGGCGTGGGCTCGACCGGTGCCGGCGGCGCGGGTGGCGTGATCGGCGGCAGCGGCGGGATCGTTGGCGCCGGCGGATAGACGATCGGCCCGGTCGCGGCCGGGTTGATCACCGCGCAGGCGATGATATCGCTGCTCATGCTCGTGTCCGCGAGGATCAGCAATGCACTGCCGTCGGTTCCGCCCACAGCATAGTCTGGGATGGTCAGCGTCCGGTTATAGTCGGCGCTGCCGTCCGGGTAGAACTGGACCGGAGGCAATGCGTAGACGTTGGCGCCGGCGTACAGCCTAAAGTTCGGTGGGTAGCAATATCCCACTTGAGAGATCACGACGGCGCGGTCGCCGCCCACGGGATTAAAGCCCTTGACGCTGAACTGCACTGTCGTCTGGCCGGATGCCGCCGGAACCATGGTGCCCGTGCCCATCACCGTGCCGCTGGTGCTGGTGAACTGCAGCGTCGCGGGCCCTGCCGCCAGGCTGCCAGCGGGCACGACGGACATCAGCAGCGCGATGACCATGACAGCGGATGCGACGCGCATCCAGTGGCGCCGAGTTCCTACTGTTCTCAGCATGTTGTGCTCCTTTCAAAGTCAGGTCCAGGTCGTAACGATCGTTTCTCATGTACGTCAACACAGCCGCACAGTGTTCTGTTATCTCCGGTCAGCACCATTGTAGCAGACAATTTCGTCAATGACCAGTCCTCGCGCAAATTGGGAGCAAATGACACGACACGAGCAAGTCTTGACATGCCGGTACCGCGGCGGATAATACCGCCAGAGTGAGGAGTTCGCGAGGACGCTCATTGAGCGAGGTCGTCATCGTTGGGAGGCAGCCATGCCATTCGGTATTGTGGCGCTGTTTGACGAGAGCACAGAGGCGGGTATCCGCGCGTTGCGGATGCAGCTGGCAGAGGCGGGCTATGGCGATCGGGAGTCGGCTGATGTGCGGCCTCATCTCACGCTGGCCATTCTCCCCGCGCTTGATCCGGAATCCCTGAGACAATCCCTTCGCGCCTGGTGCCTCGATACTCCGCCACTCGCCCTGGAGATTGCGTCTGCAGGTTCTTTTCCCACGGCTGAAGGCGTCGTCTATCTTGCACCGGTGGTGACGATGCGGTTGCTGGAGATGCACGCGCAGGTAGATCATCTTTTGCTGGAGGCTGGCCTGCAGGGAATGCAGCCGTATCGCCCGGGCTTTTGGGTCCCGCACGTTACGGTCGGCTACCAGCTTGGTGCAGATGCCTTGCGCGGCGCCATCGGCCTCGTGCGCGAGGCCGATGTGTTCTACACCGGGGTCCTGACCCAGGTCGCGGTCTGCGAATTCCCGCCGTTGGAGGTGCTCTACGCCTTTCCGCTGCGCGGCGAGGCGGGCGCCAGGGGCACGCTGGCGTAGTCTTTACGCCTTTGATCCTGTCGCCTACGAGCCCCGCGATACTGGGGCGGCCGGAGTGTCTCTCCGTGCCTGGCCATCTGCCCGCTTGCCCCGCTCCTCAGTGTGGGGCCTTACCCCGGGCACAAACGCGCCTGCGCGCTCATCCGACCGTCTCGTGCTCCGGTCACGGCCGCAAAGGCTTCGCTGCTGTCCGCCTGGAGGCGTCGCGTCTATGGTGTCAGGCCCCTGCTGTACAGCAGATACATCCCCCCAAAGTAGACCAGAATCAGCAGTGCCGCATCGATCTCGATAAAGAGCAGACGCTTTTCGATGCGTGCCAGGTTCCCCACGAGTCCCAGGGTGGTCATGATGAGCCCCAGGAACCCCACCAGCAGGAAAGAGTCGTCGATCACCGCAAATAGGGCCGCCCGGGGCAAGATCAGGTCGGCAACGCCCAGCAAAAAGATGTTGAACATGTTGCTGCCAAACAGGTTCCCGATGGCCATGTCGTCGGCGCCGAGGCGGGCCGCCGAGATCGTCGTCACAAGTTCTGGGAGCGAGGTCACAAAGGCGAGCAGTGTCGCGCCGATGAACGTGGCGCCCAGACCAGTGAGTGTCGCGATGTCAGCGCTGGCGGTCACCATGCGGGGCGTGACAAATACCAGGACTGCGGCGGCGAGCACAAAGCGAACGACCGCCGTGCGCAGGCTTGGCAGCCCCAGGTCATCGATCTCCTCTTGCGGAGCCGGCAGCGTCGAGGTTGATTGGCTCTGAATCAGCCGCATCCCAACGATGAACGTGGCGATCAGAACCAGGCTGTCCCATCCCACGGCAAAGGACCCCACCGCGATACGTGCCGGAAGATCGGCATAGATGAAAAAGAGCGCGAGCGCCGTGATCAGCACGGCCATCGCCCCGGTGAGGGCGTGGCGCATCGCTGCCTTGCGGAGGATGCGCTGTTTGTGATGCAGCAGGTCCAGAATGGCCAGAATCAGGATGTTGAACATGCTGCTCCCCAGCAGCCCGCCCACGGCGAGATTCGGCATCCCGCTGGAAAAGGCGCTCTGCACGACAAGGAACTCCGGAAGGGAGGTCACGGCAGCCATCAAAATCGAGCCGACAAAGACGCCCCCGAGCCCCGTGCGGTAGGCGATGATATCGCCGTATTTGGACAGCTGCATCGAGGCCACGGCCACGATGGCGGCGCTCGCCGCAAAGACCAGTACGGGCATGCTACTCCTCCCGGCCGGGGATGCCCTTGGCCATATAAATCGGCCAGGCGGCAAACACCCCCGTGTTCTCGCAGGACAGATCTCCGGTGACGCTCTCGGTGGCGTCCAGGCAGGTCTGAACCTGCTGTTCGTCGCGGATGATGGCCAAGAGTGTAAGGTGGTTCTCCTCCGCATCCACAAAGGGCGTCATAAAGCGCATGGGGACAAAGCGGCGGCGCACGCGGTGCATGCCGGTGCTCTCAAAGATGGTCGCTCCGGTGATCCCTGCCTTCTCCCAGGCGCTCAGCACCTGGTAGAGCTGCTCCGGATCGTTCAGCACGAGCATGGCCATGAACATGATATTGCTCCTTTATCTCAGCGCCGTGTCCGGTCGCGGCCGAACATGGCCTTTCATCGCTGGCGACTGTCTTTGGCCACGGGCTCTGGCCACGGGCTCTGGCACCCGACGCCGGACCACACGGGTCATCAGGCAGTCATCAGCCATTCTAGGGGTGCGGGCGGTGGCGTCAATTGGCCTTGACGAACGCCGTGCGAGGGCGCAGCCAGGGCGTGCCGCCTGGCGCTACGCTCGGATGCATCACGCGCCCCGGCCGGCGCGGGGCCGTTACGGGGCGCGTATGATCAACACGGTGCTGCTGGCGATGGCTGGCGCCCGGCCGGCGCAGTACCGCCTTCACCGGTAGGCTAGTTGGTGCACTGCAGATAGGTCTTGGCCGCCCACACGCTGGTGCCCGAGATGGTCATGTTCTTCCAGGCGTAACCATCTGCCATCGTTTCCGGTGTGGATGTCGTCAGGAGCGTGGTCCCGCGCGGTACGATCCGCAGAATCGCGCCGGATAGGCTGGGCGCCGCCCGCAGGCGCAGTGCCGCTGTGGCAACTTCACAGCTGGCCGGGCCGGGCGTATTCACGCCGCCTGTGGTTAGGTAAGCGGCCGATGCCCATCCCGTGAGGGTGGTCCCAAACCGCGAGACCTCGACGTTGCTCCAGAGGATCCCATCGGCACGCACATCGCAGCCGATCACCTTGACGTGCTCGCCGTTCCACAGGATGCCGACTTGCTGGCTGGCAAGCGATGGTGTGCTGCGCAGGCGCAAGCCCAGATACGCGGTGACGTACATGTCGCCCGCAGTGGTGCAACCCTGAGCGGCTGGCCCATCGTCGGCTGCAACAGCCAGCGGAGCGCACAGCAGGGCCGCGAGCGCGATCACTGCGATTGTCCATCCCCATCGTTTCAGGTGCATCTTGTTTGACCTCCATGTTTCGGCACCAGGTCTCGACCCGGCCAGGTGCTGCCCTGCTGATAGCGGTACACGTCTGCGTTGGCGGTATTATACGCGCGACTTGTGCTCACACAAGCCCGCGAAGCGGCCCTGGTAGCGTTGCGCGCAGATGCCGGATAGCCGGATGTCTGTTCGGATCCATGAGTGTGCGAGGTGACGTCAGGGGAACCGACGCGCGCCCGGCTGGCCTGCCGGGGCGGGGGCCTCGTGTCCGCTGTGCGCGCTGGGAGCCGAGTGGACTTGAACCGTCTGGCTCGGCGGCAGAGCGGACAGCACAAGGCGAGACCCCGGCATCACTGGTGACACCGGGGTCTGATTCGGGCTGGGCCGGTAGTGACCGACCAGGTTAGTCGTCAGCAAAGCAGTCCAGGTACTTGCGGGCTCCATAGACGATCGTGCCGTCCATATCGAGTTCCTGCCATACGTACCCGTCTACAGTCACATCCGGCGTGGACGTATAGGGCAGGATGGTGCCGTACGGCACGGTGCGGAGCAGGGTCCCCTTGAGTCCGGGCGCGGCCCGCAGGTTCAGCGGTCCATCGATGACCTTGCAGCCGGCGCCAACATAGCTGTCGCGCGGCTCAGTATAGCCCGCATAGGACACCAGATAGGCAGCAGAGACCCATCCAGCGGTCTTGACACCCCAGCGATTGACCTCGACATAGCTCCAGAGGATCGCGTCCTTCCACTGGTCACATCCCGTCACGGTGACATACTCACCGTTCCACAGGAAGGTCACAAGCGAGCTGGCCAGCCCGGGAGCGGAGCGCATGCGCAGGCCGTTGTAGGCGTTGACGTACTTGACGGCCATAGAGGGCACGCAGGCCGCAGCCACCGCGTCGTCTGCCGCGGCGGTCAGCGGCGTCAAGATCATGGTGAGGAGTATCACCACCAACAGAGCAAGTGAGAGCAGCTTTCGATTGAGCATCTCGTTCTCCTTTCCAAGATCATGATGCACTCGCGAACGGACAAAAACGGCGCGGCTGAGTGCAGGTAACCGTGAACCGCGCTAAATCAGTATAGGGCTGTGTTGACAGAAAATCAATACCCTGGCGTGAATTCCTCTGGAATTCACGCGATTCTACCTGCTCGGCATGAACTCGCGTCTCCATGGTGAGACTCGCCGGCGGGCCGGCTCTTGTGACGGGCGTATGGCAGACTGCGGTTCGCATGCGCCTAGTATGCCATGCTGTCGTCCTGCAAAGTGACACCACCGTCCCCATAAAGAGACGTTCCACATCATTGAAGAACATCGCAGTTGCTGCGATATCGCGTCTGGGCAGCTCTGCCTTTGGCGTCCTGCCGTTCCTGATCACCTTCGGCTTTGGTGGCTACCTGGCCATCAGTGGCAGCCTGACCTTTGGACGATTGGCGGCCCTTATCAACTTGATGAATCAAGTGGCGAATCCGCTGGGCTCGTTGCCCCGGCGATCGCCAGTCTCGCCGAGGCTGCCGGCGCCGCTCAACGCCTGTTCGACGCGCTGGACGCGCCCGCCGAGCGCCAGGATGGAGCTGCTTTGGCTCTCGATCCCGCTGAACCTGGGGCTATGCTGCAGGATGTCGACTTTAGCTCTGACACGGATCCCGTGCTAACCGGGATGAGTCTCGCTGCGCGTACTGGCGGAGTCGCTCCCGCCGGAAAGGCTGACGGAGGAGGCCTACGCGCTCTACGAGCGCTTCCGGCCTGTCATCCCCCGTGGCAAGGCCGGCTGGGGCGCCGCCGGCGAGTTGGATCTGGAGCTGATACGGCGGTTGGCGCGGGGATGGGGAGACTGACAGGCTGGCGTTGCACTGCCTGCCACGCCGTCCAGTACGCAGAGAATCCAGATATTGTTTTCGGCCGGGCTGCTTGACCGGCTGGCACCCCGGCGTGCCAGAGGAGGGAGCTAGCGCCTGGCCGCTTTCGCCTGTGCCACATTCTCATCGACACTCACCGCCGCGATCATCTCCGCGACCAGGTCCAGCGGCAGGTCATCGAGCTTGCGAAAGCGAACGCACGACTTGCCCACGTCCAGCCGTTTGCCCGTGGCGCAGTAGGCGGTCTCAAAGCGCTCGCGCAGCGCCTCGTCGCCATAGAACGCCATCAGGTAGAGTGACACATAGTTCTTTTGCGAGGCGAGCGCGGCGTAACTGAGGGGCTGGCCGTTGTAGGTATCGGGGTAGCTTTCCAGTGGCACCTCGTAGCTGATCATGCCCCGGCGCACCGCTTCGACATAGCCCTCGGGCAGGTGATCGAGGATCACCTGGCGCACAATCTCAATCATCTCTCGACGCTCGGGCGGCAGCTCGTTCAGGCAGGCCTCGACGGTAGCGGCGTTGGATCGCATCGGTTGACCTGCGTGCGGTGATGTGGGCGTACCGCCCTGATCCGACCATGGACCATGGACGATGGACCAGGGCCTATCGTCCATGGTCTGTGGTCTATCGTCTATCGTCGGTCCTTCATCTTCTACGGTCCATCGTTTGTCCGCACCAGCGCCACCACTTGCCTCAGGGCGCCCAGATGGTACGCCAGGTGTGTCACCAGCAGGATGGCGGCGCTGAGCCGGGGCTCGGGCCAGGGTGCGGGCGCCCGCAGCACGGCCAGCAGGTCGTCGATCTCCTGCCTCAAGCCTTCGACATAGGCCGGCCAGCCGGACTCGGCGATGTTCGGCACGAGCCAGCTCTGCGCCCAATCCGGAACCGGTCTCTCGCCCTGCTCGTGGGCCAGGTAATTTGCCAGGTGGTAGCGCATGTGCGTGCTGTGGGCCAGAACCGAAGGCCGCCCGGCCGCGGGCGGCCGCGCCGCCTGGTCCGCCGTCAGCCGCCGCAGGGTGGGCAGCCAGCCCGCCTCACGGCCGTCAGTCACAAAGGCGACCTCCGCGGGCTGAAGCCCCGCGAGTTCTTCGATCAAATCGGCCACCCAAAGACCCGCCTGTGCATCCATCGGTCATCCTCCTTCGGCCGGCAGCATTGCCACCAGTTCCACCAGCGATTCGATCATCAGATCGGGCACGGGCCCGGCGAGCAAACGCGCCATGGCCGGCGAGCGCCGCCCGCCGCGGTTCCGCCACACCGCACGCCCGCGGCCCGGGCACCCGCCACATCCGTCTGCAGGTCGTCGCCCACGTGCACCAACTCGTCCGGGCGGCAAGCCAGCCGCTGGCAGGCGATCTCAAAGATGCGCGGGTCGGGCTTTATGTAGCCTACCTCCGCCGCAAACAGCGTCGTCGCAAAAGGCATGCGCAGGCCAGCACGGGCCACATCGGTGTTGCCGTTGGACATAACCGCGAGCGGGTAGCGTGCTCCCAGCGTCTTCAGGGCTGGCTCCGCGTCGGGATAGAGACACAGTGTCTCGTACCGCTCGTGCATGTACAGATCAAAGAGAGCCCTGGCCAGTACGTGATCGTCGCCGCCGCCCGCGGCCGCCACGGCGCGGCGCATCCCCTCCATCCGGATGGATTCCATCGTGGCGCCTGGCATGTCGACTTCTGCGGCATCGCGCAGCGCCCGCAACTGCGGTACCGTCAGATCGCGCGATGCGGCTCCGGGCAGGCGCCGTTGCAGCTCGGCCAGCACGCAGCCCAGCCCGTGGAGCATGCCGGTCTCGAAATCCCAGAGCGTGCCATCGCCGTCAAAGGAGATGGCGCGGATGTTGCTTAATGGTGGACGGGACCCGAATGTCTGCGCGCTGATCATGGATCAGTTACCTCCAGCGGTGGGCAGCCGTTGGCCATGATTCTATCACGATCGCATCAGCCGTTGCCAGCCGTTCCTGCCGGGTCCCGCGCTTGCGTCGCGCCGCCTGAGCGGCTAGGATGGCAGGCAATCCAGCGGGAGGGGGCCATGCCACAGACAGCCAGCAAAGCAGATCGCGCTTCCGGCCACGAGTCGGACACCCGCGCTGTATGGATCCTGACGGTCTGCACGGCGCTGGCGCTCATCGGCGACGGGACCGCGTATGCGGTGCTCCCGTCGCTCTATCCGGCGGTGGGCATCAGCGTCGCACAGGTGGGCGTGCTGCTCTCGGTAAACCGGCTGGTGCGCCCGCCCCTGAACATGCTCAGCGGCTGGCTCAACAGCCGCGTTGACCCGCGCCTGCCCTACACGCTGGGACTGGCCATCGGGGCCTGCTCCACGCTGGGCTATGGCCTGGTGCGCGGTTTCTGGCCGCTGGTGGCCCTCCGGGCGCTCTGGGGCGTGGCCTGGGCGCTCATCGCGGTCTCGGCCTATGCCATGGTGCTGGATGTGACGGCCACAGCCAACCGGGGCCGTTACGCGGGCTCGTACCACTCGCTCTCCTTCTTCGGCGGCGCGGTGGGGGCCATGGGCGGGGGATTCCTGGCGGACGCCCTGGGTTTCTCGCGGACGATGCTGATGCTCGGTGCGCTGTCGGCGGTGGCGGTGGTGCCTGCCCTGTGGCTGCCAAGGCACGCGCGCTCAAGTGCGGGCCATGCGCGCCTGGCGCCGGCGGATGGGGAGCCGGCGCTCTCGCTAAGGCGCCGGGCTGCACTGTGGATGGAGGGCCTCAAGGGGCTGGACACGCGCCTGTGGCTGATCCTCTCGCTTAACTTTGTCGAGAGGCTCTTTTTCGCGGGCGTGTTCTACGGGACGCTCGGATTCTACCTGAAAGAGGTGCTCCCCGGTGGGCTCCGTCTGGGGACCCTGTTGATCGGCGTGGCCTCCCTGACCGGCGTACTGCTGTTCGCGCGCAATGGTCTGTCGGTGCTCTCCGGGCCAGCGCTGGGCTACCTCTCTGACCGGCTGGGGGACCGCACGCGGGTTCTGATGCTGGGCGAAGCCTTTGGCGTCGCGGGCCTGCTCTGTCTGGGGGCGGGCGCGCACCCGGCGCTCGTCATCCTGGCGGTGATTCTGACTGCTCTGGCCAACGGCGTGGTCTCGCCCATGCTCATGTCCTGGATGGGCGACCTCACCCTGCGGGGAGGGCGGGGGCCGCTGGTGGGCGCGTACCAGACCATGGGCGATCTGGGCTCGGGCCTGGGCCCCCTGATCGCCTACCCGCTCATGGCCGCCCTGGGCACACGCCCGGTGTACCTACTGTGCGCGGCGCTGCTTTCGCTCACGGTCCCGCTGATTCTGTGGGCGAGGCGGGCGCAGAGCATGGACCATGGACGTCAGCAGACCATGGACGATGGACGATAGACCATAGGGAGCGGCCGGCTGTGGCGCATGGTCTATCGTCTATGGTCTAGGGTCATCCCTGGTCGTGTTCCACTGCTTGCGGCTCATCGCAAACCGCCGTTCTCCCTCGTGCCCTGGCGCGAACTCCTCAACCATCCCCGCCTTGAGCATGACCCGTGCCGAGCGCGGGTTCGCGGCGTCGCACTCGCCATAGATGCCCTGGATATCCAGGTGCAGAAAGCACCAGTCCATGAGCGCGCGCAACGCCTCCGGGGCATAGCCCTGGCCCCAGTGGACCGGCAGCAGCGCATAGCCGAAATCGAGGTCCCCGCGCTGTTGGTCACCACCGTGCCCGATGCCGATCCAGCCCAGAATGGCGGCGTCCTCGCGCCGCATGATCGTCAGGTTCCAAGAGAAGCGCGGCACGCGGCTGTTGTGGTCCATGGTCTCTACGATCCAGGCATGGACCTCCTCTGGCGTGCGTGAGAGGATATACTCATTATATTGCGTGACCAGAGGGTCCATGCGCAGCGCGGCCATCGCCGGCTCGTCCGCCCGCGCCACGTCCCGCAAGATCAGGCGGTCTGTCATGATCGAGAACATGGGGCAACCGTTGCGCGAATCGCGTTGCGCGTTTCGCGTGAGCTCTCTCGAGTCAGTACTCCACAGCCCCGGCGCCCAGCAGTCACTCCAAGGCAATCCAGACCTTCGACCTTCGACCTTCGACCTTCGACCTTCGACGTTCGCACGTTCACACGTTTACACGCTCACATGCGTCCTCTACCGCGCCGCCCAGCCCGTGGGGTTACCCCAGTTGTCCGCTTTCCACGGCATGTTCTCCGGGCTGACCAGGTGCATCACGCTCTGGAGCAGGGTATGGCGTTCCGGTGTTCGCAGGGGCTCAAAGTTCTCAGCGACCTCCAGGTCAAAGAGCAACTGCTCCATCGTGCTGCAGCCCACGATGCACGTGGTGAGCGGGAGGCTCATGCTGTAGCGCAGGGCGTCGGCGGCGCAAAAGGTGAGCCGGTTGTAGGCGAACACCTTCATGCCGATGACGCCCACGTTCTGCTCCTCGGCCACCGGCAGGAATTCTTCGGCGAAGGAGTAGATATAATGGTCCAGCGCCGAGACCGCACACAGCACGGTATCAAAGGGGAACCGGCGCAGTGCCTCGATCTGGACCCGCGGGTTGGTGTGGCCAGAGATGGAGATGTTGCGGATCATGCCCTGATCGCGCGCCCACAGCATCGTCTCCAGCGCGCCGCCCTTCCCGGTCATGGCGTCCAGCCGCTCAAAGGACATCACGTCGTGCATGCGCCACTCGTCCACGTGGTCGGTCTGCAGACGCTTGAGGCTGGTCTCCAGCTGGCGCCTGGCGCCCTCGGCGGTGGGGTCAAAGAGCTTGGTGGCGATCCACATCTCCTCGCGGCGATCCTTCGCCACCAGGCCCACGCGCGACTCGGACTGGCCGGCAGAGTAGACATAAGCGGTGTCAAAGTAGCGGATGCCGCGGTCGATGGCGGTGTTCAGGATGGCGACGGCCTGCTCCTCGGAGCAGCCCTCCTCATCCACCAGGCGCTGGCATCCCAGGCTCAGGATGGGCATCATTTCACCAGTGCGTCCCAGAGGTCGGGTTTCCATAGGGCTCCCTTCAATTACAGACAGAGAACAAACATCGATAGACAGGATGGGCCGGGTCGGGGCAGGCGTACGTCAGCCTCGACGGGTACTCGCGCGCCCGGCCCCAGGATGAGGCGTGAGGCATACCCGGGTCGTCAAAACTCGTGCGCCATGTGGTCCAGGTCGGCCTCCACGCGGGCCAGGTCGCGCTGGCAGGCCTCGATCTCTGCCCTCAGTGCCGCGATGCGCGGCTCCAGCGACGAACGGACGACCGCCATCTGATGCTGGTGCTCGCGACGCGCATTCTGGTTCCGCCTGTACCGGTGCACACCCAGGGCTATGGCGGCGCCCCAGAGCAACAGTCCCCAGAATATGCCGCTATCACCCATGGTGATCGCGACGAACCCTGCCAGCCCCAGGCCTGCGAGCCACGACAATGGGAGCGGGGCGGGAACGAAACTTGAGGCCGCGCCGCTCAGTTCTTGTCGGGCGTGCTCCTGCTCGAGCTCCAGGCGCGCGATTTGATGCTTGAGCCGTTCGACGGCCTGTTGCCGCGCCAGAAACCCCGTATCGCGGCCGATTGTGGCCAGTTGTGCCATGGGGAATCCCGAGGATCCCTGGTTGATGGTCAACGCCGTATCGCAGGAAGGGCAGCGGACGGTGGCGCCGATGCGCGGCGCGTCCACCGGCGAACCGCAGTTCGGGCACTGAACAGAGACCAGGGTCATGGGCACACTCCTTCCTGCAAGAGTGCAGCGTGCTCTCATTGTACCCGCTCTCGCTGGCCCTGAAAAGCGACCGTGCGACCTGTTGACCTGAGGTGGCTTCCCGTGTACACTGCGTATAGAACAGATGTTCTATTGCCCTTGCGAGAGAGAGGAATGTCAGCGCACGGTACCGACTTGTTCCCTGCTTTGCATGAGACCCTTGACTGGGCGCGCAGTCTTACGGCGCCAGGTGTGGACGCACGCCCGCTCCCTCTGGCGGCGCTCGCCGCGCTGCGGGGCGTCGCGCCGCGCACTCTGCGCGCGCACCTCGCCCGACTGGAGCAGCTCGGCTTGCTGGAGCGGCGCTATGCCGGGCAATGCGGGATCTCGCTCCACATCACGGCCGCCGCAGGCGAGTGCGACGGCCCCGGGCGGGAGGCTCCGCGGCCTCTCTCCCAGGTGACCCCGGAGCGCAGCGACGGCAGGGTGGATCGCCCGGTTGACGCAGACCGGGCTGGCCGTGCCGTTGAGGCAGCGAACAGTGACGCAAAGGCTGCGGAGGCAGTGGCGCTGTTGACCGCCGCGGGTGTCTTTCCCCGCGTGGCGGCCGCGCTGGGAGCCAAACCGTGGATCACCCCTGAGATTATCGCGGCCTGGATACACGAACTGGGTCGTGTCCGTGAGGTGCGCAACCTGGCGGCTGTGCTGGTCTACCGGCTGCAGGATCCGGCGCGGTGTCTACCGCCTCCCGGGGCCGGTACTCCCGATGGGCCGGCTTTGGGCCGTGTCCTCGGCGGGCGGGCGGCGCGCGACCATTGCGCGGATAACGAGCGCGATGGGCCCGGCCCGGCGACGAGCGGGGACGTCGGAGCCGCCAAGGACGTCGGAGCCGCGCAGCCGGTACGACCGGGCGCACGGCTGCGTGTGTTGCTCTCGCGGGCGGTGCCGGAGGGTGAGCCGTCCAGTGCCGAGGTCGTATCCCCATCGGAGCCACTCGCCGCGTTGTGGGAGCGCGTTCGCCAGGCCATGGCCGGACGGCTCGGGCCGGACGTGGATCGGGTCTGGCTGGAGCATGCCCGCCCGCTGAGCTGTGCCGACGGCGTGCTGATCCTCGGCATCCCCACGGCGCTCGGCGCAGAATGGCTCAACCTGGCCGGCGTTCCGCGCTGTTACGAGGCCATCCAGGAGGCGGCGGGCCGGCCGTTGCTGCTGCGATTTGTACCCGCGAGCGCGCGCGACTGCCTCTGAAAGAGGCGCAACGAACGCGTGTGCTTCTGTTTATCGCAGCGTGAAAGACAAGCCCTTGCGCGCCGCTTCATGCACCATCGGACATCGGGCATGGTCGCGCTGCAGGAGTGGTACGCGACTGCCCTACACTGTCTCGCGCGTGAGATTCTTCATCCAGTTAAAGCTGTTGATCTTGAACACCGCGACAAAGCACTTGAGAATCTGGTCGGACTTGAGGCAGGCCCAGACCACCCACGGCGGCGCGCCCAGCCAGGCGGCGAGCATGGCGGACGGTAGTACGACGAGAAACACAAAGATGGTATCGTTTTTGAACACAAAGGCTACGTCGCCGCCCGCCTTGACCAGTCCCGCAAGGCATGCCGCCTGATAACAGGTGCCGACCATGGTGACCGACAGCACGGTGATGAACTCTCTCGCACGTATCGCGGCTTGAGCGCTGATGCCCCTGTACAGGCTGACGAACGGATAACGCAGCAGGAATACCGTGCCGCCTGTGAGCATTCCTACGACCAGGAAGATGATCTGCACAGTCCTGGCGTATTCCTTCATGAGTTCGGTACGACCTGCGCCCACTGTTTTGCCGGTGATGATGCTGACGGCCGCGGTCATGCCGTTCATCGTCACAAAAGCCAGCGCATTCATCGTGTTGGCCACGCTGACCGCCGTAGTGACGCTCTCGGGAAAGCGACCGAGGATGGCGGAGCTGGTCATCATGTTGACGCTCCAGACGACATTGCCGCCGACCATCGGCAGCCCGTTGTGGATGAAATCGTGTCGGAGATCCGGGTCGCTCGCGAGGAGATCCGAAGGCTGCAGGTTCAGCTTCCTGTCCACTTTCGTCACGTAAAAGATCATGACGCACATCTCTACAAAACGGGAGATGACTGTCGCGAGCGCCGCGCCGCGAATGCCCATGGCGGGCAGGCCAAGTTTGCCAAAGATCAGCACATAGTTCAGGCCGATGTTGACAAACAGCGACACCAGCGCAACCAGCATGCCGATGCGCGCCACCTCAACGCTGCGCATGGCGGCAATGAGCGCCAGCGTGACGCCGACGAACATGTAGGACAGGCAGACGATCCTCAGGTATGCCGTGCCCGCGGCGACTACAGTGTCGGCACTGGCAAATATGCGGATGAGTTGCTCCGGGAACAGCAGGCAGGCGAGTGTCATGAGTGCACCAAAGGTCATCGTCAGGTGCAGCCCGATCGCCACGATTCGCCTGATGCTGAGGGTATCCTTCTTGCCCCAGTACTGTGCCGAGAGGACCAGAATGGCGCCCTCGATGCCGCCCGACACCATCTGCAGAAAGGTCTGCATCTGACTGCCCATGAACACGCCCGACAGCGCCGCATCGCCGAGCGAGCCGATCATCAGGTTATCGGCAAAGCTCACCGAGAAGGTCATGAGGTTCTGCAATGTCACCGGAGCGGCGAGGTAAATCAGGGAGCGATAAAAGCTTCTGTCACGGGTGATCCATCGCATGCTCATCTCCAATGCGCCCATTATTCAGCATCTGCAACCGGGAACAGGTATCGCCAGCGCACGAGAAGGCATCCTTGCCCGCGCGCTCCTGTTGAGCAGGTATCTATGCCACGTTCGCCTTCCGGAATACCGCACCGATCGGTTTGCAGTCAGGATCAACTGCACCGGGTGGTATCAGCGAATGCCCTCCGTCCGCGCGTGTGCGGGAACACCCGGACTATACCAGACTCGCGCGTTCTGCACAGCGCGAGAACGCCTCGTCATGCCTGACACCGCTTGAGAAATGGACACAGAAGGAGAGAGCATGCGACATATCACAGGGCATCATATCCAGGATTCGCCGGGATACGAATACAGCATCCGTCCGGCATCCCTCGTCGAGGTGCGCAGGACACGGTTCCCGTGCTCCCGCCCTATCGCCCTATCGCAGGCTGTTCGATGCTCTGTGGTCTATCGTCTATGGTCCATCGTCCATCGTCCATCCTGTGGGCACGCTTTTCTCCTCTTGCGCGTGACATTCTATATGTTATGTGATACCATTTGATTGTGATGGCCTGGATCACGGCATCAGGGACCGTTGGGCCTGGTGGTTGAGCTGCAGGCGGCGGACCGCAGCGTCGGTCGAGGAGGATCTGGCGTGAGCAAGTCGAAGGATGAGGTCAAGGGCACTGCCGAGGACACGAGGGTCGCCGAAGAAGAGATCGCTGAGAAGGTCAAAAAGCCGAAAAAGGCCAAGAAGGAGAAGAAGGAAATGAAGGACAAGAAGGACAAGAAGGATAATAAGGACAAGAAGGACAAGAAGGGTAAGAAATAGCCGGGAGAGGAACCTATGAGTAAGGGTATGGATAAGGGGAAAGACAAGGCCAAGCGCAAGCCTAAAAAGCCCCGAACCACTCCGCAGCCTGCAGGCTGACGAATGTGAAAGGCTCCTAAGTAATGTACCAGGTCAGGAGGCCTCGCAGGATGTGGGGCCTCCTGCGCTTTATTCCCATCCAAACGCCGCAGCGTTGCGCACTCACGGAGGAGAGGTGACATGGGTGTCATTCGACAGGTGTCAGAGGTTCTGACAGCCGTTCCTACCATCGAGGGAGCAGGGGTGCATCTGCTCCGGGTATTCGGCGCCGACCAGGGCATGCGCACGGACCCCTTCTTGCAGCTTGATGACTTTAGCTCCAATAGCCCCGCTGACTATCTGCCGGGCTATCCCTGGCATCCTCACCGGGGCCTGGAGACGATCACCTATGTGCTGGCAGGGAGTGTGACCTATTCTGACAGCCTGGGCAACCGCGGCGTAACTCCCGCCGGTGAGGTGCAGTGGATGACCGCTGGAAGCGGCGTTGTGCATCAGGAAAGGCCCCGGGGCAACCGCGCGGGGCATCTGGCCGGACTGCAGTTGTGGAGCAACCTGCCCGCCAGCCTCAAGATGCGCCCTCCGCGCTATATCGAGATCGTCAGCGAAGAGATTCCGACGGTGGATCTGCCGGGAGGGGGCTGCATCCTCGTGATCTCGGGCAAGGTGGGCGAGGCTGAGGGACCGGTCCCTGATCTGATGACGACACCGCTGTGCCTGGACGTAACACTCATCCCCGGTGCATCTCTTGACCTGACCGTGAGCGATGGGCATACCGTGATTGCCTATGTTATGAACGGCAGCCTGCTGCCGGCGCCAGGCCATGGTGAGGTTTCAGCGCACCAGGCCGTGCTGTTCGAGCGCGCCGGTGACACCCTGTCTGTGGTCGCCGGCGAGGAGGGTGCGCGTCTGTTTGTCATCGGCGGGGAGCCCCTGGGCGAGCCCGTGGTCCGTCAGGGCCCGATTGTGATGAACACGGCGGAAGAGCTGGACACGGCGCTGCGCGAGCTGCAGGAGGGCACCTTTATCAAGGACTTTGCCGCGGCCCCCAAGGATGGCGGCATGGACTAGCCCAAAAAAGAATGATTCTGCCGCTACATTGACGTGTCGCGCGATTATGGTTTTGTGTTTGCAGCATTGGTCCGGCGTTGCCGGGGCGCAGTGGCCCGTAGCGGTTGTGCGACGGGCGGTGTTTGGTCATAGCGGTGGAGGGAGATACTATGCGACGGGTTCTGATCAACATCGTACTGGCGTTCACACTGCTGGCGCTGGCGGCGGTCCCCGCCTTTGCCGCGCCCGATCCCAGTATCGGGATCAACGTCGTCCTTACGGGCGATGTCACCAAAGAGGCTCTGGCGGAGCTGGGCAAGTTCGGCAAGGTTCAGGATGTGATCTATGCCATCGACGCCCTGACCATGAAGATCAAGAGCAGCCAGTTGCCCGCGATCCAGGCGCTGGACTTTGTCTCTGCGGCCAACCCCGATGCCGAGCGCACCGGCGCCCCCATCGACACGGTCTCTGCTGAGGATTTCTCCGATGGTCTGAGCACCTGGGACCTGGACGTGATTAATGTCACCAATCCCGGCGCTGGTAGGACGGTCGATTTCGACGGCACAGGCGTCTATGTGGCCGTGCTGGACACGGGCCTGGTGGACACCTGGCGGCAGTTCTTCCCCGAGGAGCGCATCGCGGTCGAGTACGCCAGGTCCTTTGGCGGCGGCGGCGGAGAGGTGGGCAACGTGTCCGAGCAGCCGAACAAGTGGGAGCACGACCAGAACTCGCACGGCACCCACGTCACCAGCACCATCCTGGGCTACAGCATGAGCGGCACGCCCGTCAACGGCGTGGCCCCCATGGCCAAAGTCATCCCGGTCAAGGTCCTGAACCAGAACGGCAGCGGCTGGTCCTCGGTGGTCGCCCGCGGCATCGAGTACATCGGCGAGCTGAAGGCGGGCCCTCTGGCCGACTATCCCGTGGTGATCAACATGAGCCTCGGCGGCTCGGAGCTTGACGCTGTGGAAAAGGCCGCCATCGACTATGCCATCGCGCAGGGCGTGATCATCGTCGCCTCGGCGGGCAACAGTGGAATGGCGGGCATGGGCTACCCCGGCGCCTACGAGCCCGTGATCTCGGTCGCGGCCTCGGGCTGGGTCGGCGAGTGGACTTCTGGCGGTTGGTGGACAGGAGACGTTGCAGACCCAACCGATCCTGACGACATGTACATCACCGCCTTCTCCAGCCGTGAATTGGATGGCCAGGATCTCGATGTGGCTGCACCCGGCTCGTGGACCGTGGGCCCCTACAAGATCAATAGCGGCAACCGGCTCTCGTACTACTACCTCGGCGGCACCTCGATGGCCAGCCCACACGTGGCCGGCATCGTGGCGCTGATGGCGCAGAAGAACCCGGCGCTCACGGCACCCAACGCAGAGGCAATCCTCGAAGGATCGGCGCTGTATCTGGCACCCGGCTGTCGTACGGTGAATACGCCGTATGGCTACGCCGCAGAGTACTGCTGGGATGCCGACGCCACGGGCGCGGGCATCGCGCGGGCGGACGCAGCGCTGGCCGCAACACCCTGACCTTGTGCTGAGCTGAACGGTAACGTTCGAAAAGGGCTACTGGCAAGTGCCAGCGGCCCTTTTAGCGCTGGGGCGGTCGGCGTCCTCCGTTGGGGTACTCATCGCCGCCGACCCGTCCGGGGGTGCTGCGCATGAGGTCAGCGAGGACGCTGACCTTCCGTACAGACTACGGAGCGGTCGGCGTCCTCCGCTGGGGCGGTCGGCGTAAGCGATGTACTCATCGCCGCCGACCCGTCCGGGGTGCTGCAAGAGGTCAGCGGGGACGGTCAGCGAGGACGTCTGACCGTTTCCATGTACGCATCGCCGCCGACCCGTCCGGGGTGCTGCGCAAGTGGTCAGCGGGGACGCTGACCTTCCATGTACCACCCCGCCGACCCGTCCGGGGGTGCTGCGCATGAGGTCAGCGGGGACGCTGACCTTCCATGTACCATCGCCGCCGACCCGTCCGGGGTGCTGCGCAAGAGGTCAGCGGGGACGCTGACCTTCCATGTACCACCCCGCCGACCCGTCCGGGGGTGCTGCGCAAGTGGTCAGCGGGGACGCTGACCTTCCATGTACCACCCCGCCGACCCGTCCGGGGGTGCTGCGCATGAGGTCAGCGAGGACGCTGACCATCCATGTACGCATCGCCGCCGACCCGTCCGGGGGTGCTGCGCATGAGGTCAGCGGGGACGCTGACCTTCCATGTACCACCCCGCCACCCGTGGGGGGTGCGCCAAGGTCAGCGAGGACGCTGACCAATGTACGGCATCGCCGCCGACCCGTCCGGGGTGCTGCGCAAGAGGTCAGCGAGGACGCTGACCTTCCATGTACGCATCGCCGCCGACCCGTCCGGGGTGCTGCGCAAGAGGTCAGCGAGGACGCTGACCTTCCATGTACTCATCGCCGCCGACCCGTCCGGGGTGCTGCGCAAGAGGTCAGCGGGACGCTGACCTTCCGTACAGACTATGGAGCGGTCGGCGTCCTCCGCTGGGGCGGTCGGCATCCTCCGTTGGGGCGGTCGGCGTCCACGCCGACCCATTCCCTGTTGGTCAGCGGGGACGCTGACCATCCATGTACGCATCGCCGCCGACCCGTCCGGGGTGCTGCGCAAGAGGTCAGCGGGGACGCTGACCTTCCACTTGGCGCGGACGCTGACCTTCCTGCCCACGCTGGCGAATGGACTTGTGCTGCGCTATGATTGCCCGAGTAACGGTGTCGCATGCTCAGGAGGAGCGCCGTATGTCTGAACACAAGGGTTGGTACTGGCCGCGGCACCTGCCGCACCGCGACGAACCCGGACTGGTGCAGGCCATCACCTTTCGTCTGCATGACAGCCTGCCGCAGAGCTGGCTACGCCAGCAGGCCTATCTCCAGGGAAATCCGGACGACGATCCCGCGCTTGAGCAGCGGTTGCTGGATCAGGGGCTGGGCGCGTGTACGCTGGGAGATCCCCGGGCCGCCGAGATCGTGGAGCAGTGCCTGTTGTACGGCGATGGGACGCGCTACGTGCTCCTGGCGTGGGTCGTGATGCCGAACCATGTGCACGTGCTGATCGCGACGGTCGAAGGGTGGCCGCTGTCACGCGTGATTGGCGGCTGGAAAAGCTTCTCCGCCAGGCGCATCAACGCGGCCCTCGCACGTACTGGCCCGTTGTGGGGTCGCGAGTACCATGACCGGTATGTGAGGGATGAGGTGCACCTGGGCAAGGCGGTGTACTATGTGCACAACAATCCCGTCGCTGCCGGGCTCGTCGACCGCCCGGAGGACTGGCCCTACAGCAGCGCGCGCAGAGTCGATGACGTTTACACCCCGTTTCATATGCCTTGTGCGTCCAGGCCTTGAGCCAACGTCAGCACTCCCTGCTTGCCGGTCAAGTGCACCGTGCGGTCCCTGCGGCCCGATAGGCGCTCATCCGTTGGGGCGGCCGGCGTCTTCCGTTGGGGCGGTCGGCGTAAGCGATGTACGCATCGCCGCCGACCCGTCCGGGGTGCTGCGCATGAGGTCAGCGGGGACGCTGACCTTCCATACAGACCACGGAGCGGTCAGCATCCTCCGTTGGGGCGGTCGGCGTCTTCCGTGGTCAGCGGGGACGCTGACCTTCCATGTACCATCGCCGCCGACCCCGGGTGCTGCGCATGTTGGTCAGCGGGGACGCTGACCTTCCATGTACCCATCGCCGCCGACCCGTCCGGGGTGCTGCGCAAGAGGTCAGCGGGGACGCTGACCTTCCATGTACCATCGCCGCCGACCCGTCCGGGGTGCTGCGCAAGAGGTCAGCGGGGACGCTGACCTTCCATACAGACCACGGAGCGGTCGGCATCCTCCGTTGGGGCGGTCGGCGTCTTCCGTTGGGGCGGTCGGCGTCCACGCCGACCCATTCCCTGTTGGTCAGCGGGGACGCTGACCTTCCATGTACCATCGCCGCCGACCCGTCCGGGGTGCTGCGCAAGAGGTCAGCGAGGACGCTGACCTTCCATGTACCACCCCGCCAACCCGCCCAAGCGGTGAGCAAGAGGTCAGCGAGGACGCTGACCTTCCATACAGACCACGGAGCGGTCGGCATCCTCCGTTGGGGCGGTCGGCATCCTCTGTTGGGGCGGTCGGCGTCCACGCCGACCCATTCCCTGTTGGTCAGCGGGGACGCTGACCTTCCAAATACCCATCGCCGCCGACCCGTCCGGGGGTGCTGCGCAAGAGGTCAGCGGGGACGCTGACCTTCCATGTACGCTGACCTTCCAAACGCTGACCTTCCATGTACCATCGCCGCCGACCCGTCCGGGGTGCTGCGCAAGAGGTCAGCGGGGACGCTGACCTTCCATGTACGCATCGCCGCCGACCCGTCCGGGGTGCTGCGCAAGAGGTCAGCGGGGACGCTGACCTTCCAGCTACGTATCTAGCTGTCGTGGCCATCCTGCAACGCGGCCTGCACGGCCAGCCCCAGTGCGTGCAGGCTAAAGGGTTTGCCGACAAAGTGCACGCCCTCGTCCAGCACGCCCCGATGTGCAATCGCGTCCGCGGTATAGCCGGACATGAACAGGATCCTGAGACTCGGTTGGCTCTTGCGGAGCGCCTGCGCCAACTCGCGCCCGTTCATACCGGGCATGACAACATCGGTGATGAGCAGGTTGACATTCAGTCCATCGTTGGCCATCAGCTCAAGAGCCTGTGCGGGGTTCGCAGCAGTCAACACACGGTACCCCAGAATTTCCAGCATCCGGCGCCCCATGTTCAGGATGGCCGACTCATCCTCGACAAGCAGAATGGTCTCTCCTCGGCCGGTGGGCGTCTCGAGGGGCGTCACGAGGCTGGCGGCAGCCGGTCCTTCATAGTGCCTGGGCAGATAAATCGTAAAAGTGCTGCCCTGGCCGGGCGTACTCTGCACATCGATGTACCCATCGTTCTGAGTCACGATGCCGTACGCGGTCGCCAGCCCTAGTCCCGTGCCCTCACCCACTGGTTTGGTGGTAAAGAAAGGCTCAAAGAGGTGCGGCACCACAGCCGGATCGATGCCGGACCCGGTATCGCTGACCGAAAGCTCCAGGTAGTCGCCGGGTATCGCTCCCACATGGGCCGCACAGTAGGCCTCATCCAGCCTGCCGTTCCGAGTCTCGATGGTCACGGTCCCCACGCCCGTGATGGCATCTCTGGCGTTGACACACAGGTTCGCGAGAATCTGGTCGAGCTGAGATGGGTCGATCAACACGGGCCACAGAGAGCCATGGGGATGCCAGACCAGGTCGATGTCCTCGCCGATCAGCCGGCGAAGCATCTTGAGCATGCCTTCCAACGCCTCGTTCAGGTCGAGGACCTCGGGGGCGATCGTCTGCTGCCGGGCAAAGGCCAGCAGTTGCCTGGTCAACTGGGCCGAGCGTCGCCCCGCCTTTTGGATTTCGCTCAGGTCTGCGTATAGCGCGTGGTCAGGCGCAAGCGTGTCCAAGACCAGCTCCACCGTGCCGAGGATCACGCCCAGCATGTTGTTAAAGTCGTGCGCTACCCCGCCGGCCAGTCGCCCCACGGCCTCCATTCTCTGCGCCTGCTGCACCAGGCGCTCCAGCGAGGCGCGCTCGGCCTCGGCCGCTGCACGCAAGCGGGCCACCTCAATGTTGTGCATGGCATAGGCCAGATCGCTGGACACCTCCACGATCAGTGCGCGCTCCTCCGTATCTAGCTCGCTGCCTTTCTCCATGGCGATGCTCAGATAGCCAAAGAGAACATCCTCATACTGGATGGGCGTGTGGAGGCGGGCAAGCCCGTCACCGACCTCGGGCAGAGTGCACGCCGCGCACACGGCGTCACCCGACCTGACAAGGAATCCGCCTGGCTCATCTCGCGCACGCATCAAGCAAGGAGGCAACTGACCGTCAGAGAGCAGAGCGACCATCTCTGCGGACATGTCCTGGCCGCCGGACTGCACCCAGCGTGTAGGGCGTTGGTCCTGGTCTACGAGCACAATCGCCACCCATGTATAGTCTCGGTCAGCCGCCAGCAGGCGGGTTGCGCCCTCGATCAGGTCCTCGACGGTGTCCGTACGTACGATGAGCTGGTTCACGTCGCGAATAGCCAAGAGCACCGAGTTGAGGTGCGCGATGCGCTCCTGGGCCAGCTTGTGGTCAGTCACATCCAGGAGGTGGCCGACATAGCCCAGGAACGCCCCCTGGCTGTCATAGCGCGGATGCCCGTCGTCCTGAAACCAGCGGTAGTCCCCGTCATGCCGCCGCAGGCGGTAACTCATGCTAAAGGGCACCCGGCGCGCAAAGGCCGAGCGATAGGTCTCGACGCAGCGCGCCAGGTCATCCTCGTGCACGCCCTCCGCCCAGCCGTAGCCTAGCTCCTGCAGCAGCGTGCGCCCGGTATACCGTAGCCAGGGCTGGTTGAAATAGTCACAGGCCTCATCTATTCCCGACGTCCAGATCAGGGCCGAGGCCGAGTCGGCCAAGTTCCGGAAATGCTGCTCGCTCTCTCGCAGAGCCTCCTGGGCCAGCATGCGCTCGGTGATATCCATGTGGGCCACCACGATGCGCCGCGGACCCGAGCCGGGAAAGCGCGTGATGCGGGCGGTAAAACGGCGTCTCACGTCTGGCGAGTCACAGGAATACTCGAGCTCATAGTCGTCGAGCGCGCCGCTGAGCACCGCCCGAGCGGCCTCGGCAAAGGCGCGTCCCTGATCACAGCCGGAGGCCCCGGCACGGCCACACTCAAGCAGGTAGTTTGCCCCTTCGGAAATATCCTCCATACGAGCGCCGTTCTGCTCGCCAAACTCTCGCCAGGCGCGGTTGACCAGGATGATCGTGCCCTGCTCATCGAGGATGGCGATATGGGCTGACAGCCCGTCCAGCGTGCCCCACAGGAGGCGCTCCGAGTCACGCAGCGCCTCCTGGGCCAGTTGCTGGTCCTCCATGATCGAAAGTTGGGCCAGGCGCATCTCATCGGCTATGGCCAGCAGGTGATCGCGCTCCTCCAGAGCAGCCAGCATCTCTCGCTCCGCCGCGCTGCGATTGCTCACGTCGCGGACGGTGGCAACCAGCAGCTCGCGACCGCGCCACGGCATGGGACGCGCCACCATCTCCACCAGGCGCGTGGCGTCCACGATCTTCACCGCCACCGTGGTCTGTCTGCTCCAGGCAGGCAAGTCCATCTGCCGCCCGACAAGTGTCCCGGGCGGCGCACCAAAGATCTCGTGGGCCGTCGGATTGGCCCATTCGACCACACCGGCCTGGTTGAGCGCCATTATCCCGTCCCCTGCGTTTACGGCCAGGGCACTGAGAAGGAGCAGCTCGTCATTTGACGGTGGGTTCGGGGTCTCTGTCATTCAATACCTCCTACCAACCTCGGGGCCGAGTTAGCCTGCCTGCGAAGTAAAGGGGGGCGCCTCGCCCAGCCGGGTGCTCAGATCGTTGATCTGCCGCTTGAGCGCGCGCACACGCTCCTCTCGAGCCAGCATCACCATTTGCCAACGCCTCAGTTCATCCAACTGGCGCGCCACCTCCCGATCGGCAAGCTCCTTTTCCGTAATGTCCGTAATATAGC
This sequence comes from Anaerolineae bacterium, assembly GCA_040772225.1. Taxonomy (GTDB): domain Bacteria; phylum Chloroflexota; class Anaerolineae; order UBA1429; family UBA1429; genus JAAYED01. The sequence continues at coordinate 69,312 of JAXGYO010000005.1, forward strand.
CCTCCAACCACTTTTGGGCATCCACGCTCTCGCTGACCAACCGTCCTTGTTCGAAGACATGCCTCTCGCGCCCCTGGCGCGTCACGATACGGTAATTGATCCTGAACGGCGCACCGCGGGTGACCGCCTCCTGGACGGCGTCCCAGGCCATGGCACGGTCCTCGGGATGGATGATACGTTCGTAGTTGGTGATCTTGCCGGAAACCAGCTCCTCGGAGGAATAGCCGGTGAGCGCCAGACACCCCTCGCTGACAAAGTCCATCTGCCATCCGGGCGCATTCCGGCAGCGGTACGCCATCCCGGGCAGGTTGGCCATCAACACAGCCAGCCTGCGGTCAGTCTCTCGTCGGGCTTCCTCGATCTGCTTGCGCTCGCTGATGTCCTGCGCAAAGACCAGCGCACCGGGCTCTCCGGCAAAGAGAAACGGCACGGCCGAGAGCTCTACATCAATCTCGTGGCCGTCTGGCGTTACCAGGGTCGTCTCCATGCGCGGCACCGGCGTGCGCGACTCGTCCAGCCGGCGCAAGCCGTCGATGATCGCCTCGCGACTCGCTACGGGCACAAAGTCCAGTACGGGGCGCCCCACCAATTCCGCAGCCGTAGAGACACTCATGAGCCTGGCTGTGGCCGCGTTAGCATAGACCACACGCAGATCAACCTGCACGAACACGGGGTCGGGGGCGCCTTCGATCATGGCGCCAAACTGCTCCTCGCTGCGTCGCAGCTCTTCGGTGCGCCGGGCGACCTGACGCGAAAGCGAGCGCGACCAGACGAACGTGCCCAATAAGATCAACCCCAGAGGCGCCAGCACCATGCCTGCATAGCGCAGCACCGTGCTTCGCTCGATGCGCGCACCCTCATAGGCCTCCAGCCAGCGGGCGCGAATGCGCCGGTATTCCCCGGTGTCCTCGACGATCTGGAGCCCCTCCTCAAACTGGGCAAGCACATCGGACCGGCCTTCCGCAGCCGCGTAGCCGTACTCGAACGACGCCAGAGGCACGCGGGCCACCTGCAGGCCCTCCCAGCCATTCTGTTCAATCCAGTACTTGGCCGGCACCCGCGCCACCAGAGCCACGTCGGCGGCTCCATCGACGACCATCCGCAGCGCATCCTCTTGAGAGGACACCAAGGTGAGTTCGTCAGAGAGACCGTTCTGTATGGCGAGGTCGTGCATGATGTCGCCCTGCATCGTCACAACACGCAACCCGACAAGATCCCCAAACGCACTGAGCTTTCGCGGACTATCCGCGCGCGAGACGGCCACATGCTCAATCACGGCATAGGGCGAAGAGAACTCAAAGACCGCGTCGCGTTCCGGAGAGTAGAACATCCCCATCGCCAGATCGATATCGCCATTGATCAGCCCATCCCGGATCTCACTCCAGGGGCCCAGACGGAATACGACATCCAATCCGAGTTCCTGCGCGATGGCCCGAGTGAGCTCCACATTAAAGCCCGCCGGTTGCCCATTCTCGTCCAGGTATTCATACGGCGGGTAGTTGTCATCGCCGCCTGCGACAAGGCGCCCCGGAGCGGGCAGGCCCAGGTTGCCCAGCCACCGGGCATGCAGCCGCCGGAAAGTGCCATCGGCCATCACCAGAGCGAGGCCCTCGTTGAGCAGCGCGAGCGTCTCGCTGTCGCCCTTTTGCACGGCAAAGCAAAGGTCCTGCTCAAACCCGGTCACCGGGTTCTCCACCACCCGCAGGTTTGGGAGCCCGGCGCTGTCGATCAGTCGCAGGGCCACCAGCCTCTGAATGACGACTGCGTCGAACTCGCCATCTGAGAGCCTCTGCAGCGCCTCCTCAAAGGTCGCAGTGGTATGGATCTCAAAGGCGCGCGGCTCGCGCCGCAGGAACTCCTCAGCGTTGTCGCCGGCCATGACGGCGACCGTGCCGCCCGCCAGGTCATCGAGCGTGCGTACGTCCGGGCGATCGGCGCGCACGACAATGGCGCCATGCATGGTCATATACGGAAAGGTAAAGTCATACAGCGCTTCGCGCTCGGGGGTACGCCCCACCAGCGGAAGCGCCTGCACCTCCCCGGTCTCCAGCCACTGGCGGACCTGATCCCAGCGGCCGACGCGAAACGTCACCTCACGACCCATGGCATTGACGGCCGCGCGCAGCAGTTCCACCGAAAAGCCGCCAGCCTGACCCGCGGCATCGACGATGGCAAAGGGGGGATACGCGTACTCGCTGGCGGAAAGGAGGGGACCCGTCGGTGCAGCCGGCGTTTGTGCGCGCACGCCTGGGGTCCCCGACAGGAGGCAAAGCAGGACCAGCCCTGCCAGCAGCCGCAAGGTACAACGGCCCGTAATACGCATGCTCGGTTTCTCTCCTTCTACCACGTCGGGTTGAGCTCAAGCCGCCACCCACAGGTGGGGCGCCATCGGCTGCGTCAGCCTCTGTGGACGGGCGGCCCGCCTGACAAGCCGTATTCACGGCTGCCATCCGGGTCCCAGATCGAGAGCCGCTCTATCAGGTCCAGAGTCCATCTCCCGAATGCTACCAGTATACTACCTAGCGGTATACGTCACCATCTATGAACAGAAAGCTTGCGTAAAGGTCGACGTTCGGTGGAACTGGAAACTCTTGCCGAAAGACCTGCTATCTGGAGTCATCACGAACCATGTAGTAGTGGCTCACTGGCGCTTGGGCTATGAATGACCTCGGACGGCGCGAGGGCTCTGCCTAAGCGATCATGGAAACCAGCCAGACCGCCGGCGGCACCCGCATGGGCTGCTACGGCGGTCTGGTGTTGGGCGGAAGGGTCCAGCCTAAACGATGTGGCCGGAGGCCGTCTGGATCACCCGCATCTCGGGGCGCACCAGTTGGCGCGTGTGCGTCACCAGCACAAAGGTCACCCCAGGGTGGCGTGGAGCTCGGAAAAGATCCGCATGATCTCGCCCTCGGTCTGCTCGTCCAGGTTGCTGGTGGGCTCATCGGCCAGGATCAGCCGGGGCTCGCTGATCAGCGCCCGTGCAATGACCAGCCGCTGCTGGTGCCCCGCCGAGAGCTGTCTCGGGTACGAGGTCAGTTTGTCTGAGAGGCCTACGCGCGCCAGCAGATCGGCGGCCCTGTGCTCGGCGTGGCCATTCACAGCGTCGTCGCCGAAGGATGTTGGCAGCACGACGTTCTCCAGCACCGTGAGCGTGGGCAACAGGCTCGGAAACTGAAAGATGAACCCTATGGTGGGGTTGCGAAGCCGCGACTGCTCGCGACTGCTCGCGATCGCTGAGGGTCCAGAGTTCAGTATTGTCCAGCATCACCTTGCCTGCGGCGAGCGGCTCGCGCAACTGCGCGAGCATGGCATCGTGCTGGTAGACAGCCTGACCGGACTGGAGGAGGTCGTCTGTCCCCGGGTCGTCGAGGCGCTTGACCCGGAGGACGCCTACGACCTGGTGCTGGTGGTGATGCGCAAGAACCAGGCGCTGCAGATCCTGCCGTGAGGGCCACAGGATGGTTGTCTTGACGGGCAACGAGCGAGAGCGCGCGCCGGTGTCCTTTGGTGAGGTGGATGGCCACGTGGATGCGCGCACCGAGGCTGTGGCCCGCGTCGTCGAGAGCGCCCCGGGCCTCACGTCCGAGATTCGCACCGACATGGACGTCTGGCTCAAGTACCATGTCGCCCTGCTGTTCCCGACGCTTGCCCCCTGCCTGCACGCTGCCGGGTTGGACAACTACCGGATGGCGCGCACCCGGGATCTGCTCGTCCTTGCCATCCGCGGCATCCGCGAGGCGTTTCGCGTGCTCGAGTCGATGGGCCTGCCGGTAACCCCGGGCAAATTCCGTATGCTCCAATGGGTGCCCGAGCCGATCCTGATACCGCTGGCGGCGCGGATGCTCTCCAACCCCATGATGGAGACCGCCCTGGTGCGCCATGCTGCGGCGGCGCACGATGAGGTGCAGCATCTCATCGGCGAGTTCATGGCGCTGGCGCGAACAACAACGGTGTCCACGCCGGTGATCGACTATCTAATCACGTTTTATGGGCCCAACGCTCCCGAGGTCCCCGAGGGCAGCGCCGAGATACCTCTGCACTGGAGTGGGATGCTGGCCCTTGTATCCGGGTTGGTGGTGAGCGCCTCTGCCCTGGCAGCCCTGGTGCGCGCCTGCGGGCGTCGCCGTCGCTAGGACAGGGGCTGTGGGCGCAGCCGGATAGCGGGTGCCATTGTGCATCCGGCAAAGGTCGCAGGTATACTGTCCTACCAGTAGATCAGCCAGATTGAAGGAGATGCCATGACTGTAGAGATTCCCGCCAGCGAACTGGATACCGCCCGGTTTATCGCCGATCAGGTGGCTGCGATCCGCGCTGCGGTGGGCGACACCGGCACCGCGATAAACGCCCTCTCCGGCGGCGTGGACTCGTCCGTCGTCACGCTGCTGGGGCACCGGGCACTGGGAGACCGGCTGCGTACGGTGATCATCGAGAACGGACTCATGCGCGAGGGGGAGCTGGAGCGGACCGCGGCACTATTCCGCGCGCTCGGCGTGCCTGTGGAGGTGATCCCTGCCCAGGAGGCCTTTTTCGCGGCGCTCAAGGGCGTCACCGACCCCGAGGCCAAGCGCGAGGCCATCACGCAGACGTTCTACAGGGATGTCTTTGGCAAGATCGTGCGCGAGAGCGGCGCGCGCTTTTTGCTGCAGGGCACCATCCTGACAGACGTGGACGAGACGGTGGCGGGCATCAAGCGCCAGCATAACGTCTTTGCTCAACTGGGGATCGATCCCGAAGCCACCTTTGGCTATGGCATCCTGGAGCCGCTGCTGCAGCTGCGCAAGGACGGTGTGCGCAAGGTGGGCGAAGCGCTGGGCCTGCCGGCCGAGGTGTTCAACCGCATGCCCTTCCCGGGGCCGGCGCTGGCGGCACGCGTGATCGGAGAGGCCACGCCGGAGCGCATCGCCATGGTGCGCCGGGCCACGGGTGTGGTCGAGCGGCATCTGGCGGGTTGCGGGGCGTTTCAGTATCTGGCGATTCTGCACGAGGATCACGTGACGGGGATGCGCGGCGGCCGGCGGGCCTTTGGGAACCAGATCGAGGTGCGCTGCTGGGACAGCGTCGACGCCCGTGAGGCCACGCCCACGGAGCTGCCCTGGTCCACGCTCCGTGCGATCGCCGATGAGGTTCTGGCCTCGGTGCCCGAGGTGGTGAGCGTCACCTACAACCTGGCTACCAAGCCGCCCTCGACGATCGAGGCGGTGTAGGTCGGGTCCAGCGGGGGGCCAATACTGCGATCCGACACTATCGGCCAGCTGTGTACAGCTCCGGTGCGCACAGGCACGTAGCGGGAACCGGTGAGGTATTTGTCACATACAGATGAGGCGTAAGATGGGCAGAGGGTTGATGGACGGCCTGGCCCGCGGGTTCGGCGACATCGCGGACCTGGTCAGTGCGCTTGTGGCCCTCCTGGCTGCGGTCGCTCTAGTTTGTCTCTTTTAGCCGGGCACAAGAGCGGCGCCCCCCGGTCCTATGCCAGGCTTTTCCCGTTTTTCCCCCTACGACTGCACATGTGGCCGGCCAGCCCGTCCCCAGGTCGGGGTCCTGTGCCTGGTGAGGCGCTGCATGATGATCCTGGTGATCTCGGCGCTGACGGCGGGTACCAGCAAGAGCGGTCCGACGATGCGCCACTGGGCCCAGCCCAGCGGCACGGTGTCAAAGATCGGCTGCAGGAAGGGCACATAGACCACCAGCAGCAGCAGCACGAGCGACGCTGCTACTGCGATGACCATCATCCGGTTCGTGCCCAGACCGATCTGAAAGACCGTGAGGCGCTCGGATCGCGCGGAAAAGGCCCGCAACAACTCGGAGAAGCTGAGCGTGACAAAAGCCATCGTGTCGGCCATCAGGGGAACCTCGTTGTGGCCGCGCAGCCCGATGAGCTATGCGCCCCGCACTGCCGCCGTGATCGCCACGGTCTCCACCCGCCGCAGGTCGGCGGGCACGTTGTTGCCGGCCTCCAGCACGACCAGATCGCCGGGCACCAGCTCGCGTGCGGGCACGGGCACGCGGTGCCCCCCGCGGATGGCCAGCGCCACGGGCGCAGCCAGCTTTTGCAGCGCCTCCAGCGCCGCTTCGGCCCGTCCCTCCTGCACCAGGCCAGGACCGCGTTGAGGATCACGATCGCGATGATGGCAATCGCTTTGACATAATCGCCCAGGAGCGCCGAGAGCACGGCCGCGACAATCAGGATGATCACGATAAAGTCGTTGAACTGGGCGATCAGCCGCTGAGCAAAGGTCGGGCGAGGCGCCGCGGTGAGCTCGTTGTAGCCGTACTGGAGCCGGCGGCTCTCTACCTCGTCCGGCTCAAGGCCGTGCTCCGGCGTCGCGCCGAGGCTCTCATACACCGCCTCCTGGCTCATGGCATGCCAGTTGACCCCGTCCCCATTCTCCGGTGGCGTGGTGGCTACCATCCGAGTGGCTTGGGCACCTGCTGGATCGGTCATGGATCAATTCTTGCAGCGTGGGGCCGGCGCAGAACCGGGCCTGGCGACATCCCTTGAGGTTGTACACGAATCATGGCGCTTGCTCAAAAGCTGCTGGTCTGAGGCATCGACAACCCGGGGGAGATACAAAGAAGCGGGGGTATTCTCCGTTAGGAGAACACCCCCGCTCACGATATGGTGAACATGTATAGCTCTATGCCAGCCAATGCGTCTCCTCGACGGGCAGAATCTCGGCGGACATCCACTCGAGGATGCCGCCGCCCTGCAACGCCGCCATTACCTGCTCCTCACCCTTGGCCTCCCAGAGACAGACCGCTTTGGGCGTGGCGGTCAGGTCGGGAATCCAGGTATACAGGAGCTTGGCCGGGAGCTGGCCCGCCTTGTTGGCCTCGGCGATCTGCGGCGCTGCCTGCGCCCGCCAGGTCTGCGTCTCCTCGGCGCCCTTGAGCATCTTGTGTTGGACGATGAACTTTGGCAACCGCCTCGCCTACAGGATACGACGTATCGTGAAATGCATAGCGGGCCCGGGCATCGCGAGGGCGGAGCGGATCCCCGCGGGCTGCGATGTGGAAAAGACCTCCCATACAACCCGCCTCACCTATTATAAATGGTAAAGTATCCGCCCGTCAATGGGTACGTATGCCATCCATCGCGATGCTGATACACCGCGGGGCCAGTTCTGGCCAGCCGCAGGGGGGCCTATAATATGGGGTATAGCACACGCTGCGGCACACTTTTGTGCCGGGATGGCATGGTCGGGAAAGGACATACGCGTGGCACTGCGATATGAGAACCTGGATGAGACGACCCGGGCCTTTATGCTGGCCGAGTTCGACATGGACAGCCACGCGGGGCGTGTCTATGCCTGCAAGCGTATGACCGATGCCGGCCAGCGGCAGTTTCCGGCGCTCCTGCGCGAGGCAATACGCGAGCAGGACGACAGCTGGCTCGCGGAGCAACTGCACGATCGCTTTCGGGATGCGGTGCCTGTGGGCGCCAGCTCCGAGTGCGCCGCGATGGAGGCGCCAGGGTTGCTCGCCGAAGGCGAGTTCAACCGCTACTATATGCGCGGCCTGTGCGCTCGCGCCGTGGACGAGGGCATCGCCCAGGTGCAGGTCTACCGCGCGCGTGTGGTATCCGCGCTGCGGCGTTCGCTGTTGCAGTGCATCGGTGAGCGCCATGCGCCCGGTCCATTTCTGCGGGACCTGCACGCCACGCACTGCAGCGATCCGGCCTCCGTGTCGCCCTTTGGCGTGAACACGGGACTCTCCCTGCGGCTGGTCTAGCGGCCCTGCCGCTGCAGCGCTGTACCTGAGACAGATTGGTCAGGCGGCGCCCGATTGCGGGCATGTAAACTGTGCCACGCATCACATGCATGCTGCATGAACACCCTCAGCCGTGGCGGCGGTCTGGCGACTCGCGAGCACGTCGCGTGCGAGCCGGCCGGCCCGAGTGATGTTGGGTCCGATGCAGACTGAGGTGCCACTCGCGCGCTGCCACGAATCTCCCGGATGGGGCCTTTGCCTGAGCGAGGGCGGGCGGGCACCCTCGGGGTGCTACTGTCCGCTCAAGAGCTGCAATGCCCTGGTCAACATCAGCTGTGCCTGGCTCAGCGTCCATGGCCCATGGTCTATGGCCTATTGTCCCCCCCTTGCGCCCTTCGTCCTTCTGCGCTAAACCTCACCCGTATAACCTCGCCGAACCGAAAGGAGCCGACCATGGACAAGATACGCGGCGTCAACCTGGGCAATTGGATGGTCCTGGAAAAGTGGATGTACCCCGACCTGTTCGCTGGGACGGAGGCCGAAGATGAGGACGACCTGGCGCGCATGCTCCCGCGGGAGCAGTTAGTTGAGCGGCTGGATCACCATCGTGCCACCTACATCACAGCGGAGGATTTCCAGTACATCGCCTCGCTGGGGCTGAACACCGTTCGCGTGCCGGTGCCCCACTTTATCTTTGACGACGCGCCGCCCTATTACGGCTGCATCGGCACGCTGGACAATGCGTTTGAGTGGGCGCAGGCGGCAGGATTGAAGGTGCTCATCGACCTGCACACCGCGCCGGACAGCCAGAACGGCTTTGATAACGGCGGGATCACCGGCGTCTGCAAGTGGCATAAGGACCCCGCGAATATCGCGCGCACCATCGATGTGCTGGAACGCATGGCGATCCGCTACAAGGATCACCCGGCGCTGTATGGCATCCAGTTTCTCAATGAGCCGATCTCGCCCGAGATGTTCGATCGCATCATCGCTGGCGGTCGCTACAAGCCGCGCGATCCCGAGCGCGCCGCGGGCTCTGAAGGAGTGCCGCTGGGAATCCTGTTCGACTTTTACACGCGCGCCTACGACCGGCTGCGGCACCATCTGGACGACGATATCGCGCTGGTGTTCCACGACGGCTTCCGGCTCAAGGCCTGGAAGGATTTCATGCGCGGGCCCGAGTACAAGAACGTGGTGCTGGATACGCACATCTACATCGGGATGATGGGCGGCGGGACGCCCGGCGAAAGGCCGGCCTTTGACCTGGCGGGGTTCATGGAGCGCGCCCTGGTGCAGTCGGCGGCGGATATCGCTGAGATGCGGGAGTTCTTTCCGGTGGTCGTGGGTGAGTGGAGCGTCATGCACCGTCCCGGCAGCATGGGGACGCCCCTGCAGGAGCGCGCGGCCATCCGGGCCATGGCCGCGGCACAGCTCTACACCTGGGAGCAGGTGGACGGGTGGTTCTTCTGGAGCTACCGCGTCAAGTCCGGCGCGCCCGGGTGGGACCTGACGCAGCTGGTCAAGGATGGGCACATGCCCGCAAAGTTCGACTAGGTGCTCACGGATACCCCTGGACGGACGGTCTCCGACCGTCCCTCCGGAAGAGCTGTGGACGGACGGTCTCCGACCGTCCGAGGTGGCGGTGGCGAGAGTGTGGGGACGGTCAGAGACCGTCCCTCCGGAAGAGCTGTGGACGGACGGTCTCCGACCGTCCGGGGACCCGACGGTGTGGGGACGGTCAGAGACCCCTCCGGGAGTCGTGGACGGACGGTCTCCGACCGTCCGAAGTCGAGAGTGTGGGGACGGTCGAGACCGTGCGTCGGCTGGACGGACGGTCTCCCCTCCGAAAGAGCCCGTGGGCGGACGGTCTCCGACCGTCCGAAGTGGAGTGGCGAGAGTGTGGGGACGGTCAGAGACCGTCCCTCCGGAAGAGCCGTGGACGGACGGTCTCCGACCGTCCGAAGTGGCGGTGGCGAGAGTGTGGGGACGGTCAGAGACCGTCCCTCCGGAAGAGCCGTGGACGGACGGTCTCCGACCGGAAGAGCCGCGGACGGACGGTCTCCGACTGTCGTCCGTCCGCGGGTCGCGACCTCCAAAGTGGCCGCGATTTTGGGGACGGTCAGAGACCGTCCCTCCGGAAAGTCGTCTGGACGGGGTGAGTCTCCGACCGTCCGAGGCGCGGCGGTCCCTGCTGGACGGACGGTCTCCGACCGCTCCGGAAGAGCGTGGGCGGACGGTCTCCGACTGTCCGAGGGTGACCCTGCCGCGATTTGGGGGACGGGAGAGTCGTGGACGGCGGTCTCCGACCGTCCGCGTGGCGGCCGAGGCGTGGGGTCCCTCCGGAAGAGCCGTGGACGGACGGTCTCCGACCGTCCGAGTGGGCGGTGGCGAGTGCGGGGACGGTCAGAGACCGTCCCTCCGGAAGAGCCGTGGACGGACGGTCTCCGACCGTCCAAAGTGGCGGTGGTGAAAGTGTGGGGACGGTCAGAGACCGTCCCTGCAAGTAGCCGGTTTCCTGCCGGTCACGGTGCTGGGAGAACAGGAGGAGCCAGGATCCATGGCAGACCGTGGATGGTACAGACCGCATCATCTTCCACATCGCGACGAAGCGGGGCTCGTGCAGGCGATCACCTTCCACCTGAAGGACAGCCTGCCCCTCGCTGCCTGAGGGGCGCCCTCCCTCACGCCGGCAATGAAGGCTCCGAGCGCGCCCGCATTCAACGCGCTCTGGATCAGGGATGGGGCAACTGCCTTTTGGCCGATCCGCGTGCTGCCGCTATTGTCGAGGATGCTCTCATGTTCGGCGACGGGTGGCGGTATGTGCTGCTGGCGTGGGTCGTGATGCCGAACCATGTGCACGTGGTGATCCAGACGCTTCACGGCTGGGCCCTCGAACGGGTGATGCGGGACTGGAAGGGATACACAGCGCTGCAGATTAACGCTCTATTGGAGCAGGAGGGATCACTGTGGCGCAGGGAGTACTTTGACAGGTACGTGCGCGATGCGAGGCATCTGGGTGATGCCATACGCTATCTCCACAACAACCCGGTCAAGGCGGGCCTGGTGCAGACTCCGCAGCAGTGGCGCTACAGCAGCGCCTGGCGGGTGGAGGACATCAGCGCACCGTACCATCTCCCGTACGTGGCTCAGGAGTGATTGGGACGGTCAGAGACCGTCCCTCCGGAAGGCGTGGACGGACGTCTCCGACCGTCCCCACGTGGCGGTGGGGACGGTCAGAGACCGTCCAGCGGAAGGCTGTGGACGGACGGTCTCCGACCGTCAGGTGGCGGTGGCGGACGGTGGGGACGGTCAGAGACCGTCCCTCCGGAAGAGTGTGGACGGACGGTCTCCGACCGTCCGAGTGGGTGGCGAGATGTGGGGACGGTCAGAGACCGTCCCTCCGGAGACCCGTGCGGACGGCGGTCTCCGACCGTCCCGACGGTGGCGGCGGTGGCGAGAGTGGGGACGGTCAGAGACCGTCCCTCAGATGATCGCCTCTGTGGACGGACGGTCTCCGACTGTCCAGCGAGCCATCCGCGAGGTGTGGGGACGGTCAGAGACCGTCCCTCCGGGGGGCGCTGTCCGGACAGTCTCCCGTCCGAAGTGGCGCCTGCTCGCGAGAATGTGGGGACGGTCAGAGACCGTCCCTCGCGGAAGGCCCTGTGGACGGACGGTCTCCGACCGTCCAAAGTGGCGGTGGTGAAAGTGTGGACGGTCAGAGACGGTCTCTGGACCGGTCTCCGACCGTGGGCCCCCGGTGGCGAGAGTGTGGGGACGGTCAGAGACCGTCCCTCCAGAGACCGTCCGCTCGCGGACCGGAGTGTGTGGACGGACCGTCCTCCGAGCCCGTCCCTCCGCGAGCATGTGTGGGACGGTCAGAGACCGTCCCTCCGTGTGTGGACGGACGGTCTCCGACCGTCCGTGGTGGTGCGAGAGTGCGGGGACGGTCAGAGACCGTCCCTCCGCCCGAGCGTGGACGGACAGTCTCCGACCGTCCGAACCAGGGTGACAGCGCTCGCGGAGTGTGGGGACGGTCAGAGACCGTCCCTCCGGAATCGTGGAGTCCGTGGCCACGGACGGTCTCCGACCGTCCGAAGCGCGGTCTCCGGCGGCGGTGGGGACGGTCAGAGACCGTCCGTCCGCGGGGCCGGACGGCTCCGACCGTCACGGTCAGAGACCGTCCCTCCGGAAGAGCTGTGGACGGACGGTCTCCGACCGTCCGAGTGGCAGTGGCGCGAGTGTGGGGGACGGTCAGAGACCGTCCCTCCGAAGAGTCGTGGACGGACGGTCTCCGACCGTCCGAAGTGGCGGTGGCGAGAGTGCGGGGACGGTCAGAGACCGTCCCGGGGGGTGGCACGGCGGTCGACCCCGGCGGGGAACGAGCAGCGGGGTGTGCCAAGAGCCAGCCTGCCCCTGCGTGGAGCGACTGAGCCGAGGCCCAGCAGCCAAACGGGGGCCTTCACAAACGCGACGTCGAACACAGTCAGAATGTTGGCTCCGGCTGCCATCCATGCCTCAGTCGCCTTGAAGATCGTCCACGGCGCTGTTTTCGACGCAGGGGGATTCCGGGGTACACTATGCGGGTTATTGCCGCGGAGGCGCGGCATCGGTCTCCCCGCACAGCGCCAGTCATAGACAGGGGGTCAACGCATCTTGAATACCAGGCATGTCCGCATCATCGTGCTCTCCCTATTGCTTCTGCTTTTGCTCGCCGGCTGCCAGTCGTCGTCCTCAGGCCCTGCGGCCGATCAGAATATCTATGATGGTATCGAGGTCGGTCTCACCGATGAGGGTTACCCCTACATGGGCAGTGGCGACGCGCCGGTGACGCTGCAGGAGTTCACGGACTATCTGTGCCCGTTTTGCGGGCGTCATGTAGTGGAGGTTGAGCCGGCGTTGATCGAGCAGTACTTTCGCACGGGTCAGGTAAAGCACGTTTTCAGGGACCATCCCATCGCTGGCCTGCACCCCACATCGCACCAGGCACACGAGGCTGCGCTGTGTGTAGCCGAGCAGGGCGCTGCGATGTTTTGGGCCATGCATGACCGCCTGTTTTCCGAGGCCGGGACGTGGGGTTCTTTGCCCGATCCTGCCGACTATTTGGCTGACCTGGCCAGGGAGCTCGGGGCGGACATGAAGGACTATGAGGCCTGCCTCGCGTCCGGCCGGACCGCGAAACTGGTCGACGCCACTCTGTCCGAGGCGGCCTCCTACGGCTACTCTGGCACGCCGATGTTCCGGCTCACCCGCACCGGCAGTGACGCAGCCTCCACCGTGCGCGGCGCGCAGGACCTCAGCGTGTTCAAGGAGTATATCGATGCCATGATCGCCGGTGAGACGCCCGCCGAGGAGCCAACGCCCGATCCGGAGAGCCAGCTGCCGTTCTGGCTGCGCTCTGAGGGGTTAGCGCCGGACCAGGACCGTCCCGGCTATACCATGGGGGGCGACCCGTTCAAGGGGAACCCGGAGGCTGCCGTCAAAGTGATCGCGTTCTGTGATATGCAGGATGATAGCTGCCGGCGAAATGCGCTCCAGGTACAGCCGGGAATCGATGAGGCCTTTGTCGAGCCTGGCAGGGTCCTCTGGCTGTTCAAGAACCTGCCCTCGCGCAGCAATCCCCAGGCGGCAATTGCGGCCGCGGCGGCCGAGTGCGGCGGTGCGCAGGAGCAGTTCTGGGCCATGCACCAGGCGATCTTTGCTGGCGTCGACCAGTGGGCGGTGGACGACCCCGTGCCCGCGCTTGTCGCCATTGCAGGTGAGGTCGGTTTGGACACAGAGGCCTTCGCCACCTGCCTGGATGGCCGCGAGGCCATGGCGGAGGTGGTCGCTGACCTCTCCGACGCCATCGAGCTGGGCGCGGGCAGTCCGGTGCTCGGCGTGCTGCACAGCGGCGGCTTGCAGGGGTACCCCATGACGATCTCGCTGGATGAGTTGACCGGCGTCCTTGCAGGGCTCGTCGGCGATGGGGCGAGCGGAGAGTAGCAGCGTCAGAGCTCGTAGCCGTCACCGGGCGGATCCTGACAGGGGGGGATCCGCCCGTTTCTATACGCGGAAGCATCGTACAAGGGCCTGGCGTGTTGTCGGGGTCAGGATGGCTTTGTGAGACGGAGGTGGCGATGCTCGCCGCGATCGTTTGCGTCCTGGCAGGCTATCTGCTCAGCTCGATCCCGTCAGCCTATCTGCTGACGCCCGCCGTCGGCGCTTTCTCGGCCAACCGCAATCGACAGCGTCGCGCGTCCCTCAGGAACTTGCCGATATAGAGCGGGACGCCCACGACCACGGCGCGGTATCCGTCCAGCGATTTCACCTCTCGGACTGAGAGGTCGTCTACGAGCAAGCCACTCTGGCGTAGCACCCGGGCGATCTCCTCGGCGACCTCCAGCGTGCTGCCGTACCGCGTGGCGTAGGCCACAAGCACCCTGACTCCTCATAGCCTAACCCGCGTGCGCCAGCAAGTCAATGGCACCCGGTCCGGGGAATATGTCCCCGTTCCGGGTGCCAGCTACTCGCTGCGGGTACGTCTAGTAGCGCAGTACCGCCGCGGCGACCCCGCCGCCGGGCATTTCCTCGGGCTTTAGTCCATAGACCGAGCCGCTATTTCGCAGCGTCAGCAGCGCTGCCAGGTCGAGCAGGTCGCCGTCGGCCGGCTCGGGATCCTCGTGAACCGTAATCTCGCCGGTTTCGCTGTCGACGCGGCCCCATACCTGCGCGCCCACCGCCACAAAGAGCGTATCCACGCGCCCGTGCTGTGCGGCGGCTACGACCTCGGTCACGTCGGTAGCGGTGCGGCCCGTGCCTGCGAGTTGCGCAAAGCGCGCTGCGGCAGCCGTGCGGCCAGCGGAAAAGAGCGGCTCCACCAGCGGCCAGGACTCTGCGTGGAGCTCCTCGGGCCGCAGCACCTCCGGATTCCCTGGCACGCCCTCCTCCACGAGATGCGGGTACGTGTTCGCCTCGCGGTAGAGCGGGAACAGGAACTCCACCCCTGCCAGAACCAGCGGCGATTGACCTCCTTTGATCAAGTGACCGAGCTCATCGTCGATCTTGTGGAACCAGCGCAAGATGCGATCCTTGGCCTCGTCACTGGGGTCGGTGCCATGGTAGGAGGCCGGCCGCTTCCCATATGCCGAGGATGTGCCAGTGTGGAATTGGAGCTGGCGCTCGTACTGCTCATACTGCAGCGCCTCTGCCAGCGCCGGCGGGGTGCTTTCCGGGGCCATCTCCTGCACTGTGTGACGGGTGGCGTCGAGCAGGCGCACCTGCTTCTGGCTGAGCGCCAGAATGTAATAGTGCCCATCGCTGGCCAGAAAAGGCATCAGCGGCTTGACGTGGAAACGCTGCGCCACGACCAGCAACTCGGGCAGCTCGAGCGTCAGGCGGAAGGAGCGGAAGAACCCTTCGCCCGCAAAGACGGCCAGGCCAATGCCGCCACTGGACCAGAAAAGCGGATCCTGCAGCAACGCCTCGGCCGGGGCGAGGATGGCCTGTGCATCGGGCGTCCGAACGCCCTGCGCCCGCAGTCGCTCTTCTGCGTCCCGCAGCATATTCCTGAAGCGAATCGGGTCCTGCTCGGTATCATGGAGCGGGTGGGTGGGCATGTAGAGCGAGACGCACCACCCTCCTTGAGCCTCGATCAGTGTCTGCAGATGCTGAACGGTAAAGATGTCCATCTACACGTCCTCCTTGACGGCTCTAGCGGCCGCATAGCGGCGCCAGGCGGTGTTCTGCAGCCGTCGACCAGATGATCTGTGGCAGCCGGTTGGCTGAGGTGGTCTCACGGCTGTGACTGGAGTATACCAGAAGGCATGGGGGATTGGCCAGCGCCAAAGGGCGCATTTTCCCACGGTGACTGTCGCCGGGCGTGGTTTCGGGGCAGAGAGGGGCGGACGCTATCTGTCCAGCACGCTGTCGGCGAGGTTGTCCGCGTGGTCGCTGATGCGCTCCAGGTTGCGCAGGGCCTCGACAAAGATCAGGCTGGCCTCCGGGCTGCAGTCGCCGTCCTGGATGCGTTTCATGTGCCGCTCGCGCGAGCTGAGATTGATGCGATCCATCTCATCTTCCATCAGGCGTACCTGCTCCGCCAGCGCGCGGTCGTTCCCGTTGAGGGCCTGCAGCGCGCTGCTCAGGGTGGCCTCTACATGGTCAAAGGCGTCCCTCAGGTCCTGCAGGGCGAGTTCGCTGAACGGCACCCCGTGATTGATGCGATCCTGCGCCGCCTCCGCGAGGTTCTCCGCGTGGTCGCCCACGCGCTCCAGATCCACATTCACATTCTTGATGCGAAAGCATTGCTGGCGCTCTTCATCGGCCAGGTCCTCGGCGATGACGCTGTTGATAAAGCCCTCGATAGAGTCGCAGAGCGGGTCCAGCACCTCGCGCTCCAGCCGCACGACCTCCAGCGCCCTGTCCATGTCCAGATCCAGCAGGGCCACGCGGCTCTGGGCGAGCATGTCCAGCGCCATCTCGCCCATATGGGCCAGCTCGCGCTGCCCCGCGCCGATGGCGATGGCGGGCACGCCCTTGAGTTGGTCGCTGAGAAAGCGGGTGACGGCCCTGCCCTCTTCCGAGGGCAGGTCGGGCACGATCAAGGCCGCCAGCTTTTCGATCTGGGGCACAAAGGGGAACAGGATCGCGCTCACGGCGATGTTAAAGATACTGTGGGCATTGGCGATCTGGCGCGGCAGGTCGCTGGAGGTGTGCTGCAGGAGACCGGCATAGGGCGTGACAAAGGGCGCAAAGAGCAGCACGCCAAAGACGTTGATCAGTATCTGCGCGATCGAGACGCGCCGCGCTGTGACCGAGGCCCCTAGCGATGCGATAAAGCCGGTAACGCAGGTGCCCACGTTGGCCCCGAGGATGATGCCGATGGCACAGGGCAATGTGATCAGCCCGCTGGCGCCCAGCGCGATCGTCAGCGCCGTGGTGGCCGAGCTGGACTGGACGATGGCCGTCAGCACAGCGCCGGCAAGTATGGCCAGTACAGGCGTCCGCCCCATTGCCGCCAGCCAGTCCGTTACCACGGGCATATCCGCCAGCGGCTGGAGAGCGGCGGACATGGTCTCCATCCCCGTAAAGAGGATGCCAAAGCCCAGCACGACCTGGCCATAGCGCTGAAGGTTGCGTTTCTTGCCGAACCGGGCCAGGGCGAACCCGGCCGCGATCGCCAGATAGCGAATGTCGCCCACGCGAAAGGCGATGATCTGGCCGGTGAGGGTGGTGCCGATCTCCTGGCCCAGCATCATACCGATGGTCTGCGTCAGCGTCATCAGATTGCCGTTGACCAGGCCGATCATGGTGACCATAAGCAGGCTGCTGCTCTGGAGCACGGCGGTGGCCAGCGCACCGAACGCGGCGGCCTTGATCCGGCGATCGGTGGCGCGGTCGAGCCAGTACTGCAGGCGGCCGCCGGCCAGCTGCTCCATCCCCTGGCTGAGCATGTGAACGCCATACAAAAACAGGGCGAGCCCGCCCAGCACCATCAGAACAGTCAGCATCAACACTCCCCCGGGTGGAATACGCGATTGTTAACAGCGGGTGAACCGCCGCTATTCTAGGGCAGGCGGGGAATGTGTCAAAGGGGGGCTGAGGCGCCTGCGGCTCGCAGGCCGGTTGTGCCCCGCGACAGGGCGCATTCGCTCAGGGGTCAATCATGGGAGGCCATCAAGCGTGAATGTTAGCACGGCCCGTCAGGCGGCCGCAGCCTGGGTGAACGCCTATGCCAGCCGGCAGGCGGGCTTTCGGGGCGCCTATCTGGCGGGCTCGATCGTCGGCTTGCCTGACGAGGTGCCCTGGCCCCGGTCGTCCGACGTGGACGTGATGGTTGTCACGGGGGGCGAGGGGGAGCATGCCGGCGCAGCGAACGCAGGAGACGTCAACGCGCTGCCCCGCGGCAAGTTCCGGTACGGCGGCGTGCTCCTGGAGGCGACGCTCCTGCCGGAGGCGGTGCTGGCCTCGCCCGAGGCCGTCCTCTCCTCTTACCATCTGGCCGGCGCATTCCGGTTGGACACGATCCTGAGCGATCCCACCGGGCGGCTCCGACCGCTGCAGCGTGCGGTGAGCGCCAGCTTTGCCGTGCGCCGCTGGGTCCGCTGCCGCTGCCGGGAGGCTTACGACAAGTCCGACGCCGGCCTGGCGGGGATCGGTCCCGGCGCCCCGTTTCACGCGCAACTCAACGCCTGGGCCTTTTCCACAGGCGTGATGACCCACGTGCTGCTGGTGGCCGCCCTGCGTAACCCCACCATCCGCCGTCGCTACCAGGCGGTGCGCGCCGTGCTGGAAGCGTACGGGCATGAGACGCTGTATGCCGACTTGCTGGGATTCCTGGGATGCGCGGACTGGACCCGCGCCCAGACCGAGCATCACCTGAACGCGGTAATCGCCATGTTCGACGCAGCCGCAGCCATCGGCACGACGCGCTTTCCGTGGAGCTCGGATATCACGTCCCTGGCCCGGCCGATCCTCGTAGAGGGCAGCCATGCGTTGATCGACTCTGGAGAGCACCGCGAGGCCGTCTTTTGGATCATCGCCACCGCCGCGCGCTGCCAGTACATCCTTGCCGCCGATGCCAGCGATGCCGAGCGCGAGGCGCACGCACCCGCCTTCCAGGCCCTCGCCGCCGACCTGGGCGTCCCCGATACCCCATCCCTGTTGGCCCGCGCCGCCGCCGCGCGCGCCTACCTCCCGCGGGTGTGGGAGGTCGCTGAGGAAATCATCGAGCACAATACAGAAATCCGCGAGTGATAGGCGACGGGACAGAGCGGAAGGAACAAACAGGGATGGACAGGATCGATAGAATAGTGCCCATCGTACGCCACGGAGAGCCGGTCTCCGCTTAGAGGGTCAGTCTCCGACT
>JAXGYO010000006.1:0-41048 GCA_040772225.1 Anaerolineae bacterium
GGCCAATGCCTCGAGCTCTGTGAGTCCGCGTGCAAATCGCGGATCAGATGTGAGGCGCTGGTAGAATTCATGGCCGGACTCTCCCGCGAGCGGCAGCACAAGGCGACCGCCAAGCAGATCACCCAGCCATCGATACTCGATCCGCTCTCGGCTTAGGGGCCGCTCCAGGGCCTCCCGGTTGAACTGAGTCGCATACCGGCTGTGCGGGCTGGAACGCACATCCACAACACACACGATGTCCCTCGCATGCAGGAGATCCAGGAACGTCTCTAGCGAGTGGTTCGAGTGGCCAACTGTGTAGATGGACTGCGTCATGCCGTCTTCTCTGAGGACAGGATGCATGCGGCCAGCTTGTAGTGTCGCCCCTGAAAGGGGGCTCCGAGGCTGATGCAGGCGTAGAGGTCGCCTCCCGTGTGAAAACGATAGCGGCCGGGCCCTCGGGGGAGGAGCTTGGCTTCGCAGGCGGGGTCTGTGACGGTCAACGAGTACTGCGAGTCGCGATAGCGAAATCCCACGCGGCACTTGAGCTTTCCCCGATATTCGGGCTGGACGACAAAATGGGGATCACTCAGAGGTATCAGAAACAACGATGCGCCGTCGCAAGACCCAGGACCCTCAGGAATACAGTCCCAGTGTCCGTGTGATGTGCTGTGTCCGTTGGCCCAAAGCGTCGCGGGCTGGTCGCACAGCGCCTCCAGATCGCTGGCAGGCCAGGTAGCCACTCGGTGGGGCTTGCGGCGCCCCAGCACCCAGTTCTCCGGCTGGTACGACAGAGGCATTGGGGCCTGAAGCGTGATCTCGACGACATCCAGCGGCCTGGCGGGTCCGCGCCACCATCGCAACCCCATGTCGCGGGCCTGCAGAGCCCCTCCCTTTGGCGGCACAGGCCTCAGCCAGCCGCCCACATCTGCATGCAGAAGCCTTCCAGAGCGTGTTTCAACGTTCAGTAGTTCCTTGCCGGCATAGCAGAGTCCGCCGTCGCGACGCGATGCCGCCAGGACCACCATGTATCGCTTCACTCTCGGCCCGCCTCCCTTTCCGACGACGTAACGAACGAGCTGGTGCAGTGAGACTGTGTTCCGACGCTAGTGTGGGCTAGACAGGGCGCCACCCTCTCGCTCCGCGTATGCTTTGCGCAGGATCGGAATGCTCTCCGCAGCCTCCTCGGCCGAGCCGACGCCCAGGGCGATGGCGGCGACGCCGTGCACGGCCACGGCCCACTTCAGCCACTCGGCGAGCTTGCCCTCGTCCAGCCGCCCGCAGGCCAGGGTCTTGATGGCCAATATCGGCCTGCCGGCGCCGGCGATGGCGCTGAGCGCCGTCTCCCGGTCGGGCGACATCATCCAGCCCGCGCGGTTCACGGGCGTGCCGATGATGGGCAGATCGTAGCCGCCTGCGACCAGCAGGTTCAGGCGGGCGCTCTCGTGGGTCATGGCGCCGGGGACCAGCCCTGCCGCGCGGATGGCGGCCAGCGCCTCATCCAGACCCAACAGCATGCCGTCGACCTCCGGCCAGGTGTCGCTAGTTTCGCCGTGCAACAGGCAGAGCGAGGCCTGTGCGGCCTGGAGCTCGGCGGCCTGTTCGGCGAGACTGGCACGCACCAGCGCCCGGGCCTCGTCGCGCCTACCCGCGGCCCGTGCCGCCTGCCACTCGGCCTCGTGGCCCTTGGGTCCCTGCGTGGCGTTGGTGGTGGCCACCCACAGGGGGCGCAGGCCGGTCAGCCGCTCGGTGGCCTCCAGCGCCTCGATCAGCCGCGGGTAGAGCGGCCCCATCACCGCGTTCACGCCCAACTCCTGGCAGCGCGCCCAAACCTCGGCGATGCGCTCAGGTGTATAGTACGCGCGGATCCACGCGTCGCGGCCGGAGCTCACGTGCGACCAGCCCAGCAGCGCGTTGGTGCCGCAGATCACCCGCGGAATCGTGACGCCCTCGATGGTCAGGCTCGGGAAAGGGTCCATGCCTTCTCCTTGTCGTGCGCTCTAGCGATTGCGGCCCACCAGCAGGGTCACGGTCTCTTTCGGGTTGGCGTGCTCCTGGATGTAGGTGACAGGGAAATCCATCGTGGGCGGGTGCATCGCCGCGATTTTGGCGATCACGCCCGAGGTCGAGAGCACGATGCGCCTGGCGCCCAGCAGCACGCGCATCCCCAGCGTCACTGCGCCGGGCGGGCACAGGGTGTAGAGCGGGTTGCGCAGCGCGCGCACCAGCGTCTCCGGGTTGAGCGCCAGCGCCCGCGTTTTCGAGTTCTTGAACTCGTCGGGCGTCAGGTGCGCATAGTGGCTCATGATGTCCGGCGACTCGTTGAACGCGATATGCCCGTGCTCGCCGATCCCGCCAAAGCAGATGTCGACGCCGGCGCCGCCGGTGACCTCGTCGATCCTGGCGTCGATGGCGTCCGGGTCAAAGGGATCGGGGAACCAGCGCTGCCCCTCGGGGATCGCCAGCTCAGGGTCGAGCCGGTCAAACAGGTCGCGTTTCATGGCGCCGTGGAAGGACATGGGGTGGTCCTCAGGGATCGGGCGGCCCTCCCAGTCCAGATACTCGTCCATGTTGAAGGTCCAGACGTTCTTCCACGACACCCGTTCGCGGTTCGAGTACTCGGCTGCGATGGGGTACTGCTCCGTGGGCCCTACGGGCAGGATGAGCGTCGTGATGCGCCCGGCGGCGTTATTCTCTTTGATGCAGTCGACCATGATTCGCGCCATGGTCTCCATCACCGTGCGCCAGGGGTCGAGCACCTGGACGTTCACCGGGCTCCAGGCGTCCATCTCATCCAGGGGCATCGCCAGCAGCCTGGCCATGTCGTCACGGCTGATGGTCACGTTGCGGACGATCGGTTCAAATCTGGGCATCGTAATTCCTTTGCAGCAACGAAATTCACCCCTCTCCCATTCATGGGAGAGGGGCAGGGGGAGAGGGCCACTATTCGAATTGCGGCATCAGTCCGGCGTGCGCCACCAGCAACTCTTCCATGATCTGGCGAGCGGCCTTCATATCGTGCACATAGGGTGAGGCCAGGATCGCCTGATACAGCGTCTTTTTGTCGCCCGTGAGCGCCGCATCCACGGTCAGGTGCTGCCAGGTGATATTGTGCATCACCAGCCCAACGAACGGGCGCGGCAGCTCGCCCATGGCCAGCGGGGTGGGGCCGTTCGCGCCAACGATGCACGTGCCCTCCACCATCGCATCGTCGGGCAGGTTCGAGATCGAGCCGCGGTTCCAATAGTTCATGCCGCCCCACTCGCGCCCCTCGTTGGCCACGATACTGGTGGCGATGCCGATGGCATGCCGCGGATGGTGCATGCGCAGCCATTGGCGCTTTTCGTCGTACGGTGCGCCCGCGATCATCTCGTCGATGAACTTCCAGTGATTCTCGACGCGATCGAACCAGCCGCCGATCCCCGGGTCTTCCCAGCGGTCCCGACGCTCGTTCATAGTCGCGTCGTGCTCCCAGAGCATGTTCGGGTGACCCGGGCACACCAGCAGATAGCCGTAGGTGTCCAGGTGCCGTCTGGCAAAGGACCAGTCATCGGGCGACTCGCCCTCCGGGACCTGAGTCATGACCCGTTCCTTGAGCAGCGGGTACAGGTCCTTGCCGCCCGCCGAGACCTCGGTGAGCCAGGTGAGGTGGTTGACGCCCATGGCGCGGGCGGTGAGGTCCTTTTCCTCGACGTCGAGCAGCAGGCTCAGGTATTCCTTGAACCCGGGCCAGCAGTCGCAGATGGCGATGAACTTGGCGTGGGTGGCGCGCAGCACGCCCTCCGCGACCATGTTGGTCGGGTTGACGTAACTGATCGCCCAGGCCTCCGGGCAGATCTCTTCCATGAGACGCGCATAGCCCACGGTGGCGGGGATGGTGCACTGCGCCATAAAGGTTCCGCCGGGGCCCATGGTCTCGTCGCCGCAGATCCCGTGGCGGGTGGGGATCACATTGTCCTGACGGTAGGCCTCCATGCCGCCCACACGGTAACCCGGGAACACAAAGTCGGCGCCGTCGAACGCGGCGCGCACGTCGGTGCCCGTCTTGACCGTCACCTTCATCCCTGCGCGGGAGGTGAGCACCTCGCCCACTTTCTTCATCTGCTCGAGGCGGGTGTCCTTGATGTCGAACAGGAACACCTCGCTCCCGTCGAGCACCTTGGCGTTCTCGGTGATCGCCTGAAAGATCGAGGGGGTAAAGGGGCTGCCCCCGCCGATGAGTACCATCTTGACCATGTTGGGCTCCTTTGCGCTCTGTGATCCGATCCACACTGACGTGCCGTTGTCGTGACAGACTGCCGCGATACTATCGCGTGGCAACGACCCCGTCAAGCCCTGATAGACCCGTCCTGGCGGGCGGTGTATGCCGCATCGGCGGATGATTGTCCGCGATTGTCACGCCTACGTCGCCCATCGTCCGCCATCGACGGCCAGCGCCCCTTGCATCTGCTATAATGCGCAAGGGTGCTCGTTGTCTGTCGCTTGAAAGGAGCCGCGCATGAACCCGTTCATTAGCTTTATGGCCTCACGAAACGGTCGCATCGTTCGCATCGTGGTGGGCGCGATTCTCGCCCTCTGGGGTTTCTTTGGGATCGGCGGCACGGGCGGCGTCATTTTGGGTATTGTGGGCCTGGTGCCGCTTCTGGCGGGCATCTTTGATTATTGCGTCTTTGCCCCGCTGTTTGGCAACCCCATCAAGGGGGCTGATATCCGCAAGGGCTAGGTTCGCGAACTGGCTCAGGCCATCGCTGCCGGTCGCCAGTTTGGCGCCCGCGCCACGGGGTCGTGCACGGCTCGTGCCGGCATCCCGTACATACGGCCGATCGCGCGGCCCTGTAGCGGCGGACGGGTCGAGCGATTTGCGTTCCCTGTAGCGGGCGAGTGCCTGGTGCCGCTCTTGCTGCCTCGCATGGCGTGCCAGTGCCTGCGGTGTGGATTTGCGGCATCTTGAGGCTCGCTGCGATGGCGCAAGAATGCCGTGGCAGGCCGGAACCGGCAGAGGGGCTCTGGCCGAGAGTGGTGGCGCGCTCTGCCCCTGTGGCCACCGGAGGTGGCCCTGGGTAATGGATCTATACGATGTGGGGAGCGCCGCGCGTGACGAATAGCGATGCACTGTTGGAAGGCCGAGTCTTGCGCTGGCCTGAGTGCCTGAACGCCAGAGACCTGGGCGGTCTGCTGGCGCACGACGGCGTGGAAAGCAACGCCGCCATTCAGCGCGGCCGTGTGGTCCGCACAGAGGTGCCCGTCTACCTTACCGAGGCGGGCTGGAGGGCGCTGTTGGCCCACGGCGTGCGCACCGTGATTGACCTGCGCTCGCCCATTGAGATCGAGATGGATGGCTACACTCTCCCCGCGTATGCCTCGGGCGTGGAGCACCTGGAGATCGCCATGCTCCCCCAGGATGCGGAGATGAGCCGGCTGCTCGAGAGTACGACTTGCCCGGGAGAAGAGTACATCCTGTTTGTGGAGAGGTATCGAGAGCGCATTGCCAATGTCCTCCGGGCGATGGCGGCGGCGCGGTCCGGTGGCGTGCTCTACCATTGCCAGGGCGGCAAGGATCGTACCGGCATCATCACAGCGCTGCTGTTGGCGCTGGTGGGCGTGCCCGAGCAAGTGATCGTCGCCGACTATGCCGCGTCCCAGAGGCTCTTGATGCCCCGCTGGGAGAGGTGGGTGGCTGAGGCGCTGGATGCAGGCCTGGAGCCGCCGCAACAACCTGTCACCGAGCCCGGGACCATGCGCATGTTGCTGGGCCATATCGACGCCCGTTACGGTGGCGCGGCCGGCTACATGGAGGCGATTGGCGTCACACAGGCGACAAGGCGTAGGCTTATCGAGCGCTTGCTCTACTGAGAGGCGGGCCGGGGGACGGAAAGGGCCCTCCCCAACGGGAGGGCCCTCTGCTGCACGGTGCACCACACCACGCCTGGGCGCATGGCGGGCGCCGGGCATCAGGACGAAACGGTCAATGTGTAGGTGAGCAGCACGCCATCCGTATAGTTGTAAACCTGCACCAGATACGTGCCTGCCTCGTCAGAAGAGATGACGGCCGAGAGTGCCCCATCGACGTCCGTGGGCTCACCCGTGGCGACCAGCGCACCCGACGGGCTATAGATATTCATACCAAAGGCCCGACCAAAGGACGGATCCACGGGCCAATAGTACATTGTCACAGCCAGATCTGACTCGTCGCCGGCATAGCCCAGTTCGTGAGTGGCATAGGCCCCGCCGCGATCCCCGACAAAGGCACCGGAGACATTCAGCGGTTCTGCAGCCACCTCGGCTGGCGCCTCTTCGGCGGGAGCAGCCTCTTCGACAGCCTCCGCTGGCGCCTCTTCGGCAGGAGCGGCCTCTTCAACTGCCGCCACGGCACCGGACGCGATCAGATCGTAGCTGACAGTGATCTCGGTGTAGTTGTATACCTGGACCAGCAGGGTCACAGGATCCTCGGCCACGTAAGAGAGGCGGATGGCGCCTTCCTCGTTGACCCACTCACCTGTGGCCTGCGAGCCATCCGGTGCGTAGACGCTCACGCCAATGCCGTTCCCGAACGAAGGATCCCACGGCGCCACCGCCAGCTTGAGATCCAGCGTCTCCTCATTGCCGGCATAGTCCACCTGGTAGTACGTAAAAGCCCCGGCTGCGGACCCGGCAAGCTGCCCGCTCGACGCTACGTCCGCGACGAGCGACGTCACGGTGGGCTCCTCTGCCACTGCCGTAATGCTGAGCGCCACGAGCAGCGCCAGCGCCACGGTGAGTGAGGCCACCCTCTTGAGAACTCGTTTTTCGGTCACTGTCTGCCTCCTTTTGTGGGGTGCCCAGCCCCCTATCATCAGATTCACCTTATCTTACTCAGGGGAGGAGCTCGTGTCAAGAGCATGACCGTTGCGGTTTTACGTCAAGAAGTGTGGTGAGTACGCTGCCCCCGAAGCAGGCCTTGAACAATTGGTCAGCATAATGCGGTGGGTAAGATTCGCGACATTGCGATAGCCGTATCCACGGCGGATGATTCCCTTGATGCAGTTGTTCTTGCCCTCAGCGAA
The DNA here is from genome assembly GCA_040772225.1 of Anaerolineae bacterium. Lineage (GTDB taxonomy): Bacteria > Chloroflexota > Anaerolineae > UBA1429 > UBA1429 > JAAYED01. The sequence goes on from JAXGYO010000006.1 coordinate 7,023, forward strand.
CCCGTTGGTTACCTGGTAGATGAAGTAGTTCAGGATCTCCTCACGCCAGTAATTGAGGACGTGGTACAGACCTTTGAACTCTCGCGGTCCGCAGCGCTGTACACGCGCCCACCAGTCGTCCAGTTCCCGCGCCGCTTCTTCTCGACTCTTGGCGCTGTAGATTGCACGAAAGGCCTGCGCCGTGTGCCAGGCTTGGGCGAGTTCCGGGTAGTTGGCCAGGAGTTGGTCACGCTCATGGCGCTCGGCGGCAGAGAGGTGCGCCGAGGGGGCTGTGAACAGCCGACGACGGCGTAAGATCTTCGCATCCTCCCTATCTGCAGTAGTCTGCACCCGTGAGATCACCTGCGCCAGGGACCGCAGCACGCGGCTCAGCACGTGGAACTTGTCAGCCACGATCACCGCCTGGGGGCAGGCGTATTGGACAGCCTGGCGATAGGTCCTGTCGTCGTTGTCGCTCGGCGAGCGGTGAGGATGCTGTCAGAGCGCCTCAGACGGTCTGCCAACATGGCTGGCATCCGCTACGAGGATCTGTTGCGCGTGACGGATGCCGGGCTATAATGGTGTTGTCGATGGCGTCGACCGAGAGCGGCGTCAGCGACTGGTCACTGTGAGTGATCGCCCGCGAGAGGTTGCCGCATGAGGCTTGTCCGGAAGGGCTATGACGCGCAGTATTTCGACTCTTTTGCGGATCGCATCCCGCTGTACAGGGATATTATCGCGTCGCGCATGGCCACCATTGTACGCCAGGTCGCCTCAGGGGGGCGCCTGCTGGAGCTAGGGTGTGGAGATGGCCGGCTCCTGGCTATGCTGGCGAAGGACTTTGACGTTACTGGCATCGACATCTCCGAGTACGCGATCGCGAGGGCCCGCAGGCGTATCCCTGACGCCAACCTGCTGGTGGGCGATGTGGCGGTCTGCACGCAGGATGGCCGCTATGAGGTGGTGCTGGCGCTCAACGTGCTCGAGCACCTCCCCGACCCTGGAGCGGTAATGTTGCGGGTGGGCGAGATGCTGGAAGAGAATGGCAAGTTCATCTTTGCCGTGCCCAACAAGCACGGCCTGGTGGGAAGCGCCCTTGTCGCGCTCATGAACCGGATGGACCGCACGCACATCTCCACATATTCCCGCGAGCGCTGGCTGGAGCTGGCTGGCGAGCTGGGCTTTGGTCAGATACGCGTGCTCAATGCCACCTGGTTCGGACCTTCACGCCACGACTTTGCGAAGCATCTGGCGCCGATCGTTATCGTCGTTCTGTACAAAAAGCCACAGGAGCATCCGCCAGCCGATCAGGCGCCTGGCGATCCGATAGACGTGGCTATGGCCCTGGCGCGACATCCTGAGCTGATCACTGGCCAGTACGAGTGAGCACCGTCCGTAAACACCTTGCAAGCCACTGACAAAAGATCGTCCGCGGAGACCATGGTCGCCGCGAACGATCTTTTGTAGAAGTGCACAGCGTGCTAGCGCGCCGTACCGCTCACCGTGATCTCGCCATCCGTGATGTCGATTCCAGTGATCGTGACGCTCTGATTGGCCAGCCGCATCCCCTCGCCCAGGGCCCGCTCGATCAAGCCCGAAAGCCACTCTGGCGCCGCAACCGTGCCAAGCTGACCCTCAAGAAACCGGACCGCGTATCCGTCGGCCACGGGCGCAGGCGCCAGCACCAGACGAAGCGGTGTGCGGGTGCCCGCCACAACAGCCATGCCTTTGAGCACCAGTGTGCCGTCATCCTTGAGGTAGACCCGCGGGTCCTCGATGCTGCTTCGCACCTCAAGCAGGAGCGAAGCGGCCCCCTGAGCATTCCCGTTCAGCTGATCCATGGCCGCTTGCCACTGGGCATCGCTCACGAACTCGTCGATGCCCGGTATCTGCTTTGGCTCGGGGGTCTCGCCCGCTGCATAAGCGGCCTGGTAGTAGGCCAGCACGTCCGCGCCCAGCGCCAGAAATGAGGTGACCTCATCCTGGGTCGCCGTGATGCGAAAGTCGCTGCCGGAGGGTGTATTTCGAATAACGTCAACCACACGGCGCACGACCTCTCGCGAGGCATCCTCTGTGACCACTGGCTCCCGGCCATCGTCGGGCATGGCGACGGCATTGCAGCCGGTGAGTACCAGGGCCACGACCAGCGCGACCAGAACAATGCCGGGAAGCGGCTTGATGGGCTTTCTTGGGTTCATAAGTGTGCTCCTTGATGATCTGGACGAAAAGGCTCGTGGCTACTCCTGCGTCCCTTCAAGAGGACGCCTGTAGAAACACCTCCGAGCCCGGCCCGTTGCGAGGGATGGTGATTTACCCGCCTGCTCAGCGCCGAGGACGGCTGTGCCGGCCCATGGGTCCCGTGCTGGACCGCGCCTGATGCTCACAGGTCAGTTTCTGATAGTAGGGTTCTACACCCCGATGGTCCAGGTACACCGGCGTGGGCTTGGCGGCCGGGCGCCGGCGGAGCCAGACTGCGAACCGATCGAGTAGCTGGCGCACATGAATCACCATAACACCACCTCATCCATCATAATACCTTACTTTATAAAAGTAGTCAAGAATGCTGGTGCCGAAGCCGTGAAACGTTGTGGATCTCTGGAGCCTTATGCCTTGACAGGGGGCATTAGATTACTATACTTCAATCAACGTTGAACTAAGATTGCGCACAAGGAGACACCATGCCACCAGAGGCAGAGCATCAAGGGCGATCGGAGCGTGTGCGAGCGCAGGTCAGGCAGCACTATGGTTCTCTGGTGCGCACATCCAGCCCGTGTTGCGGTGCGGGTGTGTCGGCGCAGAACGATTGTGGCTCAAGCTGCTGCGGCGGCGCCACTGAACTGCAGCAGCACGCTATCACACTGGGCTATGCAGAGACGGACGCGGGCTCCGTGCCGGAGGGGGCCAATCTTGGCCTGGGATGCGGAAATCCGGTCGCCATTGCCTCTCTGAAGCCTGGCGAGACCGTGCTGGATCTCGGCAGCGGCGCGGGCTTTGACTGCTTCCTGGCAGCAAGCCAGGTGGGTCCATCGGGGCACGTCATCGGGGTGGACATGACGCCGGACATGGTGGCCCGTGCGCGTGCCAACGCGCTAAAGGGAGGCTTGCCGTGGGTCGACTTTCGCCTGGGAGAGATCGAGCACCTGCCGGTGGCGGACGCGTCCATCGACCTGATCATGTCCAACTGCGTTGTCAATCTCTCTCCAGACAAACCTGCGGTGATGCGCGAGGCCTATCGTGTGCTGCGGCCCGGGGGACGGCTGGCGATCGCGGACACGGTGGCCACCGCGGCGCTGCCAGAACAGGCGCGTCAGGATCTCGCGTTGTGGTCCTGCTGCATCGCCGGCGCCACGACAGTTGAGGAGTGGCACGAACTCCTGGCCGACGCGGGATTTGTGGCCATCCAGGTCGATCCGAAGGAGAGCAGCCGAGCGCTGATCGCCACCTGGGTGCCTGGCTCGCGCGCAGAGGACTATGTCCTTTCGGCCACGATTCAGGCGGTCAAGCCGAGCACCGCAAGCTGCTGCTGACGACGCACGCAATCGCGCGACATAGACAGACGGAGGGACCCGCGTCCCTCCGTCTGTGGTATCGCTGTAACACCGGTGGCTAAAAGGGCCACTCCACTCCGCGGTTGTCGCGCAGCACCAGCCGGTCCTCATCGTTGCGCGGGGCCAGGTGCGGATCGCGTCCCCGATCGCGCAGGAAATACGCTAGAGCTGCCACGGCCGCCTCCTCCGGTTCGAGATCAGCGGCAGTATTCTTGTCGCCGCTCATATAGGTCCGCATCCATCCGGGGTGATATAGCCGGAAGGTGTACCCCCGGGGCCGCAGCCGGTTGAACAGCAAACGCACCCCCATGTTGAGCGCGGTCTTGGAGGCGCAGTAGCCGAACCACGATTTGCGCTCGGCCCGATTAACGCTTCCTGCCTCAGACGAGATAAAGCATAGACGCTTGAGCTGGCCTGCCTCAAGGAGAGGGAGGAAAGCTTCTACGACGCGCAGCGGCCCGAGTGCATTGACGCGATACATCCGATGTATCTCGTCATAGTCCTGCCCCTCGCGAATGCCTCGCGGATCGGCGCTGGAGAGCACGCCTGCGCAGTTGATCAACAGATCCACACGGTCGACCTGGCTGGCAACGGCCTGCGCCGCAGCACGAACGGACGCGTCCGAGGTGACATCCAGCGGCACAATGGAGAGCCGCGTAGCATAGGTGGCGGCCAGCTCGCTGAGCTGAGGCCACTCGGGCATGTACTGTCCCGCGAACACCCGCCAGCCCCTCGCCAGGAGCGATGCTGTCAGAGCGTGACCCAGCCCGCGGTCGGCCCCGGTCACGAGTGCGATCCGATTTGGCGCTGCGGTTATCATGTCCATCAGAATGGCCACTCGCTTCCCATATAGTCGATCAACACCAGACGGCCCTCGTCCTCACGGTCACTGAGAAAGTACGAGAGGGCAGGGATCGCGGCCTCCTCCGGCTCCATGTCGCCACGGGTTCCCTTGTCGCCGGACATGTAGCCATTCATCCAGCCGGGATGGTAGAGCCGGAAGGTATATCCCTGGGGGTGCAGGTCGTTAAAGAGCAATTTGGTCACCATATTCAGCGCGGCCTTGCTCATGCCATAGCCATAGCCGCTATCGCGATGGGCCAGCGTGATGCAGCCGGCTTCGGAGGACACCACCGCGATGCGCTTCATCTGCCCGCGATCCAGCAATGGCAGAAATGCCTCGACCATGCGGAGTAGCCCGAGCGTATTCGTGTCATAGGTCTTTTCGATCGCGGCATAGTCCAACCCGGACGTGATGTCCCCGCCGCCCCCTCCGATGCCTGCATTGCTGATCAGCAGGTCGATGTGGTCAGTCTGCCGGGCGACCTCTGCGCCGGCCACGCGCACCGACACGGTATCGCTCACATCCAGAGGCACGAGCTCTAACGCGTCTCCGTACTGCTCCTGCAGCCGGTCGAGCTCAGGCCAGTCCGCCAGGTACCGTCCGGCGAACACGCGCCAGCCGGCCCGCAACAGGCCCGCCGTCAGGGCGAGGCCCAGGCCGCGATCAGCGCCCGTGACAAAGGCCACTTGATCCATGTACTGCTCCATTCAGCTGAGGGGGTGACCCCGACAGCGGCCGCTAGTTTCCGGCGCACCAGACCAGGCTGTTGGTCACGAGTCGCAGGAATGAGGGGTGGGTAAAAGCCTCGACGGTGTGCCCGGGCGTGAGCACGCAAACGCGTCCCGCGCCCTCGGTGCGGGTCCAGCCGCCCGGTTGCTCGCTATGTTCAGAGACTGTATGGGCGAACACATCCACCGCGGGATCGTCCATGATCATGTGGTAATGCTCGTCGGTGACCGTAAAGGGAGCGACCCCCTCCGTGAGCGGATGCCCCGCCACTGGTTGCACCGTCACCGGGCACTGCTTCGGGTGAAAGTCAAAGACCCCGCCCAGCAGGGCGCGCATCGCCGGCAGATCCTTGTACACTGTCCCCGAATGGACCGCCAGCAGCCCGCGACCGGACCGGACATAATTGACAAAGGCCTCTTCCACCTCGGGCGTGACCCAGGGCTCGCGGCTGGCGGCGGTAATATTGTTGGATTTGGCAAAGAGCACCACAGGGTATTCCGCCATCTTCTCCGGGGACCAGTCCCCTGCGTCCTCGACATAGTCCAGTTCGTATCCTTGCAGCAAATCCAGTCCGGCGTGAACCACGCTGGCGGGATGATAGTAGTCATCACAGATCACCAGTACGCGCATAGAGGGCCTCCTCCTTTGATCGTTGCTACGGAGCATATTGCGGCAGGGAGACACCCCTGTCAAGATCAGGCGTGTGCTTGCTGTTGACATGCGCCAGAGCCAAAGGCATGATGTTGCCCGTTGGATATCGCACCCGTGGGGGAACAATGCACAGGTTGCTGCTGAATTTGCCGACTCGCCTGGAGACTGACCGGTTGCTGCTGCGGCCCTACGCGGCGGGCGATGGAGATTGGTACTATGCCGCGAGCCTGCGCAATCGGGAGCATCTGTCGCGCTACGAGTCAGGCAACGCCATGATGTCCATCCACACGCCGGAGGACGGCGAGATCACCGTGAGGCAGTTGGCCAACGAGTGGGCCGCGCGCGATGCCTTTTTCCTCGGGGCATTTCTCCGACCCAGCGGCGAGTTCGTCGCCCAGGTATACGTTGGCCCTCAGAACTGGGCGATCGGCAGCTTTGTGGTGGGCTATATCTGCGACGTCGAGCACCTGGGTCAAGGCTATGTGACCGAAGCCGTGCAGGGGGCACTGCGGCTCGTCTTTGGCCCCCTCCAGGGCACGCGCGCCTCGATCTATTGTGACGACACCAATCTCCGCAGCGCGCGGGTAGCCGAACGCTGTGGGTTCGTTCGCGAGGGCCACCTGCGGGCCAATCATCGCTCAGGGAACCATCCGGTGAGCGGTGACTATATCTATGGCCTGCTGCGCGATGAATACCTGGCCCGCGGTGGTGAGCCATTGCCGGGGCACGCCGCGGACAGGGCGGGCGTGCGACTGCGCCCGCTGCCTGCAGAGGGGCTGCATCGCTGGCTGGAGATCGACCGTCGCGAGTTGATTGAGGGCGTCTATCACCTGGAGGATGGTGCCCTGGTGCTGCATCCTGAGCGGCATGATGTGCAGGGCTGGTTCCAGTCGTCCGAGGAGCTGGCACGGATGACCGCCGACATGCGGGAACGTCAGGCGCGCGGCGCCTTTGTGGTGAGCGCCTGGGACGCCGAGCGTATCGTGGGCGTGGCCGTCCTGGACAATACCCCGCTGGGACCGCAGGGCGACCAGCTTCAGCTTCGCCTGCTCCACGTCAGCCGCGATTATCGCGACCAGGGAGTGGGCGGCCGCCTGTTTGAGGTGGCCCGCATCGAGGCGCGCCGCCTGGGTGCCCGCGACCTGTATGTTTCAGCGACGCCCTCGGAGCACACGGTGCGCTTTTACCTCGCCCGTGGCTGTCGGCTGAACCCGCATCCCGACCCGGACCTCTACGCCGAGGAGCCGGAGGATATCCACCTGCTGTGTCAGGTGTGGTAACGACGTGAGGGGGTACTACGGTGCGGTATCAGTGGTCGCGTCTGATGACAGGTAGCGCACGTAGAACACTTCGGGATCGTTCTCGTCCAGGTGGTGCACCACGCCGGCAAGAACATAGCCCAGGCGACTAAGCAACCTCTGCATCGGCAGGTTTGATAGATTCGTCGAGGTAAAGAGTTTGCAGGTGGTGCAGCGCGCCTCGAGGTTGCGCATCAGCGCCGCGCCGATGCCCCGGCGCCGGTGACTGGCCTGCACATACAACAGGCTCACGAACCCAAGTTCAAAGAACGTGTACTCGAGCACGGTATACGCCGCGATGCCGTGCTCCGTTTCGTAGACAGTGCAGCAGCCCTCACTCACCGCCCGCGCGATGAACTCGCGTCGTCCCGCATCGTACGCGGCGATGTGATCCATGGCATAGAGGAGCGGGATATCCTGCTCAATGGCCACACGAATCGAGTCTGGTGGGTACATTGCCCTCCTCCGACTGAGTGGCGCTTTTCACGTGGTACCGGAGGCGTGGGTATATCGCTCGCGCTACTTGCCTGGCGGCCGTCGTCCGCTGGCTGCCGCCTGGTCCCACCGTCGCACCACTGTCTCGACCAGCATATCGCACACGCGCACGGGATGGCACGTCGCGAGGCCCGGGATGCGCTCGCACAGCAGCGCCGTCGCCCGGCAAAATCCAGGGCTGGTCGCCCATCCCATGTAGGTGCGGTTAATCCCCTCCAGCTGATCCAGGTAAAGTGCGATGCGATATTCTCGATCTCCCGTCTCGGGGACAGTGATCCCAAAGAACCGGGTAACGTGGCCGGCATAAATCGGGCAGCCCTCATCGCGCAGCGACACGAGCTGGGAGGCAAGGCCGGTGTGCAGGCGCCCGTTCCGGCTCTGGGTGTCATCCAGGCCTGCCAGCGCAGTCAGGAGCGAGACGTAGGTAGCAGGGGTGACCGGCCTGGTGATGGTCTGTAGCAGGGCCAGTACGGCCCCAGGCGGGGGACTGTGGCCATCCATGCCGTAGAACTCGCCGAACCGTGCCTCAAGCAAGCGGTGCTCCTCCGGCCTGCCGGTGGCTGCCATCTCTCTCAACCGCAAATAGGCAGCGACTCTGCCCGGCTCTACCAGCGCGGCGGCCTTGATCACGATCTGTAGTTGTGTCTCTGCAAACCCCACGTGCCCGTCCTTGAGCAACAGGCGTTCTCTGGTTGGTTGAGGCATCGTCTGGCGCTCCCTACTGGTGGTCGCGCAAGGCACGTTCCACCCGATCCACTGCGTCGCGGGTCTCTTGCACCTGTTCCGGTGTGGGCTCTCGATCCCCATAGCGCACCGCCACATAGCGCCGGGTCACCTGCTGCACATCGTCCTGTTCTTCGGGCACCAGTGATGAAAGCGCGCGTGCAAAGCCGTCCGGGGTTTGGCCGCGGGCGCGGGGCCTGCCCAGCTTGCGAGCGGCCTGCAGCAGCCGGCGGTAAAGCAGCCGGACGGCCTGTCGCGGGTCGCTCGCATCCAGCGCCTGGTCGAACAGGTCCCGGTTGCGGCGCGGGAGCAGACTCCCAAGCCAGTCGCTGAACTGATCCAGGAACATCTCGCGCGACATGATCGAATCGCGTTCCTCAATATCCAGCGCCTTGCGACGACGGCGCCCGCGCCGCCTCCAGACCAGGTAGAAGATCAGCAGCAGCGCACCGGCCACGACGACGATCAGCACAATGCGGGCCAGGTTGGGTGGCAGGTTAACGCCCGGGCTGACGCCCTCCTCGATGCTCGCGAGCTGCTGCGCGAGATCGGTGGGCACACGCGGCTCCTCCATCTGTTCGCCTTCGCCGCCTGCGATTTGGAGCCGGTTCAGCATCATACTTAGCAGCCAGAGAAGGATAAAGCCGACCCACTGAAATACCCAGAGAAACGGGGCGAGGATAATGCGGATGACAGGCCAGACAGTGGCGGCGATAGAGCTGACAGCGTCCGGTGTCAGAAGGAGCCCAAAGAGCGCGCCAGCGCCCAGGATCGCCAGGGTCACAAGGCCGAGGGAAGCCAGCCAGTAACGCTCGATGCTGAGACCGTATCCCTCGCTTCGGCCCGCGGCCAGCGTTGAGCTGAGGGCCTGAAGGGCCAACAGCATCAGGCCGCAAAAGACAAAGAGTGCCATAGTCCCGCCCAGTTGCCTGGTTTCCTGGCCGGAGGCGCTTGAGGGCAGCACAGTCAGGATCGAGAGCACGACAATGCCCGCCAGAAAGCCCCGCCAGAGGCCTTGCTGGTCGGACCAGTCTGCCGACAGTCCGGAGGCCCACAGGATGCCGGCGGTGATGCCTGCGATCAGCAGGGCAGGGATGCCGTCCGTGAACCGGTAGATCAGCTGCCAGCGCGTGGCGGATGCGGCGGCGCCTTCGGGCACGGGCAACAGGAACATCACGGCGACGACCAGACCCAGCCCCACTATAGCACCCGCCAGCCAACCGCGCTCCAGGTAGCTGATGCGTGTCTCGAGCCAGGCGCCCCCCAGGAGCAACAGGGGTACCAGCCAGAGGGGAAAGCTGATGCCCTGAGGGTAAACGAATGGCGCAGCATAGATGGCACGCATCAGGGCGGAAAGCCAGACGGTGTGCATGAGACACCACAGCAGCGGGACGAGCGCATCCCGCAGGCGATCAGAGAGCCTCGAGGCGGTGCCAGGCATCGCTACCTCCCAGGTGATGGCTCTGCAGCCGGTCGGGTACCAGCGGCGGCATGTCGCCCACTGTGAGCAGCGACACCGGATGCCCCGCTTCCTGGATCAGGCTCAGCGCCTCATAGACCTCATCGGAGGGGCTGGCGGTGATCGCCACGATTGTCGCCCCAAAGGGCAGGTTGATCCGCATGGCGCGGATCATGTCGGTAAACGGTGCCCCGCGAAAAGGCTCGGCGGCTGCCAGCGTGCTCAACAGGTCGGCGGCCTGGCGCTCATGCCGCCCGGGCGAAACCGCCAGCCAGCGCTCCCCGCGCGACCCGATAGAGTTGACATAAAGACCGACCATGTACCGCTCGTCCAGCGCATCTACGGCGATAGAGGCGGCTGCGGAGATCACCAATTCCAGCCAGTCGGGGACATAGGCATAGGCCTCATCCGAGGTCTGCACATCCACGGCAAGCATGATCGAGACCGTCTCACTGGGCTCAAAGGTCTTGACCTGCAGCTCGCCGGTGCGGGCGGAAGCGCGCCAGTGGATGTACCGCGGGTTATCGCCCCAGCGGTACTCGCGCACCGCAGAAAAGCGCAGAGGGTCCTCGATGATGCGGCGCCTTCCGCGCCACTCTCCCACCGGGCGGCCGGCCGGATACGCCAGTTCCTCGACTGGCACGATCTTGGGATATACGGTGATCACGTCGGTTTCACTCTCGGCGCGATAACTCCTGTTGAACCCAAAGATGTCTGCTGAAGTCAGCTCCGCCGGGCCGATGACAAAGCGTCCGCGGTGTGTGCCCGCGATCCGGTGGTTGTGGCGTACGCGCTCGTACCACCGTAACGACACCAGCGTGACCAGCAGGCCCGTGTCCCTGGCCTGCGTAAGCTGGATTTCGGTAGTCGAGATGGTCAGACCGAGCGGAAACACATCCAGCGCCCGCAGCCAGGCCAGTGGCAGCAGCTTGGCGTTGGTGATCTCGATGGCCAGACTGGTCTCTTCACCGTAGCGCAAACTGCTCTTGCCGGGGATGCGGCGGTAGCTGACGCGGTTCAGGGTATTGCGCCCCCAGCGGGCGGAAACCACCGTTGTGAGTGCCAGCATGAGCACGAGCATGGCGAGCGTATCCCGGTCGGCGATCGTGGCCAGGATGAACAGGACCACAAGGAACGCCCACCAGCCGGCACCTTTCACCCTGTGACGCTCCACGTGTTGTCTTGAGACCAGCGCTCTTCCACCGGCACGGGCACGGTGGCCAGCAGGTTGACCAGAATCCCGTGTATCGCCTGGCCGTAGAGACGCTGCCGGGCGCTGGGGATCAGGCGATGTGCCAGCACGGGCTCTGCAAGCGTCTGGACGTCGTCGGGGATGATGTATTCCCGGCCGCGCAGGGCTGCCAGCGCCTGGCTGCAATGGTAGAGGGCCAGCGTGGCACGTGGGCTGGCGCCCAGGGCGAGATCATCGCTCGTCCGGGTTGCCTCAACCAGGCTGATGATATAGTCCTCGAGGATCGGATGGACATAGACCTCCCGGCAGGCCTCGGCCAGTGCCAGGACCTGGCTGGCGGAGAGCACCGGTACCAGCGTTTCCATGGGGTCCTCAGAGCGAAACCGCCGCAGAATGGCGCGCTCGCCCTCACGGCCGGGATAGCCGAGTTTCAGACGTAGCAAGAAGCGGTCCAGTTGCGCTTCGGGGAGCGGGAAGGTGCCCTCGAGCTCGATGGGGTTCTGCGTGGCGAGCACGATAAAGGGGCGCTCGAGGGGCCGGGTGCGACCGTCGGCGCTCACCTGCCGCTCCTGCATCGCCTCCAGCAGCGCGCTTTGGGTCCGGGGACCGGCGCGGTTGATCTCGTCTGCCAGCACCACCTGCGCAAAGACGGGTCCCGGACGGAACTCGAATTCCTGCGTGCGCTGGTTATAAACGCTGACGCCTGTGATGTCCGATGGCAGCAGATCAGCGGTGAACTGCACCCGGCTAAAGGTGCATCCCAGGCTCCTGGCGAGTGCCTTGGCCAGTGTCGTCTTGCCGATGCCGGGCACATCCTCCAGCAGCACGTGCCCCTCGCACAGGAGCGCCACGAGCATCATTTCGATGGCATCCAGCATCCCCACGACGACGCGGCCGACATTCTCCCGTACGCGCTCTCCCGCTTGCTGTACCTGTGTTGCGTCTATGGCCATGCGTACTCCTGTTTGGTGGGTTAGGAATCGTGCGCGATCAGCGTGCTGAGGCGACCGTGGTGGTACAAAAGACCTCCACCGGGCACGTGCAACGCGATGGGCGCGCGCCAGAGCGGTGGAGGTCCTGCTAAACGATCACGGGTCTGTGACCCTCGGGCGCCGTCGCCGCTAATAGACTATAGCATCGCAGGAATAGGCCGACAAATGCTGGCAGTCCAGAACATGTGGCCGTCGCACGTCAGAGTCGGCAGGCGGGTGACCCCCTCACTGCCTGGCTGACGCCTTGCATCTGAATTTCGCTGCCGGCTAGTACACCCCTGTAAGGAACGGGGCCAGCAACAGGCCCGCTAGGCCGACCAGTGTCGCCAGGATGGCCGTGGGGACCAGCAGGCGCCGGAGCAGGCCGCCCTCGGCGCGCTGCAGGCTCAGCACGCCGCAAACCGCGGCGATGTTGAGCACAGAGACCATATTCCCCAGGCCTCCGCCCGCGTTCTGCAGCGCCACGATCAACGTCCGCGGCAAGCCCAGGCTCGCGGCGGCGTCGTGCTGCACGACGCTAAAGAGGATGTTGGACGATGTGCTGCTGCCCGTCATGAATGCTCCCAGGGCGCCCAGCCAGGGGGCCACTACCGGGTAGAGCGGGCCAGCCACCCGTGCCAGCGCCACCCCCAGCGATTGCATCATGCCGGCATAGCCGACGGGGTTTGTCGCCGAACGGATCATGATCTGCGCCATCGAGACGGCCACCAGCAGGGTGGACGCGATGCGCAGTGTCTGGCGCGTGGTCTGGCGCCAGGCACGGACAATCTCGCGAGATGGCATGCGGTGGATCAAGGCAGTCAGCAGGGCCACCGGGATAAAGGGGATCACGCCAGGGATATACAGCGGGCGCAGCGTGTAGGTGATCTCCTGCCCAAGGACGCGCACCCAACGCAGAGTTGCCTGCTGGAGCATCTCGCGTACGCCCAGGCCCGGCATGCGCGTGACGAACAGGAGCACCACCACGAGCACGTAAGGCATCCAGGCGAGCCATACCGGCATGGCACCTGCTTCGTCAGGCTCCCCCATCTCGGCCAGGGCAGGCTCCGTCTCGGGCAACTGCCAGATCTCGCGGGGCAGCAGCCAGCGGCGGCGCACCAGCAGCAGGCCAGTCCCCAGCGCCACCAGGCCGGCGACGGCCGTGGGCAGCTCCGGTCCCACGAACCAGCCCACCAGGAACTGGGCGATCCCTGCCAGGACCCCCAGCGTGAGGGCAAAGGGCAGGGCGGGGCGGGTCCCCCGCCAGGCGCCCCGCAAGGAGCGCTCCTCCGGCCTCCCGAACCAGAACAGGAGCAGAAACACGCCCAGCACCCCCATGACGGCCAGCGTGCTGCCGGTGAACACGCCGGTCCAACCGGCGACGCCCCGCAGGAACGCGGCGGGCTCCATGGCACCGCGAAGCACGCTCTCGTCCATGACAGAGCCGATCCCGCCGTTGACGGGCACGCCAGCGGCCCCCAGCGGGGGGTTCGGTCCGTTGAACAGCAGTCCAAAGGCCGCCGCCGCCACCGGTGGGAAACCCAGCCCGGTGAGAAGCGGCGCGCCAAGCGCTCCCGGTGTGCCAAAGCCCGCCACACCCTCGATCAGCGTCATAAAACCGAGGCCGATCAGCAGGAGCTGGATGCGCGCATCCTGTGTCAGGTGCCCAAAATGGGCGCGGATGGCACCGATGGCGCCGCTGGCCCTGAGGTGGTTCATCAGCAGAATGGCACCAAACACGATCAGAACGATATCCAGCGCCTGCAGCGCGCCGTAGAGGGCCGAGGCAGCCCACCAGAGCGGCGGCATACGCCAGAGCGCCAGCCCAAGGGCCGATGCCATGAGCCAGCCGCAGGCCATGGCGCGCGCGGCTGGCCACCGCCGCCAGGCCATCAGCAGCAAGACAGTGAGGATAGGCAGACCGCCGGCGAGAGCCAGAGAGAAGGTGGACATAAGGACCCCCTACGCCATCGCGGGGCGCTTGTCCAGCGCTCTGTCGCGACGGTTAAAGAGATAGTGACAGCAGAGGTACTCGCGGCCGCGCCGCATGCCAAAGGTCTCTTCGCAGGCGATCAGGAAGAGGCGCCACTGTCCCACGCGCAGATGGACCTGGTCCTGGCCATAGGTCTCCGCCATGATGTCCTCCACGGCGGGTCGCTGCGCATCGAGCCGGTCCAGCCAGGCACGCAGTGTGCGGGCATAGTGCCGGCCATCGACGAGCCACTGTTCGGCCAGCACCAGGTCGCGCTGAAAGTGCAGCAGCAGGTCGGCGTCGGGCATGGTGCCGCCGGTGAAAAAGGTGCGGGCCATCCAGTCGTCCGATGCGGCGTCGAACTCGTGGGCGTGGTCGCGATGGCAGAGGATATGGACGAACAGGCGCCCGCCGGGCCGCAAGAAGCCGGCAACCCGCGCCATCAGCCGCTCATAGTTCTTCATGTGCTCAAACATCTCCACCGCGACCACCCTGTCATAGCGTCCGTCGTGGCTGCCGTTGGCGCCAAAGGTGACCATGTCAGCCGTCAGCACCGTCACGTTCTGCAGTCCGCGGGCGGCGGCCTGCGCCTGGATGTGCTCGCGTTGCGTGCGCGAGTTGGACATCGCCGTGATGTTGCTGTGCGGGTACTGCTCCGCCATCCAGAGCGTCAGCGATCCCCAGCCGCAGCCCAGCTCGAGGACGTCCTGGCCGTCCCACAGATCGGCGCGCTGGCAGGTGAGTGCCAGCATCGCCTTCTCGGCGGCCGCCAGCGTCCTGATCCCATCGGGCCAGAGGCAGCACGAGTACTTGAGCCGGGGATCCAGGATGGTGGTGAAGAACGCGCCGGGCACCTCATAGTGCTGGGCGTTGGGGTCGGCGGTGTCGATGGCGATGGGCAGGCTGCGGAGGCGTGCGAGCAGCGCGCGACGTTCGGCGTCGCGCTCCTCGATCGGCTGCCGGTCCAATTTGCGGGCCGTATAGCCCAATGACAGGCGCAGCGCGCCACGAATCAGCCAGTCGGGGAGCCGCCCCGATTCGGCGAGGTCGGAATGCCACATAACATGCCTCCGTTGCCAGGCGAGAACAACGGACGCAGTATACCACAGGCGGGGCAGGTCGTTTGGAGCCGCGTGCAGATGTCGAGGCCGGGAACCAAACAGAAACGGCCCCCGGCATGCGGGGGCCGTCCTTACTGGTCGGGGCGCTTGCCCGCGCTGTGAGTAAAGCCCTCTCCAGCGATTGGTCGACGACGCTGCCAGACGTCGGGGTCGCGGCGATTCGGCTGCGGCGAGCTTGCGGTGGTCGCTGGTGGCCTGAGAACCATGTCCTCGGACGCGCCGGCGCGAGCGCAAGCCGGTTCTGGCTGACGCCCTAAAACTTGAGTAGTTTACTATTGAATCTGCGTGTTGCAGGTGCTATACTGGAATTGCGCCTTGTTCGGGGCGCGCGGTAAGAATCAGTGTGGTTGACACTGCTCAGGGGAGGCCATCATGCAAGAGCGTTGGAACATACGGAGCATCTATCTGTATCTGGTGTGTCTGGTGACGCTGATCATGCTGATCTTTGGCACGGCCGGCCTGGTGCGTAACGTGGCGGAGCTGATTTACCGGCAGCCTGCGTTGGCGGCCCCCATGGTGACGGCCGTGGCCCCTTCCGAGTTGGATTATGATCCGGACCGCTGGGAGCAGGAGCAAGAGGTGCAGCGCCAGTGGGACCGGCGTTCCACCGTGCTGAGCCTGGTCGGTAACCTGGCGCTTGTCGGCGTGGCGGGGCCGCTGTACCGGTATCACTGGCGCAGGGCGGACGCGGCCTAGCGATTGGCGTTGGACTTGATATCCGTGGAAAGGGTGCAGTGATGGCTCTAGAGAACCATGGGGAGGGCTTGCCATCGGGTGCTGGGCTCAGACGGGAGCTAGGCCTGGCGGATGCGGTGGCCATCGGTCTGGGGGCGATTGTCGGGGCAGGCCTCTTTGTCGTTACGGGCGTTGCGGCCGGGGTGGCTGGCCCCGCGTTCCTGGTAGGGCTGATCCTGGCAGCGCTGGTGGCTGCGTGTAATGCGCTGAGCTCGGCGCAGCTGGCGGCCACGTTCCCGCAATCGGGCGGGACCTACGAATATGGCTACCGCCTGCTGCATCCTCTGGCGGGCTTTACCGCCGGTTGGATGTTCCTCGTCAGCAAACTGGCTGCGGCGGGCACCGTCGCGCTGGGCTTTGGCGGCTATCTGGCTGGCGTCGTGCCAGCGGTTCCCGAGCGGTTGGCGGCTGTGGCGGCCATTTTGGTGCTGGCGGCGGTCAACTACCTGGGAGTCAAAAAGGCGGGCCGGCTGAACATGCTCATTGTGAGCATCACCCTGGGCGCTCTCGTGCTCTTTGTCGCGCTGGGGGCGAGCTCTTTTTCTGTGACCAATCTGCAGCCGTTCAGTCCGGCGGGGTGGCGCGGGGTGATGGAGTCGGCGGCGCTGCTGTTCTTTGCCTATACCGGCTATGCTCGTTTGGCGACGCTGGGCGAGGAGGTGCGCGAGCCGCGGCGCACGATTCCGCGGGCGATCCTGACGTCGCTGGGTATCGCGGCGCTGGTGTATGCCCTGGTCTCACTGGTAGCGGTGGGCACGGCCGGCGCCCCCGCGCTCGCTGCCACGTCGGCGCCCCTGGAACAGGCCGCCCTGCGGTTCCGTGTGCCCGAGGCCGCGATCGTGGTCGCGGTCGGGGCGACCACCGCGATGCTGGGCGTGCTGCTGAGTCAGATTCTCGGGATCAGCCGCATGTTGTATGCGATGGCACGGCGCGGTGATCTGCCGGCGTTGCTGGCCCATGTACACCCGCGCCACCATGTACCCGCTTATGCTATCCTGCTCACCGCCGTTGTCGCCCTGTTGGTGGCGGTCTTTGGCAGCATTCAGGTGGTCGTGAGTGCGGCTGCATTCACGATCCTGGTCTATTACAGCCTCACGAACCTCGCCGCCCTGCGCTCGCCGCGCGACAGAAGGCTATACCCGCGCTGGGTCAGCGTGGCGGTGCTGGCCGGATGTGTTGCGCTGGCGCTCTCGCTCAAGCCCGCTGTCATATTGCCGGGTCTGGGCCTGCTCGGCGCGGGGCTGGTGTGTCGGTGGGCCTATCGGGCTTTGAGTCGCAAGGTACCAGCCGAGGCATCATAGGATGACCCCTGCAAACCGGAGGGCAGTGTGAAACCAAACTGGACCGTACGCAATACCTATCTCTATCTCGTATGTCTGATCACGCTGGTGATCGTCATCGTCGGCGCGGTGGGCACGGTGCGCGGGCTGGTGACGCTGATCTACCCCGAGCCGGCCCGTGTGGTCACGAACCTGGGCCTGGAAAAGGGCGTGCTCGAGGCTGACATGGTCGCGCAGCAGCAGTGGAGCCAGCGCTATGCTGTGCTCGAGCTCGTGCATAACGTTGCGTTGCTGGCCATCGCCGCGCCGGTCTATGTCCTGCACTGGCGCAAGATCGAGCACGAATAGCCTGGCAGAGCGCGTGATACTGACAGCTTATGACCCGGGAGGGCAGCCCCATCCCGGGTGATGCTGATCTAGAACATGGCGATGTCAGGCAGATTCGGAGAGATCGCAGTACCCGTTTCCGTTACTATCCACATATCGCCGGCACTTGCCCGGGTAGGGGTCGTTGACGAGGCCATAGGGGCAGCGCGCCGTGGTGAGCACCGCGGCGGGCGTCGCCGTCGCCAGTGGCTCGATCGTCACAGCAGGTGTGGCTGTAGCCGCAGGTGCGGGCGTGGCCGTGACCTCTCCTACCGCGGTGGGTGTCGCGGTCTGCGGCAGCTCCAGGGCGGCATCGGGAGCGTCAGTCTCCTCAAGATCGGTGGCCTCGATCGCGGCGTCCTCCCGACCGCGTCCCCGGCCGCGTCTGCTGGGCGCCGGGTTTTCCGGCTCGGCCGCGTCGCCCGGCATGACCGGAGCAGATTCTGTTGCTGCGGGGGCAGGGGCCAGAGCTGTGGGCTGCACTGCGGCAACGCTGGCCGTGTCCGTCGGCGTTGGCACCGTACTGGTGGCCATTGCTGTGGCGCCTTCGATTGGAGGCAAGGCCGTGTCCCACTTTCGCCAGAGTGTCAGGGCCAGCGCCGAGCCGATCCCCAGTCCGCAGGCGCTTAGGAAC
Source organism: Anaerolineae bacterium (assembly GCA_040772225.1). GTDB lineage: Bacteria > Chloroflexota > Anaerolineae > UBA1429 > UBA1429 > JAAYED01. The sequence continues at coordinate 25,020 of JAXGYO010000006.1, forward strand.
TGCCTCCGGCTATAGAGGGCGGCCTTAACGGTGGACGCTCCCTCGGGGCAGCGCCCCGGGCGGCCGGTGCGGACAGCCTGCCGCTTCAAGATGTGGCAACGCACGGCATTGACGATCCACTCTGTGTGCAGGCCCAGCTTGAGCGCGAGCGCCCCCAGGGCCACCCACGCAGCGATGTTATGTGCCTGGGCGAGCAGCAGGCTGGGCATTATGAGGATGCCAATCGCTGGCATGACGGCCTGAGAGATCAGCACGCCTGTCACGATGAGCAGGCCAAATGCGAGCAGCAGCAGGGCGTCCAGCAGATAGCAGGCGCGGGTGCGCCAGGGCATTTTGCGGCCCAGGCGGCACGTGATGGCGGCTATCCATTTGCGGTGCAGCAGGGCGTGGACGATCAGCCCGCCGCCCACGGCGAGGCCGAGCCCTTCGTGCAAAGCGATGCCGGTCAGAAACGGTTTGAGCGTCAGCAAAAAGCCGGCGGTCAGGGCGATATCCAGGTACAGATTGCGTGCGGTCGCGTTGATTCGCGTTGTTGTCTTTGCCATCTTTACGTCCTCTAGTGCTATCGGCGGATACAGCCGTACTGTAACCGGAGCATGTCGGGAAATTGTGAAGATGGTGTGGGAACGCTACCGGGATCTGGCGGCCTATCCCGTCACGACCGCGTCGATCACGGCCTCATAGTTGCGCAGGGTCTGCGGGGCGAGTCGCCGGCCGTACGGGCAGGAGGAGGGCATCAGCACGAATCCGCGGCCGTCCCCGGCGGTTCCCTCGTCGAGCGCGCGCTGCACCCGTTGGCGAAACTGATCCGTGGGCAGGTTCTCGATATCGCTCATTTCGAGGTTGCCAAAGAGCACCATGCGGTCGCCATAGCGCTGGCGTACGTCCCGCAGTTGCACATCTCCCTGGGGAGGTGGCTCTATCGGGTCGAGTCCGTCAGGCTCCATCTCGGCGATGGCCTCCAGCACCCGGGCGATCCGCCCGTGACAGTGCAGCCGGGCGTAGCCGCCGTGCCGCTGGATGGCGTCGATCAGCGCGGCGTCGTACCGGTTGACGTACGCACGAAAGAGCCGGGGCGGCAAAAAGGGCGGGGTGGCGAACTCGGGCCCCACGATGCGCCAGAGACGGCCCGGCAGCGCCGCGGCGGTGGCCTCCACCTGCGGGAGCAGCACCGCAAAGAAGCGCTCCAGCAGCGCCGTGAACAGCGCCGGCTCGGTGAGCGCCATCACGGTATAGGTCGCCATATCGAACAACTCGGCGCCCAGGCAAAGCGGGTCGGGCGTGTCGATCATCACGATCCCCGTGTCGCCCAGAGCAGCCTCGGCCGCCAGGACGGGTGCCGTATCCACATGTGCCGCCGGCTCCGGAAGGGGCAGCGCCAGCACGGCGCGCAGGTCGTCCACGTCCTTGAGCAGGTGCTCCGTCACCCAGACCGTGTTGACGTCTCGGTCGCGCCGGGTCTCGCCCGTGAGCAGCCGCGTGGGCGTGCGCAGGATCTGGCGCTCGATGCGCGTGCCCTCGCGCTCCTTTACGGCCCGCTCGACACCCAGCGTATCCAGCCCGCGCGGCCCACCGGTCAGCCGCAGACCGCGCATGACGATACGATCGGTGCGCTCCCGCGTCAGGGCGATGAGCGGCGCCCAGGAGGGATCGCTGTAAATGTTGTAGGGGTCTGGATCGGCAGGATCCTCGTCCAGGCCGTTCAGCTCGTAGAAGGACACCGCTGGCCGGTCCACGGGCTCGCCGCGCAGCGTCGCCATCAGCCGCTGGCGGCGTGTCAGCTTGCCTGTCATCGTGCGGATTCCTCGCCGGTGACGGGCTGTGTGCCAGGCGCCGGGGAGTCGGGGTCGGGCCGGGACTGCGCGGTCCCGATCACCCGCACCAGCACGTCCCCGGCAGCGCCCAGGCGCCGCTCGGCCTCTTCCAGGGACACGCCCAGGGTGGTCATGACGATCGCCGGCTTGACGCGCCACCCGGTCTCCTCCAGCAGCGTCTGTGCTCGCGGGGCATCGACTGCCGCGACCTGCGCGACGATCTGAACGGCGCGCTCGGCCAGCTTGCGGTTCGCCACACGCAGATCCACCATCAGGTTGCCGTACACCTTGCCGAGGCGGATCATGGTGGCGGTGCTGAGCAGATTGAGCGCCATCTTGGTCGCCGTGCCCGCCTTGAGCCGTGTCGAGCCGGCGATGGCCTCCGGTCCCACCACGAGCGCAATGGGGATGTCGACCGCCTCGAGCAAGGGGCATGGGGCGTTGCAGGCGATGCCCGCCGTGCGCGCCCCCGCTCGGCGCGCCGCATGTACCGCCGCAAGGACGTAAGGCGTGCGCCCGCTGGCTGCCACACCCACGACAACATCATGCACGCCCGGTTCCAGCGCCAACATCTCGCGCTCGCCTGCTTCGCGGTCATCCTCGGCACCCTCGACGGCGCGCGTGAGCGCCTCGACACCGCCAGCGATGAGCGCCACCACAACGCCCGGCGCGATGCCAAAGGTGGGCACGCACTCGACCGCATCGAGCATGGCCAGGCGGCCGCTGGTTCCGGCGCCCACATAGATCAGCCTCCCGCCCGCGTTCATCCCTGCCACCACTGCCTCCACCGCCAGGGCGAGGTGCGGCAATGCGTCTTGCACGACGGCTGGCACTCGGGCATCCTCCGCTTGCAGCAGGCGCAGGACCCCCGCCGTGTTTAACCGGTCAATGGTGGTCGTTCGCGGGTTGGCGGCTTCGGTCATGGGTTCTTGCTTGCTCATCGGGGTTCCTTCATCTATCGGGTTCCTGGCGTGTCAGGTCAGCCTCGCGCGCCAGCAGCACAGCGCCTACTACCGGCGGGTACAGCGGCAGGGGCAGGTCGGTGAGCCCGAGTTGCTGGCACAGGGCGGCGCTGAGCGGATTGGGTGAGGTGAGCAGGCCACCGGAAAACGCGAGGGGCAGATCGGGGGCCCTCAGGCGCCGGCGGACAGTCTGCGCCGCACAGGCCAGCTCAACGGCCGCCTCATCGACGATATCCAGGGCGGCGATATCGCCGGCCTCTGCGGCCTGGAGCACGCGAGGCGCCAGGGCGGCGATTTCTGTCGTGCGGGCGGCCGCCGGGGCCTCGCGGTACAGCCAGGGGATCAGGTCCGCCGGGGCTGCGAGCGCCAGGGCGGCCAGTAGCGATTCTGTCAGCGAGGTCTGCGGGCCGCGCCCATCTGAGGCCCGCACTACCGCGCGCAGGCCCTCGCGTCCCAGCCAGTAGCCGCTCCCTTCGTCACCGACCAGATATCCCCAGCCGCCGACCAGGGCATGTTCGCCACCCGCATTGACGCCATAGGCGAGCGCGCCTGTTCCAGCCAACAGGAGCAGGCCGAGGCGCCGGCCATGCGCGCCGGCCAGCGCGATCTCATAGTCGGCACTGGGCACGACCAGGGCCAAAGGCAGTGCGGCGGTGAGCATATCCTCCAGCCAGGGCCGCGAGTGGCTGGCGGCAGCGCCGGCGATGCCCGCGGCCACCGCAGCGACGCGCTCAGGTGCATGTTCACCCAGCGCCTCGCGCACCGTCTGGTGGACGATGGCAGCGGCGCGCGCGCGACCCAGCAGCGACGGGTTGGCCGCGGGTCCTTCGGCCTGGCCATGTACGGCGAGATCCGCATCTGCGAGCATGACGCGCAGGCCGCTGCCGCCGCCGTCGATGCCGAGATAGAGCGGCGTCACAGATGATTCAGATCCTGACATCGCGGCGTCTCCAGATGGGTTCATGGTCCCTGACAGGATGGCGGCCGGCGCTGGACAAGGCAAAGGCCGACGGCCGGACCGACACCCCTCGGCCAGATAATATACTCAGCATACACACACGGGCACGATCTTGGCGGCCGGCCCAGCATCGAATCTCCGCGTGATGGACCTGCCACGCAGCCCACACACTGGCGGCCCAGGCCCGTACCGCCCGCGCATGCTGCTCTAGCGACTCTGTCGCATGGACATCGGCAATCGTCAGGGGGCCCATGTCCTTCGGCGGCTCCAGCCAGGTGAAGGAGGCGCCGCGTTTGAGCATCTGCTGGCGCTCCGCGATGACCCGGCGGACGTCATGGCCCTGTTCAAGCGTCAGGTACAAGCCGATCAGATGCAAAGCTACCGACCGGATGGAGCGACGCGAGGGCGTGCCCGGGTGCTGGGCCATGTAAGTATCAACAGTCAGCGCGTGCACCTCGGGATAGCGATACTCGCCATACTCGCGGGCCATCACCTCCCCGAACAGCGCCCAGAAGGCAAGGGATGCGCCGATGTAGGGGTGCGTGGGGCCATCAGATGGAGGCAGGAGGACGCCACAGCCGGGACAGCGGACCCTGTCGCTACAGTTTGCGGAAATGGTAGCCTCCGTGGCTCGATTTTGGCGGCATAGCAGGCATTGGGCAACTCACCAGTCGCCGGCGTATTCGAGGCCGTAAGGCTTCGCCAGCGTCTCCAGCCTCCGGTAGCGCAGGCGGATGATCTGGCGCTGGTGGTGGGTGTCATGCGCTGCCCAGGAGACCAGCAGGTCGCCGGCACGCAGGGTGCCCCAGCGCGCGCTGCAGGTGATCTCCCAGTCCACCGCGCCCAGGCCGCGCAACCAGTCGAGCGAGCGCGCACGTTCGGCCTCCCAATCCGCAAGTGCGGCGGCCGGATCGGCTCTGGCGTAGTCTCCCAGCGCGGCCTCTCGGCTCGGGTGGTTCTTTGGCCACGGGTCGCCGCGCAGCGTGGCATCCAGCAGCGCGCGAAAATCGTACTGCTCTTCATCGGCCAGATGGCACAGCACGTCGTGCACGGACCACTGGTCGGCGGCGGGACGCACGTGGAGAGCCTCCTCGGGGAGGTCAGCAATCAGCGCGCGAACGATCGCAGGTCCGCCGGCCAACCCCTGGATGAATGCCTGTGGTTCCATGCGCGCCTCCGCGGAAACGCCAGCGACAGCATCGCCCCGGGCTGGTGTCGGCGTTTGTCCTGCAGGGAGTTGCCACACTGACCGGGGCGATACGTTGCGATGTGAGCTCTAGTACTCGATGCCGCGGCCCAGCGCCTTGGCCTGCGCGATCCAGTCCTCGACAAAGGACAGGGGCGGGTTGCGCTTGGAGAGCTTTTGCTCGGCGTTGATCTCTGCAAGCTTGGCGGTCAGGTTCTCCGCGTTTCGATTGGCCAGCTCGGCCACCGTGTCCACGCCGGCGTTCTCCAACAGGTCGCTATACACCTGCGCGATGCCCTTGACGCGAGCCAGATCCGCGCGGTTGGTCAGCTCCAGCACGAGATCGGTAGAGATCCCTGCCTTTTCAGCGACCTCTTTGCGGCCAGCGGGTGTGCGCGTGGCCTCCAGGAACTTGGCGCTGTCGGTGAGCCCCAGACCTTTGAGCTTGCCTGCCAGCCCTGTGTCAACGCCTCTCAATAGTGCGATCGATACAGTCATGCTTCCTCCCAATGTAATAGATAGGTTGATACGATTTATTGCCCAGCTGACTGCCTGTGGCCTGAGGTCACCCTAAAGACGGGCGCCCTTGCCCGGGGAGTCGCTCAACAATCATGTTCTGCGCTGTGCGCCTGGCACAGTAGTCGAGAGGCAGCACGGCGGCTGCCTCGGCACGGATCAGAATATCTCTGGCACAAAGGTCTGGTCGGTGATTGGCGGCCGCACATAGCCCTGATCGGGCTGTCGCGGAGGCAGCTCGATCGGCTCTGGCGTGAGGTCCTCGTACGGGATCATCGACAAAAAGTGGCTGATGGTATTCAGCCGGGCGATCTTTTTGTTGTTGGCGTTCACCACCCACCAGGGCGACTGCTTGGTGTCGGTGTACTTGAACATCTCATCCTTGGCTTTGGAGTACTCTACCCAGCGTGTGCGCGCATAGAGGTCCATCGGGCTGAGCTTCCACCGGCGGGTGGGATCCTCCAGCCGTGCCTGGAACCGGCGCTCCTGCTCGTCATCGCTGATGGAGAACCAGTACTTGATGAGGATGATGCCCGAGCGGATGAGCATACGCTCGAACTCGGGGCAGGAACGCAGAAACTCTTGATACTGCTCCTCTGTGCAAAAGCCCATCACGCGTTCGACGCCCGCGCGGTTGTACCAGCTGCGGTCGAAAAAGACGATCTCCCCGGCGGCAGGCAGGTGCGCGACATAGCGCTGAAAGTACCATTGGCTGGCCTCGCGCTCGGTGGGGACGGCCAGAGCGACGACGCGCGCATTGCGTGGATTCAGAGGCTCGGTGAACCGCTTGATGGTGCCGCCCTTGCCGGCGGCGTCGCGGCCCTCAAAGATCGCAGCGACGCGGAGGCCTTCCGCCTTGACCCAGTTCTGCAGCTTGACGAGCTCGATATGGAGCCTGTGCAGTTCCGCCTCGTAGACCTTGTTCTTGATCTTGCGATCGCGGCCGCCTTCAACCGGGGCTTCCGACTCCGGGTCGGCACGCTTCCCGGAGGATACGTTCTTCTTGTGCTCGGCTTGCTCGTCGTTGTGCCTGGCCATGCTATGCCATCTCCTTGCGCCGTCATTGGCTCGGGATCTGCCGTCCGATCCAACCATGTTATCTGGATGCCGGTGCGCCCTCCCGGGCTCACAGGCAAACTATAGAACGGTGCGCCCGAGTGTCAAGTGCGGCGCCCGCTAAGCGATTGCCCACAAGCGTGTTCCCAGGGCCGAACACTCAAAAGAGGGCGCGAGTTCCGCCGCGCGACTCGGATGCCAAATCGCTTTACCGGGCACCACCGTCGTGGCCCGTGTCGCCACCAGGCGGACCGTCTTCTGGGGCGAGCCAGTCGCAGTGGCCCGAACCAGGATCGCCAGGAGCCTAGGCTGGCGGCAGCTGCGAAGTGCAGTTCGGGCAGCGCGTGGCCTCGATCGGTATGTCGGTCTGGCAGAACGGGCACTTTTTCGTGGTCGGCGCCGGGGCCTCCTCTTCCTTCTTGCGCATGACATTGATGCCCTTGACGACAAAGAACAGCGCCAGCGCGATCAGCAGGAACATGATGATCGCATCCAAAAAGACGCCGATGTTCATCGTCACGGCGCCCGCCTCTGCCGCTGCAGCCAGTGAGGGATAGGGGCCGGGCGTGGCGCCCTGGCGCAGCACGACAAACAGCTCGGAGAAATCGCCCTTGCGTAGCAGGCTCAGCAGCGGCATGATGATGTCGCTCACCAGCGAGCCCACGATTTTGCTGAACGCACCGCCGATGACCACCGCGATGGCCAGATCGATGACATTGCCTTTGAGAGCAAATGCCTTGAATTCTTCCAATAGCTCTTTCATTTTTGCAGAACCTCCTCTGTCTTGATGCCTCATTAAGTACTCTGGTGCATGCCTCACATCAGCACCGGGCAAACACTAACACCATAAGGAAAGCGTTGCAACGCAAAGCGGACTTTGGGCGGGCAGCGGCTATGCTGCGGCGCTCTAACCCGCAGGCGATCCGCGGTAGACTCCGCGGGATTGGCTTTCTGGTTATAGCAGGCGTTCGGGCAAGACTCGGGGAGGGCTCGATGCGAGGAAACAGAGTCACGGTGCTGCTGCCCCTGGGGTATATCGCGCTGTTAGCCGGCTGCAGCCTGTGGCTCGGCGGGCAAGAGAGAGCAGCGCCCGATGATCAGGCCGGCGGTGCTGCCTCTGGCATACTGGAGGCGCAGTCTATGAGCGGGGCCACGATGTGGCCGCTGCTCCATCAGGGCGACATCTGGCTGTTGCCGGGACAGGGAGACGATCCAGTCCGGATGAGCGGCAGCGGCAGGGCTTGGAGCCCCTCTGTGTCGCCCGATGGCGGATCGCTGGTCTATGTCCTCGCGCCTGCCGCGGAGGAGGCCCCCGCGGAGCTGTGGGCGCTGGCGCTGGCCACCGTAAAGGCCACACCTACCGCGACACCCGGTGCAGAGCGCTGGTACGTCGTACAGCGCGGCGACACGCTCTCGTCGATCGCCACGCAGTACGGCGCCACGTGGCAGTCCATCGCCCAGGCGAACGGCCTGAATGCCTGGAGCGTCATCTATCCCGGGCAACGGCTGCGAATACCCTAGTCTTGCTGCTTCTAAGCTGCCGGCCTGCATCGGGAAACGTTTGGTGCTCTGAATTCCGCCGTAGCCCTTGCATTTTGCTGTAGAGTAACGTACATTTCGCGTGTTGTGCGCGACGAGCGGTTGGGTCCAGTCCTGGTGATCAAGGGAGGGACGATCGATGCGAAGAGCGAGTTGGGTAGTGGCATCCTTGCTTCTGTCGCTGTTGCTGGTGGCGGGCTGCGCTGTGGTTCCCTGGGGGAAGAACAAGGACACCGCGCCTGAAAGTGACGGCAAAGGTGAGGCGCGCTTGATCTCTGAGGAGAGCGTGCTGCCCGTCGTCGTCCGGGGCGATGTGTGGCTCGTGCCCGAGGCGGGAGGCGATGCCATTCGCGTCACCGCCAGCGGTCGCGCCAGCGATCCCGCGGTGTCTCTCGATGGTCATGCCCTGGCCTATGTCCTGTCCGCTGAATCCGGCGAGGCTGCGGCGCAAGCCGAGGACTCAGCTCAGGCTGAGTTACTGGTTATGATCCTGGATACGGGCGACACCTTCGTCGCCGCAACCGGCACGCCACCCTGGGGCCCGCCGTCCTGGTCGCCCGATGGGGCGTACCTGGCCTGGCCGTTGGCCGATGCCCTGCATCTGTTCCAGGTGCCCAGTGGCAGTGAAGCCGCCACCTATGCGGCCGCACTGCCTGGAGTGGCGCTACCGGCGCCCGTCTGGTCGGCGGACAGCGCCGTGCTGTATTACCCTCTGCTCGTTGACGGCCAGCCGGTGCTCCATGCCTTGCCCATCGGCGGCGAGCCCGCTGCGCTGCGCGCCCTCGATCCCGGCGCGGCCACCGTGATGGCCGCCTCGGCCGATGGTCGCCTGGCGCTCTGGCAGCCCACAGGCCTGATGCTCATCGGTCCCGAGGCCACCGAAGCCGAAGCGCCGGTGGCTTTGCCTGTCGCGATGGGCCCGGCGAAGGCGATGGCCTGGTCACCCGATGGCGAATCCCTGGCCCTCGTGGATGAGGCCGGCGGGCTGTGGATCGGAACTGCAGAAGGCTTTGGCGAGGAGCCGGACTATCAGTCGGCGGGACTGAGCGGCGTGCGCTGGCTTTCGGCTGAGGCGATTGCCCTCTGGCAGAGCGCTTCGCCGGGCGTCGAGACGCTGCTCCGCGCGGACGTTCCCGGCTACGAGACCACGTCCCTGGGCGCCATCCCGGAAGGCGCTATCGGAGCGCTTGTCGCGAGCGATGGGGATGCAGCGCTCCCGAGTGTGGTTCCCGTGGGGTTCTGGTACACGGTGCGCCCCGGCGACACGCTGTGGGACATCTCGCTGCGCTATGGCACCACCGTTGCGGATCTGGTCGCAGCCAATAGCATCGCGAACGCGAACCTGATCTATGTCGGGCAACAACTCTGGATCCCGGTGGAGGTCACGCCGACGCCACCCGCGACCACGGCGCCGGACGAAACGCTGACCCCTGGCATCACGGTGACGGCCACCTCGACACTGACCCCGACCGTCACGGTCATGCCAACGGAAACGTTGACGCCGACGGCAACGCTCATACCGACGGATACACTGACGCCGAGCGTGACGCCCACGCAGGGTCCGGGCGTATGGCATACCGTGACCTGGGGGGATACGTTGAGCGGCATCGCCGCGCGCTATGGCGTGACGGTTGAGGCGATCATGCAGGCCAACACGCTCACCAACCCGAACCTGATTCGGCTGGGGCAGCGGCTGTGGATCCCACTGAGCGACGCGCCGGCGACTCCGACGCCCACGGTCGTGCCAACCCTGGGCCCCACCTTTGAGTACATTGTGCAGCGAGGCGACTCGCTCACCATCATCGCGACGCGCTTTGGCACGACCTGGCAGGTGCTGGCGCAGATCAACGGTCTGAATTCGACCAGCATCCTCTATCCCGGACAGCGCTTGCTGGTGCCGGGCAGCATCACGCCGACGCCGGTTCCCACAGCCACTCCCAGTGGTCCGGATGTGGTGTGGTATGTCGTGCAGCCGGGCGATACGCTGTCGACGATCGCCTCGCGCTTTGGCATCACCTGGCAGGAACTGGCCGCGGCCAATGCGCTGAATGCATCCAGTGTGATCTATCCCGGTCAGCGGCTGCGTATCCCGTAGTCGCTGTCCTTCGAACCTGGCGCCGAGCCAAGGGCGCGCAGACGCGTCTGCGCGCCCTTGGCCGTGTGCCCTCTCCGTTGTACACTGTCAGCCATCAAGCCATCCCAGGGAGTCAGAGCCATGTCCAAATCCTATCATGTCCTGTTGTGCGGCAACGTCATCGCTCCGGAGGGCGTAGCGTTGCTGGAGCCGGTGGCTACGCTGGCGCAGGTAGGCGACTATTGTACGGAGGCGGAGCGCATCGAGGCCGCCCGAGACGCGGACGCCATGCTGGTGCGCACCGGCGCGGTCACGCGGGCGCTGCTGGAGGCCTGTCCTCGCCTCAAGATCGTCTCGCGGCACGGCGTGGGCTACGACGCCGTGGACGTGCCCGCCTGCACCGACCACGGCGTGCTGGTGACGATCACGCCCAACGCCAACGCCACGGCGGTGAGCGAGCACGCCCTGGCGCTGATGCTCGCCTGTGCCCGCAAGATCACCCAGGCGGATGCGCTGCTCAAGCAGGGCAAGTGGGCGCGCGAGCCCTTTGTGGGCATTGAGCTCTCGGGCAAGACGCTGGGCCTGGTGGGCCTCGGTCGCGTGGGCAGCAAGGTGGCGCATCTGGCGCAGGGCTTTGGGATGACTGTCCTCGCCACCGACCCGTACACCACGCCGGAGCGGGCCGCGGCGGTCGGCGTGACGCTGATGCCACTGGAGGAGATGCTGCCGCAGTCGGACTTTGTCTCGGTCCATGCGCCCCTCACGCCGGACACGCACCACATTATCGGGGCCAGAACCCTCTCGCTGTTCAAGCACACCGCGATTCTGGTTAACACCGCCCGCGGGCCGCTGGTGGATCCCACAGCGCTGGCAGAGGCCCTGCAGGCGGGCCGGTTGGCCGCCGCGGGCATCGATGTGTTTGAGCAGGAGCCCTTTGCTGCGGACGACCCGCTGCACGCGCTCCCAAACCTGATCGCCACGCCGCACGTAGCCGGCAACACCGAGGAATCGCTGGTGAACCTGGCCGTGGACGCGGCCAAGAACATCCTGGCGGTGTTCGCCGGACAGATGCCGGACGGGCTGGTCAATCCCGAGGTGCTCAAGAGCACGACCAGGGTCAGGATCGGGTAGGCGGCCAGGTTCCGCGTAACAGGTTGCAAGTTGCAGGTTGCAGGTTCGGGCCGCGGGCTTACGGCCCGCCACCATACGGCCAGCCATATCCTGCTATGGCACCGGTCAGTGCGCAGTGGGTTAGCGAACCAGCGCCCGTAACCAAAGTGGGATTGCCTCGATGGCTCATCTGAGCGCATAGACCAGGTCGCGGCGCCGATAGGTGCTCGCGACCTGCAGCCATGGTGGCTGGCCTCCACGGACTTGCAGCCCGGTGTGCTGGGAACCCTGCGGCGCTCTACGGCGTCTATGGCACACGCCGTCGCACCACGCGACGAGATCTGCTTCGGAGGTCCAGCATGGTTCGCATCGTAACACTCGTACTCATTGTCGCTCTGCTTCTCGCGGGTTGTGCGCAGCAAGAGCAACCGACGTTTCCCGTGCCCGGCGCTCAAGGCGGCGTCGAGGGGCCGGCCCTGCCGGTAGACATCACCGGCAACATCTCCGACGTGCAGCCCGGGTCCGGAGAGTTACTGGGCACCATCCGCGTCGAGGGCGAAAAGATCGAGGGCAACGCCTATGACAAGGCCGTGGTCCGCATCACCGCCGAGACCCGGCTCTGGGAACAGACCGCGGACGGCTATATCCCCGCCACCATCGACGACTTTCAGTTTGGCGCCACGGTGACGGCCTCCTTCACCGGTCCCGTGATGGAGTCGTACCCTGTACAGGCCAACGCTGCCGAGGTCACGCTGCTGTACCGGATGCCGCAGAACTAGAGGGCAGGCGGGAGCGTTCATCGCGCTCTCTTCGCTGGCCCTCTCTCGGCTCGCTGCGCTCGTCACCCTCTCCCGCCGGCGGGAGAGGGTGCCTGTCTTTAGCGGGGAGAGGGCAACGGCAATCTGTGTGTCGGTCGACTATCGCGCTGCGTAAGGGCAAGCCCGCTCCCCGAGACGCGACCTCCGTGCTTCACTGTCGCTCCGATCGACCCAATTGCTAGTGACAGAGGACACTCTGATAGCGTATACTGGGCTGTGAGGCTCTCCATGAAGACAAACCGGTCCGACAAAGCCCGTCTCTCCCTGTTGCTCCCCACTGAGCTGCGCGAGCGGCTGGCGCGCTATGCCGCACGCCAGGGGATCAGCAAGTCCGAGGCTGTCCGCCGCGCGCTGGACGCAGGTCTTACCGTGCTGGAGCGTCCCGACTTGCCCGATCTGGACGAGCAACTGAAGGCCCTCGCGGCCATGCGCCGTTTCCGCGAGGAGATGCGCGCGAGCTATGGCGTGTACCAGGGCGACCTGGTGGCCGAGGCGCGCGAGGAACGCGAGCGGCAGATGGATCGGGTATTGTGGGCGGAATCTCGTCCCGGACGAGGACAAGGCTGAGCACGAAGCCGGAACGAGATGTGCCCCCCGACCACATGGCTGATGTGGAGGCGCGGCCCTTTGAGGAGCCTTAGGGTGATCAGGGCGCTTTACGGGCGCGATGCCCGGACTGGCGGGTTGATCGTCGACACCGTTACCACAGGGCGTAGGTCGAGAGCTAGATCGCAGCCGCTACACGTAGCGTTACGGGCAACGGCGGAAGTTCGACGACATATAACCAAACATCTGTGCGCTGGAGACATTCGCGAGTTGCTGGAGGAGGAGGCCAAGTGAATTCGTCAGGGTCTACGTTTACTACGGACAAGATTTTCCTGCTCGACCTACTCAGGAGTATACATACGGGGGAAGTGCAGCTCCCTGACTTTCAGCGTGGTTGGATATGGGACGATGAGCACGTCCGCGAGCTGATTGAGAGCGTGTCGCTCGGGTATCCTATCGGAACCGTGATGCTGCTCGAGGCAACGGACGCTAGTGTCCGTTTCAAGCCCCGGGCGGTCGATGGAGCCCCGAGCGTCGATCGACAGCCAATCTACTTGATCCTAGACGGTCAGCAGAGGCTTACTTCGCTATACCAGGCCCTGTACGCGCAGCATGTTGTTCAGACGCGAGATGCGCGCAAGAAGCCGATGCAACGATGGTACTGCATGACTATGCCTCTGGCGATCCAGGAGAACGCCGATCGGAGCGATGCTATCCTATCGTTGCCCCAGGATCGGCAGGTCAAGAATTTCCGAGGCGAGCTTGAGAAGGACTACTCAAGCCCGGAGCTGGAGTATCAAGGATCGGTCTTTCCCCTGAACCAGGTGTTTGACAGCGCCGAATGGCGGAGAGGCTATAACCACCTGTGGAGCCACGAGCGTGCAAAGGGCGATCTGTTCGACAGGTTTGAGAGGTCAGTCATCGACCGGATCAAGGCGTACCAGGTTCCCGTTATTATCATGAGGCACGAGACGCCGAAAGAGGCTGTCTGCCAGGTATTCGAGAAGGTCAATACCGGTGGAGTCAGCCTGACCGTGTTTGAGCTGCTTACCGCCAGTTTCGCAGCCGAAGATTATCAACTGCGCCAGGATTGGGAACAGCGCGAGCAACGGCTTCGAACAAGGCCCGTGCTTGAGGGGCTTCAGAACACTGATTTCCTTCAGACGGTGGCTCTACTCTCAACGTACGAGAAGCGCCTAGAGGCTGAATCAGAGGGAGGTTCACCCGACACGTGGCCGGGCATCAGCTGCAAGAGACGCGAGATTCTACGCTTGACCGTGAATGAGTACCAATCATGGGCTGACCGAGTAGAGCGTGGTTTCTGGGATGCCTCGCGGTTTCTGAGGCGGCAGTACGTCTATACTGCCCGAGACCTGTCATATCGCACTCAGGTCGTCCCGTTGGCCGCGATTTTCGCCTGGCTGGGAGACGAGGCTGAGTCAGACGGCATCCACAACAAGCTCGCGCAATGGTTCTGGTGCGGCGTGATGGGTGAGCTGTATGGCAGTGCCGTTGAGAGCCGCTTTGCCCGCGACTTGCCGGAGATGGTGGCCTGGCTGCGTGAGACTGGCGAGATGCCACGCACTATCGACGACGCAAACTTCGTGCCCACTCGTCTGTACACCCTGCGCACTCGCAACAGTGCGGCCTACAAGGGGATACATGCACTCCTCATGCGCGAGGGATGCCTTGACTTCCGAACTGGCACGCCCGTGGAGGAACAGACTTATTTCGATGATCGGATCGACATTCATCACGTGTTTCCCAAGGCCTGGTGTGACCGTCACGGGATTCCTGCTAATCGTTATGATTGTGTCATCAATAAGGCACCGCTTTCTGCCCGCACGAACCGGATTGTCGGTGGCAACGCTCCCAGCGAGTATCTCGAGGTGATACAGCGTAGTGCCGGGATAGACTCCTCCCGTTTGGATGCTATACTGAGAACGCACGCGATAGATCCGCGAACCTTGCGTTACAACGACTTTGACGCCTTCTTCGTACATCGGGAGGCTGTCTTACTGGGGTTGATCGAACGCGCCATGGGGAAGTCGATTATCAGGGACGCTACTAATAATGAGTCCGTGCCTGAGGAAGACTATGAGGGGATGCTGGAAGACGTGGGCACGTGACGGTTGCGGCAGACATTCCAGCGCGCAGCCACTACTCCGCCTACCGCAACAAGAGCGTACCCTGGCTGTGCTGCATTTCGGCGCGGTAGAAGAGCCGCTCTAGCACGCGGCTGCGATTGACGGAGGGAGAGCCCGGCGATGCACAGCTCAGACCTGTGCCACCGCGTGCTCGCGCGGATCGGCGCATCACTCGAGGCCGGTGCGTCGTCGCCTGATGTCCGTCTCCTGAAGGGTCGTCTCATGAAAATCACCCGCATCGAAACCTTCAAGTACTGGATCCAGTGGTGCAACTGGATGTTCGTCAAGGTCACCACCGACGAGGGGCTGCACGGCTGGGGCGAGGGCTCGCTCCACGGGGCCATCGAGTCGGTGGAGACCTACATCCACGAGTTGGAGCCGGTGCTCATCGGGCAGGACCCTGCGGGCGTGGAGGCGCACTGGCAGCGCATGTACCACGCCTGGCGCTGGCGCGGCGGGATGACGCAGATGACGGCCATCGGCGCGCTGGACATGGCCCTGTGGGACATCGAGGGCCAGCGGCTGGGCGTGCCGGTGTACCGCCTGCTGGGCGGGCCCTACCGCACGCGGCTGCGCGCCTATACCAGCCACTGGCTGCGGGGCGTGCGCACGCCGGAGCAGGCCTTCGAGGGCGCTCGCGAGTGCGTCCGGCGGGGCTTTACCGCGTTCAAGTGGAACCCCATCGATGCCGGCGTGCTCGCCGAGAATGAACGCGGGGCCATCGCGCGGGCGACCGAGCTGATGGCGGCGGCGCGCGAGGGCGCGGGTCCGGACGTGGACATCTCTATGGACTTTGCCGAGCGCCTCTCGCCGCGCACGGCCGTGATGCTGGCGCAGGCTCTGGCGCCCTATGGCGTGGGTTTCTTTGAGGAGCCGATCCCCAGCGAGAACCCGGCGGCGATGATCGCGCTGGCCCGCGAGCTGCCCGTGCCCATCGCCACGGGCGAGCGCCTGGTCACCCGCTGGGAGGTGCGCGCGCTGCTGGAGGGCGGCGGCTGCAAGATCCTGCAGCCCGACCTGATGCACTGCGGCGGGATCTCCGAGGTGCGGCGCATGGCGGTGCTGGCGGACACCTACTATGTGAGCGTGGCGCCCCACAACCCCGCCGGGCCGATCTGCACGCTGGCGGCGATGCACCTGGGAGCCAGCATCCCGAATTTCTACATCCTGGAAGAGATGGAGATGGAGCGCGAACTGCGCAACGCGCTCTGCACCCATCCCGTCGTCTGTCGCGATGGGTATTTCGAGCTGCCCGACCGGCCTGGTCTGGGCACCGACCTGAACCTGGAGGCGCTGGCGGGCC
>JAXGYO010000007.1:0-35591 GCA_040772225.1 Anaerolineae bacterium
GGATCCTTGGGCGACCACAAGGGTCGCCCCTGTCTATCCCTGTTAGTTCCGTTCCCTCTTGTCTCACCCCATGCGCGTGACCGGGCCGCCGCGCACCACCAGCACGGGGCAGGGCGCCTGGCGCGCGATCATATCGGGGAGAGCCCCAAACAGCCAGTTGCGCATGGGGCGATGCTCTGAGCCCCCCACCACCAGCAGGTCATACCCCTTGGCCGCCTCGGCCAGCACCGCGTCCACCACCGACTCTGAGATGGGGGTGATGACGTTCACGGGATACTCGGTGCCCAGCGCGTCGGCGGCGATCTGCATCAGTTCGTCGCACAGCGGCTCACAGCGATCCGCCTGGTCGGGCGAGAGAACGCGCATCAGGGTGACCTGGCCGTCGTCGTTGTCGGCGATCCTGGCGGCGAGCTCGATGCCAAAGCGGGCGTTGATCCCGCCGCCCGCGGTCACCAGCACGCGCTCGATGCGATGGCCCGGGTGCACCCAGCCCGCGGGGTGGTCAGCCGGGGCGCCCTGGACAGGTCGCGTCACCTCCAGAGCGCCCACGGCCATCAGGATGAGGTAGGCCGCGGGGATGGCGATCGCCAGCAGGACGATGAAACCCTGGCCCAGCGAGCCCCACAGGCGCGCCTGACCGGTCAGCGAGGACGGGCAAAAGGGCAGGGCGATTGCTGCGCCGGCTGCCGCTCCGGCGATGAACAGCGAGGCAAAGACGAACCACTTTCTTTTGAGCATGTCACCCCTTTTCCCCCGGGCTATTGCCCGAGCTGGCCGACGAGACACTGGCATCGGCCGGCGCCCTGGACGGTTCCGCCGGGTTCGCATCACCCGCGAGCGCCTTGTGGCGCCCGGACACAGGCGTCCAGGCCTTGATCTGGCGCCGCATCCAGCCCATGGCGTGGGGCTCATAACGGCGCACGAGCAGCACCGAGACGGGGATCTGCTCCGCGACAGCGTCGGTGATTGACCCAAAGAACTCGGTAGTCAGCGACCTTGCCACGCTGGCGCCCATCACGACCAGGTCAAAGTGGCTGCTGTTCAGCTCCGCCAGGATCCCCCGGAGGAGGCCAGGCTCGCTGACCACCTTGAAACGGACATTCTCTGGCACCGCGCCCAGCGTGCCCTCCAGTTCCTCGCGCAGCAGCAGGAATTCATCCTCAATCGGGCTGGCCCCTTCGCCCTCTTCTTGCTCGTGGGGGCGATCGTCGGGTCTGATATTGATAAAGCAGCGGAGCACGACCACCTCGCCCCTGTCAGGGCCCACCAGTTGGAGCGCCGTACGCACGGCGAGCCGGGCGTGGACGCCCCCGCCAAAGGGCACCAGCACGCGGCGGATCTCGCCCACGCCCCGGTCGAGAAAGGCAGCGACATCGGTGTGGGCCTCGGTGACGAGCCGCGCCAGCGGGTGCTCCGCCACCTGGTTGGGCGCGACCATGCCCGGCCAGCCGAGCACCAGGAGGCGGACATCCCCATGGGTTTCTATCTCTTGAAGAATGCCATCGGCGACATTGTTTGCCGTCACCGTCTCGGTATAGTACGGGATGTTGCGTCCGGCAAGCGCCCCATCGAGCACCCGCATCAGCTCCGTCTCGCGGCGGGAGTAGCGCCCCCGCAGCCGCTCCACGGGTGCGTTGGCGCGACCGGCATCGACGGGATTGACGGTGACGACCTCGACCATGTTGCCATGCTCGTGAGCGGCCAGGTCCGCGGCGATCTGCACCAGGCGGCCCGCTGTGGCGGGGTTCGCGACCGCCACCAGGGTGCGATGCGTTGCGGCATGCGAGGCATGGGCGCGCTGCTGAAAGGCTCTGGAGACCGGCTCACGGATATAGTACATGGCCGCCAGCGCCGCCAGCAGTGCTCCGCCAAAGGCCAGAGCCTGGCCGGAGGTGAACATGATCGAAACGATACAGGTGCCGGCTGCGACATAGGCCGTCAGTGGGAAGAGGGGCGCTTTGAAAGGGCGCTCTATACCGTCCGTCTTGCGCAGGCGGATCATGGCGGTGCTGGCAAAGAGCACGACGAACAGGTAGCCGGATGAGGAGACATAGCTGAGAAAGTCGACCAGGCCGATCGAGGCCATAATGGCGCAGATGGCCCCGATCACCAGCGCTGCAATCCACGGCGTGCGGATGCGTCCGAGGCGCGAGAGCGCGCGCGGCCACAGCGCCAGGCGGCTGAGGGTAAAGGCCTCGCGTGTGGCGGCCAGCATGGCGGTGTTGACGCTGGTCAGCGTGGCGATGATGCCGGCTACGCCGATCAGCGGGGCACCCCAGCGGGGCATAAAGCGCTCGGCGGCGATGGCCAGGGCATCCTCCGAGCCCGCGATCTCTGTCCATGGCGCGGTGCCCAGCGTAACGGCCGTGGTGGTCACATAGATCAGCGTGATGATGCCCAGGCTTAGCAGGATCCCCATGGGGATGTTGCGGCGCGGATTGCGGATCTCTTCGGCGTCATCTGCAATGATCTCAAACCCGATATAGGCGTTAAACACCAGGGCCATGGTCCGCAGCAGGCCGAACAGGTTCTCGAATGTGCCTTCGCCGATCCAAAAGCGTCCGTCGGGCATCAGCGTCTCCAGGCTGAACCCCTGCGGGGCGGTGAATCCGCGCACGATATAGATACCGAGCAGGGCCAGCAGGGCGAGACCGAGCACCGATTGCGCCCGGGCGACTCCGGCGATGCCGGCCACCTGCAGCAGGGTAAAGACGGCCACGACGACAATCGCCGTGGGTACGATGGGCAAGCCGGGGACGAAAATGCGCAGGGAGTAGGCAAAGCCGACGGCGCTGAGGGAGGCGTAAAAGGCGCTGGACAGGCAATCCATCGACCCGACCAGAAAGGCGAGCAAGCCATACCCGTAGGCCTGCCGCACATAGGTCAGCGCGCCGCCGGTGACCGGGTAGGCCACCGCCAGTTCGGCATAGTTGAGCGCAAAGCTGTAGCAGAGTATGCCGATCAGCAGCATGGCGAGGATCGAGGCGGGCCCCGCGAGGCCAGCCACGTGCCCGGTCAGGACAAAGATCTCGGCGGCGATGGTGCCCGCCACACCCATGAGCAGGACCTGGCCCAGACCCATTTCGCGACGCAGTGAGCGTTGTTGGGTACTCACAGAACGCCTCCAAATCGGAAATTATCGTGCACAAACCAGAATTGCGCGCGCCGGGCATACCTCGGCCGGGGCGGCGCTCTGGTGGTGGATACAGGGCGGCACGGGGTCGCGGGGCCGGATCGCGGTCGTGTGCGCATCATGGCACACAAAACACTCTGGTTTACGGCGCCAGGGCCGAACTCCAGAGTGGCATGGGTGGTGGCGCCCCTCTCAATGCCTGCGAAGTTAGCTGACGGGTTAGGGCTGAAAGATGCCCCTCTGCCCGGACGCGGCTGGCGTCCCACAGATGCACCCCGGATGCGGTTCCTCCGCTCGACGATCGAGTCCCCCGCTCGCGCGGAGCGCCCGATCGCTGTCGATTCGGCTGCGGCCTATTCAGTTCGGCGCTAGTATAGGATCATCGCGCGGGGATGCAAGTGCGCGCGCGGAGGGCGAAGGCAGATCAGAGAGGGCAGATTGCAGATTGCCAATGACAGATTGCAGATGACAGAGAGCAGATTGCAGATGGCGGATGGTAGATGACAGAGAGCCGATGAGGGCTTTTCCAGTCGCAGGGCGATAGACGACGAGCAGAGGACGATGTACACTCGATGCTGCAAAGCGAGGGCACAGTGCAGGCTGACCTGGGCCGGTCTGGTATCGCGGTACCGGGCGTGGGTCGGCGTTGGCTTCACGTCCGTGGCCCGTGGTCAATCGTCTCCCGTCTATCGTCCGTGGTCCATCGTCTATCGTCAGTCGCGTATCGGCACTGCGATCTGCCATCTGCCATCTGCCATCTGAGATCTGTAATCCTTGATCGCCCCGGAGGTGCCATGTCCGCCTATTACCAGCCCACCTGGGAATCGCTATCCGCTTATACCGTCCCCGCATGGTTCCGCGATGCCAAGCTGGGCATCTTTATCCACTGGGGGGTCTACTCCGTGCCCGCCTGGGGCAACGAGTGGTACCCGCGCAAGATGTACCGCCGTGACGACCCCGAGGACGGCGCGTTCTACCGCCACCACTGCGAGACCTGGGGGCACCCGGGGATCTTTGGCTACAAGGATTTCATCCCGATGTTCCGCGGGGAGCGCTGGGACCCCGAGGCCTGGCTGGACCTGTTCGTTGCGGCGGGGGCGCGCTATGTCGTGCCGGTGGGCGAGCACCACGACGGCTTTCCCATGTATGCGACGCCTTTTACGCCCTGGAACGCCGCCGAGATGGGGCCCAAACGCGACGTGTGCGCCGAGTTGATGCGGGTCACGCGGGAAAGGGGGCTCAAGTTCGGCGTGTCCAGCCACCGCGCCTACAACTGGCGCTATTACACCTTTGACGACGCGTTCGATACTGCCGATCCCGCCAACGCCGGCCTGTACGGCAGGCGTCACCCGGCTGACCAGCGCGCCGATACATCCTTTCTCTCCGACTGGTTCGCCCGCACGCTGCACATGATGGACCGTTTCGAGCCGGACGTGCTCTGGTTCGATTTCGGCTGGCACAGCGACGAATTCGAGCGCTGGCGTCCGCAGATGGTGGCCGAGTACTATAACCGGGCGCAGGGCTGGGGCAAGGAGGTCGTGCTGCAGTACAAGGACAAGCTGCCGGACGGCGTGGCCGTGCTGGATGTCGAGCGCGGCAAGCTCCCGGGGATTCGGGAGGGCGTCTGGCAGACCGACACGTCCGTCAGCGAGCGCTCCTGGGGTTATATCGAGGACGACACCTTCAAGAGTGCGACCAGGCTCATCCACGACCTGGTGGACATCGTCAGCAAGAACGGCAACCTGCTGCTGAACGTGGGGCCGCGGGCGGACGGCACGATTCCCGAGGAGGCGGAGGCGCGCCTGCGGGCACTAGGCGCCTGGCTGTCGATCAACGGCGAGGCGATCTATGGCACGCGGCCCTGGCGCGTCTACGGCGAGGGTCCCACGCCGGTGGGCGGCGGGCACTTTTCCGAGAGCAAGAACGCGCCGCTCACGCCGCTGGACATCCGCTATACGGCGCGTGAGGACTTGCTCTACGCCATCGTTCCCGGCGTGCCGGGCCCCACGGTGACGCTTACCGCGCTGGCGAGCCCGGATGGGCGGCGTCCACGCCGCCCCGATCCCCTGCGCGTCACGCTCCTCGGCTCCGACGCCACAGTGTCCTGGCGCTGGACCGAGGCGGGGCTGGAGATCACCGTGCCCGAGCAGCGCCCGAGCGGGGAGGCGATTGCGTTCAGAATCGCGCAGCAATCGAGATGATGGGCGATGGAGCGTTGACGATAGACCATTGACCATGGACCATGGACCATGGACCATGGGTGCGGTGTGCCTGGGGCGCGGCTCTCCAGAGCCGCGTGGGACGGTCAGAGACCGTCCCTCCGAATTCAAGTCCCCGGCTAACCGCGACGGCACCGGCAGAGTATGGCCGCCTCTCGCCGTATCACGCCTGCGCACATACCAGCGCCCGTCAAACGCGAGAACCGTCCGGAGGATCCGAAAGTCCGCCCAACACGGGGTGGCAAGCTTGCCTCCCGGACTCAGCGCCCCCGGATCTCCAGCGTTCCCAGCGCGATCCCGCCGTCGGCAGGCTGCGTCTCCCACTGGCCATCGGGCAACGCGCGATACAGCATCACCTCGATCCGGTAGGTGCCGGGCGCCGCGCGTGCAGGTATCTGGAGTTCGTAATAGTCCGCCACGACCTCGCCGGCCGTCCAGCGCGACGTCGGATACATGCCCAGCACCGGATGGGCACCATCCACCTGTGCGGCCTGGCTGCCATCGGGTCCGTATAGCCGCACGGACACCGACCAGTCGTGGCCTGGCACCGTCTCGGCCATCCAGTACAGAGTCACGGGCAGCACAGCCCCGGTGACCGCTGCTCCCGAATCAATCAGCGCTCCGGCCAGCACGATACCATCGCCAAACGCCGTCTCGACGGATGCAACCCCCGGCGGCATGTCCTTTTGCGGTGCGGCATACAGCCCGGCCAGCGGCCCAAGCGCCCCCGGGCGCAGCGTATCTGGCAGCGGATCAACGTGCCTCGCAAGCACCACCGGCCGGCCCGATGCCAGCGCGTCCTCCAGGCGTTCGATGGGGTAGTAGATGTCCACATCCGGCCGCTGGCCCAGAACCTGCTGCACATACCAGAGGGGCGTCGCCTGTTCCCAGTCGCAGACGATGATCGCCTCAAGGGGCACTCTGGCCAGCGCGGCGCCCACGCGGTATGCCATCTCGCCGCTCTTGAGCTCCTGGCGCCAGATATCCAGCGTACCGGCACCATGGTGGGCGTCACGCAAGGGACGGTACCGCGCCGCAGCCGGATAGAGCATGGCCGCGGCAAGCAGCACGGCGACGCCCGCGACCGCCACGCCTGTCGCACGCGGGGTGAGGCCTCTCCGGACCAACCGTGTGATACCCTCTGCAACCGCCTCCAGACCAGCGCCGATCCAGAGCGCATAGATCAGAAAAGAGGGGGTAAAGAACACCTCGTGGCGGGGCACCTGATAGCGCGAGGCACCTACCGCCAGCAGGGCAAAGGCGCCCAGCAGGAGCAGCGCCTCGGGGCGGCGTCGCAGCAGGAGCACCACCAGGCCCAACACCCCCAGCGCGACGCCTGCAAGCGTGAGATCCGCCAGCAGCGTCCGCGCATACAGCGCCAGCTGCGCCCCGAGGCCCTCCGCCCCCGTCGCCACCCGGCCTACATAGCCCAGGTCCGCCAGGTAGAGCAACCACCCTCGCAATCCCTCGGGGTGCCAGGTACCGGGCGGCAGGCCCCGTGACGCTGCCCAGGGGAGGTAAAGATACAGCGACAGCGGCGCCACCAGAAGCGCTGCCAGCCCGATCAGCCGGCGCCCGCGCAGCCAGAGCGCGCCCCGCTCAAGCCACCACACATATCCCAGCAGGGGCGGCGCCAGCAGCAGCATCGTCCGGTGATGGGTCAGACTCAGACCATAGACCAGCGCCAGCGCCCTCAGCCACCCATCCGAGCGCCGGCGTCCCCAGGTCAACGCGACAACGAGCACCAGCGCCAGCATGAGCGCGTTGAATGCGTACTTGTCCGCCTGAGTCGCGAGCGGCCAGAAGGTACCGCCCAGTCCAAAGGCCATCGCCGCGACGACACCCGGCCAGACGCGCGCCGTCAGGGCATGTACCGCCAGCACAAGGAGGCCGCCGGCCAGGCTCGCTGAAATCGCCGCCAGCAGGTTCATGCGCCAGGCGATGTCGCTTCCCAGGGGCAGCCGGCTCCACAGGTGCCCCAGCAGCACGTAGAGGGGGGTGCCCGTCGGGTGTGGCAGGCTCAGAATCGCGGGCACAAATTGCAGCTCGCCGGCGTCGCCGCCCAGAACACCCGGGCACAGCGTGCGGGTGTAGACCACAAAAAGCGCGGCGCTCACAAGGACCGCGGCGACGCGAGCGCTAAAAACGCCAGTCCGCGCGCCGTCTGGCGCATGATCCAGAGGTGCATCGTTGGTCATTGCGCGCGCCCTCTCTCCCGGCTCGTTGTGTCCCATCATCCCCTCAGGGCGCCAGCGGCAGCGTGACCGCGAAAGCGTCTCCGCCATCGATGTACGGCGCCCGCACTACCGTCTCGCTGTCGTACATCCCTATGTGAAGCTGCACCAGGTCGCCGGTGGGCGGCGCTCCCAGCGTAAGCGTATGCCGATCCATCACAATCTCTCCCGTCTGCCAATAGGTCGTGGGCCGCGTATTCAGTAGCGGGATCCCATCGTGCTGGGCCAGCAGCACTCCGTCCTGGCTGACCAGATGGACAAAGGCTGTATAGCCGCGGTCCACTAGACCCTCTGCCCGCCAGAAGACGGTCACATCCAGCGTGTCGCCCGCGCGCAGATTCACCGGCTTGCCCGTCTCCAACGGCTGTCCGTTCACCAGGAGCGTATGCCCGAGCAGCGTCACACCATTCTCCAACTCGCTCTCGATGGGCGCCAGTAACTCCAGGGCCGTGCGGATGGGACGATAGGCGCACAGCGTGAGATAGAGTGCCCTGGTCTGCTGTTCGCGCAGCATGTTGTACTCCAGCCAATGCCCGGCAGCGCCGTCGCGATCCCACGCCGGGTTGGCGCCGGGAACGAACCAGAGGCGATCGAAAGCCTCGCCCAACGCTGCCAACTCCTGTCCGATAGCCGCCTGGTCCAGCAGTCCCTGCGAGGGCACCATCGCCCGAGGGACGGGCACATCTCGCAGGTAATAGTCCCAGCAGGGATCGGGGGTGTTACGCACAAACACGTCGCCCGGCAGCGCGCGCGCCGCGACAAACGCCGCGGCCTCGCGGTAGCCCGCCGTCCGGCTGTACGTGGGATCCGTGTGGTAGCGCGTTACGCTCGCCACGTTGAGGAGCAGCAAAGCCAGCGTCATGCCCAGGCCGAGCCAGCGTCTCCAGCGTCGCGCCCCGTCCAGCAGGTCCTCCAGGCCGGCGACGAGCAGCGTCCACCAGGGCAGGGCCGCGACGATCAGATAGCGCGGTTCGTAGGTGGCGCGCACAAAACGGAGCAGGTAGAGCACCAGCAGCGTGGCGCCGACTGCGGTCAGCGCCCACGCGGCCAGGGCGCGCTCGCGACGCAGCAGCCGGCGCGCGCCCGCTAACGCCAGCAACAGGGCGCCCGCGGCGATGCCGCGCACCCAGGGGCGCCCCCAGGTCTCACCCGCCGTGAGATACGACACGCTCTCCAGGATGTAGGGGGCCAGTTTCGGCGCGTCCGGGTCGGAGAGCTGCCCGGAGGAGAGCAGGCTGGACCGTGCGGCCGCCGCCCAGGGGCCAAAGAGCGCCGCCGCCAGCAGGGCGCTCAGCAACCAGGGCTTCAACAGTCGCCGCCGCTCGGGGTGACACAGCACATAAGCCGCGTGTCCCAGCAGCGCCAGCGCGGCATAGTAAAAGGCATAGACGCTCAGTGCGGCGCAAAGCGCGTAGGCGACCCATAGCCAGCGAGCGGTTCGCTGCGCGGTGTGTGATTGCTCCGCCTGCCGGAGCAGGATCAGCGTGGCCAGCCAGTAAAACAGCACCGCCAGCACGTACTGGCTGCGCAGGTCCTGCCCGATCCACACCAACGGCTGGGCGATGGCCGCTAAAGACGCCAGCAGCAGGCCCCGGCGAAAGCCGCCTGTCACGCGACCCACGCCCCAGGCTACGGGGATCCCCAGCGCGCCCAGCAACGCCGACGGCAGCCGCATGGCGAACTCGCTCACCCCGGCCACCGCCATGGTGGCGTGCAGCAGCAGATAGTGCAGAGGCGAGTGCGGATCGCCCATCTCCAGCAGCGAAGCGACGATCTGCCGCGGCGAGCCCAGCGCGACCAGATACGAAAACGCCTCGTCGCCGCGCAGTTCCTGGATGCCCAGCCGGTAGAGGCGCAGCGCCAGGCCCAGCAGCCCGATCCCCAGCAGGACCCGGGGCAGCCAGCGCATCGCCCCCTCCGGGAGCGGCCAGCCAGGCGGACGGGGCACACCGGTCCCCTCCAGGCTGCGGGCCGCCGCTGGCGCTCTCCTCGTCACAAGCCAACGGCCCCGAAGGCATACCAGCAGCAGCGTGGCCAGCAGACTGAGCCCGGCAAGAGCAACGCCCGCCCACACGGCTGGCGCGGCATACCAGAGCCGAACCACATGCTCACCCGGCGGCACAGCGATGGCCTGCAGGGCATAGTCCGCCCGCCGGATGGGCGCCGCCACGCCGTCGACGGTCGCACGCCAGCCGGACCCAAACAGGCCGCCTGAATACCATTCGCTGATGACCAGATACCCCGCCGAGGCCGCACGCACCGTGAGATGCAGCTCTGAGGCGGAGACACGCTCGACCGTCACGCTGTCCGACGCAGGAGGAGCGCCAGCAGTCGCAGCCGGCACAGCAGCCACCGGGCCCTCCAGCACCACCGTGGCCATCGGATCCAGCGCCGGGTCACTGACCGCCGCCAGCGCAGCCGCCTGATCGGGGACCACCAGGGCATCGTGCACCAGCCAGGCCCGGGCGTGAGGCGTCTCGTTGCGATAGAGTAACAGCCAATCCTCCTGAAGCATAAGCGTTTCCGGCGGTATGTCGACCAGATGTGTGAGCCCCTCCTCAAAGAGCGGCGCCTGGCTGAGCACCAAATCCACATCCAGCAATTGGTAGAGACGCAGGCGAGGGAGAGTGCGATAGGCTGCCAGCGCCCGCGGAAGTAGCGGGCTCACACCGTGGATATCCTCGATGCCATACAGCTCCCCCAGGTTAGCGGGCAGCAAGCCCGAACTGTCCACCCGGGCGGCGGGCCCCTCCACCCCCGCTGCCTCAAGCATCGACGCCCAGGCATCCCGCGGGATATCGTAGGGTGCGACGCCGGGCGTGGCGCGCGTGGAAACTGCGGCCAGGTCCACGACGAGCAGCAGCAGGAGCAACGCCGGGGACTGAGGCCGGGGTAGCCGCCGATGAGCGCGCAGAGGGGCCAAAAGCACCACGCCATTGAGCAACAGCAGCACGACCGCCCCGCCCCAGAACGGCCCCCATGTCCCGCGCGTGTCTCTGGCGATCAGGGCAAGCATCACGCCTGCAAGCGCGAGCGACCCGGCCAGTGCGGCCAGCACGTGCCAGGTCGTGCGGCGGATGATGCCGCGATCATCCCGCAGCCACGCGGCACACCCCATGGCGGCCAGGATCGCAAGCGCCAGACTAAACAGCGATACCCAGCGCTCCTGATTGCGGAAAAGCGACCATCCGGGCAACAACCGGTATCCGGCCGCAAAAAGCAGGCCATCGTCACCGAGGCTGAGCAAGCCCGCAACCACGATGACGCCCAACCAGAAGCCACTCTCATGGCGAGGCCGCGCGGGCATCCTGTCACGGTGAGCCACTGCCAGGCCCGCCAGCAGCAGCGCCCCCACACCGATGTACTGCGGCGCCCAGGCCGTCAGGCCGTTGGGCACCAGGACCTGGACATAGTCCTGCAGCGGGAATCCGGATCGCACGAAATCATACCCCACGCCCGCCCGCTCGGTCAGCGGAAAATAGTCGAGCGCGGGCAACCAGACAGGCGCTGCCAGCCCAAGCGCCAGACCAGCGAGCTGCGCCCCTCCCATGGCGATCCAGCGCCAGCTCCAGCCAGCGCGCCACGTGCTGAACAGATAGTACGCCAGGGTCAGATAGGCCGCATGCATCAGCGTTTGCGGATGGCCCGCCAACGCGCTACACGCCAGCGCGAGAGCCGCCCCGCACAGCCAGGCTACCGGGCGCGGCGCATGTGCTGCTCGCCGCACGCAGAGCAAGGCGAGCGGTAGCCAGGCAACAGTCTCCAGGATCGGCAGCTGCAACACGGGGTAGCTGGTCAGATAACCGCCCAGCCCCCAGGCGATGGCCGCCAGCAGTCCCGCCTCCCGCCGGCCGGTGATGTCCGTTGCAAAGGCGTACATGAACACGCCGGCCAGCCACAGGTGAAAGACGGCCTCCAGAACCAGCAGGTGAAGTGGGGGTCCCGCGGCAGGAGCGAACAGCAGCGTCAACAGCCGCACCGGATAGAACACCGCACTCTGTGGATCCGCAGCAAAGGGATGCCCGCCATAACTGCCAGGCGACCAGACGGGCAGCCTGCCTGACCATAGCTCCGTCCCCTGAAAGACGGCATAGGGATACATGCCCGTGGTGAGGTCGCTGGCGGGCAGGCCGACTACTCCCATCGCCAGCGGGCCATAGATCGCCAGCAACGCCAGGGTCCAGATCAGGACAGGGAAAAAGGCAAGCCGCAGGTTACGCATGTGGCGATGGTAGTCAGTCCAATGCACTGCGTCAACTGCAGACCGCGCAAGCACCCCCGCGGGAAAAGGCAAAGGCTCTTGTCGTGGCTCGTGCCAGGGATGCGCCCGACGCCCCGATCTCAATGAACGCCACCCGGACGGCCAGTACCGGATTGGCGACAGCGACATGCTTCACTATAATGAAGGGAATGTCACATCAGCATCATCTTGTTCTGGACGCAATAGACCGCATCTTCGTGCTCCTTGCCCTGCTGGCAGCCCTGCTGGGCTCCGTTCAGTGCTCAACCTCCGCGTCCGCACCCACATCACTCCCGGCTGAGGCGGCCTGTTCATCGGTGCCGCAGCGCGCACTGGATTCCGGCTGGCTGTTCCGCACAGACCCTCTGGACGTCGGCATCCTTGAGGAGTGGTTCGACG
This sequence comes from Anaerolineae bacterium, assembly GCA_040772225.1. Lineage (GTDB taxonomy): Bacteria > Chloroflexota > Anaerolineae > UBA1429 > UBA1429 > JAAYED01. The sequence continues at coordinate 12,226 of JAXGYO010000007.1, forward strand.
CGGCGCATACCGATGACGACTGGCAGGCTTTGTCGCCCGGTTTGGCCTGGGAAGATCACGGCCTGGACTATGACGGCGCCGCCTGGTATCGCAGGTCGCTGACCTTGCCTGAGTGGGAGGCGGTGTACCTGGGCCTGGGCAGCATCGACGATGAGGCCGAGCTGTGGATCAACGGCGAGTCCGTCGGCCAGTGGGCGCCCGGCACCGCGACGCTGCCGATGATACACGACCTGCTGACACACGGATCGCCTGGCGATGTCATCAATCTCGCTCTGCGCATTCTGGATACCGGCGGCTACGGTGGGGTCAAGCAGCCCATCCGAATCGGCGCCGCCCGGAAAACAGTCATCAGCCCGGCGCAGTGGATGATCCGGCTGGCCGCGGCCCATCCCGACTGGCCTATGCCGGGGTGGACGCGCGGGGACCCGTGGGCCTGGACCATGGCCGGCGCACCTGAGGCAGATGCCGAGGCGCTTTTCTCTCGCGAGGGCGCCGCTGCACCCTGGGCCACGGGACCGGCTGTCGAGCTGTGGCTCTATGATCCCGTGACGGGTACGCTGGCGGATGGGCCTGACAACGACCTCAGTATCCAGCTGGCACAGGGCTACTTGCCATTGCCGACAGCCGCCTGGCAGGCGTTCGGCGTGACGCTATCGCACACCCTCTTCCATGATCCTACAACACCGGACGTATTGTGGACCGTCAATGCGCAGAACGATTCCCTCGAACCACGTACGCTGACGCTGCTGGTCGTCGTGCGCCCCTTTGCCGCCAACAAAGGCGCTGCCCCCATCCACCAGGTCGAGCTACAACCCGAACACCGGCTGTGGGTCAATCAGCAACCATTCCTTGCAGCGCAGTCGGCCCCTTTGGAGGGCGGCGTCGGGACCCTGGAGCAGGTCATGGATTCTGCTCTGCGCGGTAGCACCCCGGACATGCTCGCGCTGCCGTGTGCCGCGATTGGAGACGGAGCGGCGCTCCTGACATATGCGCTGGAGATGGAACCGGGCGAACAGCTCACCCTCAATTTCGCCTTCCCCGACGCGCCCGGAGGCGCATTCCCCGCCGTGCAGCAACGTGATGTGTCTGACTCTCTCAGGGGCGCCGTGGAACTGTGGGAAGGCGAAATCGGCCGGGCGAGCATCTCGCTGCCCGACGACCGGCTCACGGCGGCATGGAAGGCCTCGGTGGGTTACCTGCTCCTGGCGCTGGACACCGATGGCCCCCACCCCGGCCCCCTGGCCCACGATGCCGTGTGGGTGCGCGATGGGGCCTATATCGGGCTGGCACTCCTGCAAGCGGGCCATCCGGAAGCCGTACTGAGTTATTTACCGAAACTTGTCGCCGCCCAGGAACCCAGCGGCCGCATACCGCCCATTCTCGGAGAGAACGCTCCCTGGCTGGACGATGAGTGGGATGCTCAGGGTCAACTGATCTACCAGATTGCCTCCTATTACCGCTATACGGGCGACGGCGCTGCGCTGGAGGCCTGGTACCCGGCGGTACAGCGTGCCGCACGGTACCTGGTCGACCTCCGAGCCACCTACGAGACCCCACTGGGACCGACGCAGGGCATCCTGCCGCCGAGCAAGAGCGTCGAGGACATCGGGCCTCCCGACTGGCACCACTACTGGGACGACTGGTGGGCTATCGCGGGACTGCAGACCGGCGCCGAGTTGGCGACCGAGCTGGGGCATGAGGACGACAGCGCCTGGATGCAGGCCGAGGCGGACGCCCTGCGTTCGGCTGTAATGGCCTCTATCGCCACGACGATGGGGGACGAGCCTACGCACATTCCCAGCGCCGTGGAGAGCCTTGAGGGGTCCTCAGATGCCCGCGGGACGGTGCCGGTGCTCTGGCCGGTGGAGGTCCTGTCACCAGACATGCCGCTGGTGACACGCTCGTTCGACCACTACTACCGCTCGTACGTCGAACCTAATCGGGGAGCATTCCACCACCATGCCGCGCATTTCTGGCCCTATGGGGGGCTTGAGCTCGCACACGCCTACTTGCGCCTGGGCCGGCTGGACGTCGTACACGATATCCTGGGATGGACCCTGTCCAACGAAACGCTGCCGGGCACGTATGCCTGGGCTGAGCAGGTCAACCCGGCCCACAACGGCATCTCCGGAGGCGATATGCCCCACGCGTGGGCCGCCGCCGACCTGGTGACGCTCATCCGCGAGATGCTCATCACCGAGCAGGATGATGCGCTGGTGCTTTTTGCCGGCGCCGGCGACTGGTGGTTCTCTGAAGGTCGAGAAATCAGCCTGCAAGAGCTGCCCACGCAGTTCGGCCCCCTCTCGTTACGCACACACAGCACTGTGGTGCAGGCGGAGGGAAGCTGGGAGGGGACGCTCACGCTGTGGCTGGCAGGCAGTGCTCCGCCGGAGGGTTATCGTTGGAAGGTACCGGAGCAACCGCAGGCCGTGACCGGGCCTGAGGGCACAGCTCTGCTGGACGGCTGGCTGACCATCCCGGGCACCGGTGGAACCGTGACCATCACGTGGGGCGCCTGAAGCAGAGCACAACAGGCGCAGCCGGCGCGAGTGACTGCGGTGATCAGAGCCTCACGGGTGCCGCGAATTCTTCGGCCCGGGCGTGGGCGCCTGGATCTGCTCCTCCGTAGCGATCGCCGTGGACTCGGCCGTAGATGTCACAGTGATGACCTCTGTCGCCGTGGCAGCCGGCGGTGGCGTCTCTATCCGCGTCGCGGTCGGCGTCTCTGTGGGCGTCTCGGTCACTGTCACCGTGGACGTGATCGTTCCTGTCGCTGTTACTGTCGCTGTTAATGTTGCGGTAACGGTCAAAGTAGCCGTCGCAGTACGGGTCGCCGCACCTGTCGCTGTGGACGTCGCCGTGGCCGTCGCCGTGGCCGTCGCCGTCGCCGTCGGGCGAGCCGTTGGGTACGCCGTGAAATACGGCCTCGGCGTGCGGCTTGACGTCGCGGTTGGCGTGGGCGAGGCTGTGGGCGTGGCAGTAGGGGAGCAAGTCGCCCGAATCGTGGCGGTGACCCCGGTGCGCAACAAGGCGGGGGATGGCGTTGCGGTATCCGCAAGGATGACCGTCGGGAACTCGATCGGCGCGGCATCGCGGGGAAAACGCGTAGCCGTCAGGGTGAGAGCAGGGGTCGCGCTCACTGCGGTCACGGTTGGTGCAGGTGCCACACGCTCAGCGCTCGCCGGGTCACCGACCGCGTGGCGGACCACGAGCGCCCCCAGTGCATAGGCGATCAATACGAACAAACCCCAGAGCCAATCCCTGGATCGCAAACCCTCACTCCTCCGGGCGCCCGCCACACGAGTACATCGTCTCAAACCCAGTATAACCGATTTAGGGGCGGGTGTCGGCGCGCACCGTATGCGGCGGAGAGGACCTTAACAGGAGGCACCGGATCAGCGCAAACAGAACAGGTCCCGCGCAGAACCGCCACAAGAGCCCACAAAGAGGGACAACAGCCATCGGCGGGCTCGCATCGTGCACGCGCCACACAACCTCCGCCGCATCGTGCACGCGCCACACAACCTCCGCCGCAGCGTTCAGCGGGGCGTTCTCCCGGGGACTCTACCGTGAGACACGCACGCGGGCTGGAAGTGGAGCCTACAGCAGCCGCAGGTCGATGGATCGCGCCGGATGCGGCCGCTCGGGGCCGTACCGGCCCCAGTAGACCGCCTCCCGGACGCATCGGCGCGAGCGCCCTCACCCCCTTCCCCTCCCCCGTCAGCGATGTACCCATCGCCGGGGAGGGGTGCCGTCCGCGGCCGGGAGGGGGCCAAAACAAGTCCACCGTCGACGGTCCTTGCCGCTCTACCGGGTGGCGACGCCCTTGAGTTCGACGGCTACCACCGGCCCAAGGCTAACGTTCGAGACGAACGACGCATCCAGTGCGTCCCCGTCATAGTGCAGGGTCAGCGTCGGGATGAACGGCGTGGTCACAAAGCAGATCTTGATCGCCAGCGTATCCGGCGCGGTCCAGGCGGCGCTGGCGGCCACGGGGGTCTCCACAGGCGGCGGCACGCCCAGCGGGGACTGCATGCTGAACGTGGTGGCGCCCTCCGCCCAGGCGCCCATCGCGAACTCCAGGTTGTGCGTGCCGCGGCGATCGCGCACCGTGAGCGTGCCGCGCGAGGCGTCCAGGGCCACGCGGAGACTCTGGATCCCCGCCTTGTTGCTGTCCATCTTGTAGCGCCGGCCGGTGATCTGCGCGGCCACCGGCGCCGTGTCGTCGCCCTGCTGCGACGCAATCTTGAGTCCGGCGAGCTGAGCGCCGAGTGCCCGGTTCGCCGCCGCATCCGCCTTCAGGGGCGCGTCCGCCATGGCGGGCAACAGGTGGTCCCACACGGCGTCCAGCGGGGGCTGCATGTCGCCGATGCCGCTGGTGATCGCCAGCACGGCGTCCTGCTCGGGCATCACCAGGCAGTACTGGCCAAACGCGCCGTCGCCGCGGTAGGCGCCGTGGCGGCAGAGCCAGAACTGGTAGCCATAGCCCTGCGTCCACTCCGGGTTGCCGCCGCGGATCGAGTTATCCGAGTGATAGGAGGAGGCCGTCTTGACCCACTCCGCGGGCACCAGTTGGCGGTCGCCCCAGCGGCCCTGCTGCAGCAGCATCTGGCCAAAGCGGGCGATGTCCTCAGTCTTGAGGTTCAGCCCGTAGCCGCCCATGTTGACGCCCAGGGGATCCGACTGCCAGTACGGCGGCTCGATCCCCAGCGGGTCGAACAGCCGCGGCTGGAGATATTCCACGATAGGCATCCCCGTGAGGCGCTGGACGATGGCCGAAAGCATGTAGGTCGCCGCTGTGTTGTAGACAAACCAGGAGCCGGGCTTGTGCTTGACCGGGATGCGCAGGAAGCGTTTGGCCATGAGATGGTCCATGCGCTTGAACGTGGCCTGGCTGGCGTCCTCGTGATGGCCGGTGTTCATGCTCAGCAGGTGGTGGACGGTCATCGCCGCCAGGTTGCGGCTCACCCTGGGCGGGGCCTCCTCGGGAAAGAACTTGAGCACGGGGTCCTCGACACTGAGCAGCCCCTCGCTGACCGCCAGGCCCACCGCCGTGGAAGTGAACGACTTGCTCAGCGAAAAGAGCGTGTGCGGCAGTGCGGGGTTGTAGGGCGGCCACCACGCCTCGGCCGCGACCTGGCCGTGGCGCAGCAGCATGAACGAGTGCAGGCCGGGAGATCTCTCCTCGACGGCCGCGACAAAAGCGCTCACCGCCGCGGCGGAGATCCCCACAGCTTCCGGTGTGGTGCGAACGAGTTCCTGGGACATGGCATGCCTCCTGTGCTGGTGTCGGAAAGATTGTAGTCCCGGCGCAGGCTTGGTCAAGGCAGCGTGCCAGGGACGATGGACGATGGACCATGGACGATGGACCGCGGGCGTCTCGCCCGCAGACTGGAGCGTGGGCTCTCTAGATCGCGGGTCTGGAGACCCGCGCCCCAACAGAGCGCCCTATGGGAGTCGTGCGACTGCAATCAGTACTCTGTAATCGGTAATGTGCAATCGTTAGTCTGCCATCTATAGTCCTCCAACGGCCGCCGCGCCCTACTCCGCGATCACCCCGTCCTCGTCCCAGAGGTCGTGCCAATCCTGTCCCTCACGCCAGAGGAACACCTGCCCTTTGATCAGGCGATTCTTGCGGTCGATGCCCGCGATGGCGGCCATGTCCTCGTCAGAGAGGGGCGGCGTGGTCGTGCAGCGCAGGTTGGCCAGATAGTGGCTGCGTTTGGTGGACATGGGGATCGGCACGGTGCCGCGCTGAAGCGCCCACTTGAGACACACGAGCGCCGGGTGCACCCCCAGGCGCGCCGCGATCGCGACGATGACGGGATCGGCGAGGTCGACGGTGTCCTCGGGCACGCGGTCCCGCTCCGGGCGGTCGGGCGAGCCCAGCGGCGCGTAGGCGATCGGCACCATGCCGTGCACCAGTACATACTGCAGCAGCTCTGGCTGCTGGAAATGCGGGTGCAGCTCCATCTCGTTGGCCGCGGGCGGGATGGCCGCATCGCGCAGCAGCAGCTCGAGCTTGGGGATGGTCATGTTCGAGGTGCCGATGTGGCGCACCAGTCCCTCCTGCACCAGCCCCTCCAGCGCCCGCCAGGTGCGCATGTACTCGGTATGGATATAGGGTCGCGCGTCCGCGGCGCGGGAGGTGACATCGACACCGGGAGCGTGCGTGTTCGGGAATGGCCAGTGGATCAGATACAGGTCCAGATAGCCGGCCTGCAGGTCGGCGATGGATTGACGGCAGGCGGCCGCGGCATCCTCAGGATCATGTTTGTCGTTCCAGAGCTTGCTGGTGACCCAGAGCGACTCACGCGGCAGTCCGCCCTGGAGGGCCTCCGCTAGCACGGCACCGATCTCGCGCTCGTTGCCATAGACCGCGGCGCAATCAATGTGGCGGTAGCCGACCTCCAGCGCGCCACGCACCGCGGCGGCGACCTCCCGCGGCGCGGCATGGTCGGAGCCAAAGGTGCCCAGCCCGATAGCAGGCATCTGCGCACCGGTGTGCAGGGTGCGCTGCGGGACCGCTGCCGGGTCAACGCCGTCAGGCACGGGGCTGAAAGGGGGCGACTTGTGCAGAGTCGACATGGGCGTGCTCCTGTTGGGGGGACGAGGATACCAGTGGGGAGATTCTACCGTCCCCGACGAGCAGGGGTCAAGCGATGGTGGACGGAAAACGAGCGGGCGAGACGCCCGCGGCCCAGACCGGTGCGGGACGTAAGGTATCCAGCGCGGTGCGGGATCAGACAGAGCCGATCGCTCCGCCACGCCGCACGGACTGCCGGCATCTGCGGCCGCGCAGCCAGCGACAAATCCAGTACGAATCCAACCGTAATAAAACGTAGAGCCGCGCCCGGCCAGGGACACGGCTCCATCTGTAATCTGTTATCTGCAATCTGCTATCTGGAATTTGCTATCCCTGGTCTTCTATCAGCTATCCTTCTGGCGCGCGTCGATGTCGTCCTGATAGCTGAGCGCGTCGCCGTTCCGCTCATCGGTGCGGATGCGGATAACATCCTGCACCGGCAGCACAAAGATCATCCCGTCGCCCTCGTCGCCCGTGTAGGCGGCCTTGCGGATGGCCTCCACCGTTCGCGCCACATTGTGATCGCTGAGCACAATGTTCAGCTGCATCTTGGGCAAAAGATCGACCGCATAGGATCCGGCACGGCCTTCCAGGCGTATGCCGCCCTGCCGCCCGTGACCCAGCACCTCAAAACAGTTCATGCCCACGATCCCGATTTCGCGCAGGGCATCCTTGACCTCGCCCAGTAACTCCTCGCGGATGATCGCCTCGATTTTGTATGTCATGGTGTCCACCCCTTACGCCAGAGATCGCTCGCCGTGCTCGCTGATATCCAGACCGACCTGCTCGCTGCCGGAACTCACGCGCAGTCCGACCAGCGCTCCAGTCAGGCGAGCCAGCAGCCAGGTCATGGCCAGCGAAAAGACGATAACCAGCGCCGCCGCGCCCAATTGCACCAGGAACTGCATTCCGTTGCCATAGAACAGGCCATCAGCGCCCGCAGGATTGACCGCCTTGCTGGCGAACAGGCCGGTGGCCAGCGCGCCCCATAGCCCGCCCAGGCCGTGGCAGGCGAACACGTCCAGGCTCTCATCCACGAGCGCGCGTCCCTTGATGTACTTGATCGCGAGATACGAGATCGCCGCGCCTACGCCACCGATCAGAATCGCCGCCAAAGGCGTGACAAAGCCCGCCCCCGGAGTGATCGCCACCAGGCCGACCACGGCGCCAGTGACCATCCCCAGCACACTGGGCTTGCCGTCACGCCAGGCGAGGGCCATCCACACCAGCGCTGCCGCCGATGCCGCCGTGTTGGTGGTGACCACAGCATGCGCCGCGATCCCGTTGGCCGCTAGCGCGCTGCCGCCATTGAACCCGAACCAGCCCATCCAGAGCAGGCCCGCACCCAGTACCACATACGGAATGTTGTTCGGTTCCCATACCCGCCGGCCAAAGCCGCGACGGGGACCAATGACCAGCGCAAAGGCCAGCGCCGAAAAGCCCGCTGTGATGTGCACCACGGTCCCGCCGGCAAAGTCCAGCGCGCCGATGTTGCGCAGGATCCCGCCCTCGCCCCAGACCCAGTGGCAGACCGGGTCATAGACCAGGGTGGCCCACAGCAGGCTAAAGAGCAGAAAGGCCTTAAAGTTGATGCGCTCCACAAAGGCACCGGTGATGAGCGCCGGCGTGATGATGGCAAACATCATCTGAAAGGCGGCAAAAGCCAGGTGGGGGATCGTCGGCGCGTAGGAGGACGGCACACCGCCCACGCCCGCGAACCCCAGGTGCGCCAGACCGCCGATCAGCCCGCCCCTGTCCGCGCCAAAGGCCAGCGTGTAGCCCAGCAGCACCCACTGGATGCCCATCAGGGCCACCATGCTAAAGCTCAGTGTCAGCGTTGACAGGAGGTTCTTGCGGCGCACCATGCCGCCGTAAAAGAACCCCAGTGCCGGCGTCATCACCAGCACGAGCGCCGTCGACACCAGCACCCAGGCCGTGTCGCCCGCTGAGATCGCGTCCATTGCACCCTCCTCACAAACAGATTGTCGTTACGGGAGCAGGATAGCGGATGACGGGGCCCGGCGGAACGGGCACAAGTGACAAGGAAAGGCAGCAGCCAGTTGTGCACAGTGACAGGGAAAGGCTGCGTGGTTGGGCAGTGAGGAATCAACAGGGATGGACAGGACCGGCAGGATAGGATGGCGAATGCCACGCTGGACTGGACCAGTCTGCCCGAACCGGTCACGATCGCGTAAACGGGGGGCTATGGGCTTGTGCGGCCGCCGCGAGGAATCAACATGGATGGACAGCATCAGCAGGATAGGGTGGCGAACGCCCGCAAGCCTGGACCGCGGGCTTACAGCCCGCTCTGATTGGGCCGGGCGAAGATCTGCGCTCGCAAGGAAAAGCTACTCCTTGTAGAAACCGCGCTCACACGCCAGGCGGCCCTGCGATGCGCAGCCGGGACACAGCGCCATGTCCAAAGGACCGCGGGCGTCTCGTCCGCTCCGCTCGCTAGCGTGCCAGCAGCTTGAGCAGATCGTCCAGCGGGCGCGTGTTGAGTACATCCTCCGCGGTGAGCCAGCCTCGCTGCGCCTGCCCGATGCCAAAGTGCATGAGCGCGAGTTCTTCGGGCGTGTGGGCGTCCGTGCTGATGGCGACCTTGAGCCCCAGGTCACGGGCCATACGCGCATGCACGTCATCCAGGTCCAGCCGCTTGGGCCGGGCGTTGAGTTCCAGGTAGCAGCCGCGCTCCAGCGCTCCTCGCATGATCGCTTCCATATCGAGATCCATCGCAGGCACCTGCCCGATGACCCGGCCCGTGGGGTGGCCCAGGATGTTGAACAGAGGGTTGTCCATCGCCCGCAAGATGCGCTCGGTCTGCTTGTCGCGGCTCAAGTGTAACGCCGTGTGAACGGAGCAGACGCGCAGGTCCAGCCTCGAGAGCACATCGTCGGGCAGATCCAGCGAGCCGTCCTCCCGTATATCCACCTCGATCGCCTTGAGGACGCGGATCCCCTCCAGCGCCTCATTCAGGCGGTCGATCTCGTCGATCTGCCGCAGCAGCCCCTCGGCGTCAATGCACCGGGATGCGGGGGCGAGGGGCGAGTGGTCCGTGATGGCGATATACTCATAGCCCAGCGCCAGCGCCTGGCGTGCCATTTGCTCGATCGTCCCGGTGCCATCGCTGTCCGTCGCGTGCATGTGCAGGTCGCCCCGGATCTGTTCCAGGGTCACCAGATCCGGCAGGCGGCCCTCGCGGGCGGCCTGCACCTCCCCGCGATCCTCGCGCAGCACCGGCGGGATCCAGGGGAGATCCAGCGCGGCATAGATGCCCTCTTCCGTATCGCCGGCGATGCGTTCCTCTCCGCGAAGCAGGCCGTACTCGTTCAGCTTGAGGTCGCGATCGTTGGCCAGGCCACGCAACACAACGTTGTGGGCTTTGGACCCCGTAAAGTAGCAAAGCGCCGCGCCATAGCTCTCCTCCGGCACCACGCGCAGATCCACCTGCAACCCGGAATGCAAATGCACCGTCGAGCGGGTGCTGCCCTGCGAGACAACGTCGGAGACCTCCCCATAGGTCACAAAGCGCGCCATCGTCTTCTCCGGCACCTCGCTGGTGACCAGAACGTCCAGATCGCCCACCGTCTCGCGCCTGCGCCGGTAGCTGCCTGCCACCGCCACCCGGCCCACGTTACCTTGCTTCAGATACGCCACCAGCGGCTCGGCGATGCGCTCGGCCTCGCTGATATAGATGCGCCCCTCCGTGCCCGCCTGCCGCGCCAGCTCCTTCAGGATGTTCTTCTCCAGCGTGTCGCCGAATCCCTCCAGGTCACGGACACGCCCCTCCCGCGCGGCCGCCTCCAGCTCCTGGAGCGTGGTAATGCCGAGGCCCTCATAGAGCATCTGCACCCGGCGCGGCCCCAGCCCCTCGACGCGCAGGAGCGAGAGCAGGCTGAGCGGCGTGCGTTCCGCGAGTTCCTCCAGTTGCGGCAGCCGGCCTGTCTCGACGATGGTGACGATCTTATCCGCGAGGGCCTTGCCCACGTTGGGGATCGCGGTGAGGTCCTCGCCTGCCGCGACCATACTCGCCAGGCTGCGCCCATAGTTCTCGACGGTGTAGGCGCCATTGCGATAGGCACGCACCCGAAAGCTGTCAGCGCCCTGGATGTCCAGCAAGTCGGCCATCTGCTCAAAGAGGGCCGCAATATCCGCATTCTGAATGGCCATAGCGATCGCGCTCCTTTCCCTTCTGGTACGCGCACATCCTACTGCGACAATCATAGCAGGGGCTGGATCGGAGGACCAGCACAGGGGCAAGGAGCCCGGCCGCCGGACGTAGGCGCCCTCTGCGAGAGGAGGATCGGAGAATAAACAGGGATATACAGGATGGACAGGACAGGATGGGGCCAGCGGGAACGATCGTGGCCAAGCACAACGCCCGTGTAGGGGCGTGCCGCCTCGGAGGGTCGGCCTCCGGCCGACCCGGGTCAGGCGTAGCCTGACCCGCCCTAAAGCAGGCCACCTGTACTCTCGAACCATCGCCAGAACCGCAGCCCGACAGGAGCCGGTGGCGGGCGGTCGGCCTCGGAGGGTCGGCCTCCGGCCGACCCGGGTCAGGCGCAGCCTGACCCTCCCAAAGCAGGCCACCTGCACTCTCGAACCATGGCCACAACCGCAGCCCGACAGGAGCCGGTGGCAGGCGGTCAGCCCCGGAGGGTCGGCCTCCGGCCGACCCGGGTCAGGCGTAGCCTGACCCTCCCAAAAGCAGGCCACCTGCACTCTCGAACCATGGCCACAACCGCAGCCCGTCAGGAGCCCGTGACAGGCCAGCCTCGGGGGTCGGCCTCCGGCCGGCACCCGGGTCAGGCGCAGCCTGACCCTCCCTAAAGCAGGCCACCTGTACTCTCGAACCATCGCCAGAACCGCAGCCCGACAGGAGCCGGTGGCAGGCGGTCGGCCTCGGAGGGTCGGCCTCCGGCCGACCCGGGTCAGGCGCAGCCTGACCCTCCCAGGAGCGGGGGGGGGCGCAGCCGCAACCAGATTCCCCCGCACCTCGCCCCCAACCTGATTACCTTCTCTATCTCAACTCAACGACGATCTCTGGCGCGGCCGTCTCCCAGCCGTGATCGGGGTCCACCAGCAGCACGCGCAGGCGCTGCCCGCTGCGATACTGCACACGAACCCGCGCCTGACCGCCCCGGCGAACGATATCGGCCACAGCGAGGCGCGCTACCTCGCTACCATCGATCTCGATCGCCACCGCCAGGCGCCGCGGCACGTCCTGGGCCGTAAGCGAGCGCGCGAGCCCCTGGAGCGCGAGCCACCGAAACTCGGCATTGCCCGCCAGTACCTCGGCATCGGCGAGGCGGCCGGTGTCGAACAGCACCGCCAGCCCCTGCCCACCCGTCAGCGGCGAGCCCGCATAGCGCACCGTCGTTCCGAGAGGCAGCGGCGACTGCTTCGCTCGCTTTGGGGCGCTCTGTGCCAGGTCCGCCATATCCCGTCCGAGAGACTGACGTGCATAGTGCGGCCGGGCCATCACTCGCGGCCCGCCGCCATCCCGCAGGAGACTGGCCACGCTCGTTGGCGGCGCGCTCATGGCGTTCAGGAACATGCCGCCCTCCCACCCTTGCGGCAGCGCGTTGCCGATCACGCTGGTGCCCTCTACCGGCAGCCCCTGCTCTTTCCGCACCGCCACAAACCCGGTGACCGAACAGAGCAGACCATAGTCCAGCGCCTCGCGCAGCAAGAGATCCCGCACGCGCTCATGGCCCTCGTGCCGGGCATTCTCGGCATAAACGGGCCCCTGCTCTTGGGCCCCGTGCCCTGCCAGCAGGGCCGGGTCGTACCCCAGCCGCTCCAGCTCCGACACCAGGTCCCTGCGGGCGTAGCCGGTCTCGGCCAGCCGCTCCAGGCCCAGCACGCGGAAAGCGCCAAAGACCGCCTTGAGCGCGCCGGACATCGCACCATACGTTCCGCTCTCGGTACCCACAGTCACCTGAACAGGCTCAATGCCTGCTCCGGCCACCCGGAAGGTGAGCTCCTCGGCACTTGAAGCAGGAATGCGGCCGGAGACCCAGAGGGAGCGGCCCAGCGTCAGGTCGCCCAGGTCCAGTGCGCTCCAGCCGTCGGCTCCAGCCTGTGCAACGGCGGCGCGGCCCTTGGCGGCCTCGACGGCTGGCCGGTTGACCTCCAACCTCAGCCCCGCGGCCACCGGCTGCGCCCAGCCCGCCAGGATCGCCGCGAGCGCGACCGACACGTCTTCCGCATCCGGCTCGCTGGTGAGAAACCTCGCGATCCCGCCGCCTAGCGCCGCCAGTTGCTGCGTCAGATACGCATTGGGCGCCGCGTCGATGCACAGCACACTGATGCGGCGGCGGTCCGGCTGCCGCGCAGCGTCCTCCACCATCTGCAGGATGCGCGCATCGTCGGTCACCTGCGCGTCGGTGATGATCACGATTTGACGGCTGACCTCTCCGGGGGTCGTCCGCTGCCGCAGCGCCTGCTCCAGGGCGACGCCCAGCTCTGTGCCGCCGCCGTCCCGCTCGGCGACGAGGAAACGCCGCGCCTGCGCCAGCATGTCGCTGCCCGCGGCGACGGGATCCGGACTGAGCCAGCGCGTGGTGTTATCGAACACGCCCAGGTTTCCGCGGTCGCCGGGCCCCAGATCGGCCAAAAAGCGCAGCGCCGCATCATCCGCCGCCGACCATTTGGCTCCGGACATCGACCCGGAATGGTCCACCAGAACGATCGCCTCGCGCGGGATGGCCGGTAGCGCATCAGCCGCGGGGGGCGACACCAGCGCGACAAAGTACGTGTACGTTGCCCCACTGGCAATCTCCACACCGGGGCCGGCAAGGACCTGGAGCAGGGGCCGCTCAGCAGGCGCTGCGGCCGCATCGGGCCGCCAGACCAGGACGCAGTCCCGATCGGGCACGAGCTCGCCCGCCTGCAGCTGCACCCGGGTGTGGCCGTCCTCGTCGCGCGCTGTGAGCGCATGGGTAGCGCTGGCGATGCTCCCCCCGGCCGTGATCAGATCCAGCGCAAAGCGGTGGCCGGGATCGCGGTAGACGGCCAGGGGCTGGCCCCGGGCGTGACGGCTGCCCCGCTCGTCGGCGCGGGTGAAACGCGGCGCCGTGGTGAGGGGGATGCGCAGCGACCAGCCGGGCCCTTCGGCGGCGGCCAGCAGCACGCAGGTGGTCTCCACCACCACCTCCTGGTCGGGCTGCAGGCCGGCGACCTGGAGCGTAAACACGTCAGGCGACTCGCGGGTGGTCAGCGCGGCCTGCTGGCCCTGCCGCTTGGCCTCCTCGTAGGCCTCCTCCGCCGCCTTGCGCTCCTTGAGCTCGGCGACGATCTCGGTGTCGCCAAAAGTCACGACCACCCGGTGCACGGCGGCATCGCCGGGCAGCGGGAAACGATAGATCGCCTCCAGCACGCGGTCGCACTGCTCACGAGTGTAAGCATAGGTGTGGGTGATCGTGAGCTCGGCCAGCGGGCCCTCCCAGCGGCCATTGATCGTGGTGCGACGCAGCGGCACAAAGGGTATGAAGGGCAGCGGCGCGCCGTCCGCAATCACGGTTTCAAGCACGGCGACGCCGGCCGGCGCGGCATTGGCATAGGCGAGCGGATTGAACATCACAGTCCTCCAGACTCTTCCTGGTGTGTGCGCTGCCGGCGCTCATGGAGCCACGCCATGATGCCCAGCACCAGCGCTTGATCGTCGCGATGCAACCTCTCCCAGTGCTCCAGCAGGGGAAGCACATGCTCGTGCAGCCGAGGGTCCCGGAGTACCACCATCCGCGCGTCGCCCGCCTCCGGCGCGTCCAGCGACAACCGCTGTACCGGTCCGCCATAGCGCCAGTGATCCCCCGCCTCGGGCGCGGCCTCTCTCACCCGCCTCGACGGCGACCCTGCAGGCCGTGCCAGATTACTGGCTGGACTGGCAGGGACAGGCTCCGCCCCTGATCCGGCAGCAGGCGGGGCGGGCAGGTACCCCGCGGCGGCCATCAGCTCGGCATAGATCTGCTGCTCCAGCGGCTCGCGCCCGGTATCATCGCCGGGTCCAGAGGCCGCCGCCGCAAGACCGCGGGCGAGCTTTTGCATGATCGCGGCCGAGGGGACCACCTCGCGGCCCTGGTCATCGACACCGGCCTCAATGGTACGCACATAGGTCGCGCTGACATCGGAGAGGTCGGCCAGGCGCTGGCGCGAGATGCCGGCGCGGGCGCGCCAGCGGGCGAGGACGACGGCCGTGGCGGGGCGCTGCGTGGCGCCATCACCGGCGCCGCCCCCTGTGCGCTGGCCCTCCCCGCGTTCAGAATCACTCCCGGTCATCGCCCCTGCCTCCATGGTTCACAGAATTCTGCAAGTAGTATACGCATAATTCTGCGGCATGTCAAGAGGGGGGCTGAGCTTAGTGATTGCGCTAGCATGCCGACGCATCCCCCGTTGACATCCCTACCCCACTGGCGTATAGGGTCCGCGGCGCGGCAATCACGCGCTCTAAAGATCATCGCCGGAGGGGAGATACACATGTCCGATATCCGCGTCGTCGGCGTCGGCAGCGCTCTGCTCGACATCCTCGTGCGGCTCGAGCGCATGCCCACCTGGGAAGATCCGGTCGACCTGCTGGACCTGGAGATCGATGGCGGCGGGCCGGTGGCCACGGCGATGGTAGCGGTCGAGCGCCTGGGCATCCACGCCGGCATGGTCGGAACCTACGGCACCCACCGGGTGGGCCAGATCAAGCTGCAGACGCTGGCCGAGCACGGGGTGGATGTGAGCCGCATGGTGCCCCGGGCCGGCGTGGACACAATGGCCTGCATCGCCTACATCGATGCCGCCACGGGCGAGCGCGTGTTCTCTGCACTGCACAACCTGGCCCACGACCAGCTCTCGCTGGATGAGCTCGACCGCGACTATATCACCGCCACCGACTATCTCCACCTGGACGGCGGGCAGCCGGACGCTGCCCTGCAGGCCGCTCGCTGGATGCGCGCCGCCGGCAAAAAGGTCATGCTGGACGGCGGCGCGACACACGGTAGCTGGGCCATCGCGCCCATCATGCGCGCGCTGGTCAGCGAGACTGACGTGCTGATCTGCGGCTCGGGCTTTGGCCCCGATCTCACCGGCTTCACGGACCTCTGGGACGTCGGCGGGACGATCCTGGACCTGGGGCCGTCCATCGTCGTGCAGACCGAGGGCAAGGACGGGGCCTACACGACTATGCGCGACGAGCAGTTCCACACGCCCAGCTATGCCGTCGACGTAGTCGACACAACGGCTGCGGCGACGTCTTTCACGGCGCGTTCATCGTCGCGCAACTGCACGGCTGGGACGTGCGTCAGTCGGTGCAGTTCTCCAGCGCCGTGTCGGCGCTCAGGGCCACCAAACTCGGCGGCCGCGTGGGGATCCCCACGTCGGCGCAAACGCTGGACCGCGGACGTCTCGTCCGCTCCGGCGGAGGGTTGTATCTCGGGCAAAGAGCCGACAGGAATGTCGGCGGTCCGGCATAGCGCAGTCCGATGGCGTGCAGTCTAGCAGGGCGCCGGGTAGCCTCCCCTTTTGGCACGGCACGCTGAGGCGGCCGGCGCTCCAGCCGGCCGGATCGACGCGGACGTCCGTCCGCTCCGGCGGAGGTTATCCGGGCAAAGCCGACGAATGTCGGCGGTCAGCGCAGTCCGATGGCGTACAGTCTAGCAGGGCGCCGGGTAGCCTCCCCTTTTGGCACGGCACGCTGAGGCGGCCGGCGCTCCAGCCGGCCGGGATCCGCTGGACCGCGGACGTCTCGTCCGCTCCGGCGGAGGGTTGCATCCTCGGGCAAAGAGCCGACAGGAATGTCGGCGGTCCGGCATAGCGCAGTCCGATGGCGTACAGTCTAGCAGGGCGCCGGGTAGCCTCCCCTTTTGGCACGGCACGCTGAGGCGGCCGGCGCTCCAGCCGGCCGGGATCCGCTGGACCGCGGACGTCTCATCCGCTCCGGCGGAGGGTTGCATCCTCGGGCAAAGAGCCGACAGGAATGTCGGCGGTCCGGCATAGCGCAGTCCGATGGCGTACAGTCTCGCAGGGCGCCGGGTAGCCTCCCCTTTTGGCACGGCACGCTGAGACGGCCGGCGCTCCAGCCGGCCGGGATCCGCTGGACCGCGGAGGGTTGTATTTCCGGGCAAAAAGCCGACAAGAATGTCGGCGGTCCGCGATGCCTGAGGCCAAGTCCACGGTCCATGGTCCATGGTCCATCGTCCATGGTCCATCGTCGGCAGCCTGTGCCGCACACGCGAACGCCGCTGCACATTGGCCCTATGCTCTGCGCTAGTCTGTCAGCGTGCGCCCTGGAGGTTGTCTATAAGCATCATCGCGGTCGATCATCTGACCAGGTTTTATGGCAAGTCTCGCGGCATCGCGGACGTCTCTTTCGGCGTCGATGAGGGCGAGATCTTTGGGTTCATCGGGCCGAACGGCGCCGGAAAATCGACCACGATCCGTCTACTCCTCTCGCTCATCTACCCCACATCGGGCAGCACCACGATCTTTGGCCGGGACTGCATCGCTCACGGCGCCGAGCTGCGGCAAGATATCGGCTACCTGCCCTCGGAGGTGTTCTACTACGAGGGCACGCGGGTGATCGACCTGCTGGCCGGGGCCCACACGGGTCACCAGCGCAGGCACGTGTTAATACAGGTTGGCAGGTTGCCATCGGAATGGCTTCAGGTTGCAGATTACAGATTGGAGACCAAAGACGGAGGGGACCAAGCCGGTATGCACGGGTATGTCCCTGAGAGCGCGCTATGCCTGGGCGGCTGGTTGCCGGAGCGGGCTATAAGCCCGCGGTAAGCCTGACGGCGATCCATCATCTGCGCACTGCCATCTGCGATCTTTTATCTGCCATCTGCCATCTGCAATCTCCGATCCGTAACCTGCAACCTGTAACCTACCGTATAAAGTTCGTCCTTGCCCGGGGCTCTTGCGCCGGCAGCGGCACCCCCGCCCGCGCGCCCGCCTCGACGCACCGCAGGAACCAGGCCATGTTGCGCGCCAGCACCCGCATCATCTGCAACCCTTCCAGGTCCTGCTCCACCTCGGCGGGCGTGTTGCCGTGGACCATGGGCCAGTACCGCGAGGAGATCACCGGCATCTCGGAGATGGTCAGATATTTCAGAAAGCGGTCCAGCGCCGCGGTGGTGCCGGCGCGCCGCGCCGAGACCACGCAGGCCCCCGGCTTGAGCGCAAAGGGCCCCGCCGCGGCGCTGCGCGCCGCGTAGAACACCCGGTCCATAAAGGACGTCATGGCGCCCGCCACCCCGGCAAAGTGCACCGGCGCGCCAAAGACGAACCCATCGACCTCATCGGCGGCGTCGATGAACGCATTCACCCGGTCGTCGAACACGCAGCGCCCCTCGCTGGCGCAATAGCCGCAGTCGGTGCAGCCCGAGAGCGGCTCGTCGCCGATCCAGAACATCTCGCTGTCGATGCCTTCCGCCTCCAGCGTCGTCGCGATCTCGCGGAGCGCGCGCCAGGTGCAGCCCTTTTCGTGGGGACTGCCGTTCACCAGCATCACCTTCATCCTCGCCTCCCTGTGGTTGTCGTGTGGCACCCGGCCCTAAGCCGCGCCCTGCTTGAGCTCTGCAATGCGCGCCGCCAGCTTGGCCAGCACGCCGGGGATGTCGATCCCCTGGGGGCAGGCGGCCAGGCAGGCCCCACAGGCGATGCAGTTATCGGGCGTCTGCTCCGGGTCCAGCGACTCGATGACGCTCAGCAGGTCGCGCCGCGGCTCAAAGGCCATCTCGTTGTACAGAGCCAGCAGCCGCGGGATGTCCAGCTCCTGCGGGCAGTACTCGGTGCAGTAGCGGCAGGCCGTGCAGGGCACCGTATCGGCCATGGTGGCCATCACCCGCTCCAGCAGCGCCTGATCGTCCTCGGTCCAGGCGTTATCGGCGCCAAAGGTGGCCAGGTTGTCCTCCAGCTGCGCCAGCGTGCTCATCCCGCTGAGGATCACCCCCACGTTCGAGAGCGAGCGCACCCAGCGGAATGCCCAGGATGCGACGGATGCATCGGGACGCGCCCCCTTGAGCAGCGCCTCCGCCTCCTCGCCCGGTGCCGCCAGCCGCCCGCCGCGCACCGGCTCCATCACCCAGGCGGGGATCCCCCGCGCCGTGAGGACGTCGTACTTGCCTCGAGCGTCCTGCACAATCCAGTCCAGGTAGTTGAGCTGGAGCTGGACGAACTCGAACACGCCGGGGAAGCGGTCCAGGAACTGGGCCAGGGTGGCGGTGCGGGCGTGCGACGAGAACCCCACATGCCGGATGCGCCCGCGGGCCTTTTCCTCCTGCAGCATGTCCACGATGGCGAGCTCGGGGTTACTGTACAGGTCGCAGGAGGACTCGGAGACGTTGTGCAGGAGGTAGAAATCGAAATACTCGACGCCGCTGCGGGAGAGCTGATCCTCAAAGATCGCCCGGGGCGAGCGGGCCTCCTCACCGGACAGGTAGCCCGTGAACGCCAGCTTGCCATCGACATAGGCCATCTGATGCCCGGGCAGCTTGGTGGCCAGATCTGAGTTCTCTCGATAATCCCCTCGAGCATATGAGCCATATAGGATTATCTTTGATAAACTTTTTCCAAGGAAATCCTTTACCTTTAATGAAAATTCCATAAGAATTTCATCTCTATTCTTCACTTTTACGACCTCCTCTTTCATCAGACATAACTATCATCTATAGTATATATTACTTTCTCTCTATTTTCAATTATGATTCACGTAGAGCTTCTCAACTTCCCTTGAAACACTTTACTTCCAACTGCCGCTGCCAAAAAAATCCATATGAACAGCTTAATCGGAAAGCATAAGAACAACAGCATGGTAACTGCCAATGGCTTTTTCATGATTCCACCTAACAGTGCCGCTGTCACCATTGCTGCCGCAACGACCACATGACCGCTGCTTTGTTCAAACACCAGCATCGCAATTCCATACCCCAGACTGACACCTGCAAAAATGACCGGAAAGAAATGTCCTCCCTTTAGACCAAACTGAATGCATAAATTGGTCATTACGATTTTTAAAAATGCGATTCCAATCAGCATGATCGGAAGATATGTTTCATACTCTTCCATAAGTGTTCCCATCTGTTCTTCTCCCGAGAACAAAATGCAGGGAACCAACGTCCCGACTACTCCAAGGCAGATACCTGCAAGTATTTCTCTCCAAACAGCGGGAACCTTACCCGATATCTCTTTTGTCATTTTATGTACCATCTGATAAAAGAAAGCTAAGACACAGCCACACAATATATATACCACCATCATCACATAATCCTTCGTATAAAGCTGTACATCATCGAAGGACGGAAAGCCGGAAAGACCCGCTCCGAACAAATGTGAAAGTCCCGCATAGATTCCTGTTCCTGCCGCCAAAGCAAGTCCATAGACTATGATTTTAGATGTATTGTCTACTTCTGAAATACCGGAATCCGCTTCTTCCTGTACCTGAAATATGCCAAACAGAGGCGCATGAAACAGAACACTAAGCGACACTGCTACCCCTACTTCCGAGTACTCTTTCGTATTCTTTCCTGCTGCCTTCAGATTATCTGCAACCCAATAACATAGTCCCACGATCACTCCGGTCAGTCCCGCTTCCGGTCCTACACTGCTGCCCATAAGAAGAGGCAACAGTGCTGCAAGCAGCATGATAAGCATATTTTTATATTCATAGTGCTTTTCCTTCTTCACTTTTCCGATGACTGTTTCCAGATCCTCCGGATAATCTCCATATTTTCTCCGAAAGAGTCC
This sequence comes from Anaerolineae bacterium, assembly GCA_040772225.1. Classification (GTDB taxonomy): domain Bacteria; phylum Chloroflexota; class Anaerolineae; order UBA1429; family UBA1429; genus JAAYED01. Next base: position 32,546 of record JAXGYO010000007.1, read on the forward strand.
AATGACAATTCCACCGATTGTACAGACAAGAATCGTATAAAACGGAATAGATACTTGACCAGGTATCCATTCCCATATCAACCCCATCGCTTCCGACATGATTTTCAAGAAAAGCCATACAACTCCGCCCGCAGTTGCCCCTGTCAAAGTGCAAAAAAAGTAAAGTTTTATATGGTTCTTGATTTGTACCTTTGTTCTTCCTGTCTCCATTTACCTTCCCCTTTTTCCGATACATATGCCTGACTATGGTTCATAAACAAACTGCAGTGCAATATGATAAGCACCTTGATCTGCATTGATATCCCAGTCCACATTATCCTGCATACGAAGTTTCAACACACTGATCTGACCTTCTGTAATGTCCCACAGTTCTTGATCTAACTTCTGATAATCACCGGATGCCGTCTGTGCATACAAAGCCAGTTTAGAAGTGTCTGCGTTGATATCCGCCATTTCAATTTCCACTTCAACTTCCCCTGTGGCACTTTCAAAGGAACAACCGGTCAAGTAACCAACCGCCTGCTGATCAATGTCCGGCAGCAAACGTGTCACATCATTCACCACGGTTTCCTCATCTCCCACGATTCGAATAAAATCATCCTGTATAGACCACAAATGTTTATCCGCAGCCGGAACAGACACTTTGTTTCCGTCTGGATCAATCTGCACGATTGCTCCACAGTTATTATTGCCGGGAGATTCCCCCACAGGAACAGTGAACAGCGTCTTTCCATCCTCTATATCCAGTACCTCAAACTGCCAGATGCCCGTCTCCGTATCTTGATTATAGAGATACAGTCGTCCACTTGGAGCCGCAAGTCTGGCTACCGAAGAATTTTTCATTTCATCACTCGACCATACTGTCTTTGCCTCATATTTCGTAGCATTTTGCTTTCTTGTCACGTCAATACGAACCATACCCGGCTGCAATGCAATATTTCCGTTCTGGATCAAACTGACATCCACCAGGGAACCACCTGTTTCTGCATCGCCCGTTTCAGGGTCAGTGTAGATTCCCTTTGCCCACAGTCCAAATGTATTTCCTACCACCACGATATTCGTATCGTCATCCGGTCCATACACAAGAATTGAATTATCAACCGCCGTCGGAGTCCCGGCATCCAACATCCCGAACACTTCCTGCTTTGCAACCACTTCACCGCTTTGCAGATCAATGGCATACAGTGAAATTGTATCGGCATTGTCTGTGGGGTGACTGACGACACTCGTAAAGTAGTGGGTATGCACCAGGCTCTGGTCGGGCTTGAGTAGGGCAAGCGACCAGTGCCCTGAGGTTCAGCCAGTAGTATCGCCGCCAGCCTCGCTCCCGCAGCCCATAGTACAGGTTGAATCCATCGATATACACAACCACACGTCGCATAGATGCCCCCACTGGTGGAACTATAAAGAGACGCCCGCCCTTTCGGGCAGGCGTCGGGCTGGAGATGCTATCTCCAGCGGGGTCACTGCACACATTATATAGCATTGAGCCCAATTGTCAACGTCTCACGATCGTCCCGTGACAAACATATCCCACTGTCTCCTCGCTCGCTCCCCGCGTCAGATCGAGTACCCGCTTGGGAGTGTCCTCATCGCGCGTCGCCGCGGGTGCGGCGTCCTTGGCCGGATCCCAGCGCCGGTAGTGCCCGCCGGGCGTCCAGTGGAGAATGCGCCTGTGAGCGAGGTGAGGCACGTGGTGCGCCGAAGTGTGGTTGAAACTCATGCCAACGAGATGCTGGCGGATGGTCGTCTCCTTCCACGGACGGTCAGGCCAGCGCGCATACAGCCGGCCGATGACCTCCGGGGCCGTCAGCGAGCCGGACTCGCTTGCGAACAACTCTTCAATGGCATCGGCACAGGTGGGCATGGTGTACACCTCCTGCGGAAATCGGCCCTCTCGTAGGGGCACCCCTCGTGGGAGCTCTCTTGTCGGCGCCAGGGTCTCCATATCCTCGACTGGTCTTCTAGCCGCTGTGGGTTACGGGGCGCACCGTCGATCCAGCAACCGGCTCCGTCACGCGAAAGTACATCCACCAGACGCTGTCGAAGAGTTGGATCATCGTTCTGGCCGGCTCGACGGCACGAAGAGCTGCCCACGATTGGGAGTTGTCCTCACGAGTCAGGTCACACGCGATAAGGTTGAGCGCACGCAGAATTGTCGCGCCGGCCTTGATGCTGTCTCCTCGTGAGTGTTGCCCCGGCCAGTCGGGATTCATGTATGCGCCAAAGATGGCCTGGTTGTCCAGGATCGGGATGAGGTCCGGTCGCTTCTTGTGCAGGACCTTTGTAGCCATGGATGCGCCAAAGCCGGGCCACCTGGCAATCGCAGCTATGAGTTCCGCAACCTGCTGGCGCTCTTCAGGAGTGGCCTGCTCGAGCGGTATCGGTGGCAGGGAGGTCAGGTCGATGGTAGCGCTATGTAGCTGCAGGCTGCGAAAGGCGCGCCAGCGCGCCTGGGAGTTGATCAACAGGGTAACCGCCAAATCCTCTGGCAAAAGCCTGTCCGGCGGCGTGGCCGCATGGTGGTCCAGGTAGTAGCAGCCCGTATCCCGCCGATAAAGGCGCAGCAGATCATCGGCATTGTCAATGATGCGATCGATCTCGCCTGCACCCAGTACCAGCCGTACAGCGGTCATCGCTCCCACCTCCCTAGTCGGACCGGAACTCCCGCCCTCTCCCCGTTCAGGTCCAGCAGCCGCCGCAGTATCTCGGCATCGTGCTCCGGGCTCGGCTCCGCCAGCTCCTCTGGCCAGCCGTAGGCCGCCAGGACGGCGCGGTCGAGGGCGCGGTGGCAGAGCTGCAGCCAGGTCGGGTTGGCGTTGTACAGGTTGGTCAGGGTGCGCTTTTTCAGCTCGGCCTCGCTGGCGCCCGGCGGGTTGAGCCAGGCGTCCCGTTTGGCCACCAGGTCGCGCGCGGCCTGCGCTATGGCCAGCACGCGCGGGTCGCCTTCCTCTCCGGACGTCACGCCCCCCGGCTCGCTCCCCGGTGGCCAGGGGAACGGGTAGGTCTCAAAGGTGGTGGTGGGCGTGTAGCGCGAGCCGCTCTC
>JAXGYO010000008.1:0-31910 GCA_040772225.1 Anaerolineae bacterium
CGTCGCGGTGTGCGTGCCACTGTCGTAGGACTCGACGACCGCCTGGACGATGTGCGCGTTCATGGCAGGCCTCCGGCGTTCAGGATGGCGACGGTCAGCGTCGCGCTCAGCAGCCCCAGGCAGAGCAGGGCGGCAAGGCGCAGGCAAAAGACCCGGTCAGGACGGTTGTCTATCGGCATGGTGGCCTCCGGGGAGCATGGATTCCAGATTGCAGAGGGCAGATTGCATATTTGGCGTCATTCTGCGCCTGACGCCCTCTGGGAGATCGAATTGATTCGTTGCTTGCCAAAGCTGTGTACAAGCCTGGTACAAGTGCGCTGGCTGCACGCTTGCCATACAGCATGGCCTGATACATCCTGCACGTTGGATCGCATTCGAGCCCAGCCGCCACCCTAACCTGGCGTCGTGAGGGGGAGGACTTCAGCCGTTTTCGTGGACACCTGCCAACCTGTAACCTGCAACCTTAACCTGCAACCTGTGCCCCTACCCTGTCAGCGCTGTACTCAGCGCCCCTGTTTATCCGTGTGCATTCTTCTTATGTCTCACGGCGTCGCGGCGTACACCAGCGCGCGGCCATCGTCCGTCTCAAGCCAGAGGCGATCGCCGTATACCCGCGCGGCGGTGGCAGCCTGCAGCGTGGCCAGATAGCGCGACTCCTGCTGCATCAGGCCCTCGGGATCCTGGCAGGCCATTCTCGTGCTGCCAACGGCGCTCATCGCCAGCACATCCCCCTTGAGCGTAAAACCTGCAAAGTACCGGTTGCATCCCGCCGAGCCGGCCGCATCGCCATCCTGCAGCGTGAGGTCGATGGCGGTGCCCGGGATCAGCCCGTCCCCCAGGATCAGAGGCACATTTGCGTCAGCGGCCTCGTTTGGCGCCACAAAACCCAGCAGCGACCAGACCGTGCCCTCTACCGGCAACGATCGGGCGGTCAGCGGCTCCAGGATCACCGTGCCGCCGCGCTCCCCGTGCAGTATCAGGCGATCGCCCGCGAGCTCTACGGCGGCACGGTCGCTGAGCACGCCCAGCAGCGCACTCTCCTGATCCAGGGCCGTCTCCTGCGGATCGCAGCCGGGATCGAGCATGGCCATAAAGGGCAGTGTGAATGCGTCGCCTTCCATGTGCGCACTGGCAATGAAATCACGGCAGCCCGCCTGCCCACCCAGGATCCCTTCGCGGTAAAAGACCAGCGTCAACGGGACATCGCCGGCGACCGGCTCACCGTTCGCCTCGATCGCCTGCCAGGCCGTTCCGATCAGCGCGGCGGGGTCGGTGTCATAGCTGGGCTGACGGGAGTAGGCCAGCACCACCTGCCCGGTGACGTCCAGGATCTCGAGGGTATCGCCGGTCACGCGGTAGCCTGCCGCCTCCGCCAGTGCCTGCGTGTAGCCGCCCTCCTGCTTCATGACGCCCTCCGGCTCCAGGCAGAGCATCGCCGTCACTGTGATCTCGCCCAGCGTCAGCACATCGTCGCTGGCCGCGACATAGGTACCGCCATAGTGGTTGCAGCCTGCCAGGCCGCCAAAGGATTCCGCGCCCAGGCTCAGCGTGATGCGGACGCCCTCCAGCGGCGGGCGACCGTGGATGGCGGTCAGCACCCAGTCGGTGTCCACCAACGCCGCATCGACCACCGGCGGGCGCTTGCGGGCATACTCAAGGATCACGATACCGTCGGCATCGTGGAAAACAAGCATATCCTCCGTGGCGCCATAGGCCGCGATCTGGCCAAAAGCCTCGAAAAAGGCGGCGTCCTGCGCGCGCACTGCGGCATCTTCACATTGGAACTCGGTGCGATGGATCTCCTCCAGGGTAAAGGCGTTGCCGTCCGTCGCATAGTCCACGCCCAGATAGTTGCAGCCGGTGTTGGCCTCCAGATAGTTGTCCGGATGAAACGCCAGCGTGGGGGCCGTGCCCTCCAGAGCAGGCTCTCCGGCCACTGTGCTCAAGAGCCACTCGGTGCCCTCGAGCGCCATCGTGGGCCAGGGTGTGGGATCGGTCAGGGCGGCGGGCGTCGTGTCAACCGCGCAGCCGGCGAGCAGCAGCGCCAGGCTGAGCAGCACGGCCAGGAATACGGTTCGGAGGTGATGCATGATATCGTCTCCCTTCTATGGTATGCCCATAGGACGCCGGCCGAAGCACAGGGGTTCCCCGGCGGGGGAGAAGGCATTAACAGGGATGGACAGGATATCCAACATGCACAATACTTTGCGGCGCAAAAGCCCGCAACCATGCGCCCGGACAGACGTCCCGCCACATGCCGACAGGAATGTCGGCGGTCCGCTGTCGGACGCGGCAAGAAGTCTAGCAGGGATGGACAGTATGGACAGGATATCGGACGCGCACCACAGCGTCGCCGCCAGCGCATCTGCATCTGCCATCTGCCATCTGCAATCTGCAATCCCCAGTTTCCCCCCTGCGCCACGGCGCACGCTGTGTTATACTCGGCCCGCACAGCACAGCCGAGAACAGGAGGCACAATGTCAGAGGACACGTTTCGTCTGGGACTGGTAGGGGCCGGGATCATCGCGCGGACGCATATCCGGGCGATGGGTCTGCTCAAGGAGCGCGGCCTGGGCGGCTTTGAGCTCGCAGCGATCTGCGATATGAACGCAGAGGCAGCAGCCGAGGCCGTTGCCCTGGCGGAGGAACTGCTGGGGCAGACGCCCGTGGTGTACGCAGACTATCGCAGCATGCTCGAGGAAGAGTCGCTGGATGGCGCCGACCTGTGTCTGCCGCACGGGCTGCATCACACGGCGGCCATCGACTGCATGGAGGCGGGCGTCAACGTACTCTGCGAAAAGCCACTGGGCATCACCATCAAGGCGAGCCGCATGATGGCCGAGGCGGCCGACCGCACCGGCGCGATCTTTTCGCTGGCGGTGCCGCAGCGGCGCCTGCCCGGAATGCGTATGGTGCGCTGGGCGCTCAACGACTCGGGGTTGATGGGCAACCCCCTGACGTTCTTCCATACCATGGCGCGCCCGGGCCCAAAACGCGACCCCGATGCGCCTATCCCGTACGCCTCGCAATGGCGCCGCGACCGGCTGATGTCCGGCGGCGGTCCCGCGATGGACGGCGGGTTCCACTGGTGCGACGGCATGCGCTATCTGGTGGGCGAAGTGGATACGATCTATGCCCGCGCCATCGAGCAGGGCGGCGGCGTGGTGCGCAGCCTCCCCGAGGTGCGCGAGGACACGCTCTTTGCCGTGCTCACCTTCAAGAACGGGATCACCGGCACCTGGTCGTGGTCGTTCGACGCGCCGGGCGAGGGCTTTCAGAAGGTGCTGTTCTACGGCTCCGAGGGCTCGTTGAGCACCGAAACCCGCCACGCGATCTTTCACCTGTACTGGCGCCAGGGCGAGATGATCGAGCAGGGCCTGCTCACGCAGCGCGAGGGCACCCAGTTCACCTTTGACGAACTGCACGGCCTGTACAAGGCCGCCACGCCCGAGGACCAGTACGCGTTCCTCTTCCCCGCCGGGGTACAGAACGGGTTCGCGTACGAGATCTGGGAGTTCATGGAGGTCGTGCGCGGCAACCGCGAGCGGGTCGAGGTCGACGCCTGGGACGGCATCAAGTCGCTCGCGGTCTGCGAGGCCGTGTACGAGTCGGCCACCTGCGGCGAGCCGGTCAAGGTAGACGATGTGCTCTCGGGCAAGATCGACGCGTACCAGGCACCGATCAACGAGCACTGGGGGATCTAGGCCCGAGCGGGTAACGCGTTGCGGTTTTCGCGTTTGGCCGTGTGATAGCCTGAGCGTCGGGAGGCGGGGGACCGATCATGGGGCGTGTCCTGTGGGGCGCGGAGTTTCACTCCGCGATCCGGGCGCGGCAGGGCCTCCGCCCGCGTCGCTACACGGTGTGGGAGGCCTGCCCCGCTTGGCCTCCCACCAGGCGCGAGCACCGAGCGCGATCCCAGAGCCGACAGGAATGTCGGCGGTCCAGTCCCGGACGGTCGGTCTCTGACCGACCGACACGCAGGGCGTGCTGGTGAGGCGAAGGGGTCGGTCGGAGACTGACCCGCCAGGCCAAGTGCTGGCGCGTGAGGGTGTAGCTGGCCCTTTCGGAGCCGACAGGAATGTCGGCGGTCCAGATGTCTCCTGGGGCGCGGCATTCCATGTCGACGTCCCTGCCTATATCATTACGTCTATATTTACACAAAGGAGACCGCATGAAATCGCTCTATATCGTTTTTCCCGAGCCAGGCGTTGTCGACGTACGCAGAGAGAAGATCACGCCTCCGGGGCCCGGTCAGGTCCTGTGCCGCGCCGAGCGGTCGCTGATCAGCACCGGCACCGAGCTCTACTGCCTCCGCGGCGTGTTCGACCCCGGCACCAACTGGGCCAGCTGGGTGCAGTACCCCTTCCGGCCTGGCTACAGCATGTCCGCCACGGTGGTCGAGGTCGGCTCCGAGGTGGCGAGCGTGCGCGCCGGGGACCGGGTGATCATCTCGGCGCCGCACCAGCAGTACGTCACCGTGGCCCCCGAGAGCCTCCTCCCCCTGCCGGACGAGGCCACCTGGGACGAGGCGCCCTGGTGGTCGCTGGCCAACCAGACCCAGGTAGCGGTCCGCCGGGCCGATCTCGAACTGGGCGAGTCCGTTGCGGTGGTCGGTCTCGGCCTGTTGGGCCAGCTGATCACCCAGTATCTGCGTGTCGCCGGTGCGCGCCGCGTTATCGCCATCGACCTGGCGCAAGGACGGCTGGATCTGGCCCTGGCCCACGGCGCCACCCACGCCTTCCGCGGCACGGCCGATCAGGCGCTACCCTTTGTCAAGGATCTCACCGGCGGCAAGATGCTGGATGCCGTCTGGGACGTCACCGGCATCCCGACCGTGCTGGCCACCACCATCCCGCTGCTGCGCAGGCGCGCCCGTGTGGTGCTGGTGGGCGATACGCCCACGCCCACCCAGCAGTACCTGGGCCCCGGCGTGCTCAGCAACTCGATTTCGATCCTGGGGGTGCACGGCTCCAGTTTCCCCGCGGCCTACAGCGAGTTCACCCCCTGGACAGCGCGGGAGCAGACGGCGCTCTTTTTTGACTATCTCGCGCAGGGAAGGATGCGGGTGCACGACCTGATCACCGGTCGCCATTCGCCCGAGGATGCGGCGGAGGTCTATGCAGGCCTGGTGCAGGACCGCACCCGCTCGCTGGGCGTGTTGTTCGACTGGGGGCTGGTGTAGGGACAGAACAAACTGGGATTGGAGGTAAACTGGCGCTGGCCGAACGTCGGAACGCCGTGTACGCCCAGAGATGGAGGGTCAGCCTCTGGCTGACCCGGTCGGGCGGAGCCCGACCTCCCGAGGATCATCGCTGGCGGCTCCGCCCTCGGCTGACCCGGTCAGCGCGCGTGGGCCTGCTTCGCACGGGTCAGCGTGGACGCTGACCCTCCGCCCGGAAGGAGCGTCAGCGCGCGTGGGCCTTCCTGGAGGGTCTGCCTCTGGCTGACCCGGTCGGGCGGAGCCCGACCTCCCGAGGATCATCGCTGGGCGGCTCCGCCCTCGGTTGACCCGGTTACCGCGCGTGGGCCTGCTTCGCACGGGTCAGCGTGGACGCTGACCTTCCGCCCGGAAGGAGGGTCAGCCTCTGGCTGACCCGGTCAGCGCGCGGTCGGGCGGAGCCCGACCTCCCGAGGATCATCGCTGGCGGCTCAGGCGGCTCAGCGCGCGTGGCCTCTCGCACGGGGCGTGACCTCCGGCCCGGAAGGAGGGCTCTGGCTGACCCGGTCGGGCTCCGCCCGACCTTCCGAGGATCATCGCTGGCGGCTCCGCCCTCCTGACCCGGTTACCGCACGTGGGCCTGCTTCGCACGGGTCAGCGTGGACGCTGACCTTCCGCCCGGAAGGAGGGTCAGCCTCTGGCTGACCCGGTCGGGCGGAGCCCGACCCGCCGAGGATCATCGCTGGGCGGCTCCGCCCTCGGCTGACCAGGTCAGCGCGCGCGGGCCTGCTTCGCACGGGTCAGCGTGGACGCTGACCTTCCGCCCGGAAGGAGGGTCAGCTTCTGGCTGACCAGGTCAGCGCGCGCGGGCCTTCCTGGAGGGTCAGCCTCTGGCTGACCCGGTCGGGCGGAGCCCGACCTCCCGAGGATCATCGCTGGGCGGCTCGGCCTCCGGTTGACCCGGTTAGCGCATGCACCTGCTTCGCAGAGGTCAGCGTGGACGCTGACCCTCCGCCCGGAAGGAGGGTCAGCCTCTGGCTGACCTGGTCAGCGCGCGCGGGCCTTCCTGGAGGGTCAGCCTCTGGCTGACCCGGTCGGGCGGAGCCCGACCTCCCGAGGATCATCGCTGGGCGCTCCGCCCTCGGTTGACCCGGTTACCGCGCATGCACCTGCTTCGCGGAGGGTCAGCGTGGACGCTGACCCTCCGCCCGGAAGGAGGGTCAGCCTCTGGCTGACCTGGTCGGGCTCCGCCCGACCCTCCGGGACGCGAGCCGAGGCAACAGTGGCGAGAAATGTCTGCAAGGGCAGCGAGGAGGCGCACTCCCCGGTACCTTCCCTCAGCTTCCATCCTGCCCATCCAATCGCTCCATGTTTTCCGTTCCTTCCCCGTGACCGTGGCGGTGGTGCAGGTCAGGCTCGTGCGCGTGGGCGTGGGTCAACGGGGCGTGCGTGTGCGGATGGCTGTGCGGCCCGGAGACCGGGCCGTCACCTGCACTGAGCTCACCACCGGCGCTGTGCCCTGTGTGATGATGCTGGTGGTGCTCATCGTGGGTGTGCAGGTGCGCATGTTCCTGCGCCGTGTGGATGTGCTCATGCACATGCCGCTCCGCGACCAGCAAGCGGATCGAGGCCGCCAGCAGGACCACGGCGACAATCAGGCGCGGCGTGATGGGGTCGTCCAGCAGCAGCACCGAGAGCAGCACGCCCCAAAAGGGCGCCGTCGAAAAGATGAGCTGGCTGCGGGTGGCGCCCAGCTGCTGCGCGGACGAGATGTACAGCACAATGCTCAAGCCATAGGACAATGCCCCGACGCCCAGCGCGCCCGCGATGCTCCATCCTGGCAGGCCCGCTGTCCCCCGGGCCAGCGTCAGCCCGATGATCAGGTTGGTCGTCCCCGCAGCCAGGCCCTTCCAGAAGGTGGACTGGGCCGGGGTGATCCCGTCAATCAACGCCGTGAGATGATTGTCGATCCCCCAGCAGAGGCAGGCCCCAGCCACCAGGCCCACAGCTGCGAAACCCGCGCCCTCGCCGGAGCCGTCCCATGCCAGGATCAGCGCCGCCAGGAGGACGCCGCCCGCGGCCAGCCATGAGCGCCGCGTCAGGTAATCGCGAAAGAACAGGTGCCCCAGAACCGCGGTGGCGACCATCTCCAGGTTGAGCCATACGGAGACGGACGCGGCACGGGCCAGGTTCAGGCCTGCCAGGAGCGCCACCGGCCCCAGCAGACCACCAAACAGCACTGCGCCCGCCAGTCTCAGAGCATTCCGCCGGTCCATCCGCCACAGGGTCGCCCAGCCCCGCTCGCGCAGGGCGAGCCCCAGCACGCCGAGGCTGGCGCCGAGATAGAGCAGTCCGGCCAGCACATAGGGCGACAGATGGTCGAGCAAGGGCTTGCTCAGGGGCGTAGCGGCACCAAAGAGCAACGCAGAGGCCAGAGCCATCCAGAAAGCAGAACGACGCATGGGCGGAACCTCAGAGAATGCAGATTGAAGATTGCAGATTACAGATTGTCAGGTTACAGGTTACAGGTTGCCGGTTACGCGTTCCGCGTTGGCGGGTCGGGGCGTTCACACGTTGCCACGTTCGCACGTTCGCGCGCCCTCACGCACCTACGCCGCGGCATGCTCGCCGGCCCGCCGCGCAAGCACCCCGGCCAGCGCGGCGCTGATGATCGCTGCGCCCGCGCCGGCGAAAAACACCACCGGATAGCCGGCGCCCGTGGCCAGGTAGCCCCCGATGATGCCCATGCTGCCAAACCCCAGGCTCATGCCCATCGAGCTGAGTCCCGAGACCACCGACCGCTCCTCAGGCCGGGCGATCTCCATCTGCAGCGCCTGGTAGGCCGGCCGCCAGAGGCCCAGCACACCATAGACCCCCACAACTCCGAGCATGGCACCGGCAGGCGCCCTCAAGAGGCCCATCAGCACCAGGGCCGCGACCATCCCCAATGCGCCGACCATCATCATGTGCCCGCTCGACCGCCCGCGCCCCAGCCGCCCGCTGGCCAGGGCCGCCAGCGCCGTGGCACCCATCCCCGCACTGGTGACCGAACCGATCACGGCGGTGGGCAGATCAAAGATCGTATCCATGTAGACCGTGGCGAAGGTCTTGCAGGCGGCGTGGCCTGCGTTGGTCGCGAACCCGCAGGCGGCCAGGAGCAGCAGCGCGGGACCCACGCGAAACCGCGCGCGCGGCGTATCCGTCACAGGATCCGGTGTCGCGTGCTCCTGATACGGCGCTGGCACCGCCGGCTCCACGACTGTAGTTGGCCGGCCCATCAGCAAGATCGGCCCCAGAGTTGCCGCCCCGCCGGCAACCGTTACCCACAGCGCCAGCGCGTACGGCCCGGGCAGATCGGTGGTGCTGCCCTGCAGGCTCGCGATGGCACCCGGCAGCAGGCCGCCGATCAGCGCGCCCAGGAGCATCCCCACGCTGGCGAACACCTCGCGCAGCGCATAGGCAGACCGGCGGCTGCGCACGTCTGTCACCGCCGCCATCGCCGCGATCACGCTCACCACCTGCATCGACCAGCCCAGCGAGATCACCACCTGCGCCGCCAGCAGCCAGCCCAGGCGCACTGCCGCGGGGATGGCCAGCGCAAGGGGAGGCATGGCCATGCCCAGAGCAAAGATGACCGCCCCCAGCCCCAGCGTGCGCCGGGTGCCCAGCCGCGTGCCCAGGTACCCACCCACCAGGCAGGAAGCGGAAAAGGCAATGGCTCCCGTCGCCGAGAGCGTCCCTACGATCTCCGGGCCAAAGCCCAGGCGCAGCACGTAAAGCGCGCTCAGCAACTGGTGCATGCCCAGGTAGGATCCGGAGCCGAGCGCTGAGGCGATGCACAGCAGCCAGACCTCGCGACCGTAGCCGGCCTGCCGACGATGATGCTTTCGTGCCATGGTCCTCCGTCAGGAAATGGAGATTACAGATTGCAGATTGCAGACCTGAGACTAGAGACGATCTATGGGCCCAACACTGCCAGGAATGAACGCACTCGCTCGCCCGCGCTGGCGATACCGCAGCGGCTCAGTACAGACGGCTAGATGCTGGCGCCATTGGGATCAAAGAACCCGATGGTCCGGTCGTACCCCAGCGCCTCGGCTTTGGTGACCTGGCCCGAGGCGACGCGCAGGGCTGTCTCGAAAATGCGCCGCGCAGCGGCGTCCACCGAATCGGTCCCCTCCACGATGCCCGAGACATCCACGTCGATGTGGTCGCCCATCAGCGCGCACATGCCCGGATTGCTCGCCACTTTGATGACAGGCACCAGCGGCAGCCCCTGCGGCGCCCCGCCCCCCGAGGTGAACACGATCAGGTTGGCACCGGCGGCCGCCAGCCCCGTCATGATCTCGTTCTCCTTGCCCGGCGAATCCATGGCATAGAGCCCTCTGCCCTGGAAAGGCTCGCCATACTCGAGGACATCCTGGATCACATGGGACCCGGCCTTGCTGATCGCCCCCAGCGACTTTTCCTCGATGGTGGTGAGCCCCCCGCGGATATTGCCCGGCGTGGGCTGGCTGCCCCGCATGTCCACGCCAACGCTGGCCGCCCGACGCTCCACGCGGTCGACGATCTCCAGCAGGTGGCGGCGCACCTCGGGCGTGCGGCAGCGCTCGGCCAGGATGTGCTCCGCGCCGATGAACTCGGTGGTCTCGCCAAAGATCACAGTGCCGCCAGCATCCAACAGCAGGTCTACGGCGCCTCCGGCCGCAGGGTTCGCCGCAAGCCCGCTGGTGGCATCCGAGGACCCGCATTTGATGCCCAGCACCAGCGACGAGAGGTCGCAGGGCTGGCGTGCAGCGTTGTCAAGCTCGGCCTTGAGGGCGCGCACCTCCGGCAGCCGGGCCTCGATGCACCGGTTGACACCGCCCTCCTGTTGCACATTCATTTGCAGGACCGGCTTGCCAGCGCGCGCGGCAGCATCGACCAGGTCACTGGCCTGAATCCCCTCGCATCCCAGCGAGACGATCACCACACCGCCCACGTTGGGGTTGGCGATCAGTCTTCCGAGCAGATACGTGATCCGATCGAGGGTGGGCTTGAGCTCGCAGCAGCCGTGATCGTGGGTCAATGCCTTGCTGCCCGGCACAAGCTCCCCCAGCCGGGTGACGACCTCGTTGACGCAGAACACGGTGGGGATGATCGCCAGGAGATTGCGCGTGCCTGCCTGACCATCGTTCCGCGCGTAACCCATAAACGTCTGGCTAGTCATCGTTATCGCTCCCCGCTTTGGCGCGCCTGCTGGCCACGTTGTGCGTATGCACATAGCCGCCGCGCGGAATGCTCGCTGTCGCCTCACCGATCGACTCCCCATACTTGATCACATCCTCGCCCTGCGCGATCGCCCGGACCGCGACCTTGTGACCAAAAGGCACCGGCTCCAGCAGCGTCACAGCAAAGCCCGTCCCATCGCGCTCCGATACGACCACGACATCACCTGCCTCCAGGTGATCGAGCGCCGTGGCCACGCTATCACTCAGATGGACCCTGACCGCCCTCTTGCTCACCCTGTCCTCCTTCTTACCCGTGCCGGCCGTGCCATAGTGCTCACCAGAGACCAGCGGGCGCCGCCTCAACAAACTCGGCTGCCCGCGGCGCACGGCAAAGCTGCCCCATTGATGGGCCTATCATACCCATGTGGGCGCAGAGATGCGAGAAAAGCGGAGAGCAGTGGGCGGTGGGAGCGCTAGGGGAGATCGACCAGGCCGCGGCGCAGGGCCTCAATCACCACCTGCGTGCGGTCGTTGGCCTGCAGCTTGGCGATGATGCGGCTCACATAGTTGCGCACCGTGCCCTCGGTGAGATGCATTCGGCCGGCGATATCGCGATTGGAGAGGCCCTCCACCAGCAGCTCCAGGACCTCTTGCTCGCGGGGCGTGAGCGGCTCCGCGGCGAGATCCTCGCTCGGGGGCGGGCGTCGCGTGGTCTCCTCTATCGCCAGCCGCTGGAACTCGCCCAGCACCTTGCGCGCCACCGTGGGGTCCAGCTGCGACTCGCCATGCACCACGCCCCGGATCGCCGCCGAGAGGGTCTCGCTGGAGGCATCCTTGAGCAGGTACCCGTTGGCACCAGCCCGGATCGCCTGAAACACCAGATCGTCGGTATCGTACGTGCTCAGCACGATCACTTGCGTCTCGGGCAAGGCCTCGCGAATCTGCCGCGTGGCAGGCACACCGCCCAGCACAGGCATCTTGAGGTCCATAAGCACCACGTCGGGGCGCAAGGCCTGGGCGGCCGACACCGCCTCCTGACCGTCACCGGCCTCGCCCACTACCTCGATGTCCTCTTCGTACAGCAGGATCGTCGCCAAACCCTGGCGCACGATCTGCTGATCATCCACGAGCATCACACGGATTGGGTTCGACATTCCACTACCTCGCGAGTGTGCACTGCACGCGCGTTCCCTGCCCCGGCGCAGTCACAATGTCCAGATCGGCCCCGATGATCGCCGCCCGCTCGCGCATTCCTATCAGGCCGTAGCGATCCGGACCGATCCGCTCCTGATCAAACCCTCTGCCATCATCGGCGACGACCAGACGCACCCCTGGGCCGTTCTGTTCCAGCGCGAGTGAAAGCCGGCTGGCGGCTGCGTGGCGCTCCGCATTGAGGAGCGCCTCCTCCGCGATCCGGTACAGGGCTCCGGCCTCCTCAAGCGTCAGATCCGATTCTTGACCGCTCACCGTCATCTCTGTCGACAGGCCCGTACGCGCCTCGACCTGCGACAGCATGTCGCGAAGAGCGCCCTCCAACCCCATGGTCTGCACGGGATCGACGCGCAGCTCCTGGATCGCATGCCGCACATCCGAGAGACCACTGCGCGCCAGGGCCGTCATGTCGCTCACGGCGTGCTCTGCGGCCTGCGGGTTATGCGCCAGCAACGCGCGGAGGGCCTCCAGCTGGACGGCGATCGCGGAGAGAGAGTGCGCCAGGGTGTCGTGCAGCTCGCGGGCCAGGCGATTGCGCTCGCGGCTGACCGCCAGCTGCTCCACGATGGCGGCGTGCCGCCGGATCCCGTGGTAGGCGGCTTCCAGCTCCGCGCGTTGCCGCCGTTCACGCTCCGCCAGCACACTGACGATCGTTGGCAGCACGTTGAGCAGCAGCACGAGGATCGCCACGCTCAACAGATAGACCGGGGCAACCACATGCGCCTGGAGCGACAGGGCGGCACCAAGCATCACCATAAGCATCGCCAGAGCACCGCCATAGAGCGCGCCGCGCCGGCCGTAACCCCAGGCCAGCAGCGTCGTGGGGATCAACAAGAGGTAGGCCTGCACGGGCACCTGTTGCAGCGCTGTCATCGCGTTACCTTCCCAGTCGTAGGCCCCAGACCAGAAACCCAACAGCCCCAGCGGGGCCAGCGCGGCATCCAGCCCCGTAAGAGTGATGTGCAGTCCCAGCACGACAGCCAGCAACGAGCGGCCCAGCACGCGTTCCGCCGGGGGGAGGTAGGCCAGCATGGCCATAATGAGACGCGATACCACAAAGAGCCCGTACCAGGCGGCTTGCCCTGGATCTGAGCGGAACAGGAGCAAGAGGCCTGCGATGCCCACACAGAGTTCCACCGCAAGAACGATGCGAAAGATCCGGATTGCGTCGCGCTGTGGCCAGGTTTGCTCCATACCACTATTATAGCAGGCCTGGACAAACAGTGCGGCCCGGGGAGGGAGAGCACCCCGGGCCACCTGTCTGATTCTGTGCCACACCGATTGTGCGCGCAACGGTCTACGTGGCAACTATTGCAGGGCGCTTGGGAGCGGGCTACCGAATAGATGGCAGACCGGGCGCCCCCGAAAGGACATAACCCCTCGCGTCCCTTGTGATTCTATACTAGACGAGCCGGCGCGGAGGCAATAGTGGACAGAGTCACCAATCTGTTCATGACATTTGTCATTTGATAGGTGGGCGCGTCGCCGTGCGACGGACTCTGTGTGGCCAGGTCCAGATGGGGATCGTGGCCTGGAGCGCACCCTATCTTGCCTTAGCATGTCGCTGAGGCGCTGGCAGAGTGCATGAGGCAAGCGGATTACTCGCATCGATAGACAGGATACAGGTCTGCCCGGGGCGCGGCGTTTCACTCCGCGATGGGCGCGCAGCGCCCAACAACACGGGAGCGGCTGTCCGCGCAGTGGCCCGGCCACGTACCGGACCGCCGACATTCTTGTCGGCTCCTGTCCGACAGGTGCGCAGCATCCCCGCGAGTACAGGCAACATACTGACGCTCTAGCGTTTTGACGTAAGGCCCTGGGGCGCTGACGGGGCGCGGGGCGCCTGCCCCGCAATGGGCCGAGGCCCAGAGACAAGGAGCGGCTGTCCGCGCAGTGGCCCGGCCACGTACCGGACCGCCGACATTCTTGTCGGCTCCTGTCCGACAGGCGCGGAGCATCCCAACGGGTACAGGCAACATACTGACGCTCTAGCGTTTGGACGTAAGGCCCTGGGGCGCTGACGGGGCGCGGGGCGCCTGCCCCGTGGGCCCTGGGCCCAGAGACAAGGAGCGGCTGTCCACGCAGTGGCCCGGCCACGTACCGGACCGCCGACATTCTTGTCGGCTCCTGTCCGACAGGTGCGCAGCATCCCCGCGAGTACAGGCAACATACTGACACTCTAGCGTTTGGACGTAAGGCCCTGGGGCGCTGACGGGGCGCGGGGCGCCTGCCCCGCAATGGGCCCCGGGCCCAGAGACAAGGAGCGGCTCCGCCGCACTCCGATGAGCCGACGTGGACGTCGGCGGTCCAAAACAGGCGCTCGGCGCCGCCGCTTTGCGGATGATCGGCTTCACCATGGCTGGGATCGATCGACGACTCAAAGCCGGCGAGAACGCCCGATGCACTCCGTCGCCCTACGCCCGCCCCAGCATCCGCAGGTAGTCGGTCAGGACCTCCGCGCCATCCTCGCCCACGACGATGGTGTCCTCGACACGCACGCCCCAGGGGCCGGCGTAAAGCCCACAGTTGCCCACGGCCAGAACGACGTTGGCGGGCAGGGGCGGCGCGGCCTTTTCACCGTGGAAAAAGGCGTGCCCGGGCGGCAAGGGCGCCTCCTCGAACTCGATGCCCACGCCGTGGATCGGGGGGCCAAAGATCTTGTCGCCGTAGCCCGCATCCTTGAGCACCTGATGCAGGTGCGCCTCGAGATCACCCACACCGATGCCCGCGCGCGCCATGGCGATGGTGGACTGCTGGGCGTTCCGGTAGGTGTCAAAGGCCGCCTGCATCTCAGCGGTGGGTCTTCCAGCGCACACGGTGCGGCAGATATCGGCGCTGTAGCCGTTCACGATGGGGTGCAGGTCGATCATCACCAGGTCGTCCGGCCGGATGACCCGCCCGGTGGGCAGGCCATGGGCGATGCTGGTGCGGGGACCGGAGCACACATAGGTGCGCCAGAACTCTTCTGCGCCCGCGTAGCGCATGGCGTACTCGGCCTCCGCCGCGACCTGGCTCTCGGTCATTCCC
The DNA here is from genome assembly GCA_040772225.1 of Anaerolineae bacterium. Lineage (GTDB taxonomy): Bacteria > Chloroflexota > Anaerolineae > UBA1429 > UBA1429 > JAAYED01. The sequence goes on from JAXGYO010000008.1 coordinate 14,608, forward strand.
GGACGGAGCATGTGCACGGCCGCCGCCATCCCGACGGCCGCCACGCGGGCTGCCTCGCGGATGCTCGCGATCTCGCCCTCATCCTTGACCATGCGCAGGCGCGAGAGGATCGCCGTGCCGTCCGCGACGGCGATCTCGGCCGGCTTGGCGTGCGGATGGGTGAGCATGCCCATCATCGACTGGGTGAGGAAGGTGTACTCCAGGCCCACCGTGCCCGCCGTGATGCCGAACTCGGCGAAGCAGTGGGCGATGCCGTGGATCATGCCGACCTCGTCCTCAAAGCCCAGGATGCGGTCGGCCTGCGCCAGCGCCGTCACGTCGACGACGTCGGTCTGGGGAACACCCAGCGCCACCCGGCCGTCGCGGGTGACCATGCAAAAGGCACACAAGCGCCCGTCTCCGCTGAGGTAGGCCATATTGGCGGGTTTGGTCAGGAGCAGCACATCCAGTCCGGCGGCCTCCATGGCCGCGCCACAGCGGGAGAGACGTTCGGAATAGACGTTCCGCATGGGGACCTCCCTGTCCTCGGGGGGCGCCGTACGGCGCGGGCAAATCCTGGGCCCATCCTAACGTATGTAAGGCTCAGATTCAAGAGAAGCGGTCGGGGACAGCGTGAGCGTGGGGACGGAGGTTGTCAACATGGATGGACAGGATGGACAGGATAGGAACGGACAGGTCCTGGCGGGAGGCGGGTGAACGAGTGCCGAGTGCGCGCGCCAGCACGCACTCAGCTCCCCGGCACACCGACGCGCTAACGTCCGAACCTCATTCCGGCAGCTCCGGCCAGAGGAGGGCGATGGCAAAGAGGCACAGGACGCTGCGGGCCCGCTATAGACCTGGGCACTGCAAGCTGTGGTGAAGTTCGGTCTATCGCTATTCTGTGCTAGAGGCAACGGGCTTTGGCCGCGCCACAATGTAGGCATAGTCGCTGCTCAGTTCCCCTGATTCGATCAGGGCATCCTCGATGTTCATGAGCATTCTGACCAAGCCTTGTGAGGCTTCGTCTGTCGTGAAATTCCCGGCAATGCCCGCCAGCAGGAACTGGATGATGTTGCCGCCCCAGTCCTTACGCTCGACAATATCAAAGTACCGCTCCAGGACCGCGACGATATCTCCCGACCGGACAGCCTCCGAAGGATCCACCGCAGCCACATCCCGTGCTGAGGGAAACATCACCTTCACCTTCTCAGCGGCGGCACCATCCTTACTGGCACGACGAGCCTGGATGCGCCTCTGTATCACGCCCAGAAGGTCGCCGTCGCGAAGCTTGTCGATGGCGCGGGCTATCACCCACCCTAGCCCTTTTCCTCTCAAGCCGCGAGCCGCGTCCCGTGCCACTTGCTCAGGCATCAGTCGCCTGTACCTCTCCGGAAGCAGTTGGAGGCAAAGATCGGCGATCTCCTTTTGACGATCAGGGAACTGGAACCTGCTCGGTCCAACGTACTCGTTCAGCACGAACAAGCCTCCTGGCTTTAGTGCCGCGCTTATCTGCTCGCAGACGTGCTCCAGGGCATCGAAATGATGCATCGAGGCGTTCGCCCAGACGGCGTCATATGACAGAGTCGGAAGAACCAGCTTGTTCGCATCAGCGACAGCATACGAGATGCTAGAGAACCCGCGCTCTTCCGCGAGGCGCCTAGCCTCGTTAAGCGACCCCTCCGCAACATCGTATGCATCGCAGGACTCAAAAGCGCCCAACTCCGCGAGAGAGCGCTCCAGAGCGCCGCTGCCACATCCGAGCGATAACATGCGAGAGACGGGCAGGCGATCATGGTAATAGGATTTCAGCGTGTGTTGTATCCACCCAACCTCGGAGCTACCGGATATCCGCTCATTGATGTGCTGCTGGATAGCTGGTCCGGCTTCCCACCATGCCAGGCCAGCACTCCGGCCCCCGAACTCCACCGTGTGTTCGCTCCATCGCTTTGCCGTCTTCTCTATTCGTGATGGCGACATCACTCTCCGCCTTTCAACTCAGTCTTTGGCAGTGCGCGACCGTTTGCCCCGGTCTACTGATGAGCATCGTCCACAGATGACAGTTGCTGATCCGTGGCAGCGAGTTGGCTAAAGAAACGTACTTCGCACTCCAAAGACTACGCCCAGCAGCCCGGGACCGCACCATTGTTTCTGCTCGAGATAATGGCTTACTTTGCCATTGTGATACAGCAAAACAAGAAGTGGGGCAAGGGGGAAACCCCCAAGAACCGCACGAGCGTCGAAATGACGCGGCCGTCGCGGCTTTGCGCCGCCTCATTCCGGCAGCTCCGGCCAGAGCAGCGCGATGGCGAAGAGACAGAGGACGCTGCGGGCCTGGTAGGTCTTTTCGTAAGCCTCGGCGTGGGCGATGGTGTTGCGCTGCCGGCGGATCAGGTGCGCCATGTCGATAGCGTCGCGCGGCAACAGTTCATAGTCGGCTGCCTGCTGGATCAGATCGTAGAGGTCTGCCGTCCGATCGCTCTCAGGCAGACCCAGCAGCATGCGAAGCTGATCCTCCAGCAGCCGGCCGACCTTGAGAGGCAGGTGGTTGGAGATGTCGAGCATATCGAGCACCGGCGCAAAGGTGCTGTCGTTGCCGGTGGCCTCCAGCGCCATCTGTTTGAGTTGCGCCTGCAGATCTGTGTCGCGGCTGCGCGCCACCAGCTGCGCCTGGAGGCCGGCCAGGGCCTCGCGTGCCGCCGCCAACTCCTTTTCGGTGGCCTCTCGCCTGGCAGCGGCGCCGCGGGCCTCCCGGCGCAGGTCCGCGATCTGCGCCTCCGTCAGGGCGCGAATCGACACCAGCTGACTGCGCGCCTCGTCGAGCTGGCGCATCAGTTCCGCCTGCTCAGTTCCGGCCCGGTCGAGGTCTTCATCGATGATGATATCCACCGAGGCGTTAAGCGCCTCGCGCAGGCCGGCGTTTTCGCCCTCCAGCTCAGTGATGCGCTGCTGCAACGCCTCCAGCGAGGGCGCCGGCTCGGACGGCACCGGCCGCACACGAGACGCGGTACCCAGCTCCTCGCCGAACTCGGCCACCAGCGCGTCCCAGACCGCTTTGCTGCGCGGGTACACCCAGCAGCGGCGCTCGGGATCCCAGCGATAGCCGCGGATCACCTTGGCCCGCTCCTTGATATTGGGATGGATGAACAGCAGGAACTCGGTCTCGGTGGCGGTCAGCGTCGGTTTGTTCGAGTAGAGCATGGGCAGAAAGTCCTTTGGCTAGATGGGCGGTCAGCTGTCAAAGACCCAGGGATAGCGGGAACGGATGTAGTCTGCCCAGGGTTGCAGGGCAGAAAAGGAACACGCAGGAAAGGAACCGAACAGCGACTCGGTGGCAACGCTCTGGAAACGCTCGGGTGGGAGCACCAGCCCGGACCAGATCGCCGTGGCGCTGGCGCCGAAACCGCGCAGCGCGGGCGACGTAACCCGTGCGAAATTACGGTTGTGCGCCGGTGCGATGTGCAGCAGGGTTACCTGATCCGCGCCAAGCTCGTGAGCCAACTCCATCTCGTGCGCCAGCAACTGCTGCCGCAAGAACTGGTAGAACGGCTCGAAGAAGAGTGACGCGAACCCGGCCTCGCGCAGCATGCCCTTGTCCAGCGGACAATCGTCACGCTCGTAAAGCCAGCGGTAGATCGTCGTGCGGTCCTTGCCGCTTTTCGCATAGCGCAGGTTGGTACTGCCGTACGATTCCGTGTATTTCCACTCGATCAGCACCACCTGCACCGCGCCGTCGGTGCAACGAAAGCGAACGATCGCGTCTGTGCTCGTATAGTTGGCGCCACGGGTGCGCACGCCGTTCCGGCACACCTCGTGCAGATAGTTGCAGGCGCCGATCCACTCGTGGCCCACGTACAGGCCATCCTCGACCGGCAGCATCTCTGAAATATCCGGATAAAACGGCCGTAGAAGTGCCGCCAGGGCATCCGGCTGGTCGGCGAAGGGAAAGAGGAAATTCACGCAACAGACTTGCGAGTCGCACAGATGCACGCTGGGCCGCCGGTCACGACCGTCATGCCACTTGATGGCATTACGGGCAAAGTACGCTGTCACGCTGTCGCGGATACCCTTGTACAGGTTTTTCTCGGCATAGTCACGGGGCAGACACACGGGCCGGAACTTGCGGCGATACTCGCCCGGCTGACGCGCGGCATCTGTGAGATAGTCGGTGTCCGCCTTCCACCGGATATAGCGCGCCTTCTCAGCCTCCAGGAACCTCCCCATGCCCTGCCTGCCTCTCTCAAGACAATGACGCTTACGACCAAAGCGATACTATCCCTGTCAGGTGAGCGCTGTCAAGCGTCCTCAAAGGACGGGCATGACGCACTCTACGGGAAACCGCATACCCTGTCGCGCAGTACAGGGCGCCAGGCAGAGGGCGCACCCCGCTTCAGCCAGCCCCCGAGTCCGGGAGATTGCGTGACCTTGGGCCCAGGGTCTAGGGCGGGGCAGGCGCCCCGCGCCCCCTCAGAGTGCAGTACGATCACTGCCGCCCCGCGCCTCGGCAGAGCGAGTCTCGCACCGCCCAGTCTCTGGTCGATCTGTCATCTGCAATCTGTCATCTGCAATCTGCCATCTGCAATCTGCCATCTGCAATCTGCATTCCCAAACCTGCCAACCTGCAACCTCGCCCCCTTGACACCCCCTCCCCTCTGGGGCATCATCACCCTGTTCGACGACCCCGCCGGAGGTGACACTTGCCTGTTGAAACACAGACCATCGGCCCGGATGCGCCCGGCGCGCTCCTCAGGTGGATCGAGACTAATCCGTATACCGAGTATACGATCATCTGCGACGACCGCACCTGGCCCGTGCTGGGCGCCGCCGTCGAGGCGCGGCTTCGGGTCGCAGGCCTGCCGGTGCACACCATCCGTCTCGCGGGCCCGGAGGTCGTCGCCGACGAGACGCGCATCGTCGAGATCCTGCTCCAGGCCGGTCCCCCGGCCGGACGGGTGTTCATCGCCGTGGGCGCGGGCACGCTCTGCGACCTGACGCGTTTTGCCAGCCACCGCAGCGGCCGGCCCTTTGTTTCGCTCCCCACCGCACCTTCGGTGGACGCCTACACCTCCATGAACGCCCCGCTGGTGATCCGCGGCCTCAAGGTGACCATCGACGCCCAGCAGCCGCTGGCGGTGTTCGCGGACATCGACGTCCTCTGCGCCGCGCCGCCGCAGATGATCGGCGCGGGCGCCGGGGACGTGCTGGGCAAGTTCACCGCCCTGGCCGACTGGCGGCTGGCCGCCATACTATGGGATGAGGAGATCGACGAAGGCATCGTCGCGGACATGGATGCCGCGGTGCGCGCGGTGGCCGGCGCCGCCGAGGGGATCGGCCGCCGCGAGCCGGACGCCATCGCCACATTGATGCGCGCGCTGCTGGACTCGGGATCGGCCATGGCGCGCTGGCGCAACTCGCGCCCTGCCTCCGGGTCGGAGCACCACCTCTCGCATTACTGGGAGACGATGCGCCTGCTGCGCGGCCAGCCGGCGCTGTTGCACGGCGCCAAGGTCGGGGTGGGGAGCGTGCTGATGGCCCGCGCCTATGAGCGCCTGCGCGGGATGACGCGCGAACAGGCGGCGACCCGGTTGGCGGCCACGCCCGAGCCGGACGCCGAGGCCGAGCGCGCGACGATCCGCGCCGGCTATGGTGTGATCGCTGACGAGGTCATGTCGGCGCAAGGAGACCTCCTGCCCCTGGCGCCCGAGCGCTGGGCGCGCTTGCAGCAGGATATTCTCACGCAATGGGACGCCATCCAGGCGATCGCCGCCGATGTGCCCGCGCCGGAGGAAATGGCCGGGATGCTGCGTGCCGCAGGCGCGCCTGTGGAGCCCGCCGTACTGGGCCTGACGGCCGAAGAGGTCGCCGCCGGCCTGCGCTACAGCCACTATATCCGCGACCGGTTCACCGTGCGCCGCCTGGAGGCCGCGCTCGGTCTGGACCTCACCCGATTCTGAGGAGGAATCCCATGCCTACCGTCGCCGCCGTCTATACGTCCATGAACATCATCCCGTCCATCCAGGCGCTGTTCGATGAACTGCTGCCGGACGTGCGCCTGATCAATATCGCCGATTCGGCATTGATCCAGGATGTCATCGCCGCCAACGAGGTGACCGAGTCCGTGATCCGCCGGCTGGTGCACTACTGGCAGGCCGCTGAGCAGACCGGTGCCGATCTGATCTTTAACACGTGCTCGTCCGTGGGCGAGATCGTCGCCCTGGGCCAGCATTTTGTGAACACGCCCATCATCCAGATCGACCACGCCATGGCCGAGTTGGCCGTGCGCAACAGCGGGGCATCCATCGGGGTGCTGGCGACGCTGCCGACGACGCTGGGTCCGACGGTGCGCCTGGTGCGCCGCAAGGCTGAAGAGGCCGGCACCAGCGTGAGAGTGTTCGAAGGATTGGCCGAGGGGGCTTACGAGCAACTGGTGAACGGCAACGGCGCCGAGCATGACCACCGCATCCTGGCGGCGGCCGAGAACCTCGTGGGGCGCGTGGACCTGTTCCTGCTGGCCCAGGCCTCCATGGGACGCATGCAGGGCGCCCTGGCCGCGGCCACCAACCGCCCCGTGCTCACGAGTCCAAGGCTGGGGGTGGAGGCGGTCGCGCGCAAGCTGGAGGATCTACGAGTCGTCTAGGCCCTGGCGCGAGGTCGAAGGTCAAAGGTCAAAGGTCGAAAGTCGGAGCATAAGGGCTGCTTGAGAGTACGACCTACAGCGACGCGGCGGGTGGGGGACCTGGGGTGGTGTGACGAGCCAGGACTTGACCCGAGTCGGTGCGGAGTTGTCAAAGAGCAGGTGATCGCTGTCTGGCAAGTCGATGCCGCTAGCAAGTGATGTTCGGGAGAGCACAGATGCCAACAATTAAGCGCTTCGAGGATGTCGAGGCCTGGAAAACGGGGCGCCTGCTTGCTCAGCGCATCTACGCGCTGACCGACGCGGGCCACTGGAGTCGGGACTTTGCACTCAAGGACCAGATCCGGCGTTCGTCGATATCAATTATGTCGAATATCGCAGAAGGGTTCGAAACCGGATCCGACCCGCAATTTGCCAGGTACCTCGCGTATGCAAAAGGATCCGCGGGCGAGCTCCGCGCACAGCTGTATGTCGCCTTCGATGCGCACTATGTTGACGAGGAGTCGTTCAAGAGCCTGCGTGAATTGGCGGAGCAATGCAGCAGGCAGTTGTATGGCCTGATCGCCTACTTACAGACGGGCCAGGGTACGCGCCGCGTGAAGGACGATGCGGGCATCTATCCTGAGGACCAAGATGGCCCAGGCTGGCGGCGACACTTTTGACCATTCGACCCAGAGACTGTCCGGCTCGAGACGGTCACAAACAAAACGGCAGTCTATGGCGAACGAGCCGTAAGATCCGACCTTTGACCTTCGACCTTTGACCTTTGACCACTACACAGGGAGCGACAAGTGCCCTCTTTCATCTTGGATCGCGGCGTAGAATGGGTTCTTTGGGTTCAGCGCTTTAGCCCCGCGCTGGACGGCGTTATGTCGACCATTACGCTCTTTGGCGAGGCGGTCGGCATCGTGCTGGTGCTGTCGCTGCTGTACTGGGGCCTGGATCGGCGCCTGGCGGTGCGGCTCGTCCTGCTCTTTGCACTGTCGCTGTTTATCAACACGTGGGCCAAGAACCTGGTGATGCAGCCGCGCCCCTTCCAGTACGACCCGCGCGTGCTGCAACTCGACCACGCCACCGGAGGCGGCCTGCCCAGCGGCCACACGCAGGCGGCGGTCGTGGTGTGGGGATATATCGCGCTATGGGTGCGCAAGCGCTGGGCGACGATCCTGGCCGTGGCACTGATGATCCTGGTGCCCCTCTCGCGCATGTACCTGGGGATGCACTTTCCTACCGATCTGCTGGGCGGCTACCTGCTGGGAGGCCTGCTCCTGTGGGCATTTTACCGGCTGGAGCCTGCCGCGACGCGCTGGCTCAGCGAGGTCACGCCGCCCTGGCGCATCGCGCTCACGGCGGTGCTGCCCGCGCTGCTGCTCTGGTCGCTGGCCGGTGCCGACGCGAACGCCATAGCGGGCGCGCTGGTGCTCCTCGGGGGCGGGCTGGGCTATCACCTGCTCTGGCCGCCCGCCCGGGATGAGATGGGCGGCTCGGCGCCGCAGCGCGTGTTGCGCTGGCTGGTGGGCCTCGGCGCCACGGCGCTGCTGGCACTGGGGATCATGGCGCTGCCCAACGTGCTGGCGCTCATCGGTTTTGTGCTGCTGGGCGTCTGGATCACCGTTGGGACGCCGTGGCTCTTTGTGCGGCTGGGGCTGGCGCGCCAGCGGCCGCTGCGCAGGAGGCGCTCGGCCCGATGATTGTTATTCTCGATTTCGACGGCACACTGACCGCGGAAGAGGCCCAGGCGCCGTCACTGGCCAGGCGCTCGCTACGCACCCTGGCCTCCGAGGTGCTGGATGTCCCGATCGGCGAACTGGTGGCGGCCTACCGCCGCACGCGGGAGGACATTCTGGCGGCGCCCTGGGACTATGGCTGGTGGGTCAACGGCCTGCTGGCAGGCTACCCCGACGAGGGCGCCTTTCAGTGCAACACGGTCACGCTCCAGACCATGCTCTCCCGCGAGCCGCGTTATGTCGAGCGGATCGCGGCGCGCTTCCCCGCCGCCGAGTACGATCCTGTAGTGGACTGCACCAACTGGCTGTTCCACCGCCACACCGCCGAACTGGGGACCGCCTTCCGCCCCGCGGCGCTGCCCGTGCTGCAGGGGCTGATCGACGATCCCGCGACCACGCCGCTGGTGCTGACCAACTCGCGGGGTGACAAGGTGTCCCGCCAGCTGGCGACGCTGCCACTCACCGCGCAGCCCGAGATACTGGGCGATACGCGCCAGTACGACATGCACCCCGGCTGGGAGCAGCGTTTCGCCCACCCGGAGCTGGGCGAGATCCAGGTGTGGCCGGTTACGCCCGAGCGTTCGATCGATCTGCGCCGGCCGGCGTATCACGCGGCATTGCTGCGGGTGCAGGCGCGCGCCCGCGCCCAGGGCGACCCGCGCGTGGCCGTCGTCGCTGACAGTCTCTCGCTCCCGGGCGCGCTGCCCCTGATGATGGGGATTCCCTTCTTCCTGCTGCGCACGCCCTATACGCCCAGTTGGTGCCGGGAGGTCGTATCGAGCCATCCGCTGGGCCGCGTGCTCCAGGGGCTGGAGGAGTTGCCGGGGGCGCTGGGGAAGTAGGTTGCAGATTACAGATTACAGAAACCGGACTCTCGCGGAGCGCGAGCTTGAGCCCGCTTCCGGAGCCGGCAGGCGCCGCTGGCTACAGCAGATGCCGGCGATCCAAGTCGCCAATGGACCGCGGGCTCGTCGCCTGGACCGCCGGCTTTAGCCGGCTCCGGGGCCTGGACTTGTCGTCCTCTACCCGCGGGCTTACAGCCGGCCTAAGGGCACGCCTGCGAACCCGGCCTCCCGAATGCGGCGCCCCTTGCCTTCCTTATCCCGGTGTGGTACACCTTTCCCCGATGGACATTAGCACCTACTTTGCCCGCGAGCCGCGCGCGCTGCCCCTCTACCGGGCCGTCGAGGCGCGCCTGCTGGCGGCCTACCCCGGGGCGCAGGTGGACGTGCAGCGCAGCCAGATCACATTCCGTCTGCGGGGCGAGACCCGGGGCGAGCACACGCTCGCCGCCGTCTGGCTGCCGATCCATCGCATCGCGGGTCGCCCGGAGGTCTATGTCGTGCTCACCTTTGGCCTGCGCCGTCGCCTGGACGTCCCCCGCATTGTCGAGGCCGTCCAGCCCTACCCCGGCCGCTGGACACGCCATACACTGATCGCCAGCGTCGAGGATGTGGACGAGCAATTGATAGGGTGGCTGCGGGAGGCGGCGGAGCCCGTAGCGCAGCAGTGCGCCAGAGAACACATCGGAAATACAGAGGGATGGACAGGGGACTTGATCGTCTGTGACGGTTGGTCAGAGACTGACCGTCCATAGAGAGGCTGACCGACCGTCCACCGCGGACCCCCAGCTTGACCGGCATCCGGACCCCGACTTTCAGCCGGCATCCGGACCGCCGGCTTTCAGCCGGCATCTGGGAAACGTTAACAGTCCCCGACGGCACGCGCTGCCTGGGCTACGTCTACATCTACCCGGCCGGGCCAGGTGCATACAACGCGTGTGTCCACTACTGTGTGCGCGACGGCGAGGCGGCCCAGGGCTTGCACGACGCCCTGGGCGCCTTCCTGTGGCGCTGGCTGCGCGAGGCCTGGCCATTCGAAAAGGTGGCGTGGCCTGGACGGGAGATCCCGTGGGCCGAGTGTGAGCCGCTGGAGGGCGTGTGAACGTTGCCATCGGAATGGCTTAACGTTTGGACGTTGAGACGTTCGGACCTTTGGACGTTAAGACGTTGTGACGTTCAGACGTTGCGACTCCCCACTGGCCGGCCGCGAACCCGTGTGGTACCATAGCACCCACATTCGCCCACCCACAGGAGTCCCATGCCCGAAACTCTCTCCAGCGCTCAGGCGCGCCGTCTGTTCATCCGTGCTCAAGGTCTCGACGGCGACTGGGACGCGTTGTCGGGCCCGCAGGCTGTGGCGCGCACCGTGTCGCGCCTCGGTTATGTCCAGTTGGACACCATCGCCGTGGTCGAACGGGCCCATCACCACACCCTCTGGCGCCGCCAGCCGGGCTATACGCCCGACGACCTGCACGCGGCGCAGGCGGTCGAGCGCACCATCTTTGAGGCGATGGCCCCCAACGCCTCCTACCTGCCGATGGAGGACTACCGCTACGCCCTCCCGGCGATGCGCGCCAACGCCGAATGGTGGGCGGACAACTGGCGCGCCTCGGGTCGCGAGGAACGCGAGGCGGTGCTGGCGCGGATCCGCGCCGAGGGCCCGCTGGGCGCGTCCGATTTTGAGGCGCCCGAGGGGTTCAAACGCGAGGGTTGGTGGTCCTGGAAGCCCGCCAAGCGAACCCTGGAGCACCTGTTCACCACCGGCGACCTGATGGTCAGCGAGCGGCGGGGCTTTGAGCGCGTGCTGGACCTGCGCGAGCGCGTGCTGCCGGCCGGCATCGACACGAGCTACCCACGCGACGAGGAGCTGGCGATCTTCCTGGCGAGCCAGGCGCTGGTCGCCATGGGCGTTGCGGGCGAGCGCAACAGCCGCTGGCGCAATGGGCAGTATCGCACCGCGCTGGGCCAGGGCCTGCGCGACCTGGCTGAGGCGGGCGAGGCCGTTGCGGTGAGCGTGGAGGGCATCACCCGGGGGGACTGGTACGTCCGGCCGGACGCGCTCGCCCTGGCCGACGACCCGCCGGCCACGGCACGAGCGCAGATCCTGTCGCCCTTTGACAGCCTGGTCATCAACCGGGAGTGGCTCAAGCTGCTGTGGGCGTTCGAGTACTCTATCGAGTGCTATGTGCCGCAGGCCAAACGCAACTACGGTTATTTTGTGCTGCCGGTTCTCTGGCGTGACCGCTTTGTGGCGCGGATCGACCTGAAGGCCGACCGCAAGGGGGGAGTGCTGCGCGTGCAGGGGCTCTGGCTGGAGCCGGACGCCGGCGAAGGCAGCGACGGGGAACTGTGGCCCGCTCTCGCAGCCGCCCTGCACGAGTTCGCGGCGTTCAACGGGTGCGAGAGCGTGGATGCGGGGGAGTGGGAGGGGCTGGGCGCGTGACGATGGACGAGGGACGATGGACGGGGCGCGGGCCGCTGGCCCGCATTAAGTTGGCCGACAAGAATGTCGGCGGTCCGGGGCAGGGCGCTGGCCCGCAGCACGTCGGCCGACAGGAATGTCGGCGGTCCGGCGCGGGGCGCACCAACCCATGGTTGGCCAGGATGGATAAGCTTGGCCGTCAGTGGACAGCGGGGAACTGCCAGCTCACCGTGACCGCGAGCGAGTCGCTTGCACTCGGCAAGGACGGACGGTAGAAAGTGGACGATGAACCCAGACCGCGAAGGCGGGTCCAAACCGTACCCAGCGTACATAGCTGCGAGTAGCCCGGGATCTGGCTAACGCTACGATGCCCCCCTTGACAAGCCCTTTCGCTCCCCATAGACTTTGTTAACTGGACTTGTAGTGCCCAACCCGTCGACACTGCAAGCGCGTTGCCCGTGAAGAACTCGGGAGGAGCACATGGCCGGAAGCAACCTCACACCGTACAAACACATACAGAGGATCCGAGGCGAGAAGTTCGGCCTAAGTCGTAACGGCAGGAGCAAGTCCACGAATTCGCTCGCACGTGATCTCCATGCAGCCACCGAGAATCTAGCGCAGGGCCTGTACTCAAGAGACATCCACTTCATCATGGAGCTCATACAAAACGCAGAGGACAACTCGTACGACTCGTCGGTTGTGCCGGCTCTCGAGCTACGCTTGCTCGATGTGGACCCTACAAGCACCCCTGGAGCTGAGGGGGCGTTACTGCTAATCAACAATGAGGTTGGATTCAGTGATCGCGATGTAGAAGCGCTTTGCTCAATAGGATCGACAACCAAAGACAAGCAGATGGGCTTCATCGGTGAGAAGGGCATTGGCTTCAAGTCGGTGTTTGTCGTTAGCACCCAACCGTACCTTTTCTCGAAGGGATATCGGTTCCACTTCTCTGAGCAGCCGGATCGCGAGGCGGGCTTGGGCTATATCGTTCCGTATTGGGTGAACGATATACCCGATGAAGTTCGGGTAAACCATAGGAAGACATGCATACTTCTTCCCCTCCGAGCCGAGAAGCGGGCCAGTGTCGAGGCCGAACTAAGCATGATCGCCCCTGAGCTACTTTTGTTTCTACGCAAGCTGTCCAGCCTCACCGTTGGCGCTCTCTCCGAAGCGCTGCACCTGGTACGCGATGACAACCGACGTCCACTCGTGACCCTGCTCGTCGGCCAGAACTCTAGACAGTACTATCTGTACGAACGAGAGTACACTGTTGTGGCAGATGTGATTGAGGAAAAGCGTGTGGGCGTCTTGTCTCGCACGATCAGCATCGCTCTGCCGCTGTCCGAGGCGACGCCGCCGCAATCGGTGTTCGCATATCTTCCGACTGACGTCGCTAGCGGCTTCCCATTCTTGCTCAACGCAGACTTTATCCTATCAGCGTCGCGAGAGAGCATTCAGGTCGACCGACCATGGAACACATGGCTGAGGGATTGCCTGGGGCCCGCCTTTGTTGAAGCTTTTCTGAGCATGTTACGGGACCCTGACCTGCGCTTCCGACCCTACGCGTTCATACCCCTGCAGAGCGGAACTGCATTTTTCGAGCCTGTCAGAGAACACATCATCCAGGCACTACGGGAATCCGCCGTTGTCTGGCCATGCATCGGGGACGAGCCTGTACCTTCGGCTGAAGTGTGCACCACACCAACCGGATTTCGAGCGCTGCTCGACTATGAGCACCTGCCTGAGCCTCTGCGACACAGGCCACCGGTCCATGCAGATATTGCAGGATATGCTCAACAGCTAAACGCAATCGGTGTCAAGGATATGACACAGCAGGAAATGGAAGCCTGCCTCCGAGACGAAGCTTGGCTAGACCTCCAGAGCCCCGAATGGTACGCACGTCTTTACGGCTACCTAGCAGGCCGGACGTCGCAACACACAAGCGCACTAGACGACATCCCTTTACTACTGACACACGACGGAAGCAGATGGAGCGCCACTAAGGGAGTCGTCTGCTTTCCTGGGAGCGACTCGATTCTGAGCAAAGACCTGTTTAGCCAGGCAAGCCAACCGGCCCTCTCCCGTCATCTGCACTTTCTCCACCCGTCGGTGTACGAGCTCATTAGGGAGGACAAAGCAGTAGTCTCGTTCTTGCACGATACTCTCGGCGTGTCAGAACCTACGCCCGGTAGGCTGTGCGTAGCGATAGCCAATAGCCTGAGGCACCACGCCACGGACATCGCGATGCAGGAGTTATGCGAGGCCACTGCATTCATCTGCAAGAGCTTCGCGAGTCTTGCCCCCGACGTCCAGAAGGAGATCCGAGACGCGCTGCCCCTTGGGCTGGCCGATGGCAGTATCCTCGAGCGGAGTGCCCTTGAGACAGACCGACCTCTTGTGATGCAGGAAAGCATGGACCCTGAGGACGGCTGGCAGCTAGTTTTCCCTGAGTCTGACGACCGGGAGCACATGGCGGTGCTCTCCGACGATTATCTCCGCCTGAACGCCATCGATCGTGAGACATGGCGTTCGTTCTGGCTATCGATGGGAGCGACCCTATATCCTCCCCCGCGGCAGGGACTTTGGCACTGGTACGACAGGTTACCAGAAGGCCTGCCGCCGGCAGCAAGAGCGTTCTACATCGCCAATGCCACGTCCTCCACAAGAGGCCACCAAATCATGGACTGGAGGGCCCCGAGCTGGCTTCGCCTACCGCAAGGCGAGGAACCGTCCCCGATTGCGCTCGGGCGCGCCAATGCCTTGGTGCACTGGCTGGACGGTCTGATCAAGCTACGGGGAAGTTTTTGGTATGCTCGGGCCCGTTACGGATATCACTACTATTCGTGGTCCTATCGCGATTTTCGATCCGAGATTGAGGAGTGTCTGGTTTCCAGAGCCTGGGTTCCGAGCAGCGTGGGCCTACGTCGGCCGAGTGAAATCTTTGCCGATCGCCTTGAGATACGAGATGTGTTCGGGGACCGCGTCGCCTACGCACCAGAGGGCATGTCCGAGCAGACACGCCGCTTTCTCGGCATTCGAGAGACGGCTACCTCTGGCGATCTACTAGACTATCTGAGTGAACTATCGTCTCAGGACCCTAGTGGAGTGGACAAGGAAGTCGTGAGGCGTATATACCGCAGGCTGAACGCCTCAGACACGCCTATAGACGAACTCAAGGCGAAGGTTGCGATACTCGTTGATGCCCCCACCCCAAAATGGGTAGCGCCCGGTGAGTGCGCCTGGCAGGACTTATCCGATGCCTTCGGCGACCTGTTCTGCTATCTATCGAGCCAATACGACGAGAGCTTACGCCCATTCTTTGTCGGCAAGCTGGGTATACGAGCGCAGATTGATGACGAAGCCTATGCGGATGCATGGAGCAAGTGGTCTAGGAGTTCGAATCCCTCGCCGGACAAAGTGAAAGCTGCGATGGAAGTTCTCTTCCCGCGGCTCTCTCGTGTGGCAGCAAGCAACGAACCCCCGGATTGGTGGCCCGAGTTCTGCCGAGATGCCTTGGTCTGGACGCAGAGCGATCACTTCGTGCCGGCAGGCAAGGCGTTTATCCCTGACGACGCGGAGCTCAGACGATGCTTTTCGGGCAAGGTGGAGTTTGCGTGGCGACCTGAGAAAGACAGTTTCCGCGATCATCACACCCTCTATGCGGCCCTCGGCGTGCGCTCACTGGCCGACTCGGTGAACGTGTTCGCCAATGAGATCGCTGAAGGCGAGAAGAGCGTAGATCCAGCCTATCTGACAGAAGCAGCCAAGAAGGGACTTCTCCTATGGCTATGTAGTGAGCAACCGAGTCAGTATCAAAGGCTGAAGCGCGAAGGCTTGCTCGAAGCCTATCTAGCAACATCCGAAATTGAACTCGAGGACGTCAGCGTGACGATGCGTCTTGACGACCACGAAATCACCCTCGGCCAACAGGCAGCATTGTGGCATCCGACTTCGCGCACACTATACATGTCTAGCACGGCAGGCAGTGAGCTGGAGGGTGAGATCGCCATCTCAGTAGCGCGGCGTCTCGCCGCTGGCGAAGCCGCAAGACGCATAGAGGACATGCTCGACCGTCTGCTGGGAGCGGATGCCGATAAGGTCGAGAGCCTCGCGCAGCATCACAACTGGCGGTTTCCGCCAGAAGAGGAGGAATGGGTTTCAACTTGTATGGGGTATGACGCACGGTCGGATGTGCAGGAGGAGAGCCTCGGGCAGGTCGAACCAGGGAGCGAGGAAAGCGGTGGCTCGCCTCCGGAGCAGCCTCGCGCGGTACAGGGGGCTGGTGGCTCAACAGCCACCCGCCAGACGGCAACGCGCCGGGCCAGACGGCGCGCACACCAGCGCTACCCGCTTGGAGTAACCGTGGAACCTGACATGGAGGTCGCTGAAGTCCAGACTGCCGAGCAGAGAGAACAGATCATGCGGGTGGACAGAGCTGGAATTTCGCGGGTGTTGGCATTCGAGCATGAAAACGAACGCGTACCCAGCGAGATGCCCCATACCAACCCAGGATACGATATCGAGTCGCATGGACCGGGCGATATGATACGCTACATCGAAGTCAAGTCGCTGTCGGGAGAGTGGCAACCATCAAATCTGCCAGCGCTAACAGCTACGCAGTTCGATATGGCCCAGGAATTGGGCCATGAATTCTGGCTCTACGTAGTGGAATACGCGTTGGACGACGATGCATGGCAGATCTACTGTCTGCGCAACCCATTTAACGATGTTGGCCGGTTCTTGTTTGACGCGAAGTGGAAAGAATTCGGACAATGCACGAGTGGGGATCGGCACGGCGCACCGTAGAGCTACGCAAGGCAATACTCGAGCGAGCGGGCCTGAACATCTTCGGCTGTGGCTCCCGGTTAGCCCTGTCAAGAGCGCTGCCTGCGGAGTGGAGCGCGGGCGTCTCGCCCGCATCCGGGCGGCGCAGGCGTCCTTCGCCCCCATCCTGGCCTGGCCGGCTCCCCGCGCCACGCACCGACCAATCCTATCCTGCCTGCGCTGTACTCAACGCCCCTGTCGATCGATGTGAACTCTCCGCTGTCCCTCAGCTGCTGTGTTCGTCCTCTGCCGCCAGAAGCTCTCCATGCCAGTCGTGGAACCAGACCTCGCCGGTGTCGCCGTGGACGCTGAACATCCCCTCGATCTCGCCGTCCCGCAGATAGTGGAAGGTATAGTACCCGTAGAACGGGTCCGCATCGCCGGGCACCGTGCCTGGCCGGTTGGCGTCCGGCCACTCGGTGGCGACGCCGCGGGCGGCCTCCGGGCTCAGACGCATGCTGCCGCTACCGCCCCGCTGCCAGCCCATCATCCCCCGACCCTGCATCCCGTAGCGGGCGTTCCACATCATGTTCGGGCCATACTCGGGGCCCACGGTCCAGCGCCCCTTGTCCAGCAGTAACTCCATGGCCCCGATGCCCGTGTCGGGCTCGACCGCGACGGCGTAGTATTGTCCTCGAAATCCATCACATCGTGGATGACCAGATCGGGGTAACCGAGATCAGCCACATAGTCCGCAAAGGCGGCCTCGGCCTCCGCCATCGTCGAGACCGGCTCGCCGCGAGCCCAGGGCATCATCCCGCCGCCCATACCCCCGGTGACCGGCGCGGGCCAGAGGCGCCCTCCCGGCATCCAGCCCTGGCGCCACGGACCGAGGACGGGACGGCCGCCGTCCGGCGCCGGCCGCTGGTGCTCACCGA
>JAXGYO010000009.1:0-28557 GCA_040772225.1 Anaerolineae bacterium
GTCCATCGTCCTCTGCGGGACCTTCGACCTTTGACCCAGGACCCGCGACCTCCGCCGCCTACGCCTCGTGCTGCAGTGCCGGCTGCCAGCGGTCGATGGCCCACACCAGGCCGCCCCCGATGACAAAGAGCACCATCAAGAGCGCAAAGGGCAGCGCGCGGTCGATGGCCGAGAGCTGGCCCGCGATCCAGCCAAAGGGCGTGGTGGCCAGGATCAGCAGCACGTAGACCAGCCCGGTGAGCCGCGCCCGCTCATGCGTCTCCAGCGCCACGGTGAGCAGCGACTCGGTCATGGGGTTGACCAGGGCCGCGGCCAGCGCCTCGAGCAGGACGCTGAGCACCAGCAGGGGCACAGCCCGCGGGGGCATGAACACCAGCAGGGCCTGGGCGACGAAAAAGGCACCATAGCCCGCCCAGAGCGGCACGCGAAAGTTGCGCAGGCTGTTCACCCGGGGCGCCACCAGAAAGAGGCAGATGGCCATGACGATGGAGCGGATCGCGACATAGATCGCGATCTCGGCCTCGGGAAAGCCCAGCTTGCCGGTAAAGAGCACCCCCCAAAAGTTGGTGTTGATCGTACGGTAAACGTTGGTCACCAGCAGCAGCGCGAGGGCGGTCATGATGGGCCGCGAGCGCACCATTTGCCCGAACACGCCGCGGTACTCGCGCACCAGGCTCAGCAGCGACTGGTCGCGGGTCTCGGCCATGCGCCGCACGCCCCGCTCGGTCTCGTGCGAATAGATGTACAGGATGATCGCCTTGGCCGTGAGCATCACCGCACCAAAGAGCAGCAGTCCCCGCATGGCCGGCACCAGACCGTAGCGGCTCACGAACCAGCCGCCCAGCGGTGTGAAAAAGGATGCCGACATGCCAAAGAGGCTGACCCAGGTCCAGATGTGCACCAGATGGCGCTCCTCGGCCTCCTCGATCATCAGGCAGGTCCAGGCGGTGTGTGAGATGCGCCACAGCCCGTTGATCAGCGCCGCGACGATGAAATAGGTCGCATTCTGCGAGACCGCCCAGATGACGCAGGGCACGCCGAAAGAGATGATGTCGCCCCACAGGAGAGTGACACGGCGCCCGTACTTGTCCACCAGCGCGCCAGAGATCCAGGTCGCAAAGAGTTGCGAGAGCAGTCCGAGGCTGGCGATCGTGCCGATGCCCTTGTCCGTGACTCCCAGGGCCAGCATATACACCGACATGAACGGGGCAAAGAGATTATAGGGGATACCGAACATCGGCTCGGTGAGCACGCTCACCCTGGGGTTGCCGCGCATCTCGCGCAGCGACTGGATCAACGGGTGGTTTCGGATTGCTGCCACATTGCACATCCTATCTCAGTACTAGTCGACCACAGTATCAAGTGCATCAGGATCATCGACCAGACGGCATTGACACGTGCCAACGTTCAAACGTTCAAACGCTCGAACGTTAGTGCTCACCGGCGTTCGACCTGCTCCGCGTATTCTACTGCGCCACATCGGCCAGCGCCGAGCGCGGGCGCCCGATGCGCCACACCAGCAGCGCACCCGCCAGAAACAGCAGCATATTGAACGCAAAGGGCAGCGCGCGATCGATGGCCGAAAGCTGCCCGGCGATCCAGCCAAAGGGCGCGGTGAACAAAAGCAGCGCGGCGTATACCATGGCGCTCATGCGCGCCCGCTCGTGTGACTCGAGCGCCACCGCCAGCAGCGACTCGATCATCGGGTTGACCAGGGCCGCCGCCACCGCCGCCAGGATCACGCTGACCACCAGCAGCAGCACGGCGCGCTCCGGCATCACCACCAGCAGCGCCTGGCTGACAAAGTAGAGCCCAAAGCCCAGCCAGAGGGGCACGCGAAAACGCGACATATCGCGCAAGCGCGGGCCAATCAGGAACATACCCGCCGCGGTGACGATCGAGCCCAGCGCCGCGAACAACGCGATCGATGCCTCTGGAAAGCCGAGTTTGGCCGTGAACAGCACCCCCCAAAAGCTGCCGTTGATCGTACCGTATATGTTCGTGATGATCATCAGCGAGAGCGCCACGCGGATCGGCCGCGAGCGCGCCACCTCGCCGACCACATGGCGGTACTCGCCGAGCAGGCTGGCCAAAGACCGCCCGCGGGTCTCCTGGCGGCGCTGGATACCCCGCTCGGTCTCGTGCGAGAGGAAATACAAGACGATGGCCTTGGCCGTGAGCATTGCAAAGCCAAAAAGCAGCAGGCCCCGCATGGCCGGCACCAGACCGTAGCGCTGCACAAACCAGCCGCCCAGAGGCGTAAAGAAGGAGGTGGACACGCCAAAGATGGTGATCCACGACCAGATGTGCACCAGATGACGCGGCTCGGCGTCCTCGATCATCAGGCAGGTCCAGGCGGTGTGCGAGATGCGCCAGGTGCCATTGATCAGCGCGGCGACCACAAAATAGGTCATGCTCTGAGAGGCCGCCCAGATCAGGCAGGGGATCCCAAAGGAGATGATATCGACGATGAACAGCGTCAGCCGGCGCCCGTACTTGTCGACGATGGCGCCGCTGACGATGGTGGACAGGATCTGGCTCAGCAGGCTGAGGCTGGCGATGAGGCCGATCCCCTGGTCGGTGACGCCCAGCGCGAGCATATACACCGACATGAACGGGTGATACATGTTGAACGGCACGCCGAACATCGGTTCGGTGAGCACGCAGGCGCGGGGGTTTCCCCTGAGCTCGCGCAGGGCCTGGAACATCGGGTGGCGGCGGATCGCTGTCATGGCCTCACTCATGAAAACAGGTTATGGCGGCCGCACGGGCAGCCGCCAGTGATTGTAGCAGAAAAGCGCCGAGCGCAGATCATGTGCCACCGTCTATGGCACCGCTGCTGCGCCCGGCTGTAAAGCACAGGCTATGCGCCGTGCGCCTGCTTGAGCATCCCGTCGATGATGACGCCGGGAGGCTCAGGCAGGGTAGCGGACTGGAACTCGAGCACGCTCAACAGGGGCATATCCAGGAACATGTCCGTCAGGCTGAGGCCGAGCCCCCCTTCACCGCCATCCTCGCCAAAGATGTGCCGGCTGCGTTCCGCCATCTGCTCCAGCATCGGGGCGACGACCTCCTTGCCCCGGGCGTCCTCCATCCACTCGCGCAGTGTCGACTCGCGATTCAGCACGCAGGGGAGCTCGATGGTCGACTCGAGCGTGACGGCCACGGCACCGCGGATATCCAGCGAGGAGGCGCCGACCAGCAGATCGAACTCACCGGGCTCGGCGATCCACTGCCCGTAACCGGGATGATAGTAGGCAAAGGCCCGGAAATCCAGCGGGATCGTGACTGTTTTGGTCTCGCCCGGCGCCAGCGCCACCTTGGCGAACCCCTTGAGCTCCTTCTCCGGGCGCGCCAGGCCCGACTCGCGATCGTGCACATACACCTGCACGATCTCCTTGCCGGCCGCGCAACCGGTGTTGGTCACGTCCACGCTCACCGTCACGCCCTCGACATCCTTAAAGATCGCGGCCGAGGCGCGCACGTTGCTGTAGGCAAAGCAGGTGTAGCTCAGGCCATAGCCAAAGGGGAAGAGCACCGGCACCCTCTTTGCGTCATAGTAGCGGTAGCCGATGTACAGACCCTCGCCGTAGCGCACCTCGCCTGCGCCCCCCGGCCAGTTGAGATAGGCCGGCGTGTCGCTCAGTGCCAGCGGGAAGGTCTCTGCCAGTTTGCCGCTGGGGTTGACCGCGCCCGTGAGGATCTCGGCGATCGCGATGCCGCCCGCCTGGCCCATCATGTAGGCCTCGAGCACAGCGCCCACGCCGTCGATCCACGCGCACATGGCGACCGGGGCGCCATTGTTGAGCACCACCACCGTCCTGGGCTGCACGGCGGAGACGGCCTTGATCAGCGCCACCTGCTGCGCCGTCAGGTCCAGATCGGTGCGGTCATAGCCCTCGGACTCTTTGTAGGTCGGCAGCGCGATGTAGAGCACCGCCACCTCAGCCGACTGCGCCAGCGCCACCGCCTCACCGGTCAGATCGGGGCGCAGCGCATCGTCGGCGGGATAGCCCTCGGCGTAGGTGACCTCGGCATCGCCAAGACGTGCCTTGAGCTCATCCAGCGGCGCGGCCACCTTTGTCGGGTTGATGTGCGAGGAACCGCCGCCCTGGAAATGGGCGTGCTGCGCGGCGCGGCCAATGACCGCTACCTTTGTCACGCCAGTGAGCGGCAGGATGCCGTCGTTCTTGAGCAGCACCATGCCCTCTGCCGCAACCTCTGCGGCCAATGCATGGTGCGCGTCTACGTCAAAAGACGCAGCGGAGGGCCGGTCCAGTCCCTTTTCGACCATGCGGAGCAGGCGCAGGACCGAGTCGTCCAGCACCGCCTCGTCCAGCTCGCCAGCGCGCACCGCATCGATCACGGCCTGCACGCGCGCCGGACGCGGCCCGGGCATCTCCAGGTCCAGCCCTGCCTTGAGGGCGGCCACCCGATCGTGCACCGCGCCCCAGTCAGAGACCACAACGCCCTCGTAGCCCCACTCGTCCTTCAAGATCTCCGTCAGCAGGTGGTAGTTCTCCGAGCCATAAGCGCCGTTCACCTTGTTGTAGCAGCACATCACCGTCCAGGGATCGCCCTGCTTGACGGCCTTCTCAAAGGCTGTCAGGTAGATCTCGCGCAGAGCGCGCTCATCGATCACAGCGTTGATGCTGAAACGCTGGTACTCTTGATTGTTTGCGGCATAATGCTTGAGCGAGGTGCCCACACCCTTTTCCTGGACGCCCTTGATCAGGCTGGCCGCCATCTCGCCCGCCAGGAAGGGATCCTCCGAGTAATACTCAAAGTTGCGGCCGCAAAGCGGCGAGCGCTTCATGTTGGCGCCGGGACCCAGCAGCACATTGACATCCAGCGCCTGGCACTCGATGCCGAGCGCATTGCCCATGCGGCGGATCAGATCCACGTCCCAGGTGGACGCGGCGCACGAGGCGGTGGGGAAACAGGTGGCGGGCAGCGACTGCTGTCCCATCGCGTGCACGTCGGCCTGGCGGCGCACGCCGTGCGGGCCGTCGGACACGATCGCCTCAGGGAGACCCAGACGCTCCACCGGCGTGGTCGTCCAGGCGCTAGCGCCCGTGCACAGCGCGGCCTTTTCCTCGAGGGTCATTCCAGCCAGAATCTCCAGTACATCCTTCATCGTCGTCTCCTTTGACATACACTTGGACACACCAGTATCTCAGGAACGAACGCGCTCGCCCACCGCTGTCGGTGATCGAGCAGCGTACACCGCCACCGTATAGATCGCCGCCAGCGCCAGATAGACCGCCAGCAGGCAAAGAGGGATCGCCTCCAGCGAGACACGGCTGGCGAGCACCCCCATCAGGCTGGGCACGACCATCATGCCAAAACCGGTGGCGGTCATCTGCAGGCCGATGGTATTGGCCGCGTGCGCCGGCCCCACGCGCCGGGCAGTGCCGGACATGAGCGCGGGAAAGATCGGCGCGATCGAAAAGCCGATCAGCGCCACCGCAGCCACGTTGGCCATTGGCGCAGGATTCCAGGTCAGCAGGAGCGCGCCCAGCACCGCCCCTGCGATGCTCACTGCCACCAGAGCATCGCCCCTGATGCGGGACGCCAACGCCCCCGCCAGTACCCGTCCGACGGTAAAGGTCGCCCAGTAACTGCCCGTCCAGAAACCGGCCAGCGCGGGATCGACGCCGCGCGACTCGACAAGCAGGGTATAGGCCCAGATACCGGCTCCCGACTCGGCACCCACATAGAGAAAGTACATCAGGAAACTGAGCCAGACCTGCGGTATGCGCAACGAGTCGCGCATGGGCGTGCGATAGTCGGTCAAACGCTCTGGCGCCTCGTGGTTGGGGGCACCATCACGCCAGCGGTGCGCCGTAAGGCCAAAGGCGAGCGCCAGCAGCAACTCAAAGGCGCCCACGACATAATAGCCGGCGTGCCAGGTGCCCGTCCGGGTGAGCCCAATCGTCATGATCAGCGGCCCCAGCGTGATGCCCACGCCCCAGCACGCGTGCAGCCACTGCATGATCATTTCGCCGAAATGCGCCGCGACATAGGTGTTGAGGCCGGCGTCGATGGCGCCCGCGCCCAGGCCGGCGGCCACGCCCAGGGCCACCAACATCCACCACTGGGGCACAAGGGTGTAGCCGATCAGTCCGGCACCGCTAAGCGCGCAGGAGAGCGCCAGGAGACGGCCAACGCCGAGGTGGGAGAGCAGCGGACCGCTGAAAAAGGCCGAGGTCATATAGCCCGCCGTCGACGCCGTAATCAACATGCCGATGGCTTCCAGCGGGATGCGAAAGCCGCCGCGGATCGAGGGCCAGGCCACGCCCAGCAGACCGTCGGGCATGCCCAGCGCGACAAATGCGACAAAGGCCATGAGGATCAGAAACAAACGGGGATGGTTGCGCACACGGTTGAGAAAAGCCAAGTCGCTCCTGTTGGTCAGCATCACAGGGCCGGCCAGGCGTCGCTATCGACGAACCGGCAGCCCCGTGCGTTTGTGATGGCGTCAATGTACCAGAAGTGGCACCCGAAGGAAAATAGATATCGCCCATGGGGCGCGGGCCGCCTGGCCCGCTCCGGAGCCGGCAAGCTGCCGGCGATCCAGGAATCCTCCATCGGGGCGCGGGCCGCCTGGCCCGCCCTGCGTGCCGGCGAGACGCCGCCGCTCTAGAGTCGCCAGCAATTCACCGGCCCGTTGACTGCGGCCAGTCGCCCAACCAGCGAACGTCCAGCCCGCTGCCCGCCAGACGATGCACCAGCGTCTCGTCAGCAGTAACCACTGGCAGCAAAAGTCGTCGGCCGAGCGCGACGTAGGCCGCATCGTAAGCTGACACGCCATGTGCCGCGGCCAGGGCGATCGCGTCTTGGGCAACATCGCGCGCCGGCACAGCGTAGAGCGGCAGCCGCAGCAAGTTGTCCAGGTCGCGCTCGGCATCCTCCAGCGGGTATGCGTGCCAGCGCACGTACTTGGTCAGTATGTTTGTGCACTCGATATAGAGCAGATCCGGTACATAGAAACGTGTACCTGGATCCTCAGCGAGAGCCGCAAAGAGCGCATCGGCCTGCCCTGCCAGGGGCTCTATCAGGAACAACTTGATCGCCACGCTGGCATCGACGACGCAGTCGACACTCATCGCTCGCGATCCTCGCGCAGCAGGCGCGTGCTGTCCGGCGCGCCCACTGCCGACGGGCTGTATGTGCGCCCGCGACGAATCTCCTCCAGCGTTGCCTCGGGAGGCTGCTCCTGATCAAGCGCCCGGCTGAGCAGTATAATAACCTCAGCGCTCAGAGAACGGCGTTGCTCGGCGGCCCGCTGGCGTAAGCGTTCGTAGAGCGCATCCGGGACGTTGCGTACGTGTAGTGTAGACAAGGTGAGTCACCTCCTGCGTCAATAGTAGCACATGCGCTTGCGTTATGCAACCATTATGCTACACGATCTGCCCAATCCGCCAGGTCGTCTGTTGGCCGAGACCCACACATAACCCCCGCTCCCATGGGCCGCCGGCTTCCAGCCGGCTCCGGAGTCGCACGTGGTCACCTCACCGGACCCGGCAAGACGCCGGCGATCCCAGAATCCTCCATTGGGGCGCGGGCCGCATGGCCCGCTCCTAGGTCGGCGGGACGCCGACCATCCCGGGCTCAGCGCCGCTGGCGCCAGCAGCGCTACCACAGGTATAATCGATTGCAATAGGGGGCTGCACCCCGCCGCGAAAAGCATCACTAGGAGGGACTCATGGACACCAACCTGCCGATCACCGCCGTCAAGTACACCGACGCCATCTACGGGCTGGAACAGGGCGTGCGGTTCTTTTTGATCACCGGCACCGAACGTGCGCTGTTGCTGGATACCGGCTTTGGCGGCCCCGACCTGCCGGCCCGCATCGCCGAGATCACCGACCTGCCGCTGACGGTGGCCCTGACGCACGGAGACGGCGACCACACGGGCGGTCTCAAGTACTTTGACCGTGCATTTGTGCACGCCGCTGAGCTGCCGCGCCTGGGGAGCGTGGCCGAGACGGGGATTGAGCTGGCGCCGATCGAAGAGGGCTACGTCTTTGATCTGGGCGGCATCCGGCTGCGCATGCTGCACACCCCGGGCACACGCCCGGCAGCATCTGCCTGCTGGACGAGGACGCCGGGTCCTGTTCTCCGGCGACACAATCTCCGCACGGGCCGGTGTTCCTCTTTGGCCCGGGGCGCGATATTGCGCAGTTCGCCGAGACGCTGGCGCGGTTGGATGGTCTCGATGGGTTCGACAGCATCTACTGCTGCCACGCTGATTGCCCCGTGGGTCGCGAGGTCATCGGCGAGTTGCGCGAGTGCGCCAGGGGGATCATGGAGGGCACGCTGGAGGGAACCAAGCCAGAGCGCGAGTTCCGCGGGGACGCAACGCCGCTGGTGTACACTGTGGGCAAGAGCGGAATCTTTTACGCGCAGTAGGAGACGGCCACGGCGTCGAGCGGCCCACAGTCGAAGGGATGGTCTGTGACACGGAGCGACGCTCTCAGATATGGAGGGACGGTCTCCGACCGTCCTAATCACGGGCGGGATGTAAGCCCGCGGTCCATCCGGAGATGCGGAGGGACGGTCTGGAGATGCGGAGGGACGGTCTCCGACCGTCCCAATCACGGGCCGGCTGTAAGCCCGCGTTCCATAGCCGGCACCGCAACCCCTAACCTGCCACCTCTAGCCTCGAGCCCTTGGCCCTCAACCCGCACCCTGGCGCCGCCGCACGATCACCACATGTCCGGGGCACTAGATCGTCACCACCGCAACGATGGCGGCCGCCGCGACCATGAGCGCCAACACCGGCCAGAGCGCCCGCCGCAGCCCGGGGGCGCCCCCCGTCAGGACGATACCGCCCTTGACCAGGGTGTTGGCCACCGCGGCGATGACGAGGCCCTGCGCGGCCAGTTCGACGGCCACACTGCCCCGTACGGTCATGCGCGCCAGCGATAGCGAGATCGCGTTCAGATCCACGAGGCCGGCAGCCGCACTGGACAGGTAGACACCGGCGTCGCCCAGGTACTCCTGGGCCGCCCGCGCCACCACGAGAACAACCGCATAGATCAGCCCGAACTTGAGCGCCGGGGTGATCTGGAAGGGGTTATCGTAGGCGATCTCGTGGGCCGTCGTGCGTGAGGCACGTCGCAACGACAGCGCCGCATAGCCCAGCCCCACCAACGTAGACGCCAGGAATGTCGGCCACAGGAGCCTGAGCAAGGGCCAGTGCAGTATTCCCACCACTACAAGCACCCGAAGGAACATCGTCGTCCACGAGACGGCGATGGCCATCGCCATGGGGACCGCCAGCTCGGGCTCGTCGCGGCTGCGCTGCGAGAAACTTGCCGTAACGGCGGTACTGGAGACCAGGCCGCCCAGCAAGCCGCTGACGATCAGCCCCTGGCGCGGTCCGAGCACCTTGATCATCACATAGCCGAGAAAGCTGATGCCGGAGACAAGCACCACCATCAGCCAGATGCTGTACGGGTTCAGCACGTTGAGCGGCTCGGGACCAAAATCCTGGTTGGGCAGCACCGGCAGGATCACGACGGTGATCAGCGCGAATTTGAGCACGGCGAACAGGTCATCGCGGTCGAGGCTTCGCACAAAGCCGTGCATCTCGACCTTGAGGGTGAGCAAGCCGGTCATGGTCACGGCCAGTGCGGCGGCTATTTGATAGTAGCCAAAGTAGCAAAAGGCGCCGGCGATGACGATCAACATCGCGGCCACCTCGGTGGTCGCGCCCAGGCCGCCCGTGCGCGTGTGTGCCGCATAGGCCTGCACGATCAGCGCGCCCATCCCGATGATCACGGCTACCAGCGGCCAGGGACTCTCGGTCACGTCGGTGAGCAGCCCGCCGCCCGCCCCAGCCAACGACAAAAGCGGGAAGGTGCGCACCCCGGCAAAAAGGCGCTGCTTGCGCCCGCCCTGTGAGTACTCGCGCTGCATGCCCACCAGCAGGCCAATGGCCAGCGCGCTGCCGAAACGCAGAAACAGCTCCAGGTCGTCCATACATCCTCACATCAGGGTGCTGCGGGCAGCCTGAGCAGGCGCCCTTGCGTTATGGTAACGTTTAGCAGATGCACCGTCAAGCGACAGCGTCAAGGCGCCGGTGGGTCTTGACGGTTGCCGGGCGGGCAGCGATACTCGCTTCAGTCGGTCTTGCACGTTGGAGGCCGTCCAGGTGCTGCTCTAGCATGTGGTCTGGGCGCAGAAAAAGGTCACCCGCGGCGAGGTGTGGACCGCCGCTGGCTGCCTGAACAGCTTCCTGCGGCCGTATCTGCTGACGCTGGTGGAGGCGTACAATCTGGCCACGGGCGCGCCGGCAGGCAGGCCCACCTACGAGGACCGCTATCTCGAGCAGTGCACAGCGCCGGAGGTCCTGGCGCTGCTGCAGGGCTGTGCTGCTCCGTACGACGGCCCGTCGCTCCCTGCCTCACTGAATCATGTGCGGGAGTTGATGGAGGCGCTGGCGCCCGCCGTGTATGCCAAACGCGGGCTGGCGTGGGACCCGGCGGCACTGGAGGGGATCCGCAGGGTGTACCGGGAGATGGCAGGTACGGGGTAAGCCTGGGGCGCGGGCCGCCTGGCCCGCCCGGTGCGGGCGAGACGCCCGCGGTCCAGAAGGCCTACCCCGCCAGGGTGCGGGCTGTAAGCCCGCGGTCCAGAAGGCCTGCCCCCCCCCAGGATGCAAGCGAGACGCCCGCGGTCCAGAAGGCCTACCCCCAGGGTGCGGGCTGTAAGCCCGCGGTCCAGAAGGCCTACCCTCCCAGGGTGCGGGCTGTAAGCCCGCGGTCCATAGCGCCTGCCGCAGGATGCGGGCGACCCTTGCTACGCAAGGGCAAGCCCGCGGTCCATAGCGTCTGGCCCGCCCCATGGGTTGGGCAGCGGACGATCTCGCAGTATGATGGTGAGCGTGACAGCACGCTGCGCGCCGCGGCAGTGCTTCCGGCGGTGTGAAGGAGAAGCACTATGAACGAGCAGAAAGACGAGCTGACCTACGAGCAACTGGCCGCCTTCCTCGATCGGATGCCGGGCGGGTTCGCCCCCGGCGCCAGGGGCGAGCATCTGCGCCTGCTGCAGTACCTGTTCACTCCGGAGGAGGCCGCGCTGGCGGTGCACCTGACGCTCGATGCCGAGTCGCCTAAGGACATCGCTGCGCGCGCCAGGCTGGCTGTCGACGAGGCCACCGTGCTGCTGGAGCAGATGGCCGTCAAGGGGCTGATCCACTCTGTTGAGGTCGCCGACGGCCCACGCCGCTACCACGCCATTCCCTGGATCGTCGGTATCTACGAGATGCAACTCAACCGGCTGGATCGCGGCTATCTCCGGCGTCTGTACACCTACTGGCGTGGAGCGGTGCCGAGTTCCGAACGGCAGGCCACGCCGCAGATGCGGGTCGTCCCCGTGCGCGAGAGCATCTCCTTCGTGCCCGAAGCCCTGCCCCACCAGCGCATCGGGGCCCTGGTGGAGGCGCAGGACCGCTTTGCCGTGATGGAGTGCATCTGCCGCAAGATCGCTGGCCTGAACAGCCAGGCCTGTAACGCGCCGCTGGAGACCTGCCTGGCCTTTGGCGATTGGGCCGACTATGTGGTGCGCACCGGCCGCGGGCGGTCCATCGACCGCACCGAGGTGCTCGATATCCTGCGCCGCGCCGATGAGGCCAACCTGGTGCTCGAGCCCAGCAACTCGCGGGATCTGGCCTTTGTCTGCTGCTGTTGCGGCTGCTGCTGCGGCATCCTGGGCGGCCTCAAGCGCGAGCCCAAACCGGCCGAGGCCGTCGCCAACGACTATATCGCCGCGTTCGATGCAGCGTTGTGCATCAACTGCGAGACCTGCCTGGAGCGGTGCCAGATGGACGCTCTCGCCCCCGGCGATGAACGTGTGCTGTTCGATGCGGACCGCTGCATCGGCTGCGGGCTGTGCGTCTCCACCTGCCCCTCGAGTGCGCTGACCCTGGTGCTGAAACCGGAGCACCTGCGCCGGCCGGTGCCAGAGACGCTGACCGACACCTGGCAGATCATCGTCCGCGAGCGCGCAAGGGCCATGGGTCTGGCGCAGCGCGAACAGACGGGGGAGACGCTCTGACGCCTGTGCGGACGCGCCACGACGCGGTAACATCGCGGCGACAATCCCGCGCGGGCGCCGGGGCTGGCAGGTTTACCGGCGACCAACAGGTGATCATCGCCTGCTGCAACGACGGCACGCGGCCGGTGATATTCATGAACGACCGCATCGAGGAGGAGCAGACAGTATGAGCATCGCCGCCATCGAGACCGAGGTCCTGATCGCCGGGCGCATGGTCCAGTTGCTGGTACACGTCCGCGACAATGCCGGGCGCACGGGCACCGGCGAGTGCTGGTGGGGCGTGCCCGCCCACGGCGGCCAGGCCCCCGACGCGCCGGTGAGCGCGACGGCCACCATCGTCGACACGATCCTCGCGCCGCTGTGCCTGGGCCGCGACGAGACCCGCGTCGCCGACCTCTGGTACGACCTGGTGCGCAACACCTACCGGTGGGGCGACGGCGGGATGCTGTATTGCGCGCTCAGCGGCATCGACCTTGCGCTGTGGGACCTCGCGGGGATCCGCCACGGCGTGCCCACCCTGGACCTGATCGGCGGGCCGGTGCACGACACGCTCCCGGCCTATGCCAGCTTTCCCCCCTACGGGGCCAGCGCCGTGCTGCCCAACGCCGGCCCCGGAGCCACGCTCTTTTCCGAGATCGAGCGCGCCCGGGCGGCCGGCTTTACCGCGCTCAAGCTGCACGAGACCGACCCCGACTTGATCGAGCGGGCGGTACAGGCCGCGGGTCCCGGGATGCAGGTCATGCTGGACGTGAACGGCCACTTTTCCCCCGCTGAGGCGGCGGTCTTCGCCCGGCGGCTGGCGCCGCTGGGTCTGGGGTGGCTGGAGGAGCCCACCTGGCCCATGAAGGATCACGGGGCCATGGCGACGCTGCGGCGCAGTTGCGGGATTCCCATCGCCGCGGGAGAGAACGCGTGGAGCCTGGACGAGGGCTCGCGCCTGCTGGAGAGCGGCGCGGTGGACTATTACCAGCCAGAGATCACCAAGATCGGCGGGCTCACGCCCGCGTTGCGCCACGCTATGCTGGCCGAGCGCCACAACGTCGCCTTTTGCCCGCACAACTTCCGGCTGGGGCCCTGCCTGGCGGCCAGCATCCATCTGGGGTTCGCCTCGCCCATGACGGCCTGGATCGAGATGCCCTGGGTGCCCGAGAGCCTGTCCTTCCCCGCAGGGATGGCTTTGCCCACCGTCACCGGCGGCCGCATCGCCCGGCCGACCGGCCCGGGGTTCTCCATGCCCCTGTGACCGGGCAGGTCATACGGAACCATCTGCGATCTTGCGTGGCGATATTCCCAATTTGTGCCTGCAGGGCTTGACAGCGTTGTCAATATGGCGTAGCGTATGGGCGCGTGAGCACGAGGGCGTGTCGCAGGGCAGAAGGCTGCGGGGTGGCGCGCTGAATATCAGAGATCGAACAGTCTCATGCAGAAAGGCAGAAGGAACTATGAAGTGGTGTGCAGATGTAGGTGGTGTAGGTGACGGGACGGTCGCAGGCGCGATCAAGTACGTCAAGACCCTGGGTATCGAGGCCCTCTCCGTCGGCTGGGCGAACATCCCCAGCTTCCGCGAGAACGGCTACATCGACTATGAGACCGTCAAGGCGATGAAGGATGAGATCGTGGCCGCAGGCGTGGAGTGGGGACCGATGGTGGCCTGGGCGCCGCGCGACCTGCCCACGGGCGAAGAGGCGGAGAAGCATTTCGCCAACCTGCGCAAGAACTTTGAGGTAATGGCCAGGGTCGGGACAGAGACCGTGGTCATGTTCCCTCCCGGCAAGAACGACACGCCCTGGGACGAGGTGGTGGCTTACTACAAGCCGCTGATCGCCCTGGCGGATGAGTTCAAGATCAGGGTCGGCCTGCACGGGCACGGCCGGTTCATGCCGAGCAAGGTCCAGTGGCAGTTGATGAACGACGTGCCCAGCCCCTACAACGGGCTGACGCTCTGCTCGGGCAACATCTTCCACGGCGACGGCGAGGGGATGTACGACTCAAGCTATGAGTTCGCCAAGGCCGGCAAGGTGTTCTTTGCCCACGTGCGCAACGTGAAAAAGGGCGAGGGCGAAAAAGAGTACTGGCTGGACCAGGGCGACGTGGACCTGCCGCGCTGGATCGCCGCGCTCAAGGCCGGCGGCTATGACGGGTATGTGCGTTCGGAGCACCTGCCCACGGATACGTACCGCTCCTTTACCCCGGGCGGCAACGGCGTGTCGGACATCGGCACAGCGTTCTCGCTGGGCTATATGCGCCACCTGATCAAGTAATCTGGGAGCGCGGAGATAACCAAAGGGGTGCTGGCCGCGAGGTCGACGCGCCTTTGCTTGCTCAAGTAATCTGGGAGCGCGGAGATAACCAAAGAGAGCACGGCCTGCGGGCCGTGCTCTCTTTGGTTGCTCCGCTCCGGATGGCGAGTACGAGCTCAGGCACAGTGGCGTCGCCAGCGACTGGCCAGTCATCTCTGGTTGCTCCATTGCGAATCAGGATGCGGAGCAGTCGTATCGAGGGGCGCTGGCCGCAAGGTCGGCGCCCCTTTGGTTGCTCCGCTCCGGGTGGCGACTACGACCTCTGGCACAGTGGCGTCGCCAGCGACTGGCCAGTCATCTCTGGTTGCTCCACTGCGAGTCAGGAAGCGGAGCAGTCGTATCGAGGGGCGCTGGCCGCAAGGTCGGCGCGCCTTTGCTTGCTCAAGTAATCTGGGAGCGCGGAGATAACCAAAGAGAGCACGGCCTGCGGGCCGTGCACTCTTTGGTTGCTCCGCTCCGGATGGCGACTACGACCTCAGGCACAGTGGCCTCGCCAGCGACTGGCCAGTCAACTCTGGCTGCTCCGCTACGAGTCAGGAAGCGGAGCAGTCGTATCGAGGGGCGCTTCCGGAAGCGCCCCTCGATACGACTATCTCCGCGCCCCCATGCTCAGGAGCCGATGTCGCTCTGGCACGGTGACGAAACTGCAGACACCCTCTTTCTGCGCACGCCCAAATGGTTCGCCCCCTGCTGTGGCGATGGGTCGTGCTGGGGGAGCTTCTGGGGGTAGTAGCACGCTACCGGCGGCGAGCAGGGCCGGGGGCCAGCCGAGCAGATCAAAGACCTGTACGCCTGGCCGCACGAGTGCAACATCACGGACTCGAACGAACCAGCGCGCAAGGTGCTGGAGAGCCAGGCGGAGCAAGTCTGGACCATCGGTGCGGTGGGTAACGGCCCGCATCCGCTCTTGCCGGAACACGCTCAAGAACGTGTCCGAGACGGGCGGGTTCTGGACCTGGGATTCGCTTTTGACCTTTCCCGAGTTCGCCGAGATCTGGTATCTGGAGGGTTGATGACCCTGTCCCAGGCGGGCACTGGTCTGGCCCGGATTCATCGGCTGGTCACCGGGGCCAAAGCTTCTGTTCCTCCGTTGGCCTCGAATGCCAGGCGTGGCCGTCACGCCCACGCACAGCGGCCGTGGAGACCTGACCTACCTCCACGGCCGCGTGAGGAACTGGTGCCAGGTGCGGACGCAGGCCCCTCAAGGGCACTGAAGACGCGCCGGTTAGTGGTAGATACCCGCCGAGCCTGCACTGGGGCCAGGGCCGTCGGACGCTATTGGGTCAGAGATGTCCGGAAAGGTGCGATTTGCTATAGACAATTGCGTTGTATAGCGCTACAATACTTATGATGAGATTGCGGATATGTCGCCCATACATAACTATCACACTCCTTATCTCTGTACTTTCGCTGTTCCACGCCAATCGGAGTACTTCCGACGGACATGAGCGATCGCCACAACCCCTGCTGTCCGACATAGATACCAGCGCGCCCGAGAGGCCTGTGATTGATTGCCTGTGGCCGGGCGGAGAAAGGAGCCGCGAGACCCAAGCGTCCGTGTCGCCCCGCCGCAATGGTGCGGCGTGGGCCCGTTTGCTGGTCACACGTGCAACCAAAGGGGGAAACATGGATCTCAAGAAGCATACCCGTCGTGATTTCCTGCGCCTCGCCGGTCTGTCCACCGCGGGGGTGATCGTCGCCGCCTGCGCCGGTGAGCCCGAGGTCGTCGAAAAGATCGTCAAAGAGACGGTCGAGGTCGTCAAGGAGGTCGAGAAGCAGGTCACCGTCATCGTCGAGAAGGCGGCCGAGGTCAAGGAGGAGGTCGAGGAGGTCGTCGAAGAGGTCGTTGAGGAAGTCGTCTCCAAGTACAGCGAGTCACCCATGCTCGCGGAGCGCGTCGCCGCTGGCGAACTCCCGCCGGTGGACGAGCGCCTGCCCGAGGAGCCGTGTATCATCGAGCCCTACGAGTCCATCGGGCAGTACGGCGGCTCCTGCACCGTCGGCGGACTCAGCGTGAACCTGTACCACAACGACACGCAGCAGATCATGGGGCGTCCCAACTGGCTGCGCATCTCCAAGGACCTGACGCATGCTGTGCCTCTGATCATGAAGGACTGGAATATGTCCGATGACTTTAAAGAGTGCACCGTATACATGCGCAAGGGCGCCAAATGGTCCGATGGTGAGCCCCTCACCACGGCCGACATCAAGTATTTTTACGATGACATGCTGAACAACCCCGAGATCACCCCGCTGGCCGCCAAGGACTTTACCTGGGGCGGCGAGATGATGAAGCTGGATATCATCGACGACTACACCTTCAAGCTGACCTGGGTGGCTCCGCACCCGTCCTGGGTGCTGGTGAACATGGCCCACCTGTACAGCTTTTGGGATGACAACGTCTTTGTGCCCAGCCACTATTTGAAGCAGTTCCACATCAAGTACAACGACAAGGCCAACGATCTTGCCAAAGAGGCCGGGTTCGATTTCTGGTACCAGCTGCATGGCCGCAGCAACAGCCGGGGGCAAAATCTCGACCGGCCCAAGCTCGAGTCTTTTGTCAACGTTAGTGACGGACCGCAGTCATCGGTCCTGGAGCGTAACCCGTACTATTGCTGCGTCGATCCCGAGGGCAACCAGCTCCCCTATATCGACAAGATCATCAACGACAAGGCGGCAGACCTGTCGATCCTGGATGCCAAGACCGTGGGCGGCAACTATGACTTTGCCGGCTTTGAGCTGCGCATCCTGTCGTATGCCACGTACGCTGAGGGCGCCGCGGCCTCCGATGCGCACATGACGCTCTGGCAGTCGGGCAAGGGATCCGAGGTGGTCTACAACGTCAACTGCACCTGGGCCGACGAAGAGTGGCGTGACGTGTTCCGCGATGACCGGTTCCGCCAGGCGCTGTCGCTGGCCATCAACCGGGCGGATATCAACAACGTCATCTACTTTGGGAACGCGTCCGAGACACAGATGACGGTCATCCCCACCTCGAGACACTACAAGCCCGAGTACGCGACAGTCCTATGCCGAGTTCGATGTCGACCGGGCCAATGCGCTGCTGGATGACATGGGCCTGGAGTGGAACGCGGAAAAGACGCACCGCCTGTGGCCCATCAGCAAAACGCCGATCATCATCCCCTGGGACCTGTACGAGTCCGAGACGCCCAAGGGACCGATGACCGAGTTGATCACCGAGTACTGGAAGGTCATCGGCGTCGAGATCCAGTGGAAGTCGGTCACACGCACGCTGCTGAGCCAAAAGATCCTGTCCAACGAAGAGCCCATGAGCCTGTGGCACGGGGATGAGACGGCCGATACGCTGTTCCTGCGCCGGCCCAAGTACTTTGCCCCGATCAACGGCGACGAGTCATGCTGGGGCGTGCTCTGGGGTCTCTGGTACAACAGCGGCGGCGAGCAGGGCGAGGAGCCGCCGCAGTACATCAAGGACCTTTACAACTGGCTGGATGAGTACATGACCAACGACTCGAACGAGCCCGCGGCCAAGGTGCTGGCAAGTCAGATGGAGCACATCTGGACAATCGGCTCGGTAGGGAATGCCCCGCAGTGCCTGTGGGTGCGCAATAACCTGAAGAACGTGTCCGAGACCGGAGGCTTCTGGACCTGGGACTCGCTGTGGACCTTCCCCGAGTGCCCGGAGATGTGGTATTTCGAGCAGTAGGTCCTGATTGCGGACCATAATCAGGCGGCGCGTGGCCGCTTGAACAGCGACCACCCGCCGCCTCTCTCGTGTGCAAGCGCCCTCCCCGGGCCGGCGTCCAGACGCACCGCGTGGGTGGTACAGCGGCTACTTTTATCCCGGTTTGTGATGCAAGCGGCGCGTCTCGCCCCTGAACAGCATCAGCCCCTACGGCCCGTGATGCCGCCCTCACGCCTCCAGTATCAGTTCCATGAACTGGACGTCCGGGGTGGGATTGTAGATGTATGGCTCGATCTCGCGGAAACCCAGCGACTCGTACAGGGCGCGGGCGGCAACCAGCCTGCCCAGCGTGTCCAGCCGTATGGCGCGGTAGCCCCGCGACCGCGCCTCGGCGATGATGCGTTCGGCCAGCGTACGCCCCACTCCCAGCCCCCGGAACGCGTCTCGCACGTACAGCCGCTTCATCTCGCAGATCCCGTCGCCCAGCGGGCGCAGCGCGACGCAGCCCGCCACCGCACCATCCACCCGCGCGAGGATTAGCGCGCCCGCGGGCGGTGCATACTTGCCGGGCAGGCTGGCGAGTTCCGCTTCAAAGCCCTGGAAACAGAGGTCGATCTCCAGCGACGCAGCATACTCGAGAAACAGCGCGCGAGTCTCGTCGATCTCCTCTGGGGTGCTCGCCTGCGCCTGCGCTGCCACCCGGTCTCTCCTGTCCATCTGCCAACCTCACGCCGTTGACTGCCGGCCAGTATACCCCCAACCCGTCGGATGACGCCAGCGGGCGCACCGGCATCATGTGGTTTACGCCGGCATCACCTGCGGCTAGAATGGGCGGTGTAGGCATGACAACCCCACCCGATCCGGAGGTGACAGCGTGGTAAGACTGGAGAGAACCATCAACAGGCACTGGCGGTTCCACCGCGGGGACTGCCCGGAGGCCTGGTTCCGCGGGTACGATGATGGCGCCGCGGCCGGCGCTGCGCCCGGTGCCTGGACCGACGTCACGCTGCCCCACGACTGGGCCGTGACCGAGCCGTTCAG
The DNA here is from genome assembly GCA_040772225.1 of Anaerolineae bacterium. Lineage (GTDB taxonomy): Bacteria > Chloroflexota > Anaerolineae > UBA1429 > UBA1429 > JAAYED01. The sequence goes on from JAXGYO010000009.1 coordinate 19,072, forward strand.
CCCCGAGCATTCCAGCGGGGGCGGCTACCTGGCCGGCGGCGTCGGCTGGTACCGCGGCCGCTTTACGCTCCCCGACGAGTGCGCCGGCAAAAAGGTCTGGCTGATCTTTGACGGCGTCTACCAGAACGCGCAGGTCTGGGTCAACTCCTACTACCTGGGCAAGTGGCCCTATGGCTATACCACCTTTACCCACGACATCTCGCACGCCGCCCGATTCGGCGGAGAGGACAACGTGGTCAGCGTGCGTGTCGAACACGCCCACACTGCCGACTCGCGCTGGTTCACGGGATCCGGCATCTACCGCAAGGTCAGTGTCGTGGTCAAAGAGCCGCTGTACCTCGAGCAGTACGGGGTGTTTTTTACCACGCCCGTCGTCAGCGAGGCCGCGGCGACGGTGCGCGTGGAGAGCGCGCTGGTCAACGAGACCGCCGGCGCGGTGAGCGCCACGGTGCGCCAAACGCTGCTGGATGCGGACGGCCAGGCTGTGGCCCTGCTGGAAAGCCCCTGCGCCCTGTGTGCCGGGGAGAGGGGCAGCGTGACCGCCGAGGGGGACGTGGACGGACCGCACCTCTGGAGCCCCGATCTCCCCTACCTCTATACCCTGAGGACAGAGCTGCTGGTCGCTAACGAGGTCATGGACAGTGAGGAGACCCGCGTGGGGATCCGCTCCATCCGTTTCGATGCCAACGAGGGGTTCTTTCTCAACGGCGAGAGCATCAAGCTCAAGGGCGTCTGCGTGCACCACGATGCGGGCTCCCTGGGCGCGGCGGTCCATCCCAAGGTCTGGCGTCGCCGCCTGGAGACGCTCAAGGCCGCGGGCTGCAACGCCATCCGCATGAGCCACAACCCGCACATGCCCGAACTCTATGACCTGTGCGACGAGATGGGCTTGTTCGTGGACGACGAGGCGTTCGACGAGTGGGAGGGCCCCAAGAACAAGTGGTGGCAGGGTCACAACGTCTACCCGCCCAAGCTGTACGGCTACTTTGAGGATTTCCCCGCCTGGCACGAGAAGGATCTGAGTCTGCTGGTGCGGCGCGACCGCAACCATCCCTCGGTGATCATGTGGTCGATCGGCAACGAGATTGACTATCCCAACGATCCCTACGGTCACCCCTCGTTCGAGTCGATGACCGGCAACAACGACGCCAACAAGCCGGCCGCCGAGCGGCGCTACAGCCCGGACAAGCCCAACGCCGAGCGACTGGTGCCCCTGGCGCTCATGCTCAAGGGTATCGTCAAGCAGTGGGACACCACCCGCCCCGTGACCGCGGCCGTGGCCTACCCGGAGCTCTCGAACATCACCGGCTACTGCGATACGCTCGATGTCGTGGGCTACAACTATAAAGAGCAGTGGTACGCCGAGGACCACGCAAGGTACCCCGACCGGGTACTGTTTGGCAGCGAGAACGGCGGGCACTATGCCGCGTGGCTCGCGGTCCGCGACAACCCTTATATCGCGGGCCAGTTCCTGTGGACGGGTATCGACTATCTGGGCGAGGCGCGCGGCTGGCCCATTCATGGCTCCAGCGCCGGTTTGATCACCACCGCCGGCTACCCCAAGGCGTCGTACTGGTTCCGGCGCAGCCTCTGGCTCGACGAGCCGGTGGTGCACCTGGCCACCGCCCGCCACGAGGAGGAGGACTCGCCGCTGCTGCACGGGATGTCGCCGCAATGGCGCCGCTATGCCCGGCGGGCATTGGAGGGGCAGTCCTGGAACTATGCCCCGGGCGATCTGGTGGAAGTGACGGTGTATACGAACTGCCCCGAGGCTGAGCTGTTGCTTAACGGCGTCTCGCAGGGCAGCTACCGGCTGGCCGATTTCCCCGAGGAGGGCTGCATCACCGTGCAGATTGCGTACGCGCCGGGGACGCTGGAGGTGGTGGCGACCGCTGCGGACGGCGCTGTGGTCCGCAGCCTGCTGGAGACCACCGGCCCGGCGGCCGCGCTGGAGGTCCGGGCCTACGGTGAGCCGGTGATCGAGGCGGACGGCGAGGATGTCGCTCAGATCGAGGTCAGTGTTGTGGACGCCGAGGGGCGCCGGGTGCCGGGCGCCGCCGATATGGTGGGCGTGATCGTCGAGGGCGCCGGGACGCTGCTGGCGATCGACAGCGGCGACCTGGCGGACAACACCATCCCCAACGCCAGCGAGCGACGGGCCTCCCAGGGCCGCCTGGTCGTGTATGTGCGCTCGAACGGCGAAACGGGCCCGGTGACGGTGTATGTGCACGCACGCGGGGCGCTCAAACCGGCGGAGGTGGTGCTGGAGGCGGTTTAGCCCCGAAGCGAGGACCGCGGGCTTATAGCCTGCTCCGGAGGCCAACCGATGCCACGGACGGCCGCCGGGACAAGCCTCTTACGGGGCGCGGGGCGCCTGCCCCGCCCTGGGGCGCGGGCGGCTCGGAAGCCGGTTGCACTGCGCGGTGGGCCGCAGGGCGGTCGGAAGCGAGCGACGAGTACCTCCCTGAAGGCAGCAGTCCGCCAGGAGCCGACAAGAATGTCGGCGGTCCGGCTCAGCGGCTGCACCGGGTTGAGCCGCCGAGCTTACGGAGCGCGGGGCGCTTTGGGGCGCGGAGTTGTACTCCGCGACCGGTGAGGTGCGGCGGGATGGTCGGTCACCTGCGGACCCCGTTCAGAAGCGGACGGGACGTCCGCGGTCCAGGGGCTCTGGGGCGCCTGCGGCTCGCAGGCCGGTTGTGCCCCGCGACAGGGCGCATTCGCTCAGGGGTCAATCATGGGAGGCCATCAAGCGTGAATGTCAGCACGGCCCGTCAGGCGGCCGCAGCCTGGGTGAACGCTTATGCCAGCCGGCAGGCGGGCTTTCGGGGCGCCTATCTGGCGGGCTCGATCGTCGGCTTGCCTGACGAGATGCCCTGGCCCCGGTCGTCCGACGTGGACGTGATGGTTGTCACGGGGGGCGAGGGGGAGCATGCCGGCGCAGTGAACGCAGGAGACGTCAACGCGCTGCCCCGCGGCAAGTTCCGCTACGGCGGCGTGCTCCTGGAGGCGACGCTCCTGCCGGAGGAGGTGCTGGCCTCGCCCGAGGCGGTCCTCTCCTCTTACCATCTGGCCGGAGCGTTCCGGTTGGATACGATCCTGAGCGATCCCACCGGGCGGCTGCGACCGCTGCAGCGTGCGGTGAGCGCCAGCTTTGCCGTGCGCCGCTGGGTCCGCTGCCGCTGCCGGGAGGCTTACGACAAGTCCGACGCCGGCCTGGCGGGGATCGGTCCCGGCGCCCCGTTTCACGCGCAACTCAACGCCTGGGCCTTTTCCACAGGCGTGATGACCCACGTGCTGCTGGTGGCCGCCCTGCGCAACCCCACCATTCGCCGTCGCTACCAGGCGGTGCGCGCCGTGCTGGAAGCGTACGGGCATGAGACGCTGTATGCCGACTTGCTGGGATTCCTGGGATGCGCGGACTGGACCCGCGCCCAGACCGAGCATCACCTGAACGCGGTAATCGCCATGTTCGACGCAGCCGCAGCCATCGGCACGACGCGCTTTCCGTGGAGCTCGGATATCACGTCCCTGGCCCGGCCGATCCTCGTAGAGGGCAGCCATGCGTTGATCGACTCTGGAGAGCACCGCGAGGCCGTCTTTTGGATCATCGCCACCGCTGCGCGCTGCCAGTACATCCTTGCCGCCGATGCGAGCGATGCCGAGCGCGAGGCGCACGCACCCGCCTTCCAGGCCCTCGCCGCCGACCTGGGCGTCCCCGATACCCCATCCCTGTTGGCCCGCGCCGCCGCCGGGCGGGCCTACCTCCCGCGGGTGTGGGAGGTCGCTGAGGAAATCATCGAGCACAATACAGAAATCCGCGAGTGATAGGCGACGGGACAGAGCGGAAGGAACAAACAGGGATGGACAGGATCGAGAGAATAGTGCCCATCGTACGCCACGGAGAGCCGGTCTCCGCTTAGAGGGTCAGTCTCCGACTGACCCCTTCGTCTCACCAGCACGCCCTGCGTGTCGGTCGGTCAGAGACCGACCGTCCGGGACTGGACCGCCGACATTCCTGTCGGCTCCGAAAGGGCCAGCTACACCCTCACGCGCCAGCACTTGGCCTGGCGGGTCAGTCTCCGGCCGACCCCTTCGCCTCACCAGCACGCCCTGCGTGTCGGTCGGTCAGAGACCGACCGTCCGGGATGGACCGCCATTCCTGTCGGCTCGAAGGCCAGCTACACCCTCGCGCCAGCACGGCCTGGCGGTCAGTCTCGGCGCCCCTTCGCCTCACCAGCACGCCCTGCGTGTCGGTCGGTCAGAGACCGACCGTCCGGGACTGGACCGCCGACATTCCTGTCGGCTCCGAAAGGGCCAGCTACACCCTCACGCGCCAGCACTTGCGGCGGGTCAGTCTCCGACCGACCCCTTCGCCTCACCAGCACGCCCTGCGTGTCGGTCGGTCAGAGACCGACCGTCCGGGACTGGACCGCCGACATTCCTGTCGGCTCCGAAGGGCCAGCTACACCCTCACGCGCCAGCACTTTCGGCGGGTCAGTCTCCGACCGACCCCTTCGCCTCACCAGCACGCCCTGCGTGTCGGTCGGTCAGAGACCGACCGTCCGGGACTGGCCCGTCGACATTCCTGTCGGCTCCGAAAGGGCCAGCTACACCCTCACGCGCCAGCACTTGGCCTGGCGGGTCAGTCTCCGACTGACCCGGCCGCCTCACCAGCACGCCCTGCGTGTCGGTCGGTCAGAGACCGACCGTCCGGGACTGGACCGCCGACATTCCTGTCGGCTCCGAAGCGGCCAGCGTCAGCTTGACCCGCCCGACCCACACAAACACACAAAAACATGCGGCCCGCACTCTTGACAAGCTTACCCCTATGTGCTATCCTCTATTTGCAGATGACAAATAGCATTATTCAAGGAGCAGGGTGATGGGACGGAGACGACACGGCGCAGGCATGGGCATGGGGCCCGGTGGCGCACCCAGGCCGAGGCGTATTCGTCGCTTTGTCGAGCCCGCGGTGTTGCTGTTGTTGCACCGCGCGCCCGCGCACGGCTATGCCCTGCTGGAGGGCTTGCGTGAGCTGGGCCTGGAGGAGTACCCCATGGACGCCAGCGCCATCTACCGTATCCTCTATGATCTCGAGGCGCAGGGAATGGTGGTGTCTCAAGCGTCCAGAGAGGGCAGTGCGGGGCCGCCGCGCCGGGTGTACTCGCTGACATCGCAGGGCGATGCCTATCTCAACGCCTGGGTCGAGGACCTGAGGCTAACCGACCAGGTATTGCACAACTTTTTCGAGGCCTATGACGCGCAGGACCACAGCTGACCGTGCCTGTATACTGTGTATCTTTGGGCACCGCCCGTTGACATCTGCATATTCTAGAGCCAAGGAGAAAAACACATGAGGATTGCCTGCATTACCGACGACGGCGAGACCATCAGCCAGCACTTTGGGCGGGCACGCTACTATGCTGTGCTGACCGTAGAGGATGGCCAGATCGTGGATCGCGAGATCGTCAGCAAGCTTGGGCACACACATTTTGCCGGTCAGGAAGAAGAGGAGCATGGCGGCAGGCATGGACAGGATGCCGATAGCCATGACAAGCACGTGAGCATGGCCGAGGCCATTGAGGGCTGTGAGGCTCTGTTGTGCCAGGGAATGGGCTTTGGCGCCTATCAGAGCATGGAGCAGGTGGGCATACGCCCAATCGTCACCGATATTAGGGATATCGATGAGGCTGTGCGGGCCTATATTGCCGGGCAGATCGTCGATCACACTGAAAAACTACACTAAGAGAATCAAGGAGCTAATAGAATGAAGGTAGTGGTAAGCAGCAGCGGATCCGGCCTTGACGCGGAGGTCAGCCCCATTTTTGGGCGCTGCCCGTACTTTGTCCTGGTGGATACCGATACCAATGACGCGAAAACCATCGTGAACCCTGCCATCTCCGCTTCGGGCGGCGCCGGCGTTCAGTCGTCGCAAATGATGATCCGCGAGGGCGCGGAGGCAGCCATCGGCATGAATGTGGGCCCCAACGCGGCCCAGGTGTTCATGGCGTCAGGCATTCCCGTATACCAGGCGCAGCCAGGTACTGTCCGTCAGGCAGTTGAGGCCCTGCTCGCCGGCACCCTGCCGCAAATCGGCGCTGCCACTGTGGGCAAAGACTATGGCAAGAGCGGCGCTCGGGGCATGGGTAGCGGCCGGGGCATGGGCATGGGGGGCGGACGTGGCATGGGCATGGGCGGCGGACAGGGCGCAGGACGCAGAGGGTAGGCGGCCATGCGTATTGTTGTCGCAAGCGGCAAAGGGGGCACCGGCAAGACGCTGGTGGCGACCGGCCTGGCGCTCGTGGCGTCAGAGCTGGCACCCACGGCGCTGATCGACGCCGATGTGGAAGCCCCCAATTCCGGGCTCTTTCTGCATCCGTCGTTCCATCACCGGGAGTCGGTGGAGGTGCTCATACCCGTCGTCGACGAAACCCTATGCACGCATTGCGGTCGCTGCGCTGAGGTGTGCGCATTTAACGCCATCGCCTCGCTGCCCGATCGCACCCTGGTGTTTCAGGAGATGTGTCACGGCTGCGGCAGTTGCACGCTGAACTGCCCGGAGGGAGCCATCAGCGAGGTGCCTCACGCCATCGGTGTGATTCATGCCGGACAGGCGGGAACGGTGGCCTTTGCTGAAGGTGAGCTACAAATCGGGGAGGCCATGGCCACGCCGATCATCCACGCCCTCAGCCGCTATGCAGAGACGGAGGGCTGGGCCGAGCGCGAGTGGTTCATCGTCGATTCACCGCCCGGCACGGCCTGCCCGGTGATCGAGACGTTGCGCGAGGCCGATATCGCGCTGCTCGTTACAGAGCCGACACCCTTTGGCCTGCACGATCTGCGTCTGGCGGTGAACCTGGCGCGCGACGTGCTCCAGGTGCCGGTGGGTATCGTGCTGAACAAGGATGACGGCCTCGATGCGTCGGTGGAAGAGTACTGCGAGGCGGAAGGTCTGCCGATCCTGATGCGCATCCCCTACCGGCGGGAGATCGCCGAGTCCTATTCGCAGGGACGCCCCCTGGTCGTGGCGCTCCCCGAGTACCGCGAGGGCTTTCAGACGCTCTTGAGCAGGGCCGCCGCACTGCGCAAGCCTGTCGCGGCGGCGTCAGGGGGTGCGGAATGAAGCAAATGGTGATCCTGAGCGGCAAGGGCGGCACGGGCAAGACCACAGTCGCCGCGGCGCTGGCACATCTGATGTCGCAGGACTTTAGACTGGTCCTGGCCGATGCGGATGTCGATGCACCAAACCTGGAGATCATCTTGCAGCCCGATATGGGTGAGCCGCAGCCCTTTAGTGGCGGGCAGTTGGCGCAGATCAATGCCGATCTGTGCATCTCCTGCGGTCGCTGCGAGGAGGTCTGCCGGTTCGACGCCGTGCGGGTGAACGGGGATGTATATAGCGTGGATCCGCTCTCCTGCGAGGGCTGCGTGGCATGCGCGACACAGTGCCCGGTGGAGGCCATCGACATGGTCGACCGGCTCTCGGGTTACTGGTACCGTTCCGGGACCCGCTTTGGGACGTTTATCCACGCGCGGCTGGAGCCGGGTGAGGCCAACTCTGGCAAGCTCGTGAGCCAGGTGCGCGCTGAGGCTTTGGGTTCCTGTGTCGATGAGCAGGCGGACTGGATCCTGATCGACGGGTCGCCGGGTATCGGTTGTCCCGTGATCGCCGCCGTGACAGGCGTGGATCTGGCGCTGCTGGTGGCTGAGCCCACGGTGTCGGGCTGGCACGATCTGGAGCGCGCCCTGGCGGTGGCTGCACACTTTCAGACCGCCACTGCCGTGTGTATCAACAAGAGCGACATCAACCCGGAGATGACCCAACAAATCGAGGCACAGTGCAGGGAGCGGGGCATACCCGTACTGGCGCGGCTGCCCTACGACGAGACGGCCGTGCGCGCTATGCGCGCACTAAAGGCCGTCACCGAGCTGCCAGCGAACCCGATGTCGGAAGCCATCAGGCGGATGCACCGGTCGCTCGATAGTCTGATCAAGAATCCAATCAAGAAAGGAACCGCAACATGACCGTACTGCCGCAGACCGTGAGTGAGGCCTGGGAAAAGCGCGAAGGACCGATCGTCTTTGGGACCGTGGACGCAAAAGGCACGCCCAACCTGGTCTATATGACCTGCGTGAAAAAGGTGGCTGAGGACCGGTTCGTGCTCGTGGACAACTTTTTCAACAAGACGCGGGCGAATATCGCCGCGGGATCGAAAGGGTCGATGGCGTTTATCACCGATGAAGGCAAGTCCTTCCAGGTCAAGGGTACGCTCGAGTACCTGCCTTCGGGCCCGGTCTTTGACGACATGAAGTGCTGGAACCCGGAAAATCTGCCGGGTGTGGCGGCGGTTGTGCTGCACGTGGGGCAGGTGTTCAGCGGGGCTGAGCAGCTGGCCTAGCAGGAAAGGAAAGCGGGCGGGGGCGGGCTCACCGTCCCCGCCGCAAGAGCAAGAAACAGGAACTGAAACGGAAGGGAGGTGAGATAGATGCCATTAAGAGATGGAACCGGTCCTCAGGGACGTGGACCGCTGACGGGCCGTGCGCAGGGCGATTGCGCAAGCGGCGCTGGCGGCGCCGTGCTACCGGATGACCGTCGCGGCGTACCCGCAGGATATGTCGGAAGTCGCGGCGCGCCCCTGGGCTTTGGACGCGGGCTGTTTGGCCTGGGTCGCAGGCTGTGGGGAGGCCGTGGCCGCGGCTATGGCGCGGGCAACCGCCGGCGCTGGTAAAGATCATCGCACAGGTGTGCGACGATATCGATAGTCAAGATACTAGGAGGTAGATATGCCAGGATATGATCGAACTGGGCCCCGCGGAGAGGGGCCGATGACGGGCGGTGGCTTTGGCTACTGCGGCACGGGCAGGCCGGCACGCTACGGTGTGTGGCCGCTGGTGGGAATGGGCCTTGGGCTCGGGTTGCGCTGGGGAGCCAGGCGTTTCGGGCGCGGGTTCGGACGGGGCTATGGTCCCGGATACGGCGCAGGCTATGGGGCCGGATATGTTGATCCCGCCGTCTGGGCTGCGCCAACCGCTACAGAGGAGGCTGCCGGCCTCGAGGAGGAGGCCAGTTTCCTGCGGCGACAGCTGGAGGCCATGGAGGCCCGCATCGCGGCGCTCCGGGAGGACAAAGGTGAAACAGGCCAGGGTGAGTGATCTCTTGCAGGATTGCACCCAACCTGGCCGGTGACGAGAGCGGGGGAGGCGAAACGCCTCCCCCGTTCCGTTATAGCCAGTATACGGATTCGCGCGCCCGCGTAAAGCAGCGATGGGCGCTGAGCCCTTATCTGCGCCGGCGCTGGCGGATTGAGAGCGAGCGCGCTATGATCGGCGCAGGCGACGGCGTTCACTGGTGAGGGGTCGCCTGGTATCTGGTTCTGGATGTGCGGCTCAACGGGGAGGGTGCCATGTCCGCAACGCTTGCGCTCATGATCGCGGCTGCTCTGACAGGTCTAGTCGCCGTCCTGACCGATCGTCAACCTCGTTCCG
>JAXGYO010000010.1:0-2745 GCA_040772225.1 Anaerolineae bacterium
CCGGATGCCAAGGCCGAGGCTCTGATCGAGTGGATCTACAAGCTGCAAGCCGAGGAAAACGAACCGGATCTGAAGGTGCTGATCTTCACCGAGTTCGTGCCGACCCAGCAGATGCTGAAGGAGTTTCTGGAAGCCCGGGGAATCTCGGTGGTCACCCTGAACGGCTCCATGGCCATGGAGGAACGTGGGGCAGCCCAGGATGCCTTCCGCAAATCGCACCGCGTATTGGTCTCCACCGATGCGGGCGGTGAGGGTCTGAACCTGCAGTTCGCCCATGTCATCATCAACTACGACATCCCCTGGAACCCCATGCGGCTGGAGCAGCGTATCGGCCGCGTGGACCGTATCGGCCAGCCCAAAACCGTACAGGCGATCAATTTCGTATTTGAGGATTCAGTCGAGTTCCGCGTGCGCGAAGTTCTGGAGCAGAAGCTCTCGGTGATCTTCGACGAGTTCGGCATCGACAAGACCGGCGACGTGCTCGACTCGGCCCAGGCCGGTGAGTTGTTCGAGGATGTGTTCGCCTCGGCCATCCTTAATCCTGACGGCATCGAAACCTCCGTCGATCACACGGTGGCCAGGATTCGGGATGAGATTCAGCAGGTGCGCGAGTCCTCCGCCATCTACGGCATATCCGAAGAGCCGGATGTGCAAACCGCTGAGCGTCTGCGCTCGCATCCGCTGCCCCACTGGGTGGAACGGATGACGGTGGGCTACCTCAATTCACACGGCGGCGCAGCCAGTCGCAAGCGCTCATGGTGGGATCTGAATTGGCCGGATGGCCAGGAACACCGCAAAGCCGTATTCAGCGCTCGGGAAGCGGATCGTCTAACCGACGCAACCCTGCTCAATCTCGAAAACAGCCGTGTCCGTGGTCTTGCCCTGAACCTGCCCCAGGTCGCGGCAGGTCAGCCATTGCCGTGCGTAACCGTAAGCGGGCTGCCAGCCAGCATCTCCGGACTCTGGGGGCTCTTTGAGATCCGCCTTCAGGCCGGAATGCACCAGAAGACACAACTCCTGCGCATCCCCATGGTGCGGCGTGGCTATGTCAGCGTGTTTTTGAGCGAAGAAGGCAAACTGTTTCTGCCCACGGCCCGGCATATCTGGGATGCGCTGCAGACAGCGGAAGCCGAGGTGCAAGCCACCCTCGGGCAGGATGACTCTATCACCGCCCATGAGCGTTTGCAGATTGCTGCCGAACAGGCCGGACAGGAGCTATTCGATGCCCTGCAGCAGGCGCACCTCGCCTCGGTGAACAGGGAAGAGGAACGCGGCATGGTCGCCTTCACCTCTCGGCGCAAGGCCATCGAACGAGTTGGGCTGCCCGAAGTGCGCCAGTACCGTCTGGCCCGCTGCGCTGCTGAGGAAAATGAGTGGCGGCATGAACTGCAATCAGCGCGGCAGATCGTACCGGAAATCCGGTCGCTGCTGATGCTGCGGATCATCAAGGGAGGCGCTCAATGAGTAGTTGGCGAGACGCCATCCTGAACGACTTTGTGCCCAACGTCAGCAAGCTGACCCTGGTCGCGGACCCGGATTGTCTGCTGACCGAGGAGAAGCTGGCATTGGAGCTTCGCGGGCGCGGGTTCGACCTGATCGAGTTCAGTGATCCGGTCGAATTCAGATACGCCTATGAGTCAAAGTACCGTTCGATATGGGACCGGGGTGAGCACACCGATCTGGTGGTAGTCCTCCGCTTGCAGGATGCGGAGCTGGAATCCTTGCCTTACGACCTACTCCAGGCGGGCCGCAAGCTTTCATTCAACTTGGGGGATCTCTTTCCCAACCTGAGCTATCCGGTCATTGAAAAGCTCGACAGGAGCTTGCTGGATTCGCTTTTTGAGGCCCAGCGCAAGTCGCCGCCGGATCGCATGGGCGACAACGCCACCAAGGATTTCATTCTCCGTCATGTGTTCGGCATTGCGGCGGAACTAATTGGGGGCGAGGTGGAGCTGCTTCGCGCATTGCTGCGCCTGCACTATGGGAAGCTACAGATCCCGCTGATGCTGGCTGAGCGGCTTATCCAGGTTCTCAAAGGGCATGATGGATTCAAGGCTTGGCCGCTCTCTGAAATCGTTCCGGACGATGAGGCGTTCTTCGCCTTTTTGCAGGAACGCTGGCCGCTATTTCTTTCCAGGCTCGGCAGCGCTCATCAGGTACGGGAGGATTCGCCGGAATACGGCCTCAAGTATCCCGGCCCTGATCGCCTGCCGTTCGACCATCAGGACATCAAGGTCTACATCGACAACCTGTTCCTGGAGGGGAAACTCACCCCTGTCGAGGCCAAAGGCATTGAAGTGGATGCCGGGTCCTGGGTCCGAAGCGGCATCGCCACCTCCGGCGTGGACGATGACGAGCTGCGGATCTCTCGCTTGTTTGGCCTTGTCGAGAAGGAACTGCCCACTGCGGAAGCGCGTTACTCGGACTGGACCGCCTTTGCATTGAAATGGGCCGAACTTTCTTCGCTGGTTCATTGTGGCAACAGCACCGAGTATCAGACCCGGCTCAGGGAAATCGGCGATGCACTGAACACGACCTTTGCCGCTTGGCTGGCCGACCACTACTCCAGTCTGATCAACTTGCCGCCGACCAATCCTGCCATGCTCCACCATGTGCCGCGCCGCCTGGCTCGGGATATCGAGGACTCCGGTAGCAGCCGTGCCGCGTTGATTGTGGTTGACGGCCTGGCCTTGGATCAGTGGGTAACCATTCGCCAGCTTCTGCAAAAGCAGGACGCCAATCTGG
>JAXGYO010000011.1:0-2737 GCA_040772225.1 Anaerolineae bacterium
CGCCCGAAAGGGCGGGCATCTCTGTGTGCGCATGAGAGCTCTTCGTCGACGTGTAGCCGCGCTTCTCTTCCGCCTGCACCCTCATCCTGTACATCCTGTGCATCGATGTTGCTCTTTCCCCTGCTCCGCCACCTGCAGTCTCGCCGGCGCTTCTCGCATATTCCACCGCCTGCGCAACCAGCTCCAGCATGAGGGCGGCGGCCTCACCGTGGAGCGCAGCACGGTCGAGGCCTACCTGGGCATCGCCGAGGCGCTGCTCAAGGCGCTCAACGACGCGCCGCCGCCGCGAGAGCCAGGGCCGTCGGCACGCGGGGCGGGATGAATCCCGCGCTCCGACGCGACGCCCACGTTTACTGGTCGGCGTCCCAGCCGACCGTCGAGCCGCCCCCGCTGGCCAACACTGCTTAAGCGTGTTAAGCTTCCACTGGTCCGGTGTCCCCGGGCAGGCATCCGCTGCTTGCCGGTGTCCCCGGAGCCTGCGCCCTGAAACACCCGCCACTGTGGAGGCATCCAGCATGGAACATGACAATCACAGCGACTCTCATGGCGCGCCCGCCATGGCCGCCCAGCCGGGCGGCCATGGGGCCACGGACCACGCGGCCATGGACCACGCGACCGCCGATAAGGCGACCGTCGACCAGGCGGCCATGCGCCACGCACCCGGGGGACACGCGGGTGACGGTCACGGCGACCACGGGGACGGTCACGGCGGCCACGGAGACGAACACGACGCCCACGGCGGCGCGCACATCAGTCACGCGGGCCACGAGCAACTCTTCCGCCGGCGGTTCTGGGTCTCGCTGGTCCTCTCGATCCCCGTGCTCCTGTACAGCGAGATGCTCCAGGACCTGCTGGGGTTCACGATGCCCGCCTTTCCCGGGAGCGCGTGGATCGGCCCCGTCTTTTCTCTGGTCGTCTTTGCCTATGGCGGCATTCCCTTTCTGAAAATGGCCGTCCCGGAGCTGCGCCAGCGCCAGCCGGGGATGATGACCCTGATCTCGCTGGCGATCACCGTCGCACTGGTCTATAGCGTCGCGGCGCTCTTTATCCCCGACCAGATGGGGTTCTTCTGGGAGCTGGTCACCCTGATCGATATCATGCTCCTGGGCCACTGGCTGGAGACGCGCAGCGTGCGCCAGGCCTCGGGCGCGCTGGACGAGCTGGCCCGCCTGATGCCCGATACCGCCGAGCGGATCACGGACGCGGGCGACACCGAGACCATCCCGCTGGATCAGCTGCGTGCGGACGATCTGGTGCTGGTCCGCCCGGGGACGTCGATCCCCGCCGATGGCGTCGTCGTCGAGGGCGCCTCTGATGTGAACGAGTCGATGCTGACGGGCGAGTCGCGCCCGGTCGCCAAGGAGGACGGCGACCAGGTGATCGGCGGCACGCTCAACGGCGATGGCAGCCTGCGGGTACGCGTTACCGCCACCGGCGACGACACCGCCCTGGCGGGCATCATGCGCCTGGTGGACGAGGCGCAGCGCACCAAATCGCGCACGCAGCTGCTGGCGGACCGCGCCGCGGGCTGGCTGTTCTACATCGCTCTGGCCGTCGCGGCACTGACCGCCCTCGGCTGGACACTGGCGACGGGCTGGAGCGTGGACGTGATTGCCCGCGTCGCCACCGTCCTGGTGATCGCCTGCCCCCACGCGCTGGGCCTCGCGATACCGCTGGTGGTCGCGATCTCCACCACCATGGGCGCCCGCGCGGGGATCCTGGTGCGCGACCGGATCGCGCTGGAGGAGGCGCGCACCGTGGACCTGATCGTGTTCGACAAGACGGGCACGCTCACGCGGGGCGCCTTTGGCGTTGTAGGAACCGCCACTGCCGCGGGTTGGGACGAGGACAGGGCCCTTGCCCTGGCCGCCGCGGTGGAGGGCGACTCGGAGCACACCATCGCCCGCGGGATCCGCGCGAGCGCGCAGGAGCAGGGGCTGGCGCTGCCCGAGGTGAGCGGCTTTGAGGCGATCAAGGGCCGCGGCGTGCGCGCCGAGTGGGATGGCTGCGAGGTGCACGTGGGCGGACCCCGCCTGCTCGAGAGCCTGGATATCTCGCTCCCGCAAGCCCTCGCGCAGTTTGAGCAGTCCGCCAGCGCCAACGGGCAATCGGTGGTGCACCTGATCGCCGACGGAGAGCCCGTGGCCAGTTTCGCCCTGGCCGACGTGATCCGCCAGGAGAGCCGCGAGGCTGTGGACCGGCTGCACGCGCTCGGCATCGAGGTGGCCATGCTGACCGGCGATAGCCAGGCGGTGGCCAAGACGGTAGCCGAGGAGCTGGGCATCGACACCTGGTTCGCCGAGGTCCTGCCCGAACACAAAGAGCGCCAGATCGCCGAGTTGCAGGCGCACGGCAAAGTGGCCATGGTGGGCGACGGCGTCAACGATGCGCCGGCGCTCGTGCGTGCCGATGTGGGCATCGCCATCGGCAGCGGCACCGACGTCGCCGTGGCCTCGGCAGGGATCATCCTGGTGCGCAGCAACCCGCTGGACGTGGTCCGCGTCCTCCGGCTGAGCCAGGCCACCCATCGCAAGATGATCCAGAACCTGGCCTGGGCCACGGGGTACAACCTCGTGGCGCTGCCGCTGGCGGCCGGGGTGCTCGCCCCGTGGGGCATCTTGCTCTCGCCCGCGGTTGGCGCCACACTCATGTCGATCAGCACCATCGTCGTGGCCATCAACGCGCAGTTGCTGCGACGGGAACAGTTGTGAGGGTGAGCGATTGGGCGCACACGGTG
>JAXGYO010000012.1:0-2718 GCA_040772225.1 Anaerolineae bacterium
AATTGAGCCACCCGCGCGGAGCTTAAGATCCACCGGCGCGCTCTGAGAGAGCCACATGGCGCGCACCTGAAGAGCCACCCGCCGCGCCGGAACAGAGCCGGCTGCTTCGAACTCCTGTAAGATCGAATTACTGCCACAGGGCAGAATTCATCTCAGGAGGGATTACGTTGTCAGAGTTTCTCACCATCGTTCGGGCCGTCTACAGCGGCCTAAGCCGGCGCAAAGTTGCGGCAATGCACAAGGTTTCAAGGAACACGGTATCGCTGTACCTCCGGCAAGCCCGGGACCAGGGGTGGCTTACCCTGGAGGACCTTGAAAAACTGGACGACCTCACCGTTTCGCAGGGGGTGTCGCAGATAGCCTCTCCGTCGCGGGACACTTCTTTCAGGATGCCGGACTTCGACTACGTCCATTCAGAGCTTGCCAAGCCCCACGTCACCCTGAAGCTGCTCTGGGAGGAGTACGTCGAAGAATGCAGGCGAAATGGCGAGCGCTTCTACATGGAGACGCAGTTCCGGCAGTACTATCACAAGCATGCCAAGGTGCACAAGGCTACCATCCGTCTGGAGCACAAGCCCGCGCTGACGCTCGAGGTCGACTGGGCCGGGACCAGGATCGCCTTCTTCGACGAGGAGAGCGGGAAGCCGGAAGAGGCCTTTCTGTTCGTTGCCGTCCTGCCGTGTACCCGGATCATCTACGCCGAGCCTTTCCGCGACGAGAAGATGCCCTCCTGGATCTCCGGCCATGTCCACGCCTTTCAGTACCTGGGCGGCGTCCCTAAAACCCTTGTGCCGGACAACCTGAAGTGCGGCGTGAAGCGAGCGAACTTCTATGAGCCGGATCTGAACAGGACGTACCAGGAGATGGCGGCCCACTACGGAACCGTAATACTGCCGGCCCGTGTCCGCAAGCCGAAGGACAAGCCGTCTGCCGAGAATGCCGTGCTTATTGCGTCCCGCAAGATAATTGCAGGGCTGCGCAATGTGCAGATACTGTCCTTCGCAGACCTGCAGCGGCACGTCCGTTCGGGTCTCGAGCAGGTCAACTCCGCTCCCCTGGCCGGGAAGAGCGAGAGCCGGTGGACGTCCTTCCTCGCCGAAGAAAAGGACTTCCTGCTCCCGCTCCCCCAGTCCCCCTACGAACCGGCCGAGTGGGGGAAGGCCAAGGTCCAGCCCAACTGCCACGTCGCCTACCAGCGAAAGTTCTACTCCGTCCCGTTCGAGTACCTGGGAGAGGAGGTGGACGTCCGGGCGACCCGGCAGACGGTGGAGCTATTCTATCACCATCAGCGGATAGCGTCGCACAGGAGGCTCTGGGGCAAGGAGGGCTACTCCACGGTGAACGAGCACATGCCGCCCGACAAGCTCTTCTTCGCCGACTGGAACCGCGACCGCTTCCTGGGCTGGGCCGGTAAGACGGGCGACTGCACAAGGCGCGTCGTAGAGGCCATCCTTGACCGTGCAGCGATAGAGCAGCAGGCCTACCGCTCGTGCTTCGGAGTGATGAGCCTGGGAGAGAAGTTCGGCTCGCGAAGACTGGAGCGGGCCAGCGGAATACTTCTCTCTCGGACGCCTTCTCCTTCCTACGGCCAGCTCAAGAGTATCCTGGAGAAGAACCTGGATGTCCCCGAATCCGGACAGGACGTCTCAATGGTACCCGTGGAGGCAGTGAAGAAGTCGTCCGGGCGCGGGTTCCGGCGAGGGGCGGACTATTTCGGAGGCCGCGGCCATGCTTAACCACGAGACTGTGAACAGGCTCAGGTACATGAAGCTTACCGGCATGGCCGACTCGCTGAAGGAGCAGGACGACGACTCCGCCTTCCAGGAGATGGGGTTCTACGACCGTCTCGGGCTGATGGTGGACCGGGAGTTCACCAAGAGACAGCACAGCAGGCTCCAGCGCCTGGTCAGCCGTGCGCGGTTCCAGAATACAACCGCCTGCGTCGAGGACATCAGGTACGACGACGACCGAAGACTGGACCGCGGTTTCATCATGGAGCTGGCCTCGTGCAACTACATCCCGCACGCTCGCAACGTCCTGGTCATAGGACCGACCGGAGCAGGCAAGTCCTTCCTGGTCCAGGCTCTCGGACAGGCCGCCTGCAGGCACATGCTGACCACCCGCTACGTTCAGCTGCCCGATCTGCTGGACGAGCTGAAGATTGCCAAACGCAGGGACCTGGAGGCTTTCAATCGGTTGCGAAAGCAGATTGTCAAGTTTGACCTCCTGATTATCGATGAGTGGCTGCTGTTCCCGATCTCCGAAGAGGACTCCGAGATACTTCTCTCCATCATAGACCGGCGCCACAACTATAAGGCTACCATCGTCGCATCACAGTACGAGCCTGCCGAGTGGCTGGACCAGATTCCGACTGCGGTCGTAGCCGAGGCGATAACAGACCGTCTGGCCTCTCAAGCGTACAGGATCATAATCAGGGGCAGTAAGTCGATGCGCGAAACGATCCGCAAGTAATTTTAGCTGGTTAACAGGCAGAGCCGCTCCTTTTCGGAGGAGTGGCTCTCAAGCAGCGCTCAGGGTGGCTCTCAAACTCCGCGCGAGTGGCTCTCATAAAAGCGCGCAGGTGGCTCTAGAAAAACGCGTTATGCAGGACTGGGATAAGTGTAGACGAATTCATGGAAATGCTGAACGGGTACCTGTACTGGTATAATAAAAAAAGAATCAAGATGTCGTTGGGTTTCATGAGTCCGATCGAATTCC
>JAXGYO010000013.1:0-2323 GCA_040772225.1 Anaerolineae bacterium
CCTTGGGCAGGCCCGTGGTGCCGGACGTGTACATGAGGATGAGGATGTTGTTCTCGTCAAACTCGAGGGAGGGCTTGGTGTCGGGCAGAACTGTGTCGTAGGCCTCCCTCAGGTCGAGCATGCCCGCGGGCACCGTGTAGCCCGCGGGCGCTTCCAGGGTGTTGACGATGACGGTCTTCACCTTGGGGGTCGCCTCCGCGACGCTCCGGTACAGGTCCACGAGGTCGTGGTCCACCACGAGGAATTTCGTGTCGCTGTTGTCGATGATGAAGGCCAGGCCGTCACCCTTGAGCGCCGTGTTGACGGTGTTGACGTACATGCCGATCTTCTGGATGCCGAAGAATACGTCCAGAAACTGGGGAGAGTTGTTCATGAGCACCGCCACGCCGTCGCCGGGACCGGCGCCCAGACCCAGGAAATAATGGGCGAACCGGTTGGCGTTCCTGTCGGTTTCGCCGTACGTGATGGAGCGGTCCTGGTAAACCACGTAGAGAAAACGGCACTCCGGCCTCGTCGCTGCCTGTTCCTCCAGGACCGACACCCAGGTTGATACCTTTTCGCTCATGGAACCCTCCCTTTCATGTCATTGTTTGCAGTCGTCCTGATCAATCCGTGAAGAGCCTCGGCGGCTTTGGTTCGCCGTGCTCGATGACCTTGTAGAACGACGTCCAGCGGTACGGTCTCTTCATGATCACGGCATCAACGGGGCAGACGGCCTGGCAGTCGCCGCAGAACATGCACTGGTCGTCCGGCGATTCCTTCATCGTTGCCTTCTTGTCGACCAGTTCCAGGGCCGAGGCAGGGCATATCTTCACGCACATCCCGCACCCCGTGCAGCGGGCGAGGTCAAAATCCACCCTGCCGAGGATCGTCTCGTTGGGGTCGTTGTAGGTCGGTACCCTGAACCTTTCCAGCAGTGTCATGTATTTCATGGTCTCACTCCCTGCATCAGTAGATGGTGGTTTTCTTCCGGTCCTCGTACCAGTCCACTGCGTGGGTCTGGCGCGTCACCATGCCGTCGGGCTCGCCCACGGGCCAGCCCACCGCGATGCTCGTGATGAACTTGAACGGGTAGCTGATGCCGAAGACCCTCTTCCACTTGGGGTTGTACTCGAAGAGGAGCTTGGAGAAGCTCACCCAGCAGGTGCCGAGTCCCATGCTGTGGGCCGAGAGCACCATGTTCTGTCCGGCGATGCCGCAGTCGAGCTCCGGGCAGCCCACGCCCCGGGTGTCATAGAAGATGAGGATGACCGTGGGCGCACCGTGCCAGAGCCCGAGCTTGCGATCCCCGATGAGGGAGACCGCGGCGAACGGCACGGGGTGGAGGTCATGCTTGCGCAGGCGCGTCATGATCTTGGAAAAGGTCCTGAGCTTCTCCCTGCCGGGCCTGGTATAGTTCACGATCTTGCTGAAGATGCCGCAGGCGTCGGCGACGTCCTCGGTCATCTCGTAGATGAGGTCCGGGTCCCGCACCACGACGAACTTCCATGGCTGGCAGTTCCCGGCCGAGGGGGCGAACCTGCCGGCCTCGAGGATGCGCCTGACCATGAACTCCGGCACCTGCTCGTCCTTGTAGAGCCGGACGCTCCGCCTTTCCAGGATCACCTTCTCGGTCTCGGTGAAGTCCTTTTTCAGGCGCTCCACGAGATCGGCCTTTTTCTCTTTCCTTGCCACGCTCACCATGACTGGCACCTCCAAAGGAATCTCTGTCACTATTTCATTTTCTCCAGGATATGGATGGCCATGGCGGCCTCTCCCATCCCGAGGAATCCGCCCCCGTTCTCGGCCATGGCGATCCGGGCCCCGTTCACCTGCCTCGTGCCGGCCTCGCCCCGCAGGTGGGTCACGAGTTCGAAGACCTGGGCAAGGCCCGACGCGCCGATGGGGTGGCCACGGGCCATGAGCCCGCCGCTCGGGTTGATGGGGATCTTCCCGCCGATGGCCGTCTCGCCGCTCTCGGCGAACCTCCCGCCTTCACCGACGGGGCAGAAGCCCATCTGCTCGGTCTGGTAGAGCTCGCCGAAGGCCGTGGCGTCGTGCACCTCGGCCACGTCGATGTCTTCGGGGCCAACACCGGCCATGGCATAGGCCGCCGACGATGACCGGGTGCAGATGTCGTTGTCGCCTTCGCGTGTGCCCGATTTCAGCACGGACGCCCGGATGCGCACGGCCCTGTTCTTCCCGATCCTCTTCATGAACTTCTTGCCGCACACGATGGTTGCGGCCGCCCCGTCGCCGATGGGCGCACACATGGCCCGGGTCAGGGGCCACGCCACTTCGCGGTCGGTCATGACCTCGTCCACGGTCATGGGGAAGGTGTACT
>JAXGYO010000014.1:0-2320 GCA_040772225.1 Anaerolineae bacterium
GTCCGGCCCGCGCTCGTCCACGCGCAGGAGCATCCGCGGGTTGGCGAAGATATAGGGCCAGCGTTCGTCCAGATGGAAGGCGTCCACGCGGAAGCCTCCCGGAGTGTCCGTGAACGAGCCGAGCCCGGCGAGAGGTGTGTCTTCAAGTCTCATGGCGATTATGGGGTGAGTTCCGCATGCGCCGGGCCTCATCCTGCGGATGAGCACCTGTCATTCCGACGACTCCGGGAGGAGGAATCTCAGCCCTCGCAGCCCACCCGGTCTTGCGCTTGCCGGGGCAGTGGGCGAACGAAGAGATTCCTCGTCGCAGACTCCTCCTAAGAAACAATAGCCCCATCGGTCGTGCTGACGAGGTTGTACCCGAGCGACTTGGCGCGTCTGGTAAGCATCAGGAGTTCTCGTTCGCGGTGCTGTTCTTCGTAATGCTGACAACCTTCATCGACGTACTCAGCGCCGTAGCGCAGCATCCGGTAGACCAGGCAGGCAAGCCTGTGTGCCGTGGCGGTGATGGCCTTGGGCGCGCCACGGCGCGCCTTCATCCGCCGGAAGTATGCGCCCAGCGCGCTCTTGCTGTGATGCAGGCTCTGCGCGGCAAGGCGCAGGCTGGTCGCCGCCCGGTTTTGTCCCCTGCGTGTCGAACGCCCCTTCACCTTGCCGCCCGTCTTCCGGTTGTTCGGGCACAGACACAGCCAGGACGCAAAATGCTTCTCCGTGGGGAAAGCACTCAGGTCTATCCCGCACTCCGTGATCACCGTCTGGGCCGTGAGCGCTTCTATGCCGTCGATGGCCGTCAGGTCGACCCCGGTCATCCGGCACAGCTCTGAACGCAGGTCGAAGTGCGGCTGGTTCTTGCGGCGGGTGGTGGCGGGAGCCCTTCGGATCTTGTCCGGCTCTCCCCTGGTGGGGAACGCGGCCATCGTCTCCTCGATCTGCTGGTCGCACTCCCGGATCTTGTCCTGGTAGATGTCAAACAGCGCCAGCGCCTGACCCAGCGTGAACAGATGCTCCGGGCGCCAGTTGCCACTCAACGCCTTGATGATCGTCTCCTCGCTGCTCTTGCACCCGCCATGCCGAAACCGCGCCAGGGCCAGCGCATCCCGCTCGCCCGCCACGATGGCCCGGATGATGGCCATGCCCGTCACCCCGCTGAGGTCGCTCAATACCTTGTGCAGGTGCATGTTCATCTGCTCAAGGGCCTTGTGCATCAACTGGATCTGCTGGCCCGCCGAGGCGACAAGACTCTCCCGGTGACGCCACAGCGTCCGAAGCGCGTCCAACTCCCCCGGAACAACAAAGCAACTCGACAGGAGCCCGAAGCTGTGAAGCTCCTGAAGCCACTGGCAGTCCAATACATCCGTCTTGCGCCCCGGAACACAGCGCACATGGCGCGCATGCACAAGCCGCACGTCCAGCCCATGCTCCTCCAGAACCCGATACACGGGAATCCAGTAGACACCGGTCGACTCCATCGCCACCGTCTCAATCCCACGCTCCTTCAGCCACCGCGCCATCTCATGAAGGTCCGGGGTGAAGCAGCCGAAGGTGCGCACCGGCTGCTCGTCAAGGTCCGCGGGGATCGCCACGTAGTGCTCGTGCGCCCCGATGTCTATCCCGGCCGCACGCGCGTTGAGCCTCTCAAGCGGACCCTGCGGCTTGCGCGCTGTCTTGCCACTAACGCTCTGTGTTGATACCATGCAAATCGGCTCCTCGCTGCAGTGTAAGCGCGCTGAGCCGTGAGTGGAGGCAGGAAGTATGCTCCTAAACGGGAGTGCTGCACTCAGGTTGAGTCCAGCCTCGCCAATTCAACAGCCACTGCTCACGGAGCCACACTCGGAAACGGGCACAAGGGCGCCAGTTCGACGACGGCCACTTCTCAGCGTGCGCCCCATGGTAGCGCGGAGCCGTTTCTTACCACAACAGCGGCGCAACGCGCCGTCAGACACTCGGAATGACGAGCCCCGCAGCACGACGTGTCTGGCATACTGGCGCCGCCACCCTGATTCCTCGGGAATGGCATGCTCCTTAGCCTCTTGGTTGGCCCACCTCCTCACTGCCCGAAGCTTCCAGCGCCCGGCATGCCACGGCAAGTCAGGAAGGCCGGTGATCAGTTGCCCGGGTGGTGGGCGCCAGTGCCGAAGCATAGGCGACTCCGGCCATGTGCGGACACCTGGCAGCATCAAGAGACGCGAAAGCGGCGGGGGCGCTGATGCCCCCGCCGCTTCAGAATTGCGTCCGGTCTGTTACTTCCGGCGTCTGATGAACACACCCGCGAAGCTGACAAGTCCGCTTCCGAGGAGCGCGAATGTTCCCGGCTCCGGAA
>JAXGYO010000015.1:0-2295 GCA_040772225.1 Anaerolineae bacterium
AGGCCGGGCACCGTTCCCCTCCAGATAGATCTTGATGAGCTTCTTGCAGAGGCCATCGATCGTCTCCAGAAGCTGGCCGTGAGATCGGCCGTAACGCTCGTCGACGGCCCCCTGGTCGGCCAGAAGATCCTCCATGGAAAGGCCCATCATGGCGGCGACGGTGCCCCGCAGGGGAACGCCGCTCCCCTCAAACCTCATCACGGAGTTGATGAACTCGACCCGCTTTTCTCCCTGGGGAAGCTGGCCGAATATGTGCATGCCGGAGTCTATCTGCGTATTTCTCACGCGGCTCAGCTCGTTATGGGCCCGGGTCGCGATCTCTTCGAGGGGCATATCCTCCCTGAGCTTCATGCCGTTGTCCAGGTTGGCGGCCTTGATGGCATCGATGAGCAGGTGCCGCAGCTCGTGGGAGCGGGCGTGGTCGTGTTTTGCTGTCTCGTACTCGCCGAGGAGCCGGTCCACCTCCAGGAGCTCATCGTAGAGCCCCGACTCGGTCATGACGGTCTGCATATGATCCACCAGGACGGCGTAGCTGCGCCGTTTGGCGATGGTACCCTCGGGCGGGTTGTCGGCGTTGTAGATGTACAGATGAGGGATCGTGCCGATGCAGATGTCCGGATAACAGTTCCTGGAGAGGCCCACGCCTTTGCCGGGCAGAAACTCCAGGTTGCCGTGGGTGCCCACGTGGATCAGCACATCTGCCCCGAAGGTCTCCTCAAGATAGCGGTAGGTGGCCATGTACTGGTGGGTGGGCGGCACGTCAGGATCGTGCAGGATCTTGCAGACCTGGCCGTCGCAACGCGTGCCGGCGCAGCCCCTTTTGGGCTGGACTGCGACGACGCAGTTGCCATACTCCACGCCGGTGACGACGATCTTTCCGTCATAGATCATGGCGGCGGGAATGCCGTCCTTCTCCTCTCCGGGAGGGTTTCCCCAGGCCTCGCAGACCCGATCTTTTACCTGGGGGGTGAGGGCCTCAAACCAGTTCTCATACTCCTCCTTGGTCTGGTAGGCCAAGACGCCTCCTTTGGCCACGATCTCTTCGATGGGGGTCCATCGGAACTCTGAGATAGCCTTCCTGTCCATGATGGTGTCGATCAGCTCTTTTCCGTTCTCAGGCACGTTCTCGAGGCGATAGCCAGAGTCGGCCATCCCGTTCATGATGAGGGCCACGCTCTCGAGGGTATCCAGATGGGCTCCACCGCCTACGGCAGCCTCCACCGAAGCGCAGGGGTTGTTGTGGAGGATGAAGGCCACCTTCCGCTCGGAAACGGGTTTTTTGGCCAAGGCCACCCAATTCTTGACCCTTCCCGCCAGCTTCTCGCAGCGCTCGGGTATCGGCGTCCTCTCATCGTATTCCCCCTGCTTGGACCCTGCTCCTACGATGATGGGCTCGATCATGCCCTCAAACTCGGGCATGGCCACGCTCCAGCCTATGTCATTGGAAAGTCCGATGCCTTTTTCCCACTCCTCCAGGTTCATGTGGTAGGATAGGATCGGCTCAAAGACTGGAACGTTCAACCTCTTCAATAGAGAGATCCCCTTTTGATTGCTCTTCGCCTCGCCTATGCTTCTAGCCTCCTGACCGAGGAAGAAGGGGACGGTCTTCACCATGGCGTCGATGCGGGGTCCGTCATCTTTGAGGAAGTACTCGGAGACCACCTCCGCCATGCTCCTCGTCCCAAGCTCTAAATCCCGGACGGAGTACGAGAATACGGGGATGACGTTCATGCCCTGCTGCTCCAGCACTCGGATCAGCTCGTCCTCTACGTCCAAGAGATTATTTGCCCAGGAGAACCGAGAGAAGAGGAGGCCGACCGTGGGCTTGTCATCGGGCTTGTACCACTCCAGATACTGGCCGATATTCTCGAAGGTGCGAGGAGCATTCGGATGATACGCTCCCTCCCAGGGAAGAGGAATAGGAGGATCAAAGGCGCAATCCACGTCGAGCAGCTCTTTACACAGGTAGAGGAACATGTTACAGACGTTCCCCTCCCCACCGTAGGTGAGGTAGGCATTCGCCGTGACCACCACCTCGGCCGGCGCGGTGGAGAGCAGCCAGTACGACGGATCGTATCCGAGGCAGACGATGGCAGTGTTTTCTCCGATCTCTTTCATCTTCGGCCCGATCTCGTCCCAGATCGGATCGCTTCCTCTATGAATGAAGATCAGATCCGATTCCGCGCAAGACTCCAGGGCCACTTCCAGCCGGCCGGGCTGATCGTCGAGGCGCTGAATGGAGTAGAGCGCTAACTCGAATCCTAGGCTTTTGGTCGCCTTTGCGAATATAGGTAG
>JAXGYO010000016.1:0-2249 GCA_040772225.1 Anaerolineae bacterium
CTGCAGGAGCAGGGAGTCAAGGTGAGCATGTCCAGACGAGGGGCGGCCTGGCAGAACGGCTATGCCGAGCGCCTGATGCGTACCATCAAGGAGGAAGAAGTATACCTGAGTGAGTACCGGAACTTTGCCGATGCCCAACGGCAGATCGGTCGGTTTCTCGATGATGTGTACATGCACAAGCGGATCCACTCGGCGCTGGGCTACCTGACGCCGGCGGAATTCGCGCTACAATGGGAGCAGAGCGAGATGACCGCAGAGGTCATCCCCTAAAGAGGACTCGAAAAGTGTCCAACTTTAGGGGGTCAGTACAGGTACCCCGTACCCGCCATCTCCCGATACACCCTGCGGATCCCCTCCAGTGCCGCCGGGTCCCACGCCAGCCCGCGTTTGGCATACACGGCGGGCGCCAGCGCCTCCATCAACTCCCGCACATGATTCAGTGAGGCAGGGAGCGACGGGCCGTCGTACGGAGCAGCACAGCCCTGCAGCAGCGCCAGGACCTCCGGCGCTGTGCACTGCTCGAGATAGCGGTCCTCGTAGGTGGGCCTGCCTGCCGGCGCGCCCGTGGCCAGATTGTACGCCTCCACCAGCGTCAGCAGATACGGCCGCAGGAAGCTGTTCAGGCAGCCAGCGGCGGTCCACACCTCGCCGCGGGTGACCTTTTTCTGCGCCCAGACCACATGCTAGAGCAGCACCTGGACGGCCTCCAACGTGCAAGACCGACTGAAGCGAGTATCGCTGCCCGCCCGGCAACCGTCAAGACCCACCGGCGCCTTGACGCTGTCGCTTGACGGTGCATCTGCTAAACGTTACCATAACGCAAGGGCGCCTGCTCAGGCTGCCCGCAGCACCCTGATGTGAGGATGTATGGACGACCTGGAGCTGTTTCTGCGTTTCGGCAGCGCGCTGGCCATTGGCCTGCTGGTGGGCATGCAGCGCGAGTACTCACAGGGCGGGCGCAAGCAGCGCCTTTTTGCCGGGGTGCGCACCTTCCCGCTTTTGTCGTTGGCTGGGGCGGGCGGCGGGCTGCTCACCGACGTGACCGAGAGTCCCTGGCCGCTGGTAGCCGTGATCATCGGGATGGGCGCGCTGATCGTGCAGGCCTATGCGGCACACACGCGCACGGGCGGCCTGGGCGCGACCACCGAGGTGGCCGCGATGTTGATCGTCATCGCCGGCGCCTTTTGCTACTTTGGCTACTATCAAATAGCCGCCGCACTGGCCGTGACCATGACCGGCTTGCTCACCCTCAAGGTCGAGATGCACGGCTTTGTGCGAAGCCTCGACCGCGATGACCTGTTCGCCGTGCTCAAATTCGCGCTGATCACCGTCGTGATCCTGCCGGTGCTGCCCAACCAGGATTTTGGTCCCGAGCCGCTCAACGTGCTGAACCCGTACAGCATCTGGCTGATGGTGGTGCTTGTCTCCGGCATCAGCTTTCTCGGCTATGTGATGATCAAGGTGCTCGGACCGCGCCAGGGGCTGATCGTCAGCGGCTTGCTGGGCGGCCTGGTCTCCAGTACCGCCGTTACGGCAAGTTTCTCGCAGCGCAGCCGCGACGAGCCCGAGCTGGCGGTCCCCATGGCGATGGCCATCGCCGTCTCGTGGACGACGATGTTCCTTCGGGTGCTTGTAGTGGTGGGAATACTGCACTGGCCCTTGCTCAGGCTCCTGTGGCCGACATTCCTGGCGTCTACGTTGGTGGGGCTGGGCTATGCGGCGCTGTCGTTGCGACGTGCCTCACGCACGACGGCCCACGAGATCGCCTACGATAACCCCTTCCAGATCACCCCGGCGCTCAAGTTCGGGCTGATCTATGCGGTTGTTCTCGTGGTGGCGCGGGCGGCCCAGGAGTACCTGGGCGACGCCGGTGTCTACCTGTCCAGTGCGGCTGCCGGCCTCGTGGATCTGAACGCGATCTCGCTATCGCTGGCGCGCATGACCGTACGGGGCAGTGTGGCCGTCGAACTGGCCGCGCAGGGCCTCGTCATCGCCGCGGTGGCCAACACCCTGGTCAAGGGCGGTATCGTCCTGACGGGGGGCGCCCCCGGGCTGCGGCGGGCGCTCTGGCCGGTGTTGGCGCTCATGGTCGCGGCGGCCGCCATGGTTGCGGTGGTGACGATCTAGTGCCCCGGACATGTGGTGATCGTGCGGCGGCGCCAGGGTGCGGGTTGAGGGCCAAGGGCTCGAGGCTAGAGGTGGCAGGTTAGGGGTTGCGGTGCCGGCTATGGAACGCGGGCTTACAGCCG
>JAXGYO010000017.1:0-2140 GCA_040772225.1 Anaerolineae bacterium
ATTGGCGCCCCGCTGCGCTGGCGGCGCTGTTGGCGGCTTTCGCCACCAAAATGCCCGGCTATTACCTCAGTTGGGGGCGATACACGCTGCTAAGCGGCATGTTCCTGCTGCCTTTGGCAATGGCGGAGGCAGTCAGGTTGGCAAACGGTGAGAAAACGCGCCGTTCCGCGCCGCTGCTGGCTGTGCTCACCGCCGGCACGCTGCTCAGCCACTACCTGGCGGCGGTATTGCTGGCGCTGTTCCTGTTGGTGCTGGCGCTTACCCTGCTCGCGCGGAATATCCGCCGAAAAAGCGGGAATTGGCAGCCGCTGCTGGCGCTGACGGGGTCCGCGCTGGTTGGCTTAGGGCTGGTCTCGCGCTGGTATTGGCGCGTATTCCGCTACGCGCGGGGGGTGGTGGGGACCGAAATCCGATTGCCCGCTTCCGCTGCGCTGAGCGCTGATGATTGGGCCTACTTCTGGAACCTCGTCGGTCCGCTGACGGGATACATAGTGTTGGGTCTGGCATTTGGCGGGCTGGTATGGGCGCTCACCCGCGCCCGCGCGCGCCCATTGGCAATCTGGAGTCTGCTTGTCGCGCTGCTTGCCCTGCCGCTGGGGCTGGTCTTGGGTCCCTTCCGCAGCGACCACTTCACTCTCGCGCTCTTTCTGCCGGCGGCATGCCTGGCGGCCTGCCTGCTCGTCTGGGCTGGGGATTGGGTGAGAGCGCGGCTGCCCCGCAAGGCGTGGGGAACGGCTGCCGTGCTGCTGGTTTGCGCGGCGCTGTTGGGCGGGGGTGCCTGGCTGAACCGCGAACCACTCAACGCGAGCACGGTTTTGGCGGATGAAAACGACCTGGCAGCCCTGGAATGGATTGATGAGCATCTGCCCTCAGACGCGCGCTTCTTCATCAACACCACCGGCTGGGGATATGGGCTGTATCGCGGCATGGACGGCGGCGCATGGGTTTTACCGTACACGGGCAGATGGACGCTCGCGCCGACCATCTTTTACACCTTCGGCGGCGAGGAGCAGACCTACAAATCCTGGATAGACTGGAATCAGCGCGCCTCGGGGATGAACAGCTGCACGGATGACCTCAGGGCTTTGATGAAGGACGCCGGGTTGAATTACCTCTATCTGCGCGAGGGCGTTGGCAGCCTGCGGGCGAATGCCTTGCGGGATTGCCCGGAGGCAAAGCAGCTCTATTCAGCAGGCGGGATTAGTATCTGGCTGTGGGACGCGGTCGGCACCAAAAACTGACCATCGCGCCAGGCTTAACACAGCTCCAGGCTGGGGCGGGGCAGGCTGCCCGGGAAACCCTGCCTATGATTAGACTGCCGGACGTGATATATTTTAGTCAATGAAAACAGAAAATTGCCCGCTGCCGTTCGGCTTTGGATATTCAGATGTGCTCCAGATTGACGAAGCGGATTGGCACCTGGGCGTTTGAATGGATGCGGGCTGAACATACAATATGAAAATCCTCATCGCGACCACGAATTTCCCACGCTGGCAGGGCGATTTTCGCGTGCCTTTTATCTACGAGGCTGCCAAAGCCATCCAGGCCAAAGGGAACCAGGTGCGCGTGGTTACCATGCACAACCCAGGCTCGCAGGAACATGAGATCATGGAAGGGCTCGAGGTTTTCCGCGTGCGGTATCTTTCGGAGGACAAAGAAAAGCTGCAGCAAGACGCGGCTGGCATTCCGGCCGCCTGGGAACGCGGCCTGAAAAGCCGCCTGCCGCTGATCCCGTTTTTCCTGGCTTATACCAAGGCGGTCGGCAAGCATGCCGCGGGCTGCGATATTATCCACGCCAATTGGTCCCTTTCGGGGCTGGCGGCGCTGCTTTCGCGCGGCAGGCATAAGCTCCCTTATGTGGTCACCGTGCAAGGCAGCGATGTGTTCAAAACCCTGGACAAACCCGGTATCCGTCAGATGGTGGGTTTGGCGCTGCGCAAAGCCGGCAAGGTTATCGCGCTAAGCCGCGCCTTAAAAACCGCCGCGATGAATTTTGGCATCCAGGACGAGCACGTGGTTGTTATCCCCAACGGCGTTAACATCAGCCAATTCCCTTACGCCTCCGCGGACGAAAAGAAGCTCCAGGTGTTGTTTGTGGGCTCGCTGATAGAACGGAAAGGACCCGCCACGCTGCTACAGG
>JAXGYO010000018.1:0-1739 GCA_040772225.1 Anaerolineae bacterium
ACGCCGCAGGCGCCCACCTTGCTGAGGATGTAGTCGGCGATGTCGTCGTAGTTAGCACGCTCGTTCCTCCCGGCAAAGATGGTAGCGACCTTGATGGCGGCTCCGTGGATGTGGGCGTTGGAGACGCAGCTACCTATGTTGCAGATGTTTCTGCCGTCGAAGCCGCCAGGGAACTGTTCCCAGATAGTCTTACCCTCTTCGTCGGTGTATAGGGACATGTCCATCGCCATGCAGCCGGTGGTGGTGACAATGAAGCCTCGATCGACGAACTCGCGGGCGATGTCGTAGCATTCCTTCGTCCCGTTCGGGTAGTTGGCGCAGCCGATGATGGCTATGACCCCGGGGATCGTTCCCAGAACCAGAGGCGCGCCGACGCGCCTGATCTCAGTGTCCTTGACGGGACCTCTTCCGGCCCTCATCTTGAACTTCTGGTTTTTGATGTACTCCTGGTTGGCGTAGGCGTAGAGGCTGAGGATCGGTATATCCTGAGGACAGGCCTGCTCGCACCTTCGGCAGCCGACACAGATCTCGTAGGTTGAGCTGAGGGGCTCGAGGTTGCCCTTGGCCGCTTCCTGGACCACGTCGCCTATCTTGATGTGGGGGGGACAGACGAACTGGCAGGTGTGGCAGTAGGTGCAGGACTCGGCGTACTTCTTGAACTCCTCCTCGGTGATGAACGCCTTCTTCCTCTCATCGACCCGCTTCGGCTTGACGGCGATGGCGGTCCTGACGCCCACCTCTCCGGCCTTGACCGGGTCGATGATGGCGACACCCGGAATCCTGAAGTTCACCAGGTCGTCGACGATCTCGTCGACGGGATCGTTGGTCCTGTCCGGCAGGCCCAGCATGATCTTCTCGTTGGTGGCGATCAGGGGCACCTTTTTCTCCTGGCACTCCTGGAGGGCGTTGGTGTAGACGCACTGCTCGTCGACCATGACGCAGTCCATGACGTCGGCCTCGACCATCTTCCTCCACCAGCCCATGGCTCCGGCGATCTTGGCCTTGGTCCCGACCATCCTGTATTTGGTGTTGATCTCTTCGGGGTAGCCGAGACCTTCACCGATCCTGGTGTTGTCGATGGCAGTGCAGCAGACGCCACCGATGTCGACCTTGCCCCAGAGGTTGTTGTCCTCGGCGTAGAACATGGCCTCGGCGGAGCCCGCCAGGTTGTGACCGTAGGTGATCAGGATCGCCTTGTCCTTGTCGAGGGTACCCATCCCGCACTCCACCAACGGAGCGTCCTCGTCGCCCCTAGGCATATCGTAGGCGATGATCTGGATCATGTCCGAGACCTCTTTGCCCAGGGAGTCGAGCATGCCGGCGTGGAGGGCTTTGGACTCGAAGTCCCTGTAGTTTCCTTCCTGACCGGTGTGGGTGCAGGCCAAAAGCTGAGCGACCTCCTCTTCGATATAGCTGAGGACGGGTCCGAACTCCTTTAGGGTCTTGGGCTTGGTTCCAGTTACAGTCCTGGTGAGAGGCGCGTCCACCAGGATCTCTTCGCCCATCTTGAAGGGCAGGTCTCCGAACTTCTCCAAGGTCCAGTGATAGAGGTGTCGGCCGTGAGCGCAATGAGCTGTGCAGCCCATAAGGACCGCCAAGAGGACGATCCTGCCCTGCTGAGCTGCCTGGTCTAAGCCGCAGGCACCCCTCGAACGGGTCAGGTCGCAGGGACCGTAGGTACAGAGGGTACACCGATCACAGATGGGAGAGTAAAAAACCCTGTACCTGTTTATGCGCTT
>JAXGYO010000019.1:0-1739 GCA_040772225.1 Anaerolineae bacterium
TTGTCTCCGACACCTGCTTTGCGACCGTCCGGGGACCTCTCGGCGCGAGCGTGTCATTGCGTGCCTCGGCGAGTTTTGTCCCGTCAAGGTCGAACAATGCCGCCCGCACGTTCGTGCCGCCGATGTCAACGCCAACGATGTGCGTGCCGTTTCGGTTGGGTTCTTTCTTCGCTTTGCTGGTCTTGTCTGGCATTCTGGTTCCTACCTGATGATAATAACTGCTCCCGCAGGCGCTGCGGCCCGACAGGCCCGGAAGCCTCTTCTCTGCCGGGCCGCAAGGCTCCTGCGATGCTGGTGCGGGAGACCTCCACACAGATTCCCGGGGGGGGGTGTGCGTCAATTTTGTGGTAGGTGGTCAGGCATGGGCGGCGTAGGCTGCGAAGTTGACTGTCGGTTCGTCCAGCCAGCGCAGGCGCAACTGGAGCATGGCTTCGGCTCCGTGCGCGCTCCAGTGCATACCGGACTGCTTCAGGCGGGCCTGGACCACGGTCTTGCAGGAGGACTCGGCGACACCGCTGCCGATATGCAGCCCTTGCCGCAGGAACTGGTCATAGCGCATCCGCTCCCTGTTGCGGCGGAAGTAGCCGAGGCTCGTCGTCTTCAGCTTCTTGGTCTCTGCATCGGGTGGCCGCCAGGCGACAAGTGACCGCACGACCCGGGCGTGTCTTCCCTCCATCAGATCCTGCTTTGCCCTCCCCAGCCAGGCCTCAGCCTTCTTCGTGCCGAACCCGTACCAGCTGTTGGCCACCTCCGCCAGATGCTGTGCGGCATGGAAGTAGTCCACAATCTCCACACACCCCGGGAAGTTGTCCCGCGCCTGGTTCCATATCCACCGGGCGCCGTCGCCGAGCACCACCGTCTGCTTCGCATGCACCACGCCGCGCCGGAACGCCAGCGCATACAGCTTGTCCCCGATAGCCTCAGCGTCTCCAAAGGTCGCGGTATGCTCGATGTTGGTAGCCTCGGCCCTTCCGTCAGCAGTGGCCCTTGTCTCGTAGACAGCCCCGACCTTGCATTCACGCCACCCCTTGTCCACCGAAGCCATCACCCCGTCCACGGTTATATACAGCCGTTCAGGAGCGAACGCTGGCTCAATGGCCATTCCCGATAGAATGTGGGCTTCGCGCTCGGCAGCTTCGCGCCCTATCGCCTCGCCCACAGCCTCCGCAACACGCTCCACCGTCTTGGCCGATACGTCTAGACCGCACAACTCTCGCAGTTCGCAGGCGCACCGCTCGAAAGGCGCCAGCGCCGCTATGCGCGCGATCTTGGCCCGCACCGACAGGGTGGTGCCGCCACCGTCAAGACCAAGCTGCTTGTCCAGCGGGGCAAAGCCATGGCGGCAGACGCGGCAACTGTAGTAGGCGCGGCTGATCCGCCGAACCCCGTGAAGCGTCACCACCTCCTTGATATAGTTGCGGACATACCGAGCCTTCCTCCCGCAAGCGCAGAACGTGTCCTTGCAGTCCTTGCCCTCCCCCTGCTCGCGAATGGCGCCGTCCTCGATCTCGGCTTCGATGGCCTGGCCTATCTCCTCGGTCAATTCCTCAATCCGCGCCAGAGTGGAACCCTTCTCGGGATACTTCTCCTCCAGCAGCTTACGAAACTGCTCCGTCAACTCCTCGATCTGTCGCTTCCGGCTGTCGCACATCCTGTTGAATCTCCCTTCGGCTATCGCCAAAAGGAAACTTCAACAAACACCTCCACAAATCATGCCGTACAACCGTTCGCCATGATCA
>JAXGYO010000020.1:0-12588 GCA_040772225.1 Anaerolineae bacterium
ATGCGGCGGAGTTCGCGGTGGTCGAGGGCAGTCACGGCCACCTCGTAGGTGACGTGTTCGATGTCGTAGCCGCACCAAGAACGGGGTTCGGCCGGTACAGGGGTGTAGAAGGACAGCGCGACCTCCGGCCGGCCGATTTCCGTGGAGGTTTCCAGCGTCAGGGGGGCGAGATCCTTGACGGGCGGAGCGAAGGCACCGCTGATTTCCCGCGCCAGGGTACGGACCGCCGCCCGGGCCCCCACGGGCCCCGCCATCCGGCGGGCCTGGCCGGTTTTTGCACTCAGCAGGCCGTGGATCAAGGCGCCGAGGATAGCGGTCACCAGAACGCCCACGGAGAGGGCCAGCAGCAACTCAAGGAAAGTGAATCCGGCCCGGCGTGCCTGTGGAGTGGAAGGTGTCATCGGGGCCGACCGACGTGGCGCGGAAGCGAACAGATCAGGCCGTCCGCATCAAGGTTCCCAGGAAAAAGAGAAAGGCCAGCAGGGCCACGATGCCCGTGATAATGAGGACGACATACCACGTGCCCCGCCGTTCGCGGGGGGGGGCGCCGAAAGGGGAGATGCTGGCGAAATCCTGCGGAGCGGCCATGACGCTGGTGGCGACCTCGGCGTCGGCATCGGTGTAGCGGGCGCCAGAGGTGGCCAGTTCCGGGGCATCGAACAGGAACTCAATGGTGCCGAGTTGAATCAAATCCTTGTGGCGCAAGGCGGATTCCTTGACATCGCGTGAATTCACGCGGGTTCCGTTGGTGGAATCCAGATCCTGCAGAACGCAGGTGTCGCCGCTGTGCAGAATGCGGCAATGGTGGCTGGAAATCGTCGGGTGGTCCAATACGATGGTATTGTCCACCTTGCGTCCGATGGAGATCTCGCCCTGTTCGATGGCGAATTCGCGTGCCTTGAAATCGCCGGACATGCCGATCAGTTTGGCCATGAGACAGTCTCCCTGGAAGTTGAATCCGTTATTGCAGTCGTTGATCCTGCCCCGCCCCGGAGGAAAACGCAACCCAAAACGCGCCGGATGGCCTGCGTTATCTTCTGCAGATTTTCTGTTGACGGAACAGATTGGGTAAAGCATTATTTCCCATAAAGGTAAAAGCGGCCCACAACGGGCTGGGTGTCTAAGCAGATTTGCCGCCCGGGGCAAGGAGAGCAGAGCAATGAAAAGAATCCTTGTGTTTGTATTGATGGGGTTGATGGCGGCCGCCTCGGCGGTTGGGGCCCAGAAAGAGGGCGAGGCCGGTTCCCGGAAGGCGCGGGCTTCCCAGCCGGTTACGCAGACCCAATTGGCGGAACTCCTGGTCAAGGCCCTGGGGCTCGTGTCGTACCTGCCCAACGCACCCACCTCCCAGCAGATGTTCGACGTTCTGATGCAGAACGGCATCAGCCCCGCCGGCGGCTGGCTCATGGGAGACGAGGCGGTGGTGACGAAGGCGGATCTCGCGCGTGTTCTGGTACAGGCGTTGCGAGCGGTCGATCAGGTCGAGAATCCCGACGATCCCCAGTCTTGGATTGATACGTTGAAAGCCATGGGGATTTCGCTGGACCGGCTGAGCGAAACCATCCAGTCGGTGGAAATGCTGCCCGATGCGCTGGGCCAGGATGTCACCCTGTACTCCACCGACCCCCTGATCAAGGGCGAGCAATTGGCACGCGACAACATCGATGTGCAGTATAGCGTAGATTTGAACGTGTTGGCCCGGATCTTCCCGGAGATCGAAATGATCCGGGGGGAATTCCGGCCGATTTCCCCCACGCCATTTTAAGCGGACGAGACCCAGGAACCATGAGTCAACACGAGGAATACTGATATGAAATACATCCGGCTATTGATGGCGGCGGGGTTGCTTTGCGCTTTGATCGTCCCACCTGAGGTTTTTTCCGCCGACACCGTGCATTTGTTCAACCGCCTTCGCCTCGGCTATGATGACAACATTTATCTCGAGGCCGAAGAGCACGATCCGGTCGACAGCTTTCGCGTCATCGAAGAACTGGAACTGCTGGTGAACCTGAACATGGAGCGCATGTACCTGGGCCTGGCCTATCGCCCCTCGCTGTTGTGGTACACCGACCGGGACGAGGAGAATTCAGACAACAAGGAGTACGATCTGCTCAACGACTTGGACCTGAACTTCATGTATCGGTTCAGTCCCACCCTGTCGTTTTCCCTGAGCGACTCGCTGCGTTCGAGTCGGCTGCCGGCCATCGCCGACGAGAACTACATTGTCCGGCGCGACGATGACAACCTCTACAACTCCGCCATTGCGACGCTGTCCTACAACCTGCTGCCCGAGACCCGCCTCGATCTTTCCGGCCGGCACATCCTGCTGGACTATGAAGAGGATTCCTCGGCGCTCTATGGCAATTACTACAGCCTGGTCGGTGGCCTCAGCCTCCGCCAGCAGCTCGCCAGCCGCACGACCGTGTTCGGAGATGTGCGCTACCAGACTATCACCTACGACAAGGCTCCGGAGGAATACAACCGGGATGCCGAGATGATTTTCGCCGGGCTGGGCGCTGAGCAGACGTTCAACCCGAAATTGCTGGGCAGTCTGCGTGCGGGCATGGAAACACGCACCTATGATAACGACCGCTACGACGACAACACGGCCCCGTACGGAGAAATCTCCCTGACCTTCCTGCCGTCGCCGGCCACCCGCGTATCCGCCTCGGCCTCTTATTCGATCGATGAATCCGACGCCGAAAACTACATGAGCCAGGATCGCAGCTACCTGTCCCTCAGCCTGGCTCATGATTTCACCGCCAAGCTCAGCCTGTACGCCAGCGGCGCCTACACCCAGAACGAATATGACGAAGAGTACTCCGTGATGCCCGCGCCCGGCGGCACCGAGAAGACCTACCTGGCCAGTCTGCGGCTGAGCTACCGCCTGAATCGGATCAACTGGCTGGAGGTCGGCTACCAGTACGCCAAGATGGACACCGAATTGGAAAACCGGGAAAGCTACGACCGCAACCGGTTTGACATCGGCTGGAAGATCCAGCTCTTCTAGTCCGGTGACGGACGGGCAGGGCGGTCGCAACCGCCCGCCCGGACCGGCAGCCAGCGGACAGGGCGGGGTATGATAAAGCCCCGCCCGTCATTTCAGGACAGGAACTCATGGCAGAAGAATCTCAGACCGGAACCGCGCTACACTTCCTTGACTACTGGCGCGTGGTGCGCGACCGCAAGGAGGTTATCTTGGCGGTGGCCCTGCTGACCATCGTGACGGGGACCGCCTATACCCTGATGATGCCGAACAAGTACACCGCCACCACCCAGCTGGAGGTGCGCGAGGATGCCATGGACGTGGATCCGTTCTACGACCGCCAGGCGTCCCGCATCGGCTACAACCCCTTTTTCCTGATGACCCAGGAGAAGATCATGCGATCGCGCCCGGTCCTCATGGAGGTGATCCGCAATCTGAACCTGCAGCGGGTCTGGGGCGCGGAGCTTAACGAGGACAAATCGCCCATCGTGCCGGAACTGGCGCTGCGGATTCTTTCGCGCAGTCTGCGGGTGGAGCAGGATCGCGACACGACGTTGATGAACATCAGCGTGACCACGGAAGATCCCAAACGGTCGGCCGAAATCGCCAATGAGATCGCCAATGTCTACCGCGACCGGCGGTTGAACGCGAAACGCCGGGAAATCCAGAGGGCGATCGATGCGATGGCCAACGAAGTCCGCAAGCAGCAGGAACGGGTAGAGGAGGCGGAGGCCGAACTCGAGCGCATCCGCCAGGAACGGGGTATTGCCCTCATCGGCCGGGGGCAAATGGGCATTCGCGTGGAGGCCACGCGCTTGAATATGCTGGAAAACGAACGCAGCGCCGCCCGCGTGGAGATGCTGGTGCGCAAGGCCCGCATGGACCAGCTGGAAGGCTTGGAAGGCGAAAAGCTGATGGATGCGGCCGCCTACATCGTGTCGGATCCCACCCTGCTGGGTATTCGCCAGCAGTTGATCGACAGCCAGGTCAGCCTGCAACTCATGCTCAAAAACGGCGTGATGGGCGAGAATCATCCCGATGTGATGCGCCTGAAGGGCGCCGTGGAAGAACTGCGTCGCCAGCTCAATTCCGCCCTGGACGGGCTCAAGGCCGGGCTGCGGGCCGACTATGAGGTGGCCCGCGAGAAATTTGCGGCCCTGGATGAGGAGCTTGCCCGCATCAAGGCTTCGGACATTGAATCAGAGGCTGAGAACTACCTGCCGTTTGACCGGGCGGAGCGGAACGTCGCCGTGCAGCGGGATATCCTGACGGCGTTGCGGGCGCGCATCACCCAGACGGGCATCGAGGTCGAAGTGCCGCGGACCAGCGTGGAGGTGATCGAGGAGGCTGAGCCCCCCGAACGTCCTTCCAGTCCCCTGGTGGTCCTGAACATCTTCCTGAGCGTGGTGCTGGGGCTGCTGGCGGGCATTGGACTGGCCTTTTTCGTGGAATACCTGGATGTCTCGATCAAGACCGTGGACGAAGTGGAGAAATACCTGGGGCTGCCGGTTCTCGCGGTCATTCCCCAGCAATCGCGTCCGCTGTCGGAGGCGGGTCAGGCGAGCGGCCAGAGCGAGGCCTATCGCGGCCTGCGCACCAGCCTGGCCCTGCTGGCCCGGGAGGGCAACCTCAAGAGTTTCGCCACCATCAGCGGCGGGGTGGGGGAAGGAAAATCCACCACGCTGTTCAACCTGGCCTATGTGTGCGCCGAGCAGGGCAGCCGGGTCCTGATCATCGATTCAGACCTGCGCCGTCCGGTGCAGCACAAGATGGTGGGACTGCCCAACCGCACGGGCCTGGTCAATGTGCTGACCGGCGAGATGACTCCGGAAGCGGTGGTCCAGGAATCCGGCGTGCCGAACCTCTGGATGATGACCAGCGGGCGGCTGCGGCGTGGTTCCCTCGGCATCATGAACGGGCCACGCCTGCGGGCGGTACTCGATGCCCTCAAGGACAAGTTCGACATGATCCTGATGGATTCGCCGCCGATTCTGGGAGTGACGGATGCCTCCATTATCGCGGGCGAGGTCGACGGTGTGCTGCTGGTCGTGCAGTACCGCAAGTATCCCAAGATCATCTCCCAGCGCGGCAAGCGCATGATCGAGAACGCGGGCGGGCGCATGATGGGAGCCGTGCTCAACAACATCAATATCATGCGCGACGACTATTATTATTACTACCACTATACGACCCGGAAATATTATGGTAATCCGTCGCACATGGTGGAAGACGACGGAGTGGAACCCCAGACGTGAAACCGGCGGAGAAAGTGGCTTCCATGGTTCGTACCAGCCTGCTCACCAGTCTGGTTCTGGGTCTGTTGGCGGGATGCGCCATGCCGTCCAGCCAGACTCGGGTGTATGATCGCTACGCCGCGCTGGTGGCCGAACGAAACCGCACCGCCGATGCGCCGGCGAGGCGGGCGCCGGCCTCATCGCCCAAGCCGGCTGACAAACCGTCCCCGCCCGCTCCCCCGGCACCTGCCCAGCCTGCGCCAGTCCGGGTCATCGCTCCACCGGCGTCCACGTCATCCGTTTCAACCCCGGCCCCGGCCAAACCTGCACCCGCCCCGGTGGCGGTGAAAGCAACTCCTGCACCGGCCGCTCCTCCCGCGGTCGTTACGCTCCCCCCGGCCAGCATAATCACGCCACCGGCGCCAGAGCCGGCGGTCCAGCCGAAGCCCGGTCCGGCATTGCCCCGGCCGGCGCCGGATGTCCCGGCCGCGCCTGCAACCAGCACAGCGACTTCTTCGGCCAGCGATGCCGTGGCCTATCTCCTGAAAGTGGGCGATGTGGTTCAGGTCTTTCTGCGCGGCATTCCCTCCGGGGAAGCCATCGAAGATGTCATCGATGAAGACGGCATGATCTCGCTGCCCTTCATCAACGAAATCCAGGCCGCCGGCATGACGGCTTCCGAACTGGAACGGTTCATCCGCCAGACCTATTTGGATCAGGATATCTATCGCAACATCACCGTGAATGTGGTCGTGCCGACGCGCTACTACTTCATCCAGGGCGAAATCCGCGGCCCGGGCCGATTTCAGATGGTCTCGGCGACACGCGTTTCGCAAGCCATTGCCGCAGCCGGCGGCTACACCGAGTACGCCAGTGGCCAGGTGCTGATCAAGCGCGGCGGCAAGATCGTCAAGCGAATCCGCAACGCGCGCCGGCTGGAACGTACGCCGGAGGATGACATCCTGCTGGAGCCGGATGACATCATCGAGGTCAAGCGAAGCCTGTGGTAGCGTGTTCGGGCGGTCGTGACATGCGCGCGATCGACGCACCCGCTGAATGGGGCAATCCTCCCGCCTGGCGGGAAAGGCTCTATGACGGGCTGACGCTTCTGCTGCTCATGTGGCCGGCCACCGGCGGCATGTGGTTGTTGGGTTCCACCCGGGTCTGGGGATACGCGCCGGGGCTGGTTTTCACCTTGTGCGGATCGATGCTGGTCTTCCTGCGTCCGGTTTTTCTGCGCGGCACTCCCCGTTGGCGGCTTCCTGCGGGGGGCTGGGCCTGGGTGGCGGTGACGGCCGTCGTGGTGTTGAACATGCGCTGGGCCGCCGTTCCTCTACCGGCTCGTTGGGGAGCCCTGAAATGGATCGCCCTGCTGGCGGCGGGTTGGAGTTGGACGCAGATGGCGGGGGCTCCCGGCCGGTGGCGCTGGCTGTTGTTCATCCTACTGCTGTCGGTCACCCTGGAAAGCCTCTATGCGCTGATCCAAGAGGTAAACGGATCCACCCAGGTGCTTTGGGCACCGCGCCCGAGTCAATATGGCGACCGGGCTAGCGGGACCTATCTGTGTCCCAATCATTTTGCCAATGTGCTGGCGATGCTGTTTCCCCTCGCCACCGTGCTGGTCTTTCTGCCGTCGGCGGGTCTGCCGCTGCGCCTGATGGCCCTGTATTTCCTGGCGGTTTCCACGCCGGCCCTCTACTGGTCACTGAGCCGCAGCGGCTGGGGCGGGATGCTTGGCGGATTGCTCGTCACCGGTCTGCTGCTGGCTTGGCGACGCAGCCGGGCTTGGTTTGGCATCCTGCTGCTGGTCCTGCCCCTGCTGATGGCCTTTTCGGGGTGGGTGGCCTGGAAAACGCTGCCTGGCGTCCAGATGCGGGTTCAGCAGGTCCTCGATTTGAAGGCAGGGGCCGCCGGAGTCCGCATTCCCATGTGGCGGGATATGCCCGAGATGATTCGCGCGCACCCCCTGGCAGGTCATGGCGGCGGATCCTTTGTCTGGACCTATCCGCCTTATCAGAAGCATATCGACCAGCATCTGACCTGGGATTATCTGCACAACGAGTACCTGCAGATGCAGGTGGAATACGGAGCAGTCGGTTTCGGGTTGTTGATGATTGCGCTGGCGTGGAGCGGGCTGGGAACCATGGCTGCGGTGATGAAGACGCGCGGCCGTGCGTCCGCGGCGCTGCTGGCGGCCGCGGCTGGCGGGTTGGCGGCCAGCCTGATTCAGGCCCTGTTCGATTTCAATTTCCATATCTTTCCCAACCCGCATGTTCTGCTCTGGACCGGGGGCGTTGCCTGGGGCGTCTGGTTCATGGAGGAGGGAGGAGCCGAGCCTTCCACCGGTTGGCATCGGCGGGTCCGTCCTGCTGCAGCCGTGGCGGGGGCGGTTGCATGCGGCTGGGCGGCCTGGCAGGCCCTGACGGGCGGCATTTCCTATGCATGGAATCTGAAGGCGGAAATGGCCCGGGCCCGGATGGAATGGGAGGCGGCGGAATCCTGGTATGCCAAGGCCATCACCTGGGATGACTGGAATTGGCAGCCGCATCTGGGCTGGGGGCATCTGAAGGCTGCTCAGGCCACCTGGTACCGTCATCCGGACCTGGAATTGGAACAGGCGGGGAAAGAGCGCCTGGCGCAGGAAGCGGCGGGACATTTCCAGCAGGCCCTGGCGCGGAATTCATGCGACATGGCGGCGGTGTTTGGCCTGGCCCGCGCCCGAAACGCGCTGGGGGATTCCGAGGCTGCGCTGGAGCTGCTGCGCCGCGCGGCGGCCTATCAGCACAAGCATGTCTTTTATCGCGAGCAGGTGGGCATCCAACTGGTGCGGATGAAACGCGACCGCGAAGCGCTCGAAGTCTTCCGGAAAAACCTGGCAGACGGTGTTGGCCGGGACGTCAGCCGGTTGAACATCCGGTTGTTGGAACGTCGGCTGGCGAAAGAAGCGGTGCCGGCATCGGCCGCGCCTTGATCGCTACGCCTGCCAGCGGGGGCAGACGCGCAGGAAGGAGCAGGTCTTGCAGGGCGCGTCGCTGGCCGCGCAGTCGAAATTGCGGCCGTCGCCGCCGTCGTTCGTCTCGGGATTTTCAAGAGGGAAGAGCATTTCGTCGGCGGAGTCGCGGATGAAGTCCCGCAGCGTCTCCATGTCGTCGGCGGAAAAGACCAAGGTTTCGCACCAGTCATGGACGGGATTGAACACCACCGCCTCGATCTCTTCAGGCGCGGAAGTCCATCGGTCCAGCGCCAAAAGCGCATAGACGCCGAGCTGTACACGGTGGCGGGCCGAATCGGCCTCGCCGGTCTTCCAGTCGTACAGGACAACCCGGCCGGCGCGCCGGACCACCAGATCGGGCACCGCGAAGACCTTGAGGCCATCGAGCAGAAAATGGGTCCGGCGTTCCACGGCCAGAAAGGCGTCGCCGGGCAGCGTGCGCAATTCCTGCCAGATGGGGGAGGCCAGAAAAGACCGAATAGCCCGACCAACCCGTTCGACGGCGGCCTGCCATTCTTCGGCGGGGAGTTCCAGTCCGTATTCATGCTCGAAAAGACCCACGAGGTGGACCGGATCCGCCTGGTAGGCGCCGGAGCGCGATTGCCGGAATTCCTGACGCATCTGTTCGATCTGGCGGGCTGCTACAGTGGTGGCCAAGTCGGCAGCGGAATCTTTCCGCGCCCGGTTCAGGAGGTGCTGGAGCGCCTGATGAACATGGTGTCCGGCCCACTGCTGGCGGGTGAGAAGGCGTTTCAGGCGGTACAGGTCGCGCGTCACCGCCGGGGCGGTTTCCTTCCAGCCGCCCCACGCCCCGTAATAGGCAAAGTAATAGCGTTTCAGGCAGGCCTGGAACATCTCGTGCCGCGCGTGCGACCAGGAAAAATCGTTGGTCAGCGTGCTCATGGCGGCGGCTGCAGGCGGCGTTCGATGTCGCGTCGCCAGAGGCGGGCGAGGCCGCCGCCGGCCGTTTCGCGGTAGGCGGCCTGCAAGTCGCGACCAGTGCGATTCATCACTTCGATAACGTCGTCGAAGCTGACCAGATGGCGGCCGTCGGTCAGCAGGGTGAACGCCGCGCATTCGATGGCCCGGAGCGCCGCGTTCATGTTGCGCTCAATGCACGGAATCTGCACATAGCCTTCGATGGGATCGCAGGTGAGGCCCAGGTTGTGTTCCATGGCCATTTCGGCGGCGTATTCGATCTGCTGGAGCGAAGCACTCATGAGCTGCGCAACCGCCGCCGCCGCCATCGAACAGGCCGAGCCGATCTCGGCCTGGCAGCCCGCCTCCGCGCCCGAGACGGTGGCGTTGGCGCGGATGGAGGCGCCAAACAGGCCGGCGGTCGCCAAGGCTTCGAGGATTCGTTGCGTCGGCATGCGCCGGATGGTCTTGAAGAAATACAGTACGGCGGGAAGCACGCCGGCGGCCCCGCACGACGGGGCTGTGACCACCTGCATGCCCGCGGCGTTCTCCTCGGCCACCGCCAGCGCGAAGGCGGCCAGCAGGCCCATCTCGCGCGGGGTGCCCTTGAGATGTTGCGCCCGGTGCCAGGTCGTGCCGGCCCGCCGGGCCAGTTCCAGGGTACCCGGCAGGATGATCTGTTTGCTGGTGAGCCCCCGCTTGACCGTGTCGCGCATGGCGGTCCAGATCCGTTCGAGGCGCGGCCACACATCGGGTTCGGTTTGCGCCACCAGCTGCCAGAAGGTGAGGTGATGCGCGCGGCAATAATCCATGGCTTCATCGATGTTGCCCACGGGATAATCCACGGGTGCGGTGCGGGCCACGGGGGTGCCATCGGGTTCGCGCAGGTTGCCGCCGCCCACGCTGCAAACCGTCCATTCCTTCAAGACCGCGCCGGCGGCGTCAAACGACTCGAATTTCATCGTGTTGGGGTGCGGCAGGTCGGTGCGGTCCGGATCGAAGACGATTTCAGCCCGAACGGGGTCGAAGGTGCGCACGAGCGTCCGATCTGTCCAGTGTCCGCGTCCCGTGGCCGCCAGGCTGCCGTACAGCGTGACCCGGATGCGCGCCGGGGGGGCGGACAGCGATTCCAAAAACAGGCGCGCGGCGCGCTGGGGCCCGATGCTGTGGGTGCTCGAAGGCCCGGCCCCGATGGCATAGACCTCGAAAATGGATTGGAGCCGGATGCTCACGGGGCCTGCGGGTCCGGGGGACTAGGGCGCAGACGGAGGCCGTCGAGGAACACGGCCGCCGCCAGCCAGATCAGCGCGACGTTGCGGACCAGGTTCCAGCCATCGGACACCGCCGCGTCGGCGCGCGTGGAAAAGCAGCCGCACGAGGCCTCGATTCCGCGCGCCAGGTTCAGGGATATGGCGGCCGTGAACACCGCCAGCATGCCCATGATGATCAGGGCGCCTGCCGCGCGCCAGCGCGGCCGGGCCGCCAGCACCGCCGCCCCCGAGACCAGCTCGATCCACGGCAGCAGAATGGCCAGGATGTTGACGAGGCTGCCCGGCAGGATGCGGTAACGATACACGGCCAGCGCGAAGGATTCCGGATCGCGGATCTTGGCCACGCAGGCGGTCAAAAACAGTCCGGCCACCGCCAACCGGGCCAGCCAGAGGAATACGGGCCGAATCCGGTTCATGGTTCCCCCCCCCGCGCCACCCGGCCGCCGTACTCCGTCCATTCCGCATAGCCGCCGGGATAAAGCGTCACATCTTCAAATCCGTATTCGCGGAGCTTCAAGGCCAGTTCCAGCGCATCGGCGCAGTTCGCACCGTCGCAATACAGCAGGAGGGGGGTCTGCGGAGTCAGGAGGGCGGCATAGTCTCCCAGGCGTTCCTCGGCCTGGCCCACCGGCAGACTGAGGGCGCCCGGCAGGTGTCCCGCCTCATAGTTCTCGGGCTCGCGCGCGTCCAGAACGACCGTGGCGGAATCCTGAAGCCGCACGCGCACACCCGGCAGGAATACGACCGGAACGCCGGCGCGAAAGGCGCGGTGCTCAATATGGTGTTTCCAGTCGCCGACCCAGGGCAGGCGCGCGGAGGAAGGGCGGGTCAGGTTGGCGAAGATCCCCAGGACGATGGCCAGCGCCAGCAGGACGGAGATATCGCCAAGCAGCCGGTAGATCTCTCCGCGCCGGACAGCCAGACCGCCGGGATTCATTGAGCCTGGGCCGGGGTCGGTTCCTCGG
Source organism: Anaerolineae bacterium (assembly GCA_040772225.1). Taxonomy (GTDB): domain Bacteria; phylum Chloroflexota; class Anaerolineae; order UBA1429; family UBA1429; genus JAAYED01. The sequence goes on from JAXGYO010000020.1 coordinate 11,367, forward strand.
CGGGGGCCGGGGCCGGAGCGGCGACCACAAAGGCTGCCACGGGTATGCTGATCTCCGGCGGATTCGCCAGGCTGGTCTTGATGATCAGCGAGCCGCTGATGTTGCCTTCGGGGAGGGCGGGATCCAGCGCCACCTCAAACCGGTGCACAGTGCCGTCCGCACCGGGCTCGGCGGCAATCGGCGTCACCACCAGTCCGGGATTGGTCGTGCGGTACTCCACGATCTGGATGGGGCCCTTGCCGGAAATGATCTCGACGGTACGGCGGCGTTCCGCGCCGGGTTCGATGCGTCCGAAAAAGAGGGTGGAGGGCTGGGCGCGCAGGGCATTGACGATGGTTCCCTTTAGCTGCAGGTTCAGCACCGGGGTCTTGGGATCGTTACTGTTGACCGTGATGGTCTTGATTTGCATGCCGTTCCGGCCGCGCAGATCGAACCGGGCCTGGATGGTCCCCTCCGCGCCGGGCGCGATGACGTTCTGCGAAGGCTTCACGGCGGTACAACCGCACGAGGCGCGCACGCTGGTGATTTCGAGCGAAACCTCCCCCTCGTTGCGGATGACGTAGTTATGCTCTACGACCTCGGTGCTTTCGCGCTCGCCGAAGTCGAAGATCGGCTCCGGGGCGATAATGCGGGGTGCGGGAGTCTCCTCGAGGGCGGCAGTCTCGGCCGGTGCCTCCTGCGCCGGGACCGGCAGGGCCAGCAGGAAGACCAGGAAAAGGGCGGAAAGAATGTGTGTTTTCATGATTCTTCAGTCTACCGCAACCGCCCCGGGGCATCAAGTCCGCTTCAAAACTCGATTTGAAGGCCATCATAGGCCGGTTCCATGCCGGTCGGCAGGAGGTCGGCGGCCTGGGCATGCGAAACTTCGTGGCACAAATGAATCACCAGGGAACGGCGGGCTCCGATCTGCTGGAGTGCGGCCCCCGCTTCCTCGAAATTCATATGGGTGGGGTGGGGCCGGATACGCAAGGCGTCGATCACGGCCAGATCCGCGCCGTGGCAGAGGGCAACCGTTTCCGGCGGCAGGTGCTTGCAGTCGGGAATGGCGGCCAAGGTGCGTCCGCCGTGTTCGATTTTCCAGCCGATCATGTCGGCGCGGCCATGGGCGGCCGGCAGGGGCGTCAGGCGGATGCCGTGGAACTCGAAGGGGCCGTCGGGCACCCGCAGCTCGATGCGCGCCAGCGAAGTGCCGGGGATGGGCGGCCGATCAAGATAGTCGAAG